>NZ_CM130281.1:495000-3295326 GCF_053474885.1 Sulfitobacter sp. M13 | reverse complement strand
GCGCCCTGCCGTCCCATTCTTTGATCGTCCCAGCTCATGCGGAAACGCTTTTTTGCCGTACCAAAAGACAATAGACCGCTCACCCGGTCCCACACAGAAAACCGGCCTGTCGTCCTTCGGACATTTTTACATAGGGCGCGTCTGACGCGTGCGTTGGCGATGAAAATCGCCCAACGTCGCTGCCGAACACACCGTTCGTCGTATACAAAAGACAGGGCAAATGTGCTGGCAGCAGCATCTGCAGACGTCAGGTGGCCTCTAGCAAGGCCATCCAAATTTCCCCGACGGATGTTCGATATCCTAGCAAATATCTCGAACCGTTCGGGCCTGTCCCCCCAAGCGAAGTGAATCGCGTTTGATACTGTTAGCAATCTCGGTTGGACTGTTACAACACATCTTCAAACTTGACTCAGAGATTGGTGCAAAAGAATCTCATTCCCGTGATCCGAGTGCGACACCAAAAAAAAGGCACCGTAAAAACGGTGCCTTTCGGATTTTAATGTTGACGTGGTGTCAGTCGGGCTTAGCCCAGTGCTTTGACCCGCGACGCCAGGCGCGACACTTTGCGCGACGCTGTGTTCTTGTGGAAAACGCCTTTGGTCACACCGCGCATCAGCTCAGGCTGAGCAGCGCGCAGGGCGGCTGTTGCGGCTTCTTTGTCACCGGATTCAATGGCTTCTTCTACTTTACGCAGAAAGGTACGGATGCGCGAACGACGTGCTTTGTTGATTTGAAAACGTGCTTCGTTCTGACGGGCGCGCTTTTTTGCCTGAGGTGTATTTGCCATGAGGATCAGCCTTCATCTTGGGTATGTTCAAATTGCGAATACGCGACACAAACCCAAGGACCGGAACCAATATCCGATAAGGTGATTCTAGCCAGAGCGGGCTGCACGCGCATGTATTGGGGTTGCCTATAGTCCACCCCGACGCGCAATGCAAACCCGCAAAGCTATTTACTTGTCGCGGAACTGTGCTTCGCGCTTTTCTAGGAAGGCGGACATGCCTTCTTTTTGATCTTCCGTTGCAAACAGCGAATGGAAAACGCGGCGTTCAAACAGCAGACCTTCGCGTAGCGGCACTTCGAAGGACCTGTTTACCGCCTCTTTGACCACCATGGTCGAGATCATGGATTTCTCGGCGATCTTTGCCGCGGCTGCCATCGTTTCTTCCATCAGCTTTTTGACCGGAACCACACGTGACACAAGGCCCGCGCGTTCTGCTTCGGCTGCATCCATAAAGCGGCCCGTCAGGTTCATATCCATTGCTTTGGATTTGCCGATCGCACGGGTCAGACGCTGGGTGCCACCAATGCCGGCGACAACGCCCAGATTGATCTCGGGCTGGCCGAACTTGGCGCTTTCCGAACAGATGATAAAGTCACACATCATCGCCAGTTCGCAACCGCCGCCAAGGGCATAGCCCGACACGGCAGCGATGATGGGTTTGCGCACACGCATGATCTGGTCGGTCTCTGGGGTGAAAAGATCACCGGCAAAGACGTCGACAAAGCTTTTGTCGCGCATCATGGCAATATCGGCACCGGCGGCAAAGGCCTTCTCCGAGCCGGTGATCACGATGCAGCGGACTTTTTCGTTTTCCTGAGCCGATTTCAATGCATCGGCCAGCTCTGTCATCAGCTGGTCATTCAATGCGTTCATTGCGTCAGGACGGTTCAGCGTGACAAGCGCGATGTGGTTGTCGACGTCGACCGTGATCGTTTCATAAGCCATCAAAGAATGCTCTCGTTTGTTACGCTTTGAAAGATGTGCATACCACGGGGACGGGGTGTTTCAAGTTATCTTTGGCATTGCGGGCAGTAGAAGGAAGAGCGCCCGGACTGCACGATGCGGGCAATCTGATGGTCGCAGCCTTGGGTGCGGCAGGGCTGCGCCTCGCGCCCGTACACGTCAAAGCTGTGCTGGAAATAGCCCAACTCTCCGTCAGCGCGTTTGAAATCGCGTAAGGTCGATCCACCTGCCGTGATCGCTGCGTTCAGGACGTCGCGGATGATCGGGACCAGCCCGCCAACACGGGCCGCTGATATGCGCCCCGCCTTGCGCGCCGGGTGGATGCCCGCGCGGTAAAGTGTTTCGCAGACATAGATATTCCCCAGCCCCGCCACGATCCGCTGGTCCAGCAGAGCGGTTTTGATCGGGGTGTTCTTGCCTTTCAGCGCGCCAATCAGGTGCGCCTCGTGGAAATCATTGCCAAGCGGCTCTGGCCCGATGGCCGACAGCAGCTTGTGGCTGTCGGCACTGGCCGTATCCAAAAGATCCATCGCGCCAAAACGGCGCGGATCGTTAAATGTCACCCGCGCACCGTTGCCCATATGAAACACAACGTGATCATGTTTTTCGGGGGCGGGGTGGTCATGCACGAATTGCCCCAACGGATCGCCCGAGATCAGCATCCGGCCGGACATTCCCAGATGCACCAGCAGCGATTCTCCCGAGGATAGATCCGCCAGAATGTATTTTGACCGCCTGCGCAGCTGGGTCACCCGTTGTCCTGTCAGCCTTGCGGCCATATCTGGGGGGAAAGGCCAGCGCAAATCGGGGCGGTTCACCTCGGCGCGGGCAATCACCTGACCCTCCATCACGGGGGACAAACCGCGGCGTACTGTTTCGACCTCTGGCAACTCAGGCATGGTTGTTTCCCTTCTGACAAAAGGGCGCATTGTACCTGACCCCTCGCGCCCTATAACAAAGGTGCAGATCAAAGGACTACAAGACCCCATGACAAACGACAGCGACAAAACCACTCATTTCGGATTTGAAACCGTGGCCGAAGGCGACAAGGCCGGACGCGTGCAGGGTGTCTTTAACTCTGTGGCAAGCAAATATGACATCATGAACGACGTGATGAGCGTCGGCATCCACCGCGTCTGGAAAGAAGCGATGATGGATTGGCTGGCCCCGCGTGCAGGACAAAAGCTGCTGGATGTCGCCGGAGGCACGGGAGATGTGTCGTTCAAGTTTCTGGGCCGCGCGGGAACGGGCCATGCCACTGTGCTGGATTTGACCGAACCGATGCTGGTCGCAGGGCGCAAGCGCGCCGAGGCAGCAGCGATGGCGGACAGTCTTGATTGGGTTGTCGGCGATGCGATGGCGTTGCCGTTCGAGGACAACAGCTTTGACGTCTATACCATCAGCTTTGGCATCCGGAACGTAACCCGTCCCCAAGAGGCCCTGAACGAAGCCTACCGCGTGTTGCGGCCCGGCGGGCGTCTCATGGTGCTTGAATTCAGCCAGTTGCCCAATCCGATGATGCAAAAAGCCTATGATCTGTATAGCTTTAACGTCATCCCCCGCATGGGGCAGATGATCGCGAACGACCGTGACAGCTATCAATACCTTGTCGAATCGATCCGCAATTTCCCCGACCAAGAGACCTTTCTAGGTATGCTACGCACCGCGGGCTTCGGGCAGGCGAAATATCGGAACCTGTCGCTGGGCATTGCGGCGCTTCATTCTGGTTGGAAGATTTAAGTCATGCGCGGACCTCACAATATCTGGCGGTTGATCCGCACCGGTGCAACTTTGGAGCGGACCGGCGCGATGAATGTCGTGCTCGACGCTTTTGACGCGACTCCTGCCTTGCGGTTCGTCGCCAAGGCGCTTGGCAAGCCGTTCAAGTTTCTGGGCTATGCTGGCGATCCGGCGATGCCACCCGCCACCCGTGCGCTCACCGCGCTTGGCCCCGCCTACATCAAATTCGGTCAGGTGCTGTCCACGCGCCCCGATGTCGTGGGCGACGAACTGGCGGTGCAGCTGCGCGTATTGCAAGACAAGCTGCCGCCGTTTTCGATCGAACAGGCCAAGGCCGAAGTCGAGAAAGAGTTGGGCCTGCCGGTCAGTGCGATTTTCTCTGAGTTCAGCGAACCTGTCGCCGCCGCCTCTATCGCGCAGGTGCACCGCGCTACCATCGCCGAGACCCAAGAAGACGTGGCCGTAAAAGTGCTCCGCCCCGGTATTGAGAAAGCGTTCCGCAAGGATGTCGATGCCTTCTATCTGGCGGCGCGTATGGTTGAACTCTTCTCTCCCGGATCGCGCCGCCTGCGCCCGATGGAGGTGATCGAGCATTTCGATGGCGTCGTACGGGGCGAGCTGGATTTGCGGCTCGAATCCTCTGCCGCGTCTGAATTTGCCGCGAACACCAAAGGCGACGCAGGGTTCCAACTGCCTGCGATCAAATGGGAATATTCCGCCCGCCGTGTGATGACGCTGGGCTGGGCCGATGGCGTATCCATGGGGGATAACGATGCGATTGACGCCGCGGGTCACGACCGTGTCGCGTTAGGCGATCGCGTATTGCAGCTGTTCCTGAACCACGCGCTACGCGACGGGTATTTCCATGCAGACATGCATCAGGGCAATCTTAAGGTCGCACCGAACGGGGATATCATCGCCTATGATTTCGGCATCATGGGCCACATCGACGAATACACCCGCCGCGTTTATGCCGAGATCCTGTTTGGCTTTATCCGCAAAGATTACAAACGCGTGGCAGAGGTGCACTTCGAAGCGGGCTATGTGCCTGCCGACAAAGACGTCGACGAATTCGCCCGTGCCCTGCGCGCCGTGGGGGAGCCTATTTTCGGTATGGACGCGACCCGCATTTCGATGGCGCGGCTGCTGACCTATCTGTTCGAGGTCACCGAACGCTTCGGGATGGAGACGCGGACCGAGCTGATCTTGCTGCAGCGCACCATGGTGGTCGTCGAAGGGGTCGCCCGCTCGCTCAACCCGCATATCAACATCTGGGAAGTGTCGAACCCTATCGTGACGGATTACATCTCTAAATCCATCGGTCCACGCGCAGTGATCAAAGACCTGAGCAAGACCGCGATGGTGCTCGCACGTTTCGGCCCGCGGTTGCCTGCGCTGGTCGAAAGTGCGTTGATCCGGCAGCAGGAAGAAACGCCGCCGCCCCGTCCGGCCTTCCGGCGGTGGATTATCCTGTCGGCGATTGTGGGCGCAGGGACCGCAACGGGGATTATTGCGGTTTTGCAGGCGCTCAGCTAGCGCCTGCCATTGACAGCAGGGCACACTGCGGCCCATCTATCCGGCATGACGGATAATCCAGACGCTATACTGACGCAACTTCCCGCCCGCCTGAAGGCCGCGCGCACCGCACAGGGTCTGAGCCTTGATGCGGTCGCCAAGCTGTCAGGCGTGTCGCGGTCCATGGTCAGCCAGATCGAGCGCGGCGAAAGCAGCCCTACCATCGCAACCTTGTGGAATCTGACCCGCGCCTTGCAGGTGGATTTTGCAGGTTTGCTGGACAGCGCCCCGAGCCCTGCCCAGATCGAAGTGCTACGGGCCGCAGAGGTGCCAACGATCAATAACCTCGGCTCCGGCTGCCGCATCCGCATCCTCTCGCCACCTGAAGAGGCGGGCAAACACGAAGTCTATGAACTGCTGATTGACGTCGGCGGTATGCTGGACAGCCAGCCCCATACGCGGGGTGCACGCGAACACCTGACAGTCTTGGAAGGCACGGTAGAGCTGCACAGCGGGGAGGCCGTCGGCACAGTCCACGCAGGTGATACAGCGCGCTATCCAGCCGACGTGCCGCACCGGATCGCTGCAACGGATGGTCCTGTACGGGCGTTTCTAGTGGTGCAGGACGCCTAGATCGACATCTTAATCCACAATATAGGAAAAAATCCGCTATAGGGGAATTCCTCTATTTCGGAAATGCATCCATTATGGTAGAACGCCTGTGAAAAGGAGTTTTATCATGACCCAAGCGTATCTAGATCACGTCAACGCCACCCTGTCCGGCATCGCCGCAGACGGTATGATGAAGCAAGAACGCATGATCACCTCGCCGCAATCAGGCGAGATCACGGTGGGCGGGCGTCAGGTCATTAACCTTTGCGCGAACAACTACCTCGGGCTGGCGGACCACCCCGACTTGATTGCCTCTGCCCGCGACGCGATGGACCCCAAGGGGTTTGGCATGGCCTCGGTTCGCTTTATCTGCGGCACGCAGGATATTCACCGCGAGCTTGAACAAAAGCTGGCGGCCTTCCTTGGCAAGGATGATTCCATCCTCTTCGCCGCCTGCTTTGACGCCAACGGTGGGCTGTTCGAGCCGCTTTTCGGACCCGAAGACGCCATTGTGTCGGACAGTCTGAACCACGCGTCGATCATCGACGGCATCCGCCTGTGTAAGGCCAAACGCTACCGCTATGCCAATTCTGACATGGACGACCTTGAAGGGCAGCTGAAGCTCGCCCGCGAGGAAGGCGCGCGGTTTATCATGATCGCAACAGATGGCGTTTTCAGTATGGATGGCTATCTGGCCAAACTGCCTGAAATCACAAAACTGGCCGAGAAATACGAAGCGCTCGTGATGGTCGACGACTGCCACGCGACAGGCTTCATGGGCCCCAAGGGCGAGGGCACGCCCGCACATTTTGGCGTCGATGTTGATATTCTGACGGGCACGTTGGGCAAGGCGCTTGGCGGGGCCATTGGCGGTTATATCGCAGGGCCGCAGCCGGTGATCGATTTGCTGCGCCAACGCGCACGCCCCTATCTTTTTTCGAACTCGCTGCCGCCGTCGATTGTCATGGCGGGGATCAAGGCGCTGGAGCTGGTCGAGCAAGGTGACGACCGCCGCAAGCAACTGTTCGAAAACGCGAAATACTGGCGCGAGGGACTGACCAAACTGGGCTTTGACCTGCTACCTGGCGAACATCCGATTATCCCTGTGATGCTGGGCGAAGCGCAGTTGGCACAAGATATGGCGGCGCGTCTGTTCGAGGAAGGCGTCTATGTTAGCGGATTCTTCTTTCCGGTGGTGCCTCGTGGTCAAGCCCGCATCCGCACCCAGATGAACGCCGCGCTGACACGCGATGAACTGGATCGCGCGCTGGCCGCTTTTGAAGTCGCGGGCAAAGCCTGTGGGGTTCTGTCATGAGCAACCAAATGAAAGCGCTGTGCAAGTCCGAGCCGCGTGAGGGGCTGTGGATGACCCGCGCGCCTGTGCCAGAGATCGGGCCGGATGATGTGCTGATCAAGGTGAACAAAACCGGCATCTGCGGGACCGATATTCATATCTGGAACTGGGACGAATGGGCGCAAAAAACCGTACCTGTCCCGTTGATCACGGGCCATGAATTCGCCGGAGAGATCGTAGAGCTGGGGCGCAATGTCACTGATCTGAGCATCGGTCAGCGGTGCTCGGGCGAGGGGCACCTCATCGGCAAAACCTCACGCCAGTCGCGGTCGGGCAAATTCCACCTTGATCCCGCCACCCGCGGGATCGGCGTCAACGAGCAAGGCGCGTTCGCGCAATACCTACGGCTGCCCGCGTTCAACGTGGTGCCGCTGCCTGATACAATTTCCGATGATATCGGTGCCATCCTCGACCCGCTTGGCAATGCGGTCCACACCGCGCTGAGCTTTGATCTGGTGGGCGAGGATGTGTTGATCACCGGCGCAGGCCCCATCGGCATCATGGCCGCCGCGGTCGCGCGCCATGTCGGTGCCCGCCATGTTGTGATCACGGATGTGAACCCCGCACGCCTTGAACTGGCTGCCAAGGTCGCGGACGTCGTGCCTGTCGATGTGCGTCAAGAAGACCTCGCGGATGTCATCGCGCGTCTCAAGATGAAACAGGGTTTTGACGTCGGGATGGAGATGTCGGGCAATCAGACCGCGCTTGACCAGATGGTCGAGGCGATGACCATGGGCGGGCGGATTGCGATGCTGGGCATTCCGCCCGGAAAATCCCCTGTGGATTGGTCGCGCATCGTGTTCAAGGCGATCACGGTCAAAGGCGTCTATGGCCGCGAGATTTTCGAAACTTGGTACAAAATGATCGCCATGCTAGAAAACGGGCTGGATGTCAGTGCGATCATCACGCACCGCTTTGACGCAGATGATTTCGAAACCGGATTTGCGACGATGAGGTCGGGTGCGTCGGGCAAGGTCGTGCTGGACTGGACCGGCGCGTGATGCATCGTCGGGTCGGCTAAGAAGGGGCGCTGCCCCCGCAGCCTTTGGCTGCTTCCCCGGGATTTAGGTCATTTGGAAGCAGACAAAAAAAGCGCCCCCGATGCCGGGGGCGCTTTGTGTTTCAGGGATAAGGTCGGGTTTAGGCGACTTCGAATTCGAGCTCTTTGACCTGCTTGAATAGGCCTGTATCGCGCAGATCTTTTAGCGCTTTTTCGGGCAGCGGTCCGTCAATGTAGAGCAATGCAATTGCTTCGCCCTTGGCGGTGGAGCGGCCAAGCGTGAAGTTCGCAATGTTGACGTCATGCGCACCAAGGGTCTGCCCCAATGTGCCGATGATACCGGGCACGTCGTCGTTGGTTGTATAGAGCATATGTGCGCCAACTTCGGCTTCGATGTTGATGCCCTTGATCTGGATGAACCGTGGTTTCCCGTCCGAGAATACGGTGCCCGCGATCGAACGTTCCCGTTTTTCAGTAACAACCGTGACCTTCACGTAACCGTCAAACACACCAGATTTATCTTGGTTGGTGGTGCTGATCTGGATGCCTTTTTCCCGTGCGACGACAGGGGCGCTGACCATGTTAACATCTGGGTTGGCACGTTTCATGATGCCCGCCACGACCGCGCAGTTCAGCGCGTTCAGGTTCATCTCCGAGACCTGACCATCATACAGAATGTTGATTGCCTTAACGGCTTCGTCAGTCATCTGGCCAATAAAGGCACCCAAGTGACCGGCCAATGTGATCCATGGGCCCATGACCTTTGCCTCTTCGGCGGTGACCGAAGGCATGTTCAACGCGTTGGTGACCGCACCGGTCAGCAAGTAGTCAGACATTTGTTCGGCGACTTGAAGGGCAACGTTTTCCTGCGCCTCGGTTGTCGCCGCGCCAAGGTGGGGCGTGCACACGACGTTAGGCAGGCCGAACAGCGGGTTCTCGGTCGCGGGCTCTTCTTTGAAGACGTCAAAGGCTGCGCCGGCAACATGGCCGGATTTCAGCGCTTCTGCCAATGCTTCTTCGTCAACAAGGCCACCGCGGGCGCAGTTGATGATCCGCACACCTTTTTTCGTCTTCGCCAGCGCCTCTTTCGACAAAATGTTGGCGGTTTGGTCGGTATAGGGCACGTGCAATGTGATGAAATCGGCGCGGGCCAGCAGGTCGTCCAACTCGACTTTCTCGACGCCCATCTTCTGTGCCTTTTCTTCGCTCAGGAAGGGGTCATAGGCGGCAACTTTCATCTTGAGCCCACGCGCGCGGTCGCAAACGATACCACCGATGTTACCTGCGCCAATCACGCCAAGGGTCTTTCCTGTCAGTTCAACACCCATGAACTTGGACTTTTCCCATTTGCCCGCGTGCGTGGAGGCCGACGCTTCGGGGATTTGCCGGGCGACGGCGAACATCATTGCAATCGCATGTTCAGCAGTGGTAATCATGTTGCCGAAGGGGGTGTTCATCACGATGATACCCTTTTTCGAGGCCGCATCCTTGTCGATGTTGTCCGTCCCGATGCCGGCCCGCGCGATTACCTTCAAGTTGGTAGCGTTTGCGAGAATCTTGTCAGTTACCTTCGTAGCGGACCGGATCGCGAGCCCGTCATAGTCGCCGATCACGGCGGCGAGCTTATCTTTGTCTTTGCCGAGGTCGGGTTGGAAATCGACGTCAATGCCACGGTCTTTAAAGATTTGAACTGCGGCGTCCGAGAGTTTGTCGGAAATAAGCACTTTGGGGGCCATGAGTGGCGCTCCTTTTTTGAATAAAATGGGGGCGTGGGCTAACCACCCGCCCAACAAAAATGCTAGGCGGGGAGCCGCAAATTAGGCGTTGATTTCAGCTTCGAAAGCCCATTCAAGCCAGGGTAACATCGCCTGGATGTCAGAGGCTTCGACGGTGCCGCCGCACCAGATGCGCAGACCGGCAGGAGCATCGCGATAAGCTCCGACGTCCAATGCTACATCCTCGTCAGCCAGACGTTTGGCCACAGCTTTTGCGAAGGCTGCGCCGTCTTTGATCCGGTCGTCATTGAACTTCAGGCATACTGATGTGTTCGACCGTGTCGCCGGATCAACCGCCAAGAAATCGATCCAATCGTGTGTTTCCACAAATCCTGTGATGGCTGCCGTATTGGCATCGGCACGCGCGATCAGACCTTTCAGTCCACCCACGGATTTCGCCCAATCCAAGGCCAGCAGATAATCTTCAACGCAGAGCATGGAAGGCGTGTTGATTGTCTCGCCTTTGAAAATACCTTCGATCAGCTTGCCACCTTTGGTCAGGCGGAAAATCTTAGGAAGTGGCCATGCAGGCGTATAGTTTTCAAGCCGTTCGACAGCCCGAGGGCTGAGGATCAGCATCCCGTGCGCGGCTTCGCCACCCAGAACTTTCTGCCAGCTGAATGTTGTCACATCCAGTTTGTCCCAGGGCAAATCCATTGCGAAAGCAGCGGACGTTGCATCGCACAAGGTCAATCCCTTGCGGTCGGATGGGATGACATCGCCGGTTGGAACGCGCACGCCAGAGGTGGTCCCATTCCAAGTGAAGCATACATCATGATCATAGTTCAACGCCGACATATCGACAATTTGACCGTAATCAGCTGTATGTACCGTGTGCTCGATCTTGAGCTGTTTTACGGCATCCGTAACCCAGCCCGCGCCAAATGATTCCCATGCGACCATTTCTGCAGGGCGCTCGCCAAGCAGCGACCACATCGCCATTTCATACGCACCGGTGTCGGAAGCGGGAACGATGCCAATTCTATAGTCAGCAGGTACGCCTAGAATTTCACGGGTGGTTTCAATTGCTTCAAGCAATTTTGCCTTGCCGGGCGCTGCGCGGTGGCTGCGTCCCAATGGCGCGCTCGCAAGCTTCGCCAGGTCATAAGCAGGGGGTTTGGCACACGGGCCAGAAGAAAAACGCGGATTCGTAGGCCGCGAGGTCGGTGTCGTAATAGCCATTTAGCTACCCTTTCAGATAAGCGCCCTTCGTTGGGGAAGGGTGTCCCACTGACTTGGATACGCGGCGATCAGGGTCGCTACAAGTCCTCAAATATCGCCAGTTTGACGCAAATGCAGGATAAATGGACGATGAAGGTGTCTTTGTTTCCGATAGGCGGCGCCCCCCGGGCTGTTTAGCGGCCGAATTAATCAAGTGTTCATTCCCTTGTGTCAAACCGAGGGGAGCTATGATTCCCTTGTTGAAAGACGTATGACCAAACCGCCCTTGCGCCATATCCTAATCGTCGTTGAAAACCTGCCCGTCCCGCTTGACCGGCGGGTCTGGCTGGAAGCAACAACGTTGGTCAAGGCCGGGTACCAGGTTTCGATCATTTCGCCCACGGGGCAGGGATGGATCGAGGCATTCGAAATTCGGGAAGGCGTGCGCATTTACCGGTATCCCGCTGTTTTAGAGGGTAGTGGGGGGGCTGTTTCCTACGTGAAAGAGTATTCCAGCGCACTTTTGCACTGGTTCCGCTTGGCGCGAAAAATTTGGCGAGAAAACCCTTTTCAGGCAATTCACGGCTGTAACCCTCCGGACCTGATCTGCCTGCTGGCGCTGTGGTTTCGACGCAAAGGCGTGGCATACGTCTTTGACCAACACGACGTGTGCCCTGAACTATATATCGTGAAGTTTCAGAAGCGGGGAATTGGCTATTGGCTCATGCGTCGATTGGAACGGCTCAGCTACCGCATCGCATCGATCGTCATCTCGCCAAATGTCAGCTTTCACAACATTGCCGTCGGGCGAGGGCGCAAGAATACGGAGGATATCTTTGTCGTCCGGTCGGCCCCCGACCTCGCGGATTTTAAGCCGGAGCCAGGGACCAAATCCCATCAAAACCTTGCAAAAACACAGCTTGGCTATGTGGGCGTAATCGGACAGCAAGAGGGCATGGAGCACATGGTTTCGGCAGCCCATCATCTTGTCACCGTATTGGGCGAAACCGATATTCACTTCCTAATTATCGGTTTTGGGCCGTCGCTGGCCGAGATGAAGCAGCAGATCACTAAGCTTAAGCTTGAAGATTACTTTACGTTTACGGGTGCCTTATACGGGCCTGCGCTAGTCGGCGCGTTGAATGTCATCGATATTGGCCTCGCACCTGACCCGCACAATGCAATGAACGATATTTCGACCATGAATAAGGTGGTCGAATATATGGCGCTGGGCAAACCCGTAGTGCAATTTGATTTGACTGAAGGGCGGCGAACCGCAGGGGGGGCATCGCTGTACGCAGAAAATAATGATCCAGTGATTTTTGCGCAGTGTATCAAAACCCTTGTCAGCGATCCGGCACGCAGGCGTGAAATGGGCCAAATTGGCAAAGATAGGGTGGCTTGCTCATTGGCATGGTCATTCTCTGAACCGCAATTGCTTGCTGCATATGCGCATTTGGCAGCTAAGCGAGAGGGTGAAGGTCGGACCATAGCGCCGTAGGTGCTCCTCCCTAAAATGTTTTTCAGATCTGCGTAGCATCGAAGAATTGCCAACAGTCTCTGTTTTCCTGACAGCGTGTCTCGTTCGAGCGGCGGTGAACCGTTCTTTCTACGTAATAGCTCAAATTGAATAGTTATTCTTAACTCAGCAGTAAGCCTGCCCTCATACGCTCTGATGCATCGACTTTTCCATGGCCCACGCCGACGAAGGAGTTTCGGATGTATCAAACTACTATACTTCAAAAACAGCGTGATCTTCATATGCAAACCAGGCCGCACCTATATGTGCGGTCGGACCTATATCGCCGCTACGGAAAACGCTGCTTTGACCTTTTTTTATGTATGCTGCTGTTCCCGATCGCTTTTGCTATGATCGCGTTCCTGGCGTGCTTAGTCGCGGGATCTGGGCTTGATCCATTCTTTACGCAGGAACGTGTCGGCAGAAATGGGCGGATCTTTCGCATGTGGAAGCTGCGCACCATGCGGCCTCACGACCCAGACTTCCTTAGCGATTATTTGGCGAAAAATCCCGCGGCGCAATCTGAATGGCTGCGTAGTCACAAACTGTGCCTTGATCCCAGAGTGACGCAACTGGGGCGCTTCTTGCGCTGTACATCGCTGGATGAACTTCCTCAAATTTTGAACGTGCTCAGCGGCGATATGAGTCTGGTTGGCCCGCGACCCATGCTGGTGTCTCAACAAGTGTTGTATCGTGGAAAAAGCTATTACCGTCTGCGACCGGGGATCAGTGGGAACTGGCAGGTTTCCTCACGAAATAGATCAAAATTTGTGGACCGCGCTCGTTTTGACGAGCAGTATTTTGCATCACTCTCAATGAAACAAGACTTACGAATACTAAAAGCAACAGCGGGCGTGGTATTTCGCGCAACGGGATGCTGACGATGGCGCAGGCCGGCGCAGCGTCTTTGGCGAGCTCTCCGGCCACGCTAACCGTGGTCATAATCAGCTTTAATACGCGCATCATGACGTTGAAGGCGCTCGAAACGTTGTACCAACATACCCACACAACGCGTTTTGACTGCGTCGTCTTGGATAACGCGTCTTCAGATGGTTCTGCGGATGCAATTGCTTCTGCGTTTCCGAAGGTACAGCTGATTCGAGCGCCGCAGAACCTTGGCTTTGCGCGTGGCAATAACTTGGCTGCGCTAGATTGCGCATCTGACTACGTGCTTTTGCTCAACCCCGATACAGAATTGCAGGACGAGGCGATTGATCGCCTCATCGACTTTGCGCGACTTTATCCGAAGGCCGGCATCTGGGGCGGCCGGACTGTTTTTGCGAACGGCGCGTTGAACATCGCGTCATGCTGGGCGCGGCCCACATTGGCAAGCCTGTTCTTCAAGGCGACGGGGTTTAGCACAGCTTTGACGAAGAACAGGTTTTTTAACCCTGAAGCTTATGGTGGCTGGGCGCGCGACACCGTGCGGCAGGTGGACATCGTCGTCGGATGCTTCATGCTGATTGAAACTTCGCTTTGGCACCGGCTGGGCGGGTTCAGCACCAAGTATTTCATGTATGGCGAGGATGCCGATCTGTGTCTGCGCGCGCGGGCCTTCGGGTACCACCCGATGATCACACCAAGCGCGCAGATCGTACATCATGTTGGAGCCTCCACATCGCGCACAGAGGCAAAGGCCATTGCAGTCATGACATCGCGCGCATCATTGATCCGCGATCACTGGCCCAAATCGCAAAGGGGCGCGGGGATCTTCTTCATGTGGCTTTGGTCTGCGACGCGGTATCTGGCCACGCGGCCCTTAATAGCGTCGAACAGGGCCGACAGGCGGGCGCGGGCAGCGCATTGGGCGGCGGTTTGGACCGCGCGGAACCTTTGGTTGCAGGGGTATGATTAGGCATAGCGCTGTAAAAGGTCCTTCGCCCACAGCCGTACTGAAAAGCGTTCGACATCATGGGTATGTACCTTTGAAAAACACCCCAAACAGGCGGATGTCACAGAGAAGGTAGATCGGTGCGAATAGATGAGATGATCGCAGCGCGACAGCTGCCACATGTCGATCAAGGCATTCTCTGCTTCGCGTTGCTGATCGCAGGTTGTATCTGGCCCGTGCAGGCGATGGCCCGAAGGGTCCAGTCGTTTCGGGTGGGTCATTACCTTGTCGAATTCGCATGTCAGACGTTGCTCGATCTGCGCGTTGTCCGTGGCGAGAAAGATGGTCGCATCCGGCTGGCATTGTTTTAGCCGTCGCAACGTCGCCAACACGGGTCGAAGCGGGATTTTACGATCCGTAAATCTGATGTGCACGCCGATGCTGGGCCTCTTTGTTGTGGGGCGCATCTGCGACAGCGCCCTGCGCACCCGCGCGTTGGGGGTAAAGTAGCGCCCGAGGTAGTCGGCCAGAATTTCACGCTCCCCCCTGTTGGCAAAGCGAGGGTCACGGCGCAAGTGATGCTGCATGCGTGCCAGCTTGGGCAGGTAGGACCAGTAGACTGCTGTTTCCTGTGGGTGGTCTAGCCGCTTTAAGTCAACACATAGCCTGCGATACCCCCAGGGGTTTGAATGGGATTGGGGCATATAGGCGTCGATCATATCTTGCGGTTGGCGATGCAGTTTGCCGGTCCAGATTGCGGGGCATATGTCTGTATGGTCTTCAACGTTTTCACCCGTGATCGGGGATTGAAACAGAAGTGGATAGGCGTTTTCGCCAAGCGGAGCATAGCAGCCATCGCGCCAGTCGATCACGGGTGTGCGCCCCGATAAGTCAGCGTAAACCAAGCCCGAAACTGCAGACAGTATGCGGTTCCCCAACCCGCCTTTGCCTTTGATAACCAATGTTTTTGTTGTCATCCGTCGATACGCACCCTCCGTATGTCGCTTTGCAGTGAAGATCGGGCCTATCCATTTCGAAATCGTTAAATGCCCCGCGGAAAAACCGCTTATTGTGGACAAGATGAATTAAATTCGACTTCACAGCTTGACCTTCCATTGACTGGAAGCCCTATCTGAGGGGCAAGACACCCTGAGGAGACAGAGAATGGGCGATGTAGTTGCGATCAATTTTGAGATAAGCGGCATGAATTGCGCCTCTTGCGTGGGGCGGGTCGAGGCGGCGCTAGGCCGTGTCGATGGTGTGCAGGACGCGCGCGTTAACCTTGCCTCTGAAACGGCAGCATTGCAGGTGACATCGGGGTTTGACCCCAAGGCTGTTGTTGCTGCACTGGACACCGCGGGGTACCCTGCCACCGTGCAAACACGGCGCTATGCCATCGAAAACATGTCCTGCGCGTCCTGCGTCGGCCGGGTCGAACGCGCCTTGGCTGCGGTGCCCGGCGTTGTCGACGTCTCTGTCAATCTGGCCCGCGAAGAAGCCGTGGTACACACATTGACCGCGGACGCGGACACCGCAATTGTGCAGTCGGCGCAAGTCGCCGGCTACCCTGCCACCCCCGTCAAAGACGCCTCGATGACGTCACCGCCCGACCGCAAGATGGAAGAAGCCGCGCATCTGAAACGCATGACGCTTTTGGCCGCAGCGCTGACCTTGCCGGTGTTTGTGCTGGAAATGGGCGGGCATATGATCCCCGCGTTTCATCATTGGGTGATGACCACACTTGGCCAGCAGCTCAGCTGGTCGATCCAGTTCGTTCTGACCACCATCGTGCTGGCGTGGCCCGGGCGGCGCTTCTTTGTCACCGGTGTTCCAGCGCTGTTAAAACGCACGCCTGACATGAATTCGCTGGTCTTTCTGGGTGCCACAGCGGCTTGGGGCTTTTCGACCGTCGCGTTGTTTGCGCCGCAGGTGCTGCCCGCTGGTGCACAGGCTGTCTATTTCGAGGCCGCAGCGATGATTGTCACGTTGATCCTGCTGGGGCGCACGCTTGAAGCACGCGCCAAGGGCCAGACAGGCCAAGCCATTCGAAAACTGATCGGTCTGCGCCCTAAAACCGCGCGGGTAGAGCGTGACGGGCAGGTGGCCGAGATAGAGATTGACGAGATTGTCGTCGGGGATCTGATCCATGTGCGTCCGGGTGAAAAGATTGCGGTGGACGGGACCGTCACCAGCGGCACGTCGTTTGTGGACGAAAGCATGATCACTGGCGAACCTATACCGGTCGAAAAAGAAGCTGATACAAACGTTGTCGGCGGGACGGTAAACGGCACTGGCGCTTTAGTCTACCGCGCGACCCATGTGGGTGCGGATACGACCTTGTCGCAAATCGTTCGCATGGTCGAAGATGCCCAAGGCGCGAAGCTGCCCGTTCAGGATATGGTCAACCGAATCACCATGTGGTTCGTCCCCGCGGTCATGGCGATTGCGGCAGCGACTTTCCTTATTTGGCTGACCGTCGGGCCGCAGCCATCGTTGGGGTTCGCGCTGGTGGCCAGTGTTGCGGTGCTGATTATTGCCTGCCCTTGTGCGATGGGGCTGGCAACGCCGACCTCTATCATGGTCGGCACGGGACGAGGTGCCGAGCTGGGCGTGCTGTTTCGCAAGGGGGATGCGCTGCAGACCTTGGCAGAGGTGGATACCATCGCGCTCGACAAGACAGGGACGCTGACCGCCGGACGCCCGGAGGTGACCGATCTGGACGTCTTCAACGGTTGGACCCGGTCCGATGCCTTGCGTCTTGTCGCCTCTGTCGAGGCCAAGTCAGAGCACCCGATCGCCACAGCGATCATCCGCCATGCCGAGGCAGAGGGGCTGTCGCTGGCGCAGGTCACATCCTTTACGTCCCAGACGGGCCACGGCGTTCGTGCCGAGGTCGAAGGCCATAGCGTGCTGGTCGGGGCGGACAGGTTTATGACCCTCGAAGGGGTCTCTCTTGCGGCAGCAGAGGGGCGGTCGGCCGCATGGGGTGCCGACGGCAAGACGCCGCTGTTCGCCGCTGTTGACGGGGAACTGGTCGCGATGATCGGGGTCGCCGACCCGATCAAAGAGACAACGCCCAAAGCGCTCAAGGCGTTGCACGACGCGGGGCTGAAAATCGCTATGATCACCGGTGACAACAAGGCAACGGCACAGGCAATCGCGCGCACATTGGGGATCGACACTGTGGTCGCCGAAGTCCTGCCCGAGGGCAAAGTCGCAGCGCTTCAGAAGCTGCAAGAGGCAGGGCACAAGGTCGCCTTTGTCGGGGATGGCATCAATGACGCGCCCGCGCTGGCCGGTGTCGACGTGGGCATTGCCATTGGCACCGGCACCGATGTCGCGATTGAAGCAGCCGACGTGGTGCTGATGTCGGGCGATCTGCAAGGTGTGGTCAACGCGCTGCACATCAGCCAGCACACAATGCGCAATATCCGTCAGAACCTGTTCTGGGCCTTTGGATATAACGTGCTGCTGATCCCTGTCGCTGCAGGCATTCTGTATCCGCTGTTCGGTGTGCTGTTGTCGCCGGTGCTTGCCGCTGCTGCGATGGCACTCTCAAGCGTGTTTGTCCTGTTTAACGCGCTGCGCCTGCGGTGGGTCGCCGCGGCTGCAACGGCCTCATGAAAGCAAAGGAAACGTCTATGAACATCGGTGACGTGTCAAAACGCGCGGGCCTGCCTGCCAAGACCATTCGCTATTACGAAGACATCGGGCTGATCACACCAGCGCGGGACACCAACGGCTATCGCAGCTTTTGTGACAGTGACGTGCATAAGCTGACCTTTCTGGCGCGCGCGCGCACCTTGGGGTTTACGATTGAAAACTGTCGCGACCTGCTGGCGCTTTGGGACAATCAGGACCGCGCGAGCGCGGATGTCCGTGCCATCGCACAGCAACATCTGGCGCAGATCGAAAGCAAGATCGCGGACTTGCAGGATATTCGTCACACGTTGACGCATCTGGTGCATGAATGCGCCGGCGACGATCGCCCCGATTGCCCGATCTTGCAGCGGCTCGAAGAGCTTTAGCCAAAGCCTCTAGCGGCGCAGCAGGTAGATATCCATGATCCACCCATGCGCCGCGCGGGCCTCTGCGCGTGTCGCTATGATCCGGTCGCGGACCTGATCCAGCGGCCCCGCGATGCGCCGCTCATTGGGCATCCCGGCATAAGCGGTCCACCAGATGTGGAAACCGCCGTCCTGTGGCAGCACCTCGAACGCGCAGGTCCCGTCAAGCATGACGGCGATGGTATCGACGCCCTCGGGCCAGCCGTGATCGCGCAGCTGCCGTCCGGTAGTGATCATGACGGGGTTGCCGATGGTGTTCAGCGCGATCGCATGGCCCGCCGTCAATACCTGCAGCGATGTGATGCCGGGCACGACATCGACGCTAAGCGGCACCACCTTTTGCAAACGCTCTGCAATGCGCAGCGTGCTGTCATACAACGACGGATCGCCCCACACCAGAAAACCCACGCGCCCACCTTGGGGCAGTGCGCGCTGCATTTCGGCCAGCCAGACCTGCGCAATGGCATCGTGCCAATCGTGCACGCCGGCCTGATAGTCGGGGTTGTCCGCGTCGCGTTTTGGCAGCGTGAATTCATGAATATCCGGCCCGCCCGCGTGCAGCACCTGCGCGCAAATCTCGTGGCGTAGACCGGCCAGATCATCCTTGCCCGCGCCCTTGGACGGGATCAGGATCACATCACAGGCATTCAGCGCGTCGATGGCCTGCAAGGTAAGGTGTTTGGGGTTGCCGGACCCGATGCCGATCAGTGAAAGCGTAAACATCTTATGGCTCCGGAAGTGTGACGCGACCCGAAGGGAAGGGGCCGCGTCTGGTCTTGGGTTATTCAGCGGCGGATTGGGTCAGACGCTTGGTGAACACTGCGCTGCCTGCAACATCACGCAGGGTCTTGGCTGCGGCGAGCACGGCCAGATCGACCAGCGGCTCGATCAGGATGACCATCATATACGCCCCGCCAAAGCTGACGACAGCGGCGATGTTGCTCGCGGCAAAACCCTGACCATAGATCGCCCAGAACGCAACCCAGCCCACAACGCCCGCCTGAAACGCTGTCGACAGCTTCAGCGCTTGGACATAGGTCAGGTCAACATAGGCGGTGTTGGGCGCGATGATCCGTTTGGCCAGCGCCGATACCATGAACAGCGGCACCAGCAGCGTGGTGACGTTCATTGTGTATTGCGGCAGATCGATGGGGGCAAAGAACATGCCCTGCGCCAGCAGACCTAGCGCCAGACCGGCAGCAGCAGGGGCCACGCCGAACAGCAAAAACAGGGTCGATCCAAGGATCAGGTGCACTTCGCTCACGCCCACGGGGAAATGCGGGAAGAGTTGAAAAAAGACAAAGGTCAACGCGGTGGCAACGATGGCCCCGCCGGCAAAAGGCACGACGCCTTTTTCACGGACAGAGTCCATCGCGGTTTTCGCGGTATACGCCGCAGCACCGGCGGCGGTGCCATAGGACAGGACCAGCTTTGCGCCGGTCACGACTTCGGGTTCGATATGCATGTTCAGGTCTCCTTGCCGTCTTTCCCGACGGCATGATGTGAAAGCCGCCCCGAAAGGCAGCCAGTTGGATCGGGGATCATCCCCTTGACGGCAGGTCTCCTGACTTTGTGCGTCCATGCGCGCCGCGCCTTCCCAGGCTGATTGGCCCAGTGGCAATGCGGGTTGCTCTTCACTTACAGGTGCGGGGGCAGTTCCGGATTAGGCACCTTTGCGTTGGCACCGCACCGTATTCCCTTTTCACCCCGTTTGCCCAAAAGCGCACGGGGAACCGTCCAGATTAGGTGGTCATTTTCAGGCCGGTTTTGTCAAGCGGTCTATTCGCTCAGCGGTCCGTATAGGATGAGAGCAGGCGCTGACGTTGCGGGATCCAGCGGCAGATTGGCAAGGCTTTCAACAGTGTGCCGGCTCAGCTTTTGATCGGGGGTCGATACCGCCTCGGCCAGCAGGGCAGGGGTCGATCCGGGCAGACCCGCCTCGATCAACCGCGCGGCGAAACCGGCAAAGGTGCGGCGGCCCATATAGACGACCGTGGTTGCTGTGGGGTCGGCCAGCGCCGCCATGTTCAGATCGTCCGGCAAAGCCCCCGATTCCCCGTGGCCGGTGATGAACTGCACGCGCCGCGCGGTCAGCCGCCGCGTCAGCGGGATCATCGCCGCCGCCGCCGCAGAAGATGCCGCCGTCACACCGGGGATGATTTCAAAGGCGACACCCGCCTCTTTCAGCGCGGTGAGCTCTTCCTCAAGCCGTCCAAACACGCCCGCGTCGCCGCTTTTGAGCCGCACAACCCGCGCGCCGGTCAGCGCATGTTCGACCAGCAGGCGGCTGACATGGTCCTGTTTCGGCGACTGGCGGCCCGCGCGTTTGCCAACCCCGATCAAGTCCGCCTCGACCGAGACATGTTCAAGGATCGGACCCGCCGACAGATCGTCGAACAGCACGACTTCGGCCTCTTGCAACCGCTTCACCGCCTTGACGGTCAGCAGCTCGGGGTCACCGGGACCAGAGGAAACGAAAGACACAAAACCCGTCATGATGCCCCCGCGATCAGGTGAAAGAACGTACCCGTGGCATGGCCGCGCCGCGATCCGGTTTCAGGCACTTCGGCACCATTGGCATCGACCACTCGCGCCAGCGGTGTATCGGGCTGCGACAGGATGGTGGAATAGTGGAACTCATGACCGCGCAACCGTGCACCTGCGTCATATCCGGGGCCGGGTTCGTTCAGGGTGGCCAGCCGGTAGCCCAAATGCATCTTGCGTTTTTCATAGCTGGTTTCCAGGCCCAGAAGCCCTGCCATTTGATGCCGCACGCCTTCCTTGTCGACCAATCCGGCCCCCATCGCCATATACCCCCCGCATTCCCCATGCACGGGACGCGTCGTGGCAAACTGTTGCAAGCCGTCGCGGAACTGCGCGGCAGCGGCAAGACGACCCGCGTGCAATTCAGGGTAGCCGCCGGGCAGCCAGCAGATGTCGGCGCTGTCATCAGGCGCTTCGTCAGCCAGCGGCGAGAACGGCAGAACCTGCGCGCCCGCAGCCTTCCAGTGATCCAGAAGATGCGGATAGATAAACGAGAACGCGGCATCCCGGGCCAAGGCGATCCGTTGACCGGGGGGCGGGGGCAACACGTCTGGCCCGTCGGGAATACTGCGCCCCTCGGCGACAGAAACGATCAGATCAAGGTCGATATGCTCGGCAATAAAATCGCCCGCGGCATCGAGCAGCTTCATCAGCTCTGGCTGTTCTTCGGCCTGCACGAGGCCGAGGTGGCGTTCCGGCAGCGCGACCGATCCCTGACGGGGCAGCGCGCCCAGAACAGGCATGCCGACCTGCTCCATCCCCAAGCGCAGCAGCGCCTCGTGGCGGGGGCTGGCGACCTTGTTCAGCACCACACCCGCGACATGCACATCAGGCCGCATCGTCTTGAACCCAAGCGCGGTGGCCGCAGCCGATTGCGCCTGACCCGATACATCCAGCAGCAAGACCACCGGCCATCCCGTCATGGCAGAGATATCCGCGCTCGCCCCGTTAGAGGTCTCCCCCGGTTGCGCCACACCATCGAACAGCCCCATCGACCCTTCGATCAACGCCAGATCTCCGCCATGCGCGGTGCCGATCAGGTTGCACAGCACGCCCGAGCCCATGGCCCAGCTGTCGATATTATACGACGACCGCCCGCACGCCGCACGGTGGAAGCCGGGGTCGATATAATCCGGCCCGCTTTTGAACGGGCGCACGTCAACACCGCGACGGCTGAGCGCATTTAGCAGGCCCAGCATCAACGTGGTCTTGCCCGTGCCCGACGCCGGAGCCGAAATCATCAGGCCCTTTGGCAGTTGCGTTGTCTCTATCATTCTGTGCCCTCGGGAAAGCGTGGCTCTGTGCCCACGGGGCGGAAACGGCGGTCATAATCGCCGGCATACAGACAGCTTTCGCGGAACTCCTCTGCCGTCAAGGCGCGGCCCACAAGGATCAGCGCCGTGCGCCCGCGTTCGCCGTCGGTGGCGTCGATCACGGTGCCCAAAGTTGCCCGCACCACCTTTTGGTCTGGCCAGCTTGCGCGCCAGACGATGGCGACAGGGCAGTCCTCTCCGTAGTGGGGGGACAGCCGCGCGACCACATCGTCCAGCACATGTACCGACAGGTGGATCGCCAGCGTCGCGCCCGTGGCTGCGAAATTCTCAAGCGTTTCGCCTTCGGGCATGGCCGACGCCCGCCCCGAGGTGCGCGTCAACACCAGTGATTGTGCGACACCGGGCAGCGTCAATTCAGTGCCCAACGCGGCGGCAGCAGCGGCAAAGGCAGGCACGCCGGGGGTGATGTCGTAATTGATATCCAAGTCGCGCAACCGGCGCAGCTGTTCGCCCATGGCAGACCACACCGAAAGATCGCCCGAATGCAACCGCGCAACGTCGTGACCGGCATCATCGGCGGTTTTGATCTCTGCCATGATATCATCCAACGACAGCGACGCCGTGTTCACAATTTTCGCGTCGGCTGGGCAGTACGCCAACAGTTCTGACGGGACCAGTGATCCGGCATAAAGGCAGACAGGACAGGCCGCGATCAGGTCGCGCCCCCGCAGGGTCAGCAGATCAGGGGCACCAGGGCCCGCGCCGATAAAGTGAACAGTCATGGGGCAATTCCTTCCGCGATAGCTGCGGTGGCCATGCCATTGGGGCTGGTCACACGCAAGGTCGTCAATTTGGCACCGCGACCGGCGACGCGCAATGCGGCGGCCTCGGCAAGTGATCCTGTCCCGAACCGCGCCTGAATGCGCGGCGAAACGGTACGTGTCGGGATATCCGCAATATCGGCTTCCGACAGTTCTATCAGCGGCAACCCCATACTGTCGGCAAAGCGTCGCAGCGCCGGTGTCACCTTGATCGCCAGCGTCGCCAGCGTGTCCGGCGTGCGCCGCGTCAGCGCCAGTGCAGCGTGTACATCCGCCTCGGTCGCGTTTGCCCGCATCCCTATGCCTGCAACGATCATCGGGTCACGCTCCATTGCAGTTGCGGGCGGCTTGGCTGCCAGCCCTGCATCGTCCCCAAGGGCGCGGCCTGCGCCAGATCGATCCGCAGCAATTGCCCGCCGTGCATCCCGTGCCAGCGGATGAGCAAGGCTTGCGTCTCAAGGGCGACGGCATTGGCCACCAGCCGCGTGCCCGGCGTGATCCTGTCCCAGATCGCCTGCAACACATCCTCGGTCGCGCCGCCTCCCAGAAAGACAGCAGCGGGCAGGGGCAGATCGGCCAGCGCATCGGGGGCCGTGCCATGCACGCAGCGCATCCGGTCCGCCAGACCAAACCGGCGGTTGTTCTCGATGATATTTTCGCACCGGCTTTCGCGCGGCTCTATGGCGATAGACTGCGCAGCAGGAGCGGCGAGACACCATTCAACAGAGACAGAGCCGGACCCCGCCCCCACATCCCACAACAGCTCTCGCGCACGTGGCGCAAGGGCGGCCAGTGTCAGCGCGCGCATCGGCGATTTGGTAATCTGGCTGTCGTGGGCAAAAAGCCCCTCGGGCCGACCCGGTGCGTGGCTTAATCCTGCGCCACCCGACACCGCGATCGCCACCACCACAGGGGCGGCGATGCCGCCCAAGTCAAACGTCGCGGCATCGGCCTCGCGCAGAACTTCGCGCGGACCGCCAAGCGCTTCCATCACCGTCAGGCGGGACGCGCCCAAACCCTGCGCGGTTAAATACTCAGCCAGCGCCGCAGGGGCAGCACCGTCGCGCAGCGTGCAGATCAACCGCGCGCCTTCGGCCAGATGGGGCAGCAACACCTCGAACGGGGCAGCGTGCAGGCCCATGGTCGTGACCTCCTCCAACCGCCAACCAAGCCGCGCGGCGGCGAGCGTCATGCAGGACGGCGCGGGAAAACAGCGCCATTCCGACGGGTCCAGAACCTGCGCCAGCGTACCGCCCACGCCGTGCCAGAACGGATCGCCCGAGGCCAGCACGACAACAGCGCTCCCGCGATGCTCTAGCACCGGCTCCACGCTGAACGGCAGCGGCCATTCACGCCCCCGCGCGCCTGCGTCGCATAAGCTGAGATGCCGCGGCCCGCCAAAGATCAGCTCCGCCTCGGCCAGCGCCTTTCGGCTTGCATCCGTCAACGCCCCAAGGCCATCTTCGCCCAGACCAATCAGGGTCACCCACGCAGCAACAGGATCACCCATGACGCGCACCCTCATTCTTGGCGGCACGACAGAGGCATCCAGCCTCGCGCGCGCTATGGCCCAACGTGGCGATGATGCGCTGTTCAGCTATGCCGGACGCACGGCGGCCCCCGTGGTGCAGCCGTTGCCCACCCGCGTTGGTGGCTTTGGTGGCGTGACCGGATTGCTCGATTTCATCGCGCAAGATAACATCACCCGCATAATCGACGCGACCCATCCTTTCGCCGCACAGATGAGCCGCAACGCCCATGCCGCCTGCACGCAGGCCGGTATCCCGCTGGCCGCGTTTGAGCGTGCCCCGTGGCGCGAGACCGCTGCCGACACCTGGACCCACCTGCCCGATATCGAAGCCGCCGCCGCATCCCTGCCGCAGACCCCGACGCGGGTCTTTCTGGCCATCGGCAAGCAGGCGTTGCCCGTCTTTGCCGACCATCCCCAACACCACTATCTGCTGCGGCTGGTGGACCAGCCCGACGCGCCGCTGCCCCTGCCGCACACGACCGTAACTCTCGCCCGAGGGCCGTTCGACGTGGCCGGAGACATCGCCCTGCTGCGCGACCACGGGACCGAGCTGATCATCGCCAAGAACGCCGGCGGCACGGGGGCAGAGGCCAAGCTCATCGCCGCGCGCGAACTGGGGCTGCGCGTGCTGATGATCCAGCGCCCCGCAGTGCCAGCCCGCACGAGCTTTGCGCAGCTCGACGATATCTTGGCGTGGCTCGATCATTCGGCAGACCGTGGCGTGTAAATATGCAACCCGATGCGGCGGGTATCGGCGTTGCCCACGATCACAACCGTGCGCATATCGGCCATCTCTGGCGTCGCTTCGGCCAGCGTGACGGTGCGCAAGGTCTCGTCGGGATGGCTCACGTTACGCGCGAAAGAGATCAAGGTCTCTGGCCCGCAGGCCTCGCGCAAAATCTCTAGGGCAGTGGCGAACTGATGCGGACGCGAGGCCGAGCGCGGGTTGTAGAACGCCATGGCAAAGCCCGCTTCGCCTGCCAGCCGCAACCGCTTTTCGATCAGTGACCAAGGCTTCAGGTTATCTGACAGGTTGATCGCGCAGAAATCATGCCCGAGCGGTGCCCCAAGTCGTGCCGCCGCCGCCAGCATCGCGGTGATGCCGGGCAGGATGCGAATGTCGGTCGCCAGCCAGTCCTTCGGACCTTTCTCCAGCGCCTCGAACAGGGCAGAGGCCATGGCAAACACCCCCGGATCGCCCGAAGAGACCACCACCACACGGTGCCCCGCCGCCGCCATCTCAAGCGCATGGGCGGCGCGGTCCAGCTCTACACGGTTGTCGCTTTCATGCCGGGTCAGCCCGTCCCGCGGCGTGATCCGGCGCACATACGGGATATAGCCGACGATATCGGTCGCTTCGTCCACGGTGGCACGCACCTCGGGTGTTACCAGCGCCTCGTCACCGGGGCCAAGGCCAACGACGCGGACCCAACCGGTCATGGGCGGCGCCCCTGTCCATGCACAATCGCGATCGAGAAATAGGGCACTTCGGCGGGGACATCCGTCAGCTTTTGCACCGTCTGGCCCGCCATCGTGCCTTTTTCCACCAGCCACGCGTCCTGCAAACGGCCCGCCTTGGTCAACGCGCGTTTAAGTTTGTCGAGGTTGCGTCCGATCTTCATCACGACCAGCGCATCGGTGTTGGCGGCACGTGTGGCCAGCTCATCCTCGCACAGCGTCGCCATCAGCACCGTCAGCACATCATCGCCCCAAGTGATCGGATGCCCCGTGGCCGTCCAGCAGCCCGACATGCCGGTGATACCAGGCACGATTTCGACCTCGGCGCGGCCCTGAAGGCGGCTGTGCAGATGCATGAACGACCCGTAAAAAAACGGATCCCCTTCGCACAGCACGATCACATCTTCGGTCTGCGCGAGGTCGGTCAAACGGTCAGCCCAATCGTCGTAGAAGGCCGACAGCAGACGGTTGTATTCGGGATCGCTGAAATGGATTTCCGTGGTGACGGGATACTCCATCGCGTGTTCCACCGCCGTCTCTGCCATGATGCCGTCCACGATGGTGCGGGCCTGCCCGCGCCGCCCGGGTTTGCGGAAAAACGCGACGTGATGCGCGCCGGTCAGCAAACGGTGCGCTTTGACGCTCATCAATTCGGGGTCGCCGGGGCCAAGCCCGATGCAAATGACCTTGCCCATCGTTATTCCTTCCACGTGGCCAGCGCGTTCACCGCCGCCACTGTAATCGCAGAACCGCCCAAACGCCCCTGCACAATCATCGACGGCACCGGCAAATCCTGCATCAGCGCGTCTTTGGATTCAGCCGCACCGACAAACCCCACGGGGCAACCGATGATGGCGGCAGGGCGCGGACAGTCGGGGTCTTCGAGCATATTGAGCAGGTGAAACAGCGCCGTCGGCGCGTTGCCGATGGCCACCAAAGCCCCCGCCAGATGCGGCCGCCACAGTTCCAGCGCTGCGGCAGAGCGCGTGTTGCCCATCTGCTGCGCCATGTCCGGCACACGCGGGTCGCGTAGGGTGCAGATGATCTGGTTGTCGGCGGGCAAACGCGTGCGTGTGATCCCTTCGGAGACCATATGCGCATCACACAGGATCGGCGCGCCGTCTGCCAGCGCCGCCCGCGCAATCTGCGCCATATTTTCAGAAAACTGTACGTGCTTTTCCAGCCCTACCAGACCGGCGGCGTGGATCATGCGCACGGCCACACGCTCCTCGTCGGGGGTAAAGCGGGCCAGATCGGCCTCGGCGCGGATGGTGGCAAAGCTCTCCAGATAGATCGCGGCGCCGTTGGTCTCATAGGTGTGGGGCACTCAAAGCCTCCTGTCTTGAATTTGGGTCACTGTCAGCGGCGCGCTTTGCGGCGGGTCGCCCGCGCGCCCGTGGCGGATAAGGGTGAAATGCCCGTCGTGGCTGGCGGTCAGCGTGACGGGGGCAGGGGCGGGGTGGGCGCAGCCTTTGGCACAGCCGGAGATATGGATCGTATCGTCGCTGTCTGGCGACAGATGCGCGGCGATGGCTTGGGCCGCATGGCGTGTGTCCGACAACGCCTGACGGCAGCCGGGGGCACCGGTGCAGACCTGTACACGGCGGCGCGGATCATGGGGGGCGGTGATGAAATCGGGCAGCGGCTCCGTGATCGCGGGCCCTTCGATCAACACCATGCGCCACGGCGTCAGCCGCAGCGGGCCAAGGTCTGCGAGCTGCGCAAAGCTCTCTGCCGTGGTCTGGCCAAAGGCAAACCCGATCAGCGTGCCATGGGCGGTCACACTCGGTTCTGGCGGTGCAACGGCGGGCAAGGGCGGCGTATCAGCCGCCTCGGGCGTGCCTTGCGTTGCGATATGTGCCGCCATGCGCCCGCGCCCGTCGGTCACGCCGCCGGTGTTCAGAAACCATCGCGCCAGCGCGAGTGCGGCATCTACCGCCGTATCCACAGTCACTTGCTGGCCCATCTTGGCCCCGTCCGCACGGCAGATCAGGCCCGCGGCGCTGCGTTCGATGCGGATATCGGCAGAGGTGTCCGTCAGCACAGGTTGATTGCCGCAATCGATAGCAAAGCCGAACTTGCTCGGCAGGTCGGGCGCATCCGCAGCAGCAAGTGCCGCGCCAAGTGATTGTGCCACGCGGTGGCTGTCTTCACCGGCCTGCCAGAACGGCGTGACGGTGATATTGCGCCGTGCTTCGGCAGCCAGATCATGATCGACAAGGCCAATCGCGCGCAGCCCATCGATCAGCGCAGCATGGCTATCGGTTGTCACCCCGCGCAGTTGCAGGTTCGCGCGGGCGGACAGATCGATCATGCCGTTGCCATGGGCGCGCGCCAGCGCAGCAACGCGGCATATCTGGTCAGGGCTTAACCGCCCCATCGGCACACGCAGCCGCACCACGAGCCCGTCCCCCGACATCATCGGCCGCAGCGCACCGGGGCACCAGCCAAAGACTTGCGGTGCGCTCATGCGGGGCTTCCCAATTCGGCGAGGACAGAGTTGCGGCGCGATGACCAAAGCCCCGCACGGTGCAACGCATCAAACCGCGCGCGCAACGCGGCAAGCGCCTGCGGATTGGCATCTTGCATAAAGTCGACCAAATCATCCCGCCCCAGCGTGGCATCGAACATCAGGTCGAACAGGTGGTCCGGCACAACGCCCGCCAGATGCGCAAAGGCGGCAAGGTGATCCAGCGTCGCCGCGATCTCGGCGGCACCGCGAAAGCCATGCGCCATCATGCCGGTGGCCCAATCAGGGTTGGCGGCACGGGCGCGCACGACACGGGCGAGTTCCTCGGTCAGGGTGCGGGCACGGGGCTGGTCGGGGCGGGTGGCGTCCAGATGATACAGCGCGGCAGCACCCCCCTTGCCCAAACGCCGCATCGCGGCGGCAAAGCCGGCCTCGTGTGCGGCGTAATCCTCGGCCATCAGCAGATCGGTTTCGGGCAGGTCTTGCAGGTGTACGAAACTATCGGCCCGCGTCAGCTGCGCCTCGAGCGCGTCGCGGGCATAGGTGATCTCTCCGCGGGCGTCGATCGCATAGGACGACGCGGCCAGCCAGGCCTCTCCCGCCGCTGCGCGTGCGTCGTCCGAATAATCGTCCATCGCGGCACCGATCCCCAACCCATAGGTTCCCGGGCGCGGGCCAAAGACACGCGGGGTCTGGATCAGATAGGGATTATCGGCAGCGCTTTCGGGGCGTTCGGCCAGCTTGGCAATCGCCGCCTCGAACAGCTGTGCCAGTCCGGGGAACATATCGCGGAACAGCCCCGACACCCGCAGGGTCACGTCAATGCGCGGGCGGTTCAGCAAAGCGAGCGGCAGAATGTCGAACCCGCTGACGCGGTCGCTGCCGTCATCCCAGCGGGGCGACAGACCGGCCAGATGCAGCGCCATGGCAAATTCCTCGCCCGCGGTGCGGATGGTGGCAGAGCCCCACATGTCCATGACCAACCCCTTGGGCCAGTCGCCGTGATCCTGCAAATGCTTGCGCAGCAGTTCCTCGGCGAGCTTCACCCCTTGGGTATAGGCCGCCCGCGACGGTACAGCACGCGGATCGGTAGTGAACAGGTTGCGCCCCGTGGGCCGCACATCGCTGCGCCCGCGATAGGGCGATCCCGAAGGGCCGGGGGGCACGAACCGCGCAGACAAGGCCGCGATCAGCCCGTCGATCTCGCTCGCGCCATGATCGCCTGCACCAAATACATGCAGCCCGTCACCGTATTGCGTTTCCTTGATGTCGCAGACAAAGCGGTCGATGCGGGTCAACGCCTCTGCCGCGCTGGCACTGGCATCAAGACCTAGGTCCTGCTCTACGCCGCGGCCCTGCGCTTCGGTGCGGATATCAGCGATCAGCCGGTCGCGCCGCGCGGGGTCGAGCCCGTCTGCGGTAGAATATTCGTCGAGCAACCGTTCCAACCGGCCAAAGTCTTCGGGCAGTTTCGACGCCACGAGCGGCGGTGGCATATGCCCCACGGTGACGGCCCCGATGCGGCGCTTGGCCTGCGCGGCCTCGCCGGGGTCGTTGACGATGAAAGGATAAATCACCGGCATCGGACCAATCAGCGCCTCGGGCCAACATACCTCTGACAGGGCGACGGATTTGCCCGGCAGCCATTCCAGCGTGCCATGCGCACCGACATGCACCATCGCATCGGCCTGTTGCTGTAGCCACAGATAGAACGCGACATAGCCCGTACGCGGCGTGCGGCTCAGATCGTGATAGTCGTCGTCCCGTTCGGCCAAAGTGCCGCGTTCGGGTTGTAGGGCAACCAGCAGCTTGCCACTGCGCAGCGCCGGAAAGCAGAACGCCCCGTCGTGAAACAGCGGATCGTCCTGCGGCGCGCCCCAGCTTTCGGTCAGGTCATCGCGCAGCACCTGCGGCAGCTTGGCAAGGGCGGCTTTGTAATCCTCCAGCGGCCAACGGATGGTTTCGGTGCCCAGACGGCTGGCCACAGTTTGCGTATCGGCCAGCGCATGGGCATCGACGTCATATCCCTGCACCGCCAACTGCGCTGTCATTTCGCGCAGGGACGCCAGCGCATCTAACCCAAGCGCATGGGCCATGTTCCAGTCCTTGCCGGGGTAGGTCGACAGCACGACCCCAATGGACTTTGCCGCATTGTCCTGCACGCGCAGCTGGTGCAAACGCAGCACCCGATCCGCAATGAAATTCACACGCGCTGCATCGGCGCGGTGTGCGAAACGGCTGTATTGCAACGCCTCGTCCCGTTTGCCGGGTTGTTTAAAGCTGACGACGCCGCCAAACAGACGGCCATCCACCTCGGGCAGCACGACATGCATCGCCAGATCGGTGGGCGACAGCCCCCGCTCTGATCCCGCCCAATCGCGCCGCCGCGCGGTGGACAGGGCGACCTGCACCACGGGGCAATCGCTTGCCCCCAGAACCAAAGGATGGTCCGGCCCGCGCTGGGCGGAAAAGGCGGTGGCGTTCACGATCACCGCCGGATCAAGCCGGGCAATCTGCTGCGCGATCCACGGCGCTGTGTCACCCTTGAGGCTGGGTGCAAACAACCCAATGGCGTCAAAACCGCGCGCCTCCAGCGCCGTGATCAGCGCATCCACAGGATCGGTATCGGCGGCCGTTAGATAGGACCGGTAGAATGTCACAATGGCGCGGGGCTTGTCGGATGGTTCCGGCGCGGGGATCACGCCTGTGTGGGGCTGGTAAAATCCTGCTTCGGGTACGGTTTTGGCCCCTTTGGCCGGCCCCGCATAAAGCCCTGCGGCCAGCGACAATTGCGCCAGTGCCGCCTGCGCAGCCACCGCCCCGCCCGTATCGCACAGATGTTGCAAGCGTCTTAACGTCGAATGGGGGAGCGTCGACAGCGCGTCGAGCCGTGGGTCGGGTTGGCCGTCCGCAGGCAGCACCGCCAGCGCGATCTGCTGTTTGCGCGCCATATCTTGCAGGGTGGCAAGCCCGTAAGGCCAATAGCTTTCGCCCCCGATCAGCCGCACCAAAACCGCCTTGGCCCCCGCAAGGGTCTGTTCGGCATAGGTATCGACCGACAACGGATGTTTCAGCGCCACCAGATTGGCCAGCCGCAAAGACGGCAGCCCGCCTTCGGCCCGATGCCAGCCCGCCGCGAAAGCCCCCAGATCACTGTCTGAAAAGGACAGCACAACCAGATCCGCCGGCGTCTGCCCCAAGTCTTGGGGCAGGTCGCTTTGATCCAGTCCGTGGCTTTCGCGAAAGACGACATGCATGGCAGTTTAGCCCTCTAGCACCGCGCGGATCGCGGCTTCGTTCACGTGATCATGCTCTGCGATCACGACCAGCTGGCTGCGGCGCGGCGTGTCCCCCCAAGGGCGGTCGAACTGGCTGCGTACACGTTCGCCCACGGCCTGCACCAACAGACGCATCGGTTTGTCCTGCACAGCGATATAGCCTTTGACGCGCAGGATTTTCTGTTCGCGCGCCAGCCGCAGCACGGCGGCCTCAAGCGTGGCGACATCGGCGACTTCGCCCATGTCGATCACAACGCTTTCGAAATCGTCATGCTCGTGGTCATCATGCCCGTCGTGGTGGCTGGGGCGTGCGTCGATGTCATCCTCGGCGGCGGCTTCGAGCCCCAGTACAACGCGCGGGTCAATCACGCCTTCGGTCATCGGAATGATCGGCAGCTTGCGCGGCGCGTGGGCCTCGATCACCTTGCGCGCGGCTTCTACGCCTTCGGGGCCCGCCAGATCGGCCTTGGACAGCAGCACGATATCGGCGCAGGCAATCTGGTCCTCAAAGACTTCGGACAGCGGCGTTTCGTGATCCAGACTGTCATCCGCGTCGCGCTGCGCAGCGATGGCATCCAGATCGGGGGCGAACTGCCCGCTCGCCACGGCTTCTGCATCGGCAAGGGTGATCACGCCGTCCACGGTGATGCGCGACCGGATTGCGGGCCAGTCAAACGCCTTGAGCAAGGGTTTGGGCAGCGCAAGGCCGGAGGTTTCGATCAGGATGTGATCCGGCGTTTGCGGCAAAGCCATCAACGCCTCGATCGTGGGGATAAAGTCATCGGCCACGGTGCAGCAGATGCAGCCGTTCGCCAGCTCGACGATGTTCTCGGCGGGGCAGTTGTCGATCGCGCAGGATTTCAGGATATCGCCATCCACACCGGCGGTGCCGAATTCATTGACCAGCACGGCCAGACGCTTGGAGCCCGCATTTTCCATCAGGTGACGGATAAAGGTGGTTTTGCCGGCACCCAGAAAACCGGTGATCACGGTGACGGGAATTTTGGTAAGGTTGGTCATTCGGTAGGCTCCTGTGGGGGAATGCGAGCAATGGATTGTTTGCGGAAAACCACGGGGCGTTCACGCCAGGGTACCACGCCGTCGGTGGTCTGGGCATAGGCGGAGACGCCGTTCACGATGTCGGACAAATGGGCGTCGGTGTCGAGATCGCCGTACACATAGGTCCAGCGTGACGGACCGCCCGACAGAACCATCGAACAGCCCCGCGAACAGGCCGACAGACATTCGGCACCGCGCAGTTGCACACCGTCAGGCAGTTGCCCCGACAGCGCGTCAAACAGCTGTTGGCCGGGGCGCGGCGCGTCCTCGGGGGTGATCTGACCTGCGCGGCAGGTGGTGCAGATGGTGACGGTGACCGGTTGATCCGTGGTGGTCATATCTTGCCTCATACGTCGATGGGCCAAGGGGGATCGCCAGCAGCGAACGACATGCGAACAGCGTTCTAGGCCAGTCGCGAAACACCCCGTTCGCCCGTTACAAACTATGCTGGCAGGTCTCCCGGCTTGCGGATCTAAGGCAGCTTGCCTTGCAACTTTTCACCTTCCCAGCCATCGGGCCAGTGGTTGAAAGGTCTCTCCGGTCACGGTCGCGGGGGCGGCTGCGCTTGGCGCTGACCCAAGGCTGGATCAATGCGTATCGCGTTCCCTCTTCGCCTGTCTGGGACAGGAACCAACATACGCCCTGCATTGGTCATTTGCCCGCCTCTGTCAAGCAGCGGCTGTCATAACGCGGGGGCCAAACCCGCTTTGCGCGGATTTTACCGCGACCGCCCCCCCGTGCCGGCGCGCTGCGGATGCTTGACGGGATCATCGCAGGCTGACACCAAGGGCTGCAAGAAAAACACGAGGTTCCGCCATGCCCACCCGCGCTATCATGATCCAGGGCACCGGGTCGAATGTGGGGAAATCCATGCTGGTGGCAGGGCTGTGCCGCGCCGCGACGCGCCGCGGTCTCTCTGTTGCGCCGTTCAAGCCGCAGAACATGTCGAACAACGCCGCCGTCACCGACGATGGCGGAGAGATTGGCCGCGCCCAGGCCTTGCAAGCGATTGCCTGCGGACGGCCCCTATCGGTGCATATGAACCCCATTTTGCTGAAACCGGAAACCGACAGCGGGTCACAGGTGATCGTGCAGGGACACCGCCACAGCACCCTGCAAGCGCGCGATTTCAGCAAGGCCCGCGCAGGGCTGATGGCCCCCGTGCTCGAAAGTTTCGGTATCCTCGGACAAAGCGCCGATTTGATTATCGTCGAAGGGGCGGGCAGCCCGGCTGAAACGAACTTGCGCCAGAACGACCTCGCTAACATGGGCTTTGCCCGCGCCGCAGGCGTGCCTGTCGTGCTGGCCGGCGATATCAATCGTGGCGGCGTCATCGCCCAGATCGTCGGCACGCAGGTGGTCATGGACCCGGAAGATGCAGCGATGATCACCGGCTTTCTGGTCAACAAGTTTCGCGGCGATGTCAGCCTGTTCGACGAGGGATACCGCGAGATTGAACGCCGCACCGGCTGGACCGGTTTTGGCACCCTGCCATGGTTCGCCAATGCACATCTGCTGCCCGCCGAAGACGCGGTGGACCTGTCGCGTGCCCCATCGGCGGGCGGTTTCCACATCGTCTGCCCGATGCTGTCGCGCATCGCCAATTTCGACGACCTTGACCCGCTTGCGGCAGAGCCGTCGGTGCGCTTGACCATGGTGCCCCCCGGTACGCCGCTGCCCGCCGACGCCGATCTGGTGATCCTGCCGGGCACGAAATCCACCCGCGGCGATCTCGCATTTCTGCGCGCTCAAGGGTGGGACATCGACCTATATGCCCATGTGCGGCGCGGCGGCGCGGTGTTGGGAATTTGCGGCGGCTACCAGATGCTGGGCCGGTTTATCGAGGATCCGCAGGGCTTTGAGGGACCTGCGGGCCGCGAAGAGGGGCTGGGCCTGCTGGATGTCGAAACCCGCATGGCACCGGACAAGACCCTGACCCGCGTCACCGCAGACCACACCGCGACCGCCACGCAGATCGACGGCTATGAAATCCACATCGGCCACACCTTGGGGCCCGATTGCACCACCCCGTTCTCGCGCATCAACGGTGTGCCAGACGGGGCAGGGTCGCGCGACGGCAAGATCAGCGGTACCTATCTGCATGGGCTGTTTACGAATGACGCGTTCCGCAGCGCGTGGTTACAACAGCTGGGTCTGGCTGCGGGTCCGACCTCCTACAGTCAGACCGTCGAAGACACGCTCGATGCGTTGGCCGACCACATGGAAACACATCTGGACGTGTCTGCGCTGCTGGCGAGTGCCGCGCCGGTTGCATAATGCAGGCCTGACCTTTGGTCACGATCACGACGCTTGCTTAATTGCGGGATCGCGGGGATACATGCTGTCAAATTTACGCAAAGGACCTCTCCAATGGAACGTAACCTGACCCTCGTCGCGCTGTTTGCTGCCCTGATTGCAGCGCTTGCGTTGATCCCGAAATTCACGCTTGGCTTTGGCGTGCCGATCACGGCGCAAAGCCTTGGTATCATGCTCTGCGGGACCGTGCTGGGGGCCAAACGCGGCGCGCTGGCGGTATTGCTCTTCCTGCTGCTGGTTGCCCTTGGCCTGCCGCTTCTGGCGGGTGGAAACGGCGGGCTTGGTGCGTTCATGCTGCCGTCGTCGGGCTTTTTGATCGGCTTTCCCGTGGCGGCTTTTGTCACCGGCCTGATCGTTGAAAAATGGTACGGGCCATCGCTGACCCTCGTTGCAGCCGTCGCCTCGGTCATCGGCGGGATTGTCGTGCTTTACATCTTCGGGATCATTGGCCTGTCGATCGCGTTGGACAAATCGTTGCTTGAATCCGCTGCCCTTGTCACCGTGTTCATCCCCGGCGACCTGATCAAAGCAGTGCTTGCAGGCTTTATCACCAGCGGCCTGGCCAAGGCGCGCCCTAACAGCGTCCTGTCCCGCAGCTGATCGACCACCACTAGATTGAAAGCATCCCGCGCATAGCGGGATGCTTTTGCCGACGCCCAGACCTCTTTAGGCCAGCCGCCTATCCGCGTGCATACACATCCTCGTAGCGGATAATGTCATCTTCGCCGAAATAGCTGCCGGTCTGGACCTCGATCAGCACCATGGGCAGCTTTCCCGGGTTCTCCATCCTGTGAACGGACCCGAGCGGGATGTAGACCGACTGGTTCTCGCTGATCAGTTTCACCGTCTCGTCCACGGTCACTTTCGCGGTGCCTTCGACCACGATCCAGTGTTCCGACCGGTGATGATGGCTTTGCAGGCTGAGCGCGGCACCGGGGTTCACAACGATGCGTTTCACCTGAAACCGTCCGCCGATCACAAGGCTTTCGTACCACCCCCAAGGCCGGTAATCGCGCGGCAGTTGCACCGCTTGGCTGGCATCACGTTTCTTGAGCGCATCAACGGCTTCCTTCACCCGCTGCGCCTGCGATTTGTCCGCGACCAGCACCGCATCGCCCATGGCGACGGCGATGATGTTGTCCAGCCCGATGCCCACCAGCTGCAACCCGTCGGTTTCCGACCGCAGCAGGGTGCCCGCGCAGTCAATCGCCGTGGCATTGTCGGAACAGACATTCCCCGCCGCGTCCGGCCCGCTTTCCAGCCAGACGGCATCCCAACCGCCCAAGTCGGACCAGCCCGCGGCGAAAGGCATCACCGCCAGGTTATCTGCCTTTTCCATGATCGCATAATCGACAGAGATATCATCGGCTTGGCCCCACGTCTCTGCCTCGAGACGGGTAAACCCCAAATCCGAATCCGCCCCGTCGAGCGCTGCGGTGACAGCGCTGATCAGGTCGGGGGCGTGGGTGTGGTAAGCATCAATGATCGCCTGCGCGGTAAACAGAAAAATGCCTGCATTCCACAGGAAATTCCCTGCCTCCAGCATCGCGGTCGCTGTCGGGCCGTCCGGCTTTTCGATAAAGCGCGCAAGGGGTTGCGGGGATTTGGCTGTGGCGTCTGCATCCTCGGCAAGCTCAAGATAGCCATAGCCCGTTTCGGCCCGCGTGGGCGTGATGCCGAATGTGACCAGGTCACCGGCCTGCGCCCGCGGAACGGCCGCCTGCACCGTCTGGGCAAAGGCATCACTGTCGGGGATCACATGGTCCGACGGGGCCACCAGCATCAGCGCCTGCGGATCAGTTTGTGCGACGTATAGTGCGGCGGCGAGGATTGCAGGGGCGGTATTGCGCCCGTCAGGTTCAATCAAGATCGCCTGCGCCGTCATCTCGACCTGCGCCAGTTGTTCGGTCACGATGAACCGAAAAGGGTCCCCAGTCACAATGATCGGAGCGGCAAATTCGGGGCCGGACAGGCGACGGGCAGAGATCTGGAACAGACTTTCGTCGCCCATCAGTTTGGCAAACTGCTTGGGGTAGCATTTGCGCGACAGTGGCCAAAGACGTGTGCCCGACCCGCCGCAAAGAAGAATGGCTTGCATCATCGGGGCATTTAATCTGAAAAATTCTAACGAGAGATTAATCAAATGCGAGTGATTTAGCTCCGCAGTCTTTCCTTCGCCAAAAACCAATCATAAGTCTCGCGCAACCCGTCTTTCAGACAAATGCGCGCGCGCCATCCCATATCGGCCAGCCGCGAGACATCCATCAGCTTGCGCATTGTCCCGTCGGGCTTGGACCTGTCGAACACCAGCCGCCCTTTAAACCCTGTGACCTCTGCCACCATCTGCGCCAGCTCCGCGATGCTGACATCGCGGCCCGTTCCCACGTTGATATGGCTGCGCATGGGTTGGGTGTGCGCGGCGTAAACGTCACGCGGCAGGTCGAGCACAAACAGCGACGCCTCGGCCATATCGTCCACATGTAGGAATTCCCGCATCGGTTTGCCGGTGCCCCAGATCACGACCTCTTCCAGCCCGTCCCGTGCGGCCTCGTGGAAACGACGAATCAGGGCGGGCAAGACGTGGCTGTTTTGCGGGTGAAAATTATCCCCCGGCCCATAAAGGTTCGTCGGCATCAGGCTGCGATAATCCGTGCCATATTGCCGGTTATAGCTTTCGCAAAGTTTAATGCCGGCAATCTTCGCAATGGCATAGGGCTCATTCGTGGGCTCAAGCGTACCGGTCAGCAGCGCCTCCTCGGCCATCGGCTGCGTGGCGTCGCGCGGATAGATGCAGGAGCTGCCCAGTTGCAGCAGCTGTTTGACCCCCGCCCCAAAGGCCTGATGGATCACATTGCATTCGATCATCAGGTTTTCGTAAATAAAATTAGCGGGGTAGCTGTTGTTCGCCATGATCCCGCCGACCTTGGCCGCGGCCAGTATCACCACATCAGGCAGCTCTGTCGCCATAAAGTCGCGCACCGCTGCTTGATCGGTCAGGTCCAGTTCCGCATGGGTCCGCGTGACCAGTTCAAGTGCTTCGCCAGCATCCACCCTCGACTGCAAGTGGCGCAAGATCGCAGCACCGACCATGCCGCGATGCCCTGCGATATAAATCTTCCGCATAGGCCTATCCGTTCTCGAGCGAGATGGGCAGATCCAGCCCGTGCTCTTTCAGCAACGCATGCCGCCGCGCGACCTTGAGGTCATTCGCCACCATCTCGGCACACATCTCTTGTGTGGTGATCTGCGGCTCCCAACCCAGCTTTTCCTTCGCCTTGGCGGGCGACCCTAGCAGCGTCTCCACTTCGGCGGGGCGGAAATACTGCGGATCAATGCGCATCACTACATCGCCGGGGCTGACTGCGGGGGCATCATCACCGCGGACGCTGTCGACGATTGCGCACTCGTCTAAACCCGTCCCTTCGAACCGTAGGGTGATCCCCAGCTCTGCCGCAGACCACGTGATGAACTGGCGCACGGGATACTGCACGCCGGTAGCGATCACAAAATCTTCTGCCGCGTCTTGTTGCAGCATCATCCACTGCATACGCACATAATCCTTGGCGTGGCCCCAATCGCGCAGCGCGTCGATGTTACCCATATACAGGCATTCCTCCAACCCCTGCGCGATATTAGCCAACCCGCGCGTGATTTTGCGCGTGACAAAGGTTTCGCCACGGCGCGGGGATTCGTGGTTAAACAGGATGCCGTTGCAGGCATACATGCCATAGGCCTCACGGTAGTTTACCGTGATCCAATAGGCGTACATCTTGGCCACGGCATAGGGGCTGCGCGGGTAAAAGGGTGTTTCCTCCGTCTGTGGTGTCTGTTGCACCAGACCGTACAGCTCAGAAGTTGATGCTTGGTAAAAGCGCGTCGTTTTTTCCAAGCCCAGAAACCGGATTGCCTCAAGCAGCCGCAAGGCACCGTTGGCGTTTACCTCAGTTGTATATTCAGGGGTCTCAAAGCTTACCGCGACATGGCTTTGCGCGCCAAGATTATAGACCTCGTCCGGCTTCACCTCGCGCAGGATCCGCGTCAGGTTCGAACTGTCGGTCAGGTCGCCATAGTGCAGGATCAGATCGGGGTTAACCTCGTGAGGGTCTTGATAAATATGATCAATCCGCTGGGTGTTCAATGACGACGACCGCCGCTTGATCCCGTGCACCTCATACCCTTTTTCCAGCAATAACTCCGCTAGATAGGACCCGTCTTGACCGGTAATACCGGTGATCACTGCACGTTTTACCATCAGGGCCCCTAAATGAAAAATGTGCCTGCCTTGGGGGCAGACACATCAACATTTACTCAACTTAAGGGGTTCTGGCGAGTCTTGATGCAATCAGAAGGTTTGGTCGTAGTCGCCAACGTCAGGCTCTGTCCGGATTATCGCGTCCAGATCGGCAAAGATCGCGCGCAGTTCTTCTTCGGAGTCAGAGCTTTCGCAGACCACCACAAGGTTCGGCGTGTTGGACGATGCACGCACCAGTCCCCAGCTGCCATTATCAAGGATCACCCGCGCACCGTTCACGGCCACGACCTCTTTCACCGGACGACCACCCAGTTCGGTTACGTCTTTCAGCTTGGCGACGATCCGGTCGAGAATGTTGTATTTATCCTCGTCCGACGCATAGGGCGACATGGTGGGCGTCGAGAACGTGTGGGGCAGGGCGCGGCGCAGGTCCGACATCTTCATATCGGGGTTGCGGTCCATCAGTTTGCAGACCTCGACCGCGACGCGCATGCCGCAGTCATAGCCACGCCCGATGGGTTCAGCCAAGAAATAGTGGCCGGATTTTTCAAACCCCGCCAGCGCGCCCAACTGTTTGACCCGCCGTTTCATGTGGCTGTGGCCGGTTTTCCAGTAGTCCGCCGTCGCCCCATTGGCCTTCAACACGGGGTCAGATGCATAAAGCCCGGTTGATTTTACATCGGCGACAAAGGTGCTGTTGGGATAGATCGCGGACAGGTCGCGCGCCATGATCACGCCCATCTTGTCGGCGAAAATCTCTTCGCCCTCATCATCGACGACACCACAGCGGTCACCGTCGCCGTCAAACCCAAGCGCGAAATCCGCACCCGAGGCTTTCACGCTGTCGGACATGTCATGCAACATTTCCATCGCTTCTGGGTTCGGGTTGTAATGCGGGAAGGTGTAATCCAGCGTGTTGTGGCTATCGACGACCTCTACCCCCAGACGGCGGAACAGTTCGGGCGCAAATGCGGCGGCCGTCCCGTTACCGGTGGCGCAGACGACCTTGAGCTTGCGGGTCATTTTGAAATCGCCGACCAGATCATCCAGATAGGCTTCGCGCACGCCGTCGACGAATTCATATTTACCGCCCGCGCGCTGTTCGCCACGCCCTTCCAGCACGATATCGCGCAGCTCTGCCATTTCGTCGGGGCCGTGGGTCAACGGGCGTTCAAAGCCCATCTTAACGCCCGTCCAGCCATTGGGGTTATGCGAGGCCGTGACCATCGCCACCGCGGGCGCATCCAGATGGAATTGCGCGAAATAGGCCATGGGCGATAGGCAGGGGCCGATATCCTTGACGTGAATACCTGCCTGTATCAGGCCTAACATCAGCGCATTCTTGATCGACAGGGAATAGTCGCGGTAATCATTGCCCACCGCGATGACCGGTTCGATCCCGCGCTGTTGCATCTGGGTGCCCAGACCAAGGCCAAGCGCTGTGATCCCGGGCAGGTTGATTGCCTCGGGGTACTGCCAGCGCGCGTCATATTCGCGAAACCCGGTGGGGACGATCATCGGATCGCGCAGAAATTCCCATGTGTTCGGCGTAACTTTGTTCAACGGCTTGGTCATGAAAATATCCTGATCTATCGGCGTTTAAATATTGCTCTCTTCGATAGAAGGAATGCCCGCAGGGATCAACTGACAGCTTGGGCGCGGGACGGTTATTTGCCGAGTGCGCAGCCGGCTGCCCGTCAAACGATCTGCACCGATCGAAAGCGGGCGGATACGAAAACGCCCCGCCCTTTGGTAAAAGGACGGGGCGCAGAGGCCTCGAACAAGGTGACCCTTAGCCGATGATGGCGTTCAACGTGGCCGAGGGGCGCATAACCGCTTCGGTCTTGGCAGGGTCGGAATGGAAGTACCCGCCCAGATCGACCGCTTTGCCCTGAACCTCTGCCAATTCGGTCATGATCTTATCCTCATTCGCGGCCAGCTTTTCCGCGATGGGGGCAAAATGTTCGGCCAATGCGGCGTCGTCGGTCTGGCTTGCCAGCGCCTGTGCCCAGTACAGAGCAAAGTAATAGTGGCTGGCGCGGTTGTCCGGCTCACCTACTTTGCGCGATGGCGATTTATTGTTGTCCAGAATGCCTTGGGTTGCCGCGTCTACCGCTTTGCCCAATATGCCCGCTTTGACGTTGTCCTTCTGGTCCGCGAGGAACTTCAGGCTTTCCCCCAACGCACAGAATTCGCCCAAGCTATCCCACCGCAGGTGGTTTTCTTCAACCAGCTGCTGCACGTGTTTCGGGGCCGAACCACCAGCACCGGTCTCAAACAAGCCACCGCCCTGCATCAGCTTCACGATCGACAACATTTTGGCCGAGGTGCCCAGTTCCAGGATCGGGAACAGGTCGGTCAGATAGTCGCGCAGTACGTTGCCGGTGATCGCGATCGAATTCTCACCCTTGCGGATCGTCTCAAGCGTCTGGCGTGTCGCCTTGGCGGGGGACATGATCTGGAACTTGTCCGCAACGCCCTTGGCTTCAAGGATCGGCGTCACATAGGCGATCAGCTCTGCGTCATGGGCGCGGTCCTCGTCCAGCCAGAAGATCGCCTCGCAGCCTTCGGCTTTTTGACGATCAATGGCCAGCTGTACCCAGTCTTCGATAGGGGCCTTGCGGGCCGACGCCGCGCGCCAGATATCATTCGCCTCGACGGCATGCTCTGAAATCACGTCGCCATTGGCGGCGATCATTTTAACAGTTCCATCAGCCGGAATCTCAAAGGTGGTGGGGTGCGACCCGTATTCCTCGGCTTTTTGCGCCATCAAACCGATGTTTTGCACAGTGCCCGAAGTGGTCGGGTCCAGTGCGCCGGTTTCTTTGAAGTAATTAATGCTTTCTTCATAGACGGGGGCGTATGAATTGTCAGGAATCACGCAGTTGGTGTCGTGTTCCTTGTTATCGGGGCCCCAGCCTTTGCCGCCGGCGCGGATCAGCGCGGGCATGGACGCGTCGATGATTACGTCGGATGGGACGTGCAGGTTGGTGATCCCTTTGTCGGAGTTCACCATATACATCGGCGGACGTGCATCTATCGCGTCTTTGACGGCTTGGGTGATCTCGGCGTTATCCTTGATGCGGACCATCATGTCGCCGATGCCAGCGTTCGGGTTCACACCCGCCGCCTTCAGCGCATCATCGTATTTGTCGAACACGGGCTTCAGGTATTCACGCACGGCGTGGCCAAAGATGATCGGGTCAGACACTTTCATCATCGTTGCCTTCATGTGCAACGAAAACAATGTGCCTTCTTTCTGGGTCTCTTCGATCTGCTCGGCCAGAAACTTGTCCAGCGCTTTGGCCGACATATACGTGGTGTCGACGACAGTGCCGGTAGGAAAGCTCACGCCGTCCTTCAAGACGGTCTCGGAGCCGTCAGCGCCGACGTGCACGATTTTCGCGGCACCGGCTTGCGCGTCGGTCAGCGTCAGGGATTTCTCGTTCGAAAAGAAATCACCGCCCGACATAGAGGACACTTTGGTTTTGCTGTCCTTGGACCATGTGCCCATCGAATGGGGGTTCGCCATGGCGTATTTCTTGACTGCATTGGCTGCCCGACGGTCAGAGTTACCCTCGCGCAGAACAGGGTTCACAGCCGAGCCCTTGATCGCGTCATAGGCCGCACGGGCTTTCTTTTCGGCATCCGTGCTGGGGGCTTCGGGATAGTCGGGCAGAGCGTAACCCTGACCCTGCAGTTCCTTGACCGCGGCAACCAGCTGCGGCGCCGACGCCGAAATGTTCGGCAGCTTGATGACGTTGGCATCCGGCGTTTTCACCAGATCGCCAAGGATCGCCAGATCATCGGATTGCTGTTGCGCCTCGGTCAGCGCGTCTGGGAAGGCCGCGAGAATACGCCCTGACAGGGAAATATCGCGGGTGCCCACAGAAACGCCCGCCGCATCGGCAAAGCTGCGGATGATCGGCAGCAGCGAATAGCTCGCCAGTTCGGGGGCCTCATCGACCTGTGTGTAAATGATGTCGGGTGTCTGCGTGTCAGCCATGGTATCCAGCCTTTCCTAAAGTTTGGTATGCGATAGTACACTTAGTTTGAAATATCCACCTCCACTGCGCTGCCGGGGCCGTGAAAGTGCACCGCGTGGCGGCGAAGCGCGCAGGGCAACGATCGTGCCATCCCATAGCGCGGGACGCATATATGGAAAACGAATCACTTGTCGGCCCTATGCTGTTAATCAAGTTGAAAGTGTTTTCGGTAACACACGTACAGGTTCGGCGGTTTAGCGTATGCCGTGTCGCTCTGTTCACAGGTTCAACCATCGGGTGCTGGCTCCTTGTGGTATTAGGCGATTCTTTACAATTTCGGGTCGCAAACACATTCAGATATCGCTAAGCGCTGCCAAATTCGCTCTTAACGACCTGAAAAGCGGGGATATTGATAGCGTTTGTAAAAAAAGACGATGCGACGCAATAATAAGAGACGCAGGGCATATTCCGGTACTGCCAGACTGCGCAGGATGCAGATCAAAAGATCATAAGACCTGACTGAAGGGGCCGTGCTGTCATGACTGACCGAAAGGAAGACGGGACAAGCAAAGACGGGCGCATTGCCCGGGGCGAGATTACCCGCGAGCGGGTGCTTGATGCCGCCGAACGTTGCTTTGCCGAACGGGGCTTTGATGCGATCAGCATTCGCCAGATCGCCCGAGAGGCCGATGTGACCCTTGGCGTTGTTGGCTTTCACGGGGGCACGAAGCAAGAGCTTTTCCTGACCGTTTTGGAACGCCGGGTCGAAACCTTGAATGCGCAGCGTGTGTCCAGACTGTCCGCTTTGAAAGCCACCGAGAGGCTGACGCTGGAAACCCTGATCGACGCCTATGTGACGCCCTACCTCGAAATCGCCTCGCGCGGGGATCCGCAATGGCGCGCCTATGCGCAGCTGGTGGCGCGGATCGTGTCCGACGAACGCTACTATCTCGAAGCCGGGCCGCTTTATGACCGTGTCGCTTCTGTCTACCTCGACGAGATGGAGCGTCTGCGTCCCGATGCGGGCCGCGAACAGCTTGCCGCGCTGCTGTCGCTGACCGTGGCCTCGATGGTTTCTATCGTCGCGAGCGGCATCCGCATTGCGGGGTTGGCGCAAAGCGAAGTGCCCGACAGTCCCATGGCGTATCGTAATCTGTTGCTTGATTTTTGTGTGGGTGGCGTTCTGCGGGCGCTTGAGCCAAAGTGCTAGAAAGCTCAACACGATAAAAGGCCCGTCATCATGAAATCCTATCCCAAAGTCTGGTTCCTGCGGCACGGTGAAACCGAATGGAACGCAGAGGGAAGGGTGCAGGGCCAAACCGAATCCGTGCTGTCTGAACGGGGCAAGATCCACGCCCAGCAACAAGCTGAACTGATGGCCCCGATCCTTGCGCAGAACCCGCCCTGCATCGTGTCGCCGCTGAAACGGACACGACAAACCGCTGACATCGCGTTGGGCGGGCGGGATTACCAGACCGACGATCGCCTGAAAGAGATTTTCGCCGGCAGTTGGGAGGGACACCTGCGCGCCGATATCTTCAAGACCCTCCCCGAGGGCATCACGCCGCAAAGTCCGCATATGGAATTCTATTGCGCCGCCCCCGATGGCGAAGGCTTTGACGTGTTTCAGGCGCGGGTGAATGCCTTTGTCGACACCCTGACCGAACCCACCGTGATCGTCGCCCACGGGCTTAGCGGGCAGCTTTTGCGCGGTGCGCTTTGTGGCCTTAGCCGCGACGAACTGGGGCAGCTGTCGAACGGTCAGGGGTGCGTCTACGTGCTGGAAAACGGCGCAGAAACGGTGTTGTCGCTTGACTAGGGACGTTTCGGCCGTGGCCCCTTGCTGTGTCGCCATCGTGGGCTGCGGGCTGATCGGGGCAAGCTGGGCGGCCTTGTTCCATCATGCCGGCCATACCGTGCGCGCATGGGATCCCGACACGGGCGCCCGCGACGGGTTTGCCGCCCGCGTGGCGGGGCCTTTGACGCAGCTGCAAAAGATCAAGGCGGGTGACGCACAGCAGGGCGGCCTGACCGTCCACGACAGATTAGAGGACGCTCTTCGAGGCGCGGTACTGATTCAGGAAAACGCGCCCGAAAACATACCGCTGAAACACCGGCTTTATGCCCAGATCGAAGCGGCGGTGCCGCGCGATGTGATCATCGCCTCCAGCACCTCGGCGCACCCGTGGTCGGACCTTGTACCGGGGATGCACTCCCCCGACCGGCTGATCACCGCGCATCCGTTCAACCCGCCGCATCTGGTGCCGTTGGTCGAACTCTATGGCCCTGACCCGAAAGTGGTCGACTGGGCCGAAGCATTCTACCGCGGCCTCGGCTCCGCCCCCGTGCGATTGAAAAAAGACGCGGTAGGGCATATCGCCAACCGTCTGTCGTCGGCCCTATGGCGCGAGGCGGTGCATATCGTTGCCGAAGGCATCGCGGATGTCGACGCGGTGGACATGGCGCTGGTCAACGGGCCGGGGCTGCGCTGGTCGGTCTTGGGGGCGCATATGGCCTATCATCTAGGCGGCGGCGCGGGCGGCATGGCGGGCTATCTGGAACACTTGGGGCCAAGCCAGCAAAAACGCTGGGACAGTTTAGGTTCGCCCACTCTGGACGCCGACACCCGCGCGCGTCTGGTGGAGGGTGTAAATACCGAAGCCGCAGGCCGAAGCATCACCCAGCTCGAGGCAGAGCGCGACGCAGCCCTGATCGAACTTGCGCAGATGCGACAGCGCTTGGCAGGGCAAAAAGATTAGGGCGGGGTCAACGGCCTAGAGCGGCTTGCGCGCCCGCATCGCCGCCGTGATCGTCCCGTCGTCGAGGTAATCAAGCTCGCCGCCGATGGGGACCCCTTGGGCCAGCGACGTCAACCGCACCTGACCTTCCAGCTGGTCGGCGATGTAATGCGCCGTGGTTTGCCCGTCGATGGTGGCGTTGAGCGCCAGAATAACCTCGGATACGGCATCTTCACGCACACGGTCGATCAGACGTGGTATGCGCAATTCCTGCGGGCCAATAGCATCCAGTGCCGACAGCGTGCCGCCCAATACGTGATACCGCCCCTTGAACACGCCGGACCGTTCCATCGCCCATAGATCGGCGACATCTTCGACCACGCAAATCTCGCCATTGGCGCGTTTTTCCGAAGTGCAGATATCGCAGACGTCCGTGGTGCCGACATTGCCGCAGTTGATACATTCACGCGCTGTCGCCGCCACAGTCTGCATCATGTCGGCCAAGGGGGTCAGCAACAGCGCGCGCTTGCGGATCAGATGCAGCACCGCCCGGCGGGCCGAGCGTGGCCCCAATCCGGGCAGGCGCGCCATCAGGTCGATGAGCGCATCAATGTCGCGTGTGCTGCTCATCCGTGGACCCCCATGGCGTTGGTGTGAAAGAGTTTTAATGCTTTCGGCGAGGATTTAACCCCATTTGGAAGGATCAGAACGGCAGCTTCATATCCGCGGGCAGACCCATGCCTTCGGTCAGCTTGCTCATCTCGGACTGGGCGCGATCGGTGGCTTTGCTTTGCGCGTCCTTGATAGCGGCGAGGATCAGGTCTTCGACGACTTCTTTTTCGTCGCCGTTAAAGATCGACGGGTCAATATCCAGCGACTTCAGCTCGCCCTTGGCAGTGCAGGTCGCCTTGACCAGACCGGCGCCGGATTCACCTTCGACGATGATATTGTGCATGTCTTCTTGCAGTTGGGCCATCTTGCCCTGCATCTGCTGCGCGGTCTTCATCATTTTGGCCATGTCACCCATGGCACCCAAACCTTTAAGCATGTGGTCGTCTCCTGTAGCTTTATTTGCTTATGTATATGCGGTCTTTGCCGCGGTCCGACAAGGGGGGCAGAGGCCAGAGAGGCGGCGAAGAGACCGGCAGGCTCAGTCGTCCTCGAAGGGGTCCCATTCGTCTTCGACCTCGGGCAGCGCTTCGGACACAGCGGCGGCGGCGATTTCTTCCGGCGTGCGGATCGACAGGATCTTGGCCCCCGGAAAGCTCGCCATGACGGCCTGCATCAGCGGATGGTTCTCGGCCTGCGATTTCAGCGCGTTTTCCTTGGCGTCGCGGATTTCGGCAATGGTTTTGGCGCTGCTGTCGCCCACGATGGTCACAGCCCAGCGGTTGCCGGTCCACAGTTGCAACCGCGTGCCAAGGCGCTGCGCCAAATCGCGGGGGGCGGTATCTGTTGGGGTGAATTCGATCCGGCCCGGTTGGTAGGCCGCAAGGCGGACCGAGGTCTCGACCTCCACCAGCAGCTTGACGTCACGGTTGCTGCGGATCAGTTCGACCACATGTTCAAAGGTCGGATATTGGGCCAGCGCTGAGGACACGGCCGGTGCAAGTGCTGCCATCGTCGCCCCACCAGAGGGCCCGCCCGACATCTGCTGGCTGCCCATTGCGCCGGTCGATCCACTACCCGAGGGTACCGCGGCACCCCCGCCCGGACCTTGTGGCGGGGCAGGGGGAGGCGTGGCGCTGGCCAGCTTGCGCGCCAGTTCTTCCGGGCTGGGCAGATCGGCGACATGGGTCAAGCGGATCACTGCCATTTCGGCGGCCATCATTGCATTCGGGGCGCTGGCGACTTCGTCCAGTGCCTTCAGCAGCATCTGCCACAGACGGGTCAGCACGCGCATTGGCAAGGTTTCGGCCATGGTCACGCCTCGGGTGCGCTCTTCGGGGGAAACGGTGGGGTCTTCGGCGGCATCGGGGGTGATCTTGACCACGGATACCCAGTGGGTGATCTCGGCCAGATCGCGCAGCACGGCCATCGGGTCGGCCCCATCCGAATACTGGTTGCCCAGCTCGTTCAGCGCGCCTGCCGCATCGCCGCGCAGGATCATATCGAACAGGTCCAGCACCCGCCCGCGGTCCGCCAGCCCCAGCATCGCGCGCACCTGCACGGCAGATGTTTCGCCCGCGCCATGGCTGATCGCCTGATCCAGCAGCGACGTCGCATCGCGCGCCGACCCTTCGGCGGCACGGGTGATCAACGCCAGCGCGTCATCGGCAATCTGTGCATTCTCTGCCGTGGCGATCTTGCGCATCAGCGCGATCATTACCTCGGGTTCAATCCGGCGCAGATCGAACCGTTGACAACGCGACAGAACGGTCACGGGCACCTTGCGGATTTCGGTCGTCGCAAAAATGAATTTGACGTGCTCGGGCGGTTCTTCCAGCGTTTTCAGCAGCGCATTGAACGCCCCTGTCGACAGCATGTGCACCTCATCGATGATATAGACTTTGTACCGGGCCGAGGCCGCGCGGTAGTGCACGCTATCAATGATCTCGCGGATGTTGCCGACGCCGGTGTTCGATGCGGCATCCATCTCCATCACGTCGACGTGGCGGCCTTCCATGATGGCGACGCAGTGTTCGCACACGCCGCAGGGGTCCGTCGTTGGCCCGCCGTTGCCGTCCGGCCCGATGCAGTTCATCCCCTTGGCGATGATTCGCGCCGTGGTGGTTTTACCGGTCCCGCGGATGCCGGTCATGATGAACGCCTGCGCGATACGGTCCGCCTCGAACGCGTTTTTCAGCGTGCGTACCATCGCGTCCTGACCGACCAGATCGGTAAAGGTTTCAGGCCGGTATTTGCGGGCCAATACGCGATAGGCAGAGGGTGCTGTCATGACGATCCTGCAAGATTCGATTAAGGCCCTGAACCTAGAGCATCCAAAGGATGCCGCCAACCGCAACCGAGGCAAAGCTGAAAATCACCGCAAGTGTCTTCATCCGCGCATTGGGTTGGGCGTTGGCATGGTGGTCGTTCAGCCGGTCCAGCGTTTTGGTCGCCGCATCATGGGCCGCCCAGAAAATGTAGACCGCCGCCACGACAAAGATCGAGGCCACAGCTTTCGCGGCCCATGTCGGGTCGAAATCCCCAAACACCGCCTTGAGCCCGATCGCCACCGCAAGCGATGCCATGCCGGTGCGCATCCATCCCGCAAAGGTGCGTTCATTCGCCAGGATCGTGCGGTCTTCGGCCCAATCGGTGCGGTTCTCGGCCAGTTCATTGCTTTTATTCATTGAACTATTGTGCGCCTCGCGCGTTACGCTGACAATAATATTTGACATAGCGGGGACAGAATTATGCGGTTGCGTGGCATCAGACGAAGCAAAAACGTAGAGGTGCGCCGCGGCGGGGGCGGTGGGGGTGCCGGTCGTGCGGGCGGTCTGGGGATCGTCGGCGTTCTGGCTGTGCTGGCAATCGGGTATTTTACCGGAATAGACGTATCACCCTTGCTCGGTGGTGGCGGCGCGCCGCAAACCCAGCAGGGCGCACCCGTGTCTGAAAGTGACGGCGAAGCCACGCAATTTACCGCACAGGTTTTGGCCACCACAGAAGATGTGTGGGGTGAGATTTTCCCACAGCAGTTGGGCCGTGAATATGTCCCGCCCAAGCTTGTTGTCTTTTCAAACGTGACGCAAAGTGCGTGTGGCGGCGCATCTGGTGCGACGGGCCCGTTTTACTGTCCCGCCGATGAAAAGGCCTATATCGACACGCAATTCTTTGACCTTCTAGCACAGCGCATGGGGGCAGGCGGGGATTTCGCCGCCGCGTATGTCATTGCGCACGAGGTCGCCCACCATGTGCAAAACGAACTGGGTATCCTGCCTCAGGTCGACGCATTGCGCCGCCAGTCCTCCACCGCAGAGGCGAATGCCCTGACGGTCCGGCTCGAACTGATGGCCGATTGTCTGTCCGGCATATGGGCCAAAAACGTCCAGGGTCTGATGGAGCGCGGCGACCTGAACGAGGCATTGAACGCCGCCCGCAAGATCGGCGATGACCATTTGCAACGGCAGGCCGGTCGCGTCCCGCAACCGCATACCTTTACCCATGGCACGTCCGAACAACGCTCAAGCTGGTTCCAGCGCGGGTTTGATAGCGGTCAGGTCGGGCAATGCGATACCTTTGCCGCAGAGCAGCTGTAAGAGCGCTCGCAGGCCTAACGAAAAAATAATCAATATAAACAGAAGGTTAGGTTACCCATGGGTAACCTGATCTGTTGGTTGCAAGCGTGCCGAAATGCTGATGCGCAAATGCACCGGTGCAGGGCGTGGCGTGTGCTAATTTGTTGGTGAACTGGGCTACCCCTCTCGTGCCATCCTTTGGATGACACTGCGGGGCGGCGCGCATTTTGCTGTGCAAAATACGCTGGGGTGAGAGGCTGATAACGACCCAAGTGGGTCTCGTTACGGCTGCTTCCTTCCGGATCTGACCGAGTTGGCGAGGCACCTGCCCGCACCAACCTCTCACCGCCCATATAGTATAGGGCCAAAGAGAGTGCAAGACGGACCCAGAGCCGTTTTTATCCGACGCGTTTTTATTGGGCGCGGGGTCATGCAGCCTTGGCATCGCGGGATTTGGCCAATAGGCATATACCACGCAATCGGGAGGATACGAATGAAGCATGCCGAGACGGTGACTTTCGGAGGGTCCGCACTGGACCGTGCCGGAGAGGTCCGCGCCGACAAAGAGGCCGTGGCAGCATTGCGCGCAGATGATGCCGCCCGGGCTATCCTGTTCTGGCGGGGCAAGGTGTTGGTTGACCCCGCGCGCCCTGCGTCTCTTGTGCGGTTGCCGCTGGATCATCCCGCACTGGCCGATGCCGGTTCCGCCCCGATTTTGCTGGGGCGCGAAGACGGTGCTGCGCGCTTTGCCTATGACCTGTCACCGTGGATGCCGGACGAGATATTCGATCCGCGCCAGCTGGGGTCTTTTGTGGATCAAAGCGAACAGCGCCACCCGATGCTGCCGCCCGAATATGTGTTTGTCGAAATGCGCCAGGTGATGACATGGCTCACCCCGCGCGACGCCGAACTGGCCGCGACGGGCAAGGCGATTTTGGCGTGGCATGAAAGCCACGGCTATTGCGCCCGCTGCGGGTTTGAAACGGTGGTGAACGACGCGGGTTGGCAACGCAATTGCCCCGCTTGCCGCGCCTCGCATTTCCCGCGCACCGATCCGGTTGTGATCATGCTGATTACCCATGGCAACTCTGTCCTGATGGGCCGGTCGCCGGGGTGGCCCGAGGGTATGTTCTCCCTTCTGGCGGGGTTCTTCGAACCGGGTGAAACGCTCGAGGCCGCGGTGCGCCGCGAGGTCTTTGAAGAGGCCGGCGTTCAGGTCGGCGCTGTCAGCTACCTTGCCAGCCAACCTTGGCCGTTTCCCGCATCGCTTATGTTCGGCTGCGCCGGAGAGGCGACCAGCAGCGAGATCACAATCGACCCCAAGGAAATCGAAGCGGCAATGTGGGTCACCAAAGAAGAGATGATGGATGTCTTCGCCGGACAGCACCCCACAATCAAACCGGCCCGCAAAGGGGCGATTGCCCATTTCCTGTTACAAAACTGGCTTGCGGATACGCTGGACTAAAGCAACCTTCGGTTAAGACTACGGACAAGGCAGAACATGAAATTTTCAACCAAAGAAGACATCGACGCGCCGATTGATGCGGTATTCGACATGCTGTGCGAATTTGACCAGTTCGAACGTGCCGCCATGCGCCGCGGTGCCGAGGTCCAGCGCGTGGATCAGTTGGCAGAACCGGGGGCGGGGATGCTGTGGGAAGCTGCCTTTGACATGCGCGGCAAGCGCCGCGCGCTTCAAGTCGAGATGGACCGTTTCGAACGCCCGACAGAGATGAAGCTGGAAACCCGGTCGCAGGGGCTGACCGGCGACATGAGCTTTGATCTGGTCGCCCTGTCGCGCAGCCGCAGCCGCACCCGCATCATGGTCGCGCTTGACCTCAAGCCGCAAAACCTGTCGGCGCGTCTTTTGGTGCAATCATTGAAGCTGGCCAAAAACGCGCTGACCAAGAAGTTCAAGAAACGTGTTGGCGACTATGCCAAGGACATGGAAGAACGCTACCACAAACCCCGCTAGGGGGCTGTGGCGGCGGATGATTATCTGCCGTGACGGTCGGGGTGCGCGGGGTAGACGCCTAGAATTTCGATCACATTGGTGAAGTGTTCCAGCTCTTCCATCGCGCGGGCGACGGCGGGGTCTTGGGGGTGGCCTTCGATGTCAGCGTAAAACTGCGTCGCCGTGAAAGACCCGCCCGCCATATAGCTTTCCAGCTTGGTCATGTTGACGCCATTCGTCGCAAAGCCGCCCAAGGCCTTGTACAGCGCTGCGGGGATGTTGCGCACCTGAAACACAAAGGTGGTCAGCATATTGTCCGCGCGGCGGGTCTGGTCCAGCTCGGGCGACATCAGCAAAAAGCGCGTGGTGTTGTGGTCCAGGTCTTCGATGTCGCGGGCCAGCACCTTGAGCCCGTGAATATCCGCCGCGACCTCGCTTGCCAGAACGCCCACGTCACGTTCATCCGACACGGCAAGATCAGCCGCCGCACCCGCGCTGTCGGCTGCGGCCTCTGAGGTGATGCCATGGGCATCCAGCCAGCTGCGCGCCTGCGGGATCAACACCATATGCGCGCGCACGTGTTTGATGTCTTCGAGCTTGACGCCGTCATGGGCCATTAAGCTGATGCGTACCCGCACAAATGCCTCGCCGATGATGCGCAGCCCGCTTTGCGGCAAAAGCCGGTGAATGTCCGCGACGCGCCCGTAGGTAGAGTTCTCGACCGGCAGCATTGCCAGATCGGCACGGCCTTCGCGGACGGCGCGGATGACGCCTTCGAAGGTCATGCAAGGCACGGGGACCATGTCGGGGCGGGCCTGCAGGCAGGCTTCGTGGCTATAGGCCCCCAAAGCGCCTTGAAAAGCGATGCGCGGCGCGCTTTTATGGGTCATCAGGGGCATCCTTCTTCAGGTCGTTGCCAACTATGGCGTTTGGTCGCGGTAACTACACCTTGCCCCGACGAAGGGAAAGCAATAGATACGCCTGCAATACGATGCCCGAATACCAACGATGGACCTTCACGCATGTTCGATACAATGACCGTTACCAAAATCGCTGCCGGCCTGTTTGGCGCTTGGCTTGTCCTTCTGCTTGGCAAATTCGCGGGCGAAGAGCTTTATCATGCGAACGCGCATGGCGAACAGGGCTATGTCATTGAAGTGGCTGATGCTTCTGCTGGTGGTGCCGCCGAAGAAACAGTCGATTTCGCTGAAATCCTCGCCGCGGCTGACCCGTCCAACGGCGAAAAGGTTTTCCGCAAATGCTCCGCTTGCCACAAGGCCGAAGACGGTGCGAACGCGGTTGGCCCCTATCTTTATGGTGTCGTCGGACGTCCGGTTGATGGGGCTGATGGTTATGCATCCTATTCCGGCGCGCTTGAGAAAGCCGCGGACACATGGACACCTGAAAACCTGAACGCGTTCCTGACCAAGCCTGCGGGTTTTGCACCGGGCACCATCATGGGTTTTGCAGGTCTGCCCAAGATCGAAGACCGGGCAGATGTCATCGCCTATCTCGACAGCCTGGACAACTGATCCACCCCATATTCCGAATGCAAGGCCGCCCCCTCGTGGGCGGCCTTTTGCTGTGAAGTGCCCTGTTTTCAGTCAGGTAACATATTCGCAACTTGTAACTTGGGCGGTCGGGCCGTTAGCGTGTATCCGGCAGTCACCTGCCACGAAGGCCACCGCCAAACGCCTGTTGTTATAAAGGATACGCCCGATGCCCCGGACCCATGCCCGTGCTGACACAAAATCGCAAACCCCCCTGCTGCGCGTCGCTGGCGCGGCTTTACTTGTCTTTGGGGTGGCGATGCTGGGCGGGGCGGCTTGGGGGCAGGATGATACCGCACAAGGCAGCGGCGATATCATCACCTCGCACGGGTATTCCTTTTACGGCGATCTGAAATACCCCGCCGATTACACCCATTTCGACTATGTGAATCCCGACGCACCCAAGGGGGGCGAGATTTCGATCTCGACGCTGGGGACGTTTGATTCGATGAACCCCTATTCACGCAAGGGCCGCGGCGGCGCGCTGAGCACGGTGATGTACGAAAGCCTGTTGGGCGAGGGCGTTGGCGGAGAGACCGTGCCCGCCGATGTCTACGGCGAAGCCTATTGCCTGCTGTGCGAGAGCCTTGAATACCCCGAGAGCAAGGACTGGGTGATCTTTCACATGCGCAAGGATGCCACATTCTCGACCGGTGATCCTGTGACGGCCCATGATATCGCGTTCAGCCACAACCTGCTACTGGATCAGGGGCTGAAGTCCTATGCCGATGCGGTGCGCAAGTTGATCCCCGAGGTCGAGGTGATCGACGATTACACCATCAAGTTCTATTTCAGCCCCGGCGTGTCGCGCCGCAGCCTGATCGAACAGGTCGGCGGTGTGCCTGCTTGGTCCAAAAAATGGTACGAGGAAACCGGCGCGCGGCTGGACGAATCGCGGCTTGAAACCTCGCCCGGGTCTGGCCCGTATATGATCGACAGCATCGATGTGAACCGTCGGATCGTTTACAAGCGCAACCCCGATTACTGGGGCAAGGATTTGCCGTTCAACGTGGGCCGCAACAACTTTGACAGCATCCGCGTGGAATACTTCGGCGACGAGAATTCGGCGTTCGAGGCGTTCAAGGCGGGTGAATATACCTTCCGCACCGAGGGCAGCTCGAAACAATGGGCATCATCCTATGACTTTCCCAAAGTGACCGCAGGGCAGGTCGTGAAAGAGGATATTCCCGACGGGTCACCGCCCACGCCCTCGGGCATTGTGTTCAACCTTGGCCGCGAGGTGTTGCAAGACAAGCGAGTGCGCGAGGCCGTGGCGTTGGGGTTCAACTTTGAATGGACCAATGAATCGCTGCAATACGGGCTGTTCAAACCGCGTGCATCGTTTACCCAAGATACCCCGCTGATGGCCACGGGCACGCCCCAAGGGGCCGAGCTGGCGCTGCTGGAAAGCCTTGGCGATGTCGTGCCAGAGGCGCTGCTGACGCAAGACGCCGTAGTGCCGCATACCTCTGAGGCGAGCCGCCTGTTGGACCGTCGCAACCTGCGCCGCGCGATGAAACTGCTGGACGAGGCCGGTTGGCCCGTGGGCGACGACGGCAAACGCTATAATGCGCAGGGCAAACCGCTGCAGCTGCGGTTTTTGTTGAACTCGTCCGGATCGGCCACGCTGTCGGCGGTCGTCGAAAACTTTATATCGAATTTGCAGAACATGGGCATCAATGCCGTGCTGGAGAAAGTCGACAGCTCCCAATACACAGCACGCGAACGCGACCGCGATTATGACATGGTGTATGACAGCTATGCCGCGTTTCTGGGCACGGGCACCGGGCTGGAACAGCGCTATGGGTCAGAGGCAGCTGCCTATTCGCTGTTCAACCCTGCGGGGCTTGCCAGTCCGCTGGTCGATGCAATCGTGACCGCGTCGCTTGCCGCCGACACCAAAGAGGAAGAGGACGCCAGCCTGATGGCGCTGGATCGGGCGCTGCGGTATGAGTTTTTCATGATCCCGACCTGGTATAACGACAGCTTCTGGACGGCCTATTATGACCAGTACGACCACCCCGAAACGCAGCCGCCCTATGCTTTGGGCTATCTCGATTTCTGGTGGTACGACGCGGACAAAGCAGACGCCTTGCGCGCTGCGGGCGCACTGAGGTAAACGCCGGTCATGGGCGCATATATTCTTCGACGGCTGTTGCTGATCATTCCGACTTTGCTGGGGATCATGTTGATCAACTTTGCACTGGTGCAGTTCGTGCCCGGTGGTCCGGTTGAACAGGCGATCGCGCGTATTCAGGGCGGCGGTGACGTGTTCGAAGGGTTCTCGGGAGGGGGATCGGATGCGGGCAACGCGGTAGATACGGGCGGCAACGAGAATTACGTCGGCGCACGCGGCCTGCCGCCTGAGTTTATCGCAGAGCTTGAGAAAGAGTTCGGTTTTGACAAACCGCCGGTAGAGCGGTTCGTGAACATGCTGTGGAATTACATGCGGTTCGATTTCGGTGATAGCTATTTCCGGTCGATCAGTGTGATCGAGTTGATCAAGGAAAAGCTACCGGTGTCGATCACGCTCGGGCTTTGGTCCACGTTGATCGCCTATCTCGTGTCGATCCCTTTGGGCATCCGCAAGGCGGTCAAGGATGGCACGGCGTTTGATACCTGGACATCCGGCGCGATTATCGCGGCCTATGCGATTCCCGGTTTTCTGTTCGCGATCCTGTTGCTGGTGCTGTTTGCCGGTGGGTCCTATTGGCAGATATTCCCGCTGCGGGGGCTGACCTCGGATAACTTTGACCAGCTGAGCCCCCTGGGCAAGGTCGCGGATTATTTCTGGCACATCACGCTGCCGGTGCTGGCCTCGACCATCTCGGCCTTTGCGACGCTGACGTTGCTGACCAAGAATAGCTTTCTCGACGAGATCAAAAAGCAATATGTCGTCACGGCACGGGCCAAAGGGCTGTCAGAACGCAAAGTGCTGTACGGCCATGTGTTCCGCAACGCGATGCTGATCGTGATCGCGGGCTTTCCGGCAGTGTTTATCGGCGTGTTCTTTGGCGGATCGCTGATCATCGAGACGATCTTTAGCCTTGATGGCTTGGGCCGTCTGGGCTTCGAAGCGGCGGTCGCACGGGATTACCCCATCGTGTTCGGGACACTGTTCATCTTTGGCCTCATCGGCTTGGTGGTCGGTATCCTGTCTGACCTGATGTATGTGGTTGTTGATCCGCGCATCGACTTTGAAAAACGCGAGGGCTGAACCCTATGGCGCTATCCCCGCTGAACCAACGCCGCTGGCGTAACTTTACCCGCAACCGTCGGGCGTATTGGAGCCTTTGGATTTTCGCGATCCTGTTCGGGATTTCGCTGTTCGCTGAATTTGTGGCCAACGACAAGCCGATCCTCGTGAACTACCGCGGCGACTATTACATGCCGATTTTCAAGTTCTATCCCGAGACGGAATTCGGCGGTGATTTCCTGACCGAAGCGGTCTACCGCGACCCCGAGGTGCAGTGTCTGATTGCGTCTGGCGGGCTGATCGACTGTCTGGACGATCCCGAGGGGATCATAGAAGACGCGCAGGATGGCGACGTCGCGGGCGAGGCGATTGCGGCGGGCTGGTCGATCTGGCCGCCCATTCCGTATAGCTTTAACACCGCCGTGGACCGGCCCGGTGCGGCCCCGCTGCCGCCCAACGGGCAGAACCTGCTGGGCACCGATGGCACCAAGCGTGACGTGCTGGCGCGGGTGATCCACGGGTTCCGTCTGTCGATTATCTTTACCTTGATCGTGACCGGTGCGGCATCGCTGATCGGGATCATCGCGGGGGCGGTGCAGGGGTTCTTTGGCGGCTGGACCGATCTGATTTTCCAGCGCGTGATCGAGATATGGACGTCGACCCCGTCGCTTTATGTGATCATCATCATGTTCGCCATTCTGGGGCGCAGTTTCTGGCTGCTTGTGTTCTTGCTGGTGCTGTTCAGTTGGACGTCGCTGGTGGGTGTTGTACGGGCGGAATTCCTGCGGGCGCGTAACCTTGAATATGTGCGTGCGGCGCGCGCACTTGGGGTGGGGAATATGACGATCATGTTCCGCCACATGCTGCCCAACGCGATGGTCGCGATGCTGACGATGCTGCCGTTTATCATTACCGGCACGATCAGCACGCTCGCGATCCTTGATTTTCTGGGCTTCGGCCTGCCGTCGTCGGCACCGTCTTTGGGCGAGCTGACCTTGCAAGCCAAACAGAACCTGCAAGCGCCCTGGCTGGCGTTTACCGCGTTCTTTACCTTTGCCACCATGCTGTCGCTGCTGATCTTCATTTTCGAAGGAATCCGCGACGCCTTTGACCCGAGAAAGACGTTCTCATGACGCCTTCGACCCCGTCCGCTGCGGTGCTGCAAGTTGAAGACCTGCGCGTGTCCTTCCGTCAGGAAGGTGCGTTGACCCATGCGGTCAAGGGCGTGAGCTTTTCCGTGCAGCGCGGAGAAACCGTGGCGCTGGTGGGGGAGTCCGGTTCGGGTAAATCCGTGTCAGCCCTGAGCACGGTGTCGCTGTTGGGCGACAGCGCGGAGGTCTCGGGATCGGTGCTATATGACGGGCAGCAGATGGTCGGCGCGAATGAAAAGCTGCTGCGTAAGGTGCGCGGCAATGACATCAGCTTTATCTTCCAAGAGCCGATGACATCGTTGAACCCGCTGCACACGATCGAGAAACAGCTGTCGGAATCACTGGCGCTGCATCAGGGCGTGGCGGGGGCGGCAGCGCGGTCGCGGATTCTGGAATTGTTGGACAAGGTCGGGATCATTGACGCCGAAAGCCGGCTGGGGGCGTACCCGCACCAGCTGTCGGGTGGGCAACGGCAACGTGTGATGATTGCGATGGCGCTGGCCAACAAGCCCGACGTGCTGATCGCGGATGAACCGACCACGGCGCTGGATGTAACCATTCAGGCGCAAATCCTTGATCTGTTGAAAGAGCTGAAAGACAGCGAGGGCATGGGCCTGTTGTTCATCACCCATGATCTGGGGATCGTGCGGCGCATTGCCGACCGCGTCTGCGTGATGAAACAGGGCGAGATCGTTGAGCACGGCCCCACGAACGAGATTTTCGAGAACCCGCAGCACCCCTATACGATCAAGCTGCTGGGGGCCGAACCATCGGGCCGCCCCGACCCTGTGCCACAAGATGCCGAAGTCATTGCCAGTACCGACCATCTGAAGGTCTGGTTCCCGATCCAGAAGGGGTTCATGCGCAAGACCGTGGATCACGTGAAGGCGGTCAACGACGCCTCTTTATCTGTGCGCGCCGGAGAGACCTTGGGCATCGTCGGCGAATCCGGTTCTGGCAAGACGACGCTGGCATTGGCCATCATGCGGCTGATCGCCTCCGAAGGGGGCATCCGCTTTATGGGGCAGGACGTGCGCAGTTGGTCCACGGGGCAATTGCGCCGGCTGCGCAAGGATATGCAGATCGTGTTTCAGGACCCGTTTGGCAGCCTGTCGCCACGGATGACCTGTATGCAGATCATCGCCGAAGGGCTGAGCGTGCATAAGGTCGACCCGGACCGAAACCCGCGTGAGCTGGTGCATGATGTGATGATCGAGGTGGGGTTGGACCCTGCCACGATGGACCGGTATCCGCATGAATTTTCCGGCGGTCAGCGTCAACGGATCGCGATTGCGCGGGCGATGGTGCTGCGGCCCAAACTGCTGGTGCTGGACGAGCCGACCTCGGCGCTGGACATGACCGTGCAGGTGCAGATCGTGGACCTGCTACGCAATCTACAGCGCAAATACGGGCTGGCGTATCTGTTCATCAGCCACGACCTCAAGGTCGTGCGCGCGATGTCGCATAAGGTGATGGTGATGAAGCGGGGGGATGTGGTCGAATACGGCGACGTTGATACGCTTTATGACAACCCAAAGTCAGAGTATACGCGCACCTTGTTGCAGGCGACGACCTGAGCAGGCCAAGCTTAGGAGCTTGGCCCGATCATAAAGCAGTTCACATTACGTGCGACCAAGCGGCGGCAGGCCAGATCGGCTGTCTCGCGGGTCATGCCAAGGAAGTTGGCGTCGAACCCCTGTGGGCGGCGCACGACTTTGCGCAGGCTCCCGTCGAGGGTCGAAATTTCAGACAAAGCGGTCTTTAGCAGGATTTTCTCTGCGGCATAGCGGCTGGGGTAGCGACCCACATTGACGCCCCAGTGACGGCCACCAGAGGTGGAGACCCGCGTGATGACTTCGGGTGCGGGGGGCGCTTTGGGGGTGATCTGTCTGACAGCGGCTGTTTCGACCAGCGATGCGGCGGCAGAGGGGCGCAGGGTCGGACGCACAGAGACAGCGGCCAGCAGGGTTTCTGCTTCGGGTTCGGGGGCAGGGGCCTGTGCGACGACGGCTGGCGCGGTTTTCTGCGCCTCTTGCAGCGCGGCGGTGATGTCGGCATTCAGAATAGGCGAGCTCGCTTGCGGTGCTTCGGCAGTTGCGACAACGACCTGCGCCTGATGACCCGGACGCAAGGTCGGGCGTTTGGAACTGGTGACCGCGCCCACAAGACGGATGACTTTGCCAGCCCCCCCGTTGGAGGCGACAGGCGTGTCTTCGATGTCGGCATAGGCTGGTTTGGAGGGTTTGTTCAAAGGCGCGCTAGACGGGGCGCGGCGAAAGCCCAGATCCATCAGCTCGGTTACTTTGGCGTTACGCGCACTGGTCGAGGTGCCGCCGAAAACTGTCACGATCACCCGTTCATTGCCCCGTTCGGCGGAGGCCGTGAGGTTGAAGCCCGCGGCACGGGTGTAGCCCGTTTTGATGCCGTCAGCGCCTTTGTAGGAGCCGAGAAAGCGGCGGTTGGTGTGGCTGACCTTGCGCACGCCGGCATCAGCCGTGATGCGCGAAAACAGGTTGTAGTATTCGGGGTGATCATAGAGCAGGTGGCGGCCCATGATGGTCATGTCGTGCGCGGTAGACATGTGGCCGGACTCTGTCAGGCCGTGGGCGTTCTTGAAGGTGGTGTTGGTCATGCCGAGCGCTTTGGCAGTGCGGTTCATACGGCGTGCAAAATTTGCCTCGGAGCCTTCGATTGCTTCGCCGATGGCCGTGGCGGCGTCATTGGCAGATTTGACCGCAGCCGCGCGGATCAGGTAGCGCAGGGAGATGGTTTGACCCGATTTCAGCCCTAGTTTGCTGGGCGGTTCGGACGCGGCGTGGCTGGTGATCTTGACCTTGCTGTCCAGCGAAATCTCACCACGTTTAATCGCCTCGAATGCGATATAAAGCGTCATCATTTTAGTGAGGGAGGCCGGGTGCAGACGGGTGTCGGCGTTTTGGGAATGCAGCACTTCGCCGGTACGGGCGTCGATAACATAAGCGGCATAGGGGGCCGCCATTGCGCTTAGTGGCAAGATCATCAAGATCCATATTGCCGCAAGGATGAATAGCCCAAACCGGGCTGGCTGCACACGCCGCACTCTCATAACAACTGCCTTTGCTCTGCCTAAGCCGCCGATTTTTCGACTGACCATTTTTATTAAGGTCACCGTATCATAGGTCGAAATTTCGATAAACCCGTCCAATGTGGCAGGCTCCTCAAAAGCGGCGATTTTTGGGCAGCACATGTAGCGTATGCTCAATCTTCCGCCACTATAGAGGCGATTGCGGCAGGAATGTGGCGGGAGTTGGGCGACAACGCAGCGAAGGTGCGGCGAGAATCCAGCAAAGTTCAGGGCAGTAGCTTTGCCACCTCGGACAGTCGGGCGATCTGATGGAAGCGGGGCGAATCACTTGGCGCGGGGGCGTGCTCCAGCGCCCAGGTGATACCGTGAGGGATATAGACGCCATGGCCGCCCGCATCGATCATCGGCACCACGTCGGACTTCATCGAGTTGCCGATCATCATGCCGCGGGCCGGACCGTCCCCGTGGCTGTCAAAGATGCGCTGGTAGGTTTGCGGGGTCTTGTCCGACACAATTTCTATCGCGCTGAACATCCCGCGCAGTCCGGATTCAGCAAGCTTGCGTTCCTGATCCAGCAGGTCGCCCTTGGTCACGAGCACGAGGGTATAGGTGTCTTGCAGCACCTCTAGGGTTTCACAGACATCGGGCAGCAATTCGACCGGATGCGCCAGCATATCACGGCCCGCCGCGAGTATTTGTGAAATGACGTCGGCGGGCACGCGGCCTTGGGTGACCTCGATTGCGGTTTCGATCATCGACAGGGTGAACCCCTTGATACCAAAACCGTAGTGCGGAATGTTGCGGCGCTCTGCATCAAGCAGCCGGTCCATCAGGCTTTCGCGGTCTGTATAATCGGCAAGAAGTTCTGCGAATTTGACATGGGTCAAAGCAAAGAAACGTTCGTTGTGCCATAAAGTGTCATCGGCATCAAAACCGATGGTCGTTAGCGGATTACCCATCTTTGGCGCGCCCTCTTTTCTAATTCTGCTTTAGGGTTATATAGACGGCTATACGACTCACTTGAAACGACTTCTCAGGCAGGAGCAGCAATGCGCCTTGATGATCTTATGATGGCGGGCAAAGATCGGGACGACGATGAAACCGATCTGTTGACCAAGACCAAACCAAAGACCAAGCGGCCGCCTTTGTACAAGGTGATGCTGTTGAACGATGATTTCACCCCGATGGAGTTTGTGGTGATCGTTCTTGAACGCTTTTTCGGGCTGAACCACACCCAGGCCTTCGAGATCATGTTGACCGTGCATAAAAAAGGGCTGGCGGTCGTGGGTGTGTTTAGCCACGAGATCGCCGAAACCAAGGTCGCGCAAGTGATGGATTTCGCCCGACGTCACCAGCACCCGCTGCAATGCACTATGGAAAAAGAAGAATAACACGTGATTGATGCACGCCTGCACCTGGCGCTTGACGGCGGTGGTCTTGAGTTGCCGGCTGAAGGGACGATTGCCGTCTTTCAGCCCCCCCGTGACAGTGATTTGCCCGGCCTTGATAAGGACCGCGTTCAGATCATCCATGGCTTTAAGCCTGATTACGATGCGTGGGCGGCACGAGGCTATGATGTCGTGCGCACGATCAAGGACCGCTATGCGGCCTGTATCGTGTGCTTGCCACGCGCCAAGGCCGAAGCCCGCGCTGTCATCGCCGCCGCCTGCGAGGTCTGCGACGGGATCGTTGTGATCGACGGACAAAAGACCGACGGGGCCGATAGTGTCCTGCGCGAGATGCGCGACCGCGTGACGGTGCAGGGCCCGATTTCCAAGGCACATGGCAAGATGTTCTGGATCTCTGAGCCCGCGGCAGAATTTTTTGCCGACTGGCGTCGAGGCCCTGAACTGACAGAGGGCGGGTTTTGGACTGCACCGGGGGTCTTTTCTGCAGATGGCGTCGATCTGGCGTCAGCGTTGCTGGTTGATGCCTTGCCCGAAAAGCTGGGGTCCGAGGTCGCCGATCTGGGGGCCGGTTGGGGCTTTTTGTCGGCGCACGCGCTGACACGCCCGGGTATCAAAAACCTATATGTTGTCGAGGCAGGGCATCTGGCGCTTGAATGCGCGCGCCGCAATGTCACCGATGACCGCGCGTCTTTTCATTGGGAGGATGCCACCAGCTGGGAGCCGCCGCACCGGTTGGACGGCGTCATCATGAACCCGCCGTTTCACATCGGACGCGCCGCTGAACCACAAATCGGACAGGCTTTTGTTGCCACCGCAGCACGCATTCTGTCGCCCCAAGGCAAACTGTGGATGGTGGCAAACCGTCATTTGCCCTATGAGGCAGAGTTGAAAACCCGTTTCGCCCATGTCGAGGAAATCGGCGGCGATGCGCGGTTTAAACTGTTTCACGCGGCACGGCCCTTGCGCAAGCGTCGGTAGGTTGGCTGCGGCTGATTAAGGAACGAGTTATGTCATTCTCAATATCTGGCAAGAACGTCATCATCACAGGGGCCGCAAACGGCATCGGCTTGGCGATTGCACGTCAGTTTGCCGACAAAGGTGCCAATGTGATGTGCGCCGACATCGACGAGAAAGCGCTGATTGAAGAATTGGGAGATGCCAAGGACGAGGGCAACATCCGCTTTTTCGCGGGCGATTTGCGGCAACGTTTGACCATTGCGAACCTTGTATCCGCTACCATCGATGCCTTTGACGAGGTCGACGTGCTGGTGAACGCATCGCGGCAGTTTTTGCCCACGGATGCGTTGGACGGCGACGACACCAGCGTTGAAACCCTGTGGCAGGAAAACGTGATGACCGCGATGCAGCTGACACAGCAGGTCGCCAAACGCATGATCAAACAAGCCGAAGGGCAAGAGGGCGGCGCTGTTGGCAGCATCATCAACCTGAGCTCGACGACCTCGCGGCACACACGGCCCGAGCTGATGGCCTATTCCATGGCGGCAGCAGCGCTGGAACAGATGACGCGTTCAATGGCGCTGACACTGGCGCCGCACCGCATCCGCGTGAACGCCGTCGCCTTCGGGTCGGTGATGAGCGGCTCGCTAAAGGCGTCTTGCGCCGAGAACCGTGAATGGCGCGACGACATTCGCAATCACACGCCGCTGGGGCGCATCGCCTCTCCGTCGGAGTTGGCCGATACGATCCAGTATCTTGCTGCCGACAGTTCAAGCTTTCTGACCGGAGAAGTGATCGTGGTGGACGGGGGGCGGTCCTTGTTGGACGCCGTGGACGCGCCGGCACACTAAAAACGCAGCAACGAAAGGCTTTGCGCATGACCGATGATTTCGAGGCGGAAAGAACCCGCGCCGCTGATTGGTTCCGCAGCCTGCGCGACCAGATCGTGGAGGCATTCGAAACGCTGGAGCGTGACCACGCCGAGGGGCCGCTGTCAGGTGCGGCCGCTGGCACATTCGAGGTAACCCCGACCAAACGCAGCAGCGACGATGGCAGCGATGCGGGCGGTGGCCTGATGAGCGTGATGCGCGGCGGGCGGGTGTTCGAGAAAGTCGGCGTCAATGTATCGACTGTTTTCGGCACATTGGGAGAGCGGGCGCAGTCCGCCATGGCGGCGCGCAAGGGCATCCCCGGCATGACCGAAGACCCGCGGTTCTGGGCATCAGGCATCAGTCTGGTGGCGCATATGCAAAACCCCCATGCCCCTGCGGTACATATGAACACCCGCATGTTCTGGACGCCCCATGCCAGCTGGTTTGGCGGCGGGTCCGATTTGAACCCCTGTATCGAATATGCCGAGGACACGGCGCATTTCCATGCTGTCCAAAAAGCGCATCTGGACCCGCACGGGCGCGATCTTTACCCGCGTCTGAAGGAATGGGCGGACGAGTACTTCTACATCCCGCACCGTCACCGCGCACGCGGGGTGGGGGGGATCTTTATGGATGATCACGCGACAGGGGATTGGGAGGCCGACTTTACCCTGACCCAAGACATTGGTCGCGCGTTCCTGCCCGCCTATCTGCCGCTGGTGCAAGAGCGGATCACCCAAGACTGGTCGGACGCCGACAAAGACGCGCAACTGGTGCATCGCGGGCTTTATGCGGAATATAACCTTGTCTATGACCGCGGCACAAAATTCGGGCTGGAAACCGGCCATGACGCCAATGCGGTTCTCATGAGCCTGCCGCCTTTGGCGAAGTGGGTGTAAAGGGGCTAGCCCCCGCCCTGCGGGCTCCCCCGGGATTTGAGCCATCTGGAATAAAAAAGGCCCCCGACTGTGCAAGTAGGGGGCCTTTTCGGTCAGTTTGGTGTCAGCTTATTGCTTTGGCAGCATCACGCCATCGATCACGTGGATCACGCCGTTCGACTGTTTGACGTCGGCAATGGTCACAAACGCTGCGTTGCCGTTTTCATCGGCCAGCATCATGCGGCCGTCGTCAGCATAGGATGCTTGCAGTGTGCAGCCACCCAGCGTGGGAACGGGGTGCTCGCCGCCGTCATCCTTGATCATGCCTTGCAGGGCTTCGGCCATTACAGCTTTGCCGACCACGTGGCAGGTCAGGACTTCGGTCAGTTGGTCCTTGTTTTCGGGCTTGAGCAGGTTCTCTACGGCACCAGCGTCAAGACGGTCGAAACCGGCGTTGGTGGGGGCGAATACGGTAAAGGGGCCTTCGCCGGACAGGGTTTCGACCAGACCAGCTGCTTTTACGGCGGCAACCAATGTGGTGTGGTCAGCAGAGTTCACGGCGTTTTCAATGATGTTCTTTTCGGCAAACATCTCGGCGCCACCAACCATCGGGTTCATCGCGTGTGCATCCGCAAAAGCTGCACCAGTGGTCAGGGCCAGCGCTGCGGTTGCTGTCATCATTTTCTTGGCGAAAGTCATGGTGTTCTCCTGGGTTAATATCGTGATCAGTTGCTGATCATGACGGAGTAACGTGCCCATGCGTTGCTTAGTTTCAAAAGCCGTGTGAAATAAGTTTCGATCTTACCCTTTGGTGTGCCAGTCAAAGAATCCGGGGCCTGCCTGCGCCAATAGGTCTTGAGCAAGATCGACACCCATCAGGCCACCTTCGGAGATAGGGCCACTGCGTTCACCGCTCAGCGCCTCTGATCCGTCGGGACGCAGCACTTCGCCGCGCAGGTGCAGCGTATCACCGTCAAGCGTCGCGAGCCCAGCAATCGGGGTTTCGCACGACCCGTCGAGTGTCAGCAGGAAGGCGCGTTCCGCCGCGAGCCGTTGTCCGGTGGGGGTGTCGTGGATCGCGGCGAGCATGGCTTCGGTGTCGATATCACCGGCGCGGCGTTCGATGCCAATCGCCCCTTGTGCGACAGCGGGCAGCATCAGCGTATCGTTGATCGGGGTGGCGGGGACGTGCTGCATGCCCAGCCGGTTCAGGCCGGCCACCGCAAGGAAGGTGCATTCGGCCACGCCATCGGCGAGCTTTTTCAGACGGGTTTGCACGTTGCCGCGGAATTCGACGACCCTCAGGTCGGGGCGCTGGTGCAAGAGCTGCGCGCGGCGGCGCAGGCTGGAGGTGCCCACCACAGCGCCTTGGGCCAATTGATCCAGCGCAGAGAGCGTCGGCGCAACAAAGGCATCGCGGGGGTCTTCGCGCGGGAGATAGGTGTCGAGCAACAAGCCTCCCGGCTGGACGGTCGGCATGTCTTTCATCGAGTGGACCGCAATGTCGATCTTGCCGGCCAGCAGGTCGTCTTCGATTTCGCGCGTAAACAGACCCTTGCCGCCGATATCCTTGAGCGGGCGATCCTGAATGACATCGCCGGTCACTTTGATCACCACGATTTCGAAAGCCGCTTGCGGGATTTCGAAAGCTGCAGCCAGACGAGCGCGGGTTTCATAGGCCTGGGCCATCGCCAAAGGCGAGCCGCGGGTACCGATGCGCAAAGGGTTTTCGGGGGTGGGCAGGTTCACAGTCATGGCCCTTCTTTAGGGGGGCCGATCTGATCTGACAAGCGGTGCCATTGCCTTGACATCGGGGCGCTACATCTTGACCTAAGACAAAACCTTTGAAGAGTAGGAATACCCGATGCCGCAGACCGATACGCAAAGCAAAACCATTCTGCGTTCATTGGCAGGAGAGACGTTGCCGGTGCCTCCGATCTGGATGATGCGGCAGGCGGGTCGCTATCTGCCAGAGTATAAGGCGACACGTGCACAGGCGGGGGATTTTCTGTCGCTGTGCTATAACCCTGATCTCGCGACCGAGGTGACGCTGCAGCCGATCCGGCGCTATGGGTTTGATGCGGCGATCCTGTTTGCGGATATTTTGCTTGTGCCACAAGCGCTTGGCGCGGATCTGTGGTTTGTCACTGGCGAAGGGCCGCGCCTGTCGACGGTCACCACGCAGGCGGATTTCGACAAGCTGCGGCCCGTCGGTGATATTCACGAGACGTTGAACCCTATCTATCAGACGGTGCGCAACCTTACCGCTGCGCTGCCGCGCGAGACGACGTTGATCGGCTTTGCCGGTGCGCCCTGGACCGTGGCGACCTATATGGTTGCAGGGCAGGGGACCAAGGATCAGGGGCCGGCGCATCTGCTGCGCACGCAAGATAACGCGCTTTTTGAAAAGCTGCTGGACCTGATTACCAAGGCGACGATCGAATATATGTCTGCGCAAATTGACGCAGGGGCCGAAGTGATGAAGATTTTTGACAGCTGGGCTGGATCGTTGCCCGGCGATGCGTTCGAGAAATACGCGGTCGCGCCGGCGCGCGAGATCACGCAAGAACTGAAGAAGCGGCATCCCGGTATTCCGATCATTGGTTTCCCGCGCGAGGCGGGTGATAAATACATCGGGTTTGCCAAGGCAACGGGCGTGGATTGTGTGGCGCTGGATAACTCTGTCTCGGCGGATTGGGCGGCGCAGCATGTGCAGGTTGACGGATGTGTGCAGGGCAATCTTGCATCGACCCATATGGTCACGGGCGGGCAGGCGCTGGTGGACGATACGCGCCAGATCGTCAAAGCCTTTTCCAAGGGGCCGCATATCTTTAACCTTGGCCACGGGATCACGCCGGATGCCGATCCTGACAACGTGCAGCGCATGATCGATACGGTTCGCGAAGGCGAATAATTGAAGAAGATTGGCTTTGGCTCTTGACGGGGGCCGAAGCCTGTCATACTCGGAGCGCCGATGGCGTTATAGCTCAGTTGGTTAGAGCGAACGACTCATAATCGTTAGGTCCCTGGTTCAAATCCAGGTAACGCCACCATCACCCCCCCTTGTTTTTGTCAAAGATCGCTTTGCGCCCAACCCGCCAGCTTTGCCCCGTCGCGTGTTTTTCATCGGGCGACGTCACAGATGATTGATAAACGCGTGTTGCTGGTGTCAAGTGTTGCTCAGCGAGATGCTCGGAACCGCTCGGCAACAGAGGGGTCCGTCTTTGACTGAACTTGGGAGAGTTAGATGATGATGAGAAGAGCCCTGATGGGGATCGCGGGTGCGGCCCTTGCCGTTGGCATGAGCGCGACCGGCGCACTGGCGCAAGAGGTCACGCTGCGGATGCACCAGTTCCTGCCGCCACAGGCCAATGTGCCGAAGCTTATTCTGGATGTCTGGGCTGACAAGGTTGAAGCGGCCAGTGACAACCGGATCAAGATTGAACGCTACCCTTCAATGCAGCTTGGCGGGAAACCACCAGAGCTGATGGATCAGGCGATTGACGGCGTGGCCGATATCGTCTGGACCGTGGTGGGCTATACCCCGGGCCGCTATCCGACGACCGAAGTGTTTGAGCTGCCCTTTATGGTGACGGACGCCCGCGCGGCCAGCTCTGCCTATTGGCAGATGTTCGAAAAGCACATGAAAGACACCGAGTTCAAGGATGTGCATATTCTGGGAACATGGGTCCACGGTCCCGGCCTGTTGCACACGAACGCCGAAGTTCGATCGCCAGACGATATGCAGGGTCTCAAGATCCGCGGCGGGTCGCGTTTGGTGAATCAGCTGCTTGAGATCACCGGCGCGACACCTGTTGGTATGCCGGTTCCGGCGATTCCCGAAGGTCTGTCCAAGGGTGTGATCGACGGCACCACGATCCCGTGGGAAGTGACGCCATCGTTGAAAGTGCCCGAGCTGGTAACGAACCACACCGAATTTGACGGTGCCGCGCTTTATACGCTGACCTTTGTGCTGGCGATGAACAAGGACCGCTATGACGGGCTGTCGGACGAACTGAAAAAAGTTCTGGATGACAACTCGGGTCTGGAATTCTCTGTCTTTGCCGGTGGCACACAGGCGGATGCCGATGGGCCTGCGCGTCAGGTGGCTATAGATCTGGGCAACAACGTGGTCGAGCTGAACGAAGAAGAAACGCGCGTGTGGCGCGATGCGTCGCAGCCGATCTATGACAGCTGGATTGCCGATATGGACAGCAAGGGCATCGACGGCCAAGCGCTGATCGACGAAGCGCGTGAGCTGATGGACGCTTACGGTAAGTAATCCGTAGCGCGTATAGCAGGCCTGCAGCGCATCCCTGCGCTGCGGGCCTGATGGCTTGATGCCACCAAAATACCCTGACAAGACTGAGAGACCCATGCGTCAGCTGATACATTTTCTTGCCCGGTTCACCGCGGTGATCGGAGGGCTGGTGCTGATTGCGCTGGTGTTGATGACCACAGCGTCAATCATCGGGCGCACGGTCAACAAGATGCTGCACAGCACGTTCCTTCAAGAGCAGCTGACGGGCTTGTCCCAAGGGCTGATCGACCTTGGCATCGGTGAGATCAACGGAAACTACGAGGTATTGGAGGCTGGCGTCGCCTTTGCGATTTTCTCGTTCCTGCCGGTCTGCCAATATTATGGGGCGCATGCCTCTGTGGATGTGTTCACCTCGCTTCTGCCGCGCAGTGCGAACCGTTGGATCATCGCCTTTTGGGAGATCGTGCTGGCGGCAGTAATCTTGCTGGTCATCTGGCGGCTGTACGAGGGGATGCAGCGCTATATGGGCAATGGAGAGACGACCTTGTTCCTGCAATTCCCCGTGTGGTGGGCCTATGCCGCGAGCTTTGGCTCGGGCGTGATTGCCTGTGTCGTGGCTGTCTATTGCGCCGTGATACGGGTGATCGAGGCAGCCCGCGGCACCGATATCCTGCCGAGCGAACAAGGGGCACACTGAGATGACCAATCTAGAACTGGGCTTTTGGTCGTTTCCAGTGCTGCTGTTGATGATTTTTCTGCGTGCGCCGATCGGGTTGGCGATGCTGCTGTGCGGGTTCGGCGGTTGGTTTCTGGCGATGGGGGGCAACCCCACGCCGCTGCTGGCAAAGCTGAAATCAGAGACCTACACGACGTTTTCCAGCTATTCGCTGAGCATCATTCCGATGTTTCTGCTGATGGGGCAATTTGCGACCCTCTCTGGCATGAGCCAAGCGCTGTTCAAAGCCGCCGAAAGCTTTTTGGGGCACAGGCGGGGCGGCGTGGCGATGGCTGCCGTGGGGGCCTGTGCGGGCTTTGGCGCGATCTGTGGCAGTTCGCTGGCGACAGCGGCGACCATGTCAAAAGTCGCGCTGCCCGAGCTGCGGCGCTATGGGTATTCCGGCGGCTTTTCCACGGCGACGCTGGCGGCAGGGGGCACCTTGGGTATCCTGATCCCGCCTTCGGTTATTCTGGTGATCTATGCGATCCTGACAGAACAGAATATCGCCAAGCTGTTTCTAGCGGCGTTTCTGCCCGGTGTTCTGGCCGCCATCGGCTATGTCATCACCATCTCGATCTATGTGCGCTTGCACCCCAAGTCGGCGGGGGTGCGCCCTGCGGTGCCCATGGGCGAAAGGTTCAAGGCATTGGCGAACACGTGGCCGGTGATGGTGATCTTTTTCGTCGTTGTGGGCGGTATCTATCTGGGGTGGTTCACGCCAACCGAAGGGGCGGCTGTGGGCGCTGCGGGAACCGGTCTGGCAGCATTGTTGGCAGGCAGCCTGAACTGGGCGGTGTTGCGTGACAGTCTGTTGGGAACGGCCAAAACCACAGGGATGATCTTTTTCATTGTGTTGGGGGCCGGCTTTTATAACGGCTTTCTGGCGCTGTCAGGGGTGCCCCAGTTCATGGCTGATTGGGTTGTGGGGCAGGGCTATAGCCCGTGGTTCGTGCTGGTCGTGATCCTTGTGTTCTATCTGATTTTTGGCTGCCTGATGGACAGTCTGTCGATGATCCTGCTGACGGTGCCGATTTTCTTTCCCGTCATCTCGGCGATGGATTTCGGGATGAGCCCAGAGCATCTGGCGATCTGGTTCGGCATACTTGTGTTGATTGTAGTAGAGGTCGGACTGATCACGCCGCCGGTGGGGATGAACCTTTTCATCATCAACTCGATGGACCGTGAAACCCCGATGACAGAGACCTATAAAGCCGTGATGTATTTCGTCGGCTCCGACATCGTCCGAGTGGTGATTTTGGTGATGTTCCCCGCAATCACGCTGTTCCTGCTTCCCTAAAGAGGACCTGGTGGCGCATGAAACGAGGGCCGCGTCAGACGCGGCCCTCGTTGTATCAAAAGTATGCGCAGTTTAAGATGTCCACGCCATCCGAGCGGGATGATATTCAAAGCCGATGTGGTGTCCGGCCCCGACCAGACCTTTGCGGGTATGGTTATACAATGAGCGCCAATAGGGCTGGATCGTGACCCCTTCATTCTGGATCAGCTCCTCGCCCTTTGCCATCAATGCGCGGCGTTTTTCGACATCGGCCACCGACAGTGCTTCGGCGACAAGCGCGTCAAACTCGGGGTTGGACCAGCCGAATTCATTCCACGCTTCGCCTGACCGATACGCCAGCGCCCAGGTTTGGATGCCCAACGGGCGCGCGTTCCAGTTGGTTGACGAAAACGGGTATTTCGTCCAGCCGTTCCAGAAGGTCGCGCCGGGCAGGATGGTGCGCCTTACCTTGATGCCCGCATCGCGCAACTGTGCAGCGACCGCATCGGTCGTATCCTTGCGCCACGCATCGTCGATCGAAAAAAGCTCGTGTTCGAAATCAGCCATACCGGCTTCTTCCATCAGGGCGCGTGCTCCTTCGGGGTCCGGCGCACGCGGGGGGAGCTCGGCGTATTCGGGGTGCATCGGGCCGATGTGGTGATTTTCAGCAACCAGACCGCGGCCCGCATGGCCGAGTTCAAGCAGGACAGCGTTATCGACTGCCATCGCCAATGCCCGGCGCACGCGGACATCGGCATAAGGCGTTTTACCATCGACCTCGGCCAACTGGTTGGTGCGGATCACAATGGTCGCGGCCGTTGCGATTTCGTTCTGGTTCCAATCCTCAAGTGTGCCGAACACCTCAATGAACTCGCCCTCGACAGAGTAGGTGGCATCGATTTCGTCAGCTTCCGCTGCGGCGACGAAGGCCGAGGGGTCGGTGCCATAATCGATGTATTCCAGACGGTCGATATAAGGTCCGCCATAAATCTCCGAGCCCCACCAAATGTGATCGGGGTTCTGCACCAACACGGCCTTGACGCCGACCTCGACCATCTCGGGGAGATAGGGGCCTGTGCCGACCGGATTGTCGAGCATGGTCTCGGGGTCGAACCCCTTGGGCACGATGGCGGCAGGATAGTCTGCCATGCCGGGAATGAGCGTGATATCAGGCTTGGGCAGCGAGAGTTTGACGGTGTTGTCATCGACCACCTTAATGGCCCCCTCGATCGCCTGACCGGTTTTCGCGTCGATAAGGGTGGCAAAGCGACCGGCCATCGAATTGCCTTCGACCGATTTATCGCACCAGCCGGTAATGTTTCGGGCCACGTCGTCGGCGGTAAAGGCCGTGCCGTCGTTCCACGTGACACCCTTGCGCACGTTCAAAAGATATTCGGTGGCATCGTCGTTGATCTCCCAGCTTTCGAGCAAAGCGGGTGTAAAGGTGCCGTCGTTTTCCCAGATACAAAGGTATTCAAGCCAACCGCGGGTGACGTTGGCGATCTGAGACCAATCATAGGTGCGCGGGTCCCTCGGGGCGCGGACCTCCATCTGCATCCGGACGGTGCCGCCGGTTTTATGCGCTGCGGCCTGAGCCGGCACCGCCATGCCAATCATCGCATAAGCTGTTGCTGTTGTGGCCCCGAAGGCGCTGGCCAGAGCGAGAAATTCGCGGCGGTTGACGGGATCGCGTTTGGCAGCTTCGGCCGAGGCATGAATGGGCGCGGGCAACGGTGTTCCGATACGGGTTAAGAACGTCATGATCTTCCTCTCTGGTCGGGTGTCGCCCGCTGTTTTTCTTTAATTCAATACCTAGCATGTTTTCAGACATTTCAAGCACCGCCCGCTGTGGTGCGGGACGGCGGGCAGGGCGGCGGCCTGGTGCGATAGGCCCGTTATTGTTCTGCCCGTGGGGGCCGAAGGCAAAGAATGCCTCCGGCGGGAGTTTAAAGGGCAAAATGAAGCGCGGTTATGCCGTGGGTTTGGCGGGGAGGATGGTGCCGGCGCATGCGCCAAAACCGATGCGGTAGCCGTCCCCCGCAGCATGGCCGGTCAGGATCATCGTGTCGCCATCGCGCACAAAGCTGCGGGTAGAGCCGTCGTTCAGGGTGATTGGTTCCGCGCCGCCCCAGCTGAGTTCAAGCAAGCTGCCGCGGGCGTCTTTATCTGCGCCCGAAATCGTGCCGGAGCCCAGCAAATCGCCCGCATTCATGGCACAGCCCGAGGACGCGTGATGCGCCAGTTGTTGCGGCGCTGAATAATACATCGTGTTGTAATTGGTGCGCGCGATCACCTGTTGCTCACCGCCGTCGGGCTGAAGGATGACCGATAGGTTAATGTCGTAAAGCATCGGTTTAGGCTCTGCCAGATAAGGCAGCAGATCGACTTCGCGTTCGGGGGTGGAGGTCCGGAAGGGCTCTAGCGCTGCTTTGGTCACGATCCACGGCGAAATGCTGGTGGCGAAGGCCTTGGCCTGAAAAGGGCCAAGCGGTTGATACTCCCACGCTTGGATGTCGCGTGCGGACCAGTCGTTCAGCAAGACGTAACCAAAGATCATCTCGTCCGCTTGGGCCACGCTGGGGGTGTCGCCCAGTTCGGTAGAGGTGCCAACGATGGCGCCAAGCTCAAGCTCTATATCAAGGCGTTCGCTTGGGCCGAAATACGGGCGGTCTGCATCTGCGGGTTTGATCTGGCCGTTGGGACGATGGATGTCGGTACCTGACACAATCACAGTAGACGCGCGCCCGTTATAGCCAATCGGCATGTGCAGCCAGTTCGGCGGCAGCGCGTTTTCGGCACCGCGAAACATCGTGCCGACATTGGTGGCATGGTGCCGGCCCGCATAGAAGTCGGTGTATTCAGAAACAACAATCGGCATATGCAGGCGGACGTCGGCCATGGGGATCAGATGTAACGCGACTTTTGCCTGATCCGGACTGTCGGTTGACAGCAATTCAATCAGACGGCTGCGCAGGGTGGCCCAGGCTTCGGGGCCCAAATCCATCACGTCATTCCAATAGGGCACGTCAAAGACGGGGTCGAAATGCAGCAAGATCAGGTCTTCGGCTTCTATCGCGGCCATATCGAGCACCATATCACCGATCGCCACACCGCAGCGCGGTTCAAGCGTGTCCGTCGAGAACACCCCGTAGGGCAGATTGTTGAGCGGAAAGTCAGTGTCGGCGCTGTTCGCGCTTTCAATCCAAGAAGTGAGCAGTGTCATAGGTGTTCCTTGCATGTCGTTCTGTACACGGTGACGTTTGTGGCGCGGGTCGGTATGCCGATAGGGGACCGGTATGATGTTTCGGTGCCAATTTCAAACCCGTCAAGCTGGTGTGATGGGCGGGCGGTTGCTGGCTTGGGGTCGGGGGGCTTGTGGCGGCTCCCTTGCAAAATCGGCTGGGTAGGTAATAGTCCTTAGCCATACCTAACAAGCGATTTTACCGATGCCAGATCAGAAATTCGAGTTGACCCATTTCTTGCCTTATCTACTGAACCAGGCAGCTGAAGTGAGCAGCCTTGCGTTCCAGCGTACCTATAAAGACCGCTATGACATGCTGCGGACCGAGTGGCGGGTGCTGTTCCATCTGGGGCTTTATGGTCAGATGACCGCGAGCGAAATCGGGCAGCGCGCCAATATGCATAAGACCAAGATCAGTCGTGCGGTGCAAAAGCTGACCGACCGGCGGTTCGTCACACGGCTGCGCGGGGATCAGGACCGGCGGACAGAGCTGCTGTCGCTGACGGCCGCAGGACGGGCGGCGTATGATGATCTGTTCGATGTGGCCGAAGCCTATGATGCTCGTCTGACAGCGGACCTGACCACAGCGGAGCGCGAAACGCTAAAGGGGCTGTTGGTCAAGCTCGCAGCCGGGCAGGGTGGCGAAATCTGATGGTTGGTCGCGGGCACATGGCCCACCACTGAGGGTCAGAAGTTGACGTCGACACCGGGCAGGTTCAGCGCTTTCATCAGGTCGCGCAATTCCTGACGGGCGGCTACATTCGAGATATTGAGCTGTTTGACGCCGATATCCTTGAGGTCAAGCAGGGTCAGGCCGCGGGGAAACAGTTCGCGGAAGATAACGCGTTCGTTAAAGCCGGGCGCAATGCGAAAGCCGATGCGTTTGCTCAGGTTGGCGATGGCGCGTTCCATCTTGTCTTTGTTGACCATGCGCTGTGCGCCCATGCGGTTGCGCACGACGATCCAGTCGATCGGGGCAAGGCCTGCCTGCGCGCGCAGCTGGCGCGCATTCCAGACCATTTCGGAATAGACGGACGGGCCGGTAATCTTGTCACCCATAGCATCAGTGCGTGCCAGAAGGTCAAAGTCGATAAAACTGTCGTTTAGCGGCGTGATCAGTGTGTCGGCTAGCGAATGTGCGACCTGGCTGAGACGGGTGTGCGACCCCGGGCAGTCGATCAGAATGAAATCCGACGTGGGCTCAAGCTCTGCCACGGCGGCGCTGAGGCGGTTGTCATAGATGTTTTCGCCCGGTTGCAGGCTGCTTGCCTCGATCTCGGGGAGCTCGTGCATCTCGGGGGAAGGGAGGTCCAGCTCAGCGCTTGCGAGGAATGATTTGCGATTGTCGACGTATCGCCCGAATGTGCGCTGGCGCAGGTCCAGATCCAGAACGCTGGTCTTGTGACCCATCCGTGCAAGGGCTGTTGCCACGTGCATAGAGACGGTTGATTTTCCGGCCCCGCCTTTTTCATTCCCGACGACGATAATATGCGCCATTGCGTTTTGTCCCTTTCACTCCCCGTTTTTGTCGGGGCCACATTGGGAAAAACCATATGGCACACATGGCGCTTTTGAAAGCGTTTGTGGCTCTAGATTGTGGTTATTGTTGCGAAATTCACCCGCAGCGGCAAGCGGCCCATCCGCAAGGCACAGCTAACCCGAGCGCCGTAGCGAGCGGTCATGTGCCCCCATACGTCCAGTGTCAATCGTAACGCCGCTGACGTCGTTTACTGCCAGCTTTGCGCGACACGTCGATGCAAGCTGGCGGAGTTCATCATGGGGCCCGTGCAACCGTTCAAGCGCGCCTGTCAGAACCAGTGCCTGCGCAAAGCAATTACGTTCGACGAGGTCATGCGCCGCGATCAAATCCTCCGGCGGGAGGGGGGGATTGTCTACTTGCGACAGGGGGGCGGTTGTGCGGTTTGCGCCAGCGCGAGGCTGACCTGAATCAGAGAGGGGGAAAGCGGGCATCAGCGAACCTTTCGTGGAGAGCTGAGGGGACTATGGACCGTAGTTGCTTTCCAAAACCTAAACATCGGCCAGTTTGTTCCGTAAAATGCGAGGTAACCTTGGGGCAGGGGCGAGATGCCGCTTCTTTGACTAAAATACTGTGATCAAATAAAAAATGGCGCGCCCCTCGGGGCACGCCATTTCTGAATTTCGCAATGGAAAGGGTTTAGAAGCCCAGACCTGCGTATTTGTTTTTGAACTTGGAAACGCGGCCACCGGTGTCCATCAAGCGGGATGTGCCGCCGTTCCATGCAGGGTGCACGGAGGGGTCAATATCCAGCGACAGTTGGTCGCCTTCTTTGCCGTAGGTCGATTTCATTTCCAGGATCGTACCGTCTGTCATTTTGACGTTGATCGTGTGGTATTCGGGGTGTGTATCGGCTTTCATGACAGCTCTCCTTACGCGTTCGCGCCAGATTTTGGCTTGTAATGTACGTTTTCGACGATGCGTGCCGACTTACCACGACGCGCGCGCAGGTAGTACAGTTTCGCACGACGCACACGGCCACGACGGACAACTGTAATGCTCTCGATGTTGGTGGAGTGCAGCGGGAATACGCGCTCTACGCCTTCACCAAAGGAAATCTTGCGCACAGTGAACGAGCCGGCAATACCTTTGCCGTTGTTACGTGCAATGCAGACGCCTTCGTAGTTCTGAACGCGGGTACGTGTACCTTCGGTCACTTTAAAGCCCACGCGGATGGTGTCACCGGCGCGGAAGTCAGGGATTTCTTTCCCCAGTTCGGCGATTTGTTCCGCCTCGATCTCAGCAATCAGGTTCATCTGATCGTCTCCTTTGAATGCTCGCGGTTAGTCCACGAAGTTTTGTACGATCCAAGAGCTTCGGTCTGTGTGGCGGGCCTGCCGCGGCAGCCCATCGAAGGTAGGGTCATCTTTGCTTGTCATCTGCGGATGCAGAAAAGACTGGAGCCGCTTACACACGATTCCAGACCTGCGCGTCGTATAGGCGGGATGCCCTTGCAGATCAAGTCCCGATCACCAAAAGCGCCGCGCGTTTCAGCCGCTAAAATAGGGGCGAAGATTGCTGCGGACACGGTCCAGCACGGTGTCGCCATTCAGATCGGGCACAAACCGCTGGCCGGTAATCGCCTCGAAAGCGTCGATATAGACTTGCGATGTGGCGGCGATCAAATCGGCGGGAATTTCGGGGATATCATCGTGATAGGGGTCGCAGCGCGCATCAACCCAAGATCGGATCACGTCCTTGTCAAAGGACGGTGGGCGGGTGCCGTTCTCCAACGCAGCCTCATAGCCTTCGGCCAGCCAGAACCGCGAACTGTCGGGTGTGTGGATTTCATCAGCCAGCAGGATATTGCCCTGCGCATCGGTGCCGAATTCGTATTTTGTGTCAACGAGGATCAGCCCGTTTTTCGCCGCCATTTCTTGCCCGCGCGCGAAGAGTTTCAACGCAATGTCGCTGATCTGATCCCATTGTGCTTGGGTGAGCAGGTCTTGGTCAACGATCTCTTGGGCCGTCAGCGGAGCATCGTGGCCGCCGTCAAACTCTTTGGAGGTCGGGGTGATGATCGGCGCAGGTAACGCCTGATTGTCGCGCAGGCCATCAGGAAAACGATGGCCGTACATTTCTCGTTCACCTTTCTTGTATAGCGTCAGCACCGAAGTGCCTGTTGAGCCCGCTAGATAGCCGCGTACCACGATCTCGACAGGCAAAATGGTCAGGTGCTTGCCGATCACCACATTGGGGTCGGGATATTCAAGCACGTGGTTGGGGCAGATGTCGCTGGTGTTATCGAACCAGAACCGCGCGGTCTGCGTCAACACCTGACCCTTGAACGGGATGGAGGTGAGAATACGATCAAAGGCCGAAATCCGGTCCGATGACACGAGAATACGCCGGTCGTCCGGCAGATCATAGCAGTCGCGTACCTTGCCGAAATAAGGGTTCGGCAGCTCATCGATGCGGGCGTGATCAAGGGTGCGGGTCAGGTCTGTCATGGTCTGCCTTCCGTGAGGGTCACTTCTTGGAGGTATATTTAGCCCACATATCGGGGCGTCGTTGTTCTGTCAGCGTTTCGGACTGGGCCTGCCGCCATTTGGCGATTTCGCCGTGATTGCCGGACATGAGGACCGGGGGGATGGGGCGGTCTTTCCAGTCAGCGGGGCGGGTGTATTGCGGGTGCTCCAGCAGGCCTGAGGAATGGCTTTCCTCGACCACGCTGTCGGCGTTGCCCAATACGCCGGGCAGCAGGCGCACGGTGGCGTCGATCATAGCCTGCGCGGCCAACTCTCCGCCTGTCATGACAAAGTCGCCAAGTGACACTTCGGTGATGCCATAGTGTTCCATCACGCGTTCATCGACGCCTTCGAACCGGCCACACAAGATGGTGACGCCGGAACAGGTGGCTAGATCTTGGGCCATGGCTTGATCAAAGCGCCGTCCGCGTGGGGACATATAAAGGATCGGCCAACGCCCCGAGGCACCGGTCATCGCGTTCTCTATCGCGGGGCCAACCACATCGGCGCGCATAACCATGCCGGCACCGCCGCCTGCAGGGGTATCGTCGACATTGCGGTGTTTGCCCACGCCATAGCCGCGCAGATCATGGGTGTTCAGCTGCCATGTGCCTTCTTGCAAGGCGCGGCCCGTGAGGCTGGCCCCTAGCACACCTGGGAACTCTTCGGGGAAGAGGGTAACGATCTCGGCGCGCCAGACGCCAGCGTAATCGGGGGTGTCTTGCATCAGCTCGCGCGGCTTGAGGGTGGGGCGAACAGATTGCCGTCCGTGAGAACGTGAAGGAGTGTTCATGTGATATCGGCCTTTGGCATGGTGGCCTTCGGTTCTGACCTAAGCGTCTTTTTCATCGGGCAGGATGCCCTCGGGCGGGTCCGCGATCATGCGACCCGACGCCAGATCGACAGTGGGGACCGCAGCCTTGGTGAAGGGGAGGAAAACCGTTTGCGAACTGCCCGCGAGTTGCGTTTCAAGCAAATCGTCAGCGCCGTGGTTCTGGACCGTCTTGACCTTGCCGATCAGCGTGCCGCCGGTGTCATAGACCTCTAGCCCGATGAGGTCGGTGTGATAGAATTCATCGTCGGGCAGCGAAGGCAGTTGATCGCGCTGCGCAAACAGAATGGTGCCGCGCAGGGCGTCTGCCTCTTCTTTGGACGTGACATCGGTGATGCGGGCGACAAAGCCGTTTTTAACAGGGCGGACCAGCGCGAGATTGTAGCTGCGGGTGCCGTCTTCGCTGGATAGCGGGCTGTAGTTTTCGATGTCTTCTGGCACAGCGCAGTAGCTCTTTATCCGCAGCTCTCCGCGGACACCATATGAGCCAGAGATCGCGCCCACTGAAATTTTATCGCTCACTGCAAAAGCTCCGAGTTTAAGCAAATTGTACCGGTCCACTGACCTTCGCCCGCGCGGCATTCCGACTGCATCTGGTTGCGTTCAAACCAGATGCCAATGGCAGCGCCGATTCCGAGGATAAGAAGAAGGCGAAGAAGACGAAACATTGTCAGCTTTCATTCTGGTCCAAAGGCAGGCCGCAAAGGCCAAAAGGTCGCAGGCCGTTCCGGCGGGACGTATCGTTTATGTAGCACGTACATCGGACAGGCTGAACGCGCAAAGATGCGGGCTGTCGCATGTACCTGAATCTCTCGGCGCGAGCTGAGCCGCGCCGAGAGAAAGCCGATTATTCTTCGGCTGCGTCTTCTGCAGGAGCAGCAGCGGCTTCGGCAGCTGCAGTGGCCTTGGCTGCTTTTTCTTCAACGCGCTCTTGCGCTTTCTTGCCGGGGGTACCCTTCTTGGGGTTGTTCCGCTCGGTCTTGTCTTTCACGCCGGCAGCTTCAAGCATACGTGCAACGCGGTCCGTTGGCTGTGCGCCCTGGCCGATCCAGTATTGAACGCGCTCGACGTCCATTTTTACGCGCTCTTCGCTGTCTTTCGCCAGCAGCGGGTTGTATGTGCCCAGCTTTTCGATGAAGCGGCCATCGCGTGGCATGCGGCTGTCAGCTGCAACGATGCGGTAAAAAGGGCGCTTTTTAGAACCGCCACGGGCGAGACGAATTTTCATGGACATGAGTAGTTTCCTTTAGGTTGGTACTGAGGTCAGGGACGCACCCGGACCTATGATTGCTGTTGTTTGTGGTGCTGAATGACTTCAGCGATGATGAAGTTCAGAAACTTCTTGGCGAATTCGGGATCGAGGTCAGCCTCTTTCGCCAAATCTTCGAGCCGCTTGATCTGGTTCGCTTCGCGGTCCGGATCAGAGGGGGGAAGGTCGTGTTCGGCTTTGAGTTTCCCCACAGCCTGAGTGTGTTTGAACCGCTCGCCCAAAGTGTAAACCAGGATCGCATCCAGACGGTCGATGGACGCGCGGTGCTCTTTGAGAACCTCTGCAGCGCGGGTGACGGGATCGGTCATGCGGCGGCTCCTTTTTTAACGGCAAAGGGCAGGGCGTGTTGCACGTTCAGGTGCCTCCGGCGGGAGTTTATCTGGCAAAATGAAGTGCGGATCATTTCTTTTTCCCGAAGCCGGAGAGGCTGCCGGGCAGACCAGCGCCACCCATGCCGCCGGGCAGTTTGCCGCCCATCTGTTTGGCTGCTGCTTCCAGCGCTTTGGGGTCCATCTGGGACGGATCCATGCCACCGGGCATGCCGCCTTTGCCCATCATGCCCTTCATCGCTTGTTTGAGCATGCCACCTTTGCCCATTTTGCCCATCTTTTTCATCATGTCGCCCATCTGGCGGTGCATCTTCATGAGTTTGTTCAGTTCGGACACTTCCATGCCCGCGCCTTTAGCGATGCGTTTTTTACGGCTGGCTTGAAGGAGGGCCGGGTTGGCGCGCTCTTTCTTGGTCATCGACTGGATCAGGGCGATCTGGCGCTTGAGGATCTTGTCGTCAAAACCCGCGTCTTCCACCTGTTTGGCCATTTTGCCCATGCCGGGCATCATGCCCATCATGCCCTGCATCCCGCCCATTTTGAGCATCTGTTCGAGCTGCATTTTCAGGTCGTTCATATTGAACTGACCCTTGGCCATGCGCTTCATCATCTTTTCGGCTTGTTCGGCCTCGATGGTTTCTTGCGCCTTCTCGACTAGGGCGACGATGTCACCCATGCCTAGGATACGGCCCGCGATGCGTTCTGGCTCAAACGTTTCCAGCGCATCCATCTTTTCGCCGAGACCGACGAACTTGATGGGTTTGCCAGTGACCGCCCGCATGGACAGGGCCGCACCGCCGCGGCCGTCGCCGTCCATGCGGGTCAGCACGACGCCGGAAATGCCAATGCGGTCGTTAAAGTTTTCGGCAGTTTGTACGGCGTCTTGACCGGTCAGGCCGTCGACAACCAGCAGGGTTTCACGCGGGTTGGCGACATCGCGTACCGCTTCGACCTGTTGCATCAGCTCTTCGTCGATCGACAAGCGGCCCGCGGTATCAAGCATATAGACGTCATAGCCGCCCATGGATGCCTGCGTTTTCGCGCGTTTCGCGATCTGGACGGGGTTTTCGCCTTTGACGATCGGCAGGGTATCGACGCCGATCTGCACGCCGAGGATCGCCAGCTGTTCCATCGCGGCGGGGCGGTTGACGTCAAGCGAGGCCATCAGCACGCGCTTGCCGTCGCGGTCTTTCAGGCGTTTGGCAAGCTTGGCCGTGGTGGTGGTTTTACCGGAGCCTTGCAGGCCGACCATCAGGATCGGCGCAGGCGCATTGTCGATCTTCAGCGCGCCCGGTTCGCCTTCGCCTTTCAGCGTGTCGATCAGCGCGTCGTGGACAATCTTGACGACCTGCTGGCCGGGGGTGATCGATTTGGTGACCGCCTGACCTGTGGCCCTGTCTTGCACGGCTTTGACGAAATCGCGGGCGACAGTCAGGGATACGTCGGCTTCAAGCAGGGCGACGCGGACTTCGCGTAGGGCGGTTTTCACATCCTCTTCGGAGAGGGCACCCTGTTTGGTCAGACGGTCAAAGACGCCAGAGAGACGTTCAGAAAGATTCTCAAACATGGGCCATGGCCCCCTTCGATCGGTTGCGGTTCCCTTGAAATAGGATGCCCGCGTTAAATACGCAAATGCCCCCACGGGCGTAACACGCTGGTGGGGGGCGATCTCTGGCCGCGCCAGAGACCGGAAGACATGATGCTTCCGGAGATTGCGGACCGTTTAGGCGAGCGGCGGGATTGAGTCAACCCGCCGCGCGTCCCGAGGGTCAGGCTGCCTTGAGCGCGTCGACCGCTTCATTGGCGCGGGCGATGGTGGCTTCGGCATCGGTGGCCAGCGCGTCGGCGGCGACGATGGTGACATCGGTCATGCCCATAAAGCCCAGTACTGCCTTGAGGTAGCCAGTGTTGAAGTCGGCCTCGGAGCCGGCAGGGACGCCGCCGGAGGCCATCGCGACGATGACGCGCTTGCCTTTGACCAGGCCTTCGGGGCCGGCTTCGGTGTATCGGAAGGTGACGCCGACGCGGGCGACGAGATCGATCCAAGCCTTAAGCGACGCGGGCACGCTAAAGTTATAGATGGGCGCGCCAATGACGATGGTGTCGGCGGCCAGCAGTTCGGCAACAAGCTTGTCGGACTCAACCAGCGCTTCGCTTTGCTCGGGGGAGCGGTCGGACTCAGGTGTAGCGCGGGCGATGGCCCATGTTTCCGTGATCTGGGGCAGGGGTTCACGGGCGAGATCGCGCACGGTTACATCAGTGTCGCCCAGTTGTGCGATGATCCGGTCGGTAAGACTACGGGTCACAGAGCTGGTGGTGCTGGCGGAGGAGTCGATACGCAAGATAGACATGGGAGGATATCCTTTCGTGTTTGCTTTCTGACCTCTACATGACCCTTGCTTGTGCGAACGCAACTGGTGAAAATGCAGGTGATGTGTTCAATAATGCACAGGCGCGGGGGTAAGGGGCTGTGGATGGATAACTGGGACGAAATTAGAACGGCCTATCAGGTGGCGCGTATGGGGACCGTCAGCGGCGCGGCCGAGGTGTTGGGCGTGCATCACGCCACCGTAATCCGCCACGTCGATGCGCTGGAACGCCGGCTTGCCGTCAAGCTGTTCCAGCGTCATGCGCGCGGGTACAAGACGACCGAGGCGGGCGAAGACCTGCTGCGTGTGGCCGCGGCCACCGACGATCAGTTCAGCCAGTTGGCGAGCCGGATCAAGGGGCGCGGGGAGGCGGTGTCGGGCGAGTTGGTTGTCACGTCGCTGATGGAACTGTCGAGCTGGATGACGCCGCTGTTGGTCGCGTTCCAGAAGAAGAACCCGGATGTGACCGTGCGGTTTCTGACCGGAGAGCGTCTGTTCCGGCTGGAGTACGGTGAAGCCCATATCGCGATCCGTGCCGGACAGGTGCCGGAGCAGCCAGATAATGTGGTACAGCCGTTTCATATGCTGCAGATGGGGCTGTTCGCCCATAAGAGCTATATCGCTGCGCATGGGATGCCTTCGGCCCCTGATGACTATGGCAACCACCGGTTTGTCGGGCATGACAACGCGCAGATGCGTGCACCGTTCTTTAAGTGGATGCGCGATATGGTGCCTGCACAAGCGATCTCGTTTCGCGGGCTTGATGCGGGCGGGCTGCGGGTGGCGGTGCGTGAGGGCGCGGGGATCGGGTTCATCGAGCTGACGGAAGGTCGCGCCGACCCTGATCTGGTCGAAGTGCACCCGCATCTGCCCGAGTGGGATTCGACGTTGTGGCTGGTGACCCATGTTGATCTGCACCGCACGCCGAAGGTACAGGCGTTGCTGTCTTTTCTGAAAAAAGCGGTAAAGAAGGAAATGTGATGCGGCCTGATATGCAGGGGCATCTGGCGATGCTGGTATTCTCGGCCTTGGTGGCGGGGTCATTTTCACTGGGGGCGCTGTCGGCCAATCTGATCTCGCCTACGGCGCTGAACGCTGCGCGGTTCGTTATCGCGGGTATGGTGATTGCGGTGGCTGTGGCCGCGACGACAGGCGTGCCCAAAGGGGCAACGCAGGCCCCTTGGCGCTATCTGGTGCTTGGCGGCCTGTTCGCTGTCTATTTTGTGCTGATGTTCGAGGGGCTGAAGACGGCGCGCCCGGTCAGTGCGGCAGCTGTGTTTACGTTGACGCCGGTGATCGCTGCGGGGTTTGGCTGGCTGCTGCTGCGTCAGGTCACGACGGCACGTATGGCGTTGGCCCTGACGATCGGAGCGGTTGGTGCGCTTTGGGTGATCTTTCGCGCGGATTTCGCGGCCCTGCGCCGGTTCGAGATAGGCTATGGCGAGGCGGTCTATTTCGTCGGGGTCATCTGTCATGCGCTTTATACGCCGATGGTTCGTAAACTGAACCGCGGGGAGCCGGCGGTTGTGTTCACCTTGGGCACGCTGATTGCCGGGGGCGGGCTGTTGTTTGTCTACGGTTGGCGCGATGTGCTGGGGACCGACTGGATTGCGCTGCCCGCCATCGTGTGGATCACGATCATATATGTCGCGGTCGCGGCCTCTTCTGCTACCTTCGTGTTGCTGCAATTTGCGACCCTGCGGCTGCCGTCGGCCAAGGTCATGGCCTATACCTATCTAACGCCCAGTTGGGTGATCCTATGGGAGATCGCATTAGGCAATGGCGCGCCGCGGCCGCTTATTCTGGGGGGCGTGGGGCTGACGATCGTAGCCCTGTATCTGCTGCTGCGTGACGACACCAAACAGGTTTGATCACAATCACGGGAACCGATCTGACCTATCCCGCGTTAGCATCACATAAAGCTTATGAAGGGACTATTCTAATGCGTAGCATTATTTATCTTATTGGTTTGATTGTTGTTGTTTTGGCGATCCTGCGCTTTGCGTTCGGCGTCATCTAACATCATCAAGTTTGGCCCTTCTGTGTAAAACCTCGTCGCAGGAGGGCCAACAACCTACTGCGCTGCCTAAGTCCCCTGATCATCCTGTGCCGCATCTGGTGACATCTCTTTTATCTCTGCGGCCAGAAATCTTTCAAAATCATCAAGATTGATAGGCTCGTATTGGCCAAAGCCCTGCATCCAGACGGATGGGGTTTTTAGCGCTGCAGGTTCGAGCTTGCACCATTTAAGTCGGCCGCGCTTTTCCTGCGCAATTAGCCCCGCCCGTTCGAGAACCGACAGGTGTTTCGAGATCGCGGCAAGCGACACGTCGAACGGTTCGGCCACGTCTGTCACCGCCATATCGTCTTCGAGCAGCATCGACAAAATCGCGCGCCGCGTTGGGTCGGCGAGCGCGGAAAAGATCGCATCAAGCTGGGCGGCAGGCGGTTGGGGCACGGCGTTTATAGATGTCCTTGCAGGGCAGGTAAGTGCGGCTTCCTAGAGGTAGCGGAAACCACGCTTAACCAAAAGGTTGAATGTGATTGCAGGATCAATTTGCAAGAGCTAGCCCTGCTTTGACCGTGATTCAGGCGATCCATCCCACACATTTGCTAGCGTTTTCAGATAGATAGATGTCTTGCGATCAGAGTTGACTCTGTGGCGGTGTGAAAGTAGCTACTGCGCAACACATCCAACAGGGATTTTGGCGTGACCGATCCAGACCAACAGCAGCGGCTAAAGCAGCTTGAGGCAAAGATCGAAGCAGCCAAGCGGGCGCACGCACCAAAACCCCGGGTGGATGAACATTATTCTCAGGCATCGCTGGCCTGGCGGATGGTGATCGAACTTTGCGCCGGTCTTGGGATCGGTTTTGGCATCGGATATTCGTTGGATTGGTTCTTAGGAACGCTCCCGATTTTCATGGTGCTGTTTGTAATGCTGGGCCTTGCGGCAGGGGTAAAGACGATGCTCCGCTCTGCGCAGGAAATCCAGGAAAAGAAGATGGCCGATGTGGCCGATGAAGAAAAAGGGCCCTGACATGGCGGCAGAAGCACACGGCGAAGAAACAGGCGGTTTGGCTTTTCACCCGATGGATCAGTTCATCGTTAAGCCATTCTTTGGCGAAGGCGCTGTATCCTGGTACACGATCACCAACGCAACAGTCTGGATGGCAATTGCTGTTCTGGCGATCTTTGCGCTGCTGGTTTTGGGCACGTCCAAACGGTCGGTGATCCCGTCGCGCATGCAGTCTGTGGCCGAGCTTGCGTATGGCTTCATCTACAAGATGGTTGAAGACATCTGCGGTAAAGAAGGGGTGAAATACTTCCCCTACATCATGACACTGTTCATGTTTATCGTATTCTCGAACTTCCTTGGTCTGCTGCCGATGGCCTTTACGCCTACGTCGCATATCTCTGTCACCGCTGTGATGGCGTTTGCCGTATTCTTTGGTGTGACCATTCTGGGTTTCGTCAAGAACGGCGCGTCCTTCCTGAGCCTGTTCTGGGTCAGTAGCGCGCCACTGGCACTGCGTCCGGTTCTGGCCGTGATCGAGCTGATCTCGTACTTTGTACGTCCGGTCAGCCACTCTATCCGTCTTGCGGGTAACATGATGGCGGGTCACGCCGTGATCAAGGTTTTCGCGGGCTTTGCTGCACTTGCTGCAATCGCCCCTTTCTCAGTTCTTGCGATCACGGCGATGTATGGCCTTGAGGTGCTGGTTTCCTTCATCCAGGCCTATGTTTTCGCGATCCTCACATGCGTTTATCTGAAAGACGCATTGCACCCGCACCACTAACACCAGAGCAGGGTCTTCCTGCCTGACCAATCACCTCAATTCCATTGTAAGGAGAAATGACATGGAAGGCGAACTCGCACAAATGGGCCAATTCATTGGCGCAGGTCTGACAGCATTCGGCATGGGTGGCGCAGCCATCGGTGTGGGCAACGTTGCAGGCAACTACTTGGCTGGCGCTCTGCGCAACCCATCTGCTGCTGCTGGTCAAACAGCAACTCTGTTCATCGGCATCGCCTTTGCAGAAGCTCTGGGGATCTTCTCGTTCCTCGTCGCTCTGCTGCTGATGTTCGCTGTCTAAGCTTAAGACACCTAAGTCCTTACGCTTCGGGCAGTGCGCAGATGCGCGCTGCCCGAAAGATTTCCACGCATTGACAGGAGCCCGCTATGGCGACGGAACCGATTACTACGGAAATCGCTGGCGCATGCGTCAACGAATTTGGCAGCGCCATTGGTATGCCACAGCTTTGCATTGATTGGTTCGGCAACCAGATTTTCTGGCTTATCGTCGCCCTGGTCGCAATTTACTTTATTCTGTCGCGCGTTGCCCTGCCACGCATCGGCGCTGTTCTGGCGGAACGCCAGGGCACAATCACAAATGATATCGCCGCCGCCGAAGACCTGAAGGTCAAAGCGACGGAGGCAGAGGCCGCTTACGACAAAGCGCTGATCGACGCCCGTGCAGAAGCACAGCAGATCATCATCGCGGCGAAAGCAGACATTCAAGCCGACCTCGACAAAGCGATTGCCAATGCAGACGCGGAGATCGCAGCAAAGTCCGCCGAGTCTGAAAAAGCCATCAGCGAAATCCGCGCCTCCGCGATGGAGAACGTTGAAGCCGTTGCAAAAGACACAGCCGCGGCGATCATCGCCGCCCTTGGTGGCAGTGCTGACGCGACAACTATTTCCGCGGCTGTCGATGCCCGGATGAAAGGATAAGCCATGCGTTTGACCTTCTCAGCCCTCATCGCCGGTCTGGTCGCGTCCCCTGCATTTGCAGCTGGTGACGTGTTCTTTTCGCTAAGCAATACCGATTTTATCGTTCTGCTTGCCTTCATTCTTTTCGTTGGCGTTTTGATGTATTTCAAAGTGCCCAAGATGATCGGCAGCATGCTGGACAATCGTGCCGTAGGCATCAAATCCGAGCTGGATGAAGCCCGTGCGCTGCGTGAAGAGGCGCAAACGCTTCTCGCTAGCTACGAGCGCAAGCAGCAAGAAGTGAAAGAGCAAGCGGACCGTATCGTGACGTCGGCCAAAGCCGAAGCAACCGAAGCTGCGGATCAGGCCCGTGCCGATCTGGAGAAATCCATCACGCGCCGTTTGACTGCAGCCGAAGAGCAAATCGTCTCCGCTCAGGCCGCTGCCGTCAAGGAAGTGCGCGATCAAGCGATCGTTGTGGCCATCGCCGCTGCCAAGGATGTCATCGCCAAGAAGATGACCGCCGCCGAAGGCAACGCGTTGATCGACAGCGCAATCGCCGAAGTCGATGCAAAGCTTCACTAAGTTTTAACGGACTTATTCTAAAAGGCCTCGGTATCATCCGGGGCCTTTTTACGTTTCAGGGTTTTGTCATCGTCTCGTGTTGCAGCCGCTGGCGGGCGACGTCTTCATTGCGTTCCGCCTTCTGATGTTCCCTCAACGCGTTTTCGACAAAGGTCAGATGCGTCTCTACGGCTGCCTGCGCCGCAGCCGGATCGCGCGACTGTAGTGCATTGTTAATGGCGCGGTGCTGGTCCAGCAGGGCGGTGCGCGTGGTGCGCTGTTTGAACATAACTTCACGGTTATAGAACACGCCACCACGTAGCAGATCGTACATCGACCGCATCATATGAAGCATGATGACGTTATGGCTCGCCTCGATAATTGCCATGTGAAACTGTGCATCAAGCTGGGCCTCGTCGTCGGCGTTGCGCTTGTGGTGTGCGGCTTCCATCTTGTCAAAAACCGCTTGGATCACGCCCAAATCCGTGTTAGAGGCCAGCCGGGCTGCCCGTTCGGCAGCCAGCCCCTCCATGTCACGACGGAACGATAGATAATCGAAAACCGCCTCATCGTGACGCGCGAAAAGCTCTGTCAGCGCGGGTGAAAAAGCACTGCCCAGGACATCGGCAACATAGACCCCTGCGCCGGGTTTTGCAGCTAACAATCCGCTGGCCTGAAGTTGGGCAATCGCATCTCGCAGTGAGGGGCGTGACACGGCAAGCCGCTCGGCCAGTTCGCGTTCGGCGGGCAGCCTTTCGCCAGGGCGGAGAATGCCGCGGAGGATCAGCTGTTCAACCTGCCGGACGACGGCGGCGGATAGTTTTTCAGAGGCGACAGGGTGAAAAGGCATTGGCGTTTCCTTGGATTGGTCAAATTATATGACCAGCGGCATGGGGCAGCAATGTAATTATTTTTGAAGACCAACGGGCGCTTTAACGGTCGATTAGCATTTATCGCGCAGAGTGTTGCTATGTTGACAGATATGCGTTTTCTGCCCGTCCTAATTTGCAGCTTGGTGATGCTCTTTGCCGCTGGTTGCAACATGCCAAGCGCAGGCTTTAGCGGCCTGCCAGTCCAACAGGTCATCGTGGATGGATCTGTATTCGACGTACGGGTAAAGGGTGCTCAAGCTGAGGCCATACGCATTAATATGGAATACGCCCCTAGGTTCGGCCCGATCCGCGATCGTGCCGGGCGGGCCATGGCACAGGCGAGCGGCTGCAAGGTTGTACATGTGGTGGGGGACCAAGCCGTTGCGATAGGGAAATTGAACTGCGCCTAGGTGTGAATGGCCAGAACATTGGTTTTGAAGCGGGAGGAGGCGATGAGATAGGTCAGTTTACAATATCTTGTGGATAAAGTGGCTGCTTCCCGCTCTACCTAGCGGCGTTACGTTGACAGCATAGGCAATGACCCGCAATTCTGACTGTCCAAAAGAATCAGGCGGGCACGAACATTGCGGTTTTCTAAACTCAGGCTGACGGGCTTTAAAAGCTTTGTAGACCCTACAGATTTGATCATCACGGATGGTCTGACCGGCGTGGTCGGCCCCAATGGCTGTGGTAAATCCAACCTTCTCGAAGCGTTGCGGTGGGTGATGGGGGAAAACCGTCCGACCGCGATGCGGGGCGGCGGGATGGAGGACGTGATTTTTGCTGGTGCATCTTCGCGTCCTGCCAAAAACTTTGCCGAAGTCGCTTTGCACATCGATAACTCCGACCGTTTGGCCCCCGCTGGCTTCAACGACGGCGACAGTATCGAGATTATCCGACGGATCACCCGTGATGTCGGGAGCGCGTATAAGGCGGCGGGCAAGGACGTGCGCGCTCGCGATGTTCAAATGCTTTTCGCTGATGCATCGACTGGGGCCCACTCCCCCGCTTTGGTGCGACAAGGTCAGATCTCCGAACTTATCAATGCCAAACCCAAAAGCCGGCGTCGCATTCTGGAAGAAGCCGCCGGAATCTCGGGGCTTTATGCCCGCCGGCACGAGGCCGAGCTTAAGTTGAATGGCACGGAAACGAACCTTGCACGAGTCGATGACGTGATTGACCAACTGGCCAACCAGCTTGCGCAGTTGACGCGCCAAGCACGCCAAGCGGCTCGGTATCGGGACATCGGCCAAACGCTGCGTCGCACCGAGGGGGTCCTGCTATATCGTCGCTGGCGTGCTGCAGAAGACGCGAGGCTCGTCGCGGCAGAAGGTCTGAGGGCACAGATGGCCGTCGCGTTTGACGCGGAAGGGGCGGTGCGGCAAGCTGCTGCTGCGCGTCAGGAGCTCGAAGAAGCTCTCCCGTCCTTGCACGAAGAAGAAGCGATCGCAGTCGCCGTCCTTCAGCGGTTAGGAGCGCAGCGAGATGCATTGAGCGATCAAGAAAACCGCGCCCATGCCGCTATCGATACGCTTACGAAACGCATTGCCCAGTTGTCCCGCGATCTCGACCGAGAAAAAGAGCTGAACCGCGATGCTGAAGAGACGATTTCTCGATTGGAGCGGGAAGGGTGCGAACTGGACAAGGCTGGTGAAGGGCATGAAGCCGCCGTCGCGAATGCGGAAGATGCGGCGCAAGAGGCGGAATGCGTCTTGGAGGCGCGGGAAGCCGAATTGTCTGAGTTGACCGAAGATGTCGCCCGCTTGGTGGCGCGCCACAGTTCTGCAGAACGGCTTCTCAATGACTATCGTGGAACCCTTATAAAAGCCGAGGTAGAAGCATCCAAAGCGCGTAACGCAGTGCAACAAAGCGGCGCTGCAGTCGAGAAAGCGAACGCAGATTTCGACGCGGCCAAAGCTGCTGAAGCTCAGGCCCATGGCGCATCCGCCGCCGCAGAGGAAGCCTTGATGAAGGCGGAAGAAGAAAGCGCTGTCACTCAGAGCCGCGAGGCAGATGCGCGTGCGGAACGGTCGCAAGCTGAAGGTGAATTGAATGCGATCAGTGCGGAGGCTGGCGCGCTCGCTAAATTAGTTGAACGGGACACGGCCGAGGGCGGGCAGATCTTAGATCGCTTGCAGGTTGAGCACGGCTTTGAGAAAGCGCTCGGCGCCGCGTTGGCTGACGATTTGCGCGCGCCAGATGTGGATCCGGACGGGCCGTCAGGATGGGCGTTCTTGCCGCCTTATTCCGCGGTTCAGCCTCTGCCCGAGGGGATCACGCCGTTGACGGCGCATGTTTCGGTGCCAGATGTTTTAGATAGGCGAATGAGCCAAGTCGGATTGGTCGATGCCGATGATGGTTCGAGATTGCAACATTTTCTTCAGCCGGGCCAACGGCTTGTATCTCTTGAGGGAGATCTGTGGCGATGGGATGGATTTCGGGCGTGGGCAGAAGATGCGCCTTCTGCCTCGGCCCTACGGTTACAGCAAATTAACAGGTTGGAAGTATTAAAGCAGGGCTTGGAGCAGGCGACTCAGCGCGCAGAGGGGGCGCGTGATGCACATGAAACATTGCAAAAGCTTCTTCTTACCCAGGCGGAGGCTGATAGGAACGCCCGTGCCTTTCGCCGCGACGCAGACAAGGCGGTCGCCGATGCCAGCCGTGCGCTAAGTCGGGCCGAGGCAGACCTTAGTTTGGCCCAAAGCCGGCTAGAAAGTTTGGGCTTGGCCGTGGTGCGACACGAAGCGGAGGCCACTGAGGGGCGTCGGTTGGTGACCGAGGCTGAAAATGCGCTTGCGGCGCTTGAGGACGTGGCATCCGCCCGCGCGGGCGTGGAAACGCTGCGCGAGACTGTTGAGGGCGCACGTATTGCCATGATCTCGCATCGCTCTGCGTTGGATGAATTACGTCGTGATGGCACCGCGCGGCTTAAGCGCAGTCAAGATGTCGAGAACGAGTTGAGCGGCTGGCGGCATCGCCTGGGCACCGCGGGTAAACGCGGCGCGGAGCTTGCTGAGCGAAAAGCGTCGTCTGAACAGGAGCTTTCTGAAGCTAGTTTTGCACCTGGGAGGATCGCAGCGGAGCGCGAAAAGCTAACCGTCGATATAACTGCTGCCGAGGTGCGCAAAGTTGCCGCCGCGCGGCAGCTTTCTAATGGTGATGCGGCTTTGCGTGAAGCAACCGTGGCGGAACGCGACGCCGAACGGCAGGCGTCGGAGGCACGGGAAGCCAGAGCAAGATCTGAAGCGCGGGCAGATTCAGCGAAGGAGACAGCTACACTTGCAGCTGAGCGCATCGATGATGAACGCGATATGACGCCAGAAACGCTTTTGGCATCCCTTGATCTGGGCTCGGATGATGCGTCTGAGATTGGGGCACTCGAAAGTCAGTTGAGCCTTTTAAAGGGCCAGCGAGAGGCATTGGGTGCCGTGAACCTGCGTGCTGAAGAAGACGTTAAGAATGTGAAAGCTGAGCACGATACCTTGATCGACGAAAAGGCCGATCTTATGGAGGCGATCCGGACGCTGCGTAGCGGCATCGCGAGCTTGAACAAGGAGGGGAGAGAAAGATTGCTCACTGCCTTTGAACAGGTGAACAGCAACTTTTCTATGCTTTTTAAACACCTCTTTAACGGCGGAGAAGCCAATCTGGTGATGGTCGAATCTGACGACCCCTTAGACGCCGGACTAGAGATCATGTGCCAGCCTCCGGGAAAAAAACTGAGTACGCTCAGCCTATTGTCGGGAGGGGAGCAAACCCTAACCGCATTGGCGCTGATATTTGCGGTCTTTCTCGCGAATCCTGCCCCAATCTGCGTTTTGGATGAAGTTGACGCCCCCTTAGATGATGCGAATGTTTCGCGGTTTTGCGACCTCTTGGATGAAATGTGCAGACAGACCGACACGCGGTTCCTGATCATCACGCATCATGCCGTGACGATGGCGCGGATGGATCGCCTATTTGGCGTTACTATGGCGGAACAGGGTGTCAGCCAACTGGTCTCTGTTGACCTAAAGAAAGCAGAGACCCTGGTCGCCTAGCGCCGTACGGATCCGTTGTTCAATCACGCCCGTGAGGCATATTAAAATCGACTGTCGGGTTAATTGGTATGATCTGATGGGGGTTCACCGTTTTCTGGCTGTAGTAGTAGTGCCGGACGATGTGATCAAAGTGAACGGTTTCCGCTACACCAGCGTGTTGATACAGCTGACGGGTATAGGCCCAAAGGTTCGGGTAGTCAGTCAAGCGCTTGTGATTGCACTTAAAATGCGTGTGGTAGACGAGGTCAAAACGTACAAGCGTTGTAAATAGACGCCAGTCTGCCTCGGTTAGGGTATTGCCGATCAGGAAGCGATTATGACTGAGAATACCCTCTAGCCAGTCCAGACTGTCAAATAGACGGTGAACTGCATTGTCGTAGGCTTCTTGGGTCGTTGCAAATCCCGCCTTGTAGACACCATTATTCACAGTGTCGTAGACGCGTTGGTTCACTTGGCCGATCTGCGCGTGCAGATATGCCGGCGAATAATCTTCCGTATCGCCGACTATGTGGTCAAAGGCATTGTTAAGCATAAGGATGATTTCAGCCGATTCGTTCGAGACGATAGTGTTTCGTTCCTTGTCCCAAAGCACAGGCACCGTCACACGGCCCGAGAAATGTGGATCAGCTTTGATATAAATGCCACGCAAGTAGCTTTCGCCCGTGAGGGTGTCGCCGGTAGCACCTTCGAAGTCTGTTGCAAAAGTCCATCCGTCTTGCAGCATATCTGGATGTACCACTGAAACGCCTATGTGGGGTGTAAGCCCTTTGAGCGCGCGGAAAATCAATGTGCGGTGTGCCCACGGGCAGGCATAGCTAACGTACAGGTGGTAGCGTCCCGACTGGGCGGGAAAGTCTGACTTTCCGGAAGGGCCTGCGCTGCCATCAGCCGTCACCCAGTTGCGAAATTTGGATGCCGAACGCTCGAATTGTCCTCCGGTGGCGTCAGTATCATACCATTTGTCGTGCCATTCTCCGTCGATCAGCAGTCCCATACACAATTCCTTTACATATTTATGGTCAAGGTAAGTCTATGCCAGCGGATGGCTATAGCGGTTCGAGCACAGGGGGGCTGCAGCAGCGCACCGAGGCTACATTGAAGGAATCTCTTGATTTTAAATCGCTATACGTCACGCTCGGTATTAGTCAGCACAGAGGGGAATATGCTGTGGAAGCGATGTTGCCAAAAAATATCCAGGCAGGACTGGACGCCGCACGATTAGATAGCATGCGAAAGTCATCTCATTTGCATGTTGAGGCAGATGGGGCGCAGCACAAGGTTCTGCGGTATTGGGACACAGGGTTCTCGCTGGAGACAGCAACCGCACCGCAGCTACGTGGGCGCGTGGACCTGTATGATGGGGCTGCACATCTGTGTCAGTGCCTCATCGTTGCTGTCGCGCAAGAGGGCGACGAGATGATCTTTGATTTCAAGCGAGCAACGCGCGTTGCAAAGACAGCTGCGCTGGATTTCGAACGGGCGGGGGATGCACCGGCGGGGTTGATTGCCGCCGACGCACCTCACTGATCCTACTGCAGGTCTTTAAACGCGTCGCGTAAACGATCGCAGGCTTCCTCTACGCGGGCGCGCGGTGTGGCGATGTTGAACCGAAGGAAGTTTTCGCCGCCCTTGCCAAAAGTGGGCCCATGGTTCGCTGCGATCTCTGCCGACTTTTCTACCCGCTGGGTGAATTCAGACCTATCCATACCGGTCCCGCTGAAATCGACCCAGGCAAGGTAGGTTGAGTGCAGCGACATTGATTGCAGTCCTGGAATGCTCTGAATAGCGGCGTCGAAAATCTGCCGATTGCCGTCAAGATAACTGACCAAATTATCGACCCACGCCGCGCCTTCTGGAGAATAGGCTGCGGTGGCCATAACAAGGCCAAAGGAATTCGGCGACAGCCCCATCGCAGCGACACGTTGGGCAAAGATTTCGCGCAACTTCAGGTCGGGGATAATGATGTTGCCAGAATGGCAACCTGCAATGTTGAAGGTTTTCGTCGTCGCGGTCATCATGACCAGCCGATCTGCCACCCCGTCGATCAGCGCCATTGCGGTGTGCGTATGTCCGGGCATCACAAGATCATGGTGGATTTCATCTGAGACGAGGATGAGGTCATGGCGTTTGGCAAATGCAGCGACGTCCTCCAGCTCGGATTTTGACCATACACGGCCCCCCGGATTATGGGGGGAACAAAAAACCAGCATCGTTTCATTGCCGGTCATTTGCGCGTCATAGGCATCGAAGTCCAATGTGTATTGGCCGCCTTCCAACGCCATTTCGCATTCTACAACCTGCCGACCCGCGGCCGAGATCACCCGCGCAAATGCATGGTAGATGGGCGTGAAAAGAACCACGCCGTCCCCTGGTTTGGTGAAGGCATCAACGCACATTGCCGTCCCGTTTACCAATCCGTGGGTGGTGAAGATCCACTCTGTTGCGATTTTCCAGCCATGGCGGTTCTCCATCCACCACTGGATAGCGCCCAGATATTTGCTGTCGTCGCCGAAGTAGCCATAGACGCCATGATCCAACATATCTTGCAGCGCGGTTTGAACCACCTGCGGCGGACGGAAATCCATATCGGCAACCCACATCGCGATTCCGGTATCTGCGGGGACGCCATAGGTCGGCTCCATCTTGTCCCATTTCGCGCAATGGGTGCCACGCCGGTCGATGATTTCGTCAAAGCTCATGGGGTTCTCCTGTCAGATTTGGCCGTCACGCTAAACCTAATCGACCGGACCGCAAGGCCCGAGGTTGCAGCGGCGTATGTGTTGGCCTAAATCATCTAAATGGTACGCAATATTTTATTACACCCTGATCCTCGGCTTAAAAAACCATGCGCCCCCGTGACCAATATGACGGAGGATCTGCGCAGCTTGGCCGATGATATGCTTGCAACGATGTATGATGCGCCAGGGATTGGTCTTGCGGCACCCCAAATCGGGGTGATGAACCGTCTGATCGTCATGGATTGTGTCAAGGAAGAGGGCGAAACGCCGCGTCCGTTGGTAATGTTCAACCCTGAAATCATTGCCTCATCGGACGAGCTTAACACCTACGAAGAAGGGTGTTTGTCGATACCTGAGCACTTTGCTGATGTGACGCGCCCGGCTGATGTAGATGTGCGGTGGGTCGATGCCGACGGGAATGAGCGAACAGAGACCTTCACCAAGCTTTGGGCGACCTGCGTGCAGCACGAAATCGATCATTTGGACGGCAAGCTTTTTATCGATTACCTCAAGCCGATGCGACGTCAGATGATTACCCGCAAAATGACCAAGTTGAAACGAGAGTTGGCGCGCGAATGAGCGTGCTGGAAATCGTCACATGGCCCGATGTACTTCTGACAACGGTTTGCGATGCAGTTGAAACGCGTTCGCCTGAAATAGATCGGTTGATCGCCGATATGCTCGAGACGATGTATGCCGCCCCCGGTCGCGGTTTGGCCGCGCCCCAAGTTGGCCGGACCGAGCGTATTTTCGTGTTCGATGTGGGCTGGAAAACGGGCACGCCTACGCCCGTGGTATGTATCAACCCGCAGATTCTAAGGCTGTCTGACACCCGCGCTATCGGCGAGGAGGGGTGCTTGTCCATCCCTGGCGTGCCGATGAATATCCCCCGTGCGACACAGGTAACCTTGCGGTGGACAGATGCGAATGGCACCCACGAACGAGATTTTGCCGGGGCTGAGGCCGTGATTGTGCAGCATGAATATGACCATCTTGATGGGGTCGTCATATATGATCGGGTAGAGCAGGAGAAAAACCAATGACCGTTCGTCGCATCATCCCGTGGCCCCATGCCTGTCTGCGGGCTCCCGCCGCGCAAGTGACCGAAATAAATGATGAAATCCGGACATTGTGGGACGATATGATCGACACGATGGATGCGATGCCCGGCGTCGGCTTGGCCGCGACTCAGATCGGGGTGGCGTTACAGGTGGCTGTTGTGGATGCCTCGAAGGGGCGGGACAGGCGGATCAGATTGGCGAACCCAGTTGTGATCGAGGCCTCCGCGATCATGAATGAATACGATGAAGCGAGCCCGAATCTACCCGGGATCTCTGCGAAAGTTCGCCGTCCGCGCGGGGTTAAGGTGCAGTATCTGAACGAACAAGGCGATACAGTGACCCGTGACTTTGTCGGCTTGGAAGCGACCAGCGTGCAGCATCAAATTGATCACCTCGCCGGTAAGATGTTTTTCGACAATCTGAGTAAAACGCGCCGAGATATCCTGCTTCGCAAAGCTCGAAAATTCAAGATTTAGTCACCTTTACGTTTTAAGAGGATGTGTACGATGCGTGTGATCTTTATGGGAACGCCCGAGTTTTCAGTGCCTGTGTTGGACGCATTGGTGCTGGCCGGCCACGAAATCGCCGCCGTCTATTGTCAACCGCCCCGACCAGCAGGGCGTGGTAAAAAAGATCGTCCGAGCGCGGTGCAGCAGCGGGCCGCGGCGCTTGGCTTGCCTGTTCGTTACCCTGTGTCGTTGAAAACGGACGAGGCGCAGGCCGAGTTCGCCGCGCTTGACGCTGATGTCGCGGTTGTTGTCGCCTATGGCCTCATTCTGCCGCAAGCGGTTCTGGATGCGCCCAAATCCGGGTGTCTGAACATCCACGCGAGCCTGTTGCCGCGCTGGCGCGGTGCTGCGCCGATCCATCGTGCGATCATGGCCGGTGATGAAGAAACCGGCGTTTGCATCATGCAAATGGAGGCTGGGCTGGATACAGGTCCGGTGCTGCTGCGCGCTGCCACACCGATCCGCAGTACTGAGACGACGATCGAACTTCACGACCGGTTAAGTAATCTGGGCGCAGAGTTGATTGTTGAGGCGCTGCGTCAGCTGCCGGAGCTTGAGCCAGAGCAGCAGCCCGACGTGGGCGTGACCTACGCCAGCAAGATTGATAAGTCCGAGGCGCGCATCGATTGGTCTCGCCCCGCAACCGACGTCGATCGTCAGATCCGGGGCCTGTCGCCGTTTCCGGGGGCTTGGTTTGATCTGAACGATACGCGTGTAAAGGTGCTGGCCTCTGCCCTTGCGGAGGGGGGCGGTACTGCGGGGGAGGTCTTGGATGCGAGCCTGACTGTAGCCTGCGGGACCGGCGCGGTGCGGTTGATCCGCTTGCAACGTGCGGGGAAAGCGGCGCAAGATGCCGAGACATTCCAGCGTGGCGCGCAGATCGCGGCGGGCACAGTTCTGAGCAAAGGGTAAAATATGCTTCCGACGCTTATCGGCACGGTCGTGATTGCGGGTCTTGTGGGCTTTTTTGCCGAGAAGGCCGGCTTTACCCGCAACGGCTATCTTGCGTCGATTATTATTTGCGTTGGCGGGGCATTCTTGTTCTATTTTGTCCGGCTGATGTTCGGCTTCGGGTTCAACTCCGCCGGTATGAACGCCATCGCTTCTTCTATCGGGGCCCTGATTATCGTACCGTTTCATTGGCGTCGGAAATAGGGTTACACCCGCGGTGGCCGGCTTTTGTAGACGGGCAAATGCCACCCGAAATACAACGATCCGGCGCGCAGAACCCATGTTACGCAGGCCCCGGCAAACAGAGAAATCGGATCGTCCCCTAAAATGCTGCGGATGATTACAGCGGTGGCAGCACCGGCGAAAGCTGCGGTCACGTAAAGCTCCCCCTGGCGCAAAACCAACGGTACTTCGCCGACGACGACATCACGCATCAGCCCGCCCATGCAGCCTGTGATTATCCCCATCAAGACGACGACGACGGGCGATTGATCCAGAGAAATTGCGACGCCGGTACCAGCGGCGACGGCCACGGCAAGAGCGATGGAATCAAGCCAAAGTAAGGCGCGATATCTGCTTTCTAAAAGGTGCGCTGAAAGAAAAACCACCAGCGCGGCAGTCACACCTAAGGCGAGATGCGTAGGGTTTGCGATCCAGAAAATCGGGTTCCGATCGAGCAGGAGATCCCGCAAAGTGCCGCCGCCCAAAGCCGTCAGGCAGGCAATAAAGGCGAAGCCCACCAGATCAAGCTGCGCGCGGCTGGCGACAAGAGCACCCGTGATCGCAAAGACCAGCACGGAGGCGTACTCGAGCAGGGTGAGCAGGCTCATTTTGTCTTGAACGGGGCCATGCCAGCCCGGGCCAGTTCATCCGCACGTTCGTTTTCCGGATGCCCCGCGTGGCCCTTGACCCACTCCCATGTCACCTGATGCCGCGCATTCGCGGTGTCCAGGCGCTGCCAAAGTTCTGCGTTTTTTACAGGCTTTTTCGCGGCATTTTTCCAGCCGTTTTTCTTCCAACCAAAAATCCAGCCGGTGATGCCGTTTTTGACGTAGTTGCTGTCTGTGACGATGGTGATCTCTGTTGGGCGGGCCAGTGCTTCGAGGGCACTGATGGCGGCCATGAGTTCCATCCGGTTGTTGGTCGTATCGGGTTCGCCGCCTTTCAGCTCGCGTTGTTTGACGACCTTGTCACCATCCATCGCTCGCATTAGGGCCCCCCAGCCGCCGGGGCCGGGATTGCCTGAACAGGCACCATCAGTATATGCAATTAACTTTGTCATAGGGCTGCCTTATCCAGTCTGGCGTGGGGGCGTCCAGTCTATTTTGTCTTGGATAGGCGACTTTTGCCGTTAAAGAAAGACGCTCACGGCGAGACAGGCCAGCACCACGGCAGTCAGCAGCGTGCGCAGTTTCAACCACCAACGTGGCGCAAGACGCCAGTGCCAGAACGCTGCATCCAATACCACCAGGCCGGCAAAACCGAACATCAGGTTTAACCCGGCCCCGACAGGGCCGCCGCTGGTCATGAAAAAAGCCCACAGCGCCGGCAGCACAGCGAGGATATACCCAGCAGTGGCCTTGGCCCCGCTGATCTTTGTTGCGAACCCCCATAGCACGCCAGACATGAAGGAAAGGATAACAGTGCCATAGAATAATTGAATATAAGGTCCTACAAAGCGCCCGCCCAAGGTCGCAGCCCCCCAATTGGCCAAGGGATCAACCAGCCCGGTCAGTGCCCCCCAGATGAACGGGATCAGACCGGCAAGGCCAAGCCAGAGCGGTGCGCGGGGGATGCCGGTCATGCGGGCACGCGCAGAACGCGGGGGACCTTGAACTCGACGTTTTCGACGGCGGTTTCGACCAGTTCTGTGGTCACCTCGTAGCGGTTTTTGAAGGCGTCGATTACTTCGTTGATCAGTTGCTCGGGGGCAGAGGCACCCGCCGTGATGCCGATGCTTGTGATGCCTTCAAGGCTGCGCCAATCAATATCCGTCGCGCGCTGTACCAGCTGGGCATACGCGCACCCCGCACGCGATCCAACCTCGACGAGACGGCGTGAATTCGACGAATTCGGCGCGCCAACCACCAGCATCGCATCGCACTTCGGAGCCATCGCCTTGACCGCTTCTTGGCGGTTGGTAGTGGCATAGCAGATGTCTTCTTTGTGCGGCCCGATGATTTGAGGGAAGCGGCGGTTCAGCGCCGCGACGATTTCCGCGGTGTCATCGACGCTGAGCGTGGTTTGGGTGACATATGCCAGTTTGGCCGGATCGCGCACCTCGACGGCGTCGACATCAGCGGGGGTTTCAACCAGCAGAACCTCGCCCGGTGGCAGTTGCCCCATCGTCCCGATGGTTTCTGGGTGGCCCGCGTGACCGATCATGATCATCTGCAAGCCCGCATCGGCATGTCGCTGTGCTTCGATATGAACCTTGGAGACAAGCGGGCAGGTGGCGTCGACATACACCATATTGCGCGCTTCGGCTTTGGCGGGCACGGCCTTGGGCACCCCGTGAGCTGAGAAGATCACGGGTCGGTGATCGGGGCATTCCGAAAGCTCTTCGACAAAGATTGCGCCGCGTTCACGCAATCCATCGACGACAAATTTATTGTGCACGATTTCGTGGCGCACGTAGACTGGTGCGCCCCACTTCTCGATGGCCATTTCGACGATCTTGATCGCACGGTCCACGCCCGCACAGAACCCGCGCGGCGCGGCAAGGTATAAGGTCAAAGGCGGTTTGGTCATCAATCTCTCCTCGGGCTGGGGCCATAGGTAAGGCTTGCGCCGCGCATCGTCCAGACCGGCAGCAGATCAATGCGCTTTTGCCACGCGACGCATGCCCTGAACGGGGGACGCGAGATAAGCAGGTGGGGATCAAGAAATCGGCGAAATCTATATCAAATTGCGCCAATGATATTTTGGTATTTTGGTCCGCTTTGCCCCACAAGAGGCGAAGTAGGCGATCGCTTATGCGTCCGGTGTTTCACGTGGCGGGCGGCCAATGACATCGCGCAGGTCTTCGAGCTCGATGAAATTGTCGACCTGACGGCGTAATTCGTCAGAGATCATAGGCGGCTGGCTGCGGATTGTGCTGACGACAGACACGCGTACGCCCTGCCGTTGCAGGCTTTCCACCAGCGGGCGAAAATCCCCGTCACCGGAAAAGATCACGATATGGTCAAGATGTGGCGCGAGCTCCATCGCGTCGACCGCAAGCTCGATATCCATGTTGCCCTTAACTTTGCGGCGGCCCATGCTGTCCGTGTATTCTTTGGCGGGCTTGGTCACCATCGAGAACCCGTTGTAGTTCAGCCAGTCGACCAATGGTCGTATCGGCGAATATTCGTCATTCTCGAGCAGAGCCGTGTAATAAAACGCGCGCAACAGCTTCCCGCGCCGCATGAATTCCTGCCGCAACAGCTTGTAGTCGATATCAAAGCCCAGGTTCTTGGCGGCGGCGTACAGGTTGGAGCCGTCGATGAACAAAGCTAAGCGTTCGTCCTTGTAGAACATGAAATGCCTTTCTAATACACGTCGTCCGGAAAAGTGCGTCGTGTAGCGCCGCTATAAAACGAAATGTTTCAAAATCAGTTTCCGACTTGAATATAATACTACCTAAGACTTTTTGAGGGGGCAGCAAGTGAAGACATTCGGTACAGCCCGTGACGATGGAGTGGGAATCGGCAGGGAAGCGCTGATCGCCTTGGGGAGTAATCAATCTTCGGTTGTGGGAGGGCCCGCTGATACAGTGCTCAAGTCCCTTGAGGTGCTGGAGAACATGGCAGTACAAGTCGTCGCTGTTAGTCCGCTCTACTCAACCCATGCGTATCCGGCGGGGTCTGGCCCAAACTTTGTAAATACTACCGCAAGAATCAGATTCGGCGGTGAGGCCGATCAGATTTTAGCCATTCTTCACGCTGTAGAGGCGGAGTTGGGGCGCGAAAGGATAAACCGTTGGGGCCCCCGTACGGTGGATCTGGATTTGATCGCAATGGGGGATACGGTGTTGCCTGATGCAGAGATTCAGACCGTCTGGCGCGAGCTCGCTATCGAACAACAGTCGGTTCGCGCCCCTAAAGAACTGATCTTGCCGCACCCTCGTTTACAAGATCGCGCCTTCGTCCTGGTGCCGCTTGCCGATATCGCGCCGGACTGGCGTCATCCGCTGATTGGCAAAACAGTTCAAGAGATGTTGAATGACCTACCTGAGGCAGATAAAAAGGGGGTATGGCCCATGGAATAGGGCCTTGTAAATTCCGCCGATGGCTTCTAAATAGTCGGCTTCTTGCAGCATTCATGATTGGAGCACCCCCATGGCCCGCGTCACCGTCGAAGATTGTGTAGATAAAGTGCCAAACCGGTTCGAGCTTGTCATGCTTGCCGCGCACCGTGCCCGCGAAATCGCGGCTGGTTCGCCGGTCACTGTTGATCGTGATAACGACAAGAACCCTGTCGTTTCCCTGCGCGAGATTGCAGATGAAACGCAGTCGGCTGACGATCTGCGTGAACGCCTGATCGAAAGCAATCAGAACCAAATCGAAGTTGATGAACCCGAAGAGGACGCGATGGCGCTTCTTATGGGGGCAGAACAAGATAAGCCCGAAGAGGACAGCATGTCCGAAGAAATGCTGCTGCGGCAGTTGATGGCGGCACAAGGGCAGGGCTAAGGCCCCCGCCCTACGGGGCTTATAGGCAGGACAGGCATGAATACCGCCGACATTACGGCTGAAGACCTTATCGCGCTTGTGCGCGCCTATAACCCTAAGACAAACGAGAATCAGATCCGGCTGGCCTATGAGTATGGCCAGCAGATGCACGATGGGCAGTTCCGCCATTCAGGGGAGCCCTATTTTACGCATCCGGTCTCTGTTGCGGCGATTCTGACCGAACAGCAGCTGGACGACGCGACCATCATCACCGCATTGTTGCACGACACGATTGAGGACACGAAAGCGTCCTATCGCAGCGTGGATGAAAAATTCGGGCGCGACGTGGCCGAGCTGGTCGATGGTGTGACCAAGCTGACCAACTTGCAGCTGAACTCTAACGAGACAAAGCAGGCCGAAAACTTTCGTAAGTTGTTTATGGCAATGTCGAAAGACCTGCGGGTTATTTTGGTTAAGTTGGCGGATCGACTGCATAATATGCGCACGATCAAGTCGATGCGCCCTGATAAGCAGATTCAGAAAGCACGCGAAACAATGGATATCTATGCGCCTCTTGCGGGGCGTATGGGGATGCAATGGATGCGCGAAGAGCTTGAAGATCTGGCGTTCCGCGTACTCAACCCCGAGGGGCGGCAATCCATCATCCGGCGGTTCATCACGCTGCAACGTGAAACCGGTGACGTGATCCAGCGCATTACCGGCGACATGCGTCACGAGCTTGAGAAGGCGGGAATAGAGGCCGAGGTCTTCGGCCGTGCGAAGAAGCCCTATTCGATCTGGCGGAAAATGCAGGAAAAGCAGCAATCTTTTTCCCGTTTATCGGATATTTACGGTTTCCGCGTTATCACTACGTCAGAGGATGAATGCTACCGCGCTCTTGGCACCATTCACCGACGGTGGCGGGCTGTTCCGGGACGGTTCAAGGATTATATCAGCCAGCCTAAAACCAACGGCTATCGGTCGATCCACACCACCGTTTCTGGTCGTGACGGTAAACGGGTCGAGGTGCAGATCAGAACGCGGCAGATGCATGATGTCGCCGAATCCGGTGTGGCGGCGCATTGGTCCTATCGTGACGGTGTACGGTCGCGAAACCCGTTCGCAGTCGATCCCGTGAAATGGGTCGCGCAGCTGACAGAGCAGCTTGATTCGGAAGAAGATCACGAGGATTTCCTCGAGGCGGTCAAGCTCGAGATGTACGCCGACCAAGTGTTCTGTTTTACGCCCAAGGGCGAGGTGGTCAAACTGCCCCGTGGAGCCACGCCGATCGATTTCGCATATGCGATCCACACGCGAATCGGCGCTGCCTGCGTGGGGGCCAAGATCGACGGTATGCGCGTTCCGTTGTGGACGCGGGTGAAAAACGGACAGTCGATAGAGATTATTACCGCCCAAGGTCAAACACCGCAGGCAACGTGGCTGGATATTGCAACGACCGGCAAGGCGAAAACGGCGATACGTCGGTCGCTGCGTGAATTGGATCGCGCGCGCTTTGTCAGTTTGGGGCGCGAATTGGCGCGCTCGGCTTTTGAGCAGATGAATAAATCTGCGACAGAGAAAGTACTGCGCACCGCCGCGCGCAACCTCCGGCTGTCCAACGAGGAAGAGTTGCTGGCGCAACTTGGGTCGGCAGAACTGTCGGGTCAAGAAGTGGTGCAAGCCGTCTATCCCAACCTGCGCCCCAAACCCGGCGAACATGTCGACCGCAAACGAGCGGTTGTCGGTTTGGAGGCGGGTCAATCCTTTGATCGGGCCCCGTGCTGTCAGGCGCTTCCGGGGGAACGTATTGTCGGGATTACCTTCCGCGGGCAGGGCGTAAAAATACACACGATCGACTGTGAACGCCTGTCGCATTACGAGGACCAACCCGAACGCTGGCTGGACCTGCGGTGGCACGATGGCCCGCATCCGGCGATCTATGGCGCGACGCTGGATCTGACCATCGGCAATGGCGCAGGGGTCTTGGGGCGGATCTGTACCCTGATCGGGCAATCCTCGGCCAATATCGCGGATTTGGAATTTTTGGACCGCAAGCCTGACTTTTTCCGGTTGCTGATCTACGTAGAGCTGCGAGACATTGCACATCTGCATTCTTTGATCCCCATGCTGGAGGCCGAGAGCGAAGTGGCCGAGATCAGCCGATATCGGAACCCCGATTTGTTCAAGGCAGGCAGCAAAGACGCATGATCCGCCCGGACTGCGCTGACCCAAGGACGAACTGTTGATCTTCAAACGCCGCGATCCAAAGCCGACAGTGCGCGCGATGGCTGAATTCATGTGGCCTCGGGGTGGTTGGACGCGGGCATTCCACTATGTCAAACACCGTATGCGCCGGTTGCCTGATACGCCCGAACGGATTGCACGCGGGATTTGGGCCGGGGTTTTCACAACATTCACGCCGTTTTACGGGATGCATTTTATCGTTGCGGCGTTGGTGTCGCGGATGATGCGGGGCAACCTGCTGGCGGCGCTGATGGGGACGTTTTTTGGCAACCCACTGACCTATGTGCCAATTGGATTGTCATCGCTGTCGATGGGGCACTGGATACTCGGGTCTCAGATGCAGACGGGCGAACACCGGTCATTCGGCGGCAAGTTTTTTGACGCTGGACACGATTTGTTGGCCAATTTTGTCGCGATGCTAACGAACCGGGACATGGATTGGTCCGGGCTTGAGGTATTCTGGCATCAGGTGTTTTATCCGTATTTGATCGGGGGCATTGTGCCCGGCATGATCTGCGCGACAATCGCGTATTATCTGGCTGTACCGTTGCTTCGGGCCTATCAAAAACGACGCAAGGGCGCGATTAAGGCCAAGTTTGACTCGTTGAAGAAAAAAGCCTCGGCCAAGGCAGAGGCGAAACGCAAGGCAGAGCAGGCGGCTCTGAAGGGGAAAGACCATGGCGGCACAAGGTAAGCTTCGGCTGGGTGTAAATATTGACCACGTGGCAACTGTGCGGAATGCGCGCGGTGGTGCCTATCCTGATCCGCTGCGTGCTGCTCGGGCCGCGCAAGAGGCGGGGGCCGACGGGATTACGGCACACCTGCGCGAGGATCGCCGTCACATCACGGATGCCGATATCGAGGGTCTGCAAGAGGTGCTGACGGTGCCGCTGAACTTTGAAATGGCAGCCACCGAAGAGATGCAGGCCATCGCCTTGCGCCACAAACCCCATGCGGTTTGCATCGTGCCCGAAAAGCGCGAGGAGCGGACCACCGAGGGCGGTTTGGAAGTTGCGCGCGAAGAAAACCGGTTGGCGCACTTCATTGCCCCGCTGCGCGAAGCAGGTAGCCGCGTCAGCATTTTTATCGCCGCCGACCAGCGTCAGATCGAAGCCGCGAACCGCATCGGGGCCGAAGTGATCGAGCTGCACACCGGTGCGTATTGCGACGCCTATGCCGAAGGGCATTGGGAAGAAGCGCAGAAAGAACTTCAAAAGCTCGAGGAAATGTCGAAATTTGCGCATGATCTGGGGCTTGAAGTGCACGCAGGCCACGGGCTGACCTATGACACCGTGAGCCCGATCGCCGCCTTCCCTGAAGTGCAAGAGCTGAACATCGGACACTTCCTAATCGGCGAGGCAATCTTTCTGGGGCTTGGTCCCGCCATCGCCGAGATGCGCCGCCTGATGGATGACGCCCGCAAGGGCTGAGGGCGCGGCATGATTTTAGGCATTGGGACTGACCTTGCGAATATCGAACGGATTCAAGGCACGCTGGACCGCTTTGGTGACCGTTTTAGAAATCGCGTATTTACCGAAGTTGAACAGCAAAAGGCTGAACGGCGGCGCGATATCGCGGGGACCTATGCCAAGCGATGGGCTGCCAAGGAGGCTTGTTCAAAGGCACTTGGTACCGGACTGCGCATGGGGATCGCATGGCGGGACATGGCCGTGAGCAATCTTCGAACCGGCCAGCCGGTGATGGAAGTGACCGGTTGGGCCGCAGAACGTCTGGCCGAAATGACACCCGAAGGACATGAGGCGATCATTCATGTCACGTTGACCGACGATCACCCTTGGGCCCAGGCATTTGTCGTCATCGAAGCCCGCCCCAAGGCAGGTATCTAGCCGCAACGGCAAATCATGGCCCAATCGGTCGATGGATCGGGGGCGGGGTTGCTTGACTTGCGGCAATGGCACCCGCATGTAACGCTCGAACGCATGAACAGGAGCGCCAAAATGGCCGCCAAAGAGAAAACCGGCAACGCCTTTGTCGAAACCATCAAAACGATTGTCTATGCGCTGTTGATTGCGGGTGTCTTCCGGACCCTGTTTTTCCAGCCGTTCTGGATTCCGTCAGGGTCGATGAAAGAGACGCTGTTGATCGGTGATTTCCTGTTCGTGAACAAAATGGCTTATGGCTATTCCTACGCGTCCTGCCCCAGCGTGATGATGCCCCGTTTCGGCATAGAAGTGGACGCGAAGGATATCTGCGGCGTGTTTGATGGCGACAACAAACGTCTGTTCGGATCCGAGCCTGAGCGCGGGGATGTCGTTGTTTTCCGTCATCCGGTATCGGGCCGCGACTATATCAAACGTCTGATCGGGTTGCCGGGCGATAAGATCCAGGTCACCGATGGAACAGTCAGCATCAACGGCACCGCGGTCGAGCTGCGTGATGAGGGTGTTTTCGAAGAAGTCATGGACCGGCAAGGACCGCAGGGTATGCGTCCACGCTGTGAAAATGGTGCGGTCGGTGCCGGTGGAATGTGTAAAAAGACCCGCCAGATCGAAGTTTTGCCCAATGGCGTAGAGCACCCGATCTTGAACATCGGTAATCAAGCGTCGGACAACACCGGAGTGTATTCGGTGCCGGAAGGGCATTACTTTTTCATGGGCGATAACCGCGATAATTCGGCCGATAGCCGTCTGGCGCAACAAGCCGGTGGCGTGGGTTTTGTCCCGTTTGAGAATCTAATTGGGCGCGCGGATCGGATCATGTTCAGTTCGGGGGGGCGGTCCATGCTGTTTTTCTGGACGTGGCGTGGCGATCGTTTCTTTAAGGCGGTCAAGTGAAGTTAAACGCTGATCTCCGGGCCTTTGAGGGCCGTATCGGGTACCACTTTACCAAGCCCGAGCTGTTGAATCGTGCGGTGACCCACGCCTCTATGTCGTCGGCCAACCGCGACGATAACCAGCGGCTTGAGTTTCTGGGCGACCGCGTCTTGGGGCTGGTGATGGCCGAAGCGCTGCTTAACCTTGATCCCGCCGCGACCGAAGGCCAGCTGGCCCCGCGGTTCAACGCGCTGGTACGCAAAGAAGCCTGTGCGGAGGTCGCGCGCGAAATCGACATGGGGGCTGTGCTCAAGCTCGGTCGCTCTGAGATGCTATCAGGCGGTCGGCGCAAGCAGGCATTGTTGGGCGACGCGATCGAGGCTATAATCGCAGCTGTCTATCTAGATGGCGGGTTTGACGAGTCCAGAGCGTTGATCCTGCGGCTGTGGGGTCCGCGGGTACTGCAGGTCAAGCAAGACGCCCGCGATGCCAAAACCGCGTTGCAGGAATGGGCACAGGCGCGCGGCTTGCCGCCCCCCGCCTATGTCCAGACTGACCGGCAGGGGCCAGACCACGCCCCTGTGTTTACCATCACTGCCCGTATTGAAAGCGGGGCCAGCGCCGTTGCGTCCGCCCCTTCGAAACGTCAGGCCGAACAGGCCGCTGCCAAGACGCTCTTGGCCCAATTGGAGAGACCCTCATGACCACGCGCGCCGGATTTATCGCCCTGATAGGCGAGCCCAACGCGGGCAAATCGACGTTGCTGAACCGCATGGTCGGCGCGAAAGTGTCGATTGTGACCCATAAGGTGCAAACCACACGCGCCCGGATCCGCGGCGTTGCGATGGAAGGGCAAAGCCAGCTTGTGTTCGTGGACACGCCCGGCCTGTTCCAACCCCGCCGTCGTCTGGATCGCGCCATGGTGGCTGCTGCTTGGGGGGGCGCTGCAGATGCAGATATTGTCATCCTGCTGATCGAAGCCAATCGCGGCATCACCGAAGGTGTGGAACGAATTCTCGAAGGTTTGGCCGACATCGGCAAGGGACGTAAAGTCGCGCTGGCGATCAATAAAATTGACCGCGTTGATGCACCGGTTTTGCTGGGTCTCAGCAAAGAGATGAACGACCGTTATAATTTCGTCGGGACCTTCATGATTTCAGCCGAGCGCGGGCATGGTGTCGATACGTTGCGCCATTGGCTTGCAGCCGAGTTGCCCGAGAGCCCATGGCTTTACCCCGAAGATCAGATCGCCGACCTGCCGATGCGCATGATTGCTGCCGAAATGACCCGAGAAAAGCTGATCCTTCGCCTGCACCAAGAGCTGCCGTACCAGCTGACGGTTGAGACCGAGAACTGGGAAGAGCGCAAGGATGGGTCGGCGCGGGTAGATCAACTGATCTATGTGGTGCGTGACGGGCACAAAGGTATTGTGCTGGGCAACAAAGGCGAAACAATCAAGTCCGTCAGCAAAGCCGCGCGCGAAGAGCTCGAAGAGTTTCTGGGTCGAAAGGTTCATCTATTCCTGCAGGTCAAGGTGCGCCCGAACTGGCTCGACGAGGCGGAGCGCTACTCTGAAATGGGGTTGGAGTTCAAAGACGGCAATGTCTAGGTTTGGTGCAACCCGACCCTTCGGGGAGGATCTCTCACCATTTGGAAGCAAGGGCCTGTCATGGCCCGGCTGACGGCGCGGTTCTGGGTCGACGCCTATCTCGCGCGGCTGCGGGTCTATGATATACCGGCGTTTGTTGTCGCGCACGGGGATGACACCGGCGGCGCGGTTCTGGTGAAGCTGGCCACATTGGATGGAAATGCACAGCTTTTTCATAAAAGCTTTGATTTGATCAGTGGCGAACGGAGCTGGGTCGAGATGACAAGTGGCCAAGAGCCCGATGTCGATGAGTCGATCAGTCGGCAACGTGGCTATGACCCGGATCTATGGGTGATCGAAGTCGAAGACCGGCAAGGCCGGCATCTGTTGCACGAGGATGGTCTGAGCTGATGGAGTGGCGCGATCAGGGCATTTTGCTGAGCACGCGCCGCCACGGCGAAACATCGGCGATTATCGAGGTTTTTACGCCAGAACGCGGGCGTCACGCCGGGATCGTGCGCGGCGGCACCAGCCGCAAGATCGCGCCAATTCTGCAGCCGGGTGCCCAGTTGGATGTCTCATGGCGCGCACGATTGGAAGACCACATCGGTGCTTTTACTGTCGAGCCCGTGCGGAGCCGAGCCGCATTGGCGATGAACGACAGGATGAGCCTCGCGGGATTGAATGCCGTGACAGGTTTGCTGGTTTTTGCGCTGCCTGAACGCGAGCCCCATACACCGCTATACCGGCGAACCGAAACGTTGCTGGACCTTCTGGGACAGGGGGACCTGTGGCCGCTTGCCTATCTTCAGTGGGAAATCAGTTTACTAGACGAACTGGGCTACGGGCTTGATCTTAGCGTTTGTGCTGTAACCGGACGGACAAGCGGGTTGATCTTCGTGTCGCCAAAAACGGGTCGTGCCGTCACACGGGAGGGGGCTGGAGAGTGGGTGGACAAGATGTTGCCGCTGTCGCCCGTGCTCCGTGGTGAGGGTGATGCGAGCGACGCAGATATTGCGTTGGCGTTCAAAACCACGGGCTACTTTCTAGAACGGCATCTGGCGCGAGATCTTGGGGGAAGGCCCTTGCCTGAGGCGCGAGCGCGATACGTGGAGGCCTTCAGTCGGCAGCGATAAACACCATATTAAGGTTCTCGGTGTTAGAAAGGATCATTACATTATCCAGTATTTCGATAACTGTGGTGCGTTCGAGCGCGTTGGCGAGTGATTTTTCGTGCTGCAGGTCAGGGCAGGATCTTTTGGTGGAGGATACGAGCGTGACTGAAAACCACGGATAGGGCACTGTATTCGACGCGGTGATCCGGTTGCACGGGCCTTGGATGGCGATTGTTTCTGCGGCTAGGAAGGACAGCGTCGCGTTTGCCGGGAACGGGACGCCGTTCACCTCCTGTAGATCCCAAAGCCGGTCTGCAGCGCCATATGCCCGAGCGGTTTCATCCCGACTGCACAGGTTTGTCAGAGCCGCCATAAGTAGTAGAGGGATGAATTTGAACATGCTCGGTGCGAAAGCGGCCCGACGGTGTTAGCCATCAGGCCGCTGTGACACTATCCTAGCAAGCGGCGCGAGATGACCTGCGCCTGGATTTCTGCGGCACCTTCAAAGATATTGAGGATACGGGCATCACAGAGGACGCGGCTGATCTTATACTCCAGCGCAAAGCCGTTGCCGCCGTGAATTTGCAGACCGTTGTCGGCCGCGGCCCAGGCGACACGTGCGCCGAGCAGCTTGGCCATGCCCGCTTCGACATCACAGCGACGACCTTCATCTTTCTCGAAGGCAGAGAAATAAGTGAGCTGACGCGCGATCATAATCTCGACCGCCATCATCGCAAGTTTAGAAGACACACGAGGGAAGTTGATCAGGGATTTTCCAAATTGCTTGCGGTCGATCGCGTATTGCATGGAGATGTCGAGCGCGGATTGTGCAACCCCAATGGCGCGCGCGGCCGTCTGGATACGCGCGCTTTCAAAGGTTTCCATTAGCTGTTTAAAGCCTTTGCCCTCTTCGCCACCCAACAGATTTTCACCTTTGACATGGAAACCATCGAAGGCGAGCTCGTATTCTTTCATACCGCGATAGCCAAGCACTTCGATTTCGCCGCCGGTCATGCCTTCGGACGGGAAGGGGTTTTCATCATCACCTGGCGTTTTTTCGGCCAAGAACATCGATAATCCTTTGTAATTTGACGTCTGGGGATCGGTCCGTGCTAAAAGAGTCATGACATGGGTGCGCGCTGCATGCGTGATCCATGTTTTGTTACCAGTCACCTTATAGTCGTCGCCGTCCTTCACTGCGCGGGTGCGCAGGGAGCCAAGATCAGAACCGGTATTCGGCTCTGTAAATACGGCCGTGGGCAGGGTCTCAGCGCTCGCAATCCGGGGAAGCCACTTTTCTTTCTGAGCATCTGTTCCGCCCGCGATGATCAGCTCCGCTGCGATTTCCGAGCGTGTCCCCAGAGACCCAACACCGATATAGCCGCGCGATAATTCTTCGGAGACGACACACATAGAGGCTTTGGACAGTCCAAAGCCGCCGTATTCCTCGGGAATTGTCAGGCCGAAAACGCCCATTTCTGCCAACTCATTGATGATCTCAATCGGGATCAGCTCGTCCTTGAGGTGCCATTCGTGGGCGAAGGGCTCGACTTTTTCAACAGCGTAGCGGCGGAACTGCTCGCGGATCATCTCTAGCTCTTCATCGAGGCCGGACCGACCCACGGTGATGTTAGCGGATTGCTCTTGCATCAGTTCAACAAGACGTGTGCGTGCGGCTTGCGTATTGCCCTGCTTTTGCAATGCAGTGATGCCAGCGTTCGTGAATGCGGCCTGATCCTCGGCTGCTACGCCGAGATCGTGCAGGCGCAGGATTTCACCTTGGTTCATCTGAATGCCGCCGGTCATCTGGCACAGATATTCACCGAAGGCGATTTGATGGATCAGCTGTTCAGTTTCGGAAAAGTTTCCTTCGGCCTGAAGTTTTTCTGCCCACAGCTGCATCTGGTGAAGAGACTGCGCATAGGTGGCAAGCCAAGCAAGCCCATGCGCCGCTGTCTGATTTTCCTCGACAAGTGCGTTTGCCACTTTTCCATCTTGCGATACGATCGCGCGTACCGCGGTTTTCGCTGCATCTAATAGGCGATCCACGGGAGCCAGTGTTGATTTGGTGATCGCGAGCAAGTCTTCGATCACAACGTCGGTGCCAGCAATCACGTCTTGTCCATCATGTGCCATCTGTAAGCTCCCTTAGTTGGTTAAAGACGACATAAACCTTTCGCAGGTGCAGCACAATAAAGATACGTTTCAGTGCGGCAATTTGGTTTAAAATTACGTAGATGATTTCGCGTGCGCCTATTGTTAAACTTGGTATGAACAGGCCCATGGACATGTTTTTTACCTTAATGACACCGGGAGAATGGGCATTTGCCTTCGGGGTCGGACTTGTAGCTGGGTTTATTAAGGGGGTGGTGGGCTTCGCGATGCCCTTGGTGCTCATATCTGGGCTCACAATGTTTCTATCGCCCGAGCTCGCGCTTGCCGGGCTGATCTTTCCAACGGTAGTCACGAACATGTTTCAGGCCTTACGGCAGGGTGTAGCCGCTGCGTGGCGCAGCGTAAAAATGTTTAAAGTTTTCCTAATCGCCGGAGGGGTAGCACTTTGTCTGTCTGCCCAGACAGTGCGGTTCCTCGCCGCTGATACGATGATGTTGGTGATTGGTGTGCCGATAACGCTGTTTGCTTTGTGGCAGGTCACGGGACGAAGTTTTACCCTAACGCATAGATCCACGAAATTAGAGGCCGCCATCGGGATGTTCGCTGGTGCCATCGGCGGAGTTTCAGCCGTTTGGGGGCCGCCGACGGTTGCCTACCTTACCGCGCTTGGAACGCCCAAACATGATCAGATGCGTGTACAAGGCGTCATCTATGGGTTGGGCGCTATATTATTGCTGATTTCGCACTTTGGATCGGGCGTACTGCGCGCGGAAACCGTGCCTTTTTCGGCCGTTATGATCGTGCCATCGTTGATCGGTATGTGGCTAGGTAGCCTAGTGATGGACAAGATTGACCAAGCGTCTTTTAAAAAAACGACGCTGGTCATCCTGTTAATTGCGGGCGCAAATTTGGTCCGCCGCGGTGTATTTGGCTAGCGCCTAACTTTGCCGCGCGACGGTTAATCCTGACACATCTTCGATAAATGTCACGATGCGTGTTTTAAGCGCGTCGTCATTTATCGCGGCCAAAGCGCTGACGATCTCGATGCTGGGGTCGGCCTTGGGGGCGTCGTTTGTGGCGTCATGCAGCCCTTCGAAGAAATAGGCGGGGGCCACGTCTAGAATTTGAGACAATTCAAATAGACGGCTGGCAGCGACACGGTTTGAGCCAATTTCGTATTTCTGGATTTGCTGAAAGGACAAATTTAACCGTTTGGCCACATCGGTTTGAGAAAAACGACGCAGCGTACGAATCTGTTTTAGTTTCTTGCCGACGTGGATGTCTACGGGATGCGACATTCTGATACCTCCGGTTGTTGTTGTAGTTAGTCATCCTCAAATCTCTCTTTCCGATCAATTGGATAGATTTATTCAATTTGTGGTTACAAAATGTCCACTGATGTATTATGAATAACTCTTTAATGTATTATTAATTTACCATCGGTGGCCAATGAATAGTGTCGATAACACAGGACTAGGTGAAACCGAAGCGGAGAGAATCCCGCCGTTACTATATGAAATGGTTAGATCTTTTATCGTTCTCGCGGACACTCTCAATCTTAGTCAAGCTGTGCGCCTGTTGGGAAGTACGAGGCAGACAGTACGGCGCCATATTGCCCAAATTGAGGACTATCTGGATGCCCCGTTGTTCGATGTCGACGAGCGCCGATATCGTCTAACCCAGCGTGGTGAGGAAGCCTTACCAGAAGCGCGAGAGTTTCTCGCGCGCGGTAAGGTGTGGATTGGCGGCAATACTAGAAGCTCCGGCGGCCTGTTGCGACTGTCGCACGAAACGCCAAATGGTTGGAACTTCTATCAGCAGCAGCGGCCCTTAACGCAGATTTGGGATGGCGAGTCGCCGATGATAAAGGAAGCATTCGTAGCCTGGGTGAGTAGCGAAGGGCGGTTAGAGCACGAGAATTTCCAGAAAATTCGTCCTTATGTTCTGGTGTATCGCGACACTCCGAGCGGGTGGATCTGCATCGAGGTGGGTCAGGAATCATTTTATACAAATTGGTGGGGTTGGGAGAATGCGCGTAGTAGCATCGGACGGCCTCTGGCGAATTTTCCCGGCGGGCCCGAGTTCGAGGCTATGCTGGATTTTCCCTTTCGGGAGGTGCAGGCTAACGGCGGGGTACGCTTGGACGAGATCGTAACGCAAATACCGCGCGACACAGCTAGCGGAGAACTTATCCCGCTGGCATATAAGAGACTTTTAATGGCGAGCCGGTTTCCTGACGGTAGTTTAGCCTTGATCTCAGCAGTAGATAGATCGCGCCATGTGACCATCTCCGGTCTAGATCAGGCCGCAATGTCGGGCATGCCCGACGACGCCATAGTGCGCTTCTAGGCGTCTACCTAAAATTCGAAGCTAACTTTTGTCAAATAGGCTACCCTTTGGTGGAATTTCACCAGAGGAGAGTTCAGTATGACGTTGTTGAGTTTTCAGAGCGGCGAACGTTTTATCGCCAGCAGTTCGGAGATCCTGCGCAAAGCTGGGATCACGTTAACGGTCGGTTATGACTTTAGGGACTATAAGGAACTATTGCAGGACGCGCGACCGGATCATTTAATCGGGCTGCCTTTTGACCCGATCACGAATGTCCTGAACGAGAATAACGCCTTTTGGATCGTTGGGCGGAATTCAAAAGGTGAAGTTATGCATACGCAGGCCATGCGTATGTTGGAGTTGAACGGAGCAAAACTGGCCGAGTACCTGCGCCGGTCATTCGTAGAATTTCCACCTCCGGGCGTTGATATCGATTTCCACCGCTCGCGGTATCGCGCGGGGCCGGGGGCGCACCGCATCGCTGGCGACGTGTGCTATCATGGCGAGTTTTGGGTGGGTGCAACACCGCGTGAGTTTAAAACCGCCGGCCTATCATCGCTATTGGGGCGCTATGCCTTCTGGCAGGCAATGCAGCATTGGGATCCAGACCACGTCATTGCCTTCATGACAAACGCAGTTGTTTATAAGGGGTTCCCAGCACGTCATGGCTATATGCATACCGAGCCCGGCACGTTGCGGTGGTTCATTAATGGTCAAGATGCGCCCGTAGAAGGCTTTATGGCGTATATGGAGCGCGAGGATCTACGGTTTATTCTCGATATGCCGCTGTCAGACCGTTCGTCGAAGGCGGCGTAGGGGGCGCTAAAAAAAAGAGCCGCGCTTTTCGCGCGGCTCTGATAGGATCAACCGATTGAGGCGGCTTTCACGTCGTCGTCGATATAGGGGAGGTATTGTTCGAAGTTTTCCGCGAACATCTTGACCAGTTTGGCCGCCTGACGATCGTAGGAAGCAGGATTGTCCCAAGTTCTGCGCGGGTCCAGAAGGATGTCCGCAACCCCCGTCACCGCGACCGGAACGTCAAAGCCGAAGTTCGGGTCTTTGCGGTATTCAACGCCTGCGAGTGATCCTTCCAGCGCCGCGGTTAGCAGCGCGCGGGTGGCCTTGATCGGCATGCGGCTACCGGTGCCATAAGCGCCGCCGGTCCAGCCAGTGTTCACCAACCAGCAGGTGGCACCATGCGTTGCAATTTTCTCGCGCAGGAGGTTCCCGTAAACTTCAGGGCGACGTGGCATGAAAGGCGCACCGAAACAGGTCGAGAATGTAGGCTCGGGTTCGGTTACGCCACGCTCAGTGCCTGCTACCTTGGATGTGAAGCCCGACAGGAAGTGGTACATCGCCTGCGCAGGTGTCAAACGCGCGATGGGAGGGAGCACACCGAACGCATCGCAGGTTAACATGATGATATTTTTGGGGTGACCGCCGGTCGCTTTGGCGGATGCGTTCGAGATATAGTGCAGCGGGTAGGCGCAACGCATGTTGGCGGTCAGGCTATCGTCATCGAAATCAAGCTCTTTGGTTTCTTGGTCAAAGATCATATTCTCGATGACGGTACCGAACTTTTCGGTCGTCGCGTAAATCTCGGGTTCGGCTTCGCTGCTCAGGTTGATCGTCTTCGCATAGCATCCGCCTTCAAAGTTGAAGGTGCCATTGTCCGACCAACCATGTTCGTCATCACCAATAAGCGTGCGGCCGGGGTCGGCGGACAAGGTGGTCTTGCCTGTACCCGACAGGCCGAAGAACACGGCGGTATCAACGGGGTTGCCGGTGGCATGGTTGGCCGAGCAGTGCATCGGCATGATACCTTTCTCCGGCAGTAGATAGTTCAGCAGGGTGAACACCGATTTCTTGTTCTCACCTGCATACTCGGTCCCGCCAATAAGGATCATCTTCTTGTCAAAGTTCATCGCGATAACCGTTTCCGAACGGCAGTCATGCTTTGCCGGATCGGCAGAGAAGCTGGGGCAATTGATTACGGTGAAATCTGCGATGAAGCTGTCCAGAGCGTCACGATCCGGACGGCGAAGCATGTGGCGAATAAACAAGCCATGCCAAGCAAGTTCGGTCACCATGCGCACGTTGATTGCGTGTTTGGGGTCGGCACCGCCGACGAGATCCTGAACGAAGTAGTCTCGACCCTGCATGTGGGCGAGCATATCTTGATGCAACGCGTCAAACCCTTCGGGGGACATCGCCGCATTGTTTTCCCACCAGATTTTGTCAGCGACGCTATCAGTTTTCACGACATGTTTGTCTTTGGGAGAGCGGCCGGTAAACTTACCCGTTGTGACCAGAAACGCACCGCCTTTGCCCAAGGTGCCTTCATCGCGCTTGAGCGCGGCCTCTACCAGGGCGGGCTCGATCATGTTGTAATAGACATCACCCAGCCCGCTAATGCCTTGGTCTTCGAGGCGGAATTGCGGATTTACGCGGCCTAACGTCATGTGATGTCTCCTGTAGCTGCATCAAAAAGATGCCAATTCTTGCACTAATGGCTCGACCCTTTGGGGCCGTAACTGCCTCTTAGCACGTTGATTTACGTTATGAACAGGTAGGTTTCTCTCAGTTAGCGCCATCATCCAACTGTTTGCGGAAACTCTTCTTAATCCGACGTAAAGGCTTGCCGAATAACATAGGGGTTAACCCCGTATGTGCGGCAATTTAGCCATTTCTTAACAAATTGTGGCACGATTAAGGCTAAGATGAGGAGCGATTCTCAGTTTCCGATTGATTCGGTCGCGTAAATTGATGATCAGTAGAAGAAAAAAATATTTAGCAGTTGAGCAGAATATAAAGGGAACAGGCAATGTCAAGAATTGCATTGGTGGACGACGATAGGAATATCCTGACGTCGGTTTCTATGACTTTGGAAGCCGAAGGTTTCGAGGTCGAAACCTATAATGACGGTCAGGCCGCGTTGGACGCATTCAATAAAAAGCTGCCTGATATGGCGGTGCTGGATATCAAAATGCCTCGTATGGACGGGATGGATCTGTTGCAAAGGCTGCGGCAAAAAACCGCGATGCCCGTGATCTTCCTGACGTCCAAAGACGATGAAATCGATGAAGTGCTTGGCCTGCGTATGGGGGCTGACGATTATGTCAAAAAGCCCTTCAGTCAACGCCTTTTAGTCGAGCGTATCCGTGCGTTGTTGCGTCGCCAAGATGCTGTTGAAACGAACGAAGTCGGCGACACTGAAGAAACCAAAGTGATCGAGCGTGGTGACCTTCGGATGGACCCGCTGCGCCATGCTGTCAGTTGGAAGGGCAAGGATGTCTCGCTGACTGTAACCGAATTTCTGCTATTGCAGGCTTTGGCTCAACGTCCTGGTTTCGTGAAATCGCGCGACCAGCTGATGGATGTTGCGTACGATGACCAAGTGTATGTCGACGATCGTACCATCGATAGCCATATCAAACGCTTGCGCAAAAAGATGCGGTCAGCGGACGAGGAGTTTTCCGCGATCGAAACGCTGTATGGCATCGGTTACAGATACAACGAAGAGTGATCTGAGCCATGGCCATTGTCGAAAGGAATTTTGTGCGGGACATGACCACGCCTAATCGGGACGGTGATGTTGTATTGGGTGACGATTGGGTCGCTCCGGACAAAATCGCGACAGATGAATTGCGCGGAAAACGTGCGCGGCGCGGCCTGTTTGCGTTGCGCGCGTCGCCGTTGACGCGAAAAATCATCACATTCAACTTAATTGCGCTGAATGTTTTGGCCGCCGGTATACTTTATCTTAACTCCTCCCGCGATAGCTTGGCCGTACAGCGAGGTGCCTCGCTTATCTCGGAGGCCGAGCTTATTGCAGACGTATTCGAGGCACAGCTCGCAGTTGGGGGCATTTCCGACGGGCTGGCGGGAGCGACGAACGCTCGGGCAAGCCTTGAGCGACTTGACCTGCGTAGCGGGATCGAAGTTTTTGTTTTCGATACATCTGTTGATTTGGTCGCTCAAAACGCAGGGCAAAGCGATGCGCCCGCTGAGGTACTAGAGCCTGGGGATACAGCCCTCATTTCTGATGGGCTAAGCTGGCTTTGGGATATACTTTCCGCATCGTTTGGTGCAGGCACGCCGGCTGAGACTTTGCCGGTAGCAGAACAGTTGCGGCCGCTGGTCTCTGGTGCTCTCGTCAGTGGTACGCGGATGGGAAATGATCTCGTTGGCGCGGGAGGGACGCTTTTCTCGGTCGCCACGCCCATCGTTCATGATGGTTTGCCGATTGGTGTAGTCGCAGTAACTTCGGCGGCGGGTGAGATTGATAAACTTGTTCGGGACGAGCGCGAGCGGGTTCTCCAGATGTTTGTTATTGCGACGCTGGTCTCTATCGGGCTTAGTATCGTGCTGGCTTCGACCATTGCAAATCCGCTGTCAGACTTGGCGGCAGCCGCCGAGCTGGGGCGTGATAAGGATGCGCGTAAAATGAATCCTGGTCGGATCCGTATCCCGGATTTGACCGCACGCCCCGATGAAATCGGTCGCTTGTCGGGGGCTCTACGTGGCATGGTGTCGGCGCTCTATAACCGCATAGATGGTAACGAACAATTTGCAGCTGATGTCGCGCATGAGATCAAGAACCCACTCGCGTCTCTGCGATCGGCCGTTGGGACATTGCGTTTGATCAAGCGCGAAGATCAACGAGAGAAATTGCTGGATGTCATCGACCACGATGTGCGCCGGTTGGACCGTCTGGTGAGCGACATTTCAAATGCGTCACGCTTGGACAGCGAGCTGGTTAAAGAAGAAGAAGAGCCCTTTGATTTGCTGATGATGATCGGCAACTTGGGTCAGTATCTGGGGGAAGACGCCCGCAAACGCGGCATCGACTTTATAACTGATCTGCCCGAACAACCGATTATCGTTCATGGCCTCGAAGCCCGTTTGGCGCAGGTTTTTGTGAATTTGATCAGCAATGCCGTGTCGTTTTGTGAAGATGGCGATGCGATACGTGTCTGGGCGCGCAAGCGTGAAAATCGCATTCTCGTTGTCGTGGAAGACACAGGTCCGGGCATCCCGGAACAAGCTCTCTCGAAGATTTTCAAACGTTTCTACTCGGAGCGTCCCGAAGAGCATTTTGGCAATAACTCTGGCCTAGGGCTCGCGATTTCAAAGCAAATCGTAGAGGCGCATGGTGGTGTCATCTGGGCCGAAAATATTCGACCTACCGATGCCGATATCACCTCCGACCCTCTTGGCGCTCGCTTTGTGGTTGGATTGCCGATCTGAAGCCCATGTCACCGACGACTACGATCCACGCCACTACCGTTGCTGTTAACGGTCGTGGTGTGATGATACGCGGAGCTTCGGGCAGGGGGAAATCTGCGCTGGCATTGCAGATGATCGCAATGGGGGCCGAGCTTGTATCGGATGACCGTACAAGTCTGATCGTGCACGAAAATCGGCTTATCGCTAGCCCGCCCGACGCGATACAAGGCATGATCGAAGCGCGCGGCGTCGGGATACTGACCTTGAAATATCGCGTAGACATGCCGATTTACCTCATAATAGATCTCAACAAAGATGAACCCGATCGCCTTCCCGAAATACGCTACGACGAGGTGATGGGAGTCGCTGTTCGATGTCTTTGGCGGTGCGATGGACCACATTTCGCTGCTTCTGTTTACTTGATGGCAAATATGATGGACTACCCAGCATATGACTGAGGCAATGACATCCAACCGGCGAATTGTGCTAGTGACCGGCCCGGCAGGGGCAGGGCGCTCTTCCACGCTGAATGTGTTGGAGGATGCCGGTTTTGAGGCGATCGATAACATCCCGATGCGGATGTTGCGTGCATTGATCGAGGCACCTGGGCAGCTGCGCCCGATGGCTCTTGGCGTTGACCTGCGCAATCGCGACTTTTCGACGGATCGCGTTATCGAGCTAATGGCGGACATGAGATCACGTCCCGACATCGACATCGAACTTCTTTACCTCGATTGCGATACCAATGTCTTGCTACGCCGATTTTCCGAAACGCGCAGGCGCCATCCGATGACAGCATCAGCGACACCCATTGAAGGTATCGTGCGTGAGAAAGAACTGCTTGAACCGGTTTTGACTCTCGCTGACGTTTTGATCGATACATCAGACCTAAATGTGCATCAGCTCAGATCAGAGGTAGAGCGCTGGTTCGCACTTGATGGTGCACGCCATTTGACGGTTTCGGTACAATCATTTTCGTATAAACGCGGGCTGCCGCGCAGTGCTGATATGGTCTTCGACTGCCGCTTTCTGCGAAACCCCTATTGGGAACCCGCTCTTCGGAGCATGAATGGCACCCAGCAACCTGTGGCTGACTACGTCGGGGCCGATCCCTTGTTCGCAAACTTTGCGACGCAGGTAAATTCTCTGTGTGAATTGGTCCTGCCCGCCTGCAAGACCGAGGGGAAATCACATATCTCTCTTGCGTTTGGCTGCACAGGGGGGCAACACCGTTCCGTAACTTTGGCCGAATATCTGGCATCCAGCCTGTCGAAAGACGGCTGGCAGGTCTCGGTTAGGCACCGCGAATTAGATCGTAGCAAACGGGAAGAGACATCGCGTTGATTGGTATTGTGATTGTTGCACACGGCGGGTTGGCCAAGGAATATTTGGCCGCGATCGAGCATGTCGTCGGGTCGCAAAATGGTGTGCGCGCTATTGCGATTTACGCGGACCACGATCGCACCGAGAAGCAGCAAGAGATCTGTCAGGCGGCCGATGCCGTGGACACCGGTAACGGGGTGGTTGTCGTGACTGACCTCTTTGGTGGGTCACCTTCGAACCTTAGCCTGCTCGCATGCCGTCCCGAAAATCGCCGCATCCTTTATGGCGCAAACTTGCCGATGTTGATCAAGCTAGCCAAGTCCCGTGACTTGGAAGTGCCAGAAGCGGTGCGCGCAGCCTTGGCGGCGGGCAGAAAATACATCGATAGCCAAAACGTTAGTGCGGAATAGCAAGGCCCTATTATATGACCCAAGTTTCACTGAAAATTGTAAACGAAAAAGGCTTGCACGCCCGCGCCTCTGCCAAACTGGTCGAAGTTGTCGAAGCGTTCGACGCACGTGCGGAAGTCAGCAAAGATGGTATGTCGGCTTCGGGCGACAGCATCATGGGCTTGCTTATGCTCGCGGCCTCTAAGGGATGCACGATTGATGTACAAACGTCGGGACCTGATCAAGACGCGCTGGCAGATGCCCTGACAGCCTTGGTGGCTGACAAATTCGGCGAGGGCAACTGATCGTCCGTTTTCGATGGCTACTGTCGGTTGCCTTGAAGGGTAAAAGGTTAAAAATATGACGGAGAATGCGCAAAGCGGCCCCGCGCCATTATTAAATGATGGAACCGGGGAGCCGGTAACCTTTACCAAATATGATCGCAGCAGCCTTTCTTATGCCTCTACATTCGATCACCCGTTAAAGTCAGGTCTCATCAGCGCTATTGAACTGTTCACCGGAAAACTCAAGGTGCTTCGGTTGATTCGACAGTTTGAAAAACAAGGGGCACCGACGGGCCAGGGATTCTGGCGCGCTGCTCTGGATACCATGGGCATCGACTTGACGACGCCGCAGGAGCAGTTGGACCGTATCCCAAAAAACGGACCCGTTGTCGTCGTTGCGAACCACCCGCATGGAATGGTCGACGGCATGATTTTTGCGGATCTTATTGGTCGAGTCCGGCCTGACTACCGCATCCTCACCCGATCTTTGTTAACCTCAATCGACGAAGTTGCGGGCAGCTATATGATCCCGGTGCCGTTTGCTCACGATCCTGATGCACAGCGCAAGGGCGTCGAAATGCGCGCGAAAGCGATGGCGCACCTAAGGGCGGGCGGCGTTGTCGCGCTTTTCCCGTCAGGCGTCGTCGCCGCCTCTGATACCATGTTTGGTCCAGCGATCGAAGCAGAGTGGAATGTCTTTACCGCGAAAATGATCCGTCGATCGGGGGCCAAGGTTGTACCGATGCGGTTTCCCGGTGAAAATAGCCGTGCTTACCAAATCGCAAATAGGATATCGCCGATTTTGCGGCAGGGGTTGCTGCTGCACGAGATCGTCCATGCCTGCAATAAACCCCAGGGGCCGATTGTCGGTCATGCGCTGACACCGGAACAGATGAGCGCGAATGTAGATGACCCGCGTGGTTTTATGGCTTGGCTTCGGGCGCATACGCTTTCACTTGAAGCATAACGCTATGACTTAAGGTAATAAAATAAAGATCGGCGGCGTGCCCAAATGGGCGATTTTCGGTTGCTCTGGTCGGTGCATTTGTTGAACGACAGGTTGTCGTCAAATGCGCCTAGACAAGGATAGCGCCGAGATTGCGCGCACTACACGATCAACCGAAACGGTTATCTCGCGGGAAACCACGTGGGGCCATTCGCCCGGCAGTAGCCCGTTTCCCAGTCCATTCAGTCAGGTCGGGCTCGGTGCGCGTGCGACCTGCCGGATCTTGCCAACTCAAGCCATTCTCGGCATTGAAGGTGATTGCGTCAGACATACCACCATCTTTGTATTTCTGCAGTCGAACGCCTTTGCCGCGGCCCATCTCTGGCAGCTCATATAAGCCAAAGACCAAGACCTTGCGATTCTCACCAACGACAGCAACTGCATTTCCTGCCACAGGCGCACAGATCATCGCTTTGACGTTTCCCCGTACGTTAAGAACCTGTCTACCGGTCCGAGTTTGCGCCAACACCTCGTCTTCTGGCACAACGAAGCCATCACCGGCTGATGACGCGACCAAGAGCTTCCGCCCGGGCTTGTGGATCAAAATATCGACAATTTGAACCTCGTTCGGCAGATCAACCATCAAGCGCAACGGTTCCCCCATTCCGCGCCCGCCGGGCAGGGTGGAGGCAGAAAGTGTATAGAAACGCCCATTCGTGCCGAAAACGAGCAACCTATCTGTTGTCTCTGCGTGAAAAATAAAGCGCGGCCCATCGCCGTCTTTGAACTTCAGCTCTCGGTTCAGGTCGATGTGGCCGGTCATCGCCCGGATCCACCCCATTTGCGAGCAAACCACGGTAATCGGTTCGCGGTCGATCATCGCCTCGAGTGGAACTTCTTCGACCACGCCGGCCTCGGCAAAGGTTGTTCTGCGACGACCAACGTTTTTGCCGTCTAACGTCCAATCCTTGCCGAATTTCTTTTTCGTTTCGCGTAGCTGGTCAACGATTGTCGTCCACTGGGTCAGTTCGTTTTCCAACAGGTCTTCGAGGCCGGCGCGTTCCGCCATCAGCGCGGATTGCTCGCGAAGAAGCTCAATTTCCTCCAGGCGTCGCAATGACCGCAAACGCATGTTCAAAATGGCGTCGGCCTGAACCTCGGACAGAGAGTGCTCGGTAGACGGGGCAGGCGGCACATAGCTGGATTCGTTCAGCGCACGCGCATGTTCCTTGCCCCAATCTTCCATCATCAGCGCGGATTTCGGGTCGTCGTCATAGCGAATGATATCAATGACGCGATCCAGGTTCAGGAACGCGATGATGAAGCCCTCGAGGACCTCAAGCCGATGATCGATCTTCTCCATGCGGTGCGCAGAACGCCGCTGCAGCACTTCACGACGGTGATCCAGAAACGCACGTAACACTTCTTTCATTGAACACACTTTGGGTGTGACGCCATCGATCAACACGTTCATGTTCAGGGAGAATCGCACCTCGAGATCCGAGCTACGATACAGCATCCCCATGAGGACCTCGGGATCGACGTTCTTTGAGCGCGGTTCAATGATCAGACGGATATCTTCTGCCGATTCGTCGCGCACATCGCCCAGAATCGGAATCTTCTTGGTATGGATCAGCTCGGCGATCTTCTCTATGAGCTTCGATTTTTGTACCTGATAGGGGATTTCGGTGATGACGATTTGCCATGCGCCGCGGCCTAAATCTTCTGTTTCCCAGCGGCACCGCAGGCGGAAGCCACCTTTGCCAGTGCGATAAGCATTTGCAATGTTTTCAGGGGGTTCAACGATGATACCGCCGGTGGGGAAATCGGGGCCCGGGACAAAATTGAGCAAAGTGTCATCACGCGCGTCGGGCGTCTTGATGAGGTGAATGCACGCGTCGACCAGTTCCGAAATGTTATGCGGCGGTATGTTGGTCGCCATCCCGACCGCAATCCCCGACGACCCGTTCGCCAAAAGGTTCGGGAACTGCGCCGGCAAAACAACGGGCTCTGTCAGCGTGCCGTCGTAGTTTTCCCTAAAATCGACAGCATTTTCGTTCAAGCCCTCAAGCATAGCTTCGGCAACGGCTGTCATCCGAGCTTCGGTGTAGCGGCTTGCGGCGGGGTTATCGCCATCGATGTTGCCAAAGTTACCTTGTCCGTCAACCAACGGATAACGCACGTTAAAATCTTGAGCGAGACGCGCCATCGCATCGTAAATCGCGGCGTCACCATGCGGGTGATAGTTCCCCATTACGTCGCCGGAAATTTTTGCGGACTTCCGGAATCCCCCGGTGCTGTTAAGCCTCAGTTCACGCATTGCAAATAAGATACGCCGGTGAACGGGCTTTAAGCCATCGCGCGCATCAGGCAGCGCGCGGTGCATGATGGTAGAAAGCGCATAGGTCAGATACCGGTCCCCCAAGGCGCGGCGTAGCGGCTCTGACGAATTGCGAGAATCTTGATCGGCGGGGGTGGTTATATCTGACATTTTCCTTGTTTAGCTAAGGGCGCGCGACGCGGCAAGCGACTGTTTGAAGTGCGCTCGTATCGCCGGAGAATTGCGCTCTTTAGCAACCAATATTTCAATCAAGTTGGAACGTTTTCCCAGCTTTTGTGTTAGGTCTCGCAAGAGGGCCTATAAAGCCTTGCACCGGAACGGTGCCGGTCAATACTTCGGGGGATGTGCGATGAAACGGTTTATTTTTCTGACTTTTGGATTTCTGGGTTGGGCATTCTTTGAAATGAGCGGCGGGGTTGATTTTCAACCTGCCAGCGCGCGCATGACGGCAAACGCCGACGAGCCTTCGCGAGCAATCCAGAAAGTTGCAGCGGACGAGCCCAAAAATGTGGTTGAGCCTGCTGTCATAACCCGGGCAGTCGCAGCTGCTCCCATTGCACCGACGCCTGCAGCTTTTGTGCCGGGACCAAGTGCCGGTAATGCTGCAGAGGTGCAAAATGTTTCCGTCACTCTAACCTCGTTGAGGTCCCTGAACGGCAATGTTGCTACGTCTGACAATGCTAACTCTAATGCGAACAATGCACCGATTGTTATTCCAAGCCTGATTGCACCCAATGATGCTGAAACGACGCTAGTTGAAGTGGGTTACGAAGGCGTTATCCGCTCTGTATCGGGAAGCCGTGTAAACGTGCGCGGCGGTCCGGGAACAGATTATCAGGTTGTCGACAAGCTCGGCCGTGGCGATTCGGTGGAAGTGATCCAGGATAACGGAGACGGCTGGGTGAAGATGCGTTCGCTGGGTGGCGGCCAAGAGGGTTGGATGGCTGATTTCCTTCTCTCGAACGGCTGATCATAGGTGTGAAGAAAAATAGCGGTTTGGCGGAGCAACGCTCGATACTGATTACCGGATGCTCTTCGGGTATCGGATATGCTGCAGCCCATGCATTGCGCGAACGTGGCTGGAATGTATTCGCCTCGTGCCGCCAGCAGAAAGACTGTGATCGGCTCATCGCCGCCGGATTTAATGCGCCGCAGCTAGATTACACTGATAAGGCCACTATCGCTGCCGCGGTTAACCACATCCTTGATAGCACTGGTGGCAAGCTGGATGCCCTTTATAATAACGGTGCCCACGCAACCCCCGGGGCGGTGGAGGATTTGCCAACAGCCGCATTAAGGGAGATTTTCGAGAGTAATTTCTTCGGTTGGCATGAGCTGACGCGAAGCATCCTCCCCGTTATGCGGGCTCAGGGTCACGGACGAATTATTCAGTGTTCGTCAGTGCTTGGCCTGGTCACTATGCCTTGGCGTGGTGCTTATAATGCGACAAAATTTGCCTTGGAAGGGTTGACGGACACCCTGCGGATCGAACTGCGCGACACCCCCATCCATGTGAGTTTGATCGAGCCCGGACCAATCACCTCTAATATTCGCGCGAATTCTATCCCTTATTTCGAGCGTTGGATTAATTGGGAAGCATCCCCCCGAAAAGCGCAGTACGAAAAGCAGCTTTTGGACAGGCTGTACACGGAGCGAGGGCCGGACAGGTTCGAACTTCCTCCGCAAGCTGTGATTGATAAGCTCATACATGCGCTCGAATCCGACAGGCCGCGACCGCGATATTATGTCACGACGCCCACCCATATCTCGGGCATTCTAAGGCGCATTTTGCCTACGCGCGCACTTGACTGGGTGCTGTCGCGATAAATACGGGTTGCGCTGAGGAATGACCCCGCTACATCTTTCAGCAACACAAAGGATCCTTATGTTCGCTGACCCGTTGTATATCCTAACCGTCATTGCCGTGATCGCGGTTGTTATCGTCCTAATCTTTGGGTTGGGCGGCTTCGCCGGCGGTGGCGAGTTTAATCGGCGCAATTCAAATAAAATTATGCGACTGCGTATTATCGCGCAGTTCATCGCCGTCGTTCTCATCGTCATCTATGTTTATCTGCGAAAGGACACAGGCTGATGGTTGTTCTTAATAAAATTTACACCCGTACCGGGGATAAGGGCGAAACCGCATTGGGAAACGGGGACCGCATTGCCAAACACGACCTGCGGGTCGAAGCCTATGGCACGTCGGACGAATTGAATTGCTTTGTTGGCGTCGCGCGGCTTGAGGCAAAGGGCGAAACCGACACAGCCCTGTCGCGCATCCAGAACGATCTATTCGACCTTGGCGCGGATCTTTGTCGGCCGGATATGGAGGCGGACGCCGAGGCAGAATACCCCCCTCTGCGTCTTGCAGTAGAACAGGTTGACAGGCTTGAGCGGGAAATCGACGTAATGAACGCCGAACTATCGCCGCTGCGCAGCTTTATTCTACCTGGTGGCACCGCGCTCGCCGCACATCTGCACGTTTGTCGGACCGTCGCCCGCCGTGCAGAGCGTCTTGCTGTGCAGTTGGCAGGCCGCGACACGATTAACCCTGCCGCTATCAAATATCTCAACCGGCTAAGCGATTGGTTTTTCGTCGCAGCCCGAGTGTCGAACAACGGCGGGAAAGACGATGTATTGTGGGTGCCCGGCGCAAATCGCTAAAGCTGCCAGTCAGGAACGCCGCGTCGAAAGACAATAAATTACTATTTTTGACTGTTTTGCATTCGATTGCTTCGTTACACCGACGAAGAGTTCACATGATCTGGGCCGTAATGGCTTTGATCGTCAACTGAGGAGAGAGAACGCTCATGAAGGTACTGGTACCTGTAAAGCGCGTGATCGACTACAACGTGAAAGTACGCGTCAAAGCGGACGGCACGGGTGTTGATCTTGCCAACGTAAAAATGTCGATGAACCCGTTTGACGAAATTTCCGTCGAACAAGCGATCCGCATGAAAGAGGCCGGCCAGGTCGAAGAAGTTGTGGTCGTCTCCATCGGCGTGAAACAGGCGCAGGAAACGCTGCGCACGGCGCTTGCAATGGGCGCGGACCGCGCAATTCTGATCGTTGCTGCAGATGATGTGCACAATGACATCGAGCCTCTGACCGTCGCGAAGATCCTGAAGGGTGTTGTCGACGAAGAGCAGCCGAACCTTGTTCTTTGTGGTAAGCAAGCGATCGACAATGATATGAACGCAACCGGCCAGATGCTTTCCGCTCTGCTGGGGTGGTCGCAAGCGACATTCGCGTCCAAAGTCGACATCGACGGTGACAGCGCCGTTGTTACACGTGAAGTCGACGGCGGTTTGCAGACTATTAAGGTTTCCATGCCTACAGTCGTCACCGTGGACCTGCGCTTGAACGAACCACGCTACGCGTCGCTGCCTAACATCATGAAGGCCAAGAAAAAGCCTTTGGACGAGAAAACACCCGCTGATTATGGCGTTGAGGTTTCCAACCGTTTGGAAATCATCAAGACGGTTGAGCCGGCAGAACGTGCTGCGGGCATCAAGGTCGATTCGGTTGACGAACTGGTTGCGAAACTTAAAGAAGCGGGGGCTGTATAATGGCTGTTCTACTCCTTGCAGAAGTAACTGACGGCGAATTGGCGCTCGACGCGACATCGAAGGCCGTTTCTGCGGCCAAGATGTTGGGCGACGTCACTGTGCTTTGCGCGGGCGGCTCTGCCGCAGCTGCGGGTGAAGCGGCCGCCAAGATCGATGGCGTCTCCAAGGTTTTGGTGGCTGAAGATGAAACTCTCGGTCATCGCCTTGCGGAATCAACTGCAGCATTGATCGTATCCCTCGCCGATGGTTACGATCACATCGCGGCGCCAGCGACGACAGACGCCAAAAACGTTATGCCACGCGTTGCAGCTTTGCTTGACGTGATGTTGCTGTCAGATGTGTCCGGCGTTGTAGATGCTGATACCTTTGAACGCCCGATCTATGCGGGCAACGCGATTCAAACAGTAAAGTCATCGGACGCGAAAAAGGTCATCACCTTCCGCATAACTACATTCGATGCTGCGGGTGCCGGCGGCTCTGCTTCGGTCGAAACTGTTTCTGCAGCGGCTGATCCCGGACTGTCCACGTGGGTTGAAGATCACGTCGCCGAAAGCGATCGTCCCGAGCTTACATCGGCTGGCGTTGTTGTTTCTGGTGGCCGTGGTGTCGGCTCCGAAGAAGACTTTGCTTTGATCGAAAAACTGGCGGACAAACTGGGTGCCGCTGTAGGGGCATCGCGCGCCGCAGTTGATTCCGGTTACGCTCCGAATGACTGGCAGGTCGGCCAGACCGGCAAAGTTGTCGCACCCGACCTGTATGTCGCGATTGGTATTTCCGGTGCGATCCAGCACTTGGCCGGTATGAAAGACAGCAAAATCATTGTTGCCATCAACAAAGACGAAGAAGCGCCAATCTTCCAGGTTGCTGATTATGGTTTGGTCGCTGATCTGTTTGAAGCGGTTCCGGAACTTATTGAAAAACTGTAATCCTTCCGGATTATGAAATAAAAGGTCCGCCTACGTTGCCAGCCCTTTGCATTTCGTGTTGCAGCCGCCGAGGAATCGGCGGCTGCTTCATTTCCTACTCGAAGAACTCGCTGAGCCGCATCTTGCCCCTTGCGAGACCGAGTTTCATCGCCGGCGTCTCTTTCGTCTTCGACGAGCCGATCCAGTTGTGCACGAACCGGTAGATCTCGATGATCTTCACCATCGTCTCCGGATTGTAGAGGTAGTGTCGATCCCACGCCCGGCCGTTGCCGCTCGGCGTATGCGCTGGCCGTGCGGCGAAGCGGATATTCGAGCGCACCTTGTGGAAGTAGGCATCGACGCTTCGGAGCGTTGCGAGGCGCATCAGGCGGGCGCGCCGATCCGGCGCCATACCCGCGCGGTCCGTCAGGATACGGATGCGGCGGTGCGGCTCGCTCTTGGTGTGGAAGGGCCAGGCGAAAGGCTCACCAAGCAAATGCCCGCCCAAGAGGCCTTCGATGGCCGTGTCGGTGCGTTGGAGTTTCTCCTCCATATCCAGGGTAGCCCAGGCCGCCTGCGTGAGTCCCGTGGCGAGTTCGAGTGCCGCCTTCCCATCGCCAACGAGCATATTCCGTTCGTCGTTGGACTTGTGCTTGTTGAACTGCACAACGATGACATCGGCGCGCGCCTGCTTCACCCACGTCGCAAATGCCGAGACGAAGGACAGTGCTAAGCCTGGATCGGCGTCCAGCACGAAGACGAACCGCTCGCCTCCTTTCCCGAGCATATGGCGCAGGTGAAACGCGTGCGCGAGTTGTGCGATGTCCTGGCGCAGCAGGGAGCCTCGGTGCGGCAGTTGCAGGTCGAGATCCGCATCCGGCGCTTCGAGCGGATGGATCTGAACGCCTCGGGTGATCTTGTCCAAGTGCGCCTTGAACTCGGTTTGGGACCAGACCCGAGCCTGGCTACGGAACGCGCGGGGCAAGGTGAAATCCCCTGCCGCCGTCATTCGCGCCTCGATGTCCGGGAGATCGACGCTCGAGTCGAGGCCGAGATGGGCCGCCATGATGTAGCCGGTGTTGGCGTGGGCGGTGCAGAGGTGCTGCACGGCGATCTGCGCCCGCGTCTTCTTGTTCGGCCAGTTGAGGTGCAGCGTCTGGGAATCAGTCGCGAAGCGCCGCCCAACCTTGTTCCAATCCACCGATGCGAAGGAGCCTTCTCGCCGGGCGGTGTGATCGACGACTCGATCGTAGATGAAGTCGATCTTGCGATAGACATCCCGCGGGCAGAGGCCGGTGAAATCACTGATCTTGGAGATCGGCATCCCGTTCGTGATCATCCAAAGCACCTCGCGGTTCGCGCTGCTGCGGTGCTGCTTGCGGATGCGCGATCCGACCGTGAATGTGCCCAGGCAGGCCTTGCACTTGTAGCGCTGCGTGCCCGTCGCTGTGCGACCTGACTTTCGATACCGGCCGGGATTCTTGGACAGCTCCTTCTGGTGATTGTCGCAGGTCTCGTTCCGGCAGAAGTCGGGTTGGGGCGGCTCTGGCCGGAAGCGTCCGCGCAGCCGGCGATACTCCTCTACGACCGCCGCGTTGTTCTTGATGATCGACGATTGGCCGCAAACACCGCACTTGAAGGTCTTGTCGTTATCGGAGCCTATGACTTCTCCATGAGGTTGATTTCGATTGACTTTTGCCGGCGGTCGTCCTTGTCTTATGTATGGATCAGGCGGCTCTGCGAAGAGTTCGCATTGCGGGTTGCGACAGAAGTTGATGTCGATCCCATATTTCGGGTGCGGCAACCTGCGCCGAAGTGCTGGCGTAGAAATAATCGCGGGCGCGAGCATACATTCTCCCTCTGAAAAAACCACATATTGTGGCTATCAAGGGAAAGATTGGCCAAAATCTGGCCAACCTAAGTTTTTTTCTGCACCACGAAATGGAAAGGGCTGGCCTACGTTGGCGGGCCTTTTTTTATGCTAAACGCCGTATTGTTGGCCCCAGAACATCTGCAATCTCACGGTGTGCTCGAACGCCGGCCAGCTGTGCCGCCTGCTTTTTCTCCTCCTTCGGAAAAACCATACCCGTTGTGCCCTCAGAAACGGCGCGCCGAGATGGTGAAACCTGAATCAGCTTTGCAGCCATGGTTTCAACCTGCGCTATCATCCTCTGTGTGACAAATAGGGGGGCGGACCCGATGGTTGGATCGCTCGTTGATACCTCGTCATGGGCATTCAGCCATAACAGCACGCTAGGTCCGGTCATGCGCCCAATAAGCAACCTCATGCGCGCGACCCAGGCTTCCTGCAATTCATTAACCACGAGTTCAAAACGTGTGTTCGACACTGTCCATAGTGCGTTCAAAAGGTGGCGGGTAAAGTGAAACTCAGCAAAGTCAACTTCCGGATAGATCGAGCAGAGAAGTTTAGAGGGGGCTATAAAACGGTCGTTGCGGCGGGGATGAACCGAATAGTATCGATTGGTCATATTATGCGCACCCGTGACCTGCACCACAGTGACTTGTGCTGCGCTAGCAAGACGCATGATTTCGTCGTCGCGAAGAAATACGTCAACACCGGCGCTTGGGGTGCCAAGATTCAGGCAAGGCAAGGCAACCTGACGCTCTACAAGCGCCGGGAACGGCAACGCTATATATCGGCCGAAGGTTTTCGCCCCCCCCATAAACGCCACGTAGGGAACCGAGGTTTTCCGAGGCGGTCCCCTAAATTGTAGTTTCGACGCGCCATAGCGACACAGTGCATAATCAAGCCCCCCCAGCTTCCGGATTTCGCAACTCATAGCTTTCGCCCTATGCCAACTCATTCTGGCCGTAGGATGGCCATAAGTATTTTCGATTCCCTTAAAGTTCGGATTTATGAAAAGCTGTCATGAATTCCGGCCCTTGCGGCTGCTACCCCGCCCGCTTTATGCTGCAGCGAAACAAGAGGGGACAGCGCATGGATATCCAGACAATAGGCATCGTCGGCGCGGGCCAGATGGGCAACGGCATCGCCCATGTTATGGCTCTGGCAGGCTATGACGTGCTGTTGAATGACGTGAGCGCAGAGGCCCTGCAAAAGGCCGTGGATACGATCACCGGTAATCTGGATCGGCAGGTCGGCCGCGGGAAGGTTTCAGAAGCCGACCGTGACGCAACATTGAAAAGAATTGTTACGACACAGACCCTTGCCGACTTGGGGCAGAGCGATCTCGTGATCGAAGCGGCGACCGAACGCGAAACAGTTAAACAGGCGATCTTCGAAGATTTGATCCCCCATCTCAAGCCGACGACAATCCTAACATCGAACACGTCCTCGATTTCAATCACGAGACTCGCAAGTCGCACCGACCGCCCCGAAAAATTCATGGGCTTTCACTTTATGAACCCGGTTCCGGTGATGCAGCTCGTCGAGCTTATTCGCGGGATCGCGACGGATAAAGAAACCTTTGCGGCTTGCCGTACTGTCGTTGAAAAATTGGGTAAAACGGCGGCTTCGGCCGAAGATTTCCCGGCATTTATCGTAAATCGAATCTTGATGCCGATGATCAACGAAGCTGTTTATACGCTTTACGAAGGCGTGGGGTCGGTAGAGTCGATCGACAGCTCTTTGAAGCTTGGCGCGAACCACCCAATGGGCCCGCTAGAGCTTGCCGATTTCATCGGTCTGGACACCTGTCTGGCCATTATGAACGTGTTACATGACGGTTTGGCTGATACGAAATATCGCCCTTGTCCCTTGCTCACCAAATATGTTGAAGCTGGATGGCTGGGGCGCAAAACGCAACGGGGTTTTTATGACTATCGCGGTGATGTCCCTGTTCCCACAAGGTAATTTATTGTTGAAAGCCCTGCGCCAGTTTGTCGACCGAACGGCTATCTGGTGAGTTTCAGGCGATTTCTGACGGTATCGTGCTACCATCGTGAAGCGGCTTGGAATCATAACTGACAGGTCCGAGGGAGCTTTTGGCGAAGCGAAGAAGCTTTTTAAAGCGCCTCGGTAGTCGCCCCAGAAGAGTACCCGGGAACTCCTGCCGTCAGAATTTAGGTATCACCTTAGCGTAAGGGTCCGCGTCGGAAATTGACGGTCGCAGGGGATAGGTTAAACGGGCGTCGCTGTTAACCAGACGCCGCCCTCGGGACGCAGTGTCAATATCATAACCGGCTTAGGGTCTTTGCCGCTGACGGGGTTAAAACGGAAGCGTGATAGCAATGTTGCAAGGATAATCACGGCTTCCTGCTGCGCGAAGGAGGCACCGATACAAATTCGCGGACCGTCGCCAAACGGGAGATAGGCGTAGCGATCAATTGCCTTGCGATTGCGGAACCGGTCGGGGTCAAAAGCATCAGGGTTTTCCCATAGCAACCGATGGCGACCAAGTGCGTAAATCGGAATCATTACCGTATCGCCTGGCTTGACCTCTCTGTTGCTCAGAATGTCGTGCTTTTGTGCCGTGCGTGATATGATGCCGGCTGGCGGATATAGGCGGAGCGTTTCGTCAATGATTTGACGGATATAGGGCAGATGTTCGACATCCGCGCCGGTCGCTGCACGTCCTGCCAAGACACTTTGTGCTTCGGCGCGAGCTTTATCCTGAACCGTTTGATCGAACCCGACCAGATATAGCGCCCATGACAAGGTGAGCGCGGTCGTCTCGTGCCCGGCGACGATAAATGTCAGTAAATTGTCCCGAAGCTCTGCCGTATTCATTTGGCGTTTGGTCTCGGGATCGACACCGCCAAGTAGCAGGTCTAGCAGGTCCGGCACTTTGCTAGTGCCGCGCTGCGCGCGCGCATTTATGGCGTCGTCGGCAATCCGCTTCATGTCCCGAAGAGCGCGACCAGACATTGCGCGCCCGGGACGCGGTAGCCAATCGGGGAACCCAAGAATGTCGAAAAGGCTGATTTTTCCTGCTTCTGCGATGTACGCATCAATCGCCCGATGAACGGCGTCACGGTCAAAACGATCGCCGCCGGAAAATGTCACGTCCGAAATCACATCAAACGTCGTCGTCACCATCTCGTCCAGCAGGTTTATCGCAGCTGGTCCTGCTGACTCAATCCGATCGGCTGAACGCTCTGCAGCTGCAGTCATAATTGGCGACAAGTTTAACATATTACGATGTGAAAAGGCGGGTGCCACTGCGCGGCGCTGCCACCGCCACTGCGCACCCTCTGCGATGAACAGTGATTCCCCAATGGCCGGACGCAAAAGATTCTTTGTGACCAGCGACTTGGGATAGTCATCAACCCGGTCCAGCAGCATCTCGCGAATGGCGATGGGGTCCATCACCATGTGCCAGCGTTTGCCCATTTTTCCCGATACCATAGGCTGTTTGACGGCAAGTTCCGGAATAATACTCAACACATTGCGACGCGCCATCGCGAGGCTGCGGAACAGGCCTACAGGTTGGTTAATCAAAGCCACACGGGCGGGCAGGGGGCGATCCATGATGTTGTTCCTCGATCAGGCGGTCACACCGTAGCATGCAAAGCAGGCCCTGCCACTTTGGCAAACGTTGAACCTGAACCAGCCTTAGGGTATCGCAGAAGGCATGAATGCGCCAAGGAGGCTTGAAGTGGTTCGAATTTTATCAGCTTTGATCAGTATTGTTGTTCTTACGGCGTGTAACGGGGCGTCTGATCTCGACAAGCCGGCAGTGCCGCTGGGAGATTTTAACCTGTATCATAATATCGTCGTCGCACCGAAAGTGCAGAAGCTGCCGATCAGCCGTGAAGTCAGCAAAGAAGTCCTAACCACAGCCATCAAAGACGCCATCGCTGAACGGTTCGACCGATATGACGGGACGCGAAACTATCACTTCGGCGTTAGTGTGGAAGGGTATATTTTGGCACCTCCTGGTATTCCGCTTGTACTTGCGCCCAAGTCGATCATGATTATTAACCTCACCGTCTGGGATGACGCCGCAGGTAAGAAGCTTACCGAAGAGCCGCATCAGCTCACCGTGTTCGAATCTCTGGATCAGGGGCCTATCGTCGGGTCAGGCTATACCAAGACTGCTGAAGAGCAGCTCAAGAACCTTAGCCAGAATGCGGCAAAGTCGATCGAAAATTATTTGGTCAAGCAAAATAAGGCCGAAGGCTGGTTCGAGCGGCCCGCAGATGCGGTCATTGAGCGCGCTGAAGTTGCCTCTGCGCCGGTGGTAACTGAAAATTAACGCGCATTTACATGAATTCTCGGGGGGTGTTTGGCCAACAGGTGCTTGATTTTATGCGCCAGACCCAATACATCGCCCGCCAGATAGGTTTGGGTCTGGTTTCAGGCCCTCGTTAATATAAAGGGCTGCACCATGGCTAAGGCAAAGTTTGAACGTAATAAACCACACGTTAACATCGGTACCATTGGTCACGTTGACCACGGTAAAACGACGTTGACCGCTGCGATCACGAAATACTTCGGCGACTTCCGCGCCTATGACCAAATCGACGGCGCGCCCGAAGAAAAAGCACGCGGTATCACCATTTCGACCGCGCACGTTGAGTATGAAACCGAAGCACGTCACTACGCACACGTCGACTGCCCCGGCCACGCTGACTATGTGAAAAACATGATCACCGGTGCGGCACAGATGGACGGCGCGATCCTGGTTGTGAACGCGGCTGATGGCCCAATGCCACAAACCCGCGAGCACATCCTGCTCGGTCGCCAGGTTGGTATCCCGACCATGGTTGTCTACATGAACAAAGTTGACCAGGTTGACGACGAAGAGCTGCTGGAATTGGTGGAAATGGAAATCCGCGAATTGCTGTCTTCCTACGACTACCCAGGTGACGACATGCCCGTCATCCCCGGTTCGGCTCTGCACGCAATGAACGGCACTCAGCCCGAAATTGGTGAGGAATCCATCCGCAAGTTGATGGCCGCTGTTGACGAATATATCCCGACACCAGCACGCGCTGTTGACCAGCCGTTCCTGATGCCAGTGGAAGACGTATTCTCGATCTCCGGTCGTGGTACTGTTGTGACTGGCCGTGTTGAGCGTGGCGTGATCAACGTTGGCGACAGCATTGAAATCGTTGGTATTCGTGATACGAAAACCACCACTTGTACCGGCGTTGAAATGTTCCGCAAGCTGCTGGATCGTGGGGAAGCTGGCGATAACGTTGGTGTTCTTCTGCGCGGTATCGAGCGTGAAGGCGTTGAGCGCGGTCAGGTTTTGTGTAAGCCTAAGTCGGTTAACCCACACACAAAGTTCACTGCCGAGGCGTATATCCTCACCAAAGAAGAGGGTGGCCGTCACACGCCGTTCTTCGCGAACTACCGTCCACAGTTCTACTTCCGGACCACAGACGTCACCGGTACCGTTCAGCTGCCAGAAGGCACTGAAATGGTTATGCCCGGCGACAACCTGCAGTTCGACGTTGAGCTGATCGCCCCCATCGCGATGGAAGACGGTCTGCGTTTCGCGATCCGCGAAGGCGGCCGGACCGTTGGCGCGGGGGTTGTTTCCAAGATCAACGAATAAGCCGCTGGCGGGTCATCCCGCTGACAGCTGACAAAACGAAGGCCGCTCCTGTAAGGGGGCGGCCTTTTTCGTTGTTTGGCACCGGAAGGCATTATTCGCGAGCAATGCGTCTATCGGCACTTGATCCCCAGGAAAATATCGACTACCTCACCACTCGGCATAGGGGTTTAGCTCAGTTGGTAGAGCATCGGTCTCCAAAACCGAGGGTCGTGGGTTCGAGTCCCTCAGCCCCTGCCAATCTCACCACATGATCAACGCGCGCGAAGGCGTATGGCCGCTCGGGCAGGGCGCTGTATTTGAAGCCTTGAATTCAGTGCTTTTGACAGATACATCCCCACAATCGTTCGTATACAGGAAAACCGACATGGCCACAGTCAACCCGCTTCAGTTCATCCAGCAAGTGCGTTCCGAAGTATCCAAAGTCGTCTGGCCGACTCGTCGCGAAGTCATGCTCACCACGGTAATGGTGTTCATCCTCGCCGCTCTGACCGCAGTGTTCTTTGCGGTTGTGGATATTCTGATCCGCGGCGGCTTGCAGTATATTTTGTCGGCCTTCGGCTGATCCGGGGCGCGGCACTGTAAAAGCGCCGCGGACCTCTTGAAACATTTGTGATTGCGGGCTATCCCGCAGACCTGATCAAGAGGGGCGTGCGGCGATTCGTGTTGCGCGCCGATTTTTTGTTCACCGCCGGCCTGTTGTGACACGCTGGTTTTAAGAGAATTAGATGTAGCTGTTGCTGCATCACAAGACAGGGACCAAGTTCAGATGGCGAAAAGATGGTATTCGGTCAGTGTTTTGTCGAACTTCGAAAAGAAGATTGCCGAGCAAATCCGCACCACGGTCGCCGAGCAAGAGCTTGAGGACCAAATCGACGAAGTACTGGTCCCCACCGAAGAGGTGATCGAGGTTCGGCGCGGCAAGAAAGTCACGACAGAACGTCGGTTTATGCCCGGCTATGTGCTTGTACATATGGAGATGTCCGACCGCGGCTATCACTTGATCAACTCGATCAACCGCGTCACAGGGTTTTTGGGGCCGCAGGGCCGTCCAATGCCCATGCGTGACGCCGAAGTAACCGCGATTCTTGGCCGTGTCCAAGAGGGCGAAGAAGCACCACGCACATTGATCCACTTTGAAGTGGGCGAGCGGGTGAAGGTTGCCGATGGTCCGTTCGAGGATTTCGACGGCATGATCGAACAGGTCGACGACGAGAACCAGCGCCTCAAGGTTTCTGTGTCGATCTTTGGCCGGGAAACCCCGGTCGAGCTGGAATTCACTCAGGTCAACAAACAGGTCTGAGCGAGCGGCGGGGCGACCCGCCATACGGTGGCAACACCGTTCGTTTGTGGGAGGGGACAGCGGCGCGCCGCTCAACCGCACCACACTAGCAAGCGGCCACATCGCGATGTGGTCGTATAGGGTGAATGAAAGTTCACCGACATTAAAAGGAGAAGGCCAATGGCCAAGAAACTCGTCGGTACGATGAAGTTGCAAGTTAAAGCGGGTCAAGCGAACCCATCCCCACCCGTTGGCCCCGCACTGGGTCAGCGCGGGATCAACATCATGGAATTCTGTAAGGCGTTTAACGCCAAGACAGCGGACATGGAGCCAGGTGCCCCTTGCCCGACCGTGATCAGCTACTATCAGGACAAGTCCTTTACGATGGACATCAAGACGCCTCCAGCGTCCTACTACCTGAAGAAAGCCGCCAAGGTTAACTCCGGCGCGAAAACACCGAGCCGCGAAACCGTTGGTACCGTGACCACCAAGCAGCTGCGCGAGATTGCAGAAGCAAAAATGGCGGACCTGAGCGCTGTGGATGTTGAATCCGCGATGAAAATCATTCTGGGCTCCGCCCGCTCCATGGGCATCGAGGTTAAGTAAGATGGCAAAACTCGGAAAACGCACCCGCGCCGCACGCGAAGCATTCGTAGGCAAAGTAGATCTGACCGTTGAAGAAGCGGTATCTTTGATCAAAGCCAACGCAAACGCGAAATTTGATGAAACCATCGAGATCGCGATGAACCTTGGTGTTGACCCCCGTCACGCCGACCAAATGGTTCGCGGCGTTGTTGGCCTGCCAAACGGCACCGGCAAATCCGTTCGCGTTGCTGTATTTGCACGTGGCCCAAAGGCTGACGAAGCTCAAGCAGCTGGTGCCGACATCGTTGGCGCAGAAGACTTGATGGAAGCCATTCAAGGCGGCAAGATCGACTTTGATCGTTGCATCGCGACACCTGACATGATGCCGATCGTTGGTCGTCTTGGTAAGGTTCTTGGCCCACGTAACCTGATGCCAAACCCAAAAGTTGGTACAGTTACAATGGACATCAAAGAAGCTGTTGAAGCTGCCAAAGGCGGTCAGGTTCAGTTTAAAGCTGAAAAAGGCGGCGTTGTGCATGCTGGCATCGGCAAACTGTCCTTTGACGAAGCGAAGCTGGTTGAGAACGTACGTGCCTTTGTTGGTGCTGTGTCCAGAGCCAAGCCTACCGGTTCTAAAGGTGCTTACATGAAAAAGATCGCTCTGAGCTCGACAATGGGCCCAGGCGTGACTGTAGAAGTCGATAACGCTGTCACCGAGTAACTCGGAACAGTTAGTTTCTTGAATTGACGGGCCCCCATGGTTTCAAGGGGGCCCGTTCTCGTTTGACGGTCGGGCGAATGCCTGGGGGTAGGGCGCTGGTTCTAACGTTCGGTGAGGCGGTTTTCTCGTCGCCTCGGGCGCATGAATTAACCTGAAACCAGATTAGCCCTTGGCAATCCGTGCCGCATCCCCTAGAACGCCCTCGATTCACTATGCATCGCATGGTGAGTCTTCTGTCCGAGACGAAGGGTGGCGCAAGCCTTAATTCCTTTCTGAGATGGGAGATGCAAGAATTACCGTTCGCGCAAGCGTGGGGCTATTTTGGCTTATTCCCGTAAAATGGACCAAGACTGTTCGCGTAAGCGGACTTAATTGAGCCGGGGGGCAACCCCCAGATTTGGAGTGAAACTGTGGATAGAGCCCAGAAAGAACAGTTGGTCGACGAGCTCGGCCAAATCTTCGAAAGCTCTGGCGTCGTTGTGGTTAGCCACTACGTCGGCCTGACAGTTGCTGATATGCAGGACCTTCGTGCGCGCGCTCGCGCTGCGGGCGGGGCCGTGCGTGTTGCCAAAAACAGGCTCGCCAAAATTGCCCTTGACGGAAAGCCATGCGAAAGCATTGCAGATCTCCTGACGGGTATGACCGTTCTGACCTATTCCGAAGACCCCGTGGCAGCAGCCAAGGTGGCCCAGGAATTCGCTAAAGAGAATGCAAAATTTGTCATTCTCGGCGGCGCAATGGGTGAGAACGCACTGGATGTCGCCGGTGTTGAAGCCGTGTCCAAGATGCCTTCGCGGGAGGAGCTTATCTCCACCATCGCGGGTATGCTGGGCGCACCTGCTTCCAACATCGCCGGGGCCATTGGCGCACCTGCAAGCAACATCGCTTCCATCTTGTCCACGATCGAGGACAAGGCGGCTGCGTAAAGCAATATCGTCAAGCTGGCGCAGGGTTGAACACTCGCGTTGGAACACACATATCGTTAACGGAAAGAGCTAAACATGGCTGATCTGAAAAAACTGGCAGAAGACATCGTTGGTCTGACGCTGCTGGAAGCACAAGAACTGAAAACCATCCTCAAAGACGAGTATGGCATCGAGCCCGCAGCTGGCGGCGCAGTGATGATGGCTGGCCCCGCAGATGGCGGCGCAGCTGAAGAAGAGAAAACTGAATTCGACGTCGTTCTGAAGAACGCCGGCGCATCCAAAATCAACGTGATCAAAGAAGTTCGCGGCATCACCGGTCTGGGCCTGAAAGAAGCCAAAGATCTGGTTGAAGCTGGCGGCAAGATCAAAGAAGGCGTTGATAAAGCGGAAGCTGAAGACGTTAAAGCCAAGCTGGAAGCAGCTGGCGCAGAAGTTGAACTGGCCTAAGCCATTCGATCAGGGTGCTGTTTTTGCTTGATGAAAGCGGCCCGAAGTTTGTAAAGCTTTGGGGAAGCCCATAAAAATTAAGGCTGGACGGGGAATTCCCTGTCCAGCCTGATCTGTTTTGAAAAGTATTTCATGCGAAATATTTCTCTGGATAGGTCCTAGTGGTCGGAAGAGGTACGGTGGGACGTGCCTCAAGAATTGATCAGGATTTACCGCTCTTATGGGCGCGCATCACGGCCCCGGTGATGGCGAGCTCGGCAAGAGATACGAAAGGTGACAGACACATGGCGCAATCCTTCCTTGGCCAGAAACGTCTACGTAAATACTATGGCAAAATCCGCGAAGTGCTGGAGATGCCGAACCTGATCGAGGTTCAGAAATCCTCTTATGATTTGTTCCTGCGCTCCGGCGATGCGGAAACACCGACAGACGGTGACGGCATCCAGGGCGTCTTTCAGTCGGTTTTCCCGATCAAGGACTTCAATGAGACGTCGGTTCTTGAATTCGTCAAGTACGAGCTTGAAAAGCCAAAATACGATGTAGAGGAATGTCAGCAACGCGACATGACCTACAGCGCGCCTTTGAAGGTGACGCTGCGCCTCATCGTGTTTGATGTAGACGAAGACACCGGTGCAAAATCGGTTAAGGACATCAAGGAACAGGACGTGTTCATGGGCGACATGCCCCTGATGACGCCAAACGGTACGTTTGTTGTGAACGGGACCGAGCGTGTGATCGTATCCCAGATGCACCGTTCACCCGGCGTGTTCTTTGACCACGACAAAGGCAAAACCCACTCTTCGGGTAAACTGCTGTTCGCTTGCCGCATCATTCCTTACCGCGGTTCGTGGCTCGACTTCGAATTCGACGCCAAAGACATCGTCTTCGCGCGCATCGACCGTCGCCGCAAACTGCCAGTAACAACGCTGCTTTATTCGCTGGGTCTTGACCAAGAAGCGATCATGGACGCGTATTACAACACCGTTAACTATACGCTGAAAGATGGCGAAGGCTGGGTTGCACCCTTCTTCCCGGATCGTGTGCGGGGCACACGGCCAACGTATGACCTCGTTGACGCTGCGACAGGCGAGATCCTGTTTGAAAAGGGCAAGAAGGTTACACCTCGTGCCGTTAAGCAGTTGATCGACGAAGGCAAGGTTTCCGAACTGCTGCTGCCGTTTGACCACATCGCGGGCAAATTTGCTGCACGTGATATCATCAACGAAGAAACCGGCGCGATCTATGTCGAAGCGGGCGACGAGATGACGCTCGAGCACGACAAAGACGGTACGCTCATCGGTGGTACAGCCAAAGAGCTGATCGACGCAGGCATCTTCGAGATCCCACTGCTCGACATCGACAACATCAACGTCGGCCCTTACATGCGTAACACCATGGCGGCGGACAAGAACATGAACCGCGACACCGCGCTCATGGATATCTACCGCGTTATGCGTCCGGGCGAGCCGCCCACAGTCGAAGCCGCGTCGAACCTGTTCGACACGCTGTTCTTTGATGCGGACCGCTATGACCTTTCCGCGGTTGGCCGTGTAAAGATGAACATGCGCCTGGCGCTCGACAAGGAAGACACGCAGCGCACGCTGGACCGTGACGATATCGTCGCCTGTATCAAGGCGCTGGTTGACCTGCGCGACGGCCGTGGCGACATCGACGATATTGACCACTTGGGCAACCGTCGTGTGCGTTCCGTCGGCGAGCTGATGGAAAACCAGTACCGTGTTGGCCTGCTCCGGATGGAGCGCGCGATCAAGGAGCGTATGTCTTCCGTCGAAATCGACACTGTGATGCCACAGGATCTGATCAACGCGAAACCAGCAGCTGCTGCGGTACGTGAATTCTTCGGCTCCAGCCAGCTGTCGCAGTTCATGGACCAAACCAACCCGCTGTCCGAGGTGACGCACAAGCGTCGTCTTTCCGCGCTTGGGCCAGGTGGTCTGACACGCGAGCGTGCCGGTTTTGAAGTGCGTGACGTTCACGCGACCCACTATGGTCGCATGTGTCCGATTGAAACGCCCGAAGGTCCGAACATTGGTCTGATCAACTCGCTGGCCACTTTTGCCCGTGTGAACAAGTACGGCTTTATCGAAACACCCTACCGCAAGGTATCGAACGGTGTGGTTTCCGATGACGTGCAGTACATGTCTGCTACGGAAGAAATGCGTCACACAGTGGCGCAGGCCAACGCGAACCTTGATGAGAACATGAAGTTCGTGAACGATCTGGTCTCGACGCGGAAATCGGGCGACTACACCTTGTCGCCTTCCGAAAACGTTGACCTGATCGACGTTTCGCCAAAACAGTTGGTCTCGGTCGCTGCGTCCTTGATCCCGTTCCTTGAAAACGACGATGCGAACAGGGCCTTGATGGGCTCGAACATGCAACGTCAGGCGGTGCCTTTGCTTCAAGCCGAAGCACCACTGGTCGGGACCGGTATCGAAGAAGTCGTCGCACGGGATTCCGGTGCTGCTTATATGGCGAAACGTGGCGGTATCATCGACCAAGTCGATGCCAGCCGTATCGTTATCCGTGCCACCGAAGACCTTGAGTTGGGTGACGCGGGCGTAGACATCTACCGCATGCGCAAATTCCAGCGTTCGAACCAGAACACCTGCATCAACCAGCGTCCGCTGGTGAAGGTTGGTGAGACGGTTCAAAAGGGTCAGGTTATCGCGGACGGTCCGTCGACGGACATGGGTGAACTGGCGCTTGGCAAGAACGTGATCGTCGCGTTTATGCCTTGGAACGGCTACAACTACGAAGACTCCATTCTGATTTCTGAGCGTGTATCGCGTGACGACGTGTTTACTTCGATCCACATCGAAGAATTCGAAGTCGCCGCCCGTGATACAAAGCTGGGGCCAGAGGAAATCACACGCGATATCCCGAACGTCGGTGAAGAAGCGCTGCGCAACCTCGATGAGGCCGGCATCGTTTACATTGGTGCGGATGTTGAACCCGGTGACATTCTTGTCGGCAAGATCACACCCAAGGGCGAAAGCCCGATGACGCCAGAAGAAAAACTGCTGCGCGCCATCTTTGGTGAGAAAGCATCGGACGTGCGCGATACATCGCTGCGTGTGAAGCCCGGTGATTTTGGTACAGTCGTCGAAGTGCGCGTCTTTAACCGTCACGGCGTCGAAAAAGACGAACGTGCGTTGCAGATCGAGCGTGAAGAAGTCGAACGTCTGGCCCGTGACCGCGACGATGAGCTTGGTATTCTTGACCGCAACATCTACGCGCGTCTGCAGTCTATGATCATCGGCAAAATTGCTGTCAAAGGCCCCAAAGGCGTCAAGTCGAACTCGGAAATCACCGAAGACCTGCTGGCGTCGCTGTCGCGCGGTCAGTGGTGGCAGCTGGCACTCGAAGACGAAGACGACGCAAAAATCGTCGAAGCCCTGAACGAGCAGTACGAGATCCAGAAACGGACCTTGGATGCGCGCTTTGAGGACAAAGTCGAAAAAGTCCGTCGTGGTGACGATCTGCCCCCGGGCGTGATGAAGATGGTCAAAGTGTTCGTCGCGGTGAAGCGCAAGCTGCAACCGGGCGACAAGATGGCTGGTCGTCACGGCAACAAAGGTGTTATTTCCAAGGTCGTACCGATGGAAGACATGCCGTTCCTTGCGGATGGCACGCCAGTGGACTTCTGTTTGAACCCGCTGGGTGTTCCATCGCGTATGAACGTTGGTCAGATCCTTGAGACCCACATGGGTTGGGCCGCTCGCGGCTTGGGCATCAACATCGACGAGGCCCTGCAGGAATACAAACGCTCCGGTGATTTGACACCTGTGCGCGAAGCAATGCACCACGCCTATGGCGACGACGTCTACGAAGAAGGCATCGTTGGCATGGACGAGGAATCCTTGCTGGACGCAGCCAAGAACGTCGCACGCGGTGTGCCAATCGCCACGCCGGTTTTCGATGGTGCCAAGGAAGCAGACGTGAATGACAGTCTGACACGGGCCGGGTTCGATACCTCCGGTCAGTCGGTTCTGTTTGACGGTCGCACAGGCGAGCAGTTTGCCCGCCCTGTCACCGTCGGCGTCAAATACCTGCTGAAACTGCACCACCTTGTGGACGACAAAATCCACGCGCGTTCGACTGGTCCATACTCTCTGGTCACCCAGCAGCCATTGGGCGGTAAAGCGCAGTTTGGTGGTCAGCGCTTTGGTGAGATGGAGGTCTGGGCTTTGGAAGCTTACGGCGCTGCATACACCTTGCAGGAAATGCTGACTGTGAAATCGGATGACGTGGCCGGACGGACCAAGGTCTATGAAAGCATCGTCAAAGGCGAAGACAACTTCGAGGCCGGCATTCCGGAATCGTTCAACGTACTTGTGAAAGAAGTACGTGGTCTTGGTCTGAACATGGAACTCCTGGATGCGGAGGAAGAAGAGTGAGGAAAGCACCGGGGTTTTCTTAAACCCCGGCCCGTTTTCTCAGACTGAAAACGCCTCTCTCCCTCCGCTTTCGAGACTTATCTAAGGATTTAAGATGAACCAGGAACTGACAAACAACCCGTTCAACCCCGTCGCGCCGACTAAGACGTTCGACGAAATCAAGGTCTCTCTGGCATCGCCAGAGCGGATCCTGTCGTGGTCGTTCGGTGAAATCAAGAAACCCGAAACCATCAACTACCGGACGTTCAAGCCCGAACGGGACGGCCTGTTCTGCGCGCGTATCTTTGGCCCGATCAAAGATTACGAATGCCTGTGCGGTAAATATAAACGCATGAAGTATCGCGGCGTTGTCTGCGAGAAATGTGGCGTTGAAGTTACCCTGCAAAAGGTCCGCCGCGAGCGTATGGGCCACATCGAACTGGCGTCGCCTGTTGCGCACATCTGGTTCCTCAAGTCGCTGCCATCGCGCATCGGCCTGATGCTGGATATGACGCTGCGCGATCTGGAGCGCGTGCTGTACTTTGAAAACTACGTCGTGATCGAACCCGGTCTGACGGATCTTACCTATGGTCAGATGATGACCGAGGAAGAGTACATGGACGCTCAGGATGCCTTTGGCATGGACGCGTTCACCGCCAATATCGGCGCCGAAGCGATCCGCGAAATGCTGGCTGCCATCGATCTTGAAGCCGAAGCTGACCAACTGCGTGCCGATCTGAAAGAGGCGACAGGCGAACTGAAGCCGAAAAAGATCATCAAGCGTTTGAAAGTCGTTGAATCCTTCCTCGAGTCCGGCAACCGGCCCGAGTGGATGATCATGACCGTCATTCCTGTGATCCCACCAGAGCTGCGCCCGCTGGTGCCGCTGGATGGTGGCCGCTTTGCGACCTCCGACCTTAACGACCTGTATCGCCGTGTCATCAACCGGAACAACCGACTCAAGCGTCTGATCGAATTGCGCGCACCTGACATCATCGTCCGGAACGAAAAGCGGATGTTGCAGGAATCTGTTGACGCATTGTTCGACAACGGCCGTCGTGGCCGCGTGATCACGGGTGCCAACAAGCGACCGTTGAAATCGCTGTCCGATATGCTGAAGGGTAAGCAAGGTCGCTTCCGTCAAAACCTTTTGGGCAAGCGCGTCGACTTCTCCGGTCGTTCGGTCATCGTGACCGGACCCGAGCTGAAGCTGCACCAGTGCGGTCTGCCCAAGAAGATGGCGCTCGAGCTGTTCAAGCCGTTCATCTACTCGCGCCTCGAAGCCAAAGGTCTGTCTTCCACCGTGAAGCAAGCCAAGAAGCTGGTGGAAAAAGAGCGTCCCGAAGTCTGGGATATTCTTGACGAAGTGATCCGCGAACACCCCGTCATGCTGAACCGTGCGCCTACGTTGCACCGTTTGGGCATTCAGGCGTTCGAACCGGTTCTGATCGAAGGTAAGGCGATCCAGCTTCACCCGCTGGTCTGTTCGGCCTTTAACGCTGACTTTGACGGCGACCAAATGGCTGTTCACGTACCACTGTCGCTTGAAGCCCAGCTTGAAGCACGTGTTCTGATGATGTCCACGAACAACGTTCTGTCGCCTGCAAACGGTGCACCGATCATTGTTCCGTCGCAGGATATGATCTTGGGTCTGTACTACACGACTTTGGAACGCGAAGGCATGCCGGGCGAAGGCATGGTGTTTGGTTCCGTTGAGGAAGTCGAACACGCGCTTGATGCCGGTGCAGTCCACCTGCACACCGCAATCAAAGCGCGGGTCAAGCAGATCGATGCCGAAGGCAACGAAGTGATGAAGCGTTTCGACACCACACCAGGCCGTATTCGTCTTGGTGCGTTGTTGCCGCTGAACGCCAAAGCGCCGTTTGATCTGGTAAACCGTCTGTTGCGTAAGAAAGAAGTGCAGCAGGTCATCGATACGGTCTACCGCTACTGTGGTCAGAAAGAATCCGTTATCTTCTGTGACCAGATCATGACCATGGGTTTCCGCGAAGCTTTCCGCGCCGGTATCTCCTTTGGTAAGGACGACATGCTGATCCCCGAAACCAAGTGGACCTTGGTTGACGAGACACGCGATCAGGTCAAAGACTTTGAACAGCAGTACATGGACGGCCTGATCACTCAGGGCGAAAAGTACAACAAAGTTGTCGATGCCTGGTCCAAGTGTAACGACAAAGTCACCGACGCGATGATGGGGGCCATTTCGGCCGAACGTCGCGATGCTCAGGGTGCAGTCATGGAGCCGAACTCGGTCTACATGATGGCCCACTCCGGTGCGCGTGGTTCGGTTACACAGATGAAACAGCTGGGCGGGATGCGCGGTCTGATGGCGAAGCCGAATGGCGACATCATCGAGACACCGATTATCTCGAACTTTAAAGAAGGTCTGACCGTTCTGGAGTATTTTAACTCCACCCACGGTGCCCGTAAGGGTCTGTCGGATACCGCTTTGAAAACAGCGAACTCGGGTTACCTGACCCGTCGTCTGGTGGACGTGGCACAAGATTGTATCATTCGTATGCATGACTGTGGCACCGAAACTGCGATCACCGCCGAAGCTGCTGTCAACGACGGCGAAGTCGTCTCGTCTCTGGCGGAACGTCTGCTGGGTCGTGTTGCGGCTGATGACATTCTGCGCCCCGGTACCGAAGAAGTGCTGGTACCTGCACAGACTGTGATCGACGAGCGTCTGGCCGATATTATCGACGAAGCTGCCGTGGCGTCTGCCCGTATCCGCAGCCCGTTGACCTGTGAAGCCGAAGAGGGCGTCTGCGCCATGTGCTATGGTCGTGACCTTGCACGCGGTACGCTGGTGAACCAAGGTGAAGCTGTCGGCATTATTGCCGCGCAGTCGATCGGTGAACCTGGCACGCAGCTGACGATGCGTACATTCCACATTGGTGGTGTTGCTCAGGGTGGCCAACAGTCCTTCCTCGAAGCGTCGCAGTCCGGTAAGGTTGTGTTCGATAACGCTCTGACCCTTGAGAACACCGCAGGTGAGATCATGGTCATGGGCCGTAACATGAAGCTTGCGATTGTTGACGAAAACGGTGACGAGCGTGCCAGCCACAAAGTCGGCTATGGTACCAAGCTTTTCGTGAAAGACGGTCAGAACATTCTGCGCGGCGACAAGCTGTTCGAATGGGATCCCTACACGCTGCCGATCATCGCGGAGAAATCCGGTATGACCAAGTTCGTCGACCTTGTGTCGGGGATCGCGGTTAAGGATGAAACCGATGATGCAACCGGTATGACACAGAAGATCGTGATCGACTGGCGTGCAGCACCCAAAGGCAATGAGCTGAAGCCAGAAGTTATTCTGGTAGATGCCGATGGCGAACCTGTCCGTAACGATGCGGGCAACCCGGTGACCTATCCTATGTCCGTTGATGCCATTCTGTCCGTTGAGGACCAGACTGAAATCGCGGCGGGTGACATCGTTGCGCGTATTCCGCGCGAAGGTGCCAAGACCAAGGATATTACCGGTGGTCTGCCACGTGTTGCGGAACTCTTTGAGGCACGTCGCCCCAAGGATCACGCGATCATCGCAGAGATCGACGGCTATGTCCGCTACGGCAAGGACTACAAGAACAAGCGTCGTATCTCGATCGAGTCTTCCGAAGATCCGGATCACAAGGTCGAATACATGGTGCCTAAGGGTAAGCACATTCCCGTTGCGGAAGGTGACTTTGTCCAGAAGGGCGACTACATCATGGACGGCAACCCTGCGCCGCATGACATCCTCGCGATTATGGGTGTCGAAGCGCTGGCTGACTACATGATCGACGAAGTTCAGGATGTTTATCGTCTGCAAGGCGTTAAGATCAACGATAAGCATATCGAAGTGATCGTGCGTCAGATGTTGCAGAAGTGGGAAGTCCAAGACAGCGGTGACACCACCCTGTTGAAAGGCGAACATGTCGATAAGCAAGAGTTCGACCAAGCCTGTGCCAAAGCGCTGTCCAAAGGCGGACGTCCTGCGCAAGGCGAACCGATCCTTCTGGGTATCACCAAGGCGTCGCTGCAAACCCGCAGCTTCATCTCGGCGGCGTCCTTCCAGGAGACCACACGTGTTCTGACCGAGGCTTCGGTTCAGGGTAAGCGCGACAAGCTGGTTGGCCTGAAAGAAAACGTCATCGTGGGCCGTCTGATCCCAGCCGGTACCGGTGGTGCGACGCAGCAGATGCGTAAGGTTGCAGCGGATCGTGACAACGTGGTTATCGAAGCCCGTCGCGAAGAAGCCGAAGCCGCCGCACGTTTGGCCGCGCCAGAGCCTAAATCGGATGATGTGGTCGGTGGCGATGTATTCGATAACGTCCCTAACGACGATGAAAGCCGCAACTAAGCCTACGCTACAAAGAACTGGAAAAGCCCCCGCCGAGAGATCGGCGGGGGCTTTTTCGTTGCGGGGGCGGGGTGATGAAATAGCGTCTAAAATTTGCGCGAGTGGGCTGGTTTTCCGTCGCGGCCTGCGGCAATGATAAGCCAACCTAACAAAAAGAAAGCCGCCCAATGTCGCCAAACCTCGCCGGAGCACTTTTCATGATGGGCTCCATGGCGGCCTTTGTGTTGAACGATACAATGACCAAGACCACGGGCGGGGCGGTGCCGCTGTTCCAGCTGCTATTTCTGCGTGGTGTGATCTCGATCTCATTGATCGTGATGCTTTGGGGGCGGCTTGGCCCGATGCACCTGCGACTGAGCCGTCGCGATTGGAAACTGGTCGCCATCCGGTCCGGTGCCGAAGTCGGGGCAAGCTTTTTCTTCGTAACAGCGCTGTTTAACATGCCGCTGGCGAACCTCAGCGCGATCTTGCAGTCGTTGCCACTGACCGTGACGTTGGGGGCCGCGTTGGTCTACCGCGAGAAGGTCGGGTGGCGCCGGTTCTCGGCCATCCTCGTTGGCTTTTTTGGTGTGATGTTGATCGTCAAGCCGGGCACTGACGGGTTCAATATCTGGTCGGTCTACGCCCTGATTGCAGTGTTCTTCGTTACGGTTCGCGACCTAAGCACACGCAGATTGTCGAAAGAGGTGCCGTCGATGACGGTGACTTTCGCGGCGGTCCTCTCTGTCACCGGGTTTTCGACCTTTGCGCAATTCACCACCCCTTGGGAACCGGTGTCGTCAGACCATTGGATCGCGATCACTGCGGCAGCTGTCTTTGTCCTGATGGGGTATTATTTCAGCGTACAGACGATGCGGGTTGGCGATGTCTCTTTCATCGCGCCGTTCCGCTATACGGGACTGATCTGGGCCCTGATCCTTGGCTGGCTGGTGTTTGGTGACTGGCCCGTGCCGACGACACTGATCGGTGCCTCTATCGTCGCCGCGACAGGGTTGTTCACGCTGTACCGCGAGCGCATCACCACACGCCCACTGCCGCCCCTTTAACCCTTGGCGAAGACGCGGCGCACTGCGTTGATGTCGATGGTAAAGCGATCCTTGAACAAGGTCTCCTCCTCGGCGCTGAGCGGCGAAAGCTCGATCGGTCGTGCGTTCTTTTGACGTGAATCGTTAAAGCCGTTGTGACCGCGTACGTACATCGCCTGATCGGGAAAGCTGAGCGCAGGCATAAAGCGGGGTAGCTTGTCGTGGGCAAAGTTCATGATGGTTAATGGGCACCGCGCATTCACGAACATCGCGAGCGCCGCGGTATAGAAAGGCCGGTAGGACGGCGTTGCGGCGATCCCGTCCGCGCCAAACTCGGCCACGTAGCCCTTGTTCCAGTCAAGAGCGACAGACTTATGCTGCACCAACAGCGGCGTCGCGTCATCGACGGCTTTGCGCAGCTTGGCGATGAAATCTACAGCAATGGCATCGTCATCATCAAACCGAAACTGAACACAGGGCTCAAGCCGCGAGAGACGGGCGCTGTTCAGTATCTCTTTCATAACCTCGCGGTGTGGCCTGGGTGGTTCGACGATGATTCTTGCCTGAGGCAGGGGGGCCAGTAGAGCTTTCAGGCGCACCATGTGCTGTTGCGGAAAGCTATCGCCGACGAGGACGATCATCTCGAAGTCCGGATCGGTTTGTGCCATCAGGCAGGGCAGGGCGACGGCTTCGAACAGGCGGAATCTTTCTTCTAGCCGTGCAGGTTCGTAAAGATAGGCGATACGATCTTCGATGGTTTCATGCCCGACCTGAAATCCGCCTAGCGCCGGATAGGAAAAGCGGCATAGCCCAAGTATCTGCATCGTGTACCGCCTTGTCCCGATTATGCAGCGTAAATATGCGGGGTAGGGGGGGCGTGATGCAAGAAGGAATACCCGTTTCGCGTGCCGCCCATACTTGGGGCGGGGGGCTGTTGACAGCAGGGGCGACTCTGCCTATACGGCCCTTATCTCGGATGCAGGGGTCGCCCTGCTTTGCCGACATCATATCTACTGTGGTCACGATCCGGTCTATTGCTGACTCGATCCTCTGTTACCCCACCGCTTCGTTTTCCTCGGTACGGGAACGCTGCGGTGATTTTGCTTTGCGCCATCGGTGTCGGGCGAAGATAGAATTCGTGGACGTGCGAAGTGACCGAATTTGAAACCGCACTGGGGTCCGCCCCGCTGCACCACTTATGTGAGCTAAACGGGGATAAAACCGGAATGCCAACGATCCAGCAGCTGATCCGCAAACCGCGCCAGCCTAAAATCAAACGTTCGAAATCCATGCACCTGCAAGAATGTCCGCAAAAGCGCGGCGTGTGCACACGTGTTTACACGACCACACCTAAAAAGCCGAACTCGGCCATGCGTAAGGTTGCCAAAGTGCGCCTGACCAACGGTTTCGAAGTCATCAGCTACATCCCGGGTGAATCGCACAACCTGCAAGAACACTCTGTTGTTCTGATCCGCGGCGGCCGTGTAAAAGACCTTCCCGGTGTGCGCTACCACATCCTGCGCGGTGTTCTCGATACGCAAGGCGTTAAAGATCGTAAGCAGCGTCGCTCCAAATATGGTGCAAAGAAGCCAAAGTAATTTGGGTCGGTTCGGGCTGGCGCATCGCAAATACAAGATGCCCGGTCCCGCCGCCCGCCATGTTTTCCCGTAAGGGAGTGAGCCGAGTAAGACTGAGCGCCGGACGATCGGGGTGCAAATCGCACCAGACGCGCTGGCCCATCGCTGCCTCGGCAACTGACAATTAGGAGCTTTAAATGTCACGTCGTCACGCCGCTGAAAAACGCGAAGTACTGCCAGACGCCAAGTACGGTGATCTGGTTCTCACCAAATTCATGAACAATCTGATGATCGATGGTAAAAAATCGGTTGCAGAGCGTATCGTTTACAACGCGATGAACCGCGTTGAAGACAAGATCAAACGCGCACCTATCGAAGTTTTCCACGAAGCGCTGGATAACATCAAGCCATCTGTCGAAGTGCGTTCGCGTCGCGTCGGTGGTGCCACCTATCAGGTCCCTGTTGAAGTGCGCCCCGAGCGTCGCGAAGCACTGGCGATCCGCTGGTTGATCAAAGCGTCCCGTGCCCGCAATGAGAACACGATGGAAGAACGCCTGGCCGGCGAGCTTATGGATGCTGTTCAATCGCGCGGTACTGCTGTTAAAAAGCGCGAAGATACGCACAAAATGGCAGACGCGAACAAAGCGTTCAGCCACTACCGCTGGTAATCCGGGCGGCATAAGCCGTTCCCGTCGCGTCCCACACTGGGGCGCGATTTATCCGTTTCAGATATATTCGAGGAAGCAGCCCCATGGCACGCGACTATCCGCTCTCACGCTACCGCAATTTCGGCATCATGGCCCACATCGACGCAGGCAAAACAACCTGCTCCGAACGGATCCTGTTTTATACTGGTAAGTCCCACAACATCGGCGAAGTGCACGACGGCGCTGCAACGATGGACTGGATGGAGCAGGAGCAGGAACGCGGTATTACAATTACCTCCGCTGCGACAACAACTTTCTGGCAGCGCCAGGAATTGCCAGACGCGGACGCAACCTCCGACACCAAGTACCGGATGAACATCATCGACACGCCCGGTCACGTTGACTTTACCATTGAAGTTGAGCGTTCACTGGCGGTTCTTGATGGCGCGGTTGCTGTTCTTGACGCCAACGCCGGTGTTGAACCGCAGACTGAAACCGTTTGGCGTCAGGCCGACCGCTACAAGGTTCCGCGGATCGTTTTTGTTAACAAAATGGACAAAATCGGCGCTGACTTCTTCAACTGTGTGAAGATGATCAAAGACCGTACCGGTGCAACTCCTGCACCGATCCAAATCCCAATTGGTGCCGAAACCGAGCTTGAAGGCTTGATCGATCTGGTCACCATGAAAGAATGGGTCTGGACTGGTGACGATCTGGGCGCGGGCTGGGAACAGCGCGAAATCCGTGCCGAGTTGAAAGACCTGGCCGACGAATGGCGTGCCAACTTGATCGAGATTGCGGTCGAGATGGACGACGAAGCCATGGAAAATTACTTGATGGACGGCGCAGAGCCTGACGTTGACACGCTGCGCGGTCTGATCCGCAAAGGTACGTTGGCAATCAAGTTCATCCCCGTTCTGTGTGGTTCCGCCTTTAAGAACAAAGGTGTTCAGCCTCTGTTGAACGCTGTTGTCGACTATCTTCCCTCGCCGATGGACGTTGTTGACTACATGGGCTTTAAGCCAGGCGACGAAGAAGAAACACGTAACATCCCGCGTCGCGCGGACGATGATATGGCCTTCTCCGGTCTCGCGTTCAAAATCATGAACGACCCCTTTGTTGGTTCGTTGACCTTCACGCGCATTTACTCGGGCAAGTTGAACAAGGGCGACACGCTCTTGAACTCGACCAAGGGTAAAAAAGAGCGCGTCGGTCGTATGATGATGATGCACTCGAACGATCGTGAAGAGATTCAAGAAGCGTTCGCGGGCGACATTATTGCGTTGGCTGGCCTCAAAGACACCACAACAGGTGACACTCTGTGTTCTGTTGCAGATCCTGTGGTCTTGGAAACAATGACCTTCCCCGATCCGGTTATCGAAATCGCGGTTGAGCCTAAAACCAAGGCTGACCAAGAGAAGATGTCGACTGGTCTTGCGCGTTTGGCGGCCGAAGATCCCTCCTTCCGCGTCGAGACAGACATTGAATCCGGCCAGACCATCATGAAGGGCATGGGCGAACTTCACCTCGATATTCTGGTGGACCGTCTGCGTCGTGAATTTAAAGTCGAAGCCAACATTGGTGCGCCTCAGGTTGCCTACCGCGAGACCATCTCGCGCGAAGCGGAAATCACCTACACACACAAGAAACAGTCCGGCGGTTCCGGTCAGTTTGCTGAAGTGAAGATGATCCTGATGCCAACCGAGCCAGGCGAAGGGTACTCCTTTGAAAGCCGCATCGTTGGTGGTGCTGTTCCAAAAGAATACATCCCCGGCGTCGAAAAAGGGATCAACTCGGTCATGGACTCCGGTCCTTTGGCGGGCTTCCCGGTCATCGACTTCAAAGTTGCGCTGATCGACGGTAAGTTCCACGATGTTGACTCCAGCGTTCTGGCGTTTGAAATCGCGGCCCGTATGGGTATGCGCGAAGGCATGCGTAAAGCTGGTGCGAAACTGCTCGAGCCGATCATGAAAGTCGAAGTGGTCACACCTGAAGATTACACAGGTGGTATCATCGGCGATCTGACATCGCGTCGCGGTCAGGTTCAGGGTCAAGATACACGCGGTAACGCCATTGCGATCGACGCAAACGTGCCGCTGGCCAACATGTTCGGCTATATCAACACACTGCGTTCGATGTCGTCGGGCCGTGCGAACTTCACCATGCAGTTCTCGCACTACGAACCTGTTCCGCAGAACATCTCTGACGAGATCCAAGCGAAATTCGCGTAACTGCGCGTTGCAATAACTGGGACGGCGGGGATAACCCCGCCCTACCCAAACCGTAGGGTGGGTGTTCAACCCACCGCCCAATTTGAAAACCAAGGAGGCCACCATGGCTAAGGCAAAGTTTGAACGTAATAAACCACACGTTAACATCGGTACCATTGGTCACGTTGACCACGGTAAAACGACGTTGACCGCTGCGATCACGAAATACTTCGGCGACTTCCGCGCCTATGACCAAATCGACGGCGCGCCCGAAGAAAAAGCACGCGGTATCACCATTTCGACCGCGCACGTTGAGTATGAAACCGAAGCACGTCACTACGCACACGTCGACTGCCCCGGCCACGCTGACTATGTGAAAAACATGATCACCGGTGCGGCACAGATGGACGGCGCGATCCTGGTTGTGAACGCGGCTGATGGCCCCATGCCACAAACCCGCGAGCACATCCTGCTCGGTCGCCAGGTTGGTATCCCGACCATGGTTGTCTACATGAACAAAGTTGACCAGGTTGACGACGAAGAGCTGCTGGAATTGGTGGAAATGGAAATCCGCGAATTGCTGTCTTCCTACGACTACCCAGGCGACGACATGCCTGTGATCCCTGGTTCGGCTCTGCACGCAATGAACGGCACTCAGCCCGAAATTGGTGAGGAATCCATCCGCAAGTTGATGGCCGCTGTTGACGAATATATCCCGACACCAGCACGCGCTGTTGACCAGCCGTTCCTGATGCCAGTGGAAGACGTATTCTCGATCTCCGGTCGTGGTACTGTTGTGACTGGCCGTATCGAGCGTGGCGTGATCAACGTTGGCGACAGCATTGAAATCGTTGGTATCCGTGATACGAAAACCACCACTTGTACCGGCGTTGAAATGTTCCGCAAGCTGCTGGATCGTGGGGAAGCTGGCGATAACGTTGGTGTTCTTCTGCGCGGTATCGAGCGTGAAGGCGTTGAGCGCGGTCAGGTTCTGTGTAAACCTAAGTCGGTTAACCCACACACAAAGTTCACTGCCGAGGCGTATATCCTCACCAAAGAAGAGGGTGGCCGTCACACGCCGTTCTTCGCGAACTACCGTCCACAGTTCTACTTCCGTACAACCGATGTAACCGGCACCGTTAACCTTCCCGAAGGTACGGAAATGGTTATGCCAGGTGACAACCTTCAGTTCGACGTTGAACTGATCGCACCCGTTGCAATGGAAGACGGTCTGCGCTTCGCGATCCGCGAAGGCGGTCGTACCGTTGGCGCGGGCGTTGTTTCCAAGATCAACGAATAAGCCGCTGGCGGGTCACCCCGCTGACAGCTGACAAAACGAAGGCCGCTCCTGTAAGGGGGCGGCCTTTTTTGCGGGCGAAGGGCTTCAAAGCCCTATAGGGCCGCATAGCAATATTTATCCCACGAAAAGGCGAAAGCGATGACTCCCCCCTCCGATGCCGGCAGCGCTGCGCACCGCCGGCAGTATTTTCAGATCGCGCTGGAAGAGGCGCAGGCCACCGTGCGGGGCTATGATACAAAGGCTCAAATTGTCGGTATCGGATATACGTTTACCCTGAACATCGTTGCGGCGGTTGTGGGTGGCTTGCCCGGTGCTGCACAGTCCGGGATCGTGTTCGTACTGGTCTTCTGGTCCGTGGTGATGGCCCCGCTGTTCCTATTTGGCTATGTGCTTTATCCATCGCGTCGGTCCGTCTCGAAGGTTCCGGACGGAGGGGCAGCCGGCGTCCGACGCGCGCTTTATGTGCAGACCTCGCGCTATCCCACGGTCGAATCGCTTAAAGCCGCCGTGGCGGAGGTGGATTGGGAAGACGAGCTGGCCTATGAGCTGTTGATGGTGTCCAAACTACGCGAGCAAAAACGCGCGCGTTTTATCCTGGCGCTCGCTGCCACAGTCCTGTCTTTTACCGTGCTCGCGCTGCGTCATATCTGGGCTTTTTTGCCGTTTTGACGATCGCCAAGCGACGGTCCAGAAGGCGGATTTGCGCGAAACAACGGATTCACCCCTTGCCTCATGGCGTGACCTGACCTATAGAGCGAAAGTCTCAGCGGGGTGCGTTTTTACGCGCCCCGTTTGATTTACGACAAAACGCAATGAAGGGCCGTGATGAGGCGCCTCTTCCTCTTCGTTTCTACCCCCAATGAGGGATGATGACATATGGCACAAAGCCAAAACATCCGCATCCGTTTGAAGGCGTTCGATTACCGCGTGCTGGATGCGTCCACACAAGAAATCGTCAACACCGCCAAGCGTACCGGTGCATCTGTTCGCGGCCCAATCCCGCTGCCGAACAAGATTGAGAAATTCACTGTTCTGCGTGGCCCACACGTTGACAAGAAATCCCGTGACCAGTTCGAAATCCGCACGCACAAGCGCCTGCTGGATATCGTTGATCCGACCCCCCAGACCGTGGACGCGCTGATGAAGCTCGACCTGGCCGCTGGTGTGGACGTCGAGATCAAGCTGCAGTCATAAGCGTAGGAGGGTAATATTATGTTGCGCTCAGGCGTTATTGCAAAAAAGATGGGCATGACCCGTTTGTTCATGGAAGACGGCAAGCAGATCCCTGTGACCGTTCTTCAGCTCGACAAACTTCAGGTTGTTGCTCAGCGTACCATCGAACGGGACGGCTACACAGCTGTTCAGCTCGGCGCAGGTACAGCCAAGGTTAAACGGACGTCGCAAGCCATGCGCGGTCACTTTGCAGCAGCAAAGGTTGAACCAAAGCGTAAGGTCGCGGAATTCCGCATCGACCCAGAAGCCATGTTGAACGTCGGCGAAGAAATCATCGCCGATCATTACTTTGCTGGTCAGTATGTTGACGTTGCAGGCACTTCCATCGGTAAGGGCTTTCAGGGCGCGATGAAGCGTCACAACTTTGGTGGTCTGCGCGCGACACACGGTGTTTCCGTATCGCACCGTTCGCACGGTTCCACCGGTCAGTGTCAGGATCCGGGCAAGGTTTTCAAAGGCAAGAAAATGGCCGGTCACATGGGTTCTGCTCGTGTTACCACTCAGAACCTTGAAGTTGTCAAAACTGACAGCGTACGTGGTCTGATCATGGTCAAAGGCGCCGTTCCAGGCTCCAAAGGTGGTTGGGTGACTGTTAAGGATGCGGTGAAAAAGCCGTTTCCCGAAGACGCAATCCTACCTGCCGCTTTGAAATCTGCTGCAGACGAAGCCGCTAAAGCAGCTGAAGAAGCCGCCGCAGCAGCAGCCGCAGAAGCCGAAGCCGAAGCAGCACGCTTGGCTGAAGAGCAAGCAGCAACCGAAGCTGCCGCCCTTGCCGAAGCCGAAGCATCCATTGAGTCGGACAAGAAGGAAGGTGACGAATGAAACTTGATGTCATCAAACTCGACGGCGGCGCAGCCGGTTCGGTAGACCTGGACGAGGCCCTGTTCGGTCTTGAGCCACGCGCCGACATTCTGCACCGTGTTGTCCGCTGGCAGCGTAACAACGCGCAGCAGGGTACGCACAAGGTCAAGACACGGTCCGAGGTCAGCTATTCGACCAAGAAGATCTATCGTCAGAAAGGCACCGGCGGCGCACGCCACGGCGCACGTTCTGCACCGATCTTCCGTAAGGGTGGTATCTACAAGGGTCCAACCCCGCGTAGCCACGGCCACGAACTGACCAAGAAGTTCCGCAAACTGGGTCTGCGCCACGCTTTGTCTGCCAAGGCAAAAACAGGCAGCCTGGTTATCATCGACGATGTAAACTCGGATGGGAAAACCGCAGCTTTGGCCAAACAGGTTAAGAACCTGGGCTGGAAACGCGCGTTGATCATCGACGGTGCCTCGGTAAATGAGAACTTCTTGCAAGCCGCGCGCAACATCGAAGGTCTGGATATCCTGCCGACGATGGGTGCAAACGTCTATGACATCCTTAAGCGTGATACACTCGTGATCACCAAAGCAGGGATCGAAGCACTGGAGGCCCGTTTGAAATGAGCGCCAAGCACGAACATTACGATGTGATCCGCAAGCCGATCATCACTGAAAAAGCGACGATGGCTTCCGAGCACAACGCCGTCGTTTTCGAAGTCGCGATCGACAGCAACAAGCCAATGATCAAAGAAGCTGTTGAAGCTCTCTTTGGTGTCAAAGTGAAGGCCGTGAACACGTCCATCACCAAAGGCAAGGCAAAGCGTTTCCGGGGCCAGATGGGTCGCCGGAAGGACGTTAAGAAGGCTTACGTTATGCTCGAAGAGGGTAACACCATCGACGTATCCACCGGTCTGTAAGTCAGACTGGACGCGAAAAATGAAAGGCCCCTCACCGCAAGGTGGGGGGCCTTTTCCTATTTGGCGATTGCGTTTGGAGTGACGCTGCCTGTTTAGGCCCATTCGCGGGAACTTGCCGACCGGCGGTGCGTTGTTGTCCCACACGTCATCAAAGTAGGGGCCCCGCTTTCCGGAGCCGGCTTTGCGCGAAGGGATATCGTCACTATGTCAGCCAACAGCCATCAATCCACCCGATCGGAAATTCTATCTCACATCGACCCCGATGACTTCTCCTGGGCCGTGCCGATCATGCGAACCGGCTATGCCGGACGCGGGTTGGTTTATCTGGTGGTCGCTGGGCTATCCTTGTGGTCCGTACTGTCGGGTGGGCAGGCTGAGGGCACAAAATCTACACTGCAATCGTTGGACGGAGCGACCGGCTTTGCCGTGATTTTTGCAATTGCTACGGGTATGTTTGCCTATGCGATCTGGCGCGCTGTTGATAGTTTTTGGGATCTTGAGGCTTACGGGTCGGGGGCAAAAGGTATTGTCGCGCGGCTGGGGATGCTGGTGACCGGCGTCATCCATAGCGCAATCGGTGCCTTGGCCGTCACCGTGCTGGGAGTGTCGTCATCGGGGTCTAGCAGCAAAGAGCTCTTGAACCAGTTCCTTCAAACGCCAGCCGGCGTGTGGGTTGTCGGCGGCGTCGGACTGGTCACCATGGGAACGGGATTTTACTATTTCTACAAAGCAGCCTCGCAGTCCTATCGCGAACATCTGGAGGCTAACCACTTTACCATGCACTGGAACCCGGTTTTGCGCATCGGTGTCGCCGCGCAGGGGGTTGTTGTGGTGATCATCGGCGGTCTGATTGTCTACGCCGCGATGAGCGCGAATGCATCAGATGCTGGCGGCATTGATGCGGCTTTTGAATGGTTGCACCAGCAGGCCTATGGGCGCATTCTGGTGGGGCTTCTCTGCGCAGGGTTGCTGATGTTCTCGCTGTTTTGCTTTGTGAACGCAGTGTACCGGATTGTACCGAAGGCGGCTGATCCGTCCGTGCAAAGCGTGGCGCGCAAGATCAAGTCGATGGCGCAATAAGGCGCGTTATTGTCAGGTCAGTGGGCTTTTGCCGACTATTCCCCGACGCTCCCTTGACCCTCGGGTGATCCTACCCTAAACGACCCCATCGGCAGTGCCCCGGATTCGTCCGGGGCTGTGTCGTTTTGCGCGTTGGTAGGTTCTAGCCGCACGCAACGCCCGGCAAAGGGGTTCTTTGTCTGGCATTTCAAATTGGGGACCTTCGGGGCCCTACAACCATCTCGGCACCATCGCGACGGGGCCGGGGACAAGCAAAACGGAAGACAGAGAACATGGCACTCAAGTCGTACAAACCGACGACGCCAGGCCAGCGTGGGCTGGTACTGATCGACCGTTCGGAGCTTTGGAAAGGCCGCCCGGTCAAATCCCTTACTCAGGGTTTGACCAAATCAGGCGGTCGGAACAACACCGGACGGATCACAATGCGTCGCACAGGCGGTGGGGCAAAGCGCCTTTACCGTATCGTCGATTTCAAACGCAACAAGCTGGACATGTCCGCTGTTGTCGCACGGATCGAATATGACCCTAACCGGACCGCATTCATCGCACTGATCCAGTACGAAGACGGCGAACAGGCTTACATCCTAGCACCACAGCGTATCGCTGTCGGCGACAAGGTGATTTCCTCGGCCAAGGCCGACATCAAGCCTGGTAACGCTATGCCATTTTCGGGCATGCCTATCGGTACAATCGTTCACAACATCGAAATGAAGCCAGGCAAAGGCGGCCAGATCGCACGCGCCGCCGGTACCTACGCACAATTCGTAGGCCGTGATGGTGGATACGCTCAGATCCGTTTGTCCTCGGGCGAACTGCGTCTGGTGCGTCAGGAATGCATGGCCACCGTTGGTGCCGTGTCCAACCCTGACAACTCCAACCAGAACTTCGGTAAAGCGGGCCGCATGCGTCACAAGGGTATCCGCCCTTCGGTACGTGGTGTTGTTATGAACCCGATCGACCACCCTCACGGTGGTGGTGAAGGCCGTACATCGGGTGGTCGTCACCCTGTTACGCCTTGGGGCAAGCCCACAAAGGGTGCAAAAACCCGCAACAAGAACAAAGCGTCCAGCAAGCTTATCCTACGCTCGCGCCACGCCAAGAAGAAGGGGCGTTAATAGATGTCTCGTTCAGTATGGAAAGGTCCTTTTGTTGACTCTTATGTCCTCAAAAAGGCCGAAGCCTCCCGCGAAAGCGGTCGCAGCGAAGTGATCAAGATTTGGTCGCGCCGTTCCACGATCTTGCCACAGTTTGTTGGCCTGACGTTCGGTGTGTACAACGGTCACAAGCACATCCCTGTAAACGTCAGCGAAGAGATGATTGGTCAGAAGTTTGGTGAGTATTCGCCAACTCGCACCTATTATGGTCACGCAGCCGACAAAAAAGCGAAGCGGAAATAAGCCATGAGCAAGGATAAGAATCCCCGCCGCGTGGCTGATAACGAAGCCCGTGCAAAACTGCGCATGCTTCGCACAAGCCCGCAGAAACTGAACCTCGTCGCCGCGATGATCCGTGGCAAGAAGGTAGACAAGGCCCTTACGGACCTGACCTTCTCCAAAAAGCGGATCGCACTGGACGTGAAGAAATGCCTTCAGTCCGCCATCGCGAACGGTGAAAACAACCACAACCTTGACGTGGATGAACTGGTCGTTGCCGAAGCATATGTCGGCAAAAACCTGATCATGAAACGTGGTCGTCCGCGTGCGCGTGGCCGTTTCGGCAAGATTATCAAGCCGTTTTCGGAAATCACGATCGTCGTGCGTCAAGTTGAGGAGCAAGCCTGATGGGTAACAAAGTAAATCCGATCGGTATGCGTCTTCAGGTCAACCGCACCTGGGACAGCCGCTGGTACGCCGATACGAAGGACTATGGTGATCTTCTGCTCGAAGACCTTGCCATCCGTGACTTCATCAAGAAAGAATGTGCACAGGCTGGTATCGCCCGTGTGATCATCGAACGCCCACACAAGAAGTGCCGCGTTACGATCCACACAGCGCGCCCCGGTGTGATCATCGGCAAGAAAGGTGCAGACATCGAAGGTCTGCGCCAGAAAATCGCCAAGATCACTAAATCTGACCTGCACCTCAACATCGTTGAAGTTCGCAAGCCAGAGCTGGACGCAGCCCTTGTTGGTGAATCCATCGCACAACAGCTGGAACGCCGGGTTTCTTTCCGTCGTGCCATGAAGCGTGCGGTACAGAACGCCATGCGTATGGGTGCCCTGGGTATCCGCGTGAACGTTGCTGGTCGTCTGGGTGGTGCAGAAATCGCGCGTACCGAATGGTATCGTGAAGGCCGCGTGCCGCTCCACACTCTGCGTGCAGACATCGATTACGCACATGTCGAAGCGATGACTGCCTATGGCATCATCGGGATCAAGACCTGGATCTTCAAAGGCGAGATCATGGAACATGACCCGGCAGCGCGTGACCGTAAGGCACAAGAAATGCAAGACGGCCCAGCACCTCGCGGTGCCGGCGGTCGTCGCTAAGGGGGAATGAGAGATGCTACAACCAAAGCGTACTAAATTCCGCAAGCAGCACAAAGGTCGGATCAAAGGTCTGGCAAAGGGCGGGTCTGACCTGAACTTTGGCACCTACGGTCTGAAGGCTCTCGAGCCCGAGCGGGTAACCGCACGCCAGATCGAAGCTGCTCGTCGTGCCATGACGCGTCACATGAAACGTCAAGGCCGTGTCTGGATCCGTATTTTCCCGGATGTACCTGTCACCGCAAAGCCCATCGAAGTTCGTATGGGTAAAGGTAAAGGTTCCGTGGATCGTTGGGTCTGCAAGGTCAAGCCAGGCCGTGTAATGTTCGAGATCGACGGTGTCTCCGAGGACGTTGCACAAGAAGCTCTGCGTCTTGCCGCGATGAAGCTGCCGATCAAAACGCGCGTCGTCGTTCGCGAAGATTGGTAAAACCAGCGCTCCGGCACGCGCCGGAGATGTTGCTTTAAAATGGAAAACCCCCGCTGAGTAATCAGCGGGGGTTTTTTCGTTTAAGTGGGTTTGCCTCCGTCGTCTTCAGGCCGAGGGACCCGCGGTTTGGTTCAGTAGTTTTTTCCATACCAGTGCGATCACGATTGTCATGCCGACATGTCCGACAAAAGAAGACTGCGTATAGCTGCCGAACCCCATCATAAAGCTGCGCCCCATTAGCGGTGCCAGCACACCCTGGGCCACAAACCACAACACAATACCCGCAAGGACGCCTGAGCCAAGAAATCCAAGCTTCGTGACCCGCTTGGTCAGGAAAACCACGGCGGCAAATCCCAATGCCCCGATCAGGAAGTGGATGGCAAAGGCGGTGGCATAGGGCAGGTGGACGCTCCCCAGTTTTTTGCTGAGACCAATGACAAGATTGGCCGGCTCTAGCTTGACGCCGAACAGGATCGGTGACGCGAGCCATGCATAGGCTTCGAAGGTGAGTTCACCAATCAGCCCGGCAAGGGCAAGAGCGGGCAGGGGGCTTGGGTTCGTAGTATTCACGTGGGGCTTCCTTGTGTGCGCATCTGCGCCGTTATCGGGCCCGAGATGGCACCACGGCACAGCTATTCCCAGTCACATTAGGGCAACCGCGCGGTGACGTGATCCGCGGCGTTGTTTCTGAAACATTGATGTCTCGTGAATAAGCGGTTGCAGGGCCTAGTCAGCGCCGCATGTGGCGCATAGGCTTGGCGTAACCTGCCTAAAGGAACTGATAATGAAACACGTGCCCAAGCCCACCACCGACGCAGACCTCATCAAAGAGTTTTTGAATAAAGGTGGTACGATCAAGAAGGGTAAGACAAAGCCGATGCCGGACGATTTGGGGCTTAGCAACAATCAGTGGGGCAACAAGCTGACCAAAGAAGAGAAGGCGGCCGTGAAAGAGCAAGAGGCGGCGCGCAAAGCTGCACCGCCCAAGCGTGGTTAACCCCAGGCGTAGTTGAATGAGACCGAAATACGGTCTTCTTCGGACATGTTCATCGGCACCTCGTGGCGCAACCAGCTTTCCCAGAGCAGCACGTCACCGACGACGGGCTTTGCATAAACGAACTGGCGCAGCTCTTGGGGTGCGTCTTTTTGGCGACCGGGGGCCGCCATCATCATTGGCAGACGCGGATCTTCGAGCTTGAGCGCACTGGTCCCTTCGGGCATCGCCACATAGGTTGTGCCAGAGATGACCGAATGCGGGTGGATATGCGCCGTATGGATGCCGCCCTCGGGGAGGATATTGATCCAGATGTCTTCAAGCTTGAGCTTGCGCCCGTCCAGATCAAACGCCAGATCCTTGGCAAAGGCTTTGACGTGTTTATCCAGCGCTTTTTTGACCGTCTTAAAGATCGGGAACCGCCATGGCAGATCCGTCAACGACGCATAGCTGGTGTAGCCGGGGAAATCATGTTCCTCGCACCACTCCTGGCCGGCCTCGTCATCCTCGGCGATGGACAGGCACGCGGCCTCAAGCTCGGACGGGTCGACGGGTTGACCGTGCTCTGACAAAGCGGCGCGGTAAAGACGGGTGACGAAAAGGGATTCTATCTGTGACATAGGGCCGTTCTACATCAGCCTGCGCAGCGTGGCGATACGGTTTTGCAGAAACCTCGCTTGCCAAAGTAGGGTAGGGCATGTAGAGGAAGCTTTCACATGAACTCCACCAGAATCATGGTCACCCATAAGGGGCCTACTGGTGATGTCGAAAGGATGAGGCGATGAACGCCAAAGAACTACACGACAAGACGCCGGACCAGCTCCGGGATGAGCTTGTTAACCTCAAGAAAGAATCCTTCAACCTGCGTTTTCAGCAAGCCACTGGCCAGCTGGAAAATGCCGCACGTTTGAAGACCGTTAAGCGTGACGTCGCACGTGTCAAAACCGTTCTTAACCAGAAAGCCGCTGCCGCGGCATCTGCAGAATAATAGGAGCCTGAGAGTATGCCCAAACGTATCCTAACAGGCACCGTGACAAGCGATGCCAACGAACAGACAGTAACCGTATCCGTAGAGCGTCGCTTTACACACCCGGTTCTGAAGAAAACCATCCGTAAGTCCAAAAAGTACCGGGCTCACGATGAGAACAACACATTCAAAGTGGGCGACAGCGTTCGCATCATCGAATGTGCACCAAAGTCGAAAACCAAACGTTGGGAAGTGCTGCAAGCCGCTGAGGCTTAAGGCGCTGCTCGCTCGGGCCTGAACGTCTTGTACCCTTGACACCGAGGGCAGCAAGGCGCAAAGGCACGAGCGAGATGCCCATTTCGGGCGGACCAACTTAATCGAAACCCTGGGGATAGGGCACGCATCGCCCCCCAGAAGGTCGGGAGAAACCAAATGATCCAGATGCAGACCAACCTGGATGTTGCTGACAACAGCGGCGCTCGCCGTGTTCAGTGCATCAAGGTATTGGGTGGTTCCAAGCGTAAATACGCATCCGTCGGCGACATCATTGTCGTGTCGGTCAAGGAAGCCATCCCTCGCGGTCGTGTGAAAAAGGGTGACGTGCGTAAAGCCGTCGTCGTTCGCACAGCCAAAGAAGTTCGTCGTGACGATGGCACAGCCATCCGTTTCGATCGTAACGCCGCCGTCATTCTGAACAACTCGAATGAGCCCGTAGGTACACGTATCTTCGGCCCAGTTGTTCGCGAACTGCGCGCCAAAAACTTCATGAAGATTATCTCGCTTGCGCCGGAGGTGCTGTAATGGCTGCTAAACTTCGCAAAGGTGACAAAGTCATCGTGCTTGCTGGCAAGGACAAGGGCAAGACGGGTTCCATCTCGTCTGTTGACCCGAAGGCCAACAAAGCAATCGTAGATGGTATCAACATGGCAATCCGCGCCACGCGTCAGTCCCAGACGTCGCAAGGCGGCCGTATTCCCAAAGCGATGCCAGTCGACCTGAGCAACCTGTCGTTGGTTGATGCCAACGGCAAGGCCACGCGCGTTGGGTTCAAAATCGAAGGCGACAAGAAAGTGCGCTTTGCAAAAACCACGGGGGACGTGATCGATGCTTGATAACGCAACATACACACCCCGCCTGAAGGTCGAGTACAAGGACAAGATCCGTGCGACGCTTAAGGAAGAGTTCGGTTACAAGAACGAAATGCAGATCCCGCGTCTGGATAAAATCGTTCTGAACATCGGCTGTGGTGCTGAAGCTGTTCGTGACAGCAAGAAAGCAAAATCCGCACAGGAAGATCTGACAACGATTGCCGGCCAAAAAGCGCTGACAACAGTTGCCAAGAAATCCATCGCTGGTTTCCGCGTACGTGAAGACATGCCGTTGGGTGCGAAAGTTACCCTGCGTGGCGAACGTATGTACGAATTCCTGGATCGTCTGATCACGATCGCAATGCCTCGTATCCGCGACTTCCGCGGCATCAACGGCAAGAGCTTTGACGGCCGTGGCAACTACGCCATGGGCTTGAAAGAGCACATCGTGTTCCCCGAAATCGACTTTGATAAAGTCGACGAGACTTGGGGAATGGACATCGTGATCGCCACCACGGCGAAAACCGACGCTGAAGCGAAGGCACTGTTGAAAGCATTCAACATGCCCTTCACATCGTAAGCGCGGGGAGGATTTAGATATGGCTAAGAAATCCATGATCGAGCGTGAAAAGAAGCGCGAAGCACTGGTCAAGAAGTACGCTGAAAAGCGCGCTGCCTTGAAAGAGATCGTAAGCGACGAATCCAAGCCAATGGAAGAGCGTTTTCGCGCTTCCCTGAAGCTGGCGAAACTGCCTCGCAACTCCAGCGCTGTGCGTCTGCACAACCGCTGCCAGCTGACAGGCCGTCCACACGCTTATTACCGTAAACTGAAAATTTCGCGGATCGCGCTGCGGGATCTTGGCTCGAGCGGCCAAATCCCCGGCATGGTCAAGTCGAGCTGGTAAGGAGCGCATCAGATGAACGATCCTATCGCAGATATGCTGACACGCATCCGTAACTCTTCGATGCGCGGCAAATCCACCGTCATGACACCTGCTTCCAAGCTGCGTGCATGGGTTCTGGACGTGCTTGCGGACGAAGGCTACATCCGTGGTTACGAAGCAAAAACTGGTGCCGATGGCCATCCCGCCATCGAAATCAGCCTCAAGTATTACGAGGGCGAACCTGTTATTCGCGAACTGAAGCGGGTCTCCAAACCCGGTCGTCGCGTCTACATGGGCGTCAATGACATCCCCGTTGTCCGTCAGGGCCTTGGTGTGTCGATTGTCTCCACCCCCAAGGGTGTGATGTCGGATCAGAATGCACGCAGCCACAATGTTGGCGGCGAAGTGCTCTGCACCGTATTCTAAGGAGAACAAAATGTCTCGTATTGGTAAAAAACCGGTCGACCTGCCAAGCGGTGTTTCAGCATCCGTGAGCGGGCAGACCATCGAAGTCAAAGGCCCAAAGGGAACCCGTTCCTTCAAGGCGACTGACGACGTTACATTGACTGTCGAAGACAACGTGGTCACCATCACACCACGCGGCAAATCCAAGCGCGCGCGCCAGCAGTGGGGCATGAGCCGCACAATGGTCGAAAACCTTGTTACCGGTGTCACCGCCGGCTTCAAGAAAGAGCTTGAGATCCAGGGTGTTGGTTATCGTGCTGCCATGAATGGCAACACGCTGCGCCTGAACCTGGGCCTGTCGCATGATGTTGATTACGTGGCACCTGAAGGTGTGACAGTCACAGCCCCGAAACAGACCGAGATTGTGGTAGAAGGCATTGACGAACAGCTTGTTGGTCAAGTCGCTGCGAACATTCGCGCTTGGCGCAAGCCCGAGCCCTACAAGGGCAAAGGCATCCGCTATAAGGGTGAGTTCGTCTTCCGCAAAGAAGGCAAGAAGAAGTAAGGATAGCTCAGATGGCAAACAGCAAAAGACAACTGTTTCTGAAACGCCGCCTGCGCGTTCGGAACAAACTTCGCCGGGTCAACGCGGGGCGTCTTCGTCTCTCCGTTCACCGCTCGAACAAGAACATCAGCGCCCAGCTGATCGACGACGTAAACGGGGTCACACTGGCCTCCGCGTCCTCGATGGAAAAAGACCTGGGTGTTGTTGGCAAAAACAACATCGACGCAGCGACCAAGGTTGGTTCGGCAATCGCCGAGCGTGCTCAAAAGGCCGGTGTGAAGGAAGCATATTTTGACCGTGGTGGTTTCCTGTTCCACGGCAAAATCAAAGCTTTGGCCGATGCAGCCCGCGAAGGCGGTCTGAAAATCTAAACCAACGTAGGCGGCACGGTTCACGTGCCGCCTCGATGATCCGGGGGCTTGGCCCACTTGGATTGACATTATGACGCGCGCAAGCGCAGCACCAAAAGGATGATGCCGCATGGCAAGAGATGACAACCGGGGTGGCAACCGCCGCAACCAACGCGACGAGACACCCGAATTCGCCGACCGCCTAGTGGCGATCAACCGCGTTTCCAAAACCGTTAAGGGTGGTAAGCGCTTTGGCTTCGCTGCACTTGTCGTTGTTGGCGACCAAAAGGGCCGTGTAGGCTTCGGCAAAGGCAAAGCGAAAGAGGTTCCAGAAGCCATTCGCAAAGCCACCGAGCAAGCCAAGCGCCAAATGATTCGCGTTCAACTGCGCGAAGGCCGTACATTGCACCACGACATGGAAGGCCGTCACGGCGCCGGTCGCGTTGTAATGCGGACGGCACCAGAAGGTACCGGGATCATCGCCGGTGGTCCAATGCGTGCCGTATTCGAAATGTTGGGCATCAAGGACGTTGTATCCAAGTCCATCGGGACGCAGAACCCTTACAACATGATCCGTGCCACCATGGACGGTCTGAAAAAAGAATCCTCGCCACGTGCTGTTGCTCAGCGTCGCGGCAAGAAAGTTGCAGACATTCTGCCCAAGCGTGAGGACAATGTTGAATCGTCCGCACAAGTGGCTGAGGAGGCATAAGCATGGCTAAGACAATCGTAATCAAGCAGGTTGGTTCGCCAATCCGCCGCCCCGCCGACCAGCGCGCTACGTTGATTGGTTTGGGCCTTAACAAAATGCACCGTGTACGTGAACTGGAAGACACACCTTCCGTTCGCGGCATGATCCGCAAGATCTCTCACATGGTAGAGATCATCGAAGAAAAAGGCTGAACGCTTTCGCCTGAAAGTGAAGGGTTCCGATGACGCCCTTTTGCCAATCTATAACGCCTCGCAGGACACTGCGAGGCGTTTTTCGTTAAGCCGGGTTATGCCGGTGAGGGCAGGGGGCTTGAATGCCCCGTCTCTCCCGTTTATACGCCGCCCAGTGGCCACCAATCCGCCACGAGAATCATATGAAACGCCGCGTTTGGCCACTCCCGTCGCTGGGGGCCACATCCGGCAAAAGGAGAAGCGACATGAAACTTCATGAACTGTCTGATAACGAAGGTGCCAACAAGAAACGCAAGCGCGTTGGCCGTGGTCCTGGTTCCGGCACCGGTAAAATGGGTGGCCGTGGTATCAAAGGTCAAAAATCCCGTTCGGGTGTCGCGATCAAAGGTTTCGAAGGCGGTCAAATGCCTTTGTACCAACGTCTTCCTAAGCGTGGCTTTACCAAGCCGAACCGGAAGTCCTATGCGGTTGTGAACCTGGGCCTGATCCAGAAATTCATCGACGCGAAAAAGATCGACGCTTCTGCTGCGATCACCGAAGATGCACTGATCTCTTCGGGTCTGGTACGTCGCAAACTGGACGGCATCCGTGTTTTGGCCAAAGGCGACTTCAACGCCAAGGTTGATCTTCAGGTATACGGCGCGTCCAAATCCGCGGTCGAAGCGGTCGAAAAAGCGGGCGGCAAACTGACCGTCACAGCACCTTCCGCGGCAAACGCAGACGCGTAACCCGACCTTTTGCCTTGTGAGCGGGACGCGTCCCGCTTACATAGTCAATCGAGTTTTCCCAAATGCCGCCCGCCGGAAAACGGCCTGGGCGGCGTTTTTGCAAAGAAAGAGCCCTATATCATGGTATCAGCCGTCGAAAGCATGGCCGCCAACACCAGTTGGTCCGCGTTGGGCAAGGCGACAGACCTGCGCAACCGGATTCTATTCACTCTGGGGTTGTTGATCGTTTATCGCCTTGGCACGTTCATTCCGGTTCCCGGGATCGACGGCACCGCCCTGCGCCAATTTATGGAAAGCGCGGGTCAAGGGATCGGCGGCATGGTGTCCATGTTCACCGGCGGCGCTCTTGGCCGTATGGGTATCTTCGCTTTGGGTATCATGCCCTATATCTCCGCATCGATCATCGTTCAGTTGATGACTTCGATGGTCCCCGCGCTTGAGCAACTTAAGAAAGAGGGCGAGCAGGGGCGTAAGAAGATCAACCAATACACACGCTTCGGCACCGTCGCACTGGCGACACTGCAGGCCTATGGCCTTGCGGTATCGCTAGAAGCTGGTGATATCGCCGCCGATCCGGGCATGTATTTCCGCATTGCGTGCATGATTACGCTGGTCGGCGGGACCATGTTCCTGATGTGGCTGGGCGAGCAGATCACAGCACGCGGCATCGGCAACGGTATCTCATTGATTATCTTCGTCGGCATCATTGCCGAGGTGCCAGCCGCAATCGCTCAGTTCTTTTCGTCTGGCCGGTCCGGTGCGATCAGCCCGGCGGTGATCGTCGGTGTTCTTGTCATGGTGATCGTGACGATCATGTTCGTCGTCTTCATGGAGCGCGCCTTGCGTAAAATCCACATCCAATATCCGCGCCGTCAGGTCGGCCAGAAGATGTACGATGGCGGATCTTCGCATCTTCCGGTCAAGGTGAACCCGGCGGGCGTTATCCCGGCGATTTTCGCAAGCTCGCTTCTGTTGCTTCCGATCACGATCAGCACGTTCTCTGGGAATTCCACCGGCCCGGTAATGTCGGTCCTCTTGGCGAATTTCGGACCAGGGCAACCCCTATACCTGTTATTCTTCGTCTTGATGATTGTCTTTTTTGCTTATTTTTATACCTTCAACGTCAGCTTTAAACCTGATGATGTCGCGGATAACCTGAAAAACCAGAACGGCTTCGTTCCCGGTATCCGCCCCGGCAAGAAAACAGCCGAATATCTTGAATATGTGGTTAACCGCGTCTTGGTACTTGGGTCTGCATATCTGGTTGCGGTGATGCTGCTGCCCGAAATTCTGCGGGGTCAGTTCGCAATCCCGTTCTATTTCGGCGGTACATCGGTGCTGATCGTTGTGTCGGTCACCATGGATACCATCCAACAAGTACAAAGCCATTTGCTGGCACATCAGTATGAAGGTCTGCTTGAACGTTCCCAACTGCGTGGTAAGTCTGGCAAACCACGGAAAAAACGGAGCCCGTTACGTCGATGAACATTATTCTCTTAGGACCACCCGGAGCGGGTAAAGGTACACAAGCGCGTCACTTGGTAGAGACACGTAACATGGTTCAGCTCTCCACCGGCGACATGCTGCGCGAAGCCAAAGACAGCGGGACCGAGATGGGCAATATGGTTGCCGATGTCATGGCCCGCGGCGATTTGGTCACCGACGAGATTGTGATCGGCCTCATCCGCGAAAAACTCGAAGACACGACCGACCACGGTGGTTTCATCTTTGACGGGTTCCCGCGGACATTGGCGCAGGCCACAGCGCTTGGTGAGCTGCTGGAAGCGACAGGCAAGCCATTGGACCACGTGATCCAGCTGGGCGTCGACGACGAAGCGCTGGTCGCACGGATCTCCGGGCGCTCTACCTGTAGCAACTGTGGTGAAGTCTATCATGACGTCACCAAGCCACAGCCAGCCGACGGCAAATGCGAGAAATGCGGCGCATCCGACTTCAAACGCCGTGCAGATGATAACGAGGAAAGCCTCCGGAATCGTTTGATGGAATACTACAAGAAAACCTCTCCGCTGTTGGGGTACTATTACGCGCATAATATGCTCACGCGCGTTGATGGTCTGGCCGATATCAAAGAGGTTCAGGACAGCATCACGAAGGTTTTGGACGCATAGTCCAAGCATCAAGCAATGGTAGACAACGGCGCGTTTTCCGACGCGCCGTTTTGCCGTTTCTTAGGGCAGGGCAGGCGGGCATTCGATCGCTATGCCAATCCATACGCTCTGCCGTCGCTATGGGTTGACGCGCCGGTTAATTCCCCATAACCAGCCGTATCTCGTATGAGAATCGAATTGCAACGGGCACCGATCATACCCTGCGCATGAACACCTGATCAGCTGGAGCCCGACGGCACAAACGCCTCGGGCTTCACGTTGTGAAAAAAGGGTCTGGTATGACGGACCCGCAACGAAAAGGAAGCACCCACGTGGCACGTATTGCCGGCGTAAACATCCCGACTGCAAAGCGGGTTCCAATCGCCCTGACATATATCACCGGTATCGGTAACTCCTCCGCAGCTGCAATCTGCGAAGCTGTTGGCATCGACTCCACCCGTCGTATCAACGAACTTTCGGATGCCGAAATCCTGAAGATCCGCGAATTCATCGACGAAAACCACACCGTTGAAGGTGACCTGCGTCGTGATACGCAGATGAACATCAAGCGTCTGATGGACCTTGGCTGCTACCGTGGTTTGCGCCACCGTCGCAACCTCCCGGTTCGTGGTCAGCGTACTCACACCAACGCTCGTACGCGCAAAGGCCCTGCAAAGGCCATTGCTGGTAAGAAGAAGTAAGGGAGGGTCTGATCAATGGCACGCGAAAAGACAAAGACGAAGCGTAAGGTTTCCAAGAACATCGCCGCAGGTGTGGCGCATGTGAACTCCAGCTTCAACAACACAAAAATCCTGATCTCCGACGTTCAGGGTAACGCAATTGCATGGTCCTCCGCTGGCACCATGGGCTTCAAAGGGTCGCGTAAATCGACACCTTATGCGGCTCAGATGGCTGCTGAAGATGTAGGCAAAAAAGCTCAAGATCACGGCGTAAAAACGCTGGAAGTCGAAGTGCAAGGCCCCGGTTCGGGCCGTGAAAGCGCCCTGCGCGCTCTGGCTGCTGCCGGGTTCAACATCACATCCATCCGTGACGTGACCCCAATGGCACACAACGGCTGCCGCCCTCCGAAACGCCGCCGCGTTTAAGAGTTTAAGTTACAAAAGGGGCCGCGCGTTCGCGCTCGGCCTCTTACTGCTTTGTTGAAACCTCGGGAGTTCTTCGCCATTTGGACATGGGGCGCAGGACAGGAATGGAGGGACGTATGATCCACAAAAATTGGGCTGAATTGATTAAGCCACAGCAGTTGGACGTGAAGCCGGGCAATGACCCCGCACGTCAAGCGACTGTCATTGCCGAGCCGCTCGAGCGTGGCTTTGGTTTGACAATGGGCAACGCGCTGCGTCGCGTTTTGATGTCGTCGCTGCAAGGCGCTGCCATTACTTCCGTACAAATTGATAATGTTTTGCACGAATTTTCGAGCGTTACTGGCGTTCGTGAAGATGTCACCGACATCGTTCTGAACCTCAAAGGCGTTTCCCTGCGCATGGAAGTCGAAGGGCCCAAGCGCCTGTCGATCTCTGCTAAAGGCCCAGGTGTTGTCACTGCCGGTGACATCTCTGAGAGCGCCGGTATCGAAATTCTGAACCGCGATCACGTCATCTGCCACTTGGATGACAATGCTGACGTTTACATGGAACTGACGGTTAACACCGGCAAGGGCTATGTTGCGGCAGATAAGAACAAGCCAGAAGATGCGCCTATCGGCCTGATCCCGATCGACGCAATCTATTCGCCGGTCAAAAAAGTGTCTTATGACGTGCAACCGACCCGCGAAGGTCAGGTGCTTGATTATGACAAACTGACGATGAAGGTCGAAACCGACGGCTCCATCTCGCCTGACGATGCCGTGGCATTTGCCGCGCGTATCCTGCAGGATCAGCTGGGCATTTTCGTCAACTTCGACGAGCCCGAATCCGCATCGCGTCAAGACGACGACGACGGTCTGGAATTCAACCCGCTGCTGCTGAAGAAAGTAGACGAGCTGGAATTGTCTGTCCGTTCGGCAAACTGCCTGAAGAACGACAACATCGTCTACATCGGCGATTTGATCCAGAAGACCGAAGCAGAAATGCTGCGCACACCGAACTTTGGCCGCAAATCCTTGAACGAAATCAAGGAAGTGTTGTCGGGCATGGGTCTGCACCTTGGCATGGACGTCGAGGACTGGCCGCCGGACAACATCGAAGACCTCGCGAAGAAGTTCGAGGATTCGTTCTAAGAGATTTGACGGGTGGGGTTGTTCCCGCCCGTCAATACGACCGGGCACCTGCCCCAAGGAGAGTTGGCGCTACGCACGCCAACCAGACAAAGTAAAACCGCCCGTAGAGGGCATCAAATTGGAGACTAGAAAATGCGTCACGCACGTGGTTACCGCCGTCTGAATCGTACACATGAACACCGCAAGGCGTTGTTCTCGAACATGGCGGGCTCGCTCATCGAGCATGAGCAAATCAAAACAACATTGCCTAAAGCAAAAGAATTGAAGCCAATCATCGAAAAGATGATCACATTGGCAAAGCGCGGCGACCTGCATGCGCGTCGTCAGGCTGCAAGCAAGCTGAAGCAAGACCAGTATGTCGCCAAACTGTTCGACATCCTGGGCCCACGCTACAAAGACCGTCAGGGTGGCTATGTCCGCGTCCTGAAGGCCGGCTTCCGTTATGGCGACATGGCACCTATGGCCATCATCGAGTTCGTAGATCGCGACCGCGACGCGAAGGGTGCAAACGATAAGGCACGCGTAGTGGCCTATGAGGTTGCGGAAGACTAAAGCCATCAGCTTTTGTGGCGAATTTTAGAAGCCCCTGCCTGCGCAGGGGCTTTTTGCTTTTATGCCTTCGGCAAGGATTTAGACCCATTTGGAACATGGGTGTTGCGCAAGCGCGAAGGGCTGCGCATATCTGAGGGTATGAGAATACTCCTGATCCTGTTGACCGTGTTGTCCTTTCCCGTCGCCGCGCAGACTGTGCCAAGTTCCCCCGCGCAGATACAGTTGAGCTTTGCGCCGCTGGTGCACGAAGCGGCCCCGGCTGTGGTGAACATCTATGCACGTACCATCGTAGAGCAAAGCCGAACGCCGCTGCAGGCGGATCCGTTTTTCGAACGGTTTTTCCGCCGACCTGATTCGGGGAGGCCGCGTGTCCAGAACTCTCTTGGGTCCGGTGTGATCTTGTCTGAGGACGGGATTGTCGTGTCGAACTATCATGTCGTTGGTATGGCCACCGACATCCGTATCGTACTGGCCGACCGACGCGAGTTCTCGGCCCGTGTGTTGCTGAGTGATGCTGAAAGCGATTTGGCGATCCTGAAGATTGATGACGTGGCCGGGCTTGCCCATCTGCCGTTGCGCGACAGTGACACGGTAGAGGTAGGGGAGCTTACGCTTGCAATCGGGAACCCTTTCGGGGTCGGGCAAACCGTAAGTAGTGGCATTGTGTCTGGCCTTGCGCGATCGGGCGGGATGAACGGCGGCGGGCAGGGGTATTTCATCCAGACCGATGCGCCGATCAATCCGGGCAATTCGGGCGGTGCTTTGATAGATGTGCAAGGGCGGTTGATCGGAATCAATACGTCTATTCTGACCCGGTCGGGCGGGTCCAACGGGATCGGCTTTGCTATTCCGGCGAATCTGATCGCGGCGTTCATGACGCAGGCGCGCGACGGGGCAGCTGAATTTACCCGTCCGTGGGCGGGGATGAGCGGGCAGCCAGTCGATGCGGATATGGCTGGCCCCTTGGGGTTGGATCGCCCCGGTGGCATCATCGTGTCGGGAATGCATCCGGCAAGCCCGTTTTTGCAGGCAGGTGTGGCTGTGGGCGATGTGATCACCGCCGTTGACAGTCAAGAAGTCCATACCCCCGCCGAGATGATCTATCGCATGAGCGTGGCGGGCATGGGCGCGCAGGCGAGCGTTACCCGACTTCGGGGTGGCAAAACGGCTGAGGTCGCTGTGGCCTTGATCGCAGCACCAGATGAACCGCCGCGACAGACGCTGGCGCTGGATGAAAGTAGCCTTTTGCCGGGGTTAACGCTCGCGCGGATCAACCCTGCGGTGATGGCTGAATTGAACCTGCCGCTTGAGGTGATCGGTGTTGCAGTGATGGATAGCGGGCCCTATGGCGCGCGCGTCGGCTTGCGACAGGGTGACGTGATCCTCGCGGTAAATGGTGCAACGGTCGCAACGCCTGCGGACGTGAGCGACCAGATGGCAGGAAGCCGTCAGGTGTCGATGGTCGTACAGCGCGGCGTGCAGCGACTGTCGCTGCAGTTCCGGGTCTAGCACGATGGCGGATCTATTCGGCTCTGACGCGCCTGTTGTAGAAAGCGGGCACCGGCCACTGGCGGACAGGTTGCGGCCACGAAGCTTGGCCGAGGTGATCGGCCAGTCGCAGGTGTTGGGCCCGGACGCGCCGTTGACCGTGATGCTGGATTCGGGGTCGCTGGGATCGTTGATTTTCTGGGGGCCGCCTGGCGTGGGCAAGACGACGATCGCACGGTTGCTTGCGGATGAGACAGACCTGCATTTTGTCCAGATCAGCGCGATATTCAGCGGCGTGCCCGAGCTACGCAAAGTCTTTGATGCTGCGAAAATCCGGCGGCAAAACGGGCAGGGCACCTTGTTGTTCGTCGACGAGATCCATCGTTTCAATAAGGCGCAGCAAGACGGGTTTCTGCCTCATATGGAGGACGGGACGATCTTGCTCGTGGGGGCCACGACTGAGAATCCGTCCTTCGAGCTGAACGCCGCTGTACTGAGCAGGTCGCAGGTTCTGGTGCTTGAGCGTTTACCCCTGTCTGATCTGGAACGTATGGCCCAAAGGGCCGAGAAAGAGCTCGGGCGGGGCCTGCCCCTGGACGGCCCTGCGCGGGAAAACCTGCTGGAGATGGCAGATGGCGACGGGCGTGCCTTGCTCAACCTGATTGAACAGGTCGTCGCGTGGAAGGTGGACGGAAAGCTTGACGGTAAGGCGCTGTCGGCGCGGCTGATGCGGCGGGCGGCGCAGTATGACAAAGGGGGCGATGCGCATTATAACCTCATCTCTGCGCTGCATAAATCCGTTCGGGGTTCCGATCCGGATGCCGCGCTTTATTGGCTGGCGCGTATGCTGGAAGGTGGCGAAGACCCGCGGTATCTGATGCGTCGCATCACGCGCATGGCCGTCGAGGACATCGGGCTCGCTGATCCGCAGGCGCAGTCTGTGTGTCTGCAGTCGTGGGAAACCTACGAGCGGCTTGGATCCCCCGAGGGTGAATTGGCGATCGCGCAGGCGCTGACCTATCTGGCGCTGGCCCCGAAATCGAACGCCGCTTATGTGGCCTATAAGGCGGCGCGGCGGGCGGCGAAACAGACGGGGTCCTCTCCGCCGCCAAAACATATCATGAATGCGCCTACCAAGATGATGAAAGAGCAGGGCTATGGCGCGGGTTACGCCTATGACCATGACGCCGAGGACGGGTTCTCGGGGCAGAACTATTTTCCTGACGGGATGGAGCGGCCGCAGCTTTACCAACCTGTCGAACGCGGCTTTGAACGGGATCTTAAAAAACGGGTCGATTATTTCGAAAAGCTGCGGGCAACGCGGAAAACTTGACATTCGGGGCGTGAACCGTGAGAGACCGCAGATGATTTCAACCCTGTCACTTGTAGCCATGGGTGGCGCGATCGGCGCCTCCCTGCGGTATCTGTTCGGTGTCGCAGCGATGCGGCTGACCGGGCCGTCCGATTTTCCGCTGGCGGTCTTGACGGTCAACATCATCGGGTCGTTTATTATGGGCCTGTTTGTAGTGTTTGCTGCACACAAAGGGCTCACGCAGTTTAGCCCTTTTGTGATGACCGGTGTGCTTGGCGGCTTTACGACCTTTTCGTCGTTTTCGCTTGAGACGGTAACGTTGATCGAGCGCGGCCAGATCGGGGCGGCAGGGATATATATGGCACTGTCCGTCGGGCTATCAGTGCTGGGATTAATGCTGGGCCTTATGATGGCCAGAGGGGTATTTGCATGAGCCGGGTTCAACATCTGGTCGTAGAAGAAGGCGACGGGGATCAGCGGTTGGACCGCTGGTTCAAACGGACGTTTCCGCTGATTGGCCAAGGGCTGATTGAAAAGATGTGCCGCAAGGGCGATATTCGCGTTGACGGTGGGCGTGTCAAAGCCTCCTCCCGGCTAGAAGTGGGGCAAACCGTGCGCATCCCACCGCTGCCCGACGCAGAGGCACCACCGCCGCCCAAGCGGACACGTATTTCTGACGCGGACACCAAATTTATCCGGTCCTGCGTCATATACCGCGACGATCATATCATTGCCTTGAACAAGCCGCCCGGATTGCCTGTGCAAGGCGGGTCTGGCCAGTCAGACCGCCATGTTGACGCGCTTGCCGATGCGCTGATGTTCGAGCTTGATGAAAAGCCGCGCCTTGTGCACCGCTTGGACAAGGATACCTCGGGCGTCTTGATCATGGCGCGGACAAGGTCGATTGCTGCGTCCCTGACGTCGTCGTTCCGTCACCGCGAGACCCGCAAAATCTACTGGGCCGCCGTCGCAGGCGTGCCGCATCCGAGGAACGGAACGATCAAATTCGGTTTGGTCAAAGCCTTTGGTCACGGGGCCCGGGGCGAGGGTGAAAAGATGTACTGCGTGCATCCGAAAGACATGGAAACCACCGAAGGTGCCAAACGTGCCACCACCGATTATGCGACCCTCGCGCAGGCTGGCAAACGGACCTGCTGGATGGCGCTGATCCCGGTAACGGGCCGGACGCACCAGCTGCGTGCGCATATGGCGGAAATCGGGCATCCCATTGTTGGGGATGGAAAATATGGCGGATCCGGTCAGGAAAACATGGGCGATGGCTGGGGCGCGCAACTGGGGGGCGACATCTCTAAGAAGTTGCACCTGCACGCACGGTCTTTGACGCTAGAGCATCCAGTAACTAAGGCCCGTTTGAACCTGATTGCGCCGTTGCCTGATCACATGGCGCGAACCTGGGACACCTTCCAGTGGGTGCCTTCTGATGTGCCCGCCGACCCGTTCGAGGAGGATTGGGGGTGAGCGACTGGAAGGTCAAACGCTTCTGGCAAGACGCTGCCGTCCTCGAAGCTGACAGTGGCTTTACCGTCGAATTGGACGGGCGCGGGATCAAGACACCGGCGAAGCGTTTGCTGGTGATCCCGACCCGTGCCATGGCAGAGAAGATCGCTGACGAATGGCAGGCGCAAGACGGGGTGATCAAACCTGATACCATGCCGGCGACGAAAACCGCCAATGCCGCGATCGATAAGGTCGCGGCCCAACACGCTGAAGTGTCGGATATGTTGGCGGCATATGGGGACTGTGACCTGCTGTGCTATCGTGCGGATAGTCCGGCCGAACTGGCGACGCGTCAGGCCGAACGGTGGGACCCGATGCTAGGTTGGGCGCAGGATGTTTTAGGCGTGCGTTTGCAGACCCGAATAGGAATTATGCACGCGCCGCAGTCACCATCAGATGTGGCGAACCTGTCTAAACGGACCCATTCGCTCGACAATTTCCAATTGGCGGCGTTTCATGATCTTGTCAGCCTTTCAGGATCGCTGATCTTGGGGTTTGCAGCCGCGCTTGACGCAAGGGAAGCGGAATCAATTTGGGACCTTTCGCGCCTGGACGAGCTTTGGCAGGCCGAACAATGGGGCAATGACGACGAAGCCGACGCGTTGGCCGCAGTGAAAAAGGCTAGTTTTCTACACGCCAAGTTGATGTTTGACCTGAGCTTGCCCGAATAGGTTTCACGGTGACCCCAATCCGAACGGTTGTGAGCGTTTTTTAGGCGCAGCGACTTGACGTTCCGGCGTAACATCGCCCAAACTCTCTTCCACTGACGGGGATAACCCCGCCAAAACATCTCCGGACCGAAAAGGTGCCGGTTGAGCCGCCCTAAAACGTGGCGGAAAATCAGGAAGAGGTTAAAATGAATAAATCCGTATTTTTTGGTGCGCTAACAGTAGCCGGCCTTGCGGCTGGCGCTGCTGCTGCGTCAACGCTTGACGATGTCAAAGCGCGCGGCAAGCTGAACTGCGGCGTTACCACCGGTCTGGCGGGCTTTGCCGCTCCCAACGCCAATGGCGAGTGGGAAGGCTTTGACGTCGCAATATGCCGCGCGGTTGCCGCCGCTGTACTGGGTGACCCGAACGCTGTCGAATTCGTCCCCACAACCGGTAAAACCCGTTTCACCGCGCTGGCCTCGGGCGAGATCGATTTCCTTGCGCGTAACACCACCTGGACCTTCAGCCGCGACGTCGACCTCAAGTTCGACTTCATCGGCGTTAACTACTATGACGGTCAAGGCTTCATGGTACCGAAAGAGCTTGGCGTTTCTTCCGCCAAGGATCTGGATGGCGCGACTGTCTGTATCCAGACCGGCACCACGACCGAGCTGAACCTCGCGGACTTCTTCCGCAACAACAACATCAGCTACGAGCCGGTACCTGTCGAGACAAACGCCGAAGGCCAGCAGCAATATCTGGCCGGTGCTTGCGATTCCTATACAACCGACGCGTCAGGTCTGGCCGCGACACGCGCGACCTTCGAGAACCCAGGCGAGCACATCATCCTCCCCGAGATCATCTCCAAAGAGCCTCTGGGCCCATTGGTGCGTCACGGTGACAACGATTGGGGCGACGTCACCCGTTGGGTACTATATGCTCTGATCGCGGCGGAAGAACTGGGCGTCACATCGGCAAACGTCGAAGAGATGACCACAAACACCACCAACCCAGAGGTTGCTCGTCTTCTTGGCACCGAAGGTACGTTGGGTGAGATGCTGGGTCTCGAAGCTGACTTTGCGAAGAAAGCTATCGCTTCCCAGGGTAACTATGGTGAAATCTTTGCCAAGAACATCGGCGAAGAAACCCCAATCGGTCTGGCGCGTGGCCTGAACGCTCAGTGGACAGATGGCGGCCTGATGTACGCGCCTCCTTTCCGCTAAACACATTCGTCAGAGGGCGCGGAGCATTTCCGCGCCCTCTGCGCCTCTAAGACGCCAAAAATAAACCCGGCCCGCGACATCGAATGATGCGTGAATAACAGGTCCGGCACACAGGGAAAATCTGATGACGACAATGTCCGACCCTCAACGGGGCTCGTTCCGGCTGTCGATGTTGCTAAACGACACCCGCTATAGATCCTATACTTTTCAGTTTATCGCGCTGATCTTGCTTATCGCGTTGATGGCTTTTCTGGGCATTAACCTGGTGCGAAATCTTGCTGAAGCTGGATTGAACATCTCTTACGGGTTTTTGAATGTACCTGCCGGGTATGACATCAACCAATCATTAATCGACTATAACAGCCAATCGTCGAACCTGCGTGCGGCGATGGTCGGTATCATCAACACCCTTCTTGTGGCGTTTCTGGCCTGCATAACCGCGACAATTCTCGGCGTGATCGCCGGTGTGGCGCGTTTGTCCAAGAACTGGCTCGTTTCAAAATTGATGTCGGTTTACGTTGAGATTTTCCGTAATATCCCGGTGCTGATCTGGATTCTGATGATCTACACTTTGATGACCGCCGTTTTGCCTGCGCCAAACCAATTCCGCGGCGATAACGCCACTTCAAGCATGCTGTTTGACGCCTTCGCCTTTACCAACCGCGGTATCTACATCCCCGCGCCCGTTTGGGGGCCTGGATCAATGATCGTCGTGGCGACCTTTGTCCTCTCGTTCATTGCTATGGTTATTTACCGCCGCTACGCCGTCAGCCTACTATTCCGGACAGGCAAGCTGTTGCCGACGGGCTGGCCAACAATCGCCATCCTTCTCGTCCCGACTATCTTGATGTTCTTCGTGATGGGTAGCCCCATTGCGTTAGATTACCCCGAGCTTAAAGGGTTCAACTTTCGCGGCGGTTTGCAGATCGGCGCACCGCTGATCGCGTTGTGGTTGGCTTTGTCGGTCTACACTGGTGCATTCATCGCCGAAAACGTGCGCGCCGGTATTCAGGCAATTTCTAAAGGTCAGACTGAGGCTGCGTCTTCACTTGGGCTACGTCCAAAGCGTGTCATGAACCTCGTGGTTTTGCCTCAGGCGCTTCGGGTAATTATCCCACCGCTGATCTCCCAGTATCTCAACATCACCAAAAATTCGTCCTTGGCGATCGCTGTTGGGTATGCCGATATCACTGCGACGTTGGGGGGGATCACCCTTAACCAGACGGGTCGCGCGATCGAATGCGTGCTTTTGCTGATGCTCTTCTACCTCACGATTTCGCTGTCGATCTCGGCAATAATGAACGTTTACAACAATTCTGTCAGCTTGAAGGAACGGTAGGATGTCAGATACACACGCCGCCTCTGTCCCTTATGTGCGGGACACTATGTTGCCACAGAACGCGCCCCCTTCGACCGCACAGGGGCCTGTCAAATGGGTTCGAGAAAGTCTGTTTTCTTCGATTCCTTATACAATCCTGACGCTCGCAGCGCTTTATGTCATCTATCTGATCCTTTCCGGCTTCCTGCCCTGGTTGCTGGGGGGCGTTTGGACGACATCCAATATCCGGGAATGTCGCGAAGTGTTGGATGGGGCACAGGCAGGGTGCTTCTCCGTCCTGACTGAGCGCTGGAACCAACTGCTTTTCGGGATCGCCTATCCCCAAGACGGGTACTGGCGCCCGACGGCGGCCTTTGTGCTGTTGTTTGTCGCCGTGGCACCGGTGCTGTTTGGCAATTTGCCGCGCGGGCTTATCCTCTTTACTGTTCTATATCCTTTTATTGCATTCTGGCTGATATGGGGCGGATCCCTTTTCGTGCCGCTGTCAGCGCTGTTGGCGGTTCTTATCGGGTATGTGATCTACAGCAGAATCGTTAAGAAAAGCTTTGCCGGCGCATTTTTTGCCGGTCTTCTTGCGGGCGGCGTGGCGTGGGTGGTCTTCAGCTTCATCACGCCACAACTCTCGGGGGTGCTGGCACTCGAACCGGTCGTCTCGCGGAACATGGGGGGCTTTATGCTCAACATGATACTGGGCGTGATTTGTGTATCCCTTTCATTGCCTTTGGGAATCCTGCTGGCGCTTGGACGTCAATCGAGCCTTCCTATTATCAAGCTGATCTGCGTTGTTTTCATTGAGTTTATACGTGGCGTGCCACTGATCACGCTCCTCTTTGTTGCGAACGTGGTCTTGGCCTATTTCCTGCCACCGGGCACAAACTTTGACTTGATCCTTCGTGTTATCATCATGATCACGATGTTCGCGTCGGCTTATATTGCCGAGGTGATCCGGGGCGGGTTGGCAGCGTTGCCACGGGGACAATACGAAGCCGCGGATAGCCTGGGGCTCGACTATGCTCAGGCGATGCGCCTGATCATCCTGCCGCAAGCACTGAAAATCTCGATCCCGGGTATAGTGAACGTGGCCGTCGGACTGTTCAAGGATACCACGCTGGTCTCGATCATTTCGATGTTCGATCTCGTGGGGATGATCCGCGGTCCGATCCTAGCCTCTACGGATTGGAACGGCGTTTATTGGGAACTTTGGGGATTTGCTGCCCTTCTGTTCTTCGTCGTTTGCTACGGCATCTCGCAATATTCACAATGGCTGGAACGTCAACTCCAGACCGACCACCATTAAGGAAAGACTTTAATCATGGCTGAACAAGCACAAGCGCTGAATGTCTCGAACGAGGTCGCGATCAGCATCGAAAACATGAATAAATGGTATGGTACGTTTCATGTACTGCGGGATATCGACCTGACCGTTTATCGTGGGGAACGCATTGTTATCGCTGGGCCGTCGGGGTCGGGGAAATCAACGTTGATCCGATGCATCAACGCATTGGAAGAACACCAAAAAGGCCGAATTGAAGTGGATGGCACCGTGCTGTCTTCTGATGTCAAGAATATCGATAAAATCCGGTCCGAAGTGGGGATGTGCTTCCAGCACTTTAACCTGTTTCCCCATCTGACAATTCTCGAAAACTGTACATTGGCACCCATTTGGGTCCGAAAGACCCCAAAAAAGGAAGCCGAGGAAATCGCAATGCATTTCCTCGAAAAGGTCAAAATTCCTGATCAGGCAGACAAATACCCCGGTCAGCTGTCCGGCGGCCAACAGCAGCGGGTCGCCATTGCACGTAGCTTGTGCATGCGTCCCCGCATCATGCTATTTGATGAGCCGACGTCTGCCCTGGATCCTGAGATGATTAAGGAAGTGCTCGATACGATGGTCGAACTTGCCGAAGAAGGTATGACCATGCTGTGCGTGACGCACGAAATGGGTTTCGCGCGACAGGTCGCCAATCGGGTCATCTTTATGGATGAGGGCCAAATCGTTGAGCAAAATGAACCTGAAGAGTTCTTTAACAACCCTCAAAGCCCGAGGACCAAGCTGTTTCTTAGCCAGATTCTAGGGCACTAAGCTAGAAGGGCGGGATTTTCCCCGCCCTTTCTGTATTTACCGTGCAAGTATACGGGGCGTGATGTGCGCCTCTATATCGCCGCTATGCCAATGCACATCCTTCCAATCGTCCACGTCGAACGTTAACACCAGCGTAGCACCAGGAGGAGTGGCACCCGAATGTTGCGCTGTAAGGCCCTCACGGGGCAGCAGGTTCGCCATCTCGGCCACGCCGGGGTTGTGCGCGACCAGCAACACTGTGGTTCCCTTAGCGCCCTGTATGGACGCCATCAAACGTTCCGTATGTGCGAGATAAAGGCGGTCTGTGAGGATTCGCTTAACATCAGTCGGTATGTCCAAAAGAGAGAGCGTTTCCGACGTACGCCGAGATGCTGAGCAAAGCGCAAGATCTGGCCTGTAGCCCTCTGCAACGAGCCACTGGCCAACTGCTACGGCGTCTTGTCGCCCTTTATCATCCAAAGGGCGATCAAAATCAGTGGATACCCCTGCCGGCCAGCCAGCTTTAGCGTGGCGCATTAAAATAAGCCGTCGCATCAACGTCTCCTTAATTTATCGGTCGCATAAACAAGGGGGCAGAGTGTCTACAGCAGGGGAGACAGCGATATGTAACACACTGATAAATGGTCCGCTATTGACCGCGGATAATACTCCCAGCACCATGTTCGGTGAACAGCTCAAGCAAGCAGGCGTTCGGGGCTCGCCCGTCCAGAATGACGGCTGCCCGTACGCCACCGTCGATTGCGTCAAGCGCGGTTTGTGTCTTGGGAATCATGCCGCCAGCAATAGTGCCGTCTGAAACCATCTTACGGATCTGCGTCGCAGTGAGCTCTGTCAGTACGTCCCCGTCAGCATTTTTCACGCCTGCAACGTCTGTGAGAAGAAGCAACCGATCTGCTTTTAGCGCAGCGGCGATAGCGCCAGCAGCGGTATCGCCGTTAATGTTAAACGTTTCGCCATTCCGGCCCATACCAAGGGGGGCAATCACTGGAATAATACCTTTATCCGCCAGATCGCGCAGCAAGCGTGGGTTCACTTCAGTCGGTGCTCCGACCAAACCAAGCTCGGGGTCTTCTTGGTCACAAATGATAAGCCCGCTATCCTTACCCGATACACCCACACAGCGCCCGCCTTGCGCTGTAATTGCCTGAACGATACGGGCGTTGACCAATCCCGACAAAACCATTTCGACGACTTCCATCGTCGCTGCGTCGGTGACGCGTTTACCGTTGATAAACTCGGATGTGATATTCAGCCGACCCAGCATATCATTGATCATGGGCCCACCACCATGAATGATAACAGGGTTCACGCCGACCTGGCGCATAAGGGCGACATCACGCGCGAACTCTTCCATGGCGTCATCGCTGCCCATGGCGTGGCCGCCAAGCTTGATGACAACAGTGGCGTCAGCGTAACGTTGCAAATAAGGGAGCGCTTGGCTCAGGGTGCGCGCGGTGGCGATCCAATCGCGGTTCATTTCTCGTTTTCTCATTCTCTGCCTCGGTAAACGCGGAGATACCGTTACTCCAACGTAGCGATAATGGCACGGAGCGTAGGAATGCCCCAGCCCTTTTCAGACGAGGTTACTACGATTTCAGGGTAAGCCGCTGGATGTTTGGCAAGCGCGCCGCGCACCTGCTCTAGAATTTTTTCTCGTTCGACTTCTTTAACTTTGTCCGCTTTCGTCAGCACGCATTGAAATGTTACGGCCGAGCTATCCAGCAATGACATGATTTCGTCATCAACCTTTTTAACGCCGTGGCGTGCATCAATCAGCACGAAGGCACGTCGCAAAGTCTGGCGACCGGATAAATACTGCTTTAGCAATCGCTGCCATTTCTCAACAATGGGCAGAGGCGCATTTGCATAGCCATAACCAGGTAGGTCGACGAGGTAATGCTCCTCGGCAGCTGTAAAAAAGTTGATTTCTTGTGTGCGACCGGGGGTATTCGATGCGCGTGCCAAAGCTTTCGTGCCGGTTAACGCATTTATAAGTGTAGATTTCCCGACGTTAGAGCGGCCTGCAAAACAAACCTCCATTCGGTCAGCAGCTGGTAGACCGTCCATGGCGACAACGCCCTTTACGAACAAGGTTTCGCCTGCGAACAGCATGCGCCCTTTTTCGAGCGCGTGCGCATCAGGCTCTTCGGCGATGCTGAACTGAACTTGCATATGTTAAAGTACCTTTACCTGGTCACCGATAAAGACGGGACCCGTTTCAATAACCTCGGCATATACGCCGAAATCCTGGTGACCCCAAGTCTTCAATATGCGTAACATTTCAATATCGCGTTCCCCAGTATGTGGATTCGCGGTTGTAGCCCGACATCTTTCCGTGCGTTCGCGGATACGTAGTACCACGCTGCCGATCGCGACCTCTTTACCGACCCAATCTAGTTCGTCCCACGGGGTTCCCGTGTCAAACCAGACGTTGCCGCGCCAGCGATGGGGCGAAACCGGTGTTCCTACCGCATCCGACACAGCGCGCAAGGACGCGTAATTACATAGGCTTACGGACGGGTAGGGGGTGTCGGTAAACCCGCGCCCATCCAACCTGAAAATTGCACTTGGTTGTGCTCTGTTTTCGGGGACAAGCGGCGCAACCCATTCCAGAAATCTGCTGGTTTCACGATCGGGATGGAAGGTGAGTGAGGGGCGGTCTGGGTGGTGCAACGTAAGCAGTTCGCTCGCGCTGTCAAAGACCGCTGTTATTGCCATCAACGCTGGCGCTTTGGACCCGGTGCTGAAATTGGCGCAATGCGCCCACTCGGTTCCGTCGGTGTGTGCGGCGTCGTGCGCGACGGCCCAGGTCCGGTCCCATGGCATAGACTGCCCCGCGGTGAGGGTCGTGTGGCCCAGCTCTTCGCGACCATGGCTCTTGAGCGGGTAGCGATAAAGCTGGGCAACCGCCGTCATTATTTCGGGTCGCCTTTACGTCCGAGCTTCATGCTACCCTTAATATTGCCAAGAATATCAGGCTTATATCCTTGGCTTCGCATGATCAGATATTGTTGCGTAAAGGTGATCGTGTTGTTTGCTATCCAGTAAACAACAAGACCGGACGCAAACCCGCCGAGCATGAACATAAACACCCAAGGCATCCAGGCGAAGATCATCTGTTGAGTGGGATCGGTGGGGGCCGGGTTAAGTTTTTGCTGCAAGAACATTGAAATACCGAGCAACAGTGGAAGAATGCCGATAAAGACAAGTGCCAGAACTGTCCCAGCTTCGGGAGCGCCCCATGGCAAAAGGCCGTACAGGTTGTAGATCGATGTCGGGTCGGGTGCACTTAGATCTTGAAAGGGGCCGAAGAAGGGCGCGTGGCGCAGCTCTAGTGTCACAAAGATTACTTTGTAGAGAGAGAAGAAGATCGGGATCTGCATTAGGATCGGGAGACACCCTGCGGCGGGGTTTACCTTCTCCCTCTTATAAAGCTCCATCATGCCCTGCTGAAGCTTCTGGCGATCGTCACCAGCATCCTTCTTTAGTTTCTCCATCTGCGGCTGAAGTTCTTTCATCTTAGCCATCGACACATATGATTTATACGCCAGCGGGAAGAGCAGAGCCTTGATCAAAAGCGTCAACCCGATGATCGCGATGCCCATATTTCCGATCAACAAGTTGAGGTGGTGCAGAACCCAGAAGATCGGTTTTGTCAGGAAGAAAAACCAACCCCAGTCGATGGAGTCGATAAATTTATAAACACCCTGAGCTTCATAGGCGCGCAGGATCTCCCATTCTTTGGCACCGGCGAAAAGTTGCGTTGAAACAGTGGCAGATTGGCCGCTGCCAACAACTTGTGCAGGCATCACAGCTTCGGTCTGGAAAATTTCAGTTCGCGGCAGGTATTTAACCGTCAGACGTGTTGGCTGGGCCGGATCGGGAATGAGATTGGTCATGAAATAGTGACCTGTGAAGCCGATCCAACCATTGGTAACACCGTCAATGCGTTTGGAGGGCACGCCATTTACAACATCTAGATCGGGTATGTCGTCCCAAGCGGTTTCAATCAGTTCACCATTATTCATGGTGACTAGACCTTCATGCAGAATGAAGAAGTTCTGCGCGTCGCTAGGGATACCATGACGTGCGATGAGGCCGTAGGGTGCAAGCGAAACCGATTTTTCGGATGAGTTAGTAATGGTTTGGTCGATCTTGAACATATAGTTTTCATCGATCGAAATCGTGCGCGAAAAGACCTGGCCGGCTTTATTATCCCAAGTTAGCGTAACGGGGGCGTCGACCGACAGCGTTTCACCGTCGCTGTGAGACCAGAGGGTGTTCGGGCCAGGGACTTGCTCGGGTGAGATACCCGCGCCAGGAGCCCAACCATAGAGCGCGTAATAGGCGTCAGTGGAGCCTGCAGGAGATAGCAACCTGACGGTAGGCGCGTCTTCCTCAATCGTTGTGTTATAATCCTTTAGGTACAGATCATCCACCCGACCCCCAAGCAACGATATAGAGCCAGCGATACGGGCCGTCTCGACAGCAATACGCGGCGCTGTATCGAGGGCCTTTGTGGTAGACGCGCTGTCTTCGGCAGGTATGCTCGCCGACCCAGCGTTCGCTGGAACAACAGCCTCTGACGCGTTTGCATCACTGGTTTGCAGCGGAGGCTCGGAGAGGGTTTCGGTTTCCTGAGGCGGGAACAAAACGAACCACCCTAGGATGACTATGAAACTGAGAACCGTCGCAAAAATGAGATTCTTGTTTTGATCGTCCATTTGACCGTCACCTGATGCCTGTAATATCAGCGTGGGTTCAACAGAGTAAGGTACCAAAGGTCAAGTAAATTCGGCCCCTGCATCCAAGCGCTTCCCGTAAAGTGGATCTTATTGTCAGGCAATGTCACCGAAGGCCCGTGGCAGATAATCGAGTTTTTCAATGTGCGTATGCATCCAGCCGACGACCTGTTCGGGGGGCATAGGTTGCGCGATTCCGGGACCTTGAACGTTGTCGCAACCAAGTTGCGACAACAGTTCATGTTCTCCTGAGGTCTGCACACCGCAAGCAAGAGTTTCGGTGCCCAGATCTTGTGCCATTGCGAGGACAGTGGACAAAATGAGTCGACGGTTGGTGCTTAAGTTCGCTCCGTTCGTTAGCGATGGATCGATCGCTACGACGTTTATACCATATCTCTGAACGATCTCTACACAACGGGGGCCGCTGCCGAATCCATTTAATCCGGTTTGGCTGCCCAGCTCATGAAGCTTCCGAAGAAGCATGATCACCGGTGGCCCGGGTTGGCGCTGACAAAGATATGATGGGAGCGCGATGCGCAAAAAGCGGGGAGGGAGATCGAGCCGCTCAAGTTCCCATTCTACCTTCTGTAATAGTAGTGGATCATCCATCTGTGAAGGCGCGAGGTTGTAGATTATCTGAACTGAAGAACGACAGGTGCGCGACAGCTTCTTTGCTTCCAAAAGAATTGTGGAGAGGGATAAAAGTGGCTCGCTATCCGTCTCACTTGGTGCCCCCATCGACGTGCCATGTTGTTGATGAGGTATGATCGAATCGACACATGAAGCGCGTATTGCGCAAAAACCACTTACCTCACCCGAGTGCGTCGAAATTTGTGGTTGGAATAGCATTGGATCATGCTGGTGCCGGGCCGGACGTGAACGTGATATGCTATTGATCACAGGCGCTGCGACGGGCCTCACTGCATCTTGCCGCGAGGCATAGGTTGATTGAGCGACAGCGCGGGACCGTCCTAAGAATAGATATATTAGCGGGAGCAAGACCGCGCCAACAAAGGCGAACCACTGCCACCCGAACCACAGGATTGCCAATGCAAAGGCAGTCCCGATTGTGAAGCCTGCGGGCGCGAAAACGTGCCTGCCTTTGTGCAGAAAAGATTTGGCGAACCCATTGTTATCGTCTTGTTTCAAAGCAGCCCCCGACTGACGGATTACCGGTGAAAGCAATAGGAGGCATGTCTAACGAAAAGGTTAATGTTCGCCTTTTGGTCTATACAATCTGTTTAAAATTCCGAAGAGTTTCAGGGTTTACTTGCCCCGTTCGAGTCCCGCAAAATCAAATAACTTCGGATCCAAAAGATGCGAGGGGCGCGTATTCATAAGTGCGCGAAACATCACCTGACGGCGCCCGGGGCTGTTTGCTTCCCAGCCGTCCAAAATCGCTTTTACCTGCTGGCGTTGTAAACCGTCTTGCGAGCCACATAGATCACACGGAATGATTGGATAATTCATGGCAGTAGAGAATTTTTCGCAATCGGCTTCGGCGACAAGAGCCAGCGGACGATATAGGAACAAGTCGCCGTCTTCGTTTAGGAGTTTTGGTGGCATGGTCGCCAAGCGTCCGCCGTGAAACAAATTCATGAAGAAGGTTTCTAGGATGTCATCACGGTGATGGCCAAGAACCACGGCGGTGCAGCCTTCCTCGCGTGCGATTCGATAAAGATGCCCTCGGCGGAGCCTGCTGCACAACGCACAGAATGTGCGGCCTGCGGGGATCTTGTCCATAACGATGGAGTAGGTGTCTTGATATTCAATACGGTGCTTCACCCCCATTTTCTCGAGGAAAGCAGGCAGGACCGTAGCTGGAAAATTGGGCTGACCTTGGTCGAGGTTGCACGCGATAAGCTCTACTGGGAGAAGCCCACGCCATTGTAGCTCGTGTAGAATGGCCAAAAGTGTATAGCTATCTTTCCCGCCAGACATGCAAACCAGCCATTTACCGCCGGGTTCGACCATCCCATATTGTTCAATTGCCTCGCGGGTTAGCCGCACGAGCCGTTTACGCAGTTTTCGGAACTCGGTGCCTTGCGGTGCACCATGGAAAAGCGGGTGAATATCTTCGGGATGATCAAGCATATAGGTGCCTTAGTGCAACTGTGTTGGCCGATCAAGCGTCGGTGCATTGTTATCGATACTACAACGCCGAGCAGGGCGAACTTTAGTGCTAAGCGATAGTACAGTGGCCAGCTCAGTCAGGTACGTTATCGATGCCACTGTCCCCCCATGGGTGACAGCGAGCGATGCGCCTTAGGGTAAGCCAGCCCCCTTTGGCGGCGCCGTGTCTGGAAAGGGCTTCTAGTGCGTAGGCGCTGCACGTCGGGTGGTATCGGCAGTTATGGCCGACCCACGGGCTGAAAACTAGGCGGTACCCCTTTATAGGCAGTGCCAATAGACGTGCCAATGGGGTCACTTTTGAGGTCCGGTGCGCTGCTTGCCATGCAGAATACCCAAAGCTTTGACGAAATCCGATTGCAGCTTATCAAAGGGAAGCGATGCAGTGGCACCGCCGCGGCCCACGAGCACATAATCCATACCGTCGCGCCCCTGATGCGGGAGCGTCAGACGGGCAAGCTCGCGCAGGCGCCTTTTAGCGCGGTTGCGGGCGACGGCGTTTCCGACTTTCTTGGAGCACGTAAAGCCCACGCGTATGCCCTCTGCTTCGCCCTCTGCGCGTCTGCGCATCTGAAGGATAAAGCCGGGCATCGCTGCCCGAGGGGCGCGGGAAGCGCGCTGGAAGTCCGGTCTGTTTTTCAGCGTTTCCAAACGCAAAGAAACCGTCGGAAGCGTTTCCTCTGGTGTGGCGCTTCTGCCATCCATAGGTGCCTCCGACGGTGTCATATCTTTTAAAAACCGAAGTCGCGTATTACGCGCTCAGTTCCTTCCGGCCTTGTGCACGGCGCGAGTTGATGATCTTGCGACCCGCTTTGGTTGCCATGCGTGCGCGGAAACCGTGGCGCCGTTTGCGCACAAGGTTTGAAGGTTGATAGGTGCGTTTCATCGCTCCGACTCCACTTTATACTTTAGCACGCCACCAGATTCGGCGCGTCACTGTCATTTCAAGCCCTGCTCCTAAAGCTGCAGCACAGGCAAGTCAAACCCTTGGAGCCGTTATTTCGACCTTTGCAACAAATTAAGCCAGCTTATTTGCCCAATGTTACAGTTTTCTTGGAAATTGCCGTGACATGGTCATAAAAGCCGCCTTCACATCAACCACCCGTGAGCACCCTATCTGACTGACAATATTTGACCCATCTAATAGGGAGCAGCTTATAATGTTTTGAAAGTGACCCGACAATATGCCCGCACAAGCCTCTGAAAAACCTTCATGGTTTCGCTACCTACCTTTTGTAGGCATCGTGGCGGTCGCAGTGTTCGGATTCTTTGCCCTGCGCGACTACCTCTCTTTCGAGACGTTGCGCGACAATCGCGAGGCGCTGATCGCATTTCGCGACTCGCACTACGGGCTTACGGCTCTCGTTTTTCTGGGCATTTATATTGCGATTGTCGGGTTCTCTCTTCCGGGGGCTAGCATCGCAACGATCACCGGCGGTTTTCTATTTGGGACAGTGTTCGGGGTTCTAGTTAATGTAACCGGCGCGACATTGGGGGCTGTTGTGATCTTCCTTGCCGCGCGCATGGGGCTGGGGGCGACATTAAAGGCGCGAATGGACGCATCTGACGGGCTGGTGCGCAAGATCAAGGCGGGTATTGACGACAACCAATGGTCGATGCTGTTCTTTTTGAGGCTGGTCCCTGTGGTGCCGTTCTTCGTGGCGAATCTTATTCCTGCATTCCTCGGCGTGCCGATCCATCGCTTTGTAATTTCTACGTTTTTGGGTATTATCCCAGGCTCGCTAGTGTTCACCTCGATCGGGGCAGGGCTGGGGGCGGTGTTTGCACAGGGTGCAACGCCGGACTTTGGTATTATCTTTGAACCCCATATTCTACTTCCTATTCTAGGGCTTTGCGCTTTGTCGGTGCTGCCCGTCGTGTTGAAAGCTGTCACCGGCAAAAAGGAACTTTTGAAATGAATCGCATTAAGACCGACCTATTGATCATCGGCGCAGGCTCTGGTGGACTGTCCGTCGCGGCGGGGGCCTCGCAAATGGGGGCCGACGTTGTCCTGCTCGAAGGGCATAAGATGGGAGGCGACTGTCTGAACTTTGGCTGCGTGCCGTCAAAGGCGTTGATCGCCACGGGCAAGGCAGCCTATGGCCAGCAAAATAGTGCGCAATTTGGCGTGACCAACGCGAGCGGCGAGGTCGATTATGCCGCGGCCAAGGACCATGTGGCAGATGTGATCGCGCAGATCGCGCCAGTTGACAGCCAAGAGCGGTTCGAAGGCTTTGGCGTCAAGGTCATCCGTGAATACGGACGTTTCATTTCGGATGATGAGGTGCAGGCCGGTGATACGATCATCAAAGCGCGACGCATCGTCGTTGCGACGGGGTCTTCGCCACTAGTACCACCAATTCCGGGCTTGGACAAAACGCCGTATGAAACGAACGAGACGCTGTTCAATTTGCGCGAAAAGCCCGATCATCTGCTGATCATCGGTGGCGGTCCCATCGGCATGGAGATGGCGCAGGCGCATATTCGCATGGGTGTTAAAGTCACCGTGATCGAAGGCGACAAAGCTCTGTCCAAGGATGATCCGGAACTCGCGGCGATCGTGTTGCAAACCCTTAAGGATGAGGGCGTAGAGATTGCCGAGGGCGCACAGGCCGCCGAAATCCGGGGCGACATCGGCGCGATTGAGGTCGAAGCCAAGGACGGGCGCGTTTTCAAAGGGTCGCATCTTTTGGTCGCTGTTGGCCGCAAAGCGAACACGGATCGGCTCGACCTGGATAAAGCAGGCATCGAGCCAATCAAAAACGGGATCAAGGTGGACGATTCCCTGCGCACCACCAATCGCAAGGTCTATGCGATTGGCGACGTTGCCGGTGGGATGCAGTTTACGCATGTTGCTGGCTACCACGGGGGGGTCGTGATCCGCTCGCTAATGTTCGCGCTGCCGGCCAAGGCGAAAACGGCGCATATCCCTTGGGCCACTTACACTGATCCTGAATTGTCGCAGGTCGGCCTGAGCGAGGCGCAAGCCAAGGAAAAGCACGGCGACAAGCTTGAGGTCGTCCGGTTTCACTATAACCACAACGACCGCGCTATTGCTGAACGCAAAACCAAGGGACTGATCAAGGTCATGGTGGTCAAGGGGCGTCCCGTGGGCGCAAGCATTGTGGGCTACCAAGCAGGGGAGTTGATCAACCTATGGGCTTTGGCGCTGGCAAATAACATGAAAATGAGCCAGATTGCCTCTATGGTTGCACCTTACCCTACCATCGGCGAAATCAACAAACGTGCGGCAGGGGCATATTTCAGCCCGCGGCTGTTCGAAAGCGATTTGGTCAAGACTGTCGTTCGGTTGGTGCAGCGGTTCATCCCATAAAGCGCGCATTAATGCTGAAATCTCTCTCTGGCCGGCTTCTTATTCTGACCACCATCTTTGTGATGCTGGCTGAAGTGTTGATCTTTGTGCCTTCTATCGCGCGGTTTCGCGAAGAATACATGATGAACCGGCTGGAGCGGGCGCAAATCGCATCGCTCACCGTGCTGGCTAGCGATATGATCGACCCCGAGCTCGAGGCAGAATTGCTGCGTACTGCGCAGGTTTTTAACGTGGTGCTGCGGCGGGACCGGATTCGCCAATTAGCGCTGTCATCCCCGATGTCACAGACGATTAAAGAGACTTACGATCTGCGCGACGCCTCTGCCTGGGTGCTGATTCGCGACGCCTTTCGCCAGTTGGCGGAACCAGAGCCGGGGGTGATCCGGGTGATCGGTGCCCCTGTGCAAGATGCAGGCTTGCTGATCGAAATCACGATGGAGGCAGCGTCTCTGCGTACTGCCATGATCGACTATGGCATCCGGATTCTCGTTCTGTCGGCGGCGATCTCTATGATGACTGCCTTTTTGCTGTTCCTGACGATGCGGGCTTTCCTTCTAAAGCCGATCAAGGGCGTGGTGGGGCACATGCAGAATTACGCGCTCGCCCCCGAAGACGCGCGGCGGATCATTACACCCTCTGCCGGCGTCACAGAGGTGCGCGAGGCCGAGGAAGCGTTGATGAAGCTGGAAACCGAATTGACCCAAGCCCTGCGGCAAAAGGAACGTTTGGCGCAACTGGGTCAGGCGGTCAGCAAGATCAGCCATGATCTACGCAATATTCTCACATCAGCGCAGCTGTTTACGGATCGCATCGAAATGTCCGAGGATCCGACGGTCAAACGTATGGCTCCCAAGCTTGTTAGCTCCATCACCCGCGCCGTCCACCTATGCGAATCCACATTGGCATTCGGGCGCGCTGAAGAACCAAGCCCGACGCTGACAGTGACGCCGCTTCTGCGTATTGTAGATGATGTCGTTGATAGCGAACGGTTGGCTGTTAACGGGGCGGATCTGACATTCACCTGTGACGTGCCGCCTGATCTGCATGTGCGTGCCGACCCAGAGCATTTGTTCAGGGTTCTTGCGAACCTCGTGCGCAATGCACGTCAGGCAATAATCGGCACCGGGCAGCAGGGCGAAATTCTGATCACCGCAAGGGACGAAGCTAGCGATTGGATCATCCGCATCAGTGACAACGGCCCGGGGTTGCCTCCTAAAGCGCGTGAACATCTGTTTACAGCATTCAAAGGCGGTGCACGCAAAGGCGGATCGGGTCTGGGGCTCGCCATCGCGGCAGAGCTGGTGCGCGGTCACGGCGGCACGTTGGAGCTGTCAGAGACGGGCGGCTCGGGCACCGTGTTTACCCTGACATTGCCCAAGGGCGATGGCTCTTTCAAATTTGTTTAAAGAAAATTCGCGTTCGGCAAAAGAAGGGGTTGCAAACCCCCGCGGCCAGAACTAAACCCCGCCTTAACGGACCGATAGCTCAGCTGGATAGAGTACCTGACTACGAATCAGGGGGTCGGGGGTTCGAATCCTCCTCGGTCCGCCACTTTCAAACATCACTAGATTTTGAGATTGGCGGGGACACAAGGTTGAACTTGTGCCGTCAATTAATACACCCCAGTCGCATTTTGCGTGCTGGGATTTTTTTCGTTTAAATAATTGATCTCATGGGGATTTATCGCCTTGCGAGGCGGGATGACCCGCACTGTGCCTATGGCACGCGCGGGTCATTATTCTAAGTGCCTTACTTCGGCTCAGGCGATGGCTTCGTCCCAGCCTGTGTCTTGATCGGCCAGCTTTACACGCGTGGGCAGGCCAATGGTGTCGAGCAGGGCAAACAGCGGTTTGGGGTCCAGTTCTTCGACGGTAACCATCGTGCCGGTGTCATAGGTGCCATCCGCAATCAGCATCGCCATCGCCACGGGCGGGACGCCGGCAGTATAAGAAATGCCCTGACTGCCGACCTCATTAAACGCGTCTTTGTGATCGGCGACGTTGTAGACGAACACCTCTACATCTTTGCCGTCCTTGGTGCCTTTGACCAAGTCGCCGATACAGGTCTTGCCGGTATAGTTCGGCGCGAGGGTCGACGGGTCGGGCAGCACGGCTTTGACGACCTTCAGTGGCACGACCTCAAGCCCTTCGGCGGTGACCACGGGCTGTTCGGACAATAGGCCAAGGTTTTGCAGCACGGTGAAGACATTGATGTAGTGATCGCCAAAGCCCATCCAGAAGCGCACGTCTGCCTGCGGGTAATTCGCAGCGAGCGAATGCACCTCGTCGTGGCCAGACATGTAGGCCTTTTGTTTTCCGACGACGGGTAAGTCCCATTCGCGTCCGACCTCGAACATCTTGTTCTCTTGCCACGCGCCTTCCTGCCAGCTGTAGACCGTGCCGGTGAACTCGCGAAAGTTGATCTCGGGGTCGAAGTTGGTCGAGAAATACTTGCCATGATTGCCTGCGTTAATGTCGACGATGTCGATGGATTTTACGTCGTCCATGAACTCGTCCACGGCGAAACGGGCAAATGCATTAACCATACCAGGATCAAAGCCCGCGCCCAGAATTGCGGTGGTGTTGGCCTTGGCGCAATCCTCGCGGCGCTTCCATTCATAGTTTCCGTACCAAGGCGGCGTTTCGCAAATCTTGGTCGGGTCTTCGTGAATGGCCGTGTCGATATAGGCGACGCCGGTGCGAATGCAGGCTTCAAGCACGGTCATGTTCACGAAGGGCGAACCAACATTGATCACGATCTGCACGCCAAGCTTGTTAATCAGCGCCTCTACCGCGTCGCTATCCATACCATCAACCGCATGGGCATCAAAAACGCCGTCCTGTTTCATCGCGCTTTTGGCATGCACGCTTTCAATAATCGCTTCGCATTTTGAAACTGTGCGGCTGGCGATATGCAGGTCACCCAACACGTCATTATTTTGCGCGCATTTATGCGCCACGACCTGCGCGACGCCACCGGCACCGATGATAAGAACATTGCGTTTCATGTATTCATTACACCTCTTGTAAGGAAAGGGTTAGGAGAGGGCGGATTTGAAATCCTCATAGTCGAATGACCGGACCGATGTGATCGTTCCATCAAGTTCACGAATGGCGATGCCGGGCATCTTGACGCCATTGAACCAGTTCTTCTTGACCATAGTATAGCCCGCAGCGTCCTGAAACGAAATGCGGTCACCGGGTTTTAGCGGGACGTCGAATTTGAACTCGCCGAAAATATCGCCCGCAAGGCAGGATTTGCCGCAGATCATCCAGTCGTGGGCACCGGTGTTCGGGGCCACCTTGGCGGGCTCGCGGTAGATCAATAGATCCAGCATATGCGCCTCGATAGAGCTGTCGACGATGGCAAGGTTCTTGCCGTTATGCAGGGTATCAAGCACGGTCGTCTCTAACGTCGCAGCGCCGGTGATCGCGGCCTCTCCGGGTTCAAGGTAGACCTGAACGCTATAGGTGTCGGACAGGGTTTTCAGCCGCGCGGCCAGACGGTCCAACGGGTAGCCTTCGCCGGTGAAATGGATGCCGCCGCCAAGGCTGATCCAGTCCATCCGGTGGATCGTGTCGCCAAAGCGGTCTTCGATCAACGTCAGCATATCCGCGAACCGGTCGAAGTCGTCATTCTCGCAATTGTTGTGAAACATCAGACCCGTAATGCGGTCGGACACAGCGGCGATCTGCGCCGGATCATGTTCGCCCAAACGGCTGAAGGGGCGGGCGGGATCGGCCAGATCGAACTCGGATGTCGACACACCGGGGTTCACCCGCAGCCCGCGGGTATGGCCTGACGATGCGGCATCAAAACGGTCCAGCTGCCCGATGGAGTTGAAGATGATCTTGTCGCTGTTGGCCAGAACCTCGGCGATTTCATCATCGGCGTAGGCGACCGAATAAGCGTGTGTTTCGCCGCCGAATTTCTCGAAGCCCAGCTTGACCTCATAAAGCGACGAAGACGTGGACCCGTCCATATATTGCGCCATGAAATCAAAGACTGACCATGTGGCAAAACATTTCAGCGCCAGCAGGGATTTAGCGCCCGAAGCCTCGCGCAGCCAGGCGATTTTTTCCATGTTGGCCTGAAGACGGGCTTTGTCGATCAGATAATACGGGGTCTTCATGGCAAAATCCTTTGCTAGAGTGCGCAGACGCGGTGCGCGTTCCGATTAGGGGATGTTGCCGTTCAACGCAAACTCTGATGTGTCGCGCGACTATCACGAAAGGACCGTGATCGGCCCTACTTCAGCGCCAGATCAATTGCTGCGGAAGATACGGGATTCGCCAATCATCTGTTCAAGCGCTGCAATCCGCTCTGCGCTTTGGTCAGAGCTGCGCGATTGCACATCGGCGACCAGCGCTTCGATCAAAAAGTTGATCGCCAGCGTTGAATCCCAGCTCGACGGGACCTCTACCATGGCGCGGAAACAGTGGCGGGCGTGTTTTTCGATGGGCGATCCCCATGCGTCGGTGAACAGCACGATGGTCGCCCCCTGCTTCACCGCGAGATCCGCCAGCTTTTCGAGCTCTTTCTCGTAGCGGCGGATGTCGAACACGATCAGCACCGCGCCTGCGTCCATATCGAGCAAGGATTGCGGCCATGCACTGGGGGAAGAATCAAGCAGCGTAACCTGCGGTCGAATGATCTGCAGGTGATTGAAAAAATAATGCGCGTTGGACCGCGTGATGCGTCCACCCAAGAGGAAAAGCCGGTGCGAGGGATCAGAGAGCAGCGCCGCAACCTCGTCAAACTCGGCCAGATCAAGCCGTTCCAGTGTACGGTTCACATTGCCCGACACAGCCTGAATAAAGCGAGACACCATGTGATCGCTGCTGTCGCTGGGGGTCTCGAGCTTGGCCAGTGGTTTTTTCATCCGTGCGCCGATTTCACCGCGGATGGCGTCTTGCATATCAGAGTACCCGTCGAACCCAAGCTTGCGTGCAAGCCTAACGATCGTTGGCGATGATACCTCGGCCAACTCAGCGAGACGGTTGATAGATTGCAGCCCCGTAAGCAGCTGGTCGTCCAGTAAAACGGCCGACAGTTTTCGTTCTGCCGCCGTCAGCTCGGCCTGCTTTTCTTTCAGCAGGTCGCGGACCAGTACTTTTTTATGCAAGTCATGTTCCTTTCGGTACAGCGCGTGGTGGCGTGAAGCAAAGATTACAGAAAAAATCTTGACAGGCTAGAAAATTCTGTAGTGATTGTGAGGCAACAAATTGACAGGGTCACCGTGACTGACACCGATTGGAATGCCGTAAACATCGTAAACCCGCAGGGGCAGGGGGGCTGGTTGCTGGTGTGTGAACACGCCTCGCGCCGGATCCCTAATGCGTTGGGCGGGTTGGGGCTGTCATCTGCGGCGGGCGGGTCGCATGCGGCTTGGGACATCGGCGCGCTAGACGTGGCCTATGGGCTGTCGGATGCGCTGGACGCGCCTTTGGTCGCGGGCGATATTTCGCGGCTGGTCTATGATTGCAACCGTCCGCTAACAGCCCCCGACTGCATTCCGGCGCGCAGCGAAGTCTATGATATCCCCGGTAATGCGGGGCTGGATGATGCTGGCCGGCAGCAGCGCTATGTTCAGGTGCATACGCCGTTCCATGATGCGGTCACCGAGGTGCGCACCAGTTGGCAGCCGACCCAAGCAGCACCGATCCTGGTAACGATCCACAGTTTTACGCCGGTCTATAACGGCGCGACCCGCGCCGTCGAACTGGGGTTTCTATACCACACTCAACCTGCCGCGGCGCAGGCGTTGCTGGCGGTCGAACAGGCGCGCGGGCGCTATGCCTCGGCGCTGAACGAACCCTATGCAGCGACAGACGGCGTGACCTATACCTTGGAAAAACATGGCGAAACGCAGGGTCTGCCGGCTGTGATGATCGAGATCCGCAATGATCTGATTGATACGCCAGAAAAGGCGCAGGCCATGGCAGGGCATCTGGCCGAGAGCCTGACCCGAGCCCTTCCCGTCCCCGACAGCGAGGCCACCAAATGAACGCGATGCGCAGATACATTCGGGTAGTGGACGGCTTTAACTATGGCCTTGGCCGGATCATGATGTACGGGATTTTCGTCCTGATGGGGATCCTGCTGTGGTCGTCGTATAACAAAACCTTTGCATCGCCACAGCTTTGGACGCTGGAAATGGCGCAGTTTGTGATGGTGGGGTATTACATCCTTGGCGGGCCCTATGCGCTGCAGATGGGCGCGAATGTGCGGATGGATCTATTTTATGCCGAGCTGACCCCGCGCAAAAAGGCGTGGACCGATTGCATCACTGTATTGTTCCTGCTGGTCTATCTGGTGATCCTGCTGTGGGGCGGTATCGAATCCACGATGTATTCCTTTAAATACGGGGGCGAGCGCAGCCCGACCGCGTGGCGGCCCTATATGTGGCCGGTCAAAGTGACCATGTGCATCGGCATCACCTTAATGCTGCTTCAAGCTGTCTCTGAACTGTTCAAGGACATCCTTTTCCTCAAATCCGCAGAGGACACACGCGATGCCCTATGAGCTGATCGCCATTCTAATGTTTTCGACCATGATGCTGATGTTGCTGACGGGGCAGCGTGTGTTCGGGGCGATAGGCTTTGTCGCGGTGATGGCCGCCCTATTTTTGTGGGGCGACCGGGGCGGCTATGACATCGGGTTTTCTGCCGCGATCAAGCTGATGCGCTGGTACCCGTTGCTGACCCTGCCGATGTTTATCTTCATGGGATATGTGCTGTCGGAAAGTAAAATTGCCGACGATCTATATAAAATGTTTCACGTGTGGATGGGCGGATTGCGCGGCGGACTAGCCATCGGGACGATCGGGCTGATGGTGTTGATTTCCGCCATGAACGGCCTGTCGGTGGCGGGCATGGCGATCGGTGCAACAATTGCGCTGCCCGAGCTGTTGAAGCGAAACTATGACAAGTTGATGGTGACCGGGGTGATTCAGGCAGGGTCGAGCCTTGGCATCCTCGTGCCGCCCTCGGTCGTGCTGGTGCTGTATGCGATGATCGCGCGGCAACCCGTGGGTCAGCTGTGGCTGGCGGGCGCGATTCCGGGGCTGATGATGGCCACGATGTTCATCATCTATATTGCCATCCGCTGCCGGATGAACCCTGAGCTGGGGCCGGCGCTATCTGCCGAGGAACGCGATGTGGGCTGGCCTGAAAAGCTGCGTCTGCTGCGTGCGGGCCTGCTGCCTGTGGTGATCTTTGCCGTGATGATGGTGCCGTTTGTGAACGGATGGACCTCGCTTGTCGAAAGCTCTGCCATTGGGGCTATCGCCGCCTTTGTTGCAGCTGTGCTGAAAGGGCGGATGACGCGCACCGTCTTTGAAAACTCGGTGCGCCAGACCCTTGCGATCACCTGTATGTTCATGTGGATCATCCTCGCGGCCTTAGCTTTTGGCGCGGTGTTTGACGGGCTGGGCGCGGTCAAGGCGATTGAAAGCCTGTTTACCGAACAATGGGGCCTGAACCCTTGGGTGATTTTGATCCTCATGCAGCTGTCGTTTCTGGTTATGGGGACGTTTCTGGATGACACGGCCATGCTGGTGATTGTGGCCCCGCTCTATGTGCCGTTGGTTGGCGCACTCGGTTTTGATCTGGTGTGGTATGGTGTGCTTTATACGATCACTTGCCAGATCGCCTATATGACGCCGCCCTTCGGCTATAACCTGTTTCTGATGCGCGCCATGGCCCCGCCAGAGATCACGATTCGCGACATTTACCGGTCGATCATCCCCTTTGTTGGCGTGATGGTACTGGCGCTCGCGGTCGTCATGATCTTTCCGCAGATCGCGCTTTGGCTGCCGAACTATGTCTACGCGAAATAAGCATTACCAACCAAGTGGTCAGAGCAACTGGCCCGTTTCAACCCAAACCCAACAAGGAGTATGAGACATGACAACGAGACGTAAGTTCCTGAAAGGTGCCGCCATTGCCGGCCCTGCGACCCTTGCCGCCCCGTCGATCCTGCACGCCCAAGAGCCGATCCGCTGGCGTTTCCAGACCTATGCGGGGTCTGCGCTCGGGGAAGAGGTGACCAAACCCGCCATCGACGCGATCAACGCCGCGGCACAAGGCGAGCTTGAGATCGAATTGTTCTATGCGGACCAGATCGTCCCCACGGGCGAGCTTTTCCAAGCATTGCAACGCGGTACCATCGACGGCGTGCATTCGGATGACGATTCCATGGCGTCGCCGACACCTGTGCGGTCTTTCGGCGGTTATTTCCCGTTGGCAACGAAACACGCGCTCGACGTGCCGGTGCTGTTCAATCAATACGGTCTGGCAGACATCTGGCGCGAGGAATACGCCAAGGTCGGCGTGCATTGGCTATCCGCGGCGGGGCAGGACCCTTGTAACTTCAACACCGTCAAGCCGATCAAATCGCTGGCCGATATGGACGGGCTCAAGCTTTATACCTTCCCGACAGCGGGCCGCTTTTTATCGCAATTTGGTGTCGTGCCGGTCAACATCCCGTACGAAGACGCCGAAGTCGCGGTTCAGACAGGCGAGCTGGACGGCATGGCGTGGTCAGGCATCACCGAAGACTACACCGTGGGCTGGGCTGATGTGACCAACTACTTCTGTACCAATAACATCTCTGGTGCGTGGATCGGGTCGTTCTTTGTCAACGCCGAAAAATGGGCAGAGTTGCCAGATCACCTCAAGCAGATCGTGAACTCCGCAATCGAGGCCAGCCACACCTATCGCAACCAGTGGTACTGGGGCGGCGAGGCCCGCTTGCGCGCGTCCGGTGAAAAGCTGGAACTGACATCCGTGCCGCAAGAAGAATGGAAAGTGGTCGAGGAAGCCGCCGTGAAATTCTGGGACGAAATGGCGGAAGAAGGCGAAACAGCTGCCAAAATCGTGCAGATTTTCCGCGACTATAACAACGTCATCTCGAAAGCGGGCCCGCCCTATACTTTCGGCTGAGCCTAGTTTGACATCATGAACATCGGGGCGGCGCATCTGTGCCGCCCCCTCACATCAAAAGGGACGTTTGCAGATGGGCAACCTTACTTTCGACACGCTCAAGGACCTGGCCGCTAAGGGCGAGGTGGACACCGTGCTGGTGGCACTGGTGGACATGCAGGGCCGCCTCATGGGCAAGCGTTTTCACGTCACGAATTTTATCGACCATTCCCACGCGGAAACACACTGCTGCAACTATCTGCTGGCGACCGATCTGGTGATGTCCACGCCCGAGGGCTTTGCCTCGACCAGCTGGGAAACCGGCTATGGCGATTATGTGCTGCGCCCCGATCTGTCGACCATGCGCCATGTGCCGTGGCTGGACAAAACCGTGCTGGTGCTTGGCGATGTGCTGGATCACCACACCCATGAACCCGTGCCCCATTCGCCGCGCGCCATGCTGCAAAAGCAGATCGCCCGTCTGGATGCGATGGGCTTTGACGCGATGATGGCGACCGAGCTTGAGTTCTTTTTGTTCGAAGGCGACTACCGCACCCTGCAAAAAGAGAAATACGCCAACCTCGTGCCGCTGAACGGTCACAACGAAGACTACTGCCTGTTCCAGACCACCAAGGAGGAAAGCTTCCTGCAGCCGCTGCGCAACCATCTGGTGGGCGCTGGCATCCCGATTGAATGTACCAAGGGCGAGGCCGAAGTCGGCCAGCAAGAGCTGAACATCCGCTACGCCGACGCGCTGGCCTGTGCCGATCACCACACAATCTCCAAGCAGGCCGTGAAAGAGATCGCCTATCAGCAGGGGTTCTCTGCGTCGTTCCTGCCCAAGTGGTCGGCGGATAAGGTCGGCTCGTCCAGCCATGTGCATATGTCGCTTTGGAAAGACGGCGCACCGGCTTTCTATGACAAGGAGGCCAAGCTGGGAATGTCGCAGATGATGCAGCATTTCATGGCCGGTCTGATCGCCTACGCCCCTGATATCACATATTTCTTCGCCCCGTACATCAACAGCTACAAGCGTTTTGCCAAAGGCACCTTTGCCCCGACCAAGACCGTCTGGTCCGTTGATAATCGCACCGCGGGGTTCCGTCTGTGTGGCGATGGCACCAAGGGTATTCGCGTCGAATGTCGCATCGGTGGCTCTGATCTGAACCCCTATCTGGCGCAGGCTGTGCTGTTGGCGGCGGGCCTCAAGGGCATTGAGGAAAAGCTGCCCTTGCAAGAGCCGACAAAAGGCGACGCCTATGAGGATTCTAACGTCACTGAAATCCCCCGCACCCTGCGCGCCGCGACCCAAACACTGCGCAACTCTGCCATGCTGCGCGAGGCCCTTGGCGACGACGTGGTTGACCACTACACCCGCGCAGCCGAATGGGAGCAGGAGGAATACGACAAGGTCGTGACCGACTGGGAAATCAACCGCGGATTTGAGCGAGCATAAACCATGACAAACACTCTGAAATGTATCTCACCGATCGACGGATCGGTTTACCTTGAACGTCCGGTCCTGTCGCTGGATGCGGCACGCGCTGTCTGCGCCCGCGCCAAGGCGGCACAGTCCGCATGGGCCGCTCGACCTTTGGCTGACCGTATCCAACTGGTCCGCGCGGCCATTGCGGAAGTGGGCAAAACCACTGACCGCATGGCGCAGGAACTGGCACATCAAATGGGCCGTCCCGTCCGCTATGGCGGCGAATTTAACGGCTTTGCCGAACGCGGGAACTACATGGCCGACATCGCGGAAAAGGCGCTGGCCCCCACGATCGTTGAAGACAGCGACAAAGCCACCCGCAAGATCACCCGCGAGGCGCGCGGTGTCGTGCTAGTCGTTGCCCCGTGGAACTATCCCTATATGACGGCGATCAACACTGTCGCGCCAGCCTTGATTGCGGGTAACGCCGTGGTGCTGAAACATGCCACGCAAACCCTGCAAGTCGGCGAGCGGCTGGCAGAGGCTTTCCACGCGGCCGGCATCCCCGATGATGTTTTCCAGAACGTTTTTCTGGATCACGACACGACCTCGGCCCTGATCGCTGAACGGCAGTTCGGCTTTGTGAACTTCACCGGCTCTGTCGGGGGCGGCAAAGCGATGGAGATCGCAGCCGCAGGCACCTTCACCCCCGTCGCGACTGAACTGGGGGGCAAAGACCCCGGCTATGTGCGTGCTGACGCAGATGTCGATGCTGCCGTTGACGGGTTGATGGACGGGGCGATGTTTAACGCGGGGCAATGCTGCTGCGGGATCGAACGGATTTATGTGCACGAAAGCCTGTATGATGCGTTTGTCGAAAAAGCCGTGGCTTGGGTCAACGCGCTGAAGCTCGGGAATCCGCTCGATACGACCACAGACATCGGCCCCATGGCCAACGTGCGTTTCGCCGCCGAAGTCCGTGCCCAGATTTCCGAGGCCGTCGCCGCCGGTGCCACCACGCTAATCGACACGTTTGATGCCGATGACGGCGGGGCGTACCTCACGCCGCAGATTCTGACAAACGTCACCCATGATATGCGCGTGATGCGCGACGAAAGCTTTGGCCCTGTCGTTGGCATCATGCCCGTCAAGGGCGACGCCGAAGCAATCGCGCTGATGAATGATTGCCAGTTCGGCCTGACCGCCGCGATCTTTACCAAGGACGCGGACGCTGCTGACGCCATCGGTGCGCAGCTGGAAACCGGTACCGTGTTCATGAACCGCTGCGATTACCTGGATCCGGCCCTGTGCTGGACGGGCTGCAAAGACACCGGGCAGGGCGCGGGCCTCTCTGAGCTTGGCTATCAGGCGCTTACGCGTCCCAAATCTTACCACCTGAAAAAGGCTTGATCTTTATGGCACTGCAAAACAACTGGTCCTACCCCACCGCCATCCGCTTTGGCGCAGGCCGCATTTCCGAGATCGGAGAGGCCTGCGTGGCCGCAGGGGTGAAAAACCCGCTGCTGGTGACGGACAAGGGGCTGGCATCGATGGAGATCACGACCCGCACGCTGGACCTCATGGACCGCGCTGGCTTTGGTCGCGCAATGTTTTCCGAAGTGGACGCTAACCCGACCGAGATCAATCTAGAGGCGGGCCTGAAGGTCTACCGCGAGGGCGGGCATGACGGCGTGATCGCCTTTGGCGGCGGATCGGGTCTGGATTTGGGCAAGATGGTCGCCTTTATGGCAGGGCAGTCGCGCGGCGTATGGGATTACGAGGATGTGGGCGATTGGTGGACGCGTGCCGACGCGGATGCCATCGCGCCGATCATCGCCGTACCCACAACCGCCGGTACAGGGTCCGAAGTGGGCCGCGCGTCGGTGCTGACCAATTCGAAAACCCACGTCAAAAAGATTATCTTCCACCCCAAAGTGCTGCCCAGTGTCGTGATTTGCGACCCCGAGCTGACGGTGGGCATGCCCAAACATATCACCGCAGGCACGGGACTTGATGCCTTTGCCCACTGCGTCGAGGCGTTTAGCAGCCCGCATTTCCACCCCATGTCGCAGGGCATCGCGCTAGAAGGCATGCGGCTGGTCATCGATTATCTGCCACGCGCCTATGCGGACGGCACCGACATCGAAGCGCGTGCGCAGTTGATGGCGGCGGCGGCGATGGGGGCGACTGCTTTCCAGAAAGGTCTGGGTGCGATCCACGCCATGAGCCACCCGATTGGCGCGGTGTTCAACACGCACCACGGCACCACCAATGCGGTCTGCATGCCCGCTGTGCTGGACCTGAACGAGCCTGAGATTCGCGAACGGTTCGACCGCGCGGCGGGGTATCTGGGGATCGACGGCGGCTATGACGGGTTCCGTGCCTTTGTGCAGGAATTCAACGACAGCTTCGGTATCCCGCGCAAACTGTCCGACATGGGCGTGTCTGCAGACCGCATCGACGATATGGTCGCAATGGCGTTGGAAGACCCGTCTTGCGGCGGCAATCCCGTTACCCTGACGTCCGACAATCTGCGGGCGCTGTTCGAGGCGACGATCTAAGCCGGTTCGGGCATCCACTAAACGAAAACCACCCCCGACGGTTCGCCGTCGGGGGTGGTCTGCCGCACCATGGGGACGTGTGGTGCGCACCCGCCGCGTTGGGGCACGCGGGCGGGTAGATCCAGCAAGGAACGAGGTAAGCTTGCTGGAAAAGGTTTACGCCTTTTGATCCGCGAGCGTGCCGATGGTGACAGCGCGCGTCACTTCTTTGCCCTTATGCAAGACAACCACATCGGCTTTTGCATCGGGATCGGTCTCGGCGACCGCACGGGTCAGGTCGCGCAGCTCTTTGATCTCTGTTCCGTTGAAGGACAGGATGATATCGCCTTTCTCAAGGCCGGCTTTCTTGGCGGGGCTGTCATCGCCGATGGCTTCGATCACGGCACCTTTCGGGGCGTCATAGCCCAACACCTGTGCCACCTCTGCCGTCATCGGGCGGATCTGCACGCCAAGCCAGCCACGGGTGATCTCGCCGTCGTCGGACAGGTCGGCCACGATGGCTTGCACCAGATCGGAAGGCACAGAAAAGCCGATGCCCACGGACCCGCCATCAGGTGACAGGATCGCTGTGTTCACGCCAATCACTTCGCCGGCGTTGTTGAACAGCGGCCCACCCGAGTTGCCTCGGTTGATTGCGGCATCCGTCTGGATAAAGTCGTCATAGGGGCCCGCGTTGATATTGCGCGATTTAGCCGAGATGATGCCAGTGGTGACAGTGCCGCCCAGACCAAAGGGGTTGCCCATAGCGACGACCTCGTCGCCGACGCGCATGTCATCGGACGACCCGAATTTGACAGCGGGCAGGTCCACGTCTGCTTCGACCTTGAGCACGGCGATATCGGTCAGCACGTCGCTGCCGACAACTTTGGCATCAAAGCTGCGCCCGTCGGCGAGTTTGACCTTAACGGTATCGGCCCCTGCAACAACGTGGTTGTTCGTCACGATGGCCCCGTCCTTGGACACGATGAAACCGGACCCAAGCCCGTGCATCGGCTGCGCACTGGTCGGCCCTTGTGGCATCAGTTGTTCAAACCGTTTGCGCAGTTCTTCGGGCATGCCTTCCGGCAGTTGCACTTGCGCGTTGGCTTGTTCCGCGGTGCCTGTCACCTCGATGAATACGACGGCGGGCGAGATTTCTTCGACCAGATCGGCATAGCCGCCAGCCGGTACGGCCAACGCGGCTGTGGGTGCAAGCGTCACCGCCGAGGTTGAGGCAAGGGCCGCAGCCAGTACAAACGGTGCGGCACGGCGGGGGGAGGAAAAGAGAGATGTCATTTGGGGTTCCTTCGTCTTCAGGGATGACACCCAAATGGCAGCCCATTCTAACAGCGCGTTTCTGTCAGCTATACAAATGTGTTAACTTGCCTCTCGCGGGTGGCAGCGCGCCCTATATCAGGTATCCAAGGATCAACGCTGCAATGGACCCCTGCTTATGAAACTGCTTGTCGTCGAAGATGATGCCACCACCGGATCCTATATCGCACGGGGTCTGCGCGAAGAGGGGCATACCGTCGACCTTGTCGCCGAAGGGCGCGAAGGGCTGATACAGGCGACCTCCGGCAGCTATGACGTGCTGATTGTTGACCGGATGCTCCCCGAGATCGACGGGCTGACGTTGGTCAAGACCTTGCGCGGTGCGGGGAACCTGACACCGGTGCTGTTTCTGACTGCGATGGGCAGCGTTGACGATCGCATCAGTGGGCTGAATGCGGGAGGGGACGACTATCTGGTCAAGCCCTTTGCCTTTGGCGAGCTTTCTGCCCGTGTCACCGCTCTTGCCCGCCGTCCGCAGGCAATGGAGCAGGAAACCGTGCTGCGTGCAGGCGACCTTGAAATGCATTTGATCACCCGCAAGGTGACCCGTGCCGGACAGGAAATCGACCTGCTGCCGCGGGAATTCGCCTTGCTGGAACATTTACTGCGCCGCAAGGGCAGGGTGCAGACCCGCACCATGCTGCTGGAGGCGGTATGGGACATCAGCTTTGACCCGATGACCAACGTTGTCGAAACCCACATCAGCCGGTTGCGTGCCAAGGTCGACAAACCGTTTGACCGCGAGTTGATCCAGACCGTGCGCGGTGCTGGCTACCGGATCGACGGATGAGGTCGCGGCTGGCGCAGCTCTGGCGGTCTATGCCGGTGCGGCTGGCGCTGCTGCTGGTATTGCTGTTCTCGACCGTCAGTCTGATGGGATTGGCGGCCAGCTATGCGGTGACGCAAAATTCGTTTGAAGCCGCAATCCGTGCAGATCTCGAACAAGACATCGCGGGGTTTCGCGCCGCCCCCAATGCCCGCGCGGTGGCCCTGCTGGTCGACGCTGAATCGCGTGATGCGGATCCTAGCCGCGTGGTGCTGAGCTATATCACCCCCTCCGGTCGCATCTATGGCAACGGGGCCATCGCCCGTGATGACGAAGGCTATCACATCGTGTCGTTGGCCGAAGGGCGGGCGGAATATGACGGGGTCTATCTGTCGCTGACCACGCCGCTGTATGGGGGCCAGCTGACGGTTGCGCGTAGCCGCGCCCAAATCGAAGGGTTGCGCGTGGTGTTTCTGAACATCCTGCTGATCAGCCTGCTGCCCACGGTGCTGGTCGCCTTGTCGGGGGGGCTCTATCTGGCGCGGCGCAGCAAGCGGCATGTGGATGTCATCGGGCGTACGCTTGATGATCTGACGACCGGCGACCTTGCGGCACGCGTGGCCGTGTCGCCGGGGTGGGCGGATGATTTGCAGCGCATCGGCAGCAAGGTGAACCAGATGGCGGGCGCGCAAGAGGCGCAGACCCAGATGCTGCGACAGGTGTCCTCGGACATCGCCCATGACCTAAAGACCCCGATCCAGCGGGTGGCTGTGCATCTGCATGATCTGGCCCGTACCCTGCCCGAAGACACGGACGAAGGGGCCTTGCTGGCCAAAGCGCAGGACGAGGTCGCGGGGATCGCTTCGGTATTCCAGTCGCTGCTTCAGATTGCCTCGGTCGAGGCAGGGTCGCCCAAGACGCATTTTGCCCCCGTTGATCTGAACCGGCTCTGCCTGACCCTGACTGAGGTTTATGAACCTGCCGCCGCTGCAAAAGAGCAGACATTAGACAGTGTTGTACCCGACGCGCAGCTGACAGTGGAGGGGGACAAGAACCTGCTGGGGCAGATGATGTCGAACTTGCTGGAAAACGCTATGCGCCACACCCCTGCGGGCAGCGAGATTACCTTATCGCTTTACCGCGCCAACGACCGGCCGGTGATCGAAGTCGCTGACAATGGCCCCGGTATCCCCGAACACGCCCGCACCAAGGTGTTGCAGCGGTTGTACCGTCTGGACGCCAGCCGCCACACGCCGGGCAACGGCTTGGGGCTGAGCCTTGTTGAAGGCGTGGTCAAGCTGCACGGCGGACAGATTGCGCTGCTCGATAATGCGCCGGGGCTGCGTGTGCGCATCACGCTTTAACCCCTCGTCCTTGTGCGGCGATTTGAGCATGTGACTTATGCCCGGTGCAGCGCTATCTAGGGTGTAAGGGCCAAACCCCTTGTTTTTGGCCATACATTACGAGGTACGACATGCTTGATGGGTTTTCCGCCGAGGTTCTGGCACGGGTCCAATTCGCCTTTACCGTTTCGTTTCACATTATTTTTCCGGCATTCTCGATCGGGTTGGCCAGCTTTCTGGCTGTCGTGAACGCGCTTTGGCTTTGGACCAAGGACGAGACCTATCGGGTGCTGTTCGACTACTGGAAAAAGATCTTTGCGGTCGCCTTTGGGATGGGCGTCGTGTCGGGCATTGTCATGTCGTATCAGTTCGGGACCAACTGGTCGGTCTTCTCGGACAAGGCGGGGCCGGTGGTCGGACCGTTGATGGCGTATGAAGTGTTGTCCGCCTTCTTCCTCGAGGCCGGTTTTCTGGGGATCATGCTGTTTGGCCTGAAACGCGTCGGACCGGGGTTGCACATGTTTGCCACAGCGATGGTCGCCTTTGGCACCTTGCTGTCGGCCACGTGGATCCTGTCGGTGAACAGCTGGATGCAAACCCCCGCGGGCTATGGGATCAATGATGTGGGGCAGTTCATTCCGCTGGATTGGTGGAAGATCGTGTTCAACCCGTCCTTCCCCTACCGTTTGCTGCACATGGTGCTGGCGGCCTATCTGACCACGGCGCTGGTCGTGGGGGCCGTGGGCGCGTGGCATTTGCTCAAGGACAATCAGGGGCCGGCGTCGCGGCGTATGTTCTCTATGGCGATGTGGATGCTGCTGTTGGTCACGCCCTTGCAGATTGTGGCGGGGGATTTTCACGGCATCAACACGCTAGAGCATCAGCCTGCCAAGGTCATGGCGATGGAAGGGCACTTTGACAGCCACCCCGACGGTGCCCCACTGATCCTGTTCGGCATCCCCAATCAGGCAGAAAAACGGGTCGATTATGCGATCGAAGTGCCAAAACTGTCGTCGTTAATCCTCAAACACGACTTGAACGCACCGCTGGACGGATTGGACACGATCCCCGACGAGGACGAACCTCCCGTCGCGATCGTTTTCTTTTCGTTCCGTGTAATGGTGGGCTTGGGCTTTGCCATGCTGGGGTTGGGCCTTTGGGGCGGATTCGCGCGCTGGCGCGGCAAACTGCATAGCGCGCGGATGTTGCATCGTGCGGCGATCGTCATGGGGCCGATGGGCTTTGTTGCGGTGCTGGCTGGATGGATCACAACCGAAGTCGGTCGCCAGCCGTTTACCGTCTATGGTCTGCTGCGCACCAGCGACAGCCTTGCGCCAGTCAGCGCACCTGCGGTTGGCGCGTCGCTGATCGCTTTCATCGTGGTCTATTTCTTCGTCTTCGGGGCGGGGGTGTTCTATATTCTCGGTTTGATGCGCAAACGTCCTCATGTGGGTGCCAAGGGAGAGATCACCGACGGCCCCGTTCGGGCTGCGGGTACCACCACTGTGGCGCAAGACAAGACCCAAGATATGGCAACGTCAGAGTAGGAGACAGCAGATGTTTGGATTAGAACTTTCGTTTATCTGGGCCGGCATCATCGCGCTTGCGGTGCTGATTTATGTCATCCTCGACGGGTTCGACCTTGGGGTCGGGCTGCTGTTCCCGCTGTCCAAGGACGAGGGCGAGCGTGACGTGATGATGAACTCTGTCGCGCCGATCTGGGACGGGAACGAGACGTGGCTGGTTCTGGGGGGTGGCGGCTTGTTCGCCGTGTTCCCGCTGGCCTATGCCACCGTGATGCCCGCGCTTTATATGCCGATTATCCTGATGCTATTGGGGCTGGTCTTTCGCGGCGTCGCCTTTGAATATCGCTGGCGTACCATCAGGGGTAAACCGTTATGGGATATCTCGTTTTTCGGCGGATCGCTGGTGGCCTCCATGTGTCAGGGGATCGCGCTTGGGGCTTTGGTCCAGGGGATAGAGATCGAAAACCGCGCCTATGCGGGCGGTTGGTGGGACTGGCTGACGCCGTTTTCCGTGCTGACCGGTTTCGCCGTGACCGTGGGCTACGCGATGCTGGGTGCCACATGGCTGAACATGAAGCTTGAAGGGCGTATTCAGGCGCATATGCGGCGGTTGGCCTGGCCGTTTGCCATCGCAACGCTGGTGTTCATGGGGCTGGTAAGCCTTTGGACGCCCTTCTTGAATGACGCGTTCTTTGGCCGCTGGTTCGCCTTTCCGACGGCGATCTTCAGCATTCTGGTGCCCGGTCTTGTAGCCGCGGCGATCTATGGCCTGTTTCACGGGTTGCAACGCCATTGGGATGTGACGCCGTTTCTGTGTGCGCTAGCACTGTTCGTGCTGGGCTTTATCGGGATCGGGATCAGCTTTTACCCCTATATCGTGCCCTCTTCGCTGACCATCGTCGAAGCCGCTGCCCCCGACAGCAGCCTCAAATTCGCGTTGGTGGGCACGTTGGTGCTGCTGCCGATGATCCTGTCTTATACGATCTATACCTACTGGGTCTTTCGCGGGAAAATTGACCCCGAAGAGGGATACCACTGATGCGACGCAGCTGGATGGCACGCACAGGCTGGTTTGTACTGATCTGGGTGCTGAGCGTCGCAGCGCTTGGGGTTGTGGCCTACGGTATCAGGTTGATGGTCATCCCCTGAGGGGCAGCAGACGAGGCGCATTTGCCGTTGGGTAATTTCGCGAGGGCCGGAGCAGGGGGTTGCAAAGCCGCCGACGCTCTGGCCCTTTTGCGTAGAATAACCCAAGGAGCCCCCCATGCGTGCCATGCAAGTCACCGCTTATGATCAGCCTTTGTCAGAGCAAGAGCTGGAAATGCCCGTGCCCGCCGCTGGCGAGGTGCTGATCAAGGTCGAAACCTGCGGCCTTAACTTTGGCGATCTGTTGATGATCAAAGGCACATACCAGCAAAAGCCCGATCTGCCCTTTACACTGGGGATGGAACTGGCGGGCAGCGTTGCCGCCGTGGGCGAAGGGGTTACCGATCTTGCCGTCGGTCAGCGTATCGCGGCGTATAGTGGTCTGCTGGGGCTGGCGGAATATGCGGCCATTCCCGCCAATGTTTGCGTGCCGATTCCCAATGACATGCCCGCAGAGGATGCCGCTGCCTTTCTTGTGGCCTATGGCACCAGCCATGTGGCGCTGGACTATAAGGCGCGGCTGAGACCTGGTGAACGACTGCTGGTGCTGGGGGCCTCGGGCGGGGTGGGTCTGACCGCGGTTGAGCTGGGCAAGCTGATGGGGGCAGAGGTCATCGCCTGCGCCCGTGGGGCCGCCAAGCTAGAGATTTGCCGCGCCGCCGGTGCGGATCATCTGATTGATTCAGAAATGGATGACATCCGCGAGGTTGTCAAATCCTTGGGCGGGGCGGATGTGGTCTATGATCCTATCGGGGGCGACCAGTTCAAAGCCGCCCTGCGTGCCTGCAACCCCGAAGCCCGTATTCTGCCGCTTGGGTTTGCCTCGGGCGAGGTGCCGCAGATCCCCGCCAATATCCTGTTGGTTAAAAACATCGATGTGCTGGGGTTTTTCTGGGGCGGGTACAAGAACTTTAAACCGCAGGTGCTGACCGACAGCTTCAAGGTACTGATCGACTGGTATAGCGCGGGCGAGATAAAGCCCCATGTCAGCCATGTATTGCCGTTGGATCAGGCGAACGAAGCGCTGGATTTGCTGCGCACGCGCAAGGCGACGGGCAAGGTCATCGTGCAGGTCAGCTAGTGGCGCCGCCCCGTCGGTGACTTGACCGCGACCTTAGCTTTCTGCCGTTCGCGCAGGAACACGAACAGACCAGATCCGAGGATCAGGCCGATGCCAACCCAGACCTCCCACACGGGCAAGTCGCCGAAAATCACCAGCCCCCAGAACACGGCCAGCGGCAGACCGATATATTCAAACGGCGCGACTGTGGCGGCGTCGGCGATGCGGTACGCTTGGCTTAGGCAGTATCCGATGACCGCCGCATTGCACCCGAGGGCGAGGAAAATCCATGCGTCACCTGCGGCAGGCCAAACCCAGGCGCGCAGCAGAAACACCATCGACGGCGTACTGTCGGTCGTGACAAAGCTGCCATCCCCCGCGAGCAAGAAAAAGCCGAGCGACACGCACAAGAAGACCCCCTGAATATAGACCGACAGGGCCGAGGCCTTGCTATGCACCCCCAGTTTGCGCGTCATCAGTTGGTTCAGCGCATAGGTCAACGCCGACACCACGGGCAACAACAGCACCAACCGCGAGGCCTGTAGTGACTGCGCATCGGCCCAAGGGCGCTGCATGATGATCACGCCGACGAATCCGACGGCCACCGCGCTTAGCCGCATGACGCCGACCTTTTCGCCAAGGATCGGGATCGACAACAGCGTGATAAACAGCGGGGCAACAAAGAACAGCGCCGTGGCATCCGCCAAGGGCAGGGCGGCGAGGGCAAGAAAGAAGGTCATATTGGCGATCACCACCAGCAATCCGCGCAGCACGTGCCAATGGGCCTGACGGGTTTTTAAAATGCGCCAGCCGCCCTCGACCTGCACCAAAGCCAACCCAACGATGATGCCGATCAGGGCCCGCGCAAAGACGATTTCATGCAGGGGATAGCCCCCTGACAGTTGCTTGATCAGCATGTCGTTGATCGAAATCGCAAATACCCCCGCAAGGACAAAAGCGATCGCGGCACCGGCGCGGTTTTGTACGTGTACTTCCATTTCACCGCTCTACCATGTCGCGAAATCCTGTCCAGCGCGTTTCGCCTTGGCGTCGTCAATTGAACTGCGCTAGGCTGTGGCAAAACCTTCAACGGAGAGCGCCCCATGAAAATGTCAGAGACCCGCCAGATCGCAGCCAGCCCGGCCGAGGTATACGCCGCGCTGCTGGACCCTGACATGTTGATCAAATGCGTGCCGGGGGCGACCGAAGTCACGGGCTCCCCCGAGGAAGGGTTCGAGGCGACGGTTGTGCAAAAGGTCGGCCCCGTCAAAGCGACGTTCAAGGGGCAGGTCACCATGACCGATATGGTGCCCGACCAGTCGATCAAGATCAGCGGCGAAGGTAAGGGCGGGGCCGCGGGCTTTGCCAAGGGCGCGGCGGACGTGTCGCTTGCCCCTGTCGATGGCGGCACCGCGCTGACCTATGACGTCGAAGCCAAGGTGGGTGGCAAACTGGCGCAGCTTGGCAGCCGGATCATTGACGGGTTTGCCAAAAAAATGGCGGATCAGTTTTTTAATAACCTGCAAGAGACACTTGAAGGCCCCGCGGAGGCGGTATCTGCCGAGGCCGTTGAAGGGGCGGAGGCACCTGCAGAGAAAAAGGGCTGGTTCGGTCGCAGCAAAAGCTGACGGGTTGGGCCTGTTCACTCTGCCGTAATCAGTCTAGTTTCCGGCCAACAACACCGGAGACGCCAATGCCTGACATCGTAAAGATTACCGACCTGCGCAAGGCTTATGCAGATGGGTTCGAGGCGCTGAAAGGCGTGTCGCTGAACATCCGTGAGGGCGAGATTCTTGCCTTGCTTGGCCCCAATGGCGCAGGCAAAACGACCCTGATTTCAACGGTTTGTGGAATTACAACCGGCACAGGCGGCAGCGTTACGGTGGGCGGTTTTGACACGGTCACCGAATACCGTGGCGCACGCTCGATGATCGGGCTGGTTCCGCAAGAGATCAACCTTGAACCCTTCGAGAAAGTCATCAGCACTGTGCGTTTCTCGCGCGGGTTGTTTGGCAAGCCCAAAGATGATGCTGCGATTGAAAAGATCCTGCGGCAGCTGTCGCTGTGGGACAAAAAAGACAGTCAGATCCGTGCCTTGTCCGGTGGGATGAAGCGGCGCGTCCTGATCGCCAAAGCATTGGCGCATGAACCCCGCGTCTTGTTCCTTGATGAACCCACCGCCGGTGTCGACGTCGAGCTGCGCCGCGATATGTGGAACATCGTCGCCGACTTGAAGGCCAGTGGCGTCACCATCATTCTGACAACCCACTACATCGAAGAAGCCGAGGCGATTGCCGACCGGATCGGCGTGATTGCCCACGGCGAGCTGCTGTTGGTCGAGGATAAAGACAAGCTGATGTCACGCATGGGCAAAAAGCAACTGGTCGTCCAGCTGACCCAGCCGATTGACGCAATTCCCGCAAGCCTTGCGTCTGATGCGCTGACCCTGTCCGACGACGGGCACGCATTGATCTATTCCTATGACACGCGGGCAGAGCGGACGGGGATTACGAAGCTCCTATCTGACGTGGCGGCTGCGGGCTTGGTTCTGTCAGATCTAGAGACCTCGCAAAGCAGTCTCGAGGATATTTTCGTCGATCTGGTAAAGGAGGACGCGGCATGAACTGGATCGCAGTCAAATCCATCTATGCATTTGAAATGGCGCGCTTCTTTCGCACCATCACGCAAAGCTTGATCTCGCCCGTGCTGTCCACATCGCTGTATTTCGTGGTGTTTGGTGCCGCCATCGGCAGCCGTATCCAAGAGGTTGAGGGCATCAGCTATGGTGCATTTATCGTGCCCGGTTTGATCATGCTGAGCGTCATCACGCAGTCGATCTCGAACGCGTCCTTTGGGATCTATTTCCCCAAGTTTATCGGCACGGTGTTCGAGCTTTTATCTGCGCCAGTTAACTTTATCGAAATTGTTTGCGGATATGTCGGGGCAGCGGCGACCAAGGCGTTGTTTATCGGGGTGATCATTCTGATCACAGCGTTTTTCTTTGTAGATATAACTATCCAACATCCATTTTGGATGGTGACCTTTCTGGTGCTGACCTGCATCAGCTTTTCGTTGATGGGATTCATCATCGGTATTTGGGCAGGCAACTTTGAACAGTTGCAGCTTGTCCCGTTGCTGATCGTGACGCCTTTGGTTTTCCTTGGGGGGTCATTCTATTCGATCTCCATGCTGCCGCCGGTGTGGCAGGTGATCTCGCATTTCAACCCCGTGGTCTATCTGATCTCGGGCTTTCGCTGGGCATTCTTCGGATCGGCAGATGTGCCGATTGTGACCAGCTTGTTTGCCATTGCAGGCTTTACGGCGCTGTGTTTGGCGGTGATTGGCTGGATTTTCCGGACCGGTTGGCGGATTAGGCAGTAAGTCTCGCGTGGCCTCCTTGTTTGCCGGCAGGGTGCACTCTACATGGGAAGGTATGAGAAAATACCTTCCCTTTTTGACGTCCCGCCCGACGGTTTCCGTGGTGCGGTTGTCTGGTGTGATTGGTGGCCGCACGCGCGGTGGCCTCAACGATAGCGGCATCGGCCCTGCAATCGATAAAGCATTCAATCGTGGTAAGCCCGCTGCTGTCGTGCTTGAGATCAGCAGCCCCGGTGGCAGCCCTGTCCAATCTTCGTTGATAGGCGCACGTATCCGTCGCTTGGCCGAGGAAAAGAACATCCCTGTCATCGCCTTTGTCGAAGATGTCGCGGCATCTGGCGGATATTGGTTGGCTGCGGCGGCAGATGAAATCTATGCCGACCCCAGCTCGGTTTTGGGGTCGATCGGTGTCATTTCGGCATCCTTTGGCGCAGACGAGCTGATCCAGCGGCATGGTATTGAACGGCGGGTTTACACCGCTGGTCAGTCTAAATCGATGCTGGACCCTTTCCGCCCCGAAAAGCCCGAGGACGTCGCGCGGCTGAAACAACTGCTGGACGACATCCACGAGAATTTCATCGATCACGTAAAATCACGTCGCGGCGCAAAACTGGCCCCTGATACCGACCTTTTCACTGGCGAGGTATGGCTGGCGAAGCGTGCAACCGAACTGGGGTTGATCGATGGCATCGGGCATCTTCGGCCGATGATAAAACAACGCTTTGGCGACAAGGTGAAATTCAACCGCTACGGCACGAAGAAGGGGCTGTTGTCCCGCTTTGGCGCGCAGATCATCGGCGACGCGGTAGACAGTATCGAAGAACGCGCGACCTATGCGCGGTTTGGGCTCTGACACATGATTTTTAAAATTGTCTTATTGTTTCTGGTCGCCATGGGCACGCTTGCATGGTTCGGAAAAATGCACTGGCTAGGCGGCAAGCGTCTGAGCCAGACGAAATGTAACAATTGTGGTCGCTATCGCATTGGGAAATCCCCCTGCGGATGCGGGGGTAAACGCGGATGATTATGCCTTGGGTTCTAAGTGTTTTGGGGCTGGTGATTTTGTTGCTGGCCGGGGATGCGCTGGTAAAAGGGGCAGTGAACCTGTCCTTGCGCCTTGGCGTGCCCGCTTTAATCGTCAGCCTGACGATTGTCGCTTTCGGGACGTCTGCGCCTGAACTGCTGGTGTCGATAAAAGCGGTTTTGGATAACGCTCCGGGGATCGCTTTGGGCAACGTTGTGGGGTCGAACACGGCGAACATTCTGTTGGTGCTGGGCGTGCCGGCCTTGTTGGCGACGATGCACACATCTGAATGCAACACCCGCAAAACCTTCAACATGATGATCCTCGCCTCGCTGATGTTTATCGCACTTGCCATGCGCGGTGTGTTTGATCTGTGGGCCGGTTTCATCCTGCTGGGGGCGTTGGTCTTTGTCCTGTTCGATATGTACCGTGACAGCAGAAAGCACCGCCACGCTTGCAAGGGCGCTGACGCCGGTGATCTGGAAGAGCCCGAGGGGGCAGACCCTGACATGCCGGGCTGGCGTATCGCTGTGTTTCTGGTGCTCGGGCTTGTGGGGCTGCCGCTTGGTGCAGGGCTGCTGGTCGACAATGCGTCGATCATCGCACGGGCGTATGGTGTGAGCGATACGGTCATCGGTCTGACTCTCGTGGCCATCGGTACCTCTATGCCAGAGCTTGCGACGACCGTGATGGCCGCGCTCCGGCGTCAGGCTGATATCGCTTTGGGGAACGTGATCGGGTCGAACCTTTTCAATCTTCTCGGCATCATCGGGGTCGCCAGCCTGGTGGGGCCGATCACTGTTGATCCGGAATTCCTGCGGATTGATCTGTGGGTGATGTTGGGTGCGTCCCTTATGTTGATCCCCTTTGTTTATCTGGGGCGTGATATCACCCGCCTCTGGGGCATCCTGCTTTGTGCGATTTATGCAGGGTATATGGCGGCGATTCTGCTCTAAAGAGGTGCGATATGAAACATGCGTTGGTAACCGGAGCAGGTGCGCGCCTTGGACGTGCGATGGCGCTGTATCTGGGCGATCGCGGATATGATGTCGCGGTGCACTACAACAGTTCATCCGGAGCTGCGGATGAGGTCGTAGCTGAGCTGAAAGCCAAAGGCCAACGCGCCGTGGCCTTGCAGGCTGATCTGCTGGATGAAGCAGCCACGCAGGCGCTGCTTCCCAGTGCGGCAGAGGTGCTTGGCGGACCGATTACCTGCCTTGTGAACAACGCGTCGATCTTTGAATATGACAATATCTCGACCGCGACCGAGGAAAGTTGGCACCGGCATATCGGGAGCAATCTGCGTGCGCCCTTTGTCCTGACCCAAGCCATGGCCGCGCAACACCTAGAGGCCAATACCGATGCGCAAGGTGAACCTTTCGCGGCGGGTATGATCGTTAACATGTTGGACCAACGGGTGCGCAAGCTCACGCCAGAGTTCATGACCTATACCATCGGCAAAATGGGGCTGTGGGCGTTGACGCAGACATCTGCGCAAGCCCTGGCACCAGTGATACGGGTGAACGCCATTGGTCCGGGGCCAACCCTGAAAGGGGCCAAGCAGACTGACGCTCATTTCGCCGGTCAGCGCGCGAAGGTGATACTTGAACGCGGGGCGAATCCCGCGGATATCACCGCTGCCTTAGGCTATTTCCTTGATGCACCTTCGGTAACGGGGCAGTTAATTTGCACCGACGGGGGGCAGCACCTAGGCTGGAAAACACCCGACGTGCAAGGGCTCGAATAGGCTTTCCGGTAAAGTTTTGCACTGTCGCGACAGCCGAAGCGAAACTGTTACAAAAAGGAACGCGTTATCAGTGGGTTGCAAAGTGTTAATTATAATATCCATATATTTCAATGCCTTGCAGGTGTGCCTAAATTTTAGGCAAACACCGGAAGGCCCAATGATACATGGGGATTTCGGATTTCTATGAAAGTTATATGCAAGGTTATCCACAAGAGTGGTGGGTATGTTTAACCTTGTTTCGCCGTTAACACTGTTGCAGCCAAAAGTTCCGGACACTCGAATCAATGTCAGACGCTAACGAAAACCCGAAGACCGGCCATCAGGTGATTCAATCGTACCTCAAAACGATTGATGGATCGCCCGGCGTGTACCGCATGCTCGATTCGGAAAGCCGTGTGCTCTATGTGGGCAAGGCGCGGAACCTGCGCGCACGGGTGAGCAATTACGCGCGTCCTTCGGGGCATTCGGGGCGGATCGCGCGGATGATCTCGAACACCGCTTCGATGATGTTTCTAACCACGAAAACGGAAACCGAAGCGCTGCTGCTTGAACAGAATCTGATCAAGCAGCTCAAGCCGAAGTTCAACGTGCTGCTGCGCGACGACAAAAGCTTTCCCAATATTCTGGTGACGGCGACCCACGATTATCCGCAGATCAAAAAGCACCGCGGGGCCAAGAAGGAAAAAGGCAATTACTATGGCCCCTTTGCCAGCGCCGGTGCAGTCAACCGGACGCTTAATCAGCTGCAACGGGTGTTTCTGCTGCGCGATTGTTCCGACGCGATGTTCGAAAGCCGTTCGCGCCCTTGTCTGCAGCACCAGATCAAACGCTGTTCTGCCCCTTGCGTGGGTAAGATTTCGCCCGACGAATATCGCAAAACCGTGCAGGACGCCGAGAAATTCCTGAACGGCAAATCGACTGATATTCAGGGGCGGCTTGCTTCTGAAATGTCGCAGGCCTCTGAGGCGATGGAGTTTGAACGCGCCGCCGCATTGCGGGACCGCATCAAAGCCTTGACGCAAGTACAGACAGCCCAAGGTATCAACCCGCAAGGGGTGGCCGAAGCCGACATAATCGCGCTGCATCTGGATCAGGGGCAGGCGTGCGTTCAGGTCTTCTTTATCCGTGCCAACCAGAACTGGGGGAATCGCGACTACTACCCCCGCGTCGGGCCCGACGTCGATGCCGCCGAAGTGCTGGAGGCCTTTATCGGCCAGTTCTACGACACCCGAGAGCCGCCGCGGCAGCTGATCTTGTCGAATGAGATCGAAAACCCTGACCTGATGGTCGAGGCGCTGTCGGGCAAGCTGGGGCGCAAGGTTGATATCGTGGTGCCCCAACGCGGTGAGAAGGCGGAACTGGTGGACGGGGCACTGCGCAATGCCCGCGAATCCCTTGCGCGCAAATTGGCAGAGACGGCGACCCAGACGAACCTTCTGAAAGGCATTGCCGACGCCTTTGCTCTGCCGGGACCGCCCCAGCGGATCGAAGTCTACGATAACTCGCACATTCAGGGCACAAACGCCGTCGGGGGCATGATCGTCGCCGGCGCCGAAGGAATGATGAAAAACCAGTATCGCAAGTTCAATATCCGCGGCGATGATCTGACGCCGGGGGACGACTTTGGCATGATGAAAGAGGTGCTGACCCGCCGGTTCAAACGGCTGTTGAAGGAGGATCCAGACCGCAGCCTTGGCATGTGGCCAGACCTGCTGCTGATCGACGGCGGGGCAGGGCAGGTGAGCGCAGTCGCATCGATCATGCGCGAATACGGGGTCGAGGATATTCCGATGGTGGGTGTCGCCAAGGGCGTGGACCGCGACGCGGGCAAAGAGGAATTCTACCGTGTGGGACAACGGCCCATGGCGCTGCGGCACAACGATCCGGTGCTGTATTTCATTCAACGGTTGCGCGATGAGGCCCACCGGTTCGCCATCGGCACACACCGCGCGAAACGCGCGAAAGCCGTTGGCGCAACGCCACTGGACGATGTGCCTGGTGTCGGTGCCGCGCGCAAGCGGGCCTTGCTGGCACATTTCGGGTCTGCCAAGGCGGTGGGGCGCGCCAACCTGAGCGACTTGAAGGCTGTCGATGGCGTGTCAGTGGCTTTGGCTGAACGAATTTATGCGTTTTTCCATGAACGCGGGTAGTTTGGGGTTTCGGCCTGCGGGTGGCGGTAAGGGCGGGACGCTCCGCGGGGAGTTTATTTTGCAAAATGAAGGCGATGTCTTGGCACTTTCCCCTGTCGTCTTGGCGCTGTAGGGTGACAGAATGAAGTGGAATATCCCAAATATCCTGACGCTGATGCGTCTTGTCGCAGCCCCGAGCGTGGCTGTGATGTTCTTGTATTTTACGCGACCCTATGCGGACGCTCTGGCGATGTTCCTGTTCATCGCCGCAGCGGTGACCGATTGGTTTGACGGCTATCTGGCGCGCGCTTGGGGGCAAGAGACCAAGCTTGGCACGATGCTGGACCCGATTGCAGACAAAGCGATGGTGGTGATCGCGCTGATGGTGATCGTCGCCTTCTCAAGCTGGTCGCCGTGGTTGGTTTTGCCCGCCACCGTGATCCTGTTCCGCGAAGTGTTCGTTTCCGGCCTGCGCGAGTTTCTAGGTGATGTGTCGGGCACATTGAAAGTGACGGCCTTGGCCAAATGGAAGACCACCGCACAGATGGTTGCGATTGCGGTTTTGTTTGGGCAGGGACTGTTTGAACACTACTTTGGCATGTCGATCTTCGGCATGGATAACGCGATGGTCAGCGCTATTCTTTCGGGCGAGGAAGAAGACGTTCTGGGGCTGACGTGGAAGTTCCACGGAATGATCTGGGCCGGGCGTGTTGGGCTTGTCCTGTTGTGGATTGCGGCGGCTCTGACGGCGATCACCGGCTATGATTACCTTCGCAAATCCCTGCCCCATCTGGTGGAGCCCCGCTGATGAATATCTTGTACTTTGCGTGGGTGCGCGAACGCATCGGTCTTCCCCGCGAGAAGGTAGAGACAACTGCCCGCACTGTCGCAGAGTTGGTCGACGAATTGCGCGCCCGCGAGGAACGCTATGCTGTCGCGTTTTCCGATCTCGCTGGCCTTCGGGTGGCAGTGGATCAGCAGCTGACTGATTTTGACGCGTCGTTGGAAGGTGTTCGCGAAGTGGCATTTTTCCCGCCGATGACAGGGGGCTAGGATGAAAATATCGGTTCAGGACGCCCCGTTCGATCTGGGACAAGAATCGCAGGCGTTCGTCGCCGGTCACCGTGATATGGGCGCGATTGTGACGTTTACGGGAATCGTGCGGGATCTGCCCGATGATCCGTTAAAGGCGATGGAGATCGAACATTACCCCGGCATGACCGAAGCGGCCCTGACCGAGATGGCAGAGACCGCGATGGCCCGTTTTTCGCTAGGGGATGCACTGGTCATTCATCGGTTCGGTCGGTTGCTGCCCGGCGAGATGATCATGATGGTCGCCACTGCTGCGCGGCACCGCAAGGATGCGTTTGAGGCAGCAGAGTTTCTGATGGACTACCTGAAATCGCGCGCGCCGTTCTGGAAGCGCGAGATTACCGAAAAGGGTGCGGATTGGGTGGCGTCCAAATCAGAGGACGAAGATGCGCTGGCCCGCTGGTAGCTGGCCCGCCGAGTGCTTAGCTGGCCTGTTGGCGATCAATATAGGCGCGCATTTCTTCCGCCTCGTGGCGTGCATCGCGTAACCCGTCCATGGCGGCACGCAATTCTGCTTCGGTCTGGTTAAGCTGGTTGGTCAGCTCGGCCTCGCGCTGTTGCAGATAGGTGATCGCCTGATCCCGTGTCTCTTCTGCCTCGTGCAATTCCTGGCTCATCCGGTCAAGCTGCGCGACATCGTCTGCGGCAACTCGGGTGAATCGGTGCAACAGCCAATTGGCGAACCATCCAAGGCAGAAGGCGACGAATAGGATAATCGCTGTTGCGATGACAAATTCGGTTCTGCTCATGTTAGTTGCCTTCTTGGGTCTGGTCGGATGGTGTGCCTGTATCGCCTGTATCCGCGCCGTTTTCCAGCGCTGTTTCATCAGAATCCTTAGTCGTTTGTTCACTGATCAATTTAAATTCGATGCGGCGGTTCGCTTCGCGGCCCTCTTCGCTGTCATTAGAGGCGACAGGGGCGTCTTCGCCATAGCCTTTGGCCACGAATGAGCCGGTAATCACGCGACGGGCACGCAGTTCGTTCAACACCGATTGCGCGCGCGACTGGCTGAGCGCAAGGTTCATTTCCTCGCGGCCCTGGCTGTCGGTATAGCCCTGCACCTCAAGTGCGATGTCGCGGCAATCTTTCAGGATTTCAGCAATCTTATCCATCGTCCCAAGGGCCGACGAATCAATCGTGGCACTGCCGGGTTCAAAGTTAATCTTGCCTTGGGCGACGACCTTGGCGATCTCGGCCTCGCATTCCTGCGGCGTGGGCAGGCCCAGAACGGGGTCCAGCTTTTCCTGATAGACGACTTTGACGTCGTAGTCCTTGCCTTCGCCCAGTTTGCCCGCCAGCAGCGTTGCAATTTGTGTGCTGGCATCAGGGTTGCCGGTGTTGCCGGTGACGCTGACACTGTCGGGGGTGGCGATCACGGTGCCGTTCGCCAGCTTGGACAGCGCATCCAGCGAGGACAGGACGCGGGTCGGCCAATCGGCGGGCAGATCATCCACGATGCGGGCGGCGGTATAGACCTTGTCGGAGCCAAAGCTTGCCTTGGCGTAGCTGTCGGCCAGTTCGCGCAGCGCGTCGTCACTGAGGCGGCCGCGCAGCTGTACCTGACCTTCGGGCGACAAGGTGGCGACGAATTCAGGCGGACCCGCATCGGGGTCTACGGCCTGGGGCAGGCGTGCATTCAGCGCGAAGACGTCTGGCAGGGCGTTCTCCAGCTCTCCGACGATGCGGTCGAATACGGCGCGTTCGGTGCCTTCGGCGGCAATCAGGCTAATGTCGGCATCGGCAAAGCTGACCGATCCGCCGCCGATCTTGGCAAGGCTGCCAATCGCTTTCTCTACCGCTTCGGCCCAACGCGGGCTTGGAACACCAAGCCCCACGGTGCAACGGGCAGAACCGGGGGCCCCGGCTGCGACGGCTGCTTTGAGGATGCGGGCGCTGGCCTGTTCGGTGTCCGCGCTGCAGGCGTCAAACCCGGCGCTGTCTTCGTCGATCTGGAAGCGCAGAGTAAAGGGTGTGATCACCGGGCGGGGGGCGGCGATGTCCAACGTGACCACGACCCCCGAAGGGGCCGCGCGGTTTAGCTGGTTTTCAAGACGCGCCTTGGCCTCGGCGCTGTCGGAGATGGCGGTGATCGCCACGCGACCTGCCGCGGCAGAAACTTTGGCACGGGGCAGCTTCTCCATCGCGGAGATGGCAAAATCAAAGGCGTCCTCCCAGCCGTCGGGGGCGGGGTAGTTCGCTGATTCCAGCAGGTCAGCCACATGGTCCTGACCAGCGATAGATTTGAAACGGTCAATGGCAGCGTCGCGGTCCGTGGTGGTGGGAATCAACCCGATGATGGACACGCCGGAATCGTTGCGCAGAATCTCGACCGAGAATTTCGGCGCGGCGATGGCGGCCTGAGCCGTCACGTCCATCTGGTCAATGACACGCGCGGCGTCAACAATCGTGCCAGCCGTGCTTAGCGCATTAAAGCGGGCGACTTCGTTCGGTGCAGTGCCCGACAGCGTGACCTGAAGCCCGTCTGCCTCAACCTCCGCCCATGTCATCTCCTTTACATCAAGGGCATCGCGAACACCGATCTCGGAGTTCTCCTCGATCAATGTGACTGAAAAGCTTGCCGCCACCAGAGAGACGGATGCGGCAGCGGTAAAGGTCATCGCAATGATCAGGAGTACAGATAGGCGCATAAACTCGTTTCTGAGACCGTTGATATTGAAGGCTTTGATACGCCTGCGAGGGCACGGGTGCAATCAGGCCAAAAGGGCGGCGGCGAAAAATACCAGCGGGATCATGCCGGTATCGCGGTTAACGCGAAACAACCGCAGAAGTTTGTCGTTATCGTTGATGTCGATGCTGCGCAGCTGCCATGCCATGTGCCAGCCCATTGCCCACGGACCGCAAAGCGCGATGATCAGCGCCAGAAACGATGCAGAATCACGCAGCGCAAAGATGACCGCCAGACCCATCAGGCCCACGGTGCCCATCAAAAACCGGCGCAGCCATTGGGCAGTGTTGTCACCGAACAGGCGGGCGGTGGATTTCACACCGATCAGTGCGTCGTCTTCCTTGTCTTGATGGGCATAGATCGTGTCATAGAAAAGCGTCCACGCGATACCAGCGACATAAAGCACAACCGCAGGTGCGCCGAGGCTGCCGGTATGGGCGGTCCAAGCCAGCAAGGCCCCCCAGTTAAAGGCGATTCCCAAAAAGACCTGGGGCCACCACGTAAAGCGCTTTGCAAAGGGATAGATTGCGACCGGCAGCAAGGCCAGCACCCCAAGTGCAATCGCAGCCCCGTTGAAGGACAGCAGGATACACAGCGCGATCAGCATTTGCGCGATCATCCAGGCCAGCGCGCCTTTGACGCTGACCTGCCCCGATGGGATCGGCCGCGACCGGGTGCGTGCAACCTTGCCATCGATATGGCGGTCGGTGATGTCGTTCCAAGTGCAACCCGCGCCGCGCATCAACCATGCACCCGCACCGCAGCCGATAAAAATCCACAGATCGAACCAGCGCGGCTGTTGGTCAAACAGCATCGCAAGCGTTAGTCCCCACCAACACGGCAGCAGCAAAAGCCACGTCCCGATGGGGCGATCCGCGCGGCTGAGCCGCAAGAAAGGTCGGGTGAAACGCGGGGCAGAGCGGTCGACCCAATTGTCCGCAGGGGCATCGACGACGCGTGCCGCATCATTGCCATCTGGTGTCGGCGAGGTGTCGTGCATATATCTAGGCCCATGAACGCTAAAATCAGACTTTATGTAGATCATCCACTGGGGCAGGGGCAATCCGTTCCTTTGGATAAGGCGCAGGCGCATTACCTCTTTGGCGTGATGCGCCAGGCGGTCGGTGCGTCTATCTTGCTGTTTAACGGCACCGATGGCGAATGGCGTGCCGAGGTCGCCGAGGCAGGCAAGCGCGGTGGCGTGCTGGTCTGTGCCGAGCAGACCAAACCGCTGCAATTGCCACCTGACCTGTGGCTGATCTTTGCGCCCATCAAAAAGGCGCGCACTGATTTCATCGTCGAGAAAGCCGCTGAAATGGGCGCACGTCGTATCGTGCCGGTACAAAGCGCGTTTACCAATGCAGGCCGTGTGCAGCGCGACCGGTTGCAGGCCCATGCGGTAGAAGCAGCAGAGCAATGCGGCGGTACTTTCGTGCCCGAGGTTGCTGAAATGGTCCGTCTGGATCGGTTGATCGACAGCTGGGAGCCTGAGCGGTCCTTGATGTTCTGTGACGAAGCACTGGCCGGCGAAGAGGGCGATCTGGCATCCGCGCAGCCTGGTCCCTGGGCCATTCTGATCGGGCCGGAGGGCGGATTTTCAGACACTGAGCGCAAACGCTTGCGCGGGGTAGAATGGTCCCGTCCCGTGGCGTTGGGACCTCGGATTTTGCGGGCGGATACCGCTGCGGTGGCGGCGATGACTTTGTGGCAGAAAACCTTGGGGGATTGGACGTGAGTGCCGTGTATGTGTCGCGTGTCGAAGTGGGGGTTTCACACCCCCACGCCCCCGTGGAGTTTAGCGGGCAAAATGAAGCTGGTATCGGGAGAGAACGATGAGTTTTTTGCGACCTGAGGCAAAGGCAGAACTTTGGCGCTGGCGTGAGGTTCTGGGCGGCATCACGGTTGCGCTGGTCGGGCTTTGGCTGGTGATGGGGCCGGGGCTGCTGCTGGCGATACCGGGGTATGCGTTGATCCTGGCCGGGGTGGTCTTTGTCTGGATTGGCGGCCAGCGGGTAAGGTTTCGCAAAACTGGGCTTGGCGCGGGCGCAGTGCAGGTGGACGAGGGGCAGATCGCCTATTTCGGACCGTTGACAGGCGGGGTCATCGCCCTGCGCGAGATGGATCGGCTGAGCCTTGAGCGCGGTGCCTATCCGGCCCATTGGAAACTGGAACAACCCGGACAAAATCCCGTGATGATCCCCGTGGATGCGGCGGGCGCAGACGTGCTGTTTGACGCTTTTGCCGCGCTGCCGGGACTGCGCACTGAACGCATGTTGGCGGAATTGGCAGACGACAAGACCCTGTCGGTGGTGATTTGGGAACGTCGGTCGATGCGCCCGGTTTCGACCCTGCTGCATTGACACCCCGCAGAAATCGCACCATCCCTAAGACCACAGAAATTGAATTCGGAGCCACCCCACATGTCCATCCCTCAATCCGGCGGCGGCCCGATCGAAAGTTACGACCAACTGGTCAATTACCTCGCAGACGGGTGCAAGCCGAAAGAAGATTGGCGCATCGGTACCGAGCACGAGAAATTCGGCTATAACAAAGAGACGCTGTTGCCGTTGCCCTATGAGGGCGACTGTTCCATCCGCGCCATGCTCGAAGGCCTGCGCGACGGTCACGGCTGGGACCCTGTCGAAGAAGGCGGCAAGCTGATTGGTTTGGTCAAGGACGGGGCCAATGTCTCGCTTGAGCCGGGCGGCCAGCTGGAACTGTCGGGTGCCCCTGTCGAAACCATCCACGAGACTTGCGACGAGGTGAATGCGCACCTGCGCGAAGTGCGCGATGTAGCAGACCGCATCGGGGCCGGTTTCATTGGTCTGGGCGCTGCGCCTGAATGGTCACATGACCAGATGGATCTGATGCCCAAGGGGCGTTATAAACTAATGAACGAATACATGACCAAAGTCGGTACGATGGGCCGGGTCATGATGCGTCGGACCTGCACCGTGCAGGTGAACCTCGACTTCGGGTCAGAGGCCGACATGGTCAAGAAACTACGTGTGGCGCTGGCGTTGCAGCCAGTGGCGACGGCCTTGTTTGCGAACTCCCCCTTCTTCGAGGGCAAGCCCATTGGTCATAAATCCTGGCGTAGCCGTGTGTGGCGCGACCTGGATGCGGCGCGTACTGGCACGTTGCCATGGGTATTCGAAGACGGCATGGGATTCGAGCGTTGGGTGGAATATGCGCTCGATGTGCCGATGTACTTTGTCTACCGCGACGGCAAATACATTGATGCTTTGGGGCAATCATTCCGTGACTTCATGAAGGGCAAGCTGCCCGCACTGCCGGGTGAGATCCCGACCTTGAGCGATTGGGCGGACCATTTGACCACTGCCTTCCCCGAGGCGCGGATCAAGAAGTTCATTGAAATGCGCGGTGCCGATGGTGGCCCGTGGCGCCGGCTTTGCGCGCTGCCCGCCTTTTGGGTGGGTCTGACCTATGACCAGCAGGCGCTGGACGGTGCTTGGGATCTGGTCAAAGGCTGGGATGCTGAAACTCGCGAAGCATTACGCGTGGCGGCGTCTGTTGACGGGTTGCAGGCCAAGGTTGGCGGCGTGAACATGCACGATATCGCGCGCGAGGCCGTGGCCTTGTCAGAGCACGGCCTGAAAGCACGCGCACGCAGCGGCGCAGGTGGCATGGTTCCGGACGAAACCCATTTCCTGAACGCCCTGAAGGAAAGCATCGAGACGGGCAAAGTACCTGCCGACGAGCTTTTGGATGACTATAACGGCAAATGGAATGGCGATCTCAGCCGGATCTACGCCGACTATTCCTACTAATCTTCGATGATCAGCCCGCGGATAAAGGCAGTGACCTTGGCCGCGGGCATCTCGCACGGGTAAAGCCGTGTACCGCTGGCGAGGGCATAGAGGTTCAGACTGATATAGTCCGAACCGCCCAATTCCTCGGCAATCAATTTCCAGCTTTTACCTGTATTGAAGCTGCTTTTTGACCAGACATAGCGGCGGGTTTGATATCTGCCGGTGTGGGTGCCGTCGGGCAGCGCGTGGAACGCGGCCAAAAAGCGCGCATCTACGGTAGCCGTCACAGGGTCAGTCTTTCTTGGCACCGATCTTGGGCTCTGTGCCCGCACGGATGCGTTTGATGTTTTCACGGTGCCGCCAGAACACCAGCAGGGTGAGCACGATGCCCAACAGCAGGGCGCTGCCGTACCCCAGGAATATCATAAAGAAGGTCGATGCCGCCGCCGAGGCAAGCCCGCCGATGGAGGACGTACGTGTCACGGCCATGGCGATCAGCCATGCCAGACAGCTCGCGATGCCGACGGGCCATGCCAGTGCCAGCAGCACGCCAAGGAAGGTCGCTACGCCTTTGCCGCCTTTGAACGCCAGCCATACCGGGTAGCAATGCCCCACCATCGCGGCCAGTGCTGCGATCTGTGCGGCGTCTTCGCCTGCAAAGAGTCGCGCCAGCAACACCGCGACGGCCCCTTTGCCGCCATCCAGTATCAGGGTCAGCGCGGCCGCTTTCTTGGAGCCCGTGCGCAGCACGTTCGTGGCACCGATATTGCCCGACCCGATACTGCGCAGATCCCCTAGGTTCATCGCGCGGGTCAGCACCATGCCAAAGGGGATAGACCCGACCAGATAGGCCGCAATAGCCCAGAACAAGAGCACGAATAGTGTGGAATCGATCAGGGGCATAATCAGGAGGCCTTATAGATGCAGGTGCCAGAAACGTAAGTTTCCAAGACCTTACCTTGCATGCGCATCCCATCAAAGGGGGTGTTGCGCGATTTCGACTGCAATGTCTCGCGGTTCATGACAAAGGGCGCACCGTCGTCGAACAGCACCAGATCGGCGGGGGCCCCCACCGACATGCGCCCACCGGGCAGGCCCAGACGTTTCGCCGGATTGAACGACAGCGCCCGCCACAGCGTCGCGATGTCGATCATCTCTGAGTGGACCAGTCGCAGGGCCGCAGGCAGCAGCGTTTCCAGTGCTACGGCCCCCGACGCGGCTTCTTCGAACGGCAGGCGTTTGGATTCCTCATCCTGCGGCGTGTGCATGGAGCAGATGATGTCAATCAACCCCGAGGCCACGGCCTCTACCACGGCGATGCGGTCCTCTTCGTCGCGCAACGGTGGCTTGAGCTTGAAGAAGGTGCGGTAGTCGGCCACATCCAGCGCGTTCAGCGTCAGGTGGTGAATGCCGACACCTGCGGTGATATCCAGCCCGTTGTTCTTGGCGCGCTCCAGTGCGGGCAGGGCGCGGGCGGTGGTGATCTGGTCCGCGTGGTACCGCGCACCTGTCATTTCGACCAGCGCGATGTCACGGTCCAGCCCCATGCGCTCGGCCATGGGCGACACGGCGGGCAGCCCGCGCAACGACGCGAATTTGCCAGAGGTCACCGCCGCCCCTTTGCTCAGGATCGGTTCTTGCGGGTGGGCGATGACCAGCGCACCAAGGCTGCGGGCATAGGTCAGCGCACGGGAAAACACCTTGGTGTCCGTCACGACACGGTCGCAATCGGTAAAGCCCACGGCACCGGCATCCATCAGAAACCCGATCTCGGTCATCTCGCGGCCTTCGCGACCTTTGGTCAGGGCGGCCATGGGCACGACGTTGACCGGCGCGGCCTCGTTGGCGCGACGGGTGACAAACTCCAGCACTTCGGGGCTGTCGATGGTGGGGTTGGTGTCAGGGCGCGTGACCATTGTCGTGACCCCGCCTGCTGCCGCCGCCAATCCTGCGGACCGAAAGCTTTCCTTGTGCCGTTCGCCGGGTTCGCAGACCTTGACCCCAAGATCGACAATCCCGGGGGCAAGGTACTTGCCACGACAATCCACAATCTGCGCATCGCTCGGTATCGAAGCGTTCGCGTCCAGTATCGCCGCGATCTTGCCATTCTCGACCTTGAGCGTGCCGCGGGTGACGGTGCCTGCTTCGGGGTCGATCAGCTGCGCGTTGATAAAATGCAGGGTCATGGAGAGGCTTTCGTAGTTAAGGAAACAGAGGCGCAGCAGCGGCGGCAGGTCGGATCAGGACCCGATCCACACCATCATGCCTGCCACACCAAAGGCGACAAGCAAGGCGATCATGGCGATACGGCCAGACATTTTGGGATCAGGTTTGGGTTCTTTCACAGCAGCCACCACAGAATAAGACCGATCAGCACGATAACGGCCAGCAGCACCATCATACCACCAGCACCGCCCTCGGGCGGGGATTTCGGAGTCATGTCCGCAGCACCCGTGTAGGGTTGCGCGGATTCAGCCTCGAGCGGGATAACGGACATATCGGGTTGCGTCTCGCCGTATGTGCCGATCATGGTCAGGTCGGGTCCAAGCTTTAGCGTCGTCTCTTGCCCCTCAAAGGCCGAGGAAAACAGCAACAGCACATAGCCGTCCAGCGCATCCAAACGGGCGCGGTCGCGGCTGATCTGGTCAGGGGGCACGGCGTAGCCATCGTTCAGATAGCGCGCCAGCCCCACGCCCGTTAGGTCGGAGACGGGAAAAAGCTCGGCCGAGCCTTCGGGTACTGAACGGCCGAGCAGATCGGCGATCAACGCTTCCTTGCTGCCATCGCGCAGATCGCGGGCCAGTTCGTCAATCGGGCGGTTTACGGCAAACAGACGGATCTGGCCGATTTCGCCATTGGGGATCTCAAGTTGTGTCATCGGGGTGCACCTTTGTAAGCAGTTACCATCAATGCACTTAATCTGTCGCTGTCTTCGATATATTCAAACCCTAGATGCGCGGTGCGGGCGGGATTGTCGGCTTGTTCATGCCGGATAAAGAAAACGGAGGGCGGGCTGGTCAGACGCAGATCGGGCGTTGTCTCGGCGCTGCGGGGGAAAGCTTTGGCGCGGGTGCCGTCGCGGGTCAGCTTGAAAAACAAGGCGCGGTGGTTGGTCAGCGCATAGCGGGTGCGGCGCAGATCGGTCAGGCGGGTCATCCCGCGCAAGAGCGACAGGGCCACCAGGGCGACGATCACCGCGACGACCACCGATTGCGACACAGGCAAGCTGTTGCCTTGCAGCACAAAGGCACCTGCGATAACGGTACCGATTGCGCCGACAAAGGGACCGAGCAACTGAAAATTGCGCAGTGAAAGCTTTGGCTTGGGGCGACCTGTCCACAACAGATCTTCGTCCGGCTCCAGCAGGTCTTGCCAAAATTTGTCGGTCATCGCGTGGCCTCTATCGCTTGGACAAGACGCGCCTTGGTCTCGCGCAGCTGCGGCACCAGCGGCAGGGTGACGCGCTGGCCGTCCGGCAAGCCAAGGGTGATCGACCACAGCGACAGTTTCCCGATCGACCGGATATCGGTCAGCGGCAGTACCAGCGGCTCTGCGGTGTCGGGGGTGTTGATGTGGATTGCGCGGTCGGTGAGACGCCAAACCGTCTTGCGGTTGCTGTACCAGATCTGGAATTCGTCAAACACCCACATGTAGAAAACCGCGATCAGAACCGAGGCGAGCAGCCACGTAATCGGGTCCAGCCAGATCAGCAGCGGCAGACAGAACAGCATGGTCAGCACAGCCAATGCCATACACCGCCAAAAGAACGCCCGCGGCGAAATACGCCAGTGTAGCAGGTCGTGTTCTTCGGGCGGGCGTGCAGTCATGCGTTTGCCTTGCGGCTGTCGATCAGGTTGCGCGCGAGCAGGTCCATCGCCGCCATGCGCACGGCCACGCCCATCTCTACCTGGTCCTGAATAACGCTGCGATTGATGTCATCTGCCAGCGTTCCGTCAATTTCTACGCCGCGGTTCATCGGGCCGGGGTGCATGACAATCGCGTCGGGCTTGGCGTGGGCCAGTTTTTCAGCATCCAGCCCATATCTGTGATAATATTCACGTTCGCTGGGGATAAAGCCGCCATCCATGCGTTCTTTTTGCAAGCGGAGCATCATCACGACATCGACGTCTTTCAGCCCTTCTTTCATATCGTCGAACACCTCGACGCCAAATTCGCCGATCTGCGCCGGCATCAGGGTCGGGGGGGCGATCAGGCGAATGCGGTTTTCCATCTTGCCAAGAAGCATGATGTTGGACCGTGCCACGCGGCTGTGTGCGATGTCGCCGCAGATGGCAATGGACAGGCGGTGCAGACGCCCCTTGGCGCGGCGGATCGTCAACGCGTCCAGCAAGGCTTGGGTTGGGTGTTCATGACGCCCGTCGCCCGCGTTCAACACGGCGCAGTTCACCTTCTGCGCCAGCAGATCGACAGCACCGGATTGGGGATGGCGCACAACCAGCAGATCGGGGTGCATCGCGTTTAGTGTCATCGCCGTATCAATCAGCGTCTCGCCCTTTTTGATCGACGACGCCTGCATTGCCATGTTCATGACATCCGCGCCAAGCCGCTTGCCCGCGATCTCAAAGCTCGCCTGCGTGCGGGTCGAGTTTTCGAAGAACATGTTGATCTGCGTCAGCCCGTTCAGCGCATCACTGTGTTTATGAGGCTGGCGGTTCAAATCGACGTATGTGTCCGCCAGATCAAGAAGGGTGGTAATGTCGTCTTGGGACAGGTGTTCAATGCCCAGAAGATGGCGGTGTGCGAAACTCATGACGGCGGACCCCACGTTATTTTTGGCGTTATAGGCGGCAGCGCAGGGCGGGGCAAGTCGTCGGGCGGCGTCATCCCGAGGCGGGGGTGGAATTGGATTTAAGGCCATTTGGAACTTGGCATTTTTATTGCCCGCGTCAGCGCGTAAGTTGGGCACATGGAATCAGTGGATTATCATCAGGCGCTTGCACTTTTGCACTGGCAGATTGAACTTGGCGCGACCGAGGCGATTTGTGACGCGCCGGTGAACCGCTATGAAGTGCCCGCAGCGGTCGAGAAACCGAAGGCGCAAAAGGGCAAGACGGGGCCTGTGCCGCTTGCGTCCTCTGGTTCTGATGGGGTGGCGGAAGCCACACGTGCCGCAGCGGCAGCAACCACGCTAGATGAATTGCGCACCGCGATGACGGCGTTCGAGCATTGCGAGCTCAAGCGTGGGGCCCGCAACCTGGTATTTTCGGACGGCACGCCGGGGGCCCGCGTCATGATTGTTGGCGAGGCTCCGGGCCGCGACGAAGACCGCGAGGGGCGACCCTTTGTCGGGCGCGCCGGCGGGCTGTTGGACAAGATGTTGGCGGCGATCGATATGGGGCGGCATCATGAGACTGCGCCGGTATACATCACCAATGTGCTGCCTTGGCGGCCGCCGCAGAACCGCGACCCTAAGCCCGATGAAATCGCGATGATGAAGCCGTTTCTTGCACGGCATATCGCCTTGGCCAAGCCAGAGGTTCTGGTGATCGTTGGTAATTGGTCAGCGCAGGCGTTGCTGGGCAAACGTGGAATCACCCGATTGCGCGGGCAGTGGACGCAGGCCGAGGGTCTGCCCGCACTGCCCATGTTCCACCCCGCCTATCTGTTGCGCAGCCCCGAGTTCAAACGCGAGGCCTGGGCCGATTTGCTGTCACTGAAAGCGAAATTAAGGAATGGTTGATCCGATTACGGTGCTGGCCTTTGTACCCGCTGCGCTGGCGCTGAACCTCACGCCCGGTGCGGATATGATGTTCTGTCTGGGGCAGGGCGTGCGCTTTGGTCCGCGGGCGTCGGTCGCGGCCAGTGCCGGGGTCGCGCTTGGCGGGATGGTACATGTCACTCTGGCCGGTCTGGGCTTGGGTGCGGTGGTCGCTGCGCTGCCTTGGGCCTTTGACGTGATCCGCTGGATCGGGGTCTGCTATCTGCTGTGGCTGGCTGTGCAGACCTGGCGCAGTAGCGGGGCGGCACCTGCGGTCTCGCTTGCGCCGAAATCGGCGTTTCGCAGCGGTTTGATCGTGAACCTAACCAACCCCAAGGTGATCTTGTTCGTATTGGCCTTTGTGCCGCAATTCGTGGTGCCAGAGGCGGGACCGGTGCTGCTGCAGTTCTTGATGTTCGGCTCGGTGCTGTCGCTGGGCGGGTTTACCATCAACGCTTTGGTCGGTGTGTTTGCCAGCGGTTTAGGCCGCCGGATGGTCGGGGGCGGGCAAGCTCTGCGCTGGATCAGCAGCGGTATTTTCATAGCCCTCGCCGCACGGCTAGCAGTATTGGAGCGGACATGAGCCGGATCGACGACACGCTTGATTTTATTCCTGTGCGCATTGCCGTGCTGACGGTGTCAGACACGCGCAGCCTGGCCGAGGACCGGTCAGGTGATGTGCTGGTTGCGCGCATTGCCGATGCAGGTCACGCGCTTGCCGCACGCACCATCATACGGGACGAACAGGCCGAGATAGCAGCGCAACTGCGCGACTGGTGTGCCGACCCCGAGATTGATGTGGTGATCAGTACCGGTGGCACGGGGCTGACAGGCCGCGATGTCACCGTAGAGGCGCATCGCGATGTCTACGAGAAAGAGATCGACGCCTTCGGTACAGTATTCACCATCGTCTCGATGCAAAAGATCGGCACCTCTGCGGTGCAAAGCCGCGCCACTGCCGGGGTCGCGCAAGGCACCTATCTGTTCGCGCTGCCCGGATCGCCGGGTGCCTGCAAGGATGCGTGGGACGAGATTTTAATCAAGCAGCTCGATTACCGCCATAGGCCCTGTAATTTTGTCGAAATCATGCCCCGGCTAGACGAACACCAGCGCCGGAAATAGCGGCCTTTGCGATTTTTGGGACGAAGAACGATGGAAACCGCCTGGGCCTGCGTATGATAGGCCGTGCGTGGTTGTCTCAACTGTGATTTTGTTCTTTGTGGGCGTGCGGGGTAAACTGCTGCCACAGATGGATAAGATCGGGGCAAGATGCGATTTCTACGGCAAAGCATGATTGGGCTGTTTCTGGCGGCCGCGACGTTAGGGTTCTTGCTGCTGGCAGCGGACCTTATCGGCGGGGCTGTCCAGCAACGGCTGACCGACGCGCCGCCTGACCGCGCCCCGCGTGAACGGGTGTTTTCGGTCAATGTTGTGCGCGCCGTGTCAGGCACCGAAGTGCCTATCTTGCAAAGCTTTGGGGCCGTGCAAAGCCGCCGGACACTTGAGCTGCGCGCCGCCGTCGGGGGGCGCGTGGTCGAGCTTGCGCCTGAATTCGAGGTCGGCGGCCGGGTTGTCGCGGGGCAGGTTCTCGTCCGTCTTGATCGATCGGACGCTTTGGCCGAAGTCGCACGGGCACAAAGCGCTGTGCGCAATGCAGAGGCAGAGGGGCGTGATGCGGACCGTGCGCTGGCCTTGGGGCGGGACGAACTGGCTGCCGCCGAAGAACAGGCCGGCTTGCGCATCGGTGCCTTTGAACGCCAACGCGATTTGGGTGAACGGGGTGTCGGGACCGCGACGGCGACAGAGACAGCAGAGCTTGCGGCATCAAGCGCCCGCCAAGCGGTTCTGGCGCGACGTCAGGTGGTGACCCAAACCGAGGCCCGCGTGGATCAGGCCGTGCGCTTGTTGTCCAATGCGCAGATCGCGTTGGCCGATGCACAGCGCGCGTTAAAGGAAACCACAATCACCGCGCCTTTCGATGGAGCGCTGAGCGAGACTTCGGTTGTTGAGGGGCGCCTTGTCTCACCGAACGAACGGCTGGCGGAGTTGATTGCCCCGGATGATCTCGAGATTTCTTTTCGCATTTCCACCACACAATACGCGCGCTTGCTGGATGCGCAGGGCCGGTTGATCAAGGCGGATGTTACGGCAAGCCTCGACGTTGCGGGTGCCGACCTTGAGGCACATGGCCAGATTACCCGTGCAGGTGCTGCGGCGGGTGAGGGGGCCAGTGGCCGGTTGATCTTTGCCACGCTGGCGCAAGCACCGGGGTTCAAGCCGGGGGATTTCGCGATGGTACGGGTGGGCGAACCGGCATTGGACGACGTCATTCGGCTGCCCAGCTCGGCGCTGGATGCGCAGGGGGCGGTGTTGGTGCTGGATCCGGAAAACCGGCTTGAAAGCGTTCAGGTCTCTGTGTTGCGTCGCGTGGGGGATGAGGTCTTGGTGCGGGGACCAATCGAGGGCCGCGATGTCGTCGAGGCCCGCTCGCCACTGCTGGGGGCCGGTATTGCGGTAAAGCCGTTGCGCTCGGGGGCTCGGGACACGGCGCAGGTAGATGCGCCCGCAATGATCGCGCTGACAAAGGAACGTCGGGCAAAGCTTGTCGCCTTTGTCGAGGGGAACACGCGGATGCCGCAGGATGCTAAAGCACGGGTTCTGGCGCAACTGGCTGAGCCACAGGTCCCTGCGCGGGTGATCGAACGCATCGAAAGCCGGATGGGGGGCTGATCTATGGCCCGTAGCATGTCCGGCCCCGCAGGCGGAATCCTGTCGTATTTCACGCGTCACCGGACGGCGGCGAACCTGTTGCTCGTGGTGCTGCTTGTGTGCGGGGCGGCTGCTGCGCCCAACATGCGGGCGCAATTCTTTCCCGATGTGGTTATCGACAGTGTCTCGGTTTCGACCGTTTGGGAGGGGGCCGGCGCGGATGATGTCGACAACGCCATCGTTCAGGTGCTTGAACCTGTCTTGCTGGCGGTGGAAGGGGTGGAGAGTTCTACCGCCGCGTCGCGTGAGGGCAGTGGCACCATTTCGCTGGAGTTCGAGCCGAACTGGGATATGGCCCGCGCTGCGACCGATGTGCAAACCGCCGTGGATACCGTCACCACACTGCCCGAAGATGCCGAAGACCCTGTGGTGCGCCGTGGCATCTGGCGTGACCGCGTCACCGATGTCGTGATCACCGGCCCGATCAGTGCGGAACAGCTGGGCCGTTTTGCAGATGAATTTGTCACGCGTCTTTTCGCGGCGGGGGTCACCCGCAGCACCATTCAGGGGGTCGCTGCGCCGCAGACCTTGATCGAGGTCCCCTCTCTCCGGTTGATCCGTTATAATATCACCATGGCCGAGATCGCGGCGGCGATCGCTGCTGAGGTCGATGCCAGCCCCGCCGGTGACGTAACAGGTGCCAATGCCCGCGTGCGCACCGGGACCGCCAAGCGCAGTGCCGACGCCTTGTCGCGTGTCGTCTTGCGCAGCAATGTCGATGGATCGTCACTGTTGGTGGGCGATCTGGCGCGGGTGATCGAACAGGGCTCTGACCGCGAGGTGGGGTATTTTGTCGGCGACGATCCGGCAATATCGGTGCGCATTGACCGCTCTGACGGGGGGGATGCCATTGGTATTCAGCAAAGCGTCGAAGGGGTCGCTGCCGATATGGCGGTGATGCTGCCCAAGGGGGTGGCGATCAACCTGATCCGCACGCGCGCCGAGGCAATTACCGGCAGGCTGGATTTGCTGATTGATAACGGTTTGATGGGCCTCGCGCTTGTGGTGGGGTTGCTGTTCCTGTTCCTGAACGCGCGCACGGCCTTTTGGGTGGCCGCGGGTATTCCGGCGTCGATGGCCGCGGCAATTGCACTAATGTATGCGGGCGGGATCACGATCAACATGATCTCTTTGTTCGGTCTGATTATCACGCTTGGGATCGTTGTAGATGACGCGATCGTTGTGGGGGAACATGCCGACTACCGGCATAACGAACTGGGCGAGCCACCGATGCAAGCGGCAGAGAACGCCGCGCGGCGCATGGCGATGCCGGTTTTTGCCGCAACCCTGACGACGATCATTGCGTTCTTTGGCCTGCTGGCCGTTGGCGGACGCTTTGGCAGCCTGATCGGAGATATTCCCCTGACCGTCATTGCAGTGCTGGCGGCGTCACTGGTCGAATGCTTTTTGATCCTGCCAAACCACATGGCGCATGCGATGGCCGCAGGGGCAAAGAAACGGTGGTATGATCTGCCCAGCCGTGTGGTCAATCGCGGGTTCCTTTGGGTGCGCGAGCGGCTGTTCCGCCCTTTCATGGCGGGTGTCATCCGCGCGCGCTATGTGGTGTTGGCGGGCGTTGTCGCAGTGCTTGCGTCTCAGGTGGCGCTGTTCATTCAAGGCGACGTTCAATGGCGCTTTTTCAACGCGCCCGAACGTGGGTCGGTAACGGGTAACTTCGCCATGGTCGATGGGGCCACCCGTGCCGATACGCTGGCGATGATGCGCGAAATGCAACGCGCGACAGAAGCGCTGGGCGCGGAATATGCCGAGGAGCATGGCACCAATCCGATCGATTATGTCATTGCGCAGGTCGGGGGCAACGCGGGTCGCGGGCTCGACGGGGCTGACAGCAAGGACGGTGATTTGCTGGGCGGTATCTCGATCGAGCTGATCGACGCGGACCTGCGGCCCTATTCCAGCTTTGCCTTCGTGGCGGCGTTGCAGGATGCCGTGGTCCACCATCCGCTTGCAGAAACCGTAAGCTTTCGCGGCTGGCGTTCCGGTCCTGGCGGCGATGCGCTGGATGTGCAGTTCTATGGGGCCGACACACAGGTGTTGAAAGCCGCCTCGCAGGATTTGCAGGATGCGCTACGGCAATATCCCGAAGTCAGCGCTGTGCAGGACAATCTAGCCTATGACAAAGAAGAGCTGATCCTCGATCTGACACCGCAGGGCCAAGCGCTCGGGTTCACGATTGATATGTTGGGGCGGGTCTTGCGACACCGTCTTGGCGGGATCGAGGCCGCGACCTATCCAGATGGCCCCCGATCGGCCACCATTCGCGTGGAACTGCCCGAGGGCGAGCTGACGGCGGATTTCCTTGAGCGTACCCAGATGCGTACGCCGGGCGGGCAATATGTGCCGCTGGCCGATATCGTCAGCGTGGACCGGCGTACGGGGTTCAGCACGGTACGGCGCGAGAACGGTATCCGGCTGATATCCGTAACCGGCGACATTTCAGAAGATGACCCCGTCCGCGCGACCGAGATCACGACGGCCCTGCGCGAGGACATCCTGCCGCGCATCGCCTCTGAACGTCAGGTTGATTTCCGCATCGGCGGATTGAGCGAGCAGGAAAACACATTCCTGTCGGATGCGCTGACCGGGCTGATCCTTGTGCTGACGGGTATTTATCTTGTGCTGGCTTGGGTGTTCGGCAGCTGGACGCGCCCCATGGTGGTGATGGCGGTGATCCCGTTCGGCTTGGTGGGCACGATCTATGGCCACGCCCTGTGGGAGGTCCCGTTGAGCATGTTCACAGTTGTTGGCCTGCTAGGGATGACGGGGATCATCATCAACGATTCCATCGTGCTGGTGGGGACAATCGACGAATATGGTGCCACGCGCGGGGTGATCCCGTCGATCATCGACGGCGCGGCGGATCGGTTGCGTCCGGTGATGCTGACCACGTTGACGACGGTCCTTGGGATGGCGCCGCTGCTATATGAACAAAGCCAGCAGGCGCAATTTTTGAAACCCACTGTGATCACGCTGGTCTATGGTCTGGGCTTTGGCATGTTCCTAGTGCTGCTGGTCGTGCCTGCGCTGGTCGCGGCACAGCATGATATCGGCCGTCAAATCCGTGCGATGCGCCGCGCCATGCGGGCGCGGGCTGGGGGGCTGAGGACTGGTATTTTGGGGCTATGGCTACTGATGCTGCTCTGGGGCGGGGCTACGCTGGGGTGGGTCGCGGTGACTGGTGGCTTGCATCCCGCGCTGGCTAAGATGTTGCCCACGATGGGGGCGCTGTCACAACGAAGCGCAGCACTGCTGCTGTTTCTGGCAGGTGCCGCAGCGATCGCGCTGGCGGGCTATGCCATGGGGGCCGTGATCTATGCGCTGTCGCGCAGGAAAGCAGCGGGCTGATCAGCCCGCGTTACACCCGACGATATCGATGGCCTGATTGCTGCCTAAAACCGTCATTCGGATATGCGACCGGTTCAGCGCCACAGGGCCGCCGCTGACATGGCCTACGTCCACGCGCGCGTGCAGCGTGTTGCCTTTGCGCGTCGTATCGGCCTCGCTGACCCATAGATCGGGGTTGCCGGTTTCAATCACCACCAGCTCTTGCCCACCCGAGGGCGGCACCGTGATAGCAGCGTCTAGTGTCAGGTCTTCGCCGGTTCTGCCAATGGTGCAGGTCACATCCGATACGCGGGCCTCTTTCGCCGAATACGGGCGCTGCGCAAGCGAGGCCGCGATGGCAGGATCGGCGCGGGTCGTGGTTGTGTTGATAACGCCTCTGAGCTCAAGCGAGGCGGGCACACAGATGTCGCTGCACACGCCCAGATCAATCGTGGTGTTCATGGTCACAGGGGCACCTTTTTCCGGCACCGTAATCCGCAACGGCAATACCACCTGATCCTTGTACCCGATGGTCGTCAGGTTGGTTTCGCGAAACACCGTAGGCGCGGGCCATTCAACGTCCACCGCCGACAGGTTGCGTGAACCGGACCAGTCAAAGCTGGGCGGGATGCCCATATCACCGGGCGCGCGCCAATAGGTCTTCCACCCCGGTTTAACTGTCATGCGGATCGCGGCCATGCGGTTGCCATCGGGCAGCACCCAACCTTGCAGGATTTCCCCGTGGATCACCTCCATCGCAAAAGCAGGCAACGGGGCGAGAAGGGCAGCGGCCATCAGGCCAAGGAGTTTTCTGGTCATGGTGCTTTCATGGGCCAACTGCCCCCCGTTTGCCAAGTCACGTTTGCATTATGAAACGTTGCAGTCGCAGGGGTTGTAAGCGGCAGGGGCGCACGCCATGCTATGGGGATGACGCAAAAGAACGACAGCATGACAATGGATCTTACCGGCCAGCTTTTGGTGGCCATGCCCGGCATGGGCGATCCTCGGTTCGATCATTCGGTGATCTTTATCTGTGCGCATGACGACGAGGGCGCGATGGGGTTGATCGTCAACAAACCTGCCGCTGATCTCAAGCTGGGCGACGTGCTTGACCGGCTCAGTGATGTGGACATGGACGACATCACCGGTCTGGGGGTGCATGTCGGTGGTCCCGTCGAGACAGAGCGTGGCTTTGTGCTGCACAGCGCCGAATACCGGTCGGTGATGAAGACGACCGATATCGCGCAGGGCGTGGCGATGACTGTAACGCTTGACATTCTCGAAGACATCGCCCGCGGCAAGGGCCCGCGACAGGCGATGATGATGCTAGGCTATGCCGGTTGGGACGCAGGCCAGCTGGAAGGCGAAATCGCGCAGAACGGCTGGCTGACCTGCCCCTGCGATACCGACATCCTGTTCACCTTGCCCGATGCACGCAAATGGGAAGCGGCGCTGACCTCTATCGGGGTGGACCCATTGGGGCTGAGCGCGACAGCGGGGCGGGCCTGACAAACGCAAGATGGATCAACGCGGAGCGGCTGCGCGACGCAGACGGTCGTTGATGGCGCGGCCAAGCCCCGTTTCAGGGATCGGGGCCACTGCGATGGGTTTGCGCAGCCGGTCAAGCGCGTGCAGCTGGTCGAATAGCTGCGCCGCGGCCTCTACCAGATCGCCGCTGGCCGACAGGGTTAGATCATCCGCGCCAGTCCCCTTCGCTGCGCCAAAGCCAAGATAGACCTCGTCTTCTTTTGCGTACTGCGCGTTCAACCGCACGCTGGCATGGGGCGCGTAGTGGGACGCCAACTGGCCGGGGGCGATAATTTCTGCGCCGTCGGCCACATCCAGCGGCCCCCCAAGCGCCGCCTCTATCGCTTCGGACGGCAGACCGCCTGCGCGCAGGAGGGTAGGGCGTGGCTGGTTCATCCCGATGATCGTGCTTTCCAGCCCGACCGTGCAGGGCCCGTCATCGACAACGGCCGCGATACGCCCTTGCAGCCCCGACAGGACATGCTGCGCCGTGGTAGCGCTGATCTTGCCCGAGGGGTTGGCCGACGGGGCCGCCACCGGCCCGCCAAACGCCCGCAATATGGCGCGGGCCGTGGAATGTGCGGGGATGCGGATGGCGATGCTGTCCAGCCCCGCTGTCACCAGGGACGATAACCCGTGCCCCTCGGCCAATGGCAGCACGAGGGTCATTGGACCGGGCCAGAATGCGCTGGCCAGAACCTCTGCTGTGTCGGACCAGCGCCCATATTGGCGTGCCTGATCGACATCGGCGACATGGATAATGAGCGGGTTAAAGCTGGGCCGTCCCTTGGCCGTGTAAATCCCTGCCACTGCCGTCCCGTTGCGCGCATCCGCGCCCAAGCCATAGACCGTTTCAGTTGGCAAAGCGACCAGTGCACCTTGCTGCAGCAGGGCGGCGGCGCGGGAAATGCCTAAGGGGTCGGGAAGTAGAATGTCGGTCATGGGCTTCTCTTATGGGGATGACGCCGCGTTTTGGGTTGCGGTGCGCAGACTTGAGCGACATTCTCGCCGCAACAGCCCGAAGTATCGTCTTGGGCTTATCAGGTCGCTGTTCGGTTTGCCAAGCAGACGAACGCGTTAACGGAGGAAAACTATGCCCTATCGCGCCCCTGTCGAAGATTTTGCCTTTCTGTTTGATCATGTCGTAGGTTTGGACGCTGTGCGTCAGACCGAACGTTTTGAAGATGCCAGCGAAGACGTCACCCGCGCGATCCTCGAAGAAGCGGGCAAGATGACAAATGATGTTCTGGCCCCGCTGCAACGCGCAGGCGACCAGACGCCCGCCAAGCTTGAGAACGGTGTTGTGCGCACGTCGCCCGGTTTCGCTGACGGGTTCAAGGCCGTGGCCGAAGGTGGCTGGATCGGCATGTCCGCCGACCCTGAATACGGTGGCATGGGCCTGCCGATGACCCTGACGACTGCCGTGAATGAAATGATGAGCGGGGCTTGCCTGTCCTTGCAGCTTGCGCCTTTGATGAGCCAAGGCCAGATCGAAGCGCTTGAACATCACGCCAGCGACGCGATCAAGGAACTGTACCTGCCCAAGCTGATCAGCGGCGAATGGACCGGCACGATGAACCTGACCGAACCGCAAGCGGGCTCGGACGTGGGTGCGCTGGCAAGCAAGGCCGAAGACAACGGCGACGGCACCTATGCGATTTCGGGCCAGAAGGTCTATATTACATGGGGTGACAATGATTTTGGCGGCAATGTCTGCCATCTGGTTCTCGCGCGTCTGCCCGGTGCGCCTGCGGGCACGAAAGGCATCAGCCTGTTCCTCGTGCCGAAATACCTGCCAAATGAGGACGGCAGCCTTGGGAATGCCAACACGCTGAACGTCGTCAGTCTGGAACACAAACTGGGGATTCATGGGTCTCCGACGTGCGTGATGCAGTATGACAGGGCGACGGGCTGGCTAGTTGGGGCCGAACAGGGCGGTATGGCAGCCATGTTCACAATGATGAACAACGCACGGCTTGGTGTGGGCGGGCAGGGCATCGGCATCGCCGAAGCGGCCTATCAACACGCGCTGGCCTATGCGCTGGACCGCAAACAGGGCAAAACATCGCGCCCCGATGGCACCGGCACGATTGTGGATCACGCTGATGTGCGCCGTATGTTGATGACGATGAAGGCCGAAACCTTTGCCGCCCGCGCCATTGCGCTGTGCTGTGCCAAGGCGATCGACATGACGAGCGCCACCGGTCAGTCCGAATGGAAAGCCCGGGCGGCCTTCTTGACTCCGATCGCCAAGGCCTTTGGCACCGACACAGGTATGGCCGTCGCCGAAATGGGTGTTCAGGTGCATGGCGGCATGGGCTTTATCGAGGAAACAGGGGCCGCGCAGTACAGCCGTGACGTGCGGGTGACCGCGATCTACGAAGGCACCAATGGCATTCAGGCAATGGATCTGGTGGCGCGCAAGATGATGGACGGCGGCGAGGCAGCGAACCGTCTGCTGGATGAAATCGAAGCCGATGCCGAAGCGGCCCGCGAGACGTTCCCGAATATGGCGGACGCCCTGTGGCAGGCGTCCGAGACGCTGCGCGAAGCGACCGATTGGCTGAACGAGCAATCGAACATGGACACGCGCTTTGCCGGTGCGGTGCCTTACCTGCGGGCCTTTGCGCGGGTGCTTGGGGCGCATCTGCACCTCAAGGCCGCTTTGGCCGACAAAGGCGGCGCGCGTGAAAAGCTGGCGCGTTTCTATATCCTGCGGTTGCTGCCAGAACACATCGGTCTGCTGGCCCATGCCCAAGCGGGCGAGGCCGATCTTTTCGCGCTTTCCGCTGACGAACTGGCCGCCTGATGCCGGATACCGCACCCACCGGTTTGCGTTTCCCTTGGGAAACGCCGCCCGCCCATGATGCAGCGATTGAGGTCGCCCCCGGCGTTCTTTGGTTGCGTTTGCCGCTGCCGATGAAGCTGGATCACGTCAACGTCTATGCGTTCGACGAAGGCGACAGCTGGACGATCATCGACACCGGCTTTGCGTCGAAAAAGTCCAAGGCGCTGTGGACGGACCTGATCGCGGGGCCGTTGGGCGGCAAGCCGGTGTCGCGGGTGATCGTGACCCACCACCACCCCGACCACATCGGGTTGGCGGGTTGGTTCCAGGCCGAACACGGGGCAGAGCTGGTGACGACGCGCACCGCATGGCTGACCGCGCGGATGCTGACGCTGGACCCGCAAGAGACACCGTCGGCCGAAGCGCTGGCGTTCTACAAGCTGTCGGGTATGGACGCCGCGCTGTATGAAAAACGCGCCTCCGAGCGGCCCTTCAACTTTGCCGACATCGTCTCGCCGCTGCCTTTGGGCTTCACGCGGATCAAGCAGGGCGACGAGATCACCATCGGTGGCCGCGTCTTTGATGTACATATGGGCAACGGTCACGCCCCCGAACACGCTACCTTCTGGAGCCGTGACGACAATCTCGTGATTGCGGGCGATCAGATCCTGTCCTCGATCAGCCCCAATGTCGGGGTCTATGCCACCGAACCCATGGCCGATCCGATTGGCGAATGGATCGAGGCATGCGACCGGCTGTCACTGCTATCACGCGAAGATCACCTGGTATTGGGGGGGCACAAGCTGCCGTTTACCGGTCTGCCCACCCGCATGCGCCAGCTGATCGAGAACCACCACAGCGCCCTGCGCCGTCTGGAAAAGGCGATTGCAGAGCCCAAATCTGCCTCCGAATGTTTTTCGACCCTGTTCAAACGCAACATCGGCGAGGGCGAATACGGTCTGGCGTTGGTCGAAGCGGTGGCGCATCTTAGCCATCTGTACCAGACGGGCCGCGCCACGCGCAGCTTGCGTGCGCAGGACGGGGCGTGGGTATATCAGTCAAGGGATTGAGCGATGGATAACGAGATCAAGACTGCTGCCGAAGCCATCGAAGCAGACGCGTTGCCACGGCTTTACGAGGTGCATTCGGACCCCTCTAGCCGCAACGCCTCGGATCAGCCTGTGCCCAAAGGGATCACTCAGAAACCTGCCGCGCAGAAATCAGCTGCGCAATGGGCCTACGAGCGTGTTGTGCTGTACCTCAAGAACTTCGAAGAACAGCTCGACGGTGATCACGAGGTCGCTATGGGTTTTGCAGGCGGTGACGCCGGCGTGCTGCGGATCGAGGGGATGGGCTATTTCGATCCTGATATCGTGACCTTTTATGGCAAGGACAACACCGGCGCGCGGATGCAGCTTGTGCAGCATGTCACACAGTTGAACGTGGCCCTGAGGGCGCTGCCCAAAGCGGTGCAAGAAGCCCCCGCGAATCGCATCGGTTTTCGTCTGATCGAAGACCTCGAGACACAAGAGCAGCCTCCCGCAGGCGAAAACACCTGACCACGCGCATTTTGATGCCGTGACATAGGCAAATGAATACAGTATTCCCCAGACCAAATCATACGCACGTTAAGACAAGGATCGCGCAAATGGCCAAACATGAACACGGCTCGATGGACACCAGCACGCACGAGAAGACTTTTGACAGCTTCATGAACTTCGTCAAATGGTCGTGCATCGTGATTATTGCCATTCTGGTCTTTATGGCGATCTTCGCGCGCTAAGGCGCGCACACTTAACCGACAGGATATTTCTATGCGCGTTTGGATGGCTCTGGCCTGCGTCGGGCTGCTTGCGGCCTGTGCGAATGATACCGGTATCGACAATACCCCCGCAGAAGTCGCAGCGGCTGCCTATGTGGCACCGGGACCAAAATCCATCACGTTGGTGACGATGATCAACAACCGCACCGGCAGCGGCGGCCATACGGCACTGGTGGTCAACGGGTCGCAGCAGGTGATCTTTGACCCCGCCGGATCGTTCCGCGACCCTCGTGTGATCGAACGCGGTGATGTGCTTTACGGCATGACGCCCCAGTGGATACAGGGGTACAAATCCTCTCATGCGCGCAGCACCTACCATGTCGTCAGCCAGGAATTGCAGGTCAGCGACGCACAGGCAGAACAGATCTTGCAGCTTGTGATGTCAAACGGTCAGGTAGCGGGGGCGTTCTGCGCCAATGCGACCTCTGATATCCTGACGCAGGTTCAGGGCTTTGAGAGCATCTCGAAGACGTTCTACCCTGCCAAGCTCAGCGAACAATTCGCCAGCCTGCCCGGCGTGAAGACGACGAAATACTATGAAAACGACGAAGGCGACGTGATTGATGCCGTACAGGCTTCGCTTCTAGCCCAGTAACCAAAGCAAACCATAAAGCGTTGCTGCGCCGCTGATAATCGCGAGCAGCACGTTTTTGGTGAGCACCCCCACAGTCAGTGCTGCTGCCGCAGCTGCCATACGCGGTAAATCAAGCTGCCCGTCCGTGGCCGCGGGCCAGATCACTTGCGGGGCCACAAGGGCGGGCAGGATCGCCACCGCCGTATAACGCAGGTGTCGCAACAGCCACGCGGGCATTTCGCGGTCCCCCACCAGTCCGGTAAAGACAAAGCGCAACCCAAAGCTGCCGAGACCAAGGGCGATGATCACGAACCAAAGCGTGCCGGTGTCGATATCATTCATTATGCCGCGTCCTGTTCAGGGTGGTGGGGCTGGCGTCTTTCCAGCCAAAGTTCGGTTTGCGCACCGGCGATCATGCCCGCCAGCCCCGCCAGGATCAGCCCCAGCGAATAGGGCACACCCGCCGTCAACAGCGCCGCGAGGGATGCCACCAGCGCCGCGACGATATGTGCCGAGGTGCGGAACATCGGCGCGATCATTGCGAGAAAGGTGATGGGTAGGGCAAAATCCAACGCCCAGCTGTCAGGAATTTGTGCCCCGACCATCGCGCCAACCAGGGTGAAAAGATACCACAACGGCACAATCGGGGTCACACAGCCAAAGAAATAGGCCATCCGCTGCGGGATGGTCATATCCGGCTCTTTCTCATATTGCGCCATCGCGCAGACGTAGGATTGGTCAACCGTCAGATAGGCGGCCAGCGCGCGCTGCCACAAAGGCGCGGACCCGATGTAGGGTGTCAGCGACGCCGAATACATCGCCATCCGCAGGTTTACCGCCAGCGCAGAGGCCAGCACGATCGCCGTCGGCGCATGTTCCTGCATCAGTTGCAGTGCTGTAAACTGCGCAGCGCCCGCAATGACCACGACCGAAAAGGCGAGCGTTTCGAACACGTTCAGCCCTGCTTCGGTGGCAAGAATGCCGAACAGCGATGCAAACGGGATCATCACCAGAATAAAGGGTGCTGCGTCGGCAAGACCTTTGCGAAAGGCCGATTTCGTGGTGGTGATGGCCATGCGTTCCCCCTAGATTGCCGGGACATGCTTAACTGCCGCTTTGGGGGGATGCAATTGTCCGTCAAGACAGACACCGATGCTTATTTGATCGCACCGCAGCCGGGATTGGCGCGGCTGACACGCGCCGTCGTCGGACGGGATCATTTGGGGACCGAGACAACGATCAACGTCGTCGAGGAACGCCCGCTGACGATCTTTTTGAATGCGCAGGAAATCGTCACCGCGATGACGATTGGCGATTACCCCGAATACCTCGCGCTCGGGTTCTTGCGCAATCAGGGTATGCTGCGCGACGGCGAGGATATCACCAGCGTCGACTATGACGAAGAGCTTGAAGTCGTCATCGTCCGCACCGCCCGCAAAACTGACTACGAAGACAAAATGCGCAAGAAGACCCGCACCAGTGGCTGCGCTGTGGGCACTGTCTTTGGCGATATGATGGAGGGTCTGGAGGGCGTTTCCCTGCCGTCGACCCCGCTGCGAACCTCGTGGATCTATGACCTAAGTGCGCAGATCAACCGCACGCCGAGCCTGTACCTAGAGGCGGGGGCAATCCACGGCACGGTGCTGTGTCAGGGCAACCGTCCGCTGGTTTATATGGAGGACGTGGGGCGTCATAACGCGGTGGACAAGATCGCCGGCTGGATGCTCTCGGAAGGGGTCTCTGCCGAGGATAAGATACTGTATACCACTGGGCGGCTGACCTCTGAGATGGTGATCAAGACCGCGATGATGGGGATCCCCGCGCTGGTGTCACGTTCCGGCTTTACCGCGTGGGGGGTAGAGATCGCGCAGCAGGTCGGGCTGACGTTGATCGGGCGGATGAAGGGCAAACGCTTTATCTGCCTTGCGGGCGAAGACCGGCTGATCCGCGATGCGGACCCCGACCAGATCAGGGATGAACCTAAACGATCAGGCCGAAAGGGCAGCGCATGAAACAGCCACTTGGGGTGATCCTTGCAGGGGGGCAGGCGACGCGGATGGGCGGCGGCGACAAAGGGCTGCTGCAGCTTGGCGGTCAAAGCGTACTGGGCCATGTGATCGAACGGCTGACGCCGCAGGTGGCGCGTGTGGCGTTGAATGCAAATGGCGATGCCGCGCGGTTTGCGGGGCTGAAACTGCCGGTGTTGCCCGACAGTATCGACGGCTTTGCCGGACCGCTGGCGGGGGTGTTGGCAGGGCTGGATTGGGCTGCCGCACATGGCGCTGATACGATTGTGACTGCTGCCGCCGATACGCCGTTCTTCCCCGGTGATCTGGTCCCGCAACTGTTGCTGGCAAGCGAGGGAATGACCCACCCGCTGGTGCTGGCCGCCACGCCCGATGCCAAGCGCGGCACCGCGCGGCATCCGACCTTTGGCCTTTGGCCTGTGGCCTTGCGCGACGATCTGCGTGCTGCCTTGCAGGGCGGCTTGCGCAAGGTCGTGATGTGGACACAGATCCATGATGGCCGCGAGGCGTTGTTCCCCCACGAAGACGCGTTCTTTAACATCAACACCCCCGAGGATCTGGCCCGCGCACAGGAGATGCTATGAGAGTTTACGGCGTTGTCGGCTGGAAGAACGCCGGCAAAACAGGGTTGATGGAACGCCTTGTGACCGAAATCACGGGGCGCGGATTTTCAGTGTCTACCGTGAAACATGCGCATCACAGTTTCGACGTCGATCATCCGGGCAAGGACAGCCACCGTCACCGTGTCGCGGGTGCCCGCGAAGTCCTGCTGGCATCGCGTAACCGCTTTGCCCTGATGCACGAATTGCACGGCGAGGACGAACCGTCCCTCGACGCGCTGCTGGCCAAGCTGGCCCCTGTCGATCTGGTCTTGGTCGAGGGATACAAGCGTGACGGTCACGCCAAGGTCGAAGCGCATCGGGCGGAAACGGGCAACGCGTTGATCGCGCCGGAGGATCCGACGATCAAGGCCATTGCCAGCGATACACCAATGACACTGGATCGCCCCGTGTTCGATCTGAATGACACAGGCACCATCGCCGATTTCATCCTGTCCGAGCTCGGGCTGTGAGCGCATTTGACACCATCGTCATGGTCGATTGGTCCGGCGGTAACGACACCGGCCCGACCCCGCGCAAGGACGCGATCTGGGCGGGTGTGTCGCGGGGGGGCGTATCAGACGCCCCCGTCTATCTGCGCAACCGGTCAGAGGCAGAGGCTTGGATCGCCACGCTGATCGACGCAGAGCTGGCGCAGGGCCATCGTGTGATGGTCGGGTTCGATTTTCCTTTTGGCTACCCTGCAGGCTTTGCCGAAGCGCTGACGGGCAGTACCGATCCATTCGCTGTGTGGGAATGGTTCGAGGCGCGGGTTGAAGACGCGCCAAAAGCCAACAACCGTTTCGATCTGGCCGGAGAGATCAATCTGGGTCTGGGCGACGGTCTGGGGCCGTTTTGGGCCAATGGCTTGCCGAACCGTGACGTCACGGGACTGCCCCGTACCAAGGCCGGTTATACAAATCCCTTTGCCGAGAAACGTGCAGCTGAAGTGCAGGCCAAGGGCAGCTTTACCTGCTGGCAACTGGCGGGGGCAGGGGCTGTCGGGTCGCAGGTGGTCATGGGTCTGCCAGTCCTTTCGCGCCTTCGTGCCCGTTTTGCCGGGCGCGTCGCGGTCTGGCCGTTCGAGAAGCCTGATGCCCCGGTTGCGTTTGTTGAAGTCTGGCCGTCACTGACCGTCGGGCCTGCCCCGGACGAGATGATCAAGGATGCGTGGCAGGTGCAGGAACTTGCGCGGCAGGTCTCGGCTTTGGCCCCTGCTGAACTGGCGCAGGTGCTTGACGTGCAGGCACCGGAAGAAGGGTGGATCTTGGGGATGGGGGTCGAACACCTGCTCAAGACACCACCGCCGCTGCGCAATGATTGTTTTGCCCTGCCGCCGGGCGTGCATTGGACGCCCGTGGACGATGCGCTGGAACAGCTACGCGCGCGTCTGCATCCGGTGCTACCTGCCGAAGAGGTGCGCCTTGGCGATGCGTTGGGGCGGATTGCAGCAGCCGACGTGCTGGCGCAGCGTGCGAACCCGCCACTGCCGAACACAGCAGTAGACGGCTACGGGTTCGCGGGCGGACGTGCTGCCGGTGCGCATGCGCTGCCGCTGGCCGAAGGCCGCGCGGCCGCGGGGGATGCGCCGGGGAGATTGCCCACCGATCATGCGATACGTGTGCTGACGGGGGCCGCGCTGCCCGCCGGTGTCGATACCGTGGTGCTGCAAGAGGACGTGACGATCGTTGGTGACACGCTGCGGTTCAATGGACCGGTCAAGCAAGGCGCTAACACACGCAAAGCAGGCGAGGACGTCACGGCAGGCGCGGTGACGCTTGCCGCAGGGCGGCGGATCACGGCGGCGGATATTGCCTTGTTGGCGGCCACCGGCACCGCATCTGTGTTGGTTCATAAACAGTTGCGGGTTGGCGTGCTGTCGACAGGCGACGAGATCGTCGAGGCGGGGCAAACCGCGGCGGAGGGGCAGATATTCGATGCAAACCGCCCGATGCTGTTGGGGTTGCTGGCGCAGTTCGGGCATCGGGGCGTCGATCTGGGCCATGTAGGCGACGAGCGCGAGGCGCTGCGCGCACGGCTTGATGCGGCGCAGGGCGAGGTCGATGCGATCCTGACCAGCGGTGGTGCGTCGGCGGGCGACGAGGACCACGTGTCCGCCTTGCTTTCAGAAGCCGGAGCACTGGATCTGTGGCGTATCGCGGTCAAACCGGGGCGGCCATTGGCGCTTGGCATGTGGCAGGGCACGCCTGTTTTTGGCTTGCCGGGTAACCCCGTGGCCGCAATGGTCTGCACATTGATATTCGCGCGCCCTGCGTTGGCGCGGTTGGCGGGGCAGGACTGGCCTGTGCCACAAGGCTTTGACGTGCCCGCAGATTTCAGCAAACGCAAGAAACCGGGCCGACGCGAGTATCTGCGCGCGCGGATGCGCGACGGTCGGGTACAGGTGTTTGCCTCTGAAGGGTCGGGCCGGATCAGCGGGCTGTCTTGGGCCGAGGGTCTGATAGAATTACCAGACGCCGCAGCCGACGTTCAGCCGGGCGATCTGGTGCGCTATATCCCCTATGGATCTTTCGGGGTCACCTAGGCCCTAGTCGAACGTCCCTGCCACACGCCCGAGCAACATAAAGGCCCGCACTGTGCGTGTGTCTGTCAGCGCAGAGATATCCGCGTCAGATGCCTCTGCTTCAAAGGCGGCAAAGGCGCGGTCAAAGCGGCGCAGGAAGTGATGCGCAACATCGCGAAAGATCGGGTCTTGTTTCATACGCGCACTTGTCAGCGCCAGCGAAGACCGGTCACGGATGCCACCCAATGCCGCAATTGGACGGCCGCGTGCACCTTGCGCAAACTGACGCCAGATTTCGGGGCGGGCGCGGTCGGGGGCGAGGTCATCCATATAGATGCCGTCCTGGCTCAGCAGCGTCAGCACATCTTGGGACGCCTGAACCAGCTGGGACGCATTGCGGTCCTTCAACGCCTTACGCAACGCAGAAAAGCCTTCGGTATCGTCTGCCGTTTCGGGGAAGTTCAAAGCGCGGATGAAATCCTCGTGCGAGAGCGGCTGCGTCATATCCGCTGCCGACGTGCCAAGCGCCAAAACAGGCTGATCGTCAACGACGACGGGCTTAAGAGGCGCAAGACGGGTGGTTGCGTCGCGGCGGCTTTGGAAGGTGGCCAGCGTGCTTTCGGTCTTGCGCGCGGCGGCGGCAATTTCATCGAGCTTGCGCGCGACGGTCGCATCGGCACCAGGGCTTTGCCCCTGCTGCTGCGAAATGTAGGCCTGTCGGATCGCATCAATTGCAGTCTGCAACCGTTTGCTTTCTTCGCGCATGACGCGGCTGGAGCGGGCAGCGATGGCGGCAACCCAGATCATGCCCACGGGCATGACAACCGCAAGCATGGTCATCAATACACGCAAACCGGCCCCACTGTCAGAAGACTCGTCCGACGGCAGCACCATGAAAAAGATCAAGGAGCCCAGTAACCAGACCAGGGTGAGCGCGGCTGCGATGATCTCTATGTTAAAGCCACCGCCGTCGCTGGGGCGCGAATAAACGCCGAACGGGGTCGACCGCGCGGATTGGCGCGGTGCGTTCGGGTTCAGCTGCAGTTTTTCGGTCATCAGTTTGTCCCCGGCTTATGCGTAGACGATTTTGAGAACCTCATAGGATTTGTCCCCCCCCGGCGTCCGCACTTCGACGCTGTCGCCTTCTTCCTTGCCGATCAGGGCACGGGCGATGGGGGATCTAATATTCAGCAGGCCTTTTTCGATATTGGCCTCGTATTCACCGACAATCTGATAGGTCTTTTCTTCGTCGGTGTCCTCGTCAACCAAAGTCACCCTCGCGCCGAACTTAATCGCGCCGGACATCTTTTTAGGGTCGATCACGTCAGCAAGGGAAATCGCACCCTCAAGCTCTTTGATGCGGCCTTCGATGAACGACTGCTTTTCCTTGGCAGAGTGGTATTCTGCGTTTTCGGACAGATCGCCGTGCTCGCGGGCTTCGGCGATGGCCTTGATGATGGTAGGGCGTTCAACCGACTTCAGGTGCTTCAGTTCGGTTTCCAAAGCCGTGTGACCGGCGCGGGTCATGGGGATTTTTTCCATCGGGGGGCGTCCACGCAATGAGGGTCACAGCCCGCGAATTGATGTCCGAGAGTGCAACCGATTTGAATTGATCCTTACCTGACCCAAACTGCCCTGCGAATGCAAGGGGGTGTCTGCCGGAGCGCGGCAATCCGCACGTCCATATTGGCAAGCCGTTGGGATGCGCTATTTTACGTGGCGAAACAATATTGCTGCACCTGCAATATATATGATGCAAACTGTCGTGGGTGCGCTAATTTACGCTGTGTTGCGATTGCAATACCTACTGTGCTGGTTTAGCGAAATCCAAACCGTTTTCTGCCCGAAGAGGAGCCCCGAATGGCCGAAGTTGAACGCGAAGCAATGGAATATGACGTCGTTATCGTCGGTGCGGGCCCTGCCGGGCTGTCCGCCGCGATCCGTCTGAAGCAACTGGACGCCGACTGCAATGTGGTCGTGCTGGAAAAAGGCTCCGAAGTGGGCGCGCATATTCTGTCCGGCGCGGTTCTGGATCCGGTCGGTCTGGACGCTTTGATGCCGGATTGGAAAGAAAAAGGCGCGCCGATCAAGACCAAGGTCGAAGAAGACAACTTCTATATGCTGGGCGAGGCGGGCAAGATCCGCGTGCCGAACTTCCCCATGCCGCCGCTGATGCATAACCACGGCAACTATATCGTTTCCATGGGCAACGTCTGTCGTTGGATGGCCGAGCAGGCTGAAGCCTTGGGCGTAGAGATCTTCCCCGGGATGGCGTGCTCTGAACTGGTGTATGGTGACAACGGCGAGATCAAAGGCGTCGTGGCCGGTGAATTCGGCATCAGCGCTGATGGCACCAAGGGCGACGGCTATGAACCCGGTATGGAGCTTCACGGTAAGTATGTGTTCCTCTCCGAAGGTGTCCGCGGGAGCCTGTCGAAACAGGTGATCGCGAAATACGATCTGGATGCCGGAAAAGAGCCGCAGAAATACGGCCTTGGCATGAAAGAAATCTGGGAGATCGACCCCGCCAAGCACAAAGAGGGCACCGTCACGCACACGATGGGCTGGCCCTTGGGCAAGAACGCGGGCGGCGGGTCGTTCATCTATCACATCGAAAACAACCAAGTGTATGTCGGGTTCGTTGTTCACCTTGGCTATAAGAACCCGCATGTCTTCCCTTACATGGAATTTCAGCGGTTCAAGCATCACCCCATGGTAGCCGAGCTGCTGAAAGGCGGCAAACGCATCGCTTATGGCGCGCGTGCGATCACCGAGGGCGGCTATCAGTCCATGCCCAAGATGGTTGCACCGGGTGTGGCGTTGCTGGGCTGCTCTGTCGGCATGGTCAACGTGCCGCGCATCAAGGGCAACCACAATGCGATGCTGTCGGGCAAAGCCGCAGCCGAACGCGCCTATGAAGCCATTCAGGCAGGCCGCGCAGGCGACGAGCTGACCGCCTACGAGGACGATGTACGCAACGGCGAGATCGGCCAAGACCTGAAAAAGGTCCGTAACGTCAAACCATTGTGGAGCAAATACGGCCTCATGACGTCGCTCGCCGTGGGTGGGTTCGACATGTGGACCAACACATTCGGCTTCTCGCTGTTGGGGACGTTGGGGCATGGGAAATCTGATGCCGAGGCGACCGAAAAGGCCGCCAAGCACAAAAAGATCGATTACCCCAAGCCCGATGGCAAGCTGAGCTTTGACCGTCTGACCAACGTGGCGTTCTCGTTCACCAACCACGATGAAAACCAGCCTGCGCATTTGACGCTCAAGGACCCATCGGTGCCGGTGAACATCAACCTGCCAGAATACGCGGGCCCTTCGGCGCGATATTGCCCTGCGGGGGTGTATGAATTCGTCGAGGAAGACGGCAAGGACCCGCGCTTTGTCATCAACTTCCAGAATTGCGTGCATTGCAAAACCTGCGACATCAAGGACCCGACACAGAATATCGTCTGGACCACGCCGCAGGGTGGGGATGGCCCGAACTACCCCAACATGTAAGCGTCGCTTACGGGACGAATTCGATCAAAGGCGTGCTTCGGCGCGCCTTTTTTCATGCGAGGTTCCGCCGATAGAGGGTAAGCGGTATGCTCCCTTGGATAGGCGGCATTGCGCTTGGACGCGAACCTGTTAGCCTTGCGCCTAAATATAAATGAGGCGTGCCAGTATGATCCGTAACCTATTGTTGACCGCTAGCGTTTTGGCGCTGACCGGTGCTGTTTCGATGCCCGCACAGGCGCAATCGGCAGCCGGTGCCTATCTCGCGGGGAGACATGCTGCGGTACGTAGCGATTTTGCGGAATCCGCGAGATACTATGGCGAGGCATTGGCGCTTGATCCCAAAAACCCTGAATTCCTTGAAAGCACGGTACTGGCGCTTTTGTCGCTCGGAAATATCGAACGCGCTTTGCCCTTGGCGCGGGTCATGGCGGCGTCGGATCAACCCGGGCAAATTGCCTATCTGGTAACCACCGCAGGCATGGCACAAGAAGAAGACTATGCCGGCCTGATCGCGCAATCGGCAGACGAAGGTGGGATTGGCCCTTGGGTCGACGGGCTGGTCAAAGCCTGGGCACAAATGGGCGTCGGCGATATGACCGCCGCCCTTGCCCAATTCGATGCCCTGAGTACAGAGGCTGGGATGCAGGGGTTTGTGATGTACCACAAGGCTTTGGCGTTAGCGTCTGTCGGCGATTATGAGGGGGCAGAGGCAATCTTTGCCGTGAGCCAAGCGGGGTCCGCCGGGCAGACCCGGCGCGGGGTGATCGCGCGGGTCGAAATTTTGGGCCAGTTGGGGCGGAACGAACAAGCGCTCGCGCTGCTGACCGACAGTTTTGGTGCCAACAGTGACCCTGAACTTGATGATCTGGTCGCGGCCTTGCAAGGGGACGGGCAGGTTTCCTTTACCCAGATCCCCGATGCTAAGGCCGGAATCGCCGAAGTGTTCTTTACCTTCGCGGCTGTGCTGCGCAACGAAAGCGCCGGTGACTACTATGTGCTGCTGTATTCGCGCATCGCGCGCTACCTGCGCCCCGATCACATCGACGATCTGTTGCTGACGGCGGACCTGCTGGAAAACATCGGCCAGTACGAGCTGGCAATTCAGGAACTGCAAGACGTGCCCGCCGACAACCCCGCTTACCATGCGGCTGAACTGGGCCGCGCGGCGGCGTTGCGGCGGTCTAACAAGCCTGAGCAGGCGATCGAGGTGCTGCAACAACTGACGCGTAGCCATGGGACGCTCCCGTCGGTCCATTCCGCTTTGGGCGATGCGCTGCGGGCACAGGACGATTTCAAGGCCGCGATAAAATCCTACGACAAGGCGATTGAACTGACACCTGACAGCAACCCGCAACGCTGGGTATTGTATTATGCGCGTGGCATCGCCGAAGAACGCCTGGGCAACGGCGAAGCATCCGAACGCGATTTCCGCACCGCGCTCGAGATCAATCCCGACCAACCGCAGGTACTGAACTACCTAGGGTATTCGTTGGTTGAACAAGGTCGCAATCTGGACGAGGCGCTGAACATGATTGAGCGCGCCGTCGCAGCCAGCCCGGACTCCGGCTATATCGTCGATTCTCTTGGTTGGGTGCTTTACCGGCTGGGACGCTACGAAGAGGCCGTAGACCAGATGGAACGCGCGGTAGAGCTCGTTGCGGTGGATCCGGTGCTGAACGACCACTTGGGTGATGTCTATTGGTCCGTGGGTCGTCAACGCGAGGCCGAATTCCAATGGCGCCGCGCCCTGTCTTTCGTCGATCCCGAAGATCAGGACAGCGAGGCGGACCCGAAACGCATGCGGCGCAAGCTCGAGGTCGGACTGGATGCTGTATTGGCCGAAGAAGGGGCCGAACCTCTTAGCAAAGCCTCCGCTGAAAAATGACCGCCAAGGCCGCATCCCTCGGGGTTGCCAGCAACCGGAGCGCTTGGGCCAAGGTGAACCTGACGCTGCACGTCACAGGGCAGCGCGGTGACGGGTATCACTTGCTCGACAGCCTTGTGGTACGGGCCGGCGTCGGTGATCGGATCACGGTAACGCTGTGCGACCAGCTTGAGCTGTTCATCGACGGCCCATATGGTGCCGCTGCCCCCAATGATGACCGCAACCTCGTCGTGCGTGCTGCGCGCCTGCTCGACGCTGGCGCTGGCAGAGGGGCGCGGCTGCACCTGACGAAAAATCTGCCTGCTGCGGCGGGGATCGGCGGTGGATCAGCAGACGCCGCCGCGACGCTTCATTTGCTATCGGCCCACTGGGGGCTGCCCGTACCCGATGATATCGCCCGGCTTGGGGCGGATGTGCCGGTCTGCCTGTATGACACGCCCCAGCGGATGGAGGGGATCGGCGAGGTTTTGACACCGGCGCCCAAGTTGCCGCCCTGTTGGCTGGTGTTGATCAACCCGAATAAATCTGCCGCCACACCCGAAGTATTCTCGCGACTGGAAGCCCGCGCCAATGCGCCGATGCCGAAAGAGCTGCCCGAATTCGCCAGTGCCACCGCATTCGCCGCATGGCTGGCGACGCAGCGCAATGACCTCGAGGCTCCAGCAGTCCAACTGGTGCCAGAGGTGGCGACGTGCCTACACAGCCTTCAGGATGCGTTGCTGGCCCGTATGTCGGGATCCGGAGCCACCTGTTTCGGCCTGTACGAGACCCAAGCGTTTGCACAACGCGCCGCCGCCCGTGTCGCGGACAAGCATCCCGGTTGGTGGGTGGCCGCCGCGCCGGTGCTAGCCTAGTTGATACGCGCCACGACGTAATCGGCCAGATCGCGCAGCATCCGGGTCAGGTCGTGATCGGGCAGGGTGTCGAGCGCGGTCTTGGCCTTCTCCGCCCACGCCAGCGCCTCTGATTTGGTCTCGTCTAGCGTGCCATGTTTGTGCAGCAGCGACAGGGCGTGATCCAGATCGCCTTCCTCCTGCCGCCCCTTTTCGATGGTGCGGGCCCAGAAGGCGCGCTCTTCGGCATCGCTTTTGGCAATCGCTTTGATCACCGGCAGGGTCAGCTTGCGCTCGCGGAAATCGTCACCGATGTTTTTGCCGGTCGCATTCGGATCGCCTTGGTAATCCAGCAAATCGTCGACAATCTGGAACGCGATGCCCAAGGCGTCACCGTAGTTGAACAGCGCTTGGACCTGCGCGTCGGGGGCTGAGGCGATGACCCCGCCCACCTGCGTCGCCGCCGAGAACAGCGCCGCGGTTTTCCCGCGCACGACCTGCAGGTAGATACCTTCGTCCGTCGCCAAATTCTGGGCCGCCGTCAGTTGAAGCACTTCGCCTTCGGCAATCGTGGCAGAGGCATTCGCAAGGATCGCCAGCACGCGCATATTGTCGGTTTCAGTCATCAGCTGGAAACTGCGCGCAAACAGGTAGTCGCCCACCAGCACCGAAGATTTGTTATCCCAAAGCAGGTTCGCCGTCGGTCGTCCGCGCCGCTGCGCGCTTTCATCGACCACGTCATCGTGCAGCAACGTTGCCGTGTGAATAAACTCTACCGTGGCTGCCAGATGCACATGGTAAGGGCCGTCATAGCCACACAGCCGCGCCGCCGCGAGCGTGAGCATCGGGCGCAACCGTTTGCCGCCTGCTTCGACCAGGTGGGCGGTGACCTCCGGGATGCGCGGTGCATGTTCAGACGCCATGCGGTCGCGGATCAGGTCATTCACGGCAGTCATATCTGCGCTCAGATAGGCCGCCATTTGATCATGCGGTTTCTGGGTGTTTTCGCTCGTCATCTACACGACCTTAATTGGAAGGCTCGACAATCAACGTCGATTGCCCTTACATCTCTGTTATGAAGGAACTTTTACGCACAACCGATCCGACAATAATCGCCTTTGCCAGCGCCCTTCTTCAGGGCGAGGATATAGACTGCTTTCCGCTCGACGTAAACATGAGCGTGCTTGAGGGCGGGATCGGTATTTTCCCCCGTCGTTTGATGGTGCATGACGATGATCACGGTGCCGCGACACGGGTGCTGCGCGATAATGACATCCCCACCGGACTGCCCGACTAACGACGATGGACAGCTTCGGCCCAGACACGCTGACGCGGGATGCTTTCCTTGGCGGGAAACTGCACTTGTGGCAGCCACGCAAAGGCTATCGCGCGGGTGTGGACCCTGTTTTATTGGCTGCAACCATCCCTGCGCGGTCAGGCCAGCGCGTGCTGGAGCTTGGGTGCGGGGTGGGGGCTGCGTCGCTTTGTTTGGGCGCGCGTGTATCGGGGTTGCAGCTGACAGGAGTCGAGATCCAGCCGGCCTATGCCGCGCTCGCACGGCTGAACGATCCTACATTCGAAGTGGTCGAAGCCGACATCGACGCCATGCCCTTGGCGCTGCGGCAGCGACAATTTGACCACGTGCTTGCCAACCCGCCGTATTTCGATCGTCACGCTTCTATTGCTGCGACGAATTTAGGTCGTGAGACGGCATTGGGCGAGGCTACTCCGCTGGAAACATGGGTCAAGATTGCGGCCAAACGCCTGGCCCCCAAGGGGCAGGCACATTTCATCCATCGCGCCGAACGGCTGCCCGATCTTATCCGCGCTTTACCTCATGATATGGGCAGTATCGAAGTGCTGCCGATCGCGCCGCGCATCGGACGGCTGGCCGAGCTGGTGATCTTACGGGCGCGCAAAAGCGGGCGGGGTGCATTTCGGTTGAATGCGCCGCTCGTGATGCACGAGGGCCCTCGGCATATGGCGGATGGCGACAGCTATGTGCCGCAAATCCGGGCGGTCCTGCGCGAGGGCGCGGCGCTGCCGTTCTAAGCAACCTCCCGCCGATATCTCAACTTGTCGATAGTTTTGCTGCGGTGCCGCGTGACAGGTGAAATATTTCGTGCTTCACTCCTCCTACGCAACATAACCTAAGGAGAGTTACATGTCTTTTGACGCACATCTGGATGCTCTGAAACGCAAGCATTTGGCAATGAGTAACGCTGTAGAACAGGCTCAACGATCGCCGAGTATCGACGGCCTGAAGGTTGCGAATATGAAAAAAGAAAAGCTGCGTTTGAAAGAGGAAATTACCCGGCTTTCTAGCTGATATAATTATACGTTTGACCGGCGTGCCCGATGGGCCGACGGCAGAAAGGCCAGTGCTGAATGCACTGGTCTTTCGCGTTTCTACGACGGGTACCTAGACCAGGTGCTGGGCACCATTCGCGGTAATTGTCGACCCGTTGATAAAGCCCGCGTCATCGCTGACAAGGAATACAACAGCGCGCGCGATCTCCTCCGGTTCGCCCAAGCGGCCTGTCGGAATTTGCGCCACGATGGAATCGCGCACTTTTTCCGGCACGGCCATCACCATATCCGTTGCGATATAGCCGGGGCAGATTGCGTTCGCAGTGATATTGGCGCGCGCGCCTTCCTGAGCCAGGGATTTCACAATGCCGAGGTCACCCGCTTTGGTCGCCGCATAGTTTACCTGTGCGAATTGGCCTTTTTGCCCGTTGATCGAGCTTATGACCACGATCCGACCGAACTTCCGGTCGCGCATACCGGGCCAAACTGGGTGAATGGTATTGAAAACGCCGGTCAAATTTGTGCCAACGACTTCGTTCCATTGGTCGGGTGTCATTTTGTGGAAAGGCGCGTCGCGTGTGATGCCCGCGTTCGCAACAACCACCTCAACGGGGCCTAGATCTTCTTCGACTTTGGCGATTCCGGCTTTGGAATCCTCGTAGTCTGCGACGTTCCACTTATAGGTTTTGATCCCGGTTGATTCTGTGAATTGCGCGGCAGCATCGTCGTTGCCGGCATAAGTCGCCGCGACAGTATATCCGGCGTCTTTCAATGCTGTGGAAATAGCCGCCCCGATCCCGCGGCTCCCTCCGGTTACAAGTGCAACACGTGACATAAAACTCTCCCTAGTGGCAATGTTGTTTCGTTTGCCGTAGTAAATTCGTAATTAAATTACGTGAGGAATTTGTAGTCACGCTTGGATTTCTTTGCAACAGTTTACGCAAGGAAAGAGCATTTGTTTTTCTCGTGGCGCGTGAAGTCGCTTAGCGCGCGCCACGAGAGCTTGATTATGGAGCGTTATAGGCGCTCAAGGCACATCGCGACGCCCATGCCGCCGCCAATGCACAAAGTGGCGAGCCCTTTCTTCGCGCCGCGACGCTGCATTTCAAACAAAAGCGTATTGAGAATGCGCGCGCCGGATGCGCCGATCGGGTGACCGATAGCAATTGCGCCGCCGTTGACGTTCACGATCGAAGGATCCCAGCCCATGTCTTTGTTAACTGCGCAGGCCTGAGCGGCAAAAGCTTCGTTGGCTTCGACGAGGTCCAGATCTTCTGCTCTCCAGCCGGCTTTTTCCAATGCTTTGCGCGACGCGTAAATCGGACCGGCCCCCATGATCGTTGGGTCTAGGCCGACGGTGGCATAGGATGCGATGCGCGCCAACGGGGTGATACCCCGTTTTTCAGCATTATCTGCCGACATTAGCAACGCGCCTGCCGCCCCATCGTTTAGACCCGACGCGTTGGCCGCTGTGACAGATCCGTCTTTGGCGAAAGCGGGGCGCAGCTTTTGCATGGCTTCCATGGTGGCACCATGGCGGATGTATTCGTCTTGATCGACGATAATCTCGCCCTTTCGAGTTTTGACGGTGAAAGGCACGATCTCGTCTTGGAACTTACCGGCTTTTTGCGCAGCCTCGGCCTTGTTTTGCGAGGCGACTGCAAACTCGTCTTGGGCGTCGCGGCTGATTTCCCATTTTGCTGCAACATTTTCTGCGGTTTGGCCCATATGGTAGCCATGGAACGCATCCCACAGGCCGTCGCGGATCATCGTATCAATCAGCTGCATGTCGCCCATTTTTTGACCCGGACGCAGGTTTTGCGCGTGGGGGCTCATCGACATGTTTTCCTGCCCACCGGCGGCCACGATATCAGCATCGCCCAGTTGGATATGCTGGGCCGCCAGCGCCACGGCGCGCAAGCCCGAACCGCACACTTGGTTGATCGACCATGCCGCGCTTTCGATGGGCAGGCCCGCGTTGATATGTGCTTGGCGTGCAGGGTTTTGCCCCTGGGCTGCGGTCAGAACTTGGCCCAAAATAGTTTCGTTCACCTCGGAAGGGTCAATACCCGCGCGTGTGACGATCTCTTTCAGGACTGCGGCACCTAGATCATGTGCAGGCGTGTTTGCAAAAGATCCGCTGAAACTGCCTACGGCCGTGCGGGCTGCGGATGCGATGACGACGTTGGTCATATGTGTTCTTCCCCTGAACTGCTGACGTAGGGTATTAACGCGGTGGTTGCCCGCTCCCCAGTCTTCTATGCTTTGGGACATATCCTATAGCTACACATGCGGCAATCACGCCCTGTCGGCCTACGCGTTTTTACGCAATTCGGTCGACTTATGCCAAAAAGGTTGAGTGGTTGGTGCACCGTATAGAAACCCCTGTTGGCAGTCGACGCCAAGAGAATGCAGAAGCGACGAATCCTCTTGATTTTCGACCTGTTCGGCAACGCATACCATATCAAAGTTACGCGCGATTGAGACCATGATCGATACAATCGCACGGTTGTCGGGGTGGAGGGTGATACCACGCGAAAATTGCCCGTCAATCTTCAAGATATCAAAAAACATATCTTTAAGGTAGCGGATAGCGATGTAGTCGGCCCCGAAGTTATCGAGGGCAAAGCAAACGCCCCGTGTCTGCATTTGGTCCATAAAACTGCTGACAAGCTCTGGCATTTGCATCGCGGATTTTTCGCTGATTTCTAGAATCAGCCGTTCGCCAATGGTGCCGTCGCGCGAGAGCCAACGATTCAGCACGTTCGTCCATCCCGCATAGCCGATAGAGCGGGCTGACATGTTGACAGATAGCCGCAAGTTCTTGTTATCGCTCAGCGCCGTTAGCCCCGCGTGAAGCGACAGCACGTCTATCTCGCGGCCAAGCTGCGTCTTTTCGATGAGGTGCATAAATTCACGAGCTGGGAGGGCCCGCCCCGTTGGGTCCAAAATCCGGATAAAGCCCTCGTAAAAGGCAACTTTCGGATATTCTACATCGCGCATGACGGGCTGGTAGGCCATCAAGGTCTGATTGTGCGCGACTGCGTCTTTGACCATCGCGATTGTGCTGCTGTCGCGTTGGTTAACGGCATAATCCAGCGGATTTCGCGTGCCTTCGGGCAGATCAGCGAGCGGGTGTTGTGACATCTCTTCCAAGGGGTGCTTCCATCTATCGCGTTTCTTGTGTCACCTTGGCCCCAATACTTATAACGCGGGGTTAACGCGGCAATGCAGCACAAATTTTAACTATTCTGCCAATGAGCGCGGAGAAGGGGAGCCGATGCACCGATGTGACTGGGCGGGACCAGAGCAGATTTATCTGGATTATCATGACACTGACTGGGGTGTGCCCGAGTATGACAGCCGTGCTCTTTGGGAAAAGCTTATCCTTGACGGCTTTCAGGCGGGGCTCAGCTGGATCACGATACTTAAAAAGCGAGAGAATTTTCGCGAGGCATTTGCCGGTTTTGACCCTAACGTCATCGCTACGTGGGGTGAGCCAGACGTTGAACGGCTGCTGGCCAACCCCGGTATAATCCGCCACCGCGGAAAGATCGCGGCGGCGATCACCAATGCCCGCGTGTGGCAGCAGATTGAGCAGAGGGAGGGGTTCGACAGATATCTATGGAAGTATGTGGATTTCGAACCGCAGCAGAACCGGTTCGAGCGTCAGGCGGACGTTCCGGCCTGGACGCCGCTTTCAAAGCAAATATCCACCAATTTGAAAAAACAGGGATTTAAGTTTTGCGGCCCGACAATTGTGTACGCGTTTATGGAGGCGGTCGGGATGGTGAATGATCATTTAACCTGCTGCCACCGCCATACCATCGTCGCGCAGATGCCCAAGCACGATTGGGCGCTGCGATAACCGGTCGGTGCCTAGTTGACCTGGGTCGCCTTACGCGGTTACAGCGCCAAGGGAGCTTGCCAGTTGGTCCAGCATCACGATCGTGTCGCTGCTGGTCGAAAACGCTTTGGTGCGGCAATAGTCAACCTTGACCGTGATGCCGGATAACGAAAGGTCCTCTGTCGCAGTTTGAACCGCTGCGGTGGCTACGTCCGCGATGTTCAAGTTCGCTTGCGTCTTGAGCGCGGGAGACAGCGCGGCAAATGCCCCGTTGGACCGATAGGTCACGATCAGGTTAAGGCTGCTGAGCGCATCGGTCAGTTTGCGGGCGAGGCTGACAGAGAAATTGACCCGTTGGCCCTCGGGTATGCTAGACAGGACCTTCGCAAAATCCTGCAGCACGATAACGGCAACTTGCATGCCACCGCCAAATTCGGATTGCATCCGCATAATGTAATTCTCGAACGCATCTTGGGGCACAAGCCCGCTTGCCAAAAGCTCGGATGGTGCCATTGCTCGGTCGAGCGCGAGTTCTTTCAGAACGTCAAAATTTTCTTGGTTCGGTGATTCATGGGGACGTCTGAGGTGACGAACATATTCTGCATTGCGCATCTCTGCGCCGTGGATGCGCGCTTCGAGATCGAAAAACTCGAACGGTTTGACGATATAGTCCCACGCGCCAGCAACAAAAGCTTTCGCTATGCTTTCGTTGTTCTTAACGCCGGTGAGCATAATGATCGGTACAAATTCGTAGCCCTTAATTTGGCGGATATGAGAGATCAGCTCTATGCCGGTCATTTCCGGCATCTGGATGTCTAGAAGCAAGCAGTCGAATATAATCGGTGCACTGTGAATGACTTCAAGGGCTTCTTTACCGGAGGCGGCCGTCCGGACATACTCGTGATCCTGCGTCCGAAGATATTCTTCCAACAAGCTGCGCAGATCTTGATTGTCCTCAACGGCAAGTATCCTCATACCAAATACTCGGCAGTTTTAGTCTCCGTTATCGGAGCGATGCGGACTGAATGCAGATTGATCTTGCGGCGATCGTGCAGGTTTTCCATCACACTAGCCCCCCTTGTTTACTCATCAACATGCTGATGGTGAGCGACAAATTTGCTGATTTCAACTTAAAATTAGCCGCGTTAACCATTTGTTAATGAATTGAGAGATTTTAAGGCGCTGCGACGCTCAAAAGTGTGGATGCCAAGCGGGTGAATAGATTTGATCAGCGGGCCAATTGCACCGCAATGGGGGGCTGCGGAAGTGTGCGTCTTGATTTGTAGCAAATTCATCCGAGTTCCATCATTGACTCCGCGCCGCAGCGCCGTATAAGCGCCGCTTGATTGGTGTTGGTGGACCCCGCAAGGGGAACCCTGTCAGGCTTCGGCCAAAGGACAACGCCCTTTACCGCCCGCCGCAATTCTGCAGGGCTTCAAAAAGGAGAACAGCCGTGACTAAGCGTACAGCTGCCAAGCACAAAATTGACCGCCGTATGGGCGAAAACATCTGGGGCCGTCCAAAGTCCCCAGTGAACCGTCGTGAATACGGCCCCGGCCAGCACGGTCAGCGCCGCAAGGGCAAACTATCCGACTTTGGTATTCAGCTGCGCGCAAAGCAGAAGCTGAAAGGCTACTACGGCGATCTGACCGAGAAGCAATTCCGCCGCATCTACGGTGAAGCTGAGCGTGTAAAAGGCGACACTGGTGAAAACCTGATTGGTCTGCTGGAGCGTCGTCTGGACGCCGTTGTATACCGCGCGAAGTTCGTCGCGACCGTTTTTGCTGCGCGCCAGTTCGTAAACCACGGCCACGTCAAAGTGAACGGCAAGAAGGTTAACATTCCTTCCTACCGCGTCAAAGAAGGCGACGTGATCGAAGTGCGTGATCGTTCCAAGCAAATGGTTGCCCTGCTCGAAGCCACTCAGCTGGCAGAGCGTGACGTGCCTGACTACATCGAAGCAGATCACTCCAAGATGACAGCGACTTTCGTGCGCACCCCCGCTTTGGGCGACGTGCCATACCCTGTCATGATGGAACCGAACCTCGTGGTCGAATTCTACGCGAAGAACTAAGGTTCCTCGCATATCAATGCCGAAGGGGCCACGCTGGAAAGACCGGCGTGGCCCTTTTTGCGTTTGGTGTCGCGACTTTAGCGTTGGGCAAAGTGACGCCGGGACAAGATCGTAGTGGCGTTGGACCCGGTGCGCGTTTATGGTCCGCCCGACAGGAGATATGACAGATGACAACCGCTATTCGCCCGCAACCCGGCATTATGGACATCGCGCTGTATCAAGGCGGGGCATCCCATGTGGCGGGACTTGAAAATGTGATCAAGCTTAGCTCGAACGAGAACCCGCTTGGCCCGTCCGACGTCGCCATCAAAGCGTTCCGGGATGCGTCATATGACCTGCATCGTTACCCGTCATCCGATCACACAGCATTGCGTCAAGCCATTGCGCAGGTGCACGGGCTCGACGCCGATCGCATCATTTGTGGGGCCGGTTCAGACGAGGTTATTGCATTTCTGTGCCAAGCGTTTTCGGGCGAGGGTACCGAGGTGCTGCACACGGTGCACGGCTTTGGCATGTACCGGATTTCCGCACTGGCCAATGGGGCTACCCCGGTCGAGGTGCCCGAAAATGAACGGGTGACGGATGTGGACGCGTTGCTTGCGGGCTGCACCGACAAGACACGGCTGGTGTTTATCGCGAACCCGAATAACCCCACAGGCACAATGATCGGGCTAAGTGAAATTGAACGGCTGGCCGCAGGTATCCCCGAAAAGGCCATTCTGGTTCTGGACGGGGCCTATGCTGAATATGTCGAAGGATATGACGGCGGCGCTGCTTTGGTCGACAGTCACGATAATATCGTGATGACGCGGACCTTCTCAAAGCTCTATGGCCTGGGTGGCTTGCGCATCGGCTGGGGCTATGCGCCGGCCCATATCATCGACGTCCTGAACCGCGTGCGGGGGCCGTTTAACCTCTCGCAAGCCGCATTGAACGCGGCGACAGCGGCGATAAAGGACACAGGGTATGCTGCTCATTGCCGCAGCGAAAATGCGAAATGGCGCACCTGGATGGCTGATGCCTTGGCCGAGATTGGCGTTCCATCGGATGTGTCCTGCGCGAATTTTATTCTCGCGCGGTTCAAGTCGCAGGCCGAGGCCGAGGCTTGTGATGAACACCTCAAGACCCAAGGCTTGATCGTGCGGCGCGTTGCCGGATACCAGCTGCCCAATTGCCTGCGCATTACCGTGGGCGATGAAAGCGCATGCCGTCGCGTGGTTCATGCGGTCCGACAGTTTAAAGGCGACTAATATGCCCGTAATTTATGAAAAAGTAGCGTTAATCGGGTTGGGCTTGATCGCCTCTTCGATGTTCTGGGCGATGAAGCGCGGCGGGCTTGCGGGTCATGTGTCGGGCTTTGCGCGCAGTGCGGACACCCGCGACACCGCACGCGAAATCGGCCTGTGCGACGAGGTCTGCGATTCCATTGCCAAAACCGTGAAAGATGCGGATCTGGTGGTTCTTTGCGTTCCCGTGGGCGTCATGGGCTCGGTTGCTGCTGAAATGGCCGGATATCTTAAGCCGGGCTGCACGGTCACGGATGTGGGGTCGGTCAAGGCGGATGTGATTGTACAGGTTGGACCGCTCCTGCCCGAGGGCGTCCATTTTATTCCTGCGCATCCGTTGGCGGGGACCGAACATTCCGGCCCACGCAGCGGTTTCGCAGAGCTGTTCGACAACCGCTGGTGCCTGCTGGTGCCCGTGCCCGACACCAACGCCAATGCGATTTCACGGTTGCGCAACCTGTGGGACGGCATGGGGGCCAACGTCGAGGAAATGGACGCGGAGCATCACGATCTGGTGCTTGCGGTGACCAGCCATGCCCCCCACCTGATCGCCTATACGATGGTCGGGGTGGCCGATGATTTGCGCCGCGTGACCGACAGCGAAGTCATCAAATACTCGGCCGCCGGCTTTCGTGACTTCACCCGTATCGCTGCCAGCGATCCGACCATGTGGCGGGATGTTTTCCTGACCAACAAGGACGCCACACTCGAGATACTGGGTCGCTTCACCGAGGAACTTTTTGCGTTGCAGCGGGCGATCCGCATGGGGGACGGCGATCATCTTCATGATTACTTTACCCGCACCCGTGCCATCCGCCGTGGTATTATCGAGGCGGGTCAGGACACGGATGCGCCGAACTTTGGGCGTCAACCGGGCAACAAATAATCCGGGCCGCGCGGCTTGTGGCGCTGTCTCGCCTCAGCGCAAGATAATCTTGGGCGCACGGCCTAAGGGGATGAACCCCATCGACATTTTCCCGTCCTTCACGCTGATGTCCAGATCCAGCCCATTCGTGTTGCCAGACATTTGAGCCAGCCCCTTGAGCATTTGTTCCGCTTGGGGGCGAAAGCTGGGCGGGATAAAACCGGCGTTTTCCGCCATGGTCAGCATCATTGGCCAATCTTGCGCTTTTACCGACAGCGTCCCTGTCGCCAGCCCGTCCTCGGCAACGGCCATCGTCCCTTGTAGCGTCAGCGCCACATCCCCCCACGCCAGTTCCGCATGGCGCAGGTCGATGACGCGCGGCTGTGGGCGGGTCCGGCCAAGCGCGCTGCGGTCCCACAGGCGGTCGAAGGTGATGGTCGCCTTGGCAGTCACCGTTTCAAAAGCATCCGTCCAGTCGTCAGGCAGGCCGAACATGCTACGCAGCGCCGTACTAGGGGTGACGTTCTGCGCATCGAGCGCCAGATCATAAATCGGTTGCCCTACGGTCTGCTGCACGGCGCTGACGTTCAGGCTGCGCCCTTCGACGGGGCCTGTTGCCGGAAGGTCAAGCACCCAAGCGCCACCGTCTAACGTCAGCCGGTCCAGTTGGCCTGAAACGCTTGGCCGCAGGCGCAAATCGGTGGTGACGTCCTCTGCGGTCAGCACGGCACGCAGGTTGGGGCCGGACAGGCCGAGTTCAACATAGGGGGTGGATACGGTCATATAGCCCGGCCAATAGGCGGGGGTGGAGATATCGATACGCTTGGCAGCCACGGCGCTGGCGACGCCCTGCTGCGCACTTGCGGCAGGCGGTGTCAGGGACACATCTGTCAGGCGGGTTTGCAGCCGCACAGGGAAGCCTTGTTTTTTCATCTCGCCCACGTCGGCCTGCCATCCGGCGGCACGGCGCGTTTCGATCAGTTTGGCGATGCCCCGCTGCAACCCCGAAGACGCGGCGAACCACCATCCGCACCAAACCGCCGCTAGGACGACGATAATCAACACGAGCTTGCCCATTTTTCTTAAAACCTTATTAACGCCTGCGATAGCGCAGCTTTAAACAAGCCAACGATAAAGGACCAGAGACATGGCGATGTGGGTGTTCGGCTACGGCAGCTTATTGTGGAAACCGGGGTTTGACGTCGCGGAAAGTGTGATCGGGCGGTTGCCCGGTTACGCGCGGTCGTTCTGTATGCGGTCGATCCACCATCGCGGATCGGTTGATCGTCCGGGGCTGGTGCTGGCACTTGATGCCGATACAGGCACGGCCTGCGATGGTATGGCGCTGCGTGTTGCGCCGGGAACCGAAGACGCCACGCTAACCTATTTGCGCGAACGCGAGCTGGTGTCATCGGCCTATGTTGAAAAGACGCTTGAGGTGCAGCTAGAGGATGGCCGCACCGTCGAGGCATTGGTCTATGTGATCGACGCCGCCCACGAGCAATATTGCGGCGGCTTGCCGCTGGAAGAGCAGGCGCAGATCATCTCGGGCGCGGTAGGCGGGATGGGGCCGAACACCGAATATCTGTTTAACACGGCATCCCATTTGACCCAGATTGGGCTGCATGATCCGTCGCTTGCATGGCTTCATGACCGTGTTAAGTCTCTTGGCGCATAAACCCGTGGCATAACAGTCGGGATTAAGTGTAGGCTGCGGCGATAGAAGCACAAAAGTGTCGGGAGCCACGAGGCATGGCGCAGTCAGACCGCGAATCCAAACCACAGTTTTCCCAGCCGGTGCGGCAGATCACGCTGATGCTGATCGCCCTTGCGCTTACCGGCATCGGGGCTTTTCTGGCGCTGCCGAGCGTATTGCCTATTTTTGCGGCAAATCCCTATCTGAATGGCGTGATTATTTTCGTCTTCTTTATCGGCGTTATCGCCTGTTTTTATCAGGTGTTGCAGCTGATCGGCTCTGTCCGGTGGATCGAAAACTTTGCCTCCGACGAGCCGAATGCCGATGCCGTAGCACCGCAGCTTTTGGCACCGCTTGCATCGTTGTTGCGCACACGCGGGGCGCGCATGCAGGTGAACGCGACCTCGACCCGCTCTATTCTGGATTCCGTCGCAACCCGCATCGACGAAGCACGCGAGATTACGCGTTATATCGTCAACATGCTGATTTTCCTTGGACTTTTGGGCACTTTCTATGGGCTTGCCACGACTGTTCCAGCGGTTGTCGAAACGATCCGCAGCCTCGCGCCACAAGAAGGCGACGGCAGCACCGATATGTTCGCGCGGCTGATGACCGGACTGGAATCGCAGCTTGGCGGCATGGGTGTGGCCTTTGGGTCCTCCCTTTTGGGGCTGGCGGGGTCGCTGGTTGTGGGTCTGCTTGAACTCTTCGCAGGTCATGGCCAGAACCGCTTTTATCAAGAATTGGAAGACTGGCTCAGCTCGATCACCCGCGTTGGCTTTTCCTCGGGCGAGGACGGCGCGTCGGAGCAGGCTGCTGTGGCGGGTGTGCTGGATCATATGGCCGAACAAATGGACAGCCTGCGCCAGTTGATCGGACAATCCACCGAGAGCCAGACTGTGCTAAACCGCGAGATCGGTGCGCTTGCCACCACGATGGAGGAGCTGTCTGCACGGGCCGCCCAAACCGATACAGCTGCGGAAAGTCTGGACCGGATCGCCAAGGGGCAAGAACGCATGGTCGCCGTACTCGAAGGGCAGGGCGACCATGAACGGGCGGATGCGGAAAGCCGGATGCGTCTGAGGTCGATCGATGTACAGATGCTGCGTATCCTCGAGGAAATCTCTGCAGGGCGGCAGGAAACCATGGCCGAAATTCGCAAGGATATTTCGTTGCTGGCAAAGGCGCTTTCCGCGCCACGCGGTGCCGAACCCCGCCGTTTGCGCACCCCTGACCGTTCCGACACCGAGGAAAGCTGACGATGGCGCTTTCCCGACGTACAGGGTCACGCTTTCAGGGCTCTATCTGGCCAGGGTTCGTGGATGCGATGACGGGCCTGTTGCTGGTTCTGATGTTCGTACTGACCATCTTCATGGTGCTGCAAGCGGTGCAGACGCAACGGATCAATGGGCAGGAAAGCGAGCTGAATTCCCTGTCTGGCGAAGTTGCTGCATTGGCGCAAGCGCTTGGGATGGAACGACAAAACACTGCAGATCTTGAAACCCAACTGGGGTCAATCACCACGTCGTTGACGACGGCACGTGATAAGGCGGCAGAACAGGCGGCGATGATTGCGTCATTGTCGGCCACACGCGATGCGCAAGCCGTGCAGTTGAACGCAGCCGAGGCCAAGATAACCGGTTTCGAGACGCAGGTCGCCAATCTGTTGTCCCAACGCGATGCAGCCGTCGCGCGTGGTGAAACGCTTGAGGCACGGCAAAATGAACTGTTGAGCGCACAAGACGCGTTGAACCTCGCGTTGACGCAGGCCCGATCCGAAACGGATGCACAGGTCGAAGCTGCGCGGCTCGCGGCAGCCCGTCGCGATGCGTTGACGGCACTTGTCGATGATCTACGCGCCAAGAACCAGGAAACCCAGGCCGCATTGCAAAGCGCTGCCGACGCAAATGCTGCGGCGCTTTCGGACGCCGAAGCTGCCCGACTGGCCGAAGCCGCCGCGGCAGAGCAGTTGCGTGAAAAGCTGCAAAACGCGGATGCAGAACTGACAGCGATGACCCTTGCGCTTGAGACGCAGCGCCAAGACGCAGAGGATACGCTGACCTTGCTGGCTGCCGCACGTGCCGCCAAGGAAACCTTGGATGCTGAACTCGCTGCCGCCCTTACAGAGACAGAAACCCTTGAGGCCGCGCAGGCAGACGGTGCCGCGCTGCGTGCCAAGCTAGCCAACGCGCTTGCGGCGAAGCTGGCGGCAGAAAGCCGCGCTAACGACACGCGTTCGGATGCGGAAAAACGAGCAGCCTTGCTGGATGCGGCGCGGGCCGAGCTGGCGCAGGAGGAGGCCGCCACCGCTGCGGCACAGCGTCAGACAGAGCTATTGAACCAGCAGATTGCAGCGCTGCGCGGCCAGCTGGGGGAACTCCAGTCCTTGCTGGATGATGCCGTCGCACAGGATGCCGTGAAAGAGGTGCAGCTGCAATCGCTTGGGTCCGATCTGAACACCGCGCTTGCGCGGGTCGCCGCCGAAGAACGCCGTCGCGCCGAGTTGGAGGCGGCAGAGCGTGCGCGGCTTGAGGCGGAGACCAAGAACCTTGAACAATACCGGTCCGAGTTCTTTGGCCGGTTGAGAGAGCTTTTGGGGAATCAAGAAGGGGTCCGCATCGAGGGCGACCGGTTTGTCTTCTCTTCCGAAGTGCTCTTCCCACCCGGTGCCGCGACGCTTTCAACGGATGGTCGTAAAGAGATCGCGAAAGTCGCCGGTATTCTACGCAATATTGCCGCCGACATCCCGCCTGAAATCGACTGGGTCATTCGCGTTGACGGGCATACGGATAACCAGCCTTTGTCGGGTTTGGGCGCGTTCGCCGACAATTGGGAGCTGAGCCAAGCGCGGGCATTGTCAGTGGTCAAGTATATGATCAACTTCCTCGGCATCGCGCCAGAGCGTCTGGCGGCGAATGGGTTTGGCCAGTACCAGCCTGTCGCCAACGGGAACACAGAAACGGCCCGTGCCCAGAACCGCCGGATCGAGCTGAAGCTGACCGAAAAGTAACGCTATTTTATTTCAATGTCTGTGCTGCGCTGGCTGATGATCTGCAAACCGCGGATCATCGTCACAGTGCCGGTATAGGTGCCTGCTGGCCAGTCCACGCGGCCCCGTTTGCCGATTGCGCGAAAGGCCTGCGCCTGGGTTTTCGTCAGTGTCACATCATCAGAGATCACCATGCCGTCAGGGCCGGTGATCGACAGGTTGATAATATCATCGGCCCGCGTGCCGAACATATGGCCCCAGATCACCAGCGCATCGGCCTCCACCGACAAAGAGGGCGCTGCGGCTTCGCCGTGCTTGATCGCGTCATAGGCGGGCACGGCATCCGAGAAACCGATGCTGATCAACCCGCCACCGCGATATTCAGGGCGCTGCGACCATAGGCTACTGTCACCCGGGGTGTCGCAGGTGGGGGCACCGTCTGGATCAAAGGGGTCGATGACCGCCCCGTCTTTGCGCACGGACAGATGAACATGGGGGAAAGCGGCCTTGCCCGACTGCCCGACAAAGCCAAGCGTTTCTCCCAATGCCACTTCTTGTCCCGTCTTAACGCTGATGGAGCCCTGTTTCAGGTGGCAATACTGCGTTTCCCAGCCGTTCCCGTGGTCCAGCACAACGCCATTACCGCATTCTTTGCCGTCGATATCGTCGGCAGTTGCGCTGCTATAGCCGCTATCGGGCATGCCGTCGCGCATACCGCTGACGCGGCCCGCGGCACTGGCAAGCACGGGGATATTGTCGTTGATGCGCGCACGGTCGGGGAGCGCGAAGTCGGTGCCCTTGTGACCGTCATAGCTAAGCGCGCCGCAGGTGAAATCCAACGCATCGGGTGACGGGTCGCTGTCGACATACTGTTGGATATAGCAGTCTGTTTCGAGGTCACATTTAAGGGGTGGGGAAATAAGAAAACCCTCTGCCAGCACGGGGCTGGCAAAGGGCAGGGCAAGCGCAAATGCGGCGCCGCGTGGTATCATTCAGCTGTCAGCAACGGTGGCTTGTTGCCCGTCAGTTTAGGGTTTTCCGAGCTGAGGATCGTCAGATCCAGTTCGCCCTTCTTAACGTCGATCTTGACCACGCCACCCTTGGCAAGCTTGCCGAACAACAGTTCCTCGGCGAGGGGCTTTTTGATGTGCTCTTGAATAACACGGCCAAGAGGTCGCGCACCCATCCGCGCATCATAGCCCTTTTCACCCAGCCATTCGGCGGCTTTTGTCGACAATTCGATGGTCACGTTGCGGTCCATAAGTTGCGCTTCGAGTTGCAGTACAAACTTTTCGACCACGCGCAGGATCACTTCTTTCGGCAGCGGTGCAAAGCTGATCACCGCATCAAGACGGTTGCGGAATTCGGGCGTGAATGTCCGTTCAATCGCTGCGGTGTCTTCGCCGGTGCGACGGTCACGACCAAAGCCGATTGCCTCTTTCGCTTGCTCGGACGCGCCTGCGTTCGAGGTCATGATCAGCACGACATTGCGGAAATCCACCGTGCGGCCATTGTGATCGGTCAGCTTGCCGTGGTCCATCACCTGCAACAGAATGTTGTAGACGTCTGGGTGCGCTTTCTCCATCTCGTCGAGCAGCAGAACACAGTGCGGATGCTGGTCCACGCCGTCGGTCAGCATGCCGCCTTGGTCAAACCCGACATAGCCGGGAGGGGCGCCAATCAGGCGGGAAACGGCGTGCTTCTCCATATACTCCGACATATCAAAGCGCAGCAGTTCCACGCCAAGCGTATCCGCCAGCTGTTTCGCCACCTCGGTCTTACCCACACCTGTCGGCCCTGCGAACAGGTAGTTGCCGATGGGTTTTTCAGGTTCACGCAGGCCGGCACGGGCCAGTTTGATCGCCGAGGACAGCGCCTCGATTGCTTTGTCCTGACCAAAGACCACACGTTTCAACGACGCCTCAAGATCCTTGAGCACAATCACATCGTCCTTCGACACGTTCTTGGGCGGGATGCGCGCGATTTTGGCGACCACGGCTTCGACTTCTTTGGTGCCGATGGTCTTGCGCCGCTTGGATGCAGACAGCAGATGTTGTGCAGCACCGGCTTCATCGATCACGTCGATCGCCGAATCCGGCAGCTTGCGGTCGTTGATATAGCGGTGCGCCAGTTCAACCGAGGTGCGGATCGCGTCGGCCGTGTATTTGACCGAGTGGTGATCCTCGAAATACGGTTTGATCCCGCGCAGAATTTTCACCGCATCTTCGACCGAAGGTTCGTTAACGTCGATCTTTTGGAAACGACGGGCAAGGGCACGGTCTTTTTCAAAGTGCTGGCGGAATTCTTTGTAAGTCGTAGACCCCATTGTCCGCAGCTTGCCCCCTGCCAACGCAGGTTTCAGCAGGTTGGACGCATCCATGGCCCCACCGGAAGTTGCACCCGCACCGATGACGGTGTGAATCTCGTCGATGAACAACACGGCGTCTTTATGGGCTTCCAGCTCGGTCACGACGGCCTTGAGGCGCTCTTCGAAGTCGCCGCGGTAGCGGGTGCCGGCCAGCAACGCGCCCATGTCGAGCGAATAGATGGTGGTATTGGCCAGTACTTCGGGTGTTTCACCGGCGACGATTTTGCGTGCCAGCCCTTCGGCGATGGCGGTTTTACCAACACCGGGATCACCCACCAGCAGGGGGTTGTTCTTACGCCGGCGGCACAGCACCTGAATGCAACGTTCCACCTCGTCCGAGCGGCCGATCAGCGGATCGACATCACCCTCGCGGGATTTGGCATTCAGATCGACAGTGTACTTTGCCAGCGCGGATTCTTTTTTGTCGCCGTCCGTGACGCCTTGGGCTTCTTCCTCGTGGTCGGGGGCACCTGAGACAGAGCGTGGTTCGCCAAAAGCAGGGTCCTTGGCGACGCCATGCGCGATATAGTTCACCGCATCATAACGCGTCATATCCTGCTCTTGCAGGAAATATGCCGCGTTGCTTTCGCGTTCGGCAAAGATGGCGACCAGCACATTGGCACCCGTCACCTCGGTCCGGCCCGACGATTGCACGTGGATCGCCGCGCGCTGGATCACCCGCTGGAAGGCTGCCGTGGGCACCGCTTCGGAACCGTCAACGTCGGTGACCAGATTATTCAGGTCTTCATCAACGAATTCGACCAGCGTCTCGCGCAGTTCGGTCATATCGACAGAGCAGGCTTTCATCACCTGCACGGCGTCGGGTTCGTCGATCAGGGCCAGTAAAAGATGCTCAAGCGTGGCGAATTCGTGCTTGCGAGCATTCGCAAGCGCCAACGCCGAGTGGATAGCTTGTTCTAGGGTAGACGAGAATGAAGGCACAGGCGTGCTCCTTTTCGATCTGTGTCGGAAGGGGCGTCAGAAACAAGACGCGCCACAACCAAGCATGGCCTCATAGTATTAGAGTTTGGTTGATCACGGCGCAGCTTCAAGGTTTTTCTGCAATATCATTGTCACATTTATCGTGAACGTCGATTTTTAACCATGATTGCGGCGGTCAGAAACGGTCTTTGCGCGCGCGAATTTCGGCAAACACATCGGTGTCGGTGGCGTTGACCATCCCCAGTTGCGCGCGAATGCCCGGATCGGACGGGCGCAAAAACGGGTTGGTTTCAAGTTCCGTTGAAAGCGTCGAGGGAACTGTCGGCACGCCATCTGCACGGGCCTGATCGATCTCTCTTGTACGAGATATAAGCGCGGCGTTTTCGGGATCAACCGTCAGGGCAAATTTTGCGTTCGACTGGGTGTATTCGTGGCCCGAACATACGGTGGTGTCGGCTGGAAGTTGCATCAGCTTTTGCAGGCTATCCCACATCTGCGCCGGTGACCCTTCAAACAGGCGGCCACAGCCAAGAGCCATCAGGCTGTCCGCGGTAAAGACGCATTTGGCAGCGGGCACGTGAAAAGCGATATGGCCGACGGTATGGCCCGACACGTCGATCACATCGACAGTATGGTCGCCGAAGGTAAAGGACTGCCCGTCGTCATACGCCTCGTCCAGCGGCGGCAAACGCTGTTCATCAGCTTTGGCCCCAATCACGCGGGCGGGGTGGTCAGCGATCAACTCGGGCACGCCTTGAATGTGGTCCGGGTGGTGGTGGGTCAGCCAGATTTCTGTCAGCGTCCAGCCCAATTCATCCAGCTTGGCCGCAATCGGCGCGGCTTCAGGCACGTCGATCAGGGCGACCTTGCCGCTGGTCTGGTCGCGCAGCAAGTAGGCATAGTTGTCGGACAGGCAGGGGATGGTCACAAGATCAAAGGGCATGGCAGCGGCTCCGGTCGGGGTTTCGGGATGCGGATCACCACGCTAGCGCGGGCAGGGCGGTGCTGCAAATGGGTTTCGCGCAGTCCGCTCTTTTGCGGCGCGGTGCTTTGGGCTAGGATCGTGGGCAATCCAGCCAACAGGGCCGATACCTCATGCACCTTGATGTCCAAGACCTGCGCAATTTTTACTACCGCAGCGCCCTTGGTCGCGCGGCGCAGCATTCCCTGCGGACCCGCATGCTAGAGCTTTGGCCCGAGGCGAAGGGGCAGACGGTCGTGGGTTTCGGTTTCGCCGCCCCCTTGCTGCGTCCCTATCTTGCGGATGCGCGGCGGGTGATGACGTTGATGCCGGGGCCGCAAGGGGTGATGCCGTGGCCCGCCGGGATGCCCAATACTTCTGTCCTGACCGAGGAAACGCTGTGGCCGATTGAAACGGGACACGTTGACCGGCTGGTGCTGATGCACGGGTTAGAGACCTCGGACCGGCAGGGTGATCTGCTTGAGGAATGCTGGCGCGTGTTGGGGCCGGGGGGCAGGGCGCTGTTTATCGTGCCCAATCGCGCTGGCTTTTGGGCGCGCAGTGATATCACGCCGTTCGGCTATGGGCGGCCCTATTCGCTGTGGCAGTTGGAAACGCAGCTGCGCAAACACCAGTTTTTGCCAGAACGCCAGTTGGGTGCGCTTTATCTGATGCCCTCGACGCGGCGGGCCTTTCGCCGCTCTGGCCCGCTGTTTGAAAAGGTTGGACGGCACATGCCGACGATCATGGCGGGGGGCGTCTTTATGGTCGAGGTGACCAAACTTGTGTATCCGCCCAAGGGCAAGGTCGCGCGGACGCCTGCGCGCCGGTCTATCCGCGTTCTTGAGGGGGTCGGCGCGATAACGCCCGCAATGGTTTGAGCGCTGCTGTCGCAGCCGATGTGATCGCCGTGCCACGGTGACAAGAATCGCTATCTTGCCCGAGAAAGCCGGATGTCCATTGATTTTTAGGCACGTCGATCAGGTCAAAGCGTCGCAGCGGTGCTTTACGTTAAGAATAAGGGGCGCTTTCGTGAGGCAAGCACACTATACTGTGTTGCGGGATGCGGGTCCGTCTGCTACATCCGCCCTGATTTAGACGTCTTGGGTAATTTCAAGTCGCGCCAACACCCCGGTGACGCGATGTATTCGCTTATCCGGCCCTGACGTATGAGAGGATGGACGTGTCCGAAACAGCATCAATCTCTACAGGTATCGCAAAACGCTATGCGACCGCCGTGTACGAGCTGGCCCAAGAGGCCAAAGCCCTTCCCCAGATCGAGAAAGATCTTGATGCGCTGCAAGCCGCATTGGCCGAAAGCGAAGATTTCCGCGATCTGATCCATTCGCCTATCTACACGCGCGAACAGCAAGCTGCGTCGATCAGTGCCATCGCCAAAAAGATGGACCTGTCCCAGACGCTGGCAAGCACGCTGGAACTGATGGCCAACAAGCGCCGTCTGTTCGTCCTGCCGCAGCTGGTCCAGAACCTGCGCGACATCATCGCCGTCGAAAAGGGCGAAGTAACTGCTGATGTGATTTCGGCCAAGGCGCTGACCAAGGCGCAGTCCGAAAAATTGTCCAAGTCGCTCGCCGCGACCACAGGCAAAAAAGTAACGTTGAATGCGACCGTTGATGACTCCCTCATTGGCGGTCTTATCGTAAAAGTGGGCTCTAAGATGATCGACACGTCGATCCGCGCAAAGCTCAATTCCCTCCAGAATGTAATGAAAGAGGTCGGATAAATGGGTATCCAAGCTGCAGAGATTTCTGCGATCCTGAAAGACCAGATCAAGAACTTTGGTCAAGAAGCAGAAGTTGCCGAAGTTGGCCGCGTTCTGTCCGTTGGTGATGGTATCGCTCGCGTATATGGCCTGGACAACGTCCAAGCCGGCGAGATGGTCGAATTCCCCGGCGGCATCATGGGCATGGCCTTGAACCTCGAGACAGACAACGTCGGTGTTGTTATCTTCGGTTCCGACCGTGACATCAAAGAAGGCGACACGGTCAAGCGCACGAACTCCATCGTGGACGTGCCAATCGGCAACGGCCTGCTGGGTCGTGTTGTTGACGGTCTGGGTAACCCCATCGACGGCAAAGGCCCCATCGAGTCCACAGAGCGTGGCCTTGCGGACGTCAAAGCCCCCGGCATTATCCCACGGAAATCGGTTCACGAGCCAATGGCGACTGGTCTGAAATCCGTTGATGCGATGATCCCCGTCGGCCGTGGCCAGCGCGAATTGATTATTGGTGACCGTCAGACCGGTAAAACTGCCGTTGCTCTGGACGCGATCCTGAACCAACAGCAGATCAACGACGCCGCAGGCGACGACGAGAGCAAGAAAATGTACTGCGTGTACGTTGCGATCGGCCAAAAGCGTTCGACTGTTGCCCAGCTGGTTAAAAAGCTCGAAGAAACAGGCGCGATCGACTATTCCATCGTTGTTGCTGCGACTGCGTCCGAGCCTGCGCCTATGCAGTACCTCGCACCATATTCCGCAACAGCTATGGCCGAATTCTTCCGCGACAACGGCCGTCACGCGCTGATCATCTATGATGACCTTTCCAAGCAAGCCGTGTCCTACCGCCAGATGTCCCTGCTGCTGCGTCGTCCGCCCGGGCGTGAAGCGTACCCAGGTGACGTTTTCTATCTCCACTCCCGTCTGCTCGAGCGTTCGGCGAAATTGGGCGATGCTGCAGGCAACGGCTCTTTGACAGCTCTGCCGATCATCGAAACCCAAGGTGGCGACGTTTCCGCGTTTATTCCAACCAACGTGATCTCGATCACCGATGGTCAGATCTTCTTGGAAACCGAATTGTTCTACCAAGGTATCCGTCCTGCTGTGAACACCGGTCTGTCGGTTTCGCGGGTTGGTTCGTCTGCTCAGACCAAAGCGATGTCGTCTGTTGCTGGTCCGGTTAAACTGTCCTTGGCTCAGTACCGCGAAATGGCGGCCTTTGCTCAGTTCGGTTCCGACCTTGACGCCTCCACACAGCAGTTGCTGAACCGTGGTGCGCGCCTGACAGAGCTGATGAAGCAGCCTCAGTATTCCCCACTGACCAACGCGGAAATCGTCTGCGTGATCTATGCGGGTACAAACGGCTACCTTGACAAAGTTGCCGTCAAGGAAGTTGGTCGTTTCGAAGCAGGCCTGCTGGCGCATCTGCGCAGCAAGCACGCTGACCTGATGGATGACATCACCAACAACGACCGCAAGGTGAAGGGTGAGCTGGAAGACAAGATCAAAGCTGCCATCGATTCTTTCGCCGCTGACTTCGCTTAAGGGAGGGAGGGCAGATGCCAAACCTCAAGGATCTAAAAAACCGGATCGCGTCGGTCAAATCGACCCGCAAGATCACGAAAGCCATGCAAATGGTTGCCGCGGCGAAACTTCGCCGCGCGCAGGACGCTGCCGAGCAGTCCCGCCCCTACACAGAGCGTTTTAACGCTGTGATGTCGCGGTTGGCTGCTTCGGTAGGTGGGTCTGACACCGCCCCCAAGCTGCTGAGCGGCACGGGGTCGGATCAGGTTCATCTGTTGGTTGTCATGACCGCTGAACGTGGCCTGTGCGGTGGCTTTAACGCCAACATCGCCAAGCTTGCCAAAGCCCATGCCCGTGGCCTGATCGCCAAGGGTAAGGAGGTCAAAATCTTGACCGTTGGCAAGAAGGGCCGCGACAGCATCCGTCGTGACTTTGCAGGCCTATTGGTCGGTCACGTTGACCTCAGCGACGTCAAGCGCCTTGGCTATGCCGATGCGCAGGGGATCGCCAAGGACGTACTTGGCCGTTTTGACGCGGGTGAATATGACATCGCCACGATCTTCTATTCGAAGTTCGTGAACGTTGTCAGCCAGATCCCGACGGCACAGCAGATCATCCCGGCGACCTTCGAAGAGACCGAAGGCGCGGACGAGGCGGCGACACTGTTCGACTACGAGCCCAGCGAAGAAGCCATTTTGGCCGACCTGCTGCCGCGCGGCGTTGCAACGGCGATCTTCTCGGCTCTGCTGGAAAACGCGGCCTCTGAACAGGGGGCCCGGATGTCGGCAATGGACAACGCGACACGGAACGCGGGTGAGATGATCGATGATCTGACCATCGAGTATAACCGTTCGCGTCAGGCCGTCATCACCAACGAGCTGATCGAAATCATTTCCGGCGCGGAAGCGCTGTAGAACAAATCGGAGAAACGACATGGCAAATGCAGTCGGCAAAATCACACAAGTCATCGGCGCCGTCGTCGATGTGCAGTTCGAGGATCACCTGCCAGAGATCCTCAACGCTGTTGTAACTGAAAACCACGGCAAGAAACTGATCCTCGAAGTGGCTCAGCACCTTGGCGAGAACACCGTGCGTACCATCGCGATGGATGCGACCGAAGGTCTTGTTCGCGGTCAAAAAGTAACAGACACGGGCGACCAAATCCGCGTTCCCGTTGGCACGGCCACACTTGGCCGTATTATGAATGTTACCGGCGATGCCGTTGACGAAAAGGGCCCCGTTGCCACGTCAGAAACCCGTGCGATCCACGGCCAAGCGCCTAGCTTTTCCGAGCAATCAACCGCGACGGAAATTCTTGTGACAGGCATCAAGGTTATCGACCTGATGGCACCATACACTAAGGGCGGCAAGATCGGCCTGTTCGGCGGTGCTGGTGTTGGCAAAACGGTTCTGATCATGGAACTGATCAACAACATCGCCAAAGTGCACTCTGGTCTGTCCGTTTTCGCGGGCGTGGGCGAACGTACGCGTGAGGGTAACGATCTTTATCACGAGATGATCGAATCCGGCGTTATCGTTCCGGACGATCTGGAAAAATCCAAAATTGCGCTGGTCTACGGCCAGATGAACGAACCTCCCGGTGCGCGTATGCGTGTTGCTTTGTCCGGCCTGACACTGGCCGAACAATTCCGCGATGAATCCGGCAGCGACGTTTTGTTCTTTGTCGATAACATCTTCCGCTTTACGCAGGCGGGCTCCGAGGTTTCGGCTTTGCTTGGCCGTATCCCTTCTGCTGTTGGCTACCAGCCAACACTCGCAACCGACATGGGTGCGATGCAAGAGCGTATTGCTTCGACAAAAGCGGGTTCTATTACGTCGGTTCAGGCCGTTTACGTTCCTGCGGATGACCTTACCGACCCTGCGCCTGCAACATCGTTTGCGCACCTCGATGCGACAACCGTGCTGGATCGTGCGATCTCGGAAAAAGGTATTTACCCTGCCGTTGATCCGCTCGGCTCCACATCGCGTCTGATGGACCCGTCGATCGTTGGCGAAGAGCACTATAACGTTGCACGTGACGTTCAGGGTATCCTTCAGCGGTATAAGTCACTTCAGGATATCATCGCGATCTTGGGTATGGACGAATTGTCAGAAGACGACAAAATGACCGTGACCCGTGCGCGTAAAATCGAACGTTTCCTTAGCCAGCCTTTCGACGTGGCCAAGGTGTTCACCGGTGCTGACGGTAAGCAGGTTCCATTGGAAGAAACCATTCAATCGTTCAAGGCGGTTGTCGCTGGTGAGTATGATCACTTGCCTGAAGGTGCCTTCTATATGGTTGGTGGCATCGAAGACGTTAAAGCGAAAGCTGAAAAAATGGCGGCTGACGCCGCTTAAGGAGCGCTGAAAATGGCAGACACAATGCAATTCGACCTCGTTTCGCCCGAGCGGCGGCTGGCCTCGATGCAGGTGACGGCCGTTCAGATTCCGGGTGCGGACGGGGATATGACAGCAATGCCTGATCATGCCCCCACCATCACCACGCTGCGCCCCGGTGTGCTGCGTGTTGAAGGCCCGGAAGGCACTGCTGAGTATGTGGTAACCGGCGGCTTCGCTGAAATTTCGTTTGATGGGGTGTCGGTTCTGGCCGAACGCGCCGTGCCTAAGGGTGACATGACCCAAGAGCATCTGGACGAAATGATCGCCGAAGCCAAAGCCATGTACACAACGGCAAAAGAAGGTTTCGTGAATGAACCTGGCCCCGTAGATGACGCAGCCAAGCTGCTGTCTGATATGGTTGCCATGGGGGACGAAATCGGCTTGTCGAGCAAGCAACCCAGCCTCTGACGTTTCCTTGCCCGTTTTGATGAGAAGGCCCTGCATTCGCGGGGCCTTTTCTATTTGTGAACCTTAACATAAGGTTGTCGGATTGTTTGGGTAGGACAGGGTAGGGCAGATCATCTCGATGAAACGAATGAATGCAAGTAGTGTAGGTGTCGACAGCGGAGAGGCTGTTTTGTTTTCCGACTTTCAAGATGGCGGCGAAATGTGGACAGGGAAGGGCCAGCGAGAGCGGCGCAACTCGATCAGCTTTTCTACACCGTACCGCGATATCCCAACTGTACACACGTCCCTCGCGTTGTGGGACGTGGATAACGCGACAGTTATGCGCGCAGATCTACGAGCAGAGAATTTGACAAACGAGGGATTTGAACTGGTGTTCCGCACCTGGGGCGATACGCGTATCGCGCGCGTTAGGGCGTCTTGGATGGCCATTGGGCCATTGTCACCGCAAGACGACTGGGAGCTGTAATACAAGCCCCCAGCCGCTGTTTCAGGGGCGCTTAGCCGGGCTTGTACATGCCGTCATAGATCGGTTCGAGCGTGTCGGCGTCGAACAGCGACGAGACAGACGTGCCGTTCCAGATATTCAGGATCGCTTGCGCAAAGATCGGTGCCGTGGGCACGATCCGAATGTTAGCGGCCTGCTTTACCGCCGGTGTGGGGGCGATGCTGTCAGTGATGACCAGCGACTTCATCACGGAATTGCTGATGCGTTCAACCGCAGGGCCGGACATCACGCCGTGGCTGATGTAAGAGTGCACTTCCTTCGCGCCATTCTCGAGCAATACTTCGGCCGCTTTGCACAGGGTGCCGGCGGTGTCGCAAATATCGTCCACAATCAGGCAAACCTTGTCGGTCACATCGCCGATCACGGTCATTTCCGCAATCTCGCCTGCCTTCTCGCGGCGCTTGTCCACGATAGCGAGAGGGGAGTTGATGCGTTTGGCCAATTCACGCGCGCGGGCAACGCCGCCCACATCGGGGGAAATGACCATCAGGTCATCCATGCGGCCCTTGAATTCGTTCTGGATGTCCAGCGCAAACACGGGCGACGCATAAAGGTTGTCGACGGGAATATCGAAAAATCCCTGAATCTGTGCGGCGTGCAGATCCATTGTCAGGATGCGTTCAATGCCACTGCCTACCATCATATTCGCGACCATCTTGGCCGTGATCGGTGTGCGCGCTTTGGTGCGACGGTCCTGACGAGCGTAGCCGAAATAGGGTAGAACCGCTGTGACACGCGCGGCGGATGACCGGCGCAGCGCGTCGGCCATGATCAGCAGTTCCATCAGGTTGTCGTTGGCGGGGTTCGACGTCGGCTGGATGATGAACATATCCTCGCCGCGGACGTTTTCGTAAACTTCGACAAAGATTTCGCCGTCATTGAACCGTTCGACACGTGCGTCGACCAGCCCTACGTTGACCCCCCGATGCAGCGACATCCGCCGAGCGATGGCTTTGGCCAACGGCATGTTCGCGTTACCTGAGATCAGTTTGGGTTCGGTGGTTTGAGCCATGTGCAAAGGGTCCCTGGATGCAGAACATGTGACAGAATCGTGACGTTGACACCGCTTAGCATGGCCTTACGGTCTGGCAAAGCTGCACAGCCTTGATCGGAGACCTCAAATGGCCCATATCGACTATTTTTTTGCGACACTTTCACCATATGCCTATTTGGCAGGAAACCGGCTGGAAGAAATTGCCGCCAAACACGGGGCGACGATTACCTATAAACCTTTCGATTTGATTACCGCTTTTGGGCGGACTGGTGGGCAACCGCCCAAGGACCGGCACCCGTCGCGGCAGGAATACCGCGCGATTGAACTGCCGCGTCAGGCCAAGAAACTGGGATTGCCGTTCAACCTCAAGCCCGCGCATTGGCCAACCAACGGCGCGCCTTCATCCTATGCGATCATCGCTGCACAGAACGAAGGCGGCGATGTGGGTAAGCTGTGCCAGCTCTTCATGACCGCCGTTTGGGCCGAGGAACGTGATATTGCCGAAGACGAAGTCGTCCGCGATTGCCTTGAAAAGGCGGGCTTTGATCCCGCGCTGGCCGACAAAGGGCTGCTACAGGGTGCCGATACCTATGCCCGAAATCTGGAGGAAGCCGTCGAAAAGGGCGTCTTTGGTGCGCCTTTCTATATCCTCGATGACACCCACAAGTTCTGGGGGCAGGACCGGTTGGACGACCTTGACCTCGTGATGGCGGGCAAACTGTGAGTTCAGCCTTGTTTACCCGCCGTTTCGGTCATGGCCCACGTCAGGCGCTGGCGATCCATTGCACATTGGCCCATTCCGGCGCTTGGCGCGGCGTGGGCGAAGCGCTGGCAGACGATCTGACACTTTTGTGCTGCGATCTACCGTCACACGGTAAATCCGATGACTGGGACGGGCAGGGCGACATACATCAACGCTCGACCGATATGGTGCGGGATTTGCTGACCGAACCTACTGACATCATTGGCCATTCCTTCGGTGCGACGATCGGTCTGCGGATTGCGATCGAAAACCCTGAACTGGTGCGCAGCCTGACGATGATCGAACCGGTTTATTTCGCCGCAGCACTTGCCGATGATCCGGCGCGGGTGGCCGCGGGGGATCGTAACTCCGGCGGGTTCGACGCAGCGTTTGACGCAGGCGACCGGATGGAGGCGGCGCGCATCTTTAACACCGGCTGGGGTGACGGCAGCGGATGGGAAAAGACGCCCGAAAAGCTGCGTCAGTATATGGCGGACCGTATCCACTATGTGCCCGCCAGCCAGCCGTTCTTGCGTGATGACAATGCCGGGCTGCTTCAGCCTGGCAGGTTCGCACGCGCCACGATGCCGGTGCTGTTGATCGACGGCGGTGCGTCGGGCGATATGGTTGACGCGATCAGCACATCCATTGCACGACGTCTGCCGAATGTGACACGCAAGGCGATTGACGGGGCAGGGCACATGGCCCCGATCACCCACCCGCAGGCTGTTTCATCTGAAATCCGTCGCTTTTTGGCGACTGTTTAGGGCTTAGAAATGCGATAGAAACTGGTCGATGGCCTTTGTGCCGATCGACCAGTCACAGACCAGCCGCGCAGACAAAGGCGCGTCTGGATCACCACTGTCCAGCGGGCCGTCCATGACATAGTATTTGGCTCCCGCAGCTTGCAACTTTTGGTGGATGCGGCGAGGCCATTTGGCAAAGATCATGTTGGCGTCGGGTTCATGCAACATTGTCGCGCCCGCAGCGCGCAGTCCGTCCGCCAGATAGCGCGCATTGTCATTGGCTTGCGTGGCGGTCGCCCTCCACAGATCGTCCTGCAGATAGCCCGCCATCTGGGCTGACAGGAAACGGTGCTTGGAAAACAGATGCGCACCGCGTTTGCGCCGCAGCTCGAATTCCCACGCTTTGGCGGGGTCAAAGAAGATCACTGCCTCGACACCCATGCAGCCGTTCTTGGTGCCGCCAAAGCTGACGACATCGACGCCCGCTTTCCACGTCATCTCTGCCGGGGTGCAGCCCAAGGCAACCAGCGCATTGGCAAACCGCGCCCCGTCCAGATGCACCGGCAGGTCATAGCGTTTGGCAACGGCGGTCAACGCGTTCAACTCCTCTAGCGAATGAACGGAACCGCGTTCTGTCACTTGGGTGATCGACACCGGGCCGCGCTGCGCGCCATGCACATTGCCGTTTGGGTGCTTTTCGATGGCCCGTGTCAGCGCCTCGGGGGTCATCTTATCGTCTGTTTCAACCACGGTCAGTTTTGCAGCGCCGGCATAGAATTCGGGCGCGTTACATTCGTCTTCGTGGATATGCGAGGTCACAGAGCAAAAGATTGTCTGCCACGGCTGGGTATAGCAGGCTAGAGCCAAGGCGTTGGCAGCGGTACCGGTGGCGACCAGATAGACGGCAGCTTCGGGGGCCTCGAATGCCGTGCGGATCGCGTCGCGGACCTCGTCCATGATCGCATCATTGCCATAGGGCATCGCGTGGCCGCTGTTCGCTTGCGCCAGACGGTTCATGATGTGGGGATGGACAGGGCCCGCGTTGTCAGAGGCAAAAAACATCAGGTTGGCTCCTCGATGATGTGGTCTTCCCATTCTTCGAACGGGGTGTCGAATTCCGAGACAGTCTTGTTTTGCACAGAAATACCGGCGCGATGCACACTGTCGGGATCACCGCTGATCAACGGGTGCCAATCATACAGTGGTTTACCCTGCCACAGCAGCCGGTAGGCGCAGGTCAAGGGCATCCAATAGGCGTGGGTATCAAGGTTTTCGGGCTTGAGCACGATGCAGTCGGGCACGAACTGGTGCCGGTTTTCGTAGTGGCTGCAGCGGCAGGTCGCGTCATCCAGCAAACGGCACGCCACACGGGTCAGGGCGACCTCCTCTGTGTCCTCGTCTTCGAGCTTGTTCAAGCAGCATTTACCGCAGCCGTCACACAAGGCTTCCCATTCGTCTTTTGACATCTTGGTCAGCGGCTTCTCTTCCCAAAACCGTTTGGCGAGGCCTTTGGTTGCAATCGGATCAGTCATAGCATTGCCAATATGCTGCGGGCTTGCGCGCTGTCAGCATCCATCTGGGTGATCAGCGCTTCGAGGCTGTCAAAACTCTCTTCGCCGCGCAGGTGATCGACAAGCGCGACTGAGACATGCTTGCCGTATAGATCGCCCTTGAAGTCAAAAATGAACGTCTCGAGGTTGGCTTTGTTCTCGCCGAACATCGGGCGCACGCCAAGGCTGGCGACCCCGTGGTACCGACCAGCTTGCGGCCCCTCAAGCACATCAACCAGCACAGCGTAGACGCCAAAAGCCGGCGGGTGCAGCCCGTCGATTGACATATTCGCAGTGGGATACCCGAGTTCACGGCCGCGCTTTTCGCCGTGCAGAATAGGGCCTTCGACCCGGTGCCAGTGGCCCAGCATCGCAGCAGCGTCGCGGGGACGGGCTTGGGTCAACGCGTTGCGGATCGCGGTCGAGGATACCGTATCGGGGCCCTTCGCCATCAGCGGGGCAATCGTCACGCCGAACCCCATCTCGACACCGAAGGCCTGCAGGTGTTCAGCCGTGCCAGCGCGCGCCTTGCCAAAGCGAAAGTCAGCGCCCACGACCACATGGCGCAGGCCCAACCCGTCGACGATCACCTCTTGTGCAAAGGCGCGGGGGCTCAGGCTGGACAAGGTGGCATCGAACCCCAGCTCATACAGCCTGTCGACGCCGATCTTTTGCAGCTGGTGTGCGCGGGCCTCTGCACCCATCAGGCGGAAAGGGGGGGCGTCTGGGGCGAAATATTCGCGCGGGTGCGGCTCGAATGTGACCACACCCAAAGGTGCTTCGGGCAGGGCAGCACGGGCCATGTCGATGACCGACAGATGCCCCAGATGTACGCCGTCAAAGTTGCCAATAGCGGCAGTTGCCCCCTGATCGGAAGCCGTTACAAATTGATAGTCGCGAATGATTTCCATGCGCTAGGTGGTAGCCCCGTCTGCCCCCGCTTACAAGCAGCGGGGCGGCACAGGATGCTGAAAAACCACAGCGTCGCCGGTAGCGCAGGTATCACAGATGCGGGGTCAGTCGAACTTGCGTGACGGGGCCAGAACAGTTGCCTCGCCAATCAGGACCTTTTTGCCGTCAATCGCACAGTGACAATCCAGTTTCACACGGCGTTTGTCGAATTCGATATTGGTGACCTTAACCTCTGCATAGACTAGATCGCCGGGGCGCACGGGGGCCAGAAACTTGAGAGACTGTGCCATATAAACGGTACCATGCCCGGGCAGTTGCTCTCCGATTACAGCAGAAATCAGGCCGGCGGTCAGCATCCCATGGGCAATCCGCCCTTCAAAGATGGTGTCCTGCGCATAGGCGTCGTCCAGGTGCACCGGATTACGGTCGGTGGACACCTGGGCGAACATCTCGATGTCTTCGTCGGTGACGACCTTGCGCAGATAGCGCGTCATGCCGATTTCGATATCTTCGATACAGATCGTTCCGCGGGGCAGATTATCCAACATGCCAGCCCTTTCAGTAATAAAGTGACGATATTTATAGGTGGTGTGAAACTTAATTACTTTGCAGGTGCAGAAACGCAAGGAAAAAGTGGGTCAGCGTAGGTGCCCAATCGTGTAAGTCGGGGCCGATGTTTCCTTTTCCAGATAGCGGGTCAGCGCATCGGGATCGGGTTGGGTTTCGGTTTCCGTTTCCCGCGCGGCAAGCCCGCCGGAGATGAAAAGCGAATCGATATCTTCGCCCATGGCTCCTTTGATGTCGGTATGAATACCGTCACCGATTGCCAGAATGCCACTGTCAGAGATGTCTTTGTCCAACGCATAAAGCTTGCGGCGGGCCAGATCATAGATCGGTGGGTGCGGCTTGCCGAAATACAGGCTTTCACCGCCCATTTCGGTATAAAGCGCCGCCACAGCCCCCGCGCACCATTCGCGCACATCGCCACGGTCCACCACGATGTCAGGGTTCGCGCACAGCAGCTTGAGCCCCTTTTGCTTGGCATAAAGCAGTTGCGGGCGCAGCACAGAGGGGTCTTCGGACGGGTCGAAGGGACCGGTGCACACGATGCCTTCGGCGTCCTCCAGCGCGACACGCTGGATGTCGGCGGGGGCGTCGAGCACATCGCTAGGATCAAAGAAATGTTTGTCGCTGGGCGGGCCAAGGTGCCAGACCTGTGTACCCACCATGCCGCTATACATCGCCGTGCGCGCAGAGTCGCCCGAGGTGGCAATGTCGTCCCATGCGTCGTCCGGTACGCCAAAATGCGCCAGTTGTTTGATCACGCCGTCGCGGGGGCGGGGGGAGTTTGTGACGAGTACCACCTTGCCCCCGCCGTTGCGGTAGGCTTGCAGTGCGGTCACCGCGTCTGGCAGCGCCTTGACGCCGTCATGGACACAGCCCCAAAGGTCGACGAATAACGCGTCATAGCGGTCAGAGATTTCGAAAAGGTTACTGATAATTTGGGTCATGAGCCGCTTTCCAATCTGCAAGAGCTTTGCACCGCAGAAAGCACACATCCCCCCGCGGGGCAACTGGGCAGCGAAATACGCAAACACACCCGCGCCAAATGTCAGAGCCGCGCCAGTCCGTCCGCGATTTCGCCCGCGATGGCTGCCGCATCCACGCCCTCACGTTCCGCAGAAACGCGCAACCCCAACACGTCAGACTGATAGCGCCGCGCCAGACTGCGCGGGTTGTGACCGGCGCTGATATCGCCCGCGGCTTGGGCTTGGGCAAACAGCTCCGCGAACATCTGCTCCATCTTTAGCAAGTGCGTGTTTGCCTTTTGCGCCAGCGGATGACGGTGGGCCTGAAGTTCCAGCAGAGTCTTCGACAACATGCAGGCCTTGGCGGGGGCGGTGTCGTTTGAAATGACCATACATGGGAATTTTTGCAGCGCGGGGAGGGGCCCTTCGTTGCGGGCAAGCGTCTTCATCCGCTCTGTCCCGTCGGCGGCGTATCTATCCAGTGCAAGCTCGAACAACGCGTCCTTAGACCCGAAGGCGGCGTAAAAACTGCCCGGCTTCATCTGCAGGCTCGCTTCCAGATCCTTAAGCGAGGTGCCAGCCCAACCGCGCTGCCAGAACAGATCGCGGGCGCGTTCGATAAGATCGTCACGGTCATAGTTGGGCTTGCGGGGCATGGGATCACCTTTTCTTGAATGATTGCTCAATTATATACTTGAGTGATCGCTCAATAAACCCTAAATGTACCTCAGCGAAACATTTACAGGAGCTTTTCCATGTCCTTCCCGTCCCACGATCTTGATACCGCCCCCGAAGCCTCCAAGCCGTTGCTTGAGCAGTCGCAGAAAGCCTTTGGCCGTTTGCCCGGTCTGCACAAGGTTCTGGCCGAGAGCCCGCAGGCCTATGAAGGCTATCAGGTGCTGCACAAATTGTTCACCGAAACCGATTTCGACGCAGAAGAGCTGACGGTTGTCTGGCAGGCGATCAACGTTGAAAACGAATGCCACTACTGTGTGCCCGCACACACCGGTATTGCCAAAATGATGAAGGTATCGGACGAAATTTCCGATGCTCTGCGCAACGAAACCGCGCTGCCGACACCCAAGCTGGAGGCACTGCGTACATTCACCGTTCAGATGTTCCGCCAGCGTGGCAACGCCTCTGACGATCAGATGAAAGCGTTCTTTGGCGCGGGCTATGGCCACCGTGCCGTGCTGGATGTGATCCTTGGGATGGCGCAGAAAACCATGTCCAACTACGTGAACCACGTCGCACAAACGCCCGTCGACGACGTGTTCAAGCCGCTGGCATGGGAGCGTGGCGACACGCCTTTGAAGGTATAAGTCTCTACGCTCCGGCGTAGGGCTGAAATGACAAAAGGCCCCCTGAGTTTCAGGGGGCCTTTTTTGCGTCTGTGACCCCTTGGCGGGGGATGGCGATTTAGGTCAGATTAAACTTTGATGTTCGGAATAATCTGCTTTTTGCGGCTCATCACGCCGGGTAGAACAACGCTATCACCGGTAACCGTTGCGCCAAAGCTTTTCTCGGCCACGGACTTGGTAAATTCGTTGGGGATCAGCATGGTGGCTTCTTCGTTCAGGATGTCGACAACGAACAGCAGCACCTGATCGGCACCGTCTTCTGTCGCAACGCCGGGCATCGCAGCCATCAGCGCATCCTTGCGGTTCAGCACCGTGGCAGGCGACGTGGTTTCCAGAACAGAGACACGGAATTTCTTGCCGTCGACTTCGTATTCCTTGCTGTCCATCCGCAGCAGTTCCGCTTCGGAGAAAGAGGACACGTCGGATTTGGCAGCAAACATCTGTGCCGCATATGCGGGAATGTCGACGCCCAGATCTTTGGCCAGCGCGTGGGCGATGGCGGTGTCTTCTTGCGTGGTGGTCGGGCTGCGGAATTCCAGCGTGTCGGACAGGATGCAGGTCAGCATCGCGCCTTTGATGTTCTCGGGCATCTGCGCCATGTCATCACCGATCATTTTGTACATGATCGTCGCCGTACAGGCGAGCGTTTCCATCACGATGTTGACGGGGCCTTTGGTTTCAAGCCCGCCTACCAGACGGTGGTGATCGATGATCGTGGTGATGTTCGCGTCATTGATGCTGGCAGGCAGTTCCGCAGGGTTGTTGGTGTCAACGATCACGACGGGCTGGTCGGCTTGCACGTCATCAATGATCTGTGGCTTGTCCAGTTTCCAGTGGTCCAACATGAACAGCGCTTCGGTGTTGGGTTCGCCCAGCAGGGCGGGGGAGGCGGCGACGCCTTTGATTTCGTTCAGGTACCATGCCCAGATGATCGGGCTGCCGGTGCTATCGGTGTCGGGTGATTTATGGCCAAAAACAAGCGTTGTCATAGGGGATATCCTGCAGTGGGAGAGTGTTGATTTGCGCGCCTTATATGGCTGGTTGTAGCACTTGTCACCACCTGCCTGATACGCGCAGCTTTGGGGTTCTCAGCGGCGGGGCAAAGCTGGTAGCACTGCGTTTATGACAAAACCCCGCGAAACCGACCTTTACCCGCCGATCAAATCCTTTCTGGAGGATCAGGGTTATGTCGTTAAATCCGAGGTGGGCGCGGCGGATGTCGTGGCCGTACGGGGGGCAGAGCCGCCGGTGGTGGTAGAACTGAAGATCGGCTTTAGCCTGACGCTGTTTCATCAATGTATCGCGCGCCTGTCCGTCAGTGATGACGTCTATCTGGCTGTCGCGCGCCAGCCCGGTAAACGGTTTGCCAAGGCGACAAAGGACAACACGGCGCTGGCGCGGCGTTTGGGGTTAGGGCTGATCACCGTGCGGCTGAACGACGGGTTGGTCGAAGTGCACTGCGATCCGGGGCCTTATGCGCCGCGCAAGAACGCGAAACGGCAGGCACGACTGCTACGCGAATTCGCGCGCCGGCAGGGCGACCCGAATGACGGGGGGCAAACGCGGGCAGGGCTGGTCACCGCCTACCGCCAAGATGCGCTGAAGCTCGCGATGTATCTGTTCGAGGCAGGGGCCAGCAAGGGCGCGCATGTCGCCCGCGAAGCCGGGGTTCAGCGGGCAACCGCCATGATGCGCGACAATCATTATGGGTGGTTTGAAAAGATCGAGACAGGCGTGTACGGCCTGACCCCAACAGGTGCCGACGCCGTTTCAGCTGCAGGCCGTGTGTTGGGCGCTGACTAGCGTTGCTTTGCAAGGCGCGGGTTGCTTAAAATTTTTCAAATTACCGTGGTTGACTAGTGCCGATGACGCGCTTAGCTATCCCTCGTTAGCACTCGGCGGGCCTGAGTGCTAATAGCCAGATCCCTCGACCGGAGGGACGGCTTGGGAGAATAACTTTGAGCCTTAAGGAGCTGAAAGATGGCATTAAAACCGCTACACGACCGCGTGTTGGTGCGTCGCACCGAAAGCGAAGAAAAAACCAAGGGTGGCTTGATCATCCCTGATTCCGCAAAAGAAAAGCCCGCCGAGGGCGAAATCGTTGCTTGTGGCGAAGGCGCACGCAAGGACAGCGGTGAGTTGATCGAAATGGCTGTAAAAGTCGGTGACAAAGTATTGTTCGGCAAGTGGTCCGGTACAGAAGTCACGCTCGACGACGAAGAGCTTCTGATGATGAAAGAAAGCGACATCATGGGGATCTTGTCCTGATTTCAGGACAGACAGGGCCATGCGCCCCACCCACGACACGCTGACATCAAAACAAGAATTTAGGAGAAGACACTATGTCTGCTAAGGACGTAAAATTCGGGACCGACGCCCGAAACAAGATGCTTAAGGGTGTGAACATCCTTGCTGATGCCGTCAAAGTCACACTGGGCCCCAAAGGCCGCAACGTTGTGCTCGACAAATCCTTTGGCGCACCACGCATCACCAAAGACGGTGTATCCGTAGCCAAAGAGATCGAACTGGAAGACAAGTTCGAAAACATGGGCGCACAGATGGTTAAGGAAGTTGCTTCCCGGACCAACGACGAAGCGGGTGACGGTACAACAACCGCAACCGTTCTGGCCCAAGCCATCGTTAAAGAAGGCATGAAATCGGTTGCCGCTGGCATGAACCCGATGGACCTGAAGCGCGGCATCGATTTGGCCACGTTGAAAGTCGTCGAAGCGATTAAAGCAGCGGCGCGCCCTGTCAACGACAGCGACGAAGTTGCCCAAGTCGGCACCATCTCTGCAAACGGCGAGAAAGAAATCGGCCGTCAGATCGCAGACGCGATGCAGAAAGTCGGCAACGAAGGTGTGATCACCGTCGAAGAAAACAAAGGTCTGGAAACAGAAACCGATGTTGTTGAAGGCATGCAGTTCGACCGCGGTTACCTGTCCCCTTACTTCGTCACCAACTCCGACAAAATGACTGTCGAACTGGAAGACGCGATCATCCTGCTGCACGAGAAAAAACTCTCCTCGCTGCAGCCAATGGTTCCCCTGCTGGAGCAAGTGATCCAGTCGCAAAAACCACTGCTGATCATCTCGGAAGATGTTGAAGGCGAAGCGCTGGCAACTTTGGTTGTTAACAAACTGCGCGGCGGCCTGAAAATCGCAGCGGTCAAAGCACCTGGTTTCGGCGATCGCCGCAAAGCCATGCTGCAAGACCTTGCTATCCTGACAGGCGGTCAAGTGATCTCCGAAGATCTGGGCATGAAGCTCGAGTCCGTGACCATGGACATGCTGGGTTCTGCCAAGAAAGTCACCATCACCAAAGATCTTACAACGATCATTGATGGCGCTGGCGAGAAGGCCGAGATCGAAGCACGCGTTGCTCAGATCCGTAACCAGATCGAAGAAACCACATCCGACTACGACAAAGAAAAACTGCAAGAGCGCGTTGCCAAACTGGCAGGCGGTGTTGCTGTTATCCGCGTCGGCGGCATGTCCGAAGTTGAAGTAAAAGAGCGCAAAGACCGCGTTGACGATGCCCTGAACGCGACACGTGCCGCTGTTCAAGAAGGTATCGTTGTTGGTGGTGGTGTTGCACTGGTTCAAGCGGGCAAAAAGCTCGAAGGACTGACAGGCGACAACGCAGACCAAAACGTTGGTATCAGCATCGTTCGCAAAGCGCTCGAAGCGCCTCTGCGTCAGATTGCTGAAAACGCTGGTGTTGACGGTTCCGTAGTGGCCGGCAAAATCCGCGAAAGCGACGACCTGAAGTTCGGCTTTAACGCTCAGACCGAAGAATATGGCGACATGTTCAAGTTTGGTGTTATCGACCCTGCCAAAGTTGTGCGTACAGCTCTGCAAGACGCGGCATCCGTTGCCGGTCTGCTGATCACAACCGAAGCCATGGTTGCCGACAAACCGTCGAAAGACGGCGGCGCAGGCGGCATGCCCGATATGGGTGGCATGGGCGGCATGGGCGGCATGATGTAAATCACGCTGCGGGGGCGTTCACGCCCTTGTGCTAGCAGAATTAAGGGGCGCATCACCAGATGCGCCCCTTTTTCGTGGTGCGTCGTGCAACGGTAGCCTAAGCAAACGCCATGCGTATTCTTTCCCTCACCGCCCTTGTGATGGTCGCCTTTGCGGCCAATTCCATTCTGACCCGTTTTGCCATTGCAGGGGGGCATATAGACCCCACTGGTTTTGCCGTCGTGCGGGTGCTGTCCGGCGCGGTGCTGCTTGCCATGCTGGTGCTGATACGCGGCGGGCGGGTGCCGCTGATACGACGTCAGCAGGGGCTTGGGGCGATCACGCTTGCGATCTATATCATCGGCTTTTCCCTCGCCTATCTCACGCTGGACGCAGGGCTGGGTGCGCTGATCCTTTTCGGCGTGGTGCAAATCGCCATGTTCACCCATGGCGCGCTGTTCGGCGTGACCCCGACACCGCGCAAGTTGCTGGGGGCGGCGGTGGCCTTTGCCGGATTGGTACTGGTGCTCTGGCCATCTCAAGGAGTTTCAGTCGATCCGCTGGGGGCAGCCCTGATGATCGCGGCGGGGCTAGGGTGGGCGGCCTACACGATCATCGGCAGGGGCGCATCCGACCCGCTGGCAGGTAGCGCGGGTAACTTTGTGATGTGCACCCCGCTGGTTGCGGTGCTGCTGCTTGTGCAGCCAACCTTCTACACACCCACAGGGATTGCGCTTGGCGTGGTGTGCGGGGCGGTGACCTCTGGGCTGGGATACGCGCTGTGGTATGCTGTGTTGCCAAAGCTGGCGCAGGCAACGGCGGCGGTGGTGCAACTGTCGGTGCCCGTGATCGCGATCATTGCCGGCGCTTTGATCTTGGGCGAACCGCTCGGGGCAAAGGTTGTTGTCGCCACCGCATTGGTGCTTGGTGGGATCGCGCTGGCGGTCAGCGCACGATCGGCTCCAACGGGTCGTAAGTGATCGGATCGCTGTCAAATGCGACCTTTGCGAGACTGTCCGGCTTGACCCGAAGGGCGCGCATCTGATCACGCGTGACCCATCGACGGTCGGTCACGATCCTTTCGGCATCCTGCCACGCGGGGTCCACACCAGCAGAGCCGATCACCGTGCAGCGAAAGTAGATATCCACTTGGTGAAAGTCGCCAGCAGGATCGTGAAATTCATTGACCAGACAGGGCGTCCCCACATGGATGCGCAGGCCGGTTTCTTCATAGACTTCGCGGATCAGATTATCGGGGAGAGAACTGCCTTTTTCTACCCCGCCGCCCGGCGCACACATGAGGTCGCTTTTCCCGTCAGGATAGGCGTTGACCAACAGCAACCGCCCGTCATGGACCAACACGGCCCGTACCGCCAAACGCGGGCTAGTTTCCGCCATCTTACCCTCAATCTTGCGCCGCATGCGTCAAAGTATTTCACATGCGGCGTTTTCAGTCTATTTGACCCTAGCTATGAAAACACTGGTCACAATCACTTTCTCGCTCGCTGTGCTGTCGGGCATGGCGCAGGCGCAGTCAACGCTTTCTGCGGCGGGTGAGGGACGTTGCGTGGTGCTCTTGCACGGGCTCGCCCGAACAGAAACGTCATTCGCTTTGATGGAAGCCGCGCTGGAAACCGAAGGCTACACCGTCGTGCGCCCCGGCTACCCGTCAACCACTGCCCCCGTCGAAGAGCTGACCCGCCGCACCTTGCCCGATGCGGTTGCTGCCTGCGGTACGGCATCGGTTGATTTCGTGACCCATTCCATGGGCGGCATCCTCTTGCGTCAGTGGGTGGCCGAAACGGGCGATGCCCGCGTTGGCCGTGTGGTCATGCTGGCCCCGCCCAACCACGGCAGCGAGGTCGTAGACACGCTCGGCGATCTCGCGGCATTCGACTGGATGAACGGTCCGGCAGGGGCGCAGATGGGCACGGGCGACAATTCGCTCCCGCTGCGCCTGCCGCCCGTCACCTTTGATCTGGGCGTGATCGCGGGGACGCAATCGCTGAACCCCTATTTCTCGTCGCTGCTGCCGGGGCGGGATGATGGCAAGGTGTCGGTGCAATCCGCGCGGGTCGACGGCATGCGGGATTTTCTGATGCTGCCGGTCACGCATACTTTCATGATGATGAACCCCACGGTGATCGCCCAGACGATGACCTATCTGGACAAGGGCAAATTCGACCGGTCGCTGGGGTTCGTGGACGCCGTGCTCGATTCAATTGGATGCCCCGACGGGGCTTGCCTGCCGGGACACGAGGCTGACGATGCTGAACGTTGAATTTACCGGCGCACAGGTCTTGGGTGCGCAAACGCTAGAGGCCCGTCCGCTGGCTGTTTCCGAAGGGCGCATCACCGAAACCCCGCAACCCGCCAGCGTCGATCTGCGCGGCTATATCATCATGCCGGGAATCGTAGACGTACACGGTGACGGGTTCGAACGGCATCTGGCCCCCCGTCGCGGTGCGATGAAAACCATGTATGAAGGGCTGGTCGCAGCCGAGGCAGAACTGGCGGCCAATGGGATCACCACCGCCGTTCTTGCGCAATTTATCAGCTGGGAAGGCGGCTTGCGCGGATATGAGTTTGCCGATCAAGTGTTCGGCGCGATCCAAAGTGTATCTGATACGCTGGTGACCGATCTACGCGGACAACTTCGGCTAGAAACGCATCTACTGGACCTTTTCGCCGATCTGCCCGAGCGTATGGCCGATTGGGGACTGTCCTATATCGTGTTCAACGACCATCTGCCTCACGACAGGTTGGCGAAAGGGCAGGTCCCCAAACGTATGGTCGGCCAAGCGCTCAAGGCGGGGCGTAACCCCGATGACCACCTGCGGATGATGCAGGACCTACATGCCCAAAGCGCGGACGTGCCAGGTGCGCTGGACTGGCTGTGCAAAGTTTTGGCGGGGCGTGGCATCCAGATGGGCAGCCACGATGACACTACCGCCGACGGCCGCGCAGTCTGGCGCAAACGCGGGGTTCGCGTCGCCGAGTTCCCCGAAACACTGGAGGCTGCGGAAGCCGCAGCGGCGGGCGGGGATCACGTCGTGCTGGGGTCGCCCAACGTGGTGCGCGGCGGATCACATAACGGCAATGTCTCGGCGGTGGATTTGATCACGATGGGCGTAGGCGCGGCCCTGGCGTCCGACTATCACTACCCCTCGCCACGACGTGCGGCGTTCATGCTGGCCGACAGCGGTGTGTTGTCTTTGGCGCAGGCATGGCATCTGGTCTCTGGCGGTCCCGCGGCGGTGCTGGGGCTGTCGGATCGCGGTGAAATCGCCACAGGCAAACGCGCCGATCTACTGGTGTTGGATGCGCAAACACGCCGCGTCGCCATGACCATGGCGGGCGGGCGCGTGAGCTATATGACCGGTGATATCGCGGCGCGGTTTGTCAGGTAAGTTCTGGGTCAGCTTGGCCGTTTGACAATGTTCACATGGCCCATCTTCCGCCCCGGTTTAACATCCGCCTTACCGTAAAGATGCAGCGCCGTTTCGCGCTGTTTGGCCAGCTCGGGCACGCGGTCCATGTCATCGCCAATCAGGTTCTCCATCACCACATCGGCATAGCGACTGCCATCGCCTAACGGCCATCCGGCCACGGCACGGATATGCTGTTCAAACTGGTCCACCGCACAGCCGTTCTGCGTCCAGTGGCCCGAGTTATGGACCCGTGGCGCGATCTCGTTCACGATGAATCCCTGTCGCGTGACGAAAAGCTCGACCCCAAGAACACCGACATAATCGAGCGCATTCAGTATCTTGGCGGCAAGAAGTACCGCGTCCATGCGCTGCGCTGCGGTCAGGCGGGCAGGGACCGTGGTGGTGTGCAGGATGCCGTCGCGGTGCACATTCTCACCGGGATCGAAACAGGCCACCTCGCCCGATGGGCTGCGCGCGGCAATGACCGACACTTCGGCGGTGAAGTTCACGAACCCTTCGAGCACGGCGGGATTACCCGCCATATCTGCCAACGCACCCGCCGCATCATCCGTGCTGCGCAGACGCGACTGGCCCTTGCCGTCATAGCCAAATCGGCGGGTCTTCAGAATCGACGGCGCGCCGATGGTCGTCATCGCAGCATCCAGATCGGCCGCATTGGCGATATCGGCAAAGGGGGCAACGGTCAGCCCCAAGCCTTCAAGGAACTGCTTTTCAACCAAACGGTCCTGACTGGTCCGCAGGGCCTCGCGGTTGGGACGGATGGGGGTAATATTTTCAATCACGTCCAGCGCGTCAGTTGGGATGTTCTCGAACTCGAACGTGACAATATCAACCGATTTGGCAAAGGCGGTCAGCGCGTCGACATCTTCATATCCGGCGGTGGTCAGCGCATGGGCGACATCGCCCGCAGGCGGGTTGGCACCGGGTTCAAAGATATGAGTGCGAAACCCGAGACGCGCCGCTGCAACGGCAAGCATACGGCCCAATTGTCCGCCGCCCAAAATCCCGATGGTCGCGCCTGTTTGCAATGCTTCAGTCATTCGACGGCTCCTCTGGGATGGACGCGCTCAGCGCATCGCGCCAGGCATCAAGACGGGCGGCAAGTGCGGGGTCCTGCAGCGCCAGAATACCCGCCGCCATCAGCGCGGCGTTGGCGGCACCGGCCGCACCGATTGCCATGGTCGCGACCGGAAAACCGCGCGGCATCTGTACAATCGAATAAAGCGAATCGACGCCCGACAGCGCCTTTGTCTGGACCGGAACGCCGATCACGGGCACGCGGGTCTTGGACGCCATCATGCCGGGCAAATGCGCCGCACCGCCTGCACCAGCGATGATGACCTGCAGGCCACGATCAGCGGCAGTCTTGCCATAGCTCCACAACCGGTCAGGCGTGCGATGTGCCGATACGATCTTGGTCTCGTAAACGATGCCAAGTTCATCCAGCAGCGTCGCTGCCTCGCGCATGGTTGCCCAATCGGACTGCGAGCCCATGATGATGCCGACAGGTGGATTTTCCATGAAAAGGGCCTTTGCTAGAGCGTATAAGAAGCGCGCACTATAGCCATGATCGCCCGCGTGGCAATCCGCTGGCGGGCGCTGTCATGCGGTAATATCGGGGGTCAGCCGGTCTTCGATCTGCGCAATCAGGTCTTTCATCCGCAGCTTGCGTTTTTTCAGCCTCTGCAGCGTCAGTTGATCCCCGGTGCCTTTGTCGATCAGCGCGTGAATGGCGTCGTCCAAATCGCGATGCTCGCGGCGGAAAACCTCAAGCTCGACACGCAGGACATCGTCATTCTTCATCGACAGATCGGAGGGAGGATTCATAAGGCTGGCTGATTCTTGCTATATCTAGGCTTGTGAATATAGGCGTTTGCAAATCAAAGGCATAGCCCTTGCGTCCTGCCCCCTTGCCCCCCATATTTGAAACAGGTCGCCGATTGCGGGGCCAGATGACTGACTGTCGCTTATCCTAAAGGACGTGTCTTATGACCAAATTAACGCTGGCTTCATACCCGCATATGCTGGGTTTTGAACAGTTGGAACGGGTGATGGAACGTACGGCAAAGGCCGGAAACGAAGGCTATCCACCGTTCAATATCGAACAAACTTCCGATTATAGTTATCGCATCACGCTTGCGGTTGCAGGTTTTGCGGAACAAGATCTGTCGATAACCGTTGAGGATAGACAGCTTGTGATCCGTGGCCGGCAGGTCGACGCGCAAGACGAGCGTATCTTTCTGCACCGCGGTATTGCGGCGCGACAGTTCCAGCGGTCTTTCGTGCTGGCAGATGGCGTAGATGTCGGTGAAGCGCTGATTGAAAATGGTCTGCTTCATGTAGATCTGACCCGCGCCAAACCCGAAAAGGTCGTTCAGACCATCAAGATCAGAAAAGGGGAATAAAATGCATAACGAAGAAACGCATGTCCAAGATCGCACCGTCTACGTCAAGATGATCGCTGTGTCCGACCTTCCCCTAGAGGTGCGCGAGCAGGCGGAAGGGCTGAAACAGCTTTACGCCGTGCATGACGCCGAAGGGCAGCAGCTGGCGCTGGTCGGTGACCGCAAGCTTGCGTTTAGCCTTGCACGCGATCACGACTATGCGCCCGTGATGGTGCATTAAGCAGTAACAGTTAAATTTTGACGAAAAGGGTCGCGATTTCGCGGCCTTTTTTGTACGCAAAGTTCACCGGCACCAAGGAAAAAGGCCAGCCCGTCGAGGCTGGCCTTTGTAGGATCGGTGCGACGAAGGTTTACCCCTTGATCAGCCCCATGCTTTCCAGCTTGAGCAGCACCTGATGCGCGCAGTTGTCGACGTCGACATTCTCTGTTTCAACGCGCAGTTCGGGGTCGGCGGGGACGTCATAGGGGTCTGAAATTCCTGTGAATTCCTTGATCTTGCCTTCGCGGGCCAGCTTGTACAGACCCTTGCGGTCGCGGCGTTCGCATTCCTCGATGGAGGTGGCGACATGCACCTCGACGAAGGCACCAAAGCTTTCCACGTCTTCGCGCACGGCGCGGCGGGTGGTGGCGTAAGGCGCAATGGGCGCGCAGATGGCGATGCCGCCGTTCTTGGTGATCTCGGACGCGACATAGCCGATGCGGCGGATGTTCAGATCGCGGTGCTCTTTGCTAAAGCCCAGTTCCGACGACAGGTTCTTACGGACGATATCACCATCCAGCAGCGTGACGGGACGGCCGCCCATTTCCATCAATTTGACCATCAAAGCGTTGGCGATCGTCGACTTTCCCGAACCGGAGAAGCCGGTGAAGAAGACCGTAAAGCCCTGCTTGTTGCGCGGGGGCTTGGTGCGGCGCAGCTCTTCGACCACCTCGGGGAAGGAGAACCACTCGGGGATTTCCAGCCCTTCCTGCAGACGGCGGCGCAGCTCTGTGCCCGAGATGTTGAGGATGGTGATGTCATCCTTGTCATCGATCTCGTCAATCGCCTCGTATTGTGCGCGCTCGGCCACCCAAACCATATGTTTGAAGTCGACCATTTCGATGCCCATTTCTTCCTCATGGGTACGGAACAGGTCCTGCGCGTCATAGGCACCATAGAAATCGTCACCGGCAGAGTTCTTGCCGGGGCCCGCGTGGTCGCGGCCCACGATGAAATGGGTGCAGCCGTGGTTCTTGCGGATCAGACCGTGCCACACGGCCTCGCGCGGGCCGGCCATGCGCATCGCAAGGTTCAGAAGGCTCATCGCGGTGGTAGCAGCTGGGTACTTGTTCAGCACTGCCTCGTAGCAGCGCACGCGGGTAAAGTGGTCCACATCGCCGGGCTTGGTCAGGCCGACAACGGGGTGGATCAACAGGTTAGCCTGTGCTTCGCGTGCGGCGCGGAAGGTCAGTTCCTGGTGCGCACGGTGCAGGGGGTTGCGGGTCTGGAAGGCCACAACCTTGCGCCAGCCCATCTTGCGGAAATAGGTGCGCAGCTCGTTCGGCGTGTCGCGACGCGCCTTGAAATCATAGTGTACCGGCTGCTGGATGCCGGTCACGGGACCGCCCAGATAGACGCTGCCCGCGGTGTTGTGCAGATAGTTCACCGCCGGATGCGCGCTATCGTCCGCGCCAAACACGTTCTCTGCCTCGCGGGCCTTATTCGGGACCCAACGGTCGGTGACGGTCATCACCGCCAAGATCACGCCTTCCTGATCGCGCAGCGCGATGTCCTGCCCAAGCTCGAGCCCTTCAGCGAATTTTTCCGACACATCAAGGTTGATCGGCATCGGCCAAAGCGACCCGTCCGCCAGACGCATGTTTTCGACAACACCGTCATAGTCTTCTTCGGTCAAGAAACCCTTAAGAGGGTTAAAGCCACCGTTCATCAGCAGCTCTAGATCGCAGATCTGGCGCGGCGTCAGGTCATGGCTGACCAGATCGCCAGCTTCCACCTTCAGCTTTTGCGCCGAATCGTAAGAGACATAAAGTTCAGGGATCGGAGCAAGGTTGGGCGTTTGCATGGGCGTCTCGCAATATTTTGGGTTCAAATTCGGATATTCGGGCTGATAGACCGCCCAGCTTAGGCTAGGCAACCTTTGCCGCCGGTTTATGGCGAATTACGGACAGTGACGTGTTTTTTGCTGGGAAAAGCCAATCTTATCCCAGCAAATGCCATTCAGGGCGAACGTTATGCGTCGTCTTTTACCTCGGCCCCATAGCCAAGCGGCAGAGATGTGTCCTTGCCGGAGTCGTCGCCGACCTCTGCGAGGAATCGTTCAGCCTCGAGCGCGGCCATGCAGCCCATGCCAGCGCTGGTCACAGCCTGACGGTATTTATGGTCGGTCAGATCGCCAGCGGCGAAAACGCCCGGCACAGAGGTTTCAGTGCTGTCAGGCTTGGTGACGACATAGCCGCCCATATGCGTTTCCAGCGTATCCTTGACCAATTCGTTCGCGGGCGCGTGGCCGATGGCGACGAACACACCTTTACAGGGGATGTCGGTAATCTCGCCAGTTTCCACATGTTTGACCTTCACACCTTCAACGCCAAGCGGCGCGTCGGTGCCATAGACTTCGTCCAGCTGGTGGAACCACAGCGGTTCGATCTTGGGGTTTTTCATCAGACGGTCGATCAGGATCTTCTCGGCGCGCAACTCGTCGCGACGGTGGATCAGCGTGACTTTGGACGCAAAGTTGGTCAGGAACAGCGCTTCTTCTACGGCGGTGTTACCGCCGCCGATAACCACAATTTCCTGATTGCGATAGAAAAAGCCGTCACAGGTGGCACAGGCCGAAACGCCAAAGCCTTTAAACTTCTCTTCGGTTTCCAGTCCCAGCCATTTCGCACGCGCACCCGTCGCAAGGATCACCGCATCGGCAACATAGGTTGTGCCGCTGTCGCCTTTGGCGTGGAAGGGGCGGCTGGACAGGTCCAGATCGGTGATGATATCGCCGATGATTTCGGTTCCCATCGCCTTGGCGTGGTCCTGCATGCGGATCATCAGGTCAGGGCCTTGAACCTCGCTGTCACCGGGCCAGTTTTCGACCTCGGTTGTGGTGGTCAACTGCCCGCCCGGTTCGATGCCTTGCACAAGGATCGGGTTCAACATTGCGCGGCTGGCATAAACGCCCGCAGTGTATCCCGCAGGGCCGGAGCCGATGATCAAGAGCTTGGTTTCGCGTGTTTCGGCCATGATAAAGAACCCCAGGGTATATTATATGTTGCGTTCCAACCGATATAGACGCCGCTCGTGTTGCCTTAAACCCCAAGTTTGCATATCCGCCATGCAAAGATCACCGTCATCGAAAATGCGGTTGATTTTTGCTTGAATTCAGAACATTGCGCACCGGCGAAAGATTATTGCGTCCAACGTTGTTGGTGCTATAACAATTGAAAATCCTATGGGGGTATTATGGCAGGGACGCGGCTTGATCCGATTGATCGGAAAATTTTAGCCGAATTGCAGGCAGATGGACGCATGACCAACGTCGAGTTGGCGAAACGCGTCGGCATCTCTGCACCGCCGTGCTTGCGTCGGGTCCGAACCCTCGAGGAAAGCGGCTATATCCGAGGCTATCATGCCAACGTAAATGCGCGCGAACTCGGGTTCGAGGTACAGGTGTTTGCGATGGTCGGACTGGCCAGCCAGGCTGAAACTGATCTAACCGCTTTCGAGGAAAAATGCCGCAACTGGCCGCTTGTCCGCGAATGTCATATGTTGAACGGCGAGGTGGATTTCCTGCTGAAATGCGTTGCACCGGACTTGTCTAGCTTTCAGAGCTTTCTAACGGGCCAACTGCTGACCACCCCAAATGTCGAAAGCGTCAAGACCAGCCTTGTGATCCGGCCGGCCAAGGACGAACCGGGTGTGCCCTTTGATGTGCTGGAAAGCCGTCTGAAAAACGCGCCCTAAGGCGTTTCGCCCAAGATAGAACGCCCAACTTCGGCCTTACGCCCGCGGGTAACACAGCGGGCCAAAACCCGTTGCCGCGCCGATATGTGGAAACATCGACAGAAATGCATCGCGTTGATGCAGCGGCAGGGCCGCGATCGTGGCGGGGCCGGGGTGGAATGTTTCCATCTCGAGGCCGCTCACGCTGATGGCTGCATGGCGCGCCAAACCCAGATGATACAGCCGGACGGGGGTGGGGGGCTGGATCTCGATGATATTTACGCCGTCCACGAGATCGCGCATCAGGGTAAAGACTTTGTGTCCCGGTGCCGCGCCGCGCAAGTTTTGTGGCGTGTGTAGAATGCGTGCGGCAGGACCGAAGGTCAGGAAACTGGACGGACGTGACAGCCCCAGACTATCCGCCATCACCCGTACCCAAGGGGTGCGATGACCAGTATCGGCGGGGACAAATTTGCTTGATCCGATCCACAGCAGGGGGGCCTCGGTTCCGTCGGCGCGTACGATCCGGTCGCCGGGGCATAGGTCTTCGACAGGGGTTTCGCCTTGGGGCGTACGGATCAATGTGCCGCGGGCAAAAGCCGAAAACGGTTCTTCGAACAGCGGGGTTGCAGGGGCGTAGCCTTCGGTGACAAAGACAGTTCCGTCCGGTCGCAATGCCGCGATTTCATAGGCCCGGGTGCGGCCACCCGATCGCGCACGGGCATCGCGCAGAACCGAACGAGAGGCCGTCTGCGAATGCGGCGTGTGTGTATTGGAGGGGATGAAATCAGGGGCAGTGTGTAATGTCATGATATGACCTCTAGATGATCGATTCCATGTTTCTCACCCCCGCTGAAGCATGTGCGATCCAGATGAATGGGCGCGTGGCACCCTGCGCGTAAGGCGTGTGGCCAGACCAGTGGGTGCGCCGCCTAGGTCGACAGAAAAGGCTGTCGCGCCGGTAGAGCCGCTGCAGGGCGCGATACGTCTTGCCAGCCCCGTGAAGCTCAGGCGGCCTTTTGGTGCGATTGCGTGGCAGCGCGCTTTGCGATGAAAGCAGCGCGACGTGTGCCACGGGACCAAGGCAGGGCGACGCCTTCTTTGTTGGAAGCGTCGATAACCGATTTGATGAAGCGTGCGTTGGTTTTCATGCTCTGTATCCTACTGTCTATGGGCAGTGCCCGTTCGTTAGGATCATTATGCAAATGATTTTGGGCATGGATGGGGCGTTTAAGGAAAAAAAGCCGAAAATTTGTAGCGGATTTGAACAGCTTTGCGGCACGCGGCTGAAAACGCTGCGGACCCTTAAAATTAGGACCTCAGGTAGAAAAGTGGCGTGGTCTGGCGCGGGGGCAAGCCGTTTGTGCGGCGAAAATTGGGCAGGTGCTTGTCACATTGCCGCCCAATTTCAGAGTGCTAGAGCACGATCGCTGCGATCAAGCGGCCATAATCGGCTTCTTTCGCGTGCGTGCTGCGACGATAGGAATAAAAACGATCCGCGTCGCTATAGGTGCAGTGCCGCGTCCATTCCGCATGGCCCACGCCCGCCGCACGCAGACGGTTCAGGCCAAAGCCAGCAAGGTCAAATTGCATGCGGCCGTCTGTGCCGTTGGCGAAATAGCGGGCGTATGTCGGGTCTTCGGCCAAAAAAGCATCGATGAACTCTGGACCGACTTCATAGGCGCGCTGGCTGATGCAGGGGCCGATTACAGCAGTGATATTTTCGCGTGTCGCCCCTAGGTCTTCCATCGCATCGACGGTTGCGGTCAACACACCGTCCAGCGCGCCGCGCCATCCTGCATGTGCGGCCCCGATGACGCCGGCTTCGCTGTCGTGGAATAGAACAGGCTGGCAATCGGCGGTCAGGATCGACAGCGCCAAGCCCGGTGTTGCCGTGACCAAGGCATCGGCGCGGGGCTTTTCATTCAAGGGGACAGTGACGCTGACCACAGTCGCTGAATGAATCTGGTGCACGCCGACCAGATGATCCGGCGCGACCTCCATCGCGTCAGCGACGCGGGCGCGGTTAATCTCTACGATCTCGCGCTGATCCGAACTGCCAACTCCGCAGTTCAGCCCCGCAAACACACCAGACGACGCGCCCCCGCGACGGGTGAAGAATCCGTGGCGCACATCGCCCAGACTATCGGAGGTGAGTATTTCCAGCGTCATGGTTCCAATCCTGGGGGCGGGTTCTGGTGCGGCGGGTAAATCCCCATCACTTTAAACAAATTTCCCATTTCTGACGGATGCGTCAAGCGTTTATGTGCGGCGATATGGCTGTTCAGCGCGTCGTCTGTCATGCCCTTGGCAAGGGTTTGTGCGCGTTGCGTGATCCCGAGGCGCTCAAGAAAAACACCTTGCGGGGTGATACGTGTGTGCTTGGCCGGAGCCGCTGCTAGGGCAAGCTTTTCAAAATCGACGTGCGCTGTCAAATCGGCCTGACCCGGTGCTGTCAGCGGATCGGTCTTTTCGTGCCCCTGCAAAGCTTGCAACGTGTCGCCCAGACTGTGCCAATCGCCATAGTCGACGATTAGCGCGGCCCCGCCATGGGCTGCGATCCGGTCAGACACAGGGTGCAGCAGTGGGGCAAGCTGGGTGCATTCCTCTACCAGATCACCGGGCGTGGTATCCGCCAGCCGGTCGGCTAATGCTGGCTGCGGCAATTCTGGACCCAAGCCAAAGGTCAGTGCCCCGTCGGCCAACCCAATCTGCCGTTCGCGCCACGATGTTTCCCCGCGGACAAACTGGCGGATAGGCAGCGCGTCGAAGAATTCATTTGCCACCAAATACAGGGGCTGGTCGGGCAGGTCGGCGGTGCCATCAGCCCAGGTCACCTGATGTCCGGCAAGCGTCTTGGCCTGTACATCGCGCAGCGTCGGTGATGCCTCGATCAAGGTGATCTGTGCGGCATCCGCAAAGCCGGGGACTTTACGCGCGGCCCGCAGCATATCTGCCATCAGGGTGCCACGACCGGGGCCTAGCTCTGCCAGAGTAAAGGCTTTGGGTGCACCTTGGGCGATCCAGCATTGCGCCAGACACAGGCCCAACAGCTCTCCGAACATCTGACTGATTTCGGGGGCGGTGGTGAAATCGCCCTGTGCGCCAAAGGGGTCACGGGTGGTGTAATACCCCTGCGTTGGGTGCAGCAAGCAGGTGGCCATGTATTCGTCGATCCGCATCGGTCCATTGGACGCGATGCGGGTCTGAATCGTGTCGCGCAGGGTCGTCATGCGTTGCGCTTTGCCCGCAGAATGAAAAACAGTCCGATCGCGATCATCGGCAGGCTCAGCAGTTGGCCCATGGTCAGGCCCCAGCCGCCCACATGCCAGGCCAGTCCCAGCGGATTATCGGCGCTGACGAATTGCGCATCGGGTTGGCGCACAAATTCAACGGCAAACCGCGCGGCCCCGTATCCAGCCAGAAAGACGCCCCCGATCAACCCTTCGGATTTCAACCCGCCGCGCCGCCATGCCAGATAGATCAGCAGCGCACCAAGGATCAGCCCCTCAAGCAGTGCTTCGTACAATTGCGAAGGGTGCCGCGCGCAGATCGTCGCGATATTGGGACAGTCCTGCGCCGCCACGGTCGGAAAGGCCACGCCCCACGGCAGGTCAGTCGGGCGGCCCCAAAGCTCTGCGTTGATAAAATTTGCCAGACGCCCCAGAAACAGGCCGGGCGCGAGGCCCAGAGCGACGACATCGCCGGTGGAGATTGTGCTGATGCCATGCCGTTTGGTAAACGCGATGGCTGCAAAAATCACCCCAAGCGCGCCGCCGTGGAACGACATCCCGCCTTCCCAGATACGCAAAATCTGTGCCGGGTTGCTAAGGTAATAGCCCGGTTGATAGAACAGCACATACCCCAGACGTCCGCCCAGAATGACGCCGAGTATGACCCAGAACAGCAAATCCTCGACTTGCTGCTTGGTTATAACGGGGGTGTTGCCCGCCCAAAGCGAAGGCCGCTCAACGGCGCGTACAACGATACGCCAGCCGATCAGGATGCCGGCAATATAGGCCAGCGCATACCAGCGCAGGGCGACGGTCATGCCAAATAAGGTAAACGAGAATATCTCGGGTGACAGGTCGGGGAAGGGGAGCATTGCGTTCATGCGCTGATTGAGCCTGACCGCAAACGGAAGTCAACCTTGCGAGAAGCCACATTGCACACCATATAGTGACCAACAGCCGATCAGGAGAGAATGACCATGCAAACGCGCAACAAGATTTTCGACGACATCTCGCAGATGATGACAAATGCCATGGGCGTGGCCCAAGGGGCAAAAACCGAAGCAGAGACCGCGATGAAGGGGATGCTGGACCGTTGGCTGGCAGACCGTGATTTCGTCACCCGCGAAGAATTCGATGCGGTCCGTGCGATGGCCCAAAAGGCCCGCGAAGAGAACGAAGCCCTGAAATCGCGGCTCGATGCGATGGAAAACAAGGGGTAACGCCCTGCGCCGATTTTTCGGCCTTTGTGAAATGTGACCCACACCCGCCCTTCCGGCGGGTGTCTTTGTTTTTGGGGTGGCGATTCTGTCGTGATTGCTGCCATTCGGGCGGCAGGCGCTACAGATTGCGGTTTATCCTGCATTTATCCACAAGATACTGAGGTTATCCCCTACCTTTCGTGGTTACCCCCAGAAAAAGACTTGCCTCATAGTCGCGTAACGCGCACCATATTTGGTATAGGTCGCTGATGACTTCAGCGAATTATGGTAGATGCACCCATGTATTGATGTGCCTGCGCATATGAATACCCGGATCGAAAGAGGTGACCACATGGCCCTGACAGAGCAGTATCTTGAAGAAGACATTCACCCCATCGACATCGTAGAGAATCTTGCGGCGTTCCATGATTGGGATTTCGACCGTATCTCGGATGAACAGATCGCTATGGCTGTCGAAGGGCAGTGGCGTACCTATTCCATCACCCTCGCGTGGTCGGCATACGATGAAACACTGCGCCTTGTTTGCACGTTTGAAATGGACCCGCCTGCCGAAAAGCTGCCCGTACTGTACCACCTGTTGAACGATATGAACGACCAGTGCTGGACCGGCGCATTCACATATTGGCCGGAACAAAAGCTGATGGTGTACCGCTATGGGCTGGTTCTTGCTGGTGGTCAGGACGCCTCTGCGCAGCAGATTGATACCATGATTAACGCCGCTGTGACCAACGCAGAACGGTATTATCCCGCGGTGCAACTGGCGGTTTGGGGCGATCAGACGCCCCGACAAGCCCTTCAGGTTGCCATTGCAGAGGCGTACGGCCACGCATAGGTGTATCCCCGAAACGTTAATTTAGGGGTACCGATATGAAAGATACGCGCATCGCCAAAGACGGTTTGGTTCTACTGGGCTGTGGCAAGATGGGGTCTGCGATGCTGGCTGGCTGGCTGGCACGCGGGCTTCCGACATCTTCGGTTTATGTTATCGATCCGAAACCCTCTGATTGGTTGAAAGAGCAGGGCGTGCAGTTGAACGTCGATCTGCCCAAAGAACCGGCGGTTGTGCTTGTCGCCGTCAAGCCGCAGATGATGGGCGACGCACTGCCCACGTTGCAGGCCATGGGCAACGGCAAGACAGTGTTCGTCAGCGTTGCAGCCGGCACCACCATCGCGACATTCGAGAAAACGCTGGGTGAACAAACGCCCATCGTGCGCGCCATGCCCAACACACCGGCTGCCATCAGCCAAGGCATCACCGCGATCGTCGGCAATGCCCATGTAGACGCCAAAGGCATGGACGAGGCCGAAGAGCTGCTGTCGGCCGTGGGCGATGTTGTCCGGTTGGACGAAGAGGCGCAGATTGATGCGGTGACAGGGGTCAGCGGCTCGGGTCCGGCGTATGTTTTCCACATGATCGAGGCAATGGCCGCAGGCGGCGTCGCACAAGGGCTCAGCCCCGAACTGGCGCTGAAGCTCGCCACGGCCACGGTCGCAGGGGCAGGGGCGCTGGCCAAATCCGCCGACGAAGGCCCCGACGAGCTGCGCGTAAACGTCACCAGCCCCAACGGCACCACGCAGGCGGCGCTGGACGTGTTGATGAACGAGACAGACGGCTTCCCTGTCTTGCTCAAGCGCGCGGTGGCAGCTGCTGCTGATCGCTCGCGCGAGCTCTCGAATGGCTGAGATCAGCTTTGAGGACTTTATGAAAGTCGACATCAGGGTCGGGACGGTCACCCGTGCCGAACCCTTTCCCGAGGCCCGCAAGCCCGCGATCAAGATGTGGATCGACTTCGGCCCCGAGATCGGAGAGCGCAAAACCTCGGCTCAGATCACGGTGCATTACACGCCCGACGCTTTGATCGGTACGCAGGTGATGGGGGTGGTTAACTTCCCCCCGCGCCAGATCGGGCCGTTCATGTCCGAAGTGCTGGTGCTTGGGGTGCCAGATGAGAACGGGGCGATCGTGTTGATGCGCCCGACGCAACCCACCCCGAACGGAGGACGCCTGCATTGACCAAGCTCTTGATCGCCCGCCCCGCCCCGCCAGAAGTACATGCTGCCCTGTCGGATTTTGATGTGACCTACCGAGACGACAGCGCCCCGCTGACAGTCGCCGAGATGCAGGACGCGCTGCGCGACTATGACGGGGTGCTGGCCACCTTGGGCGATCGGTTTTCGTCCGATGTCTTTCGCAAGGTGGGGATGCCGCGCTGTAAAATGCTCGCCAATTTTGGGGTAGGGTATAACCACATTGATGTGGATGCGGCGAAAGCGGCGGGGCTTCAGGTCTCGAACACGCCCGGTGCCGTCACAGATGCCACGGCCGATATCGCGATGACGTTGATGCTGATGGCAGCGCGGCGTGCGGGGGAAGGCGAACGGCTGGTGCGGTCAGGCGAATGGTCCGGCTGGGAGCCTTCGCAGCTACTCGGGATGCATCTGACAGGCAAAACCGTCGGGATCGTCGGGATGGGGCGGATTGGCCAAGCGGTTGCGCGACGCTGTCACTACGGCTTCTCGATGGACGTGAAATACTTTAGCCGCAGTGCCAAAAGCGTCGCCTATCCGGCTGAACACATTAACGACCTCAAACGCTTGGTGGCCGCGGTTGATGTTGTCGTCATCGCGGTACCTGGTGGGGACGACACCCAGCACCTGATCAACGCGGATGTTCTGGCGGCGATGCAGCCCCATGCGTATCTGATCAATATCGCACGGGGCAATATCGTGGACGAACCCGCCTTAATCAAGGCACTTCAGGCCGGCACCATCGGTGGCGCAGGGCTAGATGTTTACGAATTTGAACCCAAGGTGCCGCAGGCGTTGCGGGATATGGATAACGTGGTGCTATTGCCGCATTTGGGCACGTCCTCGCGGGAGGTGCGTGTGGATATGTGGATGATGGCGGTTGAGAATTTGAAAGCTGGCGTCGCGGGCGAAACGCCTCCGAACCTCGTTTAACGGCCCACGGCCTCGCGCCAATGACGGCGGCACAGAGAGATATAGGTCTCGTTGCCGCCGATCTGCACCTGTGCGCCTTCCTTGATCGCGCCACCCTGCGCATCTTGCCGCACCACCATCGTCGCCTTCTTACCGCAGTGGCAAATTGTGCGGACCTCGCGCATTTCATCTGCCAGTGCCAGCAAGGTCGCAGACCCGGGGAACAGCAGACCGCGGAAATCCACGCGTAGACCATAGCACATGATCGGCACGCCCAGATCATCCACCGCACGCGCCAGTTGCCAGACCTGATCGGGGCTTAGAAACTGTGCCTCGTCGATAAAGATGCAGGCGCAAGGGCCGGAGGCGAGACGCTGTTCAATCTTGGCCAGCAAATCTTCGCCTGTCTCGAAGGTGTCGGCCTCATGCCCGATGCCGATGCGAGACGCGATGCGCCCGTCGCCCGCGCGATTGTCGAATTTCGCGGTCATCAGATAAGGCACCATGCCGCGTTCGACATAGTTATGCGCCGCCTGCAACAGCACGGTCGATTTGCCCGCGTTCATGGTCGAATAATGAAAATAAAGCTTTGCCATGGCCCTCTTTAGCGTCAGGCAGCCGCCGCGTTCAAGATCGGGATGTACCAGTTGGCGCAACCATCAAGAAACCGTCCAGACCGCTGCAGAAATGACCCACCGTCGCGGCGACGAACGGTGGGCCGCATCTGATCTAGCCGCGACGCTGGACCAGAACGGAGCCTACCGAATAGCCAGCTCCGAACGAACAGATCAGGCCGGTATCACCATCGACCAGATCGTCAGAATATTTTGAAAACGCGATAATGGATCCGGCAGAAGATGTGTTGGCGTAATCTTGCAGGATATTCGGCTGCTCGCCTGCTTCGGGCTCACGCCCAAGCACTTTTCGACCGATAAAGTCGTTCATCGATTTGTTCGCCTGATGCAGCCAGAGACGCTTCAGGTCCGCGGCCTCGACCCCTTCGTGGGCCAAGTGGCCCGCGATGTGTTCGGCGACCATGGGCAGCACTTCTTTGAACACTTTACGTCCGTTTTGCATGAACTGCATGTCACGCCGGTCTGCCACGCCATCGGGGCGCGAGCGACGCAAAAAGCCGTTGTTGTTGCGGATGTTGTTCGAAAACTCGGTCGCGCAACGGGTTGATTTGATTTCAAAATAGGGGCCAGCCGCATCCTCGGCGCGTTCGATCAACACAGCCGTTGCCACGTCGCCAAAGATAAAGTGGCAGTCCCGGTCGCGCCATTCCAGGTGGGCAGAACAGATTTCAGGGCAGACCACTAAAGCCGACCGGATCGATCCCGACCGGACCATGTCAGCGGCGGCCTGGACGCCAAACGTCGCCGACGAACAGGCAACGTTCATGTCAAAGGCAAAGCCGTTGATGCCCAGCAACTGCTGGATTTCGATCGCGACGGCCGGATAAGCCCGTTCAAGGTTCGACGCGGCGCAGATCACGGCATCCACATCAGCGGCAGTCTTGCCTGCCTGTTTTAGCGCCTTTTGCGCCGCATCCAGCGCCATCTCGGCCATCAGGCCGGGTTCGTCATCTGATCGCTGACGCAGCAGCGGGTGCATCACTTTGGGGTCAAGAATACCCGTCTTATCCATGACATAGCGCTGCTCGATGCCCGATGCCTTGACGATGAACTCCTCCGAGGAATGTTCTTTCGCAGGCAGCTCTCCTGCCTCGATCTCGGCGGCATGCTCGAGGTTGTACAGATCGGCATAGGCGTTGAACGCCTTGACCAACTCGGCGTTGGTGATGACCTGTTCCGGCGTAAAAATGCCGCTACCAGTAATGGCGGGTGTGTACATGGGTAAACCTTTTTCAGCGTTGTCCGAGTAGGCCAAAGAACGGCTGCCGGGTCAAGACCAGCGAGGGCTGGCAGGCAAGGGCAGGGGACAATGAGGGGGAGGAACGGGGGGACCTGCGCCAAGCAATCCGGCGCGGCGCAGGTCCAGGAGGGCGTTTACCCCTGAAGCGATTTAACGCCGATTTCGTCTTCGGCTTGCGCCTTGATGGCCAACGCAGCGGCATAGGCACCGGCAGCCGTGGTGAAATACGGGATCTTGTCATACAGCGCGATAGAGCGGATGGATTTGCTATCCTCAACCGCTTGCGTGCCTTCGGTGGTGTTCAGCACCAGATGGATCGCGTCGTCCTTCATCATATCGGTGATGTTCGGACGGCCCTCATAGACCTTGTTCACGATCTCGCAGGCGATGTTATGCTCTGTAAGCCAAGCTGCAGTGCCGCGGGTGGCGCGCAGTGTGAACCCTTGGTCCAGCAAGATGCGGGCGGCGGTCAGCATCTCTTCTGACTTGTCCATATCCTTGACCGAGAAGAACACACAGCCCGACCGCGGCAGCGGGTTGCCGGCACCCATCTGGGCCTTCAGGAAGGCACGCGGGAAGTCGCGGTCCCAGCCCATGACTTCGCCAGTGGACCGCATTTCTGGCCCTAGCAGCGTGTCGACACCGGGGAAACGTGCAAAGGGAAGCACCGCTTCTTTGACCGAGAACCAAGGCATGTTCGGATCGGCCAGCGTCATCGGATCGCCCAAGGGCAGTACGTCGTCATAAGCGGCATCATCACGGTAGGGCGCACGCAATGGGAAGGCCGACAGCTTTTCACCAGCCATGATCCGCGCCGCGATTGACGCAATCGCGCTGTCCGTCGCCTTGGCAACAAACGGGACGGTGCGCGAGGCACGCGGGTTGACTTCGATCAGGTAGATTTCGCCATCCTTAACCGCAAACTGGATGTTCATCAGGCCGACAACGTTCAGCGCCAGCGCCAACGCCTTGGTCTGTTTTTCGACCTCTGCGATGATGTCGCGGCTCAGTGAATAGGGCGGCAGCGAACAGGCGCTATCGCCCGAGTGCACCCCGGCCTCTTCGATGTGCTGCATGATGCCCGCGACATGGACGTCTGTGCCGTCTGACAGCGCATCTACGTCAAGTTCGACCGCACCGGACAGGTAGTGGTCCAGCAACACGGGGCTTTTGCCTGATACGACAACGGCTTCGCGGATATACCGTTCAAGGCTGGCCTGATCGCGGACGATTTCCATTGCGCGGCCACCCAGAACATACGACGGGCGGATCACCAGCGGGAAGCCGATGTCGGCTGCAATCTCAAGCGCTTGGGCGTCCGAGTGGGCGATCCCGTTATGCGGCTGTTTCAGGCCTAACGATTGTACCAGCTGCTGGAAGCGCTCGCGGTCTTCGGCAAGGTCGATCATGTCGGGCGTGGTGCCAAGGATCGGGATGCCGGCCTCTTGCAGCGCTTGCGCGATTTTCAGCGGCGTCTGGCCACCAAACTGGACGATGACGCCGTGTAGCGTGCCGTTTTCCTGTTCGACCCGCAGAATTTCCATCACATGTTCAAAGGTGACGGGTTCGAAATACAGCCGGTCCGACGTGTCATAGTCGGTCGACACGGTTTCAGGGTTACAGTTGACCATGATGGTTTCATAGCCCGCGTCGGTCAGCGCATAGCAGGCGTGACAGCAGCAATAGTCAAACTCGATCCCTTGGCCGATCCGGTTCGGACCACCGCCCAGAATGACGACTTTCTTACGATCGCTAGGGCGGGCTTCGCATTCGACCTCGCCAAAGGCCGGTGCCTCGTAGGTGGAATACATATAGGGTGTTTGCGCTTCGAATTCGGCAGCGCAGGTGTCGATGCGTTTGAACACGGCCTTGACGCCAAGGTTCAGACGGGCACGGCGCACGTTGTCTTCTTCGCGACCTGTCAGCGTGCCAAGACGTGCATCGGTAAAGCCCATCATCTTGAGCTTGCGCATGCCGTATTCAGTCAGCGGCAGACCATCCTTGCGAACCTCGGCTTCGGCGTCGACGATCTCGCGGATGCGGGCAAGGAACCATGGATCGAACATGGTGACGCCGTGGATATCCACATCGGACATACCGTGACGCATCGCCTGCGCAATGGTGCGCATCCGGTCCGGAGTTTGCTTGCTGATGGCGGCAATCAGGGCGGCTTCGTTCTGCGCCGCATCGGCGGGCAGATCGCTGTCGAGCCCGGGAATGTCGACCTCGTCAAAGCCGGTCAGCCCGGATTCCATCGACGCCAGCGCCTTTTGCAGCGACTCGTGGATCGTGCGGCCAATGGCCATCGCTTCGCCCACAGATTTCATCGCCGTCGTCAGATGGGGTTCGGAACCGGGGAATTTTTCAAACGCGAACTTCGGGATTTTGGTGACGACATAGTCGATTGTCGGCTCGAATGAGGCAGGCGTCACACCGGTGATGTCGTTGTCGAGTTCATCGAGTGTAAAGCCGACAGCCAGCTTGGCTGCGATCTTGGCAATCGGGAAACCTGTCGCCTTGGAGGCCAACGCCGAGGACCGCGACACGCGGGGGTTCATTTCGATCACAACCATGCGCCCGTCAGCGGGGTTCACGGCCCATTGTACGTTCGAGCCGCCGGTCTCTACGCCGATCTCGCGCAGCACGGCGATCGAGTGGTTGCGCATGATCTGGTATTCTTTGTCGGTCAGCGTCAGGGCAGGGGCCACGGTGATCGAATCGCCTGTGTGTACACCCATCGGATCGATGTTCTCGATCGAGCAAACGATGATCGCATTGTCAGCGGTGTCGCGCACCACCTCCATTTCGAACTCTTTCCAGCCAAGCAGGCTTTCGTCGATCAGGATTTGCCCCATTGGCGACGCGTCCATGCCCGAGCGGCAGTAGAATTCGTAATCGTCGCGGTTATAGGCCACGCCACCGCCGGTGCCGCCCATGGTAAAGGCAGGTCGGATGATCGCGGGCAGGCCGACATAGTCCAGCGCGTCCAGCGCCAGCTGAACCCCTGCTGCAAGGTCCTTTTTGCCGCTCGCCGCAACCGGCGCTGTGACGATGGTTGCCTTGGGATTTTCGATGCCCAACCGGTCCATCGCCTCGCGGAAAAGTTTGCGATCTTCTGCCATTTCAATGGCTTCGCGCTTTGCGCCGATCATCTCGACGTTGAATTTTTTCAGCACACCCATCTCTTCGAGTGCAAGCGAAGTATTCAGCCCGGTCTGGCCGCCCATTGTGGGTAGCAGCGCGTCGGGGCGCTCTTTTTCGATGATCTTGGCGACGATTTCCGGGGTAATCGGTTCGATGTAGGTGGCATCTGCCAGCCCCGGATCGGTCATGATCGTCGCAGGGTTGGAGTTCACGAGGATGACACGGTAGCCTTCCTCTTTCAGGGCCTTACAGGCCTGCGCGCCGGAGTAGTCGAACTCGCACGCCTGACCGATGACAATGGGCCCCGCTCCAATGATCATGATCGACTGGATATCGGTTCTTTTTGGCATGGCTCAGGCCCCCGGATGTTTGCAAATTCTCCGCGTTATAGGCCTTGGGGACAGAGGTGCAAGGGGGCATATCGGGATAGGGGGCGTGTTTTCAGGCAACACCCGCGTAGCAGGTACGCAGCGTCACGCCGCGCACCGCCGGTTTCCCTTAACCAAGCGTCAGAAATGCCCGCAAAGAGGCCTCGAAGTCGCGCGGCTTTTCCGCATGTAGCCAGTGGCCGGCGCCCGGCAGTTTGGCAAAGCGGGCCTGCGGGAACAGCCCCTTGATGACGGGGCGATCTTCGGATTTGACATAGGCCGAGGCACCGCCGGACAAAAACAGCGTCGCCCCCTCATATTGCCCGTCCACCCCGTCGGGCCAGCCGACGATTTTGGACATATCGGCTTCAAGCACATCAAGATTGAGCTTCCACGTCTTGTTGGGCACATCCAGTGACTGGGTAAAAAAGCTTTGTAGCGCGGGCTCAACGCCAGCAGCGGCCAGTTGCTCAGCCGCGTCAGAGCGGCGGGTGAGCGTGGCCAGATCAACGCTGCGCATCGCGTCGATAAATTCCTGCTGGCTGTGGCCATAGGTGACGGGGGCGATATCGGCCACCACCAGTCGGTGCACCAGTTCGGGGTGGTTCAAGGCCAGCATCATCGCGGCCTTGCCGCCCATCGAATGCCCGCAGACATCCATCGGCGCGCCAAGGTGTTGTATTACCTCGGCCAGATCAGTCGCCATCTCGGGGTAGCTTTGGCTTTGCGCACGCGGGCTGTCCCCGTGGTTGCGCATGTCGACCGTGATCACGTGGCGCTGGTCGGACAGACGTTTGGCAATCACACCCCAGTTGCGCCCAGACCCGAACAGGCCATGCACGATCAACAGGGCGGGGGCGTCGGTAGCGGTGCCATATTCGGTATAATTCAACATGCCCAAAGATGTAGGACCATTGCGGCCAATGTGCCAGAGCGTTTAAGGTCGGCCCATGTTGGATCAAAAAGACCTAGATAACAAAGCACAGGAATTGCAGCGCGGGTTGCAGGATAAATTGGGCGTGCAGGGGCGCGATGTCTCTCATGCGCTGGCCCGTGCCGGACGCCGCTTGCCAGCGCGGGTGCAGCGCCAGGGCAAAGTCTTTGCGCAGGCGGTCTTTATGTCGCGCAACCCCAAGGTGGCACGACAGCTTGACGGTGCGACGACGCAGGTCGCCTATGCCGAGGTGATGACCCACATCGAAGGCATCGACGTGGTCGAGCGGCGCAAGGACCGGTTGCTGCACCTTACCGCCAGCGTGGCGTTCAACCTGTTGTTCGTCGCGGTCGCCTTTATCACCTTTCTATGGTGGCGCGGGTACATCTGACGCGACAGGTAGAGAAGCTGCACAATAACAAAAGCCCCGCCGCAGAAATGCAGGCGGGGCTTTTGCGTAAGGCGTTGGTGGGGCGCTGCCCCGCCCTTGCGGGCCCCCCGGGATTTTAGGCCATTTGGAAGGGCAAGGGGCGCGTTACCTTAGAGGTCGGGGTAGATCGGGAAGCGGGCGCAAAGCGCTTCGACTTCGGCTTTGACTTTTGCTTCGACGTCGGCGTTGCCGTCGGCCCCGTTGGCGGCCAGCCCGTCGACGACTTCGATGATCCAGTCGGCGATCTGGCGGAATTCATCCTCACCAAATCCGCGGGTGGTTGCAGCGGGCGAGCCAAGACGGATACCGGAGGTGACCATGGGCTTTTCAGGGTCAAACGGCACGCCGTTCTTGTTGCAGGTGATATGTGCACGACCCAGTGCCTTTTCGGTGTCGTTGCCTTTGACGCCTTTTGGACGCAGGTCGACCAGCAACAGGTGCGTGTCAGTGCCGTGGGTGATCGTGTCGAGCCCGCCTTTGATCAGCTGGTCGCTGAGAGCCTGGGCGTTTTTGACGACCTGCTGGATGTAGGTCTTGAACTCGGGCTTCAGCGCTTCGCCAAAGGCCACGGCTTTGGCAGCGATGACATGCATCAGCGGGCCACCCTGAATGCCGGGGAAGATGGCCGAGTTGAACTTTTTGGCCAGCGCTTCGTCGTTGGTCAGGATCATGCCGCCGCGCGGGCCGCGCAGGGTTTTGTGTGTTGTGGTTGTGGCCACATGTGCATGGGGGAAGGGCGAGGGGTGTTCGCCCGCTGCAACCAGACCGGCAAAATGCGCCATGTCTACGTGCAGGTAGGCACCGACCATATCGGCGATTTCGCGCATGCGTTTGAAATCGATCTGGCGCGGGATGGCAGAGCCCCCTGCGATGATCATTTTTGGCTGGTGCTCTTTTGCGAGCGCTTCGACCTGATCATAGTCGAGCAGATTGTCTTCCTTGCGCACGCCGTACTGGATGGCGTTGAACCATTTGCCGGATTGGTTTGGCTTGGCCCCGTGGGTCAGGTGGCCGCCAGCGTCCAGGCTCATGCCCAGAATTGTGTCGCCGGGTTGCAGCAGCGCGGTGAACACGCCCTGGTTTGCCTGCGAGCCAGAGTTCGGCTGCACGTTGGCGAAGTCGCAGTTGAACAGTTTGCAGGCGCGTTCAATCGCCAAATTTTCTGCGACGTCGACAAATTCACACCCGCCATAATAGCGACGGCCCGGGTACCCTTCGGCGTATTTGTTGGTCATCACCGACCCTTGCGCCGCCATAACAGCCGCAGAGACGATGTTCTCGGAGGCGATCAGTTCGATCTCGTTACGCTGGCGGCCCAGCTCGTCTGTGATGGACCCAAAGATTTCGGGATCGGCTTCGGACAGGGGGGTGGTGAAAAAACCGGTCATGGGCATGGTTCCTTTGACTGCAGATACGGGTTGCAGGTGGTCTAGCTTAATCCGCTACGGGGGTGAAGGTCGTATTACGCCGGTCGCACCGTCATATGCGGCAAAGCTGGTAGGTCAGCGCAATATGTGGTTCTTTTGAATGTGAATATCCCTCATTGGAAACATCCGCCCATGAAGATCGCTTTTATCGCCAGCCGCTCTGATGTTGCCCAGGCTGCGCTGACCGCGCTAGGCACCCGATATGGCAATGCCACGCGCGAAGAGGCCGAGGTGATCGTGGCCCTTGGGGGCGACGGGTTCATGCTGCAGGCACTGCACGACTCGCAAGAATTGTCGACGCCGGTCTATGGGATGAACCGAGGCACCATCGGGTTCTTGATGAACACCTATGCCGAAGAAGATCTGGTTGAGCGGCTGCGTGCCGCCGAGGAAGCGGTGATTAACCCGTTGGTGATGGTCGCGACCCATGCGAATGGTGCCACGTCCAAAGCGCTGGCCCTGAACGAGGTCGCCCTGCTGCGCGAGGGTCCGCAGGCGGCCAAGCTACGGATCAGCGTCGATGGGCGCGTTCGAATGGAAGAACTGGTCTGCGACGGCGCGCTTGTGGCGACGCCCGCCGGGTCGACCGCCTATAACTATTCCGCACACGGCCCGATCCTCCCAATTGGTGCTGACGTGTTGGCCCTGACGGCGATGGCGGCGTTTCGGCCACGCCGCTGGCGCGGGGCTTTACTGCCGAAAACCGTGACCGTGCGCTTTGATGTGCTGGAACCCGCCAAGCGCCCGGTGATGGCTGATGCGGACGGTAATTCGTACCGGGATGTCGTGGTCGTCGAAATTGCGTCAGACCCGCTGATTGAACACCGTATTCTGTTCGATCCGGGTCATGGGTTGGAAGAACGGCTGATCAGTGAACAGTTCAACTAATCCGCGCGACAGGCGGAACCGCATTGGCTTTTGCGCGTTGATATTCCGAGACGCATGAGGGGCCGATATGGTGCTTTCATCGTTTGGAATTATAGCAAAAGGAGACCTGACATGAATTGGGATACAATCAAAGGTAACTGGAGCCAGATGACCGGTAAGGTTAAAGAAGAATGGGGCGATCTGACCGACGATGACCTGACAGAGGCCGCCGGTGAGCGCGACCAGCTTGTCGGCAAGATCCAAGCCCGCTACGGCGTGGCCAAGGACGAGGCTGAGCGTCAAGTCGACGGTTTCGTCGCCAAGCATTAACCTGCCCAGTGATTGAATAAAGAAGGCGGCTCAGTGAGCCGCCTTCTTTACGTTTGGGGACACTGCGGCGCTTAGGCGTCCTTTGCGTATCCGATGGTTTGCAGCGCTGCCTTGATCTCGTCCAGAATGGCGGGATCATCGATCGTGGCAGGCAGCTTGAAAGGCTCCGAATCTGCGAGTTTGACCATCGTGGCCCGCAGGATCTTGCCCGAACGGGTTTTAGGGAGGCGGTCCACCACCAACGTCATTTTATAGGCCGCAACAGGCCCGATCTGGTCGCGTACCAGCTTTACGCATTCGGCTTCAATCTCTGCATGAGGGCGGTTGACGCCTTTGGACAGGCAGACAAACCCCATCGGGGCCTGTCCCTTCAGCTGATCGCTGACGCCGATCACGGCACATTCGGCAACATCAGGGTGGCTTGCTAGAACTTCCTCCATCGCGCCGGTCGATAGGCGGTGGCCCGCGACGTTAATCACGTCATCGGTGCGCGACATGATGTAAAGATATCCGTCCTCATCGATTTTCCCCGCATCGCCTGTTTCGTAATACCCCGGATACGTGGTGAGGTAACTTTTGCGAAACCGGTCCTCGGCATTCCACAGGGTCGGCAGCGTGCCGGGGGGCAGGGGCAGCTTGATCGCGATAGACCCGAGCGTGCCTGCAGGTTGTTGTTCGCCTGTTTCGTTCAGGATTTGCACGTCATAGCCGGGCATCGGCACGGTGGGCGATCCGACCTTGACCGGCAGCGCCTCGAGCCCCGCTGGGTTGCCGACGATGGTGTAGCCGGTTTCAGTCTGCCACCAATGGTCATAGACAGGTTTGCCCAGCTTTTCTTGCGCCCAGATCACCGTATCGGGGTCAGCCCGTTCCCCTGCTAGATAAAGCGCACGCAGGCACGAAATGTCGTATTTCCCGATCTCTTCGCCCTTGGGGTCTTCGCGTTTGACGGCGCGGATCGCGGTGGGGGCGGTAAAGAAGCTGCGCACATTGTGTTCAGAGATAACGCGCCAGAAGGTGCCCGCATCAGGCGTGCCCACGGGCTTGCCTTCGAACACGACGGTCGTGTTGCCATGCACCAGCGGGCCATAGCAGATATAGCTGTGGCCCACGACCCAGCCCACATCGGACGCGGCCCAGAACACGTCGCCGGGATCGACATTATAGATGTTCTTCATCGTCCAGTTCAGTGCAACCAGATGGCCTGCGGTCTGGCGGACGACCCCCTTGGGTGCGCCAGTCGTGCCGGAGGTATAAAGAATATAAGCAGGGTGGTTGCCCTCGACGGCAATGCAGGGGGCAGGGGGCGTGCCTTCTTGCGCGTCGTGCCAATCCAGGTCGCGCCCCGGTATCAGATCGCAGGGGGCTTGTTCGCGCTGCAGGATCAGGCAGAAATCGGGTTTATGGTCGGCCTGTTCGATGGCCCCGTCCAGCAGCGGCTTGTAGGCCACCACGCGCGAAGGTTCCAACCCGCAGGACGCGGCGATGATGGCTTTGGGGGTGCAGTCGTTGATCCGCACGGCCAGCTCGTTCGCCGCAAAGCCGCCGAACACGACCGAGTGTACTGCCCCGATGCGCGCACAGGCCAGCATGGCCTCAAGCGCTTCGGGGACCATTGGCATATAGATGATCACGCGGTCGCCTTTGCCCACGCCATTCGCTTGTAGCACACCGGCGACGGCTGCGACGCGAGTTTGCAGGTCGGCAAAAGTAATCTTGGTCTGGGTGCCGGTGATCGGGCTGTCGTGGATAATCGCCACCTGATCGGCGCGGCCGTTTTCGACGTGCCGGTCCACGGCGTTGTAACACGCATTTACCTTGGCATCCGCGAACCATTCGTACAGATCATTGCCTTTGTCGAACAGCGCCTGACGCGGAGCGTCCTCCCAGTCGATGGCTTTGGATTGCTCTAGCCAGTAGGCTTCAGGATCGTCCTGACAGCTTTTGTAAATGTCGTGATACCCCATAAGCGGCTCCCTCCCGTGAACGCGTATCATATTTGGTAGGCCAGAGCCGCGGGCAAGAGCAAGGGCTTGCGCCTAAAACACGTGCCATCCAGCAATAAATTTTACACAGGCCCCTGCGCTGTCTGTGTGGAAATTGACAAGCGCGTTCTGGCCGATGCACAGCATTCCGCCAACGACTGGATGCAGAATGTCGAATTCAGACCATTGCGTCGAATTTGGATCAGACCGGGGGCGGTAAGGGGCGCAGCGTCGGGTTCAGGGGCCGCATGTCGCTGCCCCTTGCGTCTTTGAACAAAGGTCCAAGACAATGGGTGATAAGCTCGCCAACAAGAAGAAAAAGTCCAAAGCCGACGCGCGGCCTGCCAAGCCGACGCCAAGCAACGTGTCCGATATCAAGGCACCGTTTGCCGCAAAAGGCATCAAGCCCGCCAAGTAATCCCGCGCCGGTTCCGGTCGAACGCCGCCCCCGCGTGAGGGCGGCGTTTTCACATGGGGCTTAGCCGTATTCGGCGACGGGCGTGCCCGCGATAGCCCCGACGTTCAGCAGCCCGCGTGCGGTAATGGATGGCGACACGATGTGGGCGCGGTTGCCCATCCCCATCAGGATCGGTCCGACCTCAAGCCCGCCCCCCTTCATTTTCAGGATGTTGCGCACGCCCGATGCGGCATCTGCATGGGCAAAGACCAGCACGTTGGCGGCTCCTTCCATCCGGTTCGAGGGCAGCAGGCGTTTGCGCAGCTCGGGATCAAGCGCGGCGTCGATGTTCATCTCGCCTTCATAGCAAAAGTCGTGGTTGCCGGCGTCCAGCAACCGCAGGGCGGCACGCAAGCGTTTGCCCGACCCTTCCCCCTGATTGCCGAACTGGCTTTGCGAACACAGCGCGATCTTGGGTTCGATGCCAAAGCGCTGCACGTGGCGCGCGGCCCCTATGGCGATTTCGGCGATCTGTTCGGGGGTGGGGTGCAGATGAACCTGCGTGTCCGCGATGAACAAAGGCCCGTCCTCAAGGATCATCAGCGACAGGGCCCCGTGGGGGCGACGCCCGTCGCGGCCCAAAACCTGTTCGATATAGTTCATGTGCCAGCGGAATTCCCCGAAGGTACCGCAAATCAGGCTGTCGGCCTCTTCGCGGTGGACCATGACGGCACCGATGGCAGTGGTGTTGGTGCGCATGATCGCGCGGGCGATGTCGGGCGACACGCCACGGCGCGCCATCAGGTTGTGATAGGTCTCCCAATAGTCGCGGTAGCGCGGGTCATTTTCGGGGTTCACCAGATCCACAGTCTCGCCCAGTTTGATGGTGAGGCCCGCCTTTTCGATGCGGCGTTCGATGACATCCGGGCGGCCGATGAGGATGGGCCGCTCGTTGGTTTCCTCGACCATCGCCTGCGCGGCGCGCAATACGCGTTCGTCTTCGCCCTCGGCAAAGACGATCCGGCGGGGCGCAATACGGGCGGCTTCGAAAACGGGGCGCATCAACATGGAGGACTTGAAAACCGAACTGTCCAGTTTGTGACGGTAGGCGGCTAGATCCTCGATCGGGCGGGTGGCGACGCCTGTCTCCATCGCGGCCTTCGCCACGGCGGTCGAGACGACGCCGATCAAGCGTGGATCAAAGGGTTTGGGGATCAGGTAATCGGGGCCGAATGTCAGCTGCTCGCCCTGATAGGCCGCTGCCGCCTCGGCCGACGTGGTGGCGCGGGCGAGGGCTGCAATGCCGTCGATACAAGCGATCTTCATCTCATCGTTGATGGTCGTTGCGCCGACATCCAGTGCCCCCCGAAAGATAAAGGGGAAGCACAGCACGTTGTTGACCTGATTGGGAAAATCCGACCGGCCCGTCGCGATAATCGCGTCAGGGGCCACGGCGCGGGCAAGGTCGGGCATGATCTCGGGCGTGGGGTTGGCCAACGCAAAGATGATCGGCTGCGGCGTCATTTTCTGCACCATTTCAGGGCTCAGCACGCCGGGGCCGGACAGGCCGAGGAAAAGATCGGCATCAGGGATCACATCGGCCAGGGTGCGCAGATCTGTCTTTTGCGCATATTCCGATTTGATCGGGTTCATGTCGATCTCGCGGCCCTCGTAGACCAGCCCGTGAATATCGCACAGCCAGACGTTCTCGCGTTTGACACCGAGTTTCAGCAGCATGTTCAGGCAAGCGATGCCCGCCGCGCCACCGCCGGTCGACACGATCTTGATGTCCTCGAATTTCTTGCCTGCTACAAAAAGCGCGTTCTTCACGGCGGCACCAACGACAATTGCCGTGCCGTGCTGGTCATCGTGGAAAACCGGAATGTTCATCCGCTCGCGGCAGATGCGTTCCACGGTAAAGCAGTCGGGGGCCTTGATGTCTTCGAGGTTGATCGCGCCAAAGGTCGGTTCCAGCGCGCAGACCAGATCGGCGAGCTTTTCAGGATCGGTTTGGTCAAGTTCGATATCGAAACAGTCGATATTGGCGAACTTTTTGAACAAGACGGCTTTGCCCTCCATCACCGGCTTGGACGCAAGCGCGCCGATGTTGCCAAGCCCCAAGACTGCGGTGCCGTTGGTGACAACGCCCACCAGATTCGCGCGGGTGGTATAAAGGGCAGCCGTCGTGGGATCAGCCTTGATTTCAAGGCAGGCTTCGGCGACGCCGGGGGAATAGGCCCGCGCCAGATCACGGCCATTTGCCAGCGGTTTCGTCGCACGCACTTCGAGTTTTCCGGGCTTGGGAAAGGCGTGATAGTCAAGCGCGGCTTGGCGCAGATTTGGCGCATCGGTCATGTTTTGGCGGTCCTTTAAGAGAGTAGTTTAGCGTTAAACTAAATTTCAAGCCGCGCCAATACGACTTTTGGAAAGGGGCGCTGCACCGCGCAGGCCAGGGGTGATCGTGCAGGTGAGAGGGGGCCAGCCCCCATCGCGGCAGGCCGCGATCCCCCCGGAGTTTGTCTGGCAAAATGAAGCTGCGCATTTTTCCGCTTTTGGCATCGCAACTTTGGCGAAAGGTTTTTATAGTTTTATGAAACCTTGGGGGATTTATGATCAACGATTTGCGCCAGCACGCCAGCGCCGTGCAAGAAAATGCCTATGCGCCCTATTCCAACTTCAAGGTGGGGGCGGCGCTGCGCACGGCGTCGGGGGCGATTTTTGTCGGCTGCAACGTAGAGAACGTGGCCTACCCCGAGGGCACGTGTGCCGAAGCGGGGGCGATTGCGGCGATGATTGCGGCGGGCGAAACTGCCTTTGTAGAGGCCTATGTGATTGCCGGAAGCCCCATGCCCGTCACGCCCTGCGGCGGCTGCCGTCAGAAACTGGCAGAGTTCGGGCAGGGCGAGGCGCGCGTGACCATGGCGACCGTTTCTGGCGTTGAAGAGGTGATGACGATGGCCGAGCTGCTGCCCGGTGCCTTTGGCCGCGCCCATATGGAGCGCTAGGCCATGGATGCCCGCGCGATCCTGTCTAAACTGCGACACCGGCGGTCATTGAACCGCGAAGAGCTGGTCTGGTTCGCGATGGCCTTAGCGGATGGTCGGGTCAGTGATGCACAGGCCGGGGCGTTTGCGATGGGTGTCTGTCAGGTCGGCCTGAGCGATGTGGGGCGCGTCGCCCTGACGCTGGCCATGCGCGACAGCGGACGTGTGTTTGACTGGGACCTGAACGGGCCGGTGTTGGATAAGCATTCCACTGGCGGCGTGGGCGATTGTGTAAGCCTTGTGCTGGCACCGGCCTTGGCGGCTTGCGGGGCCTTTGTGCCGATGATCTCGGGACGCGGGCTGGGGCATACCGGCGGGACGCTCGACAAGCTCGAAGCGATCCCGGGGGTGAATACCACGTTGGACGAGGCGCAGTTTCGCGCGGTGGTGGCGAGAGCTGGCTGCGCGATTGTCAGTGCGACCGACGGTATCGCGCCTGCGGACAAACGGCTTTATGCGGTGCGCGATGTCTCTTCGACCGTGGACAGTCTGGATTTGATCACCGCGTCGATCCTGTCGAAAAAGCTCGCGGCGGGGCTGGACGGCTTGGTATTGGACGTCAAGGTCGGCAGCGGTGCCTTTATGAAGGATCTGGCGCAAGCGCAGGCGCTTGCCACAGCGTTGACCAAGACTGCGAATGCCAGTGGATGCCGTACAACGGCGGTGATTAGCGACATGAGCCAACCTTTGGTGCCGAGCCTTGGCAATGCGCTTGAGGTGGCAGAGGTGATGCGTGTGCTGACGGGGCACAGCAAGGGGCCGATCGTATCGGTCTGTGCGGCCCTTGGGGGTGTTTTGCTGGCCAATGCCGGGCTGGCCGGCGACGTGCAGGTCGGCGCAGATATGATCGTACAAGCGATCCGGTCGGGCCGCGCGGCGGAACGGTTTGGCGTGATGATCGCCGCTATGGGGGGGCCAGCGAGGTTCGTCGAAAACTGGACGCGGTTCCTGCCCGAGGCGCCAATCATCCGCGAAGTGCCCGCAGCCAAAGCCGGTTATGTGACGGCGATTGACGGCGAGGCGTTGGGCCTTGCCGTGGTCGCATTGGGCGGCGGTCGCGCGGTCGAAACGGATCAGATCAACCCCGCCGTGGGGATTTCCGACGTAGTGCGGCTTGGGGCCAAGGTATCGTCCAAAGGCCCACTGGCAGTCGTTCATGCCGCCCGCGCCGATGATGCCGAACGTGCAGCGCAGGCGGTGCGGGGCGCGATTACGATTGGCCCGAAGCCGGTCCCTATCCCTGATTTGATTGTAGAGAGGGTCGGCTGATGGCGCGTGCTTTTCTGGTTGTAATGGATTCAGTTGGCATCGGCGGTGCACCGGACGCGGATACGTTCTTTAACGGTGCGGTGCCAGATACCGGTGCGAATACCTTGGGCCATATCGCGCAGGCTTGCGCCGAGGGACGGGCCGAAGACGGACGCAGCGGCCCCTTGACAGTACCGCATCTGGCGTCGCTGGGTCTGGGCCGCGCCATTGAACTGGCCAGCGGGCTTCATATCGACAGTCTGGATTGCGTCCCCAGCGGCACATGGGGGGCAGCGACGGAAGTGTCGCGGGGCAAGGATACGCCGTCGGGGCACTGGGAGTTGGCGGGTTTGCCCGTGCCGTGGGACTGGCATTACTTTCCCGAGGTGTCGCGGTCGTTTCCGCCCGAACTGTTGGCGCAGCTTGCGGCCTTTGCGGGGACGGACGAGATTTTGGGCAACTGCCACGCCCCCGGCACCGCCATTATCGAGGAGTTTGGCGCGCAACATATCAAGACTGGTTTTCCGATCTGCTATACGTCGGCTGACAGTGTGCTGCAGATTGCCGCCCACGAGGAAAGCTTTGGCCTGCAACGGTTGCTTGAGCTGTGTGAAAAGATGGCTCCGATTGCGCATGAGATGAAAGTCGGTCGTGTGATCGCACGCCCCTTTGTCGGGGATGCACAAAGCGGGTTTACCCGCACCACCAACCGCCGCGATTTTGCAATCAAGCCGCCTGCGCCGGTGCTCAGCAACTGGGTGCAGGACAGTGGTGCGCACGTGTATGCGGTGGGCAAGATCGGTGACATCTTTTCGATGGCCGGTTTTGACGAGGTGCGTAAAGGGTCGGACGCGGCGCTGATGGGACATCTTGGCGATTTGATCGACACCGCCGAAGACGGCAGCCTGACCTTTGCGAATTTCGTCGAATTTGACAGTCTTTACGGGCACCGGCGCGATGTGTCGGGCTATGCCCGTGCGCTTGAATGGTTCGATGCCGAGATCGGTAAACTGCAAGGACGATTGCGGGCGGGCGATATGCTGGTTCTAACCGCAGATCATGGCAATGACCCGACATGGGTCGGCACCGACCACACGCGCGAGCGGGTGCCGGTACTGGTGGCGGGGCAGGGTTCGGGCACGTTGGGCCAGATCGGCTTTCGCGATGTGGCGTCGATGATTGCGGCGCATCTAGGGGTCGTTGTTCCTGATTGAGCCCCGGATGATGCGAGGGGGCGAGAGGGCGAGGGGGCCAGCCCCCACCCCGGCAACGCCACGATCCCCCCGGAGTTTTGCTTGGCAAAATGAAGCCTGCCCGGACGCGGCGGTTGCGGGGAGCCGCTTTTCGGGGCATGAGTTCAGCCAAGTAATATGGAGAGCGCCCCGATGTCCGATATCATTGACCACCTGACCGTCGTTAATCATCCACTGGTGCAGCACAAGCTGACAATCATGCGGGATAAATCGACGTCCACCGCGGCGTTCCGCCAGTTGCTGCGCGAGATCAGCCAGCTTTTGGCATACGAGGTGACGCGCGGCCTGCCGATGACGACCAAGCGGATCGACACGCCGATGCAGCCGATGGACGCGCCGACGCTGGATGGCAAGAAACTGGCGCTGATTTCGATCCTGCGCGCGGGCAACGGGTTGATGGATGGGGTGCTAGAGCTGATCCCGTCAGCGCGGGTCGGTTTTGTCGGCCTTTACCGCGACGAGGAAACGCTGCAGCCCGTCGAATACTACTTTAAGGTGCCAGAGGGGCTGGATGACCGTCTGGTCATTGCCGTGGACCCGATGCTGGCAACGGGCAATTCGTCTGTGGCGGCGATCGACATGCTGAAGAAGGCGGGCGCGACCAATATCCGGTTCCTGTGTCTGCTGGCCGCCCCCGAAGGTGTGGCGCGCATGAAAGAGGCCCATCCCGATGTGCCGATTGTGACCGCGGCTGTCGATGAGAAGCTGAACGAGCTGGGATATATCATTCCCGGGCTAGGTGACGCCGGTGACCGGATGTTCGGGACCAAATAAGGCGCAAATGGGCGATCCGGTGATCAGGGTGCTTTACTCTGAAACCGGGATCGCGCATGGTTTGTTTACTACATTGTGTGGGGGCGCAGATGAAATTTACTAGTATTGTGGCTGTAGCGGCGTTGATGAGCGCACTTGGAGCAGGAATCGCACAAGCGCAAAGCTTTCGCGACCAGCCGGCGGAATTCCCGTCGGCGTCGTATAAAGGCAAGCAATATGTCGACAGCAAAGGCTGTGTGTACATTCGGGCCGGTATCGACGGCAATGTGACCTGGGTGCCGCGCGTCTCGCGCAAGCGTCAGGGGGTGTGCGGGTTCAAACCGACCAATGTGCAGACAGCTGCCAGCGCACCTGCCGGTGCTGCTGACGCGCCGGTACAGATCACCGTGAACAGCGCGCCCGTCGCGGCCAAGCAGCCCACGGTTGCGGCACGGCCCTTGCCACAGCGCAAGGCCAAGCCGGTTGTTGTACGCCAGAAAGCACCCAAAGTCGTGCGCCAGCCGGTGCCGCGCTCTGTCGATGTGCCATCAGCCCCTATAACGCAGGCTCCGGTGGCTGTTGCGCAGGTCCCCAGCACGTGTGCAGGGCGGTCGGCGATCAGCCAGCAATATTCCGGTTCGCGGACCAAAGGGGTTGTTGTGCGTTGCGGTCCGCAATCCGCGCCAATCCTGCCATCCACAGCGCAGGCTGCTGTGACGGGAACTGCGCCGTCCCGCATTGGCACGACGCGCCGTGTGACCGCCCCTGCGAAACCCGCGCCTGCACATGCGTATACCCGCATTGTGCCAAAACACGTCGCGATCAACCGCCAGAATACCTATGCCAATGTGGCCGTGCCAAAAGGCTATCGTCCCGTGTGGGAAGACGACCGTCTGAACCCGAAACGGGCAGAGCAGAACCTGGCTGGGCGGTCCCAGATGCTGTTGATCTGGACCAACACCGTGCCGCGCCGTTTGATCAACCAGAATACCGGTCAGGATGTTACGGCGCGTCTGCCGCTGGTTTATCCTTATACATCGGTTGAACAGCAGCGCCGCGAGTTGGGCGACGTGACCTTTGCCAAGCGCAATGGCCAACTGGTCAAGCGCATTGTACGCAACAAAAACGCTGCCCCAGCTAAACGCAAGCCGGTCTATTCCAGCCGCTCTGCGCCCAAGCCGGTGGCAACTGCACCCGCGACCCCGCGTGCGTCAGGCAACAGTTATGTGCAAATCGGTGTCTATGGCGATAGTGCAAACGCACAACGCGCCGCGCAACGTATCGCTCGTATGGGGATGGGGGCGCGGATCGGTAAATCCACCCGCGGCGGTAAGACCTATCTGTCGGTGCAGGCCGGACCTTTTGGCGCGTCCTCGGCCCCTGCGGCATTGGGCAAGCTGCGCGGTGCTGGCTATGGCGATGCCTATATCCGCTGACAGTCAAATGCGATCACACAGACAAAAGGCCAGCCGGAGCGATCTGGCGGGCCTTTTTCGTTTCAACCCGAAACGCGAGTACGCGTTACCCGCCGCAGATGTTCTGCAACCGCAGCCAGTCCGCGTCGCTGAGCAGCGGGTCGGTTTCCTTGCCGTTCATCGGATCGCCCTCGATCAGGGCTAGGACCGTTTCGCCGGTGATGTCGCGCGCCTGCGCATAGGGAGTGCTGTGCAGCCGCTGCTTTTCGAACCGTGCAAGCAAGGCCTCCACCGGAGGTTCGGGGGACGGTTCGGCCATCAGGTGCTCCGCATACCGCGACAGGGCCGCGTCAGACACATCGCCGGTCGTCAGCAACCGAAAGTTTTCGCGGATACTGATGGTCGCCAGCATATGTTGCAGCGGATCTGTGATCGCGCGTTTGGCTTGCTCTGCCAGAATATAGCCGCCCGCGATATCGGGGGATTCGTAGTCTTCGAACAGGGTTTTGTTCAGCACAATCAGACCGCCTGGCAGGTGCAGGCTGGGACGGGTCATGGCCGGCAGCACAACCATCGGTTCCGACGACAGGCGCACCCCGAGTTTTGCCAGCGCAGTCCGACCCCGCGCATTGGTGCAGGTGCCACCCGACACCCGTTCGATCTTTTTCAATAACGACGTCCCGATAGAGGTGCGTTTGACCTTGGGGACGACCTTGAGGGTGTGATCTTGTAAGGCACCGGGCAGCCAGAACAGCGCCACGGCCGCCACCACCAGCGCAGAGGTCAGCACCCCGGCAAAGCGCAACCGGCCGGGACGGGGGCGGTGGCGTTCGACGACACGGCGCAATGTTTCGATGGCGTCGATCATCTCTCCCTCGTTGTCGGAGATTTCCAGCGTTTCACTGGGGTCGCCATCGGGGTGGTAAATAGCAGGACGGATGCCGGGGTTCGACCGTGCCAAAGCCGCCAAGGACCAATGGGCCAACGCCTGATCCCTAAGGTCAGAGATTACCAGCGTCGCATCGCCGATCGACACGATGACCTCGCGACGTTGCGCATCCGGGGCCGAACGCCAGAGTCCGGTTGCTTCCAACCGAGCGTATTTGGAAAGGGCTGTCATATCCTGAAGTATAGTGCCTAACTGTTTTGGATAGTTTACCACCTGACACGGGTTGAGCAATGGGTGGACTTACGACAGCATAGGAGAATTCTAAAGGAGTGTCCCCATGCAGATCAAGCCCGCACATCCAGATGATGCCGCCAGACTGGCCGAGATGTGGTATCAAGGATGGCATCAGGCTCATGCCAGCGTTGTCCCTACAGCATTGACGACCCTGCGCACACCCGAGGAATTCACGATGCGGATGCGCGTGCATCTCAAACATACCAAGGTGGCTTGGGTTGACGGGCAGATCGCGGGCTTTTTTATGGTGGATCATGACGAGATCTATCAGTTCTACATCAACGCCGCCTTTCAAGGCTCTGGTCTGGCGCAGCAGATGATGGCGGCGACAGAGGCCGAGCTGGGCCATGGGCTGAAATGGCTGGCCTGTACGGTCGGCAATACGCGCGCCGCGCAGTTTTACGAGGCCTGCGGTTGGGTGCAGGCGGGCGCAATCCCCTACGAGGTCGAAACCGGCGAAGGGCCGCTACAAATCGACGTCTGGCGGTATGAAAAACGGCTCGGGCCGGTCAATCAGGCAGAGACGATGATCGTTGCCGATCCGATCATCTCTCAAAACGTGATGTAGCATTACCTATGACTTCGCAGCCTCGGCGCGCAGTTCGAATTTTTGTACCTTGCCGGTCGAGGTTTTTGGCAGCTCCTGAAAGATAACCCGTTTGGGCGTTTTGAACCCTGCAAGGGTTTGGCGGGCAAAGGCGATCATGCTGGCTTCGTCGCTCGTTGCACCGGGTTTAAGCTCGATAAAGGCGCAGGGCACTTCGCCCCATTTATCATCCGGCTGCGCCACCACTGCAGCAAGGTTCACATCGGGGTGGCCCATCAACACGCCCTCTACCTCAATGGAGGAAATGTTTTCCCCGCCCGAAATAATGATGTCCTTGGCGCGGTCCGCAATCTGCATGTGGCCATTGGGGTGTTGCACCGCCAGATCGCCGGAATGGAAATACCCGCCCGCAAACGCCTCATACGTGGCGGCGGGGTTCTTAAAATAGCCCTTCATCACCGAATTGCCGCGGATCATGATCTCGCCTTGGGTGGTGCCGTCCAGCGGGACTTGGGACATTTGGCTGTCCATCACGGTGATATCCTCCATCATGGGCATGGCGACGCCTTGGCGGGCTTTGATCGCAGCGCGTTCGGCCCCTTGAGTGTTGTCCCACGCGGGGTCCCACAGGCATTCTGTCACATGGCCATAGGTTTCGGTCAGCCCGTAGACCTGCGTGACGTTGAACCCCAGGGCTTCGATTTTGGACAGGGTGGCGGGGGCAGGGGGTGCACCGGCGGTGAACACCTCTACCTGATGGTTGAACGTGCGGCGTTCTGCTTCGGGGGCGTTCACCATCATGTTCAGGACAATAGGCGCACCGCCGAAGTGGGTCACGCCTTCGTCTGCGATGGCGTCATAGATTGCGGCTGCGGTAATGTCGCGGCAGCAGACCAGCGTGCCGCCGAGCAGGGGCATCATCCACGTATGGTTCCAGCCGTTGCAATGAAACAGCGGCACGATCTGCATGAACACAGGCCGCATCACCATGCGCCAGCTCACCACTGTGCCCATAGTCATCAGATAGGCCCCGCGATGATGATAGACCACGCCTTTGGGCCGCCCCGTGGTGCCAGAGGTATAGTTCAGCGCAAGGCTTTCCCATTCGTCGCTTGGCATATGCCATACGAAGGCAGGGTCGCCTTGCGCGATGAAATCTTCATAGGTCGGATGACGCCCTGTCGCGGCAAAACCGGCATCGGGCACTTCGATGAGCAAGGGCGCAGGCCCGTCCAGTTCGGCACAGGCGGCTTCGGCCAGATCGATGAACTGTGTATCCGCCAGAAGCACCCGCGCTTCGCCGTGGGTCAGGATATAGCGCACGGTCGCCACATCCAGCCGCGTGTTAATGGTGTTGAGCACGGCACCGCAAGCGGGCACGCCGAAATGCGCTTCGGCCTGCGCGGGAATGTTGGGGAGCAGGGTAGCAACCACCTGGCCCGCCTCGATCCCCGCCCCCGATAGGGCAGAGGCCAGCTGAGAGCAGCGCGCGTGATACTGCGCGTAGGTCACACGGTGCGCGCCGTAGATCACCGCCGTCACATCGGCAAAGACATGCGCCGCACGCTTCAGATGCGACAGCGGTGTCAGCGGCACATAGTTCGCCGCGCATTTGTCCAACCCGTCTTCGTTTGTCATCCAGCCCATGGCGCACCTAGTCGTTCGTTTCCTGGTTCCGGTTACTATTGCGCAGCATCCCCCGTTTTGGGAAGGATGATCAAAGCAGGCTAGGGGAGAATTATGGGCCAAAGCGCAAAACGACCGACCGCGCGTAGAGGCAGGCGGCAATGATTGTCAGCCGCGGGCGCAGCTATATCTTTGTGCATATTCCAAAGACGGGGGGCACATCGCTGGCATTGGCGCTTGAGGCGCGGGCGATGAAAGATGATTTGCTGTTGGGGGATACGCCCAAAGCCAGCAAACGGCGCAAGCGTCTGCAGGGGGTCACGGCGGCGGGGCGGCTATGGAAACATTCGACGCTTGCCGATATCGAAGGCGTCGTGACCCGCGAGGAGATGTCACAGATGTTCACCTTTGCGCTGGTCAGAAACCCGTGGGACCGGATGGTCAGCTATTACCACTGGCTGCGCGAACAAGGGTTCGATCATCCGGCAGTGGGGCTGGCCAAGTCGCTGGAGTTCGGCGCGTTCGTTCAGTCACCTACCGTGCAGGGTAGTCTTGCTGCGTCCCCTTATGGGTCCTATCTGCGCGACGGTGCAGGTGTAGATCAAAGCAACCTGTTCGTCCGGATCGAGCATTTCTCGCAGGATGCGCAGCCATTGTTCGATCATCTGGGGTTCGATCTGACATTGCCCCGCGAAAACACCTCTGACCGCGCTGCGGGCTATCAGGGGTATTATACCGCAAAGACACGCGACCTGATTGCTGCGGCCTGCGCCGAGGATATCACACGTTTCGGGTATCGTTTCGACGGCTGAGATCAGGCACCCCATCGATCACCGCAACGCAAAACGGCCAGCACAAAATGCTGGCCGTTTCCATTTTATATGGTGTCGCCTGAAACTCAGGCAGCTTTGGCGTCGGGGCCGAAGCGACCATAGAAGCTCTGGTTCTTCTCTGCCATTTCACGCAGCAAGTCGGGGCATTTGAAACGTGCGCCGAATTGCGCTTCAAGCTGGTCACAGCGTTCTGCCGCATAGGGTGTGCCGATGATGTCGAGCCAGCTGAACGGGCCACCGGACCAAGGCGCAAAGCCCCAGCCAAGGATCGCGCCCACGTCGCCTTCGCGGATGTCTTCCAGCACGCCTTCTTCCAACGCGCGCACAGCTTCCAGCACTTGAACGAACATCAGACGGTCCTGCACATCGCGCAGGTCTGGCTGTTCGTCGGCTAGCGGGAACTTGTCGTGCATGCCCTTCCAATAGCCCTGACGCTTGCCCTTTTCATCATAGTCGAAAAAGCCCGCGTTTGCCTTGCGACCCAGACGGCCCAGATCTTCCATCCAAAAGATCAGGTCATCGGCTTGGGACGCAGGATAGGCATTGCCCATAGCGGCCTTGGTCGCGCGAGCAATCTTGGCCCCCAGATCGATAGAGGTTTCATCGGTCAACTGCACCGGCCCCACAGGGAAGCCCAACAGCTGTGCCGCGTGATCTACCAGCTGCGGTGCTGTACCCTCGGTGATCATCCGCGCGCCTTCGTTGGCGTAGGGGATGATGCAGCGGTTGGCATAGAAGAACCGCGCGTCATTTACCACGATGGGCGTTTTGCGGATCTGGCGCACATAATCGAGCGATTTGGCAACCGCACGGTCGCCTGTTTCGGCACCCTTGATGATCTCGACCAGTGCCATTTTCTCGACCGGCGAGAAGAAGTGGATGCCGATGAACTGTTCCGCACGCGACGACGCTTTGGCCAGCTCGGTGATCGGCAGGGTCGAGGTGTTGGAGGCAAAGATGCAATCCTCGGGGATCACGGCTTCGACGCGTTTGGTCATCTCGGCCTTGACGGTAGGGTCTTCGAATACGGCTTCGATGATCAGGTCGCAGCCTTTCAGCGCATCCAGATCGGTGGTCGCAGTGATCAGGTCCAGCGCGGCGGTTTTCTTTTCCTCGGTGGATTTCTTGCGCGCGATGCCCTTATCAAAGAAGCTCGCGGAATAGGCTTTGCCCTTGTCCGCTGCTTCTTGCGTCTGGTCGATCAACACGACCTCGATGCCGGCTTGTACGGACACAAGCGTGATGCCCGCACCCATCATGCCAGCGCCCAACACGCCCAGCTTCTTGACGCGCTGATCGGCGACACCTTCGGGCCGCACTGCGCCTTTTTCCAAGGCTTCCTTGTTCAGGAACAGCGACCGGATCATGGCAGAGGACGACGGGTTCAACAGGATATTGGTGAACCAGCGCGCCTCGATCTTGAGCGCGGTATCGAACGGCACAAGCGACCCTTCGTAGACGGCGCTCAGCAAGGCTTTGGCCGCAGGGAATGCGCCTTTGGTCTTGCCGTTGACCATCGCGTTGGCGCCGACAAAGGTCATGAAACCCGCAGGGTGATAGGGCGCGCCGCCGGGCATCTTATAGCCTTTGGCATCCCAGGGCTTCAGGATGTCCGCATCCTTGGCGTTCAGCACCCATTCCTTTGCCGCGGCCACCGGATCGGCGACGACTTCGTCAATCAAGCCGGCAGATTTCGCAGCAGCAGGAGCGACCATCTTGCCTTCCAGCAGGAAAGGTGACGCCGCCATCGCGCCCAGTTTGCGTGTCAGACGGGTTGTGCCGCCCGCGCCGGGAAAGATGCCGACCATGATCTCGGGCAGGCCGATACGGGCCTTGGGGTTGTCGGCGACAAAGATGCGGTGTGTGGCCAGCGGCAGTTCAAGCCCGATGCCAGCGGCGGTGCCGGGCAGGGCAGACGCGATAGGCTTACCGCCCTTGTTGGTCTTGGCATCCATGCCGGCGCGTTCGATCTTGCGCAGCAGGGCGTGCATTTTCATTGTGCCGTCGAACAGCCCCTGTGCGGGGTCGTCGCCCGCATCTTCGCGCATCTTGGCCAGCAGGTTCAGGTCCATCCCGCCGGCAAAGGACCCGTCTTTCCCAGAAGTGATCACGGCACCCTTAATGGCGTCGTCTGAAAGTACCGTGTCGATGATGCTGTCCAGTTCCGACAGCCCCTCGATCGACATGACGTTCATGGATTTTCCGGGTACGTCCCAGGTGATGATGGCGACGCCGTCGGCGTCTGTCTTCATGGTGAAATCGGTCATTTATATCTCTCCCTGATTTGGAGTGTGTTACGAGCGCTGAGGCGTGTAATCAGCGAATTTTTCAAGCAGCGATCTGATCAACTCGATTGTCGCTTTGGGGCCTGCGTCGCAATCTTCTTCGCTCAGCAAGACCCGCTTGAAGTCATTGAAATTCTCGCGGTCGAAACTGTCGCTTGGATCATTGCGGTGCTTAAAGAACAGCGGCGGGTCATTCTGGTACAGACGCACATAGGTACCGCCCCGCTCGACTTTGACCTTAAGATCTTTCAGGCCCTTTTTGGGGGCCATTTCAGCAACGGCAAGAAACGGGTGGGATTCATGTACCATTAGACGCGCTCGATGATGGTTGCGGCACCCATGCCGGAGGCAATGCACAGTGTGGCCATGCCAACTTCTTTATCCGACCGCTCCAGCTCGTCCAGCAGTGTGCCGATGATCATCGCGCCGGTCGCGCCCAAGGGGTGACCCATAGCGATCGATCCGCCGTTAACGTTGACCTTGCTCTCATCAACATCGAACGCCTGCATAAAGCGCATGACCACGGCCGCGAAGGCCTCGTTGACCTCGAACAGATCGATGTCGTTGATGTTCATTCCATTGTCGGCAAGAATTTTTTCGGTCACGGGAACGGGGCCGGTGAGCATGATGGTCGGGTCGGTGCCGATCTTGGCCGTCGCCCGAATGCGCGCGCGCGGCTTGAGGCCGTATTTCTCGCCAAATTCCTTGTTGCCGATCAGCACAGCCGCGGCACCATCCACGATACCCGAGGAGTTCCCGGCGTGGTGAATGTGGTTGATCTTTTCGAGGTGCGGATATTTCATCAGCGCGACCTTATCAAAGCCCGGCATGACCTCGCCCATCTGCTGGAAGGCCGGGTTCAGCGCGCCGAGCGATTGCATATCGGTCTGCGGGCGCATGTATTCGTCATGGCTGAGGATCGACAAACCGTTCTGGTCTTTGATGTCGATCACGGATTTTGCAAAGCGGCCTTCGTCCCATGCTTTCTTTGCACGTTGTTGGGATTGCACGGCCAATTTGTCAGCCTCGTCCCGGGTAAATCCGTATTCCGTCGCGATAATATCAGCCGAGATGCCCTGTGGCACAAAATAACGGTCCATCGCGAGCGACGGATCGACGGCAATCGCTGCCCCGTCGCTGCCCATGGCCACGCGGCCCATCATCTCTACGCCGCCGGCGATATAGGCCATGCCCGCGCCGCCTTTGATCTGGTTGGCGGCCAGGTTCACGGCTTCCATGCCCGAGGCGCAGAACCGGTTGATCGCGAGGCCGGGAATGCGTTCGTCCAGATCGGATGCCAGAACGGCAGAGCGCGCCAGACAGCCGCCTTGCTCCATCACCTGGGTCACGTTGCCCCAGATCACGTCTTCGACGGCGCGGCCTTCAAGGTTGTTACGCTCTTTGACGGCGTTGAGCGTCAGCGCGGATAGGCGCAGCGAGGTGAGCTCGTGCAGGGCACCGTCTTTGCGGCCCTTGCCACGCGGGGTGCGCAGGGCGTCGTAGATATATGCTTCGGTCATGTGGTGTCTCCCTTTGGGTCAGGCGCGGTCAGCGGGGCTGCCGGGCATCAGGTCGTAGGGGGCTTTCCAGCCCGGTGTTTCGCTCAGACGCGTAAGCCACGCGTCGACATGGGGCCAATCCTCGCGGACAAATCCGAAAGACTCGGGGTAATAGAGATAGCCGCAGCAGCTGAGATCGGCGTTGGTGATACCGTCGCCGACGATCCAGTCGCGGCCCTCAAGGTGGTCGTTCAACACGGCATAGGCGGCAGACAGACGCCCCTGCATAAAGCCGATGACTTCTTTGGGCTGCTTGTCCTCGGGGAGAAAGTTTATCAAGAACCGCGTCATACCGGCGTTCGAGCTGAGCTTGTGGTTGTCCCACAATACCCACCGCAGGATCTCGCGGCGCTCTTCGTTGGTGCGGCCGCCGAATTTGCCCGATTGTTCCGATACATAGTCCTGGATCACACCGGATTGCGTCAGCCGGATGTCACCGTCGATCAGCACAGGGGCTTCGCCCATGTTGTTGATGGTGGTGCGGTAATCCGGTGTGCGGGTCTGGCCGCCAAAGAAATCGACCTTCACCGGCTCCCAATCTAGCCCCGACAATTGCAACGCAAGCGCCGCCTTATAAGCGTTCCCGCTTTCGCCAAAGCAATGCAGTTTGATGGTCATCTGAACCCTCCCTCAAGTCCTGTATGTTGATCCGTCAGCACGTGGGGGTCTCACACCCCCACACCCCCGTGGAGTTTATCCGGCAAAATGAAGATGCGCGGGTCTGTGTTAATCAGTTACTAATCATCTTGTCGTATTCAACCCCCGCGCGGCAGGCTGGAGAGCCGGGCCGCGTGCAACGTGAAGCCCTGCTTTGGTCGTGCTGATCGCGTGATCAGGGCAGGGTGTTTTCGCTTCATTTTGCCCCTTAAACTCTCCCCGAAGGGTCGGGTTCGGCAGGGCACTTGGGGTGTGGCGGTATGCTACCTCTTTCGTCCGTCCAGTTCCGCATTAAAAAGCCGCAGTCTTGCGGTCAGGTTTTCCTCGTCAATCACGCTGTTGAAGTTCTCGAAGAGAAATGACAGCGCTTCACCTTCGTCCAATCCGGCCTCTGCCGCGAATTTCTTGAGGCGGCGATAGCCGTCTTCGGTCATGGCAACAGGAAAGCGGCGGGTCAGGCGGAAACGTTTGGGCAAGGGGCGTCCTTTCAGTCAGCATCGGGGTGGGGCATGTCCCCACCCCGATGCAGCCTAGAAGTTTGCCGCGTCGAGCGCCATCACAGTATCCGCGCCGGTCTCGATCCGCTTGAGGTGCAGCGCCGTCGCGGGCAGTTGGCGGGCCATGTAGAAACGGCCCGTCGCCAGCTTGGTCTCGTAGAAGGCCGCGTCGCCGGTGCCGTCCTTAAGCGCTTTGTTTGCGGCCAGCCCCATTTTTGCCCACATCAGGCCAAGGCAGACATGCCCGAACATATGCATGAAGTCGTTCGACCCCGAGAGCGCATTGTTCGGGTTTTTCATGCCGTTTTGCATGAAATACATGCCGGCAGACTGCAGGTCTTTGCTTGCAGCCTTAAGCGGCTCCATAAAGTTGGCGTCGAATTCGGCGTCCTGGCCGGTGTTTTCCTTGATGAAGTTTTTGACCAAATCAAAGAACGCCATGACGTGTTTGCCGCCATCCTGCGCCAGCTTGCGGCCCACGAGGTCCAGCGCCTGTACGCCGTTGGCCCCTTCATAGATCATGGCAATACGGGCATCGCGGGTGAACTGGGACATGCCCCATTCCTCGATATAGCCGTGGCCGCCATAGACCTGTTGCGCCTTTACGGTCATGTCATAGCCGACATCGGTCAAGAAGCCTTTGATGACCGGGGTCATCAGCGACACGAGGCCGTCTGCGTCTTTGTCATCCGCACGGTGTGCCGCGTCGATCAGGCTGGCCCCCCAAAGGATAAATGCCCGCGCGCCTTCGACAAAGGATTTCTGTTCCATCAGGCTGCGGCGGATATCGGGGTGTACGATCAGCGGATCGGCGGGCTTGTCGGGGTGTTCGGTGCCGGTTACCGCACGGCCTTGCAGGCGGTCGTTGGCGTAGATCAACGCATTCTGGTAGGCAACATCGGCCTGCGCCAGACCTTGCATGCCGACGCCGACGCGGGCTTCGTTCATCATGGTGAACATGGCGCGCATGCCTTTGTGTTCGTCACCCAGCAGGTATCCGACAGCACCGTCATAGTTCATCACACAGGTCGAGTTGCCGTGGATGCCCATCTTTTCTTCGATGGAACCGACGGAAACTGCGTTGCGGTCCCCAAGGGAGCCGTCTTCTTTGACCATGAACTTGGGGACGATGAACAGCGACACGCCCTTGATGCCTTCGGGGCCGCCGTCGATTTTGGCCAGCACCAAGTGGATGATGTTGTCCGCCATGTCGTGTTCGCCGGACGAGATAAAGATTTTTTGGCCGGTGATTTTATAGCTGCCGTCTTCTTGTGGGGCTGCCTTGGTACGCATCAGACCCAGATCGGTGCCGCAGTGGGGCTCTGTGAGGTTCATGGTGCCGGTCCATTCGCAGGACACCATGTTCGGCAGATACGTATCTTTTTGCGCGTCGGACCCGTGCGCCAGAATTGCGGATGCTGCACCATGGGTCAGACCTTGATACATGGTGAACGCTTGGTTGGAGGCCGAGAACATCTCGCCGACAGCGGTGCCCAGAACGTAGGGCATGTTCTGGCCGCCGTACTGCTCTGGCATATCCAGACCGGTCCAGCCGCCTTCTTTGACCTTTTCAAACGCTTCTTTAAAACCTTTTGGGGTGTGAACGACGCCGTTCTCCAGACGGCAGCCCTCCCGATCACCGACTGCGTTCAGCGGTGCCAGCACTTCGGAGGTCAGCTTGCCGGCTTCTTCGAGAATGGCAGAGGTGAAATCCGCTTCAAGTTCGTCATAGCCGGGGGTCGAGGACGCGGTGACGTTCAGCACGTCGTGCAGTACAAATTGCAGATCTTTGATCGGGGCGGTGTAGCTCGGCATGTGGTGTTCTCCCTTGGCCATCTGGCCGTCGTTTGGTCAGTATAAATTGGTCGGTGTATAAGGTGATGGGGTGCGCCGGACCGTGGCCTATTCTGCCGCGTTTCGGGCGCTGTTGATGGAGGCGATCATTTTTTCCCCCCATTTCAACTGGTTCTGCAGGTCGTCTATGGCGTTGTTGAGGTCGTCGCGTTGCGCCTCGAGGTCGGCCAGACGTTCGCGCGCGATGTCATAGGTGCGCGCCAACTGGGTCTGCTGCTGGTCACCCATATGATACAGGTCAAGCAACTGACGGATTTCTTCGAGGCTGAACCCAAAGCGCTTGCCGCGCAGGATCAGTTTCAGCCGCGCACGGTCGCGCTTTGTGAACAATCGCTTTTGGCCCTGACGTTCAGGGAAAAGCAGTTCTTTCGCCTCGTAGAACCGCAGGGTGCGCGGGGTTACGTCAAAGGCTGTACACATCTCGCGAATGGTCATCGTAGTGGTCGACATATGGGGTACTCGCTATTCTATCACATTAGTAGAACGGTCAACTGCGCCTATATGAGGAGCGATATAACCTAGAAGCAAGCTTACGTAATCCAGACGTCACGTCAAACAATTGCTTTACGTTGGGTAATCTTACGTAACCTGAGCCCATAGGTTTTTCGGGCACTTTTGTTGATCAGGGCGTGTTGCCGCCTAGGTTGTTTGGTGGGAACGCCAATGGCGACGGGGGAGCTGACATGTCCAAGGAGTTGGAGCCACATACATTTATGGACCGCCTCGGCGAGGTGCGTCGTGTTTCAGCGCTGTGGTTGCTGGTGCACCGTTTTGCCAAAGCACAGGATTTTCGCACGGTGACCTACCATAGTATTGATGTGCAATCCTTGGGGGAATCTAATTTCGGGGCTGTCGCGATCGGGATTCCGCCCGCGTTCCAGCGGATGTACACTGCCGAGCGCCTGTATCTTGATGATCCGTTTCCCGCCTTCGCGGCGTCGCGGATCAGCCCGTTTTTCTGGCAGGACCTATCGCAGATGACCACGCTGACCGACAAACAAGAGGCCTATATGCGCATAGCCAGAGAGCACGGTTTCGGTGATGGGCTCGTCTGTCAGGTCTTCGGCCCTCAGGCGCGCAACGCATTGGTGAGCATCGGTTTTCACGAGGGCAGGCCACGCCCGTCTCAGGCCGAGGTGACGGCTCTGCAAATGGCGAGCCAGCTTGCCCATCTGCGCTTTTGTGCATTGGTCGAGGGGCCGGGGGCGTCTTACCGCCGACTCTCCCCGCGCGAGCTAGAGCTGCTGCGCTGGATCGCGCGGGGGAAAAGCAATACGTCAATCGCGCAGATTATGGGCGTATCAAGGCATACGGTCGACACGATCATGCGGCGTTTGTTCGGCAAACTGGACGTGACCGACCGGACGCGCGCTGCAGTGAGGGGGTTGGCTTTTGGCCTGATAGATCAATCCCTCGACAATTTGGCATGAGGACACCCGTGCATGTCGCGTAGCTACGGGACATGCGCCCGGTCTGGTTGCAGCATAGGTATGGCAGCTTCGTAAATAAGCGTGGACAGCCCCGTGGCCCAGAATAAGACCTCGATCCCTTCGGTGATCCCGACTGCATTTGATCTGACGCAATGCACGGGGATTTCAGCCTCTTCGGCGTCGAAGGGGCTTTTGGACGCTGCAAAGCTGGCCGAGGACGTGGCCTATGAATTCGCTGCCAATCTGGACGCGGATTCGCTTTCAGAATTAATTGTCGCTGCGGCTGACCTGACACGTCTGTCCGATGTGTTGCGCCGTATGGCAGCGCGTCAGGTCTGAGCACTAGGGGTAGGACGCTATTGAGCTGACCCGCCATTTGGTGTGCACTTGGCCAATGCGGCTTCGGTGTCGTCGCGCGACTTTTGCAGCTCTTCTATGGCTTCGTCCAATTGCTTGCGCTGCTCTGCCAACTCTCCCAGTTGGCGGTTCGCGCTGATCACCCAAGCCCGCATTTGCGCTTCGGTGCCTTCGTTTTCATAGATCAGCAACCACTGTCGGATGCCTTCCAGCGAATACCCGAATTTGCGCCCCCGCATGATCAGCTTCATGCGCGCGATTTCCCGGGCACCATAGCTGCGTGACCGTCCCTCACGCTCGGGGTGGAGCAGTTCTATATACTCGTAGTAGCGCAGCGTGCGCGGCGTGACGTCAAACTCCGCACACATTTCTTTAAAGTTCAGGCGTTTGTCAGTCATCATGGTCTCCTCAGTTTCGGAAACTATGCGGTTCACTTTCCAAGCGCAACACTGGGGTTGCTCTTGCTTGGTCGCTCGGTTGATATGGGGGGAATAACGCCAAGGAAGCAAAAAATGTCAGACAAACTTCGCATTGCCAAGCAGTTCATCTCGGCGCTGCCCTACAGTGGGGCTTTGGGGATGGAGCTGCAAGAGCTGGATGGCGGGGTCTCTGTGATCGACATGCCGTATGATGAAAGACTGGTCGGGGACCCGCGAACCGGCGTGCTGCATGGCGGAGCGGTATCGGCCCTGATGGACACCTGCTGTGGCGCGGCCGTGATGAGCCACCCTAGCAACCCCGGCGGCACGGCAACCATCGACCTGCGGATAGAATACCTGCGGGCGGCTGTGCCGGGGCAGCGCATTACCGCGCGCGCGGAATGTTATCACGTGACGCGGTCGGTCGCTTTTGTGCGTGCCACAGCGCGAGACGAAGAAGACGGCAGCCCGGTCGCCACCGCCACCGGCAGTTTCACCGTGGAGGGCAAACGATGAGCACACGTAGCAAACCCGAAACCGTACAGGTCGTCAAAAAGCGCCGTGATGCGGCCTTGCGTGCACTGGTGGACGGCGTGCCCTATATCAACTTTCTAGGCATTCAGTTCGATCGTCGCGGGGACGAGCTGACCGGCATCTTGCCCTATTCAGACAAGCTGATCGGCAACCCGATGCTGCAGGCATTGCACGGTGGGGCGACGGCGTCGTTTCTCGAGGTCACGTCGATCATTACGCTAAGCTGGGAACACCTGTGGGCCGATCTGGAATCCGGTGCGCTTGCCGTGGACAAAATGGATGCGACGCATCTGCCACGTTTGCCTAAAACGATTGATTTTACAGTTGATTATCTGCGGTCCGGCTTGCCGCGTGACGCCTATGCACGGGCGCGGATCAACCGGTCGGGGCGGCGCTATGCATCGGTGCATGTAGAGGCGTGGCAAGACAACCGCTCGAAGCTTTTCGCGCAGGCCACGGGGCATTTTCTGATGCCGCAAAGCCGTGACTGACGCGATCCCCAAGGGCGAGGTCAGCGCCGTTGCCCTTGGCAAGCTTTCTGCAAAAGAAGTCGTCACGCACCGCCGTGTGCTGAACATCGCCATCCCCATTGTGATCTCAAACGCCACCGTGCCCATCTTGGGTGCGGTCGATACGGGCGTGGTGGGGCAGATCGGGTTGGCGGCCCCCATCGGGGCTGTGGGCATTGGCGCGATCATCCTGTCCTCGCTCTACTGGGTGTTCGGCTTTCTGCGCATGGGCACCGTTGGGCTAACGGCGCAGGCGGCAGGGAATAACGACGACGCAGAGGTCGCAGCCCTGCTGACGCGCGGGCTGCTGATCGGCGGGCTGGCGGGCTTGGCACTGGTTTTGCTGCAACTGCCGCTGTTCTGGGCGGCGTTCCAGGCGTCTCCGGCCAGCGCAGAGGTTGAAACGCTCGCGCGGTCCTACATGGGCATCCGCATCTGGTCCGCGCCGGCGGCGATTGCACTCTATGCGATCACCGGCTGGCTGATCGCCCAGGAGCGTACCCGTGCCGTGCTGGTGGTACAGCTGTGGATGAACGGCATGAACATCCTGCTGGACCTGTGGTTTGTGCTGGGGCTGGATTGGGGCATCGAAGGTGTCGCCATCGCGACGTTTCTGGCCGAATGGACGGGGGCGGCGCTTGGGCTGTGGTTCTGCCGCGCCGCTTTTGCCGTGCCCGCGTGGCGAGACTGGGTGCAGGTTTTCGACAGACCGCGCTGGATCAACATGATGAAGGTCAACGGCGACATCCTTGTGCGGTCCCTATTGCTACAGACGATATTCGTGTCGTTCCTGTTTCTGGGGTCGGGCTTGGGGGACGTAAAGCTCGCGGCCAATCAGGTGCTTTTGCAATTTTTGATGATCGCGGCCTTTGCGCTGGACGGGTTCGCCTTTGCCGCCGAGGCCTTGGTCGGGCGTGCCATGGGCGGCAAACAACGTGATATCTTGCGGCGCGGTGCGGTGCTGACCAGCGGCTGGGGCCTGCTGGCCTGCGCGCTGATGGCGATCGCGTTCGCATGGGGCGGCGGCATGATCATTGATCTGATGACCACCGCGCCGCTGGTGCGGGCAGAGGCGCGGGTGTTCTTGCCCTACATGGTCGCGGCCCCGCTGTTGGGGTGGGCGTCGTGGATGCTGGACGGGATTTTCATCGGGGCCACACGGTCGCGGGACATGCGCAATATGATGGCGGTGTCTTTTGTAATTTACTGTGCGTGTGCGGCTTTGTTGGTGCCGTGGCTGGGTAATCACGGGCTGTGGATTTCGCTGCTGGTGTCCTTTGTCGCACGCGGCGTGACGCTCGGGCTGCGCTACCCTGCACTGGAACGCGCCGCGGGTTAGGGGGCACCGTGCCGGGTCTCGTGCCGGGTGTCGGGGCGGCGTTGCTTAAACGGCGCCCCGAATTCCATCAAAGCCAGGCGCTGCGGTTACAGCCGACGGCATCCGCGACGGTGTCAAATCCGTCTTGCTTCAATAGCTTGTCGATCCCCTTGGCGATGTCCGATGCCATCGACAGACCGCCATAGACCAGCGCGGTATAAAGCTGCACCGCCGATGCACCTGCGCAAATCTTGGCATAGGCATCTTCAGCCGAGCTGATGCCCCCGACGCCCACCAGTGGAATATCCGTGAGGGTAGACAGCCGTGCCAGCACGCGGGTTGATTTTTCGAACAAGGGCGCGCCTGACAGCCCGCCCATCTGGTCGCGCTGCGCGTCTTTCAGGCCGGCGCGGTCCAGCGTTGTGTTGGTGGCAATGATCGCTGCGACATCTGCGTCATTTGCAACCTCGGCCACATCGGCGATCTCTGCCTCGGTCAGGTCAGGGGCGATCTTAAGGAAGACAGGCGTGTTACCGCGCACCTCCATCACACCGGCCAGAAGGGCGGCCAGTGCAGCCTTGCCCTGCAGGTCGCGCAGCTTTTCGGTGTTGGGCGATGATACATTGACCGTGGCGAAATCCACGTGATCGCGGGCCAGCTCCATCACGCGGGCGAAATCGGCGGCGCGGTCGGTGCTGGTCTTGTTGGCCCCAAGGTTGAGCCCCACGGGCACACCCGCGCCGCGTCGTGCCAGGCGGGTGCAGATCGCCTGCATGCCTTCGTTGTTGAAGCCGAACCGGTTGATCGCGGCGCGGTCGTCGGTCAGGCGGAACAGACGGGGTTTGTCATTGCCGGGCTGCGGCAGGGGCGTGGCGGCCCCGACTTCGATGAAACCGAAGCCCGCGTTGGACAGGGGGGCGACGGCGGTGGCGTTTTTGTCAAACCCCGCGGCAAGCCCGACGGGGTTCGGCAGGCTCATCCCCGCCAGCGAGGTCTTTAGCCGCTTTGACGTGACCGGACCGGGCGCGGGCGCAAGGCCAAGCCGCAGCGCGGTGATCGCCAGACCATGCGCAGTTTCAGGGTCTACCTTATGCAGGGCGCGCAGCCCCAGCTGCTCGACCATACGCCTCATGCAAATTCATCCGTTAGGGGCAGCGGCGCGCTGCGGATCAGGCGCGATGTCACAACCGCAGCCTGACGGTGCACGACCGCCCTTTTGTAGCGCGGGTCCGAGATCATCTGCAAAAACGCGTGTGCGTTGGGGTATTGCGCGATGAACATCACATCCCACGCCTCGTCCGACGGGCCGATCAAGGTCGTCTCGAACTGGCCGCGCCACAGGATCGACCCGCCGACATCTGCCAGCACCGGCCCACTTTCCGCGCCGTAATTCTTGTAGGCTTGCGCCCCTGTCAGCGCTTTGGCCGCCAATGCGTGATCGTCGGGGTAGGCGGCCTTGTCGCGCAGTTTAACAAGGTTCACCATGTTCAGCGGCGTGTCGCGGTCCAGCCCCTTAAAGGCATCAAACTGGGCGCGATCCGGGTCAATATATCCTGTCATTATTCGGCCTCCTTAAAGCCAGCGGGAAAGTCATGCGCCCCGTCCACCAACGGCAGCGGCTGCGCCCAAACAACGTCTTCTAGCGCCAGTGCGCGGTACAGATGCGGGAATTCGGCACCGCCCCGTGACACCTCCCATTTCAGTGCATCGCCAAGGCGGTCGGTTTCTACGGCCAGCAGAAACAGGTCCGCCTTGCCCGCAAAATGTTTCGCAGCAGTTTCAGCGGCCTGCTCAGAGGTCGAGAAATGCACATAGCCATCGGCCACATCAATCGGCGCACCGGCTGTAGAGCCGTCGCGGCGCAGGGCCTGCCATTCATCGGAGCGGAAAATTTTGTAAATCAACATAGCTGCTGTGATGCCTTGGTCGGTGCAAGCGGTCAAGGGCGCAGCAGATTGGGACTGCGAATGCCCCTGACCTTGGGGAAGCGCGGCTTTGCGCTCAGATGGTCTTTGACAAGGGGGCAAACTGGGGGTCACCATACGCCCATATTCAACCCAAGGGGGGACCATCATGAAACGATTCCTGACAGCGACGGCGGCGCTTGCGCTGACATCGGGTATGGCGGCGGCGGACTACAGCCTGACCATCCTGCACACCAACGACTTTCACGCGCGGTTCGAACCGATCAGCAAATACGACGGACCGTGCTCCGCCGAGGACAACACCGCAGGCGAATGCTTTGGCGGGACCGCGCGTCTGGTCAACGCGATCAAGGACGCCAAGGCGCGCACTAACAATTATGTACTGGTCGACGGCGGGGACCAGTTTCAGGGCTCGCTGTTCTACACCCACTACAAGGGCAAGATGGCGGCCGAGATGATGAACATGCTGGGCTATGACGGCATGACCGTGGGCAACCATGAATTCGACGACGGCCCCGAAGTGCTGGCCGGCTTCATGGAGGCGATCAACTTTCCCATCCTGATGTCGAATGCAGATGTATCCGCCGAACCGCTGCTGGCCGACAAGCTGGCGAAATCGACCGTCATCGAACGCGGCGGCGAAAAAATCGGCCTGATCGGCCTGACCACCGAAGATACACCTGATTTGGCAAGCCCCGGCGAGAACGTCGTGTTCTCTGATTCAGTGGCCGCCGTGCAGGGCGAGGTCGACCTGTTGACCGCGCAGGGAGTGAACAAGATCATCGTGCTGAGCCACTCGGGCTACAAGGTGGACCAGATGGTTGCGGAAAACACCACGGGTGTCGATGTGATCGTTGGCGGGCACAGCAACACACTGCTGAGCAATACCCAAGAACGCGCCGAAGGGGCGTACCCCACGATGGTTAAGGAAACGGCGATCGTGCAAGCCTATGCCTACGGCAAATTTCTGGGCGAGCTGAATGTCACCTTTGACGACGAAGGCAACATCAAGGAAGCCTCGGGCGAGCCGATCCTGATCGATGCGGGCGTTGCCGAAGATGAAACCACCGTCGCGCGTATCAGCGAGTTGGCCCAACCCCTTGAAGAGCTGCGCAGCAAAGTCGTCGCCGAAACTACCGATGCGATTGAGGGTGACCGGTCGGTTTGCCGCGTGCAGGAATGTCAGATGGGCAATCTGGTCGCCGACGCAATGCTTGCCCGTGTGGCAGATCAGGGTATTGAGGTCGCGATCCAGAACAGCGGCGGTCTGCGGTCCTCTATCGATGCGGGCGAGGTCACGATGGGCGAAGTGCTGGCCGTACTGCCGTTTCAGAACACGCTGTCTACATTTCAGGTCACCGGTGCTGCGCTGGTCGAGGCGTTGGAAAACGGCGTGAGCCAGATCGACGAGGTCGCCGGTCGTTTCCCCCAGGTCGCGGGCATGACCTTTACCGTTGACCCAAGCGCCGACGCGGGCGGCCGCATCAGCGATGTCACCGTTTCGGGCATGCCGCTTGACCCGGAAAAGACCTATGGCGTCGTGTCCAATAACTACGTGCGCAACGGCGGCGACGGCTATGAACCGTTCAAGACCGCGCAAAACGCCTATGACTACGGTCCTGATCTGGCAGATGTGACGGCTGAGTTTATCGCCGCCAACGGGGCCTACACGCCGTATACAGATGGCCGCATCACGGTGAAGTAAGCAGCCTGCCGTAAATAGAAACGGCGCGCCTCCGAGAATAGGGGGCGCGCTGTTTTCATGTCTCGGCTCTGCGTAAGCCGCAGGCTGTCCGATATATCAGTTGCTTAGTGGTGCCGGATCAAAGCTGACTTCACCGCTGTAGCTTATCGGGTCGTCCCCCTCGGACGCGCCGATAAAGGTGACTTGGGCGCCTGCTTCAACGGTCTGGCGATAGGTGCCGCCGTTCTGCAGCGTTCCCGACGTCCACGAACCGTCGCTGCCGCTAACGGTTCGAGCGGCATTCGCTCTATTGACAAAGCTCAGATCATCCCCGGCTTTAACGTAAATCACGGCCGGAAAAAAAGCCTCGTCAAAGATGATAATGTCATGCGTCTGTGCCGTGGCCGCGTTGGCCGTCGCAAGCGTCATAACAGTGGCACCGACCGCGGCGAATTTGGTAAAAGAAATTGGCATTCCAATGCTCCCTTTCAAAGGGCCCCCCCCCTAAATTGATACGTGGGAGGTATCGCGCCATTACGGCGGAAATAGGGCGTCTGTGCTGCTAAACCTTGCCGATATGTTAAAGAACTTGGCCCGTCTGCCCGTCCAGCCATGTCATGAACGATTGCAGGGCCGCGGTTTCAGCGCGATCTTCTGGCCAGACAAGATAGTAGTTTCCGATGCTCTGCGTTGTCTGGGTTGACGCCAACACCAGCTGCGCGTCACGCAAATAGGGCTCGGCTGAAAACGTAGGGAGCAGCGCCACCCCCAACCCGTGCACCGCCGCCTGCGCCATTGTCGAAAACTGGTCGAACATCATGCCCGCGGGTGGCTCTTGCGTGACACCAAGGGCGCTCAGCCAGCGCGACCAGCCGCGCGGGCGGGTATCCAGATGCAGTAGGGGAAACCGCAGGATCTGGCTGGGGTCGTCCAGCGGTTCAGTCAGCAGGTCGGGCGCACAGACAGGCACAACGGTTTCCGGCATCAGCGACAGATAGCGCACGCCGGGCCAGTCTTCCTTGCCAAAATGTATTGCAGCGTCAAAGGGGCTGTTCTGAAACGAAAACGGGTGCAGTCGCGTGCTAAGGTTCACCGTCACCTCTGGATGAGCCTGAGCAAAGTCGCGCAGCCGCGGGGCCAGCCAGTGCATTCCGAAGCCGGGCAAGATCGCGAGGTTCAGTGCGCCTGCAATCGGGTTCGTACGCGCTGTGATCGACGCCTGTGCCAGCCTGTTCAACACATCACGTACCTGAATTACATAGCTTTTACCGGCCTCTGTCAGAACCAGTTGCCGCCCCATCCGGTCCAACAAGGCGACGTTCAACTGCGCCTCTAACGTCTTGAGCTGGCGACTGATCGCGCTTTGCGTCAGCGACAGTTCCTGCGCCGCGAGCGTGGCGCTGCCCAACCGCGCCACAGCTTCGAAGGCGAGCAGGGCGTTGATCGAGGGAAGGAACCGACGCGGGGCGATCATATGACTTAAACTCATAGGTTCAGGAGTAACCAGCGATAGTCTTTCGCCGCATGCTTTGCAATACTGTGGCCAAATCTGAACCCCGAGGAGGATATAAGATGAGCACCGAATTGCCCGTATTGAAAGCCAAAGACGCCCCAGACATGGGCAGCTTTGATTGGGCGGATGCCTTCCGCCTGAGCGAACAGCTGACCGAAGACGAGCGCATGATCCAGGAAAGTGCGCGCGCCTACGCACAGGAAAAACTGCAGCCCCGCATCATTGACGCCTTTGCGAACGAAACCACAGATGAAGGTATCTTCAAGGAAATGGGCGACATGGGCCTGTTGGGCGTCACGGTGCCCGAACAATACGGCGGTCTGGGCGGCAACTATGTTTCCTACGGTCTGGTCGCCCGCGAAGTTGAACGTGTGGACAGCGGCTACCGGTCGATGATGTCGGTGCAATCCAGCCTCGTGATGTACCCGATCTATGCGTATGGCTCGGAAGAGCAGCGCATGAAGTACCTGCCCAAACTGTCCAGCGGTGAATTCATCGGTTGCTTTGGTCTGACCGAACCCGATGCGGGCTCTGACCCTGCAGGCATGAAAACCCGCGCCGTGAAAACGGCCAACGGCTACAAGCTGACCGGTTCCAAAATGTGGATCTCGAACGCGCCAATCGCGGATGTATTCGTTGTTTGGGCCAAGTCGGAAGAGCACGGCGGCAAGATCCGCGGCTTTATTCTTGATAAAGGCATGAAGGGTCTGTCCGCGCCAAAAATCGGCAACAAGCTGTCGCTGCGCGCATCGATCACAGGCGAGATCGTGATGGACAACGTCGAAGTCGGCGAAGATGCGTTGCTGCCCCATGTCGAAGGCCTGAAAGGCCCGTTCGGCTGTCTCAACCGCGCCCGCTATGGCATCAGCTGGGGCGCATTGGGGGCCGCTGAATTCTGCTGGCACGCCTCGCGCCAGTACGGTCTGGACCGCAAGCAGTTCAACAAACCGCTGGCGCAGACACAGCTGTTCCAAAAGAAACTTGCTGACATGCAGACTGAAATCGCGCTTGGCCTTCAGGCCTCGTTGCAGGTGGGTCGCTTGATGGACAACGCCAACGCCGCGCCCGAGATGATCTCTATCGTCAAGCGCAACAACTGCGGCAAGGCGCTGGACATCGCCCGCATGTCGCGCGACATGCACGGCGGCAACGGCATCAGCGGTGAATTTCAGGTCATCCGCCACATGATGAACCTCGAAACAGTGAACACCTACGAAGGCACGCACGACGTGCACGCGCTGATCCTGGGCCGCGCCCAGACCGGCCTGCAGGCGTTCTTCTAAAGCGACGACAGAGGGGGCTTTGGTCCCCTCTCACGCCATCCTGCACATGGCTGAATCAGCTGCCGTAGGATCGTGCCCCACCCCTCATAACATTTCCAAATGGTTTTAAATCCCGGGGGACCGGGGGCTGGCCCCCGTGGCCGCTGTGCGACGATCGCTGTGGCTAGAGTGCGCGCGCCCGGGCGACGAAAGCCGCGGCGTCTGCGGGGGCCTGTCCCATTTGGGTGGCGGCGTCGAACAGGTCTTCGGCCACGTCGGGATAATCTGCCCGCACCAGATCGGCCAGCGGCACCTGCTTGGCCATTGCGTCCTGACACAGCTGTTTTGTGATCTTCTGAGCTTGGGGGCGGGGCATGGTTTCGGCCAGTGCAAAGCTCAGCGCTTCGGCGTGGATCAAACCCAAACCATCGGCCAGCGCGCTGTGCATTTTGACAGGATGCGGCGTCAGCCCCGCGACAAGCGTTTTGGCATGGGTCAGCGCTGCGGCAAGGCTCAGCGTCAATTGCGGTACGGCCATCCATTCGGCAAACCACGCACCGCCGTCGCGCTGGTGCTGGTGCGCGGCAGCGGCCTGAAGCGTGGCACGCTGGCCGGTGAACTGATGCCCCAAGGCGACAATCACTGAGGGCGATACGGGGTTCTGCTTTTGCGGCATGGTGGACGAGGCACCAGCGGCACCAAGGGCAAGTTCGGCGGTTTCGGTCATGGTCAGCGCCAGTGTGCTTTGTGCGATATGCGATAGGGCAGCCATCACGCGGCCCTGCCAATCGGCGATGCGCAGCACGGGGCCGCGGTCCACATGCCAGCTGCGCCCGGGATCCCTCAGGCCAAGCGCTTTGGCCAGTTGCGCACGCGTCTCGCTGGCTTTCGGGCCAAGCGCCGACCCCGTGCCAGCGGCCCCCGACAGGGACACGAACAGCGATCCGTCGCGGAGCGCCTTAAGCTGGTCCAGCGCATCGCACAGCGGCATGCCCCATTCAGCCAAAACCGCGCCCCAGCTGGTGGGGGTGGCGTGTTGACCGTAGGTGCGGGCGGGCATCGGCAGGGACTGGTGCTGCTCTGCAGCCGCCGCGAGGCTCGCGATGATTTCACGCAAGTCCGTCTCGGCCAGCTTGAGCGCCTGACGCAGGCGCAGCATCAGCGCGGTGTCGATGATATCCTGACTGGTGGCCCCCCAATGCACATGCTGGGCAAATTCCGGCGCCTGCATTTCGGCGCGGAACTGGGCTAGCAGTCCCGGCACAGACACGCCGTTTTCCCCCGTAGAGGCCGCAATCGCGCCGGGATCGACCTGAATTTCCAGCGCTGCACGGTGGATGGCGGCGGCGCTCAGTTCGGGGATCACACCAAGGCTGCCCTGTACTTTGGCCAACGCGCCTTCGACCAGCAGCATCGCGCGGATCGCAGCGGTGTCGGAAAACAGCCGCCCCGCGTCACCGGTGTTGAAAAGCTGTGCGAACAGGGGGCTGTCAAAGACGCTGGCGGCCATGGGTTACCTCGGAATGATATCGTCGATGATCCGCGCCAGACCGGCGGGATCGGTAAAGAAGGGTGAATGCCCGCAGGCCATCTCATGAACATCCGCGCTTGGCCAGTCTTTCGTCATCGTGATCTGGTAGGCCGGCGGGATGGTGCGGTCGTCCATACAGCGGATATAGCTGCGCGGCATGGCATCGGCGCGCGCGGTATCGGGCAGGGGTTTGATCGTCGGGGCAACAGCTTGTGCGCAGAGCCGAGCAGCCGCAAAGCCCGCGACGTCCGGTGGGCAATCGTGATAGAAAAGCGTCTCGGTCATGGCGGTATCAAGGGTAAAGCTTTTACCATCCGGTGCCAGACGTACGGCGGGCATCAAAGGTTGGCTCGGGGCCTGTTTTCGCATTTCTGCCAGCGATCGCCCCGCAGCGGGGACATAGGCGCATAGATAGATCAGCCGCGCCATTGCGCTTGGATCTTTTTGCGCCGCAGCACCGATGGCGAAGCCACCCATCGAATGGCCGACCACCACCGTTTCGGGCGTAGAGGCTGCAAGCACCGCGTTGGCATAGCCGTCCAGCGTTACCGCGTTGACGGGGGTGGTGTCGTCGCCGTGGCTTGGCAAGTCGATGGCGCGCGGGCTGTGCCCAAGCGCACGCAGCGCCGGGATCAGATCGCGCCAGCACCATGCGCCGTGACATGATCCATGAACCAATAGAATATCAGACATGTCCTACGCTTTCTAAAAATTCGGTCAGCAGATCCGCGTATTCCTGCGGGTGTTCGACACAGGGCAGGTGGCCGGCCTTGCGGATGATCTTGAACTTCGCCCCGGGGATGAGATCGATTGTTTCGCGCACCAGATCAGGCGGTGTTGATCCGTCATCGGAACCCGCGATCCCCAGAACAGGCAGGCGCAGTGCCGCCGTGGTCGTATAAAAGTCCGTGCCCGATATCGCGGCAGAGCATCCGGCGTAGCCTTCCGCCGGTTGACGCACGACCATGTTGCGCCAAAGCTCAATTTCAGGCGTGGCGCGAAAGGGAGCTGCGAACCAGCGTTCCATGATCGTGTCGGCCATCGGTTCAATCCCGCTGTCCTGCACGGCGCGCACGCGGTCGGCCCACATATCCTTGGTGCCGATCTTGGCGGCGGTATTGGACAGCACCATCGCGCGGATCAGGTCCAGCCGCTTGGTCGCGAGCCCTTGGGCAATCATCCCGCCAATCGACAGGCCGACAAAGACGCAGCCCTTCACGCCCAGATGATCCAGCAGCTTTTCCGTATCGCCGATCAGCGCACCCATCGCATAGGGCGCAGGCGGACAAGACGACAGTCCATGACCGCGTTTGTCAAATCGGATGATACGCAGTCCCTTGGGCAGCAGCGGCAGGATCGGGTCCCAAAGGCGCAGATCGGTGCCCAGTGAATTGGCAAACACGACAGGCGCGCCATCGTCAGGCCCATCCACGCGGTAGTGCAGGCGCACATCGCCGGTATCGAAAATATTCATGTCAGAACCTCCTCAGGGGTATCAATCAAGGGTGGCGAGCGCGCGGGTAAAAACATCCGTATCCACATTCCCGCCCGAGATGGTGACGATCACATCATCGCCTTCGATCTCGTCCCCGCGAAACAGAGCGGCGGCGAGGGCGACGGCACCGCCGGGTTCTGCCACAAGTTTCAGCCGGTTGAACGCATGGCCAATCGCCTGCAGCGCCTCCTCATCAGTGACGACAAGGCCGGGGCCACACAACCGTTTGAGGATTGGAAAAGTCAGGTCGCCCGGTTGCGGCGTAACGATGGCATCGCAGATCGACCCGCCAAGCGCCGCATTGCGCTTGATCTGCCCTGCGGCCAGCGAGCGCGCGGCATCGTCAAACCCTGCGGGCTCGGCGGTGCGGGCGCGCAGCCCCGGCGCATCCGCCTCGAGCGCCAGCGCAATGCCAGAGGTCAGCCCCCCGCCGCCACAGCAGACAATCACATCCGCGCGGGTGATCCCCGCCTCGGCGGCCTGCTGCGCGATCTCAAGCCCGGTGGTCCCCTGACCCGCAATGACCAGCGGATCGTCGAACGGTTTGATCAGCGTTAGTTCCCGTTCCTGCGCCATAGTAGCGCCAATCGCGTCGCGGTCCTCGGTCATGCGGTCATACAGCACAACTTCGGCCCCAAGGGCACGGGTGTTGGCGATCTTCAGGCGCGGCGCATCGGCAGGCATGATGATCACCGCAGGCACGCCGTGCAGTTTGGCTGCATAGGCAACCCCTTGGGCATGATTGCCGCTGGAAAAGGCGATGACCCCCTTGGCCCGTACCGACGATTCCAGCGCCGATACCGCCGACCAGCCACCGCGAAACTTGAAGCTGCCGGTGTGTTGCAAACACTCGGGCTTGATCCAGACGCGCCGGCCCGTGATGTCATCCAGAAACGGAGAGTTCAGCAAAGGCGTGCGCCGCACATGGCCTTCCAGCCGCCCCGCCGCGGCGCGGATCATGTCGATATTCATTGCATCATGCCAATCCATTTCTTCAAGGCCTCAACCGCCTCGGGTTCGTCCAGAAACGGAATATGCCCGCGCCCCGGCACCCGCGCGACCACCATGTCGGGACGGCGGCGTTCCATCTCTTGCAAGGTTTCCTCGCTCAGCAGATTGGACGCCATGCCACGGATGCAGGCAATCGGCAGCCCGTCAAGCGCTTCAAAGAACGGCCAAAGATCGGGCGAGGGGGCCGAAAACGCTTTGGCCACCGCATCGCGCAAATGCTTGTCATAGGTGATCTGCAGCCCGGTTTCGGTCTGGGTGTAGTGCTTTTGCGCTTCCTCCAGCCAGCGGCTGTCGGGTACGTCGTCAAATTCGGGGAACACACGCGGCATGGCAGCCGCGGCTTCGGCGTGGGTCTTGGTGGCGGGGTTCCGGCCAATGAATTCCATGATGAAATCCAGCCCCTGCGGGTCGATATGTGGCCCGACATCGTTAAAGGCGACGCCCAGCAACCGGTTCTTGGCTGCCTTGGCCAACCCCAATGCGTTCAGCCCCCCGCGTGACGTCCCAAGCACGGCGACCTTGTCGATTCCGAGATGGTCCAGCAGTTCCAACGCATCGCGGCATTCAACGGGTGGGGAATAATGCGACCAGTCGGGATCAAAGTCGGATTGCCCCCGCCCGCGATAATCCATCTTAATCAGGCGCACGTTTTCCAGATGCGGAGTGACATAGTCGAAATCCGCCGTGGTCCGCGTTAATCCCGCCAGGCAGAGAATCGGTAGCCCCTGACCTTCGTCGGCAAAATAGAGCGATAGCCCGTCGGATGTGGTGAAATGAGCCATTATACGCCTGCCAGTTCTGGGATGCCGTTCAGGTCCTGCAGCACATGAACGGGTTTCCACGGCAAACGGTCCATCGGTTCGCCCGCACGGTTGACCCAGGCGGTCGTGAAGCCAAAGCCGGTTGCCGCCGCTGCATCCCAGCCATTGGACGATACAAACAGCACTTGCGATGGCGTGCAGCCGAACTTTTGGCCGACCAGTTCATAGACACGCGCATTAGGCTTGAAGATCCCTACGCTTTCGACCGACAAAACGGCATCCAGCGTGTCGGCCAGACCGGCGGATGACACCGCCCCTTCAAGCATTGCCGGCGACCCGTTCGATAGGATCGCCGTGTTCAATCCGGCATCCTTCAATGTTTTCAGCATCTTAGGTACTTCGGAAAATGCCTGAAGCTCCCAGTACAGCGCCAGCAAACGTGCGCGCAGGGCAGGGTTGTCGTCGTGTCCGGTCTTTTCCAGTGCCCAGTCCAGGCCCTCTTGGGTGACCTGCCAGAAGTCATCATGGGCACCGGTGACAGCGCGCAGCCAAGAGTAGCTTAACTGCTTTTGCCGCCAGTGTTCCGCGACCTGCGGCCAGCTGTCTTTTATCGCTGCAAAGTCCGGCTCTGATGCGGCTTGCCGTGCGGCCGCGGCCACATCGAACAATGTACCATATGCATCGAACACGCATGTTGTTATCGCCATGATTTTCCCCCCTGAAATATCCTACCGCGAGACTGTCACGCGCTGCCCGAACAGAAAAGGCCGAAAAACTGGCCGCATGGGGGTTTACGACAGGGCGCAGGCTTGAAAGACTGCGTGCCGAACCCGGAGCACCCGCGCAGATACGTGGCCTCCTGTATTTTCCCCTATAGACTGGAGCTTTCTATGACGCAGGTTAAATCCGGCGATACCGTTGCTATTCACTATACTGGTACGTTGCTTGACGGCAGCACCTTCGACAGCTCGGACGGACGCGAGCCTTTGGAATTCACGGTCGGGTCCGGCCAGATTATCCCCGGCCTCGATACCGCGATACCCGGCATGGAAGTCGGCGATACCAAGACCGTCAAAATCGACAGCGCCGAAGCATACGGCGATGTGAACCCTGAAATGCGCCAAGCTGTACCGCGCGAAGGCATCCCTGCGGACATCCCGCTGGAAATCGGCACGCAGCTGCAGATGCAAACACCCGACGGTCAAGCGATGCCGGTGATGGTTGTTGAAGTGGACGAATCCACTGTCACACTTGATGCCAACCACCCGCTGGCGGGCAAAGACCTGCAGTTCGACATCGAACTGGTGAAAATCGCCTGATCAGGCGCATACAGTCCGGCGCTTTTGATCGCGCCGGACTGGCTTGTCCCAAGAAACCGCTCGAAACCTCGCGCGCCGCGCAGTAAGCAGCGGTTATGGACAGTCAAAACACCTTCGACATTTTTATCGTGGCCACCCCCGGTCTGGAAGACATGCTTCTGGCCGAGGTGACGGAAAAAGGCTTTGCCAATCCCGTCACCACGCCCGGCGGGATTACGGTGCAGGGCGGCTGGCCCGAGGTCTGGCGCGCCAACCTGCAACTGCGCGGTGCCTCGCGCGTGCTGGCGCGGATCGGGTCATTCATGGCGTTCCACCTGGCGCAACTTGATAAACGTGCACGCAAGTTCCCGTGGGGCGACGTGCTGCGCGCCGATGTGCCGCTGCGGGTGCAGGTAACCACGAAAGCCTCCAAGATTTACCACGCCGGTGCCGCAACACAGCGGATCGAGACCGCCCTGCGCGAAAGTCTCGGGGTGACGATCTCGCCCGAAGCGGCGCTCGTGCTCAAGGTGCGGATCGACGATAATGTGGTGACCATCAGCCTCGACACATCGGGCGAGTCGCTGCACAAGCGCGGCCACAAAGAGGCCGTAGGCAAAGCCCCCATGCGCGAGAATCTGGCCTATTTGATGCTGCGTCAGGCGGGGTACACCGGCACCGAGACTGTGGTCGACCCGATGTGCGGCTCAGGTACGTTCGTGATCGAGGCCGCCGAGATCGCCATGGGCCTGAACCCCGGCCGCTCGCGCCATTTCGCTTTCGAGGACCTCGCTAGTTTTGATCCCGATCAATGGGCCGCTATGCGTGACAATACCGCCACGTCGACGCCGCTGCGGTTCTATGGTTCCGACCGCGACGCCGGTGCCGTCCGGATGAGCGGGATGAACGCGGAACGGGCAGGGGTATCAGAGGCAGTGCAGTTCGAAAACCATGCCGCGGGGGAGCTGACCCCGCCAGACGGACCACCCGGCCTTGTTATGGTTAACCCGCCCTACGGCGGCCGCATCGGTAACAAGAAACTGCTTTATCCGCTCTACGGGACGCTTGGACAAACGCTGCTGACCCGCTTCAAAGGCTGGCGCGTCGGCCTCGTCACGTCAGAACCGCCCTTGGCCAAAGCCACCGGTCTGCCGTGGAAACCCCAAGGCCCCGCCATCGCCCACGGCGGCATGAAGGTCTGGCTCTACCAAACCCCCCCGTTGCGCTAAACACGCCGCACCATTTCCAAATGGGGAAAAATCCCGGGGTCCCGGGGCAGAGCCCCGGAAATAGAACTTTGTGGCAGAGCCCCGGATCGCCAGTATCGTATCTGCAGTGTGCTTACAGGTTATCCGCCTGCGGCATTCCCAGTACATGGAACCCACCATCAACGCGGATGATCTCGCCCGTGGTGCAGGCACCGGCATCAGAGGCCAGATAGACCGCTGTCCCGCCAACGGCTTCCAGCGTCGCGTTGGACCGCAAGGGGGCGTTCATGTCGGTGTGCTTATAGGTCTTGCGCGCCCCGCCAATCGCGGCACCAGCGAGCGTTTTCATCGGGCCGGGGCTGATTGCGTTGACGCGGATGCCTTCGGGCCCCAGATCATTCGCCAGATAGCGCGTGGCGCTTTCCAGTGCGGCTTTGGCTACGCCCATGACATTGTAGTTGGGCGTTACACGATTTGATCCCATATAGGTCAGCGTCAGCAGCGTGCCGCCATTCTCGACCATCAGCGGATGCGCCCGCCGTGCGACCTCGATGAAGGAATAGGCCGAGATATCCATCGAGTTTTTAAAGTTCTCGCGGCTGGTGTTCAGGAAACGGCCCGTCAGCTCTGACTTGTCGGAAAACGCGATGGCGTGGACGACGAAATCGATCGTGGGCCAACGCGCGCGCAGTTGGTCAAACGCGGCATCAAGCGAGACATCGTCGGTCACATCGACATCGACCATAAAGTCAGACCCGACGCTTTCAGCCAGCGGTTTAAGACGCGAGCCAAATGCTTCCCCCTGATAGGTGAACGCCAGTTCCGCACCGGCCCCGGCCATCGCCTTGGCAATGCCCCAAGCGATGGAACGTTCATTCGCGACACCCATGATCAGGCCGCGTTTTCCTTTAAGCATTTCTGACATTTGCTGCCCTTACTCTTGGAACTTGGAAAGGATCATTGATCCGTTGGTGCCGCCGAACCCAAAGGAGTTGGTCATCACCGAATCTAGACCGGCATTGTCCACGCGCTCCAGCGCGATTTCGGAGGGGTCCAGTTTCGGGTCCAGATCAACGACGTTGATGGATTTCGTGATAAAGTCATGTTTCAGCATCAACAGGCAGAACACTGCCTCTAGTGCGCCGGCGGCCCCTTGGGCGTGGCCGGTCATCGACTTGGTCGAGCTGACGGGTGGCGTGCTGCCTTGGCCAAAGACGCGGCGGACCGCTTCGATTTCGCCGACATCGCCGACGGGTGTGGATGTGCCGTGCGCGTTGATATAGCCGACCTTGCGGCCCTCGGGCAGGGTTTCCAGCGCCAGACGCATGGCGCGTTCGCCACCCTCGCCAGAGGGGGCTACCATGTCGTGCCCATCGGATGTCGCCGCATAGCCGGTAACTTCGGCATAGATGGTGGCACCGCGGGCCTTGGCGTGCTCAAGCTCTTCGAGCACCAGCATGCCGCCGCCGCCCGAAATCACGAACCCGTCGCGGTTGGCGTCAAAGGCGCGGCTCGCGGTTTCGGGGGCGTCGTTATATTTGCTGCTCATCGCGCCCATGGCGTCGAACAGGCACGACAGCGTCCAGTCCAGTTCCTCGCCGCCGCCTGCGAACATCACGTCTTGCTTGCCCAACATGATCTGTTCGGCCGCGTTACCGATGCAATGCAGCGAAGTAGAGCAGGCCGAGGTGATCGAATAGTTGATGCCTTTGATCTTGAAAGCAGTCGACAGGTTCGCGCTGACGGTGGACGACATGCATTTTGGCACGGCGAACGGCCCGATACGCTTGGTCGCGCCGGTGTCGCGCACGACATTATGCGCGGTGAACAGCGCCGAAGTCGACGGCCCGCCGGAGCCCGCCACAAGGCCGGTGCGCGGGTTGCTGACCTGGTCTTCGCTCAGGCCGGCGTCCGCGATCGCTTGCTGCATCGCGATATAGGCATAGGCCGCGCCGCCGCCCATGAAGCGCAGCGCGCGTTTGTCGATGTGGTCGGCCACATCAATCTTGAGCGTCCCTGCAACGCGGCTGCGAAAGCCGTGCTCTGTCATTTCGGGGCTGGCGACGATGCCGCTGGTCCCGTCTTTAAGCGATGCCAGAACTTCTTCTGCATTGTTTCCGATGGACGAGACAATTCCCAATCCTGTGACAACGACGCGGCGCATGGGCTGCACTCCCTTGATCTGTGTGGGGCGGGTGCCCTCTTGATGCTGCGCGGCCCGCGCGTGTTGCGGGGCCGCACGTTCGTTTCCCGTTTGCCGCCTATGGGGCGACAAATCAAGTCATCAGTCTGTCTGGATGATCAGCAAGATGCTCGGAAGTCCGCTCAGCTCTCGCTCAGCGCGACCTTCATGTCTTTGACCTGATAGATCACTTCGCCGTCAGCTTCGACGATGCCATCGGCAACGCCCATGGTCAGGCGACGGGTCTGGATCGCTTTGGTAAAGTCGATCTTGTAGGTCAGCAACTTGCGGTCAGGGCGTACCATACCGGTCAGTTTCACTTCGCCGACGCCAAGCGCATAGCCGCGCCCCTGCCAGCCGCGCCAGCCAAGGTTAAAGCCGGTCAGCTGCCACAGGCCATCAAGGCCAAGACAGCCGGGCATGATCGGGTTGCCGGGGAAGTGGCAGTCAAAGAACCACAGGTCAGGCGTGATGTCGAATTCGGCCGTGATGTGGCCTTTGCCGTGGGCACCGCCATCAGCGGATACGTCTGTAATACGGTCCATCATCAGCATCGGCGGGGCGGGCAGCTGTGCGTTGCCTTCGCCGAAAAGCTCGCCACGGGCGCATTTGAGCAGGGCTTCTTTGTCAAAGCTGGTGGGGTAGTCGGCCATAATATCGCGGCTCCTGAGGGCTGAATTTCAAGTCCCGGCAGGTTTAGCATTGCGCACCGCAGGCCCGCAAGGGCGCAGGCAGATCGCATTTACGCCACGGCGCAGGGCGGCGTTGGCAGGTGTTTCGGGATTTCCGTTTGAAAACCGCAGGCTTTGCCCTTTATATATAGGACATGAGAGGTACCTATAGCCAATGACCCAAACAACACAGCAGATCAGTTCTGAGTGGCTTGCCAAGGCGGGCCTGCGCCCCACGCGGCAGCGCATGACGCTGGCGCATCTGTTGGTGGGCGACGGTCAGCACCGCCATGTCACCGCCGAAAGCCTGTTTGACGCGGCCAAGGGGCAGGGCGATGCCGTGTCGCTGGCAACCGTCTACAATACCCTGCGCGCCTTTTGCGATGCGGGGCTGATGCAGGAAGTCACGGTTGACGGGTCCAAAAGCTATTTCGATACCAACACCCATGATCACCCCCATTTCTTCTGGGAGGACGAGGCGCGTCTGTCCGATGCCCCCTCTGATCAGCTTGTGATCGCGCAGCTGCCTGACGCCCCCGAAGGGGCCGAGATCGCATCGGTCGATGTGGTGATCCGTCTGCGCCGCAAGGTTTAGGCCGCGGCTGCCAATCGGGCGCGGGCGTATTTCACCAACTGCACCGCGCTAGAACCATTGTCCCGGTTCCATCAGACCCAGATCCAGCAGCTGCCGTGAATGCCATTCAAACGGCGCAGAGTTGTGCCATTTGAAGGTTGAAATGCTGCCCGTACTGCCCGGATTGGACTTGAGCGCCTTGGCCGTGCGGAACGAGCAGACGGAGGCTGTGATATTGTGATGCCACGGGCAGGCGTAGGTGTTGTATTCCTGATCCGAGAACGTGTGATCGCCAAGCATCCTCAAGCCGGGTTTGGCGCGGAACAGGGAAATGCGGTCGATCTTGCGCCGCGCCGCTGGCACGTGTTCCTCAAAGCGCCACCGTAATCCGCCAAAGAAATCCAACTGCCGCTCTTTGGGGGCGGTGTCAGGCGTCTCTTGACGGGCCAGCGCGTAATAGCCGGACCGATCCATAAGGGCATTGTCCAAGGACACGGCGTTGGGTGCCGCCTCAAGATCATCTGCGTAGAGGTCGACAACATAGGCCAACATCGCATCGCGGCGCTCTTCGGTGTGAAACGCCAGCATCTCGCCCACGGTGCGCGTCTCGCAGAAGGGGTAGAACAGGTATTCCGCGTTATAGCAGACATACAGCCATTGCCCCGGCGCGGCCTCGATCACGGCGTTCACCGCATCTTCGATCGCGCCTTCGCGGTCCATGTCGTAATCTACCCGCAGCACGCCTTTGCTTTCGGCCACATCGCGGGCCAGTGCAAAGCTGGGGGGCATAAAGGCAACCAACGTGCCGAACCCAAGCTGCTGGTGATGGCGCAGCGTTGTCTCGATCTCTATGGCGTCTTCGACCATGATCAAGGCGATGGGGCCCTTGCTCAGCACGGTTTTGCTGTCGCTGATGAAATGGTCAAGACTACGATATTGCATGACACCCCGGTGGAAACTGCGCTTTGTCCTAAATCTGTCAAATCGGGACGCATTGCAAGAGAACGCTGGCACTGTTAGACCGCGCTTTTGCACCTTTGATCAACGGACCCTGCCATGACCGCGCCAAAAAAGCTGTTCATCAAGACCTACGGTTGCCAGATGAACGTCTACGACAGTGAACGTATGGCCGAGTCTCTGGGCGATACTTACGTCGAAACAAAGACCGCTGCCGATGCGGATATGATCCTGCTGAACACCTGTCACATCCGGGAAAAAGCGGCTGAAAAAGTCTATTCCGAGCTGGGCCGCCTGAAGCCGCTGAAAGAGCTGAACCCCAATCTGAAAATCGGCGTGACCGGTTGCGTGGCGCAGGCCGAAGGGGCAGAGATCATGCGCCGTCAACCGGCTGTTGATCTGGTCGTCGGGCCGCAATCCTATCACCGGCTCCCCGCCATGGAAGCCCGCGTGCGGTCCGGCAAGACTGCGCTAGATACGGATTTCCCCGAAGAAGACAAATTCGAAAAGCTCAAGGGCCGCGGCAAGGCGAAACGCGCACCCTCTGCATTTCTGACCGTGCAAGAAGGGTGCGACAAGTTCTGCGCCTTCTGCGTGGTGCCCTATACCCGCGGTGCCGAAGTCTCGCGCCCTGCAACCCGTGTGCTGACCGAAGCGCGCGAACTGGTAGAACGCGGCGTGCGCGAAGTCACTTTGCTGGGTCAGAACGTCAACGCCTATCACGGCGTGGGCGCAGAGGGCGCGGATTACACGCTTGCCCGCCTGATCCAAGAGTTGGCCAAGATCGACGGGCTGGAACGGATCCGCTATACCACCAGCCACCCCAATGACATGGACGACGCGCTGATCGCGGCACATGGCGAGATCGACAAGCTGATGCCCTATTTGCACCTGCCCGTTCAATCGGGGTCCGATCGTATCCTCAAGCGGATGAACCGCAGCCACACCGCCGAAAGCTATCTGCGGCTGATCGAACGCATCCGTGCCGCACGGCCCGATATCGTGATGTCGGGCGATTTCATCGTCGGCTTCCCCGAAGAGACAGACGCGGATTTCGAGGCCACGATGGAGCTCGTCCGCGAGGTCAAATACGGATATGCTTATTCGTTCAAATACTCGACCCGCCCGGGCACCCCCGCCGCTGAACGCCCGCAGGTAGAGGCCGCCATCGCCGACGCGCGCCTGCAACGTCTGCAAGGGTTGATCACCGGCCAACAGCGCGAGATCCAGAACAGCATGGTCGGCCGTGACCTGTCTGTACTGGTGGAAAAAACCGGCCGCGAGGTAGGGCAAATGGTGGGTAAATCAGAATACCTCCATTCTGTGCATATTGACGATGCGCAGGCCAATATCGGCGATGTGGTCCGCGTCAGAATCGTTGATGCCAAAACCAATTCACTGACCGCACGGCAGATTTAAGTGTCGCAAGCCGCGCTTTGCCCGCAAAGATTGTAGACCAAAACGGCTGCAATCGCGGGTAAATGGCGTAAGTGTGGCAGTAATATAGTAAATATGGCCGCATTCGCGCTTCACAGAGCCTCGTTTACCTCCTAATCTTACAACATATAGCGGACGACCGTGGTGCCTGGGGTATCTCTGGGTTTTCCGACTGGGGGACAGAAGAAAAGGACGAGGGCTGTGTTCAATACAATTTCCAAGGGGCTACGGCTGTTTGCGGGCACCATGATCGCCGCGACATTCGTGCTTCAGGCATCTGCTGCCGATGCACAAACAAGATCTCAACAGGGCCGCGACAAGGGCCAGTATATTCCAACGATCTGGGTTGATCCCGACGGGTGCGAACACTGGGTCATGGATGACGGTGCCGAAGGCTACATGACACCGCATGTCACACGTCAGGGTATTCCTGTCTGCCGCCGGGGGAACGTCTGCGGCGTGATGGATACGGACCAGTTTTTCAAGACTGACAGCTACCGCGTGCACCCGCAGGGCCGCGCGCGTCTGGCTGAATTCTTCAAGTCGACAGGTGCAGTGTCCTATATCGTCAGCGGTCACACCGACAGCCGTGCGTCGGATGCCTATAACATGAAGCTGTCGCTGAACCGTGCCAATGCTGTCGCCAGTATCGCACAGCAGTCGGGGGCCCGCATCGCGGATGTTCGCGGCTACGGCGAGCGGATGCCAGCAGCGTCCAACGGCACATCGGGCGGTATGGCCAAGAACCGCCGCGTCGAAATCATCTGCATTCGCTAAGGGGACAGTAACGTGATGAAAGCTAAGATTATGATGGTCACCGCCTGCGCCCTGACACTGGGTGCTTGCGCTGACTACGAAGGCCGGGGCTACCCCGCCGATAAATCCGTTGACCGCGGTTTCGACAAAAAGCACCTGAGCCAGCTTCAGGCCGGTATCTGGGTCGACCCCAATGGCTGCGACCACTGGATCATCGATGATGGCGTCGAAGGCTACCTGAGCCAGCGCTTGGACAAATATGGCAAGCCGGTTTGTTCTGGTGTGGCGCAGCCGACCTATACGGCGGGTGATTTCAAAGGCGGTTCGCGCGTCCGAGATCCAAACTGATCTTGAGACGACTCCTGCACATAGGATCGGGCCGGCGCGTTTTACGCTCCGGCCCTTTTTTGTCGGTGCCAAGGGGTACACAGTTTGAAAACGGGTCCCATATTAATCCAAAGACATCTCCAATTAGGAAAACGCTTTGCCATCTAGTGATACAATGACACCTCCCGCCTCTAACGCGCAGCAGCTTGAATTTCCGGATAACCGGCTGCTGATCGACCTGTGCGGCCCTTATGACGCCAATCTGACCGCCGTGGAAACGGCGCTCGAGGTGCAGATTGTGCGCCGAGGCAACCAGCTGTCGGTGATCGGCGAAGATGATGCGACAACGCGTGCCGTGGCGGTGCTGAACGGGCTATATGCCCGGCTTGAAGGCGGACGCAGCGTCGAACCTGCGGATGTCACCAGCCTGTTGCGCATGGGTGATTCCGCGGCAGGGACAGGCGTACGTCCGGGCGACCAGATCGAGATGCCCAATCTTGGCGGCGTCGAAATCCAGACCCGCAAGAAACGTGTCGAACCCCGCACCGCGGCACAAAAGGCCTATGTGCAATCGCTGTTTGACAATGAACTGGCCTTTGGCATCGGGCCCGCCGGCACGGGCAAAACCTATCTGGCCGTGGCTGTGGGCGTGTCGATGTTCATTGGCGGCCATGTTGATCGCATTATCCTGTCGCGTCCCGCGGTCGAAGCAGGCGAAAAACTTGGCTATCTGCCGGGCGATATGAAGGACAAGGTCGATCCCTACATGCAGCCGCTCTATGATGCGCTGAACGATTTCTTGCCCGGCAAACAGCTGGCCAAGCTGATCGAAGAGAAAAAGATCGAGATCGCACCGCTGGCCTTTATGCGCGGGCGGACCCTGTCGAATGCTTTTGTTGTGTTGGACGAGGCGCAGAACGCGACCTCTATGCAGATGAAGATGTTCCTGACCCGTTTGGGCGAAGGGTCGCGTATGGTGATTACAGGCGACCGGACCCAGATCGACTTGCCACGCGGCGTGCCGTCGGGGCTGCAAGACGCGGAACGGCTGCTCAAGACGATCCCCAAGATCAGCTTTAATTACTTCACGTCCAAAGACGTGGTGCGTCACCCGCTAGTTGCCGCGATCATCGAAGCCTACGAAGCAGATACGGGCCACGCGTAATGCCCGGCTGCTTCATTTTGCCAAATAAACTCCGGGGGGCCGGGGGCTGGCCCCCGGTGCGGCGCTGATGCAGGCGCTGGACGTAATCGAGGAAGATCCGCGTTGGGCCGATTTGGACCTAGAGACGCTGTGCCCGCGTGCGATATCGGCCACGCTGGCGCATCTGTCGCTGGAGGCCAGCGCCGCCGAGGTCACTGTGCTGGCCTGTGACGACGCGCATATTGCCACGCTGAATGCTGATTTCCGCGACAAACCCACGCCGACCAATGTACTGAGCTGGCCCGCGGAAGAACGCGGTGCCACGCAGGATGGCGATATACCGCTGCCGGTCACGCCGGGGTTCGACAATATGCTGGAACTCGGCGATATCGCGATTTCATATGATACCTGCCACGCCGAGGCAGAGGCCGCAGGCAAGCCGATGGTTGATCATGTGACCCATTTGATCGTTCACGGGGTGCTCCATTTGGTGGGCTATGACCACGAACGGGACGGGGATGCGGCCCTGATGGAACGGTTAGAGGTAGAAATACTTGGTAAATTAGGGTTGGATGACCCATATAGAGACGACGCAGCGCAACTGCCTGCCTAACCACATAAAGACAGGACCCGATGGGCGATACAGACGGATCATCTGAGGCGGCGCAAAGCGCGCAGTTGGAAGACATAAAACTGGCCTCCGAGGCTGAAGAAACCGAAGATACCCCTAAATCCGGTGGCTTCTTTTCCCGGGTCATGGGTGCACTCAGCGCGTCAGACCCCGAGGAAGAGGAGGAAATGACTGCGGCTCAGACCGACCGGCTTTCCACGCGCGGCATGATGAACCTGCGCCGGATGCGGGTCGAAGACGTTGCGGTGCCCAAGGCGGATATCACCGCCATACCCGTCGGCTCGACGCTGGATGAATTGGTGGGCGTGTTCAAAGAGAGCGGCCTAACGCGGTTGCCGGTTTACGACGGGACGCTCGATACGCCCGTTGGTATGGCCCACCTCAAGGACCTGGCGCTGACCCACGGTTTTAATGGCAGATCCGCCGAGTTTGATCTCAATGCGATGCTCCGTCCCTTGTTGTTTGTGCCGCCATCAATGACCATTGGCGTGCTGCTGACCAAGATGCAGGCGGAACGGCGTCACATGGCGTTGGTGATTGACGAATATGGCGGCGTCGACGGGCTGGTCACGATCGAAGACCTCATCGAACAGGTGATCGGCGAGATCGAAGACGAACATGACGTCGATGAAGGGAAATACTGGACCGTTGAAAAACCGGGCTGCTACCTTGCGCTGGCCAAAACGCCGCTGGATGATTTCGAGGCAGAGATCGGACGTTCGTTGACCGACCACGACGATGTGGACGAAGAGGAAATCGATACGCTTGGCGGGTTGGTCTTTATGCTGTCGGGTCGGGTACCGGCGCGCGGCGAAGTGGTTGTGCACCCCGACGGCCCCGAATTCGAGGTCATCGATGCGGATCCCCGCCGGATCAAGCGGTTGCGTGTGCGTATGGCCGGATCTCACTGATGACACTGCGCAGTGCCGCTTGGATGCGGTTCGGGGCAGCGGTGCTTGCCGGCGTTGTCGCGGCCTTTGGGCAGGCCCCGTATGATCTGCCGCTGGTTTTGCTGGCCGCCCTCGCAGCGGTGCTGCTGATCTACCGCCGCATTGCAACGTCGCGCCAAGCGGCTGCGATCGGCTGGGGTTTTGGCTTTGGGTATTTCATCCACGGCTGGTCATGGCTGGTGTCGCCCTTCATGGTTGATCCCGAACGCTACGCCTGGATGGCCCCGTTTGCCGTAGTCGGGCTGACCGGCGGCTTGGCGCTGTTCTGGGCAGCGGCGTTCTATGGCGCGCGCAGGTTGTCCGCGCAGGTTTGGCCGCTGATCTTCGTGCTGCCCGCCGCAGAAATGCTGCGCGGGTATCTGTTTACTGGCTTCCCTTGGGGCATGTTCTCGCAATCCTTGGTTAACGTATGGCCGGGGCAGGGGCTGGCACTGATCGGCCCCTACGGGATGACACTTGCGGTTGTCGCGCTAGCCGTGGCCGTGGTGCAGCGCGCCGGTGGATCCGTGCTGCGTCAGGCTGCTGTCTGGGGCGCGCGCGTATGCACTGTGCTGGCTTTGACCGTCCCGTTCGGCGGTCCAGATGCCGTTTTGACCCAGCATATGATCCGCATGGTGCAGCCCAACGCGGCGCAGAAAGACAAGTGGGATCCCGCCAAGATTCCGGAGTTCTTTGATCGTCAGCTCGCTTTGACCAGCGCCGCTCCGGCGCAGGGGGATGCGGCCCCTGATCTGATCCTTTGGTCCGAAACCGCTATCGCGTGGCCGCTGGATCTGGCCCATGGCGCGTTGACCTATATCAGCGAAGCCGCAGCCGGTACGCCCGTTGTGCTGGGGGTGCAGCGGCGCGACGACATGGCCTATTACAACTCGGCTGTGCTGCTTGGCCCCGATGCAGAGGTGGTTCAGACCTATGACAAACACCATCTGGTGCCCTTTGGCGAATACATCCCCTTTGGCGACATTCTGGGTCGGATAGGACTGCGCGGCATGGCGGCACAGTTTGGCAGCGGCTTTTCCTCTGGTCCGGGCGCAGAGCTAATGGATCTGGGGGATCTGGGTGCCGCGCTGCCGTTGATCTGCTACGAGGCCGTGTTCGCCCGCGACGTCAACGCGGCACCGGCGCGTCCGGCGTTTCTGATGCAGCTCACAAATGATGCGTGGTTTGGCAAGGGGCAGGGGCCATTGCAGCACTTGGCCCAAGCGCGGATGCGCGCGATAGAGCAGGGTCTGCCCATGGCGCGCGTCGCCAATACCGGCGTGTCGGCGATGATTGATCCTTGGGGCCGCATCACGAAAAGCCTGGCCTTGAACCAAGCCGGCTTTCTGGATGCACGCTTGCCCGGCCCACGCCCCGCGACACCCTATAGCAGGTGGGGCGAATGGCCGTTTCTTTTCATCACTTTGGCAGGATTTGCCCTTGTTATCCTGCGCAAACGTCGCAACTTAAAGTTTGACCACAGGGGCAGGCATAGCTAAGCCCCGCTAATCGGCCACAACGGCTTCCTGACGTGGCTATGAAACCTATTGGAGCACTAAATGTCCCGCAAGAATTATACGTTCACTTCGGAATCCGTTTCCGAGGGCCACCCGGATAAGGTCTGCGACCGGATTTCCGACGCAGTACTTGACGCCTTTCTCACCGAAGAGCCCGAAGCGCGGGTGGCAGCCGAGACTTTTGCCACAACCAATCGGGTGATCATCGGCGGCGAAGTGGGCCTGTCAAACAAGTCCAAACTGGACGAATACCTTGGCAAGATTGACGGCATCGCCCGTGCGTGCATCAAAGATATCGGGTACGAGCAGGACGAATTCCACCACGCCACCTGCGAGATCACCAATCTGCTGCACCCCCAGTCGGCGCATATTGCGCAGGGTGTGGACGCGTCGGGCGACAAGGAAGAAGGGGCAGGCGATCAGGGCATCATGTTCGGTTTCGCGACCACTGAAACGCCAGAGCTGATGCCAGCGCCGATTCACTATGCCCATGCGATCCTGCGCCGTCTGGCCGAGGTGCGCAAAGACGGCACCGAGCCGACGCTGCGCCCTGACGCGAAAAGCCAGCTTTCCGTGCGCTATGAAGACGGCAAACCTGTTGGCGTGTCCTCTATCGTGCTGTCGACGCAGCACGCCGACGCGGGCCAGACCAGCGCCGACATTCGCGATATTGTCGAACCCTATATCACCCAAGTCCTGCCCGAAGGCTGGATCACACCGGACACCGAATGGTGGGTGAACCCGACGGGGACATTCGTGATTGGCGGTCCTGACGGTGATGCCGGCCTGACCGGTCGCAAGATCATCGTGGATACCTATGGCGGTGCGGCACCGCACGGGGGCGGCGCGTTCTCGGGCAAAGATCCGACAAAGGTTGACCGCTCTGCTGCCTATGTCGCGCGCTATCTGGCCAAGAACGTCGTCGCCGCGGGTCTGGCAGAGAAATGCACGATCCAGCTGAGCTATGCGATCGGCGTATCAAAGCCCTTGTCGATCTATTGCGACACCTATGGCGGCGACGCCGATGTGTCGGATGCCGCGATTGAAAAAGCGATCCGCCAGATCATCGACCTGACCCCACGGGGCATCCGCGAGCATCTGGAGCTGAACAAGCCGATCTATGAACGCACAGCTGCCTATGGCCACTTTGGCCGCGCGCCCGAAGCGGACGGCGGGTTCAGCTGGGAAAAGACCGATCTGGTCGATGCACTGAAAGCCGCACTGTAAGCAAGCGCGGTATTGGACGCGAAAGGGCAGCCCGTGGGCTGCCCTTTCGCTTTGGCGGGGTGCGCCCAAAGGGGGGGCGGCGCGCCCAAGCCGGGGCGCTTGCCGATAGAGATATGGCTGATGCTCTTGGTCAGGAACCCTTTGATCCGTGTCGGGATCATCTCAAAACCGTCAGCAAGACGGGCTTTTGCGTCGGGGGATCACGCGGAATGTTGCGCCCGTAGCCATCGCAGGCTAAAGCCAGCGCCATGACACATCCAGAACGCCCCCGCCGCAATTTCTACGGTCGCCTTAAAGGCAAATCGCTTAAGCCAAGCCAGAAAGGCTATATCGAAGAGGACCTAGAGGCGCTGTCCCCCGGTCCCGTCGATTGGGATGCGAACCCTGACCGCACACCGCTGGATCTGCCGACTTTGTTTGATGGCAAACCTGTCTGGCTCGAGATCGGCTTTGGCGGTGGTGAACATATGGTGCATCAGGCCGCCCAAAACCCCGACGTGGGTATCATCGGCTGCGAACCCTATATGAACGGGGTCGCGATGCTGTTGGGCAAGATCCGCCGCGCGGGGGTCGACAATGTGGCGATCCACCCCGGCGATGCGCGCGATATCTTTGACGTGCTGCCCGAGGCGTCGATTGACCGCGCTTTTCTGCTCTATCCCGATCCTTGGCCCAAGACACGCCATCACCGGCGCCGGTTCGTGACGCCTGAACACCTTGAACCGCTGGTGAAGGTGCTCAAGCCCGGTGCGATTTTCCGTGTCGCGACGGATATCGAGGACTATGTGCGCCAGACGCTTGAACAGGTGCCACGCCACGGGTTCGAATGGCTGGCCGAACGCCCCGGCGACTGGAAAGAACCGTGGGGCGATTGGATTTCCACGCGCTACGAACAAAAAGCCCTGCGCGAGGGGCGCGTGCCGCATTACCTGACCTTCCGCAAGATCTAAGCGGCAGGCAGGCTGCCCCGACGCGGGCAATGGACGGCACGGGATCGCTGGTTTAAGACGGACTTTCAGGAAGTTTTTTGAGGGTTCTCCATGTCCAGCCACGCCACGCCCGTCCCGATGACCTCTACCGCTTGCGGCCCGCTGTCCGGCGTGGCCGAGGTGCCCGGCGACAAGTCGATCTCGCACCGTTCCCTGATTTTGGGCGCGATGTGTGTGGGGGAAACCACCATCAGCGGTCTGCTTGAAGGTGATGACGTGCTGGACACAGCCAAGGCGATGCAAGCCTTTGGCGCAGAAGTCACCAATATGGGCGGCGGCAACTGGTCGGTGCGCGGCGTCGGCGTTGGTGGTTTTGCTGAACCTGACGGGGTGATCGACTGCGGCAACTCCGGCACGGGGGTACGGTTGATCATGGGGTCGATGGCAACATCCCCGATCAGCGCGACATTTACCGGCGACGCAAGCCTGAACGGTCGCCCCATGGCGCGGGTCACGGACCCGCTAGCGCTGTTTGGCACGCAAGCCGTTGGCCGCAAAGGCGGGCGCTTGCCGATGACCATCGTGGGGGCCGCTGACCCGGTGCCTGTACGTTACACTGTTCCGGTCCCGTCGGCGCAGGTAAAATCTGCCGTGTTGCTGGCGGGCCTGAACGCCCCAGGCAAGACTGTCGTGATCGAGGCCGAGGCCACGCGCGACCATACCGAGCGCATGTTGGCGGGCTTTGGCGCTGAAATCACAGTCGAAGACACCGACGAGGGCCGTGTGATCACTCTGACCGGCCAGCCAGAACTGCAAGCGCAGCATGTCGATGTCCCGCGCGATCCGTCCTCGGCTGCGTTTCCTGTCTGTGCCGCGTTGATTGTGCCGGGGTCGGATGTGCTGGTGCCAGGCATCGGGTTGAACCCGACGCGGGCAGGGCTGTTCACCACATTGCGCGAAATGGGGGCCGACCTGAGCTATGAGAATGAACGGACCGAGGGCGGTGAGCCCGTGGCTGATCTGCGGGCAAAGTTTTCGCCCGATCTGAAAGGCATCGAGGTGCCACCAGCCCGCGCAGCGTCGATGATTGACGAATATCCGGTGCTGTCTGTCGTCGCCTCCTTTGCGCAGGGCCAAACGATGATGCGCGGTGTCAAAGAGCTGCGCGTCAAGGAAAGCGACCGGATCGATGCGATGGCCAAGGGGCTGCGCGCCAACGGGATCGAAGTGGACGAGGGCCCAGACTGGTGGGCGGTAACCGGACGGGGGCACGGGAACGTGCCGGGCGGTGCGACCTGTGCCAGCCAGCTGGACCACCGGATTGCGATGTCTTTCATGATCCTTGGCATGGCCGCGGCGTCGCCCGTCAGTGTGGATGACGGGGCACCCATCACCACGTCCTTCCCGATCTTCGAACCGCTGATGAAACGTCTTGGTGCGAATGTGACACAGGGGGAGGCGTAATGTTGGGATTTACCGTTGCGATTGACGGGCCAGCTGCAGCGGGCAAGGGCACCGTAGGGCGCGCCGTCGCTGCACATTTCGGCTTTGCGCATCTGGATACCGGCCTGCTGTACCGTGCCGTCGGGGCCAAGGTGCTGGACGGCATGACCGCCGAAGAGGCCGCGCTGACCTTGCAGGCCGATGACCTCGAGAATGACCAGCTGCGCACCAACGCTGTGGCAGAGGCTGCAAGCCTCGCCGCTGCAATTCCCGCTGTGCGTGCCGCCTTGGTCGATTTCCAGCGCAGCTTTGCCATGCGGGCAGGGGGCGCGGTTCTGGACGGGCGTGACATCGGCACCGTGATCTGCCCCGATGCACCGGTAAAGCTGTTCATCACCGCCACACCAGAGGTGCGCGCGCAGCGCCGCTTTGTCGAGCTAAGCGCCAAAGGGGCAGAGGTCACACTCGAAGGGGTTTTGGCCGATGTTCAGGCCCGCGACGCGCGCGACAGCACCCGCGCCGAGGCACCATTAAAGCCCGCCGAGGATGCGGAACTGATGGACACGTCGACAATGGATATCGAAACGGCCGTGGCGCGCGCAATTGCACTGGTGGCAGCGCGGCAGGGTGTTTGAGCGCGCTGGAACGAATGGCGGCGTTTAACGTTGGTCCAAGACGTGCTTAGCGCTAAGCTCGGCGCGACATGAATTAACAAGAGGTGCTGATTATGAAGACCGCTCAAGATTATCTCGACGCTGCCAATGCCGTAGTCCCCAAGATGGACGTTAATGATGCGATTGCGAAACACGCCAAAGGCGAAGGCATGTTTATTGATGTGCGCGACTCTGGTGACATCGCCAAAAGCGGCACAATCAAGGGCGCACACCGCGTGCCGCGTGGCATGATCGAATTCCGCGCCGATGCGAACAAAGAAGAGATGTATAACCCGATCTTCAAGAAAGACGCGGAAATCTATCTAATTTGCGGGGCGGGCGGCCAAGCCGCGTTGTCGGGCAAGACCCTACACGACATGGGCTTTAGCAATGTCACCAACATTGGTGGTTTCCCCGGCTGGAAAGACGCGGGCGGCCCGACCGAAGCCTAAGCGTCACGGCGCATGACGGATCACGAGAGGGCAGGCTGCGGTCTGCCTTTTCGCACGTCATATCCCCCCGCATACGCAGGCTATAAAGGGTGCCAGCCCTTGCGTTTGCTGAAAAACGGGACTATACGCGCGACTGTCTAAGGGGCGGATACACGTTTCGGGCGCAGTATATCAGGCAGGGTCGGTTTCATCCGGCCCTCTTTGTTTTGCGGATCGAATCCCATCGTGGATGACAACTTTAACCACAGACCGGCGGAGACAACCGCGCGGCCAGAAACCAAATGCTAAAGGAAAATCAAGCTACATGGCTATGAACTCAATGGAAGACTTCGAAGCACTTTTGGAAGAAAGCTTTGAAATGGACACGCCCGCAGAGGGCTCAGTTGTCAAAGGCAAGGTTATCGCGATCGAAGCGGGCCAAGCCATTATCGACGTCGGCTACAAGATGGAAGGCCGCGTCGAGCTGAAAGAATTTGCCGAGCCTGGCGAAGCTCCGAAAGTGGAAGTCGGCGACGAAGTCGAAGTGTTCCTGCGTCAGGTTGAAAACTCGCGCGGCGAAGCTGTTATCTCCCGTGAGATGGCGCGTCGCGAAGAAGCTTGGGACCGTCTGGAAAAAGCCTATGCCGCAGAAGAGCGCGTTGAAGGCGCGATCTTTGGCCGTGTTAAAGGTGGCTTTACCGTTGATCTGGGCGGCGCTGTTGCCTTCCTTCCCGGTTCCCAAGTTGACGTGCGCCCCGTGCGCGATGCCGGCCCTCTGATGGGTCTGAAGCAGCCGTTCCAAGTTCTGAAAATGGACCGTCGTCGTGGCAACATCGTTGTATCGCGTCGTGCAATCCTTGAAGAATCCCGTGCCGAACAGCGTGCCGAAGTGATCGGCAACCTGACCGAAGGTCAGGAAGTTGATGGTGTGGTCAAGAACATCACCGAATACGGTGCGTTCGTTGATCTGGGCGGCGTTGACGGCTTGCTGCACGTCACAGACATGGCATGGCGTCGTGTGAACCACCCATCCGAGATCCTGGCGATCGGCGAAACCATCAAGGTTCAGGTCATCAAGATCAACAAAGAGACGCACCGCATCTCCTTGGGTATGAAACAGCTGCAAGAAGATCCATGGGATCTGGTTCAAGCCAAGTACCCGCTGGAATCCACGCACACTGGCCGCGTCACCAACATCACCGATTACGGTGCATTTGTTGAGCTGGAGCCAGGCGTTGAAGGTCTGGTTCACGTGTCCGAAATGTCTTGGACCAAAAAGAACGTACACCCCGGCAAGATCGTTTCCACCAGCCAAGAAGTCGAAGTCATGGTTCTGGAAATCGATGGCGCCAAGCGTCGCGTTTCCCTTGGTCTGAAACAGACCATGCGCAACCCATGGGAAGTGTTCGCTGAAACACACCCAGAAGGCACCGAAGTCGAAGGCGAAGTCAAAAACATCACCGAATTCGGTCTGTTTGTTGGCCTGCCAGGCGACATCGACGGTATGGTTCACCTGTCCGACCTGAGCTGGGACCAGCGCGGCGAAGAAGCGATCCAAGACTACCGTAAAGGTGACACGGTTCAGGCCGTTGTTTCCGAAGTTGACGTTGAAAAAGAACGCATCAGCCTGTCGATCAAAGGTGTGGGCGGCGACAAGTTCGCAGAAGCAGTGGGCGGCGTGAAGCGCGGTTCCGTTGTGACTGTGTCCGTGACCTCCATCGAAGAAGGTGGCATCGAAGTCGAATACGAAGGTATGAAAGCCTTCATCCGTCGCTCCGATCTGTCGCGTGACCGTGCCGAACAACGCCCCGAGCGTTTCTCGGTTGGTGACAAGGTCGACGTACGCATCACCAACGTGGACGCGAAAGCGCACCGTCTGGGCGTCTCGATTAAAGCACGCGAAATCGCAGAAGAGAAAGAAGCAGTCGAGCAGTATGGCTCCTCTGACTCCGGCGCATCCTTGGGTGATATCCTGGGTGCCGCTCTGAAGGGCGACGAATAAGCCTTAGCGCTTATCGCAGACAATCTCGGGCCTCGCAGTGCAGACTGCGGGGCCCTTTTTCGTTCCGAATCGCAAGGGGGTGCATTGGGGCGGGCGAGGGCGGCTGGCCGCGCCATTCCGGGTGCCAGTGTGAATTATGGCCAAAAAATGACTGCAAAACAGCGACTTCCCGCCGTTTAATGACGATAATAGAAATTTGGATGACTTCACGAACGCGTTTGGTTTGCTATAGTCCCCTCTAGTTAAGACATAAATTGCGCACCTCGGAGGACGTTAAATGATCCGGTCAGAACTGATCCAGAAGATTGCCGATGACAATCCCCATCTCTATCAGCGCGACGTTGAGCGGATCGTGAATACCATCTTTGAAGAGATCACCGGCGCGATGGCCGCCGGGGACCGTGTCGAGCTGCGCGGCTTTGGTGCTTTTTCGGTCAAAAAACGTGACGCGCGCGTGGGACGGAACCCTCGTACTGGGGAAACGGTTCATGTAGAAGAAAAGCACGTGCCGTTCTTCAAGACCGGTAAACTGCTTAGAGATCGTTTAAACGGGAATTCCTAATGCGCTATGTTCGCTACCTCTGCATCGCAGTCTTCGCCATTGCACTGATCGCGGTCGCCTTGGCCAACCGGTCTATGGTGTCGCTGAAATTGCTGCCGACCGAGGTTTCGGGCTGGTTCGCAATGAACCCTGAAATCCAGGTGCCGCTGTTCATTGTTATTCTGGGCAGCATCATCGCCGGCCTTCTTGTCGGTTTTGTCTGGGAATGGATTCGTGAATACGGCCAACGTGCTGAAGCCGCCCGTCAGGCCCGCGAAATGCGCCGGTTGGAGCGTGAAGTCGCACGGTTGAAGGGCGAGAAGTATCAGGACCAAGACGAGGTTCTGGCGTTGCTGGATCAAGCAAGCTAAGCGGGCCTATGCCCCTTAGCGCAGGAACCATTCGATGACCCAAAATTTGCATGTGAAATTCTGCGGCTTACGCAGCACGCAGGATATTGCCGCGGCGGCTGCCGCCGGTGCGCGTTATGTCGGGTTCGTCTTTTTCGAAAGATCCCCGCGCCACGTCACGATCGAACAAGCCGCGGTGCTGGCCGTAGAGGTCCCTATGGGGCTGTGCAAGGTCGCGCTGACGGTGGATGCGGATGATGCCTTTCTGGATGCGTTGACCGCCTCTGTCCCCATCGACATGCTACAGCTGCATGGCAAGGAATCGCCTGAACGCGTGGCCGAGGTCAAGGCGCGCTATGGGCTGCCGGTGATGAAAGCTGTAGGGGTCGCGGATGCCGATGACCTGCCGCAGATCGATGTCTATATGGCTGTCGCGGACCAGATCTTGATTGATGCCAAACCGCCCAAAGGAGCTGCATTGCCCGGTGGCAACGGGCTGTCGTTTGACTGGCGTCTGGTCGCGGACCGCACATGGGATAAGCCGTGGATGCTGGCAGGTGGCCTGACGCCCGACAACGTAGCAGAGGCGGCGCGTATGACCGGCGCACGGCAAGTCGATGTGTCGTCGGGTGTGGAAAGCGCGCCGGGGGTCAAGGACGCTGGGCTGATCGCGGCATTCGGAAACGCCGCGAAAGTCTGAGTATTGGCAGGATGCCCCCTTAGAAGTTTAGGGGGTATTCCTTGGCGAGCGCGTCGAATTTCATCAGCGATGCGATAAGGGCTGGCATCTGATCCAGATAGATCATGTTGGGCCCGTCCGACGGCGCATTGTCGGGGTCTTCGTGGGTCTCGATGAACACCGCACCTACACCAATCGCCACAGCAGCGCGTGCCATGACTGGTGCAAATTCGCGTTGTCCGCCGCTCGAACCGCCTTGCCCACCGGGTTGCTGGACCGAATGCGTCGCATCCATCACGACAGGGTATCCGGTCTGCGCCATTTGGGGCAGGCTGCGCATGTCGGCGACCAGCGTGTTGTACCCAAAAGAGGTGCCGCGTTCTGTGAGCAAGATGCGCTTGTTGCCGGTGGATTCGATCTTGGCGACGACATTGGGCATGTCCCACGGGGCCAGAAACTGGCCTTTCTTCACATTGACGACCTTGCCCGTATTGCCAGCGGCTAGCAGCATATCGGTTTGGCGGCACAGGAAGGCGGGGATTTGCAGGATGTCCACTGCTTCGGCGGCGATGGCACATTGGGCTTCGGTGTGAACATCCGTCAGAACCGGCACGCCGATGGACTTGCCCACAGACTGCAACACGGCCAGACCTTCGTCGATGCCAAGCCCGCGTTTGCCGCCAAGCGAGGTCCGGTTGGCCTTGTCATAGCTGGCCTTGAACACGAACTGCGCGCCGACGGCGTCGCAGGCCTCTTTCATCTGGCCGGCGATCATCTGGGCGTGGGTTTCGCTTTCCAACTGGCAAGGGCCTGCGATCACCGTCAGCGGGCGATCATTCCCGATAACGACATTTCCAACGGTGACTTGGGTCATTTTGTTACCTGTTCTTTCAGAATAGAGGAGGTCAGCGATAGCATGAGGTAGATGCCCGCAAAGATCAGAAATGTCAAAATCGTGTTCTCGAACTTGCGCGGATATGTGGCGGATTGCGATGCGACAGGGCGCACCGCAACAGTCAGATAGCGCACCTGACGGCTGGCTTCGGTGCGGGCTTGTTCCATCTGTGTGAGCGATGCCTGAAGTGCTGCATCCGCGGCGGCCAAATCGGCCTGCGCCAGTTGCAAGCTGACGGCCTGCTGCGCAAGAGAGTTCGTACCCTCTGTGGCGCTGTTCATACGCTGGTTCAAGCGGTCCAGCTGGGCGCCAAGCCGGCGCACGTCGCCTTGGGCACCGTCCACCTTGGCGCGGTTGGGGCGCGGGTTGTCGAGCAGGGCAGCGAGCTCAAGCTCTTTTTCCAACAGCAGTGTTTCGTAGTTGGTGATCTGCCCGCGGATCGACGCAATAACAGCCTGCGGATCGACGCCATTTTCAACTTGCAGCTTGATCAGCGCCTCCTGCGCCTCGCGGCGTTTGGCGACAGTCTGTTCATAGGCCTCGCGCGCGTCGCGCATACCGTCTTCGCGCTTTTGTTGCGACAGGGCGTTCACGCGTTCCTCGGCGTAGTCGAGCAGGTGCTGAGAGAAATCAGTGGCGACTGCCGGATCGGCGGCGATGACCTCCATTCGGATCATCCCTTCGGTGGGGTCGTAGCCGATTTTAACGTTGTCCTTGTAGAATTTATAGGCTTCCTCGTTTGACGCATCCGGGTGCATCCGCTGGATCGGGTCAATCTCGGGATCAGAGAAATGCTGCATAAAGCCGACGTCGCGGTCCAGGCGCAGCATGGCGTCTTTGGACTGCAGGTAGCTTTGCGTCGCGATACTGTCGGCAGAGTTGGCGAATTGCGTCGGCAACAGCCCGCCAAGCGGGCCAAGCCCGCCGGTGCCCTCGTTCTGAATGATCAGGAACTGGCTGTCGGTCGCATACATTGGCGTGGCGATTTTATAGAAATAATAGCCTCCCATCAGTGTGGGTAGCCCGACGAAAAACGCCAGCCGCACCGCCAAAAGCGCCATCTTGCGGCGGCGGCGTTTGGTAATGTCGCGCTGGATATCCGAAATTTCGCGCATCCGGCGTTCCATCGGATTAACGTCGGTCGAGGGAACATTACGCCCCCCTGCAGGTACCGTTTGCGGCAGTTGAATTCGGTTCTTAGACAGGGCCGTACCCGTGGATTTCTGATCTTGCGGGACGACGAGCTCCAGCATGTTTGAACGTTGGAACGGATCAATACCCTGATCGCGCAATAGACGTACCGCATCAAAATCCGAGGTCGGCGCAAGCCCGTGTTTCTGGGCCACGCGCCGTGCCATCCGCAACTGGCGGCCGGTCAGCCCTTCGCGACGGATCGCGTCAATGTCCTGCTCGCCGCCGACTTCGTCTGCGGAAGCAACCTCTCCGCTGCGCGGAGCCGGCGACGGGGTGGAACGTGGTGGCGCAGACGCGGGGGAGGCCGCCGTCGTTCGGGCGCTGTTGACAGGTTCTGAAACGTTGTCCTGCGCAGCGCCCGCCGCAGGCGGAACGTCAGAAGACGTGGCCGAAGTCGCCTTGGGCGTTTCGGTGCCTTGCGGGGCTGCCGCAGGGGCCGCGCGTTTGATGCGGAATTTTCTAGCCTTGGGTTTCGTAGTCATAAAGCTGTTTGGCCTCTTCCAAGGTGTCGAAGATATGAAGCTTTCCGCCAAGTAGTACAGCAGCGGACCGCGCGAATTGTTCCAACGTCTCGGCTTGGTGCGACACGATGATGATCGTCGTCGTTTGCAGACGCTCTTGCAGAATTTCGCCCGCCTTGCGGTTGAATTCAACATCTGTGGTGCTCGGCATGCCTTCGTCGATCAAATAGATGTCGAAATCAAGCGCAAGCAGCAGTGAAAACGAAAACCGTGATTTCATCCCGGCGGAATATGTCCCGACCGGCTGGTCAAAATATTCACCCAAACCGCACAGCCAGCGGCAAAAACTTTCGACGTAATCAGGGTCCAAGCCATAGAGCCGCGCAATATAGCGGGCGTTTTCCATGGCAGAGATCTTGTTGATGACGCCGCCCATAAACCCCAGTGGAAAGCTGATGTTGCAGCCCCGTCTGATTTCGCCTTCGTCCGGTTTTTCCAGCCCCGCCATCATATTGATAAGGGTCGTCTTACCGGTGCCATTGGGGGCGAGGATGCCAAGGGAATGACCCAAATCCACACGAAACGACACATGGTCCAGAATGACCTTGTGTTGCGTGCCAGTCCAAAAGGACTTGGATACGTTGTCAAATTCCAGCATGCCTGCTCCGATTGGTGCTGTTGTGGGTATATCGCGCCCTGTTTCCCGAGGCTTGTGCGGTGTCTAGCCCACTATTTTGACTATATTATGTCGTAGATGAGACTGTATTTACAAGGAGCCAAAGCAAAGGGCACGCCGCAAAGGTAGGCCATTGTCGACAAGGAGCCGTGAACGGTGCCGCCTGCGCGCCGCAACCGTCCGTGCGAGGCCCGGGTTGAAACCGGCGACCCACCCCTTAGGTCTAGGCGCATGACAGATATCCGCCCGCAACTGAGCCAATGTACCCTGTGCGCCGACCGCTTTGCCGCGACGGCGACGGCGCATCGGCCCAATCCGGTCGTGTGGTTCCAGCCGGGCGCGCGGATGTTGATTGCCTCGCAGGCACCGGGGTTGCGGGTCCACGAGGCGAATACCCCGTTCTGGGACGCCTCTGGCAAACGCTTGCGCGATTGGCTGGGCGTGGACGAGGCGACGTTTTATGACCGCAGCCGCGTGGCGATCATCCCAATGGCATTCTGCTTTCCGGGCTATGATGCCAAAGGCAGCGACCTGCCGCCGCCCCCCGTCTGCGCGAAAACGTGGCGGGCAGGGGCGCTGGCCACCGTGCCCGATGTGCGGCTGACCGTGTTGATCGGGGCCTATGCCATGCGCTATCACTTGCCCGGGTTCACCACCGTCACCCGCGCGGTCGCCGAATGGCAAAACCACCGAAACGGCGTCTTTGCCTTGCCTCATCCGTCGTGGCGCAATACCGGTTGGCTCAAGAAAAATCCGTGGTTCGAGGAAGAGGTGCTTCCCCGGCTCCGCGCTGCTGTAAGGAATGTATTGGATGACTGACGCGACTCCGCTGGACATCGCCCATGCCGCCATGATGGCCGACGAAAGCGATGACGCCGCCCGCCTGCGGTTCTATGAACGCATGGCCGACGTGGAACTGTTCCTGCTGCTCGAAGACGAACCCGCGGCCGATCAGATCAGCCCCGTTCTGCTGGATGACGCCTATGTGTTGGTCTTTGATCGGATCGAACGTCTCGCGGCCCATGTGGGCCAGCCCGCGCCCTATGTGGCGCTGTCGGGGCGTGCGATAGCAGGGATGCTGGACGGGCAGCCGCTTGGCATGGCGGTCAACCTTGATGTGGCCCCGTCGGCGATCCTGTTGCCCGACAGCGCGGTGGCATGGCTGCGCGAAACGCTCGCCCACCAAGCCGGAGAGGTCGAGGCCCGCATTGATCGCGTCTTGCCGCCGACCGGCTTGCCCGAAACGCTGATCGCCGCGATTGATGCCAAGCTGGCGACCGCCACGGGCATGGCCGCAGGGGCTTGGTTGGTCAGGGTCGAATATACCGGCGGCGGGCATGGGCATTTGCTGGGCTTTGTCGGGGCAATCCCGCGGGCCCAAGACGCGCTGGTGCGTGCCGCATCCGAGGCGCTGACGTTTTCGGGGATCGACGCAGGGGCAATGGACGTGGGGTTCTTTGCGCCGTCTGATCCGACGGTCGAAAAACTGTCAAAAGTCGGGCTGCGCTTTGATCTGCCGCAGATGGACCCGCTGGAAAAAACCCCGCGGATGGAGGCTCCTGGTTCTGATCCGTCAAAGCCGCCGATCTTGCATTAATCGGTCCCCGCCAAAGCCGCTTGCATCCCGCCTCGCTTGGCGCGATCAATAGGGCATGACATTGAACCCCGCTGATCCCGCATTCGAGGCCGCGTTGCGTGCCGATCTGTCGCCCGACGTGTTCCGCGAGGTCGAACCTCGCTATCTGGAAGAACCACGCGGGCTCTATGCGGGAAAATCCGCAGTGCTAGCGCTGCCGCGCACTGTCGAAGAGGTCGCAACCCTGATCCGCCATGCCAATGCGGCGCGGGTTGGTGTGATCCCGTACGGCGGGGGCACCGGATTGGTCGGGGGGCAGGTGGCCGAAACCGGCCCCGCACCGCTGATCCTTTCGCTGGAGCGCATGAATAAACTTCGCGCGGTGTACCCTGATGAGAACGTGCTGGTGGCCGAAGCGGGGATGATCCTGTCAGACGTGCAAGCCGCCGCCGAAGCCGCCGACCGCCTGTTCCCCTTGACGCTCGCAGCGCAGGGTTCTGCCCGCATCGGGGGCAATCTGGCGACAAACGCAGGCGGTACCGGCGTGCTGCGCTATGGCAACGCCCGCGATCTGTGTCTGGGCCTCGAGGCGGTGCTGCCCGATGGTCAAATCTGGAACGGGCTGACCCGACTGCGCAAAAACAACACCGGCTACGACTTGCGTCATTTGCTGGTCGGGGCCGAGGGCACGCTTGGCGTCATCACAGCCGCCGCGCTGAAACTCTTTCCGCGTCCGGCCAAGACGGGAACGGCGCTGCTGGTCGTGAACTCTCCGGCGGCCGCGCTGAAGCTGCTGTCGTTGGCGCGCAGCCAGTTGGGCGAGATGATCAGTGCATTTGAAATCATGAATGGCGTCGGGCTGGATTTCCTGACCGAAAAGATGCCCGAGCTGCGCCAGCCCTTCGACACACCCCCTGAATGGAGCGTGCTGATCGAATTGGGGCTCAGCGGTGAACTGGACCCGATGGCATCGCTTGAAACGCTGTTCGCCGCCGCCTTTGAGGCGGATCTGGTCACCGACGGGCTGATCGCGCAAAGCCAGCAGCAGGCCGAAGATTTCTGGGCCGTCCGCGAGATGATGCCCCATGCCAACCGCCAGATCGGGTCGATCTCCAGCCACGATATCTCGGTGCCCTTGGGGGCGCTGCCTGAGTTTATCATTCGGGCGGGCGAAAAAGTCACGGCACTTGGGGACTTCAGGATCAACTGTTTCGGTCATGTGGGCGACGGCAACCTGCACTATAATGTCTTCCCCGTGCAGGGGCGCAGCCGCGAGGACCATCTGGACGACCGTGGCGCGATCAAGACGGCGATCCACGATCTGGTGCATGAATTGGGCGGCTCTATCAGTGCGGAACACGGCATCGGGCGGCTCAAGGTCAAAGACCTCGAACGCTATAGCGATCCCGCGAAGCTGTCGGCGCTGCACGCGATCAAGGCGGCCTTAGACCCCAAAGGGATCATGAACCCCGGCGCGATGTTCCCCGCGCCGGCGTAAACCTTTAGGCAGGGCCGTTCAGGCCCCGTCGAATGCGCAGAGCGCGTTGACTTCCATCCCCATGGCTTCCAGCCGCTTACGCCCGCCAAGTTCTGGCAGGTCGATGATAAAGGCGCAGGACACGATCTCGCCGCCCAAACGCTGGATCAGCTTGATCCCCGCCTCGGCGGTGCCGCCAGTGGCGAGCAGATCATCGACGACCAGAACCTTCTCACCGGGTTTGATCGCGTCCTCGTGCAATTCGACAATCGCCTCGCCGTATTCAAGCTTATAATCCTGAGAGATGGTGCGACCGGGCAGCTTGCCCTTTTTGCGGATCGGCACGAACCCCACCGACAGCTGGTGCGCAATTGCGCCGCCCAGAATAAACCCGCGTGCCTCAAGCCCGACCACTTTGTCGATATCGATACCGGCGTAGGGGTGCAGCATCTGGTCAATCGCCATACGAAACCCGCGCGGGTCGGCGAAAAGCGTGGTCACATCGCGAAACATGATCCCTTCATGGGGGAAGTCGACAATGGTACGGATGTAATCTTGAACCTGTTTCATGCAGTGCTCCAGTCGTTGGGCTTTGGTCGGTCCCTGCACCAGCGCAGCAACCGCGCCACAGCGTTAAGCGACCCGCCCCCTGTCAGCAAGCGTCTTCCACAGCGCGTCAAAGCAGGACATCGCGTCAAGACCGCACGGCCTGTCTTCATTTTGCCAAATAAACTCACCTGCCACAGCACCCTCCACGGGCGCTGCGACAGCGTTTGCAGCGCGGCCTAGAGCACCCGACCTGCTACTGCATCCAGTTTGGCCACCAGTGCTGCGTCGCGCATTTCAGGCTGGGTCATGATCGCATACTCCAGCGCGCGGTCGCAGCCATGCGGGCAGGGCGCGCGGTCAGCCCCAAGCAGCTTGGGTAGACGCGCAACGAGTTGGCGGCCCTTGTCGGCATTGCCCGTCAGCGTCTCGATGATCTTGGTCACGTCAACCTCGCCATGATCCGGATGCCAGCTGTCATAATCGGTGATCATTGCGACCGACGCATAGCAAAGCTCTGCCTCGCGGGCCAATTTAGCTTCGGGCATATTGGTCATGCCGATCACATCCGCGCCCCAGCTTTCGCGGTACATCTTGGATTCGGCCAGCGTGCTGAACTGCGGGCCTTCCATCGCCAGATAGGTACCGCCACGGTGCACATTGATGCCAGCGTCGCGCGCAGCGGTTTCGCACGCGTCGCCCAAGCGCGGGCAAGTGGGGTGTGCCACGCTGACATGAGCGACGCAGCCGGTGCCAAAGAACGACTTTTCCCGCGCAATGGTCCGGTCGATGAACTGGTCCACGATGACAAAATCACCCGGTGCCATTTCATCGCGGAACGACCCGCAGGCAGACACACTGATCACATCCGTGCAGCCCAGCCGTTTCAGCGCGTCGATATTGGCGCGGTAAGGCACGGTGGAGGGCGCATGCACATGTCCACGACCGTGCCGCGGCAGAAAGGCCATTTCTACCCCGTCGAGCCTGCCGGTCAGGATTGCATCCGAAGGCGGCCCCCACGGGCTCTCGACGGTCAACCACTCGGCCCCCTCCAACCCGTTGATATCATAGATGCCGGAGCCGCCGATCACGGCGATTTTAGTCTGTGTCATGAAGGTGCCTTTGGATTGAGTTGGCGGCAGAGTATCAAGCTTGGCCCTTAGGGAAAGCCTCAAATCCGGGGTCGGACCCTCCCGTGCCTTTCATTTTGTTCACGTTTCAGCTAGGAGGCGGCAACGACCTTTCCAGCTTATAGATGCGATTTGACCCGAAGGATGCCCGATGGCGCGTACCACGTTCCGTAGTTTTACCAAAAATCTTGATGTGACCGATCTGCGATGGATGCCGGGAGAGGGGTTCTCTCCCTCGCGTCTGCGCATTGAACTTTTGTCGGGTCTGACCGTCGCTCTGGCCCTCGTGCCCGAAGCGGTGGCCTTTGCCTTTGTCGCGGGTGTGAACCCGTTGGTGGGGCTGTATGCGGCGTTTCTGGTCGGTCTGATCACCGCTTTGATCGGGGGGCGTCCGGGGATGATCTCTGGCGCGACAGGGGCCTTGGCCGTGGTGATGGTGGCTTTGGTTGCGCAGCACGGTGTTGAATACCTGTTCGCCACGGTGGTGCTCATGGGGCTGATCCAGATTTTCGCGGGCGTCATGCAATGGGGCAAGTTCATGCGGCTTGTGCCGCATCCTGTGATGCTGGGCTTTGTAAACGGTCTGGCGATTGTTATTTTCCTTGCCCAGATGGGCCAGTTCAAAGTGCCGGGCACGATGGTTGATACAGGGCACGGCATGTCGGGCGGCGAATGGCTATCGGGCAGCCCGTTGTATCTGATGCTGGCGCTGGTTGCCGCGACCATGGCGATCATCTGGATTATGCCACGCCTGACCAAGCTTATCCCCGCGCCGCTTGCAGGTATCGGCATCATCGCCATTCTGGTGATCGCGACCGGCATGGACGTGCCGCGGGTGGGGGATCTGGCCTCTATCGAAGGTGGCTTCCCGATGTTTCACATGCCGTTTGGCGACGGGCTTGGCCTTTATGGCACCGCTTTGGCCCCGTTCAACCTTGAGACGCTTTATATCATTCTGCCCTATGCCGTTATTCTCGCGGCGATCGGCCTTATTGAATCACTGCTGACGTTGAACCTGGTCAGCGATATGACCAACACCCGCGGCGGTGCCAGTCAGGAATGTATCGCACAAGGTGTGGCGAATACCGTGACAGGCTTCTTTGGCGGTATGGGCGGTTGTGCGATGATCGGCCAGTCGATGATCAACGTCAAATCAGGCGGGCGCACACGGGTTGCGGGGATCGCTGCGGCGGTGTCCCTGCTGCTCTTTATCCTTGTGGGCGCACCTTTGATTGAACAGATCCCGCTGGCAGCACTGGTCGGTGTGATGTTCATGGTCGTGATCGGCACCTTCGCGTGGAACTCCTTTGGTATTCTGCGCAAAGTGCCGCTGACCGATGCCTTTGTGATCCTGCTGGTGACGTTTGTCACGGTCTACGAAGACCTTGCCGTTGCGGTGGTCGTCGGCGTGATCGTGTCTGCGCTGGCCTATGCCTGGAACAACGCCCGCCGCATCCACGCCAAGACCTACACCACGCCCGACGGGGCCAAGGTCTATCAAATTCAGGGGCCTTTGTTCTTTGGGTCTTCTGAGGGGTTCGCGGAGCTGTTCAACGTCAAGGGCGACCCGAGCGAAGTGATCGTCGATTTCGAAGACAGCCGCGTGGTGGATCAATCTGCCCTCCAGGCGATCGAGACGATTGCCGCGAAATACGAAGGCGCGGGCAAGCGTATCCAATTGCGCCACCTGAGCCGCGACTGTCACCGTCTGCTGAAGAAAGCGGGCCACCTGATGATCGATAGCGATGATGATCCCGAGTATCAGGTCGCCGTGAACTATCAGGTGCGCACCGGCGTTTTTGGCGGTCACTAGCCCGCCCGACACCATGACATGAAAAAGCCCCCGATGCAGACCGCATCGGGGGCTTTTGTCTTTGTGCTGAAATGGTCGGATCAATCGTCGGGGCGGATGATCTCGAAGATTTCGGTCACGCGGGCGTAATCGCGATAGCCCAAGCGCGAGAGGGGTTGGTAGGTCGTCACATCAAACCGCCCGTCTTTGATGCAATCGTCGCGCATATGCACGCCCACAACTTCGCCGAAGACGGCAAAGTTGTTCTCTCCTTCAATCTTGACCATCTGGGTCATGCGGCATTCCAGACTGGCCGGGGCCAGTGCGACACGTGCGCAGCTGATCTGGTCGCAGTCCGCCTTTTCGATCCCCGCATGGCCGAATTCATCGGCACCATGGGGCAGCGTGGCCGAAGAAGCGTTCATCGCATCGCGCATCGCATATTCGACAATGTTCACACAGAAGACGCCGGTTTCACGGATATTCGCCATGCTGTCCTTTGTCCCGTCCACATCGGCTTTGGTGCCGGTTGACGCAAACATCACCTGTGGCGGCGTATAGGCAACACCATTGAAAAAGGAGTAGGGGGCCAGATTGTCGTTCCCGTCCGCATCGCGGGTTGAAATCCATCCGATGGGGCGCGGTGTGACAATCGCGTTGAACGGATTATGGGGCAGCGGGTGGCCGTCTTGCGGGCGATAGAACATCAAAATCTCCTCATGGTTTGCACCTATGGCTAGCGCCATGATAAAGGCAGCGCCACAGGAAAACCTCCAGAGGGCCACGCCTTGTATCACATCACCCCCGAGACGGCCGCAGATCGCTGGGAAGTCGAAGCATTATACGACACCTGTTTTGCGCCCGGGCGCGAGGCGCTGTCGTCCTATCGTTTGCGCGATGGTGTGCCGCCGGCGGCAGGGCTGAACCATGTAGCCCGCGATGCAGGTGGTATCCTTGCCGGGGCTATCCGCTATTGGCCGGTCTGTATTGGCACCCATCCCGCGCTGTTGTTGGGGCCGGTTGCTGTGCACCCCACGCGGCAGGGCGAAGGGCTCGGCGCGTTGCTGATCGAAGGGAGCCTCGCGCAAGCGGTCCCGCTGGGGTGGTCGCGGGTGATGCTTGTGGGGGATGCGCCTTACTATAGCCGGTTCGGGTTCACTTTGCTGTCCGAGGTGGTGATGCCGCCGCCGACAAATCCTGAACGGGTGCTTGGCCGTGCGCTGGTAGAGCGCGCATGGGAGGGCATTTCAGGGGATGTCACTGCTTGGCCACATTGAAAGTGGCGAGGCATTAGCCCACATTCTAGCCAAACAGGCAGAGGCTCCGGAAAATGCAAATCGAAAGCAACCTACCCAGCACCATTGATGTAGAGGCGCGGCTGGACCAGATCGCCAAGCGCTACAAAAGTGCGGGCGGGGTGGGGATCAACGTGTTGAATGTCATCGGCGGCAGCGCCGAAGGCCTGATCGACAAACTACCGTCGCCGATACGGCGCAATCTTGAAAGTGCAACCGTCAAGGCGCTGGGCCAGGCGATGAAGGCTGCGACCACGACACGGTCGATGGTGCCGGATCAGAAAAGCTGGTTGAACATTGCAGTGAGCGCGGCAATGGGGGCGGCGGGCGGTGCAGGTGGTTTGCCTACCGCGCTGGCAGAGCTGCCGGTGACGACTACGCTGCTGCTGCGCGTCATTCAGGGCGTTGCCGTAGAGCACGGGTTCGATGCCCATGCGGAAAACGTGCAATTCGATTGCATACAGGTGTTCAGCGCGGCGGGGCCGCTGTCAGAGGATGACGGGGCAGATCTGGCGTTTCTGTCGGCACGGGTCGCGTTGAGCGGGCGGGCAATGCAGGCGGTGATAGCCAAGGTCGCCCCGCGTCTGGCGCTGGTGTTGGGGCAAAAGCTGGCCGCGCAAGCGGTGCCAGTGCTGGGGGCGGTGGCCGGTGCGGCGACCAACTATGCTTATACCAGCTACTACGAAGACATGGCCCATGTGCATTTCGGGCTGCGCAAGCTGGCGATTGATGCTGATGTCCCCCACGAAGAGCTGGTCGAGCGGCTGCGCGCCAAGGTTGGACTGCGCAAGATCGCCTAGCGTCCGATGCTGCCCGGCGCGACCGTTGTGGCCTTGAGGATCGCAAAGCAGGTCATGCCCGGTGACAGCCCCAATTCGGCGACGGCGCGGGCCGTCACGCGGCTGAGCAACCGGTCGCGCCCCGCCCGTAGGGCAATCGCGGCCCCCGGGCCGTCGCCGGGGTGGATCGCCTCTATCGTCACGGGCAGCACATTGACCGAACTCAGCCCCTCAGGGCGGGTCAGGGAAAGGATCACATCCTGAGCCAGCACCCGCAGTCGCACGCGCGCGCCTGCCTCGGCGTGAACACCCGGCAGTTCCAGCTCTCCGGCGCTGATCCGCAGGGTCGTGATCCCGTCATTCCCATGTTCAACAACATCCGCCTCGATCACTGCGCCGGCCTCGCGGACACCAAGCAGGGGCACAGCGGCGGGGTCAGACATGACATCGAACAGCGGGCCTTGCGCCTGCACTGTCCCGTTCTGGATCAGCACCAGCGTATCGGCCAGCCGCGCGATTTCATCGACCGCGTGGCTGACATAGAGGATCGGCAGCCCCAAGGGCCCGTCGCGCAGACGTTCGAGAAAGGGCAAAATCTCTTGCTTGCGTGGCCCATCAAGACTGGCCAGCGGTTCATCCATCAGCAGCATCCGCGGGTGGCTTAGCAAGGCACGGCCCAAGGCGACCCGCTGTTTCTGGCCGCCCGACAGGGTGGCGGGGGCGCGGTCCAGCAGGGTCTCTAGCCCCAACAGGGCGACCACATCCTTTTGGGCGGGGCCGGTGCTGCCGCGCGGCGCATAGCGGGCCCCAAACATCAGGTTCTGCGCCACGGTCAGATGCGGAAACAGCCGCGCATCTTGAAACACGGTACCAAGGCGGCGTTTGTGCGGCGGCACGTAGATGCCGCGTTCGGTGTCCAGCAGCACCTCGCCGTCGATAAGGACGCGCCCGCGGTCAGGCTGCAAAAGCCCCCCAACCGCGTTGATCACGGTGGATTTTCCGGCCCCCGACCGGCCAAACAGCGCAGTGATGCCCGGCCCGGCCTCAAGCGCGAGGTCCAGCGCAAAGCCGTCAAAGCGGTGCGACAGGGACAGCGAGAGCGTCATGCGCCTGCAATCCGTTTTGCAACGCGGCGGGCCAGCACCTCGGACAAAAGCACGGCGCTTACGGCGATGACTGATGACATGAGCACCATCACCACGGCCTGACCCTCACCACCGGGAATTTGCAGCGCAGCCCAGATGGCGCTTGGCAGGGTCTGGGTCTGGCCGGGGATATTGGCGACAAAGGTGATCGTGGCCCCGAACTCGCCCATGGCTTTGGCAAAGCCCATGACTGTCCCCGCCAGCACACCGGGCAAGATAAGCGGCAGGGTGACGCGGGCAAAGACGGCGGCGCGGGGGGCACCCAAGGTTGCGGCAGCGTCCTCGAGTTTGGGGTCGACCGCCTCTATCGCCAGCCGCATGGCACGGACCATCAGCGGGAACCCCATGATGATCGCGGCCAGCACCGCGCCGGACCAATGGAACGCCAGTTGCAGCCCGATTGCGTCCAGCGCACGGCCCAAGGGCGCGTTCCGCCCGAACGCCATCAGCAACAGATAGCCCGTCACCACAGGCGGCAAAACCAGCGGCAGGTGCACGGCGGCATTCAGCAGCGCCTTGCCCCAGAACTCACGTCGCGCCAGCAACCACGCCACCCAAAGCGCAAGCGGTATTGCCAGCAGTGTCGCCCAACAGGCCACCCAAAGCGACAGGCGCAGCGCGTCCCATGCGGCGGCGTCTACCGTCATTCGGGCCGCGGCTCGAAGCCGTAGCGGGCAAAGACCGCACGTGCTCCCTCCGAGCGCAGATGCGCCATGAAGGCCGCCCCGCTGTCCGTCAAAGCCGCGGCAGGGTAGGTGATCGGGCTGTGTGTATCCTTTGGGATGTCATAGACGATGCGGACCTGCGGCTCTGCCATGGCGTCGGTGCGGTAGACCACACCAAGCGGCGTCTCTGCCCGTGCAACAAGGGCAAGGGCGCTGCGCACGTTATCTGTCTCTGCCAAATGCGCAGAGATGGCTTCCCATTGTCCGGTTTTCTCGAACCATTCACGCGCATAGATACCAGCGGGCACAGCGTCGCGCTGCCCCATAGCCAGCCGTGCATCGCCAAGGGCACCTGCCAGATCGGCAGGGTCGGGTGCGATGTCGCTGTCGGCGGGGGCGATCAACACCAACGCATTGCCCAGCAGATCAACCACGGCGTCGGGATCAACCGCGCCGCGATCGCGCAGCCAGTCCATCCAGACCGGCGCGGCCAGCAGGACCACATCGGCAGGGGCCCCCGCATCAACCTGCCGCGCCATGGTGCCCGATCCGCCAAAGGATAGCGCCACATCACCGTCATAGCCGCGCGCGACCTCGTCCAGCGCGCCGCGCAGGCTAGCGGCGGCGAAGACCGTCACCGAAGGCTGCTCGGCCATCGCGAGGGTGGGCAGTAACACTGCAATAACATGAGGTAAAAAACGTTTCATCCGCGCAGTATCAGTCAAGCGGTTGGGGCGTGCAAGGGCGACGGGTCTTGTCAACTTGGCACGGGTAGGCTTTTGTTGATGCACCATCTTCGGAGACAGAATGCCTCGCATGAAACAGTTGCCCATATCCCTGCAAGGTGCCCGCAAGGGAGAGGTAAGAACCCAGTTCGCGGCGCTGTGCTATCGCGTCAGGCAGGGTAAGGTGCAGGTGTTGCTGATTACCTCGCGGGGGGCGAAACGCTGGATCGTGCCGAAGGGCTGGCCGATGGATGCCAAAACCCCCGGTGCAGCCGCCGCACGCGAGGCGTGGGAAGAGGCAGGCGTCAGGGGGCGCGTCACGGGGGGCTGTCTGGGCGTTTACTCATACATCAAGGCGGTGGACGACACTGCGCAGCTGCCTGTCATCGCCATGCTCTACCCCATCGAGGTTCAGATGTTGGCCGATAAATACCCCGAAGCCGGCCAGCGGCGACGTAAATGGATGTCGCGCAAGAAGGCTGCCAAACTGGTGTCCGAGCCCGAGCTGGCGCGGATGATCCGCGATTTTGATCCGCGTGGGCGGAGCTAAGCCGCTTGACGGCGCCAGATCGCACCCCCATTTTAGATACCTTAACGACGAGAGGATGCCTGCGGGCGCGATGATCAAGTTTTCGCTGAAGTGTGAACGCGACCACCAGTTCGAAAGCTGGTTTAAATCTGCCGCCGCCTTTGATGCGCTGGCGCAGGCGGGGCATTTGGCATGTGCCATTTGCGGGTCGCCCGAGGTGACCAAAGGCATGATGGCCCCGCGTGTCTCGACCGGCGACGCCCGCACAAACAGCCCTAAGGATGACACGAAGCCGGACACGGCGGTGCCAGTCCTCTCCAAACCGCAAACCGAACTGGAAAAGGCGTTGAAAGCCCTGCGCAAGGAGGTCGAATTTTCGTCGGAATATGTCGGCAACAATTTCGTCAAAGAAGCCCGCGCCATGCATCTTGGCGATGCACCTGACCGGTCGATCTATGGCGAAGCCCGTCTGGACGAAGCTGTCGCCCTGATCGAAGAGGGTATCCCGCTGACGCCGCTGCCGTTCCGGGCCAAACGCTCCACCTCTTAGGACCGGCTGAACAGAGGCGCGCCCCGTGTTGTATGCCTGTGCAATCCCAGCGGCCTGCGGGCTTGCTAAGGGCGGCGCTTGCGCGTACACCGCGCCGGAGTTTTGCAACGGGGGACATATGCCTGTTCTGGTGATGAAGTTTGGTGGCACGTCGGTGGCCACCTTGGACCGTATCCGCCGCGCGGCCAAACGCGTGGGCGTCGAAGTGGCCAAGGGCTATGACGTGATCGTCATCGTTTCTGCCATGTCGGGAAAGACGAACGAGCTGGTCGGCTGGGTAAACGAGACCTCTCCGATGTATGATGCGCGTGAATATGACGCTGTCGTATCGTCTGGCGAGAACGTGACCGCAGGCCTGATGGCGTTGACGTTGCAGGAAATGGACGTGCCGGCGCGCAGCTGGCAGGGCTGGCAAGTGCCGGTCAAGACGACCTCGGCCCATTCGTCTGCGCGGATCGAAGACATTCCGCCTGCAAATATCATGACCAAATTTGGCGAGGGCATGCGCGTTGCGGTTGTCGCGGGCTTTCAGGGTGTCAGCCCCGAAGGACGGATCACCACGCTGGGGCGTGGCGGATCAGACACCACCGCGGTCGCCTTTGCCGCTGCCTTTGATGCAGAGCGTTGTGACATCTATACGGATGTGGATGGGGTTTACACCACCGACCCGCGGGTCAGTGCCAAGGCGCGTAAACTGGACAAGATCGCCTTTGAAGAGATGCTGGAACTGGCGTCGCTGGGGGCTAAGGTCCTGCAAACCCGGTCGGTTGAACTGGCTATGCGTTACAAGGTCAAGCTGCGTGTATTAAGCAGTTTTGAAGAACAATCAGACGAGGCTGGAACGCTGGTCTGCGCCGAGGAGGAAATTATGGAAAGCAATGTAGTATCCGGTATCGCGTTTTCGCGTGACGAAGCAAAGATGACGCTGGTTTCGGTGGCGGATCGCCCCGGCATTGCCGCCGCGATCTTTACCGCGCTCAGCGAAGGTGGCGTGAACGTCGATATGATCGTTCAGAATATATCGGAAGAGGGGCGCACGGATATGACGTGGTCCTGCCCTGTCGACCAGATCAAGCGTGCGCAGGCGGCGATAGATACCGCAAAAGCCTCGGGTGAGCTCAACTTTGACGATCTGATCGCGGACACAGATGTGGCCAAAGTGTCGGTCGTGGGCATCGGCATGCGCAGCCACACCGGCGTTGCGGCCAAGATGTTCCAAGTGCTGTCGAACGAGGGCGTGAACATCAAGGTCATCACAACTTCCGAGATCAAAATCTCTGTGCTGATCGACCGCAAATACATGGAGCTGGCCGTTCAGGCGCTGCATGACGCGTTCGAGCTCGACAAAGCTGCTTAAATCGCAGGCGTATCGCCCGTGTGGATCGCTGCGTTTTCCCGCCTCGGGGGAAAACGCATCTTCCTGCCCCAAAAAGCAGATGATAGATGTCTATGATAACAGGCGTTTCATTTTCGACGCGCCTGTGATCTAAGCTGGCATCGCCGGGGGGAAATGATCGCATGGCTGATGGGATAGAGACAGAAAGCCGCAAGCTGCTGGGGCGTCTGCGCGATGCCATGGCCAGTGATGACGCAGGGCAGGCGCGGCTGGATAAGATCACGCATCTGATTGCGTCTTCGATGGGCTGCGAAGTCTGCTCTATCTACCTTTTCCGCGACGAAGACACGCTGGAACTCTGCGCGACCGAAGGGCTGAAAGCCGATGCGGTTCACGAAACGCGCATGAAGATGGGCGAAGGCCTGGTCGGTCGCGTCGCCAAGCGCAAACGTATCATAAACACACCTAACGCGCCCCAGGCCCCCGGTTTCCGGTTCATGCCCGAAACCGGCGAAGAGCTGTATTCGAGCTTTCTGGGTATACCGGTGCAGCGCTTGGGTGAAATGCTGGGCGTTCTGGTTGTCCAATCCAAAGCTGCCCGCGAATTTTCAGCCGACGAAGTTTACGCGCTGGAAGTGGTCGCCATGGTGCTGGCCGAGATGACCGAACTGGGGGCCTTTGTCGGCGAGGGGGCGGCGATGTCGGCGCGCCACAGTCAGCCGGTCCTGCTGCGCGGCACCGTTGCCCAAGAAGGCGTCGCCGAAGGCCACGTCTGGCTGCACGAACCACGCGTCGTTGTGTCAAAGTTGGTGGCGGATGACCCCGTGATTGAAACCGCCCGCCTGAACGAAGCCGTCGACGATCTACGCGTCAGCGTCGATCAGATGATGGCGATGGCGGGGGGCGACAAGGACCAGCAGCAAGTGCTTGAAGCCTACCGCATGTTCGCCAACTCCAAAGGTTGGTTGCGTCGGATGGAGGAAGACATCGGCCGCGGTCTGTCCGCCGAGGCGGCTGTCGAAAAAGAACAATCCTTGGCACGGGCCCGTATGGGGCAAGCCAGCGACGCCTACCTGCGCGAACGGCTGTCAGATCTGGATGACCTGAGCAACCGTTTGCTGCGTATTTTGACCGGGCAGGGGTCAAACACCGGCGCAGAGATGCCTGCCGACCCAATTTTGGTGGCGCGTAATATCGGACCGGCGGAACTGCTGGAATATGGTCGCTCTCTGCGCGGTATCGTGTTGGAAGGTGGATCGGTCGGCAGCCATGCCGCGATTGTCGCGCGGGCGCTGGCGATTCCGCTGATCGTTCATGCTGCGCGCGTGACCAATGACGCGCTAAACGGTGACCGGATCATGGTCGATGGTGAACAAGGCGTGGTGCACCTGCGCCCCGATGAAACCGTCGCCTCTGCGTTTCGTGACAAGATTGCGATGCAGGCCGAGGCGCAGGAACGCTATGCCTCGATCCGTGACAAAGCAGCGATTACCAAATGCGGCACCACGGTCGGTCTACATATGAATGCGGGGCTGATGGCTGACTTGCCCTCGCTGGAGGGGTCGGGGGCCGAAGGGGTGGGGCTGTTCCGCACCGAGCTGCAGTTCCTTGTACGCAGCAAGATGCCCAAACGGTCCGAGCTGTCGGCGTTGTACAGCCGTGTGCTGGATGCTGCGACTGGCAAGCGCGTGGTTTTCCGGACACTGGACATCGGGTCGGACAAAGTGCTGCCCTATATGAAGCCCAACGACGAACCGAACCCCGCGCTGGGGTGGCGTGCGATCCGCGTGGGGCTAGACAAACCGGGTATGATGCGGATGCAGTTGCAAGCGTTGATCCGGGCCGCAAACGGACGCCCGCTGTCGGTGATGTTTCCCTTTGTCGCGCAGTTCGAAGAATACCGCGCCGCCCGCGCCGAGATGGACAAGACGCTTGCCCGCGAGGCCCGTTTGGGTCACGTGCTGCCCTCGCAGATCGAAGTGGGGGCGATGCTGGAAACTCCATCGCTCGCCTTTGCCCCGACCAAGTTCTTCGAAGAGGTCGAGTTCCTGTCGATCGGTGGCAACGATCTCAAGCAGTTCTTTTTCGCTGCCGACCGCGAGAATGAACTCGTGCGCCGCCGCTATGACACGTTGAACGTCAGCTTCCTGACCTTTCTCGAAATCATCGTTGGCCGCTGCCGTGAAACCGGAACACCGTTGTCGTTTTGCGGCGAGGATGCGGGCCGTCCGGTGGAGGCACTGTGTTTTGCCGCGATCGGGATAACCACGCTCTCCATGCGCCCTGCCTCTATCGGGCCGGTCAAAAGCATGTTGCTGCGGTCTGATCTGAACGAAATCCGCGAGGTCATCTATGCCGCGCGGGATCGTGGAGACCAGTCGGTCCGCCCCGCGGTGATGGAATATCTGCGCAGCCAAACCAACGACGTGCGCCGCCTGCCGTAACGGTCTGGGCCGGTAGGGTCTAAAGCAGCAATAAGGCCGGATTTATCCATTGGGCTGCAAGGATGTGCATCGACAGGCGCACCCCTGGCGTAGATTTCTGCAAAGGTGACACGGGCGGCCATATATCGCAGCCCCAGTTTCGCAGAGCGAAAAAAGAAACCGAAATAGTGACTATGCGCGTGCGGCTTTATTCCCTTTAATGCCTTTAAGTCGCAGCGCGGAGGAAAGCTGCGGGCAGCTATGGGAGAAGCGCGGGCATATGAACCCTTTTGTATTCAACACCACCAAATCCGTCGTATTCGAAAACGGAGCCGCCGTGCGTATCGCGGAGTTGGCAGGCAGTCTGCTGGGCAAGGCCTGCTTGCTGATCACGGACCCCGGTTTGCGCCAGCTTGGTCTATGTGAGCCTTGCATCGACGCGCTGGAAAAAGCGGGTCATCAGGTCACCATCTTTGACAAGGTAGAGGCGGACCCCTCGCGCGAGACATTGATGCGCGCAGTCGCGGCAGGGCGGTCGGCAGGGGCCACGGGTGTGATCGGCTTTGGCGGCGGATCATCGCAAGACGTGGCCAAGCTTGTGGCGCTTCTGCTTGGCTCTGACGAGGATCTGGATGCCGCTTGGGGGGTAGGGCAGGCCAAGGGTCCGCGCTTGCCACTGGTGCTGATCCCCACGACCGCTGGTACCGGATCAGAGGTCACGCCCGTGTCGATCATCACCGTCGGCGCAGAGGAAAAGCGCGGCGTGTCGTCGCCTGTGATCCTGCCTGACATGGCCATTCTGGACGCGTCCCTGACGGTTGGACTGCCTGCGCCGATTACGGCGGCAACGGGGGTTGATGCGATGGTCCACGCGATTGAATCCTATGCGTCGGTCAATGCGAACAACAACCCCGTGTCCAAGCTGCTCGCCCGCGAAGCCTTGCGTTTGCTTGGGGCCAATATCGAAGCCGTGGTGGCCGACGGCAGCAATGTCGACGCCCGCGGTGCAATGTTGTTGGGGTCCATGCTGGCGGGTCAGGCCTTTGCCAATTCGCCGGTCGCGGCGGTGCATGCGCTGGCCTATCCCATCGGCGGCACCTTTCACATCCCGCACGGGCTTTCCAATGCGCTGGTGCTGCCTCATGTACTGCGCTTTAACGCGCCACACGCCGGCAGCGTCTACGCCGAGATCGCAGCAGATGCTTTCCCCGCACTGGCAGAGGTGGAGGGTAGTCAGGCCCGCACAGAAGCCTTTATCAATGCGCTCTCAGAGCTTTCGGCCAAGCTCGGGCTTCCCCAGCGTCTGCGCGACGTGGATATTCCACAAAGTGCGATCCCAAAGATGGCCGAAGATGCGATGGTGCAGGCGCGTTTGCTGGTCAATAATCCGCGCGACGTCACGCAGGCCGACGTTCATGCGATCTATGAGGCGGCTTGGTAATGGCCCCTCGCGCACCTGCCGCAACCCGGGCTGATTATGCTGATTTCTATCCGCTGCAAACCCGCTGGAACGACAATGACGCTTATGGGCATATGAACAACGTCGTCCATTACGCGCTGTTTGATACGGCCGTGAATGGCTGGTTGATCGAACGCGGACTGTTGGATCCGCAGACCAGCCCTGTGTTCGGGCTCGTGGTTGAAACCGGCTGTCGATACTTTGGGGAAATGAAATTCCCTGACCGTGTAACCGCAGGTTTACGGGTGGCGCAGCTTGGCAAAAGTTCTGTGCGGATGGAGCTGGGGTTGTTTAAAAATGACGACGACACGGCCTCTGCCGAAGGGTTCTTTGTGCATGTCTACGTGGGGCGCGAAGACCATCGTCCGACTGAAATTCCCAGCCTGACCCGTAGCGCGCTAGAGGGGCTGCAAACCACCTCTTAAGCGTGGCGTAATCCCGCGCGTTCAGGCTTGGCGGTTGCAAGTGCTTGGTGTCCACATGTTATACATCACCGAATCACAGTGTCTTTCTGCATCGCGGCATTTCGTGCCGCGTGCGATGACGCATTGAAATTTAACAATAAACCGGAGAAATCTCCTCGTGTCCAAGAAGAAACGTATCGTCGTTAAAATCGGATCCAGTTTACTGGCCAATGAAGAAAAGCTGACATTGCGCTATGCTTTCATGAACGGACTCATGGCGGATTTGGGGGACCTTCAGGACCAGGGCTACGAGATCATCCTGACCTCTTCAGGGTCGGTCGCGCTTGGCCTGAACATGATCGGCAAACGCCCCGAGGAAGCCGGTATTCTGGACAAGCAAGCCGCTGCCGCCTGTGGCCAGCCGCTGCTGATGAATGCCTATCGTCAGGTTGCGAATGAATATAACTTTGACGTGGCACAGATGCTGGTGACCGTCGAAGACATGGAAGAACGTCGCCGCTTTTTGAACATCAAGAACACCATGCTGCGGCTGTTTGAAAACCAGATCCTTCCCATCATCAACGAAAACGACTCCATCGCCACGCGCGATTTGAAAGTGGGAGACAACGACCGTCTCTCGGCCAAGGTCGCCCAGATGGTCGAAGCGGATCACCTGATCATTCTGACCAGCGTCGAAGGCCTGTATGACCGCGATCCGTCGGAACCCGGCGCGCAGTTCATCGAAGAAATCGAGGACGTGTCCGAGCACCTCGAATCCACCAAGAGCATCAGCGAATTGGGCAGCGGCGGCATGTTGACCAAAATGCTGGCGGCCAATATGGCGCAAAACGCCGGGGTCGAGACGATCATCGCCGACGGCATCATCGAACGTCCGATTTCGTCCGTTCTGAACCGCGAACGCCGCCATACGCGCTGTCTGGCCTCGGGGAGGGGTGCTTCGCCTTTGATGATCTGGCTCAGCAACCGTTTGCAGGTCGCCGGTACACTTGTTGTATCCGACGATGCTGTCCGTGCGATCACCGCCAAGGAGCGCGGCTTGCAACGTGATGACCTGGTGTCGATCCAAGGCGAGTTTTCGAAAGGGGACGTGCTGCACGTCTATGACGAGCAGGGCAACGAGTTCGCACGTGGCCTGACCAACTTCTCCTCCGAAGAGACCATCTTGATGGCGCGGAACCCCGAAATGGAGATCGAGGACGTCATCGGCTACAAGACCAAAAGCGCGATTGTCGGTGTGGAAAACATCCTGATCCTTGAGGATCACCACTTGCAAATCGACGCACCGGAAGAAGGCGATAAGCCGGTCATCTCGGTTTAACTGACCCTTGGACGGCGGGAGATATTTTTCCCGCCGTTTTGCTCTAAACTGGGCTAGACATTTCCCACAAAAATCGGGATAAGCGCCAAACGCATTCGGGCCCACGGTCCGAATGATCGCCGCCACCAAGGCGGCCGAGGCGAGTTGGCGGAGTGGTTACGCAGCGGATTGCAAATCCGTGTACAGGAGTTCGATTCTCCTACTCGCCTCCATTTGATTTCAAAAGCTCAAGTTAAAAACCTCAGTTGGGTGCCAGTATTGGCAGGGCAATCTATTGTTGCGTCTGGGTGATCTTTTCGGGCGCGAGGGCTGCGGTAGCACTTCAGTGCTAGCGCGCTGATGTAGGAAGCTGTGCAAGATCAACGCCCGGGGCGTCTTTGAGCGTTCTAAGCACAATCTCCGACCTTACCTGCGCTACAAGTTCATGCGGCAGCAAATGTTCGTGTATGAAGCGTGCAAAGCTCTCTAGGTCCGGGGTGCGCAGATCGAGGATATAGTCCGCATCCCCAGAGACGGAGAAGGCGGCGCGGACTTCAGAGTGGCGGGCGATAAAGCTGGCAAAGCCACTTTCGTTATTGCCACCGTGGCTGCGCAAATTGACGCGCACGATCGCGCGCAGTCCAAAGCCCAGCCGGTCCGCATTTAACCGTGCAGAGTATCCGGAAATAAGCTGCGCCGACTCGAGCGCCGCACGTCGCCGCGAGCATTGCGACGGGGAAAGGTTCACCATTTCTGAAAGAGCGGTGTTGGTCAGCGCTCCGTCCTGCTGAAGCGCCCTGAGTATTGCGATATCGAATCCGTCTAGCGACATAATAGCCTATCTTTTTGCCTGCTTCGTGCAGCCTACACAGGGGGTATGTTTCTTAGGAGCGCTAATGTCCACTTTGATGCAATTTTTGTGTAAAATCAGGTGTAATTCACGCCTAGTATGCACGCACCATGCGCGGACGCTGATGCACAATGGATTCAACTAATACCTGGAGGAGTTTGCACCATGGGACCGTTCCCACACGACGCGCCAAAGGCCACTATTTCCGATCAGAACCCTGCAGGGACTGATGGGTTTTCATTCGTCGAGTTTGCGCACCGCGATCCGGACGTTCTAGACAAGCTGTTTCGCCAGATGGGCTTTGTTTCAGTGGCCAAGCATAAATCCAAGGACATCACGATCTACCGCCAAGGCGATATTACCTATTTGCTGAACGCAGAGAAAACCGGACACGCTGCCGAGTTTGTAGAAGAACATGGCCCCTGTGCCCCCGCCATGGGCTGGCGTGTCGTGGACGCGCAACATGCGCTTAAACGTGCTGTCGATCTGGGGGCGAAGGAATACACCGGTGACGGTAAGGCGATAGAGGCACCTGCCGTTTACGGTATTGGCGGATCGCTGCTGTATTTCATCGACACATATGGTGAAGATGGCAGTGCCTTTCATGCTGACTACGATTGGCTTGGTGAAGTTGATCCGCGCCCCGAAGGGTTTGGGTTCTACTATCTGGACCATCTGACCCACAATGTGATCCGCGGCAATATGGACACGTGGTACCGGTTTTATGCCGATACCTTCAATTTCAAGGAAATCCGGTTTTTTGACATCAAGGGAAAGCAGACGGGTTTGACCAGCCGCGCGCTGACCTCGCCGGATGGTAAAATCCGCATCCCCATTAACGAAAGTGCGGATGATAACAGCCAGATCGAGGAATACCTGCGCGAATATAAAGGCGAGGGCATCCAGCATATCGCAATTGCTTCTGATGACATCTACGGCGGCACTGAAAAGATCGCGGATGCAGGGCTGGGGTTCATGCCAGGGCCGCCCGCGACCTACTACGAGATGAGCCGTGCCCGCGTGAAAGGCCACCAAGAGCCGATCGATCAGATGCAGAAACGCGGTATTTTGATTGATGGCGAAGGGGTTGTGGGCGGGGGCGAAACCCGCGTGCTGCTGCAGATTTTCTCTAAAACCGTGATTGGCCCGATTTTCTTCGAATTTATCCAGCGTAAGGGGGATGACGGGTTCGGCGAGGGCAACTTCCGCGCTTTGTTTGAATCTATCGAAGAAGATCAGGTTCGTCGTGGGGTCTTGCAAGCTGCCCTGGTGGAATGATCTGGACGGATCTATCCACGGCCCCGACCCTCGGCACCTGCGTCGCGCGCGCGGCGGATGTGACCGGGGTTGCCGCAATGACGCTTACGACTGCAGCAGGGGATTTCCCCCTGTTGCTGGTACGGCGAGGCGATCAGGTGATTGCCTTTGTTAACATGTGCCCGCATCAGTTCTTGCCTCTCGATTATCGCGCAAGGCAGATGCTGTCCGCAGATGGCCAAAAGCTGATGTGCAGCGCCCATGGTGCGATGTTTGACGCTGGAACCGGCGAAGGTATCGGGGGCGAAGGCCTTGGCTGCCGCTTGATACCAGTTCCGGTGTCGCAGGCGTCTGGCCAGATCGTGATCGGGTGATCTGAGCTATTGTCCGCGCTTTCGAGACCGCGCGCGAGGGGCAATCGCCCCCAGTCTTCGTGTGCGAGGGATAACGGCGCTGTGCGGAGCAGCTATGGCATCCGCCCTGTTTTGACCCTATTGTTCGCCCAGCAGGGAAAATTGCACCCCTTAAACGCACTGACCGTTGCCCGACAGGCGGGTATATGGCATTCCATAAGACATATAACCGAACGAAAGAGTTTAGCTGATGACAGATTTCACAGCCCGCCGCACCATGATGGTTGATACTCAGGTGCGCCCTTCGGATGTTACCAAGTTCCCGATCATTGATGCGATGTTGAAAGTGGCGCGCGAAGATTATGTGCCCGCCGCCCGTCGCGAGGCCGCCTATCTGGGGGAAAACATCAGCTTGGGCGAGGGACGTGTCGTGCTAGAGCCGCGCACATTGGCCAAAATGCTGGACGGCCTCGGGATCGAGAATGACGAACTGGTGCTCGATATCGGTTGTGGCTACGGCTATTCCTCTGCGGTGATCGCGCATATGGCCGAAGCTGTGGTCGCCGTGGAAGCGGACGAGCAGATGGCGAAAGAAGCGCAGGAAACGCTGATCAACGCCGACATCGACAACGTTATTGTGCACACCGGCGCGCTTGCAGACGGTGCACAGCAGCATGGGCCCTATGATGTGATGATCGTGCAGGGCGGCGTTGCAGAAGTGCCAGAGGCGCTGTTGGCGCAGCTTAAGAACGGTGGGCGGATTGCCTGCCTGTTCATGGAGGGCCCCTTGGGCGAGGTACGCCTGGGATATAAAAGTGATCATGGCATCAGCTGGCGCAAAAGCTTTAATGCCGCAGCCCCGCTGCTGAATGGGTTTACCCGCGCGAAAGAATTTCAGCTATAAGATAATATAACTGCCGCGCATGACGGCAGAAGCAGTGACACCGATGGAGTGTGAAATATGATGAATACAGGCAAGATGCGGTCCGTCCGCAGTATAATGGCGGCGTCCTGCGTTGGGTTGGGGTTGATGGCTCCGATGGCGGCACAGTCGGAAACACTGGCTGATGCGCTGGTCGGGGCCTATAACAACTCCGGTCTGCTGGACCAGAACCGCGCCGTGCTGCGTGCTGCCGACGAAGACGTGGCCATCGCCAAATCCGTGCTCAAGCCGGTGCTGCAATGGACGGGAAACCTGACGAAATCGTATAACCGGTCGGTCAGCGGGGGCACCAGCACTCTTCCAACGGGTTTCAGAAACTCCACCAATTCCCTCACCACGTCGGTCAACCTCGTGGCATCGCTGCTTGTCTATGACTTTGGCGCATCGCGCTATTCGATCGAAGCGGCCAAAGAAACCGTGCTGGCCACCCGCGAAACATTGGTCAGTGCCGAACAACAGATCCTGCTGCGCGCTGTCGACGCCTATATGAGCGTGATCCAGACGCAACAGCTTGTGTCGCTTCGGGAAAACAACGTGCGCGTCCTGACGCAGGAATTGCGCGCCGCGCGGGATCGTTTTGAAGTGGGTGAAGTAACGCGTACCGACGTCTCTCTCGCAGAGGCAGAGCTGGCAGCCGCACGCAGCAATCTTGCGGGTGCGCAGGGCGATTTCATCAGTGCCAAGGCCTATTACAAAGTGGCCGTGGGCACGAACCCCGGTCGTCTTAGCCCGCCGCCACGCTTGCCAAGCGTGTCTAATAGTATCGCGACAGCCAAGGCACTGGCTGTGCGGCAACACCCCGATATCTTGTCCGTGCAACACCAGGTCGCTGCCGCTGATTTGCTGGTGCGCAGCAATGAATCCAGCTTGAAGCCACGGGTGTCGCTGCAAGGGGCCTATGGCCTGACCGAAACCTTCAGCTCCGAAGCTTCTACGCGCAGTGGATCGGTGGGGGTTCAGGTCGGGCAGACGATCTATCAGGGCGGGGCCTTGTCCGCCGGTGTGCGCAAAAGCCAAGCGCAACGTGACGCGCAACGCGGCAACCTGCATGTGGTGGCCAAGGATGTTGAACGTGCGGTAAGCGATGCCTATGCGGGGCTCGCCTCGGCGCGGGCACAGATCGAAGCATCGCAGCGGCAGGTTAGCGCGGCACAGATCGCTTTCGACGGTATCCGCGAAGAAGCAAGTCTGGGCGCACGCACGACGCTGGATGTGCTGGACGCTGAGCAATCCTTGCTTGATGCACGCTCTGCCCGCGTTTCGGCGCAGTCACAGCTCTATGTTGCCGCCTATTCCGTGCTGGCGGCAACCGGACAGTTGACCGCGCAGGACCTCAAGCTGCCCGTACAGATCTATGACCCCTCGGCGTACTACAATCTAGTCAAGGATGGTCCAACGAAACTCTCGAAAGAGGGTAAGCAGTTGGACCGTGTCTTGCGGGCGCTGCAAAAAGACTGACATTTTCACCACCCCCATTGTGACAAGACAGCCTTCGGGTTAGACTATTTGCAAAGAACGAGTGGTGATTGATTATGTCCGAAACCGTCACAAACGCAGAGGTCGAAGACGTCCTGTCTTCGATCCGCCGTCTGGTCTCCGAGGATCGCAAGCCGGCGCAAAAAGCGCCCGAAAAGCCTGCTATTGAAGAGAAATTGGTGCTCACGCCGTCATTGCGCGTCTCGAACGATACGCCAGTGGCGGCGCAGCCAAAGGCCGCGCCCCCTCAGGTGCACGAAGTGGTCCAGCAGCGGTCCGCCTCCTATCAAGAGGCCATGCAAGAGATCGAGTCAGGCGAGGAAGAAGAGCCCTCCGCCTCTGATCGCAATCAAGTTGCAGAAGATTTTAAGTTTATTTCCGGACGCGAGCCGCGCTTTCGGGCGCAGTTTTCGACCCCCACGGGTGATGATCATCTGCAGGATACCTCGGAGCCGTCGCGCAAGCTGGCCTTTAGTGCGCCACGCGCTGCGGCCTATTCAGCCGACATGCTCAACCTCGGGACGTCCGAGCTGGTAGAAGACGTGCCCCCCACGCCGGACCGGCTCAGCGCCAAGATCGCCGCGCTTGAAACGGCAATCAGCCGCATTCCGGAAAACTGGGAGCCTGACGAGCCGGGCAAGAGCGACTATTCCGGCAGCGAAGATCCGGCGATGGCGTGGGAAGACGACTTGGAGTTCGACGCAACTGGTGCCCTGGTTTCGGATACCGTGAAAGAGCCTGACTATGACGCACTGCAAAACGACAGCATCGGCTGGGTCGATACAGCTGGGTCGTCCACCGAACCCGACGAGCGCGTTGTCGATAGCCCTTTTGCCGCGCGGGTAACGGCGGCGGATGCTGCCGTCGAGGATACCACTGATGAACCGGCGGCTGCAGCGCAGGACGATGATGCGACATCTGGTTTTGCCGCAGATGAATATCTGGACGAAGAGATGCTGCGCGACTTGGTGTCAGAAATCGTGCGCAGCGAGCTTCAGGGTGCTTTGGGTGAACGGATCACGCGCAACGTTCGCAAGCTGGTACGGCGCGAGATTCACCGGGCACTGACCTCGCAGGACCTTGAGTAACAACTCTGCACGCGCGCCTCACAGCGCTTGGGCTTGGGCTTAGAATGGGCAGGGCAGTGCGCCTTGCCCTTTTTCGTTTGTGGGGCAGGGAGGTCGGTGCTACTCAATCCGTCGATATAAATGGCAGACATAAAAAAACGCGGCCCGTGGGCCGCGTCTTTTTGTTCAAACTTTAGGCAGTCTTCAGGCAGCTTCGGCCTGTTGCGCGGCGTGGCGACGCTCTGACTCTTCGCGGGACAGGGCAACGGATGTCCGAATACCTTTGCCAACAAAGTCCATCAGACCTTCGACAACACGCTCGTTGGGGTCAATGCCGGCGCAGCTCAATACTTCGCGGCCATCGCGGGAGCGGGCCCAACGGGCAATCTGTTCTGGACCGTTGCCGTATTTCTTGTCATCGGCAATCGCGTCGTCCAATGCAGCCAGTACCACAGCTGCGAAAAGTTTGCGGGCACGGTTGCCTTGTTCATTGTTAAAGGCAGTGCCATCAACGAAATCTTTCATCTCGTCGTCCTTTCTATTATTCTTGCTCTTGTCATTTAGGCGTAGGCCTCCTTATGACCGAAAGAGCTCGATTCGGATACACCTTTATTGCATAGCACGCATGCGCCTTTCGCATACCTTTTCGCTGTTGCAGCATCGGGTGCGCTGTCTTGCGGGGGTCGACGTTGATATATATAGGTCGGGCCAATCTCTCTTCAACTTTAAGGCTACGGTGCTGATACATGCCAAAGATTAACGGGAACGAAATTCGGCCAGGAAATGTGCTTGAGCATAACGGTGGTCTGTGGGCGGCGGTCAAGGTCGATCACGTCAAACCGGGCAAGGGTGGTGCCTTTGCTCAGGTCGAAATGCGCAACCTTCGGAACGGGTCGAAATTGAACGAACGCTTCCGCAGCGCTGACAAGGTTGAAAAGGTCCGCCTAGAGCAAAAAGACCAACAATTCCTGTATGAAGACGCAGGTATGCTGGTTCTGATGGACACCGAAACATATGAGCAAGTGCAGCTTTCTGCAGAGCTTTTGGGCGAACGCCGTCCCTTCCTTCAAGACGGTATGATGGTTGTCGTGGAGTATCACGAGGAAGAAGCGCTTAACGCTTCCTTGCCCCAGAAAGTGACCTGCAAAATTGTCGAGACAGAGCCGGTCGTCAAAGGCCAGACTGCGGCGAATTCTTTTAAGCCAGCGATCCTGGATAACGGCGTCAAAGTGATGGTCCCGCCCTTCGTCGGTCAGGACGAAGATATCATCGTGAACACCGAAACGATGGAATATTCCGAACGCGCCTAAGCTTTGATGTGACGCTACGTCATAGCTTCGCTGCACTGCAGAGCCCCGGTGATGCCGGGGCTCTTTTGCGTTGTGCAAGCGGCGTGAATGCCGGCCGACATGGGGTGAAACGTTTGCGAAACGGGTGTTTGTTGCTAATTTGCAACTAAATAGACGGTGTGCCTACGCCCTTGCTTTAGACTGCCTGAAATTTGCGCAAAGCGGTCGGCCGGTGTGGCATCCGCCGCCCTAGCCGTCGGTCACCATCGTCACGGTGGCGTCGCCGGCCTGCATCGCGGCTGTGGCACGGTCATAGCGTAGGTACGCCAGTGCGTGCGTGCCGGTGCGGGTAAAGATCGTCCCGGCGGGCTTGCCGTCCGCAGTGATGGCGGTGCCTTTTTCAACGGGGGCGCTAATCTCGACTTGGGCCAGCCCTTTGCGCAATTCGGTTTTGTGCTTCATGCGGGCGGTGACCTCTTGGCCGACATAGCAGCCCTTGCGGAAATCGACGCCATTCAGTCGCTCGAACCCCATCTCGAGGATAAAGCTGTCCGGGGTCAGCTCTGCGCCGCACTCGGGGATCATATAGGTGACGCGCAGGGCATCCCAGTCGGTCGTATCATCCTCTTGCGGCATGTCGCGGTAGGCGCGCCAGCCCATGCGGGCGTCGCGGGGGTCGGTATAGGACCCCTCGGGCGCGTCTTCTAGGCCACGGTGCAGATACAGGCCGGTCGCGTCGATGGTGACGTCGGCGCGCAGCTTGTACAGCGTCAGACGCTGCACCAGCGCGTCGGCATCGGCCTCGGCAACGTCCAACAGCACGGCATCGCCGTCCGCCGAAAGAAAGAAATCGGTGATGAATTTGCCCTGTGGCGTCAGGATCGCGGCGTAGATCGGGCCCTGATCCAGCTTGCGGATATCGTTGGTAACGAGGCCTTGCAGAAAGTCGCGGGTGTCGGGGCCTGATAGTCTCAGGATGCGGCGGCTGGTCATATCGCTTGTCCTTTCAATGATTAACATGACATATAACAGCGCAATTCGAAGCTGAAAGGGGCAACCATGCGCGCGCCTATATCTGTTGTCATTCCCACCTTGAATGCCGAAGCGCCCCTGACCGATTGCCTCACCGCCCTGATGGAGGGGTTGGACGCGGGTCTTGTCCGCGAGCTGATCATCAGCGACGGGGGCTCGGATGACATGACCCTGACATTGGCGGAGGCTTGGGGCGCAGAGATCGTCGCTGGTACGCCGTCACGCGGCGGGCAATTGCAGCGCGGCTGTGCCAAGGCGAAAGCGGATTGGTTGTTGGTGCTCCACGCGGATACCCGGCTTGCACCGGGGTGGACGGGGCCAGTCATTGCACATCTGCGTGGTGAAAAGGCAGGCTGGTTCCAGCTTCAGTTCGATCAGGGCGGGCTTGCGGGCAAGGCGGTGGCGGCTTGGGCCAACCTGCGCAGCCGTCTGGGGCTGCCCTACGGAGATCAGGGGCTGTTGCTGCCGCGACGTTTGTACCAGTCCGTGGGGGGCTATCCCGATCAGCCGCTGATGGAGGATGTGGCCCTTGTGCGCGCCTTGCGCGGGCAGCTGGTGGGGCTTGAGGTCACAGCGGTGACGTCGGCGGATAAATATATGCGTCAAGGTTGGCTACGGCGCGGGTCGCGGAACCTTTGGACGTTGATCCGTTATTTCGCAGGGGTCGCCCCGGCCAGGCTGGCCGAGGGATATCCTAAGTAGTCAGCGTCGCCGCCCAGGCTAGGTGCCAAACAGCCGAAGCCCGATGCGTTGCAGCAGGTTCGGTTCAATGGGTTTTAGGCCGCGCTCCATACGCCGCATCGCTGCCAGGTTGCGCCCGTCGGTGACGGTTTTGCCGTCCTCGAATTGCAACCGGTAGAGATCGGCATAGATGCCGCCACGCGCCAGCAGGTCTTCGTGTTTGCCCTCGTCCATCACCCGACCACGATCCATGACTACGATCTTGTCCGCGCCGCGGATGGTGGACAAACGGTGCGCAATGACCAAGGTTGTCCGCCCTTGTGACAGCCGGTCCAGCGCTTGCTGCACAACCTTTTCAGACTGCGCGTCCAGCGCGCTGGTCGCTTCGTCCAGCAGCAAGATCGGCGTGTTGCGCAGCAGCGCACGCGCGATCACGACGCGCTGACGTTGCCCGCCCGAGAGCGCAGAGCCGCGCGGCCCGACGCGGGTTTCCAGACCGTGCTCCAGCTTGGGCAGGAAGTCAGAGACATGGGCGGCGTCCAGCGCCTGTTGCAGCTCTTTCTCGGTGACGTTCTCGCGGCCCAAAACGATGTTTTCGCGCAGGGTTTCATCAAACAACAGTGCCTCTTGCGTCACGACAGAGAACAAGCCGCGCAGGTCGGGAATGTCCATGTCAGCCAGAGGCACGCCTGCGATTGTCACGCTCCCCTCTTGCGGGTCGATCAAGCGGGTCAACAGGTTAAAGATGGTCGACTTGCCCGCCCCCGATGCCCCGACAAGCGCCGTCGTCTCGCCTGCAGCAGCATGCAATGTCAGATCGTCCAGAACCTTGGCTTCGCCGTAAGACAGGCTCACGCCTTCCAGCGCGATATGGGGGGGCGTTGTGGGCACAGGCACCGGATTGGCTGGCGACTTGAGATGCACCGGCTCGTCCATCAGCTCTTTGAGCCGTTCAAGCGCTGCGGCAGCGGTCTGCCACAGCCCGCTGATCGCGCCCAGACGGCGCAGCGGGTTAAAGGTAAAGCCCATGGCAGTGAAAAAGGTCATGAATTGACCGATGGTCTTGTCGCCTTCGATGATTTCGTTGCCGCCATACAGGATCACGGCCATGAACCCGATGCCCGAAATAATGTCGATCATCCCCGGAATGGCCGAGTTCCCGAAAGAGGCGCGCACCTCGGTGCGGATATAGGTCTTGGTCAGGTCGCGGTATTGCTTGGCCTGATACTTCTCTAGCGCGTTAAGCTTGATCTGCACGATACCGTGGAACACTTCGTCCAAACGGGTCGACAGGGTTGCGCCAAGATCGCGTGCCTCGCGCGACCGCGCCCGCACAAAGCGTTGCGCCAATGCGGCGGGCATGACCATCAGTGGCAGACCGATACAGGCGAGCAGCGCCCAGACCGGATCAATAGAGATCGCAACACCAAGCAGAACGATCAACCCGATCAGGTCGCGCCCCGCACCGGTGATCACGGCCTGCCAGACCGACCCGATGGCATTCACATCCGATTGCACCCGCTGGATCAGAAACCCCGGTGGATGCTCTTGGTGAAACGCGCCGTCCTGCACCATCATCCGGTCCAGCAGATCAATCCGCATATCAGCGGCGGACTTTTGTTTTATGCGTGTCAGCAGCACCTTTTGCACCACCCCGGACACAGCCCGCAGCACAAAGATGCCCACCAGCACCAGACCGACCCACAGCAATGCGCCGCTGTCGCCGGCGACAAATACCTGGTCGAACATCGGCTGCATCAGCTTGGCGAGCCCGCCCATGGTCGAGGCCTCGATCGACATGAAGATGATCGCCACGATCAATACCCACATGTGTTTCTTGAGGTAGTCGCGCCAGAGCCAAGTCAGCAGCTCGCGCGAGGAATAGGTCACATCACTCATATAAAGGCCGGGTTCCTTTGGGCATATCTGCCTACGGGTTTACGCAGCCCTAAGGGGCAGGGCAAGCTGCGCCGCGTGGTTTGTGTGATTGACGCCGCGCTGCTTGCGGATAAGTTGCATGAAATTCTTCCTGCATATGAGGGCTGGTGCCATGACCAAATTCCGCAATCTGTCGCAAGGGCGCGGTTATCTCGCGATCCCCGGTCCGTCGGTGATGCCCGAGGCTGTGTTGAACGCGATGCACCGTCCGGCCCCCAATATCTATGCCGGAGAGTTGGTTGATATGATGCCACCCCTGATGGAAGATCTGCGGCGTATCGCGGGCACGCAGCATCACGTAGCGATGTATATTGGCAACGGCCACGCCGCTTGGGAGGCCTCGCTGAGCAATGTCGTGGCCCCCGGCGACAAGGTGCTGGTGCCGGCAACCGGGCGATTTGGAATCGGTTGGGGCGATGCCGCCACAGGGCTTGGCGCGGAAGTGGAGGTCATGGATTTCGGCCTGCAATCCGCCATGGATATCGATCAGATCGCAGAGCGGCTAGAGGCGGACACAGCCCACGAGATCAAGGTCGTGCTCGCGGTGCATGTGGATACCTCGACCTCGGTGGTCAATGATATCGCCGGCCTGCGCGCTGCGCTTGATGCAGCGGATCACCCGGCGTTGCTGATGGTGGATTGCATCGCCTCCTTCGCGTGCGACCGGTTCGAGATGGACAACTGGGGCGTCGATGTCATGGTCACCGCCTGTCAAAAGGGGCTGATGGTCCCGCCCGGTGTCAGCTTTGTATTCTTTAACGACCGCGCCGCCGCCGTGCGCGAGGCACTGCCACGGGTCAGCCGGTTCTGGGACTGGACCCCGCGCGCCAACCCGCAAGAGTTCTTCCAGTACCACTGCGGCACGGCCCCTACGCATCACATCTATGGACTGCGGGCCGCGCTGGATATGATCCACGACGAGGGCATCGAGGCCGTCTGGGACCGGCACGAAACGCTGGCGCGGGCGGTATGGGCCGCGTGCGATGCATGGGGGCGCGCGGGCGATCTGGCGCTGAACATCGCCGACCCCGCCCTGCGCAGCCACGCTGTCACGGCGCTGCGGCTAAAGGCACCACAGGCCACAGAGTTGCGCGATTGGGTCGAGGGGAACATCGGTCTTACGTTGGGAATCGGTCTGGGCATGGCCCCCAAAGACAGCCCCGAAAGCCACGGGTTCTTCCGCTTGGGTCACATGGGGCATGTAAACGGGCAAATGGTCATGGGGATGCTTGGCGGGATAGAGGCCGGCATGTCCGCGCTTGATATCAAACGCGGCACGGGTGCCCTAGAGGCCGCAGCGAAAGTGATCGGCGGGGCCTAACCCCGCCCTCGCCGCATCAGGTTTTTCGCGCATCCGCAAGTGCCGCGGGCAAGGCCGCGGCAAAAGCATCAAGGTTTTCCGGCGTGCCACAGCTGACGCGGATGCAGCGGTTTTGCGGCGCGGCAAACGGCATGCGCACAAAGACACCGCGCGCCACCAGCCCGTCCAGCACCGCCTTGGCAAAGCTGCCGTCAGCACCGCAGTCGATTGCGACGAAATTCGCGGCAGAGGGCAGGGACGTCAGCCCGTTGTCAGATGCGATCTGCGAGATCCGGTCGCGTGCGCTGGCAATCTGGGCTTGAATATGCGCCAGCCAGTTGCTGTCTTGCAGCGCAGCGAGGGCGCCTGCTTGGGCAGCACGGTTCATCCCAAAGTGGTTTCGCACCTTGCCAAAGGCCGTAATCAGATCCGGCGCAGCGATGGCATAGCCGACCCGCGCCCCTGCCAATCCATGCGCCTTGGAAAAGGTGCGCATGCGGATCAGGCGCGGATCATCGGCAGACAGGTCGGGGGCGGTCCCATCGGGGGCGCAATCGACATAGGCCTCGTCGAGCACCAGCAGGCATCCTTGCGGCAAAGCCTCTAGCGCGCGGGTGATGACGTGTCCGTCGTGCCAGCTGCCCATGGGGTTGTCTGGGTTGGCCAGATAGACCAGCTTGGCGTCTAGCTCGGCGGCCTTGGCAAACAGCGCCGCCGGATCCTCGTGATCGTCTGCATAGGGCACTTTGTGAAGCACCCCACCAAAGCCCGCCACGTGATAGTTAAATGTCGGATAGGCCCCGTCAGACGTCACGACCGCGTCGCCGTCTGCCACCATGAGGCGCACAAGATAGCTCAGCAACCCGTCGATGCCTTCGCCAACGATGATGCTCTCGGGCGTGATGCCATGATGCGCTGCAAGGGCCGCGCGTAGATCATGGCTTTCGGGATCGCCATACATCCACTGTTCGGTTTTAGCCATCGCATCAATCGCGCGGGGGGACGGGCCAAAGACGTTCTCGTTCGCCCCCAGCCGCGCGTCAAAGGCGCGGCCCATGGCGCGTTCCTGTGTTTCAGGACCGACAAACGGCACGGTAGAGGGCAGGGCGTCGGCAAGCGGGGTGAGGCGATACTGTGTCATGCGTTCCAGTTACTGCATCTGACCTCCTTCGGGCAAGCCACATCCGCACCAGCGCGCGCGGTGTTGGGTGCCGTAGCGTTTCGCTTTGCAACACGCAGACTTCGTGGCCAAACTAGCCAAAATTCAAGGAGGATCCTATGAGCCGCGTTTCCGTCACCTATGACAACCACATCGCCCATGTGCGCCTGACCCGCGCCGACAAAATGAATGCCGTTGACCAAGACATGATCGACGCTGTGATCGCTGCCGGAAACGAGGTGGCTGCGTCCAATGCGCGGGCGGTGGTCATTTCGGGCGAGGGCAAGGCGTTCTGCGCAGGCATCGACATCGGTGGCATGGGCGCGCTTGCCGGCGGTGACCCGACCGAACGGATGATGACGCGTACCCACGGCGACGGGACCACGAACCAGTGGCAAGAGGTGGCAATGGTCTGGACCCGCGTCGGCGTGCCCGTGATCGCGGCACTGCACGGCAAGACCTATGGCGCGGGCCTGCAGCTGGCCCTTGGGGCCGATATCCGCATCGCTGCCCCCGATACCGAAATGGCCGTGATGGAAATGAAATGGGGCATCGTGCCGGATATGGGCGGCATGGTGTTGCTGCCCAAACTGGTGCGTGGCGATGTGTTGCGGCTGTTGACCTATACCGCACAACCCATCGGGGCAGAACAGGCCGAACGCTGGGGGCTGATCACCCAAATCACCGAAGATCCGCTGGCCGCCGCGATGGCGCTCGCCACCACAATCGCCGGCAAAAGCCCGAGCGCGATAATAGCCGCTAAACGTCTCACCGCCTTTGCCGAGGTAGGCGATGCGGATGCCGTATTGCTGGCGGAATCCCGCGAACAGGCCGCGCTGCTAGGACGCCCGCACCAGATGGAGGTTATCGCCGCAGAGTTCGGCAAACGTCCCGCGGTTTTCATAGACTAACGCCGCGAAAAAGTCAGCCCCGCCTGATTGCTCAGACGGGGCCTTCCAAATGGACGATCGTTGCTTCCCAGCGAGGACCGCAGATCATCTTGTGCAGACATCCGTTTCCAAATGGTAAAAAATCCTCGCCGAAGGCCTCTTTTGGTGCATCAAAAGAGTTTCACGCCTTCGGCGAGGATTTGAGGCCATTTGGAAGCAGCCCGGATTACCCCAGTTCCGCCAAGCGGTTCAGCGCGGCCTGAAGCTGGTCTGCTTCTTCTTGCCGTGCATCCAGATTGCCTTGGGCTTCGGCGACAACTTCGGCAGGGGCGGAGGCCGCAAATTTTGGGTTGTTCAAACGTCCTTTCAGCCCGCCGATTTCCTTGCCTAGCTTGTCGAGCGACTTTTGCAGACGTGCTTTTTCAGCGTCGATGTCGATCAAGCCGGCCAGCGGCAAGCCAAAGCTGGCCCCCGGTGCCGCGATAGAGACGGTGCCTTTGGGGAAAGTCTCTGCCTTATCCAAGGTTTCGACCCGTGCCAGACGTTTGATCATCGCCTCGTTGCCGTCCCATGCGGTTTGGCCAGCGGCGTCCATGTCGGTATAAAGCATAGGCACTTTTAGTCCGGCAGGCACGTGCATCTGTTGACGCGCTGAACGGATAGATTCGATCAGGCTGATCACCCAGTTCAGCTCGCGGTCGGCATCGGCGTCCAGCATGTCGACCGTGCTATAGGTCGGCCAGTCGCCATGCACCAACATTTTGGAACGGGTTGCGGTGGTCTGCCACAGCTCTTCAGTGATGTAGGGCATGATCGGGTGCAGCAGAACAAGGCACTGATCCAGCACCCATTTCAACGTCTGGCGTGTCTCGGCGGCTTCTGGCGCATCGTCTTGCAGCAGGGGTTTGGACAGCTCTACATACCAGTCGCAAACCTTGCCCCAGACATAGGCATAAAGCGCATTGGCCGCGTCATTGAAGCGATAGTTATCCAGTGCGGCGTCGACCTCTTCGCGGACGCGGGCGGTTTCGCCGATGATCCATTTGTTCAGCGTGTGGTCGACCTGGGTGTGGCTGGTGTAGCTCACCGTCCCGACGTTATCTTCAAACACGCCGTTCATCTCGGCGAAACGGTGGGCGTTCCACAGTTTGGTGCCAAAGTTGCGGTAGCCGGCGATGCGTGCGGTCGACAGTTTTAGATCGCGCCCCATGGCGGCCATCGCCGTCAGAGTAAAGCGGACCGCATCCGCGCCGTATTCGTCAATCAGGTCCAGCGGGTCCAGCACGTTGCCGAGCGATTTGGACATCTTCTTGCCCTTCTCGTCGCGCACCAGTGCATGGACATAGACGGTGTCGAACGGCTTTTGATCGACCACGGCGTACTGCATCATCATCATTCGGGCGACCCAGAAAAAGATAATGTCGAAACCGGTGATCAGCACCGAGGTGGGGAAGTATTTCGCCAGCTCGTCCGTTTGCTCGGGCCAGCCAAGCGTGCCGATCGGCCAAAGACCGGAAGAGAACCACGTGTCGAGCACATCGGGGTCGCGGGTCAGGGTTTTACCAGGTGCCATTGCTTGCGCTTCGGCTTCGGTCGCGGCGCAGTATTCCTTGCCCTCGTCGTCGAACCAAACCGGAATCTGGTGCCCCCACCACAGCTGGCGCGAGATGCACCAGGGTTCGATGTTCTCAAGCCAATGGAAATACACTTTTTTGTCTTGTTCGGGCAGGATTTGGACATCACCATTGCGCACGGCGTCGATGGCAGGCTGCACAATTTTCGAGGTCTCGACGAACCACTGATCGGTCAGCATCGGCTCGATAACGACTTTTGACCGGTCACCAAACGGCTGCATGATCTTTTTGGGCTCGACCAGCGGGACCAGCGTCTCGTCACGCTCTTCGCCGCCTTCTTCGGGGGCGAGGGGGGCTTTGACGGGTTTGCCCAAACGCGGATCGGTCGGTGGCACCATGACGGCCAAGCCTTCGGCGGTGATGTCGGCGATGACCTTTGTGCGCGCCTCGAACCGGTCGAGGCCGCGGTATTCTTCGGGCACGAGGTTTATTTCTGTCGCGTCCGTAGGGGCGTCTTCGCGGCCTTCGGCGATGGCCTGTGCGCGGGCGGCGGCTTCGTCATAGGGCAGACCATCGGCGCGCATGGCACCGCGGGTGTCCATCAGCGCGTACAGCGGGATGTTGTTGCGTTTCGCGACGCCGTAGTCGTTGAAGTCATGCGCCCCAGTGATCTTGACCGCGCCCGAGCCAAAGTTCTTGTCGGGGTATTCGTCGGTGATGATCGGGATGCGGCGGCGCTGTGCCTTGGGGCCGACGGGGATTTCGCAGAGTTTGCCGACGATGGGCGCGTAGCGTTCATCCGAAGTGTGCACCGCGACCGCGCCATCGCCCAGCATGGTTTCGGGGCGGGTTGTCGCGATCGAGATATAGCCGCGCTCTTCGGTCAGGGTGATATTACCGTCTTCGTCTTTTTCGACATAGGTGTAGGTCGCGCCATCTGCCAACGGGTATTTGAAGTGCCACATGTGACCGTCGACTTCCGTGGATTCGACCTCGAGGTCAGAAATCGCGGTCTCAAAATGCGGGTCCCAGTTAACTAGACGTTTGCCGCGATAGATCAGGCCCTTGTTGTACATATCCACGAACACTTTGATCACGGCATCGTGGAAATTACCTTCTTCGCCCGCAGGGGCACCGGGGGCACCGGACATGGTGAACGCGTTGCGCGACCAATCAAGCGAGGTGCCAAGACGTTTAAGCTGGCCGATGATCGTGCCCCCGGACTTTTGCTTTTGCTCCCAGACTTTGGCGGTGAATTCTTCGCGGGTGAAATCGGTCCGGCGCTTGCCGTCTTTGGCAAGCTCGCGTTCCACCACCATCTGGGTCGCAATACCCGCGTGGTCCTGACCGGGCTGCCACAGCGTGTCGAACCCGCGCATGCGGTGCCAGCGCACCAGAATGTCCTGCAACGTATTGTTGAACGCGTGGCCCATGTGCAGCGACCCTGTCACGTTGGGCGGCGGGATCATGACCGAGAAGGTTTCCTTGCGCGAGGCATTGGCACCGGCCTTGAAGGCACCGGCGTCTTCCCATGCGGCATAGAGGCGGGCTTCGGCCTGGGCGGCGTCAAAATTCTTGTCGAGGGCCATGATCAGCGTCCTTCTTTTAGCGTAGCGCTTTAAGCTTTGGGATGATCTAGCCGAGCGGGGCGTAAAGGGGAAGGCTGGGGCGTTGAAAACTTGGCGTCGCGGTGCCAGCTTTCGCCGCGCATCGTATGGACATCGCCGGTTTCGCGCTTAAGGTCGGGCGCAAAGCCACGAAGATGATCAAAGGATGCCGCCAGATGGAAAAGTTCGGGAAAAGCCAACCGGTCAAACGGGTTGAGGATGTGCGGTTTCTGACCGGCGAGGGGCGCTATGTGGATGACATCGCGCCTGCCGACGCGCTGCATGCCTATTTCTTCCGGTCTCCTGTCGCGCATGGGGTGATCACGACGCTCGATGTCTCTGATGCGGCTGAGGCAGACGGCGTCCACGCTGTCCTGACAATCAAGGATCTGGAAGCTGCCGGCATGGACATCTCTATGGCCGCGACGGTGTTGCAGAACCGCGATGGCAGCGAAGGGGCCAAGCCGTTGCGCCCCATGCTTGCCAAGGACCGTGTGCGTTTCGTTGGGGAACCTGTTGCGGTGGTGATCGCCGAGACGATGAACCAGGCGCGTGACGCGGCAGAGCTGATCATGTTCGACGTGGACGATCTGCCCACCCATATGACGCTGGATCGTGGCGGCGAGCCGCTGCACGCCGAAGCGCCGGACAATATGGCATTCGACTGGGGTATGGGGGATGAAGAGGCCACGCAAAAGGCATTCGACGCGGCGGCAAAAACGGTCAGCCTGAACGTCGGAGATAACCGTATCATCGTCAACGCGATGGAGCCGCGCGGCTGTTATGCTGAATGGACCGACGGCAAGGTGCATGTTTCCAACAACGGGCAGGGCGTTTGGGTGCATAAGGGCAACCTCAAGCGCGTGTTCGGGCTGGATGACGATCATGTGCAAGTGACCAACCCCGATACGGGCGGTGGTTTCGGCATGAAGGCCGCGGCTTATCCCGAATACTTCTCGGTTGCGCAGGCGGCGCGGGCCCTGGGGCGTCCGGTGCGCTGGATGTCCGACCGGACCGAAGCCATGCTCAGCGACAATGGCGGGCGCGATCTGACGTCACTGGCGGAATTTGCCTTTGACGAAAACAACAAGATCACCGCGTACCGCGTCAGCACCAAATGTAACCTCGGTGCCTATAACAGCCAGTTCGGCCAGCCCATTCAGGCGCTGCTGTTCAGCAAGGTTTTGATGGGCGTCTATGACGTGCAGACCACGTGGCTGCAGGTCGAAGGATATTACACCAACACTGTCCAGACCGACGCCTATCGCGGTGCTGGCCGGCCCGAAGCGATTTATGTGCTGGAGCGGCTGATGGACCGTGCGGCGCGCGAATTGGGTGTCGACCCGTGGGAGCTGCGGCGGATCAACTTTATCAAACCCGAACAGTTTCCCTATACCTCGGCCACGGGCGAGCTTTACGACGTGGGTGAATTCAACCGTCTGCTGACCCGTGTTGCGGTCGAGGCGGATCACGACGGTTTTGCCGCGCGTAAGGCGGCGGACGCAGCCAAGGGGCTGCTGCGCGGGCAGGGGCTGTGCTATTATATCGAAAGCATCCTTGGCGATCCGGCAGAGGGGGCCAAGGTCGAGTTTAATGCCGATGGCACCGTGTTTATCTATGTCGGCACCCAGTCTAACGGGCAGGGGCATGAAACCGTCTATGCGCAATTCCTGTCGGACCAGACGGGCATTCCGGCAGAGCTGATCCACGTCATTCAGGGCGATAGCGATCTGATCAAACAGGGCGGCGGCACTGGCGGCTCGCGCTCTGTCACCACGCAAAGCACGGCGACGCTGGCCACAGTGGCCAAGATGACCGATGCTTTTACCGCCTTCCTGTCCGAGGAAATGGGCGTGCCCGCGGCGCAGATCAGCTTTGACGATGAACGCTTTCGCGCAGACGGGTCGAACATGACGCCCACCATGCTGGAGGTCGCCGAGATGGCCCGCCAGAAGGGCCGCGACGATCTGTTGATGCATCACGAACGCGCGACCCTGCCGGGGCGTAGCTATCCCAACGGGGCGCATGTATCCGAGGTCGTGATTGACCCCGAAACAGGGGTTGTGACCGTCGAACGCTATACCGTCGTCGATGATTTCGGCAATTTGATCAACCCGATGCTGGCCGAAGGTCAGGTCCATGGCGGTGTGGCTCAGGGTATCGGCCAAGCCATTCAGGAACATGTCGTATATGATGAAGACGGCCAGCTGCTGACAGCCTCTTTTATGGATTATGCGATCCCCCGCGCGGCGGATGTGCCGTTTGTGTCCTTCAACTCTGAACCCGTGCCGTCGACGGCAAACCTGATGGGGATGAAGGGCTGCGGCGAGGCGGGAACCGTCGGCGCGCTGGCGGCCGTGTCGAACGCGGTACAAGATGCGTTGTGGGACCGTGGCGTGCGTCAGGCCGATATGCCGTTCACGCCGCATAAAGTGTGGACCTTGCTGAACGACAGCGCAATCGCAGCAGAATAAGCTTGGTTGCATCGGGGCGGGCCAGACGCCCCGATGCCTTCGTCTTAGGTGGCGATCTTCATCACGATACAGGTGGTCGAACCGGTTGCGTAAAGCTTGCCATCCTCGACCCCGCGAATTTCCCCATGCGCCACACCGGTAGAGCGGCCGACGTGATCCGTCGTCCCGATGCAATCAACCTGCATGCCCAAGGGGATCGAACGCAGAATGTTAATCTTGTATTCCAGCGTCGTATAAACCGACCCGCGCGGGACTTTTGTCATCACAGCGCAGGCCATCGCGGAATCAAGCAAGGTACCGTACCAGCCGCCGTGCACTGTCCCCATGGGGTTGGTCACGTTGAACTCGGGCGTGCCACGAAACACCGCGCGCCCGTCCGAAATGTCGTGCAGCATATAGCCCATAGTCGCACCGATGGGCGGCCCGGGGTTGGTACCGTCCAGAATTTTCTGCATGAACTCCAGCCCGCTAAGCGCAAGCGCTTCGGACTGGCTCAGTAAATCTTGGGGTGTTTCGGCAAGGCGTGGCATAAAAAATCTCCGGCAGTTGCGTGCCGGAGAAGAGTGCCGTTGTTCTTGACCCAAGGGCAAGTTGTGAGGTGGTCTTACGCCACGTCGGACAGCGATGTTTGCGCCGACACGCCAAGGGCGCGACACACGGCGCGGGTCAGTTCCGGCCGGTTGAGCGTGTAGAAGTGCAGGTTCTCGACGCCTTCCGACACCAGTTCACTGCACATTTCGGTGCAAAGCGCGGTGGACAGCAGGTCATGACGGTCATCCCGGATCGCAGCGGCATAGGCTTCGTCCAGTGCGACGGGCACGCTTGCCCCGCAACGGGTGGCAAAGTTGCGTGCCGATTTCCAGTTGGTCACAGGCATGATGCCCGGCGTGATCGGTTTGGTGATGCCTGCTGCCGCGCAGGCATCACGGAACCGCAGGAATGTTTCGGTCTCGAAAAAGAACTGAGTGATCGCCTCGTCCGCTCCCGCGTCGAACTTGCGCTTTAGCCATTCGACGTTTTGCGCCTGATCCGGGGATTCGGGGTGCGGTTCGGGGTAGGCACCGACGCGCAGGGTGAACTTGCCGGTATTGGCAAGCGCCTCGATCAGCTCGACACTATCTGCAAAGCCGTCGGCATGGGGGGTAAAGGTCGCGGCACCGTTTTCGGGATCACCGCGCAGGGCGACAATATCGGTCACGCCGATCTCGGCAAAACTATTGGCGACTTCCAGCGTCTCGGCCTTGCTGGCACCCACGCACGTCAGGTGGGCGGCGACGGGCAGCCCGGACGTGCGGCGCAAAACATGGGCCGAATCATGGGTCAGGTCACGGGTAGATCCGCCCGCACCGTAGGTGACGGAAAAGAAACGCGGAGCCAGCGGTGCCAAGGCCTGCGCCGTATCCCAAAGACGGAACGACGCGTCCACGGACTTGGGCGGGAAGACTTCGAATGAAACGGCGGGGCTGGTCATTTTTACGATCCTGTTTTTAGCTTTCAACTCTTGTCGCACAGATGTGGTTGTGAAACAAACTCATAACTTTCATCTTCAACATGAGGAACGCCTCATATGCATATTGAGTTCCGTCACCTGCGCACCATTCAGGCGATTCACGAGGCCGGCGGGCTGGCCCGCGCAGCAGAGACAATGAACATCACCCAATCAGCCTTGTCGCATCAGGTAAAGGGCTTGGAAGATCAGGCTGGCGTTGAACTTTTCGTGCGCCGTTCCAAACCGCTAAAGCTGTCGCCTGCGGGGTTGCGGTTGCTCAAGTTGGCGCAGCAGGTCTTGCCGCAGCTAGAAGCCGCACAGGCGGAATTCATGGGGTTGCGGGCGGGCAGCACAGGCCGGATGCATATCGCCATTGAATGTCACGCCTGTTTCGAATGGCTATTCCCTGTGCTCGAACAATTCCGCAAAAGCTGGCCCGATGTGGATGTCGATATCCGCCCCGGTCTGGCCTTTGACGCTTTGCCTGCCTTGCTGCGCGAAGAGGTGGATCTGGTGGTGTCCTCCGATCCCGAAAATCTGCCGGGCGTGAAGTTTGTTGAGCTTTTTGACTATAAGGCCGTGTTCGTCGCCGCGAGCACGCACCCGTTGGCAAAGAAACCCTTTGTCGAGGCGGCGGATTTTCGGGGCGAGACGCTCATCACCTATCCGGTGGAACGCACACGTCTTGATGTGTTCAGCCAGTTACTGATCCCCGCCAAGGTCGAACCGCTGGCGATCCGGCAGGTGGAACTGACGGCGGTGATCCTGCTGTTGGTGGCATCAAACAGAGGCGTGTCGGTGCTGCCCGATTGGGTCGTGCGCGAAGTGAAATACAGCAATGATTACGTCACGCGTCCGCTGACCGAACACGGCATCACCCGCAGGCTGTATGCTGCCGTGCGCGAGGATGATCTGGACAAGCCGTTCATGTCCAAGCTGCTTGGTCTGGCAGGCGAAGAGGCGCGAAAGCTGCAACGGGCCTGACATCACACGGCTGCGCCGTCAGAGGTGCAGCCGCGGGTCGAGCGCGAAGTCTTCCTGCATCACATCGTCATACTGCGCTGCGGCCTTATGCGCGTCAAAGATCAGGTTCCAGCTGTGGCGCGAAACGGTGGACGGGATCAGCACGAACAGATGATCGCGCAGCAGCGCATCGCCAAAGCTTTTCTGCCCTGCGCCATGTGCGCCTGGCACCAGCCAGTTGGGGTTCGGGACATCCGTGCTTTGCACTACATGAACCGCGGTCGGGTCGATCACACGGCCGGATGTCAGCACATGATGCGCGGTGTCCAGCGCCTTGAACCCCTTGTGCACAGCAACTTCAAGGATCGCGGTGGCAGGGTCTAGTGCGGTATAGACGGCCCGCACGCCGCGGCTGTTCCAGCGCCCGCCCACACGGTACGCGCCTTCGCCGCTATGCCAGGTGGGTGCATGCTGCCGTTGATCCAGCCGCCAAAAACGCAGTGCGCCTGACCCGAGGGGCGGCGGCAAAGGCGTCAAGCGTAGACCCCGTACTCCATCCGGGTGAGGGCGTTTTCGACGGCTTCGGCCCCCGCGGCCGATGACAGCAGGTCAATCGGACGGCGGTTGTCCAAGCTGATGGCAGGGGCCAGCATCCACGCCTCGGCGGCCTCTTGATCGCCAAGAACATCGGTCGCCTGCGCTAGTAGCTCGGCAAAGCGCCACGCACGGCTGCTTTGCTCGATGGACAGACGATCCTTGCCCTTGTCGGCCTTCTTGCGTTGCAGGGTGCGCAGGCTCATCCCGATCGCTTTGTTCAGCGCGTCGCCCGAGGACAGCACCGACACGGTATCGACCAGATGCAGTAGCGCCTTGGACGAGATGCCTTTGACAATCACATCATGCGCCTCAAGCGAGTTGCGCACCGTCTGGTTGATCACCTTGCGCCCGCCCAGCAGGTGAAACGCGCGCAGGGCACCATCTGCATCCACGTCGATCAAGGGAATTGCACTTTTGTCGGATTGAAAGGCCGTCGCACCCATGGCTGGATTCCTTTTCGTCATGTGTCGTAAAATACATGACACGTGACGCCGTGTTTTTCAAGGGGTGCGGGGGGCTGTTCGCTCGGGCGGGTATGGGGCAGGGGCGCGTGCGCCCCTGCCTGTGTGGTATTAGCCGACCTTAACGATGGCCTTGCCTTGGTTGCCGCCGGTCAACAGGTCCATGAAGGCCTGTGGCGCGTTTTCGAGGCCCTCGGTGATGTCCTCTTTCACCGCGATGGAGCCATCTGCCACTTTGGGGGCTACTTCCTTGAGGAAATTGGGGAAGTTGTTCCAGTGGTTTGAAATGATGAAGCCATTCACACTGAGGAAGTTCACGAGGATCGTGCGCCACAGTTTCGGCGCGGTCAGCGACTCTTCGGCAGCATTCGCGCCCAACCCACCGGCGTTATACCATGCGATCATGCCGCAGATCGGGATACGCCCGTGCGGGTTCATCATCGGGATAACGGCCTCGAGCACTTTGCCGCCGACGTTTTCAAAGTAGATGTCGATGCCTTTGGGGCAGGCGTCTTTAAGCGCGGCGCGCAGCGATTTCGCGTCATCATAGGCGCGGTGGTCAATGCATTCGTCAAAACCGAAGTGGTCTTTGGCCATGGCGCATTTGTCCGCGCCGCCCGCGATGCCCACAACGCGCAGCCCGTGCGACTTGGCGATCTGGCCAACCATAGACCCGACGGGGCCGGTTGCAGCGGCGACGACAAGTGTTTCACCCTCCTTTGGGCGACCATATTCCATCAAACCTTGCCATCCGGTAAATCCGGGCATGCCCAGAACGCCAAGCGACGTGGTGATCGACACCTGATCAGGATCGACTTTGCGCAGCTGGTTGGCTGGCAGTACGCCGTGCGTGGCCCAGCCCAGCATACCGAACGCATGGTCGCCCGGTTTGAAATCGGGGCTGTTAGAGGCGATGACCTCTCCGACCGAACCGCCCTCCATTGTGCCGCCGACCGGCACCGGTGCAGCATAGGATTTCGCGTCATCCATGCGGCCGCGCATGTAGGGGTCAAGCGACATGTATTTGATGCGGACCAGCACTTCGCCGTCGGCAGGCGTGGGCACAGGGCCCTCTTCGAGGCGGAAGTTATCGGCCGTCGGGGCCCCGTCAGGGCGCGATGCAAGCACAATTCGTTTCATCTGGTCGGACATTTTGCTTTCCTCCTTAGCAATGTTTCTGGCACGTTATATGTTAATCGAAGGCAGGCAAGGGAACCGTGCGCGCCACGTTGCGTCAGATGATGCTGCCCCCTTGGCAAATGCCGTATGGGGGCTTATACGCACGGCCTGATCCATCAAAGGACACGGAAATATGGTTGGCAGTGCAAATCTAAACATCATGATCAAGGCGGCCCGCCGTGCGGGGCGCGGACTGGTCAAGGATTTCCGTGAGGTCGAGAACCTTCAGGTGTCCATGAAAGGTGCTGGCGACTTTGTCAGCCGCGCTGATATTCAGGCCGAACAGACGCTGAAAGCCGAACTGATGAGCGCGCGCCCGACCTATGGCTGGTTGGCCGAGGAAGGCGGCGGCGAAGAGGGGCAAGACCCCACACGGCGCTGGATCGTCGACCCGTTGGACGGCACCACCAACTTTTTGCACGGGCTGCCGCATTGGGCGGTCTCCATCGCGCTAGAGCATAAAGGCCAGATCGTTGCTGGCGTTGTATTCGACCCCGCCAAGGACGAGATGTTCTTTGCTGAAAAGGGTGCCGGTGCGTGGATGAACGAAGGACGTCTGCGCGTCTCGGGCCGTTCGCGTATGATTGAATCGATTTTTGCCACCGGACTGCCTTTTGCCGGTCGCGCAGATTTGCCAGATACCTTGCGTGATCTGGGCCGCATCCTGCCGGTGTGCGCCGGTGTGCGCCGTTGGGGCTCTGCCGCGCTGGATCTGGCCTATGTGGCCGCCGGTCGCTACGATGGCTATTGGGAGCGCCGGTTGAACAAATGGGATGTGGCAGCGGGCCTGTTGATCGTGCGTGAGGCCGGTGGCATGGTCGAGCCACTGAACCCCGAAGGCAACATTCTGGACGATGGTGAAATCGTCTGCGCGAATGAGGCGCTGTTCAGCGGATTTGCGAAAATCGCACGCGGTTGATCCGGTTGCCGGGGGCGGGATGCCTTCGGCGAGGATTTATACCATTTGGAAGCACCCGTCGGCTATTTGTCTGACGGGTGGTTTATGCCGTCGCTGTAGGGGATCGGTTCCTGCGTCCAGGGTGTGGCCCCTTCGATACACCCCAGATTGACCCCGCATTGCGCCGGGTCGGATCGTCGCTGGTGGTACATATAGATGCCGCAAATCTTACAGAAATAATGCTTCGCCGTATGGGAGCCCCAGGTGTAGAGCGTCAGATGCTCTGCGCCTTTGGTTACCTTGAGCGCACTGGTGATTGCCGTGACGGCCGGTGCCGCGCGGCGGCGGCAGAAGGAACAGGTGCAGCGCGTGGCAGAGGCCAGCCCGTCAGGTAGGGTGGCGGTGAGGGTGACACTGCCGCAGTGACAGGCCGCGGTGTGGGTGCTGGCGGTCATTTGCGTCTTACCTTTGGGATGCGGCTGGCACTGGCGGGATAGGTCGCTTGCGGATGCGGCGGGTGCCCATCGGTGGTCGACCAGAACTTTGGCCCACCCAACCGTAGCCAAAGCGGAATGGTGAGAACCATCCCCACGATAAACCCGCCAGCATGGGCCCAATAGGCCACGCCGCCGACAGTGGGGTCAGCCCCGACGCCGCCGATAAACTGCATCCCCAGCCACAGGCCCAGCATGATCCATGCGGGGATCGGGAAGATACGGAAGAACACAATAAAGATAATCAGGATGTCGACTTTGGCTTTGGGGTACAGCAAGAGGTAGCCGCCCATCACACCTGCGATCGCCCCAGAGGCACCAACCGTCGGAACTGGCGAATAGGGGGCCGAGATTACATGGGCCAGTGCCGACAGCAGGCCGCAGGCGAGGTAGAACAGCAAATAGCTGCCGTGGCCCATCTCGTCTTCTATATTGTCACCGAAAATATAGAGAAACAGCATGTTACCGGCCAGATGCATCCAACCGCCGTGCAGGAACATTGAGGTGAAGATGCCGGTATAGCCGTCCCCCGTGGTGACGCGGCCGGGGATGAGCGCCCAGTCGAAAAAGAAGATGTTGAGCGCGCGGTCGTCGCTGAACAGCCCGACATAACTGAGGAAAACGCCAATATTCACCGCCATCAGCAGGTAGGTGACATAGGGCGTGCGGCCGGACGGGTTGTGATCGCGAATGGGGAACATGGGCTGACCCTTAGCCATTGCGCGGGCGTGGTCAAGGGCGGGCGTCGGAACGCCCGCCCTTGGTCAGATCAGCCGGCAGCCCCCAGAAGCTGCGCGTTCCCGCCGGAGGCGGTGGTGTCGACGCAGACGTGACGTTCTGCGCGGACACGGGCGGTGTCAGGCAGCCCGCGCAGCAAAGGGATGATCGGCCCGTCGCGTTCAGACAGGGCTTGCTCCAGTTTGCGTGCGGTAGCCTCGTCGCCCCACCATAGGACACCACCATAGGCCGGGCCATTGGTCAGCGCCGTCGCATCGATGCTGCCCGAAAGTGCGACCGCATTGCCGCCAAGGGCCGTGACGGCGCGGGCTTGCTCTGCCGCGGTGTCTTTGCCCGGGCCCATGCACAGCAGCGCCGGACGCGGCAGGGTGCTGAGCCGGTTGGATTCGCCCGTGGGCCCCGGCAGGGTGATGGTTTCGAGGAAGGCTCCGCTGTGACCGGGCAGACGGGGCAGGTCGCTTTGTGTGCTGTCCCATGCTTCCTCTACCACCTTGAGGTCGGGCGCGCTGAAGCGGGGCAGGTAGTTCGGCCCACCTGCTTTTGGCCCCGTGCCTGAAAGACCTTCGCCGCCAAAGGGCTGGCTGCCGACGATCGCGCCGATCTGGTTGCGGTTGACGTAGATGTTACCCGCCTCGATCCGTTCAGAGATATGTTGCACACGGTCGTCGATCCGTGTGTGCAGGCCAAAGGTCAGCCCATAGCCGGTCGCATTGATGGCATCGACGACCTTGTTCAGCTCGGTTGCCTTGAAGGTGGCGATATGCAGAACGGGGCCGAAAATTTCGCGCTCCAGGTCGGCGATGCCCTTCACGCGGATCATTGTCGGCGCGATAAAGGTGCCGGCAGTCGGCGCTGTGAGCTCGGCGATAACCCGACCATCAGCGCGGGCGGCGTCGATGTGGTCGGCAATGCCCTGCTGCGCGGTGTCATCGATCACCGGACCGACATCGGTCGAGATCTCCCAAGGGTTGCCCATAACCAATGCGTCCATTGCCCCTTCGAGCATTTCGATCACGTCTTCGGCGATGTCTTCCTGAACATAGAGGCAGCGCAGGGCAGAGCAGCGTTGCCCCGCCGACTGGAACGCACTTTCGACGATTGATTGCACAGCCTGTTCGGGCAGGGCAGTGCTGTCGACGATCATGGCGTTCAGGCCGCCGGTTTCCGCAATCAGGATCGCGCCGGGATCGCAATGTTCGGCCATAGCGGAGCGGATGCGTAGCGCCGTGTTGGTCGAGCCGGTAAAGGCCACCCCGTTGATCCGCTTGTCCGAGGTCAGTGCCGCGCCGACGTCGCCGCCACCGGGCAGCAGTTGCAACGCGTGACGGGGGACGCCAGCGTCATGCAGCAGGGTCACGGCAAGAAAGGCAATCAGCGGGGTCTGTTCCGCCGGTTTTGCCAGCACCGCGTTGCCCGCTGCGAGTGCCGCGCTGACCTGCCCGCAGAAGATCGCCAGCGGGAAGTTCCAAGGCGAGATGCAGGTAAAGATGCCAGCAGGGGGCGTGTTGGTCGCCTGTTGTGCGTAATAGCGCAGGAAATCCACTGCTTCGCGCAATTCTGCCACGCAGTCGGGCAGGCCCTTGCCGGCTTCGCGTGACAACAGGGCAAAGATCTCGCCGTAGTGGGATTCCAGCATATCTGCCGCGCGTAACAATACCTCGCGGCGTTCTTCCAGCGGGGCGTCCCACACGGCGGCGTTGTCGAGTGCTTTGGTCACGTCTGCCTCGGAGGCATTGCGCACCGTGCCGGGGCTGCGACCAGAGGCAGCGGGGTTGATCAAGCGCACGGCTTTGTTGGGCTTTGCCTCTCCGTGCAGCAGGGGCACGGCGGCCCAGCGGTGTGCCTTCCACGGGGCACGGGCAGATTCGATGACATCCAGTGTCGGCGTGTGCATCAGATCGAACCCCATCGAATTCACACGCGCAGGGGCATAAAGTTCGGGGCCTGTCGGGATGTGAAGGCCGCTTTCGGTAAGATTGTCGAACGGGTCAGCGGCGACGACTTCGGGGGCCACGTCTTCATCGACGATCTGGTTTACAAAGCTCGAGTTTGCGCCGTTTTCCAGCAAGCGACGTACGAGATAGGCCAGCAGATCGGCATGGGCACCGACGGGGGCATAGACGCGGCAATGGGTGCCGTGTTTCTCCATCACGATGTTATGCAGGGTCTCGCCCATGCCATGCAGACGTTGGAATTCGAACTTCTCTTTGTCTTCGGCCATGTGCAGTACAGCAGCGACCGTATGGGCGTTGTGCGTGGCAAACTGCGGATAGATCCGGTCTGTCATGTTCAGCAGTTTGCGGGCGTTGGCGATATAGGACACATCGGTTGCGGCTTTTTGGGTGAAGACGGGGAAACCTTCGACGCCTTTGACCTGCGCGCGTTTGATTTCAGTGTCCCAATAGGCCCCTTTGACAAGGCGGACCATAAGCTTGCGGTCATGGCGGATCGCCATATCGTATAGCGCATCGATCACCACGCCGGCGCGGGGACCGTAGGCTTGTACCACGATGCCAAAGCCGTCCCAGCCGGACAGGGCAGGTTCGGACAGGACTTTTTCGATCACGTCCAGCGACAGACCCAGACGGTCGGCTTCCTCGGCATCGACGTTCAGGCCCATGTTGGCGGATTTCGCCAGCAGGGCAAGGGCCCGCAGGCGCGGGACCAGATCGCGCATGACTGAGGTCTCTTGCGCCACCTCGTACCGCGGATGCAGCGCCGAGAGTTTGACCGAGATGCCGGGGTTCTTGCGGCTGTCCTTGTGAATGCAGGCGGTCGCGATGGCAGAGATCGCGCGGCTATAGCTCAGGTGGTAGCGTTTGGCGTCGCTTTCGGTGCGGGCGGCTTCGCCCAGCATATCGTAGCTATAGGTATAGCCCTTCTTTTCCATGCCCTTGGCGCGTTCCATCGCGGCGTTGATGTTTTCGCCCAGAACGAACTGGCGGCCCATTTCCTTCATCGCGCGGCTGACGGCAGTGCGGATCACCGGCTCACCCAGACGTTTGATGGCGGCGCGCAGGTGGCGCACGGGGCCAGGTTGGTCATCGTCCAGCACGCGGCCAGTCAGCATCAACGCCCATGTCGACGCATTCACCAGTGGCGAGGTGGAGTGCCCCATGTGGCGCCCCCAATCGGACGGTGCGATCTTGTCCTCGATCAGCGCGTCGATGGTTTCGGCATCAGGCACGCGCAGCAGTGCTTCGGCCAGACACATGAGCGCGACACCTTCGTCGGTGGACAGGCCATATTCGGCGAGAAACACTTCCATGATACCGGGGGAGGTGTGGCCTCGGATGTCGCGCACGATCTGTGCGGCGTCTTTGGTGATCTTGACCCGTTCCTCTGGCGACAGATGCGCGTTGCGCGCCAGTTCACGCAAGACGTTGTCTTGGTCGGTGTAGGTGCCTGCGTCGATCTGGTGGCGCAAAATAGGGGACGAATCGCGTGCCATTAGGTACTCCAATTAACAATTGCTGTAGAATAGCGCGTGAATAGTAGTATTAGTTCCTGATTCCGGCCAGATTGGTGGGTAAACCGCTTTATTATTGGGCCTCCTACGTGACAAACGACGACTTCAAAATGGACCGCTTCGATGCGGCGATTCTCTCGGTTCTGGCCGAAGACGGTCGCATCAGTATCACTGATCTTGCAAAGCGGATCGGCCTGTCCAAATCCCCCACCCAAGCGCGGCTAAGACGGTTGGAAGACAGCGGCATAATTCTGGGCTATCGCGCCCTGTTAGACCCGATACGTCTGGGGCTGGATCATGTCGCATTTGTCGAGGTCCGTTTGGAGGACACACGCGAAGTCGCCCTGCGGGCCTTCAACGAGGCCGTGTGCCGTGTGCCTGAAATCGAACAGGCGCATATGATTGCGGGCAATTTCGATTATCTGCTGAAGGTGCGCACGCGTGACATGGCGGCCTACCGTCGGTTCTTGGGCGAAACCGTCACCACGCTGCCCTATGTCGCCAACACGTCGACCTATGTCGCGATGGAAGCGGTCAAAGAAATCATGCTTGCGGATAAGACCTGAACCATCCTCTTTCATGAGACGATCTGACGTTTGAACCGCCAAGACCGCATCTGACCATTTACACCGCCCGCAAGCTGGCTATTGTGCGCGTCGATGCGGGCGTGATGGAATGGTAGACATACCAGACTTAAAATCTGTTGGGCCTTGTGCCCGTGTGGGTTCGAGTCCCACCGCCCGCACCACCCTGTAAATTATATATTTTACTTGCTTGCACGGCGAACTATATTCACACCGTAGCCGATTAAAGCGGTATTTCGAGTATGATGTGGGCCATTGTTGCCGTACGCCCAAGAATTATGGTAAGCGGCGAAAGTTAACGGGGAGGTCCCATTGGGCGACGAAACGCAGCTACGCGCGACTATTCAGGACCATGCCGCCTATTTGTTGGGCTCGCATGATTTCCAATATGACATTGATGTGCTCGCAGGCAGTGAAACGGTTGGGACGCTGCTGGAAACGGTGATGTTGGCCACCAACATGCGCTTTGCCGCTGTGGCACGTGTGACGGCGGACCGATGGGTGGCCTGTCGCACGGTGGACGAGGTGAATTTTGGCCTCTCGGCTGGGGACGAGATCGGGATCGATCATACCTTTTGCCAATCTGTGCACGAAACCTCGGAAAAGGTCCTGTTTAACGACGTTGCGACGGATGATGTGTATCGCAACCACCCGATTGCAGCGCGGTTCGGCATTGTCAGCTATGCCTCTATTCCTATCAGACGCAGCGATGGGACTTTCTTTGGCACGCTATGTGCGATCGACACCGAACCCCGCGATGTAAAGAACCCGCGTGTGGTTGCGATGCTTGAACTTTTCGCGGACACCATCGGCCGCAGTCTCGAGACCGAAGAACGTCTTGAGGCGCAAGAACAGCTGGTCGAGCACGAGCGCCAGATGGCCAAAATGCAAGAAGAATTTGTCGCGGTTCTGGGACATGACCTGCGCAATTCAGTCGCAGCGATGAACGCCGGCGTGCGTCAGCTTGACCGCGAGCCATTGTCGGATAAAGCGCGCAAAATTCTGCCGTTGATGGGCTCTTCGATCCACCGCATGAGCGAGCTGATCGAAAATATCATGCTACACGCAAAGGCACGGCTTGGCGGTGGCATCCGTATCTCGGCCACGCCTGATGCGCCCTTAAGTGACGCATTGCACCAGATCGTCGAAGAGGTGCGCGCAACCGTCCCTAACCACGAAGTGACGATAGATTTGCAGTTTGATCGACCTGTCAGCTGTGACGCCCCGCGTGTTGCGCAGGCGGTGTCGAACCTGCTGTCCAATGCCGTGCGCCATGCTGATCCCGGGACTGAAATCGCAGTTTGCGGGCGCGTCAGTGATGCACAGGCAGAGGTTACAGTGTCAAATCATGGCCGGCCGATCCCTGACGGACTGAGACAGAAGCTGTTCCAGCCCTATCAGCGCGGCGACGATCCCGCCGGAGAGGGGCTGGGCCTTGGCCTTCATATCGCGTCGTCGATTGCGATAGCGCATAGCGGACAGGTTGATGTGACCTGTGAAAATGGCGTCACGACATTTATTTTTCGCCTGCCGTTGCTCGCCGCTTAAATAGGGCGCGGGTCGGGGCCGCTTTGGGACATACGAAAAAAGGCCAGCGCACTGCGCTGGCCTTTGTCATTTTCAAAGCGTGGTGCGTAGGATCAGCTGCGCACACCGGCGAATTTTTCCGCCCATTCATCGCGCTGTTCGTCCGTGATTTTTGCGAACAGGACTTCTGGCACTTCAAAGGCGTGACCGGGGGCCAACTGTGCCAATGCGGCGGGCACATCGTCGGGCCAAGTTGCGTTTTCAACCTTCATGCTCTCTAGCATGCTCGCCGCGGCGGTGGGGATGAAGGGGGCAGAGAGAACGGCATAGAGCGGGATCAGGTTCAGCGCCAGACGTACCTGCGCGGCTGCTTTGTCAGGGTCCGTCTTAAAGGTCGTCCAAGGGGCCTGCGCCTGCAGGTATTCGTTGCCCGCGGCCCAGATCGCGCGCAATTCGGCGGCGGATTTGCGGACCTCCATCGCCTCCATCGCGGTTTGATAGCGGGCAACACGTTCGGTCAGATCCGCGATCAGCGCATGTTCTTCGGGGCCGTACTCGCCCGCTGAGGGGACGTTTTCGCTGAACTTCGAGCGGCAGAATTTGGTGATGCGACTGATAAAGTTGCCTAATACATCCGCCAGATCCTTGTTCACGGAAGACTGGAAATTCTCCCATGTGAATTCGGCGTCCGAGGTTTCGGGCGCGTGGGACAGCAGCCACCAGCGCCAGTAGTCCGCCGGCAGGATTTCAAGCGCCTGGTCCATGAACACACCGCGCCCGCGCGAGGTAGAGAACTGGCCACCGTCATAATTGAGGTAGTTGAAGGATTTGATGTAATCCACAAGCTTCCACGGCTCTTGCGACCCCATAATCGTCGCCGGAAAGCCGAGCGTGTGGAAGGGGACGTTGTCCTTGCCCATGAACTGGGTATAGCGCACGTCGTCCGCGCCCTTGTCGGTACGCCACCAGCGTTCCCAATCGGTGCCTTTTCCAGCGTCGACCCATTCCTGCGCGCAGGCGATGTATTCGATGGGCGCGTCGAACCAGACGTAGAACACCTTGCCCTCCATGCCCGGCCAATCGGTATCGCCGCGTTTGACGGGCACACCCCAGTTCAGGTCGCGGGTGATGCCACGGTCCTGAAGACCGTCGCCATCATGCAGCCATTTCTTGGCAATAGAGGTGGTCAGCACGGGCCAGTCGGCCTTGCTGTTGATCCATGTATTCAACTTGTCCTTCATCTGCGACTGGCGCAGGAACAGATGCTTGGTCGCGCGCATCTCGAGGTCGGTGGCACCGGACACGGTGGAACGCGGGTTGATCAGGTCTTCGGGGTCGAGCTGTTTGGTGCAGTTGTCACACTGGTCGCCGCGCGCGTCTTCAAAGCCGCAGTTGGGGCAGGTGCCTTCGACATAGCGGTCGGGCAGGAAACGCCCGTCTGTTTCGGAATAGATCTGCCGCTGTTCGACTTCTTCGATCAGGCCTTGGTCATACAGGGCTGCGGCGAAATGCTGGGTCAGCACCTTGTTTTGCGTGCTGGACGACCGGCCAAAGTGATCGAATGACAAGCCGAACCCGTCGGCGATCCGGGCCTGCACCTCGTGCATTTCCGCGCAATATTCAGCAACAGGTTTCCCCGCCTTGGCCGCGGCCAGTTCAGCCGGCGTGCCGTGTTCATCCGTGGCGCACAGGAACAGCACTTCGTGGCCGCGCCCGCGCAGATAGCGGGCATAGAGGTCCGCAGGCAGTTGGCTGCCCACAAGATTACCCAAATGTTTGATCCCGTTGATATACGGAATGGCGGAGGTGATAAGGTGGCGCGTCATGACTTGGACCCCGAAACTGCTTTTGCACGTCTCTAGCGCAGCGGCGGGGCAAGGGCTAGGGGGCGTCGCGTTCGCGACTGCGGCGCATCAGGCGGCCAATGGTGAAAGACGTGCGCGGCGCATAGACATAGGGGGTGCGTTTTGTCGCTGTGGGGCGCGCGCGCATGCGGGTCAGCCCGAACAGAACCAGACCCCCATGCCCGACCGAGATCATGGTGAACAGCGCCGCGGGGCCAAAGCCTTCGATCAACACCGATGCCAGATAGGGTGCAAAGATCGCCCCCACGGCAAACCAGAACATCAAGGCTGCTGACAGCTCTACCCGTTCGGAGCTGTTGGCAAAGTCATGGGCGTGGGACGCCGCGACGGAATAGATCGGAAAGGTCGTGAGGCCAAAGAAGCTCGCCGCGAGGAACACCGCCTGCGTGCCCATGCCAGCCGACATAACAGTTACCGCGCAACTAACCATCGACGCCGCCGACAACCAGATAAGCACCCAGCGGCGGTCGAATTTATCGGCTAGCCAGCCAACTGGGAATTGCGCCATCGCGCCCCCGAGCACGAAGGCCGACAGAAACCACGCGATCTGACCGGCGGTAAGCCCGACCTCTTGCCCGTAGATCGGCCCGACCATCCGGAAGGATGCGCTCGACAAGGCTGCGACGACCACCGCAGCAACCGCCAAGGGGGACCGCTGGATGGCCAGCTTGGGGCGCAACCGTCCCTTTTCAGGGGTTTCGGGCTGGGGCAGGCGGGTCAGCACCAGCGGGATCAGCGCGGCGCAACACAAGATCGCCAACAGGTTGTAAGACACATAGGAGGCAGGTGCGAGCACGCCGATGATCATCTGTGCCGCCAACGACCCGCTGGTGTCGACAACGCGGTACGCCCCCATGGTACGGCCGCGCGTCTCGTTGGTAACTTTGGCCTGCAACCATGCCTCTACGACCGTGTAACACCCTGCAACGCAGAACCCCGAGGCGACCCGCATCAGTGCCCAGGCATAGGGGTCCAGCACCATCATATGCGACAGCAGCCCAATCGCCCCTGTCGCAGTAAAGGCTGCAAAGGCGCGGCTGTGGCCGACGCTGCCCAAAAGACGCGGCGCGCCCCAGCAGCCCAGAAAGAACCCCACGAAATGCGCCGACCCCAACAGGCCGATCTGCTGGTTGGTAAAGCCCAACTGGATGCCCGACAGCACGTCCAATGGCCCCACACCGCCCGACGACAACTGTAGCAAAATGACAGATAAAAAGAGAGCGGCGAAGGAAATGAGCAGGCGCATATCGTGATACTCTGTGCTCTTTTTCGGGCGAAACCAACGGCCAAAACGACGTCTGTGCGACAATTTTCGCCATCGGGCATTTGCGCGGCTCCGGTGCCTCTAAAATGCGCTTGCGGTGGCAGTGCGGAACAGAAAGGTTAGGCGCAAATCTAAACGAGGAATTCCGATGCAAAAGAACACACTTGGCCACACTGGTATCGAAGTGACAGATTTCTGTCTGGGCTCAATGACTTGGGGGACGCAGAACACCTCTGACGAAGGTCATGCCCAGATCGAACGCGCGCTTGATGCGGGGATCAACTTTATTGACACCGCCGAGATGTACCCGGTCAATCCGGTCAAAGCCGAAACCATTGGCCGCACCGAAGAGATCATCGGCGAGTGGATCGCAAAGACCGGGCGTCGCGATTTTGTGCTGGCGACGAAACACTCGGGCGCGGGGGCACCGGTGCGCGACGGCGCGGGGATTTCATCCGACACGATCCGCAGCACGCTTGAGGCGTCATTGAAGCGGATGAACACCGATTACGTCGACCTTTATCAGTTTCACTGGCCCAACCGTGGCAGCTATATGTTCCGCAAGAACTGGGACTATGACCCCTCGTCGCAGAACCGCGCAGAGACGATGGCCCATATGGAAGACTGCATGGGCGCGCTGCAAGATGAAGTGACCCGCGGCACCATCCGCGCCTTCGGGCTGAGCAACGAAACCGCTTGGGGTCTGACGCAATGGGTGAACGCTGCCGAGCGGACAGGCGGCCCGCGTCCGGTCTCTGTGCAGAATGAATATTCGCTGTTGAACCGCATTGCCGATAGCGACGTGGCAGAGACATGCCACAACGAAGAGATTGGCATGCTGTCCTACTCTCCACTGGGGGCAGGTCTGTTGACCGGCAAGTACCAGAACGGCGCGATTCCCGAAGGGTCGCGGATGGCGATCAACGGGGATCTGGGCGGGCGCAAGACAGACCGGGTGTTTGTTGCCGTAGAGGATTATTTGCAGATTGCGCAGAAACACGGGCTGGACCCGGTTCAGATGTCGATGGCGTTCGCGCGGCAACGGCCCTTCATGGCTTCGGTGATCTTTGGCGCGACGTCGCTTGACCAGCTAGAAGTTATTCTGGGGGCCATCGACTTGCATCTTGATGACGAGGTGATGGCCGATCTGGATGCCGCCCACAAAGCCCATCCGATGCCCTTCTGAACCAACGCAGCCCCAGCCCCGATACCACAGGAGATTTCGATGCCGCCTACCATGAACAAGGACGTATTCATCCCGTGTGGCGTATCGGGGTCTGGGGGCGGTCTGTTTGTCGGGCTTGAAAGCCTCGGCCCGACGAAAAGGCCCGCTACATGAAGCGGGCGTTTTTGGCGTTGGCCCTGCTTGCCGGGTGCTCTGCTCCTGCGCCCGAAACGGCGAAAGGTCTGCGCGACACCAAGGCGCTGATCGGGGCCACCAGCCGCTATGATGCGGCCCGTTTCAAGGGGGCTTGGTTGGTGCGCGATAGCTTTGGCGACGGTGTCGCGCAGGTCGCCTTGGTCGAAACAACCAAAGGGCCGGCGTTCCAACTGTGCGCGCAGACAGGGTGCAGTGATGGTGGCACCCTTTGGCTGGCGCAGCAACTAGGGCAGGGGCGGTATGCGCTGTCCCTTCCTGACGGCACCACGCGTGGGCTCTGGGTGCTTTGGGTCGACGAAGGGTTCCGCACGGCGGTGGTCGGGAACCCGGCTGGAGACTTCGGCTGGATTCTTGACCGCAGTGCCACGGGCGGCGCAGACCGGATCGCGGCGGCCCGCGAGATACTGGACTTTAACGGCTATGACACGGGTCAGCTTGGGATGCCGCGATGACCCCGATAGGTTGGCAGGGACAGGTGTGTGGCGCGGTGTCACTTTGTCCGCGCACCACGGCAATGCTGGATCACGCGCATGGGTGATACGGGCCCGGACCTGTGGGTCCTCGTGACGCTCGCCGCTGCGGTGTTTCAGACCGGGCGTTTTATGCTGCAGAAATATCTGGCCACCGCGACATTGTCGGCGGCTGGGGCGACGTTCTCAAGGTTCCTGTATTCCGCGCCATTTATCGTGTTGGGCCTTGGGGCCTATCTGATGCTCAGCGCGACGCCTCTGCCAGCCCTTGGCCCGGGGTTCTGGGCGCACGGGCTGATGGGTGGTACGGCGCAGATATTGGCGACCGTTTGCGTCGTGCTGTTGTTCAAACAGCGTAACTTTGCCGTCGGGATCACGTTCAAGAAAACCGAAGTTATCCTGACCGTGCTGGTCGGATGGGTCATTCTGGGCGAGGGCGTCAGCGCCACCGGCTTTGCCGCGATTGCCCTAGGCGTAGTGGGGTTGCTGCTGCTGTCCGGCGGGGCCGAGGCAAAAGGCTTTCACCTGCGCGACTTGCGCAACCGCGCGGCGGGGCTGGGGGTTGCGTCGGGCGCGTTGTTCGCCGTTTCCGCTGTGTCCTATCGCGGGGCGTCGCTGGCGGTGATGACAGAGCAGCCTGTGCTGCGCGCGGGGGTGACCCTTGCGGCGGTGGTTATGATGCAATCGGTCATCATGGCCGTTTACCTGCGCCTGCGCGAGCCGGGGCAAATCCGCGATGTCTGGCGCGCGCGCCGTGTCGCGGTCTGGATCGGCCTCACGTCGATGGGCGGATCGCTGTGCTGGTTCATCGCCTTCACGCTGCAGAACGCGGCCTATGTCAAAGCACTCGGGCAGGTGGAGCTCATCCTGAGTGTCGCGGCCTCTACGCTGTTCTTCCGCGAAAAGATCAGCACTCGCGAAGCTGCGGGCATGGCTGTGCTGATTGCGTCGATCCTGATGCTGGTTGTGGTGGCCTAGGGGAAGCGCAGGGGTCGCTGTTTAGCTTGGCAACGGGCGGCCGCGCAGCCGCAGGAACAGGCTCTCTTCGTCGTTGTTCTTGAAATACGGCACGGACGCGGGCGGCTCGAGTTGCCGCGCGCGGGCCTCCACTTCGGCCAGAACGACCTCTGTGATGAAGGGCATATCGAATTTGCGGGCGTCCGACAGGGCGACCCATTGCAGATGCGAAAGCTCGTCGCAGGCGTCGTCGAAGTTATCCAGATCGGTGGCAATATCGTCGGCATCGACCAGAAAGAACCGCGCGTCAAAACGGCGTGGGCGGCCCGGAGGCGTCAGGGCGCGGAATACAAATTGCAGCGGGGACGCGTGGGGCAGATAGCCGCGCTGAGCAAAGGTAAGCCAATCGGCGGGGGGCGTGCCCTCCCACGCGCCTTCCTGACCGAGGATCAAACCGGTTTCTTCCCAAAGCTCGCGGATGGCAGCGACCACCAAAGCATGTGCAAGGCTGCCATCGGCATCATCGGCAAGACGGCTTTGGCAGGTTTCATCGACCATGCTGGCCAGCGGCACCTGCGCATCGCCCAGATCAACCGCGCCGCCCGGAAAGACGAATTTGTTCGGCATAAAGGCCGCGGTCGCGCCGCGTTGCCCCATCAGAATCCGCGGTGCCGTATGTCGGTCGCGGATCACGATTACCGTGGCTGCGTTTCGGATTTTGCTTTTGTCGATGGTCATCGCCTTGCCCCAAATCTTGTTTTTCTAGCAGGGCTTGTGGTGTGTCGGTCAGTTGGTGCTGCCGAACCCGCCCATGCGCTTTGCCCATTGGAAGCCGATCATGGCCCCTTTCATTCTAGGCAGAAGGTAGAGGGACAATCCAACGCAGCCAACCGAAAAGATTGTAAACAGGGTCAGAGGTTCAGGTCGCCAGGCCACAAAGGCGATATGCAGCCCCGGTGCCATCAGGTGCCCGACCACGAGGATCGTCAGATAGGCCGGTCCATCATCGGCGCGGTGGTGAAACAGTTCTTGGCCGCAAACAGTGCAGGTGTCGTTCACCTTCAGATAGCTTTTCAGCATCGGACCGGCCCCGCAGTTGGGGCATTTGCGCCGCCAGCCACGCAGCAGGGATTTCTTCATGCTGCGATCGGGGGCGTCTACGTGTGGCATCTCTAAGGTCTGGTCAGTCATCTGGGCTATCCTTGTTCCTACCCTACATGCGGTCAAATCACCCCAAGATAAAGGGAGCAAGATCGAGTTGCGTCGCCATGTCGCAAAGCCCGGTGCGTCGGGGAGTGTGAAAGTTTTTCGCTTTTGTTGCGACGGAAAGCCGAGGGGCCGTCGTTTGAACCGGTATCGCCACGCTGAAAACAGCGGGTGTTAGACGGTTCACCAAAGGAAGAAACAGATGACAAAACGAGCAAATTTCCAGATCGCACTGCTGAGCGGGTTGATCGCATTGGGTGGCACGACCTTGGTCGCGCAGAATGCGGATAAGGCTGAAGGTGCCAAGCAAAGCCATTTTGTCCAGTTGGATACCAACATGGATGGTGAAGTCACCGCTGACGAAATGAAGGCACATGCCGCGGCACGTTTTTCGGCTGCTGACGCAGATGGTGACGGCTTTCTGACCCAAGACGAGATGGCCGTTGCGGCCAAGGCGCGCCATGCCGAGCGCAGCCAGCGCCTGTTGGAGAAGCTAGACACCGACGGCAACGGCTCGCTTTCTGCGACCGAGCTTGAGGCCATGGGCAAAGGCAAAGGCGACCGGATGGCCAAGCATCAGGGCAAGATGATGGAGCGCATGGACACCGACAAAGACGGCAAGCTGTCGATGGAAGAAATGGGCGGACGTCACAACCCCGAGAAGATGATCGAAAAGCTGGACACCGACAAGAACGGTTCGCTGAGCGCCGAGGAATTTGCCAAAGCCCGTATGGGTGGCAAACATCACGGCAAGCGCGGCGGCCATGACGGCAAAGACGGCAAAGACGGGCACGGCAACCCCGGCAAACACATGAAGCACGACAAGTCCGATGACGGCGACGCGCCTGCAACGGAATAAGGCAAGCTTGCGGGCGCGCTTGAATGGCGCGCCCGCAGACGCTACCTCCGGTTCGATGGATATGCTCGATACTTCTGACGCTGACAGGGCAGACGACCCCGAACGTGCCTTGCTGCTTCGCTATGTGGGCGGGGATGCTGCGGCGGCGCGTTTGTTGACGGTACAGTTGACTCCGCGCATCTTTGGTCACGCCTTTCGTATGTTGGGCAACGCGGCAGAGGCCGAAGACGTGACCCAAGACGCGCTGATGCGCCTATGGAAGATCGCACCGGACTGGCGCGACGGCGAGGCGAAGGTGACCACGTGGTTATACCGCGTGACGGCCAACCTGTGCACCGACCGTCTGCGCAAACGCGGCCGCGGTGTCCCGCTCGAGGATATCGCCGAACCCGCCGACCCGAGCGAAAGCGCAGAGGCGCGGCTGCAGCGCGCCGCGCGCGAAGATGCCTTGCAAGAGGCGCTGGACACATTGCCAGACCGGCAGCGGCAAGCGGTTGTGCTGCGCCACATAGACGGCTTGGCGAACCCCGAGATCGCGACCATTCTGGATATAGGGGTCGAAGCGGTAGAAAGCCTGACCGCACGGGGCAAACGGGCGTTGGCGAAACTTTTGGGCGCGAGACGTGATGCCTTGGGATACGATGATGATAAAACGTAGTATGAATACGCTAGAGGCGCATTTCGAGGCGGCGCGGGCCACCCCGCCGCAGATGCCCGCGGGCATGATGGACCGGTTGATCGCCGATGCGCTGGCCGCGCAGCCTACGCCCGTAATGGGCGGATGGCGCGGGGTCTGGCGCGCGATCGGCGGGGCACCGGCTTTGGGCGGGTTGGTCGCGGCGACGGCTGTCGGGTTCTGGATCGGGGTCGCCCCGCCAAGCGGCCTGCCGGATGTCGCGACGCAGATCATCACCGGCGGCGACGCTTACATCGTTGCCGATATGACGTCGCTGGACACCTACGCCTCAGAGCTGACGGCGTTCGGCTGGGACTTGGACGAGGGATAGAAAATGGCAGGGTTTGCATTCAAAAGCACGAAAACATTGCGATGGGCCTTGGGCCTGTCACTTGGGCTGAACCTTGCGGTGGTCGGGCTTGTCGTCGGGGCGGCTTACCGCTTTGATGGGCCCCATGGCGGTCCAATGCGGCACATGCGCGATTACGGCACGCCTTATGTCATGGCATTGCCCAAGGAACGTAGGCACGCGGTTTTCATGGATGCACGCAAGGGCCGAGACGATAAATCCGTTAGCCGCACGGCCCGCCGTGCCTTGTATCAAGAGGCGCTGACCGCTATTCGCGCCGACCCTTTTGACGTCGCAGAGGCGCGCCGTGTGCTGGACCTGCAACGGGATGCCACCCTAACAGTGCAGCAGACCGTGCAGGACGCATGGCTGGCCGAACTTGCCAAGATGCCAGCAGCAGAGCGTGCGGCCTATGCCATACGTGTCGAAGAGATGCTGAAACACGGCAAGAAGGGCAATAAGGACGGGGTGAAGCCGGTCCAGGGCAATAAATAATCTGCGGCTTGCCCTAAGCCGGTAGGGGGGGGCGGCCCGTGGCTGTGTCAGTCAGGCTTGCCAAACGCGCGTCCGGCGCGGTAGGCAAGGCGACCCTAACGAAAGTCGTGGCCCATGCTCTCTGATTTCACCGACCCAAACGAAGTTCTTGCCACCGCGCGTGCCTCCTCTGGGCGGCGTGGCATCGGGCTGGCCGCACTCGGGGTCTTGGGGCTGTTCCTGATCTACGTCGCATTTACATCGTCGCCCGGTTTCGGGTGGCAGGTGTTTTTGCTGGCAATGGGGGGGCTGGCCCTTTGGATGGCCGACAAAATGCGCCGCGCCACCGCTGGTGCAATCGAGCTGACCCCGACCGAATTGCGCGACACCGACGGTACAGTGATCGCGCGGGTCGAGGATATTATCGGGCTGGATCGCGGCGTGTTTGCATTCAAGCCTTCCAACGGCTTTTTGCTGCGGACCAAGGCAGGCACTGGCGGCGACCGGGTCTGGCGTCCTGGTCTATGGTGGCGCATCGGTCGTCGCGTTGGCATTGGCGGCATGACCCCCGGCAATCAGACCAAGTTCATGTCCGAGATCATTTCCGCGATGATGGCAGAGCGCTCTTGAGATAGAAAAAGGCCCGCAGGCAGATCGCCGCGGGCCTTTTTCTTTGCTGTGCTGCCGGAATTTACGCCCCGTCTGAGTAGAGCACCCAAGGGGCATAGCGCGGGCGGGTAAAGACGAAGTTCTTTACCTCTTGCACCGGTAGTCCGATGTTGAAGGGCGGTGAAAACGACGTCCAGGTTTCGGTGATGGTGATATATTCCCCATCTTCGAGCTCGGGGATGCGGTTTGTCCAGCCGGTCACATCTGCTTGGGTCGCGTCTGTCAGATTGCCCCGGGAGCGGGACCAGTGCAGCAAGAAACGCTTGTTCGCTTGGTCATATTTTGCCGAGGTGATCCGCACCGTCGCCGGCCCGGAAGAGCGGGTCATATAATCCAGCAGATCCCGAACACCGTCCATATATGCGGTGTCCATTGGCAGTGTCTCGCGCGAGATCATGTCGCCGATGGTATAGGCCGCTTTTTGGTTGGTGTAGTATTCCTGATAGGTCTGGAAAAAGGTGAACATCGCCAGATAGACCCAAAAGACCATGGGCATGATGATAACGGCCTCGATCGAGGCGCTACCGTCTTGGTCGCGCAGAAAACGCGCCAGTACACGGCGTTTGAGAAAAGAGGTAACCATTAGCTTGGCTCCTGAACAAAGGAGGATACGGCGTACATGCTGCCTTGACCCGCGCCGTCGGTCTCGAACTTGAAACCCATGGCAGAGCCCGGCAGCATCGGGTCGAATTTTACGCAGGCCCGCAGCAGCATCAGCTGGTGCTGCGCCCCAAGGCTAAAGCCACGCTCGGGCTCGACGGGCAGCGATTTGTCGACGCAGTCGGGCGCTGTATTCATAGCGACAAAGTTACGCGGATCGACCAGGACCATTTCAAGGCGCAACGTATCTTTGCAGTCGCCGATATAGCCTACGCTGTCGCAGATCATCGTCTTGATCATGTCGTGGGTGATCGTCGCGCGGGTGTTCAGCCGGATATACCGCACCGCAGTCTCGAGCCCACGGTTCAGGTGGAACTGGCGCAGCGAATAAAGGCTAACCTCGACCGAGGCGAGGAACATGCCAAAGATCAGCGGAAAGAGAATGACGAATTCGATCAGAACAACCGCGCCTTCCTCGCCCCGGCGGAACCGGCGCACCGCCTGGGATATGCGGGCGATCATTGGGTCAGCCTCAGCTGGTTGATCTGTCGCGCAATCGCGCGGAACGCTTCGGAAAGCTCGACCCCTTCAACCCGAAAGAAGTGGCTGGGCGACGAGGCGCAATCCTGCATCGCGGGAACGTCGTCGGTGTCTACCTCAAAGCCGATGGTCCAGATCACAATGCGCTTTGCTTTGGCCGCATCACAGATGTTCGACAGCAAGGTATTGCCCAGCGATTTGTTGTACTTTTGATAATAGAAGTAACTCCAATAGCGATAGTCTACCTCATTGCGGAGGTACCACCACAGATTGTATTTATTCCAGTGAACATATTCGCTTTCGCTGTCGTAATAGTTGCTGCGGATGCGGAAGGAATTATCATTCGCACCGTCGGTCATCAGAATGACGGTCTTGAGCGTCTCTGGGTCATCATAGCTGGCAGGTCGGTTGTAAAATTGGCCGTCCACATGGCCAGCGTTCACCAGCGAGTTGTTGATGTCACGGAACGATGGATCCAGCATCGTCGCCGCCCATTTCATCCCGAGGAAAATCGACGTACCCGCGCGTGGTACAAGTTGGTTGATCTGGCTCTTTAGTGTAAGGCTGTTTTGCGAGAAAGGGGCGATGCGTTCATAGCTGTAGCGTGGACAGATCGTGTCGTCGCGGTAGTTGTTGCGACCGTCATAGTTCCACTGGAAATGCTGCATCTGGTCGTGCGTCGTGCTGGTATTCAGCGCGGCCGAGTTGAATTCATCGTCGGCGAATTCCAGGCAGTGAGAGTAATCGTGTTTCTTGTTCACACGCATGCGATCCAGGATCATAGGACCTGCGTTGACCTGTTCGGAGTAGGGGATCATCGAAACAGAGATCAGGTCTTCGTTCTCTGTTTTCAGCACCGTGTCCAAGAAAATCCCGGCGGCGTTTTTCAGCTCGCTCAGGCGGTTGTTGAGAGCCATCGACCCCGAGATATCGAGCACGAGAGAGATTTCGACTTTGGCGACGCGTTCTTCGGCCTGACTGTGCGCGGGCACATTGAGTGTCGGGAAGCCGAAGCGACCGATGAACTGCGTATCCATCTCCTTGGACGCGTCAATGGTCACGGTGCGATAGTTCAACCCGTCGTCGACCACGACATTTGATAGAAAATCAGTCATACCGGATTTTGCAAAATAGTCTGCAACCACGGTTTTGGGGTCGCGCATCTGGTCCAGATCGGCGGCGGCTAGAACGGCACGGTCAGAGACGGCCTGCAGGCGCGAGCGCTCCATCTCGTGGCGCATGAAATCAAGTTGGATGCCGCCCACGGCGATCATCATCATGATCATGAAAAGTGCGAGAATGGTGACCAGCCCGTCGTCTTCACGGGCAAACTGCGACACGCGGTTGCGCAAGGGGATGGCGACCCAAGTATTCACGGTGTTTTTGACCGTCATGTCCACGTCCTTTTTGGTGCGATCCCTGCGACAAGAGGCGTTCGGGCGGATCGGCGTTGACGACAGATATGCGGGCTGAAGGTGGCTGAAATAGGGCGAAATACGTTTAAAAAAGTGTATACTGAAGCCGTTTTGAGGGCACATTCCGGCACGACGGGCCAGCCAGATGTAATGGTTGAGCATCTTGGCTGTAATGATCCGCGGTCAATGAGGCTAAGACGCCGCGGATAAAAAGTTTTCAAACTGATTAAAATATGTGCAAAAACTTTGAAATACGGTGATTTGCGGCTTTGCTTGGCGCAGGTGCTATGTTCAATAGGCAAGGCGATGAACTGGCCCGGATCAGGGTCGCAGAGCTAAATTAGGAGCGTAGAATGAACCCCGGAACCGAACCGAGCTTTCGCGATAGTGTCGACATCATGTTTAACCGGGCGGTTGCCCTGATGGACCTTTCGCCGGGTCTTGAGGAAAAGATTCGCGTTTGTAACGCGACCTATACGGTACGTTTCGGGGTGCGGTTGCGTGGCGGTATCCAGACCTTCACCGGCTACCGCTCTGTTCACTCGGAGCATATGGAACCGGTCAAGGGCGGCATCCGCTACAGCCCCGGCGTGAACCAGAATGAAGTGGAAGCGCTGGCGGCGCTGATGACCTATAAATGCGCGTTGGTCGATGCGCCTTTCGGCGGCTCAAAGGGCGGGCTGTGCATCGATCCACGCGACTACGATGAACACGAGCTTGAGCTGATTACCCGTCGTTTCGCCTATGAGCTGATCAAACGCGACATGATCAACCCGGCGCAAAACGTGCCCGCCCCCGATATGGGCACCGGCGAGCGCGAGATGGCCTGGATCGCGGACCAGTACAAACGCATGAACACCACCGATATCAACGGGGTGGCCTGTGTGACTGGCAAGCCGATCAACGCGGGCGGTATCCATGGCCGGACCGAGGCCACCGGTCGCGGTGTGCAATACGCGCTGCACGCGTTCTTCCGTGATCCGCAGGGAATGGCAAAAGCGGGCTTGGGCGGCGAGCTGGACGGCAAGCGCGTCGTTGTGCAGGGCTTGGGCAACGTAGGCTATCATGCCGCCAAGTTCCTGAGCGAGGAGGACGGCTGCAAGATCACCGCCATTATTGAACGCGACGGTGCGTTGTTTGACGACCGCGGGCTCGACGTGGAGGAGGTCCATCGCTGGATTTCGATGCACGGCACCATCAAGGGCTTCCCTGATGCGCCGTTTGAGGAAGACGGGGCCAAGCTGCTGGAGGCCGAATGCGATATCTTGATCCCTGCCGCGCTGGAAGGGGTAATTAACCTCAGCAACGCGCATAACATCAAGGCACCGCTGATTGTCGAGGCCGCAAACGGTCCCGTGACCGCCGGTGCCGACGATATCCTGCGCGGGAAAGGCGTGGTTATTATTCCTGACATGTACGCCAACGCTGGCGGTGTGACGGTATCCTATTTCGAATGGGTCAAGAACCTGAGCCACATCCGCTTTGGCCGGATGCAACGCCGCAACGAGGAAAGCCGCCACCAGTTGCTGGTGGACGAGCTGGAACGTCTGAGCGCCGACAGCGGTGTCGGCTGGCAGTTGAGCCCGAACTTTAAGGACAAGTACCTGCGAGGAGCAGGGGAGCTTGAGCTGGTCCGCTCTGGTCTGGATGACACAATGAGCGCTGCCTACCGGTCGATGGCCGAAATCTGGCACAGCCGTGATGATGTCGAGGACCTGCGCACCGCCGCTTATCTGGTCAGCATCGGCAAAGTCGCTGCCAGCTACCGCGCCAAGGGGCTGTAAGCCACGCGCAGCCAGGTGCTGCGCCACAAAAAGTTCCCCGAGGGCCGCTGTGAGGGTGGCCTTCGGCAAAGACGCGCCAGACCGTGCGGGGGCGCGCTGCGGAAAACCGCTCTGTCACTTGTATTCCACCCGGGGCTGGCTAGGTTTTTACGCAATGGGCACCCCGCCACCCCCTCGAGAGCGCCCTTTTTGTCGGTTGTACGCAAGGGGACTGCGGTGGTATCGCCGACAACATTTAGGAGATGTGATGATGAAATTTGGTAAACTTATGATCGCCGCGGCGCTGGCCGCTTCCAGTGCACCAGTCTTTGCCGCAACTAGCGCCGATACCGATTGTCAGTATCAGGCGGATGTCGTCCAGGCCGTGCGTCAGGCGCGCATCGACCGCGTGAAAGAACGCGAGGTACCGGACCACATTGCGTCTCAGAACCCGCAGTGGCCGGATCGCTACGATGCCGTTGTGCCGCTGGTTGCGCCTTGGGTGTATGAAATGAAAATGCGTGACGTAAAAAAGAACGATCTGTCTGCTGCTTGGAACGAGATGTGCCTGGGCCAATGACGGTGCCGACGCGCTATCCGTAGCGCTGAAGCATCTGTCGGGGCGGTGATATGGGGGCCAGCCCCCATCGCCCTGACGGACGATCCCCCCGGAGTTTTTTGGCAAAATGAAGTCGCCTTTGGGGACTTTGGGTGCTGGACTTTGACCATCGCGACCCAATATAAAACCGTATGAGCCTGCCCCCTGGATTTTTGGATGAACTGCGCAGCCGTGCCAGCCTGTCACAGGTGGTAGGGCGCAAAGTGATGTGGGATGCGCGCAAGTCCAATCAGGGCAAGGGCGATATGTGGGCTCCGTGCCCGTTTCATCAGGAAAAATCAGCCAGCTTCCATGTCGATGACCGCAAGGGATTCTACTATTGCTTCGGATGCCATGCCAAAGGGGATGCGATCTCTTTTGTGCGCGAGACCGAGAATGTAAGCTTTATGGAGGCGGTCGAGATTTTGGCGCGTGAGGCAGGGATGCCCATGCCCAAGCAGGACCCCCGCGCGCAGGAAAAAGCCGACAAGCGGACCCAGCTGGCCGAGGTAATGGAGCTGGCCGTGCAGTATTTCCGGCTGCAGTTGCGCACGGGGGCGGCTAGTGCTGCGCGCGATTATCTGGCAGGCCGCGGTCTGACACCGCAGGCGCTGGAGCAGTGGGAAATCGGATTTGCGCCGGATCAGTGGCAGGGACTTTGGGATCATCTGAAGGCCAAGAATGTCGAGGACGCGCTGATCATGGGGGCAGGGCTGGCCAAGCCTTCGTCCAAAGGCGGGCGGCCCTATGATACGTTCCGGGGCCGGATCATCTACCCTATTCGCGATGCGCGGGGGCGGGCGATTGCTTTTGGCGGGCGGGCCATGGACCCCAATGACAATGCTAAATACCTGAACTCCCCGGAGACGGAGCTTTTTGATAAGGGCCGCAGTCTCTATAATGTCCGTGACGCGCGGACTGCTGCGGGGCAGGGCAAACCGTTGATCGTCGCCGAAGGGTATATGGACGTGATTGCGCTGGTGCAGGCCGGATTTGGTGCGGCCGTGGCCCCCTTGGGAACGGCAATCACGGAAAGCCAGTTGCAGATGTTGTGGCGCATCTCGCCCGAGCCCATCATCACGCTGGATGGTGACACGGCGGGCCAGCGGGCGGCGATGCGGTTGATCGATCTGGCGCTGCCGTTGTTGGAGGCGGGCCAATCCTTGCGCTTTGCCGTGATGCCAGACGGGCAGGATCCCGACGATCTGCTGCGGGCCCATGGGGCTCCCGCGTTGCAAAAGCTGCTGGATAACGCGATGCCGATGGTGCGGCTGTTGTGGCAGCGCGAGACCGATGGCCGCGTTTTTGACAGCCCTGAACGCAAGGCCGGCCTGGACAAGGCGTTGCGCGAAAAGATCATGATGATCAAAGACCCTTCGATCCGTAGCCACTATGGCCAGGAGATCAAGGATTTACGCTGGCAGCTGTTCCGCCCGCAAAAGGCCAAGAAAGACTTTAGCCCTGTGGCGCGTGCGTCCGGTGGGGGCAAGTGGGCACCACCACCGCAAGGCCCGTCGCCAAGTGCGAAATCCTCTATTCTGGTGACTGCAGCAGGTCTGGGCGCGACAGAGCATCTGCGCGAAGCGGTGATTTTGATGGCTTTGCTAAACTGCCCGCAATTGGTTGAAGAATTTGAAAACGGCTTGGCCACAATGCGCTGTCAGGACTACGATCACGGGCGTATTCGGGACTTGATGCTGCGCCATGTGCATCAGGACCCTGCGGTGTTGCGCGAAAAGATTTACGACGCCCTTGGCGAGTACACACTTGAAAATATGCTGGCGCAGCGCCACGTAGCCATCACGCCTTGCATCCGAAGCCCTGGCAACCTTGAGAAGACGCGTATGACCGTCGCTGAGGAACTGGGGAAGCTGGAGGCCGTGCGTGGACTGGATGAAGAGATCGCCGATGCGGTCGAGGATATGACCGGCATGGCCGACGAGGGTCTGACATGGCGGTTGGGCGAAGCGGCGCGCAATGCCGATCGTGCGCAACGTAGCGGGCAGGAAGATACCGCTGAATACGACATCGCTGAAAACGGTGCCCACATCAGCCGGGACGAACGCAGCGCATTTGATGCTTTGCTGGGGTCGATCCTGAAGGGTGGCACGAAAGAGAAAAAATGAACCCGGCGTGGCTTTTTCGCCGGGATGTCTAACAAAATACAGGGTAACGGGTTTAAGAATCACCCAGAACCCCGCATGATTCGAATAACCGAATCACGTCACGTGATTCGCACCCATTCGCTGGAGGAAATTTCATGGCCGCCAAAGACACGAACGAAGACGCGAAGTCTGACGACCAGGATGCCGGCCATTCGCTTGATATGAGCCAAGCCGCCGTCAAAAAGATGATCGGCGAAGCCCGTGAAAAAGGCTATATCACCTACGATCAGCTCAACACCGTTCTGCCGCCCGATCAAGTAAGTTCGGAGCAGATCGAGGACGTGATGTCGATGTTGTCCGAAATGGGCATCAACGTGATCGAAGACGAAGAAGCCGAAGAAGAAGACGCCAAGGGTGGCACCGAAGTTGCCACCACGGAAAGCACGCGTGATGTGGCGCTGTCCGCTGGCACGTCCGAAAAGCTGGACCGCACGGACGACCCCGTACGCATGTACCTGCGGGAAATGGGGTCCGTCGAACTGCTAAGCCGTGAGGGCGAGATCGCCATCGCCAAGCGGATCGAGGCAGGCCGCAATACAATGATCGCGGGGCTGTGTGAAAGCCCGCTGACCTTCCAGGCGATCACGATCTGGCGCGACGAACTTTTGTCCGAAGACATTCTGCTGCGCGACGTGATCGACCTTGAGGCGACATTCGGCACCCAGATGGGCGATGAAGAAGAAACGACTCCGGTCGTGCCCGTCGGCGGGACCGAAACAAAGTCTGCCGAAAGCACCAGCGAAGTCGATGCCGATGGTAATCCGATCTCGAATGATGACGACGACGAGGATGAAGACGAACAGGCAAACATGTCGCTGGCCGCGATGGAAGCCGCGCTCAAGCCACAGGTGCTTGAGGCGTTGGACATCATAGCCGACGATTACGTCAAGCTGAGCCAGATTCAGGACAGCCGGATTTCGGCGACCCTGAACGAGGACGGCACCTTTTCGAAGGCCGATGAGGAAGAATACCAGCGCGTCCGGTCCGAGATCGTGCTGCTGGTCAACGACCTGCATCTGCACAACAACCGTATCGAAGCCCTGATTGACCAGTTGTACGGCATTAACCGTCGTATCATGCAGATCGACAGCGCGATGGTGAAGCTCGCTGACCAAGCGCGGATCAACCGCAAGGAGTTCGTCGACAGCTATCGTGGCTACGAACTGGATCCCAACTGGATGGAGCGGATGGCCGAAAAATCCGGTCGCGGTTGGCAGATGTTCATCGAACGCTCATCTGAAAAGGTTGACGAGCTGCGCACCGATATGGCGCAGGTTGGTCAATATGTCGGTCTTGATATCTCTGAATTCCGCCGCATTGTGCAGCAGGTTCAGAAGGGCGAAAAAGAGGCCCGTCAGGCCAAGAAAGAAATGGTCGAGGCAAACCTGCGCCTCGTTATTTCGATTGCTAAAAAATATACTAACCGCGGCTTGCAGTTCCTTGATCTTATTCAGGAAGGTAACATCGGTCTCATGAAGGCCGTGGACAAGTTCGAATACCGTCGCGGCTATAAATTCAGCACCTACGCGACATGGTGGATCCGGCAAGCGATCACGCGGTCCATCGCGGATCAGGCCCGTACCATCCGTATCCCAGTGCATATGATCGAAACGATCAACAAGCTGGTTCGGACCGGTCGTCAGATGCTGCACGAAATCGGCCGCGAGCCGACGCCGGAAGAGCTGGCAGAAAAGCTGCAGATGCCCTTGGAAAAGGTTCGCAAGGTGATGAAAATCGCCAAGGAGCCTATCTCCCTTGAAACGCCAATCGGCGATGAGGAAGACAGCCAGCTTGGCGACTTCATCGAAGATAAGAATGCCGTGCTGCCATTGGACAGCGCCATTCAGGAAAACCTCAAGGAAACCACGACACGGGTCCTGGCATCGCTGACCCCGCGCGAGGAACGTGTTTTGCGGATGCGTTTCGGCATCGGTATGAATACCGACCATACGCTCGAAGAGGTTGGTCAGCAGTTCAGCGTGACGCGCGAACGTATCCGTCAGATCGAGGCAAAGGCACTGCGCAAGCTCAAGCACCCAAGCCGGTCGCGCAAGCTACGGTCGTTCCTCGATCAGTAAGCTGTTCAATCGCAAACAATATAAAAGGCGGGTGCTTCGGCATTCGCCTTTTTTCATGCGGTTGGGCCGCACTCTCAAACCTGTGAATTTAAATCCACGCCGCGCACCCTATCTGTGTCCTAGCCGCCAAACAGGAACCGCCATGAAACGTCTCGCCCTCGTCGCCATTTTGTCCACTATGCCAATGGCCGCCGTCGCGCAGCCCTTTACGGCGGTGAACCGGTTGCAGGTTATTTCGCTGTCGGGCACGACCTTTGAGGTGATCGAGGATCGCGGAGAGGGCGCGCGCGGCCTGTGGTGTGCCGCTGCCGAATATGCCGAAGACCAGCTGGGTGCACGGACAGCAGACCAAATCTACCTCAAGTCGCCGCGTGGTCCCTCGGCCAGCGGGGCTGGCCGCGTCGGTGCCGTATTTACACTGAGTGACGCCGAGTTATCCGAGGCCGCATTCAAATCTTATTCAGTGTCGGTCCGCAACGCGGGGCAGACCCTGCCGGTTGGCCACGCAATCCAGTTCTGCAAGGACTACATCCTTGAGCTGAAAGACTTCTAATAACAGGAATGACATGATGAAAACTTTCAAAACGGCGCTTTTGCTGGCCGCCTTGGCCGCGGGGCCTGCCCTTGCGCAGGGCTACGTGCCAAATGAACGGCTGAGCTACACGCCGACGGAAAATGGCGTGCGTATCAGCGGTAGCACGGGCTTTGGCGCGCGGGGGCACTGGTGTGCCGCAGCGGGTTACGCTGTGGACCAGATGGGAGCCGCGGATCGTCAGACGCTTTATGTCAGCGAACCGCGCGCGCGTGGCTTTGGCGGCGATGGTGGCGTGACCTTTACGCTCGATCCGTCAGGGCTGACACCGTCGCCTGTGGTGATACTTGGCGGATCTCTGACCAAGGCCGGATCGGCGATGACCATCAGCCACGGCATTACGTTGTGTGGTGGTTTGCAATCGCCCGGCAGGTAAGGCTAGCCTGACGCCAAAGCAATAGCCCAAGCGGAAGGCAAGAAGGATGAACACCGAACTTACGGTCCATACACGCGGGCAGGGGCTGTATGAGGTTACCAGCGATGTAATGCAGGCGCTTTCGTGTCAGCGGTCCGACGGGTTGCTGACATTGTTCGTGCGACATACCTCTGCCTCGCTGCTGATCCAGGAAAATGCAGATCCCGACGTGCAGCGCGACCTATTGGCTTATTTTGCACGGCTGGTGCCGCCTGCGAATGATCCTTCGATGTCCTATTTGCGCCATACAATTGAAGGGCCAGATGACATGCCCGCGCATATCAAAGCGGCAGTGATGCCTGTCACGCTTAGCATTCCTGTGGTCGCAGGGCGCATGGTGCTTGGAACATGGCAGGGCATCTATCTGTTCGAACACCGCGACGCGCCCCATAGCAGGCGCGTCGCGGTACATTTCGCCTGAGCTTAGCCCACTGGCATCAGATGGATTTCGCGGACCGCCGCATGGGCCGGTGCCTCCAGCGCGTGCAATACGGCAGATGCGACATCCTCGGGCTTGAGTTTATCGGGCTTGGCCTCGTCAAAGAAAGGCGTGTCGACCATACCCGGAGACACGACCATGCAGCGCCCGCCCCATTCGGCCATTTCGTCGGCAAGGTTGCCAGCGAAACCGTGGATGAAGAATTTGGTCGCGCCATAGATTGACCCCTTGATGTGGCGTCGTCCCGCGGCTGATCCGGTTACAACATATTGCCCTGTCGTTTTGCGCAGGTAGGGCATCGCAGCATGGGCGGTATAAAGCGCACCCATCACGTTCAGGTCGATCATAGCTTTCCAATCATCGGGGTTGCCTTTCTCGGTCCCGCCGGGTGAGGTGCCGCGTCCCGCATTTGCGAACACCGCGTCAATCTGGCCGAACTTCTGCGCAAGGCGGCTCATGGCCTGTTCCTGATCGTCATAGCTTGTGGCATCTCCCGTCAGGACCAGCGCCTGATCCCCGATGTCACGTGCGAGGTCTTTGAGCTTGTCCTCGCTGCGGGCAAACAGTCCTACGTTCCATCCTGCCTTGGCTGCGGCGCGTGCGGTTGCTGCGCCGATCCCGCTAGAGGCTCCTGTGATAAACAGCGTCTTGGTCATGTCGCTTTCCCTTCAGATTTATCGTGTTCCAGGCTTAACGCATCGGCGACGCCGAAGTTCACGGCAGTTTCGCTCAATACAACATATAGACGGCCATTTCGCCCCTACCCAAAACCTCGCGTTGGCCCTATAGTTTTGGGGAGTGGGGTCGTTTAGACCCCTATTGAGCAGGTTTAAGATAAAGGGGACCGGCCATGCGCTGCCCGTTTTGCGGAAATATCGACACCCAAGTAAAAGACAGCCGCCCGGCCGAGGACCACGTATCAATCCGCCGCCGCCGTTTCTGTCCAGCCTGCGGGGGCCGGTTTACAACCTATGAACGGGTGCAGCTGCGCGATTTGGTGGTCGTTAAAACCTCTGGCAAGCGCGAGGATTTCGACCGCGACAAGCTGGAACGTTCCATCCGCATCTCCATGCAGAAACGCCCGATTGATCCTGAACGTATCGATCAGATGATCAGCGGCATTGTGCGCCGTCTTGAAAGCATGGGCGAAACAGATGTCGGGTCGAAACAGATCGGTGAGATCGTGATGGAGGCCTTGGCCCGCATCGATACCGTCGCCTATGTGCGGTTTGCCAGCGTCTATAAGAACTTTCAGGCGGCAGACGACTTCGATAAGTTTGTCCAGGAACTACGCCCAGACACCCCTGCGGACGAATAACCATGTCTGACGACGTGCGCTTTATGGCGCTGGCCCTATCCTTGGGCCGGCGCGGGCAGGGGGCTGTCTGGCCCAATCCGGCCGTGGGCTGCGTCATCGTGCAACAGGATCGCATCGTCGGACGGGGGTGGACCCAGCCGGGCGGGAGACCTCACGCTGAACCCGAAGCCCTGCGTCAAGCGGGGCCGGCGGCCAAGGGCGCGACGGCCTATGTCACGCTCGAACCCTGCGCCCATACCGGCAAGACCCCGCCCTGCGCCGATGCCCTTGTGGCAGCAAAGGTCGCGCGCGTTGTGATTGCCTGCACAGACAGCGACCCGCGCGTCAGCGGCAAGGGCATCGCCATCTTGCAGGCGGCGGGCATCGCGGTTGACGTCGGTATGCTCGCGCATGAAGCCCGAACCGATCACATGGGTTTTTTCCTGCGTATTGATGCAGGCCGTCCGATGGTATCGCTTAAACTCGCCAGCAGCTTTGATGGTCGTATCGCCACCGCGACAGGTGAAAGCCAGTGGATTACAGCCCCGCCCGCACGCCGTGCGGTACATGCGATGCGGAGCCGGCATGACGCGGTCATGGTGGGCGGCGGCACGGCGCGACAGGATGATCCCAGCCTGACCGTGCGCGACCTCGGCGTCACCCGACAGCCAACTCGGATCGTTGTGTCCAATGGCCTGGACATACCCCTTAGCGGCACATTGGCGAAAACTGCAGGCGATATTCCGTTGATCCTTTGCCACGGCTCCAAAGCGCCGATAGAGCTGATCGAGGCCTGGAAAAGCCTAGGCGCAACGTTGATCGCCTGTGCTAGCAGGATGGGCCAGATCGATGCCGAGGATTTGCTCCAGCAACTCGGTCAGCACGGTCTGACACGCATCTTTTGCGAAGGCGGCGGTGGGCTCGCCGCAACGCTGTTGCAGGCTGGTTTGGTGGATCAGTTGATCGGGTTCACAGCAGGGCTCACGCTCGGGTCTGACGGGCTGCCGGCCATCGCGGCGCTACAGCTGCGACACCTTGCACAAGCCCCGCGGTTCACCCTGACGGAAACGGCGCGCATCGGCCCCGACCTCCTCCACATCTGGGCCCGCGCCGACGCGCCGGCCTAGACCGCTTCCAAATGGTTCAAAATCCCGGGGGTGCGGGGGCTGGCCCCCGTAGCGCTACCCGCGCCGCCACAGATGCGCCTTTGTGGCAAATACCCCTTGCAGCTTGGCCAGCAGACGGTTCGTCACCCCGCGCCGAGGCACGTCGCCCGCTGCCAGCCGCTCTACCACGACCTCGACGGGGCAGGCTGTGCCGGTGCGCGGATCAAAATAGCGCGGATAATCAATGAGCGCTGCATGCACCAACCCCTCGAGGGGGACATCGGCCCCCCGTCGGGTGGGGATCGCGCCACGGTCCTCGGTCAGGCCCCACCCGGCATAGAAAGGGGCCCCGAGGGTCACCACCTTGATGCCGCGCAACAGCGCCTCGAACCCCAGCAGGGACGTCATGGTCCAGATCTCATCCACCTGCGCCAGCAAGGCCACGGGATCAGCGTGGGTCAATACGCGGTCGGCCAGCCCTTCGGCATCGATGGCACCGGGACGCAGACCGGCCTCTACGTCGGGGTGGGGCTTATACAGGATCACCGCGTCAGGATGTTCCGCACGTGCGCAGGTGAGCAGCGCCAAATTCGTCGCCACGTCACCCGTGCCGGTCAGGATAGAGGCATCGTTCTCGACCTGTCCGGGCACCAGAATGCGCCGTCCGGCGGGCAGGTCGTCGGGCGTGATATCGCCGCCAAGGTTGTACTTGCTGAGCCCCGCGTCGCGCAGCGCAGCGATCAGCCGCACGGCGCGGCGGGACTGGTCAGGGCGCAATTTGGCGCGGGCAGCGATGTGATTTTCCAACCGGCTGGCGGTACGGGGGTCATAGTAGATACCCAAGTCGTCACAGACCAGCGACAGCGGTGGCACCAGATCCGCCCCCAAGCCCCGTGACCGCAAGAACCCGTCCTCTACGCGGACCGCACCGGCGTGATCCTTTGTCGCTTTGGAGGCCCAGACCATCCATGGCTTGCCCGCCGCACGCGCCGCGTCGGGATCGTTTCGATAGGTGACAGGCGACCAGCGGCCAAAGAAACGCTGGAGCGGCTGGCGTTTCCACAACCTCATATCCGAGGCGACCCAGCCGCGATGATCTTCGCGCCAAGCGCGGGTCTGCGCTGCCATCGCTTCTATTGCGGTTTCAATGTCACACAGGCAATCGCGGTGCGGATCATACCACTTGGGATACAGGATCATCGCCCCCGCAAACAGCTGCGCACGGGTCAGCACCCGTTGGCGGCGCTGAACGGGAAATTCGTCCTCGGTCAGGCCCCAGCCTGCATAGAAGGGTTGCCCGAACACCCGTGGTTTGTGGCCGGCGAAAATCGCCTCGAACCCCATTTGGGAGGAGACAGTATAAACGCGCACGGCCCCTTCGAACAGCGCCCAAGGGCTGATCGGGGCGGTCAGCAGGGTGATGCGGTCATTGGCGTCTTGGGGGCCAAAGTGGCCAGAGCGAAAGCCCGCCGCGGTTTCGGGGTGGGTCTTGATGATGATCCGCGCGCCGGGGTTTTCCTGCTGTGCAAAGACAAGCATTTCAAGAAACCGCGACCGGTCCGCCCCCGACGCCGCGACTGAGGCGTCGCCAAGAGTTTGGTCGATCACCAGCACATACCCCGGATCGGGGGCGGGGTGGGTTGGATCAAAGCCGCTGTATTTGGTCAGATGCGCTTCGGTTATCCGGTGGATGGCACCGCGGGCGCGGTCGAGCAAAGCTGTATCATCGAGCGGGTGCGTGGTCAGGATGTCTTCGAGGTCAGAGGGCTGTTTAGGGTCAAAATGCAACCCTTTATGGTCTACCAGTAACCCCAGTGGCGGCTCGCCCGCCCGGCCGGGAAACAGCGACCGGAGCAATGCGTCTTCGACGCGCACCACAGGCAGATCACGCTTTGCGGCCACGGCCAGCCCACGGTGAGCTGTGCCCGCGTTGCCCCAAACCGCAACTTTATCACCCGCGCGCGGCAGCCCCAGATGCAGGCTATAGCCCGACAGCTGCAAAATGCGCCGTACCCTGCGGTTGGTGATGAACCCGCCATTAAACACAAAAAGCCGCCGGTCCTTTGCAGGGCCGGCGGCGGGGGTATCATATGTTTCAGGCCCTAAAGCCATCTTTGCAGATCAGTTGCTCGACGCGAGCGACGAGAGGCTGTTGACCGAACTGGCCGACCCCGTGATCGAAGAGATGACTTTGCTCCATTGTGTGAAGGGCGCTTCGGTGACGTAGAGCGTGTCGCCGTCGCGGATCACAAAGTCACGTGCCATGAACATGCCGTTGGGCTTGGTCAGGTCCAGAACATAAATCATGCGCTGTGCGCCTTGCAGATCGTCGCGGCCCAAGACCTGAGCCACGACAGGTTCGGGTTCGTTGCGGAAGACGAAGACACCCGTCGGGTCTGCGGTGCCTGCGTTCAGGCCGCCGACTTGGGCGATGCCTTCAAGGGCCGACATGTTCTTGGTTTCAAAGGGGACTTTTTGTTGTGTACCTGTGGCACCAAGCGCCACAAAGGACCGCGTGTCTTCCTCGATCAGGATGCGGTCACCGCCGCGCAGTGCAATGTCGAGCTCGGGGTGGTTGTACAGGTCTTCCAGCCAGATTTTGCCCTTTTGGTTGCCCCGCAGTACCGTCACCTGAGCGATTTGCGGCGTGATCGTCACTCCGCCGGCACGTGCCAGCATGGTGGCAAGGGTGCGGGTCGGGCGTTCAATGGCATAAACGCCCTGCGCGCCAACAGACCCCACAAGCGACACGGTCGCCCCGTCACCGGCCAGACGGCGCACCTGTACCTGCGGGTCCGGAGTCTGCTCTGACAGTTTGTTGGTGATGATACGGCGGATCGCTTCGGGAGAGTTGCCAGCGGCCTTGATCCGACCCGCGTAGGGCACGAAGATAAAGCCAGAGCCGTCAACCTGCACTTCTTCCAGCACGGTGGCGTTTGTGCCCTGTGCCGCTAGCAAGCCGTCGTCGACGTTTTCCCAGATTGTCAGCCCAAGCGTATCACCCGGATTAATCGTGTCCGACCCAAGCTGGCCTGCGTGAATAAACCCCGAATTAAATCCAAGCGCCGGTGCGACAGCCGTTGCACGGGTCACACGGTCATTAACGGCAACGACAAAAGCGTCACCTTGCTTTTGGACCGATCCTGCAAAGATTTGACGTTTGTTCGGACCAACCTGCGGAAGACCACACGAAGATACCACGGCCATAGCCGCCAATAATGCGATGGGACGCGCCCACCGGAAGGGTACGGATTTCACTGCCCGGTCTCCTCGACCTATTCTTACTCTGCCTCGAAATCGCCGATTATTTCGACGTAATTATCATTGGCTTAGCGCAGTTTGGATCGAAAAGCTACTGTCGCGGCAAAAATCTGTCAGGTGACGGCTCGCAACTGTTGCCGTGGTGCCGCGGTCCCCAGTTCCAACGCGTCATAAGGGTCTTCGGGGGCGAGCATCATATCAACGACCTGACGCAGAAGCTGGGTACGCGCGCGCGCGGCGTAAAACCCGCCAGGCACCTGCGAGGTTTCTAGCAAATACCGGCGATAGTCCTTGTAGGCCTTGTTGTCCGGGCGGGATGCGGCGGCAAAGAAATCGGTCAAGGGCTGGTTGGATACGAATTCGGGCTTTGCATAGACGGCGCTGCCAAATACCTTGAGAGGTATGCCACGCCAGAGCACCTGTTGCCCCGCGGTCGAGTTCACGGTGATCGCTGTGCGCGCATCATTAAGCAGCTGTGCTAGCTTGCCGCCCCGCACGAAATGCACGCGGTCCGCAACGCCCAGATCATGCGCTACGCGCTTCACCACGCGGCGCAACGGTGCGCGGCCGTCTTCCAGCGGATGGGCTTTAACGACAAGATGGTGGTGGCGTGGTGCGCCTTTGGCAAATCCCTCGAGCACGACGGTCAGAAAATCGGTCATCGTCTCGAACGGGGAATGTTCCTGAAACGAGCTGTCATGTTCCAGTTGCAAAAGCGCCAGATGATAAGGAAACCCGCCAAGCCGGATGCGCAGCGTCGCGAGCAGCCGATCCAGTGCCAGCGCGGGCATCAACAGCAACCGTTTGAGGTAAAGCTGGAACTCCTTGATCACTGGCAAGCTGCGGTGCGGGCGGAAGTTGCGATACGCGCCGTTTCGAAACAGCACAAACCAGTGATACAGCGCCCCGTAAAAAACATGTTGGCGCATATCGCCCCAGTGGCCGGGGGGGAGGGGGGCCTCCATGTCCGAATTGGCCAGCGCGAGCTGCATCTGTTCGATCGACATCTCCATCAACCGAGAATTGCCGTTCGATCCGCCGCGCTCATAGGTGACCCAATAGGGGCGCATATAACCTTCTTCAAAGACATGCACGGTGAGCCCCTGCGCCTTGGCTTCGGCCACGGCTTGGGCGTGGATCGGACGGGTGTCGCCGTATAACACGATATCTGTGACACCTTTGTCGGCGAGCAGCGCAACAAAGGTGTCTTTCCACGTGTCAGCCGTACCGCGAAACGGAATATAGCTGCGCGGGTGGAACCAGAAGGCCCGATCGCCTGCGTTGAACCCCACACGCCAGACCTGCGCACCCGCCAGACGAAGCATCTTGCCCAGTCGGTTGAAGAAGGGGCCATGCGGCCCTTGCAGGAAGAGGAAGACCCGGTCACGGGGGGCTGCGGCGTTCATGGTTAGCTTTCAGTTTACCTTGTTCATCACACAAACAAACACCTGATACCGGCGAAAATGTGGCGTGTCTGTGGACTTGTCATGCTGATGGCAGAGGTCTACTTCGGTAGCGATCACTATAGAAGAGGCACGCGCATGTTTACAGGTATTATCACAGACATCGGAAAGATCACCAAGCTCGAACAGCAAGGGGATCTGCGTGCACGGATTGAAACGGGCTATGACACCAGCGGTATAGACATGGGCGCGTCGATCGCGAGCGACGGCGTCTGTCTGACGGTCGTCGATCTGGGGCCCGACTGGTACGAGGTGCAGATCAGCGCTGAAACCGTGGACAAGACCAATCTGGGCGCATGGGAGGTCGGGCGGCGGCTAAATCTTGAACGCGCGCTCAAGGTCGGTGACGAATTGGGCGGGCATATTGTGTCGGGCCATGTTGACGGCGTCGCCGAGGTGGTGGCGCTGCACGACGAGGGCGACAGCACCCGTGTGACCCTGCGCGCGCCCGAAGATCTTGCTCGGTTCATTGCGCCCAAAGGATCGGTCGCGCTGAATGGCACATCGCTGACCGTGAACGAGGTCGACGGCTGTGATTTTGGGATCAACTTCATCCCCCACACCAAAGAGGTCACGACCTGGGGCGATGTCGCCGTGAGGGACCGGATCAACCTCGAGATCGACACATTGGCCCGCTATGTGGCGCGGTTGGCGGAGATGTCCTGATTGCCGCTGTTCTGCTTGCACGCCCCAGAGGCAAGCGAATCCCTTTGCCCGGCAGGAGACCAAACCGCGCTGTGTAGCTGATAGGGCTGTGCGTGCAGGGCAGGGGCTCTGGCGAGGCGGGTTGCTCTTACAGGGGTGAACTCAGGGCACAGTGCCGGCTGATGGTGCGGATTTGAGTTTATTTGGCAAAATGAAGCGCGGGCGGGGGCTGCCCCGCTCTGGCAAAGGCGCGTGGGGTGGGGTATGTGCCTTGGCAACAAAGAGTGAGGTGAGCCCATGCAATTTGAAACGCCCGGACCTGTCGAGGCTGAATTGGCGAATACCATCGCGCCCATCGAAGAGATCATCGAAGAAGCCCGTCAGGGGCGTATGTTCGTGCTGGTCGATCACGAGGACCGCGAGAACGAAGGCGATCTGGTGATCCCTGCGCAGTTTGCGGACGCTGATGCGATCAACTTTATGGCCACACATGGGCGCGGGTTGATCTGCCTGCCAATGACTGAAGAACGCGTCAATACTTTGGGTCTGCCAATGATGGCGGTGAATAACTCTGCCCGCCACGAGACGGCTTTTACCGTGTCGATCGAGGCGCGTGAGGGCGTGACCACCGGAATCTCGGCTGCGGATCGGGCGCTGACCGTCAAAGTCGCCATCGACGAAGACAAAGCCGCCGTTGATATCGCCACACCGGGGCATGTGTTTCCGTTGCGGGCACGCGACGGCGGGGTCTTGGTGCGGGCCGGACATACCGAGGCGGCTGTCGATATCTCGCGTCTGGCGGGTCTGCATCCGTCGGGCGTAATTTGCGAGATTATGAAAGAAGATGGCACAATGGCGCGCCTGCCTGATCTCGTCGCCTTCTGCCAGCAACACAATATGAAGATCGGGACGATCAGCGATCTGATCGCCTATCGCCACAAACATGATAACCTGCTGGTTGAACGTGACAGCCGGATTGTGACCTCCGCTTATGGCGGCGACTGGAAGATGCAGATTTTCACCGACGAGATCAGCGGCACCGATCACGTTGCGCTGTCAAAGGGTGATATCACCACGGATGAGCCTGTTCTGGTTCGGACCCACGCGATCAATGCGCTTGAAGATATCTTGGGCCTTGGCCCAAGCCCCGCTGACGAATTGCCCCGTGCAATGCAGATTATCGCTGACGAAGGCCGCGGTGCGGTATTGCTGTTCCGCGACCCCGATCCGCGTTTGCGTTTCGAAGACGAAGAGGACGACCGTCCCCGTACCGTCAAACGGACCGGTCTGGGGTCGCAGATCATGGCGAGCCTTGGCCTGCACAAGCTGATCTTGCTGACCGACAACCCCGATACCCGTTATCTGGGGCTGGACGCATATGACCTTAGCATCGTGGGCACGCGCCCGATCACGCAGGAGTAAGTGCAATGGCTGCTGGAAATCACACCACGCTGACGACCCCGAGATTCGAGACGCCTGTTAAGGTTTTGATCGTCATTTCGCCCTATTACTCGGATATCGCCGAAGGGCTGATGAAAGGGGCCAAAGCTGAACTTGAGGCTGCAGGGGCAGAGTGGGACGTGGTGGAAATGCCCGGCGCGCTTGAGATACCGACTGCCATCGGCATCTCTGACCGCAAGAGCAATTTTGACGGTTATGTTGCCCTCGGCTGCGTGATCCGTGGCGAGACGACGCATTACGAGACCGTGTGCAACGACAGCAGCCGCGCGTTGCAGTTGATGGGTTTGCAGGGCATCTGCATCGGCAACGGTATCCTGACGGTCGAAAACCATGAACAGGCCGCCGTGCGCGCCGATCCTGATGGGCAAAACAAGGGCGGTGGCGCTGCAGCTGCGGCCTTGCATCTGATCGCGCTGAGCCGTAAGTGGGGCGACATTCGTAAAGATATCGGTTTCAAGCCCCGCTCGGATGAATTTCTGATGGCGGGCAACAATGACGGACCCAAGACAGCATGACATCCTCCGCCGGCCTTTCGGGCAATCAAAAACGCAAGATGAAATCAGCTTCGCGGCTTTATGCCGTGCAGGCCTTGTTCCAGATGGAACATTCCTCGCAGAGCTTTGACACAGTACGCAAAGAGTTCCTCGAGCACCGCTTTGGCGCGACCTATGACGGTCAGGAAATGATTGACGGCGACATTCGGCATTTTGCGGAATTGCTTGAGACAGCCGTGAACTATCAGGCGGCGATTGACCAGATGACGGACCGTGCCTTGGTTGCCAAATGGGCCATCGCGCGCATTGACCCTACTTTGCGTGCGCTCTTTCGCGCCGCCGGCGCAGAGCTGCGCGAGCAGGAAACCCCGCCCAAGGTTGTGATCAATGAATATGTCGACGTGGCCCGCGCCTTCTTTGAGGGCGGCGACGAGCCAAAGTTCGTGAACGCCGTTCTGGATCACATGGCCCGAGAGGCACGCCCCGAAGCATTCTGATCTGGTCGCACCGTCTGACCGGTGCGAACCGGCAGCCTGCGACGTTTAACTGTAAGAAAGTGTGACGGGACCACCGCTGCCGTTCTGTTGTATATTCCCGAGGACCTGTATGTACAGGTGGGCGCCAGATAAACGAACCAGGGCTCGAACAGAGCCAGCTCCCTCGGATTTGCTTAAGGCCACTGGAATGTAACTTTTACAAACAGGGCAGAACCCGTCACCCCCGTTAAGTAGGCGCGACGATGGCTTGCGACAAGGGGTATCTTAGCTTGCGTCGGCGTTTTCCACAAAGCGATAGCGGGTCAGCTCTTCGGGCAGCAGCAGATAGATCTCATCGGGGGGGGTAACCAATGCGTGCTGCATGACCAACGGGTCGATTCCCATCTGATCTAGATAGGTCATGACCTCTCCCTGTCCGCGCTGGATGTCTTCGACGGCCACAAAGGCGGGCAGCAGGGTGCTTTCGCCGAAAAAGTGTTGATGCACCCCGACAGAGGCATCGTCTGGCACATCGCGGCGGGTGCCGGCCGCCAACATATACGGGCAAGCGGAATAGCAGATATCGCCGCTGCGCAGTGCCGTTGTCAGATCGGTATCGCGAATATAACGCCCCAGACGCAGCGCATCGCTGACCGACCCACCGGGGGAATTCAGGATAACCCCGTCGGGTTGGGGCTCGAGCGCGGTGATCTGTTTTTCGATCCGTTCGGCATCGCCCGCCATAATGCCGCCTTCCAGCAACACCCGCGCCCCACCTTCGACGACCGTGAGGGTCAGACGCTTGGGCAGGGGAGTGTCAGGCATGGGACGGGCGCGGTCGGGCTGAAAGCGGCGGGTCTGGTCGCCAGGGCGTGTCGGCTCTGTCAGACTTGGTGCGCGGGGGGAGAAGCCGGGCAAACGTAACCCGTCGCCAAGATCGCCCCAGAACAACATACCGGCCAGTCCAAGCTGAAGCATCAGGACGCCGCCAAGGACTCGGGCGGCGGGTGGACGTTTTGGAGAGTCGCGCAGCGGTTTCATGTGGTCTTGGACGGCGTCGACGTGACCGTGGTGTCCGCTGCGATATCTGGCGTTAGAGTGGCATCGCGCGCATTGGCATCCGGCGTGGGGGTGTCCACCATTGACACACCCTTCATCGCCGCATCCATGTCACGCATTGCTAGCACGGCGGCCCGCAGTTCTGCCAACGTCAGCGTTTCTTCGATGGCGGCACCCTCGCGGCCTTCGCGAATCGCTCCTTGGGTGATCGCAAGGATAAACACCAATACCGCTGGCAGTAGATCAATCGCGATGGCACCGGCCCAGGACGGGATAAAGTTACGCGCATATTTGATAACGGCATCCGCGCTGGAAATCGGCGTGTAGGTCGTCTCTGTCGGTGGGGCCATGGCAAGCACGTCCTGGGCTGCGCGTTCTAGCGTAGCTGCACGTTGAGCCAGCACCTCTAGCACGGCGGTGATGGTAGAGGCCTGATTGCCGCGGACTTCGACGCTGCTGCCGTCCAGTTCGGGCAGAACGACCGAGGCTGACAAATCCTGCGCGGCACGTTCGACAAGCGGGGCTACAGACAGTTGGCGCAACCGCGTGATCAGCCCCGCAAGGCGTACGGCCTGTTCCGAAAACTCAACCGATCGCGCTTCAACCGGTCCGGGTTCGACAGTAAGGGCACGCATCCGGCTTAGGATCTGGTTGCCCTCGACAAAGGCGTCGCTCACCAGTGGCGTCTGGGTGGCGATCTGGGCCTCCAGCCCCGACAGCTCTGCCGATTTCTGGCGCAGCACGCGAAACACAGCGCCCCGACCGGCCAGCCCTGACAGCCCGCCGGTGGCCTCTTGTTCGCTTAGATCCTCGAAACTTTGCCGCACGCGGGCCACATCCCGCTCGAGACCTTGGGCCGAGAGGGTGATTTCATGTGCGCGCTCCAGCGACCCTTGGTAATCCTGTACGGTCTCGGCCAGATGTTGTTCCACCGCAGCTGAGCCAGCAAGAGCAGCCGCGTTCAGCCAGCTCGACATGGCGATAATGGCCACGGCCCCCAACGACATCGCCCCCAGCAGACCAACCCGTGCCCGGACGCTGCGCACCGCTGGAAACAAGCGCATCATATAGGACCAGAATACAAAAATGCCGACGGACACTGCCGCAGAATATGCGATCGCTGCAAATGCTGACATCGCGCCGTTGTCATCCAGCAAAGAGGACACCCCAAGATAGGTGTAGATGCCCGATGCCACAGCCAACACCCCAAGCGCTGTGCCCGAAAACGTGTCAAGCCAGCCCAGATGTGCCTCAAGCTCGCGGGCGTAGCGAATGCCACGCTGCTGATGTGTCGAATTTTCGCCGTCGCGCGCCATATAGCCACCCTGTTTTCTTTTAAACTAGATAGGTTGCAGACTGACGATTACCAAGCGCTTGCTTGATGTTCATGAATTGTTCATATTGCGGGCATGACCCAAACCAACCTGATGACCGCCCCATCCTTGCAACCCGGACAGCTCATCGCCCGTGGCGTGACGCGCCAGCTTTCGGCGCTTGGCTTTGCCAGCGTTGAAGAACTGGTGCCGACACGGGGGCTGCGCGTGGATGTTATGGCACTTGGGCCCAAAGGGGAAATCTGGATCGTAGAATGTAAATCCAGCCGCGCCGATTTCATGTCGGACAGCAAATGGGACGGCTATCTGGAATGGTCAGACAGGTTTTTTTGGGCTGTGGATGCCGATTTCGACATTGACCTTTTACCCGATGATACCGGTCTGTTCATCGGCGACAGCTACGGTGCAGAGCTGGTGCGCATGGGCCCTGAAAATCGACTTGCGGCGGCGCGCCGTAAGAAAATGACGCATCTCTTTGCCACGCACGCCGCACGGCGGTTGCATTTGTTGCGCGACCCCCATGCGATGCCGCAATGGGGATAGCGCGTTCTAGCGTTCCAAATGGAAAATATCCCCGGGGAACCGCGCCCAAGCGCGGTGGGGGCTGGCCCCCGCCGGAAGGTGAAGCTTAGCTTAGCGCTTGCTTTTGGCTGCCTTGCCCGCGCGATGCGCTGCGGCCATGATCTCTTCTGCGATTTCGACGGCTTCATCCGGGGTGAAATCCATCGGAATTTCAATCCCGCCTTCTGCTTCGATGAACAGCCGTACCATGCCCTTATCGGTCGGACCGATCTGCAGGTTGGCTTCAATGTCGCGTTCTGTGTCAATGCCCATGAGGTTTCTCCGAAACTGTGTCAGATCCCGTACCGCGCGACGATGCAAATGGCAAGTTTCTGCGTTTTCTGCTATGGGCGGACAATTCTGATTTTGCGGCACTTAGGGGCTTGCATTCCTTTTTCATGGGCGCTAGATCGACCGCAGTGCCGCCTTAGCTCAGTTGGTTAGAGCGCCTGATTGTGGATCAGGAGGTCCCTGGTTCGAGACCAGGAGGTGGTACCACTACCCCCCCCCAAAAAAAAAATAATCCCATATCGCCTTTGGCACGCGTGTCAGCTTATTTGCTGAGCCTGACGCTCTGATGCATTGCGGTTTCCTAGTAGTTCGGAGATTATTTAATCTTCACGCTTTGACGCAATTCGCCAGTCATTCTGTCAAAGATCAGAATCACATCGTCTTTCGTCACAACGGCATACCAGTCGGGACCTTGGGTGAATGTCACTGCTTTTGCGCCATCGGGCAGGGTAACAGACGTCGGTAAATCGGGGCTCTTGTTCGAGAAGCGGATGACAAGTAGCCCGATCACGATTAGAAGGCCGAAAATCATTGTGGCGGTAAGTACCGTCACCAGCCGCCGCAGGAATTTGATGTTCGGAGGCTCGGAAGGATCAGTCATGTCGCACCGTCAAATTAAGTTTACCATCACGGACAACCCGCCACCCCGCCTTGATAAGGCGCTTGCGCGGGATGTTCCAGAGGATGCGAACCTGTCGCGCACACGGCTTGGCCGTTTGCTTGAGCAAGGTGCCGTGCGGGTGAATGGGCAGGTCGTAACCGATCCGCGCAGCCGCGCCGACGAAGGCCAAGAAATTACCGTGGATGTGGAAGAGGCCGAAGACAGCCATATCCTTGCCGAAGAGATCCCGTTAAGTGTGGTCTTCGAGGATGCCGACCTGATTGTGATCAACAAGCCCGCTGGCATGGTTGTGCACCCCGCACCGGGCAGCCCCTCCGGCACGCTGGTCAATGCGCTGCTGGCCCATTGCGGTGATGATCTTTCTGGGGTGGGGGGCATGAAGCGCCCCGGCATTGTGCACCGGATCGACAAGGACACCTCTGGCCTATTGGTCGTCGCCAAATCCGACGCGGCGCACCACGGGCTGGCCAAACAGTTTGAAAAACACACGGTTGAGCGCTACTATCAAGCGTTGGTCTACGGCGTTCCCGATGCCAACGACCCTCGCCTGCGCGGCGTGAAGGGGACCAGTTTTGAGCCCGGCAATATCCTTAAGCTCACGACGCAGTTGGCCCGTCACCGCACCGACCGGCAACGGCAGGCGGTGTTTTTCCAAGGTGGGCGTCACGCCGTTACCCGCGCACGCACCGTGGCCCGCCTTGGATCACCTGAGGTATTAGCGTTAATGGAGTGTTGGCTAGAGACGGGGCGCACGCACCAAATCCGGGTTCATATGGCCCATGCCGGTCATGCGCTGGTGGGTGATCCGACCTATGGCGGCAAACGCAAGCTGGCCAAAGGCGCGGTTTCTGACTCTGCAGCCGATGCCATCCGCAGCTTTCCTCGACAAGCGCTGCACGCGGCTGTTCTGGGGTTCGATCACCCCGTAACAGGGGACTACGTTCGGTTCGAAGCCCCGCTGCCGGCTGACCTGACCAACCTGCTAGCGGCCGTGGGCTACAGCACAACCTGATGCACAGTTGTGTGAACGACCTGTAGCATAACGGTAATTTAAGGTTTTTTGGGCCCAATACGCCCTTTCACGCGTTAGGCTGTACACTTGAAACAGAGCGGGGCGCTCTCCATATCTATGTTAATCCAAATAACATGGGCCCCGGAAATTGGGGAAAGGGACAAAGATGGCTAATTATGCAAATCTGCCAGCACCAACACCGGAAGGCGGATTAAACCGCTACATGCAGGAAATCCGCAAGTTTCCCCTGTTGGAACCAGAAGAAGAATACATGCTCGCCAAACGCTGGGTGGAAGAGCAAGATACCAAAGCTGCACACCGTATGGTCACCTCACACCTAAGGCTCGCGGCGAAAATCGCCATGGGGTATCGCGGCTACGGCCTGCCTCAGGCCGAAGTGATTTCAGAAGCGAACGTCGGTTTAATGCAGGCTGTTAAACGGTTTGACCCTGAAAAGGGCTTCCGTCTTGCGACCTATGCGATGTGGTGGATCCGTGCATCTATTCAGGAATACATCCTGCGCTCGTGGTCTTTGGTCAAACTGGGCACCACGTCGGGTCAAAAGAAATTGTTCTTTAACCTGCGTAAGGCCAAGAACCGCATTGGCGCGTTGGAGGAGGGTGATTTGCACCCTGACAACGTCACCCGCATTGCCACTGACCTCGGCGTGACCGAGACCGAAGTGATCTCTATGAACCGGCGTATGTCCGGCGGTGACGCGTCGTTGAATGCCACGGTCGGGTCCGAAGGTGAAGGGACGATGCAGTGGCAGGACTGGTTGGAGGATGAAGATGCTGACCAGGCCACCGATTACGAAGAACGTGACGAGCTGGAAACCCGCCGTGAAATGCTGGCCGAGGCGCTGGATGTTTTGAATGACCGCGAAAAGGACATTCTGACCCAACGGCGTCTGTCCGACAAGACGGTCACGCTGGAAGACCTGAGTGGCCAGTATGACGTCAGCCGCGAGCGTATCCGCCAGATCGAGGTGCGCGCATTTGAAAAGTTGCAAAAACGTATGCGTGACCTTGCCCGCGAAAAAGGTCTCATGGCGACAGCTTGATCCGTAATACACGTGATTTGTCGATCCCCGCAAAGCGTTCGCTTTGCGGGGATTTTTTGTTTATTCATCGCCGTTCCCTCCCGTGTCAAAAGCCCGTAACCGTGGCATTCGCTATCGGGGGTTGCACCGTTTCCCCGCTGACCTACCTATAAGAGGTAATCTAGAAGGGGATGATCATGGCCGGAGGTTGGGCAAAAGACGGTGCTGTCAGCGAACAGATCGAAGCGTCGATCAATGACGAGCTGGCCCGCCTGAAATCAAGAAAATCACACCAAGGCGAAAGCCGCACCCATTGTGCCGAATGCGAAGAACCAATCCCCGAGGCGCGCCGCCAAGCGCTACCGGGCGTCAAGCTCTGCATTGATTGTGTGCGCGAACGCGACGGAATTGCGCAAGCACGTGGCGGCATCAACCGGCGCGGCAGCAAGGACAGCCAACTGAAGTAAGCCATGAAAAAACGGGACGCTGTATCTGCACCGCCCCGTTCCGCTTTCCAGATGGTCTTAAATCCTCGCCGAAGGCACTAAACTCTTGTGCCGGTCCGTTGGATCAGTCCTCCATTGCTTCCAATTCATCGATAAAGCCCGAAATCATCGACAGGCCCTTATCCCAGAACGCGGGGTCAGAGGCGTCCAACCCGAAGGGGGCCAGAAGCTCCTTGTGATGCTTCGACCCACCGGCTTTCAACATGTCGAAATACTTGTCCTCGAACCCGGGCTCGCCTTCTTCATACACAGCATAAAGCGCGTTCACCAAGCCGTCGCCAAAGGCGTAGGCATAGACGTAGAAGGGCGAGTGCACGAAGTGGGGGATATATGCCCAGAAAGTTTCATAGCCGTCCATATACTCGAACACCGGCCCAAGGCTTTCGGCCTGAACCGACATCCACAGGGCATTGATGTCATCTGGCGTCAGCTCTCCGCCACGACGGGCGTCATGCAGTTTGCATTCGAAATCATAGAACGCAATCTGGCGCACGACCGTGTTGATCATGTCTTCGACTTTGCCGGCCAGCAGTATTTTGCGTTCTGCGTTGGTTTTAGCTCCGTCCAGCATCTTGCGGAAGGTCAGCATTTCGCCGAACACCGACGCCGTTTCAGCCAAGGTCAGCGGCGTGGAGGATAACATTTCACCCTGACCGGCGGCCAACACTTGGTGAACTCCGTGACCCAGTTCGTGTGCCAGTGTCATCACGTCGCGAGGTTTGCCCAGATAGTTGAGCATCACATAAGGGTGCACATCAGTCACGGTGGGGTGCGCGAAAGCACCGGGCGCCTTACCCGGTTTCACGCCCGCATCGATCCAACCATCAGAGAAGAAGGGGGCCGCGATTTCGCCCATACGGGGATCAAACGCGTTGTAGGCATCCATGACCGTCTTTTCAGCTTGCTCCCAGCTGACGGTTTTAGGGTCGTCCATCGGCAGCGGCGCGTTGCGGTCCCAGACCTGCATGGTGTCAAGCCCAAGCCACTTGCGCTTTAGCTCGTAGTAACGGTGGCTGAGCTTGGGGTAGGCGTTGACGACGGCATTGCGCAGCGCTTCGACCACCTCGGGTTCGACGTGGTTCGACAGGTGGCGACCGGTTTGCGGTGTGGGCATGCCACGCCAGCGGTCGATGACCTCTTTCTCTTTGGCTTGCGTGTTATGCACGCGGGCAAAGGTGCGGATATTGGCCTGAAACACATCCGCCAGTTCGCGCGCCGCCGCTTCGCGTAGGTCACGCGATGGGTCGGTCAGCAGGTTCAGCACGCCTTCGATGTTCAGCGGTTCGTCGTTTACCTCGAACTCAAGCCCGGCGATGGTTTCGTCGAACAACCGTTCCCACGCGTCGCCGACGACGCCCAGATCATGGAGGAATTTCTCCATCTCGTCCGAAAGCTGGTAATCTTTCATGGCGCGGATACGGTCAAACACGGGTTTATAACGGGCAAGATCGGCCTTTTGGCTCAGCAGGTTGGCAAGGTGATCGTCTTGCAGCCGGTTCAGTTCCAACGTGAAAAACACCAGCGGTGTGGTGAAGTTGGTGATCTTCTCCTGCGCGTCCGACATGAACTTGGCACGGCCGGAATCTGTGGTCATCTGGTAGTAGCGCAGGCCGGCATAGGACATGATACGCCCGGCGATCTGGTTGATTTTCTCGTTGCGCAGCACGCAATCCAGCAGTTCGTTCGCATCCAAATCCGCCAGCTTGCCTTCGTAATCTTCGGCAAAACTGCGGCAGCCTTCTTCCAGCCAGTCCAGATCACGCTTGAGCTCGGGGGCGTCTTCACCGGTGTAAAGATCGTCAAGATTCCATTCGGGCAGCTTGCCGAAGGCAGAGGCCCCGGAACCGGCGTTGGCATCAAGGACGGGGACGGGCAGTTGAAACATGAGAAACCTCTTTTTGACGTTAATTCTACCTAAGCACGGGTCTGCGGCAAAGCAAGGCGATGGCAGGGTGGATCAACCGTAAATCCGCAGCATTTCTTCAAGATCGGCCAAGGTGTTGGCCTCTTGAAGCGGCTTATCCTGCCGCCACCGCAGCATCCGTGGAAAGCGCAGGGCGACGCCGGATTTATGCCGTGTGCTGCGCTGGATACCCTCGAACGCGATTTCGAACACGTGGTGCGGCGTGACTTTGCGCACAGGGCCAAACCGCTCGAGGGTATTCTTGCGGACCCAAGCCGTGATCTTGCGAAACTCGGCATCCGTCAGGCCGCTATAGGCTTTGGTAAAGGGCACCAGATCATTGCCATTCCAGACCGCAAAGGTGAAGTCTGTGAACAGGTTGGCGCGTCGGCCAGACCCCGACTGGGCATAGATCATCACTGCGTCGATGGTCAGCGGGTCCAGCTTCCATTTCCACCAATCGCCCTTCTTGCGCCCCGCCAGATAGGGGCTATCCGCACGCTTCAGCATGACCCCTTCGGCTTGGGCATCGCGTGCAGTGCCGCGTTGATCGGCCAGCGCATCCCATGTGGCAAAGCTCAGCTGCGGCGACAGGCGGATCGGTGCGTCGTCGGGCAAGGCGGCGCAGGCTTGTTCAAGCAGCGCACGACGGTCGGCAAAGGGGCGTTCTCGGATATCCTCGCCTTGCCATTCCAGCAGATCATAGGCGTGCAGCACGACGGGGGCTTCGGCCAGTAGCTTCTTCGGCACGGTCTTGCGCCCGATACGGGCTTGCAGTGCGTTGAAGGATGACGGTGCAGGCTGACCATTGGGCCAGACGAGCAATTCGCCATCCAGAACCGTGCCATCGGGCATGAAATCCACCGCGCGGGCAAGTTCCGGAAAACGGTCAGTCATCAGCTCTTCGCCGCGCGACCACACGAAATATTCGCCGTCGCGCAGGATCAATTGGCCGCGGATACCGTCCCACTTCCATTCTGCGCGCCAGTCTTGCGGATCACCCAGCTCTTGCGGCTCGGCTTCCAGCCCGTAGGCCAGATAGAAGGGATAGGGCCGTGACGCGTCGGCAGAGGCATCTTCGGCCTCGACCAGCGTGTGCCAGGTTGTGTCGTCGGGATGCCAGTTCCCCATGAGCCGATGCGCCAGCTCGGGTTCGGGTTTGTCTGTGGCGCGGGCAAGGGCGCGGGTCATCAGCTTTTGGCTGACGCCCACACGAAAACCACCGGTGATGAGCTTGTTAAAGATAAAGCGTTCGGTTCCGCCCAGGATTGTCCATGCGTCCAGCACAAAGGCTTTGCGCGCCTCTTCGTCCTGCATGTAAATTTCGCGCAGGGCCGCGATCCAGGTAGATAGAGATTGGTCGTCTTGCGTCGGGTTGGGGGGCAGCACCAGCGTGATCGTCTCGGCCAGATCGCCGACGATGCTATAGCTTTCCTCGAACAACCACAGTGGAATCCCCGCACGTTCAGCGGCCCATTCGCGCAGCTTGGTTGTAGTGACGGCGCGTTTGGGGCGGCGGCCGGAAAACAGCGCAATGGTCCATAGGCGGTCATCATCCGGCGCGGCGCTAAAGTAATCGGCAAGAGCGGCCACTTTGACCGTCGTCTTGGTGCTTTGGTCGATGGCGTTGAACAGGGCAGCAAAACGTTTCATTCGTTCGCGTCCTTATCAAGGGACTCGCCTTCGAACTGGGTAGGCACCACCTGCGCCTGCCAGCCACTGTCCGCCAGATAGCGGCTGAAGACATCCGTATAACCGTGTGTGACATATATATTTTCTGCCTCGGTCGCCTTGATCGCCGACAGCAGCCCATCCCAGTCCGCATGGTCCGAGATGATAAAACCGCGATCGCCCGCACGGCGTCGACGTACACCCCGCACGGCCATCCATCCGCTGGCGAAAGCGGTCTCCTGCGGGCCGAACTTCTTGGACCATGCACTGCCCAAGGCACCGGGTGGGGCCAGCACAATCGCGCCGGGGTGGTCCTTGGGGTTCAAACCCGCATCCGCGAGGATCGTGTCGGGCAGGGTGATCCCTTGATCGCGCAGCACGCGGTTGGTGTTTTCGGTTGCAGTATGGGTCAGGATAGGGCCGATTTCGGGGTCGAGCATCGACAACAGACGTTGCGCTTTGCCCAAGGCGTAGGCCCCCAGAAACGCCGTCTTGCCTTGCGCCGCGCATCCCGCCCACCAGGCGTTGATCTCTGCCGCGATGGTGGATTGATCGGCCCAGCGAAACACCGGCAGGCCAAAGGTGCTTTCGGTGATAAAATGATGACACTTGATCGGCACGAACGGATCAGACAGCCCGTCGTCTACAACCTTGTAGTCGCCCGAGGCAACCCAGACCTCGCCGTCTACTTCGACGCGGATCTGGGCGGAACCGGGGACGTGGCCCGCTGGATGAAACGACACCTGCGCACCGCCAATCTGCCGCACTTCGCCATACGCGATTGCGTCGGCGGTAATGTCGCCCAAGCGGTGCCGCATGACGGGCAGGGCGATGTCAGTGGCAAGGTAGCGGCTCATGCCCCAGCGGGCGTGATCTGAATGTCCGTGGGTAATTAACGCGCGGTCAACGGGGCGCCACGGGTCGATATAGAAATCACCCGAGGGGCAGTAGATGCCGTTTTCGTTGAACGTGAGGACAGGTTGCTTGGCCATGCGCATAAGCTAGCGGAGCGAAGCGGTTTGAACAGGGGGAACACAGAAATCTCGACAGATGTTCAATATATGTCGTTTGTTTTTAAATATTTACCGAGAGAGCTTAAAGTCAGGCACAACGCTATTTCTTGGCGGTGCCGAAGAATAGCGCTGCCATTTCCTCTATTGCGTTGTTGCGGGTGGCGGCGGTTTCCATCAAGACTTCGTGCTCTGCGCCGTCAATGATATGCAGCTTGCCGCCTTTCCAAGTCTCCATCCGCGCATGGATGCGATCCTTGTGGACGATACGCTCGTTCGACCCGAGGAACGTGGCGCAAGGCAGGCTAGGGGCAGCGCGCAGCGACAGATGTTTGGTTTCGGTCAAAGCTTCGCGCAGCCAGATAAAGCTGGGTCCGCCCAGCGATAGCTCGGGGTGCGCGTTGATCTGAGTGCGCATCATTTCGTACATCTCGGGGTCGGTCGTCAGCATGTTGCCTTCAAACGGCGCGGTCGAGACGTAGGACGCCGCCTGCGTTCCCATCGGCAAACGATACCCCTGACCAATACGCGGCATCAGCTGGCTTAGTCCCGCGGCGACAAGACGCATATGCGGTGCAATATGAATGCCCCACATCGGCGCGGTAAAGGCTGCGGCTTGCACCGACAGTCCCTCCATACAGGCGCGCAGACCGATGGCCCCACCCATGGAATGCGCTAGCAAGAAAAACGGGCGCGGCAGCTGCAAAGCGCGGGCGGTCCGCATCATCGCTGCCACATCTTTTTGATAATCAGAGAAAACATCGACGTGGCCGATATTACGGTCGGGGATCAGCCGATCCGACAGACCTTGCCCTCGCCAATCAATCGCAATGACCGCCAGCCCTTTTTTGGCAAGATCGCTTGCGGTCATCGCATATTTTTCCACGTATTCGGTGCGGCCGGGGAAAAGCAGCACTGTGCCCTTTGCCCCGTCCAGCGGCCAATGCGCGACGCGCAGCTTCTTACCGTCCGATGTCTCGGCCCAATGCGCCTGACCCGTCTCGGGGAGGGGCGCGATGTCGGTGAAAAAGGGCGCGGTTTCCAACATATTAGGACAGAACAGCTGCCAGCTTCATTGCCATACCCATGTCGCCGTCAATCTTGAGCTTGCCGCTCATGAAGGCACCGGTCGGGTTGGTGTCGCCGGACAGGATTGCCTCGAAAGTTTCAGCGTCTGCAGAGAGGGTTACGTCGGCTTCCTCATCTCCTTTGCGTGCGCCGGTTGAATCCATCATGACAGCGCCTTCGCCTTCAATGTCGAACTTGGCGGTCCCGTCAAAGTCAGCGCCTGCCAGTTTTTCATTCAGTACTGTTACAGCTTGGTTCACGATATCGCTCATCATAGGCCCTTTTCTTGGCAAATGGTGCCGACACGTCTGGAATTGTGGCGGCAGCCTGTTACATTCACTGTTGTTATGGGCAACTGCATCGTCAACCTCAAACATACCGTCGCGGCACTTGGTCTTTGGGTGTTGCTCGGGGGTATAAGTTTCGCACAAGTGTCGCCCCCAATGGCGGCGGATTTGTTGCAGGATTTGCGCAATGCCCCCGCATCCGAGGCCGCGCGAATCGAACGTGACGTGCTGACGGTCTGGGCGCGGTCGGGATCTCCAGCAATGGATCTGCTGTATTCTCGGGGTAAGGACGCGATGTTTCAGGGGGATACGACGCTTGCCATCGCGCATCTGACGGCGTTGACGGATCACGCGCCCGAATTTGCCGAAGGCTTTCATGCCCGTGCACAGGCGTATTTCGCCGCGGGCCTATATGGTCCGGCCATTGATGACCTAGAAACCACGCTTGCCTTGAACCCGCAGCAGTATAACGCCATTTTCGGTCTGGGAGCGATCCTGCAGGAGTTTGGCGACCTACGTGCGGCTGCCGATCTCTATCGCCGAGTGTTAAGCATTAACCCTCACCATGATAACGCGCAAAGGGCGCTGGACGGGCTGCGGCGCGACGGCATTGGGCGCAGGCTTTAACGATCTAAGGAATTTCTGGTGGCAGGTGACAGCAGGGTCGTGGCCGTTTTAGGCCCGACCAATACAGGCAAGACGACCTATGCAATCGAACGGATGTTGGCGCATCGCACAGGGGTCATCGGACTTCCCCTGCGGCTGCTCGCGCGCGAAGTCTATGACCGCATCGTCGCCCTAAGGGGGCCGTCCGTCGTGGCGCTTGTCACGGGCGAAGAACGGGTCGTGCCGCCGCGCACCCAGTATTGGGTCTGCACGGTCGAGGCGATGCCCGAAGGCTTGGGCGCTGATTTGGTGGCGGTCGATGAAATCCAACTGTGTGCCGATCCTGAACGGGGGCATGTTTTTACCGACCGGCTTTTGCGTGCACGAGGTCTGCACGAGACGTTGTTTATGGGGTCCGATACCATGCGCGGGTCCATTGCTGCCCTGGTGCCAGAGGCGCAATTCATTCGGCGCGAGCGAATGTCAGAATTAATCTATTCTGGTCAGAAAAAGATAAGTCGAATGCGTCCACGTAGTGCGATTGTCGGGTTTTCGGTTGAGAATGTATATGCCATCGCAGAGTTGATCCGCCGTCAAAAGGGCGGTGCAGCGGTGGTGATGGGGGCGCTCAGCCCCCGTACGCGCAATGCTCAGGTCGCGATGTATCAAAACGGCGAAGTCGACTATCTGGTGGCCACCGATGCCATCGGGATGGGGCTAAACCTTGATGTGGACCACGTTGCTTTTTCTGCGCTGAGCAAGTTTGACGGCCGGCGTATGCGTCCATTAGCCCCTAACGAGCTCGCGCAGATCGCAGGGCGTGCGGGGCGCGGATTCAAAAGCGGGACCTTTGGCGTGACCGGCGATGCGCCCCCATTGGACGATGGTGTTGCACGTGCGATTATGGACCACAGCTTTACGCCCCAGAAAAAGCTGAACTGGCGAAACCCGGCGCTGCAATTTGGGTCGATTGACCGCTTGATCCAGACGCTCGAGGTGTCGCCTGACAATGAACGGCTGTTCAAGGCACGCGAGGCCGACGACCTGCAAGCGCTGAAGAACATGGCCGTTGATGCCGAAATCGCGGCGCGCTGCACCGACGGCCCTTCGGTCCGATTGCTGTGGGATGTTTGCCGGGTTCCCGATTTTCGTGGTATAGGCCATGCAGAGCACGCCAACCTGCTTGAGAAGATTTTCAACTACCTGCATCAGCGTGACACCATCCCCGACGACTGGCTTGCGCGACAAATTAAACGCATTGATCGAACCGATGGGGACATTGATGCGTTATCCAAACGGTTGGCGTTTATTCGAACGTGGACCTACGTAACACAGCGCAAAGGTTGGACAGGTGACGAAAGTCATTGGCGACACGAAGCACGTGTCGTAGAAGACAGACTGTCGGACGCGCTGCACGAGCGTTTGACCCAAAGATTTGTAGATCGGCGCACATCCGTGCTTTTGCGCCGGCTAGGACAGAAGGAAGCCATGGTGGCCGAAGTAAACGAGACCGGTGAAGTAACCGTTGAAGGCGAATTTGTTGGCAAGTTGGACGGGTTCCGCTTTCGCCAAGACAAAGGCGCAGGCGTTGCCGAAGATAAAACGATCAAAACTGCATCGTTGCAGGCGCTGGCTCCTCAGTTCCATTTGCGGGCGGATCGTTTCTATAACGCCCCCGACACAGAAATTGATTTCACAGAGCAGGGCGGCCTTATGTGGGGCAGTTCCGCGGTGGGCAAGCTAGTTTCGGGCTCTGATCCGCTAAAGCCCGGTGTCGAGGTGTTCGTCGACGACGTTGCGGGCCCCGAGGTCGCGCAAAAAGTGCAACGCCGTTTGCAGCACTTCATTGACCGCAAAGTCGCAGCGTTGTTCGAGCCGCTGATCGCCATCTCCAAGGACGAGGCGCTGACCGGTTTGGCGCGGGGCTTTGCCTTCCGTATGGTCGAGAACTTTGGCATTCTGCCGCGCGCTGATGTGGGCGACGAGGTTAAAGCGCTGGATCAAGATGCACGTGGCGCATTGCGCAAGCATGGTCTGCGTTTCGGGCAGTTCACCATCTTTATGCCTTTGCTGCTCAAGCCTGCTCCGACGCGCCTGCGTCTGGTGCTTTGGTCGATCACTAAAGGGTTGAACGAATTCCCGGAATCGCCTCCTCCCGGTCTGGTGACGATCCCTGTTGACACCAGTGCGCCCGAAGGGGCCGCGACGATGGCAGGGTACCGCAACGCCGGTGAACGCGCGATCCGTATCGATATGCTGGAACGACTTGCTGACATGTTGCGGTCGGAAGATTCGCGTGGCGGGTTTGAGGCCAAGGCCGATATGCTGTCGATCACTGGCATGACGCTCGAACAGTTCGCCACGCTGATGGAAGGGCTTGGATACAAGGCCGAGAAATCCGAACGGACAAAGGTCAAGGCTGTCGACACAGTCGTGCCGCATGACGGCGCGCCAATGGCCGCCGACAAAGGTGCCGATGCAGATACGCCTGTGATGGATGTGGCTGCCGAACAGCCCGCCGGTGGGATCATCGAAGACCCTGCCGTGGCGCAAGCGGATGATATCGTACCCGCGACTGCAGACATGCCCGACGACGGTATCGCCCCGTTGGTCGAAGAGCTGGCCGAGACGCCCGAAGTCGACGACCACATCCCCGATGTACCTGCCGAAGAGACCCCACAAGGCACTGCGCCTGATGCGGAGATCGCCGGTGCCGAGCTCGAGACATTCTATGTCTTCACCTGGGGCCGTGCTCCGCGTGGGAATGCGCAGGGGCAGCGTCGCGGTGGCGGTGATCGTCCGCAGGGCAAGGGGAAACCCGGACCCCGTGGCAAAAAGGGTGCGCCGCGCGGTGACAAGGGCGGGAAGCCGCAAAAGTTCAGCAGCAAGCCCGCACGCGCCGAAAAGCCGATTGATCCTGACAACCCATTCGCCGCTGCGCTGATGGGACTGAAAGACAACAAGTAATTGTCGCAGGCGGCGACAAAGCTGCGGCTTGATAAATGGCTGTGGCATGCGCGGTTCTATAAAACGCGCTCTCTGGCGGCCTCTCGCGTTCAAGCGGGGGCCGTCAGGGTCAACGGCAGCATTGCGCAGAAACGCGCGACGCTGATCGTCGTCGGAGACGTGCTGACCTTTCCCATCGGCGACGACGTGCGGGTCATCCAGATCGACGCGATCGGTATTCGGCGCGGTCCAGCCCCCGAGGCGCAGATGCTTTACACAGATCTGTCCCCGCCGGTTCCCCGCTCCGAGAAAAAACAACCTGAAAATCCGGCATTTGAGGGAAAAGGACGCCCCAGTAAGCGCGATCGCCGTGTGCTTGATCTTTCTCGGGCGCGCCACCTTGAATGATACGCTATGCTGACGTATCTCGTGGGCTAAAGCTGCCATAAAAGATGATGTTATGACCTATATCGTTAACGATGCCTGTATCTCCTGCAAATACACTGACTGCGTTGAAGTATGTCCGGTGGATTGCTTTTATGAAGGCGAGAACATGCTGGTCATTCATCCCGATGAATGTATCGATTGCGGCGTTTGCGAGCCTGAATGCCCTGCGGATGCGATCCGCCCCGACACAGAGCCGGACATGGAAAAGTGGGTTGAATTCAACCGCAAATACTCCGAACTTTGGCCAGTAATCATCACCAAGAAAGACCCGCTGCCCGAGGCAGAGGAACGCGACGGTGAAGAGGGCAAGCTGGAGAAATACTTCTCTGAGGCACCCGGAGAAGGCGGCTAAGCGATTCGGCCTTTGGCGACTGGCTGCGGGCGGTGAAATCTGTCGGCAGCCCCGAATAAACGCTGGATTAACGTGTATTTGATCGAATAGGCTTCGCCACCGCTTTCGGGGCGTCGAAATTTGTGATATACGTTATCATCAAATGATGATACCCACGCGCCAATTACCAACCGTTTTGCACAGGTTGAATCAGGACATCTGAAGTTATGAAATGAGGCTGACGGCTCTTTGGGCCGGTCGGTTTTTGTCGTCGTGACTGTATATTTACCCATGCGGGCCGTCCCCGCGCCCAAGGAGCCACTTTATGAGCAAGTCGAAGAAGCTAGATTTCCGTCCGAATGAATTCGTTGTGTATCCGGCACATGGCGTTGGCCAGATCGTTTCGGTCGAAGAGCAGGAAGTTGCAGGCATCTCGCTGGAGCTGTTTGTGATCGCCTTCGAGAAAGACAAGATGACGCTGCGGGTGCCTACGCGCACAAAGCGACTGAAATCGGTATGCGCGCCCTTAGCAGCCCCGATGTGATCAGCCACGCGATGAAAACGCTTAAGGGTAAGGCAAAGGTCAAGCGGGCCATGTGGTCGCGGCGTGCTCAGGAATATGAGCAAAAGATCAACTCTGGCGATCTGATCGCGATTGCCGAGGTGGTGCGCGACCTGCACCGCACCGATGATCAACGCGAGCAAAGCTATTCCGAGCGCCAGCTGTATGAAGCAGCGCTAGAGCGTCTGACCCGCGAAGTTGCTGCTGTTGCCGGTGGCGATGAGCTGGCCGCGTCCAAGCAGGTTGGTGACGTTCTGGAAAGCCGTGTCGCCGCGGCTTGATCTACGACATTAGTATCAATTTAGCCGCGCCTGATGCGATATCGGGCGCGGTTTTTTTATGTCATGAACAGGCGGTAGGCGGGTGTTACGAGTTGCGCTTATCCTCTTGATCGATGCGCTTCAGGAATGCGGTTTCCAGATCCTTTTGCAGCTCTTTGGCGCGCGCGACGTAGGCCTTGTTCTCGCTTGGCGGGACGTCAGGGCGCCATAGCGCGGCGAGCTCGCGCACAGAGGCACGGTCGTGCGAATAGAACATCCGCTGCGCTTCAGCAGCCTCGTAGTCGGACAGGCCGAGGTTTTCGAGCACATAGCGCCCCGCACGCAGCGAGCTGTCGAACATCTCGCGGACGATGTCATTCGCGCCGGCCTGGTACTGTTGGTAGACGTCCGTCCGGTCATGGGCACGGGTCACAATGTGCAAGTCGGGGCATTCCTTACGGGCATACGCAATCAGTTGGAGCGCCGATTTGGGGTCGTCCAATGCGACGACAAGAACCTTGGCGTCGCGCAGGCCGGCCTTGCGCAGGATATCCGCACGGGTGGGGTCGCCCAGAAACGCCTTGAAGCCAAAGCGTCGCATAACGGCGATGGTTTCAGGGTTATGGTCCAAGACGACGGTGCGAAATCCGCTGGCCTGCACGAGCCGGTTCACGATCTGGCCGAACCGTCCGACACCGGCGATGATCACTGTTCCTTGCTCGTCGATTTCGTCGGCAACGATCGGGCCGGATTTCTTGTCCATTCGTTTGCTGATCTGGTCGTAAAGGATGAACAAAAGTGGCGTGATCAGCATGGACAGTGCAACCACTAGCAGCAGGGTCTCAGCCACATCATTTGGAATAACCCCTGTGGCTACCGAGAAGCTGACCAAAACAAACCCGAACTCACCCGCCTGTGCCAGACCAAGTGCAAAGAGCCATCGATCGCGGCCGTGTAGTTTGAATAGGGTGCCCAACCCGTACAGGATAAGCCCTTTCACCAGAATAACGAGCAGCGCCATGCCTACGATGATGGTGGTGTCGGCGAACAGTAAATCAAAGTTAATGCCTGCGCCAACAGTGATAAAGAACAGCCCCAGCAGCAGCCCCTTGAAGGGTTCAAGGTCGGTTTCAAGCTCGTGTCGGAATTCGCTGCTGGCCAGAACCACCCCCGCGAGAAAGGCCCCAAGGGCTGGGGACAGGCCCACCAGCATCATTAAAAACGATATACCTACGACGATCAGCAGCGCCAGCGCGGTGTACATCTCGCGCAGATTGGCCGCGTGAATAAAGCGAAAGACGGGTCGGGTGAAAAACACGCCGGTGATGATGATCCCCGCAATCGCCCCGAGGGTCACCAGTGTAATCCCCCACCCCGGCAGCCCTTGCACCAGCGAGATCGCTGCCTGTGCTGTTTCGGCACCTTGACCGGCAGCCGCTGGCCCGTGTCCCGAGGCAGCCTCCGCCCCATGGGCTGCATCCTCTGGGTTGATCGATATCGATCCGTCGGGCCGCATTTGTGCGGGAAGCTGCGCTACGAGCAGGGGGAGGAAGGCCAGGATCGGAATTACCGCGATATCCTGCGTTAACAGGACCGAGAACACCGACCGCCCGCCGGCCGTCTGCATCAGCCCCTTTTCCGACAGGGTTTGCAGCACGATCGCAGTCGATGACAACGACAGCGTCAAGCCAATCGCGATCGCCACACCCAGGGGCTGGTCATAGGCCATGGCGATGCCCATCAAGGCCGCAGCGCTTAACACGACCTGCATGCCACCAAGCCCCAGCAATCGATGCCGCATGTTCCACAAGGCGCGGGGTTCAAGCTCTAGCCCGATGAGGAACAACATCATCACGACGCCAAATTCGGCGAAATGCTGAAGGTCCTTGGTTTCTGACCCCACCAGCCCAAAGGCTGGTCCGATCAGGATGCCCGCCGCGAGATATCCCAGCACCGACCCCAGCCCCAAGCGTGACGCGATCGGAACCGCTATCACCGCCGCGGCGAGATAGATCGAGGCTTGGAACAAGAAACCTTCCATAAGGGGCAAACTTTCATTTTGTCGGGCTGGTCCCGAACGGGTCAATCAGATGGGCAGCGGCCCGTCTCGTTTAGGCTGATCCATAACAATCTGGCTATGCACTTTCGCGACAGCCGGGTGGGGCAGCAGCACTCATGGATCAGGCGGTTTAGGCTAGACAGGTCTGTACAATAGACGCGTAGCAAATAATCCGCATCCCCGGTCATCGTCCAGGCGCTAACGATTTCAGCGTGCGTCGTTACAAGCTGCGCGAAGCTGACTGAATGTTCGGGTTGATGTGTGCTTAGATGCACCTGCACAAATCCTTGGACCATAAGCCCCAGTTGTTGGGGGTCGAGCTGCGCAGTATAGTTCTGAATATAGCCTTCGGATTCAAGGCGTTGTCGCCGTCGGCCTGCCTGGGAAGGCGATAGATTCAACGTCTCTCCGAGCTCTTGCGCGGTGAGGTGGGCGTTACTCTGCAACGAAGCCAAAAGGCGTTTATCTGTCTCATCCAATGCCATGCGAGAATATTACATAGATCGGAGGAACAATGCGTCAACCCCGCACCTATTACCGTTTGGGTCTGGAATTTGGCCGCCTACTACGGAATTGCCGCGCAAATTCGTACCTATGGCTAGAGCGAGCATTGGCGAATTGCCGCTCGCCTCTTACCGCTCAAATTTTAGGCGGTGTGAGACCTCGGTCGATCTAGGGAACGCCGCTGCACCTGATATACTCGGTCCGTGGATGGGACAAAGGGGGGATCCAAGCGGCAAGCCGTTATCCGCGCGGCATCTTCAGTACAACATCGCGCCCACGTCGGTTATAGCGCAGCTCGCTTTCGCCGATGGCAGAAACGCGGCCGCCGTCCAAACGATCTCCGACTGCGACTTTCTGATAGCGCCCGTTGCTAAGCCGTATCAGTGCGCGCCGACTGGAAGGTTTGCCGTAAACCCCGATCAGATTGATGGAACGAAGTTTGATCGCATTTTTTACGGTCGCTTGCTTTGAAACCGATGTTTTGGAGGGAACGGCCGGCTTGACCACCTGCGGCGTCACCGTTTTTGCCGCGCTGGTGACAGTTACCGGCATCGGTTGCGCGCGTTCGGCACGGCGCACGAGGCGGGAAAAATTGCCCGGGCGCAGGTCAGGGCGTTTGGAGGTATCGGTCGCGTATCGGGTGGCGTTGTTGACCGGTTCCTGAGGAAGCGCAGCCTTGAGCGCCTCGGCCGCCGCTTTTGCTGCAGCGTCAACTTCGGCCTGTTGGGCGACGGCTGCGGCTTTGATCAACTGAGCGGACCGTGCCGTTGGGCGGAGTGCGGCGAGCTCGTTCCGGATCGCGCTGTCAGAGTTATCCGAGCCAGAGTTATCCGTGTCAGAGTTATCCGAGCCAGAGTTATCCGTGTCAGAGCTGTCCGAGTTTGTGCTATCTAGGTTGATATTTTCTAGATTTGTGCTGTCTGTCGCTTCAGCGGGCTCTTCTGGGCGCAATTTGGGCCTGAACTTGGGCGGAGCGGAAGGTACAGAAGCCTCGATCACTTCAGCGGCCTTAGGTGCGTCAGGCCGCGCTAAGGTGGCAGGGGGAACGCGGGCTGGCCGGCCGGCAAACACAAGCACCCCATCTGCATTCAACGTACCTTTTTCGCTTGGGATGACCAAACCGCGATCATCCAGCTTGAAGGTTGTGCCCGCGGTCGCGGGCGGTGCCGATATGATGTCGACAACATCGCCGCCAAACGACGCAAGCTTGGGCAAAGCCATTGCTTTATTGGAGGTGCTGACCGGATCAAGACCCCTTGCGAGCACGTTATCCAAGCTCAAAATCGCAGGGACCTGAGGTGTTTTGGGCGCAAGGGCCCAGATGCCCGTGGTGGCGTATTTCGCCTCGATTTCCTGCGCGGTCATTTCAACCGAGCGAAGGGTCTGTGGCGCAGGCGTCGCATCAAGAACGGGGCCGCTTTCATCGCGCGGCGGGGGGGCAAGTGCCGCGACCGTCGTATCGGTCGCTCGCTTTGTCGGCGCAGGGGGGGCTGCAACGCGCTTTACGGCCTGCGTGCGCTTCTCCGTTGGTGTGGGAGCTGACGATGCCGTCTGAGTGGTGTCACGGCTGCCAAATATCCGCGAAAGCGTTAGCCCGTCGTCAAGAAATACGGAAGCCCAAGCCGCAACACCTGCCAGAAACACCAGCAAAGCCGCTGTTAGTGCCAGTGCCAGAAAGCGGGGCTTGCCCCCGACAGTTTGGTCGTTGCGTGCCCCGAAGACAGTCATCCGGTCGGCTTCGTTTTCGTCTTTGGCGCGGGTTTTGCCGGTGACCGCAGGCACGCTCGCGCTTGTTCGTTTGGACGGTGGCGGTACAGGGAGAGGTCTGAGGCGTTTCAGAAATGCAAAGGGCGAGGCTTTGGTCTCGCGGGCTGGCTTTGCGCCGGTCAAAGAGCTGCTATCTGGTACGGGACCGCCGGCGTTTTCAAGTGGTTGCACGTGGCCGCGGCCGACCGCGGCTGCCACCCGTGGTGCGCTTCGGCGGCTGGAAAAATCCGCAGTGACTTTCGTTGCAGCAGGGGCCGCAGGTGTCGACTTCGACGGCGCTGCTGTTGGTGCGCCGAGGGCAGGGGGGACTTTGCTCTCGACCAAGGCTGTAGACGTTTTGCCACCTGAGATCGCCGGTGCTTTCGCGGTGGCCGACGGTTTCGCCAACGGCGGCGTGACCGATTGGGCGACGGGGTGCGCATCCGGTGCGGCCGTTCCCACAGAGGTATCGCTGCTCTGCTGGCTCGTCCGTTCGGGAGCAGCCGAGGCCTTCGGCGCTGGCTTTTCGGCTTTGGAAGGGAGGGGCGTTGCCTCGGCTTCGGCTTGGATTATCGGCGCAGTCCGCCCCAGATCGGTCTTTGGAGGTGCGACAGAGGTTTCAGCGATAGGGTCAGATTGCGATTGTTTTTCCTCGGGCGGCGCAACATCGTCCAAAATAACGAGAGGCTGTGTATCGGGCTCCACTTCTTCGCCCGGTTTTAGCCATTGGAAGGCCGTGTCTGTCGGCCCGAAAAACGCCTCGCCCTTGAAATCATGATCGTCAGCCTGCGCAACGAAACTGACGGGATGAAACCGGTGCTCCGTCGCAAACGCTTCAGCCTCGATCAAGGTTTCGCGCGCGACGGCGGCAATGTGGGTGAGGGGGCCATCGTTGCGTGTGTCAAAGACCAGATCCGTAACGGCATAGGGCGTGGCCCCGTCCAGCGCGCGCTTGGCTTTTTCACGTCGCGCCTGATCGTCCAGCCCAGCCGTATTGATCGACATGAACTTGATTTGATCGTTAGGGATCAGAACCTTGCTGCGTAAACCGCCTGGTTCAAGAGCGGTGGCGGTGGCGCGCAGGGTCGCCAGTTCGGCGGCCATATCTTCGGCGTCGACCGCGACTTCGCCAATTTGCCGCCAGCCGTTAGGGACACGGTGCAGCAGGCGAATTCCTTGAAAGGAGAGAGACAGTGCAAAGTTAGGCTTCATGGATACGCTTTTACTAGAGGCTTGGAGGCGGTGAAACATTCAGGACAGCAGTAGATTGCCAATACCACGTGGATCGCCAGCAAAACAGTGTGCCCGTTCAGAGCAAAGGAATAGAGCAGTAGTTTGCTCATGAAAAGAGTCGAGCGCACATGGGACTTGCAGCGAACTTGGCGGAAGGCCACACAGTAGCCTAGGGGATATTATCAGGAAAAGGATCAACAATATGCGAATGTTAAATATGAGAATTTTCAAATTTGCTGCAATTCTTTGCGCGGGTTTTGCTTCTGGTGCATTGGCGCAACAAGCCCCGCAAGGGATCACCGTGAACGGGCAGGGTGTCGTTTCGATTGCTCCGGATACGGCCACGATCCGCTTGGGGGTAAGCGAACGCGCCGCGTCTGCAGCGGAAGCAATGGCGCAAACGTCCGAAAAAGTGCGCGGAATTTTAGATCAATTAGATTCACTAAAAATCGCTGGTCTCGACCGTCAGACAAGCGGACTCTACCTGCGTCCAGTATACGACAATGGGTCTCGCAGCGACACAACGCCTGTGCAAGTCTCGGGGTATGAAGCGGGGAATACCGTGAGTGTGACAGTGCGCGATCTTAGCAAGCTGGGGCAGCTACTGGATGCCGTGGTGGCCGAAGGAGCGAATGACTTTAATGGTTTGCAATTCGGGTTGCAGGATAACGAAGCCGCGTTAGAGCAGGCTCGTAAAGATGCCGTTTCAGATGCTATGGCGCGGGCGCAACAACTTGCCGATGCTGCCGGGGTTAAGCTTGGTAAAGTGATTAGCATGTCCGAAACCAGCCAAGGTTTTCGCCCAATGGAGATGCGCAGCGCGCAGATGAAGAGCATGGATATGCCCATCGAAACCGGAGAGGTCGACGTTAGCGCTCAGGTGTCCTTGCAGTTTGAAATCGTCGAAGCAGACTAACCGTCTGAGATAGACCAAGGGCGTACCATAGGTTGCTCTGGTTAAGGAAAACCCCGCCAGCATTAGGCTTTGGCGGGGTTTTTTATGGTTAAGCGGTGGCTATGGACAAAGCTTGATCAAGGTCGGCGATCAGGTCCACCGCATCCTCGGTCCCGATCGACAACCGCACGACATTTGCCCCGGCACCGGCAGCTTCTTGCTGCTCTGGGCTCAACTGGCGGTGCGTGGTGGAGGCGGAGTGGATGATCAGCGACCGCGTATCACCGAGGTTGGCGACGTGGCTAAAAATCTCCAGCGCGTTCACCAGTTTGACGCAGGCATCGTACCCGCCTTTGACAGCAAAGGTGAACAAACCACCGGCCCCTTTGGGGCACACTTTTTTCGCGCGTTCGAAATAGGGAGATGATTGCAGCCCCGCATAGGTGACATAGTCGACCCGGTCATCGTTCTCGAGCCAAGTCGCGATTTTCTGTGCGTTTTCAACATGCCGTTCCATCCGCAACGACAACGTCTCGGTGCCCATCAGCGTGTAATGCGCAGCCTGGGGGTTCATCGTCATCCCAAGGTCGCGCAACCCGATGGCAATGCCATGAAACGTAAAGGCCAGCCCGCCAAACGTCTCGTGGAAGTTGAGCCCGTGGTAGGCCGGCTCGGGCTGGCTAAGCGACGGAAACTTGTCATTCGCCGACCAGTCAAATTTGCCCGAGTCGACGATGCAACCTCCAGTAACTGTTCCGTTGCCGGTGAGGTATTTGGTCGTAGAATGGACCACGAGAGTCGCCCCAAGTTCGATCGGACGACACAGGTATGGCGTCGCCGTTGTGTTATCGATGATCAGCGGTACCCCCGCATCGTCTGCAACGTCTGCAATTGCCCGTACGTCCATAATGTAGCCGCCGGGGTTCGCGATCGCCTCGCCAAAGATGGCGCGTGTATCGTCGTCAACCGCGTCCTTGACGGCATCGATATCATCAAAATCCACGAACTTGCAGGACCAGCCGAAACGTTTGATCGTCTGGCTGAACTGCGTCACCGTGCCGCCGTACAGACGGGTAGAGGCGATAATGTTCTTACCCGGCCCCATGAGCGGAAATAGCGCCATGATCTGTGCCGCATGCCCAGAAGAACAACAAACAGCCCCAACGCCTCCCTCAAGCGTCGCGATCCGTTCTTGCAAGACCGCAACGGTTGGGTTTGTCAGGCGAGAATAGATAAATCCCACCTCTTGCAAGTTGAACAATGCTGCTGCGTGGTCAGCATCTCGAAACACATAGGCTGTCGTTTGATAGATCGGCGTCTGTCGCGCACCGGTCGCCGGATCAGGTTTGGCCCCTGCATGTATCTGCAAGGTATCGAAACCATAATTGCTGCTATCTGTCATCAGTATTCTCCCTAAAATGGTCTGCAATATGGTTAGGTGAACCGATGTAGGCGCACAAGCCGTAGGTCGCAGGGACACCGGCTATGATGCTTCTGGCTGGCGTGGGTCTAACCTTCGATTATGCCTACCGAAGCCAGTAGCCGTTTGATTTTAGACGATTTCGAATGGCTTGCTCTTTGCGTGGCAGGTTGGCCTGATCAAACAGAGCCCGAGCTTTGCGGCCGCGCCCATTATAGACCATCCGCTTAATCGGCTCAGATCCTTTAAGAACTTTTTTAAGCTTATTTGGTGCCGCAATCTTTTCTAATAGATCAACAACATAATCTGGTTCACGCGCGTAAAGCAGCGGGATAAAACGATAGTGGCAGCTGATTGACCCATCTATCATCCCATCTGGCAAAGTGTCTCGTCCTCCCCCAAGCGCGTGAATCACTAGCGGTAAAGCAACCTGATCGAGCCAGGGGTCAAAGGACTGCGCGCAGAGCTCTGTCGGCGGATCATCCCGAATTGCCAAAGCGTACTCAAGAAACTTTGCGCCAAATTCATGGGGACAGCGATAAAAAAAGAAACCTGCGTTAAAGTATAAATAGCGCTGCCAATAGTCATCGGGCTGGCCATGATCGAGACTGCTATCGAAATCTAGATCAAATTTATCATAGAGAGATTTCCACAGGCCCCCGTACTGGGGCCCATAAAGCTGAGGAACGGGCCAAGTGTTGGTGCGGCGCATAGAGGCCATCGGGCGGTCAAAATCGAACGGAACTGAGGCGAGATCACCCGTGAGCAATGTATCTGTGTCAAAGAACACAAACGACTCCCCCTTGGGAAGCGCGCTGAGCATTTCGATTTTATTGCCATAGGGATACGCGTCTCCAAAGTGATGCGTTTCAAAGGGGACGATGCTAGCGCCGAGATGCTGCAAAGCTGAAATAATATCAGGATTTTTGATCCGCGGATCAGTGGACCATAACGGGCCTGGCTGAGGCTCCATTACATAAAGTTTGCCTTTGAAATCTGGGCTGTTGTGGCGCAGCGAAGCGGCAAAAAGAAGTGCCTCATACGCTAGCCGCCCGTGTTGGCCGACAATAGCGATATTGAATATCTGATCCGATTCGGAAGCTTGGGCCACACGCACACCCCTATTTCTGCGTAAGCAAACTCAACAGCTAACGTGTGTCACAAAACCATGCTCAAACACAACGCGACAAAAGAGTATGTCGCTATACTTCAGCATATAATTTGAGGATAAAGTGGTGGGCGACCCTGGAATCGAACCAGGCGTGCGTCTCCGCGAGGGAGTTACAGTCCCCTGCCACACCTTGCGGCCTGTCGCCCACACTTTAACCCAGTGCATTGCACCGGCTGTGAAGGCGTGATTACAAGCGGGCAGTATAAGCGTCAAGGCGAAAACCTGTGTAAACTGCAGTGAATTTTGCCTTGCGAAAAAAGATAGAAGGTTCGGTCATGAAAAAACCTAAGTGGGTTGTACAAAAAGAGCAGGAAAAGAAGGCGGATGCGAACCAAACAGTTTGGTTGTTCGGGCTTCATGCGGTGCGTGATGCGCTCGAAAACCCTGAGCGAGAAAAAATAAAATTGATGGTGACCCCCAACGCGCAAATCAAGTTGGAAGAGGCAATCGTCAAAGCTGGCATAGAGCCTGAAGTCGTTGACCCCCGGAAATTCCGTCCTCCGCTTGATCCAGGCTCGGTCCATCAGGGTGCCGTGCTTGAAGTAAAGCCACTAAGCTGGGGCTCACTGAAGGATGTCTGCATCGGTGCAGAGGCCCCGCGGGTATTGTTGCTTGATCGGGTGACGGACCCCCATAATGTTGGCGCAATTCTGCGTTCAGCAGAGGTATTGGGCGCATCCGCCGTTGTTGGGATGCGCCACCATGCCGCGCCCGAAACCGGCGCACTCGCGAAAACTGCGAGCGGGGCGCTTGAGCGACAGCCCTATTTGCGCGTTCGGAATCTGGCCGACGCGATAAAAGAGCTTCAGTCCATGGGGTATCTCGTTCTTGGTCTAGACGGCGAAGCCGAAGCAACGGTTGAATCCGTACTTGAAGGAAAGCGAGACCGCCCCGTCGCGCTTGTTCTTGGGGCAGAGGGGCCGGGTTTGCGCGAGAAGACCAAAGAGACGGTGGATGCCTTGGTACGCATAGACGCCACGGGCGGGTTTGGCTCTCTCAACGTGTCAAACGCAGCTGCGATCGCGCTGTATGCGTCGCGCGACCATAGCTAGCATTTCTTTTAGCCTCCTGTAGGGATTGCAAGCTGCGGTTATCGCGGCAGCAAAGCGGCCCTTAATTTAGGCACAGGGCGGCGCGAGCTGGCCTGTGCTTAATATAGGGCTCCGTTGCACGATTAAAAAACGGGTCCCGACGTATCAACCTCCTGTATCTTCCCGCCAGCCGCAGGAATGTAAAAGCGCTGTGTAAAAATTTCATTCGGCTTAAGCCCGTGCCGATGACCGTGTGACTAAACCCAAAAACTTAAGAAAAAGACAACATGACGTTCGAAAATCGCGAATGAAGTGGCGGATAAGAACGGGAACTTTTTTGAGTTATTTTAATCGTTGCTAAAGGGGATGGCAAAAAACAGCTGATGTCTTCATAGTTTGTTCACGGATATGTCAGAAGCTCTTTGAATGAAGCAAATCATTCTTATTTGTCTTTCATGACGGCAGGCTTGGAACTCCTGCTGATCACCTAACTGTCCCTCGTTCCGTACCTTTGCGCCCTCACGTTTAACGTGAAGGGCGCTTTTTTTGGGCGCATTTAAAGTTTAGTAAGACATATGCATTACTCAGACACTCAGCTGACGAAGATTTTTAAGAATACGAAACGCATTGCTGTTGTCGGGGCCTCAATGAACCCGTCGCGGCCGAGCTACTATGTCGCGCAGTATTTGCTAACGAAAGGCTACGATATCGTTCCGGTCAATCCAGCGCATGCGGGACTGACCTTGTTTGATGCGACTGTATTGGCGCGATTGTCCGATATAGAAGGGCCAGTCGATATGGTCGATATATTTCGGCGGTCCGAAGCGGTCCCCGAAATTGTTGACGAGGCATTGGAGGTATTTCCCGATCTTGGCACTATCTGGATGCAAATTGGGGTCCAGCATCCTGTCGCTGCGGCAAAGGCTGAAGCAAAGGGTGTAGCTGTGATTCAGAATAGATGCCCGAAAATCGAGTTTCAGAGGCTATTTGGATGAAGCTCGCTTGAACCCGTCGCGATCAAAGATGTTGCGCTAGGTCGTGATGCCGTAAATGAGCGGCACTGCGCCACTAAGTTTGGTGCGCGTCAGCGAGATTCTTTTTCAGCCAGACCGCTTCGGTGTTGGCGGCGGGTCAGTTCGGCGAATACGTCGGACAACGCCACATCTCGCGACGCAAGCATGACGAGAAGGTGATACAGCACATCCGCCGCCTCTGAGGTCAGCTTTGCTTTGTCATCCTTAACGGCTTCGATAATTGCTTCTATGGCCTCTTCGCCGAACTTTTCAGCACACTTCTCAGGCCCTTTGGCTAGCAGTTGGGCGGTCCAGCTGCTAGAGGGATCCGAATGCTTTCGAGACTGGATCGTCGCAAATAAATCTTCGAGCATCATGAGAGCCTCATAGGGATACCGGCATCGGACATATGTTGTTTAGCCTGAGCGACCGTGAATTCGCCGAAGTGAAAAATTGACGCTGCTAGGACTGCAGAAGCGCCGCCCTTGGTCACGCCATCGACCAAGTGATCCAGGGTGCCCACCCCGCCGGAAGCGATCACAGGAACGGAAACTGCATCGGAGATGGCTCGCGTCAACGGAATGTTAAATCCTTGTTTGGTACCGTCTCGATCCATGGAGGTAAGAAGAATCTCTCCAGCACCTTTTTTTGCGACGGTCTTTGCAAACTCGACCGCGTCGATGCCCGTGGCCTTACGACCGCCGTGGGTGAATATTTCCCACTTTCCGGGAGCGACGGTTTTCGCATCGATCGCGCATACGATACATTGACTGCCAAACTGATCGGCAGCACGTGCAATGACATCTGGGTCGGCCACTGCGGCAGAATTAAAGCTAACCTTGTCGGCCCCGGCTAAGAGCAGCGCACGCACATCTGCGACAGCGCGGACACCACCGCCAACTGTTAGCGGAATGTAGCAGTGTTCGGCAGTACGCGTCACGAGATCGAACATTGTGCCGCGGTTTTCGTGGGTTGCATGAATATCAAGAAAACAAAGCTCGTCGGCCCCCGCGGCGTCATACGCGATTGCTGCGTCCACGGGATCGCCTGCATCGCGAAGACCAACGAAGTTAACGCCTTTGACAACGCGACCATCAGCGACATCGAGGCAAGGAATGATACGGGTCTTTAGCATGTGATCTTTCTCGCGACGGGGGCGGGCGAAAGCGGTTGGACGGCTGTCCGCCCCCCACAAACCACCCGAGAATTTGAAACCAGTTGGAAGCTTAGGCAAGCGCCTTCAATGCTTCGGTTAGGTTGATTGCACCATCATAAAGCGCCCGGCCGGAAATGGCACCGGAAATCACGCCGGTTTTTTTCAGCGCTTGAAGATCAGCAAGAGAGCTTACGCCGCCGGAGGCGATGACGGGAATGTTTACAGCGCGGGCCAATGCGGCGGTCGCATCGATATTAGGGCCTCCCATGGCACCATCCCGCATGATGTCCGTATAAATAATCGCCGCGACGCCGGCATCTTCGAACGATTTAGCAAGATCGGTAACCATTACATCGGTTTCTTCAGCCCAGCCTTTCGTCGCCACGCGACCGTTTCTAGCATCAATACCAACCGCAACCTTGCCTGGAAAAGCGCGGGCGGCTTCGCGCACGAGTGCTGGGTTCTCGACAGCGACAGTGCCCAAAATCACGCGTGCTAGGCCTTTATCCAACCAGGCTTCGATTGTCGCCATATCGCGGATTCCACCGCCAAGCTGGGCAGGAACTTTGCAGGACTTTAGTATGGCTTCGACTGGGGCAGCATTAACCGGCGTGCCGGCGAACGCGCCGTTCAGGTCCACAAGATGAAGCCAAGTACAACCGGCATCAACAAAAGACTGCGCCTGAGCCGCGGGGTCGTCGTTGAAAACAGTAGATTTTTCCATGTCGCCGTGCACGAGACGTACGGCTTGCCCATCTTTGAGGTCGATAGCGGGGTAGAGGATCATAGCGTTGCCCTTGGCTTTGGGGGAGTTGGCTTCAATTGCCACGCTGCGCGCTCTATTGCAACGCGGCAGAGGTGTCCCCTACGTCAAGCTTGCCTGAATCGTCATAATCGCTTCAATCTACGGTCATATCGGGAGGATATATGATGAAAAAGACGATTTTTGCGGTCATCGCGAGCTTGGGATTTGCCGGGGTCGCGATGGCAGCGGATCCCGCGGTAGGCGTTTGGCAGACGCAACCGGATGACGGGGCCTATGCACATGTCAAAATAGGCCCTTGTGGTGCCGCGGTGTGTGGGACGATCCAGCGGACGTTCAATGCGTCTGGCGAGTACAAATCCGAGAATATTGGCAAGCAGCTGGTTATCGACATGAAGCCCGACGGCAGCGGTAAATACGCCGGTAAAGTCTGGCGGCCTTCGAATAACAAAATATACATCGGCAAGATGACGGTCGCGGGCAACAGCCTAAAGCTTTCTGGTTGTGTGGCTGGCGGATTGCTGTGCTCTAAACAGGACTGGCAGCGGGTTAAATAAACCTCTGAGCGTACCGTAATCTGGCTAAATTTGCACGAATCGGGGCGCGGGTGTAGGATGCACTCGCGCCTTGGTTTTTTGGTGCGTTGCTAAAAAGCTGTAAGGCATGTGTCGCTTGGGGGAGTGATACGATGTTTTTATTAAAATATATTTACTGTGCTGCTATTTTTGCAGTTTCTTCGACCACTGTATTTGCTGATGTCGTCGAAGGTGTTTGGAAATCTACACCGGATGTTAATGGGTTAGTTGTTCATGTACGCGCAAAGCCCTGTGGGCCAGCGCTGTGTGGGACAGTTGAACGTGCCAAAGACCGGCGTGGATATGACAAGCGCTCAACCGCGGTTGGTAAGCGGGTATTCTGGGATATGAAACCGCAGCCTGATGGCAGCTATGTCGGCACATTGCTGGGGACTTCTGCCTCGGAAATGCGCAAGGCGACAATGTTAGTCCATGGCAATGCGATGCGGCTACAGACCTGTATCGGCGATGCTTGCAACGAGATGATCTGGACGCGCCTCCGATAGAAGGCATCCCCGTTGTTAGGGGCGCCAGTTCAAGAAATTTGCGATCATGCGAAGACCGGTAGTCTGGCTCTTTTCAGGATGGAATTGCATGCCGATCATGGTGTCGCGACCAATGACTGCGGTGACGTCGCCTGCGTAATCGACATGGGCCAGACGTTCTGAATTATGACGCACGTCCATATGATAACTATGTACAAAATAGGTATGATCGCCAGTCTTGATACCATCAAAAACAGGGTGAGGGTGGTCGATGACCAAATCATTCCAGCCCATGTGCGGCACCTTCAAAGAGGGGTCTCGCGGCGTGATTTTGGTTACTTCACCTTCAATCCAATCGAGCCCTGCCGTATCCTCATATTCGCGGCCCATGGATGCCATCAACTGCATGCCGACACAAATGCCGAGGAAAGGGCGCCCCTTCTCTACGGCTGCTTCGATCATAGCGGCATAGATCCCGCTTTGACCCTTTAAAGCTGCCATGCACGACGGAAACGCACCATCACCCGGCAGCACAATACGGTCAGCGCGGGCAACAATATCGGCATCCGCGGTAACGATGACATCACCTGCATCACATTCCCGCGCCATCCGTTGGAACGCTTTGTGGGCCGAGTGAAGGTTACCCGACTCGTAGTCGATTATCGCTGTCAACATCGTCAAAGCGCACCTTTGGTAGATGGTATATCGGACGCTTTACGCGGATCCGTCTCAACTGCGTCGCGCAGAGCGCGGGCAACGGACTTGAATACAGCCTCTGCGATGTGATGGCTATTAATGCCGTGCAGCATGTCGATGTGGAGCGTGATGCCGCCATGGGTGCTGAGTGCCTGAAAGAATTCACGTACCAGTTCGGTATCAAAATTACCAATTTTCGCGGTGGGCAGATCGACGTTCCAGATCAGAAAGGGACGCGCTGAAAGGTCCAGCGCCGTGCGGATTAACGCGTCATCCATTGGCAACAGACAGGCACCGTAACGACGAATTCCGCGCTTATCGCCAAGGGCAGTGCTAAGGGCCTGCCCAAGTGTGATCCCCACATCTTCCACTGTGTGGTGGTCATCAATATGCAAATCACCTTTCGCGGAGATTTTCATGTCGATTAACGAATGGCGTGCCAGTTGGTCGAGCATATGGTCAAAGAAACCAATACCGGTTTGATTGGCATAGGAACCTGTTCCGTCTAGGTTGATTTCGACACTGATTTCGGTTTCAGCAGTGGAGCGATTGATGGTGGTCTTGCGCACGTGAGTATCCTTGTCTTTCGGTATCTTATAGCAGTGCAAACCGTCGCGCCAAGTCCAAGCGTCTTTAGTCAGGTCTGGGTTAATCAGCGATTGCGGCGATACCCGCCTTATGTCAGCTTGGGCCTGTCGCAAATAGTCGAAAGTCTCCCCATGTCCACCTGCGTGTTTATTCAGATTCGGTGTCGGCCGGGCACAACCTATCGCGTTGCCGAAGAGGTCGCTCTGCGGGAAATACACTCCGAACTGTATTCAACATCTGGCGATTTTGATCTTTTGATGAAGCTGTACATTCCGTCGGGCAAAGACATCGGCGTCTATATCAATGATAACCTTCTGGACATCGACGGCATTGAGCGCTCGCTCACGACGATGACGTTCAAAGCGTTTTGAAGCTTCTGATCTCGACTGCTATCGTCTGGTCTGTACTGTCCGGTGCCGTGCTGGCCCTTACCTATGAGGGCGAGGAAGCTGCAGCTTTGCGTTGCGCAAATATGATCGCCCATACGGCGGTCACATTGGCTCGGGCAGAAATGATTGGTGAGGACCAAAAGACGGTGATGCTCGGGGTTACTGTCCTTATTCTAGAACGGCATGTGAGCGGAACGCGCGGGCAGAAAAAGACGGCCATGACCATTTTGCGCGACCGTCGCACGATCGATCAGACGCTTGAAGACTATCGCAAGCATGCCGCGCATTGTTTGGTTCAGTTCCCGATCAACTGAACCTTAAGCCGCTGCGCATTTTGTTGCATAGCGCGATTCGGCGCGCGACAGCGCCCGTTCAAAAGTCTTTTTAACCCGCTGAGTTCGGTTCGCATTCGGTGGGATGGGGGTGCCGACTGACAGACTGATGGATTTGCCGTTGGCGTCGCCTTGGAGCAAATTCAATACGTCCATTTTCGCCTGTAACCCTGTTTCCATCCGGTCCCATTCGGGCAGGTTTGGATCGCGCGTGATACACAGGAATGCACCATTGCCTTCGTACGACATAAGCAGGTGGGGGCAGGTAATAAGGTCCGACAACGTATCGGCCAAGCTGGTCAGAACGTGGACGTAGTCGTGATGGGATATTTGATCGAACAGATGTTCAGCATCGTCAATAGAAACGCAAAATACCTGATATTTATCCAATTCACTGCGTTCAAGCTGGGTGATGTAATTCCCCAGTGAGAACGATAGAATCAGGCGGCCCACATTCGCCAAATATAGTTTATCGGCGAGGTTGATATCCGGGGGTATCAGTGTACCATCTTCTGATAAGTCGCTGGTATCAATGCGTTTTATCGTTTTTGAAGAGACCAGCAAACGCTCGGCCACGCGAATTCTGTTATAAATATCTTTAAGATTGAAAGGCTTTGCGATGTAGTCATTTGCACCTGCGGCAAAGGCTTTTTCGATCGAGATGGAATCAGTCTTCGCTGTCAGCATCAGGATCGGCTTGTTTTCATACCCTGGAAGCGTACGAATCCTGCCGCAAAGCTCGATGCCGTCCATTTCAGGCATATCAACGTCTAACAAAAGGCAGTCAAAGGGCACTTTTGCTGCCCCGATCATCTCGAGTGCTGCGGGGCCTGAAGGGGCTGTGTGCAGGTCGTTCAAATCCGCCTGTTCGAACATTGCAGGAAGAAGCTCAAGGATGAACGGATCGTCATCAACGGCTAAAATTTTCACATTGGTCTCCTTCCGAGAATTGCATCGACGTTTCGAAGCAACCTACGTCAAACTCCCTTAACGTTAGTAAACAAAACCGGCAACAATATGACTTTTTGCAAGTTTCGCCTTGTGCGGGAAATATGCGCTTTTGTTCAGGGAAGGTGAATAGGTAACTTTGCCTATCGAAAGAACAACGCATGGCAGTTGCCGTAAAATCGGCTTATTTTTAATTCAATTATAGGGAAAGTGCCTAGCCCATCGGATACATCTCATGAAAATTACCGCTCTGCCAATTTCATTTGCAATCGTCGTTCTGGTTTCAGGGTGTGCCTCATCCACCGTGGGCTCTCCGGGGCAAACAGGCTCCCCAATTGCGGCCCTGAGGTTTCAAGAAACTCATGAGAGCGACGCTGCAATGCTCGAACAGACCGCGGCTCTTGACGCGTTGATGCGCGATATTGTGCGCAGCTCGACGGTGAAGCATGCTGCGGTTGGTGCCGCGCTGGGGTGCGGCATTTCGGTACTTGCCACGGCCAACGCGTCAGGTTGCCTACGGTCAGCCGCGGCGGGAGGCGTTGTCGGTGCAGTCAGCGGTAACTTGGCGGGCAGGCGCGAAGTCGCTCGGCGAATGCAGCTGGTGTCGGCAAATGATCTGGTGCGGAGCATTCGTAAATCGAACGAGAAGCTGGATCATATCATGACCGATCTACCGCAGATGCTCTCGCGGCAAGAAAATATCGTCGCGACACTGGGGCATCGCAAGGCTTCAGGCGAACTCTCACAGGATGAGTATGAATCCCAAGTGGCACATATTCGCGCCAGTAAAGCAGAAGTCGCTGAGGCGCTTATGTTGTCCTCCAAACAGGCTAAACTGGCGCAGCACAACCTTGCCGATGCGGCAGCGCAGGGCCAAACAGGTCTAGAGTGGCACATTCGTGCCATTGAGCAGTTGGAGCGCGAGACACTGTCGGCACGGTCAACGATCTCTTTACTGTGATAAATCACTAAGGTTCGTCCGGCGGGAAGCGATCCCAAACTGCAGTACCCTTGGCTGGGGTGCAGCCAAGGACACCGGAAAATGTCGACGCGGTAGTAACCTATATGCTGTTCACCAGGCGATCCTCCCACCCTTAGCTGGCCAAGCCTCGGAGCGCTCATAACTCATTTCATGCTCTCTTTCAGATTGGGGCCGATGCCCATGTTTGATCAATTCACGATGTAGCTTCAGGATATACCAACTTAACAACACGCCTTTAGCATCCCTTTTCTATAAGCTTTGACTAAGGCATTTTGCACTTCCTATCGAGTGCTTCAAAATCTCGATGATAATAGGTTTGACGACTTTACCTACACTGCGCAGTTGCTCGGTCTATGCGCTCATGTTCAACCTCGGATGGTGAGGGAGGTGGGAGCCCGTGTACTCAAACCTCCTGCGGCCGTTTGCGATGAATTGGTTGCGTTGTCACCGTCTGGAATGCCGGTTGAATGAGGCAGAGCCAAAGCCAAGTGCAGTTGATCCAATGGCTACGCGACGGCATTTTTATCGCCGCATTTTAGGCGCACGAGTTTCTTTGGCTGACGTTGAATAGACTGCTAAAATAAATGGAGAAATCTAGCCGTCGAATTGCCCTCTAGCTGGAAACATATTGACGACGTGCCCACGATGCTGCCTCAAAGGATCAGAGATTCCTGCAGGATACCGGAACAGCAAAAGGCCACCCGAAGGTGGCCTTGCTGTACTGCTGGGTAGGCAGTAATCCAGATGGAGCGGGCGAGGCGATTCGAACGCCCGACCCTAACCTTGGCAAGGTTATGCTCTACCCCTGAGCTACGCCCGCATCATCTGGTAAGGCTTGGAATACCTATAGCAGCGGTGAGCCGCAAGCAGAAAAATAAGTTTTTTCAAAATTAATTTAGCGAAGCTTTCACACATGTATCTTAAGCGAGCATTTTCGCGAGTCCGGGGGGTAACTACATCTGATGATTGCTTTTTTTACGCTGAGTGTAGCCATGCGCTGACAAAAAAAGGCCCCAACCGCCGTTGGAGCCTTTCGCTTTTTATGGTGCCAATTAATGACTGGGTTGCTTGTCCCATTCTTCCTGTTTTGGAAGAATTTCGAAGGTATGCTCTGGTGGCGGGCTTGGTAGCGTCCATTCAAGCGTATCCGCATACTCATTCCATGGGTTGGCAGCTGGGCTGCGCGCGCCACGGGTCAGTGTATAGAACATAACACCGAAGAAGAATATGAAGGATGCAAAGCTGAGGAACGCGCCGATCGAGGACCAAAGGTTCCAGTAAGCGAATGCTTCAGGATAATCGATGTAACGACGCGGCATACCTTGACGACCCAAAAAGTGCTGAGGGAAGAAGGTAAGGTTCGCACCGATAAACATCGCCCAAAAGTGCAGTTTCCCAGCCCATTCAGGATACATGCGGCCAGTAAACTTGGGCAGGTAGAAATAGATACCTGCGAAGATCGCAAAGACGGCACCAAGGCTCATTACGTAGTGGAAGTGTGCAACGACATAGTATGTGTCGTGGTAATAGCGGTCGACCGCTGCTTGGGAGAGAACGATACCTGTCACACCGCCAACGGTGAAAAGGAATAGGAACCCGAACGCCCAAAGCATAGGTGTCTTGAACTCGACCGATCCGCCCCACATGGTTGCGATCCAGCTGAACACTTTAACGCCAGTTGGCACGGCGATAACCATTGTCGCCAACATGAAATAGGCTTGTTGGTTCAGGGATAGGCCAACGGTGTACATGTGGTGTGCCCAGACAACGAAGCCGAGCGCACCAATTGCGATGATCGCCCAAACCATTGGAAGATAGCCGAAAATAGGCTTGCGGCTGAAGGTCGCAATGACGTGGCTGATAATGCCAAACCCTGGGAGGATGATGATGTACACTTCGGGGTGACCGAAAAACCACAGGATGTGTTGGTACAGAACCGGATCGCCACCGCCCGCAGGGTCAAAGAACGCGAATCCAAAGTTGCGGTCCATGAGAAGCATGGTGATGGCACCAGCCAGCACGGGCAGGGATAGCAGGATGAGCCAGCTTGTTACAAAGATCGACCAGCTGAACAGCGGCACCTTGAACAACGTCATGCCGGGGGCACGCATGTTCAGGAAGGTTGTGATCATGTTAATGGCGCCAAGGATCGAAGACGCCCCCGATACGTGTACAGCGAAGATTGCGAAATCCATCGACATACCGCCTTCACGAACGGACAGCGGTGGGTACAGAACCCAACCCACGCCAGACCCAAGCTGGCCGCTGCCGCCTGGCGTCAACACCGAACACACGGCGAGTGTTGTGCCGCCGACGTAGAGCCAGAAAGACAGGTTGTTCATCCGCGGGAACGCCATGTCCGGCGCGCCAATTTGCAATGGCATCAGGTAGTTACCGAAACCACCGAACAAAGCTGGAATGACGACAAAAAACATCATCAAGATGCCGTGCGCCGTGATCAACACGTTCCAGAGGTGCCCGTTTGGCGTACAGGTCGCAGCGCTATCAGCGATAAACCGCGCGCCTTCCATACACATATATTGCACGCCTGGGTGCATAAGCTCCAAACGCATATATATGGTGAAGCAAACTGATATAAAGCCAACGAAGGCTGAAACGATCAGGTACAAAAGCCCGATGTCTTTGTGGTTTGTGGACATGAACCAGCGCGTGAAAAAGCCGCGCTCGTCGTGATGGTCTTGCCCGTGAATGGCTGCGTCTGCCATGCGGTGCCTCCTGAGATTGGGTTGTCAACTCACGCTCCGGCAGGGAACGCGCATTGAATTAAAGATCGTTCTAGTGCGGCTTGCCAGTATGGGCAATGGCCGCGTTTGACGCAGGGCAGGAAAAAAGACCGATCTATCGACGGTAGCACCGGGGCATATGGGCCTGTGAACGTGGCCCCGGGGAGTGAGCATTGGTCCTAAGTTAGGTAGTATGAGTAGAGGCATATAATGTAGTAATGAAAAAAGCATGAACCTTTCATGGATTTCACGCCTCCCGCTCTGGCGTGGAGCGGCCAAGAAGAGAGCCCAGTATTTCAGGGGCTAGGTCAAGATAGATCAGGGAAGATGTTAGCGAATTGATTTTTCAGCGCGATGTCGACGTCTTCCATCGTAACCGCCAGACCAAGATCGACGAGCGATGTCACACCGTGTTGCTGAATGCCGCAGGGAACGATTCCGGAAAAATGTTCCAGATTTGGATCAACATTTATACTTATTCCGTGGAAGCTGATCCACTTTCGTAGCCGAATGCCAATCGCTGCAATTTTGTCTTCACGAATATCCCCGTTCGAACTCAGCGGTTTGTCGCGGCGCTCCACCCAGACGCCGACGCGACCTTCTTTGATTTCTCCGCTGACGGTAAAGCTTGCTAGCGTTGCGATGACCCAGTGTTCAAGGTCTTGCACAAAACGTCTCACGTCTCGGCCGCGCTTACCTACATCTAGCATTACGTAGACAACGCGTTGGCCTGGGCCGTGGTAGGTGTATTGTCCACCGCGCCTTGTTTCAAATACCGGAAACCGCGTTGGATCGGTCAGGTCTTCAATCTTGGCAGAAGTGCCGGCTGAATATAGCGGGGGGTGCTCTACGAGCCAGATGCACTCGTCAGCGCAATTCGAGGCGATAAGGGAGGCGCGTTCCTCCATCCACGCTTCAGCTTCGCGGAAATCAACAAGCTCTTTGGACGTGATCCATTCAACCATACTAAATGCACCGGCTAGGAGGGAATGGCAGAGCGCGCATTATGCGGCACTCATTTCTTTGACGACCTTTTCTAGAATTTGCACATAGTTATCGACACCCTGCGCACCGGTAACCAGGTATTTTCCGGCGAAAACCATCGACGGAACGCCTGAGATTCCCTGGGATGTCCAGACCGATTGCCGCTCGCGAACGCGTTCAACGTGGCTTTTGCCGTCCAGAACCTGCCGCGCTTCATCACGGTCCAGTCCAACCTGAGCTGCAACGTCGACAAGCACTTTAGGGTCAGAGACATCCAAGCCCGCGGTGAAATGTGCTTCGAACAGAGCGAGCTTCAGTGGATGCTGAAGGTTTTGATCTTGTGCCCAATCCAGCAATTGGTGGGCTGCAAAGCTGTTGACGATGCGGCTCTCCGCATCAAATTGAAAATCAATCCCGAGTTGAGAGCCGATTTGAGTAAGATGGGCACGATTCTGAGCGGACTGCTCGGGCGATGCGCCATATTTTTCGGCAATATGCTCCACTAGGTTTTGACCCTCCGGGCCCATTTGGGGGTTCAGCTCGAACGGATGCCAGCGAATGAAAGCACCGATGTTCAAGGCAGCTAACGCCTGTTCTAGCTGGCGATACCCGACAATACACCAAGGACACATGACATCAGAGACAATATCGATCTGAAGGGCAAGGGTGGTTGGGCTCGCTTGGGTCATATCTCTTCCTTGATTCATATCCTCCCTTAAGTTTACGTCCTTGCGCTGATTTTCAAGTCATGCTGCCTAATTGAGTGGTAAATCACATGAATCTGAACAAGCCCTTAAGCCAGCGCATTTTAGCTCTTCACTTTGCGAAAAACTTTGTCTAAACGAGCCTCACAAACCATGGCGTGCGGTCGTGGCGGAATGGTAGACGCGCAGCGTTGAGGTCGCTGTGGGGTAACACCCGTGAGAGTTCGAGTCTCTCCGACCGCACCAATTTGTCCCCCTATATTATTGAATTTCGTACATAATAGGCAGTTCCAGCTTGTTTTGTCCCAGTATTTGTCCCAACTTATGTCCCAACATCAATTTGGGACAAATGGTCATGACAAAGGTAGCTGGTACGAAGAAGAGAAACGGGACATACCATTTCAACATCCCCATCCCCTCCAAGATTCAAAATCTGTACCCGTCGAGGACTCCGGGTAAGTTTAAGCTAATCTTTGATGGCACTATGAAGACAACCGATGCCCAGACCGCAAAGGACAAGGTGGAAGACCAGAGGGCTATCTTTCGCCAGCAGCTTCGCAATCTAGAACGTAAAGAAGAGCAAGAGCGTATAGCGGCGACATTGGATCCCGCTGACGCGGCGCTGCTGGCAGAGCTAGGCGGCGTCCATGGCCTTCTGCGTCAGATCAAAGAGCAACGCGCGGTGGCAGCTTTCACGTTGGCGGGGACGGGGGCTGAGCTAGCAGATGATAATTATATCGAGGTGGAAGGTGGTCACGAAACGCCGCCGACCCGCGTCAGCGGGGGGGAGCCTGACACACCTTCTGTAGGACGTCTGGAGCAGGAGCTAGGGCGTAGAGAGGCGCATGCCCGGATAGATCACCTTACCGCAGAGACGCGGCGTCTAAAGGTGGTTGCGGGTGCTCTAGGTGAAGACGTCCCGCCGCCGCCGGATGGCATAGACGAAGGGATAACCGGAATCCGTGAGCTTTCCGAGGGTTTCATAGACGCGCACAATTACACCATGCAGAACCGTGAGGCGGTCGCGAACACGGTTCGCCGCTGGGTCGAACTTCATGGTGACATCCCGATTGAACAATGGACGCGGGCGCATCTTCACAAGTTCGATGAGGTTCTACGCGGTCTGCCATCTAGCGGGCGGCGTGATGTGCGTAGTCTGTCAATTTTGGATGCGGTGGCGAAGGGGAGGGCGGAGGGTCTAGAGTCGATCAGCTACAAGACTCGGAAGCGATACAGTGACCACCTAAAAGCGATGACCAAGTACGCGGTGGCGAGGGCTGGCCTGCTTATGTCGGACCCCTTCGCGGGATACGAGCCGGTAGGTGAGAAGGTGAAGCACAGCAAGGCAAAGCAATCGGACGTTATACCTTATACGCCCACGCAAGTGGGAATGATCTTGGATCACTGCGCAAAAACTTTTGATCGTCAGGTAATGGACTATTGGATGCCTATGTTCGCTGCTTACACGGGGGCACGCCGTGAGGAGATAGGTCAGCTGACGATCAATGACGTCCGGTTGGTGGGCAACATATACGTCATGGACATCACAGACCTAGGCGAAGATCAAAAAATTAAGAATAAGCACAGCTTGCGAACCATTCCGATACCTTCACCCATTTTGGCGGCAGGTTTTGTCGAATACTGGCAAAGTCGCATGGCGGCGGGGGCGAAGTACCTTTTCCAGCGCAGCTTCACAGACAATCTGACGAAGAAGAAGAGTTTGGTTGAGGTTGCTCCAGACAGGCGTGGGCGTTTCACTGAGGTGTACGGCAAAAACTTTCCCCGCACCATTCGTGAAAAGTTGGGTTTGACCGAAGAGGGTATGACCTTCCACAGCCTGCGGCATTCTTGGACAGACGCAGCACGACGCGCCAAGATCGATAAGGAAACGCGCCGCCTGATTGCAGGGCGTCTCGACGGTGAAGATGTCGTTGAGGCTGGGTATGGCGGCGACGACCTGCTGGCGACCAAGCTTGAAGCGCTGGAAGAGATCGCAAGGTATGTCCGAGACTAGGCAGGACGATACCTAGCAGACCTACAGAGAGGCCCCTGACGGGGCATCTGCTCATTCTATATACCATCCCGCCAAAGCATCGCGGATATGGCCTGCATTGGCTCTCCTATCGACTTCAGGACCTCGAGTGTGGCACGCAGGTGTGTTTCTACTTCAGCCGCGTTAGCGGCGTGGATGCATCACCACATTATCTTTAGGTATGGCCTCCTGCATCGCGGATAGCTGCTGCTGTGCGTGATCCAACATCCCGCTAAGCTGGCGCATCATCGCCGCAGAAATGGGGGCTAGAGCCGCGTCAGCCATCCTCGATGTCGCGGTAATTAGGTCGCCGTGCATCTGCTCAGAAATTGTCATGATTCGGTTTCTCCATTGGTGTGATTAACACCTAGGAAGCTATAACCTCGCTATGTGACTGTAAACGAAAGAGATTCTTGCCCGCAAATGGCACGCAAAGTGGCGTGGTGCAATTTTGATTCACAATATAATCATTTATGCAAGATAAAATGACCCTTTTTGCTCAAAAAGTTGACAGATGTCACTTTTGCTGTCATACAGGTGTCAAGCAGGAAGACGCAGAGCGTTCCAGCGATCCCCAAAAAAAAAATAATAGGAGTCATCTGTCGATGAGCCTTGATACGAACAGCGCGACGCTGCGCATTCTTGATCTACAGAACCTCGGTGTTGCAACCAAAAGATCACTGGTGCGGTGGTTCCAGCCGCGACCAGTAGCCCACGTGGTTTCAGGCTCGCCTAAGGGCGTCCTGTACCCTCTTCCTGAGGTCGTGGCACGCATCCGGCAGCGCTCTCAGCGTGGGTTGTCTGGCGATGTTCTGCATCGTGTCGTGACCTTCGACTCACAGGTACGCGCACGGCGTGGTGACGATATCTACCTAGGTGAACACGCTCAGTGTCGATCTGCTGAGTTTGCTTGCTCCCTAGCCCCTGAGGAGGCCGAGCGGGCCAGAGGTATCCAGCGCCAAGTAAGAGAAGCGGCTATCCGAAGCGGTTTGCCGGGGGTGGAACATCTACGCCAGATCACTCTGATCCACCCAGCGGTGGTGCGGTACGTCCTGAGCAATCAAGCCGATGAACTCCCATGGGGTGATGCAGGCTGGCGAAGCTGGATCAGCGCCCTGTGGGCAGTAAACCCTGAGAAAAACACATAAATACAACAACTTGAGGTAAGAAAAATGAGCGATATTAACGAACTGCTACAACATCTCAGCGATGAGGACAGAGCAAATCACTTAAAAGCGCTAGCCGCCGTAAAGTCAGCTTTTGCGGAGTACACCAAGGTTGAGGTTGATAATCCAGCACTGATCGAAAACCTTCCTGCCGTGCGTGAGCACGTCCTGTCAGGTGGTGCCATCGCGCTGGACCTTGAAGCGGCGATTGCATCCTTGAAGGCTGATCCATCTATCTCCGCAAAGCTGATCGCCGCAGAAACTGAAAAAACTCAGCACGACACGATCAGGAAGGAGACAGCGGGCATGAGCAGACAGGCGAAAATGACCTACGCGAGAGATCGTGGTCTAGACCGCCCCCGGGCGGATGTGGCTGACAGTATGACGATGAACGAACATCTCGCCATCCTGAAGGGCCTAGGGCCGCAGCAGAGGATGGCCTATGCGCGTCGGCACGGCATCTCCTGACATGAATGATTTTTTGGACAGAGTCATGAACGATGCAGGGCGATTTCAATACGGTGCGCACGGCGACACCGCGACACCACCTCGGAAGAGATCAAAGCAGGATAATAAGCGGCGAAAACAGGTGCGTGAGCGGTTGGAGCGAGGTCTTCAGCGCCGCAAGGAATGGACCGCTGAGCAGCTAGAAGAGGAGGAGGCCCGATTCAGGCGGAGGTCGCTGCAATCCTCGACGCCCGCCGTGAGCAGGATCAGGCAGCATAGAATACTGGCCCGCCCATGGCCAGTCGCTCCGGCGGCGGCGATCTCCACGCCGCCGGGGCACCAATCACACACACACACATGAGAAAGACCAATGAAATGACGAAGTTTAAACTATCCAACCCACCTAAAACTGTCGCTGGAGAGTTTGAGCGGCTGCTCCTTGCGGAGATGTTGAATCACGACAACCGGAACGGGCTGGGAGGGTATTTCCTCCGGCGAGAAGATGTTGAAAAGTTTCGATTTTTGCTGGGTGGTGACGCTGACCTTGCCATGCAAGGAGCAGGATTCAGGCCGCATGACCGCCACCGACACCAGATGACTACAGGTTCCAGATCACCCCACGGTGACGAGGCTAAGATTCACCTAAAAATTAAGTGGGATACCGTTGAGGCGGTCGCAAAATACTGGAGGCAAGTATGCACAAGCTAAAAAATGAACGGCACGACGCTTACGCCCGTCTTTTGGCCAAAGGTTGGAATCAGGTTCCGGCTTACCGAAAGGTATATGCTCCGGATGGCGATTGCCGCGCCGCAGCGTCCAGATTGGCAAAGCGTCCTGACGTGGTTGAGCTGATTAAATCCATTCGTGATGAGGAGGCTGCGAAAATCTTCGCGACCATGGGTGGAAGCTCAGGCGGGAGTCTCGCCGATCTTGGTATCACAGTGAGCTGGCTAGCGGACCAGTATCGCATTATCGCGGCCAGAAGCAGGGCAGAGGGCGACTACCGGACAAGCAGTGCCGCCGTGCACAACATAGAGAAGCTAGTCAGAGCGGAGACGCAAGCGGAGAGTGGCGACGCACCTAAGACGTCCAGCGCGAAAATCGACTTAGAGTCCATGATGTTCATTCTCGCAAAGCTAGCAGCGCCGACGGTCAAGATTGTCGATGATCAGCCTGCGAAGGACTCGGATGAGGTAGGCATGCTCGCGCGGAACAGGGCACACCGGGCTGCGGCAAGGGATGAGCAATAAAAAACGCCGCCCCGTGGGGAGCGGCGCAGGGTGTAGGAGAAAGCACTACACCGGGAAAAAAGACAATAGGGACACAACCCCCCTGCTACAATAAACATAACCCGGAACGCCCTCAATTGTCAAGCATTTTCTAAGCTGTAGCGGTTTTCCGTGACCCGGACACTACAAAAAACGGAAAACATCAGAATCACAAAATGATTCGTTGATCGAATCGTGATTCACAAATACAAGGTAATTACAAGATATAATGCGAAAAGACATTTCAGCTTGAAGCTAAAATAACACAGCAGCCCACCACGGGCGAAAAAGAGAGAAAGAAGACCAAGACCCATGACTAGCACGACTACTACCCAGCGCATTACTGCGCCCAAGAGAAAGCACCTCGCGAGGATCGACGCGATGCTGATGCCAGACCTTAACGACCTGCCAGACGACAGCGAGATTAATCAATATCAGTTCGAAGACGCGCTATCGTCAAGCAACGTGATCAGCATCAACTACTACAGCAATGCCGATGCGGGTGGAGCTATTTCGGAAGGTTCTGGTGAAGATGAATCTTCTGCTCCCGAGCTATTGAACGACGCCAAGCTAAGAGGCGTTTCCACGCCTGCATTTGAGAAGTTGCTGGAAAGGCCGATCACTTTGTTTGTCGGTGCGCACGGGAAGCTGACAGATTGGAACGTCGTCTCTAAGAGCTTTAAGGCATTGATCATAGGAGGCCCTGACTGGGGTTTTTCTGTGCATCGTGAAACCCGCCGCAAGGGAGGATTCTGTTTTGTTCCAGCAGAATTCACAGGTACCAAGCGTAGTGTTCATTCTGTTCGAAGGCTGCACGGAATCGGCCTCGACTTTGATGCTGGCACGGCACGTGCCGATGTAGAGGGAAAGATCGAAGAGCTAGGCATTGCCGCGATTGTTTACACATCTTTCTCTGACCAGAAGACAGTTTCAGATATTAAGCGCACGGCGCTTTTCAAGGAAATGCCACACATCGACGGAGAGCCGACAACAGCACATGTTCAGGAGTATCTGCGCGATTATGCACGCGCCATTTACACTGAAGAGCATATCACGTCAGTAGAAGTGATGGATGCCAACCATGCGACTAACGAAGGTATGGTTATTCAATATTCACATGCGCCTTTGGACAAGTTCCGCGTCTACCTACCCTTTCAAGATTCCGTCGACGTAGAAGACATTCACCGAGAGCTGCAACCCCGAAAGGATGTATGGGCAAACAAGGTGGTTGGCGCTGCCTATAATCTGCTTGGCGGTCATCCCGACCTTGCCTGCGTGGACATGAGTCGCGTGTTCTACATGCCCGAACACCCAAAGGGCGCTAGCCCGTCTATCACAATTTTCCAAGGTGACCCGTTAGCTTTTGATGATGTCCCGTCAATGGATAAGAGCGAATACGTCGCAACGTTTAAGATGAATAAGAATGGCCATAATGGCGCTGATCATTTGCTAATGTCCTGTGGTACTCCTTGGACCGTATGGGCTGCTCAGAACGCCGACCGTTTGCAGCTAGCTACTTTGATCGACACAGAATTTCCGGACATGGTGCGTAGCAGTAAGGGTGACCTGTTAGAGATTGAGTGCCCCAACGAAGACTATCACAGTACGCCGGGGGGCACTGGTACGCATGTAGTCGATGCTGATGGCATCGGCGGTGGTTTTCGGTTTGGCTGTAAGCATAGCTGCCCGGATGACCGCCTTGTGCTGCTCGCCGCACTCGCGCAAAATCAAGACTTCGACGAAAGCTGGCTCTGGGAAGATCATGACAATGGTGGATACCTGTGGCCTGAAGGGGAAGAGCAAACTTCACCTCCAGATGCAGATGCAGATGCAGATGCAGACACACCGCCGAATGCCTTTGAAGAACCAAAGACTTGGCTTCCAAAGAGATACGTTTTGAGAGGTGGTACTATTTACGCCAAGAGCGATGATGGTCAATCACCTATACCGATCTGCGCCGCTTTCGATGTGGTGGGAAGGTCATCGAACGAGGATGGCACGGCAGGTTCTGGACGCATCATCTCGTTCACCAACGAGAACGGAATGATCGTAGAGCGTACCATATCGCGTGCGGATATCATGGTCGATAGCAACGCAGTTCTGCGCGACCTAGCTGACTCTGGCCTGCTGATCTTCGGACGTAATAAGAAGGCAAATGACAGGCTTCTAGACCTTCTGAATGAGATCACGCCACAGCGCCAGATTCCGACCGTCACAACGCCCGGATGGTTTCGTGATGAACATGGCGAAGTGATGGGCTTTGCTCTTCCGTCGGGCGAATACGTAGGCTGCGCAGGGTCCCGTCCTGTACGGCTGGTTGAGGGTGCGCGTGTGGCATTCCCGAAGCCGCGCGGAACGGCTGACATGTTCACTGCTGCTGTGGTGGAGACATTCAAGTATGCAGATAGTAACTTCTACTGGACATTAGGCGTGGCGGCGGGGTTCGCCGGACCAATTCTTGGCCTCCTCAAGGACCGGTCGTGTGGCTTTGTTTTCTCTGGTCATTCATCACTGGGTAAGACCCTAGGCCAACAGCTAGGGGCGGCAGTTTTTGCATCGCCAGAGGACGGAGATGGATTGTTGCACAGCGCAAAGACCACGCCAAATGCAATTGAAGACCTCTGTGTTATCACCACGCATACCACGTTCATGTTTGATGAGATCGGGGCGTTTCAGGACAAAAAGTATCTTGAGTCTATGCTTTTTGGTATGTCCGGCGGTGTCTCCAAGGCCCGGAAGAAGGACCGAAATGTTGGGCTGGCGCAGCGGGTTAAGTACAATCCGTTCGTCGTCATGTCATCTGAATTCGGCATCAAGCAGGAAATCGAATCCGGCGGTGGTAAGTATCGTGCCGGACTCGTCGCCCGCTTTCCGGACATCGACGTTTCAGGGGGTGTCAGTGTAGATAAGGTGAGCCGCGATATCATGGAAGCAGTTAACCATAACTATGGACACGCGGGTCCGGCTTTCATCAAGTATCTGATAAGTTCAGGTGTGGTGAAGGATAAGGCGAAGCTGGTCCGGGAAGTGGATGCAATCATTGCTCAGCTATCACAAGGAAAGGCGGCTGTTATCGCACGTGCGGCAAAGCCTTTTGCCATCGCCCAGCGGGCGGGCGAACTGGCGGCTGACGCCTTGCTGTTGGGAGATGACATAGCAGCGGCAAAGCATGCTGTCAGAACCGCTGTAAAGGCCGCATGGGACGTGTTTAGCAGCTCTGATGAGGCCGGGACCGCGTCTAGCGGTGACGCTTTGCTGGATAGGATCACTTCAAAGTTCCAAGGGATGTGGGATCGTACAATCATCGCGGCGGGTGGGATCGCGTCGAATGGAACAAGTGTCGGTGAAGCTGAAGGAAAGGACGCCAGAGGTACGCCGTTAGGTTGGTACGACGACGAACATATCTACCTCGATTGGTCTCAGCTAGAAGACCCTAGCACCTCTCTTGGTGTGGCGGTGAAGCGCGTTGAGCTGGTCAAGGTGCTGGGGGATGCGGTGGCGCGTAAGTCGACACGGGAAGCGCCACAGTCGAAGCTGCCTGCCCATGTTGCACAGGCCGTCGATGGGGATGGAAGGTCAATCAAGAACCTGAAGATACGACGCGCCTCTATAGGTATGTAATTATAATAGATAGCGAATGAAGGCCTGCGTTAGCAGGCCTCTTTTGTTGCGAGGAGATGGATACTAAGTTCGTTCTGCAAATCTGCTGGGACTGGTCTGCCCCCCGTTGGTGAAGTTGGGGCGACATGGGGCGACATGGGGCGACATGGGGCGACGTTGGGGCGACACGCTGGGGCGACATTTGCATCATAAAAATAAGGGTGGGGCGACATGGGGCGACAAAATAAAGAAATAAACTAGTCCTCTTTAATTTGCTTGCCCCCACGGTGGGAGACAGCGGTTTTACACAATCCGGAAATATTTGTCGCCCCATGTCGCCCCATGTCGCCCCACGTTGATATTAAAGGATATTTTGCTTTTTTGCGATGTCGCCCCAACGTCGCCCCACGTCGCCCCAAATCCGGCTCCAGCCGCCGCACGACCCTGATCGCGCAACCCGCCAAAATTGCCACAACAAATTCAAAATATTGAATATATACCATAAAACACGGGGCTTTGACCCCTGCAACCACCAAGTAACAAAGTTGCGCATGAAGCACAGAGAATGTAATAAAATTACTTTTCGCCAAAGTGGACCTGTATCCCGCTAACGCGGGGCATCACCGACACACAGACCTAACCACATCCACATCCCGCTGACCTATCGCCCCTTTGACCTATCGAATGGGCATCCCCCCGCGTTAGCGGGGACCTGATCGCCGCGCCCCTCCGGTTTCTGATTTGGATCGCTATCAATAGAGATGTCCCTAAAGATATTTGATAGATATCTTTGATACACTATCAATTGAGGCTGGACTCCATCCTAGTGATACACTATCTCTTGATCTAGTAGCATGTGGTAAAGGAGAGAGTATCGTGGAAAACTGGGGTTATGTGAGGGTGAGCACGAATGCCGATAAGCAGGCTGCTACATGGCAACATCAAGCAGACCTGCTGACGCAGGCAGGCGCAACGAACATCTTCAAAGAAGAGTCGAGCGCAGGTCATCACCGACCTATCTTTGAAGACATGCTAGAGCAGGCAATGGACCGCGCGGAACAGACAGGCCAGCCCGTCAACATCCATATCACTAAGATGGATCGCGCCTTCCGAGATATTGAACATGCTATCCGGACCGTGAAGCGCTCACACAAGCATGGTATCCGCTTTACGCTGCATGACATCGCTATGACGCCGCTGGACCCCACGGACGCCGCGCAGAGCCTGCACTTCCATGTCCTTGCCGCTATCGGTCAATTCGAGAAAGACCGCTTCGCAGAGCGTCGCGCTGTCGGCATCGCCAAGGCGAAGAAGGAGGGCAAGTACAAGGGCAGAGCACCTACGGCACGGGCCAAGACAGCCGATGTGCTGGCATTGCACGGTCGTGACTTCAAAGCACCTGAGATCGCCAAACAGCTCGGCATCGGCGTTGCGTCGGTCTACCGCATCCTAGCGGACCACAAGGCCAAGGCTGACGCCTAACAGCGCTGACGCGCTCCAGCATGCGTCTCACGTGCTAACGCACGTCAGCGACCTTTACCTGATCCACCGACACACCTGACACGATCTACCGCGAACGCATCGGCACGGGTGACACGGTAGACCAGCGATGTACCCGGGGCGGTTAGTCGGTGGTGGCCTGCGTCAGCAGGTCTGCCCGTGCCATCACCATCACCATTCAATCCAGATCGCAAAGCGAAACACATTAGCAGAGACGTGTAACTAATTGATATTTATATATAACTATCGACGGAGGGACCCAAGACGGGGAGTAGGGAGGGGGTGAGTCGAGCGCACAGGTGCCTCAAGCGACCAGCGGCACAAGTGCTAGTTGTTAAAGTTCTGCTCTGCGTAGCAATATTTTTTCATCGGTCGGGAGGGGGTACCCCCACCCCCTCATCTGAATCGCAAATACCTTCTCAGAAATTTTCACTTTTTAGCTGGCAGGTTGCTCGAAATGACCCGTTGGCAATTAGGTCATAAGTGCTGACATGTGTTATACTTTAGGTATCCAAGGACGGAGCGGCAGTCACCGCACCACCGGGGGGAGCTGCTGGGTGCGCTCCCCCCAATTTACCCAGCACGAAAGATACCAAAATGACAAACACACACGAGATTCGCCTGAATATTAACGCGGCTGCTGCCAAGCGCGGTAGCCGTGATTTTACTGCTGCGATCATCGCAGTAAAGAACGCCATCAAAGACCTCGACCGCGACAGCCAAAACGCTTTCAGCAAGCTTCAGAACAAGAAAGTAACAGTCGATACATCCGGCATCAAAAAGGCTTCGACGGAGCTATCCAGCTTCGATGCCGCCGCGAAGCGTCTGGAGCTTAGTTCTAAGTCAGTATCCCGCGTTGCTGGTTCTCAGTTTGACCGCCTTTACGAGAAGGCCCAGCGCCTATCCGATACAGATGGCATCCGCACACTCACTGTAGAAATGGGAAGGCTTGAGACACGCCTAGCACGTGCACAGACGCCGCTGGATATCGCCGATGCCAAGGGCAAATGGCAGGACTCCGCAGCAGGTGTTATGTCCCTGAATCGCCAGCTTGAACTGCAGGAACGTGCCAGCAATATCGCGGCTACAGCAAACAGAAGCCATGCGGCGGCGGTGGATCAGCTCCGCGCAAAGTATAACCCCCTCTACGCGGCATCGGCACAGTATGAGGGTGCACTTCGCGAGATCGCAGAAGCAGAGCGGCTGGGTGCTATCAGCGCCGTACAGGCCAGCACCGCCCGCAAGGACGCCGCCACGACACTCGCCAGCGCCAGCGGTGTCATGGGCAAGTATGGGGCCTCTATGAAGGTCGCAGGCCATCAGGCTCAAAACGCCAGCTATCAGCTTCAGGACGTCTTCGTTACGGCTGAAATGGGCATGTCGCCGATGCGCATCGCTCTACAGCAAGGCTCGCAGCTTTCGATGGTTCTTAACGATATGTCACGCTCCGCAGGAGGCGCGAAGGGCGTCATCAGTGGTCTAGGTGCTGCCGTTGGGGGGATGCTGAATCCTGTTTCGCTAGCGACCATGGGTGTGATCGCCGGGGGCGCAGCGCTGTACCAGTGGGCATCCAGTGCCAGCGATGCCAGCGAAGAGGCAGAGCGCCTGACAGAGAAGCATAAGCAGCTAACAGAGACGCAGCGGACGCTAAACGATACAGTGCGCGGTATGCGTCTAGGCGTGTCCAGTGACGAACTGATCGCCATGGACTTGCTAGCTGCCAAAGGCGCTGAGATCGCAAAGCAGAAAGAGAAGATCGCGGGTATGGAAGGCTCGCGTATGTATATGGACGTCATCGGTGGCGAGCGCCAAGCTCTGGAAGCATTGCAGAAGGAGAAGGCCGCGCTACAAGATCAACTTTCGACCATCAAGTCTTTGCAGGACGCCAAGGAACGCCTGATCGCATCCACCCGGACCCTCGCAGATGATGAACGAACTGTCGGCGAGGGGATGCAGCTCACCGGACGCCAGCTAGCCGAGAACGAACTTACCGCAGAACTACTGCGCCAAGGAATCTCCGCCAGCGCTATCGCTGGTCTGGACCTGTCACGCGTGGATATGACCAGTGGCATCAGTAGTGCCAGCGCAGAAGCTCTTAAGCTCGCTAGCAATCTGCAACTGTCTCTGAGCGCTGCGCTATCATTGAAGAATATGCAGGACGGTTTGGTATATTCCGGTCGCGGTGGTGATCCCCGGAAGATGAATGACCAGTACACACGCGATCTCAACTACGTAGACCCGCAGGTATATATTGACCGTTTCAACAAGGCACAGGCCAAGGCAAGCAAGGTACGCGGCGGTGGTGGTGGTCGCACCGCCAAGCTTTCCGACGAGGCTAAGGCAATCAAGAACACGACTGATGCCATCGCATCCCGACACGCTGCCCTACTGAGTGAAGCACGTGCGATGGAGTTGGTGTCCAATAGAAGTTTTGCCACGATGGAAGCTGCCAAGCTCTTCGCCGATGCTGAATTGTCCGGCGCGGCTAATGTCGATGCAAAGACGCGGGCTATGCTTGCCCAGATCGATGCAGCGGAACAGCTTAAGGACGCACAGGCCAGCCCCATGGACGCCGTGATGGGTGATCTGGAGGGCAATTTTAAAAGCGCTCTATCCAGTGCGCTGCAAGGCGATTTTGACCTATCCAGCATCGCCGAAGGCATCCGCGCAAGCCTAGCTGACGCTATGGCGGAGCAGATCACAGACGCGATCTTTCCAGAGCTGAATAGCGGCGCATCAGAAGCAGCGCAGATGCAGGCCGCGCTGACAGCGGGCGGGGCTAACGCTGCTCAACAGATAAGAGCTGCGATGGCAACCGGAGCAACCGGAGCAGGCCAGAAACTAGGCTCAGGCGTCAGAACGGCATCTATACAGGGCGCAAGTGCTCTACAACGTGCTGGTATAACCTCTGCAACTTCGATGGCGACAGGCGTCTCAGCCGCAGGTTCTGCAGGCGCAACACAGATGCAATCAGGCATCATCGCAGGTTCCACGGTAGGTGCACAGAAGATGGAGTCTGCAACATCCGGCGGCGGTAATGGTGGTGGAGGTTTCGGTAGTATGTTCAGCGGCGGCAACTGGCTGGGCATCGGTGTAGGCCTGCTAGGCGGTCTCCTAGGTGGCGGAGGAGGTAGCAGCTCCTCCAGCTCCACGTACACACCCGTGACGAAGGTCAGCAGCTACTATGGTCCAGACGACGTCCCCAGCTATGCAGCGGGTACCGCCAATACGTCGGGCATCCCTGCCGTTCTACATCCGAATGAAGCTGTCATCCCGCTTTCCAACAACAGGAAGGTTCCTGTGGAAATGGGTAACGCAGGCGGTCCAGCTCCGATGACGTTCAGCGTCGTGAACAACGTGACGGTGGAAGGCTCAGAAGATGATCAGGAGAACGCCATGAACATCGCGACATCAATCTCTGAGCGCATGGAGATGATGATCGAAGAGAAGATGATCGAGCATTCCCGCTACGGTGGATATCTTAATCCCCGGGGAAGTTAGTGGAGGCGGCGTTAGCCGCCTGCACTCTGTGTTTTTTCATCCAGTTGCGGAGGCCGGGTAAAACTCGCTTCCGGTTTATTGCAGCTCGAAACAGTATAAATGATGAGGAGCATTGCCCCCAGTTCACGAAGCGTCCGGTAGTCCGCTAGGTGTTTGATGGACATGATTATGGTGAGGCATACTGTCCCGAAACGATCACGGGATTCCCCGCCATTTCCGACAACCTTTAGTTGGACATCCCTTTGCGTATGTTTGGCGGGGGAGGCTTCACTCCGATTTGAATCGGGGCTTTTTGAAGAGTCATGATCTGTCATATTCTTCCTCTAGCTCGGGGGTGTGAACTTCGATTTCATTTTCTGTGATCCTCCAGCGCCTTTTTTCATCATTGAAAAAAATACGGCCTTCATCACGGTAGCGTGCTAGATAACTTCTGAAGGTGTTGTAGTTCAGGTTTTCGTCATCCCTCTCTAAGGGAGACAGAAAAGCTCTCTTTTCCCCACGTTCAATGCGGTTAGGGTCAGAGTTAGCCGCTTGGGTTGCGAGCTTATCTACGCGGATGTCTTCGACTACCGCTTCATAAATACTCTTTGTGCTAGCGCCTCCATAAAGAAAGCAATCAGGGCGGCTCAAATGCGTTGCAACCCTAGCAAGCAGTTCAAACTTGACTGCAGTGCGGGATGTAAAGCGGTCGTCAGGGCGTAATACATTGGGAAAACCTGCGAATAACCGCTTAAACTTCGCGAGCATTGCTTGCTCTGCTCGCAACCCCTGAATCTGGCGTTCAAGTTCAGCATTACGTTCATCAAAAAGATCTGTTGCGTCTGTCATGTCTGCAACAAAGAGGTGAAACGCCCTCAGCAGTCAAGCGTTTCCACGCAGATGTGAGAGGGGGTATTTTCTAGATACTTAGTATTTTCAACTACTTAGAGAATCAACGTATTGAACTTACCCTGTATCGTCTTAGACGATACAGGGTAAAATATAATTTGACAATAGTTGGTCTTTGTTGTGATTGACCCCCTAAATTCCCAGTATTTCGCTATTTTGGATTGGATTCGCGGGCGCAGGCGGTGAATAAATCCGAATCACTAACGGGCTATTGGGGCCACTTTGACGCAACTTGATGCGCAGTAAAAAAAACGCAACAGAAAAGATTTTTGTCCCACAATTTGTCCCATAGAAATGCTCAAGCACAATTGGGACAATTTTAAAAATACGTTGTAATACAGTATGTTGAGTGGTTTGCAGTAAGCTGTATAGAGAGTTCGAGTCTCTCCGACCGCACCACTGGTTTGATTTTCCATCATATTTCACCACAGACGAAGACTTCCGGGACGCGGACGCCCCGAATTCTCGTTATGTGTCAAGCGCTTGTATCAAGTCGTTTCTCAGGTCATCAATGCCTTCGATACCGACCGACAGTCGTAGCAACCCCTCTGGTATCCCGGTATGTGGCTCGATTGTGTGGCGATGCTCGACCAGGCTTTCTACACCACCGAGCGAGGTTGCCCGGTGGAAGATAGCTAGCTTGCTAACGACCGTTAGCGCGGCCTCTGCACCACCTTTGACCACACACGATAAAAGCGAACCAAATCCGCCGGTCATTTGTGCTTGCGCCAGCTCATAGCCGGGATGGGATGGAAGGCCTGGATAAAATACGGTTTCGATTTTCGGATGATCCTGCAGGAACACGGCTAATTTCGCCGCATTGGAAGACATCTCTCTAACGCGAAGTGGCAGCGTACGCATTCCCCGGACCAGAAGCCATGCTTCGAATGGGCCGATGACCGCGCCGGCATCATGACGGTCAATCTTAATATCCTCCCAAACGCGCCCGGTCACGTCGTTGGTTGCCAATACCCCAGCCAATACGTCCGAGTGTCCGTTGATCCCTTTGGTGGCCGAGTGCATTACGATATCAGCGCCGTGGCGCAGCGGCTGTTGCAATACCGGCGTTGCGGCGGTGCTATCGACCACAAGCAACCCGCCGACGGCGTGAACCGCATCAGCGGCGGCCTGGATGTCAACCACACGAAGCCAAGGATTCGACGGTGTCTCAATCAATGCGAGTGTTGGCTTGAAGCTCGCGCAATTCTCTTTAAATGCATCAGTATCCGAGGCTTCGACCTCGCGTACTTCAATGTCACGGCGGGTGCAGAAGTCCCGTATCCATTTTGTTGTGCCCCAATAGATCTGGCTTTGTACCAATACGCGGCCACCATTAGGCACCGTCCGAAACGCAGCTGCCAGCGCTGCCATGCCTGATGGAAACAAAAGCGTTTCCTTTGCGCCTTCTAACTGTGCCAGTACGTTCTCCGCGACGCGCACAATATCACTTTGATCGCGCAGGTAGATATTGTCTGGACGTAGCGGCTGGTATGCTGCGTCCCGCAGGTATGTCGTGGCCATTGGCAATGCTGGGACGACACCGCCGGTTTGAACATCAATGGCACCCGCCGCTTGGGCCGCGATTGTAGCGGGGCTTAAACGAGACGTATCAGACATTTCTTAACGATTCCCTAATGGTACAGTTCTTTCAATCTATGGCACCTTTGCCCGCCGCGACAAAAACTGCCAGCCCGGAAAGCGATAATCTGACCGCTTCTTCATTTTGCCGGTAAACTCCCGCCGGAGGCGCCTATGATCAAGGCGCGCTTTTGATCTAGAAATGGCGTTATAGGGGTTCAGACTTGTTCTTTACCCCCCCGCGGTCTATCCCGCGGCTACATCAAAACACCCCAAAACAAAGGTATCACCACATGATTCCCCGTTATTCCCGCCCCGAGATGGTTGCGATCTGGTCCCCTGAAACCAAGTTCCGCATCTGGTACGAGATCGAGGCGCATGCCTGTGACGCAATGGCCGACCTTGGGGTGATCCCGCGCGAAAACGCTGAAGCAGTTTGGAAAGCCAAAGATGTCGAGTTTGATGTGGCGCGGATTGACGAAATCGAAGCCGTTACAAAACATGATGTTATCGCATTTCTGACCCACCTGGCAGAGCATGTAGGCAGTGACGAGGCCCGGTTCGTGCACCAGGGGATGACCTCTTCTGACGTTTTAGACACTTGCTTTAACGTACAATTAACCCGTGCCGCCGATATTCTGATTGATGACATGGGCTTGCTGCTGGCCGCGCTGAAACGCCGTGCCATGGAACATAAGAATACGCTGCGCGTCGGGCGTAGCCACGGCATCCACGCCGAACCAACGACGATGGGCCTTACCTTTGCGCGCTTCTATGCAGAGATGGACCGCAACCTGACACGCCTGAAAACGGCCCGATCCGAAATCGCGACCGGTGCCATCTCGGGCGCGGTAGGCACGTTTGCGAATATCGATCCGCGCGTTGAAGAGCACGTGTGCGAAAAGCTCGGCCTGTCGCCCGAGCCGGTGAGCACGCAGATCATCCCTCGCGACCGCCATGCCGCGTTCTTTGCCGCCCTCGGCGTGATCGCCAGCTCGATTGAGAACGTCGCGACCGAAGTACGCCATATGCAGCGTACCGAAGTCCTTGAAGGGGCGGAGTTCTTTTCGGCGGGCCAGAAGGGCTCTTCGGCAATGCCGCATAAAAAGAACCCTGTGTTGACTGAGAACCTGACCGGGCTGGCCCGCACGATCCGCATGGCCGTAATCCCTGCGATGGAAAACGTTACCACGTGGCACGAGCGCGATATTTCGCATTCCAGCGTAGAGCGGGCGATCGGGCCGGACACTACGATAACACTCGACTTCGCACTTCACCGTTTGACCGGCGTGATCGACAATATGCTGATCTATCCAGATAACATGCTGGCCAACATGAACAAATTCAGCGGTTTGGTGATGTCTCAGCGTGTTTTGCTTGCTCTGACGCAGGCCGGCGTCAGCCGCGAAGACAGCTATAAGCTCGTGCAACGTAACGCAATGAAGGTTTGGGAGGACGGCAAGGACTTCAAAACGGAGTTGTTGGCTGATGACGAAGTCTTGGCTGCGCTAAGTGCTGAAGAGATCGAAGAAAAGTTCGACCTTGGCTACCATACGAAGCATGTAGATACGATCTTCAAGCGCGTTTTCAAAGATTGATCTGGCGCTGGCATCCTAGGCTGCATCGTTGCGACGGTGCAGCTTTTTTGATTAAAAGGGTGCGCAATTTAGCCCTATCGCTCTCGCTATCGTGACGCTACGCTTTACCTGTGGTCCAGATCGGCTAACATCTACAGTGTGATTAGTTCAGGAGCGTTTGAGTATGCGTGTTGTGTTTGCGTCCATCCTGTCATTGGCGCTGCCGATTGCAGCCTTTGCGGCGGGCTCCGGTAATACGTCTCCGCCAAAGCATGTCGTGAAATGCGAAGACGGGCAGGTGTATGAAAAGAAATCCAAAACTTGCGTCGATGCAAAAGACAGTCGCCTGACGCCGGACGACCGATATCAAGCTGTCCGTGAACTGGCCTATGCCGGGGCCTATGAGGACGCGCAAGTCGTGCTCGCCACTATGCCAGAATATGACGACAGGCGTCTTACCTATATGGGTTTCACCACCCGCAAGATGGGCGATCTATCGGGTAGCATGACATTTTACGCGCGTGCTCTTGAAGCCAATCCTGCCAATATTTTTGCACGGTCCTATCTTGGGCAGGCGCTGGTTGAGCAAGGTGATATCCCCGCCGCGCTGTCTGAGCTGCGTGCCATTCGTGCGCATGGCGGGGCAGGGACGTGGGCCGAAGCCTCCTTGCGTACAGCTATCTCTACCGGTCAGACATTCAGCTATTGAAATCGCATTTCACCCGGTGACGCATTGCCTGCCGGGTGAAACTCGCTTGTTGCGCGGTGCCCTGCACGGTATGAACGGCAGGCCCCGCCCCTTTGGGGCGCTTTTCCTTGCAGGCAGATGCGCATGGCCAGTCCTAAGTACGCTTCAAATGTTCCGCTTAAACGGCGCACTGGTCACTATGTAACCAATGCGTTTATAGTTGGTGTCATCCGTTTAGCCTTGTTGCTGCCCTATGAGGCGCGGTTGGCTTTCGTTGGTTGGGTTGTTCAGCGCGTTATCGGGCCGGTGGCGGGATATAGGGCGCGTGCGCTAAAAAACCTAGCCATGATCTGGCCGCAGACGTCCAAAGAGAGACGTGAAGAGATTGCTTCGAAATGTCTGAATAATGTCGGGCGCAGTTTCATAGAAAACTACTCGGCGCGTGACTTCCCTAAGCGCATGGCTAAAAACACACCGATCGGGCCAGGCTTCACTGCGCTGGAGGCGGCCGCTAAAAACGGCAAGCCCGTCATTCTCGTGACCGGCCACTACGGTAACTACGAGGCGACGCGCGCTTGTCTTGTGGCGCGGGGGTATGACGTTGGCGGCCTCTATCGAAATATGAAAAACCCCTACTTCAACGCGCACTACGTCCAGACGATGGAAGCATTCGGCGGTCCGGTTTTCCCCCAAGGGCGCCGCGGTACCGCCGGTTTTGTGCGTCATCTAAAGGAGGGAGGGCAGTTGGTGCTGTTGTTCGATCAGCATGTATTTGGTGCGCCGATGCTGGATTTTCTGGGCGTGCCCGCAAACACCGCGCTCTCCGCCGCCGAGCTTGCGCTACGCTATGATGCTTTGCTGATCCCGTTTTACGGTATTCGCCAACCGGATGGCGTGTCGTTCGAGACCGTTCTTGAGGCTCCGGTGCCGCACAGCGACGCGGCTACGATGACGCAAGCATTGAATGACAGCCTGACGGCGCGTGTAGAGGCGGATCCTGAACAATGGTTTTGGGTCCATCGGCGCTGGCGCAATCGGGGCAAGTAAATCCGATTTTAAGATATTCTACCGGCGTCGCGCGTCTTTTTACCTGATGCGCGCCGCAGCGACGATCTCTCCGGCATTGCTGCGCTGGACTAGAACAACACTCGGCATGTCTCCGGTGACGGTTGCCGTGAGGGACAGCGGTGCCTGCCCGCTCCATTGATCAAGTGCCTGCCAGCCTGCGACAATATTGCGGTTCTCGAACGTATGGCCTGCGTTTTCGCCGCGTTTGACCTGCGTCGCAGCGATGGGGTGATACCGCAGCAAAAACACGTCAAATGGACCCGCCGCGCCGGACAGAGTGTGTGCTTTGATTTCCAGCATGTCGCCGTCACGTGCAATCCTCAGGTCAACTTGGGGGGCATCGGACTTATGCTTGTTAATGGCCTCCATCAGTTCAACCGGCTTGGCTCCGACAACATCTGTCTTGCCGTTCACAATCATCTCGGGCGTATAGATAGATGTGCGTCCCCCTGTTATCGCGTAGGCACGTTGCCGTTCAGCGTGCGCAGGCGCACCGAACGGGTCTTTCCAGCCAATGTAATCCCAATAGTCCACATGAAACGCCAGCGCGATCACGTCCTCCCGTTCGGAAAGCGCCGCGAACAGCTCGTCCGCGGGTGGGCAGGAAGAGCACCCCTGCGACGTAAAGAGTTCGACCACGACAGGACGGTCTTGTGCAAAAGCAGGTGCGACGGACAGCAAGCTGGTAACAATGAGGGACGTGAGCAGGCGGGACATCGCAGGGTACTTTCGGTTTGGATGTTCAATTCGTAGACTGGGCGTATTGCAATTACCACTCAACCTTTGTTGAGGCATTGAAACGTTATGGTGCAATGTGAAAAATGCCATACTCCAGTACACAACGGTATACAAAAGCGGTCGAAACGCGTGTTTGCAGTTGAAACGACCTGCGCAATAAGGCATTTAGACCCCAAGTCACCGACCTTTTTTAACCCATAAAGGGAGCCATTCATGACCATTATCGTTGGCCAGGACACCGCCAAAACCCGCAAAACACTTTCTGCGGGCAGCCAATCCATCGCTTATTATTCGATTCCTGCAGCGCAGGAAGCCGGTCTGGGTGATTTCTCGAACTTGCCAGCCGCGCTTAAGGTGGTTCTGGAAAACATGCTGCGTTTCGAGGATGGCAAAACCGTCACCGTCGACGACATCAAGGCGTTTGCCGAATGGGGTGCCAAGGGCGGTCAGAACCCGCGCGAGATCGCGTATCGTCCCGCCCGCGTGCTGATGCAGGATTTCACCGGCGTGCCTGCGGTTGTTGACCTTGCTGCGATGCGTGACGGGCTGGTGGCCTTGGGCGGCGACGCCGACAAGATCAACCCGCTGAACCCCGTTGATCTGGTTATTGACCACTCGGTTATGATCGACGAATTTGGCAACCCACGCGCGTTCCAGATGAACGTCGACCGCGAATATGAACGCAACATCGAACGCTATACCTTCCTGAAATGGGGTCAAAAAGCGTTTAACAACTTCCGCGTTGTTCCCCCAGGCACAGGCATCTGCCACCAGGTGAACCTTGAATATCTGTCGCAAACAGTCTGGACAGACACGGACCAAGACGGCGTCGAAGTCGCATACCCCGATACACTTGTAGGGACCGACAGCCACACCACCATGGTTAACGGCATGGCCGTTTTGGGCTGGGGTGTTGGCGGTATCGAAGCCGAAGCCGCGATGCTGGGGCAGCCGATCTCGATGCTGATTCCAGAAGTTATCGGGTTCGAGCTGACCGGTGCCATGATGGAAGGCACCACCGGGACCGATCTGGTGCTGAAGGTCGTTGAAATGCTGCGCAAAAAAGGCGTAGTGAGCAAATTCGTCGAATTCTACGGCGCTGGCCTTGATACGCTGCCATTGGCCGACCGTGCCACTATTGCCAACATGGCCCCCGAATACGGCGCGACCTGTGGCTTCTTCCCGATCGATGCCGAAACCCTGCGCTACATGCGGACAACCGGCCGCGACGAAGACCGCATTGCGCTGGTCGAAGCATATGCCAAGGAAAACGGCATGTGGCGTGACGAAGGCTATGCGCCCATCTACACCGACACGCTGTCGCTGGATATGGGCACGATCGTACCTGCGATTTCCGGCCCGAAACGCCCACAAGACTACATTGCACTCACGTCGGCACACACGGCATTTGCAGAATACGTCAAAGGCGTGCGCGAGGGCAAAGACACCTCTGCCAATTCGGAAATCCGTTGGGAAGGCGAGGGCGGCCAGCCTGAACCTCGCGACATCCCCGGGGACGAAGGTAACCACAAACGCGGTTATGTTCAGACCGAGGATGGCAACTATCAGTTGCATGACGGGTCCATCGTGATCGCGTCGATCACATCGTGTACCAACACCTCCAACCCCTATGTGATGATCGGTGCCGGTCTGGTTGCCCGCAAGGCGCGCGCTTTGGGTCTGACCCGCAAGCCTTGGGTCAAAACATCGCTTGCCCCTGGTAGCCAAGTTGTGTCCGCCTACCTTGAGGCCGCAAACCTCCAAGAAGATCTGGATGCGATCGGCTTTAACCTTGTCGGCTATGGTTGCACCACCTGTATCGGGAACTCCGGTCCGCTTGAGGCTCCGATCAGCAAGGCGATTAACGATTACGACCTGATCGGGACGTCGGTCCTGTCGGGCAACCGGAACTTCGAAGGCCGGATTTCGCCTGACGTACGTGCCAACTATCTGGCGTCGCCTCCCTTGGTTGTGGCCTATGCGCTGGTCGGTGACATGAACGTCGATCTGGCAAGTGCGCCTTTGGGTCAGGATCAAGACGGGAACGACGTCTATCTAAAAGACATCTGGCCAACGTCCAAGGAAGTCGCTGATCTGGTCGAGCAGACCGTGACCCGCGCAGCCTTCCAGGAAAAATATGCCGACGTCTTTAAGGGTGATGAAAAGTGGCAGTCCGTCGAAACCACCGACGCCAAGACCTATGACTGGCCACCGCAATCGACCTATGTTCAGAACCCGCCGTACTTCCAAGGCATGTCGCCAGAGCCGGGCGTGATCACAAACATCGAAAACGCCAAAGTTCTGGCAGTTCTGGGTGACATGATCACAACCGACCACATCTCGCCTGCTGGTTCCTTCAAGGAAACCACACCTGCGGGTCAGTATCTGGTTGAACGTCAGGTGCCTGTGCGTGAATTCAACTCGTACGGCAGCCGTCGTGGTAACCACGAAGTCATGATGCGCGGCACTTTTGCCAACATCCGGATCAAGAACGAAATGCTGGATGGCGTCGAGGGCGGTTATACCAAAGGCCCCGATGGCGAACAGACGTCGATCTTTGATGCAGCGATGGCGCATCAGGAAAACGGCACGCCGCTGGTGATCTTCGGTGGCGAGCAATACGGCGCAGGTTCGTCACGTGACTGGGCGGCCAAGGGTACGGCTCTGCTGGGCGTCAAAGCCGTTATCGCAGAGAACTTTGAACGTATTCACCGGTCGAACCTTGTTGGCATGGGTGTCATCCCGTTCGAATTCACCAACGGTGACACGCGCAAAAGCCTGGGTCTGACGGGCGAAGAAACCGTATCAATCAGCGGTCTCGACACCATCAAGCCACTGCAAGAAGTGCCGTGCACAATCACCATGGCAGACGGTTCGGTCAAAGAGATCATGATCAAGTGCCGCATCGATACCGCGATCGAGATCGAATACATCGAACACGGTGGCGTTCTGCATTACGTGCTGCGCAACCTCGCGAAATCGGCCTGATCACAGGCCACGGGCCGCCGTGTGCGACCCTAGAAAAACGCCCGCCAAGTTTCAGCTTGGCGGGCGTTTTGCGTATCAGGCCCACGCCATCACGGCAAAGTTCCGCTGTCATGCGTGAAATGACGCAATCCGGCGCGTTTTGCGGTTCACAATCCTGATTTTGCCCAACAGACTGTTTGCCGAAAGCAGGCGGTTTCCGCTATGCATAAGTTAATAACAAACTCGTTTTCTGACGTTGCGGTCGCGCGCTCTAAGTCTCACCCAACGACACGTCGTACCATGAGTACAGGGAGCACCGCATGGCGCAGTTTTATTCAGACAATTTTAAGACGTTTCTGCGCGCCTCCACAGCTGCGGCGGCTTTGTTCTGGGGAGGATACACGGCTGGTTTCGCCGCGACGCTTGATATCACGGGCATCGACAAGGCCTCCGACCTTTACGAAACGGTCTCAGGCGGGTCACTGCTGCGCGAGGAAACCGCCGAAGACGCTGATCCCACGACCCAGGAGTTGCTGGCTGCCGCTCAGGCTGATTACGCTCGGCTGCTGGCCGTGCTTTATGACAAAGGGTATTTCGCAGCCGTCATCAAGATCACCCTCGACGGTGTAGACGCTTCGGCCATTGCGCCGGTGGCACCGCCGAAACAGATCAACCGTGCAGTGATCGATATCGAGACGGGGCGAAAGTTCAGCTTTTCCAAGGCAGAGATTGCCCCTGTGGCGCCGGAAACCGAACTGCCGGAACAGTTTGCCGCGGGCGAAACTGCGAGGTTGGGCGTGATGAAGGAAGCCGTTGCCGCTGGCATAAAGGGGTGGCGCGATCAAGGTCACGCCAAAGCAGAATTGGCAGAACAACAGCTGACGGCCCGTGTTCCTGACGCGACTTTGGCTGCCACGCTGCGGCTGCGCCCAGGCCCACGTCTTCGGTTTGGTGAGCTGGCCGTAAAGGGCCAAAGCGACGTGACCCTGCGCCGGATCAAGAAGATCGCAGGCTTGCCGACGGGAGAGGTGTATTCGCAAGAGCAGCTTGATCTCTCGGCAACGCGGCTGCGGCGCACGGGTGCTTTCAGTTCGGTTGCCATGATCGAGGCCGATCAGATTACAGCGCCAGACGTGCTGCCGATCACCGTCCAGGTGACTGACGCGCCCAAGCGTCGCTTTGGTTTCGGCGCCGAACTTTCATCGCTCGATGGTCTGAGCGTTAGCTCCTATTGGCTGCATCGCAACTTGCTGGGCGGGGCCGAAAGGCTGCGCGTCGAGGGGGAGGTATCCGGTATCGGTGGCGATTCAGGCGGTACCGATTATCGCCTCGGGACGCGTTTTGAACGCCCTGCGACGTTTAACGCCGACACAAATTTCTATGCGCTGGCTGAAATCGAACAACTGGACGAGGTGAATTATTTCTCGCGTCAACTTGACCTCGAAGCCGGCATCGAACGCATCGCCAGCGAGGAACGTACCTACAGTCTGGGTGTCGGGCTGCGCACCGCGCAAACCCGTGATGCTTTTGGCGAGAACGAATATACGTTGCTGACCCTGCCGCTAAGCGCGGAGCATGATTATCGCGATAACCGGCTGGATGCCAAAGACGGATACTATGCCAAGGCCAGCGTGACGCCATTTGTCGCGCTGGCCGGGTCGGATAACGGCGTGCGCAGCTATATCGATGTGCGCGGCTACAAAACCTTTGGCACCACTCGGCCGGTCACCTTTGCGCTGCGCGGTCAGTTGGGGTCGGTCTACGGCCCGACGCTGTCGGAATCTCCGGCAGACTACCTGTTCTATTCGGGCGGCGGGGGCACAGTGCGGGGGCAACCTTATCAATCGCTCGGCGTGGATCTGGCCAGTGGTGACACAGTGGGCGGGCGCAGCTTTGCGGGCCTATCCGCAGAGGCACGCTGGCAGGTCCGCGACAAAATCGGCGTCGTTGCATTTGCCGATGCGGGCTATATCGGCGCGGAAGAGTTCTATGACGGGTCAGGGACATGGCAGTCTGGGGCGGGCCTTGGCCTGCGCTATGCGACAGGCATCGGTCCGATCCGCGTGGACCTCGCGGTACCCGTTTCAGGCCCCGAGACAGATGAGAATTTTCAAGTTTATATCGGTATTGGACAATCGTTTTGATCCACTTTATGCGCAGTTTTCTGGTTTCCGCCCTGATCTTTGTCGGTACTGTCGCCACGGCACAGGAGGATGACAAAGGGTTCCTTACCCGCACGATCCAAGAGGCCCTGAGCGGGGCAGGCCGCACGGTCAGCATCGACGGTTTTGCCGGTGCGCTGAGTTCGCGTGCGCGTTTTGACAGGATGACGATCGCTGATGAACAAGGGGTCTGGCTGACACTGGAAGAGGTTGAACTGGACTGGAATCGCTCTGCCTTGCTGCGCGGGCGGCTAGAGGTTCAGGCACTGACGGCAAAGCGGTTGAACGTGCCGCGGCTACCTGTCTCGGAGGTAGAAGCGCTTCCCGATCCGGAAGCCAAGCCCTTTAGCTTCCCTGCGATCCCTGATCTGCCCGTCTCCATCGACGTGGCGGATTTTTCAGTCGACGAGATCAACCTGGGCGCGCCGATTTTGGGCGAACCGGCACAGCTGACTGTGCAGGCGACCGCGCTGTTGAACGATGATACCGCGACCGTCGATATTCTTGCTGCACGGACCGATGGCAAGAAGGGTGAGTTCAAGATTACTGCGGACCTTGACCGCAACGATAGCTTGCTGGAAATGGCCGTGACCCTCTCTGAGGAAGCCAAGGGCATTATCTCGCGCACGCTGAAACTGCCGGATGAACCCTCGGTTGATCTTGTTATTGCGGGTCGCGGGCCGTTGTCGGACTTTGAAACGGATATTGACCTTTCCACGGATGGCGAACAGCGTCTGGCCGGTCGGGTTGTTGTGGCGGCTCAAGGGGATAACACCACGCCGGACCGCCGCATTCGGGCCGATCTGAAGGGTGACGTGACCGCGTTGATCCTATCGCAATACCGCGAATTCTTCGGAACCGATGTGGCGTTGTCTCTCGACGCGCTGGTCAAGGCGGAAGGCGGTGTCGATGTCAGCGACTTCGCTCTCAAGGCGCAGTCAGCCGAACTGCAAGGCAAGATCACGCTGAACAGTGACAATTGGCCCAGCCTGATCGACATCACCGGTACCGTCGCCAGCGCCGACGGGAGCCTTGTTCTGCTGCCTGTCGCAGGTGGCAATACATATGTGCGTCGCGTTGGGTTGGACGTGAACTATGACGCGCAAGACGGCGACGCGATCAATGCTACTTTCGACGTCGCCGAGCTTGCCACCGAAGCGCTCGCTACCGAAACGACCCAAGTGACATTGAACGGCACCTTGCAAGGCGATGCGGGATCGGTCGGCGAATTCATGGGCGACCTCGGGTTTTCAGCACAGGGGCTGTCGCTAACCAATGCTGCCGTCTCCGAAGCTGTCGGCAAGTCGTTGAGCGGTCGCACGACAATCGTCTACACCGAAGGAACACCGGTTCAGATTTCCGGTCTTGATCTGTCGGGCACAGACTACGGTTTGACGGGGGACGTAACGATCAGCGGCCCAGGTGAAAGTTTTCTGACCCAGTTGAAAGCACGATTAGAAGCCACTGACATCAGTCGCTTTTCCGCTCTTGCCGGACGCGAGATGGACGGTGCGGCGAATGTCGATATCGTCGGCCAAATTACGCCTTTGGATGGGACGTTTGATCTGAATATCTCTGGCCTGACACAAGATTTGAAGGTCGGAATCGAACAGGCCGATGCCTTGCTTGCTGGGGAAACGACGCTCAGCCTTGGCGCGTCGCGGGATGAGACGGGTACATTTGTCCGCGATTTGATGCTTGAGAACGACGCGCTGACCGCCAGCGGCGGTGTTGAATTGCGAAGCGATAATTCTCAGGCGCGAATTGAAGCAAAATTGAATGATATCGCGATGGTGCTGCCACAATACTCCGGCCCGATCACGATCAAGGCCGAGGCCGACCAAGACAGCCGCGGCTGGACCGTCGATGCAGTGACAGACGGCCCTTACGGAGCCGCACTAACAGCAAAGGGGCTCGCGACAGGCGAAAATGCTTTACTCAATTTCACAGCCGATGTACCCGAGCTGCGCGATTTTGTATCCGAAGCCCCCGTGGAAGGTCCGGTTTCCTTGGCCGGTGTGCTGCGCCAGACGCCGGACGGGTGGCAAGTGGACACCAAAGCCACTGCGCCCGAGGAGGTTACCGCCACTGTCGAGGGCTTGCTGACGCCGCTTGATCTAGACTTTACCGCGTCGATCCCGCGGGTGGAGGCGTTTGCCCCTCTGGTCATAGGCGCGGTCGAGGCATCGGGGACGCTCAAGCAATTAGACGAAGGCTTCCAGATCAATGCCAAAGCCAGCGGTCCTTACGCGGCGAAGGTCGCCGTTCAAGGTATGTTAACACCTATGGTTGATATCTCTTTCGACGCATCGGTCCCGAATCTTCAAGCGGTGGTGCCGCAGGTGAACGGGCCACTTGCTGCGACCGGGACCGTGCGCCAGACGGAAAAGGGGTTTTTTGTCGATACCAGCGCGACCGGCCCATATGGTGCGCGCGCCATGGTTGAAGGATTGGCCACAGGCCCCGAGATGTCACTGACCTTTGACGTGTCGGTGCCCAATGTGCAGCCCTTGGTGCCGGGCGTGTCCGGCCCGCTTGCGGCAAAGGGAACGGTGCGGCAAACGCCCGCCGGCATCGTCGTGAACACCAACGCGACCGGTCCCTATGCCGCACGTGCGTCGGTGCGGGGGGTGGTCACGGGGGATGCGCCCGCGTTGACCTACGATATCACGATCCCCAATCTTGGGGCGGTGGTGCCGAAACTCTCCGGTCCGCTGAATGTGACAGGCACCGCCCAGCAGGAAAACACAGGCTGGCGTGTAAATACCAATGCCACCGGACCTGCAGGCACCCGCGCCACAATTGCTGGACTTGTTGGGAATGATGGAAACCTGAACCTTGATGTGAACGGGAACGTGCCACTGGGCCTGTCGGCCCCCTTCATCGCGCCGCGCATATTGCAGGGCCAAGCCCGGTTTGACCTTATGGTAAACGGTCCTCCTGCGCTTGGTTCTGTTACGGGGACATTGCAAACCTCTGACGCGTCGCTATCGGCACCTAATCTAAGGGTGTCATTACAAAATATTGCTGCGGATATCCGATTGGGCAATAACCGTGCGCAGATCGATCTGTCCGCTCGCGGTGCCGATGGTGGGCAGATCAAGGTCGGAGGTGGGGTGACCCTGACGGGATCGCTGCCAGCCGACATCCAGATCGGTCTGAATAGTCTCGTGCTGATCGATCCGTCGCTCTACCGAACGTCGCTGGATGGGAATCTTCGACTGTCAGGTCCCCTCGCGGGCGGGGCAAGTATCAGCGGCCAGATCGATGTGGGCGAGACCGAAGTCAGCGTGCCGTCGACCGGTATGACGAGCATCGGGGATATTCCGCAGATCGACTTTATCGGGGCACCCGCCGATGTCATAGCTACCCGTCGCAAGGCCGGGTTGACCGGTGCCGACACCGGAACCGACCCTGCGGCCAGCAGCGACAGTGGGCCTGGGTTCGGCCTGAATATTCGTATCAACGCGCCGCGCCGTATCTTTGTGCGGGGCCGCGGGCTGGATGCTGAATTGGGGGGCAGCCTGTTGTTGACAGGATCGACCAACCAAATCATCTCGGCCGGTCGGTTTGATCTAATCCGCGGGCGGCTCGATATTCTTGGCAAGCGGTTCGAGCTGGACGAGGGGTCCGTACGCTTTCAAGGCGATTTGGTACCCTATCTTCGTTTTGCTACATCGACCTCTACCAACACAGGAGAGGTGCGTGTCATCATTGAGGGAAAAGCCACGTCGCCCAAAGTCTCGTTTGAATCGACCCCTGACTCACCCCAAGATGAGGTGCTGGCGCAGTTGCTCTTTGGGCGAAACATCTCGGAGATTTCGACGTTTCAAGCTCTGCAATTGGCCAGTGCCGTTGCGACCCTGGCCGGACGTGGAGGCGCGGGGATCGTTGCTAACTTGCGCACAGGCTTCGGACTGGATGATCTGGATGTGACCACCACTGACAGCGGGGCCACGGCCGTGCGCGCAGGGAAATACATCTCGGAAAATGTCTATACGGATGTCACCGCAGCCTCGGATGGGACGGCCGATGTGTCCATTAACCTCGATCTAACCAAAAACTTGACGGCCAAGGGAACGGTGGGGTCCGACGGGAATACCGGGATCGGTATTTTCTTTGAAAAAGATTATTGATCTGATCCGAGAGGCTGCAAAGACAGGGATAACACCGAAGGGGGCCAGCCCCCGCCTCGGCGTGGCCGAGGCACCCCCGGGATTTGATCCATTTGGAAGAGCTTAGCCTGCTACCCTACGCGCGGCGTGAAGCGGCCGTAGCGGCCCTGATCGTACATCAAGCCAGAAGCGTTTTCGTCTGTTGCATAGGCAGCGTGGGTGACTTGGCCAAGGATGATCGAATGGTCGCCCGCCGGGTGGACGGCGTAGGTGTCGCAGTGAAAGCTTGCAAGACAGCCTGACAACGCTGGGGCGCCGTTGGGGCCTGTTGACCAGTCGAATGCGCCAAAGGCATCGCCGGAAACAGCAAAAGCATCCGCAAGAGCGCGTTGGCGTGAGTCCAAGATATGCACGGCGAACTGCGCAGCCTGTGTAAACGCGTCATGGCGTTTGGAGCTGAGCGCGGGGGACCATTGCACCAACGGCGGGTCGAGCGAAACTGAGGAGAATGAATTCGCGGTCATCCCCAAGGGGCCATCGGCGGTCTGAACCGTGATGATCGTCACGCCTGTGCCAAACCGGCCAAAAGCGCGGCGCAGTTCGACTGTTGCGTCGGGCAGGGGGATGAAGTGGTGCATATTGTCAGCCATATCGCAGCGGTGCCACGCGACGCTGGATTTGTCCAGACGGCAAACCCCCGTGCCTTGGCCGCCGATAATAGCGGTTTGGTGGAACCGAACCGTCCCCAACGTGTTGTCCCTTCACTGAGAGGCGTGACCGTAACATACCGGAATGCCTGTCGGAAAAGGGGTGCTGGAGCATGACGTTCCATCCACCGCCAACAGGCACCCGAATGCCGACGCTCACGACTGATACAGGCGGTTTTCCCGCCGGAAGGATAGATTATGACACTGAATCGTTTTGCACCCCTCAAGCTGACTGTAGCCGCACTTGTAACCGGCGCTGCGTTGTCCGCGCCTGCCTTGGCAGATGACGGCGAGACTGTGGACCACACTGAAGTCGGCTCGCTGAGCTGTGATGTCGGTGATGGCACGGGCTTTATCTTCGGTTCTACCCGTGAACTGACCTGTACCTTCAACCCCGTGCAGGAAGGTTTGGCAGACGAGACATATGTCGGCGATATCAAGCGTTATGGCATCGATATCGGCAAGACACAGAACGGCCAAATGTCCTGGCTTGTTCTGGCACCGACTGAATCCGAATATTACGAGGGTGGTCTAAACGGCGATTATCAGGGCATATCGGCAGAAGCGACCTTTGGCGTCGGACTTGGGGCCAATGTGATGGTCGGTGGTTCTGAAGATACACTGGCGTTGCAGCCGATTAGCTTGAACACCCAAAATGGTGTGAACTTTGCTATCGGTGTGGGTGAAATCACCTTGCAACGTGTCGAAGGCTAAATTCGATATCTAGGTAATTTAAGACATAAGGGGCACCGCGTGGTGCCCCTTTTTCGTTGTCGCTCCCTAGCGGTTCATTCTGTTTGCGATCAAATCGTCGACGACTTCTGGTTCTGCAAGGGTCGAGGTATCGCCAAGCGCGCCATAGTCGTTTTCTGCAATCTTGCGCAGGATACGCCGCATGATTTTACCCGAGCGTGTTTTGGGCAGCCCGGGGGCCCACTGGATCAGGTCTGGCGATGCAATCGGCCCAATCTCGGTGCGGACCCAGTTGCGCAATTCGGTTCGCAGCTCATCGCTCGGGCTTTCGCCGCTCATCAGGGATACGTAGCAATAAATGCCCTGACCCTTGATATCATGTGGAAAGCCGACAACCGCGGCCTCGGCTACCTTTGGATGTGCGACAAGGGCGCTTTCCACCTCTGCCGTCCCCATACGGTGGCCAGACACGTTGATCACATCATCCACGCGGCCGGTGATCCAATAGTCGCCGTCCGCGTCGCGCCGACACCCATCGCCGGTGAAGTAATAGCCTTTGTAGTCGCTGAAATAGGTCTGCTCGAACCGTTCATGATCGCCCCAAATTGTACGCATCTGGCCGGGCCAGCTGTCGGCAATACACAAAACACCCTCGACATCATTCCCGTCAATCTCGGCACCCGTTGTCGGGTCAAGTACGACCGGTTTGATACCAAAGAACGGCTTCATCGCGGCGCCGGGCTTTGTTGCATGTGCCCCCGGTAGCGGGGTCATAAGGTGACCCCCGGTTTCGGTCTGCCACCACGTATCGACGATGGGGCAATTCCCTTTGCCAACCACATCATTGTACCAGTTCCAGGCTTCGGGGTTGATCGGTTCACCTACGGTGCCCAACAACTTCAGGCTGCTCAGGTCGCATCCATCTACGAATGCGCGGCCTTTGCCCATCAATGCACGAATGGCGGTCGGCGCAGTGTAAAATTGATTGACCTTGTGCTTTTCGCAGATCTGCCAGAACCGGCTGGCGTCGGGGTAGGTGGGGACGCCTTCAAACATCAATGTGGTCGCCCCGTTGGCAAGTGGGCCATAGACGATATAGCTATGACCCGTCACCCATCCCACATCCGCGGTACACCAATAGACGTCACCGTCGTGGTAATCAAAGGTCACCTCGTGGGTTAGTGCAGCATAGACCAGATAGCCGCCCGTGGTATGCACAACCCCCTTGGGCTGGCCGGTCGAGCCGGAGGTGTAGAGGATGAACAACGGGTCTTCTGCGTTCATCGCTTCTGGCGCGCAACTGTCTGACGCCTCTTTGGCCAGTGCTGTACAATCCACATCTCGCGTGTCGTTCCACGCAACATCGCCGCCGGTCCGACGCACCACCAGACATTTGACCGAAGCGTCGCAGGACGCCAGCGCCTTGTCGGCGTTGGCTTTCAGCGGGGTAGCCTTGCCACCGCGCGGCGCAAAATCTGCGGTGATGACGACCTTTGCGTCCGAACCTTGCACCCGTGCTGCCAACGCATCAGGAGAGAACCCGGCAAACACGATTGAGTGGATCGCACCAATGCGCGCGCAGGCCAGCATGGCATAGGCGGCCTCGGGGATCATCGGCATATAGATAATTACACGGTCGCCTTTACCTACGCCCATGTCGCGCAGGATATTCGCCATCTTGCACGTCTGGCTGTGCAGGGCGCGATAGCTGATATGCTGCGCCTCTTCTTTAGGGCTGTCGGGTTCCCAGATGATCGCGGTCTGATCGCCGCGCGTTTCAAGGTGGCGGTCGATACAGTTGGCGCTGACGTTCAGCGCGCCATCGGCGAACCAATTGATCTTGACCTGCCCAAAAGTGAAATCGACGTCTTTGACCTTGGTGAACGGTGCCATCCAGTCAACGCGTTGCGCCTGTTCTTTCCAGAACCCCTCGGGGTCCGAGATAGAGGTATCATACATCGCATCATATTTGGCGGCGTTCACATGGGCCGCGTCGGCGATTTTGTCGGACGGCGGATAGGTTGGTGTTGCGACGTTGGACATGGTTCCTCCCTCAGAACTCTGTTCGTTTGCTGCCGCACAGACGCTTGCGCGCGGCGGCTCTCCCTCGGCAGATCATAACGCGAAGTGAAAAGAAGGAAATAAGCATATGTAAACACGCGGTTTGTCTGTAAATATTTTTCCGCATTCCGCACAAATTAGTAAATTTCACCGCTCGCGATGCAAAATCCCTAGCAAACTTCGCCGATTGCCTGTCAACGGGTGCGCATTACGCACAGGGCGTGCTTCCAAATGGCCTGAAATCCTCGCCGAAGGCTCCTGCAACCGCGGCTGCGACCTGTCTTGGGGGGTTGGCAGCCCGCCCCCCTGAAGGTAGTATTTCGCCCAAGCGGGCCACCAACAGTCCGCATAAGGGAGATAACAATGAATAATCTACTAAACGGCGCAGCTGTCTGCGCCCTGACTTTTGCTTTTGCCTCGCAAGCAGCCGCAACGGAATGGAGCGCTTCCGTCTGGGGTAAGCGTCGCGCCTTTACAGAGCACGTTGAAAAGATCGCCGAGCTTGTCTCGGAAAAGACAGACGGCGAATTCACCATTAATGTAAGCTATGGCGGTCTGTCCAAGAACTCTGACAACCTTGATGGTATTTCGATCGGCGCCTTCGAGATGGCTCAATTCTGCGCGGGCTACCACGCGGATAAGAACCGCGCGATCACCGTGCTAGAGCTGCCATTCCTCGGCGTTCAGAACCTCGAAGAAGAAGTCGCTGTTTCCCGTGCCGTTTATGCGCACCCCGCCGTGGCCAAGGAAATGGCGCAGTGGAATGCCAGAATGCTGATGACCTCGCCGATGCCACAGTACAACCTTGTGGGCACGGGCGAAGCGCGCGACACGCTGGAATCATTCGAAGGCATGCGCGTACGTGCGACAGGCGGTTTGGGCAAAGCCTTTGAAGCCGTTGGCGGTGTTCCGACCTCCGTTACCTCTTCCGAAGCGTATAACGCGATGGAATCTGGTGTTGTCGATACAGTGGCTTTCGCACAGCACGCACACCTCAGCTTTGGCACGATCAACAAGGCTGACTGGTGGACGGCGAACCTGAACCCCGGCACTGTGAACTGCCCTGTTGTGGTCAACATCGACGCCTATGATGCCCTGTCGGACGCAGAAAAAGAAGCGCTGGACGGTTCCGTTGACGAGGCGCTGGATCACTATCTGGCGAACTACGGCGAGCTGCTGGGCCGCTGGGATACCGTGCTGGAAGAAAAAGGCGTGGAAAAAGTTATGTTCTCGCCCGAGGTGTTGGCCGAGTTCAAAGCCAAAGCTGCCGACCCTGCACGTGAAGCCTGGATCAAAGACATGGAAGCCCAAGGCATCCCTGGCCAAGAGCTGTACGATCTGGTTATCAAAACACTCGAAGAAAAACGCGCGTCTAACTAAGCCGCACGGTGAAGAGGGCCTGTTTTTCAGGCCCTCTTTGTTTCCAATACCTCCCTCCCACTCATTTGAAAGGAAAGCATCATGGCCGGTTCCTCCGCCGTGCTCGAAGACGGCAGTCTGCTCAGCCGTATCGACAAAGGGCTGTTACGCCTTGAAACCGTGTTTGCCCTTGTCTCCGGAATTGCCGTCTTCATGCTGATGGTGCTTGCCGTCTGGTCCGTCGGCGGGCGTAAGTTCTTTGCCTCGCCGCTTCCCGGCTATGTCGACTGGATTGAATTCGCCATGCCACTGATCGCGATCATGGGCATTTCCTATACCCAGCGGAACGGGGGCCATGTGCGCATGGATATCCTGATCGGCCAGCTTAAAGGCCGCGCATTATGGGCCGCGGAGACGTTCTCGGTTCTGTTGATCTTTATCCTGATGATCGCGCTCATCTGGGGATCGTGGGCGCATTTCCAGCGAAGCTTTGATTTTGCCGCCCCCATGTGGAGCCGCGATAGCTCTATCGACATCGGGCTGCCGATCTGGCCTGCGAAACTGATCGTGCCGATGGCGTTCTCGGTTCTGGCTTTGCGGTTGTTGCTGCAAATCTGGGGATATGGACGCGCATTCGTACTGGGGTTGGAAAGCCCCGTTGCCGTACCTTTGGTACAATCCGCAGCCGAACAGGCCATGGCGGAAGCTGAACATCTAGACGGGCGGGACTGATAATGGACCCTATTGAAATTGGCCTTTGGGTCTCGGGCGGGCTGCTGCTTATGGTGGTGCTCGGTATGCGTGTGGCGTTTGCCGCAGCGATGGCAGGCTTGATTGGCCTGATCTGGATCTTTTGGGCTAAAAAAGGGATGCAGTGGTCTGAACTGGACTGGGCGCTGACCGTTGCGATCAAAACCGCGGGGCAGGTGCCTCACTCCAAAGTGTCTAGCCAGACGCTGAGCCTGATCCCGACCTTCATATTGATCGGGTTTCTGGCCTATTATGCCGGTTTGACCCGCGCCCTTTTCGAAGCGGCAAAGCGCTGGATCGCGTGGCTGCCAGGTGGGCTTGCTGTTTCTACCGTCTTTGCGACGGCCGGTTTTGCGGCCGTCTCTGGTGCGTCCGTCGCAACCGCGGCTGTGTTCGCGCGCATTGCGATCCCGGAAATGCTGGCGATCGGCTATAACAAGAAATTCGCCGCGGGCGTTGTCGCGGCAGGGGGCACATTGGCGTCGCTGATCCCGCCGTCTGCGATCCTCGTTATCTATGCGATCATCGTTGAACAAGACGTTGGCAAACTGCTCTTGGCGGGTTTTATCCCCGGTGCATTTTCGGCCATCGTCTATGCGATCCTGATCGTTGGCATCGCCTCCATCTGGAAAAACGTCGGTCCTCCTGTTACCGGTTTTACGTGGAAACAGCGTTTCGCCTCGCTTCCTGCAGCCATGCCGATCTTTGCGGTAGTGATCATCATCATCTTCTTCGTCTATAACCCGTTCGGCGACGCGTGGGGTACCCCGACCGAAGGTGGGGCTGTGGGTGCGTTCATCGTGTTCCTGATGGCTCTGTATCGTGGCATGCGGTGGGCAGAGTTGAAAGACGCTTTGCTTGAGACTGCCAAGCTGACCGTGATGATCTTTACCATCATCTGGGGCGTGCTGATCTATGTACGTTTCTTGGGCTTTGCCGATCTGCCCGGCGCGTTTGCCGACTGGATTTCAGGGCTTGAGGCGTCGCCGGTCCTGATCCTCGTGTGCATCCTGTTGGCCTATGCAGTCTTGGGTATGTTCATGGATGCTATCGGCATGCTGTTGCTCACGCTTCCGGTTGTCTATCCCGCGGTGATGGCGCTCAATGGCGGAGAGTTCGTCTCTGCTGCGGATAGTGCCTTTGGCATGTCGGGTCCGATGTGTGCGATCTGGTTCGGGATTTTGGTGGTGAAGATGGCAGAGTTCTGTCTGATCACGCCGCCCATTGGCTTGAACTGTTTCGTCGTTGCCGGTGTGCGCCCTGATCTAAGCGTTCAGGACGTGTTCAAAGGTGTAACGCCGTTCTTCATCGCAGATGCTGTGACGATCGCGTTACTCGTGGCGTTCCCGTCTATCGTGCTTTGGCTGCCATCACTCGCTGGCTGACATCACTGCTTGATCCCTCATATCATCGGGTTTGACCTGCTCTGCGGACAGGAAGCTCCCGATGGTATGAAGCGGTTCAAAGTTCTCGCAGACCACTTTGAACACCACAAGAAAGGGCACCGCGACCAACGCGCCGGGGATGCCCCATAACCACCCCCAGAAAACCACAGTAAGGAACACGGCCACCGTGTTCATCTCAAGCCGGCGGCCTACCAGCCATGGGGTGATGATCTGACCTTCAAGCAGGGTCAGGGTCAAATAGCCGATCGGGGCGAGCATCGCATAACCGACGGTATCAAACGTCACAAGCGAGAAGCCAGCAACCAGCAAGACACCCGCGAACCCGCCAATATAGGGCAGGAAGTTCAACATGAACGCCGCAATGCCCCAGATATAAGCGGACGGCAGCCCTAAGATCGTCAGGTAGGTGCCGACGAGGACCCCCAAGACCGCGTTGATTGTAGCAATGGTAAGCAAATAGCGAGACACCCGCTTTTCCACTGCATAAACTGTATGCAACGCGCGTTTCTTTTCCGTTAACGTCGGCATGGACTGTACAAGTTTTAGGTAAAAGAGCTCTCCGGACCCCAAAAGGAACAGCGCCAGAATAAGGATCACAGCCAGCGAAGCGCCGGTCTTGCTTACGGTATCCATCGCAGTATCAAGCAGACCAGGTTGGCGCACGACCACCTCTTGCGGCGCGGTAGCGGTGTTGGAGTCGGTTCCCAGTTTCTGAACTTCTTCGGATGCAGAGCGCATCGTTTCAACAGCATTGCTGACTCCGCTGAGCTTTATCTGAATTTCGCGACCCATTTGCGGGATTTCATCGCTCCAGATTGCGACGGTACCGGCCGATAAGAGGACCACGGCCGCAATCACCAGCGTTGTCGCGGTCACCAGTAGAAATGCTGACACCGGATGTGGCACACCGACGCGATTTAGGGCGCGCCCGACGGGCGATAGGGTCAGGGCAAGTAAAAATCCCAAAACAATAGGAAGTATCAGATCCTTAGCAAAATAGGCTGTAACGAAAAGAGAAATCAAAACTATCAGCTGAAGCGAGCGCCGAATTGAAGGCAAATGTTCCAAGTAAAGCTCCAGACGCTAATATATTTAAAGGCTAACGCACAAGGCGGCGGAAAAGTTCACGTGCTGCAAAGTTTAAGTTATACCCCACCGCCGAACGCCCCTCGCGGCGCGCCTGAAAATGTGGTGAAATCGAACGGGGTTGAACAAGCAAGAGCATGAGACCAAGGAAAATTATGAGCAGGTCTATTCACCCGACGTTAATTCTTAATGGTTATGCACAGGGGTATATTGCGTGCTGGCCCCTTTTGGGGCGCTGCTGATGGGGCGGTCAGCTATCTTGGCGCTTAGTCTAATCGGGCTGGTGCTCGGGCTGTTTGTCGTATCTCTGCTGATAGGCCCGTCGACGGCATCGGTGGGCGATAGCATGAACGCACTGATATCGGGGCAGGGCGGCCCCTTGGCCATCGTCATGCGCGAAATCAGGCTTCCTCGTGCGCTTTTAGGGGTGTTGATCGGCGGTGCCTTGGGGCTTTCCGGTGCAGCGATGCAGGGCTACCTGCGTAATCCGTTGGCCGACCCGGGATTGATCGGCGTGTCGGGGTCGGCGGCTTTGGGCGCTGTGTTGGCGATTCAGACGGGGCTGGCGGCAATTGCCGCTTTGGCGCTGCCCGCGATGGCGCTTGGCGGTGCTTTATTGGGTGTACTGCTGGTATTACTACTGGCGGGCCCGCGGGGCACGTCACTGGCGCTGATCCTAGCTGGTATCGCGATATCCGCTTTTGCCGCAGCCTTGACGTCGTTGGTGTTGAACCTGTCGCCAAACCCTTATGCGGCGAATGAGATCGTGTTTTGGATGATGGGGTCGTTGGCGGACCGGTCGATGACCCACGTCTGGATTGCGCTGCCCTTCCTGCTGGGGGGCGGCCTTCTGCTGGGGTCTCTTGGGCGCGGGCTGGATGCGCTAACCTTGGGTGAAGATGCGGCAGAAGCGATGGGGATCAACCTTTTAAGGCTACGGCTGACTGTGATCCTTGGCACGGCGGCGGTCGTGGGCGCCTCTACCGCCGTTGCGGGAGCGATTGGATTTGTCGGGCTGGTCATGCCGCATCTACTGCGCGGATTTGTCGGTGCACGACCCGGGGCTTTGCTGTGGGCTGCGACGCTTGGGGGCGCGGCGATGATCCTCGCCTCCGATATTCTGGTCCGACTTGTGGTGCCGGACCGCGACCTCAAGCTCGGCGTTGTGACTGCATTGGTCGGCGCGCCGTTGTTCCTCCATCTTATATACCGCACGCGGAAGGAGGGGGTATGACATTGCTTTCATTGCAAAACCTATCGGTCAGGAGGGGGCATAAGACGGTTTTATCCGGAGTTGACCTGACGCTCGGCGAAGGCGAGGTGGTGGGGTTGGTTGGCCCTAACGGCGCAGGCAAGACGACATTGATGCGCGCTGCATTGGGACTTATCCCCGCCGACGGGCAAAGCTCGCTCGCGGGGCTTTCCGCCCGGAAGCGGGGGCAGGCGGTCGCGTGGATGCCTCAATCGCGCGAAATTGCATGGCCGGTGACAGTCGAAACCGTCATCCGTTTGGGTCGCACACCCCATTTACGTGCGGGGCAAAAGCAGCGGCCAGAAGATCAGGCAGCGGTTGACCGCGCGATAGAGCAGATGGGCTTGGACCGGTTTCGTGATCGCCCCGCGACGCAGCTATCTGGCGGTGAACAAGCGCGGGTGCTGATCGCCCGTAGCCTTGCCCAAGAGGCCCCGCTGCTGATCGCGGATGAACCGACCGCGGGACTTGACCCGGCCCATCAAATTGCCGCAATGCGCAGCTTTACCCAAGCAGCGGCACAGGGGCGTGGTGTGTTGGTTTCGCTTCACGATCTAGGGCTGGCCGCACGGCATTGCACAAGGTTGGTCGTGCTGCACAACGGGAAAATCGCCGCGGATGGGCTGCCCCAAGACACGCTGACCCCGAGCACCGTAAAAACCGTCTTCGGCATCACAGCCTATAGCGAGATCACAGACAAAGGTTTTGTTTTTCAGGCGCTTGATCTGGCTTCTTAGCCTTCGGTCTTCGTGTCGACGCCGGGGATATACACGGCAATCACGCCCAAGGACCGCGCTGTCGCCAACGCCAGCACGGGGCTGTCGGGTCCTGCGGTGCTCACTTGATACGCCCGCATTGCGCTGCGGGTCGCGTCATCTAGTTGCGATGAAATGGCCCCGCCATAGAACCCCCGCGCCTCTAGCGCGCGTTGCAGCGTGGCGATCACGTCAGGCGTAAGTGCGCTGGTGCAGGGGGTTTCGAACCAGTTGTCCACCCGCGGGCTGACAATCTTTTGGCGCGTTTCCGTGCGGTAGATCGGCAGTGACTGGATTTCACCGGTGGAACTGATTTGCGCCGGCTGTACCTGTACCTGTTCCGTCACGGTCTCGATCACGGCTGGTGAAACGGTCCGACCCCAACAGCTGCCCGGTGCCGCCCCTGCAGGGCCGTTCGTCGTCGCCTCGCGGACGCCGGGTTCGGGCAGGTCTGATTCCTCAGCGGGGGCACCACAGGCGCTTAGCGTTGCAAGAACCGTGAATATGCAGGCAAATTGAGCTAAATGTGATCGTCGAAAATACTGCACAGCCGGGCCTTGCGGGTCATAGGGTCCGCCGCACGCTAGCGGGTTTTCGCAGCAATGCCTAGCTGATAGGCCGACCGCGATCTGAATAATGCGGCAATGCCGTAGTTGGGAAAAAAAGGGGGCTGGCGAAGCCGCGAGCTGCTGGGTACACATGTCGAAATTCTAAAATCGAAGGGGCAGTCAGATGGCCAAGATCACTTATGTAGAACACAATGGCACCGAACATGTCGTCGATGTGGCCAATGGCCTGACCGTCATGGAAGGGGCCCGCGACAACAATATCCCCGGGATCGAAGCCGACTGCGGCGGTGCATGCGCCTGTTCCACGTGCCATGTCTATGTGGACCCCGATTGGGTCGAAAAAGTCCCTGCGAAGGATGACATGGAAGAAGACATGCTCGACTTTGCGTTCGAGCCTGACCCCGCCACGTCGCGCCTGACCTGCCAGATCAAGGTGACCGACGCCTTGGACGGCTTGCGCGTCAAAATGCCCGAAAAGCAGATATGATGCAGATGTTGGCGCGATACACCCTGTCGCGCCTTCTGCCCATTCTGGTGGCGGGTTCCATCAGCGCGGTTCCTGTGTTTGCCGACGTGATAGCCCGCGCCAGTTTCGGCGACCCGACGACACGGTATGATCACGGTGTTTTGGGTGACGCGGTGGAATGGGGCAGCCTCACGTTCGTACTGACTGACGGCACCACACGGCGTGTCATCCTGCCACGATCTCTTGTATTCGAAGACACATCGCCTCGTCTTGCTGATCTAGACGGCGACGGCAGTCCCGAAGTTATCGTGGTCGAAAGCAGCCAAACCCAAGGCGCGCGGCTGGCGGTCTATGACGCATCGGGACGGGTTGCACACACACCCCATATCGGGCGCAAGAACCGGTGGTTGGCCCCAATCGGCGCGGCGGATTTTACTGGCAACGGACGGCTGGAGATTGCAATCGTTGTTACCCCGCATCTGTCAGGCTCCGTGCAACTGCTTTCCTACGAGAACAGCAGTCTTAGCGTCATTGCGACGGCCGAGGGCTATACAAACCACCGCATAGGCGACGCAGAAATCGCAGGGGGGATCCGCACCTGTGGTCCGCAGCCCGAGTTGATCCTTGCCCAAATGCCATGGCACCGCGCATCGTCCGCACAGATGGTCGCCTTGCACCTAAATGGCACAGCACTCAGCCCGCATAGTTTTAGCGCACCCTTTACGGCTAAAAATGTGGCAGCCGCCCAAGCCTGCGCGCTTAACCCACGTTAGGCACAGATCAGTTTCCAAATGGTTAAAAATCCCGGGGGGTCCGGGGGCTAGCCCCCGGTTAAGCCAGCGAGATGCGTAACAAGCCCGCTCTCAGGACAACGCGCGCCAGCCAATATCACGGCGATAGAACCCGCCCGGCCAGTCGATCGCCTCGACCATTTCATAGGCACGCGCTTGAGCCTCGGCCAAGGTGTCGCCCCGTGCCGTGACATTCAGAACCCGCCCGCCGACAGCCGTAATGACACCGTCTTGCGTGGCTGTGCCGGCGTGAAACACCATGTTGCGGCTGTCTTCGGGTAGGGCATCCAGCCCTTTGATAACGCTGCCTTTATCATAAATTCCGGGATAGCCTCGGGCGGCCATGACAATGGTGACGGCGTGATCTTCGGCCCAGTTCACGCGTGCCTCGTTCAGGCGGCCTTCGGCGGCGGCGTGCATTAGATCAAAGGCCTGCGCACCTAGGCGCATCATCAGTACCTGACATTCTGGGTCGCCGAAGCGGGCGTTATATTCTACCAATCTCGGTGCACCATCCTTGATCATCAACCCCGCGTACAACACCCCTTGGTAGGGTGTCCCACGCTTGGCCATTTCGGCCATTGTGGGGCGGATAATTTCCGCTAGAGCGCGTTCGGCGATCTCGTCGGTCAAAACGGGTGCTGGGGAGTAGGCACCCATACCGCCCGTGTTCGGCCCAGTATCGCCGTCGCCCACACGTTTGTGATCTTGCGCAGTGCCGATGGGCAGCACGGTGTCGCCGTCGCACAGCACGAAAAACGACGCTTCTTCGCCGTCCATGAACTCTTCGATCACCACCTCGGCTCCCGCGTCGCCAAATGTGCCGTCAAACATTGTATCGACTGCGGCAAGGGCTTCGTCATCGGTTTCGGCGATGATGACGCCTTTGCCCGCTGCAAGCCCATCGGCCTTTATCACAATCGGGGCAGGGTGGTCGGCCAAATAGGCCCGCGCCGAAGCCGCGTCGGTAAAGTGGCCATAGGCTGCGGTGGGGGCGTTTGCCGCGTCGCAGATCTCTTTTGTGAAGGCTTTGGAGGCTTCCAGCGTCGCGGCTGCTTTCGACGGTCCAAAGACCAGCACGCCTGCAGCACGCAGATCATCGCCCACACCTGCGGCAAGAGGGGCTTCTGGCCCGATAATGACGAAATCAATGTTGTTTTCATCGACAAAACCGACCACTGCCGCGCCGTCGTTGATGTCGAAAGTGGCGCAGTCTGCGATGGCGGCGATCCCGGCATTTCCCGGTGCTACGATCAGCTTGTCGCATTTAGGGTTTTGCAATACGGCCCAGGCTAGACTGTGTTCGCGCCCGCCGCTGCCCAGAATGAGGATGTTCATGGTTGCACTCCCTTGGCCTTGGTTGCTGCGCGTTCTAAGCTGGGACTGAGCCCGACACAAGATAAAGACGGAAAGACACCGCTGATGGATTTGATCGACGACGCGCGCGAGGGGGAGAACAGCCCCGAATTCACCGTAACCGAGCTTTCGGGTGCGATTAAACGCGTGATCGAGGGCGAATTTGGCCATGTGCGGATTCGCGGTGAGGTGGGCCGCGTCAGCCGCCCGCGGTCGGGGCATATCTATCTGGACCTCAAAGATGACAGTTCGGTTATTTCCGGCGTGATCTGGAAAGGGGTTTCGGCCCGCCTTGAGACCCAGCCCGAAGAGGGCATGGAGGTGATCGCAACAGGCCGCATCACCACGTTCGGCGGGCAGTCGAAGTACCAGATTGTGATCGAGGATATTAAACCGGCGGGCATGGGCGCGCTGATGGCATTGCTGGAAAAACGCAAGGCAGCGCTGGCGGCAGAGGGGCTGTTTGCCCCTGAACGCAAACGCCCGCTACCCTATCTTCCAGAGGTGATCGGGGTGGTAACGTCGCCCTCGGGTGCGGTGATCCGCGACATTTTACACCGTCTGCGCGACCGGTTTCCGCGCAAGGTGTTGATCTGGCCCGTGGCCGTACAAGGGGCGAAATGCGCCCCCGAGGTCGCCCGCGCCATTGAGGGTTTCAACGCGCTAACCCCAGGCGGGGCGTTGCCGCGTCCCGACCTCTTGATCGTGGCGCGTGGGGGCGGCTCGGTCGAGGATCTATGGGGTTTCAACGAAGAGATCGTCGCGCGGGCGGCTGCTGCGTCGGATATCCCGCTGATCTCTGCGGTCGGGCATGAAACTGATACAACGCTGATCGACTTTGTCTCTGACATGCGGGCGCCGACGCCCACGGCTGCGGCCGAACTGGCCGTGCCCGTGCGGCACGAGCTTGTCGCCTTGCTGGACGGGCAAGAGGCGCGGATGACCCAAGCGCTGAGCCAGGGCCTTTCTCGTCGCGATCAGCGACTGCGCGACATGGCGCGCGCGTTGCCGCGCCCTGACAGCCTGCTTGATGGCCCGCGTCAGCGGCTGGATATGCGCGGCGCACGTTTGGGGCCCGCGCTGACCGCCGGCGTTCAAAAACGCAAAGTGCATTTATCTGATATCTCCGGCGCGCTGCGTCCAGCGACCCTGCGGCGTACCCTTCAGGCAGAGCAACGCAGGCTGGCCGCCCTGACCGAACGCTTCCGCCCCGAGGCCTTGGGGCGTGAGCAAAAGCGCCGTCTTGAGGGATTGGTCGCCCGCTTTCGTCCCGATGCGCTGGTACAGGACCGAAAGAGAAAAGAGGAAGCCTTTCAATCCCTTGCTCAGCGAATTTCAGATGCGGGGCAGCGCCAGACCCAAGGGTGGCACAAGCAGCTGGCCGGCCTTGACCGTGTGCACGAAACGCTAAGTTATAAGTCCACCCTTGCACGTGGTTATGCCGTGGTACGGGGCGACGGCGGTGTTGTGACCACCAAACAAGCGGCACAGGATGCGTCAGCGCTTGAGATCGAATTTGTCGATGGCACCATGAAAATCGGCGGTGGTGCCGCACCCAAAAAGGCAACCAAGAAACCGCCAGAGCAAGGCAGTCTGTTTTAAGGGATCAAACCCCCACCTTTGGCCCGAAACAGGTAAAATCCTGCCCGCTATTTTGCGCCTCGTATAATTCGGTTGTGGCGGGATCTTCTTCAAACTGCGCGATCAGGCCAGCTGCCCCTTCGCGAAAACGCCAGCACTGTGGCGTGGGACGTTCGTCATAGGTAAAGCAAATCTTGCCGTCATCTTCGTACCAGCTACCGGATTTGCATTCTCCATCCAGAAATGACCATTCGACGCGGCGGTTGCGTAGATACCGCTCCGCGCCATAGGTCTCTCCGTTCTGCGCATAAAACAGAGTTTTGCCGCGGGTATAGGTATCAAACTCATCCGCTGACATCGTCGACTGCGCGGCCAGAGGGGTGGCGGATGCTAGGGCAAGTATCAGTGCAAATTGCTTCATTGCTGCAGCGTGCCAGAAACCCTGCGCGTTATCTAGTCTTGATCGCTTAGGGGCTGCCAGCGGGCCACGCGGCGGTCCATCACCCGACGCCAAAGCGGTGGTACAAGGGCTAGAACGGCCATCACCGGCAGGGATCGCGGAAGCATAGGCATGGTGCCCGGTATCAGGTCGAGTGCCGGAAAAGCGCGCAAAGGCCGCATATGGTGGTCGGAATGGCGCGGCGCGTTCAACATCATTGCCGAGGAATACCATGCGGGCGCATTCCAGCTGTGCTGCGGTCCCACGGGTTCGGTTTTGCCATCCTCTTTGACGGTGCGACGCAGGCCATAGTGCTGCACATAGTCAGACAGCAGCAGTTGCAGCTGGGCGTAGGCCGCTACGGCCAGCATCGCGACGACCCCGCGCCAGCCGGCCAGCGCAAAGCTGGCGGCGAGCGTAAATATCGCCCCCAAGATATATACGACATAAGGGTGTGTCAGCACATGCCGCTTGCCGCGCCGTTGGCGGCTATCGGCATGTAAGCCGGCCATGAACTCCCCGCGCAGTGCACGCAGGGCATAGGCATAGAATCCTTCGCTCAATCTGGCCGAATTGGGATCGCTGTCCGTTGCCACATGGATGTGATGCACGCGCAGATGGGCAGAGACGTGATGCCCATGCAGTAAGCTGCAATAGATCGCGGTGCCGATCCGTCTGGGCCATTTCGTCGAGGCGTGGATCAGTTCATGCGCGTTGGAGTTCGAGATCTGGCCGAAGAACAGACCAAGCCCGATATAGATCAGTACCTTGTCCGTCGTATTCAAAATGGGGCTGTCCGCCAGCGCCCAAACGCCAAGCGGTAAAAGGATGAAATGCACTGCTGCAAGCATCAGGCTGAGCGCGCGACCTGTATGGGCCAGCGTTGGCAGTCTGCGCGACAGCCGGTCGAGGAAGAACACCACCACAGTGATCGAAAACACGGCGAATAGCGGCCAGGGACCACCCCGCAGACAGGCGACGATCAAAAGTATCGCTGGGGTCAGGCTGGCGATGCTATACCAGAACATAGGGCGGCTCCGCTAAGGTATGTGTTTCATATACGTGAAACCGCGCGTGAAAAAGAGCATCCGGCGCCGCACCCACCGCGTAAAGCGCTGCGGATTGGTCGCTTTTTACCTGCGCAAGCCGCTACGGCTTTGGTAGCGTGACGACAAAGCGATACGAGAGGGCAGATCGATGGCGTTGGATGATCACGAAACGGCGGGTGCAAACGCGCCGCGAAAAGGCGTCTGGAAATCCGGTAAGGGGAAGGGGCGCAGCCACCCCAAGGGGCGTCAGTTGCAGGATGGCCCATGGGAAGACGTCCGCGCCTTGCTGGAGGACAAGCCCCGTCGTGCAGACCTGCTGATTGAATATTTGCATCTTATTCAAGATAAATACGGGCATCTTTCTGCCGCGCATTTGCGGGCTTTGGCCGAAGAAATGCGCATGAGCATGGCGGAAGTTTACGAAGTCGCAACTTTTTATGCCCACTTTGACGTGGTGAAGGAGGGGGAAACACCACCGCCCGCGCTCACCATACGGGTCTGCGATTCGCTATCATGCGAACTCGCCGGGGCGCAGGCGCTGAAGGCCGCGCTAGAGGATGGGTTGGATGCGTCAGCGGTACGTGTCGTACGCGCGCCTTGTATGGGGCGTTGCGATACCGCGCCGGCGCTCGAGATCGGGCATAACTTTGTCGATCACGCGACGTTGGACAAGGTGAAACAGGTTATCGTGGCAGGCGATACCCATGTGCATGTGCCTGACTACGAAGGCTTTGACGCTTATACCGCCGGCGGGGGGTATGACACGCTCAAGGAACTGCGTCGTGATGGCGATTGGGAGGCAGTCCAAGAAAGCCTGTTGGGGGCCGGTTTGCGCGGGCTTGGTGGTGCCGGTTTCCCATCCGGTAAGAAATGGGGTTTTGTCCGTGACAACGCTGGACCACGCTACTTGGCCGTCAACGGCGACGAAGGCGAGCCGGGCACATTCAAAGACCGCTGGTATCTGGAACGGGTACCGCATCTGTTCCTCGAAGGGATGCTGATCGCCGCCTGGGCCGTCGAGGCAGAAAAAGTGTTCTTATACATGCGGGACGAATATCCGCAGGTGCTTGCGCTGCTTCGCAGGGAAATTACGGCGCTGGAGGATGCTGGGATTGTCGCTGCGGGATATATCGACCTGCGGCGTGGCGCGGGGGCTTATATCTGCGGTGAAGAATCCGCCATGATCGAAAGCATCGAAGGCAAGCGCGGGCTGCCGCGTCATCGTCCGCCCTATGTGGCGCAAGTCGGCATTTTCGGTCGCCCGACATTGGTGCACAATGTCGAAACACTGCATTGGGTGGCACGTATTTGTCGCGAAGGGCCCCAGGTGCTGAACAGCACGGAAAAGAATGGGCGCAAGGGGCTGCGCAGCTATTCAGTGTCGGGCCGCGTGGCAAAACCTGGTATTTATGAACTGCCCGCTGGCTCAACCATCACGGATGTGATCGAAGCTGCCGGTGGCATGGCCGACGGGCATCGGTTCAAGGCTTACCAACCGGGCGGCCCGTCATCGGGGCTGCTTCCCGCCTCTATGAATGACATCCCACTCGACTTTGATACGTTGCAGCCGCATGGGTCGTTCATTGGGTCCGCCGCAGTCGTGGTGCTGTCGGACCGTGACAGTGCAAAAGGTGCTGCGTTGAACATGCTGCGCTTTTTCGAGGATGAAAGCTGCGGTCAATGCACGCCCTGTCGCGTTGGCTGCGAAAAAGCGGTGAAGCTAATGCAGGCAGATCGATGGGATAAGCCGCTGCTTGAGGAATTGTCGACCGCCATGGTCGACGCGTCCATCTGCGGTCTGGGGCAGGCCGCGCCGAACCCGATCCGCATGGTTATCAAACACTTTCCCGACGAGGTTTGACCACGCAACACGGCGGCCCGCTTGACCTCGCCAGCCAAGCAGGCCGCTAGTTCTGTACCACCAGACAGCTGCATCCCGTGGTCCGCATCCTGTCACACAGGCGCTGGGCACCGGTGCGTGTGTCGCTGCCATATTGCCCGAAAAAGAACCCCTTTCGGCGCGAGACGCGGTTTTTCTTGAATATAAAGTCCAGTCGCTTCCCATTGATCGCGCTGCGGCAACTTGCGGTTTGGGCGTTGGCCTTATCGCGCGCACGCGCTTTGCTGGTCCCGAACGACACCTGAACCCCCCAGGGTTTGATCACCGGAGCAGGGGGCGTGACCCTAAGCGCGGTGACGCGGCGGTTACGTGCCATCTCGTAGCAGGCAGGCAAGAAGGGTTGGGTTTTGGACAATCGAAAATCAGGTGCCTTGGGCGGACTGTCGCGCCATTGCTCTGCTGTGAGGCCGGTGATGATCGGGACGTAGGCGATGGTTTCGGGCGCAAGCCCCCTGCCTTCCAGAAACCCTTCGGCGCGTCGTTCGCCGCCGTTATAGCCGATCGCAGCCAGACCTTCGTTGCCGTATTTCTGTTTCATTTCAGCGAGATATTGTGCCGAATGCTCTAGCGCATCGGCGGGGTTATACGGGTCTTTCAGCCCCCGCAGCGCCGCGGTTGAAGGGATGAATTGCGCGATCCCACGCGCGTTGGCGTGGCTCAGCGCGTTTTGATCAAACCGACTTTCCTGCCAGATTAACCGCGCAAAAAAACCGCTGTCCAGCTCATGCCGATCCGAAAAAACCTTGATCGCGTTGCAGGTGTCATAAACAAAATGCGCAGGCCGGATGCAGTGGGCGTGGCCCCATTTGGTGCTGGAACAGTACCGCCGATCCGGTTCGGCCTGCGCCGTTCCCGCCAACACTATCACACAGAGCATCCATAAAAATCGCATAGGGACTTGGTGTGCGACATGCTCTGCGCTGTCAATTGCTGTTGTCGCCCTTCCATCCTGTCTATTGAGCCTATAGATCATGGAAAACGCCTGACAATTCGGAGAGCGCGCTTGGCCTTTTTTCAAAAGCTGAAATCCAAAATGTTCAAATCCTCGTCCAAGATTGACGAGGGGCTTGAGGCGATTGTCGAAGACGGCGGGGCCACGGATACGCCCGAAACAATCGACGAAGTTCCTGTGGATCAGGTGATGGACGCCCCCGAAGCCGCTGCCGAGGCCCTGCCCGAAGCAGTGGATGATGAACCTGCACCATTGCCAGCGGATGAGGGCGACCGCCCCGCACCGGTCCCTTTGCGCGAAACCATCGCACCCGCGGGCCCCGATCTGGAGCCAGCGCCACAACAGCCGGCACCGACCAAGCCGGGCCTGATGGGCCGGTTGATGGGTCGCAGTGCCGCAGCCCCCGTGGTGCGGCGCGTGTTGGACGACGAAATGCTGGAGCAGCTGGAAGAGCTGCTGATTTCGACCGACATGGGTGTGGATACCGCGTTGCGCGTCACCGCGAACATGGCCGAGGGTCGGTTCGGCAAGCGGCTTTCTGTCGATGAAATCAAACGCTTGCTGGCGACAGAGGTCGCACGGATCATGGACCCGATCGCGAAACCTTTGCCGATTTATGCCAAGATGCCGCAGGTCGTGCTGGTGGTGGGCGTAAACGGTTCGGGCAAAACGACCACAATTGGCAAGCTCGCGAGTCAGTTCAAGGCTGCAGGCAAGAACGTGGTCATCGCAGCGGGCGATACTTTTCGGGCCGCCGCGGTCGAACAGTTGCAGGTCTGGGGTGAACGCGCCGATGTGCCTGTGCTGACGGCGGCGCAGGGCTCCGATCCGGCAAGTCTTGCGTTTGATGCGATGACACAGGCCGAACGTGACGGGGCGGACCTGCTGCTGATCGATACGGCCGGGCGGCTGCAAAATCGTGGCGACCTGATGGAGGAACTGGCCAAGATCGTGCGCGTGATCCGCAAGAAAGACCCAAGCGCGCCGCATAACACCCTGTTGGTGTTGGACGCGACGACGGGACAGAATGCCTTGAATCAAGTCAAGGTTTTCCAAGAGATTTCAGATGTTTCCGGTCTGGTCATGACCAAGCTTGACGGCACCGCTAAGGGCGGCGTTCTGGTGGCACTTGCAGATAAGTTCGGGTTGCCGATCCACGCGATTGGTGTTGGCGAGCAGATCGATGACCTGCAGCCTTTTGATCCACAAGAATTTGCAGATGCCTTGTTGGGGTTGGACCCGCAGTGACGCACCATAATGGGTCGGCAAAATGACCGAATGGATCACCCAGATCGAAGGCACCGAAGCGGGGCACCAAGCGGCGCTTTGGTTGGCGTTGGCCGCGGCGCTTTTGCATGCGGTGTTTGGCGCATTGCAAAAAGGGCGGCATGACCCGTGGCTGACCCGCGGAGCGATCGACTTTTCCTATTGCCTGATGGCGGCACCTTTCGCGCTTTTTGTCGTGCCATGGCCCGAGCCGCACATGTGGGCCATTTTTGCCGGCGCATGGGCGATCCACATTGTTTACAAACTGTTGCAGGCTTGGGCCTATACCAAAGGGGCTTATACTGTCGTCTATCCGGTGGTGCGCGGGACGGGGCCTTTGTTCACGGTCATTGGTGCCTATCTGATTTTCGAAGAGAGCTTTACCGGCGTACAGTGGTTGGGGGTTGGCGTGCTCGTCGCGGGGATCTTTGGGCTGGCGCTTTACAACTTTGTGTACCTCGTGTCCGAACGCGATACGCTGAATGCGGCCTTGGGGCTTGCTGTTCTAACAGGGCTGTTTGTCGCGCTGTACACGACCTTTGACGCATACGGCATCCGCGCGACAGGGGATCCGTTTACCTTTCTGGCGTGGTTTTTCATGATCGACGGTCTGGTGATGCCCGTGATCGCCTCCCGACGCTGGCTGCGCATGGAAGACCGTCCCGACCTTGGCCCGCTGATGACCCGCGGCGTCGCGGGGGGCTTTGTCGCGTTCTTCAGCTTTGGGTCGATCATGCTGGCAACGCGTTTGGACAAAGTGGGCGAGGCCGCAGTGCTGCGCGAAACGTCGACCGTGTTTGCGGCGCTGATCGGCTGGTTGGTGCTGAAAGAAACCGTAGGCCCGCGCCGCATTGCCCTAATGGCGCTGATCGCGCTTGGGGCGGTGATCGTGGAAATGGGCGGATAACTGGAGAGCAAGATGAGCACGACACGCGAGATTAACCCCTTTGTCAAATCGGCGCTTGAATACGGGCCGGTGCTGATATTCTTTGTCGCCTATCTGCGCTTCAAGGACGAGACGTTCACCCTTTGGGGGACCGACTACAGTGGCTTTATTGTTGTCACGGCGGCCTTTGTACCGCTGTTGATCCTGGCGACGGGGGCGCTTTGGGCGCTGACGGGCAAGATCAGCCGGATGCAGGTCACCACAGTCATTCTGGTGACACTGTTTGGCGGGCTCTCGGTCTGGCTGAACGACGAACGGTTCTTCAAGATGAAACCTACTGCGATCTACCTTCTGTTCGCGGTGCTGCTGGCGATCGGCTTGGCGCGCGGGCAATCGTATTTGAAATACGTGATGGAAGAGATGATGCCCCTGAACGACGCGGGCTGGATGATCCTGACCAAACGGCTGATGCTCTGTTTCTTTGGTCTGGCGCTCGCGAATGAGCTGATCTGGCGTTTCACCAGCACCGAGACATGGGTTTATTTCAAAACCTTCGGGCTGACGGCAGCGGTGTTTGTGTTTTTCATGACGCAAGGGCGGTTGTTTCAGACCTACGGTCTGGAGAAGGACGAAAGTTGAAAAAAGGGGCCAGCCCCCGCTGCCCCAAATGGGGCAGCACCCCCGGGATTTTTTGCCATTTGGAAGGCGGCTGGCAAGGCATCCTGCTGTTGTAGTTGACGAGAGCGGGCGAGGGGCGTAGCAGATGATATGTGGCGATTTGATACCGGATTGCGGGCCACGGGCAGAGAAATCTGCCAAATTCCGCTAAAAGGTCAGGATGAAAGCCCCCTTTCGCTTGACCGCGTCTGGGGTTTTTTTACGCCTGCTGCGCAGCAGGTCAGGAAGGATAAAAGCATGAGCGACAATTGGAAACCACGGACCAAGGCTGTGCACAGTGGCACGCGCCGCAGCCAGTATAACGAAGTCTCTGAGGCAGTGTTCCTGACCCAGGGGTTCGTCTATGAAAGCGCCGAACAGGCCGAGGCGCGGTTCCAGTCGCTGGGTGACGACGAATTCATCTACGCACGCTACGGCAACCCGACCGTGCGCATGTTCGAAGACCGTATTTCCGACCTGTTGGGATATGAGGATTGTTTCGCTTGTACCTCCGGCATGGCTGCAGTCAGCGGCGCGCTAACGTCGCTTTTGAAGGCAGGCGATCATGTGGTGGCTGCGCGCGCGCTGTTTGGGTCGTGCCTGTATGTGCTTGAGGATATCTTGGCACGTTTCGGGGTCGAGGTCACCTTGATTGACGGAACGGATAATGCTGCATGGGATGCCGCTATCCGCCCTGACACGACCATGGTTTTCTTCGAGAGCATTTCGAACCCCACGTTGGAAGTCGTCGATATGCGCCATGTGGTGAAGGCGGCGCATGCCGTGGGCGCGCTGGTGCTGGTGGATGACGCGATGGCGACGCCGGTGTTTTCCTATGCCAAGGAATGTGGCGCGGATATCGCGATCATCTCGACCACGAAACATGTGGACGGGCAGGGACGTATGCTGGGCGGCGCAATCTGCGGGCCCAAAGAGCTGATCCGCGGCCCCGTCGAGGCCTATATGAAGCATACCGGTGGCGCGATGAATCCGTTCACCGCCTGGACACATCTTAAGGCGCTTGAAACAATCGACCTGCGGGTGCGGGCCCAAGCCGACGCCGCCTGGAAGATCGCTGACGCGTTGAACGGGCACCCCAAGCTCAGCGCGGTGCGCTATCCAACCCACGCCAGCCATCCACAGCACGCGCTGGCTATGTCTCATGCGCCTTCGGCGGGTACCGTTTTTGCGGTAGAGGTCAAAGGTGGCAAGGAGGCGTGTTTTGCCTTTCTTAACGCGCTCGAGATCATCACCATCTCGAATAATTTTGCCGATGCGAAATCCATCGCAACCCATCCGGCTACGACAACGCACCAGCGTTTGCCAGACGACCAGAAAGCAACCCTCGGGATCACACCGGGTCTTGTGCGCTTGTCAGCCGGGCTTGAGGACGTGGATGATCTGATCGCCGACATCCACCAGGCATTGGACACATTGAAGTGATGCAGCAGGGGCTTTACCCGTTCCGCTGGACGGAACATTGGTAAAGCCCCCGTTTTCGCTTATATAGGGGATATCTTGCGAAAGGGCCCTGCCATGAATATCGCCGCGACAGTGATACCGGACCGTGATGACGCGGTTGCAGCACTTGATACGTTGCGGGCCTGGGCGCGCAAGGCCGATGCGATCGAGATAGAAGCGCTGGATCCGTCGCTCGCCAAATTGTTGCAGAACGTCGAAAGCTATCCGCAGTTCAACCGTGACTATCCCAGTGATTTTGCGGTCGGCGATAATTATAAAGCGACGTTGCCGGATTTGCAGAACGGCCCGTCCAGCCTGATCCGCGGTGCTAAACAGCAAATCCAGCATGTTGGGATTTCGAATTTTCGCCTGCCAATGCGATTCCATACACGTGACGGCGGCGATCTAACACTCGAGACCTCGGTCACCGGATCGGTCAGTCTGGAGGCGGATAAAAAGGGCATCAACATGTCCCGCATTATGCGCAGTTTCTACAAGCACGCGGATGAGGTGTTCAGCTTCGAGGTGATGGAAGCCGCGCTGGACGACTATAAATCCGACCTCGAGAGCTATGACGCGCGTATCCAAATGCGGTTCTCCTTTCCGGTAAAAATCGGAAGCCTGCGGTCCGGTCTTTCGGGATATCAGTATTACGACATCGCGCTGGAACTGGTCGAGGCAGGCGGCGCGCGCAAGAAGATCATTCACCTCGATTACGTCTATTCCTCGACCTGCCCGTGTTCGCTGGAACTGTCCGAACATGCGCGTGCCACGCGGGGGCAGTTGGCCACGCCGCATTCGCAACGGTCGGTCGCGCGTATTTCCGTTGAAGTGAATTGCGATGAAACCTGCCTGTGGTTCGAAGACCTGATCGACCTCGCACGCCGTGCTGTTCCGACAGAGACGCAAGTGATGGTGAAACGTGAGGATGAACAGGCCTTTGCCGAGCTGAATGCAGCCAATCCGATTTTTGTCGAAGATGCGGCGCGGCTGTTTTGTGAACAGCTACAGGCTGAACCTCGGGTGGGCGATTTTCGTGTCGTGGCCAGCCATCAAGAAAGCCTGCACAGTCATGACGCGATTTCGATGCTCACGCAGGGGGAAACCTTTGCCGCACAGAGCATCGACCCAAAACTGTTCAGCACGCTGTTCCACGTCGGCTGAGCACGTGCCCCCTTTGCAGGGGTGGCGTCCAGAATTTTCACATTGCGCGGTTTATACGCAGGCCCTCGGGGTGTTTGCTTGAAACATGGGCGCAGCTATGCTGCGATGCGGCATGTTCGGGATGCTGCTATGCAGAAACGTCGGTTCTCATCCCCCACTGCTTCGCTATATTGAGAGGTAGAACAAGGTAACCGGCAGAAATGCCAAGGTAAATCGAGAGTTTAGTATGGCTTATAACAACACAATTTCGCACAGTAACGTCCCAACCATCAAAGCGCCTTTCGCCGTCATCGGCGGATTTTTCGCAGCGATCTGGACGGGCTTGGTTAATATGGGCGCAAACTCGGGCCGGATGCGTCAGGTGACGTTCCTGCAGTCCAGAACGGACGAAGAGCTGTCGGCAATGGGCATCAAGCGTGACGAAATCGTGCACCATGTCTTCCGCGATACATTCTACGTCTGAACGTCTTTCAGTTTGATTTTGAACGGCCCGAGTGTGTCTTGCTCGGGTCGTTTTGCGTTTTACGATAGGGCGTGTCCTTGACACCGACGCGCCACCGCGCCAACGCTGCGCGGATGTTGGATTTGCGCCCTGTTGGATACGTCATCGGCCTGTTGGTGTCGGTGCTTGGTATTGCGATGATCGTGCCGATGCTGGTCGATATTGCCGAAGGGCGCGGCCACTGGCCCGTGTTCGTAGAGGCGGGTCTGATCACGATGCTGGGCGGGAGTATGATCGCGCTGGCCTGCGCCAATGGCGTCAAAGAAGGGCTGACCATCCAGCAGACCTTTTTGCTGACCACAGCCGTCTGGTTGATGCTGCCGCTGTTCGGCGCACTGCCGTTTATGCTGGGCGCGACCGAAGCACGTTTCGTCGATGCTGTGTTCGAGGCCATGTCGGGCATGACCACCACCGGATCGACGGTATTTACCGGATTGGATGATTTGCCCAAAGGGTTGCTGCTGTGGCGTGCAATTCTGCAGTGGCTTGGTGGTATTGGTATCATTGTTGTTGCGATGGTTTTCCTGCCCGAGCTGCGGGTTGGCGGTATGCAGATCTTCAAATCCGAAGCCTTTGACACCTTTGGAAAAATTCTGCCACGCGCCGGTCAGATCGCCAGCCAGATTTCGGTCATCTATGTATGGCTTACTTTTGCCTGTGCCCTGACGTATTTAACCTTGGGGATGAACGTCTTTGACGCCACGGTTCATGCGCTCACAACCGTGTCCACGGGCGGGTTTTCGAACTATGACGCGTCTTTTGGGACATTCGCTGGCAATGCGGAATACGCGGCGTCGATCTTCATGGTGCTCGCGGCGTTACCGTTCGTGCGCTATGTGCAATTGTTGAACGGCAACCCGCTGGCGCTCCACCGTGATCCGCAGGTGCGGGGGTTCTTGATGACGATTGCTGTCTTGGTCGGGCTGATCTTCATCTCGATCCAGTCTGTGTTTCCGCAGCACTGGGAGCAATCCCTGCGCGAAGCATTGTTCAACATCACTTCCATCATTTCGGGTACAGGGTTTGCGTCGGTCGATTATATGACCTGGGGCCCGTTTCCCGTTGCGCTGTTCTTTTTCACCGGCCTGATCGGCGGCTGCGCGGGGTCGACGGCCTGTTCGATCAAGATCTTCCGATATCAGTTGTTGTTCGCGTCAATCCGCGCCCAGTTGCAGCGCATCCGCTCGCCCCACGGCATCTTTACCCCGCGCTATGATGGCCGTCCTATCAGTGGCGATGTCATGATTTCGGTCATGTCTTTCTTTATGTTCTTCACGCTGACGCTGGGGCTGGTTGCCGTGGCGCTGAGCATGACCGGACTGGATTTTGTGACCTCGGTATCGGGGGCGGGGGCCGCGTTGGGCAACATCGGGCCGGGTCTGGGCAAGATCATCGGCCCTGCTGGCAATTTTAGCACGCTAAACGATACGGCCAAGTGGATCCTGACGGCTGCGATGCTGGTCGGACGGCTGGAACTTATGGCGGTCTACGTTATTCTGACATTCAAATTTTGGAGAGCATAATGAGCGATACACAAACCCGTCCCTTGGGGGCCCAGATGTCTCATATGCTAAAGGCCCGCGGGGTAGAGGTGATCTTTGGGATCCCCGGCGTGCACAACCAGGAAATGTATCGCGGCATCGAAGAGGCGGGGCTGACCCATGTGCTTGCGCGACACGAGCAGGGGGCCGGCTTCATGGCCGACGGCTATGCCCGTGCGACGGGCAAGCCCGGGGTAGCATACGTTATTACCGGTCCGGGTCTGTGCAACGTGATGACGCCCATGGGGCAGGCCTATAGCGATTCCGTGCCGGTGTTGGTGCTGTCCTCGTGTCTGGACGAAACGGCGGCACGCAAGGGGCAGTTGCACCAGATGAAAGACCAGCGCGCCGCGGCAGAAACCGTCTGCGACTGGTCCGAAGTGGCGTTGACCGCGCCCGCGGCATATCAGTTGATCGACCGGGCCTTGACCGAATTCGCCTCCGGTCGGGCGCGATCCAAACACATCTCTGTGCCGATCCATCTGCTGGAAGCCGAAGCCGCGCCCGCGCAGCCTAGGTCGGTCAGCGCAACACGACCCGCCGGCGATCCCGCCCAGATCAAAGCGCTGGCGCAAAAGCTGCAGGCCGCGCAAAAGCCGTTGTTCATCTTTGGCGGCGGCGCTGTTGGTGTGCAAAACACCGACGCGTTGCTGGCCCGCTGGCAGGCCGCGAGCATGACCACTTATGCAGGTCGCGGCATCGTATCGCCCGACGCGCCATTGCACTTTGGGGCCTGCCTTGCGCGGGAAAGCAGCGTGGATGTGATCGCGCAGGCAGATCTGGTGATCGCAGTCGGCACGGAACTGGCAGAGGTGGATATGTGGCGCCCTGAATTGGGACATTCGGGCGAACTGGTACGGATTGATATTGATCCTTCCGTTCTGGCCGACCCGCAGGCGGCGGGCTTTGCAATCCTTGGGGATGCGGCGCAGGTGATGGGAGCGCTGGATGCCGCCTTGCCCGCGAACGGGACCGCGAAGGGGTGGACCGCCGCCGAGGTCGCGAAGTGGTGCAAGCGTTGGCGTTCCGAGGTGGATATGGAGCGTCCGGGCATCCTCGCCGTGGTTGACGCCGTTAAGGCCGCCACGCCCGAGGGCACGATGGTCTATTCCGACATGACGCAATTCGCCTATGCCGCAACCGAAGTATGGGAGGTGGACCGCCCCGGCCATTGGCACCACCCCTACGGCTTTGGCACCTTGGGCTATGCCACGCCTGCGGCGATTGGCGGGGCCATCGGACGACCCGGGCTGCCCACACTGGCGATCATCGGCGACTACGGTTTTCAATACACGGTGCAAGAACTTGGCGCAGCGGTAGAACTGGGCCTGGCATTGCCCATCATCCTTTGGGACAACGGCAAATTGGGCGAGATCGAAGACAGCATGACCCGTGCGCAGATCGCACCGAATGCGGTCATCGCCCACAATCCCGATTTCTGTAAATTGGCAGAGGCCTACGGCGCAAATGCAGTCGCCCCAAAATCATTGGCAGACCTACCCGAGGTTCTGGCCAAAGCGTTCAGGGCAGATCGTCCGACGTTGATCTATCTGACGCCGCAAACCGCGGGCTGATCTGTCTTAACTTTTATGGCAGCAATTGCAGCTTTGCCCCGGTCCCCAGCATAACGCCGAGGGCCGGGGTTTTCTTTATTCCCAGCAGCTGACCAGAACGGTCATACCCTTGGCTTTTTCGCGCAGGTCGTGCGGCTTGAACGCGGTGCTGGCAACCGTTGTATCCACGCTGACACCGGCCCTTTGCGCGAGGTCCGCAATGACCTTGGCTTCCACGGCAAAGGCGACATCTTCGGGCAGTTCGCGCGCGCCATTCGCACGGGGCAGCAGCATCCCCAGCACGCGCCCGTCGCTATCAAGGATCGGGCCGCCTGCGTCGCCACTGCGGGCAGAAAGCGCGAGGCGGGCGATGTTTTCCTCGCCCTGTAGCCCACGCACATCGGCCAGAGTGCCATAGGTCACGGTGGCAGAGCCAAGCACGCCCTCATAGGGGAAGCCCGCAACCGCGATTTCAGACTGCAACCGCGGGGGCACTGTGTTGAACGCGGCCACATCCAGCGGTGACAGAGCAACGCGGGGTTTCAGCAAGCTGATGCCGCTGGCCGTATCATCGACCAACACGTCGAGCTCTGTCTCGTCGTCCAGCGTCAGGCGGCCACAGCTTTGCACAGCCTCAGAGGTCGTCGCAACCGTACCACGCCCGTCGATGAAAAAGCCCGAGCGCGAGATCTTTGGCGACCGGATTTGCAGACCGGAAACCAGATCGACAGCCTGACGATCACCGGACCCTGCAGCGGCATCCAGCGTGCCAGGTAGGCGGCTAAAGGATTTCGTCATCTCGGCGATCACGCGGCGACGGCGGTCTTCGTCACCGGCGGGCCAGATCAGGGTAAAGCCTTTGATCTCGCCATTCTCGAGGGACACCTGCGTCTGGCTGACGATCCGCCCGTCTTCGCCGATCAGTTCAAAGCTGTTGGATTTACGGTCACGTGGGCCTTCTTCGGGCACGATTTCAAGGGTCTGCATGATGTCATACAAACCAAAGAGCGTGTCCTGATCGCCAGCCTGACTGATCAGCAGAACCCGCGCATCAATGTCGCCGGTACCATTGTAATGGGCAAAGGGGGGCTCGAACCGGTCAAAGGTGACCACTTTGGTGGGCATCACCATTTCGATGCCAGCATCGGCGTTGCGCACGGTCTGCAGGCCCAGCCCTTCTAGCACGGCATTATATTGGCCTATCAAATCTGCCCGCTGCAACGTGGTCAGCACGCCGGTCGCTTCATAGCCGTTGGCCTCTTGCCAATCGGCCATAGACCCACGCGTGCCTCGCCCGAAGGCACCGTCAATCGATGCATTGTAAAAGCCGGCCCACTTCAGCGCGATCTGTAGCTGTTCACGTGCGGTGAGGTCCAGATCACGCTCGCTGGCGCGGGCCTCTGACAGGGTCTCGTCTTTGGGCGGCTCTGGCAGGACGGGCACCTGTGTCGTCTCGGCTTCTGCAGTGGGGGCTTCTTCTTGGTCCAGCGTTTCGCCGGCGGGGGGCAGGGTGGTCTGTGTAATCTCTTCGTCCGTCTGCGCCTCGCTCGGGGCGGCGGGTTCAATCGGAGAGATTAGCGGAATGTTCAAGACATTCGCACCCACGGGCCAGAATTGCTGTTGGAATTTATCGGAGAGCTGGATGAAACTGTCGCGTGGAATCACCCCGTCCTGTCGGTAGCGCCGCAGCAGCAGTTCGGCGTCGTCGCGCAAATAGGGACCAACCGCGATTCCATACCAGCTGCCCCCAAGGGCAAACCCGTTTACATCCTCAAGGCTGGCACTGTAGGCACGCGCGCGATCGGTCGCCGCCGCCAGATTAGGCTGGGCTTCTACCTGTATCCAAACCACATCATCGGCAGACTGTGCAAAGGCGAACGGGGCGATAAACAAGGCGGCGATCAGGGCCGCAAACAGTCGCGTCATAGGTACGGGTGCTCTCAAGGATTTAAACTTGCAGTAGATAAGCAGGAACGCGCGCAAAATACCATGCTTGAGACAGGGCAAATCATCACAAAGCTGCCAATTGACCCGACCGCGACAGCGCCTTAGGAAAGGCGCGCAGCAGCAAAGGCAAAATCTTATGTCCGACCCGGTCCAGCGCCCCCGTTCATTTCAGGAAATCATCCTCGCTCTACAGTCCTATTGGGCGCGTCAGGGCTGTGCGATTCTACAACCCTACGACATGGAAGTCGGCGCGGGTACGTTCCACCCGGCGACGACCCTGCGCGCGCTTGGCACCAACCCATGGGCCGCGGCCTATGTGCAGCCGTCGCGTCGTCCGACCGATGGGCGATATGGTGAAAACCCGAACCGCTTGCAGCACTACTACCAGTTTCAGGCGCTGATCAAACCCAGCCCGCCCAATCTGCAAGAGCTGTACCTTGGGTCGCTCGAGGCAATCGGGATCGACATGGCGCTGCATGACATCCGCTTTGTCGAAGATGACTGGGAAAGCCCGACATTGGGCGCATGGGGTCTGGGCTGGGAAGTCTGGTGCGATGGTATGGAAGTGTCGCAGTTCACCTATTTCCAGCAGGTCGGCGGTCACGACTGCCATCCTGTATCGGGAGAGTTGACCTACGGGCTTGAGCGTCTGGCGATGTATGTTCTGGGGGTCGATCACGTGATGGACATGCCGTTCAACAGCCCCGACGCGCCGATCCCGCTGACCTATGGCGATGTGTTCAAGCAGACCGAAGAAGAATACGCCCGCTGGAACTTTGATGTTGCCAATACCGACGTGCTGCTGGATCACTTTGTCGAGGCTGAAAACGAGTGCAAGGCGATCCTTGCGCATGATGCCCTTGACCCCAAGACCGGCAAGCGCATCGTCATGGCGCACCCCGCCTATGACCAATGCATCAAGGCCAGCCACATCTTTAACCTGCTGGACGCGCGCGGCGTTATCTCGGTCACCGAGCGTCAGGCCTATATCGGACGCGTGCGCACCCTTGCCAAAGCCTGCGCTGACGCGTTTGTTCAGACACGGGCCGGCGGCTGGTCGGAAGATGCGGCATGAACGGTAAAATCGTAGGAGGCGTCATCTTGGTTGCAGCAGCCATTGCAGGTCTCGCGCTTTATTATTTGCAGGTCTACGGATATTATCACGAGGTCGACGCGCCGGACGAAGGCGTGTTACTGGTGTCGATCAATTCGAACACATCTGAACCGATCCTGACCGATAACTTTCGCGCCATCGACGCCGACAGCTCGCCCATCCGCTATCGCGCGTGTTTTGAAACCTCGCTGAGCCTCGCGATGCTGACCGAGACCTATGTCGTCAGCGACGAAATGACGCCGCGCAACGCGCCGGGGTGGTTTCATTGCTTCGACGCCAAAGCCATCGCCGCAGAAATAGAGGAAGGCACCGCGCTGACCTTTCTGGGCCAGAAGAACATTAATTACGGCGTGGACCGCATCGTCGCGATCACCTCGGACGGACGCGGCTATGTCTGGCACGAGCTGAACGACTGTGGCGACAAATCCTATGACGGCACCGTGGTGGGCGAAGCCTGCCCGGAACGCCCTGCCGATTGACCCCCACGCGGATCACCGGCCCTTTGAACTTTGCGCTGTTTGCGCGACACATATTTAACCGCACCGAACGACACGCGGCCCCGAAAGGTACGAACCCATGCCCGACCTCCTGATTGAGCTTTTCTCGGAAGAAATTCCCGCCCGTATGCAGGCGCGCGCGGCGGATGATCTTAAGAAACTGGTGACGAACGGATTGGTGGATGCGGGTCTGACCTATGCCTCTGCCGCGGCCTTTTCGACACCGCGCCGCCTGACCCTCACGATCGAGGGAATGCTGGACGCCAGCCCGTCCCTGACCGAAGAGCGCAAAGGCCCCAAGGCCGACGCGCCCGAAAAAGCCATCGAAGGGTTCTTGCGCGGCGCGGGCCTGACCCGTGACCAGTTGGAAGAGCGCGACACCCCCAAGGGCAAGATCCTGTTCGCCATGATCGACAAGCCGGGCCGCCCCGCAGCCGAGATCGTGGCAGAGGTGCTGGAAACCACCATTCGCACCTTCCCATGGCCCAAATCCATGCGGTGGGGCACCGGCACGTTGCGGTGGGTGCGTCCGCTGCATTCGATCCTGTGCATCCTTTCTGCCGAAGACGGCGCGCAGGTTGTGCCCCTGACCGTCGATGGGATCACCGCTGGCGACACCACGCGCGGGCACCGCTTTATGGCACCTGATACGATCACGGTCAGCAGCTTTGACGACTATAGCGCCAAGCTGAAACGCGCCTTTGTCGTGCTGGACCCCGCAGAGCGGCGCGATACGATCTGGAACGACGCGACCAATATGGCCTTTGCCAACGGACTTGAGGTCGTCGAGGATGCGGGGCTTTTGGCCGAGGTCGCAGGGCTGGTGGAATATCCGGTCGTGCTGATGGGGCAGATTGGCGAAGATTTCCTTGGTCTGCCACCGGAGGTGCTGCAAACCTCCATGAAAGAGCACCAGAAGTTCTTTTCCGTGCGCAACCCCAAGACGGGCCGCATCGAACGCTTTGTCACCGTCGCCAATCGCACCACCGCCGATGATGGCGCGACCATTCTGGCGGGGAACGAAAAAGTGCTGTCGGCACGTCTGTCGGACGCCAAATTCTTCTGGGAAAACGACCTGCGCATCGCGCAATCGGATGCCGGGATGCAGACTTGGGTGGACCGTCTGTCCAATGTGACCTTCCACAATAAGCTGGGCACACAGGCCGAGCTGATCTCGCGCATGGAAGCACTGGCCGGAGAGCTCGCTCCGATGGTCGGGGCCGATGCTGATGAGGCCCGCGCCGCCGCCCGTTTCGCCAAGGCCGATCTGTCGTCCGAAATGGTCTATGAATTCCCTGAACTTCAGGGGCTTATGGGCAGCTATTACGCGAAAGCCGCCGGCAAATCCGATGCCATCGCGGCCGCCGCCCAAGACCACTATGCGCCGCTTGGCCCATCCGACGACGTGCCAACCGCGCCGGTGTCCATCGCCGTGGCGCTGGCAGAGAAAATCGACAAGTTAGCCGGATTCTGGCGTATTAACGAAAAGCCGACAGGATCAAAAGATCCGTTTGCTTTGAGAAGAGCTGCGCTCGGAGTAATTCGAATTTCAGTCGAAAACGAAATTAGTCCTCCATGGTTTTTAATACTGGAAGAACTGTTTTTTAGCTCGTCGGAAATGCAAGAGTTAGTTGCTCGTTTAACATCGGTGACACATAAAAATAAGGAGTCAGAAAAGCAGTATGAGAAATTTTCGCGTGTCTACAGCGAGAAACATACTGAAGCGACGAAAGAATTAATCGATGAGGCTTTCGCCCTATTGCATCCTACGCACGACCAAAACATCGAAGAAACAAACGCAACAGTCGCAGAATTTGATGTTCTAAAATCGACGTATTACCAAAAGATTTACAACCTCCTCTCCTTCCTACATGACCGCCTCAAAGTCTATCTCAAAGAACAAGGTGTCCGTCATGACATCATCGATGCCTGCATCAGTTCTTCTGATGGCGCACCTGCGGGTGCGACGGACGGCAACGACGACCTGACCTTGCTTGTCAAACGCGCCAAGGCGTTGAGCGAGACGTTGAAAACTGACGATGGGGAAAACCTGATCCAAGGGTTCAAACGCGCCAACAACATACTGAGCCAAGCCGAGGATGCGGATGGGGTGGAATACTCCTTTGGCGCGGACATCAAGTTTGCCGAGACGGAAGAAGAGCGCGCGCTGTTTGCAGCCCTTGATACCGCAGAGGCGCAGATCAAACCGGCGATGGAGGCTCAGGATTTTGGCACGGCCATGTCAGCGATGGCATCCTTGCGCGGGCCGATTGATGCGTTCTTTGATGCGGTGCAGGTGAACTCTGACAACGCGACGATCCGGCGCAATCGTTTGAACCTGCTCAGCCGTATCCGCACGATCTGTAGCTCGGTTGCGGATCTGACGAAAATCGACGGGTAACGCAGCAGACCCGACACGTGGGCAAGGCGATCACGCCTTGCCAGACCACGGTGAAAGCCTATGCTGCGCAGGAACCAAAAGGTGCCGCAGTGCAGAAAATCGCCATGACAACCCTTGTGACCCAAACGGCCCCCATCGCGAATGATACCCACGGTGGGCGGGCGAAATGTTTGCAGCGTCTGGTCCGTCTTGATCTGCCGGTGCCGCGTACCGTGGCGCTGCCCTTTGGTGTCGTGCTTGATATCGCGCAGGGGCAGATCCCCGATCTGCAAGCGGTCGCCGATGAATTCCCCCAAGACGCGTTGCTGTGTGTGCGCCCCTCTAGCCAGGACCCCGACTGGGGCGGGCCGGGGGCGGTGATGAACATCGGCATGAACGACGCGCGTTATGCCTATTATTGCGAACGCATGGGCGAGGGGCCCGCATCGGCTCTGTATACCCGTTTCGTGCAATCCTATGCCGTCAATGTGGCACGGCTGGACCCTGATATGTTTGACGACGTCGAAGGGGATGGGCGCGAGGCGCTGCTGCAATCCCTGCGTGCCTACGAGCTTGAGACCGAAGAAAGCTTCCCCCAAGACCGCGTGACGCAACTGACCGCCGTGCTCAGTTCGATGGCGCGGGCGTGGGAAGGCACCTCGGCGCGGCTGCTGCGACAGGCCAAAGGCGCGCCAGCGGATGCGGGGCTTGGTCTGATCGTGCAAGAGATGGTGTTCGGTGTGGGCACCGGCATCTGCGGGTCGGGCGTGTTGCAGCTGGTGGACAGCACCACCGGCCTGCCACAGATCACCGGACGCTACCTGAGCCAGTCGCAGGGTCGCGATGCGTTGCAGGATACGGCCGATGCGCTGTATCTGACGCGTGATCCACGCGGGCCATCGCTTGAGGAACACGCACCCGAAGCGTTCGAGATGCTCAAACAGCATGCCGCGCTGATGCGGGTGCGGCTGCGCGCTGAAATGCAGGTGGAATTCGTCATCTCGGACGGAGAGCTGTTCATCCTCGACGGGGTGCGCGTATCACGGTCGTCACGTGCGGCGGTGCGGATTGCCGTTGCGCTGGCGGACGAAGGGATTATCCCGCGCGAAGAGGCACTGATGCGCGTCCAGCCCCGCACGCTGACAGAGCTGTTGCACCGACAGGTTGACCCCCGCGTGAAACGCGATGTGATCGGGCGCGGCATTGCTGCCAGCCCCGGCGCTGCCACGGGCAAGATCGTGTTCAACGCCAATGACGCACAAGCCAGCGCCGCACGCGGCGAGAAATGTATTCTGGTGCGCCGCGAAACCTCGCCCGAGGATATTCGCGGTATGCATGCGGCCCAGGCCGTGTTGACCGAACGCGGCGGCATCACCAGCCACGCGGCGGTGATCGGGCGCGGCATGGGCCTGCCGTGCGTTGTTGGCGCGTCCTCTATGCGATTTGATCTGGTCAAGGGGTTGATCACGGCCTCGGACGGGCGGATGTTTAAGGCGGGCGACGAAATTACGCTCGATGGCACCTCGGGCGAGGTGCTTTGTGGGGCCGCGGACATGCTAGAGCCGTTGCTGGACGCGACCTTTCAAAAGCTCATGTCCTGGGCCAAGGACGCAGCGGACATCGGTATTCGTGCCAATGCCGACACACCCGCCGACGCGCAGACCGCACGGAACTTCGATGCGCAGGGGATCGGGCTTTGCCGGACAGAGCATATGTTCTTTGACCCCAGCCGCCTTACCGTGATGCGCGAGATGATTTTTGCCGACACCAGCGAAGGCCGTCGTGCGGTGTTGGAGCGCCTTTTGCCAATGCAACGCGAGGATTTCATCCAGCTGTTCCGCATCATGCAAGGGCAACCGGTCTGTATCCGGCTGTTCGATCCGCCCTTGCACGAATTCCTGCCCTCAAGCCGCACCGGCCAACGCGATCTGGCCGAAGCGTTGGATTTGCCGCTGTCGGATGTGACCCGCCGGATCGAGGCGATGACAGAATACAACCCGATGCTTGGCCTGCGTGGCGTGCGTCTTGGCGTGACTGTGCCCGAAATCTACGAGATGCAGGCTCGCGCGATCTTTGAGGCCACGATCGAAGCCAGTCGCGATGGTGAACCTGTCGTGCCCGAGATCATGATCCCGCTGGTGTCGGCCAAGCGCGAGGTCGAGCTGATCAAGGCCAGCGTCGACAAGATCGCAATGGCGGTGAAATCCGAACGCGGCGCTACCTTCACCTACCGGTTGGGGGTGATGGTCGAAACGCCACGTGCAGCGCTGCGCGCCGGAGAGATTTCGCCCTATTGTTCGTTCCTCAGTTTCGGGACGAACGATTTGACGCAAATGACCTATGGGCTTAGCCGGGATGACGCGGGACGGTTCATGTCGACCTACGTTCAGCAGGGCGTCTTCCCCGAAGATCCGTTCCACATGCTTGACCGTGACGGCGTCGGAGAGCTGCTTCAGCTGGGGGCCGCGCGGGGGCGGGCAGCACAACCTGGGATTACGCTATCGATCTGCGGAGAGCACGGCGGCAACCCCGAATCGATAGATTTTTGTCGCGCAGCGGGGTTCGATTATGTTTCTTGCTCACCTTTTCGTGTTCCGGTTGCCAGACTCGCCGCGGCGCAATTGGCAATCGCAGACAAGATAAAGTAGGTTCTGGCGTCTAATCGCCTATATATAGAGTCTGTCCGCGGGTTCCCGCGCAACCGGTTTCAGCAGGGTTTACGCCCGTGTTCTTCTTGGGTACGCGGCGCTGTCCGAAACTACTTGCGAGGCGCTCAATGCGTTCTTTTCAGAAAATCTCTTCCTGCGCTCTGTTGGCGCTGTCTTTGCTTATTCCTGCCGTGGCCTCCGCTAGCCCGCAACAGGCCAAAGCACTGGCTGACATCGAGGCCAAAGGGCTGAGGTCTGTCGGGTCGGAACGTCTGGAAAGCATGATCGCATCCGCCAACGCTGCCAGCGATGTTGAATTCACCCGCGCGTGGTTGTCCGAGCAGCCCAAAGCGTCCGGCGGAGAGCAGTGGCGGTGTCTGGCAGAAGCGCTGTATTTCGAGGCGCGTGGCGAGACAGTCAAAGGTCAGTTCGCTGTGGCCGAAGTCATCATGAACCGCGTGAAGTCTTCGCAGTTTCCCGGATCGCTTTGCAGTGTGATCAACCAAGGGACCGGCCGCAAATACCAGTGCCAGTTTACCTACACCTGTGATGGCAACGCCGAAGTGATCGCCGAACCGCGCGCCTACACGCAGGTCGGAAAAGTTGCGCGTGCCGTTCTGGATGGCAAGGCACCTTCGCTGACGGGCGGTGCTACCTACTATCACACCACAGCCGTAAGCCCCCGCTGGTCCCGCGTGTTTACGCGCACCACCAAGATCGGCGTGCATATGTTCTACCGCGATGGTGTCCAGACCGCGTCGAACTAAGCAGCGTTTCTGTCGCCTTTGATGGCTGGTCAGCCGTGTCTGGCTTTGGTACATCCGGGCGAACGGTCTAGGATCGTGTGCAGGTGAGACAAGCAGAGGCCAGATCCTATGACGAGTGACACGCGGCTTGCCTTTGCGCACCCATCCGAACGTGCGGCAGCGACGGCGGGGCCTGAACCTCTAGACCGGATTTCCCTGCGCGATCATATTGTTGAGGTCGAGATCGGTGCCTTTCAGGCCGAACGCGGCGTCACGCAACGTATCTGTTTTAATATCGTCGTAGAAGTCCAGCCGTTGACCGGCCCTGTAGATGACGACGTTGATCGCATTCTGTCCTATGACCGCGTGACCGAGGCCATCGCCTATGAGCTGTCAGACGAACGGCTGAACCTGCTTGAAACCTTGGCCGAACGGGTCGCGGACCGTATCTTGCTGGAGCGGCAAGCGATGCGGGTTTTTGTCCGTATCGAAAAGCTGGACCGTGGCCCCGGAGCTTTGGGTGTTGAAATTGTGCGCGCGCGGGATGATGCACCCGGCAATCAGCCCGACGCGCAAGAGGTCCCGCATCCCGAATTGGTTTATCTGAGCAACGAAGCCATCGCATCGCCTTTTTTGGCGGGCTGGCTGGATCAGTTGCATCAGATGGGGCGTCCCTTGATCCTATGTGTCGGGGCGTCAGATGCCACTGCACCACAGCTCGCGCATAAGATGGCGCAGCGCCGCATTGATTTGCTGGCGATTGAACAGAACGCATGGGTGCTGGCGTCAAAGGATGTCCGCTGCGTCGTTGTGGCCACCCGGACAGAGCTCGACTGGGCGATGAAGAATGGGCAAACCAGTGTGTGGGCTCCGTCAAAGATCGTGTTGGACAGCGTCGATACCCCGTCCGTACAGCCACGCGATGCCGTGGCACTGGCTGCATGGTTCGCCGCCAGTTTTGACGCGACAGAGATGCTGGTGATCGGGGCCAGTTTGCCCGCCAAAGCGTCGGTGCCGTTGCGCGCCGTTGCGGTGGATCAAGACAGGCTGTGAGCAATGACCGACTATTTCAGACCTCTCGTCCAGATTGGCCCTGCGCGGCCTGATGCTGCGGTGCCGCTTGCGGGGGGGTGGGGCTGGTTCACCCATGCAGAGGTTCTGTCCCGCAGCGCGTCGCCCCGCGTCGTGCCCGCGGCCGACATTCCCGCAAGTGTCTTGGCTCGGCTGACCGCACCCCGTGCTGCAATTGCCGGTCTGCCGCTGGACCGCCCTCGTGTCATGGGTATTCTGAACACCACACCCGATAGCTTTTCTGACGGTGGCCAGCATGCTGCCGTGCCTGACGCGGTCCGAGCAGGGCAGGCGATGGTGGCCGCAGGTGCCGATATTTTGGACATTGGGGGCGAATCCACGCGCCCCGGTGCCGATTTCGTGCCCGTATCCGAAGAGATCACGCGCACAGCGCCCGTTATCGCCGCGTTGCGGGGGGCAGGGCTGCACACGCCGATCTCCATCGACACGCGCAAGTCCGCTGTGGCCAAAGCTGCGGTTAGCGCCGGTGCCAATCTGGTGAATGATGTGTCGGGGTTTACCTTTGATCCCGCGCTTGCGCCTTTGTGCCAGACGCTCGGGCTGCCGGTCTGTGTCATGCACGCCCAAGGCGACCCAGCGACGATGCATCTGGACCCGCGCTATGACAATGTGCTGTTGGATGTCTACGACGCGCTGGAACGGCAGATCGCCCTGCTGGAGGCTTCGGGCATCCCCCGCAGTGCCATTCTGGCAGACCCTGGCATCGGGTTTGGCAAAACCCAAGAGCACAATCTGGAACTGTTAGCGCGGCTGAGCCTGTTTCACAGCCTGGGGACGCCAATTCTGTTGGGGGTATCGCGCAAACGGTTCATCGGTACGATCGGCAATGCACCGCAGGCGCAGGACCGGGCGCCGGGATCAATCGCCGTGGCGCTTGCAGGATTAGGGCATGGTGTGCAAATGATCCGTGTGCATGACGTCGAAGACACCCGCCAAGCGGTTGCTTTGTGGCATGCCGCCTATTTTGGGAGCATTTTATGACAAAGTTATTTGGAACTGACGGTATTCGCGGACGGGCAAACGTTTACCCGATGACAGCCGAGGTCGCATTAAAAATCGGGGCCGCTGTCGGGCGCTATTTCAGCGCAGGCCGCGATGGCGTGCGCCGTGTCGTTATCGGCAAGGACACGCGCCTTTCGGGCTATATGTTTGAAAACGCGCTGACGGCTGGGCTGACATCCTCGGGGATGAACGTTCTTCTGTTGGGGCCGGTGCCGACGCCGGCTGTGGGGCTGCTGACGCGGTCCATGCGGGCCGATCTGGGTGTCATGATTTCGGCCAGTCACAATCCGGCGACGGATAATGGTATCAAGTTTTTCGGCCCCGACGGGTTCAAGCTGAGCGATGCGGTGGAGGCAGAGATCGAAGCCCTGATCGCGGGTGGCGTAGAGATGAACCCCGCCGACAAAATCGGTCGTGCCAAACGGATCGATGACGGGCGTTTTCGGTATGTAGAGCGGGTCAAATCCTCGTTTCCACGCCAGATGCGTCTGGACGGGTTGAAGGTTGTAATCGACTGCGCGAACGGGGCCGCGCACCGCGTCGCACCTGAAACACTGTGGGAGCTTGGGGCCGAGGTGATCGAGATCGGTGTGTCGCCTAACGGTTTCAATATAAACGAAAATTGCGGCTCTACCCACCCTGAACGGGCGGCGGCTGCGGTTGTCGAACACGGCGCACATGTCGGCATCTGTCTGGACGGTGACGCGGATCGGGTGATCTTGATCGACGAAACCGGCAAAGTCGGCGACGGGGATCAATTTATGGCGCTCATGGCGTCCCGTTGGGCGGCCGAAGACCGGCTGGCCAATAACGCCTTGGTCGCCACGGTGATGAGCAACCTTGGCCTTGAACACTTTCTGCAAGGCAAGGGGCTGCGGCTCGAGCGGACCTCGGTCGGGGATCGCTATGTCGTCGAACGTATGCGTGAAGGCGGGTTCAATCTGGGCGGCGAACAGTCAGGACATATTGTCATGACTGACCACGCTACCACCGGCGACGGGCTGATGGCGGGGCTGCAATTTCTGGCAGAGATGATCCGGTCGGAAAAGACGTCTTCGGAGCTGCTGAACAGCTTTGAGCCCGTGCCGCAGCTGCTTAAGAACGTGCGGTTTTCAGCGGGTCAAGTGCCGCTCGAAGACGCGCAGGTTCAAGGCGCCATCGCGCAGGCCGAGGCTGATCTGGCGGGACAGGGGCGTTTGCTCATCCGCAAATCCGGAACCGAGCCGCTGGTTCGTGTCATGGCCGAGCATGAGGATGCAGGGCTGATGGAGCGGGCAGTCGATTCCGTGGTGGATGCTGTAACGGCAGCTGTCGCACCTTGAGTTGAGAGCTAGGCCGCTGGCGGGGAAACCTGCTTGGCGGCCTGGGCTCTGCTTTTGCCGGTGTTACATCGTGGGCGTCTGAGGGATGCCTTCGGCGAGGATTTTAGGCCATTTGGAAATCAGGGACGCGCGCGTGTCAGCAGGCGGCGGAAGGCTCCGTATTGGCTGAGTGCGACGCCCGCAAGGATCAGCACCATCGCATAAAGCAGCGAGGGTGGCAGCGGTTCGTTCAGCACAAGCGCGCCGAGGCAGACGGACCAGACAGGTACTTGGTAGTTCACCAGTGACATGAAGACCGGTCCCGCGCTGCGTATGACCACGACGCGTAGGAAGTTCGCAGCGGCGGTGGGGAGGAGCCCCAGAAACACCAGTGCAGCGAGGATCGGGGGCGACGGGCGGGGCGGCAGCCCCTCGACAGTCAGGGCCATGGGGATGGTGATGAAAGTGGCGATGATCAGCAGGATCGTAGCGAGCCCGATGGCGTCGATCGCGGGCAGGCGGCGCATCACGATAGAACTGGTGGCATAGCATCCCGCCGCGGCCAAGCAGGCCAGTCGCCCTTGGGTTTCAAGCGCGGTGCCCGTGCTTTCAAAAGCCTGCGCACCGATCAGGATGACGACGCCGAGAAAACCTAATGAAAACCCGATTGCCTTGCGCGGGCTCATCGCTTCGCCTGGAACGAAGAAATGGGCCAGCGGAAGGATGATCAGCGCGGTTGCGGCCATCGTGACCCCCGCAAACCCCGACGTCACGTATTGTTGCCCCCAGGCGAGCAAGCTGAACGGCACCGCAGAGCTGGCGGCCCCGATGAAGATCACCGCGGCGATGTCTGCGCGGGTCGGCGGCGTGGTAAACAGGCGGAACCCGCGTAGGCCCCAGATCGGGATCATCACAGTGGCGGCGAGCCCCACACGGGTGGCGGCGATCCAAAACGGGGGCATTTCGGTCAGCGCGATTTCCGTCACCAGAAATGTGCCGCCCCAGATGAAAGCCAGCAACAGGATCAGCAGCCAGCTGGATTTGGTGATGGCGGGCACGTCTGACATGCAGTTTCCTTGGTCAACGATCAGCGCGCAATCTGTGACAGTCGGTTCGTCAAAAGAAAAGGCCCGGTGCGAAACCGGGCCTTTTCATGTCGCTTAAAGCAGCGATTAGTTCTTGGATTTGTCGACCATCTTGCCGGCAGAGATCCAAGGCATCATTTCGCGCAGCTTGCCGCCGACGACTTCGATCTGGTGCTCGTCATTGGCGCGACGCGAGGACTTCAGCGTGGGCTGGCCAACAGAGTTCTCCAGCATGAAGTCGCGTACGAACTTGCCCGACTGGATATCGCTCAGCACGGCTTTCATACGCGCTTTGGTCTCGTCGTAGGGCAGGATGCGCGGACCGGATACGTACTGGCCGTATTCCGCGGTGTTCGAGATCGAATAATCCATGTTGGCGATGCCGCCTTCATAGATCAGATCAACGATCAGCTTGGTTTCGTGCAAACATTCGAAATACGCCATTTCGGGCTCGTAGCCGGCTTCGACCAGTGTTTCAAAGCCGCAGCGGATCAGTTCGACGATGCCACCACACAAAACAGCCTGTTCGCCGAACAGGTCGGTTTCGCATTCTTCGCGGAAGTTGGTTTCGATGATGCCGGACCGGCCGCCACCGATGGCGGAACAATAGGACAGGCCGATTTCCAGCGCTTTGCCGGTGGCGTCGGTGTTTACCGCAACAAGGCAAGGCACGCCGCCGCCTTTGGTGTATTCGCCGCGCACTGTGTGGCCGGGGCCTTTGGGGGCCATCATGATTACGTCAATACCAGGCTTTGGTTCGATCAGGCCGAAGTGAACGTTCAGGCCGTGGGCGAATGCGATCGCAGCGCCCTCGCGGATGTTGTCGTGAACGTATTTTTTGTAGGTTTCGGCCTGCAATTCGTCGGGCATGGTGAACATGATCACATCGGCCCAAGCTGCGGCTTCGGCGATTTCCATAACTTTCAGGCCTTCGCCTTCGGCTTTGGCTTTCGAAGCGGACCCTTCACGCAGGGCTACGACGAGGTTTTTCGCACCGGAATCACGCAGGTTCAGCGCGTGGGCGTGGCCCTGGGAGCCATAGCCGAGGATGGCGACTTTTTTGTCCTTGATCAGGTTAACGTCGCAGTCACGGTCGTAATAAACGCGCATTGGGGCGTCCTTTCGGGTTCGTTAAAATCTGAGGTGACCATATCGAAGCTGACGCGAGATGCCATTGCCAGATTATGAGTTTATTTGGCAAAATGAAGATGGTAATGCGCATTAAGTTTAAAAAATGGAAAAATCATGCTTGATGACATGGATCGTCGCATTCTACGCCACTGGCAGGCGGATGCGGGGCTGACACCGGCGGAATTGGCGGACCTGACAGGGCTGACGGCGGGCAAGGTGTCGCGCCGCATCGTACGCATGCAGGAGGCAGGTGTCGTGCAAGGGGTGGCGGCTGTCGTGGACTGGGCAGCCTTGGGGTACACTGTCGAGGTGTCTTTGCGGATCACGCTGGACAAGACACAAGGCAACGCCTTCGACCGATTTCTTGAAGAGGCGCGAAAATTGCCGGAGGTGATCGAGATCCAGACATTTCTGGGGCGGGTCGATGTCCGCCTGTCGATTATTGCGCGAGACATGGCACATTATCAAAAGATCTACCGCGCGGGTATTCTGACCTTGCCGCATATCGCGGATATCGAGGCCTTGATGCATGTCGCGCGGATCAAGTCTGACGAGGCGTTGCCGCTATGATTGCGCTGGATAATATAGACCACCGGCTGATCCGGTCACTTGCACGGGATGCGACCCAAAGTGCGGGGGCCTTGGGCCGCCATCTGGGCCTGTCACAGCCTGCTACATGGCGGCGGATCAAACGGCTGGAGGACGCAGGTATCCTGCGAGGCAAGCGGCTGAGATTGAACCGCGAAGCCTTGGGGTTTGGCGTGACCGTCTTTCTTGGCGTTAAGCTTGCCACCAAGGGCCGTGTGAGCCTTGAGGATTTCGAACGCGCGGTCAGCGCCATCCCCGAGGTGCAAACCGTGGAGCACGTCTTGGGGCTTTATGACTATCGCTTGCGGGTCGTCGCGCGGGATCTGGCAGACTTTGAGCGGGTTCTGCGGCGGAGGGTCATGACGTTGCCGGGGGCGGGTGCGGTCGAGGCAAACGTGCTGCTCAGCGAGGAACGACTGACCGGGCCATTGGGTCTGTGACTTTGCCCCACGAGGAGCTATGTTCGCAAGAAACCAACAGGAGGAACCCATGCCCGCTTTGCTAAATTCAGTTGATCCAGAAGGGCTTGAAGAGTTTTCGGTCGTGTTCACCGACCGGTCTTTGAACCACATGAGTGCGGTATTCCAAAAGGTCATGCGCGATATAAGCTTCCTGCTGAAGGAGGTCTATAACGCTGATGCGGTCGCCGTCGTGCCCGGTGGCGGCACCTACGGGATGGAGGCCGTCGCGCGTCAGTTTGCGCGGGGTGAAGATGTTCTGGTCGTGCGCAATGGCTGGTTCTCGTACCGCTGGAGCCAGATTATTGAAAACGGCGACCTGACCGGCAATGCGACAGTGATGAAAGCGCAGATGCAGGGCAACAGCACGCCGTCGCCGTTCGCGCCATGCCCCATCGATGACGTGGTAAAAGCCATTGAGACGCACAAACCGCAGGTGGTGTTTGCGCCGCACGTGGAGACCAGCGCCGGTGTTATCCTGCCGGACGACTACATCAAACAGATGTCAGAGGCAGCCCATGCCGTTGGCGCGCTCGTGGTGCTGGATTGCATCGCGTCGGGCTGCGCTTGGGTGGATATGAAGGCGCTTGGCGTCGATGTGTTACTTTCTGCACCGCAAAAGGGCTGGAGCGCATCCCCCTCTGCCGGCTTGGTCATGATGTCGGACCGTGCGGTTGCGCGGATGGCAGAGACCAAGTCCGACAGCTTTGCGATTGATCTGGCCAAGTGGCACAGCATCATGAGGGCCTATGAAGATGGCGGTCACGCCTATCATGCCACCATGCCGACCGATGCGTTGCGCCTGTTTCGCGATACGATGCTGGAAACCAAATCCTATGGTTTCGACCGGCTGAAGGAAGCGCAGTGGCGTCTGGGGGATTCTGCTCGCAAGATGCTGGCCGACAAGGGCGTCGTCTCTGTCGCGGCGGAGGGGTTTGCCGCGCCGGGTGTGGTGGTCAGCTATACCTCTGATCCATCGGTGCATAATGGCAAAGCCTTTGCCGCCGAAGGGATGCAGATTGCTGCTGGCGTGCCGCTGATGTGTGACGAGCCGGAGAACTTTCAGACGTTCCGGCTGGGGTTGTTCGGACTGGACAAGCTTTATGATGTGGATGCAACGCTCGCGCGTTTGGCTGCCGTGGTTGATAAGGTGCTGTAAATAAAAGCTATGCGGCAGGTTATTCCTGCCGCATACCGAGCCCCATTTCCATCAACATACGCCGGACAGGTGGCAGCGCATAAAGCGCGCTCAGCCCTTTGGCGCGGGCGTCGCGGGCCAAGGGCGTTTTCGCCTGACTGGCGCGGTTCAGCAGATCAATGCCGCGCAGGCGCAGCTGGATATCGCCAAAACGGGCCTTGTGGTAGGCGTCCAGCATCGGCTGGCTTCCCAGATCGTCGCGGTGTTTTTGGGACAGTTCCAGCAGCGTCGCGATGTCTTGCAGCGACATGTTCAACCCCTGTGCGCCGATGGGGGGCATGACGTGTGCAGCTTCGGCGATCAGGGCAATGCGTTCCCCCGACAGCCGCGCCGCGTGCTGGCTGATGATCGGCCAGATGGCGCGCTGTGATGCCAATGTGAGCGGACCAAGCACCTGCGCGCTGCGCTCGGTTGCGGCGAGGGAGAAGGCGTCGGCGTCTAGCTCCATCCGGGCGAGCGATGCCGCGCCGTCGTCCATCCACACCACCGCAGAGCAGGGCAGGCCGTCGCGGTCGGGCAGGGGCACAAGGGTGAAGGGCCCGCCGCTACGGTGGACTTCGGTCGAAACATTTTCATGTGGGGTCGGGTGCGTGACCGCAAAGGCAAGCGCTTTTTGACCATAGCTTTGGCGGGTCACCTCTATGCCTGCTGCATCCCGCATCGGGCTGTCGCGCCCGTCAGCGGCAATCACCAGTTTGGCCGATATTTTGGTGCCATCGTCGAGCCCCACGCGTGCGCCGATGGTGCGCGTGAATAATGAAGTTGTCGCTGTTCCAGGGCGGAACTCGACGTTCGGTAGGGCGCACAAACGCTCTAGCAAAGCACGCCGCAGCAGCCAGTTCGGAAAATTCCAGCCAAAGGGTTGATCCGAAATATCAGCGGCATCAAATGCGCGACTGGTCAGCGGTGCGTCGCCATCCCCGCCGGCGTCAATAATGCGCATGACCTGCAAGGGTGCTGCATGATCCGACAGATGCGCCCATATCCCTGCCGCCTCGAGCACGCGGCGGGCCGGCTGCAACATCGCAGTAGAGCGCATATCGGCCCCCTGCGCCATCCCATCGGTAACCGGGGGCGTCGGGTCGACGCAGACCACATTGAACCCTGCACTGCCGAAGGCTGCCGCCGCTGTCAAACCGGCAATGCCGCCGCCCGAAATCAAAATGTCACATGTCATGGTCATCAGTTAGTCCGTAATTTTCGCAAGAAAAGCTGAAAGGTCATCGGTGTGAAAATGAATATGCGGCGCGGGCTCTGCTCTTTCTGCGACGTGCACCGTGCCCATCCCCATTTCGTGCGGGGCGATCAGGTTGCGCGGGTCGTCTTCGAACATGACAGCGGTCGTTGGGGTCAACGCATCGGTGGCGAAAATCAGATCATAGGCGGCACGTTCGGGTTTGGGTAGATATTGAGCGTGCTCAACGCCATAGACTGCATCAAACAACCCCGATAATCCCCGTGCGGCAATGACCTTCTCGGCGTAGGGGGCTGTCCCGTTGGTATAGATAATCCGACGCCCCGGCAGTGCGGCGATCCGCGCCGCAAGCAGCGGATCAGGTACCAGCGCGTCAAAGGTAATCTCGTGCACCTCATGCAGATACGGGCCAGGATCAAGGTCGTGTTCGCGCATCAGCCCCGCCAAAGTCGTGCCGTAGGTGTGCCAGTAGTGCTTGCGCAGATGATCCGCGCGCTGTCGGTCTACGTTCAGCGCGGTCATTACCCAGTCGGTCATGCGCTGTTCGATTTGGTCAAACAGGCGTGCCGACGGCGGGTAGAGCGTGTTATCAAGGTCGAAGACCCAAGTGTTCACGTGAGAGAAATCGGTATTTTTCATAAGGACTTGCTACGCCGCCTGAGGGTACTGTGCAAGATCACGGGGTTGCGCAATTGGACGCGGGGGCTAAGGTGCCAGAGCCTTTTGAAAGAGAACCCATGACGACGCCACGCTCCGGACCCACTGACGCCTATTCGATGATCTTGGACGCGATTGATGTGGGCACCTATCGACCCGGCGATCGCTTGGTAGAAAGCGAACTGGCCGAACGGTTTGGCGTGTCCCGAACGCCGGTTCGCGAAGCATTACAACGGCTTGAGACGCAATCTTTGCTGGCGCGGGACGGTCGGAGTTTGATCGTTGCATCGCTGGATCACAACCAGATGGCCGAGCTTTACGTTGTGCGCGGAGAGCTGGAGGGGCTCGCCGCGCGGCTTGCAGCGCGTCATGCAACGACTGAAGAAGTCCGCGTGCTACGGGAGATGGTCGAGGAAGACGACGCGTTGCGCGATAACCCGGCCGCGCTGGCACGGGCAAACAGGCGATTTCACAAACAAATTCATCTGGCATCCCATAATCGATATCTCGTGCAGCAACTTGATCTGGTACATCGGTCCATGGCCCTGATGGCGACGTCGTCATTGGCGGTGGACGGACGCGGCGCAATTGCACAGGATGAACATGATCGCATTGTGCAGATGATTGAACAGCGAGACGAAGACGGCGCGGACGAAGCGCTGCGCACGCATATCTCGGTCGCGTTCATGACGCGGCTGAAGCAAGAGGCGGCGCAACGCAAGGAGGAGGGTTAAGGGGGGCGAGCCGATCTGGTTTGCATCCCATTGTCGGATTTGTGGCTGACGCCGTGTTCGGTTTTGTCCCAATAGAACGGCATGACCACGAATTCATAAAGTGCCTTATAGGCCGCGAATGACCCTAGAATAAAATAGAACGGCAACGTTATTGCCCACGGAATAAGGTGCCGGTGCTGAGACCCGGATACGGCCGTCATTGCGATGGCAATACTAAGGATTTCGGCAAATACGAAAAACCCAAAGAGGCTATAGAATGCTTCAGGCCCAAGGGTGGTTTCAACAGGATGTGATGCACCGAAAAGCGGAAGGCAGAAGGTCCAGAGAAATGGGGCGAAGATAAACTGGCAAAATGTCGCGAGGAACAGCGTTTGCACACCAAGGAAGCGGATGAGCCCCACGTCCCGGATCAGCTGGAGCGGCGCGCGGCTGTGTACGACCCATGTGATCAAGAAGCCTTTCAGCCAACGCGACCGTTGCTTGATCCAGGGCCATGCGCGAAAGTTGGCTTCTTCGTAGGTTACCGTTGGCAACAGGTCGGTTCGGTACCCATGCCGTGCAAGCCGCACCCCGAGGTCTGCGTCTTCGGTGACATTATGGGCATCCCAGCCACATAGCTTTTCCAGGATAGGACGTCGGAAGAAAAGCGTCGTGCCGCCTAACGGAATGATCAGCCCCAGATGTGCGACGCCCGGAAGAATAACGCGCCACCAAGAAGCATATTCCAGCGCGAAACAGCGCGAGATCCAATTGGTCCGGGCGTTGTAATAGTCCAGTACCCCTTGGACGCAGGCGACGTTTTGGGGTGCGCGTTCAAAATGTTGTACGACACGGTCAAGCTGGTCGACCTCGGGCGCATCTTCGGCGTCCCACACGCCGATGATGCTACCGTTGCAAAAATCCAGTGCATAGTTCAGCGCGCGCGGTTTGGTGCGCAGCTTTCCTGCTTGAGGGACTTCGATGACATCGAACCAAAAAGGCAGTTCGGTGCGCGCAATCGTGTCGCGGGTCATCTGATCGCCTTCTTCCAACACCAACACGACCTGTAGCAAAGCCTTGGGGTAGGTAAGTTGACCGAGTCGCGCAATCAAAGCACCCGCGATTTCCTCTTCGTGCAGAAGGGGCACAAGAACGGATACTTTAGGGCGTTTTGCGGGCATTGACGGCGGGGCGGCATCAGCCACATGTGGGGTGTTCCCCCATAAGCACCGTGCAACGAACGACGACAGCCGCAGGGTCATGATCATGGCGCTACAACACAACGCCAAGATGACAAATACGGTGAACGTCCATGCCGGAAGCGCTATAAAAAGAAGAGCTGCGGCTCCGCTTGCAGTGCCGGCCCAAAGACGTCGCCCTGGACCGGAGATGCGCCACGTGCGGCAGCTTTGACCTGCAGGAACACGGGTCGCAGCCCGCTTGGCTAAAACAGTTCCATAAAGTGCTGTGATCCGCCGATCAATCTGGGCGGACTCTGCGAGCACGGGGACAATATCAAGGTCGATATCACGGAAGGCTTCCCCTTCGATTTCGCTCAGGCGATCTGGCCTGCTTGTTGCTAAAAAAAGAGTTTTACCCAAGCGTCGCCACGGCACAACCTTGTGCTGTAGACATTCTTCTGCTGATAGATGGCGCGCGAGGGTCGCTTTGGGCGGGTCAGTGTCAAGATCGACCTGCTGGATCTGATGTTGAAGTGCCAGCGCCTTGGTCACCTCGCTACGCGAGACGAGGCCTTGGGCAACGAGTATATCCCCAAGGGGCGCATCAAGAACATGCTGAGCTTCGAGCGCGTGAACCAAAGCGGCCTGATCGATCAGACCGGCGTCCACCAATATCCGGCCCAGTGGTCGATGCCGCCCGCGCACGCGCGCGGGTTCTGGTAATTTCAGCTCTAGCCCAAGGTTGCTCATCGGTCGAATCCCTTCCTTTCGGAATAATTCGACCGTGGCAGAGTTACCTTAATGGGGCATTAATTGCGGGTGAATGAAGCGTCCGCGCCCTACCAGCCTAGCTGGCCCGTTCCGCCATGGCTGCGGCGAAACGTTCGAATAGATAAAAACTGTCTTGCGGGCCGGGGCTGGCTTCGGGGTGGTGCTGGACGGACCAAACCGGACGCCCCTCCATCCGAATGCCGCAGTTGGATCCGTCAAACAGCGATTGATGCGTTTCCACGACACCGCTTGGCAAGCTTTGCGCATCAACGGCGAACCCGTGGTTCATCGAGGTAATTTCGACTTTCCCCGTATCGATATCTTTGACGGGGTGGTTCGCACCGTGGTGGCCGTGGCTCATCTTGACCGTCTGACCGCCCAACGCGAGCGCTAGCATCTGGTGACCAAGGCAGATGCCGAAAACCGGAAGTTGCGTTTTTTCAAGAACTTCCTTGATCATCGGCACGGCATAAACACCGGTTGCAGCGGGGTCGCCAGGGCCGTTCGACAGGAAAACGCCATCGGGATTATGAGCCATTACATCTTCATATGTTGCAGATGCGGGCAGGACCGTGACATCACAGCCAACCGAGGCGAGGCAGCGCAGGATGTTGCGTTTGGCACCATAGTCGATCGCGACAACTTTATGTGGCGCATTCTCCTGCTCGGTATATCCCTCTGGCCAAGCCCAACGCATTTCATTCCAGCGATAAGATTGCTTACAGCTGACGTCTTTTGCCAGATCCATACCCTCTAGACCGGCGAACGCGCGGGCGGCGGCGACCAGAGCTTCGACATCGAAAATGCCGTCCGGGTTGTGTGCCAGTGCCGCATGGGGCGCGCCTTGCTGACGGATTGCCCGGGTCAGGCGGCGTGTATCAATGCCACCGATGGCGATACGCCCGCGGGACGCCAACCAATCGGACAGCGGCTGCACGGAGCGCCAGCTGCTTGGGTCCGTAGGCATCCACTTTACGACCATACCCGCCGCTACCGGATCGCCGGTTTCGTCGTCTTCGGGGGTGGTGCCGGTGTTGCCGATGTGAGGGAAGGTGAACGTCACGATTTGCCCCGCATAAGACGGATCGGTCATGATTTCCTGATAGCCGGTCATTGCTGTATTAAAGCAAAGCTCGGCCACGGTTTCGCCCGTTGCGCCAAAGCCCATGCCGTAGAAAAGCGATCCGTCCGCTAGCGCCAAGCAGGCAGTCGGACGAGGTGATGTGGTCGCGGTCATGTGGGGGGCCTCCAGCGGCAGGTATATGGAGTTAAACGGTGGCAACCTAAGGCGGCGTGCTGCCGGGGTCAATAGGGTGTCTAAAATGAAATATACATATTTAACAATGGCTTAGCAGGCCTGCGTGGCATTGCCTGCGCGGCGCAATATGTCTATGTTGCACGGCTTAATTCCCCTTAGGGTCAAAAGGACGATGGTAATGGTACTGCGGACTCGCATTTCGGAAGCACTGAAACAGGCAATGAAGGACAAGGCGGCCAAGCGCCTTTCGACCTTGCGGCTGATCAACGCGGCGATCAAGGACAAAGACATCGCGGCGCGCGCTGATGAAGGCGATGCCGGTGTTGGCGATGCAGAAGTGCTCGCGATTTTAGGCAAAATGGCGAAACAACGTATGGAATCGGTACGCGCCTATGAAGAGGGTGGCCGGCTTGACCTAGCCGACCGTGAGCGTGAAGAGATCGGCGTAATCGAAGAGTTCTTGCCGCGCCAACTGACCGAAGAAGAAAGCACCAAAGCGGTGGATGACGCGATCGCCGAAGTGGGCGCGACCTCGATCCGTGACATGGGCAAGGTGATCGGCTTGCTCAAGGCTAAGTACACGGGACAAATGGATTTTGGCGCGGTTGGGCCCAAGGTTAAAGAGCGTCTGAGCTAACGCTCAACGGAGCAATGAACGGTTCAGCTCATCGTAAAGGGTGATCCGTTCTTCCTCGCTCAGGAATGCGCCTATTTCGACCTCGCGTCCCATACCGCGCAGGGTCACATAATGGGGTACGGGGCCGTCTTTTTCATATTTAGTGACGACGGTCCAATGGCGATTGCATTGCCACTCCTTGACGTCGCCTCCGGCTGTGCGGTGCAATAAATGGGCGGTGTGGTGGTCGAGTGTGAACACTTCTTCAATCTCTCTGGCCTTATGGTTGCGCTGAAGCGCCCAGTAAATGCCTGCTACGGCGGCCAGAATGAAAGGAAGCAATCCCCATAGCAACACGGTCCCCAAGAGGGACAGTACAGGGATCAGAATCAGGATAAATGTTGTCAGGATAAAACTGGCAAAGCCCTTTGCCGACAGGGATTGATGCGGCCGCAGGGTTAGGATCTGCGTTGGGGGGGTACGGTGCGTTGTCCATTCATAGGGCATTGGGACGTCCATCCGCAGCGCTGGCTTGGAATATAGGGGGGATCAGGGCCAAGCGACACGGCATAGACACGCTTGGCCCCTTAATCGGTTACTCTAGTTCGATCAGCAGATCCTTGGCGTCGATCTGGCCACCTGGGGTGACATGCACCGCCTTGACCACTGCATCACGGTCCGCATGAATTCCGGTTTCCATCTTCATGGCTTCGATGGTGAGCAGCAGGTCGCCTGATTTGACCTTTTGCCCCACAGTCGCCCCGACAGAGGCCACAACCCCCGGCATCGGTGCGCCGATGTGATTGACGTTGCCGATCTCGGCCTTCGGACGCTGCGCGGTCGTTGCTTTGACCAGGCGGTTGGGCACACGCACCACGCGCGGCTGACCGTTCAGCTCGAAAAAGACTTTGACGTCGCCGTCTTCGTTGGTCTCGCTCAGCGCTTGCAGGCGGATCTCGAGTGTCTTGCCCGGGTCGATCTCTGCGGTGATTTCTTCGCCGGGCTCCATCCCGTAGAAAAAAGTGCGCGTCGGGAGAACACGGACGGGACCGTAGGTGCGGTGCCGGCCCATGTAGTCCAAAAAGACCTTGGGATACATCAAATAGCCTGACAGATCGTCGTCTTCGACCTGAGCCCCTTTTAGCAAGTCGCGCAGCTCATTGCGGGTTGCCTCTAGGTCCGTGGAGGGCAGATGGGCACCGGGACGTGCTGTATTAGGTTTTTCGCCCTTTAGAATCTTGTCGACAATCGCGGCAGGGAACCCGCCGGGGGGTTGGCCCAAATTGCCGCGCATCATATCGATCACACTGTCTGGAAAGGACATTTCCGCTTTGGGGTCTTCGACCTGCGTGCGGGTTAACCCTTGGGATACCATCATTAACGCCATATCGCCCACTACTTTGGAAGACGGGGTGACTTTGACGATATCGCCGAACATCTGGTTCACTTCGGCATAGGTTTTGGCAACCTCGGGCCACCTGTCGTCCAGCCCCATTGACGCGGCTTGCGCCTTGAGATTGGTGAACTGACCACCGGGCATCTCGTGCAAATATACCTCGGAGGAGGGGGCCTGCATGCCTGTCTCAAAGGCTGCATATTCCTTGCGTACCTCTTCCCAATAGTTCGAGATTTCGCGCACCGCGTCCATCGACAAACCTGTGTCGCGATCCGTGTGTTTCAGCGCCTCTACAACAGACCCGAGCGTCGCCTGAGAGGTGTTCCCCGATAGCGCGTCCATCGCGCAATCCACTGCGTCGACACCCGCTTCTGACGCCGCCATGATGGTCGCGATGGCTGCGCCTGCGGTGTCATGGGTGTGGAAGTGTATCGGCAGTCCGACCTCGGATTTCAGCGCTTTAATTAACGCTCTGGCGGCATTTGGTTTAAGCACACCGGCCATGTCTTTCAGGCCCAAAACATGTGCGCCGGCCGCTTTCAGCTCTTTGCCCATGGCGACATAGTATTTTAGGTCGTATTTGGCGCGGTCAGGGTCAAAAATATCACCGGTATAACAAACGGTACCTTCACAAATTTTGTCATTCTCGATCACCGCGTCCATCGCGACGCGCATGTTCTCAACCCAGTTCAGGCTATCGAAAACGCGAAATACATCTACGCCTTCGGTTGCGGCAACGCGGACAAATTCCTGTACCACATTGTCGGGGTAGTTGGTGTAACCAACGCCGTTCGATCCCCGCAGCAGCATCTGGGTCATCACGTTGGGCAAGGCCGCGCGCAGGTCGCGCAGGCGTTGCCACGGACATTCCTGCAAGAACCGGTAGGCCACGTCGAACGTGGCACCACCCCAACATTCCATAGAAAAAAGTCGTGGAAGATTAGCAGCATAGGCCGGGGCAACCTTGATCATATCATGGCTGCGCATCCGCGTGGCAAGCAAGGACTGGTGGCCGTCGCGCATGGTGGTATCGGTGATCAGCAGCTGCCGCTGTTGTCCCATCCAGTCGGCGACAGCCTGTGGGCCCTTCTGCTCGAGCAAGTTACGTGTGCCCATCATGGGTTCGGCGCGGGCAGCAGGGGGTTGTGGCGCGCGCACGGCTGCAGCGGGGCGCTCGAACCCTTTTGTTTCAGGGTGCCCGTTCACCGTGATGTCGGCGATATAAGTCAACACTTTCGTCGCCCGGTCGCGTCTCTTTTCAAACGTGAACAGCTCGGGCGTCTGGTCAATAAATTTGGTGTGGTAGCTGTTATTGAGGAAAGTCGGGTGTTTCAGCAGGTTTTCGACAAATGCAATATTCGTGGAAACGCCCCTAATGCGGAATTCGCGCAGGGCGCGGTCCATGCGGGCGATCGCCTGCTCTGGCGTTTGCGCTTTGGCGGTGACTTTGACCAACAGGCTATCGTAATACCGCGTGATAACGCCGCCGGAATAGGCAGTGCCGCCATCAAGGCGGATGCCCATACCTGTCGCCTCGCGAAAGGCGGTGATGCGACCGTAATCAGGGATGAAGTTATTTTGCGGGTCTTCGGTGGTGATCCGTGTCTGTAGGGCATGGCCGTTCAGCTGGACATCGGCCTGTGTCGCCTTGCCTGTCGCCTCGGCGATGGTCTTGCCCTCAGCGATCAGGATCTGGGCTTGTACGATGTCGATGCCGGTGACTTCCTCGGTCACGGTGTGTTCAACCTGAACCCTTGGATTTACTTCGATAAAATAGAACTTACCGTCGTCCATATCCATGAGGAATTCGACGGTACCAGCACATTCATAGTTCACATGAGCGCAGATTTTTCGGCCCAATTCGCAAATCTCGGCGCGCTGCTCTTCGGTGAGGTAGGGGGCGGGTGCGCGTTCTACAACCTTTTGGTTGCGGCGCTGAACCGAACAATCCCGTTCAAATAGATGGTAGATTTCGCCGTGGCTGTCGCCGAGAATCTGCACTTCGACATGGCGCGCCTTGAGGATCATCTTTTCCAAATATCCTTCGCCGTTTCCAAAGGCAGCTTCGGCCTCGCGCCGCCCTTCTAAAACTTTTTCTTTAAGCTCGCCTTCGTTGTCGATGGGACGCATCCCGCGTCCACCACCCCCCCAAGATGCCTTGAGCATAAGCGGATAGCCAACTTCTGCAGCCTGTTTCCGCACGAGCTCCATGTCGTCGCCCAATACATCCGTCGCGGGCACGACCGGCACACCGGCTTCCATCGCGACGCGGCGCGCGCTGGCCTTGTCACCCAAAGCGCGCATCGTTTCAGCCCGAGGGCCGATGAAGGTAATGCCATTTTGCGCGCAAGCATCTACAAAATCGGGATTTTCCGACAAGAGGCCATAACCGGGATGGATCGCATCCGCCCCAGAGGCTTTTGCGACACGAATAATTTCATCAATGCTAAGATAAGCGGCAACGGGCCCTAATCCGGCTCCGATTCGGTAGGCTTCGTCCGCTTTAAATCGGTGCAGCCCCAGCTTATCTTCCTCGGCGAACACGGCGACCGTCTTTTTTCCCATCTCGTTGGCCGCACGCATAATTCGAATGGCGATCTCGCCGCGGTTCGCGATTAGAATTTTCTTAAAGTCGGTCATATATAGGCCTTCCTGCTGGCAAGAAATCTTCGTTTTCAAGCATGTAGCGTGATCTGTAACGCTGCGCTGCGGCATTGTTGCGTCTGAATGAAGTTACGTGCAAGCAGAAGTTTTTTTGAATTGCTTGGATTTTTTACCCTTTGGAAAGATGTTGGCTGGTACGAAGGGGGAGGTCCAAAAGCGGCAGCCGATAGAAGGAGGAGCGGACAGCTAAGATACAAATCACATCTTCGCCCTAGAACGCATTCAGCGAAGAAATTGTTAGAATTGCACCAAGAACATTTTGCGAACGCGTCTTTTATTTGGTGCTTTTGCACGATAGATTGGTGGCATGAATGATTTCGACGAAATGGCCGCCTTCGAAGGCGCTTCCTTATCATCGCGCGCTATGGCTGCGCGTCCGCAACCCTATCTAGACGGGTTAAACCCTGCGCAGCGCGCCGCGGTAGAACAGATGGACGGTCCCGTCTTGATGCTGGCCGGTGCGGGGACGGGCAAGACCAAGGCGTTAACCGCGCGGATCGTGCATCTGATGAATACCGGACGCGCCCGGCCGAATGAAATTCTTGCCGTGACCTTTACCAACAAGGCCGCGCGAGAGATGAAAAACCGCGTCGGACATATGCTGGGGCAAAGTATCGAAGGGATGCCTTGGCTCGGCACTTTTCACGCGATCTGCGTTAAGCTGTTGCGTCGTCATGCTGAATTGGTGGGGCTTAAATCGAACTTTACCATTCTGGATACGGACGACCAGCTGCGCCTGCTCAAGCAGTTGATTAAGGCGGAAGGCGTTGATGACAAGCGTTGGCCCGCGCGGCTACTTGCGGGGGTGATTGATGGTTGGAAAAACCGTGCGCTGACACCTGACAAGATTCCTGCGGCCGATGCGGGGGCTTACAACCACCGCGGGGCAGAGCTTTATGCGCAGTATCAGGCGCGGCTGAAGGACCTGAACGCCTGTGATTTTGGTGACTTGCTATTGCATATGGTCACCATCTTTCAAAAGCACGAAGATGTGTTGGGGCAATACCAGCGCTGGTTCAAATTTATCTTGGTGGACGAATATCAGGATACCAACGTCGCCCAGTATATGTGGCTTCGCCTGCTTGCATCCGGCCACAAGAATATTTGCTGCGTCGGGGATGACGACCAGTCGATCTATGGGTGGCGTGGTGCCGAAGTGGGTAACATTCTACGGTTCGAAAAGGATTTTCCCGGGGCGCATGTCGTCCGGCTTGAGCAGAATTATCGTTCAACCCCGCATATTCTAGCCGCAGCGTCGGGCGTGATTGCCGGAAACGAGGGGCGTTTGGGCAAGACGTTGTGGACGGAATCCCGTGAAGGGGAAAAAGTTCGTTTGATCGGGCATTGGGATGGTGAGGAAGAGGCGCGCTGGATCGGTGACGAAATCGAAGCGTTGCAGCGCGGAACCAGAGCGCTGGACCCTTATACGTTGGATGAAATGGCAATTCTCGTGCGGGCCTCGCACCAGATGCGCGCTTTTGAAGACCGTTTTTTGACCATTGGGCTACCATACCGCGTGATTGGCGGCCCGCGGTTCTATGAGCGGTTAGAGATTCGCGACGCAATGGCTTATTTCCGAGTGGTGACATCACCGGATGACGATCTCGCGTTCGAGAGAATCGTTAATACGCCGAAACGTGGTTTGGGCGACAAGGCGCAGCAGAATATTCAGAAAACAGCGCGGGAGAATGGTGTTAACCTCGTTGAAGGGGCCCGCATTCTGTTGGCGAATGGGGGCATCGGTGGTCGCGGCGCGGCGCAGCTGCGCTTGCTTATTAATGGTATTCAAAGGTGGTCTGAACTGGCAAGGGGCCCTCGGCTGCAAGTTATGGTCGATGATGATAGCGTGATCGACGAGGGCGCGCCGCTGTTTCACAATGAATATGGCCCGCCTGAAGTAAGCCATATCGAACTGGCACAGATCATACTGGATGAAAGCGGCTATACCGGTTTTTGGCAGAACGACAAAACGCCAGAGGCACCCGGGCGGCTTGAGAACTTGAAGGAGCTGGTTAAGGCGCTGGAGCAGTTCGAGAATCTACAGGGCTTTCTGGAACACGTCAGCCTGATCATGGACAATGAAAGTGACGATGGTGGCGCAAAGGTGTCGATCATGACGTTGCACGCGGCCAAGGGGCTGGAATTCCCGGCCGTATTTCTGCCCGGTTGGGAAGATGGGCTGTTCCCGTCGCAACGGTCTATGGATGAATCCGGCCTTAAGGGCTTGGAGGAAGAGCGCCGGCTTGCTTATGTTGGGATCACGCGGGCGGAGCAGCTGTGCACGATCTCATTTGCGGCCAATCGGCGCGTGTTCGGGCAGTGGCAAAGCGCCATGCCGTCGCGGTTTATTGATGAACTTCCCGAAGCGCACGTCGACGTGCTGACACCGCCTGGTCTGTATGGCGGCGGGTATGGTGCCGCGATGCCCAAATCGAATCTGCACGAAAAGGCGGCCGAGGCGAATGTTTATAACTCGCCGGGGTGGCGCAGGTTGCAGACGCGCAGCCAGGGACGCGGGACCAGTCAACCCACCGAGGCCCGCAATATGACAATCGATATGTCTGCCGTTAGCAGCTTTGCCATGGGGGAACGCGTTTTCCACCAAAAGTTCGGCTACGGTGAAGTTATTGGAATCGAAGGGGATAAGCTCGAGATCGCCTTTGACAAGGCGGGCGTCAAAAAGGTTGTTTCGCGCTACCTGAGCACGTCGGACGACGTCCCGTTTTGAACGGAGCGATGTCAGCTTAACCGAATATCAAACTTTGAATGCAAGAACGGCGGTGCTTTGGGAGGAAAGCACCGCCGTCTTTATCTACGTCCCCAATCCAATCGGGAGGAAAGGGGGAAGGGGACGTTAGTGAAAGCCGCCGGTCTCAGGGAGGAGGAGGAGACCCGAAGCTTTCTACAGGCACACAACAGGGAGGGTGCGTGTGCCCGATCCGGTATCAGTTAAGCAGCGTTGCGCGCTGTTTCCAGTGCGATGCCGCGAATTTGCGAGCGGCCCATGCCCAAGTCGTTCAGCTCGCGGTTGGACAGAGAGCTGAGTTCGTTGAAGGTCGAGCGGTATACCCGGCGTTGCTTGCGGCGAGTCTCAAATGTGGACATCAGCGCGGCAAAACGGTCTGCCAGGGTCGGTGCGGTTGTGGTGTTCAAGTAGGCCATCGGAGTACCTCGTCTTGTTTCGTCTGAGTTCGTTATCATTCGTCTTGTGTTGGTTATGTATGAAAATGCTGCATCTGCACAACAGCCAGATCGGCAATGCTGCTATGCAGAAAGTGCATAGGGGAAGGTGACGTAACGTCCTGAACGGGAACAAAAATAACCACAGCGTAAACGCTTGGATCCGGAATTGCGATGATGTGAAAAAAAATGGCGACGATACCAGGGAGGAGGAGGGTATCGCCGCCGAAAACAAACACATCCGGGAGGAGGATGGATGGTTTGGTCTTAAACTTGGAGCGCAGTATCTGCGTTCCTGAAGTCTTTTTGACCTATTTGCTGCGCCTGCACAATTATCTAATCGTGCAATGCTGCTATGCAGCGAAAACATGGGGTGAATGCGTAATTATTGGGCGGAAAATGTTCGTTTTGCCTTGGTCCTGTGCGGGATTTGAACGCAGGGTTGCGATTTAGCCAGAAACTGCCATGTCAAAGGCGGTCTCTAAAGGAATACGCCATGCCACTCTCTAAATCCGACGTTGAAACAGCTCTGGCTCGCGTGAAGTTGCCAGACGGTAAGTCGATTCTCGATCACGACCTTATCCGCGCTTTAACTATTGAGGGCGATGTGGTGCGGTTTGTTATAGAGGCACCGAATGCGCAGGTCGCGGCGCAGATGGCCCCCTTGCGCGACGCGGCGGAGGCGGTGGTGCGTGAAGTTGATGGTGTCGGTTCCGTCACGGTTGCTTTGACCGCCCACGGCCCTGCGCCCAAGCAGGCGGCACCCAGCCTCAAGATCGGCGGACATCCGAAGGCGCAGGAGGGTCCGATGAAGCCGGCAGGGGTTCAGCGTATTCTAGCCATCGGATCTGGTAAGGGCGGGGTGGGTAAATCTACCGTCAGCTCCAACCTTGCGGTCGCGCTGGCGCGGGCAGGGCGCAAAGTTGGTCTGCTCGATGCCGATATCTATGGCCCCAGCCAGCCGCGCATGATGGGCGTGAACAAGCGGCCTGCGTCGCCCGATGGCAAGACGATCATCCCGCTGCATGCCCATGGGGTAACCTTGATGTCTATCGGCTTTATGATGGAAGAGGGTAAAGCGGTCGTTTGGCGTGGTCCTATGTTGATGGGCGCGCTGCAGCAGATGCTTGGGCAGGTGGAGTGGGGCGAGCTTGACGTGCTGCTCGTCGATCTGCCGCCGGGGACGGGCGACGTGCAACTGACCCTTTGCACCAAATCCGAGCTGTCCGGCGCGATCGTGGTGTCGACGCCGCAGGATGTGGCGTTGATTGATGCGCGCAAGGCGATTGATATGTTCAATACACTAAAGACGCCCGTACTGGGGTTGATTGAGAATATGTCGCTGTTTGTCTGTCCCGATTGCGGATCGCAGCATGAAATTTTTGGTCACGGTGGTGTTGCCGCAGAGGCCGCCAGGATGGATATACCGTTATTAGGTAGCCTACCCATTGATCTGGACACGCGCCTCTCGGGCGATAGTGGGACGCCGGTGGCAGCGGGTGATGGTCCAATGGCGCAGGCCTATGCGCGTATCGCCGAAGGGTTGATCAAGGGCGGGATGGCTTAGAGCGGCCCGCAGCTACCTCTGTATTAAAGTTTAACGCCGCGCATGTATTTTGTGCGGCGTTTCTGTATCTGACGCGAGCGCCAATAAATCCGAGCTATGGGAGCGTATGGGAATTGCCATGGGAAATCATGGGAGCCCGCTCAGCTTCTTGTGCTGGATTGGCAAGATGATTCGGCGGAAATTGGCCGTCTGCGGCGCGGAAGCCCCAGTTTGCGGAACAAAGCTAAATATCTGATGTATAAATTGCGGAACAAGTGGCGAACCTGGCTTGTGGATAACTCTGTGGTCAAAAAATGTTGGGAAATTGTGGGAAAATTTGGCGCGTTCATTTTTTGTCAATATATTGTGTTTATACGCCATAACTTACCGATATGAGCCAGAAATGCCCCCGATGTTCTCCCCACATGTTGTTTTACAACCCTGTGTAAAACCAAGTTTAGTGTGCATTTCCCAAAAAACTTATAGACGCCCATCAATTCCCATGGCATCCCTAGTGCATCGGATGAGAACGGGACACGGGGCACCAAACGACCCCAACGACCAAATAAAACTCTAGCAGGTTCATACAGGCACCTCGCTTTCATCAGACCAAGAGATCCGGCGCGCGAGCGAGCAGACATCCCCCCAGGTGGCGCGCGCAGTCGGACTTCCCCGCCAAGGCGGGACGGGCGGCGGGTTGATCAGTGGCAGCAGATCAACCCGCCGTTTCTACATCTACCGCCGGGGGCAAAAGTTTAAGGCGCATCAGCGTCACAGGCAGGGACAAACACGTGAGCCGCAGGTTCAGAGGCGAAAGCCAACACAAGGTCGATACGAAGGGGCGGGTGTCTATCCCAGCCTCTTTTCGTCGTGTGTTGGAAGCCGGTGATCCGAATTGGCAGAACGGTGGCACGCCCGAGCTGGTAATCGTCTATGGCGACAGCCGCCGCAGCTATCTTGAATGCTACACCATGCAGGCCATCGACGAGGTCGACGACAAGATCGACGCCCTCCCACGTGGATCGATGCAGCGTAAGATGTTGCAACGTCTGTTCCACGGTCAGTCCTTTCCGACCTCGGTCGATGAAACGGGCCGTTTGGTGCTGCCAGCCAAGCTGCGCAACAAAATTGATCTCGAAAACGAAGCATTCTTTATCGCCGCCGGTGATACCTTCCAGATCTGGAAGCCCGAAACCTACGAGACCGAAGAAAAGGCCCGCGAAGAGGAATGGCTGGACGAGTTGCCAGAAGACTTTGATCCGATGGCCTTTTTGGACGGCACGCCGGAGGCCTGATCGATATGAGCGGACGCAACGACACCCCTTCCGCCCCCCATACTCCGGTTCTGCTGCGCCCCTTGCTGGCGGCGGTGGCACCTGTGTCGGGGCGTTGGCTGGATGGCACCTTTGGCGCGGGGGGCTATACCCGCGGGCTGCTGGATGCCGGTGCTGCGCAGGTGGTGGCGGTTGACCGCGACCCTTTGGCGTTCGAGATGGCGCAGGCCTGGGCCGGTGACTATGGCGATAAAATCGTCATGCAGCGCGGCGTGTTTTCCAAGATGGACGACTATGCGCAGGATCTGGACGGCATCGTGCTGGACCTCGGCGTGTCCTCTATGCAGCTGGATCTGGCAGAGCGCGGGTTTTCGTTCATGCGCGACGGGCCGCTCGACATGCGCATGAGCCAGGACGGCCCCTCAGCGGCGGATATCGTCAATGACGCCGAGGAAGAGATGATCGCTAATATCCTCTTTCAGTACGGCGAAGAACGCGCCAGTCGCCGGATCGCCAAAGCCATTGTGCGCGCCCGCGAAGACGCTCCGATCACCACAACGCTGACGCTTGCGGGTCTGGTAGAGGGCTGTTTGCCGCGGTCAAAGCCCGGTCAGTCCCACCCCGCGACCCGCAGCTTTCAGGCGCTGCGCATTGCTGTGAATAACGAATATGGCGAGCTTTTCAACGGGTTGATGGCGGCGGAACGCGCGTTAAAGCCCGGCGGCCAGCTGGCTGTTGTGACCTTCCATTCGGTCGAAGATCGCATGGTCAAACGCTTTTTGACCGCCCGCGCCGGGGCAGGGGGAAATGCGAACCGTTTTGCGCCCGAAATCGACGCGCCCGCGCCACAGTTTAAAATCCTCAAGCGCAAGGCCATCGGGCCCGACGCGCAAGAGCTTGATGAAAACCCGCGCAGCCGGTCGGCCAAGCTGCGCGTTGCAGTACGCACAGATGCGCCTGCCGGCAGCATCGACGGCAGGGCGCTTGGCATGCCTATGGTTAGGGGATTAACCGTATGAGAACCGTGCTTTACATCCTGACCACCTTTTCGGTGATCGGCCTTGCCTTTTGGGCCTACCGCGAGAATTACGCGACCCAGCAAGCCCTGAGCGACGCCGATGACCTGCGCTATGAAATTCGCGAAGCCTATAGCCGACTTGCCGTGCTCAAGGCGGAATGGGCCTACCAGAACCGCCCCGACCGTCTGCGCGATCTGGCAGAGCTGAACTTTGACCGTCTCAACCTGTTGCCGCTGCATCCCGACCAGTTCGGCTCCATCGATCAGGTCAGCTATCCGCCCTTGCCCGAACTGCCCCTATTCGAGATCACCGACGGCGTTGATGTATCCTCCATGGAGGCACCCGAATGATCCGCACCCCGCTACGCCCGCTGGCCCGTATTCTTGAAGCCCGCCAAAAGGGCGAAAACCCCGATGCGATCGAACGCGAGAACAAGCGCATTCGTCACGAGCAGATGCGCGACGCGTCACGGCAGCGGGCAGAAGGGCGTTTGTTGGTTCTGGGTGTATTCTTCTTTTGTGCCTTCGCCGTCGTTGGCGCGCGCATGGGCGTCATGGCCACTACAGACCCGACAGAGCCGCGTGCGGCGGCCCCCGGTTCGGTGATTTCTGCCACCCGCGCCGATATTGTGGATCGTAACGGCAACCTGCTGGCGACCAACTTTGAGACACACGCGCTTTATGCGCAACCGCACCATATGATTGACCCGCGCGGTGCCGTGAAAAAGCTGATGGGCGTGTTCCCGGACCTGAACGAAGAACGCCTGATGCGTGACTTTACAGGCAAGCGTAAGTTCTTGTGGATCAAGAAGAAAATCAGCCCCGAGCAAATGCAGGCAGTACATGAGATTGGCGAACCGGGCCTGTTGTTTGCCCCGCGTGACATGCGCCTTTATCCCAACGGGGCACTGGCTGCGCACATCATGGGCGGGGCCAGCTATGGCCGTGAGGGCGTGCACGCCGCCGAGGTGATCGGCGTTGCGGGTGCTGAGAAATACTTTGACGATTATCTCCGTGACCCTGCCAATGGTAACAAGCCGCTCGAGCTGTCGCTGGACATGACCGTGCAGGCTGCATCCGAACGTATCCTCTATGGCGGCATGAAGCTGATGAACGCCAAAGGGGCGACCTCTATTCTGATGGACGTCCATACGGGCGAGGTCATCAGCGCCGTATCTTTGCCGTCCTTTGACCCCAACGATCGTCCCCATGCGGCGGTAAAGGGCGATGCGTCAGACAGCCCATTATTCAACCGGTCCGTTCAGGGTGTGTACGAGCTGGGTTCGGTCTTCAAGATTTTCACTGCAGCGCAGGCAATCGATCTTGGCATCGTCACGGCGGACACGGTGATCGACACCTCCGGCCCGATGAAGGTCGGTGGCTTCCGCATTGGCGAATTCCACGGGAAAAACTACGGCAAGCAGTCCGTGACCGGTATCATCGTTCACAGCTCCAACCGCGGGACCGGGCGGCTCGCGCTCGAGATCGGGGCCGAGCGCCAGCAAGAGTTCCTCAAGAGCCTTGGTTTCTTTGAGCCGACCGGGTTCGAAATCGTCGAAGCCTCTGGTGGTAAGCCTTTGCTGCCGCAGCGCTGGCAGGAACTGAGCACCGTGACTGTGTCCTATGGCCACGGCCTGTCGTCTAGCCCGATGCATTTGGCGGCAGGCTACGCCGCAATCGCGAATGGCGGTCATAAGGTCACGCCAACGCTGCGCAAACAATCGGCCCCTGTGGTGGGCCCCCGCGTGATGTCAGAGGGTGCAGCGGCGGATGCCCGTGCCATGCTGCGCGCCGTGGTAACCGAAGGGACAGCGAGCTTCGCGGAAGTGCCCGGCTACCAGATCGGCGGCAAGACAGGGACAGCGGACAAGCCCGGCCCCCGCGGCGGATACCTTGAGGATACGGTCATCGCGACCTTTGCTAGCATCTTTCCCGCCCATGATCCGAAATATGTGCTGATCGTCACGCTGGACGAACCGGTTGAAACCTCGGGCGATAAACCGCGCCGCACCGCCGGTTGGACAGCCGTGCCCGTCGCCGCAGAGATGGTCCGTCGCGTCGCACCCTTGTTGGGGCTACGACCGACTGTTGAACCGGACAGCCTCGCTGGTATAACGCTGTCCAGCAGCAACTAATATAAAGAGCGTCCCCATGGGCATACAGGCCGTCCCGTTATCCTCCCTTGGTCTGACCGCAAAAGGGGGGGGCAACCCGCCCGTCACAGGCGTCGCCGTTGACAGCCGTCAGGTCCAGCCCGGCACCTTGTTTGCCGCCATGCCCGGCAGCAAGGTACATGGGGCCGAATTCATCCAATATGCGCTGCGCATGGGCGCGGTGGCCGTGCTGACCGACGCCGCAGGGGCGGCGCTGGCCGCTGACGCGTTGGCGCAGGCAAAGGCAAAGGTGGCCGTTGTCGTCACTGATGCCCCCCGCGAGGCACTGTCCCGCGCGGCAGCCCTATGGTTCGGTGCACAGCCCGAGGTTATGATCGCCGTCACGGGAACCAATGGGAAAACCTCTGTCAGCACCTTTGTCCGGCAAATCTGGATCGAAATGGGACTGGCCGCCGTCAACCTTGGCACCACCGGCGTAGAGGGCGCATGGGCAGCGCCGTTGGCCCATACCACACCCGAACCGATCACCCTGCACCGCACTTTGGCAGAGGCCGCCGCCAACGGCATCACTCACGCCGCGATGGAGGCCTCGAGTCACGGGCTCGACCAGCGCAGGCTGGACGGTGTGACGCTCAAGGCGGCGGGGTTCACGAATTTCACCCAAGACCACCTCGACTATCACGAGACTTTCGACGCCTATTTCGACGCCAAGGCCGGTCTGTTCTCGCGCGTGCTGCCGGAAGACGGTACCGCGGTGATCAATATCGACGATGCCAAAGGCGTGGATATGGTCGCCATCGCGCGGGCGCGGGGATGCGAGACGATCACGGTTGGGCGCGACGGTGGCGATTTGAACCTGTCGGGTCAGCGTTTTGACGCCACGGGGCAAGACCTGCGTTTTAGCTATCGTGGCAAGACCTATCAGAAACGGCTGAACCTCATTGGCGGCTTTCAGGCCGACAACGTCCTGCTTGCAGCGGGGCTGGTAATCGCTTGCGGCGGCACTCCTGCGCATGTGTTTGATACGTTGCCACATCTGACCACCGTGCGCGGTCGCATGCAGCTTGCCGCGACCCGCGACAATGGCGGGGCGGTATTTGTGGATTATGCCCACACCCCCGACGCCATCGCCACAGCACTTCAGGCGATGCGCCCGCATGTGATGGGGCGTCTGGTGGCGATCGTCGGGGCAGGCGGCGATCGTGACCGCGCCAAGCGTCCGCTGATGGGACAAGCCGCTGCGGCCCATGCAGATATGGTGTTTGTGACCGATGACAATCCGCGCTCCGAAGATCCCGCAAGCATCCGTCATGCCGTGATGCAAGGCGCTCCCGACGCCACCGAAGTCGGCGACCGCGCCGAAGCGATTTTGCGCGGCATCGACGCGATTGGCGCAGGCGACGCGCTGCTGATCGCGGGCAAGGGACATGAAACCGGACAAACCATCGGGGACGATGTGCTCCCCTTTGATGATGTGGAACAAGCCAGTGTCGCTGTCGCGGCGCTGGATGGGAGACTGGCATGAGCTTATGGACAGCAAAAGAAGCTGAATGCGCCACAGGTGGCCGCGCCATCGGCGCATGGTCTTGTGACGGCGTGTCGATTGATACCCGCACCATCGCACCAGGCGATCTGTTTGTCGCGCTGAAGGATGTGCGCGACGGGCACGACTTTGTCGCCATGGCGCTGGACAAAGGGGCAGGGGCTGCATTGGTCACCCATGTGCCCGAGGGCGTGGCCAAAGATGCGCCGTTGCTGATCGTCGACGATGTGCTCAAGGCGCTGGAGACGCTTGGCGCAGCCGCGCGTGCCCGCACGCAGGCCAAGGTCGTCGCGGTGACAGGCAGCGTCGGCAAAACCTCGACCAAGGAAATGCTGCTCGCGATCTTTGCGGATCAAGGGCGGGCGCATGCCTCTGTCGACAGCTATAACAACCACTGGGGCGTGCCGCTGACGCTCGCGCGGATGCCTGCCGATACCGAATACGCCGTGATCGAGATCGGCATGAACCACCCCGGAGAAATCTCTCCGCTGGCGCAAATGGCGAAGCCTGACGTTGCCATGATCACCACCGTCGCCGCCGTCCACCTAGAGGCGTTTGCGAATGTCGCCGAGATCGCCGTGGAAAAAGCCGCGGTGTTTGACGGGCTGCAGCCGGGTGGCGTTGCCGTGATCAACGCCGATATCGAACATGCCGCGATCCTGATGGCCAAGGCCGTGGATCGTCGCCTGCGCGAGGTCGAATTCGGCGAACATGGCTATCAGTACAAACTGCTGGATGTGCAGGTGCAAGGCGATACCACGGTGGTGCGTGCCGACGCGGACGGCACACCACTGCTGTTCAAGATCGGCACACCGGGACGGCATTTTGCGATGAACGCTTTGGGCGCTTTGGCCTCCGCGCAGGCGATGGGGGCTGATCTGGCCCTTGCTGCCGCGTCGCTGGGACGTTGGACCCCGTATAAAGGCCGCGGCGTGCGCGAAGTGATCCAACTGGATATTGTGGACACCCATCTGACGCTGAACCTCATCGACGATAGCTATAACGCGAACCCCACCTCGATGGCCGCGGCTCTCGAGGTGCTGGCCGCTGCCGACGTGACCCATGACATCGGGCGGGTCAGCAAGGGCAGGCGTATTGCCTATCTGGGCGACATGAAAGAACTCGGCCCCGACGAGATCGCGCTGCATGCCGGTTTGGCGCATCTGGAGGCGACTAAAACACTGGATGTGGTTCATTGCGTCGGTCCGCTGATGAAGTCCTTGTATGATCTGCTGCCCGCGCATCAACGCGGGGAATGGGCCGAAACCGCAGCCGAGCTGTTGCCGGGGCTGTCGGGGCATCTGGACTGTGGCGATGTTGTGCTCGCCAAAGGGTCCTTGTCCATGAAACTAGGACTGATCGTTGACGCGATCCGCAAAATGGGCCATCCGGTCCCGAATGAACGACGGGGCTGAGCCCACTAGATTTTGAGTTAGGACGCGTACGATGCTCTATTGGTTGACCCTCCTGTCGGATGGCGGCGATTTCTTTAACCTCTTCCGCTACATCACCTTCCGTGCCGGTGGGGCCTTTCTGACAGCGCTGATTTTCGGCTTTCTGTTTGGAAAACCGCTGATCGCGGTGCTGCGCAAACGGCAGGGCAAAGGGCAGCCGATCCGTGATGACGGCCCAGAAGGGCATTTCGTCAAGGCGGGCACGCCGACCATGGGCGGATTGCTGATTGTCGGCGCGTTGCTGACCTCGACGCTGCTTTGGGCGCGGCTGGACAACCCGTTCGTCTGGATGGTGCTGCTGGTCACAATTGGCTTTGCCGCGATCGGTTTTGCGGATGATTACGCCAAGGTCAGCAAGCAGACGACCGCAGGTGTTTCGAGCCGGATGCGCCTGTTGCTGGGCTTTATCATCGCGGGCAGTGCGGCCTATTGGGCGGCGCAGTTCCACCCCGAAGAGCTGCAGAACCAGCTGGCCCTTCCCGTATTCAAAAACACGCTGATCAACCTTGGTTATCTTTTCGTGCCCTTCTCGATCATCGTGATCGTAGGCGCGGCGAATGCCGTGAACCTGACGGACGGGCTTGACGGGCTGGCGATCATGCCGGTGATGATTGCAGCCGGTGCGCTTGGCGTGATCGCCTATGCCGTGGGCCGCGTCGATTTCACCGAGTATCTGGACGTGCACTATGTGCCGGGCACAGGCGAGATATTGGTGTTCACCGCCGGAATCTTTGGCGGTGGTCTGGGGTTCTTGTGGTACAACGCTCCGCCCGCTGCTGTCTTTATGGGCGACACCGGATCATTGGCCCTTGGCGGCGCGTTGGGGGCCATCGCGGTCGCCACGAAACACGAACTGGTGTTGGCCATTGTCGGCGGTCTGTTCGTGGTCGAAGCCCTGTCGGTGATCATTCAGGTGCTGTACTTTAAACGCACGGGAAAACGCGTGTTCTTGATGGCACCGATCCATCACCACTACGAGAAAAAGGGCTGGGCCGAGCCGCAGATCGTCATCCGCTTTTGGATCATTTCGTTGATCCTGGCGATGATCGGTCTGGCGACGCTCAAGGTTCGCTAAGCCGGTATCGGAATTGATGAAAACAGGAAGGCGCGCTGCAGGAATGTGGCGCGTTTTGCTTTTGGAGGAAGGGGGACCAGCCCCCTGCGGCCCTTGGCCGCTTCCCCCGGAGTTTATTTGTCAAAATGAAGCGGGGCGGGGTTAGAAGATCGACCAGCCCATTTCGCGGGCGAGCCGCGCCATGGCTTGGGTGCCTTTTTTCGAATTGCCATAGCGGTTGAGGCCCGGCGACCAGACCGCGATGCTGGCGCGGCCGGGGACAATGGCAAGGATGCCGCCGCCCACGCCCGACTTCGCCGGAAGCCCCACTCGGTAGGCAAAGTCGCCCGACCCGTCATAGTGCCCACAGGTCAGCATCAGCGCGTTCAGCCGCCGGATGCGTGGCGGCAGGATCATGCGCGGCAGCTTGTCGGTTTCAATCAAGAACCGTCCGGCCATCGCCAGTTGCCGCGCTGACATATCGATAGCGCAGTGGTGGAAATAGGTGCCGAGCGTCTTTTCAGGTGGATTGTTCAGATTGCCACAGGACGCCAGAAAATGCGCCAGCGCAAAGTTGCGGTGGCCGTGAGCAGTTTCGGATGCCGCGACTTTTTCATTGATGTGGATGTTATCATCGCTCGCGGCTGCGCGCACGAACTGCAGGATCTCGGCCAGAGTTTCGCGCGGTTCGCGCCCCGTCAGCACTTCGTCTGTGGTGACAATCGCGCCAGCGTTGATGAAGGGATTGCGGGGGCGGCCCTGTTCCGCTTCGAGCTGCACGATAGAGTTGAACGCCAGTCCCGAGGGTTCGCGGCCCACGCGTTTCCACAATTGGTCGCCGGATCTACCAAGGGCGATGGCGAGGGTGAAAATCTTGGTGATGGATTGCACAGAGAACGGCGTATCCACGTCACCGGCGGTAAATACTTCGCCATCCGCCGTGGTCACGACGATCGCAAATTGCGCGGGATCGACAGAGGCCAGCTGCGGGATATAGGCTGCCACATCACCCCAGTCATCCGTGGCGCGCATGTCAGCGTTGAGCTGGGCTAAAATCTCTGGCAGATGGGGCATTAAGGGCTCCGAACGTTTCAGGGTCATCGCTAACAGGAGAGCAGGCATGATACCAGTTCAAGGTTTGACCGGCGCAAAGGTCGCCATTCTGGGGCTCGGGCGGTCGGGCTTGTCTGCGGCCCGCGCGCTGGCGGCAGGGGGCGCGGTGCCGGTCTGTTGGGACGATAACCCCGCAGCGCGTGGCGCGGCGCAGGCAGAAGGGTTCGATTGCGTTGATCTTGGCCAATCGGGTGCCTTTGACGATATCGCGCGGTTGATCGTCTCGCCCGGTATCCCGCATCTGTACCCCGCGCCCAATCCCGTCATCGTGGCCGCACAAGAGGCCGGCGTCGCGGTCGACAACGATATTGGGCTGTTTTTTCAAAGCTTTGCGACGTTTGCTTGGGACAACTTTGACGTCGTGCCCAAGATCATCGCGATCACCGGATCGAACGGAAAATCAACCACATCGGCGTTGGTGCATCACATCCTTAAGCATGCAGGGCGACCGACCCAGTTGGCTGGTAACATCGGACGCGGCGTGCTGGACATCGAGCCCGCGATTGATGGCGAGGTCGTTGTGTTGGAATTGTCGAGCTACCAGACCGATCTGGCGCGCAACCTGACCCCGGATGTCGCTGTGTTCACGAACCTTAGCCCGGATCATCTGGACCGGCACGCCGGTATGGGCGGCTATTTCGCGGCCAAACGCCGGCTGTTTGCCGAAGGGGGGCCGGACCGCGCCGTCATCGGTGTGGACGAACCCGAAGGGCGTTTTCTTGCGGGGCAGCTGAGCGAAGGGGCCGCCGACGACAGGGTGATCCGCGTTTCGGTTGATCGCAAGCTCACCGGGCTTGGCTGGCAGGTCTTTGCGCGCAAGGGGTTCTTGTCGGAATATCGCAATGGCAAACAAGTGGCGTCGATCGATCTGCGCGGAGTAACCGGACTGCCCGGCGCGCATAACCATCAAAACGCCTGCGCCGCCTATGCCGCCTGCCGCACGCTGGGGTTCGCGCCCAAGATTATCGAGGCGGCGTTCCATTCGTTTGGCGGCCTGCCGCATCGCAGCCAGACCGTGGGCGAGGCGGGTGGTGTTCGCTTTGTCAACGACAGCAAGGCCACCAATGTGGACAGCGCCGTCAAGGCGCTGGCGGCGTTCCAGAATATACGTTGGATTTGCGGTGGGCTGGAGAAAGAGGGGGGCTTGGGCAGCTTGTCAGAGCCCATTGAGACCGTGCGCAAAGCCTATGTCATCGGGCGCGAGGCGGCGCAGTTCGCCATGAAGCTGGGCGTAGAGGCAGAGGTCTGCGGCACGATGGAGGTCGCAGTCGCGCGCGCTGTCGAAGAGGCAGAGGCGGGGGACGTCGTGTTGCTGGCCCCGGCGGCGGCGAGCTTTGATCAATACGACAGTTTCGAACGACGCGGAGAGGACTTTGTCGCGCAGGTGCAAAAGCATATCTCAGACGGGTAGCAGCGCCCTTGAGGGGAGGCGGAGGTGCTGCCCGGCCGTTCATCGCAGTGTTTATGCCCGATCTGATCCAAAGCAACCCGATGGTGCGCGCTCAATAGCGTGCTCCACGCTACGAAGGCACCTACCATGCAGGAAATGCTTGCCTCTGGATCAGTTAACGCTTTCCTGGGCGCATGGTTAAACTTGTTCTCTTTCATAAAGCCGACTCGATCTACGAGGACGAGCCGGACGTCGTCTACGAATTTCCACGCCGCTATCTTAAGGCGGTTGAGGAGACTGTCGGCGACTGGGTCGAATATTTCGAGCCGGTCAAGTCTGGGCCGCGCGGCTACTTCGCTGTGGCCAAGATCGAACAGGTGATCGCAAAGCCGGGCGTAGACGGGCGGTTCCTCGCGCTGATTGAGTCCAGGAGCTTCCTTCCTTTCGACCGCGAAGTGCCGCGGCTTTTGAATGGGCGGCCACTAGAGACGTCCATGACTCAGCCGGATGGCTCGCCGAAAAGAGGCGGTGCCGCACAGCTGGCCGTGAGGCGTCTGCCGGAGGCAGACTTTGCGCATATCATTAACCTCGGCCTACCGCAGGACCTAGAGCGCATCGAGGCGACGCGCTACGATCCGCAGTTGGCTGAGCTTGGCGAGGGAGCCGAGCCCTTTGAGCGACCCGTATTGGAGCGGCTGACGCGCCGGCCTTATCGGGATGTTGCGTTCCGGCGGAATGTGCGCGCTGCCTATGGCTACCGCTGTGCGATGTCGGGCTTGATGTTACGCAATGGTGGCGGGCGTCCGGAGGTGCAGGCGGCGCACATTCGGCCTGTTGAGAGCCAAGGAAGCGACTCGGCGCGCAACGGGCTCGCGCTGTCGGGAACATTGCACTGGATGTTTGACCGGGGTCTAATCTCGGTCGCTGACGACTGCGAGACGATCCTTGTGTCGCAAACAAGGTTCCTGGGGATGTCGTCGGGCGACTCCTGGCACCGGACGGCAAGCTGGTAAGGCCGGAAGACCCGCGAAACGCGCCTCACCCGGAAAACCTGCGTTGGCATCGAGAGAACGTGTTTGGCCGTAGCCTCCATGAGGGCGCGATGCCGTGGAGCGATTAGCCCTGAGTGCTGACTATAGTGGAGTCTCAGGCAAGTACTGATCCGCCAACGCAGAAGAACGCAGAAATTACTGCGCCCTTGCTGGCATCAAGATGACGAGTTGGTCAGGTTAAGGGCTGGTAGCGGTTGGCGAGATCGGAGGCGCAGAGCGCATAAGAAGCGATTTTCCGTGCATTTTCTACGTTTGTTTTCTCAAGCAGTTCCCGGAAGAGAGTAGCCACAATCCGGGGGGTAATTCCGTCAGGATCGTTTAGGATTTCAGCGCCACCTTCGCCTTGAACTCAGGGGCATGCTGCTTTCGTTTCGACATCTTCGATCCCCTTCGTGGTGAAGATCAGCAGACAGCAAATCCAAGCTTAGGTCATTGTCCAGTTTTCGGGACTACCCCAAACGTTAGGTTCGGCCAAGGCTCCAGAAGAAATCCTCGGGAGCCTTCTGCGCTGGAGGTCGGTTTGGCGGACTTTCCTGTCGTGCGCTGCGGACGCATAGATTCCGCTGCGTTTGGAAAGACCTTTGGGAGGAAGGGCGGAGAGCCGACCTTTGCTGCAACTGCGCGAAGAAATTATATTAGCGACACGAGCAGGTATTCATAAGGCTTTAGAACGTGGGCTTTAGAATTTATGGCAACGCTGCAGCTCTTGCCCTTTTTTGCGATCAAAGCTCGTAGAAGCGTAGCGATCTCCCTCAACGAGCACTTGATCACTTAGCGTGGCAATGCTTCCAGACGCCGTGGGGGGGGAGGGATAGGCTCAACTTGTCCATCATGTCTACCAATCGCGGAACCACATCTACGTCGTAGACCCCGTAGCGGGCTATTGCTGAAATGGCATGGTATTAAGCTCGATCAGCAGGAATGACAGCCCGATCGCAACCGCGCACATCATGACGGGCACGAACCAGAAACTCGAGTTCAGATGTCGACAGAAAGCGGAAACGCGTTTCAGGGAAAATGGCGTCGCGATGCGGTGCTCTTTCCAATTGATTGTATCTCAAGGGCATTGCGGGTCGATGCCCTTGGGGCTGAAGTGCTGACGCAACTTTTCAGGACAGCACCCCTACTTCATAGAATACACCATCTGATACGGCAGGTTAGGGCAACGTTGATCGCTCCGCCTCCATCTGCGTTTCGGCCTTTCGGACGAACAGTTCGGACGACATCCCAGGTGGGATCGGTGGTAGATACGAGACCGTAATTGCCCCCCCACGCTTGCTTGATCCGCTGGCCCCCCAGAATTTGCCCGCGTTCACCAAGACGGGGAGCACGGGTACCCCCAGCTTTGAATACATCAGCTCGACCCCCCGCTTGAACCTGATTGGTTCACTCTCGTCCATACGTGTCCCTTGCGGAAAAACGAGAACCGATCGGCCAGCGGCAAGTGCTTCACGACTTTGGTTGAGCATAGCCTTTAGTGCCTTGGAGCCGCTCTCCCGATCGATGACGATCATCGGTGATTTACGGAGATACCAGCCGATTATCGGAATTCGCAGCAGTTCCTGTTTAGCGACAATTGCGACGTCAGGGAAAAGAACCAGAGCCGCGAGCGTTTCCCAAGTGGATTCGTGATTGCAGATAATGAGACAGGGTTCAGCCGGAATCAGGTCGCGACCTTTCTCGACGTAACGCAGCCCGACGATATGCCTCAGCCCGAACAAAACCCCGCGCACCCAAAGACGGGTTGCAGCCCTGATTGCTTTTCGCGGCGACCCAAGCAGCCAAAAGGCCAGCACTCCCAAGGAGAATAAGGTGGTCCAGCCGGCGAAAAATCCGTCGAACAGAAGTGATTTTATTTTGATCGTGTTCATGTGATATTTCGTCATTATATGAGGGGTGGAAGAGGTCAAGTCACACTGCGATCAATGGTAGATTGAACCCCATTTGCAACGAGAAATGGGACTAAAAGTGAGACAACGCGCATGTCGGGAATGTCCTCTGCGGGAAAGTAACCTAAGGCCTCATGACGATCAATGCCGCAACAGCATCAATCCGGATTGTCCACTGGTCGATGCTTTGGCTACCGAAATGCTGCGCGATGCATGAACGTCAGCAATGCGAAAATCGCAGCGCGCCGTCAAGTACTGCGGCCAAGATCGGTTATGGGCCGGTCTCGACATTGCAGCCGTTGCTGCCCCTGCAAAGTCACCACGTGCGACCAAAATCAAGGTGGGCTCGAAGCGGAAGGTGCGCTTCTAGGCTTCGAAACGTTCGACATTTAACGCGGGCAAGGGGCGCTGCCCCCGCAGCCTTTGGCTGCTCCCCCGGGATTTAAGGCCATTTGGAACTGGTTATTTCGTTGCGATATGGGCGGCGCACGCCATCGCCGAGGACCATGCCCACTGGAAGTTATAGCCGCCTAGCCAACCGGTAACATCCACGGCCTCGCCGATAAAATAGAGACCGGTGCGGGCCTTGGTCTCCATCGTTTTGGAGGACAGCGCGTCGGTGTCGATCCCGCCAAGGGTGACTTCGGCTGTCCGGTAGCCTTCGGTGCCCGAAGGGGTCATCGTCCAGTTCGACAGCGCGTCGATCAACGCGGTGAGCTTTGCGTCCGACCAATCGGCGAGGTTGCCGCCCAGATCCATGATGCCCGCAAGATGATCGACCAGCCGCGCGGGCAGATGGTGGGCCAGTTCGGTCGTGAGGTTGCGGCGGCCATAGCTTTGGCGTTGCGCGCGCAGCTTGCCCAACAGATCGTTGTCAGGCAGCAGATTTACCGTGATCGGTGCGCCTTCGGTCCAGTAGCTGGAGGCTTGAAGGATCGCGGGGCCGGAAAGGCCGCGGTGGGTAAAAAGCAAGGCTTCGTCAAAGGCGGGGCCTTGGGCGGTCACACGCGCAGGCGTTGCTGTGCCGGATATGGGGGCGAAGCGTGCGTCGGTGAAAGTAAAGGGAACCAGCCCTGCGCGGGTGTCGGTGACGGGGATGCCCATCTGCGCCGCGATCTCGTAGGCGCGGCCGGTCGCGCCCATCTTGGGAATGGATTTCCCGCCTGAAGCAACGACAAGATTGCGTGCGGTGATCGGCGTTGTGCCGTCGGGCGTGTGCAAGGTCATGCTGTAACCGGCATCCGTCGCGGCGATATCAGTCAGGGTGCTGAGCAACCGCAAATCCACACCAGCTTTTTGCATCAGTCCGCGCAGCATGGCGACGATCTCTTTGGCGGAGGTGTCGCAGAACAGCTGTCCGAGGGTTTTTTCGTGCCACGCGATGCCATGCGCGTCGACCAGTTCGATGAAATCCCACTGGGTATAGCGGGCAAGGGCTGATTTGGCGAAATGGGGATTGGCGCAGATGAAGGCTTGGGGCGTGCAGTGCATGTTGGTAAAGTTACAGCGCCCGCCGCCCGAGATGCGGATTTTCTCGCCCGGTGCTTTGGCATGGTCCACGACCAACACCGATCCGCCCGCGTGGGCCGCGCACATCATGCCTGCGGCCCCTGCGCCTAAAATTACCGTATCATATTGCATGCTCCCGCCTTTGCCTGAGCGGGGCAGGTCGGTCAAGTGGATGTGAGCGGGGTGGCAATCACGCGGATGAGGATTACCTCCGATAACGAAGCAATTATAGGAGAGACCCGATGAACGTACTAGACGCAGGCAACGCATTTCCGAAACTGACCGTCGCCGAGCTGCAGGGCGGGATGCTGACCCTTGGCACCCCGCGGGGTGAATTTGACTGGCAGTTGGTGGTTGTATACCGCGGGCTGCACTGCCCGATTTGCAAAACCTATCTGAAGACGCTGGACGGGTTGGTCGCGGACTTTAACAAGGCCGGGGTAGACGTCGTGGCCGTGTCGGGCGACCCGAAAGACAAAGCGCGCGAGATGGCGCAAGAGCAAGACCTGTCCCTGACTGTGGGCTATGATTTGAGCATCGCGCAGATGCAGGATCTGGGGCTGTATATTTCCGACCCACGCAGCCCGCAAGAAACCGACCAACCCTTCGCCGAGCCGGGTGTCTTTGTCGTCAACGCCGAGGGGAACATCCAGATTGTCGACATCTCGAACGCGCCTTTCGCGAGGCCCGATCTGCAAGGGCTGCTGAAAGGTATCAAGTTCGTGCGTGACAACGACTATCCGATCCGCGGCACACACGCGGGGGCATAGGCAGCTTTGCGCGGGGCTGGTTAAAACAGACTAGCCCCGCGTGACCTTTCGCGCTACACTGCAAGTTAGACCCCGAAAAGGGGCGGAACGAGGCAGTGTAAGGCAGGTCCCATGACAGAAATGGTCTATGGTGCGGTTCCCGTTCGGGATGGCGAACCAATTCTTCCAAAATGGTGGCGTACGATCGACAAATGGGCGATGTCTTGCATCCTCCTGTTGTTTGCCGTGGGCATGTTGCTAGGGCTGGCCGCGTCGCCGCCCTTGGCCGCGAAAAACGGGTTTGACTCGTTCCATTATGTACAGCGGCAGGCCGTCTTTGGTATACTGGCTGTGATCGCGATGGTGCTGACGTCAATGATGACACCGATTGTGGTCCGTCGCTTGGCGATCGTCGGTTTTCTTCTTTCCTTTGTCGCGCTGGCCCTGCTGCCGTTCTTTGGAACGGATTTCGGCAAGGGTGCTGTGCGCTGGTATTCGATGGGTTTTGCGTCCTTTCAGCCATCAGAATTCCTCAAGCCCGGCTTTGTGGTCGTAGCGGCGTGGATGATGGCGGCGTCGCTTGAGATCAACGGCCCCCCGGGCAAGACGTGGTCCTTTGCCTTGTGTATTTCTATTGTGTTGATGCTGGCGCTACAGCCCGACTTTGGGCAGGCGTGTCTGGTGCTGTTCGGCTGGGGCGTGATGTATTTTGTGGCAGGTGCCCCTTTGGTGCTGCTGGTCGGTATGGCCGGCCTCGTCGTACTGGCGGGCACTTTTGCCTATTCCAATTCAGAACACTTTGCCCGCCGGATTGACGGCTTCTTGTCGCCCGATATCGACCCGCGCACGCAGCTTGGCTATGCCACTGATGCGATCCGCGAAGGCGGTTTGTTCGGTGTTGGTGTGGGCGAGGGGCAGGTGAAATGGTCGCTGCCCGATGCGCATACCGATTTTATCATTGCCGTTGCGGCCGAAGAATACGGGCTGATCCTCGTGATGTGCGTTATCGCACTTTATGCCGTGATCGTTGTGCGGTCGCTGCTGCGTCTGGTGCGCGAGCGCGATCCCTTCGTGCGTCTGGCGGGCACCGGTCTTGCGTGTATGTTCGGCGTGCAGGCGATGATCAATATGGGCGTTGCCGTGCGGCTGCTGCCGGCCAAGGGCATGACATTGCCGTTTGTCAGCTATGGCGGGTCGTCGGTGATTGCGTCGGGTATCGCCGTGGGCATGTTGCTGGCATTTACACGGTCGCGGCCGCAGGGGCAGATTTCTGACCTGCTTGGACGAGGTCGCGCCCGATGAGCGCCCCGCTGCTGGTGATCGCGGCGGGCGGCACGGGCGGGCATATGTTCCCCGCGCAGGCGCTGGCCGAAGTCATGCTGGCCCGCGGCTGGCGGGTAAAGCTGTCGACGGACGCGCGCGGTGCGCGCTACACAAGCGGCTTTCCCGACGCGGTCGAGATCCAGCAGGTCAGCAGCGCAACTTTCGCGCGCGGTGGGCTCATGGCCAAGGCGATGGCACCGTTTCGAATTATGGGCGGTGTGATTGGCGGCGTCTTTGGGATGCTGCGCGATAAACCCGATGTGGTTGTCGGCTTTGGCGGCTATCCGTCGATCCCCGCGCTGGCCGCGGCATGGGTGCTGCGCAAACCACGCATGATCCATGAACAAAACGGCGTCTTGGGGCGCGTCAATAATCTGTTCGCCAAACGCGTCGATGCGGTGGCGTGCGGGACATGGCCGACCACGCTCCCCGACGGGGTAAGCGCACAGCATACTGGCAATCCGGTGCGTGCTTCTGTGCTGGAACGGGCCGGTGCCGGTTATATCGCGCCCGGTGATTATCCGATGGAGCTGTTGGTGATGGGCGGCAGCCAGGGCGCGCGGATCCTCAGCGAGGTCATCCCCCCCGCCATCGCCGATCTGCCGCTGGATCTGTTGCGCAATATCCGCGTGAGCCATCAGGCACGCGACGAAGACGGTGAACGCGTCGCGGCTTTCTATGCCGAAAACGGTATCAACGCAGATGTGCAGCCGTTTTTCCACGATGTGCCGCGCCGCATGTCCGAAGCCCAGCTGGTGATCAGCCGCGCGGGCGCGTCCAGCGTCGCCGATATCTCTATTATCGGGCGGCCCTCAATCCTGATCCCCTATGCGGCTGCCACAGGCGATCACCAATCCGCGAATGCCCGCGGGCTTGTCGACGCCGGTGCCGCGATCATGGTGCCCGAAAACATGGCAAACCCCGACAGCCTGCGCGCCCAAATTGAAATGGTGCTGACCCACGCCGATGGTGCGTTGCAGATGTCACGCGCAGCACTATCTGTCGCCAAACCAGACGCCGCAGAAGAACTCGCCCAGATGGTGGAAGCCCTGGCAACCGAAGGAAAGAAACGATGAACGCAGCCACGAAGCTTCCGACTGATGTGGGCCCGATCCATTTCGTAGGCATCGGCGGTATCGGCATGTCAGGCATTGCCGAAGTGTTGTTGAACCACGGCTATCGCGTGCAGGGGTCTGATCTGAAGTCGACCAAGATCACAGACCGTCTGGTGGATCTTGGCGCGACTGTTTTTGAAGGGCAGCAGGCCGCGAACATCGAAGGGGCCGCGGTTATCGTGATCTCTTCCGCGATCAAACCGGGCAACCCCGAACTTGATGCGGCACGGGTGGCAGGGCTGCCGATCGTGCGCCGCGCAGAGATGCTGGCAGAGCTGATGCGCTTGAAATCCAACATCGCCGTTGCCGGAACCCACGGCAAGACAACCACGACAACGATGGTGGCCGAACTGCTGGTCAAAGGTGGCATCGACCCGACTGTCGTGAATGGCGGGATCATCCACGCCTATGGCTCGAATGCACGTATGGGGCAGGGCGAATGGATGGTGGTCGAAGCGGATGAATCCGACGGCACCTTTAACCGTCTGCCGGCGACCATTGCGATCGTGACCAACATCGACCCTGAACATATGGAGCATTGGGGCGACTTTGATACCCTGCGCAAAGGGTTTCTGGACTTCGTATCAAACATTCCGTTTTACGGGCTGGCTGTTTGCTGCATTGACCACCCCGAAGTGCAAGCGCTGGTGGGTAAGATCACCGACCGCCGCGTGATGACCTATGGCTTTAACACGCAAGCCGATGTGCGCGCGATCAACCTGCACTACAAGGCGGGCGTGGCGCATTTCGATATCGTGTTTCAGGCCGAAGGGATCACAATCAAGGATTGTAGCTTGCCCATGCCGGGGGACCACAACGTTTCGAACGCAATGGCGGCGGTTGCTGTGTCCAGACACCTTGGCATGAAAGCCGAAGAAATCCGGGCCGCACTGGCGGGCTTTGGCGGTGTGAACCGGCGCTTTACCAAAGTGGGCGAAGTCGACGGTGTGACAATTATCGATGACTACGGTCACCACCCGGTTGAAATCACCGCTGTGCTCAAGGCTGCGCGTCAGGCCACCGAAGGGCGCGTCATCGCCGTGCACCAGCCACACCGCTACAGCCGCCTGCACCATCACTTTGAAGAGTTCTGTGCCTGCTTTAACGATGCCGATGTGGTCGGCATCGCCGAGGTCTATGCCGCGGGCGAAGACCCCATCGAAGGGGCAGGGCGCGACGATCTGGTTGCAGGGCTGATCCGTCACGGCCACCGCGATGCCCGCGCCGTCCAAAGCGAGGAAGATCTGGCGCGGCTTGTGCGCGAGAAGGCAGGTCCGGGGGATATGGTTGTTTGCCTCGGGGCGGGCACCATAAGCACATGGGCCAACGCCTTGCCCGACGCGCTGGCTGCGCTAAAGAAGGAAGCCGTGTAAATGGAACCGACCCCTGTATATGGGGGCCGGTCATGACCTTGATTTGGGCTTGCATCCTGTGGGTCTTTTGCTCGGCCACGGTGGCGACGCTGCCGATGCGTCTTCAATATATTCCCGGTATCTTACTGCTGATCGCCGCACCTGTGCTGATCGTCTTGATCGGTCTTCAGGAGGGCTGGCTGTTCACCTTGCTCGCACTTGCTGCCTTTGTGTCCATGTTCCGCAATCCCTTGCGCTTTTTGCTGGCCAAGCTGCGCGGACAAAACCCCGAGGTACCCAAATGAGTACATCACTGGTTCTTGCCTGTTTCTGGGCCGTCGTTGCGAATGTGTTGGCGATGACACCCAGTTCTGACCAGCACTGGCGCAGCGCCTATGTGTTGATTGCCGTGGGAATTCCCGTACTGGGCTATGTCACCATGCAGCATGGCCCTTGGGTCGGAATGCTGGTGTTTGCGGGCGGCTGTTCGGTGCTGCGCTGGCCCGTTATCTATTTGATGCGCTGGTTGCGCGGTGCTGCAGTTAGGGATGCGGCAGAATGAATCTGACGTTGGTCATTCTTATCGGCATTCTCGTTGTGTGGATGCTGGCCTCTGGTTGGTGTGGGCTGGCGCGGCGCTATGGTGGCTTTGTGCTGGTCTTGCTGACCGGATTGGCGTTGAACTGGGCGTGGATGATCTGGGGCTTAGGCGCGAAACCGTTCGAGCGACCGGTGTTTATGGCCCAAGCCGCGGCCACAGGATATGCAATCTGTGCGTTTCTTGTCGGCTGGGTGGCCGGTCGCCTAACCCGCACCCTGCGTGCAAACCGCCCCGATTAACGCGCTTGCGGTCCACCTGTCTTTAAGACGTGTGGAAAATTGACCTCCCCGCCAAAGAGAGCTACGCGAAGCCCATGATAGATATTTCCTTTCCCGATATGCGCGGCAAGCTGACGCAAAACCGTCCCTTGGCTGATCTGACGTGGCTGCGTGTGGGCGGCCCTGCCGATTATTTCTACCAGCCTGCGGATGCGGATGATCTGGCGGCGTTCCTGAAGGCGTTGCCGCGCGATGTGGTTGTCATGCCAATGGGCGTCGGGTCGAATGTGATCGTGCGCGACGGCGGCTTGCGCGCTGTGGTGATCCGGTTGGGGCGCGGGTTCAATGCCATCAGCTGCGAGGATGGTAACGTCACCGCGGGCGCAGCCGCGCTCGACGCCCATGTGGCGCGCAAGGCGGCGGACGCGGGGCTTGATCTAACGTTTCTGCGCACAATACCAGGTAGCATCGGCGGCGCGGTGCGGATGAACGCGGGTTGCTACGGCACCTATACCGCTGATTATTTCATCAGCGCAGAGGCGATCACCCGTGAGGGCGAACATGTCACGCTTGGGCCTGATGACATGAAATTCGCCTATCGCCAGTCCGCGCTGCCGGACGGGTGTGTCATCACCTCGGCCACGTTTGCGCCGCCCCAAGGCGATGCCGATGCGCTGCATGCGCGGATGGAAGAGCAGCTGCGCAAACGCGACGAAACACAACCCACCAAGGACCGCAGCGCAGGGTCGACGTTTCGCAATCCGGCAGGATTTTCCAGCACGGGGCAGGCCGACGACCGCCACGATATGAAGGCGTGGAAGGTCATTGACGATGCAGGGTTGCGCGGTGCCACCTTGGGCGGTGCGCAGATGAGCCCGAAACATCCCAACTTCCTGATCAATACCGGGTCCGCGACGGCGGCCGACCTTGAGGCATTAGGCGAGTTGGTGCGAAAAAAGGTTTACGATTCCAGCGGGATTACGCTAGAGTGGGAAATTATGCGGATCGGCGAAAAATAATCGTTCGAGCGTCATGATTCAGGGTCCGTAAGTGACCCGACACAGAATAAATAAGGGTCGCAACAGGCCCATTTAAAAAGGCAGATTGAGTGGGATTGTCGAGCAGGACACCCCCGAGAGTTGCAGTATTGTTGGGTGGCCCCTCCGCTGAGCGCGAGGTGTCTCTTTCAACAGGGCGCGCGTGCGCAGCGGCTTTGCGGGACCGGAATTTCGAAGTCATCGAGGTCGATTGCGGCCCCGATCTTTGTGCTGACTTGGTTACAGCCAAGCCTGATGTGGTTCTGAACTGCCTGCATGGTCGCTGGGGCGAAGATGGTTGCGTTCAGGGGATCCTTGAATGGATGGGGCTGCCTTACACGCACTCCGGCGTGCTGGCCTCTGCACTGGCGATGGACAAGCAGCGCAGCAAGGAAGTTTTCCGTGCCGCAGGTCTGCCCATTGTTGAAAGCGTGATCGTTCCGGCCTCTACTGTGCGCGGGTCGCATGTGATGGATCCGCCCTACGTCGTGAAGCCGAACAACGAAGGTTCGTCCGTTGGCGTTTATCTGGTCGAGGTCGAAAACAACGGCCCGCCGCAGTTGGACGACGCCATGCCCGCCGAGGTGATGGTCGAGAAATTTGTCGCCGGTCGCGAGCTGACCACCACCGTGATGGGGCAGCGGGCGCTCACCGTGACCGATATCCAGACCACGGGCTGGTATGATTACGACGCGAAATACAAAGCCGGCGGATCAACCCATGTGGTGCCTGCCGACATCCCGCACGAGATTTTCGAACTTTGCATGGATTACGCCCTGCGCGCGCATAACGCGCTTGGGTGTCGTGGCGTCAGCCGCACAGATTTCCGCTGGGATGAAAGCAAGGGCGCTGCGGGTCTTTTCCTGCTCGAGACCAACACACAACCTGGCATGACCCCCACGTCGCTGTCGCCAGAACAGGCACAGTCAGTGGGTATTTCCTTCGGCGAGCTGTGCGCCTGGATGATCGAGGACGCGTCATGCAATCGTTGATCAAACGCGTTAAACCCGCCAAGCTGGGCAAGACTGATCCAGCGCCATCACGTTGGGCATGGCGGATGCAGCGCCTTATGCTGACGCCGACCTTCCGGTTCGGGTTGCGCGTCGGGGTGCCGTTTTGTCTGGCGATGACGGCGGGGACAATTTACCTCGCGGACGAAGCACGGCGCGGACAGCTGTTCGATATCTACGCAAACGCGCGCACCAGCATCCAGCAGCGGCCCGAATTCATGGTCAAGCTGATGGCGATCGACGGCGTAGAAGGGACCTTGGCCGCCGATGTCCGCGCCACGGTGCCTGTTGAATTTCCGACCAGCTCGTTCGATCTGGATCTTCCAGCGCTGCGCGACGCGATCACCAATCTTCCCGGCGTCAAACAGGCGTCGCTTCGGGTCAAGCCGGGCGGTGTATTGCAAGTATCGGTGCAGCCGCGGGTGCCGGTCGCTGTTTGGCGCAGTCAGGACGGGCTGTCGCTGATCGACGCCGAGGGCAGCACCATCGGGCAGATCGCGGCACGTGGCGAGCGTACGGACCTTCCGCTGGTCGTGGGTGAAGCTGCGAACATACGCGTGGGCGAAGCGCTTGAATTGATCCGCACGGCGGCTCCGTTGGGGGAGAGGCTGCGGGGGTTGGTGCGCATGGGAGAACGTCGTTGGGACGTCGTTCTTGACCGTGAGCAGCGTATCTTGCTGCCCGAAACACTGGCCGTTCAGGCGCTGGAGCGGGTGATCGCGCTGGAAGGCGCGGAAGAGGTGCTAAGCCGCGATGTGGCGCGGGTAGATATGCGGTTGGCGCAGCGGCCCACCGTGCAAATGAACAAAGAAGCCACACAAGAATTGTGGCGCATCAGGCAGATTTCGGGACAGTGAAAACATGATGGACCTATACGATAGTCAGCGATCCATGCGCCACATGCGTAAGCTTGCGATGCAACGCGGCGTGGTGGCTATTCTGGATGTGGGCAGCTCTAAGATTGCCTGCCTTGTCTTGCGTTTTGATGGCACGGGCCGCATGTCCGAAGAAGGTGAAATCGGGTCGCTTGCGGGGCAGTCGGGCTTTCGTGTGATCGGGGCTGCAACCACACGGTCGCGCGGGGTCCGCTTTGGCGAAATTTGCGCCATGCAGGAAACAGAACGTGCCGTGCGCACCGCGCTGCAGGCTGCTCAGAAAATGGCGAACATCCGCGTGGATCACGTGATCGCCTGTTTCTCGGGGGCCGAGCCGCGCAGCTATGGTCTGGACGCCACGCTTGAACTGGAAGGGCAAGTCGTATCGGAGCAGGACGTCGCGCAGGTTCTGGCCAATTGCGATGTCCCGGAATACGGCGAAGGCCGCGAGGTCCTGCACGCGCAGCCCGTGAACTTTGCGCTGGATAACCGGTCGGGTCTGTCCGATCCGCGCGGACAATTGGGCAATACGCTGTCGGTCGACATGCATATGCTGACCGTCGATGCCGCTGCGGTTCAACACCTTGCCCATTGCATCAAACGCTGTGACCTTGAATTGGCAGGTATCGCGTCCTCTGGCTATGTTTCGGGGATTTCATCGCTGGTCGAAGACGAACAAGAGCTGGGGGCGGCCTGCATCGATTTGGGCGGCGGATCGACCTCTGTGTCGATCTTTATCCGCAAACACATGATTTATGCCGATAGCGTCCGTATGGGCGGCGACCACATCACCTCTGATATCTCTATGGGATTGCAGGTGCCGACGGCCAACGCCGAGCGGATCAAGACGTTCTATGGTGGGGTGCATGCGACAGGCATGGATGACCGCGAGATGATCGATATCGGTGGGGATACCGGTGACTATGAACACGACCGCCGTACCGTCAGCCGCGCAGAGCTGATCGGCATTATGCGCCCGCGTGTCGAAGAAATTCTCGAAGAGGTCCGCGCCCGTCTGGATGCCGCGGGATTTGATCACCTACCAAGCCAGCAGATCGTGCTGACGGGTGGGGGTAGTCAAATTCCGGGCCTTGATGGGCTTGCCAGCAAGATCTTGGGCCAACAGGTCCGTTTGGGCCGCCCGTTGCGCGTCCACGGCCTGCCACAGGCTGCAACCGGACCCGGTTTTGCCTCTGCCGTGGGGCTCGCGTTATTCGCCGCGCACCCGCAGGACGAGTGGTGGGATTTCGACATTCCTGCCGACCGATATCCGGCCCGATCGTTGAAGCGCGCTGTCAAGTGGTTCCGCGACAACTGGTAACCCCCAGATGCGGTGCGCGCGTCGAAATCATGAGAAAACCGGCAAAAAAACGCCCATATAATGTGTCAAAATCGTGTTTTCTAGGTGACGCAAGGGCGTTATCCCTATACAACAAGGGGAATTGCACAAAAAATGCTCCGTAAGCGAGCTAAACAATACAGGCGGACGGCTCATGACCCTCAATCTTTCAATGCCCGGACAGGGCGACCTGAAACCCCGCATCACAGTGTTTGGTGTTGGCGGGGCAGGCGGCAACGCCGTGAACAACATGATCGAAAAAGAACTCGATGGTGTTGATTTCGTGGTTGCCAACACGGACGCGCAAGCGTTGCAGCAAGCCAAGGCGGAGAACCGCGTTCAGCTGGGCATCAAAGTTACCGAAGGTCTGGGTGCTGGCGCACGGGCGTCGGTCGGTGCTGCTGCTGCGGAAGAAAGCATTGAACAGATTGTAGATCACCTGGCCGGCGCACACATGTGCTTTATCACGGCAGGTATGGGCGGGGGCACCGGGACAGGTGCTGCGCCAATTATCGCCCAAGCCGCACGCGAGCTGGGTGTCCTGACCGTAGGCGTCGTGACCAAACCGTTCCAGTTCGAGGGCATCAAGCGGATGCGCCAAGCCGAGGACGGCATCGAGGCGCTGCAAAAAGTTGTCGACACACTGATCATCATTCCCAACCAGAACCTGTTCCGTCTGGCGAATGAAAAAACCACCTTTACCGAAGCATTCTCGCTTGCAGATGACGTGCTGTATCAAGGCGTCAAAGGCGTTACAGACCTGATGGTCCGTCCCGGCCTGATCAACCTCGACTTTGCTGACGTTCGCGCTGTGATGGACGAAATGGGCAAGGCGATGATGGGTACCGGCGAGGCCGAGGGCGAAGATCGCGCCATCCAGGCTGCCGAGAAGGCCATCGCGAACCCGCTGCTGGACGAAATCAGCCTGCGCGGTGCCAAGGGCGTTCTGATCAACATCACCGGCGGCCACGACCTGACCTTGTTCGAACTGGACGAGGCGGCGAACCGTATCCGCGAAGAAGTCGACCCAGACGCGAATATCATCGTTGGGTCCACGCTCGACACTGAACTGGGTGGCGTTATGCGCGTGAGCGTTGTCGCGACAGGTATCGATGCGGTTGACGTGAACACAGAAATGCCTGTGCCACGCCGTTCGATGTCGCAGCCGTTGCCAGCCAGAACGCTTGAGGTTGAACAAGCCCCAGCCACCGAGACGCCTGCACCACTTGCTGCCCAAGCGGAATACGAAGAAGAGCCGCAGCAGCAGTTGTTCCAGGAAGACCAGTCTTCCCAGCACGGTGGTTTCTCTGACAACCGCTACGAAGACAACGCGTCCAACGCCGATGATCTTCCCCCCCCTGCTTACCGTCCCGAGGTTGCGTCTTTTCAGCCGCGCCACGAAGAGGTGAATGTCGACGCGCAACAGCAAGAAGCATTTGTCGCGCCACGCGCGTCTGCACCGGGCACCCCATCACCCGAAGCTTTGGCCCGCCTGCGCGCGGCCGCTCAGAAAGCGTCGCCAACCCAGCAGCAACAACCGCAACGCCAGCCTCAGGCACAGCCCCAGCAGCAGCGTCAGCAACCTGCCGCGGCCGATCAGGGCGAAAAGCGTTTCGGTATCAATTCGTTGATCAACCGCATGACCGGCCACGGTGAGGCGGAAACCCAGCAGCAGCGCCCCGCACGCCAGCAGCCGCCGGTCCAGACCCGCGCGTCCTCTGCCGCGCCACAGCCGCGCGATCTGCAAGACGAAGATCAAGAGCGGATCGAGATCCCCGCGTTCCTGCGTCGTCAGGCGAACTAAGAAACGGCAAGACGTCCTCGTATGCGTCTAAAAGGCCACCCTTCGGGGTGGTCTTTTTCGTTAGCGGTACAGCTTCAGGGATGCTGCGGTGCAGCAAGTGCGATAATATTTGTTAAAAAACCGCAGCTCAGTCTTCACGCTTTGCCAGACATGCGACATGCCTGAATTCTTAAGTTTCTATTGAAATCAGTTGCTTGCCGTGAATGAGCGGATATTACCCCTTAATTGTGACAGTCATGTTTCAGACGGTAGTAATCATTGAATTGAGCAATCGGAACGGCCCAGATAGGACAGAGTTCAACTTAGACAGATGATCTTTGGACAGTGAGTATTAACCGTGCAGACAACCATCAAGACAGCGATCAGCTTTAGCGGCACCGGCCTTCATTCGGGTCGTCCCGCAACTGTGACCATCCGTCCTGCTGGTGCGCATCACGGTATCTGGTTCTCACGCAGCGACGTTGATGTGGGTGATCGTTTGATCCCTGCGCGTTGGGATGCGGTGAACCGTTCGCCGCTTTGCACCAAGCTTGAGAATGCGACGGGCCTGCAGGTCTCTACTGTTGAGCACCTGATGGCGGCGCTGGCCGGTTGCGGTATCCATAACGCATTAATCGAGATCGACGGCCCCGAAGTGCCGATCCTTGACGGGTCTGCCGCGCCGTTCGTGCGTGGTATCATGCAGCGCGGTGTGCGCATGCTGGCGGCCCCTGTACGGGCATTTGAGGTGCTCAAGACCGTCACTGTGACCGACGGCGAAGCATCGGCCACCATCTCGCCTGCGGACACACTGAAGATCGACTTTGTCATCGATTTTGCAGACGCCGCCATCGGCCATCAGGAAAAGTCGCTGGTGATGAACAACGGCAGCTTCGCGCGTGAACTTTGCGACAGCCGTACCTTCTGCCGTCAGGCGGATGTGGATGCGATGCAAGCCAACGGTCTGGCCTTGGGCGGGAACGCCGGCGAGAACGCGGTCGTATTTGACGGCGACCAAGTCCTCAGCCCGGGCGGTCTGCGCCATTCGGACGAACCTGTACGCCACAAGATGCTGGATGCCTTGGGCGATCTGGCGCTGGCAGGTGCGCCGCTTATTGGACACTATACCGGTGTTCGCGCGGGCCATAGCCTGACCAACACGCTGCTGCGCGCGCTGTTCGCGACCCCCGGCGCGGTGCGTATGGTCGAATGCGACGGACAGATGGCGTCGCGTCTGCCGGGCTTTGGCCTTGAGTGGGATGAAATTCCCGCCGTTGCCTGAAATCGTGATCGCGGTGATGCAGGGCAGGGCATTAACGACGGTTGAAACTCCGGTGGTGCTTGGGTAATCCTTTGTTTACGATTTGGCCGGTCGACAGCTGCCCTTGCGGGGGACTGCCGAATGGTCGTTTTGTTGCGCGAAACCTTGTGCTAGTCACGGGCAAAGGCGTATCGTGAAACGTGACGCAGAGTTTAAAGCGAGGGTGAAACGCATGACGGGTACGATGTCGCGCAAGCGGGTGGTCGGTGCGGTGCTTTTGGTGGGCGTTCTTGGCGCGTGCGGTGGTGCTCAGGATACGGGTCGGACGACCAACAGCTTCTTCAACCCTCAGGAAATCCCGCTTGAAACCTATTCGGCCGAACAGATTTTTGAACGCGGCGAATTCGAACTCAACCGCAAACGCCCCGCCGAAGCCGCTGAGTATTTCTCGGAAATCGAGCGCCTGTATCCCTATTCCGAATGGGCCAAACGCGCGCTGATCATGCAGGCTTTTGCCTTCCATCAGGATCAGGACTACCCCAGCAGCCGGTCTGCCGCGCAGCGCTATATCGATTTCTTCCCCGATGACGATGACGCGTCTTATGCCAGCTATCTGCTGGCGCTTAGCTATTATGACCAGATCGACGAAGTCGGCCGCGATCAGGGCCTGACTTTTCAGGCGCTGCAAGCGTTGCGCCGCGTGATAGAGGATTACCCTGACAGCGAATATGCGCGGTCTGCGGTGCTTAAGTTCGATCTTGCCTTCGACCATCTGGCGGGCAAGGAAATGGAAGTCGGGCGCTATTATCTGCGCCGCGAGCATTACACCGCGTCGATCAACCGGTTCCGCGTTGTCGTCGAGGATTTCCAGACCACTACCCACACAGCCGAAGCGCTGCATCGCTTGGTCGAGGCCTATCTCTCGCTTGGCCTGACCGACGAAGCACAGACTGCCGGGGCCATTTTGGGCCACAACTACCAGTCGACCGAGTGGTACGCCGCCAGCTATAAGTTGTTGACCGGTCAAGGGCTTGAAATGAAGTCCCTTGGGGACAACTGGCTGACCGCGATTTACCGCCAAACGATCAAGGGCGAATGGATCTGACCACGCGCCTTTTTACGGCCCTCACGGATAGTGACCCATGCTACGCGGCCTAGATATTTCGGATATGCTGATCATCGACCGGCTGGAGCTTGCGTTTCAGCCGGGTTTGAACGTTCTGACCGGTGAAACAGGCGCGGGCAAATCGATCCTGCTTGATAGTCTGGGATTTGTGCTGGGCTGGCGTGGACGTGCTGATCTGGTGCGTCAGGGCGCGTCTCAGGGCGAGGTGACAGCGTGGTTCGATCTGCCAGAGGGGCACGCGGCCCATGCGGTACTGGAAGAGGCCGGACTGCCGGGTGGGAGCGAGCTGATCCTGCGCCGGATCAACGGCTCTGACGGACGCAAGACGGCGTGGGTCAACGATCGGCGCTGTTCGGGCGAGGTGCTGCGCGCGCTGTCCGAGACGTTGGTAGAGCTGCACGGCCAGCATGACGACCGCGGGCTTCTTGACCCAAAGGGCCACCGCGCCATTCTGGATGAATTCGCGGGCACGGTTGCGCTGCGGGCCAAGGTGCGTCAGGCGTGGTCCACCCTCGCTGCGGCACGCAAGGCGGCGAAACAGGCCGCTGCGGACCGCGAAGCCATTGCAGCCGAAGAAGAATACCTGCGCCATGCCGTCGCAGAGCTGGACAAGCTGGACCCGCAAGCGGGCGAGGAAGAACAGCTGGATGCGCGCCGTCGTTTGATGCAAAGCGCCGAAAAGATCCGCAGCGATGTGGTCAACGCTTACGAGATGATGGGACAGGGCGGCGCAGAGACCCAGTTGGGCGACGCCCTGCGCTGGCTTGACGGCGTCGCCCACAAAGCCGACGGCGCGCTAGAGGCCCCGATGGCCGCGCTGTCACGTGCGATGGTCGAACTGGACGACGCGACGGAGGGCGTGGTCGCCGCGATCGACACCATGTCGTTCAACCCGATCGAGCTCGAGGAAGCCGAAGAACGACTGTTCGCCATCCGCGGCATGGCCCGCAAGCACGAGGTACAGGCCGATGAGCTGGCTGGCTTTGCCGACACGCTGCGCGGCAAGCTGGATGCGCTAGACGCGGGCGAGGCAGCACAGGCCGGTCTCGAGAAAGCCGTGCGTGATGCCCAAGCCGCCTATGACGCCGCCGCTGAGGCACTGACCGATGCACGCCAAAAGAAAGCAGGCAAGCTGGACAAGGCCGTCGCCGCTGAGCTTGCCCCGCTTAAAATGGAACGCGCGGTTTTTGCGACCCAGATCACAACCGAAACACCGGGCCCCGAGGGGCGTGACGCGGTATCCTTCACCGTTGCCACCAACCCCGGCGCGCCTGCGGGACCTTTGGGCAAGATCGCATCGGGCGGGGAACTAAGCCGCTTTCTGCTCGCGCTCAAGGTTTGTCTGGCCAAGGGGCAAACCGGCCTGACGATGATCTTTGACGAAATCGACCGTGGTGTTGGCGGTGCAACAGCCGATGCGGTGGGGCGGCGTCTGGCGGCGCTGTCGCAGGGCGGTCAGGTGCTTGTTGTCACCCACTCGCCGCAGGTGGCCGCTTTGGGCGCACACCACTGGCGTGTGTCCAAGGCCGTGTCCAAAGGGATGACTTTGTCGACGGTCACGCCGCTGTCGGCCCCCGAACGGGTGGACGAGGTCGCGCGTATGCTGGCCGGAGACACGATCACCGACGCCGCCCGCGCTGCTGCACGCGAGCTTTTGGGCGAAGAATTCGCCAGCTAAGAGCCTCGTCTTGATTGCAGGGGTTTTAACGCAGGCGGCTCTGTCCTAGACATGGGGAAACCCTGACAGCAAAGCCGCCATGCCTTTGAAACCGCGCCCCTTTCTGAACCAGCAATATGACACGCTGTGCAGCCATGCGCGTTTTGGCTGGGGCGTGCTGCGTGAAAAGGGGCCGGGCAAGGTTACCTTTTGGTTTATCGCGCTGGTGATCGGTATTTGCGCGGGTTTTGCCGCGCTATTTTTTCGCAAAGGGATCAACGCGTTACAGGCGCTTCTCTATGGCACCGAAGATGTCCAGCGTTTGCACAGCTATATTGGCAGCCTCGAATGGTATTGGGTCGTTTTAATTCCCACGATCGGCGGGCTTACTGTGGGGCTCATCCTGCATAATTTCACCCGCGATGCCCGCGCGCGCAGTGTCGGCGATGTGATCCTCGGTGCCGCACTACACGAAGGGCGTGTGGAAACGCGGGCAGGGATCGCGTCCGCTTTGGCCTCGCTGATCACGCTCAGCACCGGAGGGTCGTCGGGGCGCGAAGGGCCGGTTGTTCACCTTGCTGGCGTGATCGCGACGTTGGTTAGTCGTCGGATCAACGCAAGCGGCATCACCGGGCGCGACCTGCTGGGCTGCGCTGTGGCGGCAGCTGTATCGGCCAGCTTTAACGCACCGATTGCAGGGGCGCTTTTTGCGCTAGAGATCGTGTTGCGCCACTTTGCCGTGCATGCGTTCGCCCCGATCGTCATCGCCTCTGCCGCGGGGACGGTGATTAACCGGCTAGAGTTTGGCGGCCTGACCGAATTTGTCCTGCCTACCGTGGGCGACATGTCGTTCTACGCGGAACTGCCAGCGTTTTTGCTGCTCGGGCTGACCTGCGGCGTGGTCGCGGTATTCCTGATGCGCGGCATCTTTTGGGCCGAGGATATCGGCAATTTCATTCAGGCCCGCAGCAAGCTGCCACGGTATCTGCGGCCGGCTGTGGCGGGTGCGATCCTTGGCGTAATCGCGCTGTGGTTCCCCCATATCATCGGCGTCGGGTACGAGACGACAACCCGCGCTCTGAGCGGCGATATGATCCTGCACGAGGCGGTCGTTTTTGCCGTGCTCAAGATCATCGCCGTGTCGATCACACTTGGGGGGCGCATGGGCGGCGGTGTGTTCTCGCCCTCGCTGATGCTGGGCGCGTTGACGGGGCTGGCGTTTGGTCTGATCGCCACGGGCGTATTCCCCACGATGTCGGGTGCGACCTCGCTTTATGCGCTGGCGGGAATGGGGGCGGTGGCGGCAGCCGTTCTGGGCGCGCCGATTTCTACGACGTTGATTGTGTTCGAACTGACAGGTGACTGGCAGACGGGTCTTGCGGTCATGGTCGCTGTCAGCATGTCTACGGGGTTGGCGTCACGTCTGGTGCACCGCAGCTTTTTTCTCACCCAGATGGAGCGGCGTGGTATTCACCTTGCGGCCGGTCCACAGGCCTATTTGCTGGGCATGTTCATGGTCGGCCGCATCATGCGCCGCCCCGACGATCTGCGTGCCGCGAACGAGGAAACCTGTTGGGAACTGATCGGCGAAGGGACCTATATTGACGGCACCGCCACACTAGAGGCCGCCATGCCGATTTTCGAGCAGACCGGTGCTGCCTTTATTCCAGTGGTCACGCTGAAACCCGAATCGCCGCCCGAACTGCTGGGCGCGTTGTTCCATGTCGATGCCCTCAAGGCCTATAACCGCGCCCTGGCCGAAACCGCCGCCGAAGAACATTCTTAATTGTTGCTACTTTCAGCACAGTAGGTCGTGCGAGATATGATTGTCGTGAAATATTGAAATGCGGCTGAATTGCGGCAGGAATTTGGCTTTGCTGGGACGGTCCCCGTGAACTACACTCTTAAGTATAGTTCTGGGGGATTTGAACATGCTTGGATTGACTTTACTGCCGGCGCTCGCGCTTTTTGGAATGGCAGGGCTGATGGGCAGCGACGACGGTGATGATGACATATCGGAGGACATCGAAGACGTGTCAGAGCCAAATGTCGCATCCCCGCAGATTGTACTGCAACAGGGCACCAATGGGCCTGACCTGGTCACCGGCACGGGGGCAAATGATGACATCGATGCCTTTGGCGGGGACGACACGGTAAACGGCTTTGGTGGGGATGATACCGTCCAGGGCGGTGCGGGCAACGACATGCTGCACCTTGGCGGTGGCGACAACCTTGGCAATGGCGAAGAGGGCCGCGATACCGTCAACGGTGGCCCCGGCAGTGATACGCTTTTGGGTGGCAATGGCGCGGACAGCCTGACCGGTTTCGGGGGCGACGATGATCTGTCTGGCGGGCAGGGCAGCGACATGCTGCGCGGTGGCGTGGGCGACGATCTGCTGAACGGGAACAACGGCAGCGATACACTCGACGGCGGTGCCGACAATGACACCCTGATAGGTGGCAGCGGCGACGACAGCTTGGCGGGTTTCGGCGGTGCGGATTCCCTTGTGGGCGGTCTTGGGTCCGACAACCTGATCGGCGGGTCCGACAATGATACGCTTTTGGGCGGCGGGCTGACGGACACGCTCTTTGGCGGTTCCGGCGACGATGTGCTGCGCGGTGGCACCAACAACGATCTGGTCAACGGTGGGGCGGGCAATGACGACGCCATGGGCAACTTTGGCGCGGATACTGTGCTGGGGGGCCGCGGCAATGACACGCTTAGCGGTGGCGAAGGCTTTGACTACCTTGAAGGGAATGATGGTGACGACATCCTGATGGGCAACGCGGGCAACGACGGGCTCAGCGGCGGCGCGGGCAACGATACCCTTATGGGCGGCGTCGGCAGCGATACGCTCAGCGGGCTGGCGGGCGATGATGTGCTCGACGGTGAGGGTGGCAACGATCTGCTGAATGGCAACGGTGGGAACGACACGTTGATGGGCGGCGGGTTGAACGACACGCTGAACGGCAACGGGGGCGATGACGTGATCAGCGGCGGCACCCAAAGCGATCTGATCAATGGTGGCAGCGGCAATGACGACCTGTCGGGCGATGCAGGGGCCGATACGATCAACGCGGGCCCTGGCAATGACACGCTGTCAGGCGGCGAAGGGCCGGACAAGTTGGCGGGCAACAAGGGTGACGACCTGATCGATGGTGATGCCGGGAATGACGCATTGTTCGGCGGTATGGGCGATGACACGTTGAACGGCGGGGCGGGGAATGATTTCCTTATCTCGGGGCTGGGTGCTGACAGCATCGACGGCGGTGCCGGTGATGACGTGATCCGTGCGTTTGACTTCAACCTCGACGGCAATGTGTCAGGCGATACGGATACGATGGCCGATGTGGTGCTGGGAGGCGACGGCGACGACACCATCAGCGCCAACGACGGCGATACCGTGACAGGGGGTGACGGGGCCGATGTAATCAACGCCATCGGCTATGATCAGATTGGAAAGGCACCGGTGATCGTGACCGATTTCAACCTTGCCGAAGACGGTCTGTACCTGCAAGAAACCCAAGGATCGCCCGCCAGCTTCGCCCCCGGGGACGGCATGTTCGAAATCCGCGCCGCGGCCAATGGCACCGACAGCGAGCTTGTGGTCAACGGCAATGTCGTGGTGATCGTGCAAAACACCAGCGCCGCCGATCTCGGCGCGGACACAAGCTGGTTGCTGAACGCATAAGAGGGGCCGCAGCCCCCCTTACATCAACCTTGAAATTTTGGGGCCCTCGCGGGGGCCCCTAGATTTGCTCTACCGCGACCTCGGGCAGCTGGTAGAACGCCAGATGGTCTTTGATCTCGGCTACGGCGTTGCTCGGGTCCTCATATGACCATGCAACGTTGTCGAGCGTCCGGCTTTTGGTCACGACCGAGAAATAATGCGCGTCACCCTTGTGGGGGCAGTGGGTGGTCTTGTCGGTCTTGTCCAGAAACGCCATCGCGATATCCGAGCGGGGGATATAGATTACCGCGTCGCGGTCGCCCTCGCGCAGTTCCAGCGCATTGCGTGTTTCGGCCAATACCGCACCGCCTGCGCGCACTGTCCATGTCCCGTTTGACTTCAAAATCTTGATATGGTCTGCCATTGCTGACCGTCCTCCCTGAATGAACTGATTTATATCGCGCTCAAACCGGCGCTGTTGCCGCATCCAACCACAGTTTCGCAACCGGTGATAGCTGCGGTCCGATCTTTTCCGCAACGTCGCGGTGATAGGCGTTCAGCCAGTCCCGCGCATCCATGCTCAGCATGTCGGGCACGATCAACCGCGTATCAATGGGGGCAAAGCTCAGCGTTTCCCAAGCGAGCATGGCGCGGTGCGCATCCCCGCCCGGCATGTTACCCGCAGGCCGTACCACGGCAAGGTTTTCCAGCCGAATGCCAAAGGCCCCCTCGCGGTAATAGCCGGGCTCGATGCTCAGGATCATACCGTCGGACAGGGGCACCGTGCTCAGCTTGCTGAGCCGTTGCGGCCCTTCGTGGACGCTCAGATAGGCTCCGACGCCATGGCCCAGCCCATGATCGAAATCCTGCCCTGCCATCCAAAGGGGCAATCGGCCCACGGCTTCGATATCGCGGCCAGCCAACCCTTTAGGCCAGCGCAGGCGGCTCATGGCGATCAAACCGTTGAGCACACGGGTAAACGCCTCTTTCGCCTCGGCCGGCGGCGTGCCGATGGCAATGGTGCGGGTGATGTCGGTGGTGCCATCCAGATATTGGCCACCGGAGTCCAACACCAGCAGATGCCCGTCTTGCAGAACACTATCGGTGTCTTCGGTCACGCGGTAATGCATAATCGCGCCATTGGGGCCGGTGCCGGCGATGGTCTCAAAGCTGATCTCTTGCAGCGCCGGATCGCGGCGGCGCGCGGTCTCGAGCTTGGTGACGACCTGTGTCTCCGTCACGCTGCCCGCTGGCTGTGCATCAAGCCAGGCCAGCACCTCGACCAAGGCCGCCCCATCGCGCAGGTGCGCGGCGATAGATCCGTTGATCTCGGCCTCGTTCTTGCGGGCCTTGGGCAGAGCGCAGGGGTCGTCGCCCCACACGATCTTGTCGCCCAAAGCATCCGCGACAGCCACCGGCACAGTCGCTTTCTCGGCCAGAACGGCACCAGATAGGTCGGCGAGAGAAGCCAGAAACGCCTCTGGTGCATGAATGGTCACGTGCGGGCCCAGATGCGCCTCCAGCCCCTCCAGCTTGGCGGGGGCGACGAACAGATCAACATGACCGGCATCGTGCAGCACGGCAAAGCCGTGGACGACCGGATTGCGTGCAATATCGGACCCGCGAATATTAAGCAGCCAGCACAGGCTATCGGGCAGGGTGATTACTGCCGCGGCACGGCCCTTGTCGCGCAACGATCCTGCAAGCCGTGCGATTTTGTCACCATGTGCCTCGCCGGCAAATTCGATCGGATGCAATTTGGCGGGTTGCATCGGCAGTGCGGGCTGGTCTGCCCAGATGCGGTCCACCAGATTACCGGTACGGCGTAGCGTCACGCTGCTGCCTTCCAGCGCTGTCTCCAATTGCTCGATCTGTCCGGCGGCATGCAGCCACGGATCGAAGCCCACGATGCCGCCCTGAGGCAGCTCTGTGCGCAGCCAATCTGCCAGTGACACCTCGGGCCATGCGACCGGCGTATAGACATCCGCCACCTGCGCCTTGACCTGCGTGCGATAGCGCCCGTCGATGAACACGCCCGCCACATCCCGCAAGGCGGCACAGAAACCAGCCGATCCGGTAAACCCTGTCAGCCACTTCAGCCGGTCATCGCGGGGGGCAACATATTCGCCCTGATGGGCATCGGCGCGGGGCACCAGAAACCCGTCAAGCGCGTCGGTTTGCAATTGCTTGCGCAGCGCGGCCAGCCGTGGCGGCCCTTGTTCCGGCCGCGAGGTCGCCTCGAACGATTGAAACATGTCACCACCCCATTCTTCATTTTGCTCTTAAAACTCCCCGCGGAGCGTCCTTGACCCTCAGCTTGCGCGGCGCATGCCCATGACACGGGCGCGTTTGCGCGGATCGGTGTCGAAAAGGGCGGCCAGCTGCTCTGTCATGGCACCGGCCAACTGGTCCACATCCGTGATCGTGACGGCGCGGTCATAATAGCGGGTCACGTCGTGGCCGATGCCGATGGCCAGCAGTTCGACGGCCTTGCGCTTTTCGACCATCGCGATCACGTCGCGCAGATGTTTTTCCAGATAGTTGGCAGGGTTCACCGACAGGGTGCTGTCATCCACGGGCGCGCCGTCGCTGATCACCATCAAGATTTTGCGGGATTCGTGTCGTGCGATCATCCGGCGGTGGGCCCATTCCAGCGCCTCGCCGTCGATGTTCTCTTTCAGCAGGCCTTCCTTCATCATCAGCCCCAGGTTGGGCCGCGTACGCCGCCAGGGGGCGTCTGCGGATTTATAGATGATGTGGCGCAAATCATTCAGACGGCCTGGTTGTACCGGACGGCCATCGTTCAGCCATGCCTCACGGGCTTGGCCGCCTTTCCATGCGCGGGTGGTAAAGCCCAAAATCTCGACTTTGACGTTGCAGCGCTCCAGCGTGCGGGCCAGAACATCGGCGCAAATCGCGGCGATAGAGATCGGACGCCCGCGCATCGAGCCGGAGTTGTCGAGCAGCAGCGTCACGCAGGTATCGCGGAATTCGGTGTCCTGTTCGACCTTAAATGACAGTGGCGTCGTGGGGTTGGCCACCACGCGGGCCAGACGACCGGCGTCCAGCGTGCCTTCTTCGAGATCAAATTCCCATGACCGGTTTTGCTGCGCCTGCAAGCGGCGCTGCAGCTTGTTCGCCAGTCGGCTCACCGCGCCCTTCAATGGTTCAAGCTGCTGGTCGAGATAGGCGCGCAACCGTTCAAGCTCTGCCGGTTCGGCCAAATCTGCGGCACCGATCACCTCGTCGTGGTCGGTCTGGTACACCAGATAATTTGGGTCCGCATCCGATGCCTGCGGCGGGGCGGGGGGCTCCATCGGGGCGTCGCCGTCGGGCATTTCTGCTTCTTCGCCAAGCTCTTGGTCGGCGGTATCATCCATTGACACCTGCGCTTGGGATTCATCTTGCTGTTGTTCTTGCGACTGTTCCGGAGAGGCCTCTGCCTCGTCCTCGTCTTGTTCGTCTTGACCGGTGCTATCGGGCTCTTGCTCTTCTTCGGTGCCTTCTTCCTCGGCACTGTCCTGATCATCGTCGCCTTGATCTGGGTCATCGCCCAGTTGGTCGCCATAGCCCAGATCGAAGATCATCTTGCGGGCAAAGCGGGCGAAGGCGGCCTGATCGTCTAGCGTGTCGTTCAGTGTCTCGAGCGTGCCGCCGGCCTGATCCTCGATATAACCGCGCCACAGCTCCATTGCGTTGGCGGCACCGGCGGGCATATCGCGCCCCGTCGCCAGATGGCGCACAAGATAGCCTGCTGCCGTGGCCAAAGGCACATCCGAGGGCTGTTTCGCCTGATCGTACCCTTTGCGCAGGGAGTCATATTTGATCTTCGCGTCGATGTTGCCGGCGGTGCCGGGCATGTCACGTGCGCCCACGGCTTCGCAGCGGGCGGTTTCCATCGCCTCATATAGGTCGCGGGCCATGTCACCGGCGGGCATGTATTTCGAATGGGTCTGGCCGTTGTGATAGCGCCGGTTCAGCGCCAGCGCATCGGCGGTGCCCCGGGCAAGCAGGACTTCTTCGCGGGTCATGCGGCGGCTGACCTGTGGCAAGCGCATTGAATCGCCGCTCAGCCCCGAGGGATCGACGGAAAAGCTCACCGTCAGATCGGGATCCTTCGACATGACTTTGGTTGCTTCGGCCAAAGCCTTTTTGAACGCGTCGGCGGGGTTATCTGATTGTTTGCTCATGTCATTCTCCCATCCGAGTGCGGCCGGTATGCGGCTTTTGTCACCGCGGCCACGCGAAACTGGCACTGCGGTCAAACTGCCATTCACCGGCCCTAAGTGCCGGTGAACGTCGTGTTATTCACCCCTGCCGACGTTGGCACAGGGCGGGTTGTGCCTCAGCCAAGGCTCAGGCTTGCGGCGGATTCCGGCAGCTCTTCGTCGAACAGGCGCTGATAGAACTCGGCGACGGTCTGGCGTTCAAGTTCATCACATTTGTTGAGGAACGAGAGACGGAAGGCATAGCCCACATCGCGGAAGATCTCGGCGTTCTGGGCCCAGGCAATCACGGTCCGAGGCGACATGACGGTCGACAGTTCGCCGTTCATAAAGGCGGTCCGCGTCAGGTCGGCGACGGTGACCATCTGCTTGATCGTCTTGCGGCCCTTGTCCGTGTTGTAATGCGGGTTCTTGGACAGAACGATCTGCGTTTCCGCATCGATGCTGAGATAGTTCAACGTGGCGACCAGCGACCAACGGTCCATCTGACCTTGGTTAATCTGCTGCGTGCCGTGATAGAGACCCGTGGTATCGCCCAGACCAACAGTGTTGGCGGTTGCAAAAATGCGGAAATAGGGGTGGGGTTCGATCACTTTGTTCTGGTCAAGCAGCGTCAGCTTGCCGTCAACTTCCAGCACGCGCTGGATCACGAACATCACGTCGGCACGGCCCGCATCATATTCGTCGAACACAATCGCAGTCGGGTTGCGCAGCGCCCAAGGCAGGATGCCTTCCTGGAAATCGGTAACCTGCTTGCCGTCTTTCAGCTTGATCGCATCCTTACCGATCAGGTCGATCCGGCTGATGTGGCTATCAAGGTTGACCCGTACACAAGGCCAGTTCAACAGGCTTGCCACCTGTTCGATGTGGGTGGACTTACCTGTCCCGTGGTAGCCTTGAACCATCACGCGGCGGTTGTGGTTGAACCCCGCAAGGATCGCCATCGTGGTGTCAGGGTCGAATTTATAAGTGCTGTCCAGCTCAGGAACGCGGCTTGTACGTTCGTCAAAGCCGTGCACGACCATATCTGTGTCGATGCCAAAGACTTCGCGAACGGAGATCTCTTTGGTGGGTTTGGTTGTGAGGTCCAATGAGGTCTCGGCCATATTCTGTACGTCCTTCATGCTTCTGTCCTGCGCACCGCCTGCGGATCAGGGGGTGGCGTCCACGGCAACATATCTTTCCTGAGCGCGAGGGAAAGGGGCAATTCGCACCTGCGGCAAAGTCGCAAAGCCCTGCGGGGGACGGAAAAGGGGCGGCGCACCTATCTGCACCGCCCCGTCTCTCTGTCTATGGCACGCGCTTCACGCGGTGGCCGATGCCCACGGCCTGCCGGAATGGCGCGGCGTCAGTCCCTGAAGTTGCGGCTGCCCTTGAGCTGGTCCCAGGCCCAGACGACCAGCTGCAACTGCTCTTCCTGACTGCGATCACCGCCGTTCATATCGGGGTGGAGTACCTTGATGAGCGCCTTATACGCCTTGCGCACTTCTGGCTTGCTCCAGGTGTCCTTGGCCTCGAGGATTTCCAGCGCGCGACGTTCTGTGGGGGGGAGGCGGCGTCCGGCGGCAGGCCCCTTGCCGGGGTTCTGCGTCGCGTTTTTGCCCAAGACCTGATGCGGGTCTTCGATGCCCAAACGCGCCCAGGCCCGTGCTTCCGGATCGCCAAGCGGCTTGGTGGTGCGTTCCCACACTTTGTCCTTGGATTGCTGGGCGTTCAATTCGGCCTCTGTTGTGCCGTCAAAGAAGTTCCACTTGAGATTGTATTCGCGCACGTGCTGCTGGCAGAACCAGAAATAGTCATCCAGCACGTCAGGTGCTTTTGGCGCACGGTATTTGCCGGCTTCCTCGCAGCCTTCGTGCGAACAGACGCGCTGTGATGTCTCGGACGCACCGGACATCCCGCGACGGCCGCGGGGATTTTTCTTTTTTGAAGACGACACAGACATGTCGAATCCAAAGGGATCACTTTTGGGCATGATATGGACCTTTCCGACTCAGGCCGGTCAGTTTAGACCTTGGGCTGTGAGATTGAAGGGGGCTAAGCTAAAAAATGTCAGTGACACAAGAAATCGCCGACCGGCTGGAAGAGGCGTTTGCACCGTCGGAGTTAAGCGTCGTTGACGATAGTGAAAGCCACCGTGGACATGGCGGCTTCCGCGAGGGGGGTGAAAGTCATTTTAATGTGAAAATTCGGGCGGCCCATTTCAAGGGGCTGTCCCGGGTTGCGCGGCACCGCGCCGTGCATGAGGCGCTTGGTCCCGACTTGATCGGCCGCATTCATGCACTGGCGCTGGATCTCGACGTCTGACAGGGGCCCCTTAGTCCGGGGTCTTATCGACCTTGGGGGCGGGGGCGTCTTCGGAGGCGGGGGCGGCTTCTGTTTCATCCGAAGCCTTCGCGCCTTTTTCGTCCACGGACTTTGTCTGGGGATCGCCTGCGGGTTTTTCCTCGGTCGCGTCGTTTGCTTTTGTCTGGGTGTCGGTCTTGGCTTCCGTCTTTGATGCTTGCTGTCCGCCCTCGGGTTTGGTCTCGGCGGGTATTTCAACCGTGCTGGATTTGCGCCGCGACGCCAGCGCGTTCAGCATTGACGGAGCAACCTCCGCCGTTTCCTCGTCCTCGTCGGTTTCACCGTGCTGATCCTCGAAATAGCTTTCGTCCTCTGTCTTGTCCGTGTCCGCGTTCAAGGCAGTGGCTTCGGGCTTTTCCATGGCGTCTGACGGTGGGGGGAGCAGCTCAGTAGGGGCCGCGTCCGGCGCTTCCTCGCGTCGGCGGCGAAACACCAGTACATTGCGCCATTCCGTCGTGCTGCCGGTCAGCCCCACGCGTTCAGTCGATGGCAGAGTCTCTGCCCGCTGATACTCCCAGCCGTAACCTGAAAGACCATTCATAAGCTCCTGAAGCGCATGGGAAAACCGCGCTTCATCGCCTTTGATATTCTTGACCTTCAGCCCTTTGGTGGGGGCGGGTACAACTTTGTATTCATAGCGTGGCATATGAGCTGGCTTTCGGGTCAAAGGAGGTCAAACAAGGGCGCGCGGATCAGCGTTTCAGTCCGATTTTGCGGCCGGCCTGTTCAGGATAAGGTAACGTCGCGTGGGCCGATTTCATCGCTTCTAGCCGGGCCATAATATCGGCGGGCATCGGGGCCACACGGGGGCCAGACTGGTCGATATGCAGCGTCAGCGCTTCGCCGGTGGCAGCCAGCCAGCCGTCTTCGTGCCAGAGCTGCGTAAACGAATGGAAACGCTTTTCATCAAAGTCGAGCAGTTGGAACGTGCAATAGGTCGACGCGCCCTCGTGCAACTCGCGCAGATAGCAGACGTGGAATTCGGCCACATAAGTGGTGTGGCCTGTCTTCTGATACTCTGGTCCGAACCCGATCTGATGGTAGGCATCATCGACCGCGTTATCCATCAACACCGAATAATAAGCCATGTTCAAATGGCCGTTAAAGTCGATCCATTCGGGCTGTACAAGGCGCGGCGATGACCGGAAGGGCGTATCCATAAAAGACCTTTCAAAGCGTGTCAGAGGGGGAGCGTGGCGAGAAAAGGGCCGGGGCTTTGGTAAACCCCGGCCCGACGTCTTAGCCGTTCAGTTTTTGTGCAACGATCTGGTTCACCGCTTTCGGATTCGCCTTGCCGCCGGTGGCCTTCATCGTTTGCCCGACGAACCAGCCCGCTAGCTTCGGATTCTCGCGCGCTTTGGCAACCTGATCGGGGTTCGCGGCGATGATCTCGTCCACCGCGGCCTCGATAGCACTGGTGTCTGTGACCTGCTTCATCCCGCGTTCTTCGACGATCAAGGCAGGGTCACCGCCTTCGGTATAGACGATTTCAAACAGGTCCTTGGCGATCTTGCCGGAAATCGCATCAGACGCGATCAGGTCGATAACGCCGCCCAGCTGGGCAGGGCTGACGGGGCTGTCATTGATGGCTTTCTCGTCTTTCTTGAGGCGGCCGAAAAGTTCGTTGATCACCCAGTTCGCCGTCATCTTGCCATCTCGGCCCTGTGCGGTCGCCTCGAAGTAGCCCGCGCTGTCCAGATCTGAGGTCAGAACCGACGCATCATAGTCGCTGAGGCCAAAGTCATTGATAAAGCGCGCTTTCTTGGCATCGGGTAGTTCGGGCAGGTTGGCACCGATGTCATCAACCCACGCCTGTTCGATCACCAGTGGCAGCAGATCGGGGTCGGGGAAATAGCGGTAGTCATGCGCCTCTTCCTTTGACCGCATGGAGCGGGTTTCCTGCTTGTCGGGATCGAACAAACGGGTTTCCTGCACCACTTCGCCGCCGGCTTCGACGATGGCAATCTGGCGCTTTGCTTCGACGTCGATCGCTTGTTGGATGAACCGCATGGAGTTCATGTTCTTGATTTCACAGCGCGTCCCGAGATGGCTAAAGTCCTGCGTCGCCTGATATTTTTCGTATTGGCCAGGCAGGCAGATCGACACGTTCACATCCGCACGCATCGCGCCCGACTGCATGTCGCCATTGCACGTACCAAGATACCGCAAGATCTGACGCAGCTTGGTCAGATAGGCAGCAGCCTCTTCGGGGCCGCGAATGTCGGGCTTGCTGACGATTTCCATCAGCGCGACACCGGTACGGTTCAGGTCCACAAAGGACATGTTCGGGTCCATATCGTGAATCGATTTGCCCGCGTCCTGTTCCAGGTGGATGCGTTCCACACGCACCAGGCGCGCCGTAGGATTTTCACCTGCGACCCCGGCCCCCATCTCCACCAGCACTTCGCCTTCGCCCACAATGGGGTGGTACAGCTGCGAAATCTGATAGCCCTGCGGTAGATCGGGGTAAAAGTAGTTCTTGCGGTCAAAGGCGCTGTGCAGGTTGATCTCGGCCTTGAGGCCCAGACCCGTGCGCACGGCCTGTTCGACACAGAATTCATTGATGGTGGGCAGCATGCCAGGCATGGCCGCATCCACGAAGGAAACGTTGTTGTTGGGCTCTGCGCCGAATTTTGTCGAAGCGGCGGAAAAGAGTTTCGCGTTCGACATTACCTGCGCGTGAACCTCCATCCCGATGACCAGTTCCCAGTCATGTTTGGCACCCGCAATGGTGCGCACTTTGGGGGTGTCATAGGTCAGGTCAAGCATGGGGGCACCTTTGGCGTCAGAAACAGAACGCCTTGGTCATAAGACAGGGGGCGGGGTGCTGCAAGAGGGGGGCAGCGCCAATGCGTGTGCTGATCCGCTTTGGATGTCGGTGTTAGGCGGTCATTGCTTGCGGGCCGTTGCTGGTGAACACAATACGTTGCCCCGATGCGAGTTCGGAGCGAAACAGGCTGTTTATGACTTGCATCGCGTCGTCGCGGCCCGAGGCTGCGAATTTATGCGGCGACCGGATGCGCAGGTTATTGTTGAACCCGTGGGCCGCGTGGGCCCAGATCATCGGGTGGAGTTCGGTCAGATGTGCGCGGATGATCCAGTCGGTGCAGGCCCCGATTTGGGCGCGGATATTGTCAGCGCGTTCATCCCCGCCACCGCCAAAGCTTGGCATATTGGCGCAATAGGCAGCCAGTAGGTTCGCACAATACGCGGTCGAATGATGGGCTAGAATATCGCGCAGCCCGTCGATGAAATAATCAACGTCTAGATTGGCGCAAGCCGTGTCATCGGCGCAGATGGCGTCAAACATAACCCAGGTATAGCCACCGGCACCCCAGACATTCTGCACACGTGCGGCGGTGCGGCGCGCCTCAAGCTCAAGCTCGGTATAGCCACCGTGGTGGCGAGGCAGCATGTGGTTGCCCAAGGCGCGCATCGGGCGAGGGTTGAGCGGGTTGAGCAGAATGAGCTGTTCGTAGCTTTCGCGGAGCCCGCCTTGGTGGTGAAGCGGGCCGCTGACATGAGCACAACGGGTCGCCGCAACCAGCGCGCTGGTGGGGTGCTGTTCGATGAACGGCACGATAATCTCTCCGGCGCGCTCAAAGTGGGCGATGCAGGCGTCGCGGTTGCGTTGGGGCAGCACGGTGCTTTCGCCCTTGCCGCGCCAGGCCCAGCCGATGTCGATATGGGCCTGGGCGACGACACAGGCGACGACATAATCGTCTTGATGCGCATCCAGCACATGTTCGAAATCCTCGATCCCGCTGAGCAACGCTTTGGCAAAGCCGCTGTCAACATCTTCGATCGCGTGTTCCGTTGCCATCACAACATCAGCGCGCGCACCAAGGGCCATCAGCTCGGCCACAGGCATAGATCCGGGGGTAAGGGTGTTGTCTGCGTCAGCGCGGCGAATTGCCTTGGACAGACCAGCCCAGTTTTCCTGTCGCACAAGCTTTTGCCCGAGTTGGTGGTTTTCATCGCATAGGCGGTCTTCGGCAGTGGGATCGGGGCAGTCGATGCAAAGCATCTCTTGCGGTGACGCCGGGACAGTGTCGGCGCGCGCAGGGGCAGAGGGGGCAGGCGTTTCTTGCCCCTGCGCACGGGGTTCGCGGCGACGCGGTGCACAACCAAGGTCGTCTGTTTCCAATAGCAGCGTTGGCATGCTTTTGCGTTTGAATAAATTCTTGAGGTGCAGCATCGTCTGTCCAGTCTTGGGTAAGCCCGTCTTCTGCTGATGAAACTGGCGGGATATTTAGGCACCAAGATGGCATCGCGGTGGTCAGTCTGGGATTTTCCCACCGCTGGAAAGCAGTTTAAGGCTGAATAATGCCTGATTGTTCAAAGACTGGAGACGATGGCGCGGAACGCGCTATGTTGTGCGCGAATACGAGTGGGGGGACAAATGTCTGTAAAGAATAGTGCACGCCGCAAAGGACTGCGGCGCGATGGCTCGCCGCGCGTGATTCTTGGGTCTGCTGTGATCGCGCTTTGCCTGTGGGGGGGCATGACGCTGCCCGCTGTTGCCGAGACGGTGAATGTTCTGCGCCCTATTGCGCGCGGCGCGGTCAGTGACCCTGCGTCTGCTACGACCCCGACGGCCCCCCCGATCGAACCCGCCCCTGCGCTGGCCGGAGAGGGCGGCGCGTCCAATCCTGACCTTACCACTGCGGCACCGATCACCCTTTACGATGTCTCTCCGCCTGCGCGCAGCGCGGTTATCCCGCGCACAAGGTGGCAACATCGGCGCGGTCACGCGATCTGGACCCGAACAGCGCTGTCGGCGCTGAAGTCTCATGGCAAGCCCTTGGTTGATATGGTGCCCGCCGATGCCGAAGAATGGTGCCCTGCCTATCCCACCGCTTCGGACGCGGATCGTCGCGCGTTCTGGGTCGGGTTTATGTCGACCCTCGCAAAATATGAAAGCACCTATAAGGCGCGCGCCGTCGGTGGCGGCGGGCTTTGGTATGGGTTGCTACAGATTTTACCTGCCACGGCACGCGGCTATGGGTGCAATGCTGGCACGGGCGCTAGTCTGCAAAACGGCGGCGCGAACCTGAGCTGCGCAATACGGATCATGGCGGTCACGGTGCCCCGCGATGGTGTGATCTATGGGCGCGGCGGAAAAGGCGTGGCCGCCGATTGGGGCCCCATGCGCAGCCCCGCAAAGCGCCATGACATGGCGGGTTGGTTAAAGCGGCAGACCTATTGCAAACCGCTTGACGCTGTGCGCCCAAAAGCCCGCCCCTGAGGTGGATCAATCAGCCTATGCTCAGAACCGTCCTGCGACCACCATAAGCGGGGGCAAGGTGCCCCCATGCGGGACACCTCAGTTTTCATCACGCACCGCGGATACGCGACAGCATCTCGGTGGTGTCGCGCGACAGACCAGACTGCGACAGGATGCGGTCCAGCTCTGTCTTGATCATCGCTTGGCGGTCGCTGTCATAGCGCTTCCACGTCTGGAACGCTGAACACATGCGCGCGGTGGTTTGCGGGTTCACCGGATCAAGCTTGATCAGCCAGTCCGCCAGCAAACGGTAGCCTGCGCCCGAAGCATGGTGAAAGCCCGCGTGGTGCGCGGCAAAGGCCCCCAGCACGGCGCGGAAACGGTTGGGGTTCTTCCAGTTGAAGTCGGGATGTTTGGTCAGCGTTTCGACGACTTCGTGGGCGTCTTCGGGGTCGGCTTCGATCACTTGCAGGCCAAACCATTTGTCCATGACCAGCCGGTCCGCTTTCCATTGTCCCTCGAACGCGTCGACGGCTTTGTTGCCGCGACCGGTGCGGATCAGGTTGGCCAGCGCGGAAAGCTGCTGGGTCATGTTGTCAGCCACGTCATACTGTTCTTGCGCCAGTGCGCCATCGTCATTGCGCGTCAGCAGGGACAGCGCAGCATTGGACAGCGCCCGCTTGCCCGCTTGTTTCGCGTTGGGTTCAAACGGAGCGTCGACCGTGTGACGGCGATAGAGCGTCGGCAGCAGATCGGCAAAAACCTCTGCCATCGTGGCGCGGGCCGCCTCGGTAGCGGCATAGATGATGTCAGGGTCGGGGGTGTCACCCGCCTCTGCCAGTGCGCGGGCCAGATCGGATTGCGACGGCAGGCCCAACATCAGCGCACGATACGCCGGATCAAGAGTTTCATCACCGATCACCGCACGGATACCGGCCAGCCAGTCCTTGTTGGGGGCCTTGCCATCGCGGATCATCCCCAACAGGGAGCCATAGGCCAGCATGCGCCCCTGTTCCCAGCGGTTAAAGGGGTCTGTATCATGGGCCAGCAGATGCGCACGATCTGCGTCCGACAGGTCTTGGGTCAGGACCACGGGCGCGGAAAAGCCGCGCAGCACCGATGCGACGGGTCGCGTCCCCAGACCTTCAAAGACAAAGCTCTGTTCGGCCTGTGTCATCTCGAGCACCGTTGTTTCCTCGACCTCGTCGCCGTCTTGACCGATCAGCCCGACGGCAATCGGCAGCACATGAGGCTGCGGATCGGCTGTGGCATCGCTGGCCGGCGTGTGTTGTTTAAAGTGCAGCGTCAACGTGCCGTGATCCCAGCTTTCCGTAACGGACAACAGCGGTGTGCCGGCTTGGGAATACCAGCGCTTGAATTGCGCCAGATCGCGGCCAGTGGTGTCTTCGAACACTTGCAGCCAATCTTCGATGGTGCAGGCCTGCCCGTCGTGACGGTCAAAAAAGAGGTCGAGCGCTTTTGAATATGCCTCATCACCGACCAGCAGCTTGAGCATGCCAATCACCTCGGCACCTTTTTCGTAGACCGTGGCGGTGTAGAAGTTGTTGATCTCTTGAAAGCTTTCGGGCCGCACGGGGTGGGCCAGCGGGCCTTGGTCTTCGGGAAACTGTCGGGCGCGCAGATCGATCACATCGCCAATCCGTTTCACCGCAGCCGAGCGCATGTCAGAGGTGAATTGGCTGTCGCGGTAAACGGTCAGCCCTTCCTTGAGGCACAGCTGGAACCAATCGCGGCAGGTGATCCGGTTGCCGGTCCAGTTGTGGAAGTATTCATGCGCGATGATCGCCTCGATCCGCTCAAAGTTCATGTCGGTCGAGGTTTCGGGGCTGGCCAGCACGGCGGAGGAGTTGAAGATGTTCAGCCCCTTATTCTCCATTGCGCCCATGTTGAAATCATCCACTGCAACGATGTTGAACAGATCAAGATCGTATTCACGGCCATAGACGTCTTCGTCCCACTTCATACTGTCCTTGAGCGCCTGCATGCCAAAGGCGCATTTGCCCTCGTCACCGGGACGTACATAGAGGTTCAGATCGACGGCGCGGCCCGATTTTGTGGTGAAGCTTCCGGGATGTGCGACCAGATCGCCAGCAACCAGCGCGAACAGATAGGCGGGCTTGGGCCACGGGTCATGCCATTCAGCTGTGTCGGTATCGCTGCTGACGGGGTTGCCGTTGGACAGTAGAACGGGGTGCGGGCCGTTGATGGTGACAGTAAAGACCGCCATCACATCGGGGCGGTCGGGATAATAGGTGATCTTGCGAAAGCCTTCGGCCTCGCATTGGGTGCAATACATGCCATTCGACATATAAAGCCCCTCAAGCGCGGTATTGCCCTGCGGGTCGATCTCCACCTCGGCTTCCCAGATAAACGGAGCGTCAGGCACGTCACAGGTTAGCCCTTGGGGGGTGACTTCGGGCGATACCGGCGTGCCATCAATTGCGGCAGAGACAAGCGACAGGTTTTCACCATGTAGAAAAAAGCTGCGGTCACTGGTGTCGGGGTTGGGGCGGAAGGCAATCCGGCTTTTGACGCGGGTCTTGCGTGGGTCCAGATCGAAATGCAGCGCGACATGGTCGATGATGAAGCCGTAGGGGGTATAGTCGGCCAAGTATATCGTCTGGGGAGCAGCGTCGCGCATGTATTTTCCTTCTGTTTGGAACCGAATGTCCAATGTTCAAGTTAGTCCTGCACAATGGCGCCTGCAAGGTCGCCACCCGATAAGAGCAACCTACACCGACCCATCGGAGGGCACCATGTCTGCACCCGACACAAATATTGAGAAGCAAGAGAAACAGCACAAGCCTGCGCTGCTTGGCGTAAAGGGGGCGATCATCTTCGGCGTCGTCATCACCGCCATTCTCGGATTTATTCTGATCGGTAATGGCCGCGAAGATCATCAGCCCGCGGCAGAGGAAGCGACACAAGGCATCACCACCGATAGCACCGTGCCCGCCGTGAGCGACGCCGAACCCAATGGCGCATCGCAAGCTGATGATACAAACGCCGCGCCGGTTGATCCCGTCGCACCGGGAACGAACGAAAGTAACTGAGTTTCCGCGGCGCATAATTAACGATTGAGAATTTAACGATTTGGACGGCAGACTTTGGCAACAAGGTCTGCCGTTTTTTATGCGTGCTGCATTGCGAACGAGGGAAGTGCCATGGCGAAAATGCGCAAAAAGTCAGAGTTGCCAACAAAGATCTGCCAGCGTTGTGGCCTGCCCTTTAGCTGGCGACGCAAGTGGACGCGCGATTGGGAAGCGGTGAAATACTGCTCTGAGAGGTGTCGGAAGGCGGGGGCCTCTGCGGCCGAGCGGTATGGTAGCTGCGCATTGGTAATATATTATTACCAATAAATGTTGCCCCATGCTGGCATACCTTCTAAGCCTGTTGTCAAAGCGATATCCATGCGAGCAACAGGAGCTAAGAGATGACACAGCGTAGCGATAAGAACGGCCTTCAGGTTGCCGCCGAACTGGTAGAATTTATTGAAGGCTCGGCGCTGCCCGCCACCGGCATTGATGCGGGCACGTTCTGGGCGGGGCTAAGTGATCTCGTGCATGATCTGGGGCCAAAAAACCGCGCCTTGTTGCAGACGCGTGAAGAGATGCAGGCCAAGATAGATGCTTGGCACAAAGACCGCGCCGGCCAGAACCATGACGCCGACGCCTATAATGCCTTTCTGCGTGAGATCGGGTATCTCGTGCCCGAAGGCCCCGCATTCGAGATTGATACCCAAGGTGTCGATCCCGAAATCGCGCAGGTCCCCGGACCGCAGCTGGTCGTTCCTATTACCAACGCCCGCTTTGCCCTGAACGCCGCCAACGCGCGGTGGGGCAGCCTATATGACGCGTATTACGGCACGGATGCGCTAGGGGATTTGCCGAAGGGCAAGGGCTATGACGCAGAGCGTGGCGCGCGGGTTGTGGTGCAGGCCAAGGCGTTTCTGGATGAAGCAGCCCCGCTTGCCTCTGGCAGCCATACGGATGTGACCGGTTATGCCGTCGCAGACGGGGCACTGACACCTGCGTTGAAAGATGCGGCGCAGTTTATCGGCTACCGCGGGGATGCGGCTGCGCCTGACGCGATCTTGCTGCGCAACAACGGCTTGCACATCGAAATTCAGATCGACGCTGCGCATAACATTGGCAAAACCGATCGGGCAGGCGTGGCCGATGTGCTGCTGGAATCCGCGATGTCTACGATCATGGATTGCGAAGATAGCGTTGCCGCTGTGGATGCCGAAGACAAGGTTGTCGCCTATGGCAACTGGTTGGGCCTGATGAAGGGCGATCTGTCCGAGACGTTCGAAAAGGGTGGCCGGCAGGTGACGCGCGAGATGAACGGCGATCGCGACTACACCGCCCCCGACGGCAGTACGCTGACGCTTAAGGGGCGGTCGTTGATGTTGGTACGCAACGTGGGTCACCTCATGACCAACCCCGCCATTCTGGACCGCGACGGGCTGGAGATCGGCGAAGGCCTGATGGACGCGATGGTCACAACATTGCTCGCGATGCACGATCTGAAGAAAAAGGGCGGAATGCGCAATTCGGTCGCGGGCTCGGTCTATGTGGTCAAACCCAAGATGCACGGGCCCGAAGAAGTCGCCTTTGCGGATGAGATGTTTACCCGGGTAGAGATCGCGCTGGGGCTGCCGGCCAATACCGTCAAACTCGGCATCATGGATGAAGAGCGTCGCACATCGGTCAACCTTGCCGAGTGTATCCGCGCAGCCAAGTCCCGCGTTGCTTTTATCAACACCGGTTTCCTCGACCGCACGGGCGACGAAATTCACACCTCGATGGAGGCAGGGCCAATGGTGCCCAAGGGCGAGATGAAGAACGCGCCGTGGATCAGCGCCTATGAGGATCGCAACGTCGATATCGGTTTGGCCTGCGGCCTGCAGGGGCGCGCGCAGATCGGCAAGGGGATGTGGGCCATGCCTGATCTGATGGAAGCCATGCTGGACGCCAAGATCGGCCATCCCAAAGCAGGCGCAAACTGCGCTTGGGTGCCATCGCCTACGGCTGCGACGTTGCACGCGATGCACTATCATACCGTCGATGTTCTGGCGCGTCAGGACGAGATCAAACAGGGCGGTGCCCGTGGTACGCTGGAAGACCTGCTGACGATCCCCGTACTTGCGGGGCGCAACCTGTCTGACGCCGATATCGCACAGGAGGTAGAGAACAACGCTCAGGGTATTCTGGGCTACGTCGTGCGCTGGGTCGATCAGGGCGTTGGCTGTTCAAAGGTGCCGGACATCCATGACGTCGGCCTCATGGAAGACCGCGCGACCTGCCGCATCTCGGCACAGGCGTTGGCGAATTGGCTACACCACGGGGTGGTTTCCGAGGATCAGGTGACCACAGCGCTGAAAAAGATGGCCGCCGTCGTGGACCGGCAGAACGCGGGCGATCCGCTTTACCAGCCGATGGCCCCCGGCTTTGACGGGATTGCCTTTCAGGCCGCTTGCGATCTGGTGCTGAAAGGGCGCGTGCAGCCGTCGGGCTATACCGAACCTGTCCTGCACGCACGCCGGTTGGAGCTGAAAGCCGCACAAGGCTGAACGTGTCTTACCGGAAGAGGCGAGGGGCCAAGCCCCTCGTGCTCCCCGGAGTTTACTTAGCAAAATGAAGCAAAGATGAGGATAGAATGACAGTCACATTAGAGCAGGCGCGGATCATGATCGCCGAAACGTTTAAAAAGGGCCACGAGCTGGGGTTGAAACCCCTGTCAGCCGTGGTGCTGGACGCAGGCGGCCACGTGCAGGCTTTCGAGCGTGAAGACGGCGCGGCCCCTGGCCGGTTCGGCATCGCCCACGGCAAAGCCTATGGCGCGGTGATGTTGGGTATGGCCGGGCGGGCGCAAATGGCGCGGGCCGAGCAGCAAGCCTATTTTATGGCGGCGGTGAACGGTGTTTATGGCGGGGCCGTGGTGCCTGTACCGGGCGGTTTGCTGCTGCGCGACGCGGCGGGCGTTGTGATCGGCGCGCTGGGCGTGACCGGGGATACATCGGACAATGATGTACTGGCTGCGCTGGCCGGGATTGGCGCTGCAGGGCTGATCGGCGAGGAATAGCGGTGGGCTTTGGGGTGTTGAGGTCGGATTGAGGACGCGGTAGGCTTTGAGTGAAATCAAAATCTGAGGCTGAATATGGCGCGTCCTGTTGTTGGTATTGTCGGAAACACCAGCCTGTTGAATGACCAATACCCGATCCACGCGGCCGGCACGATGAACACCATCGCGGTGGCGCAGGTGTCTGGCTGTTTGCCGTTGATCATTCCCAGCGACCCGTCCTTGGTGTCGGTCGACGAGTTGCTTGAAACCTGCGACGGCTTCTTGTTGACCGGCGGGCGACCGAATGTGCACCCCGAAGAATATGGCGAGTCCGCGACAGAGGCGCATGGCACCTTTGACCGTGCCCGCGACGCCATTGCCCTTGGGCTTGTGCGCGCCTGTGTCGAGCGGGGACAGCCGTTCTTTGGCGTGTGCCGTGGGTTCCAAGAGGTCAATGTGGCCATGGGCGGGACGCTCTACCCTGAGATCCGTGAATTGCCGGGACGGATGAACCACCGCATGCCGCCCGATGGCACGATGGAGCAGAAATTCGAGCTGCGTCACGATGTGACCTTTACCCAAGGCGGCGTGTTTCACGAGCTTCTGGGTGCGCCAAAGGTGCGCACCAACACGTTGCACGGGCAGGGGATCAAGGCCGCGGGCCCGCGCGTGATCATCGACGGCTTCGCCGAGGATGGCACGCCAGAGGCGATTTATATCAAGGACGCCCCCGGTTTCACGCTCGCCGTGCAGTGGCATCCAGAATGGGACGCGGGGAATGACCCTGTGTCGCGTCCCTTGTTCGAAAGGTTCGGTGCCGCAGCGCAAGCTTGGGCCGACAGCAAACAACAGCGGATGCTGAAATCAGCCTGATCCCTCTGTCAACGTGATGCGCCGTCGCGATGATTCGACGGGGTGAGAAAAATAGCGTGTTGTCAATGTGTCGATCTTTTTCCAGGTGAAATCGCTGTGCTGCACGGCAGGTTTTTGAGGCCGCTTGCCGGACGCTCGCCTTATCCGGCAGCTACGAAAGGCTGCGGCATTTCGGGGCGGTATAAGGGGGGCTGTGATCTTATGCATGGGGCGACCTTAGCCGCCCCAAAGTTATCAAATTATGACCGGCAACGCAGTTACATGTCGCCGCCGGTGACCTGAATGCACTGTCCGTTGATGCTTTGCGAACCGGGGCCGGTTAGCCATGTGGCGGCAGCTGTGACCTCGGACACGTCGATCAGACGTTTATGCGGGTTTGAATTCACCATGATCGCGCGTGCTTTTTCTTCTGAAATACCAGCACGTTCCGAGATTGACGCGGTGTTGCGCGATACGATCGGGGTGTCCACGTAGCCAGGGCAGATCGCGTTAAACGTATAGGGCTGCCCCAGATAGTCCGCGGCCAGTGATTTGATCAGCCCAATCATCCCGTGTTTCGACGCAGAGTAGGCCGCCGCGCCGGGCAGGCCGCGCAATCCGGCCATGGAAGAGATCGCAATGACCCGGCCCCATTCGGTGTCGCGCATTGTCTTCAGTGATTCGCGGATCGTAAGAAAGGCACCGTCCAGGTTGGTGGACATCATGTTGCGCCAGAATTCCATATCGGTCTTATGCACGGCCTTGCCCTCGGCAATACCGGCGTTGGGGATGCAAATCTGGATCGGGCCGTGGGCTTTGACGGCTGCGGCGATCTTGGCCACCACGTCGTCTTCGCTGCGCACGTCCATCGCCATGCCGGTCATATTGTCGCCCGCAACCTCATCGAGCACCTCTTGGCGGCGGCCGGTGATCGTTACATGCGCGCCCCGTGCCGCCAAATCCCGTGCGATATCCAGCCCGATGCCGGTGCCGCCGCCTGTGATCAGTGCGTGTTTTCCCTGTAGGTCCATTCTGCTCTCCCTTATGAAATGGAACGTGATGACGGACATGCTGTCGGCAGCGAGGGGCAGGTGCAAGGGCGCGCGCGTTTTCACGCAACGTCGCAAACCCATAAATGCGGCTGTTAGCGCTATTGCTGGTGCAAATCGCTGTTCTAATTATGTCCGTCTCTTGTACTATAGGAACCCAAGCGCTATCGCTCTGGGTAATATTATTGCGCCACGCGAGGCGTAGAAGCACCAACGGGGGACTCTGGATTGAAGATCGGGACGCCAAAAGAAACATTTGAAGGGGAAAATCGCGTTGCGATGACCCCGGAATCAGCACTTCAGCTGCAAAAGCTCGGTCACACTTGTCTGATTGAAGCTGGCGCAGGCGAGGCGGCTGGTTTTTCCAACGATAAATATGTCGAAGCCGGGGTAGAGGTGATCGACACAGCGGCTGAGCTTTGGGAAACGGCAGATGTCGTGGCCAAGGTCCGTGTCCCCAGCACCGCCGAGATGGCGATGATGCGGTCCGACCAGACGCTGATTTCCTTCTTTAGCCCTGTTGCCGACGAAGCCAAGATGAAAGAGGCGGCTGAAAAAGGCACCACTGTTGTCGCGATGGAGATGATCCCTCGGATCAGCCGTGCGCAGAAAATGGATGCACTGTCGTCGATGGCGAACATCGCGGGCTACCGTGCGGTGATCGAGGCGGGCAACAACTTTGGCCGCTTCTTTACCGGTCAGATCACAGCCGCGGGCAAAGTCCCTCCGGCCAAGGTTCTGGTTGTCGGTGCAGGTGTTGCCGGTCTGGCAGCGATCGGGACCTCAACGTCGTTGGGCGCGATCACGCTGGCCTTTGACGTACGTCCCGAAGTCGCCGAGCAGGTCGAATCGATGGGTGCCGAATTTGTGTACCTCGATTTCGAAGAAGAGCAGCAGGACGGCTCCGCCTCGGGTGGCTACGCTTCTGTTTCTTCGCCGGAATTCCGCGAAGCGCAGCTGGCCAAGTTCCGCGAACTGGCCCCCGAAGTTGATATCGTCATCACCACGGCGTTGATTCCCAACCGCGAAGCGCCAGAGCTGTGGACCGAAGATATGGTCGCCGCAATGAAGCCCGGGTCGGTCATCATCGATCTGGCGGCGGAAAAGGGCGGCAACTGCAAGCTGACCAAGATGGACGAGAAAATCGTGACCGAGAATGGTGTGACCATCATCGGCTACACCGATTTCCCAAGCCGGATGGCAACGCAGGCGTCGACGCTGTTCTCGACCAACATTCGCCACTTGCTGACCGATCTGACACCGGAAAAAGACGGTGTGATCAACCACAACATGGAAGACGACGTGATCCGTGGGGCAACCATCACCCACGACAAAGAAGTCACCTTCCCGCCGCCCCCGCCCAAGGTAGCAGCGATTGCGGCAGCGCCGAAAAAGGACAAGCCCAAGGAACTGACGCCGGAAGAAAAGCGTGCCAAAGAGACGGCGGCGTTCAAAGCACAGACGCGCAATCAGGTCGGCTTGCTGGCCATTGGTGGCGTGTTGCTGTTGGCGGTTGGCCTGGTCGCACCAGCCAGCTTTATGCAGCACTTTATCGTGTTCGTTCTGGCCGTGTTCATTGGTTTTCAGGTGATCTGGGGCGTCGCACATAGCCTGCACACCCCGCTGATGGCCGTGACCAACGCGATTTCGTCAATCATCATTCTGGGGGCGGTCATGCAGATCGGGTCCGGATCGTTCTTGGTGATTATTCTGGCCGCGCTGTCGGTGTTTATGTGCGGGATCAACATCTTTGGTGGGTTCCTCGTGACACGGCGCATGCTTGCCATGTTCCAAAAATCGTAAAGGGTTCAGGTAAATGGATTTTGGTTTTACAACAGCGGCTTACGTAGTCGCCGCCATCCTCTTCATCCTCAGCCTTGGCGGGCTGTCGGGGCAGGAAAGCGCAAAGCGTGCCGTATGGTACGGGATCGTGGGCATGGCCTTGGCCGTGGTTGCGACATTGATCGGGCCGGGGGCTGGTTTTTGGGTGCTGTCGCTGATCCTGATCGCGGGTGGCGGTGCCATCGGTTATCAACTGGCGACAAAAGTACAGATGACGCAAATGCCCGAACTGGTTGCTGCAATGCACAGCCTTGTGGGTCTGGCGGCGGTTTTCGTCGGCTATAACGCGCATATCGAACTGGGCAACGTGCTGGCGATGGATGACACCGCCCGCAAGGCAACCGAGGGCTTCGCCGCCCTTCTGGCCAAGAAGGACAGCGTCGAGATCGCAATCCTGCGGGTCGAGCTGTTCCTTGGTGTGTTCATCGGTGCGATCACCTTTACCGGTTCGGTCATTGCCTATGGCAAGCTGGCGGGTCGGGTGAACTCTTCGGCAACCAAACTGCCCGGTGGCCACGTCCTGAACGCAACCGCTGCGGCCGTATCGCTGCTGTGCTTGGTTTGGTACTTTAACACCGGTGGGTTCCTGCCGCTGTTCATCATGACACTGGCGGCGCTGTTCATTGGCTATCACCTGATCATGGGTATTGGCGGCGCAGATATGCCCGTGGTTGTGTCGATGCTGAACAGCTATTCCGGCTGGGCTGCAGCGGCGATCGGTTTCAGCCTTGGCAACGATCTGCTGATCGTGGTCGGTGCGCTGGTTGGTTCGTCAGGTGCGATCCTGTCCTATATCATGTGTAAAGCGATGAACCGTTCGTTCGTCAGCGTGATCTTGGGCGGCTTTGGTGGCACCTCTGGTCCACAGATGGCAGTCGAGGGCGAACAGATCTCGATCGAAGTCGACGGTGTGGCGAGCATGCTGAACGAAGCCGATAGCGTCATCATCATCCCCGGTTACGGGATGGCGGTGGCTCAGGCACAGCAAGCGGTCAGCGAGTTGGTTAAAAAGTTGCGGGCCCAAGGCAAGAACGTGCGTTTCGCCATTCACCCCGTTGCGGGTCGTTTGCCGGGTCACATGAACGTGCTGCTGGCCGAGGCCAAGGTGCCCTATGACATCGTGATGGAGATGGACGAGATCAACGATGATTTCAAATCCACCGACGTTGCGATCGTGATCGGGTCGAACGACATCGTGAACCCCGCCGCACAGGATGATCCCAACAGCCCGATCGCCGGTATGCCCGTGCTGGAATGCTGGAAGGCCAAGAACGTCATCGTGTCCAAGCGCGGGCAGGGGACTGGCTATTCCGGTATCGAGAACCCGTTGTTCTTCAAAGACAACACGCGGATGCTTTATGGCGACGCCAAGGCGAGCCTGGACAAGCTGCTGCCGCTGATCGACTGATCCGGCGACAGATGACAAACCAAAGGGCGGTGCAGCGATGCGCCGCCCTTTTTACATTCGGGGTGATACATGGAACTCAAGCGCCTTGCGGGTGTTGAATTGTCATATAGGAGGATTTGAATATGAAGTTTTCGCGCACCAGCCCGTCAACCGGCCCCGGTTCCCCCGAAGTCACCGGCTTTTACGATGACGATAGCGGCAGTATCCAGTATCTGGTCGCTGATCCCGCCACATCCAAAGCGGCGGTGATTGACGTGGTTCTGGGCTTCAGCCCGCAAAGCGCCGCCACTGATACGCAGAATGTCGATACGATCCTGCGCCATGCCGACGCGGCAGGGTACCAGATCGAATGGATTCTCGACACGCATCCCCATGCCGATCACCTGATGGCATCCCATGAGCTGAAACGCCGGCTGAACAAACCCAATGCCATCGGGTCCAAAATCACCGAGATTGCCGAGCTCTGGCGCGACTACTACCACATGCCTGACGCCTTTGACCCCGCGTCCGATTTTGACCATCTGTTTGACGACGGTGATACCTTTACCATCGGCGATCTGCCGGTCCGCGTGATGCTGTCCCCGGGGCATACGCTGGGGTCGATTTCCTATGTCGTGGGGTCGGATGCCGCCTTTGTGCACGATAGCTTTATGCAGCCCGATGTCGGCACCGCCCGCGCTGATTTCCCCGGTGGTACCGCGGCAGAGCTGTATCAGTCGCTACAAGAAATTCTTGCACTGCCCGATGCGACGCGGCTGTTCGTCGGCCATGACTACGGTACTGACTATCGCCCGCAGCCCACGTGGGAATCTAGCGTGGCTGAACAGCGCAGACATAATGCGCATATCGGTAGCGGTGTGTCACTCGACCGCTTTGTCGATCTACGCGAGGCACGGGACAAGACGCTGTCCTTACCGGATCGGATGTTGCATGTCTTGCAGCTGAACCTGAGGGCAGGGCGCTTGCCGGACGCAGAAGAAGACGGCCACGCCTATCTGAAAATTCCGCTCAACCGGTTCTAAAAAGGCGATGCAACTGCGGGCGGTATCCTGCGGTATACGGATAACCCTATGAAAGCTATGTAAAATATATCTAGGCGAACGGCGGTAACCGCGCTAGGTTGCCCCGATCATATCCCTGCAGAAAGCCCTCATCGTGCCTGCTCTCGACGATCACCCCCTGCGCTATACCCTGAATAGCGAGCTTCACGCGCGCCCGTTTCCATCGCTGGTCGCGCCCCATGTGGCGGCCTATCTGGCGGTGCGACCGATAGGGGACGCCGCAACGCGCGACCGGTCGGTTGACCTACAGCAGCTACGTACCTTGCTGACCCACTACGGTGCGCCCCTCCCGTCGGAGGACGCGACCCATTATTTCGGGCCGATGGGCAAATATACCCTGAAATGGGAACAGCATACCGAATTCGTGACCTATACCGTGTTTCTTGACCAGATCGGCCAGCGCCCCTTTGATCCGGCAGAGTTTGATGTCTTTCCCGAGAATTGGCGCGCTGGCCTGAAGGCAGAACGCATTACGTCGATCTTGCTGCGGCTGGTGCCGCGTCCTGCCGAGGACGCGCAGATCGCGGAGGCGCTGCAAGATTGGTTCGTCCCGGAAAGCTTGGCAGTGGCGTCTGTGCTGGAAGATGCTGCAGTTATCGCCAGTGATTTCCGCATCGATCCGGCGGGCCACATGCGCATGGCGGTCTTCGCATCGGAAGGCACCGGCAGCCGCCGTCTGGGGCGCATCGTGCAACGGTTGTGCGAGATCGAGACCTATAAATCGATGTCCATGCTCGGCTTTGCAAAGGTGCGTGAGTTCGCCGCCCAGCTTGACCGGCTCGACGCAGAGCTGATTGACCTGATGGCGGGCATGGCAGGCACCTCTGCTATGGCCGAAGACACGCTGCACCGCTTGCTGGATATCTCGGTCGGGCTAGAGGCGCTTTCGGCGGATGCTTCTTATCGGCTTGGTGCGACAGAGGCCTATCAGGCCATTGTCGCGCAGCGGATCGGGGCCCTCCGCGAAACCCGCTTTATGGCGCGACAGGGTTTTGATGAATTCATGATGCGCCGCTACGAGCCTGCGATGCGCACGGTGAAATCGTCGGAAACACGCCTGAACAAGATGTCCGCCCGTGCCAGCCGCGCCGCTGAACTGCTGCGCACACGGGTGGATGTGGAAAGGTCGGCGCAGAACCAGGCGATACTGGCCAGCATGGATAAACGCTCGGACCTGCAGCTGCGTCTGCAGCACACGGTCGAAGGGCTCTCGGTCGTCGCCATCAGCTACTACGCGGTGTCACTGGTGGGTTATATGCTCTACCCGCTGGCCGAACGTAGCGGGATCAGCAAGGGCACGCTGACGGCCGTTGCCGTGCCTGTCGTGGTGATCCTCGTTTGGGGTCTTCTGCGCCGTTTGCGCCACAAGATCAAATAGCGTCAGCTGCCTGCAGGGGTTGCGCGCAATAGGGCATGCATGGCCAACACGCCGATGCCGATCATCACGATAGCCAATATGGCAGCCAGCGACAGCGTAGGCACGCCGGATAGTCCGGCACCCAGCGTACAGCCCCCTGCAAGTACACCGCCGACACCCATCAGCGCGGCACCGGCCAGATAGCGGCCGGTCTGGGTGGGGGTCTCGAAACTCTGCCAGCCAAAGCCGCCAAACAACAGACTGGCCGCACAGGCTCCCAGAAATACGCCGCCCAGCAACCCGACGCCAAAGCCTGCGGGGATGGAACTGCTTGCCACCAGCCAGAACAACGTATCGGCAGAGGGCGACGTGAACGACAGGCTCTCCATCGCGATGGGATCAAATTCGTCGAACAGAATAAAGCCGGTACCGACCCACGCCAACGGGACCAGCAAACCAATCAGCGCTGCCATCATCAGATGGGCCGGACGGTTCCCCGACCGTAGCGCCACGGCCAAGGCGGCCACGACGATCAAGCCACCCCAAAGGGCCACGCCACCGGGCAGAGCGGCGAGGCTGATATAATCACCAAGCCCAAGTGTGACGCTGCCAAGCGCCACGCGCATCGGGGCCAACACGCCTTTCAATGTCGCATGGGCCACGACTGCGAACACCACAACGACCAGGGCCGCCCGTAAATTGCCAGAGCCCGCCAGAATGGTCAGCCGCGAAATACAGCCCCGTGTCAGCACCATGCCCGCACCAAACAGGAGCCCGCCAAACCCAATCGCCAGATAGGGGAGGTCAGGCACCAGAAAACGATGATCGGCAAAGCTGATCCAGCCCAGCGCCACAGCGGCTTGCGTGCCCGAGACAGCAAAGGCCAGTGCCGTCAGCCAGACCCCTTTAGCCGCGCGTCGGTCTTCGCCAACCAGCGACCGGCGAAAACAGAACTTGGTGATCTGCCCCAGAACGCCAAAGACCACGCCCAAGGCCAGCGCGAACCAGACAGCAGCCTGTTGCGGCGTGGTGTTTTCAAAACCGAATTGCTCAAACATCTTTGCGTTCCCCTGACGACAGCACGCCAGTTCACTGACGCGGAAACCGCCCGAGTTCAAGCCTTTTGCGCCTCAACGACAAAGGGAGGCCGCAGCCCCCCTTCACCCTTTTTATAAATACTCAATCCTGTCCGCAGCCCCAAGCGCTATGACCGGCAGAGGATCACCGCCCGCGCAACCGCGGGTCAAGCGCATCGCGCAGCCCGTCGCCCAGATAGTTCACGCTAAGCACAGTCAGGGAAATCGCGATACCGGGCAGGATCACCCGTTCGGGGAATTCCTGCATACGCGACACGGCATCCGACAGCAGCTTGCCCCATGTCGGATAGTCCGACGGGAAGCCCACGCCCAGAAAGCTTAGCGCGCTTTCAGTGATGATCGCCGTGGCGAGCCCAAGTGTAGCAGATACCATGATTGGGGAAATCACATTGGGCAGCAGGTGCTTGCGGATGATCTTGCCTGACCGCGTGCCGATGGACCGCGCCGCGAGGATGAATTCACGCTCTTTCAGCGCCAGGATGTCGCCGCGTACGATCCGCGCCGTCTGCATCCAGGACGTCAGCCCGATGATCCCCACAATCAGAATAAACATGCCGCCTTCGGGGCCGAACCGCGCATTCAGCGGTTGCCGGAACAGGGTCACCGCCAGCAGCGTCAAAGGCAGGATCGGCAGCGACAACACCAGATCAGTGAACCGCATCAGCCAGAAATCGAGCCGTTTGAAGTAGCCCGAGATTACCCCGATGGCCGACCCGATCACCAGTGCCAGTCCCATCGCGAGCCACCCCACGGCCATCGATACGCGGCCTCCGGCGATCATCTGCGCCATGATATCACGGCCCAGCTGATCTGTTCCAAAGGGGTGCGCCCAACCGGCCTTTGCTTCGCTGTCAAACAGCAGTTGATAGATCGGGCGCCAGTTCTTGTTGCGGATATCAAGCGTTTTGGGATCCACGTCCCAAAGGAAGGGGCCAAACAGCACGGCGAGCGTGATGAACAGCAAGAAGCCTCCGCCAAATACAGCACCCTTGTGCTTGCGAAACTGCTGCCAGACGTCGATCCATTGGCTCCGCGGCGGTTTTTGTGGCTCTTTGTCGACCAGCGCGCCGTAAAGTTCGATGTCAGCCTCAAGCGGGCTTGCGGGAGTGGCTTGCTCAGTCATAGCGGATCCTTGGGTCAAGCAGGCCGTATAGAACATCGGCAATCAGGTTGAACAGAACGATGAGGATGGCGAAGATAAAGGTCAGCGTCATCACCATGGGAAGGTCATTGGCAAAGAGCGCAGTCAGCAGCAGCTGCCCGATCCCGTTTACCTTGAACACGTTTTCGGTGATGATCGCGCCCCCAAAGATCGCGGGCATCCCAAGTGCTATGACCGTGACCACCGGGATCATAGAGTTGCGCAAGACGTGAACCAGCACGACGGATGTCTCACGCAGGCCCTTGGCACGGGCGGTGCGGACGTAATCCTGATTCAGGTTGTCCAGCATCGCCCCCCGCATATAGCGGCTGATCTGTGCGGTGGTTTGCAGCGCCAGCACCATCACGGGCATGACCATCTGCATGAACTGGACCTTAAAGCTTTCCCAGTCCGTCACGACATGGGTGGTGTCATAGATCGACGGCAACCACCCTAGCGATACAGAGAATACAACGATCAGCAGCGGGCCAGTAAAAAAGGGCGGGATCGAAAAGCCAACCATTGTCACGAATGTCCCGGCCTGATCGAACAGCGAATAGTGGCGATAGGCAGAATAGATACCGATGGGGATCGCGATCAGGATCCCCACGATATAGCTGAGCCCAACCACCCAAAGGGTCTGCGGCATCCGCTGGATCACGATATCCATGATCGGGCTGCGGGTCTGCCAGCTGATGGCGCGTTGCACAGGGCGTACGGCGCCGGTGTCGGGGTCGATGAAGGTCGACAGGCTGGTGTCGGGCAGCCAGCCCAACAGGAAACTGTCACGGGTGGCCCAGTCGATGAAGACCTGAGGCTCTACCCAGAAAAACTGGATCAACCATTTGTAGTATTGCACATAAATCGGCTGCCCGAGGCCAAGCGCCTCGCGCATTTTCTGTTTCACTTCTGGTGGGACAGTCAGGGGCACCTGAGCCATCGGATCGCCGGGGGCCAGTTGCAGCAGCAAGAAGATAATCAGGCTGATAAACAAAAGCGTTGGTATCGACAAAAGTAGTCGACGAATGGTGAAGGTCAGCATGCACAGCGCCTTTGCAAGTCGGTCTAGGAGGAGGGGAAGCGTGTCAAAATCGAAGGGAGGCGCGATTTCGCACACATTCAAAATGGCATCAAGGTCAGAGGAGCACGCAGGGCGCGTGCTCCTCTGACCTTGGGCGTGATTATTCTTTCACGCGGTACCAGTCGGCGGCATTCCAAAGTTCGGAATCCCATGTGTTCAGGATCACGCCGCCCAATGTGTTGGACGCAGCGGAAACCCGGCCACGGTCGACCAGCGGAACGATGGTCATGGTGTCACGCGTGATGATGTTGTTCAGCTTTTTGGCGATCTCGCCACGCTTGTCCAACGCGCCCGTGCGCGACAGTTCGTCCAGCAGCTCATCATATTCTTCGCTGCAGAAACGGTTGATGTTTTCACCCTGCCATTGGCTGGATGGCTTGGGTTCGTTGCCGCAACGGTAGGCAGACAAGTAGGCCTGCGGGTCGGTGCCGTCAAAGTTGTTCGCGTACATTTCAACGTCGGCATAGAACTTCTGGAAGGTGTCAGGCGAACCGGGGTCACCACCGAAGAAGACCGAAGAATCAAGGTTGCGCAGCTCGACTTCGACACCGATCTGGTTCCACCAGTCTTTGATCAGCGCCTGGAAATCCTGCCGCACAGCGTTGGTCGAGCTCTGGAACAGCAGGGCCAGTTTCTCACCGTCTTTGTCACGGATGCCATCGCCATCGGTGTCAGTCCAGCCGGCTTCTTCCAGCAAGGCTTTGGCGCCTTCAAGATCCTGCGTCAGACATTCAGTGTTGTCGGATGCGTAAAGCTCGGGGGCGGGGACAAGGTTACAGGTTGCACGGCCGGCTTGGCCGTACCCGACTTCGACCAGCAAAGGACGGTCGATCGCCATGGAAAGCGCCTTGCGGACTTTGAAGTCCGACAGAATCGGGTGCGGATGCGCAAGCGTCGCACGTTCACCTTCTGGCAGGTCTGGCGACGGATCGGTCATGTTCATTTCGATCCGTTCGACCAAGGTACCGAATGCAGAGATCGCCTGACCTTTACCGCCTTCAGCCATCTTCGCCAGTACGTCGGGGGCCAGCTGCATGTTCCAGGCATAGTCGTATTCGCCGGTTTCCATCACGGCACGGCCCGCCGCATTCGCATCACCACCACCCTTGAGGGTCAGGGTCGCAAACGCAGGTTTGTTCGGATCGCGGTAGTTGGGGTTGGCTTCCATCTGGATCACGTCATTGGGACGGAAGTCCGTGACGCGGAACGGGCCGGTGCCGATGGGGTTAAAGTTCGCTTCGGTACATTCCGGTGCCTTGGACCCCAGACAATCCTTGAACTGCGCAGCCTGAATGATCGGGGATTGCGCGCCCATGAACGGGCCGTAAGGGTTGGGCTTGGCATCAGAAAAATGGACGGTCACCGTCAGATCATCCACGATATCGATGCTTTCGACACCATCAAATTTTGACGCCTGCGCGCAACCGCCTTCGGGGTGCATACAGTATTCAGCGGTGAATTTCAGGTCTGCGGACGTCACCGGCGTACCATCAGACCACAGCAGGCCTTCTTGCAACTTCCAAGTTACAGATTTCAGATCTTCGGACACGCCGCCGTTTTCAACGGTGGGAATTTCGGCAGCCAGATAGGGCACCAGTGCGCCGGTTTCGTCATAGCGGCCCAGTGGTTCGAGCACGAGGCTCGCGGCCTCGAGGTCCTTGGTGCCGCCCGACAGATAGGGGGTCATGATCGAGGGCGCTTGCCAGTAGATCACTTTTACCTCGCCGTCGCGTCCACGCTCGCCTTCATGGGCGGCGCCAAATGCGGCGGGGGCAATCGCTACGGAAGCCGCAGCCCCCAGTAACAGGGTTTTCATGTTCATAGCTTACTCCTTGTTGGACACCGGTGATTTTTTTTGGTGCCTTTTTTATGGTCCGTCTTTCTGGCACTGCCAAAACCGTCACTCTTGATCGACGCAGGGTAGGTGGGGCGTCGGGGCTGGCAAAGTTGCCCGCTACATTGCCCGTTTTTTCGGCCACGCCAATTACGTTGAAGCATCGAAACAGGTTTGAAAAAAAAAGCAAGCCTCCAAAGCTGTGGATGTTAGCGGTCGCGCTGACGGATTTGACACCAGAGGATGATTGGCCTTAGCGTCGTCGGATTGATTAAACGAGAAGCGCTGGAAAATACCATGCTAGACGAGGCAAAGCCGACACCAATCGCGCAAATTCAAGAGCTTAGGGTCGAATTTCAAACTCAGGACGGACCCGTCTTGGGGGTGGAGGACGTCAGCTTTGACATTAATGCGGGTGAAACCGTCTGCGTTGTGGGCGAATCCGGCTCGGGTAAGTCGGTGTCTTCTTTGTCGTTGATGCGTCTGGTCGAGTTCGGCGGCGGAAAAATTGCTGGCGGACGCCTATTATTTGAGCGACAGAACGACCCCGCTGTCGATTTAGCGCGCACAGATCAAGATGTGATGCGCAAAATTCGCGGCAATGAGATCGGCATGATCTTTCAGGAACCGATGACCGCGCTGAACCCGGTCTTTACCGTGGGCCGCCAGCTGACCGAAGGGCTGCGCCTGCACAAAAACATGTCCAAGTCGCAAGCCGAGGCGCGTGCGCTCGAACTGTTGACCCAAGTACGCATTCCCGAGCCCGCCCGCCGGATCAAGCAATACCCGCATGAACTGTCAGGCGGGATGCGCCAGCGGGTTGTGATCGCCATGGCGCTTGCCTGTTCGCCACGGTTGCTGATCGCGGATGAACCCACCACCGCACTTGATGTGACCATTCAGGCCGAAATCCTTGCGCTGATAGACCGGCTTAAACGCGAGACCGGCACCGCGGTGATGTTTATCACCCATGATATGGCGGTTGTGGCCCAGATGGCTGACCGCGTCGTCGTCATGTTCCGCGGCAAGAAGGTCGAAGAGGGCACGGTCGAGGAAATCTTCGAGAACCCGCAGCACCCCTATACCAAAGCGCTGCTGGCCGCTGTGCCGAAGCTGGGCGAAATGCGCGGCAAGGCCTACCCCGAACCGATGAGGCTGCTCGGCACCGAAGACAAGGAAATCGTGCCCATCAAAGGGACCGAGGAGACGCTGCTGACGGTCAAGAACCTGACCACGCGCTTTCCGGTCCAGGGCGGCTTTCTGCGCCGCACGGTTGCTAATGTCCATGCGGTCGAAGACCTGTCGTTCACCATCAACAAGGGCCAGACGCTGAGCCTTGTGGGCGAATCCGGCTGCGGTAAATCCACGGCAGGGCGGTCTATTCTGCGGCTGGTCGAACCCCAGTCGGGGGAGGTCAACCTTGACGGCAAAGACATCATGGCACTGGATCCGCGTGGCCTGCACAAGGCGCGGCTGGACATGCAGATGATCTTTCAGGACCCGTTTGCCTCGCTCAATCCGCAAATGCAGCTGTCGGATCAAGTGGCCGAACCGATCCATAACTATGGCACGCTCAAGGGGGCCGAGCTGACCAAACGCATCGAGATGCTGTTTGACCGCGTGGAACTACCGCGCAGCTTTATGCGGCGTTTCCCCCATGAATTGTCAGGCGGGCAACGCCAACGGGTGGCGATCGCACGCGCCTTGGCCCTGAACCCTAAGCTGATTGTGGCAGACGAGGCCGTGTCGGCGCTGGATGTGTCGGTGCAGGCGCAGGTGGTCAATCTGATGCTTGAGCTGCAGCAGGAATTGGGACTGTCCTTCCTTTTCATCAGCCACGACATGGCGGTGGTCGAACGGGTCAGCCACTATGTCGGCGTCATGTATCTGGGACGGATCGTAGAGATGGGCACCCGGGCGCAGGTGTTCGAAAATCCGCAGCACCCTTATACCCAAGCCTTGATGAAGGCCGTTCCCATCGCTGATCCGCGTCGCCGCAAAAAGGAAAGCGAACTGAACTTTAAACCGATCCCGTCGCCGATCCATCCGACAAGCTATGTCGCGGAACCCTCTGTTTACAAAACCGTATCCGCGGGCCATCAGGTGCTGATCACCGATAGCGGATACTAAAGGACCTCATTGATGACTGCGCGCATGACCCCGTTTGAGCTGATGGAAAAACTTGTCAGCTTTCCCACCGTCTCACGAGACACAAATATCCCGCTGATCGACTGGGTGGCGGAGTATCTCGAAAGCCACGGCATCGCGTCACACCGCTATATTCACCCCGATCAGCCCAAGCACGCGCTTTTTGCGCATGCCGGCCCGTGGGAAGAAGGCGCGGTTGTCCTCTCTGGTCATACAGATGTGGTGCCTGTCGACGGCCAGCCCTGGGACAGTGATCCGTTCACCGTGGTCGAACGGGACGGGCGCTATTATGGCCGTGGCTGCTGCGATATGAAGGGTTTCGACGCGCTGGCGATCTGGGCCTTGGTAGAGGCACATCATGCTGGCGTGCAACGCCCGCTGCAAATCGCGCTGAGCTTTGACGAGGAAATCGGCTGCACCGGTGCGCCTCCGATGATCGAAGCGATGCAGCCGGTGCTGCCCAAGGGCGCGTTAGTGATCGTGGGCGAACCCTCCACGATGCAGGCGGTGACAGGGCACAAGGGTGGGACGGGGTTCAACACCCATGTCGTTGGCTTCGAGGTCCATTCGTCGCTGCTGCACACCGGCGTCAACGCGATCATGGCAGGGGCCAAGCTGATCGAGTGGGCCAATGAGGTGAACACCGAAAACATGGCGCGCAAACCCAGCGACCTTGCCGCGATGTTCAACCCGCCTTTCACCACCGCACATGTGGGCGTGATCTCTGGCGGGACGGCCCATAATATCACCGCCAAGGATTGCCATTTTGCAATGGATTTCCGGGTTGTCCCCGGCGAAGACAAAGACGCCTGGGGCACCGCCTATCTTGAAAAAGTGCGCGAAGTCGAACAGCAGATGCAAGAGGTCGTCCCCGAAACCTATATCGAGATCACGCCCCGTTTTGACGTGCCAGCACTCAAACCCGAGAAAGACGGGCTGGCCGAAACCTTTGTGCGCCAGATCACCGGCGACAACGCCAGCCACAAAGTCAGCTACGGCACCGAGGCAGGGCAGTTTCAGGAAGCAGGCTACAGCGCGGTGGTCTGCGGCCCCGGCGACATTGCGCAGGCGCACCAGCCCAACGAATACATCGAAGTCACCCAATTTGAGGCCGGCCATCAATTCATGCGCGACCTGCTTGAACGGTTGAAATGACCCAGCGCAGCGGCCCTCTTCTTCCAAATGGTACCAAATCCCGGGGGAGGGACCGCCCTGCGGCGCCGGGGGCTGGCCCCCGACCCAGGCCTGCGCCGCCCGCGACGCCAACGCAGAACAGAGCCTGACCATGCAGCCGTTCCCGATTAATGCCATCACCCCCATCACCTATCCCGGCCCGCCCCCTGCGGCCTCGGATATCATTGTGATCGGCGGCGGGATCATCGGGGTCTGCACCGCGCTCTTTCTTGCGCGTGACGGGCATTCTGTGACCTTGCTGGAAAAAGGCCGCATCGCTGCCGAACAATCCAGCCGCAACTGGGGCTGGATCCGGCAACAGGGGCGGGATCCTGACGAGATGCCTATCATGGCCGAGGCGCAGGCGATCTGGCGTGATCTGGCAGGGCAAACAGACGTCGATATCGGTCTACGGCAAGGCGGAATTGCCTATTTGGCGCAGAAACCGGCGCAACTTGCCGGCTACGAAGACTGGCTGCCCCATGCGCGGGCCAATGGCGCGGATAGCAAGATGTTGACGGCTGCCGAGGTGACGCGGCTCTTTCCCACCCTCGCCACACCGCAGATCGGCGCGTTGATCACGCCGTCGGACATGCGCGCGGAGCCTTGGGTCGCCGTGCCCGCACTGGCCGGTATCGCCGCCCGCGAGGGCGTGCAGATCATCGAAAATTGCGCCGTACGTGCACTCGACATTGCTGCGGGGCGTGTTGCAGGGGTGATCACCGAACAGGGCCGTATCAAATCCTCGCAGGTGGTTCTGGCGGGCGGTGCCTGGTCGGCGCTGTTTCTACGCAACCACGGTATTTCGATGCCGCAACTCTCTGTGCGCGAAAATGTGGCAGCGACAGAGCCCTTGCCCGAAGTCTATGCGGGTGCGGTATCAGACGGGCGGGTCGCATTCCGTCGCCGCGAGGATGGCGGCTATACCCTTGCCCCACCCGGTGCGCCCGAGCTGTTCGTCGGGCCGGATGCGTTCCGCGCGTTGCCTCACTTTATGACGCAATTGCTTGCCGATCCCTTTGGCCAACGGCTCCATCCGTTTGCACCCAAAGGCTTCCCCGATGCATGGGGAACCAAACGGCGCTGGCAGCCGGACGCCCCATCCCCGTTCGAGGCGATGCGCATCCTGGATCCCGCCCCCAATATGGCCAAGATCCGCCGCCTGCTGCGTGATTTTTCGGCGATGTTTCCGGAATTTGGTCCGATAAAGCTGAAATCCGCATGGGCAGGTATGATCGACACCATGCCCGATATTGTCCCTGTCGTAGATACCGTGGGAGCACTGCCGGGGCTCACGATTGGCACCGGCATGTCAGGCCACGGCTTCGGCATAGGGCCGGGTATGGGCCGCGTTTTGGCTCGTCTGGCAACCGGAGAGGGTGCTGGCCATGATCTTAGCCGGTTCCGCCTTGCGCGGTTCACCGATGGAAGTCCCATGATATTGGGCCCCAACGTTTAGTCATAATAAAAAGGAACGCGCGCCGATGCCGATCAAGAACCGCTTTGCCGAAACACACGCCGAGATCACAGCATGGCGGCGTCACCTGCACACCATTCCCGAACTGCAATTCGATCTTCCACAGACCGCGGGTTTTGTCGAAGAGAAGCTGCGCAGTTTTGGCATCACCGATATCACGACAGGCGTGGCGCAAACCGGTATCGTCGCGGTGATCGAGGGAAAGACCAATACCTCGGGGCGCAGCATCGGGTTGCGGGCGGATATGGACGCGCTACCGATCACAGAGGCGACGGGGCTTGAATATGCGTCAAAAACAGCGGGCAAGATGCACGCCTGCGGCCACGACGGGCATACCGCTATGCTGCTTGGTGCGGCGCAATACCTGGCGGAAACACGCAATTTCGACGGGCGCGCAGTGCTGATCTTTCAACCCGCCGAAGAGGGCGGCGGTGGCGGCAATGTCATGGTCGAGGAAGGTCTGATGGAGCGGTGGTCGATCGACGAAGTGTACGGCATGCACAATATGCCTGATCAGCCTGTCGGCACATTCGCGATCCGGTGTGGGGCGTTGCTGGCGGCGGCGGATGAATTCGATATTACAATCACCGGGCAGGGTGGTCATGCCGCTGCCCCCCATGAAGCGATTGATACCAACCTTGCTGCGGCCCATGTCGTCGTGGCACTGCAATCCATTGCCGCGCGCAATGTCGACCCGATCAAGAATGCGGTGGTGTCGGTCTGCACCATGCGATCCGACACCGACAGCCACAACGTCTTGCCGCAGACAGTGCGTTTGCGCGGCACGGTCCGCACACTTGATGCAAGCATCCGCGATCTGGTGCAAGACCGCTTGCAATCGGTCGTGACCCATACCTGCGCGGCCCATCAATGTACCGCCGACATCACCTATGAACGCGGATACCCGATCACGGTGAATGCTGAGACCAACACCGGCTATGCCGCCGATGTGGCGGAAAACATCACGCCCGGTGTGGACCGTGACACGCCCCCGATTATGGCGGGGGAGGATTTCTCGTATATGCTGAACCAGCGCCCCGGTGCCTATATCATGTTGGGCAATGGCGACGGGCCCACCGTCCACCACCCTATGTATAATTTCAACGATGACGCGATCCCCGCAGGTTGTAGCTGGTACGCGGAAATGATTGAAACAAGATTGCCAGCCTAGCCAGCGGCTTGCCCTGAAAAGGGGCACGCCGCATGCTTTTATCCCCCAGACTTCGAGGACTTCGAAAAATGCCCGTTAAGAACCGATTTGCCGAATTGCACACCGACATCACCGCATGGCGACGTGATCTGCATGAACACCCCGAAATCTTGTTTGAGACACACCGCACCTCTGGCACGGTTGCTGATAAGCTGCGGGCCTTTGGCTGCGACGAAGTCGTCGAAGGCATCGGGCGTACGGGCGTTGTCGGCGTGATCAAGGGCAACTCTACCGCGTCGGGCAAGGTCATCGGGCTGCGCGCAGATATGGACGCGCTGCCGATCCACGAGCAAACCGGGTTGGACTATGCCTCCAAGACGCCCAACGCGATGCACGCCTGCGGCCACGACGGCCACACGGCGATGCTTTTGGGGGCGGCGCAATATCTGGCCGAAACGCGGAACTTTGACGGGACGGTCGTGGTGATCTTTCAGCCCGCCGAAGAAGGTGGCGGCGGCGGGCGCGAGATGTGCGAAGATGGCATGATGGACCGCTGGGGCATCCAAGAAGTCTATGGCATGCACAACTGGCCCGGTATTCCCGCAGGTCAGTTCAGCATTCGCCCCGGCCCGTTCTTTGCGGCCACCGATCTGCTCGAGATCGAGGTCGAAGGTCTGGGCGGCCACGCTGCCAAGCCGCATGAGACCATCGATACAGGCGTTGTGACCGCGCATATCATCACTGCGCTGCAAACCATCGTCAGCCGGAATGCGGACCCTGTGGGCAATATCGTGGTGTCCATTACCTCGATTGAATCCTCCTCCAAGGCATTCAACGTCATCCCGCAGCGTGTGAACCTGCTGGGCACCGTGCGCACTTTGTCAAACGACCTGCGCGATCTTGCAGAAAAACGCGTGACAGAGATTTGCGAAGGCATCGCCACCACCTTTGGCGCGACGGCACGGGTCAAATACGTGCGCAACTATCCGGTGATGGTGAACCACGACGCGCAGACCGAATTCGCGGCGGATGTCGCGCGCGGTATTTCAGGGCAATGTGACGAAGCGCCCTTGGTCATGGGCGGCGAGGATTTCGCCTTTATGCTCGAAGAGCGTCCGGGTGCTTATATTCTGGTCGGCAATGGCGACACCGCGATGGTGCACCACCCGATGTATAACTTTAACGACGATATCATCCCTGCCGGCTGCAGCTGGTGGGCAGGTATCGCCGAACAGCGTATGCCAATCGGCTAAGGCTCATGCGCATGGGGCGTGGGGAAACCCGCGCCCTATGCGGCCAGCAGTTTACGGTAAATCTTGACCAATGCCGCGGCTTCGCGCGCAATCGAAAAATCCGACACGACATAGCTGCGCCCGGCCTCTGCCCACGCCGCCAGACGCGTCCGGTCAGACAGGGCATCGCGTGTCGCGGCCTCAAGCGCGGGGATATTGTCTGGGTCCACCAGCAGGCCGGTTGTGCCTTGCACCACAAGCTTTTCAAACGCGCCCACACGGGTAGCGACGACTGGCACACCGCAGGCCATCGCTTCGATCGGGGTCAGTCCGAACCCTTCCCAGCGTTGCGGCGCGACATAAAGATCCAGCACACGGTAGAAATCGGCCATATCGCCTACGGGCACCTCTGGCAGAAAGAGCATCCGGTCCGACAGGCCCTCGGCACGGGCGCGGTCTTTCAGGCCTTTCTCGAAAGCTTCGTATTTCTCGGTCGCGCGCCCCATCACAAGGGCCACGACATCGGGATGATCGCGCAGGATGGGCAGCATGGCCTCGACAAAGGCATCAGTGCCCTTTTGCGCGCGGATACGGCCATAGCAGCCCACCAGCGTCGCATTCACCGGCAGCTTAAGCTCGACGCGCAAGGCGGCGCGGTCGGGCGAGGGGGCAAAACCTTCGGTGTTGATGCCATGCATGATCACATGGCCGGGGTTTTCCAGATAGGCGTTGGTCCGGTCCGAGGTCGCAACCACGGTATCCATCCGCCGGATCAGCCAGCGCGTCAGGCCGGTCTGCTCGCGTTGGCTGGCCGAGGTGAACATCAGCCTGAGCCGTTTGCCCAGCAGATAGCGCAGCGCCAGCCCGCTCAGCATCTCTACGTTACGCCGCGCGTGCCAGACCCGCCAACCAGAGGCTGATGGCCCCCGCCGCGACATGGTGATCAGCGACGACAAAGGCACCTGTGGCACGTCCTCGGGGACGACAGGACCGGTCGCTACGATCGATATGTCACGTGATTGCACCGGCACCAGCCGCATCACAGTGGCGGTGACGCCGCTCAGCCGGCGCTTGAAGTTCGGGGCGATCACATCGGTGCGGGCAAGAGGGTGCGTCATGGGGTATCCAACTTGAGAGTGGTGATCAGACGGCTGGCTATCGCATCCAGCTGGTCGTCCTGCGCGGCGATGAAACGGGATGCGGCTGCGGTCATCGTCGCGAGCTCTTGGGGATTGGTCAAGAGCGACAGAACACGGGCGGTCAGGTCTTCGCCGTCCGCCACAATCCGCGCGGCCCCTTCGGTTTCAAGCTGCGCATAGGTCTCTGCAAAAGCCGCGACATGGTTGCCTGAAAGCACAGCAGCGCCCGATTGCGCCACCTCGAACGGGTTGTGCCCGCCAATGGGCAAAAGAGAGCCGCCCAGAAAAACCACGTCAGACAGGCTGTACCACAGACCCAATTCACCCAGCGTATCCGCCAGATAGACTTGCCCGCCCGGCGCGTCGCCGCGGCTGCGCCGTTGGACGGTCAGGCCAGCATCATGGGCCAGTACCTCGACCGCGTCGCCGCGTTCGGGATGGCGGGGGGCAAGTATCAGACAGAGATCGGGCAGGTCGCGTAACAGCTTGCGGTGCGTCGCAAGTACAGTCCGTTCTTCGCCTTCGTGGGTCGAGGAGGCAACCCATACGGGCCGCCCGTCAAGCGCCGCGGTCACCCGTGCAAGCGCCTTGTCGTCGACAGGCAGAGGGCCGGCCATAGATTTTAGATTCACCCCGCGCGACACGCGATCGGCAGGGGCGTGCATGCGGATCATATTGCGTGCCATCGCGTCATTCTGGGTCAGGATCAGCGTAAAAACATCAAACAGATAGCAGGCTGTGCGAGGCCATTTCTCCCAGAAATCCACGGTCTTGTCAGACATCCGTGCATTGACCAAGGCCATCGGCGCACCTGTCGCATGGGTCCGGCGCAGCATCTGGGGCCAAATCTCGCTTTCGACAAAAATCGCGGCATCGGGGCGCCAGTGGGACAAAAAGCGCTTAAGGGGGCCGGGCGCGTCAAGCGGGGCGAACTGGTGCACGCTGCGCGGCGGCAGACGCTGCGCCACCAGCTTGGCCGAGGTCGCGGTGCCCGATGTGATCAGGAATTGCGCGTCGGGCAGCATGATGCCCATGCGGGTGATCAACGCCAGCACCGACAGGCTTTCTCCGACCGATGCTGCATGGACCCAGACCAGCTTGCCATCCGTCTGGCGCGGCAGCGTCGCAATACCGCGTTTCTCGCCCGCGCGGGCAGCGGGCACATCTTGCCCGTGCAGTTTGCGGGCCTCTGCGCTGGCGGCAAAGGGGATCAGGCAGCGGCTGGCAAGAACCCAGGCGCGGTACAGAAAGGGCGCGGACACGGTCGGGTCAGCCGCCTGTGTGGCTCATGTGGCGGGGCATCTGCCCATCCAGCTTTTGCCGTGAGTAATCAAAGTCATGGCCCTTGGGCTTTAGGTTGATCGCCGCGCGGATGGCGTCTTTTAGGGGGGCGTCATCCTCGGGGTGGTTGCGCAAGGGCGCACGCAGGTCGGCCACGTCTTCCTGACCCAGACACATATAGATCTCGCCCGTGCAGGTGATCCGCACGCGGTTACAGCTTTCGCAGAAATTATGGGACAACGGCGTGATAAACCCGATCTTCTGACCGGTCTCTTCAAGCCGCACATAACGGGCAGGCCCGCCAGTGTTCTCTGCCAAATCGGTAACGGTGTAGTGATCCTCGTAGGCGCGGCGCACGTCTTTGAGGGACCAGTACTGGCCCAAACGGTCCTCGTTCCCGAGATCGCCCATGGGCATCACCTCTATCCACGTCAGATCAATGCCGCGCTCGGCACACCACGCGGTCATGCTGGGCAGCTCGGCCTCGTTAAAGCCCTTCAGCGCCACGGCGTTGATTTTGACCCGCAGCCCCGCATTTTGCGCAGCATCAATACCGCGCAGGACTTGGGGCAGGCGGCCCCAGCGTGTGATATCGGCAAACTTTTGATCGTCCAGCGTATCCAGCGACACATTCACGCGGCGCACACCGGCGGCATAAAGGTCGGCGGCGTAACGCTCCAGCTGGCTGCCATTGGTCGTCAACGTCAGCTCTTTGAGCGTGCCGGCGTCCAGATGGCGGGTCATGCTGTTAAAGAAGGTCATGATACCCTTCCGCACCAAAGGCTCGCCCCCTGTGATGCGCAGCTTTTGCACGCCGAGATCGACAAAGTTGGTGCACAGCCGATCCAGCTCTTCCAAGGACAGAAGTTCCTTTTTGGGCAGGAAGGTCATATTCTCGGACATGCAATAAACACAGCGAAAGTCACAGCGATCTGTAACAGAGACGCGCAGATAGGTGATAGCGCGGGCGAACGGGTCAATCAAAGGTGCATTCATATCCCATAGGTAAACATCGGCCCATCGCGGGGCAAGTAGCATTTAGGAGATTGAAGCGGCTTCGTTGGAAGGTTAGATTTATTCCATGAAACATTATATTATTTTAGGTATCGCTGTCGTGGGTCTGGCCGGATGTGCCGGCGTAACGGATCGTATGGGTCTGGGTAACAAGGCCGGCGACGAAAGTACGCCCGCGGTTACAGCAGAAACTGGTGTCGAAACGGGCGAAACGGCAACACCGTCGCCGGCCACCACCGCGCCGCGCCCGCCTGCAGCTGCGCGCACGGCGGATGCCTTGGATACCACGACGGCTGAACAGCGCGCCGAGGCGTCCAAACCCGCAGCGTCGGGGGCCAAGTCACTTGGCACGACCGTGGCCTCGCTTGGCAGTGCGACCGAACCGGGGCTGTGGCTGAAAACGCCGCTGGTGAAATCAGAGATGCAGGGCCGCGTGACCAACCCCGCGACTGGTAAATCCTCTACCGTAGAGCTGATCCCGCTGGACGGACCTGCATCGGGCGGCAGCCGTATGTCACTGTCTGCATTGCGGTTGATCGGGGCGTCGCTGACGGATCTGACCAAGGTCGAAGTGTCAACGAACGGGTAACTCTGGCGGTCCTATAACATCAAATGCAAAACGGGCGTCCGAGGAAAACCTTGGACGCCCGTTCTCGTTCAGGATCAGCCATGCAATTTCAGTCTTCCGACGTTGCGTCGGTGTCATCGGCTGCTGCTTCAAGCGGGAAGTCTGGCATATACCGTGCCGCCTCTTTGATCGCATAAGGCTTGAGGGGCGTGCGGTTGGCTTCGATAAACTCTGCGGCCCGCGCTGGATCATGACGGCTGAGGTCGCGTACCCACCACGCGATGGCCTTTTGCAAGATACCGTTCTTGACCGGCAGATAGCCCGCCGCCCAGCCAAGAATACGCTCGCGGGCGTCCAGCTCTTCGGGTTTTGGGTTATTCTGCTTGGTCCACGGTAATGTGGCGACCAAAGCTGCGCGCTTTGACCAAAGCTCTCCGGATTGGGCCCAGATTTCGACAACATCCAGACGCTGAGGATCGGCAAGCAACCGCTTTTGCGCCGCCATACAGGCGTGATCGGCGATGGCCCAGCTGTCAAAATCGGGCACCCAGCTTTGGATCAACTGCCACGCCGCTTCGTCATCGGGGCGCAGGCGGGCTTGGGTCAGCAGTTTCGCCGCCGCGAGCCGGGCTTCGAAAATGTCAGTCTGCCACAGTGCGTCCGCCAGTGAAATCCGGTCAGCCAACGACAGCTCGGCCCGCCAGGTTTTGGTCAGATCGTTGATCTGCGGGTTGGTCACGCCCAGATAGGGGCGATCCACCTTGTGAGTGCTGTGCAGTTTGTCGACGGCAGTGTGGTCAGCCAATGCGTTGAGCTGCGCCATATAGGGAGTTAGGTTCATTCTCATATAGGGAGTTAGGTTCATTCTACGGTCACCGATTTGGCTAGGTTGCGTGGCTGGTCGACATCTGTCCCCTTGGCGATGGCAGTATGATAGGCCAGCAGTTGGGCAGGGATGGCATAAAGGATCGGGGCGAGTGCATCTGCAACCGGCGGCATTTCGATCTGCCCCCATGTGCCTTCGGATTCTGCATCCAGTCCTGCGCGGTCCGAGATCAAGATGACCTTGCCCTTGCGCGCCATGACTTCTTGCATGTTGCTGACGGTTTTATCGAACAACGCGTCGTTGGGGGCCATGACCACCACGGGAACGTTCTCGTCGATCAGAGCGATGGGCCCGTGCTTTAGCTCTCCGGATGCATAAGCTTCGGCGTGTATATAGCTGATTTCTTTTAGTTTCAATGCACCTTCTAGGGCGAGGGGGAACATCGCGCCGCGCCCCAGAAACAGCACGTCGCGTGCCGAAGACAGCTTGTAGGCCTCGTCGCGCAGCGCCTCGTTTTGTTCGAGCGCAGTATTGATCAGCGACGGCATGGACCGCAGGCCAGAGACGTAATCTGCCTGCTCTTCCTTGGTGATTGCACCGCGGTCCACGGCGCCTTTCAGCACCATAAGGAACAGGACGGTCAACTGGCAGGTGAACGCTTTGGTGGATGCCACACCGACCTCTACGCCAGCATGGATCGGCAGCGCCAGATTGCTTTCACGTGCAATTGAGGACTCAGTGACATTCACGACCGAGGCGATCAGATCAGCCTTGCCCGCGCAATAGCGCAGGGCTGCGAGTGTATCGGCGGTTTCGCCCGACTGGCTGACAAACAGGGCCATCGTCCGGTCGGAAATCGGCGGTTCGCGGTACCGGAATTCCGAGGCCACATCGACCTCAACCGGCAGGCGGGCAATCTGCTCGAACCAGTATTTTGCCGTGAGGCAAGCATAAAAGGCCGTCCCGCAGGCGACCATGGTGATCCGGTCGAGCTTGGTGAAGTCGAGGCCCGGATCGGGCAGCATGATCTCTCCGTCCGCGGTCAGGTAGCGCGACAGCGCCTCGCCGATGACGGCAGGCTGTTCGGCGATCTCTTTCGCCATAAAGTGTTTGTGGCCGCCTTTGTCGATGCGGGTGGTGTCGAGGCTGATTTTCTTAACCACACGATCAACGGGCGCGTCATTGGCATCGTAAATCTTGACCGATGTACGGGTCAGCACAGCGCGGTCGCCTTCTTCAAGGTAGGTCACGCGGTCCGTCATCGGCGACAGGGCAATCGCGTCGCTGCCCAGATACATCTCGTTGTCGCCATAGCCCACGGCAAGCGGGGCCCCTTTGCGTGCGCCGATCATCAGATCGTCTTCGCCGTCAAACAGGAACGCCAGCGCAAAGGCCCCGTGCAGACGTGCGATGGTTTTGGTTGCGGCATCAACCGGGCCCAATCCTTCGGCCATGTACTTCTGGGTGAGCAGCGCAACGGTTTCCGTGTCCGTTTCGGTCACGAATTTTACGCCGTCCTCGGCCAGCTCAGCCCGCAGTTCGCGGAAGTTCTCGATGATACCGTTGTGCACGACTGCCACGGGTCCCGCCTGATGCGGGTGGGCGTTGGTGACGGAGGGGGCACCGTGGGTGGCCCAACGGGTGTGGCCGATGCCTGACTTGCCGGCCAGCGGCTCATGCACCAACAGGTCTGACAGGTTTACCAGCTTTCCGACTGCCCGGCGGCGGTCCAGCTTGCCTGCGTCAACCGTGGCGATACCGGCGCTGTCATAGCCGCGGTATTCTAGGCGTTTCAGGGCTTCGACGAGGGTAGGCGCAACTTCGTGTTGGCCAAGGATACCGACAATACCACACATAATTAGCTGCCTCTCTGCTGTTTGGCCTTCTTAGCCTTTAACATTTCGAACAATTTCCGGGCCATGCCGGGTTTTTCTACCTGCGGTGCGCGCGCAAGCGCCAGTGCGTCTGCCTCTACATCCGACGTGATCACCGAGCCTGATCCTGTCATCGCGCCGTCGCCGATATGCACGGGTGCCACCAGCATGGTGTTTGACCCGATAAACGCATTGGCCCCGATATGGGTATGGTGCTTCATCACGCCGTCGTAGTTGCAGGTGATTGTCCCCGCGCCGATGTTGGCTTTGGCACCGATGGTGGCGTCGCCGATGTAGCTTAGGTGGTTCACCTTGGCCCCTTCGGCGATCTGCGCGTTCTTAACCTCGACAAAGTTGCCGATGCGCACATCCTCGGACAGCTCTGCACCGGGGCGCAGACGGGCGTAGGGGCCGATGATGCCACCACGGGCGACATGGCACCCTTCAAGGTGGCTGAACGCGCGGATAGTGGCACCGGATTCGATGGTCACGCCGGGGCCGAAAACCACGTTGGGTTCGATCACCGTATCGCGGCCGATATAGGTATCGCGTGCGAAATAGACGGTATCGGGGGCCATCAGCGTGATGCCGTCTTCCAGCATCGCCGCACGAGCCCGCGATTGGAACGCGGCATCGGCAGCGGCCAGATCAGCGCGGGAATTCACGCCCATTGTTTCGGCCTCGTCACAGGTGACAGCAGTGGCTTTCAGCCCGCGATCCCGTGCAATGCCGATGATGTCGGTGAGGTAGTATTCTTCCGACGCGTTGTCATTGCTAACGGCGTCAACTAGGTCAAACAATAGATCAGATTTGCAAGCAACAACGCCACTATTACAAAGCGTTATCGCGCGCTCTTCATCTGTGGCGTCTTTGTATTCGACGATGCGATCCAGGCTGTCGCCTTGCATTACCAGCCGGCCATAGCGCGCGGGATCGGCAGCGTCGAAGCCCAACACAACGACATCGTTCGACTTCAGCGCGTCACACATTTTTTCGAGGGTTTCAGTCTGCACAAAAGGCGTATCTCCGTACAGCACGATGGCCGTCCCGTCGAACCCTGCAAGGGCCTCGCGTGCCTGTCCAACGGCATGGGCCGTGCCAAGCTGCTCTTCTTGGACCACAACCTGCGCTTCGTCGTCAAATGCTTGGGCTGCGGCACGCACCTGATCGGCACCGTGACCCGCAACAACGACCGTACGGGCAGGCGATAATGCCGCGCCAGAGGCCATAGCGTGTTCTAAAAGCGGTGCGTGGGCGACGGCATGCAGAACCTTTGGCAGGTCCGATTGCATACGGGTACCTTTGCCTGCGGCCAAAAGGATCAGTGCGACTTCCATGTATAATCTCTTTAATCAATTTAATGTCCGCTCTCTTTACCTTGTTGACGATTTTGCGCAAGGCTAGGGGTCATCAAAGAAGATTTCCGCCTGCAACACATTCAGCAAAGGAATGCCGATGAAAACGGTAGTATTCGACCTCGACGGGACCTTGGCAGACACCAGCGGTGACTTGATTGCCGCGGCCAATGCGTGCTTCCGGGATATGGGCGAGGGCGATGTTCTGGACGCGAAAACCGACGCGGGCACGGCCTTGAAGGGCGGGCGCGCGATGCTGCGTTTGGGAATGGAACGGCTGGGTCGGGCAGAAGACGAGGCAACGATCGACCGCTATTATCCCATGCTGCTAGAGGCCTATGGCCGCGAGATCGACACGCATACGGTGCTTTACCCCGGCGCGATGCAGGCAGTAGCGGCGTTGAAAGCCGCAGGTTACCGCGTGGCAATCTGCACCAACAAACCCGAAGCGCTGGCCCATACGCTGCTGACAAGGCTCGGCGTGCGTGATGCCTTTGGCGCGATGGTGGGGGCTGACACGCTGGCGATGCGCAAGCCTGATCCCGAACATCTGTTCGAAACGGCCCGCCGTGCCGGGGGTGATCCGGCGCTGTGCTTGCTGGTGGGGGATACCAACACCGACCGCGAGACGGCGCGCGCGGCGGGGGTGCCTTGCGTGCTGGTGTCCTTTGGCCCCTCGGGTGACGATATGGCGGCACTGGCCCCCGAAGCCTTGCTGGACCACTATGACGACCTGCCTGATATCGTGACCCGTCTGATCGGTGCAGCCTGACATGGCAGCAAAAATGGCAGAGGTCTTCACCGGCAGCTTTACCCAACAAGAACCCATTCCCGAAGACGCCATTGACGCCGCTGTCGCCGTAATGCGCCACGGGCGACTGCACCGCTATAACACCGTGGTCGGAGAGACTGCAGAGGTCGCGCTGCTTGAGCAGGAATTCGCAGCGATTGTCGGGGCGAAATACTGCCTTGCCGTCGCATCGGGCGGCTATGCCATCGCGACCGCCCTGCGGGCTGTCGGCGTCAAACCCGGAGACCGGGTGTTATCCAACGCCTTTACACTCGCCCCTGTGCCCGGTGCAATTGCCGCGGTCGGGGCAGAGCCTGTCTTTGTCGATGTGACAGAGGGGCTGGTGATCGATCTGGAGGATCTGGCTGGCAAACTGGATCATGCGCGGGTTCTGCTGCTAAGCCATATGCGGGGTCACATTTGCGATATGGACGCGCTGATGACGCTTTGTGATGCCGCCGGTGTCACCGTGGTCGAGGATTGCGCGCATACCATGGGGGCCAGCTGGAACGGCGTGCCTTCGGGGCGGCATGGGGCTGTGGGATGCTATTCGTGCCAGACGTATAAACATGTTAACGCAGGCGAGGGCGGACTGCTGGTCACCGATGATCCCGAGGTGGCAGCGCGGGCGATCATGCTGTCGGGGTCTTATATGCTCTATGAACGGCATGTGGATGGCCCCCCGCCCGAAACCTTCGAGGCGATCAAATACGACACGCCCAATATTTCAGGCCGGATGGACAATCTGCGCGCCGCGATCCTGCGTCCGCAGGTGCGGCGGCTTGATGCTCAGATTGCCAAGTGGAATGCGCGGTATCAGGTCGTCGACGACGGTTTGCGCGATACCCCTGGGCTGACCGTGATCGGCCGCCCCGAGGCAGAAGACTTTGTCGGATCATCAATTCAGTTCCTGCTATCAGGCTGGCAGTCATCCGCCATAGAAGCCGTCCTGTCACGCTGTGCCGCCCGCGGCGTGGAGCTTAAGTGGTTCGGCGGCGCAGAACCTGTCGGTTTCACCAGCCGCTATGATTCATGGCACTACGCCAAATCCCCCGCGCTGCCCGCCAGCGATGCAGTGCTTGCCAGCATCATTGACATGCGCGTACCGCTGACATTCTCGTTAGAGGATTGTGCCATGATTGCGCGCATTATCCGCGGCGAAGTCTCGCGTGTGTTCCAGCAGGGGTAACGGCGCACCGGCCCGTCGCGTTCGTTTAAATTTCCAAAGGGCCGGACGTCTGCCGGACCCTTATCCGTGAGATGGACGTCTATCCAGAGACCGCCCCTTTAGAAATTGATGACCCCGTGTTCGCCTGCATCTGGAACCTGCTTGGTCACGTTGGCTTTGGCGATCTCGTAGAGGAAGGACAGGCTGCCGCCGGTCAACCAGACCTCGGCCTGTTTCAGGTCCATGCGCACGAGTTGCACGTCGTCGTCCTTGCGCCCGTCCTTGAACCATGCCGCGGCAAAGGCGTTCCATAGTTCGTCCAGCTTGGCGGGGTCCGTAACAGCCTGAACCGTGCCGTCGATGCGAGCGTATAGATGTTCGTCCTTGCTGGTCACCAGATACTCTGCCGCGGCACCCGTTTGGGCCGATTTCGCCAGATCGGTATCACGTGCAGTGATGAACCACAGGCAGTTCGCGTCATGGTCGGCATAGTGGCTCATCGGGATGGCGCGGGCGGTGTCGGTGGCCAGCATCCCGATGCGGGTGTCATCAATGCGGTCCCAGAATTCTTTCTTCAATGATGTACTCATGTCGCTGCGTCCTTTCGTAAATGTGTTATAGGTGTAACATCAACGATGCAGGTCCAGTTCCCCGCCCGTGCGACATTCGCTTGACCGAATCCACGAGAAGTGTAGTGTAATGAACAACTGTTCAATAAACTCGGGGAGGGGTCTATGTTCAACACCACCATGAAATTCGATTTGGGCGATGATGTGAACGAGATGCGCGATATGGTGCATCGCTGGGCGCAAGAGCGGGTCAAACCAATGGCCGCTGATATTGATACTAAAAACGAATTCCCGCCCGAGCTTTGGGAAGAGATGGGCGGCCTTGGTCTGCTGGGTATGACGGTAGAGGAAGAGTTCGGCGGCTCTGGCATGGGGTATGTCGCGCATACCGTCGCGGTGGAAGAAATCGCGCGTGCTTCTGCCTCTGTCTCACTTTCTTACGGCGCGCATTCTAATCTGTGCGTCAACCAGATCCGCCTGAACGGTACCCCCGAACAAAAGGCGAAATTTCTGCCGGGTCTGTGCTCTGGTAAGCATGTGGGCGCGCTGGCGATGTCCGAACCCTCTGCGGGCAGCGACGTGGTATCGATGAAGCTACGCGCGGAAAAGCGCAACGACCACTACCGCCTGTCGGGCAACAAATATTGGATCACCAATGGCCCCGATGCCGACACGCTGGTCGTCTATGCCAAGACCGACCCCGATGCCGGATCAAAAGGGATCACCGCCTTCTTGATCGAGAAAGATATGAAGGGGTTCTCAACTGGTCAGCATTTCGACAAGCTGGGGATGCGCGGGTCGAACACGGCCGAGCTGATCTTTGATAATGTCGAGGTCCCGTTCGAAAACGTTCTGGGCAATGAAGGACGCGGCGTGGCTGTGCTGATGTCTGGCCTGGACTACGAACGTGTGGTGCTGGCAGGCATCGGCCTTGGGATTATGGCCGCCTGTCTGGACGAGATCATGCCCTATATGGCCGAGCGCAAGCAGTTCGGGCAGCCCATCGGGAACTTCCAGCTGATGCAGGGCAAGATGGCGGATATGTACACCGCGATGAATTCTGCCCGTGCCTATGTTTACGAGGTCGCCAAGGCCTGCGACCGCGGTGATGTGACCCGCGCCGATGCCGCCGCCTGCTGTCTCTATGCCAGCGAAGAAGCGATGAAACAGGCGCATCAGGCGGTGCAGGCAATGGGGGGCGCGGGCTATCTGTCTGACAACCCCGTGGGCCGTATCTTCCGCGACGCCAAGCTGATGGAGATCGGGGCAGGGACCTCGGAAATCCGTCGTATGCTGGTGGGCCGCGAGATGATGGGAGCGATGGCGTGAAACGCGTCGCCCTTGCCTTGATGCTGTGCGCCTCACCGCTTGCCGCGCAGGACCTGCAGTATAGCGATCGCGGGACAGAGCTCTGTCTGGCCGACGCAGAGGGCTATGCGGCAAAGCTGGCCTGCGCGGGCGCGTCGGCGAACCAGTGTATGGAGGATACGCCAGGCGGAAGCAGCACCTACGGCATGGGCGGCTGTCTGGACCGTGAACTGCAATTCTGGGACCAGCGGTTGAATGACAATTACGCCGCTGTGATGGTTCAGGCAAAACGGAGGGATGCGGATGCGGTACCCTCTTCCGAAGACAGAGCCGGTGTGGCTGACGCCCTGCGCGCGATGCAACGCGCCTGGATCGAATTTCGTGACAAAGCCTGCACCTATGAGGCTGCGCTGTGGCAAGGCGGCACAGGTCAGGGGCCTGCTGCGATCAGCTGCCTGATGGAGCAGACAGCGCGTCAGGCTCTGTCGCTGGACGTGTGGGAAGACTGATGGCCCACGCCCTGCCAGGACTGGACCGTTCGGGCGCATGGGATATTCCGGCGCGGATGAACATGGCAGCACAATGTCTGGCGCAGGATCCCGCGCAGCTGGCGATCATCGACATGACGGGCGACGCACGGCACGATGTAAGCTTTGGCGCGCTGTCCGATATGGTTGACGGATTGGCACGCGCGTTGGTGCAACGCGTGCAAGTTGGCGATCGTGTCGGCGTGCTGTTAGGGCAAAGCCCATGGTGCGCGGCTGCCCATCTTGCGATCTGGAAAATCGGTGCAATTTCAGTGCCTTTGTTCAAGCTCTTCAAGTATGATGCGCTGGCGTCGCGGGTGCGGGATGCGGGCGTACCGCTGGTTCTGACCGATCCCGAAGGGCGCGACCTGTTGGGCGATCTGGCGACCCCGTTGATGGCCGATAGGTTCGGTGTTGCGGGTGATCCTGTGCCTTTTGCCAGCACTAAACCCGACGATCCGGCGGTGCTGATTTATACCTCTGGCACAACCGGTCCACCCAAGGGCGCGCTGCATGGGCACCGGCTGCTTACAGGCCACTTGCCTGGCGTCTCGCTGAGCCATGATATTTTGGGGCAAAGCGGCGATTGCCTGTGGACCCCGGCGGATTGGGCATGGATCGGCGGACTGTTTGATGTGCTGATGCCGGCGTTGGCACTTGGCGTGCCGGTGGTCGCCGCGCGGTTGCCCAAATTCTCGCCCGAGGCCTGCGCCCGTATTATCCGGGACGGCGATGTGCGTAACGTGTTCTTTCCGCCAACCGCGCTGCGGATGCTCAAGGCCGAAGGGGCCGAGATTGCGGTCCTGCGATCGGTCGCATCGGGCGGGGAGCCTTTGGGGGCAGAGATGCTGGCGTGGGGGCGACAGGCCTTTGGCCTGTCGATCAACGAATTCTACGGCCAGACCGAATGCAATATGGTCGCCACCAGCGCAAGCAGCCAGTTTCCACCCCGCCCGGGATGTATCGGAAAACCTGTTCCAGGCCATGATGTCGCGGTGCTCGACGTGGATGGAAATCCGACAAAAGACGAAGGCGACGTCGCAATCCGCAAGGGATCGGCGTCGATGATGCTGGGCTATTGGCAGAGGCAGGATGAAACGGCGCAGAAATATCGCGGCGATTGGATGCTGACCGGCGATCGCGGCGTATTCGATGGCGACTATCTGCGCTTTGTCGGGCGCGAGGATGATGTGATTACGTCAAGCGGCTACCGCATCGGTCCGGCAGAGATCGAGGATTGCCTGCTGACCCATCCAGAAGTCGCAACCTGCGGTGTCGTCGGCAAGCCCGATGCGCTGAGGACCGAGATCGTCAAAGCTTATGTCGTGCGCAAATCCGGTGCGACCGTTGACGCACAGACCCTGCAAGACTGGGTCAAGACCCGCCTTGCCAGCTATTCCTACCCGCGCGAGGTGGCCTTTCTGGACGCTTTGCCAATGACCGTCACAGGCAAGGTGATCCGCCGCGAGCTCAAGGCCCGCGCCGCTGCCGAAGGGGCCGCATGATGCGACACCCGACCGTGACGTCCCCCCATTCCATTCGATCAAGGAGACCGAAATGAAGCTGATTTCGCAAGCTTTGCCCTCGTCCGAAAGTTTCAAGGCGAACGAGGCGGCGCATCTGGCTGCGCTGCAAACAATCCGCGAAGCGGCGGGTGCGGCAGAACTGGGCGGCGGCGAGAAATCCCGTGCCCGCCACGTGAGCCGAGGCAAGATGCTACCCCGTGAACGGGTGGCCAATTTGCTTGATCCCGGATCGCCCTTTCTTGAGGTCGGCGCGTTGGCTGCTCATGGGCTTTACGGTGGTGCGGCCCCCGCGGCAGGGGTGATTGCGGGCGTCGGCAAGGTGCAGGGCATCGACTGTATGATCGTATGCAACGACGCGACGGTTAAGGGCGGCACCTACTTTCCGATGAGCGTCAAGAAACACCTGCGCGCCCAAGAGATCGCCGAGGAAAACCATCTGCCCTGCATCTATCTGGTGGATAGTGGCGGCGCGAACCTGCCTAATCAGGACGAGGTTTTTCCCGACCGTGATCACTTTGGCCGGATTTTCTATAATCAGGCGCGGATGAGCGGCAAGGGCATCCCCCAGATCGCGGTGGTCATGGGCTCGTGCACCGCAGGGGGGGCCTATGTGCCCGCGATGTCGGATGTGTCGATCATCGTCAAAGAGCAAGGCACGATCTTTTTGGCGGGACCGCCGCTGGTCAAGGCCGCCACAGGCGAGTTAGTGAGCGCCGAGGATCTGGGCGGTGGCGATGTGCACACGCGTCTGTCAGGCGTGGCGGATTATCTGGCCGAGGATGACGCCCATGCGCTGGCACTGGCGCGGCGCGCTGTGGCCGGGCTGAACCGTAAACCCGTGGCCAATGTGCAGTGGCAACCCGTCGAAGAGCCCGCCTATGATCCGGCGGAAATGCTGGGAGTTGTTCCCGCCGATTTGCGCACGCCCTATGACATCCGCGAAGTGATCATGCGCCTGGTCGATGGCAGTCGCTTTGACGAGTTCAAGGCCCGCTACGGCGAAACGCTGGTCTGCGGTTTTGCCCATGTCAAAGGCTGTCCCGTGGGGATCGTCGCAAATAACGGCGTGCTGTTTTCGGAATCAGCCCAGAAAGGTGCGCATTTTGTAGAGCTCTGTTCGCAGCGCAAAATCCCGCTGGTCTTTTTGCAAAATATCACCGGCTTTATGGTCGGGCGGAAATACGAGAACGAAGGCATCGCGCGGCACGGGGCCAAGATGGTGACAGCCGTGGCCTCGACCAACGTCCCCAAGATCACCATGTTGGTTGGCGGATCGTTCGGCGCGGGGAACTACGGCATGGCGGGGCGCGCATATAGCCCGCGCTTCATGTGGACATGGCCCAACTCGCGCATCTCGGTTATGGGCGGGGCGCAGGCCGCTGGGGTTCTGGCCACGGTCAAACGTGACGCAATTGAGCGCGCAGGCGACAGCTGGACCGAAGAAGAAGAGACCGCGTTCAAGCAGCCCACGATAGATATGTTCGAAGAACAGTCGCACCCGCTGTATGCAACCGCGCGGCTTTGGGATGACGGCGTGATCGACCCGCGCCACAGCCGCGAGGTGCTGTCGCTATCGCTGCGGGCAAGTTTGAATGCGCCGATCGAGGATACACGCTTTGGCGTGTTCCGGATGTAAGGGGACCGTTATGACAAAATCATTGCAACAGATCGTAGACGCCAATCCGGACGCGGAAACATTCCGGTTTGGCGACAGCCCGACCGTATGCGCCGAAATTATCGCCCTCGTGCGTGCGGGCAAGAAAACAGCGACCTGCGAGGCGGCTTCTGCTTACGGGGCGGGGGGCGATGCCTACCCCGAGGTGGGCCGTCGCGATATCGCGCTGAACTGGGATGGCACACCGGCGGTGATGATTGAAACGGTCGAGGTCGCGACCCGAAGGTTCAACGAGGTAGACGCCGAGTTTGTCGCAGCACAGGGCGAGTTCAGGGATCTGGACCACTGGCGCGCGGCGTACGAAGCGTATTTCCACCGGACCGGCGGGTTCAAGCCCGACATGAAGCTGATGTGCGAGCGCTTCACTTTGATCGAGGATTACGCCTGATGTTTGATACAATATTAATTGCGAACCGGGGCGAGATTGCTTGCCGCGTGATGGAGACAGCGCAGGCCATGGGGGTACGCTGTGTGGCGGTGTATTCGGACGCGGACCGCGCGGCGAAACATGTGGCGATGGCGGATACCGCCGTGCATATCGGCGGGTCTTCCCCTGCGGATAGCTATCTGCGCGGCGAGGTGATTATTCAGGCCGCGCTGGATACCGGCGCACAGGCGATCCATCCGGGATATGGCTTTCTGTCCGAAAATCCCGATTTCGTGGACGCGGTAGAGGCGGCGGGGCTGGTCTTCATCGGCCCGTCGGCCAAGGCCATTCGTGCGATGGGGCTGAAGGATGCGGCCAAGGCGTTGATGGTCAAAGCAGGTGTGCCGGTTGTGCCGGGGTATCACGGGGCGGATCAGGACGATGCGTTGCTGGCGTCAGAGGCAGACAAGATCGGGTATCCGGTATTGATTAAGGCTGTGGCCGGGGGCGGCGGCAAAGGCATGCGGCTGGTCGAAGAGGCGGGCGGGTTTCAGGCGGCGCTGGACAGCGCACGTTCAGAGGCCAAGACGTCCTTTGGCAATGCCGATGTATTGGTCGAGAAATTCGTCACCAAGCCTCGTCATATCGAGGTGCAGGTCTTTGGCGACGGGACCAAAGCCGTGCATCTGTTTGAACGCGATTGCTCGCTTCAGCGCCGCCATCAGAAGGTGATCGAGGAGGCCCCTGCTCCTGGTATGACGCCCGAGATGCGCGATGCGATGGGGCAGGCAGCGGTCACGGCGGCCGAGGCAATCGGTTATGCCGGTGCGGGCACAATTGAATTCATCGTCGACGGCTCTGGCGGGCTGCAAACGGACGGGTTCTTTTTCATGGAGATGAACACCCGTTTGCAGGTGGAACATCCCGTGACCGAGGCCATCACTGGCATCGATCTAGTGGCATGGCAGTTGCGGGTTGCCGCGGGCGAAGGGTTGCCGTTGCGGCAGGATGAACTGTCGATCCAAGGGCACGCGTTCGAGGCGCGGCTCTATGCCGAGGATGTGCCTAAAGGGTTCTTGCCCGCCACGGGCACGTTGACCCATTTGCAGTTTACACCCGCGTGTCGTGCCGACAGCGGCGTGCGCGCAGGCGATACGATCAGCCCGTTCTATGATCCGATGATCGCCAAGGTAATCGTGCATGGGGACACGCGCGAGATCGCCTTGTCGCGGTTGCGCGCAGCCCTAAACGGGTGCGAGGTCGCGGGGACGGTGACAAACCTTGCGTTTCTGGGCGCGTTGGCGGGCCACGAAGACTTTGCTGCGGGGGATGTGGATACCGGCCTGATCGGGCGCGATATCGAAGCGTTAACCCAAGCCCCCGAGGTTCAGCCGCGCCATGCAGCCCTTGCGGGGATGGCGGCTCTGTCTTTGCTGGACCCGATCGAGGCGGCAGGGTTCACCCTGTGGCAGCCCTTGCGCCGTGAAGTCGGCTTGACCTGGGGCGGCGAGGATCATCTGCTGCATGTGCAGGTGGTATCGTCCGATCATCAAGTCTGGTCCGTTGACGGGACCGAAGTTATCGCGCAGCGGATCGGCGGGCGCTGGTCTGTGGGCGGGCAACACGCGGCCGCGGTGTTTGTCGCAGCGGGGCGTGTGACCGTGTTTGACGGCTACGGCTTGGTGTTTGACGTCATCGACCCGTTGGCGCGGGCTGCGGGTGGACATGGCGACGGCAACTTGATCGAGGCCCCGATGCCCGGTCTTGTACGTGTCGTGGATGCCAAGGTGGGCCAGAAGGTCACCAAAGGCGACCGCCTTGCCGTGCTGGAAGCGATGAAGATGGAGCACAGCCTGCTTGCCGCGCGTGATGGCACCGTCGCCGAGGTTCTGGCGCAGGCTGGTGATCAGGTCGAGGCGGGTGTAGCACTGGTGCGGCTAGACCCCGAAGAATAGGAGCCCGCACCATGATTACCCTGCACCACGTCGAACAGACCAGATCAATGCGCACACTGTGGTTGCTGCACGAGCTAGAGGTGCCCTTTGAAGTGTCGATCCACGCGTTTGACAAGTCTTTGCGTGACCCGGGGTATCTGGCAATTTCACCGGCTGGGCGCGTCCCCTCGCTTGAGATCGACGGGGAACGGATGTTCGAAACCGGTGCCATTGCCGAATACCTCTGCGAACGGTTCAGCCCCGACCGTTTGGGTCGTATGCCGGGCGCACCGGACCGGATGGCGTGGTTGGTGTGGATCCATTTCGCCGAGACGGTATCGCAGCATTGCGCGGCGCTGACCCAGCAGCATGTGGCGCTGCGCGACGATTCCATGCGCAGCCCCATTGTGATGAAGCTGGAAGCCGCGCGGATCATCAAGTGTTATGACGCGATCGAGGCGCGGTTGGACGGCGGGATCGTGTCGCAGGATTATCTGTTGATGAGCGGCTTTACCGCGGCGGATGTGAATGTAGGGCAGGCGGTCTATATGGCGCAGCATTTCGCCAAACTGGACAACCACCCCAATGTCGCGGCCTGGTATGCGCGCATCACCGACCGCGAGGCGTTCCAGTTGTCGCTGCCCAAAGACGTGCCGCTGTTTGACCGATCTTTTTATGACCCGTGGCCGGTCGAGTGATGCTACCGTCGCGCAGGTGAGTTTATTTTGCAAAATGAAGGGGAGGCGGCGTTATGGATAAAGGGTTCTGCGAGATTTTCGAGGTCGGTCCGAGGGACGGGTTGCAAAACGAGGCACGCGAAATACCAGTGGCGGAGAAAATTGCGCTGGTGGATCTGCTCAGCCGTGCGGGGTTCTCTCGGATCGAGGTGGCAAGCTTTGTCAGCCCCAAATGGGTGCCGCAGATGGCTGGTTCGGGCGAGGTGCTTGGCGGTATCCGGCGCGCAGAAGGGGTCCGCTATGCGGCGTTGACGCCGAATATGCGCGGCTATGAGGATGCGGTTGCCGCGAAGGCGGGCGAGATCGCTGTTTTCGCCTCCGCCAGCGAGGGGTTCAGCCAGAAGAATATCAACGCCAGCATCGAAGAGGCGTTCGCGCGTTTCGCCCCCATCCTCGAGCAAGCGCGCCACGTGGACATTCCGGTGCGGGGCTATGTCTCTTGCGTGGTGAAATGCCCCTTTGACGGGGCGGTTGATCCGTCGAAAGTGGTAGAGGTCGCAGACCGCTTGTTTTCGATGGGCTGCTATGAGGTATCCTTGGGCGATACCATCGGGGCAGGCACGCCGGACACGATCGCACGGATGCTACTGGCAGTGCGCGAGGCTGTCCCAGTGAGCCGTTTGGCCGGACATTATCACGACACCAACGGTCGGGCGATGGATAATATTGATGCCTCGCTATCGATGGGTGTGCGGGTGTTTGATGCCGCGGTCGGTGGACTGGGGGGATGCCCCTATGCGCCGGGTGCCGCCGGCAACGTCGCCACCGAAAGGGTCAACGCGCATCTGGTAGGGTTGGGCTATGACACAGGGCTGGATCAGGCATTAATTGAAGAGGCCGCCGCGATGGCGCGCGGCATGAGGGCAGTGTGATGTACGAGACGTTGAAGCTGGCGAACGATGATCGCGGTGTCGCCACCTTGACCTTGGCGCGCGCGGACAAGCACAATGCGATGTCCGCGCAGATGATCGACGAACTGACGCAAGCCGCTGCCGCATTGGCCGCCGATGACGCCGTACGGGTCGTGGTGCTCACGGGCGCAGGCAAAAGCTTTTGCGCGGGTGGCGATCTGGGCTGGATGCAGGCGCAGCGCGAGATGGAGGGGCCGACACGCTCGGCCGAGGCGGGAAAGCTTGCCACCATGCTGGGCGCGCTAAACACGCTGCCCAAGCCGTTGATCGGGCGCGTGCAGGGCAATGCCTTTGGCGGCGGTGTTGGCATGGCGTCGGTCTGCGATGTGGCGATCGGGGTGGATACGCTCAAGATGGGCTTTACCGAGACGCGGCTGGGGATCATTCCAGCGACAATCGGCCCTTATGTATTGGCGCGAATGGGCGAAGGGCGGGCGCGGCGCGTGTTCATGTCGGCCCGTCTGTTTGATGCGGCAGAGGCAATTGATCTGGGGCTGCTCGCGCGCGCGGTGCCAGCGGATGAACTGGACGGCGCGATCGAGGCCGAGGTTGTGCCCTATCTGTCCTGTGCGCCGGGGGCTGTGGCTGCCGCCAAGCAACTTGCGCGGGATTTGGGGCCGCGGATCGACGCTCAGGTCGTGGAGCATACCATCGCGGCGCTCGCGGACCGCTGGGAGACCGAAGAAGCAGCCGAGGGAATCGGCGCCTTTTTTGACAAACGCAAGGCGTCGTGGATCACGGGGTGACACCTGGCTGAGGCGCGGATGGAGACAGATGAACTATCGATTGTTGAATGCCAGTGACCAGCATCCAAGCACGACAGTGCAGACCTGTGCAAAGGGCGCGATCGGCTTGGAAAAATGCGCCGTTCGCACAGGACGGGGCAGGGGTAAAACCGCTTCTGGCTGGGATGACGCAAATATGGCGGGCTCGGTTGACCCTGACCGGACAGCGGAGTAAACCGACCAAAGCCAATAGTGCCGTTTGGCTGACAGGGCGCGTGGCGCGTCACATACGCAAAAGGAGCTTCCCCTTGGACGACATGATGCGGGAATACCTGCCGATCCTACTTTTTCTAGCCGTGGCGATTGTCCTTGGCATTGTTTTGATCCTGGCCGCCTTCGTGCTGGCCGTGCGCAACCCAGACCCTGAAAAAGTGTCGGCCTATGAATGCGGGTTTAACGCTTTTGACGACGCCCGAATGAAATTCGACGTGCGGTTCTACCTCGTGTCGATCCTGTTTATCATCTTTGACCTCGAAATTGCTTTCCTCTTTCCCTGGGCCGTGGCCTTTCAGGACGTGAGCATGGCCGGCTTCTGGTCGATGATGGTGTTTCTTGCCGTGCTGACCGCCGGTTTTGCGTATGAGTGGAAAAAAGGAGCACTGGAATGGCAGTAGCAGCCGCCGGGGCCAATGTGGCCGGGATGGACCGCGATGTGGCCACCCAGAATCTGAACAAGGAACTGCAGGACAAAGGCTTCCTGCTGACCTCCACCGAAGACATCATCAACTGGGCCCGTACCGGATCGCTGCACTGGATGACATTTGGTCTGGCCTGCTGCGCGGTCGAGATGATGCACACTTCGATGCCGCGCTATGATCTGGAACGCTTTGGGACCGCACCGCGCGCGTCTCCGCGTCAGTCGGACCTGATGATCGTCGCGGGCACGCTGACCAACAAGATGGCACCGGCCCTGCGCAAGGTCTATGACCAGATGCCGGAACCGCGGTATGTGATCTCTATGGGGTCTTGCGCCAACGGCGGCGGCTATTACCACTACAGCTATTCTGTGGTGCGCGGCTGCGACCGGATTGTTCCCGTCGACGTCTATGTGCCCGGCTGCCCTCCAACGGCAGAGGCCTTGCTGTACGGCATCATGCAATTGCAGCGTAAAATCCGCCGCACCGGCACAATTGTTCGCTAAGGGGCTGATATGTCAGAACAACTGAACGAACTTGGCGCGTATATCGAAGCGAAACGGCCTGACTGTATCCTTGGCTGGGACATCTCCTTTGACGAGCTGAACATGGACGTCACGCAGGCCAATCTGCCCGGTCTGGTGGAATTTATCAAAAGCGACGCCACCTGTCGTTTCTCGTCGTTGGTGGACATCACGGCGGTGGATTACCCGGGGCGCGCCAAACGCTTTGACGTCATCTATCACTTCTTGTCGATGTACCAGAACCAACGCATCCGTCTGCGCGTTGCCGCGCGCGAAGAGGACATGGTCCCGTCGATCGTCGATATCCACCCGTCGGCCAACTGGTTTGAACGCGAAGTCTTTGATATGTTCGGCATCATTTTTGCGGGTCACCCCGATCTGCGTCGCCTGCTGACAGATTATGGGTTCCGTGGCTATCCGCTGCGCAAGGATTTCCCGACCACCGGCTATACCGAAGTCCGCTATGACGAGAGCGAAAAGCGCGTGGTGTATGAACCCGTAAGCCTCGTGCAGGAATATCGCCAATTCGACTTTATGTCGCCTTGGGAAGGGGCTGAATATATTCTCCCCGGCGATGAAAAGCCGGAGGCAAAATAATGGGTGGCATTTGGTGGTTCGTACTGTCTGCCCTCACAATCATCCCGATGGTCAAGCTGTTGCCGTTTTTCGGGATCAATAAATACTGGTCCGTTGCCTGTATCGTGCCTTTGGGTACGCTTGCCCTTTTGTGGTGGATGGGCGTCAAACTGACCGAGCTGGAGCGTAAATGATGGACGGCACCAAAGGTTTCGAAGATGCCCTGACCGGCGAACAGAAGATCCGCAACTTCAACATTAACTTCGGCCCGCAACACCCTGCGGCGCACGGGGTTTTGCGTCTTGTCCTTGAACTTGACGGCGAGATCGTCGAACGTTGCGATCCGCACATTGGTCTGCTGCACCGCGGTACCGAAAAGCTGATGGAAAGCCGCACCTACCTGCAAAACCTGCCGTATTTTGACCGGCTGGATTACGTGGCCCCGATGAACCAGGAACACGCCTGGTGTCTGGCCATCGAAAAGCTGACTGGTGTCGAAGTGCCCCGTCGCGCTTCGTTGATCCGCGTGCTTTACTCCGAAATTGGCCGCATCCTGTCGCACCTGCTGAACGTAACCACGCAGGCGATGGACGTGGGCGCGCTGACGCCGCCGCTTTGGGGATTCGAGGAACGCGAAGATCTGATGATCTTTTACGAACGGGCCTCCGGTGCGCGTCTGCACGCCGCCTATTTCCGCCCCGGTGGGGTTCATCAGGATCTGCCGCCCGCGCTGCTGGACGATATCGAAACGTGGTCGCATAAATTCCTGTCGGGCTTCATGGTCGACGTGGACCTACTGCTGACCGAAAATCGGATTTTCAAACAGCGTAACGCTGACATTGGCATCGTCTCTGAACAGGACATTCAGGATTGGGGTTTCTCGGGCGTGATGGTGCGCGGGTCTGGCTTGGCGTGGGACCTGCGCCGTGCGCAACCCTATGAATGCTACGATGAATTCGACTTCCAAATCCCGACCGGTGTGAACGGCGATTGCTATGACCGCTATCTCGTCCGGATGGAGGAAATGCGTCAGTCTACCTACATCATCCAGCAAGCGATCGAAAAGCTGCGCGCGCCCGAAGGGCAGGGCGATATTCTGGCACGGGGCAAAATCACGCCGCCCAGCCGGACTGCGATGAAAACCGACATGGAAAGCCTGATCCACCACTTCAAGCTGTATACCGAAGGGTTCCACGTCCCCGCCGGCGAAGTCTATTGCGCCGTCGAAGCCCCCAAAGGCGAATTCGGCGTCTACCTTGTGGCGGATGGATCGAACAAACCTTACCGTGCCAAACTGCGCGCGCCCGGCTATCTGCATCTGCAAGCGATGGATTACATCGCCAAGGGGCACCAGCTGGCGGATGTCGCGGCGATCATCGGCACCATGGATATCGTTTTCGGAGAGGTCGACCGTTGAGACGGTACCTCTTCATTTTGCCAAATAAACTCCCGCCGGAGGCGCCCGCCGTTTCCGCAAGAACGAAAGCCTGATCTGATGCTGCGCCGTTTGCACCCTGACCAACCGACAAGCTTTGCCTTCACCCCCGCCAACCAGGCATGGGCCGAAGCGCAGATCACGAAATACCCCGAAGGCCGTCAGGCCAGCGCGATCATCCCTTTGCTGTGGCGTGCGCAGGAACAGGAAGGCTGGCTCAGCCGTCCTGCCATCGAACATGTCTCTGAAATGCTGGGGATGGCCTATATTCGCGGGCTCGAAGTCGCGACATTCTACTTTATGTTCCAGCTTCAGCCGGTGGGCGAGGTCGCCCACTTCCAGATTTGCGGTACGACATCGTGCATGATCTGCGGTGCCGAAGACCTGATCGAGGTCTGCAAGGACCGCATCGCGCCCAAGGCGCATCAGATCAGCGCAGACGGCAAATTCTCGTGGGAAGAAGTCGAATGTCTGGGGGCGTGTTCGAACGCGCCGATGGCGCAGATCGGCAAGGATTACTACGAAGACCTGACGGTCGACGGCTTCCGCGCCATGATTGACGACATGGCCGCAGGGCAGGTGCCTGTGCCGGGGCCGCAGAACGGGCGCTATGCGTCCGAACCCCTGTCGGGTCTGTCCAGCCTGACTGACCACGACAGCGGCAAGACACAATATAACGCCAGTGCACAGCTGGCGGTGGACATTGGCGACACCATCAAACGCATTGACGGTACCGAAGTCCCCCTGACCGCGCCGTGGCAGGGCAAGGACGGTGCCGATAGCGCTGGTTCCGACAAGGAACAGCCCGTCTCGCGCGATGACAATATGCCGCCCGAAGGCCCCGATGGTGCCCAAGGGGGCCGCACGCCGGCCGAGGAAGACGCACCGCGTGATGTGGGCGATGCCTCTGATAAGCGCTCCGAAGCACCCGGAGAGGCGGATGGCGTTGAAGCCGTCGGCAAACCCGAGACAGGCAGCGTCGCGCCGGGCGATCCGGCACCCGCGCCCAAAGCACCGACAGCAGGCACCAAGAAAGCATCCGTCGCTAAATCGGCGGAAGCCAACGCAGAGGCCGCTGCCACCAAGCCCAAGGCGCTGGATGCCCCCGAAGGCGGTGCTGCGGATGACCTCAAGCTGATCAAGGGCATCGGTCCAAAGCTCGAAACGCTGGTGAACAAGATGGGTTTCTACCACTTTAGCCAGATCGCGGGCTGGGGCCCGAACGAGGTATCTTGGGTCGACCAGAACCTCGAAGGGTTCAAGGGCCGCGTGTCCCGCGATAACTGGGTTGAACAGGCAAAAAAGCTTGCCGCTGGTGATCAAACAGAATTCTCGTCCCGCGCCACAAAAGATGATATCTAATACACATAATAGATCATCTTGAATGGCGGACGAGGGGACGGATATGACTGATTTGACGCAAAAAGAGCAATGCAAGCGCGGTTGCACACGGTGGGGGGGCGGTGTCGGCCTTGCCCTCGCTTTGCTATTTTGGCAGGTCTTCGGCTGGGGTTTCATCGCCTCGTTGTTCCTCGGGATCATTCTGGGACTTGTGACATTTGTGGTGATGTCAAAGCTGCTATGCAGCACGGTGGCGGACGACACGGCAGAGGCGTCCCGCGCCCCAGCCGCCGCAGCAGCACCTGCGACGGCGGCAACAAGGCAAGCCGCCAGCGCTGCCCCCACAAGCGATGCGCCCGTAGAGCCCGAGCCAAAGCTAGATGCGGCACCTGCAGCAGTCGAAACTGTCGAAAACCGCCCCGAAGATACCACCGGTGGTCAGGCAACAGCCGATGTCGGCGGTGCTGCATCCGAAGCGACAGCGGGCACGTCTCCTGCTGCGTTGGATGAGCCCGCGGGCTTTTCAGGGATCAAACCCACAGCCAAGCTGAAGGGCCAAGAAGAGCTTGCCGCGCGCAAGGGTACCTATAAATACGAAGCCCCAGCGGCGACGCCGATCGACACCAAGCCTGCACCTGCTGCGGCACCAGAGGCCGCGGCTGAACCCGTTGCCTCTATCCCTGCGCCGAAAGCTACCGAGGTGCCAGAGGCACCGGCGACAATCGAGGGGGCGACCTCAACCCGTCCGGGGATCGCTGATATTCCGGTGGGGACCGTTGAGAGCAGCCCTGAAACACTGGACCAGCCGCGCGAAGGCGGGGCCGATAACCTCAAGCTTCTCAGTGGAGTCGGGCCGAAGATCGAGCAGACGTTGAACGCTCTGGGGATCTATCACTTTGACCAGATCGCGCGGTGGACAGCGACCGAAATTGCTTGGGTCGACGCCCGCTTGCCATTCAAGGGCCGCATTCAACGCGACGACTGGACGGCGCAAGCAAAGACCCTCGCCGCCGGCGCAGAAACCGACTTCTCTGCACGCAACAAAAAGACCTGAGCCTGACATGGATGCCCACGAATGACAGATAAGGAAGAAATTGCCTTGGCCCGCAAAGGCCGGATGGTGGGCCTTGTCATTGCCGGCACAATGGTGCTTTGGATCGCGGCGCAATGGCTTGCACCGCAGTTCGGCTTGCCCGGACGCTATGCGCTGCTGTTCGACTTTGCCGCGCTGGCAGCCCTGATTTGGGCGATGGTCAATATATATCAGATGAGGCGGGCCCGCGCGGCCAGCCGTGACACATAAAGGTTAGCTTCATGCTTCAGGATCAAGACCGCATCTTTACCAATATCTACGGTATGCACGACCGCACGCTGAAGGGCGCGCAGGCGCGTGGCCATTGGGATGGCACAGCTGGCATTCTGAAAAACGGGCGTGACTGGATCATCAGCCAGATGAAAGAGTCGGGTTTGCGTGGTCGTGGCGGTGCGGGCTTTCCAACGGGCCTAAAGTGGTCCTTCATGCCCAAGGAAAGCGACGGTCGCCCGAGCTATCTGGTGGTGAACGCCGATGAATCCGAACCCGGTACCTGTAAAGACCGCGAAATCATGCGCCACGATCCGCACACGCTGATCGAAGGTTGCCTGATTGCCAGCTTCGCTATGAACGCCAACGCCTGCTACATCTACATTCGCGGCGAATACATCCGCGAGCGCGAAGCGCTGCAAGCCGCCATCGACGAGGCGTATGACGCCGGTCTGGTCGGCAAGAATGCCTGTAAATCGGGCTATGACTTTGACATCTATGTTCACCACGGTGCCGGTGCGTATATCTGCGGCGAAGAAACCGCGCTGCTCGAAAGCCTAGAGGGCAAAAAGGGCATGCCTCGGATGAAGCCTCCGTTCCCCGCGGGTGCCGGTCTGTACGGTTGCCCGACAACGGTGAACAACGTGGAATCCATTGCTGTGGTGCCAACGATCCTGCGTCGCGGTCCTGAATGGTTTTCAAGCTTCGGGCGTCCGAACAACGCGGGCACAAAGCTGTTCGCGATCTCGGGCCATGTGAACAACCCCTGCGTCGTCGAAGAAGCGATGAGCATCTCTTTCGAAGAACTGATCGAAAAACATTGCGGCGGTATCCGTGGCGGCTGGGACAACCTCAAGGCTGTGATCCCCGGTGGGTCGTCAGTGCCGATGATCCCCGGTGCGCAGATGCGCGACGCGATCATGGATTTTGACTATCTGCGCGAACAACGCTCGGGCCTTGGTACGGCGGCTGTAATCGTGATGGATAACTCCACCGATGTGATCAAGGCGATCTGGCGTCTGGCGAAGTTCTACAAGCACGAATCCTGCGGCCAGTGTACGCCGTGCCGCGAAGGCACGGGCTGGATGATGCGCGTGATGGACCGTCTGGTGCGCGGCGATGCAGAACCCGAAGAAATCGACATGTTGCTCGATGTGACCAAACAGGTCGAAGGCCACACGATCTGCGCCCTTGGCGATGCGGCGGCTTGGCCTATTCAGGGTTTGATCCGGCACTTCCGTGACGAGATCGAGGATCGCATCAAGCACAAGCGTACCGGCCGCGTCAGCGCCGTCGCGGCGGAGTAAACGGTGATGGAAACCTTTGCCGCCTATAGCCATGCGCTGGCAGCTTTGGCCTTTTGGGCCATTCTTATGAGTGTTCTGGGCGCGCTCTCTACTATGGGGCGCACGCCAGAGGGGCGTTGTGAGTGCGGCAACCCCAAGCGGAACTATGACGATGTAGTCTATCGCCGTGATCGCGCGTTTATGAACGCGATAGAGGCGTCGGGCCCGTTTCTGGCATCGACGCTGGCGGCGGTGCTGCTTGGCGCGCCTGTGTTCTGGGTGAACCTCTTTGCGGCGCTTTTCGTGGCGGTGCGGGTCGCGATGGCCGTGGTGCATATCGGGACAACCAACCAGCCGATGCGGTCGTTGTTCTTTACGCTGGGGTTGGTCTGTATTCTGGCCTTGGCCGTGCTGGCAATTTTCGCGGCCTTTTAAGGCGCGACCGAGGAACAACAGCCCCCGCCATCGATCGGCAGGGGGCTGCATAAAAAAGACGGGTCCGGCCACACCGGCAGAGCGAGGGAAGATGAAGCAGATTGTTCTATTTTGTATGACGGCTGCGGTATTGGCTGGCTGTACCGCCCGCGAAGACCGTCTGGCCTTTGATGGTAAATACTTCCGCACCAAGCTGAGCAAAGTCGACGGGCAGCGCGATGTCTTTACCCTGCGGGTGCGCAATGCCTCGCAGTCGATCACCGGTGCCCGCGAAGCCGCGCGCTATGAGGCGACGGTGTATTGTGTGACCAACTATGGCAGTTCCGATATCAAATGGGTCGTGGGGCCGGACACCCCGCCCGAGAATTTGCGCCTTGTGGACGACGCTTTGACGTTTCAGGGGGCTTGCCCTTCCTGATCGTTTGCGCGACATACCGCTGGCAAATGGCTGATCTAGGGATGTTATTGAATAACATCGGGGTCAGTTCCCATGTGTAGCAAGGGGCAGTCCGCCCCGCTACATGAGGAGAGTAAGATGCGTAACGTATTGATCGCCGTAACCACCGTGGCCATGATGGCCAGCCCTGTCGCCGCAAAACCGCCGCTGCGTGATGTACCGGCTGTTGATGATGCGCTGCTTGATCTTGGACTGGCCGACCGGATTCGCAAGGAATGTCCTGATATCTCGGCCCGCATGCTGCGCGCGCTTAGCTATCTGAACAATGTGCAAAGCACGGCCAAATCTTTGGGCTATACGTCGGACGAAATTGACGCCTACCGCAAAAGCGATGCTGAAAAGGCGCGCATGAAGGCCCGGGGGGCTGCATATTTAAAGGCGAAGGGGGTCGATACTTCTGACCCGCAAAGCTATTGTGCGTTAGGGCGTGCAGAAATCCAAAAATCGAGCCGGATCGGTTCGTTACTGAGAGCGAAATAAGCATATGAGCGATACCCGCAAGATCATCATTGACGGCAAGGAAGTCGAAGTCGAAGGGGCGATGACGCTCATTCAGGCGTGTGAGGAAGCAGGGGTGGAAATTCCGCGTTTCTGTTACCACGAACGTCTGTCGATTGCCGGTAACTGCCGGATGTGTCTTGTGGAGGTCGTAGGCGGCCCGCCCAAGCCTGCGGCGTCTTGCGCCATGCAGGTGCGCGATTTGCGGCCTGGCCCCGAAGGCCAGCCGCCGGTCGTTAAAACCAATTCGCCCATGGTGAAAAAGGCCCGCGAGGGCGTGATGGAATTCCTGCTGATCAACCACCCGCTGGATTGCCCGATCTGCGATCAGGGCGGCGAGTGTGACTTGCAGGATCAGGCGATGGCGTACGGGGTCGACTTTAGCCGCTACCGCGAGCCTAAGCGCGCAACCGAAGATCTGGATCTGGGCCCGCTGGTTGAAACCCATATGACGCGCTGCATCTCGTGCACCCGTTGTGTACGCTTCACCACCGAGGTCGCGGGCATTCACCAGATGGGCCAGACCGGCCGTGGTGAGGACGCCGAAATTACAGCCTATCTGGGCCAAACGCTCGATTCGAACCTACAGGGCAACATCATTGATCTGTGCCCCGTGGGTGCGCTGGTCTCTAAACCCTACGCCTTCACCGCACGGCCTTGGGAACTGTCTAAGACAGAATCGATTGATGTGATGGACGCGCTCGGGTCGAACATCCGTGTGGATACCAAAGGCCGCGAAGTCATGCGCTTCCTGCCGCGCAACCACGACGGCGTGAACGAGGAATGGATTTCCGATAAAACCCGTTTCGTCTGGGACGGTCTGCGCCGCCAGCGTCTGGACACGCCTTATATTCGCGAAAACGGCAAACTGCGCAAAGCCGACTGGCCCGACGCGCTTGCCGCTGCCGCCGCTGCGATGAAAGGCAAGAAAGTCGCGGGCCTGATCGGTGATCTTGCGTCGGTCGAGGCGACATATGCATTGAAGCAGTTGATCGAAGGGCAGAGCGGCGTTGTCGAATGCCGTACCGATGGCGCGAAGCTGCCTGCGGGCAACCGGTCGGGCTATGTCGGAACCGCCACGGTCGAAGATCTGGACACGGCACAAGCCGTCATGTTGATCGGCGCAAACCCCGCCGTGGAAGCACCGGTGCTTAACGCGCGTATCCGTAAAGCCTGGACGCGTGGGGCCGACGTTGCCCTGATGGGCCCCGCCGTCGATCTGACCTATGATTACGACCATCTGGGCGACAGCCCGTCGTTGCTGAACGAACTGCTGAAAAAGGATCATGCCGACATCGCCGAGAAATCCTCGGTTATTATGGTGGGCATGGGCGCATTGGCCCGTGAAGACGGGGCCGAGATTCTGGCCGCTGCTATGGCGCTGGCCGAAGCGACGAAATCCGGCTTTATGGTCTTGCACACCGCCGCATCACGTGTGGGCGCGATGGATATCGGGGCCGTAGCTGAAAACGGCATCAACGATGTGCTGGCCGCCGATGTGATCTATAACCTTGGTGCGGACGAAGGCGACATTCCTGCAGGTCCCGTCGTGATTTATCAAGGCTCGCATGGGGATCGCGGGGCGCACCGCGCCGATATCATCCTGCCCGGTGCCGCCTATACCGAAGAAGGTGGTTTGTTCGTCAACACCGAAGGCCGCCCGCAGCTTGCCGCACGCGCCAGCTTTGCCCCCGGTCAGGCCAAGGAAAACTGGGCCATCCTGCGTGCGCTCAGCGCCGAGCTGGACGCAAAACTGCCCTTCGATTCGCTGGCGGCACTGCGCAAGGCGCTGGTCGCTGATGTGCCGCATCTGGGGGATATCGATCAGGTCGCGGAAAACGACTGGAAGCCGGTTGCGCAAGGTACGTTGGGCGACAGCCCGTTCCGCCCCGCGATTGCCGATTTCTACCTGTCCAACCCGATCGCCCGTGCCAGCCAGTTGATGGCAGAGCTTTCGGCAAACGCCAAAGCCCGCCGCGAAAAACCACTGGCGGCGGAGTGAGGATTTTGGGGATGATGTTGCCTTTGGTTTTGGGAGCCTGCGAAACGCAAGCGCCCATGGCCGAAGATTTCATTCCTGAATATCGCGGTGTCGAAACCAAATTGCTGGACGGGGATCTTGTCCAGTTTGACGTGGCGATGACCAAAGCGCGGTCATCCGAGAATGTAGCGGAATACGCGGAATGTGCTGCGGCCCGATATACTTTGATCCGGGGCTTTGGTTTTGCCCGCCACGTGCGTACAAATGTTGAGATCGAGGGTGGTGTCTGGCACGCAGATGCTGTTTACACCATCTCGCCGAGCCTGCCTGCGGGCTTGAAGACAATAGATGCCGAAGTGACCGTGCAGAACTGCATGGAAAAAGGCATACCGACGGTGTGAGGACCTATGGCTGACTTCTTTTTCAACACCACGCTGGGGACGATCCTGCTGATTATTGGCCAGATTTTCCTTGTTGTGATTCCCCTGCTTCTTGCCCTTGCGTTCCTGATGTACGCCGACCGGAAAATCTGGGCGTCGGTACAGCTGCGCCGCGGGCCCAACGTTGTGGGCATCTACGGTTTGCTGCAATCCTTTGCGGATTTCGCGAAATACATCGTCAAAGAGGTGATCGTGCCCGCCGGTGCTGACCGCGCCGTGTTCTTTATGGCCCCGATGGTGACCTTGGTCATGGCGCTGGTCGCATGGGCGGTGATCCCGTTCAACGACGGCTGGGTCTTGTCGAATATCAACGTCGCGATCTTGTATGTCTTCGCGGTCTCGTCGCTTGAAGTTTACGGCGTGATCATGGGCGGGTGGGCGTCAAACTCCAAATACCCGTTCTTGGGGTCGCTGCGATCTGCGGCGCAGATGATTTCCTACGAGGTGTCGATCGGTCTGATCATCATCGGCGTCGTCATCAGCTCCGGTTCGATGAACTTCGGCGACATCGTCTTGTCGCAAAGTGGGGATTACGGTCTGCTGAACTGGTACTGGCTACCGCACTTCCCGATGCTGATCCTGTTCTTCATCTCGGCACTGGCCGAAACCAACCGCCCACCGTTTGACCTTCCCGAAGCGGAATCCGAACTGGTTGCCGGCTATCAGGTCGAATATTCCTCCACGCCCTTTTTGCTGTTCATGATCGGTGAGTTGGTTGCCGTTGTGCTGATGTGCGCGCTGATCTCGCTGATGTTCTTTGGCGGCTGGCTGTCGCCGATCCCCGGCTTGCCCGATGGTATTTTCTGGATGATCGCCAAGATGGGGCTGGTGTTCTTCTTCTTCTCGTTGGTCAAGGCGATCACCCCGCGGTACCGCTATGACCAGCTGATGCGTTTGGGATGGAAAGTATTCCTGCCGTTCAGCCTGTTCTGGGTTGTCTTCGTCTCCTTCGCCGCGAAATTCGATTGGTTCTGGGGCATTTATGCCCGTTGGACAGTAGGGGGCTGATATGGCTAACACCGACTATACCCGTCACGTAAAATACTTCCTGCTGCAGGATTTTTACCAAGGCATGAAGCTTGGCATTAAGTATATGTTCAAGCCCAAGGCGACGATCAACTACCCGCACGAAAAAGGTCCGCTAAGCCCGCGTTTCCGTGGTGAACATGCGCTGCGTCGTTATCCCAACGGCGAAGAGCGTTGCATCGCGTGTAAATTGTGTGAAGCGGTCTGCCCGGCGCAGGCAATTACGATTGATGCTGAGCCGCGCGAAGACGGCAGTCGCCGCACCACGCGCTATGATATCGACATGACCAAATGCATCTATTGCGGTTTCTGTCAGGAAGCCTGCCCGGTTGACGCGATTGTCGAAGGCCCGAATTTCGAATTCTCGACCGAGACCCGCGAAGAGCTATTCTATGACAAGACCAAGCTGCTGGACAACGGCGAACGCTGGGAAGCAGAGATCGCCCGCAACCTCGAACTGGACGCGCCGTACCGATGACCGATAGCCAAAACCCCTTTGAAGAGATGATGCGTCAAATGCAGGACATGGCCAAAGGCTTTCCTGCAATGGATGCGTTTTCGCCAAAAGGGTTCGAGGCGATGATGGGCAAGATGCCCAAAGACATGATGGAAACGTTTTTTGGCAATACGATGAACCCCAACGGGTTGGATGCCAAGACGCGGATGTTGCTGACGATTTCGGGGCTGACCATGCAAGGTGCCCAGAATGACATTGCGCTGCGCCAAGCCGTAATCCACGCGGTAGAGGCCGGTGCGCACAAGCAGCAGGTGATAGAGACGATCGGGCAGATGGCGGTTTTCGCCGGCATCCCCGCCATGACCCGCGCGATGGAGATTGCGCAGGGTGTTTTGGATGACAAGGAAGGTGACGCATGAGCGTTTTCGCATTTTACCTCTTCGCGATCAGCTTGATCGCCGGCGGGCTGTTCACTGTGATCAGCCGCAACCCCGTGCATTCGGTGCTGTGGTTGATCCTGTCCTTCCTCAGCGCGGCGGGGCTTTTCGTGCTGCTGAACGCCGAATTTGTCGCGATGCTGTTGATCATCGTCTATGTGGGCGCGGTCGCGGTATTGTTCCTGTTCGTTGTCATGATGCTGGACGTTGATTTCGCCGAACTCAAGGCCGAAATGGCGCGCTATATGCCGCTGGCATTGCTGATCGGTCTGGTCATCCTGATGCAGTTCGTCATGGCGTTTGGCGCATGGGACGCGAACTCTGCCGCCGAAGGGCTGCGCACGCAGGTGATCACAGACGAGGTGCATAACACTGCCGCCCTGGGTCTGATCCTGTATGACCAATACTTTTTGCTGTTCCAACTATCGGGGCTGATCCTGTTGGTCGCTATGATCGGTGCGATCGTACTGACGCTGCGCCATCGCGGCGATGTCAAACGGCAGAACGTGGTCGACCAGATGATGCGCGATCCGAAACTGGCAATGAAACTGAATGATGTGAAACCCGGGCAGGGCCTATAATCGGCCTGTCCTTTCAAGGATATACTCCATGTCACGTAATACAATTGTAGTGCTTGTCGTTGTTTTGATTGTGGTCGTGGGTGGCTACAGCATTTTCTAGATGCGACGGGATCGGGATGGAAACATTCCGCGACAAGAACTAAAGAACGCCTGAAAAAGGCAAAAGAACCGAGGGACGACATGATCGGAATTGAACATTACCTGACGGTAGCGGCGACGCTGTTCGTCATTGGCATTTTCGGGCTATTCCTGAACCGCAAGAACATCATCATCATGTTGATGTCGATCGAGCTGATGCTCTTGGCGGTGAACATCAACTTTGTCGCTTTCTCTTACTATTTGGGTGATCTGGTGGGGCAGGTGTTCACACTGTTCGTCCTGACCGTCGCCGCTGCCGAAGCTGCAATCGGGCTGGCCATTCTGGTCTGCTTCTTCCGCAATCGGGGTACGATCGCGGTCGAAGATGTCAACGTGATGAAGGGCTAAGATCATGGAAACGATCATTCTTTTCGCACCACTCGTGGGTGCATTGATCTGTGGTTTCGGCTGGAAGCTGATTGGTGAGAAAGCCGGTCAGTATGTGGCAACGGGTCTGCTGTTCCTTGCGGCACTGCTAAGCTGGATCGTCTTTCTATCGTTTGACGGCGAAACCCAGCACATCCAGATTCTGCGCTGGATCGAAAGCGGCAGCCTGTCGACCGACTGGGCGATCCGTCTGGACCGGTTGACCGCGATCATGTTGATCGTCATCACCACGGTCTCCAGCCTCGTGCACCTTTATTCCTTTGGCTACATGGCCCACGACGAGAATTTCTCGGATGCGGAACCTTACCGTGCCCGCTTTTTCGCCTACCTGTCATTCTTTACCTTCGCGATGCTGATGCTCGTAACATCGGACAATCTGGTTCAGATGTTCTTTGGCTGGGAAGGCGTGGGCGTCGCGTCTTATCTGCTGATCGGCTTTTACTATAAAAAGCCATCTGCGAATGCTGCGGCGATCAAGGCTTTCGTGGTGAACCGCGTGGGCGACTTTGGCTTTCTGCTGGGGATCATGGCGCTGTTCTACCTCACGGACTCGATCAAGTTCGATGATGTCTTTGCCGCGACGCCTGATCTGGCCGAAACCACTTTGGGCTTTCTTTGGTCCGAATGGAACGCCGCGAACCTGATTGCGATCCTGCTGTTTATCGGCGCGATGGGTAAATCGGCGCAGCTGTTCCTGCACACTTGGTTGCCTGACGCGATGGAAGGCCCGACACCCGTGTCGGCGCTGATCCACGCGGCGACGATGGTAACTGCAGGGGTCTTCCTTATCTGCCGTATGTCGCCATTGATGGAGGTCGCGCCTGAGGCGATGATGTTCGTTACCTTCGTGGGGGCCACCACAGCATTTGTGGCAGCGACAATCGGTCTGGTTCAGAACGATATTAAACGCGTGATCGCCTATTCGACCATGTCGCAGCTTGGCTATATGTTCGTGGCCGCTGGCGTCGGTATGTATTCCGCCGCGATGTTCCACCTGTTCACGCACGCGTTCTTTAAGGCAATGTTGTTCCTCGGCGCAGGGTCGGTGATCCACGCGATGCATCACGAACAGGACATGCGCAACTATGGCGCACTGCGTAAGAAAATTCCTTATACCTTCTGGGCGATGATGATTGGTACGCTGGCGATCACCGGTGTCGGTATTCCGCTGACACACTTCGGTTTCGCGGGCTTCCTCTCCAAGGATGCGGTTATCGAAAGCGCTTGGGGTGGCGGGTCCATGTACGGCTTCTGGATGCTGGTGATCGCTGCTGCGATGACAAGCTTCTACAGCTGGCGCCTGATGTTCCTGACCTTCTTTGGCAAGGCACGCGGCGATAAGCATACCCATGATCACGCGCATGAAAGCCCGATGGTCATGCTGGTACCGCTTGGCGTCCTTAGCCTTGGTGCGATCTTTGCCGGTATGGTGTGGTACAACAGCTTCTTTGGTCACGCCAAGGATGTAGGAAAGTTCTACGGTATCCCGATGGCCGAAATGGCGGCCGGTGGTGAAACCCACGTCGAAGGGGCCGAAGACGACCACGCCGATGCTGGCGATCAAGCTGCGGGCGATCACGGTGAAGACGCAGGCCATCACGGTCCAGCCTTTGCCGGCGCACCGGGCGAGGGGGCGTTGTACATCGCGCCAGACAATCACGTACTGGATGACGCCCACGCCGCACCGGCATGGGTCAAGGTCAGCCCGTTCATCGCGATGGTCTTTGGCCTCGTCATGGCGCTGTGGTTCTACATCTGGAACCCGAGCCTGCCGGCCCGTCTGGCAGCCAACCAACGCCCGCTGTACCTGTTCTTCCTGAACAAATGGTATTTCGACGAGCTGTACAACGTCATCTTTGTCAAACCCGCGATGGCCATCGGCCGCTTCTTCTGGAAGCGCGGGGACGGTGATGTGATCGACGGCACGCTGAACGGTGTCGCCATGGGGATCATCCCGTTCCTCACCCGTCTGGCAGGGCGCGCGCAGTCCGGCTATATCTTTACCTACGCCTTCGCCATGGTGATCGGCATCGCGGTCTTTGTGACCTGGATGACGATGAGCGGGGGGGCACACTAATGGATCATCACTTGCTTTCCATCATTACCTTCATGCCCAGCTTTGCGGCGCTTATTCTGGCTGTGTTCCTGCGGGGCGAAGACGCCGCGGCGGGGCGCAATGCAAAATGGCTGGCACTGATCACCACAACAGTCACGTTCCTGATCTCGCTGTTCATTCTGTTCGACTTTGACCCGTCCAACACCGGCTTCCAGTTCGTCGACGAGGCACAATGGTTGATGGGCCTTCAGTACCGTCTGGGCGTTGACGGCATTTCGATCCTGTTTGTGATGCTGACCACGTTTATGATGCCGCTGGTGATCGCTGCCAGCTGGAACGTAGAGACGCGGGTCAAGGAATACATGATCGCCTTCCTGCTGCTCGAGACGCTGATGCTGGGCGTGTTCATGGCGCTGGATCTCGTGCTCTTTTACCTGTTCTTCGAAGCAGGTCTGATCCCGATGTTCCTGATTATTGGCATTTGGGGCGGGGCGAACCGTATTTACGCATCGTTCAAGTTCTTCCTCTACACCTTCCTCGGGTCGGTCCTGATGCTGGTGGCGATGGTGATGATGTATGCGGATGCGGGCACGACTTGCATCGGAGGCTGCGAAGTCAGTCTTCTGACGCATACCTTTGCATCCGACACCTTCTCGATTGCGGGGATCACTGTGGTCGGCGGTTTGCAGACCATGATGTTCTTGGCGTTCTTTGCCAGCTTTGCGGTCAAAATGCCGATGTGGCCGGTCCACACGTGGTTGCCCGATGCGCACGTTCAGGCACCGACGGCAGGGTCTGTCGTGCTTGCGGCAATCTTGCTCAAGATGGGTGGCTACGGCTTCTTGCGGTTCTCGGTACCGATGTTCCCTGTGGGCTCTGACGTGTTGGCACCGCTGGTGCTGTGGATGTCGGCGATTGCGATTGTCTATACCTCGCTTGTGGCACTGGTGCAGCAGGATATGAAAAAGCTGATCGCCTATTCGTCGGTGGCGCACATGGGCTTTGTGACGATGGGGATCTTTACCTTTAACCAGCAGGGGCTGGACGGGGCGATCTTTCAGATGATCAGCCACGGCTTCATCTCTGCCGCGCTGTTCCTGTGCGTTGGTGTTATCTATGACCGGATGCACACCCGCGAGATTGACGCCTATGGCGGTCTGGTGAACCGGATGCCCGCCTATGCGCTGGTGTTCATGTTCTTCACCATGGCAAATGTCGGCCTGCCGGGCACATCGGGTTTTGTCGGGGAATTCCTGACGATCATGGGCGCGTTCCAGGTGAACACTTGGGTCGCAGCGGTTGCTGCATCGGGTGTTATCTTTTCGGCGGGTTACGCGCTGTGGCTGTATCGTCGCGTGGTGATGGGCGACCTGATCAAGGAAAGCCTGCGCACGATCACCGATATGTCGGGCCGTGAACGCTGGATCTTTGCACCCTTGGTGGCGATGACCTTGCTGTTGGGTGTCTACCCGGCGCTGGTGCTCGATATAATCGGGCCCTCGGTCGCCGCCCTTGTTGATAGCTATGATACGGCCCTGGAGGCGGCAGGTGCCGCTGTCCAGACGGCCTCAGAATAAAGGACTGCGCGATGATTTCCGCTGATCTGAATGTCATCCTGCCCGAAATCCTGCTGGCGCTCTTTGCGATCCTGGCACTGCTCGGGGCGGTTTACACCAACAAGGACGCCGCTGCAGGCGTCATGGTCTGGGCCGCGGCTATCGTGATGGCATTGCTGGCGATCTGGATCGGTATGACCAGCGGTGGCACAACGCGCATCGCGTTTAACGGTCTGTTCATCGAAGACAGCTTTGCCCGTTTTGCCAAAGTCACCATGCTGCTGAGCGCGGCGGCGGTGCTGGCCATGTCCGAAGCCTATATGAAAAAGCGCGGGCTGCTGCGCTTTGAGTATCCGGTTCTGATCGCACTGAGCGTCGTCGGCATGATGATGATGGTCAGCGCGGGCGATCTGATGACGCTGTACATGGGCCTCGAGCTGCAATCGCTGGCACTGTACGTCGTTGCGTCCCTACGCCGCGATAGCGTGAAGTCTACTGAAGCAGGGCTGAAGTATTTCGTTCTGGGTGCACTGTCATCCGGTCTGCTGCTCTATGGTGTATCGCTGGTCTATGGTTATGCCGGCACTACCCAATTCGCGGGCGTGATGAGCCTGGCGAGCGAAGGCCCGACCTCACTTGGCCTGCTGTTCGGTATCGTCTTTGTCGTGTCTGGGCTGGCATTCAAAGTGTCCGCTGTGCCCTTCCACATGTGGACGCCTGACGTCTACGAGGGCGCGCCGACGCCGGTCACGGCCTTTTTTGCCACAGCCCCCAAGGTTGCCGCGATGGCGCTGTTTGCCCGCGTGTTGCATGATGCCTTTGGCAATGCTGTCGCCGATTGGAGCCAGATCATTGCGCTGCTGTCGGTGCTGTCTATGTTCCTTGGTGCGATTGCTGCAATTGGTCAGACCAACATCAAACGTCTGATGGCCTATTCCTCGATTGCCCACATGGGCTATGCGTTGATCGGCCTTGCGGCGGGCACAGAGCTGGGTGTCAAATCTATGCTGGTCTATCTGGCGATCTACGTGACAATGAACATCGGGACCTTTGCCTTCATCCTCGGGATGGAGAAAGATGGCCAGCCGGTCACAGACATCACTGCGCTGAACATGTATTCCAAGCGCGCACCGGGTAAGGCGCTGGCGATGCTGGTGCTGCTGTTCTCGCTTGCTGGTGTGCCGCCGATGCTGGGGTTCTTTGCCAAACTGGGCGTGTGGCAAGCGGGCGTCGACGCGGGGCTGATCTGGCTGGTCGTGGCCAGTGCTGTCGCCTCAGCCATCGGGGCCTACTATTACCTGCGCATTGTCTTTTTGATGTATTTCGGGGCCGAAGGGGATGACCGTCTGGACGAGGGTAAAAGCAGCCTGCTGTCCGGAGTTGTTGTTGCCGCTGCCGTGATCATGGTGGTTGGCATTGTTAATCTGTTCGGCGTCGAAACTGCTGCGATCTCTGCGGCGGCGACGCTGGTCAATTGATCCTAGGGTGGCACCCCTGGGCAACACAGGCTCCGACATGAATCCAACAGGGGCCAAGGCGCAAACAGCGGCTTGGCCCGACGGCTATGGGCGGCAGGTTTTCGATAGCGTCGATTCCACACTTAGCGAAGCGGCGCGGCAGTCCTCGCAGCTTGCCGGTGCGACATGGATCCTTGCGCAAGAACAGACTGCCGCACGTGGCCGGCGCGGACGGTCCTGGGCAACGCCCCGGGGAAATTTCGCCGCAACCTTGATGATGCGTCGTACCGAGGCACCTTCGACTGCTGCGCTGCGCAGCTTTGTCGCGTCCCTTGCACTGCGCCGTGCGTTTGTGGCGACCACGCGTGATGAAGGTGCGTTTACCCTGAAATGGCCCAACGACGTGCTGCTGAACGGCGGTAAAGTCGCTGGCATTTTGCTTGAAAGCATCGGCGATTTTCTGGCCATCGGGATCGGGGTCAACCTCGCCCATGCGCCGGGTGCCGATCAGGTTGAACCGGGGGCCTTGCGCCCTGTGTCGGTTGTGGCAGAGACGGGCAAGGTCGTTCCGCCGGAGGTTTTTCTTGATGCCTTGGCCGCGGAATACGCCCTGCTGGAAACACAGTTCCAGACCTATGGTTTTGCGCCGATCCGTGCTGCGTGGCTGTCCCATGCCGCGCGGTTGGGCGAGGAGATCGTCGCGCGCACCATGAGGGATGAAACCCGTGGTGTATTCGAGGACGTGGATGCGCAAGGCAACCTGATCCTGCGCACCCCAAAAGGCCGCGTGCCCATCACAGCGGCGGATGTATTTTTCTAAACGCGAGCGAAGGGATGTGCCATGCTATTGGCGATTGACTGCGGAAATACCAATACAGTCTTTTCAATCTGGGACGGAACGCGGTTTATTGCGACCTGGCGCACATCAACCGAATGGCAACGCACCTCTGACCAATATTACGTCTGGCTCAGCACCTTGATGAAGTTTCAGGGCGTAAAGGCCGATATCACCGATGTGATCATCAGCTCGACAGTGCCGCGGGTGGTGTTCAATCTGCGTGTGCTGGCGGATCGATATTTTAACACACGCCCGATTGTGGTGGGTAAACCCGATTGCCGATTGCCCGTTGATGTTCGGGTAGACGTGGGCACAGCCGTGGGGCCGGACCGTCTGGTTAACACAGTTGCCGGGCATGATCTGTTCGGTGGGGACTTGATTGTTGTCGATTTCGGCACCGCGACGACCTTTGACGTGGTAGACAGCGACGGGGCCTATATCGGCGGTGTGATCGCCCCCGGCGTGAACCTGAGCCTCGAAGCATTGCATAACGCCGCAGCCGCCTTACCTCATGTAGACATCTCTAAACCACAGGCGGTAATCGGTACAAATACCGTCTCTTGCATACAATCGGGCATTTTTTGGGGTTATGTCGGCCTCGTCCGTGAGATATGTGCCCAAATAAAGGCTGAACGCGGCCGCGAGATGCGCGTGATTGCGACAGGCGGGCTGGCCCCGCTGTTTCAACAGACAGTCGATCTGTTTGATGCATACCAAGATGATTTGACGATGCACGGCTTGACCGTGATTTATAACTATAACAAGGATACCGCTTAGTCATATGAGCAGCGAAAGATTGATCTATCTGCCCCTCGGTGGGGCAGGTGAAATTGGCATGAATGCCTATGTTTATGGATACGGGAAACCCGGCAAGGAGCGGCTGATTGTTGTCGACCTCGGCGTTGCTTTCCCTGATATGGACACAAGCCCCGGCGTGGATCTGATCATCCCCGATATCTCCTGGCTTGAACAACGCCGCGACCAGATCGAGGCGATATTTATCACCCACGCCCACGAAGACCACGTCGGTGCCGTGGCCCATACCTATGACCGTCTGCGCGCCCCTATCTATACGCGCAAGTTCACCGCGAACATTGCCAAGCGCAAGATGGACGAGTACGGCCACCCCGAAGACGCGGTGACCACCGTGGCACCGTGGCCGCAGCAGACCACGGTCGGGCCGTTCACGGTCGGCTTCCTGCCCATGTCCCACTCTATCCCTGAATCGTCGTCCTTGGTGATCGACGTGGCGGGCGATCGCCTGATCCACTCGGGTGACTTCAAGATCGACATGACACCGGGCGTCGGTGAGGCCTATGACCCCGAACTTTGGGCCGATGTGTCCAAGGACGGCGTCAAAGCGTTGATCTGTGACAGTACCAATGTGTTCTCGCAGAACGCCGGCCGGTCTGAGGCGACCGTCGGGCCCGAGATCGAAAAGCTTCTGGGTACCGCACAGGGTATGGTCGTCGCGACGACCTTTGCCTCGAACGTCGCGCGTGTGAAGACCCTGGCCGATGCTGGCGAACGGGCAGGGCGTTCCGTCGTTCTGCTGGGTCGTGCGATGAAACGCATGGTCGAAGCCTCGCTTGAAACGGGCGTGATGAAGGACTTCCCACCGGTCGTGAGCCCGGAAGAGGCCCGCGGCATCCCGCGTGAAAACCTGATGCTGTTGGTGACCGGTTCGCAAGGCGAACGCCGTGCGGCGTCGGCGCAGCTGGCGCGTGGCAAATACATGGGGCTGGAGATGAAAGAAGGGGATATGTTCCTGTTCTCCTCCAAAACCATCCCGGGCAATGAACGTGGCGTGATTAAGGTCATCAACGCGTTTTCTGAAATGGGCGTTGATATCGTCGATGACAGTTCGGGTCTGTACCACGTGTCGGGCCACGCCAACCGTCCTGATCTGGAAACGCTGCATGATGTGGTAAAACCTCAGATCCTGATCCCGATGCACGGCGAACACCGCCACCTGCGCGAACATACCAAAATCGCCAACGCCAAGGGAATGAAGGGTGTTCTGGCCGTGAACGGCATGATGATCGACCTATCGGGCAACGAGCCGAAGGTTGTTGAATATGTCGACAGCGGGCGCACCTATCTGGACGGGTCGACGCAAATTGGCGCGATGGACGGCGTTGTACGCGACCGTATTCGCATGGCGCTGAACGGCCACGTCACCGTGACGGTGATCATGGACGAAAACGACGAAGCTTTGGGCGACCCTTGGGTCGACGCTATGGGCTTGCCAGAGCAGGGCCGGTCCAAGACGTCGCTCGTCGAAGTGCTTGAGGCCGATCTGGCGCAGTTCCTTGGCCGCGCCAATGCCAAGACACTGCGCGACGACGACAAGCTGCACGACGGACTGAAGCGCACTGTGCGTCAGTCGGCTAATGATGAAATCGGTAAAAAGCCCGAAGTCACCATCGTTGTCAGCCGTCTAAGCTAAGGCATCGACACACTAAATCGAAACGCCGCGCAGGCCACTGCGCGGCGTTTTGCGTTTGTATGGAAGACTGATGGGGGACACGCGGCAGGGTACTGCGCAAAAGAAAAGGCGCAGAGAATGCTCTGCGCCTTTTTATTAGATGGTCAGCGGAAGCGAAGGGTTATTCGCAGCGCTCGGCAAAGCTCAGGCCGATGAACTCGGGCGTGTGATCGCCTAGACCGACGACACGGTTGTCATTGCGGTTGTTCTGCTGGCGGTTGTTGTCATTGCGGGTGTTATCCCCACGCCCGCCACGGGGGCTCCGACGGTTGGTCGACTTGTCGTCCTGCGTGGCGTCCACCTTTTGCGGAGCGGCCTTTTCGGTGCTGCCCTGCGCAGGTTTCTCGGATTTGTTCGCTTGCGGCTTGGCCGCTGGCTTGGCGCCAGCTTTCGGAGCGTCAGCCTTTGGGCTGCTGGCCTGCGCTGTATCCGTCTGCGCCGTATCTGCCTGTGGCGTATCTGCCTGTAGGGTCACTGTCTGATCGGCGTCAGTCTTAGCCGCTTCAGGCTTCTTGCGGCTGCGCGAACGGGTCCGCTTGGGCTTATCCGCGGAGGTCCCAGCGTCGGTTGTAGCAGCAGGGGCATCTGTCGTCTTGGCATCCGTTTGGACGTCAGCTTTGACTTCTTGTCCACCCAACGGGTTTTCCAGTCGCGGAATCTCGCGCTGTACCAGACGTTCCACGTCTTCGAGGTTCTTTTCATCACGTGGTACGCAGATCATGATCGCCTTGCCGTCGCGGCCCGCGCGGCCGGTCCGGCCAATGCGGTGCACATAGTCTTCGGCATGGGACGGCACATCAAAGTTATAGACATGGCTGACCGACGGCACATCAAGGCCCCGTGCCGCAACATCAGAAGCAACAAGGAAGCGCAGATCGCCATTGCGGAACCCGTCGAGGGTTTTGGTCCGCTGGCTTTGGTCCAGATCGCCGTGGATTGGTGCGGCGTCATAGCCGTATTTTTTCAACGACTTGGCCACGGTATCCACATCCATCTTGCGGTTGCAGAAGATGATGGCGTTGGTGCATTTGTCGCCCTCGGCGTCGATCAACGCGCGCAGAACCTTGCGCTTTTCCGTCGCTTCGCGGTCCTTGCGCGAGGGTTTGAACATCAGCACGCCTTGCTTGATATTTTCGCTCGTGGTCGCCTGACGCGCGACTTCGATACGCGCGGGAGCGGACAGGAAGGTGTTTGTGATACGTTCGATCTCTGGGGCCATGGTGGCCGAGAAGAACAGCGTTTGACGGGTAAAGGGCGTCATCTGGAAGATACGTTCGATATCGGGGATAAACCCCATGTCGAGCATCCGGTCCGCTTCGTCGACGACCATGATCTTGACGTCAGACAAGATCAGTTTGCCGCGTTCAAAATGGTCAATCAGACGGCCTGGCGTCGCAATCAGAACGTCGACCCCTTTGTCGATCAGCTTGTCCTGCTCGCCGAACGAAACGCCGCCGATCAACAGCGCCTTGGTTAATTTCAGGTGCTTGGTATAGGTGTCGAAGTTTTCGGCGACCTGTGCTGCCAGTTCCCGCGTGGGACACAACACCAGACTGCGTGGCATCCGCGCGCGAGCGCGTCCACGGGCAAGCAGGGTGATCATGGGCAGGGTAAAGCTGGCAGTTTTGCCGGTACCTGTCTGGGCGATTCCCAACACGTCTCTGCCAGCAAGGGCAGGTGGAATCGCACCGGCCTGGATCGGCGTGGGGGTTTCATACCCGGCCTCATCAATGGCTTTTAGGACTTTAGGATTAAGGTTTAGATCAGAAAATTTTGTCATGTGTGTCCGATGATAGCGGACGCTCATTTGGCCCGCGGCAGCATTCATGTCGGCCCGCATGGCCCAAGGGGCGGAGGCTCTCCGCGACATGTTCTGCACCCATTAGCAAGAACTGCCCGTCAGGTCAAACAGATGCGCTAAGGCGCTGTGAAGCGGGGGAAATGTGTTGCCAGATGGTCGGGTAGCGCCAGATCGACCTCGCGCAGCAGGCCGTGGCTGCGCAGACGGGCGCGTAATTGGGGAGTATCAGCGCAGACTTCGTCGAAAAACGCGCGCAGTCCCGCTTCGCCACTTTCGCCCTCGATCATTGAAAATAGGTCATTGAGGGACAGGCCTCCTTGGTCATAGGGGCGGTTGGGGCGCAGTTCGGGGCGGTAGCTGCCTTTCGTCACACGGTAGCGATAGGCACCGATCCAGTCATCCCATGATTTTGCATGGGCATGGGCCAGCGAGATGCCCGTCGGGGCATCATGACAGGCCAGCATCTCGCCTTTCTGAAAGACATTGTGGATGCGCAAATGCATGTTCGGCAGCCCCGTGCGGACAAGGACCTTACCTGCCAGATGGCTGAGAAATCCGCCTTTCAGATAGGCCCCATAGGTCGGGTAAAGCTCTGCCACGATGCGTGCGCGGTCGGGGCCGCTGGGAATGAAATCCTTGAACACAGACGGGTCGCCCGACAGCTGCTCCATCGGGCGGATGCGGGTGGCGGGCGGATCGGTGGGGCACTGCGCCAGTATGTCAGCGATGAGGCGGTCGGCGACAAGGTATTCGTCGACATCCATATGGATCAGCCAGTCGACCTCGCGCCGACGATTATAGGCGTGGGTAGCATTGGCGGTCTGACGTTGCTGGTGTGCCTCGGGACGATCGCGCTTGCGCTGCTTCCAATAGGCGGCGTCACAGGTAATGACGCGGATCTTGGGGTGGGCGTCCAGATGGGCAAAGGCTTCGTCGTTGGGCGCATCAAGATAGATATACAGCCGGTGCGCGCCCGCCGCCAAATGATAGGCGGCGAACTGCAATATGTCGCGCGTCGGTGCCAGAATGGTAGAGGCGATGCCCCATGTCACATCAGTCATGGGGCCAATGTGCGGCGCGCGTGTCGGGCTGGCAAGCCCAAGTTAGACCATCATTTCCTTGGTCGCGGTCAGACGCACATCAGGATAGTCGCGGTCGACGCGATCGATATCCCATTGCAACCGCGTCAGGTAAACGACGTCGCCGTCATGATCGAGGGCGATATGCTGCTTGTTGGCTTCGGTAAACTTCTCAACGGCTTGCCGGTCACCGTTCACCCATCGTGCCGAGGTGAACTGTGATTGCTCAAAGCGCACAGGCAAGCCATATTCCAGTTCAATTCGGCTGGCGAGCACTTCGAACTGCAACTGCCCGACAACGCCCACGACAAAGCCGGACCCGATGGCGGGCTTGAACACTTTCGCGGCACCTTCTTCGGCGAACTGCATCAGCGCTTTTTCGAGGTGCTTTGACTTCATCGGGTCGCCCGCACGGACGCCTTGCAGCAATTCCGGCGCAAAGGAGGGGATACCGCTTACGCGGATCGCTTCGCCTTCGGTCAGCGTGTCACCGATGCGCAATTGGCCGTGGTTGGGAATGCCGATGATGTCACCGGCCCAGGCTTCCTCTGCCAGCTCGCGGTCGGCGGCAAGGAACATCACAGGGTTGGTCACAGACATGACTTTTTTGGATCGCACATGGGTCAGTTTCATGCCGCGAGTAAAGTGGCCCGAGGCAAGGCGGACAAAGGCAACCCGGTCGCGGTGCTTGGGGTCCATATTCGCTTGAACCTTGAAGACAAAGCCGGAAACCTTTGTTTCTTCAGGTAAAATATTCCTTGGCTGCGCCGACTGAATTTGTGGTTCCGGCCCGTAGGTAGCGATGCCATCCATCAGTTCCTTGACGCCAAAGCTGTTGATCGCGGACCCGAACCAGATCGGCGTCAGTGACCCTTCGGCCATCAGTTCAGCATCCAGCGGCGGCATCAGCTCGCGCACCATTTCCAGATCCTCACGCAGTTTTTCGAGCAGCGCGGCGGGCACATGTTCGGCCAGCTTTGGGTCGTCCAACCCTTCGATCGCGATGCTTGCGGATACTTTGTTGCGGTCGGCACGGTCCATCAGTTCCAGCCGGTCACGCAGGATGTCATAGCAACCAATAAAGTCGCGGCCCACGCCGATGGGCCAACTCGCGGGGGTCACGTCAATCGCGAGGTTTTCCTGAATTTCGTCGATGATCTCGAACACATCGCGGCTTTCGCGGTCCATCTTGTTACAAAAGGTCAGGATCGGCAGGTCGCGCATGCGGCAGACCTCGAACAGCTTTTGCGTCTGGCTTTCCACGCCTTTCGCGCCGTCGATTACCATCACGGCTGCGTCCACCGCCGTGAGCGTGCGGTAGGTATCTTCGGAAAAGTCCGAGTGGCCGGGCGTGTCCACAAGGTTAAAACGGTAGTTCGTGCCCTTGTTCACAAAGTCGAACGACATGGCGGACGCCGAGACAGAGATGCCGCGGTCTTTTTCCATCGCCATAAAGTCGGACCGTGTGCGCCGGGCCTCGCCCTTGGCACGCACCTGTCCGGCCATCTGGATCGCCCCACCGAACAACAGGAATTTCTCTGTCAGCGTGGTTTTCCCTGCATCGGGGTGGGAAATGATCGCAAAGGTGCGACGCCGAGCGATTTCGGCAGGCAAAGCGGGGCGGTTTGAGGGGGTATCCAACATGGATTGGCATATATCCACGCCCGAACACACGCGCAAGGCTGCTTGGATCAGGCGGTGGGTGGCATTTCTTTGGGGCCGCTCGCGAAAATCGGGTACTATGAGGCGCGTGAGGTCATAGAAAGGGAGAAGACGATGGAGCTGAAAGAGATTGCAGAAGCTTTGGTGAAAGGGTGCCGCGAGGGGCACGAGGTGGCGAACCTTGATCGGCTTTATGCGGCGGATGCCGTGTCGATCGAAGCGATGGATCACGGTAACGGGCGTGAAATCAAGGGCCTCGACGGGATCAAGGGCAAGCATGCCTGGTGGGACGGCGCGATGGAGGTCACGCGTCAGAACGTCAGCGACCCGATGCTACATGGCGACGAACGCTTTGCCGTTATGTTCGACGTTGCCGCACGCGAAAAGGCCAGCGGCAACGTGATGGAGATGAAAGAGGTCGCTGTTTACCATGTGGCAAATGGCAAAATAGTACGCGAGGAGTTCTTTGGCTGATTAGCGCATGCTGGCGCGGCGCAGCAGTTCAGCTGCGTCGGGACGGTCAAGCAGCGGTTCGGACACATCAAGCCCCGCATGGGGCAGGTCGGAATGACCGGGGATGACATCGCCCATGGCATCCGACAGCTCTTGCGGCAGCACGCCCTTGGTGCGGCTGTCGATCAGCATGGATTCCGCTGCGATCCCTTCGGCATAGATGATCTGATGGCTGTCAAACAGCAGCTGGAAGTAATCGACGAAGCCGCCGTCTTGCACGCGCACTGTATCACCGTTCACCAGATGCCGTGCCTTGACCAGCAGTTCCGAGCGGCCCGCGCCCAGACGGTCTTGGCGTTGGTAAATGAACAGGCGGTGGTCGGGGCTGACGATAAGGTCATTGTCGTTGTTCAGTGTGCCCGCATCAATGCAGATCGGTGCAAATTCACCGACGGCACGCACTGTGCTCTGGCTGATCCAGCGGATGGCCTGCACGCCATCATCGCGGGTGAGTATCTTGTCGCCCACCACCAGATCTTCAATCGGAAGCTGTTCGCCGGTACCCATGGTGATGTGCGTGCCGCGGGTAAACGACACGCAGGCGACCTGCGCGAATTTCTGGCGCATGGTTTGGGTGTCGATGCCAACCAGCCGGTATTCCACTTTCGGCGACAGCGCGCTCAGCGGGATAAGGTAAATCGCCTCGGCGTGGCCATCGTCCGCCACCTCGACCAGCAGGATCGCGTCGTTGATTTGCCCATCGGGCGACATGAAGGTCAGCGCACAATCCAGATGCAGCGCTGCGCCGTTGGTGCCGGTTTGCGTATCAGGCGCGATCGACAAGCTGCCGTTTGCTGCCGTCTGTATCGACAGGCGCACAGGGGCCGCGCCATAGGATAGCTCGTAGACATCATCCAGCAGCAGCTCTGATGCAAAGGACATCGGATCGCCCATATTCGCACCATCCGTCGCCGTGAATTGCGTCGCATGGTAGACAGGGACGCTTTGCGGTGAGGAAGGGCGGGGCGAGGTCATGGGGCGGGCCTTTGCGCACGAATGGTAAGGTAAATCGATACCGGCGGTCGCATAACCGTCGGTGGTTATAGCATCTTTGCCATAAGATTGTGTCTCATTGTGGTCAAGCCTTTGGCCTTTTGCTGGCATTGTTCGCAGTGACAGTGCTACGACTTGCGCGAACATTAATCGGGAGAGATCGCTATGGATCTGGGAATCAAAGGAAAACGCGCATTGGTTTGCGCATCGTCAAAGGGTCTTGGCCTGGGCTGTGCAGAGGCGCTGGCCGAAGCGGGTGTGAATCTGGTGATGAACGCACGCGGTGCCGCTGATCTGGAAACAGCCGCTGAACGCATCCGTCAGGACTATGGCGTAGAGGTCACCACCATTGCCGCCGATATCGCCACGGACGAAGGCCAGAAGCTGGTGCTGGACGCTGCTGGTGACATCGACATTCTGGTCAACAACGCAGGTGGCCCGCCCCCCGGCATGTGGAGCGATTGGGACCGTGAGGATTTCATCAAGGCGCTCGACGCGAACATGCTCGCCCCCATCGCGATGATCAAAGCGCTGGTGCCTGCGATGATGGACCGTGGCTGGGGCCGTGTTGTCAACATTACCTCGCAATCCGTACGTGCGCCAATTGGTGTTCTGGGGCTCAGCAACTCTGCCCGTACCGGTCTGACCGGCTATGTCGCGGGTACCTCGCGTCAGGTCGCGGGCAAGGGTGTCACGATCAACAACCTGCTGCCGGGCATTCACGCCACCGACCGCGCCGATGCGCTGGATGGGGGGGTCGTCAAACAAAAGGGCATCACGCTGGAAGAGGCCCGCACCGAGCGCGCATCAACAATTCCCGCAGGGCGTTACGGCACACGTCATGAATTCGGGGCGGCTTGCGCCTTTCTGTGCTCAACGCACGCGGGCTTTATTGTGGGGCAGAACCTTCTGCTCGACGGTGGCGCGACAAACATGACGATGTAAGCTGTGGGTCTGACGCTGCGGCACCCATGGGGTAGCGCAGCGGACGGGCTGACATATTCCATCACGTTTACGACAGACTGCCGCGCGATAGATAGCGCGGCAGTTTTTGCTCGGTTACCCATAGTTGCTACAGTCTTTTGTAAAGGTAACCCCTGATGTCCCCCATTGTTCTGTTTGTCCTGTTCGGTGTCGTTATCGCCGTCAGCCTTCTGGCTGCACCTCGGCGTGCCTCTGTCGAAGGGTTCTTTGGCGGAATGACGGCCCAAGGCGGGGCACCGGGGCTTTGGACGCTGGTGCTGAGCCAGGTCACCACGTGGATTTTCGCCCGCAGCCTGATGAACGCGGCGATCTTGGGCTACTACTACGGCATCGCGGGGACGTTGGCCTATGCCGCATATTACGGGTCATTCCTAACCGGCGGTTTTATCGTGGGCCGTTTGCGCCAGAACGGGGCCATGTCCGTGCAGGATTGGCTAGGGGCACGCTTTGGCGGAGCAGGGAACGCTTGCTATAATCTGGTGATCGCCCTGCGGCTCTTGTCCGAGGTATTTGCGAACCTGCTGGTGGTGGGACTGATCTTTAACGCTGTGCTTGAGGGCAGCGGCACGCCGGCGATCCTGATCGTGGCGCTTGTGGGCTTGGGCTATTCCGCTTGGGGTGGGCTCAGTGCTGCGCTGCGCACCGATGTGGTGCAGATGGTGGTGTTCCTGGTGGTCTTCGGCGTCGCTTTTGTGGCGCTGGTCGTCTCGCCCGGTTTTGATCTGGGCGCGGTTGTCACGGCACCGGGGACGGCGGGGGCCTATAACGGTTGGGTGCTACTGGCGGTGGCGTTGTTGCAGGTGTTTTCCTACCCCGCACATGATCCGGTGATGATGGATCGCGGGTTCATTGCTGATCCACAGACGACGCGCCGTTCATTCGTGCATGCGTTCTGGATCTCGACGCTGTGCATCATCGGCTTTGGTTTTTTTGGTATTCAAGCAAGCCTTGCCGGTGCCGCATACGAGGGCGAGCTGATCGGCACATGGGCCACGATGTTCCCCGCATGGGTTTTTGTCGCGCTCATGATCTCGCTGCTGGTATCGGCGCTGAGCACGCTGGATTCCGCGCTCTCTTCTGCCGCACGGCTGGTGGTCGAAGAGCTGAAGCTCGCGCCGCGCAGCCTGAATGGCGGGCGGGTTGTGATGCTGGGCTTTATGGTCGCAGGCACGGTGCTGACGCTGTGGGGCAATGCGACGCTGTTTGACGCGGTGGCGGTGTCCGGGACGGCGTCGATGTTTTTGACGCCGGTTCTGATTGTGGGGCTGGTGATGCAGCGCCAGATTGCACCTTGGGCCTATTTCGCCGCCTTTGGGGCCGCGATGCTGGGGGCGTTTGCCTATTTCGCGCGTGCATGGCCCGCCTTTGCTGCCGTGCTGCCCGAGGGGCATAAATACGAACAGCTTTTGGTGATTTGTGTGAGCGTACTGGTCGCAGGCTTTGCAGCGGTGCTTGCGGGCACGCGGCGGGGCTGATACCGGTCGATCCCGAGTGAATTGATCGGATTAGACCGCGCCCATGACAGACTTCACCGAGAAGCATCCCCGGCTTGAAATCAAGAACCTTCAGCGCGCCTATGGCGGGCGGGCTGTCGTGGATGACGTCAGCCTGAAGATAATGCCGGGGCAGGTGACCTGCCTGCTGGGTCCGTCGGGCTGCGGCAAGTCGACCACCCTGCGGATGATCGCGGGTGTCGAGATGCAGGACAGCGGCACGATCCATGTGGACGGCAAGCTGATTTGCGACACGGTGTTCCGCGTGCCGCCCGAGCGGCGCGAGATCGGGTTGATGTTTCAGGACTTTGCCCTGTTTCCGCACCTGAGCGTAGCCGATAACGTAGGCTTTGGCCTGAAAACGGGCAATAAGGCTGAACGCCGCGCCCGCATCGAAGAACTGTTGGAACGTGTCGACCTTTTGCGGTTCATCGACGGCTACCCACATCAGCTGTCTGGCGGTGAACAGCAGCGCGTGGCGCTGGCGCGGGCTTTGGCTCCGCGGCCCAAGATCATGCTGATGGACGAGCCTTTCTCGGGTCTTGATAACCGTCTGCGGGATGACATCCGCGACGAGACGTTGGGTATTTTGAAAGAAGAAGGCACCGCCGTATTGCTGGTGACCCACGAACCCGAAGAAGCCATGCGCATGGCCGACGAAATCGCGTTGATGCGCGACGGTAGAATCGTGCAGCAGGGGGCCCCCTATAACGTCTATACGCGTCCTGTCGATCGTGCCTCGGTCGCGTTTTTCTCGGACGCCAATGTGCTGCGGGCCGAGGTTACGGGGGCGCTGGCATATACGGTCTTTGGCCGGTTCCTGGCCCCCGGCGTACCAGATGGAACGCAGGTGGATATCGTGTTCCGGCCCCAGCATTTACGGATCGACTTTGACCGCGGGGGCAAAGGGCCTTTGCCGACGTCTACGGATGGGACAGCGGCCCGCGCTGTGGTCGCCCGTGCGCGGTTCATGGGCAATGAAAGTCTGGTGGAATTCGTGATGGACCATGACGGCAGCACCCTGCGTGCCACCGTGCCTAATGTCTTCCTGCCGCAACCGGGGGCCGTGATGTGGCTGACCGTGCGCCGTGACCGCTGTTTTGTCTTCCCAGTGCATCCTGCGAGGTAAAACGCGGACACCTGTCTGTGGTGTGCACGCGGGATGCCTTCGGCGAGGATTCTAATCCATTTGGAAGGCTGGCGGCGCGGTGAACAGTTCGGGCAGCGGGTGCGTGTCTTCGATCAGGTCAAGGCGAAGGGTTTCAGTTTTCTCGTTAGCTTCATTCCAGCCTGACAGGAGCCAGCTGCGGGCCGCGTGGGTCAGGGCAAGGGGATGCAAAACCAACGTCCTGAGCGATCCGTCGTCGGCATTATAGACGATCCTGAGTTTCTGGCGTGCGCGAATGGCGGCGCGAAGTACCGGCAGATGCGCCATCCCGCGTGCGGCATTGGCGAACGGGTGTTCGACCCGTTGCCAGTCCAGCGTGTCTGGATGCGCCGTTTCAGGCAGCGCCGCGTCGATCTTTTGGGCGAGGGACGTCGCGCCTGCCTTCAAGTCGGGATCGGTGGTTTCAAGCACAACCGCGAGGGCAAGCTGCAGGGCCTCTATCTCTTCTTGCGACAGGGACAGCGGCGGCAGCACGGTGGCGGGCGTCAAACGGTAGCCTGCACCACGGGTGCCCGTGATCGCCACACCCGACGCCTGTAATCTCGCGATGTCTCGGTAAAGCGTGCGCAAGGACACGCCTGCCGCCCGCGCCAGATCTTCGGCACGGTGCAACTGGTGGTCACCCAAAGTGGTGAGCAGGGAAAACAATCGATCACTGCGGCGCATGGTAAAGGATGTGCCACGTGTCGGACGGCGGCGCAAGGCAACTGTCAAAAAACTGTCAGGAGCGTATGGGGGCGCAGTCCGGTCACACAAATTTTGCGACACGAGGTAGCGCGGCCGTTGGTTTGGCTCTTCAAGCTGCCCCGACGCGGGCCTAAAAAGGATCAGAGTTTTCTGGCGCGGGGGCAGTCCCCCTGTGCATACATTCGGAATATGGAGTTGAGACTATGTTGAACAATATCGGCCTTCCGGGTCTTTTGCTGATTGCAGTTGTGGTGTTGGTCCTGTTCGGGCGCGGCAAGATTTCCAGCCTGATGGGCGAAGTGGGCAAAGGCATCACCAGCTTTAAAAAAGGCATCAGCGAAGGCGAAGACGACGTCAAAAATGGCGACAAGGATACCGCAGAGCTGGGCGATGACACAATTGTTGTCACCGAAACGAAGACCGACAAGGACCGGGTGTAAGCTCTCATGTTTGATATGGGGTGGTCAGAGCTGTTGGTCGTCGGCGTTGTTGCGCTGATCGTGGTGGGTCCAAAAGACCTGCCGGTGCTGTTTCGTAAGGTCGGCCAGTTTGTCGGCAAGGCCAAGGGTATGGCGCGTGAATTCAGCAGCGCAATGAATGATGCGGCCGACGACACCGGCATGCGCGAGATGTCGGCGGGCTTGAGTAAGTCGTTGAAGACAGCCACAAACCCGCTGGGATCGGCGATGGACGAGGTGAAATCGGCGACCAAATCGCTTACGAAGTTTGACCCCGAGAGCAATACCGGCAAGCTGGCCGCCGAGCGCGCCGAGGATGTGAAGAAGATCCAGGCCGCGACCGCGCGCGCCGGGGCAGAGCGCAAGCAGCGTGAAGCCTCGGACGCATTGGCGCAGGCCGAAGCCGCCGAGGCAAATCTGGCCACGCCGTCCGCAGCACCCCAGATCGAAAAGACGGCGACAGAGGCTGCGAAGGCCCCTGCGAAAAATGCGCCGGCCAAGAAGGCTCCGGCAGCCAAAGCCCCGCTTGCAAAAACGACGCCTGCAAAAAAGCCAGCCGCAAAGAAACCTGCTGCAGCGAAACCTGCCGCCAAGAAAACCGCGCCCAAAAAACCAGCGGCCAAAAAGAGTGACACATGAGTGCTTCGGACGATATTGACGACAGTGCCGCCCCGCTGATCGAGCATCTGGCAGAGCTGCGCACGCGGCTGATCCATTCGGTGATCGCCTTTATCATCGGGATGGTGATCTGTTTTACCGTGTGGAATCCGATATTTAACTTTCTGACGCACCCTTTGTGTTCAGCGATGGCCGAACGCGGTCAGGATGATTGCGGGTTGATCCTGATCAAGCTGCAAGAGGGCTTTTTCGTCGCTATCTCTATCTCTTTGCTGGGCGGGCTGGTCTTGGGCTTTCCTTATATCAGCTATCAGCTGTGGCGGTTTGTGGCCCCGGGTCTTTACAAGAACGAAAAGGGCGCCTTCCTGCCGTTCCTGATCTCGAGCCCGCTGATGTTCTTTTTGGGCGCGTCCTTTGCGTTTTACGTCGTAACGCCGCTGGCGTTCGATTTCTTCCTTGGTTTCCAGCAGGCCGGTACGCTTGTGGGGGAGGGCACGGATAACGCAGGCGGGATCGCGGCGATCGCCTTTCAGGGCTCTGCGCAGGAATATCTGAGCCTGACGATCAAGTTTATTGTGGCCTTTGGCCTGTGTTTCCAGCTGCCGGTTCTGCTGACGCTGATGGGCAAGGCCGGTCTGGTCAGCGCCGAAGGGCTTGGCAACGTGCGCAAATATGCGGTTGTCGGTATTCTGGTGCTGGCTGCACTTGTCACACCGCCCGATGTTATCACCCAAGGGATCCTGTTTGTTGTGGTCTATGGGCTTTACGAAATCTCTATCTTTCTTGTACGGCGTGTCGAACGCAAACGAGAAGAACAACTGCGTGCGGACGGGTATTATGACGACGAATATGATGACCCGATCCTTGCAGAGTTCGAAGAGGATGAGGACGACCTGAAGTGAACCGTGACCCTATGGACCGTATCGCAGCGGCGTTGGAGAGAATGTCTCCTGCGCCGCTGAAAGCCCCCGATTTTGATGTGGCGGGGGCCTTTGTCTGGCAGACAGGGCCTGACCATCTGGCGCCGGTTGAGACGGTCAGCAAAGTTGATCTGTCCCTGCTGGTCGGTGTAGACCGTGCGCGGGATACGTTGCTGGCCAACACCACGCAGTTCGCCGCTGGACTGCCTGCAAACAACGCGCTGCTTTGGGGCGCGCGGGGGATGGGCAAGTCGAGCCTGGTCAAGGCCGTGCACGCCCATGTCCGCGAAAGCCATGACCGGTTGCGCATCGTTGAGTTGCAGCGCGAAGACCTGCCGTCGGTGGGCCGGTTGCTGAACCTGCTGCGTGGCGCGCGGCAGCGTTTTATCCTGTATTGTGATGACCTCAGCTTTGGTCATGACGATGCGCATTACAAATCGCTCAAGGCTGTGCTGGATGGCGGGATCGAGGGGCGGCCCGAGAATGTCGTGCTTTATGCCACGTCGAACCGCCGCCACCTGATGCCCCGCGATATGATCGAAAACGAACGCGGTTCGGCCATCAACCCTGCCGAAGCGGTTGAGGAAAAAGTGTCATTGTCGGATCGCTTCGGGCTGTGGTTGGGTTTTCACCCCTGCGATCAAAAGCAATATTTGGATATGATCCGCGGCTACTGTGATGCTTATGGCGTAGAGATTGACGCCAAGACCCTACATAGCGAAGCGATTGAGTGGCAGGCCACGCGCGGTGCGCGGTCGGGTCGTGTGGCGTGGCAGTATTTTGTTGATCTGGCTGGGCGGCGCGGCGTCACTTTGTGACCACGCCAATATAGGTCAGCTGCGGCCCCCTTTTGGAGGGCCGCAGGACCAAACATAACACAGAAAATTCAGCTTAGTTCAGGCAACTTAGTTCAGATAGGGTGTCGGGTCGACGCTATCAAAGCCGTTGCGGACCTCGAAATGGACGAATGAATCGTCGCCCGGCCGCAATTTGGCGATGTTCGCCCCTTTTGCCACACTATCACCCTTAGCGACCGACACATTGGCGACGTTCGCATAGACGGTCAGCAGGTTGTCAGGATGGCGGATCACGACGATCGGCACGCCTTCGGCGCTTTTGGTGATCGCTGCGACGGTACCGCTATCGGCGGCCTTCACGGCAGCACCCGGCGTGCCCTTGATGTTGATGCCTTCGTTCTTGCCCTTGGAATAGGCGCGGATGATGCTGCCCTGAACGGGCGGCGACATGCGCCCCGACGATGCGGGCTGTGTGGTCTTGCCCACGTCAGCGACGGGTTTGGCCGCCGCGGGTTCGGGTTTTGGTGCAGCGGGCTTTTCATCCACGGGGGGCAGGGGCTTTGCTGCACTTGGCGGTGTTGGTGTGGGCGATCCGGTGCCCGGCAGGCTGGTGGGTGTCGGGGCGGTGGGTGCCGGCGCAGTGGCTGTTGCCGCGGCGGGCACGGCGGCGCTGCGGTTTGGCGCGGCCTGTTGCGCGACAGGGATCAGCAGGAATTGACCTTCGCGGACAGAGAAATCAGCACCAAGCCCGTTCCATTCGGCCAGTGTTTCAACCGGCACGGCATAGAGGCGTGCGATGGTATAGGCGGTCTCGCCGCGTTCGACCTTGTGGCGGATGGGTTCGATCCCGGTCTGTTTCGCTGGGTTTTCGCGGGTCATGGTCTGGGCCGACGGTAGTGCGGTGGTTTGGACGCCGGGGGTGGCGGGCGCGCGGTTGATCGCGCCGCCGGCCATGGATTGAATATCGACCGCAGCGGTGGTGATCGGACCGGTACCAGATGCCCCCGTTGCAGGTGACGGTTCGGATACACGCGTCGGCAAGGCGATGATCTCTCCCTTGCGGAGGGGGACTGTGGCGTCGATGCCGTTATAGCGCGACAGGCTGCCCACATCGGACCCTACGCGGGTCGCGACATCAGCCAGCGTGTCACCACGCCGCGCCACGGCGACCTGATAATTAGGGTAAGAGATCACCCCGCGGTTGTCCGGTGCGGGGCGTTCGTCCAGCGGTCCGGTGGCTGCATGGGCGGTGGTGAAACCGTCACCAAAGCCGCCGCGCAAATCCATATCCAGGGGGCGGTCACAGGCAGCGAGCAAAAGCGCAGAGCTGCCCGCCAGTACCGTCAGCCTGAGGGTACGGGTCACGTTTGGTTGGGTCATCTGCTCGTCCTCGTATTCGGTGCCGTATGCGCCTTGGGGTCCCCGTTCGGGCGGAGTTCCCCTTGCTATACTGCAATTAGCCGTCTTTTCCCAGCCCTTCAAGCAAGGGAACAAAGCGCACTTTGCGCAGCTCGTCGTATTCCAGCCCGGTCTCTGTTTTGCGCACCCGTATGAGGTGTTGAACCGTGTCCGATTGGCCTACAGGCACCACCATTATGCCGCCCACCTTGAGCTGTGCCAGAAGGGGCCCGGGGGGGTCTTCGGCCGCAGCGGTGACAATAATCCGGTCAAAGGGGGCCTGTTCGGGCAAACCAAAGCTGCCATCGCCGATGATCGCGGTGATGTTTGACAGGGCGAGGTCATCGAAAATCTGTCGGGCTTCCACAACCAACCGACGGTGGCGGTCGATGGTATAGACGCGCCGCGCAAGCTTGCTGAGGATCGCGGCCTGATAGCCAGATCCTGTCCCGACCTCGAGCACCTTGTCACGCGACGACACATCGAGCGCCTGCGTCATCAGGGCGACAACGGACGGCTGGCTGATCGTTTGGCCGCAGGCAATCGGCAGGGGCATGTCCTCGTAGGCGCGCGAGGCAAACAGGCCACGGATAAACGGGCCACGGTCGATCTGTTCCATCGCGTTCAAGACACGGGCGTCGGTCACGCCTTTGGAGCGGAGTGCGTAAAGAAACTGCATCTTGCGGGTCGCGTCCGTGATTTCTTCTTCGTCGCTCATGTATTGATGGCTTTAAGCGCGTCAAATGTATCATGAGCCGTCAGGTCAGCGCGCATCGGCGTGACAGTGATATAGCCGTCGAGGTTCAGCGCGGCATCGGTGCCAGCGTCTGTCGGGATCTGTTGGTCGGCCCCCTTGATCCACAAGAACCGCCGCCCCGAGGGGGACAGCTGCGGGATCGTAGAGAACGTGGTGTCGCGCCGCACCCCTTGAGCGGCAAGGCGGATACCTTGGACGTCGACGGCAGCCACGGGGGGGAAGTTCACGTTGTAAAATATTCGGTAGCCCGACCCGTGGGGCGGCGTGGCGTCCAGAATGCGCCGGATCACATCGGCCCCGTGTGATGCGGCAGCTTCAAAGGGATCGTCCAGATCGCGGTTTTCCGGACCATAGTATTGCGACAGGGCCACTGCGGGGATGCCTTGCAAAGCGGCCTCCATCGCGCCGCCGATTGTGCCGGAATAAAGCGTGTTTTCAGCCGCGTTATTGCCGCGGTTCACGCCTGACAGCACCAGATCAGGACGGGCATCCAGCATACAGTCGTGCAGCGCCGCCATCACGCAGTCGGCCGGGCTGCCTTCGACGGAAAAGCGGCGGTCGCTGACGTTCTCGACCATCATGGGTTTGGTGTAGCTGATGCAATGGCCGACGCCGGATTGTTCATAGGCAGGGGCCACAGTCCAGACTTCGCCGTCGGGTCCAGCCAGTGCGGTGGCAATGGCGTGCAGGGTCTTAAGACCCGGAGCATGGATACCGTCGTCGTTCGTGATCAGAATGCGCATAAATTCCCCTTTGCGCCTTGATAAGCGACGGGGCGCGGCGCGGCAAGGCAGGAGCCTTCGCCGCATCAAGTTTTAGGGCCGGGAAGCCGCAAGTTGCGCCAGAATTTCAGCGGCCTGCGACTGCGGCGTGTTTAGCGTTTCGCGGTCCTCGCCGGGGTGGAAGCGTGCGCGCGTGGCGGTTGGCATGGGGGCAGGCGTCATGACGTGCACGCGCGGCCCGATTTTCACGCTTTCGGCCTGCCAGCTTTTGGCCAGCGCGATCTGTGCGGCCTTGGTGGCCCCATAGCTGCCAAAGAACTTGGTCGCCACGACGGGATCGTCAAAGAACACAGCCTGACCCGATTGCCCCAGCAGCGGTGCCACATAGGTAATCAGCGTCGAGGTGGCCGTGACGTTACACGCGACAGATTTCGCCATGTCCTTGGCGTCGATGTGATCGGTCGGGGCCAATGGGGCGGCATGGACGGCAGTGTGAAGCCATAGATCGAGGCTGCCCCAACGGTCGTAAATGCCACGGCACAGGGTCGCCATCGCATTGGCATTGGTGATGTCCATCGGGGCCAGCGTTGCACTGCCGCCACGGGACTGGATGCGGTCATCCAGCTCTTCGAGGGCGCCGGTGGTTTTGGCCACTGCAATGATGTGGTGGGTGTCGCAAAGCGCTTCGGCCAAAGCGGCACCAAGGCCGCGGGACGCGCCGGTGATAAGAGCTGTTTTTGTCATGAGGTGGCTTTGCCTGAGCCACCGTCCCCCGTCAAGAGGGGCGGGGCGTCGCAGCGGCACGGGGCTAATACGGGGGCCAATACGGGGGCTAATCGTGCGCGCGGGTCAGCCCTTGGGCAGTTTCAGCGTCACGGTACGTCCGCGCTGCGACAGTACCACGCTGTCGTCGCCGATGGCTGCAACGATTCCGTCGCTGATCTTGTCGTTCAACGTGACCCGGTGGATACGCCCGCGGCCGTCCCGGATCAATGCGCCGGGTTCGGTCAGACTGCCAAAAGTACCTATCAGGGCAAGCTTGGGCAAGGATGCCTGCTGCGTTGCCAGACTAAGAACTTTTTGCGGTGTCGGAGTGCCTTTTTCGTCGGTCGCCATAGGTGCCTCTTGGTGCGCTCTGGTGTCGGGAAGTGGTTAGACCGTTGAGCTAACAAAGCCGCCGGTCATTCGAAAGAGGGCAGGACGGAGGCTGGCGAAGACTGGCTTGCAGGTCGGCAAAGCTTTGCCAGCGGCGCGGGGGCATAAACGCAAAAGGGCGGGCGAGGGGTTGATCCCTGCGCCCGCCCCTGCGGAAATGTAACGGAGTAAGCGGCCCTATTCGGCGGCTGGCTTCATCTCGAACCCTTGATTGATCTGGTCACTAGGGGTGACAGGGTAGTCGCCCGAGAAGCACGCATCGCAATACTGCGGGCATTTGTTGTTGCGGCCCTCTGCTTCGCCCACGGCGCGATACAACCCGTCAAGCGAGATGAACTTGAGGCTATCCACTTGAAGGTGCTCGCGCATTTCTTCTTCTGACATGGTCGCGGCCAACAGCTTTTCGCGCTGCGGCGTGTCCACACCGTAAAAGCACGGCCATGCTGTGGGCGGCGACGCGATGCGGAAGTGAACTTCCTTCGCGCCGGCATCAAGAATCATCTCTTTGATCTTGCGGCTGGTGGTCCCACGGACGACCGAATCGTCAACCAGAATGACCCGCTTGCCCTTGATCAGCGCCCGGTTCACGTTGAGCTTCAGCCGCACGCCCATGTTACGGATCTGTTCGGTCGGCTCGATGAAGGTCCGGCCCATGTATTGGTTGCGTATGATCCCCATCGCATAGGGGATACCCGATTCGAGGCTAAACCCGATGGCTGCCGGCGTGCCGCTGTCTGGCACGGGGCAGACAAGATCCGCGTCGACGGGGGATTCTTTGGCCAGTTCACGGCCGATCGCCTCGCGGGTTTCATAGACGGACCGCCCGCCAAGGATGCTGTCAGGACGGCTGAAGTAGACGTGTTCAAAGATACAAAAGCGCGATGCGACGCGGCGAAACGGAAAGTGGCTTTCGACACCTTTGGGGGTGATGACCACCATTTCGCCCGGTTCGATTTCACGAACGAATTCGGCACCGATGATGTCCAGTGCGCAGGTTTCAGAGCTTAGCGCCCAACCGTCACCGAGCTTGCCCAGAACCAGCGGACGCACACCCAATGGATCGCGCACGCCGATCAGTTTGGTGCGGGTCATGGCCACAATCGAAAACGCGCCTTCGACACGGCGCAGGGCGTCTTCCATCCGCTCGGGGATGTTTTGCTGAAGCGAGCGCGCCATCAGGTGAATGATACATTCGCTATCCGACGAGGACTGAAAGATCGACCCGCGTTCAATCAGTTCGCGGCGCAGGGCGTTGGCGTTGGTGATATTGCCGTTATGGGCAATCGCGGCACCGCCCATGGCGAATTCACCAAAGAACGGTTGCACGTCACGGATCGCTGTCGGGCCTTTGTTGCCCGAGGTAGAGTAGCGCACGTGCCCGATCGACAGTTCGCCGGGCAGTGTTTCCATGATTTTTTGCGAGGTAAAGTTATCGCGCACATAGCCAAAGCGGCGCGCCGATTGGAAGCCGGCGGTGGGGTCATAGCTGACGATCCCGCCCGCTTCTTGACCACGGTGCTGCAGCGCGTGCAGGCCGAGGGCGACAAAGTTCGAGGCGTCTGCAACGCCAATCACGCCGAACACCCCACATTCTTCTTTAAGTTTATCCCCATCATCTGCGTCACGCAGATACGAGGAATCAAATGGGTGTGCGGGGGGCATGATCTTGGACAACGGGGAAACTCCGAATCCGATGAAAGGATAGGGGCTGTGTAGGACTTAGAACGCGCCTTGTCACCCCGCCGTTACAATTTGCACGGTCAAATGCTGCGATGCAACATATTGCCAAAACGCAAACGCCCCCGAAAACGGGGGCGTAGGTATGTTATGTCGAAGTTTTGGCGGCGATCAGACGTCGCAGGCACCAACCAGCGCTTCATAGCGGGTGGTGATCCAACCCAGTGCAGCTTCGGGGTTTTGGTCTTCGATCTGGCCGGTAAAGCGCCCGAACACTTGAGCAGAGCGGCTTTCATCAACCATGGTAAAGGACTGGCCTGTGATCACGGTGCTGTAGACAAAGAACGCGATTGCAACCAGCAGGATGCCGCGGGCCACACCAAAGAGGAACCCAAGCCCCTGATCAAGCCCCCCCAGAACCGATCGCTGTACCAGCGACGAGAACAGCGGGGTGAACAGCGACACCACGATCAGCGCGATGGCAAAGACAATGGCAAAGGCCCCGATAATCGATAATTCACAACTGTCGGCAAGAAATTCGCCCACAACCGGAATTTCTGACACCAGCGGTTCGACCTGCGGCGCAAAGAGAAACGCGAGTATCGCGGCGGCGATCCAGCCGACAATGGCCATAAATTCGCGTACAAGCCCGCGGCCATAGGCCAGCAAAGCGGACAGAATAATGACAAGCGCCACAACCCCGTCAATGATGGTAAAACCTTCCATGATCGTCTTGCCTTCCTTGAAGGGGCGGTTAACCAGCCCCGAATATTTCGCCTACAAATCCGGTTAGATCGCTCATGGTATTAAGCGTTATGCCGTTCTTGCCCACAGGTTTTCCGCCCGCGGGCGCGATGGCGCTGGTAAAACCAAGTTTTTGCGCTTCTTTCAACCTATTTTCGGTCTGACTGGCGGGGCGTAGCGCACCGGACAGGCTGATTTCCCCAAAAACTACGGTTTCTGCGGGCAGGGCCACGTCTTCTCGTGCACTCAACAGCGCCGCAGCGACCGCAAGATCCGCTGCGGGCTCCGAGATTTTCATGCCGCCTGCGACGTTCAGATATACATCCAGCCCTGCAAAGGGGATGCCGCAGCGCGCCTCTAGCACGGCGAGGATCATTGCCAGACGGCCGCCGTCCCAGCCGACGACCGTGCGCCGTGCTTGCGAATGAGGCGAGGGGGCCACAAGCGCCTGCAGCTCGCATAGGACGGGGCGTGTACCTTCAATACCCGCGAAAACAACCGACCCCGCCGCGGGGGTGCCGCGTTCGGACAAGAACAGGGCAGAGGGGTTGGTCACCTCGGCCAGCCCCTGGCCCGTCATTTCGAACACGCCAATTTCATCCGCCGGGCCAAAACGGTTTTTGACCGCGCGCAGGATTCGGAACTGGTGCCCGCGCTCGCCTTCGAAATAGAGCACGGTGTCGACCATATGTTCGACCACCCGAGGGCCGGCGATCTGACCGTCTTTGGTGACATGGCCCACAAGGATCACCGATACGCCGCGCCGTTTGGCAAAGCTTGTCAGCTCGTGCGCGGCGGCGCGGACCTGACTGACGGAGCCGGGAGCGGAATCGACATTATCAGCCCACATTGTCTGGATCGAATCGATGACGACGAGATCGGGTTTTTCTTCTTCCAGCGTGGTCAGAATATCGCGCAGGTTGGTTTCGGCGGCCAGCTGCACAGAGGCATCGGCCAGCCCCAACCGCTGTGCGCGCATACGCACCTGTGCCGGTGCTTCCTCGCCGCTGACGTAAATCGTTTTCAAGCCGTTGCGGGCGAAATGCGCGGCGGCCTGCAGCAAGAGTGTGGATTTCCCGATGCCCGGATCGCCGCCAACCAGAATGGCAGACGCGGGTACAAGCCCGCCGCCCAACACGCGGTCAAGCTCAGCAATGCCGGACTGGCTGCGGGGCGGGGGGGTGTCCTTGGTCGTGAGGTTGGTCAGCACCATCGCCGCGCCGCGCCGTGTGCTCAGCGATTTGCTGGGCGGACCCGAGGCCACGCCCTTGTCTTGCTGGATCGTGTTCCACTCACCGCAGGCGTCACAGCGCCCGGACCATTTGTTGTAGGTAGCACCGCAGGCGGCGCAGGAGAATGTAACGGGAGATTTAGCCATGCGTCTTTCTGGCCGAACAAACGAGCAACGTCAAAGCAAAACCGTGCAGATCACGCAGAGTTACTCTGCGGCTTTGGGGGGCAGTTCGACAACCCGTGAATCACGCGCCATATCATCGGCGGTCACCATGCGGTCGATGCCGAGCTCTGGCATGATCTCGCGCATTTCGGCGCGTAGACGGTCCAGCTGTGCCGCAGCAACGCTTTCTTCAAGCTCGACCTCGTGCAGCCAATGCTTCATCTCGGTGGTGATACCTTTGGCCTGATCCAGACGGCTGTTGAACAGGTTCACCTCTTCCTGACGCTCTTTCAGGAAGTTGCGCGCGCGTTCGATCTTTTCGTCGGCATAGACCGTCGCGAGCTCTCTGGAAATATGGCTCATCTGTGCCGCAACTTCGAGAAGGGCGGGCTCAAGCGTGCTCAGGTCAGGGTGGTCACGCAGATAGGCCAGACGTTCACGCACGGAATCGAACTCCGACGACATCTGAAACACTTCACCGCGATCCGCCGCATGCACCGCACCGTAAGCGCGGGTCACATCATTCATATTCATAGAGAACTGGCGGTGTGACGTTTCAAGCTGCATGACACGGCGATTGGTCGGAAGGAAAAAGCAGATGCCGACGGCCAAAAAGGTCAACCCGATTTGTGCGTACATGCCCGCGTTCTCGACCGGTTCACCGGCATAGCTGATGGGCAGTTCGACCCACGCCCATATTCCCAAGGCCGCCATCACAGTCGAGACGGTAATCGCCACGGCGGCAACAGCGAATAGCGCGACTGCGAGTCTTTGAAAGATATACTGGATAAGTACCGTCAACGCGTTCATCTGTCTCACCTTGTGCTTATGTGTCCGTTATAAGCAAGAATATGCCGGCGCCGGCAAAAGGCGAAGAAAATCTTCTATTTTTGGTAAAAGAATCGATCTAAAAGGGCCAAAATACCCTATATTCAACCTTAACGGGAGGTGTGGTGACGTGGTCGCCCCCGATGGTCGGCGAATTTTTGCGTAAGATAGCCTATTAAAACAGACGCTAGAATACATGCAGTGAAAAGATAAAGACCCCAGGCCGTTTCTATCCGACCGATCCCGATCTCTTTGACCAAGGTCACATAGAGGGCAATTAAAAAAACGTCCGCCATCGCCAGTTTGCCAACTACCTGCAAGATAGCTAGGGTGCGCGGGCCGATAAGATCAAACTGCACCAGCGCCAGCCCGACAGTCTTTACATAGGGGGCCGCCAACGCAAATAGCGCCACCACCAGCGCTAGAAACATGTCGGTTTGCCAAAGCGATTTCAAACCGCTCAGAACCGAGATCTCGGTCAGTCCGAACAGTGGCAGCACGCCCGCACGCAACAGCGGCGCACCCCATGCGACGGGATAAAGGATCAGCAACGACAGGTTCAAAAACCGCAGCAGCGTCTTTGCGCGGCCTACGCCCTTTTGCGGTGGATCATTCGACATAGACCCGATCATAGCGGGCCCCAAGCGCAGTCAGCACCTCGTATCCGATGGTGCCCGCAAACCCTGCGACGGTATCGACCGATTGATGGCCACCGATCAACTGCAGGTGTTCGGGCACCTCGGCAAGGCTGGTCACGTCGACCGTAATCAAATCCATTGAGACACGCCCGATGACCGGCAATCTGCGGCCCTCGTGTGTCAGGGTCGCCCCGTTGCCCAAGGCGCGGATCAGCCCATCGGCATAGCCGGCAGCGATGGTGGCGACCTGCGACGGGCGCGGTGCAGTCCAAGCGCAGCCATAGCCGACAGAGTGGCCTGTGCTGACCTCGCGTACCTGAATAACGGGCACATCCAGCATCACCACGGGCTGTGCGTCCAGAAAGGGCAGCCCGCCATAAAGCCCGATACCGGGGCGGGTCATATCAAAGTGATAGTCACGCCCGAGCAGAATGCCACCCGTGGCCGCCAGTGACCGCGGTACGTTCAGCCCGTCGGTCATCTCGCGGAAGGTTGCAAGCTGACGGGCGTTCATCGCGTGGTTCGGTTCGTCTGCGCAGGCCAGATGAGAGATAATGAGCGTCGGGTTCTGGGCCAGTGCGATGTCGCGCAGCGCGCTCCATTCGGCGGGGTCCATGCCCAGTCGGTTCATACCGCTGTTGAGCTGAACGCCGAAACGATGGCCGGGAAGGGTCTCGACGTGCGCGATCAGCTGGTCGACCGAATTGATCATCGGTGTCAGCGCGGCAGAGCGGATCATATCGGCGTCTCCGGGCATATGCCCTGCAAAGACGTTGATCGCAGGGCCGGGCCCCAATACGCGGCGCAGCGCTACGCCCTCTTCGGCGACGGCAACAAAGAACTTGCGCGCCCCTTGGGCTGCCAGAACAGGGGCGACGCGGTCGATCCCCAGACCATAGGCGTTGGCCTTGATCACGGCACCGGTTTCGCAGCCGGTCATTTCATTCAGCGCCTGCCAGTTGGCGGCAATCGCATTGAGGTCGATGGAGAGGGTCGCTGTTGTCATAGGATTTGTTTCGACCGGATACCCGCGAAGGTCAAGCCACCAGCACCCGTCGCGTTCAAATATCCGTCCTCCTGGGGACCACCTGCGGTTTATCGAACTGATTTCCCTAACGTAACGAAACCTTCGCATGACGCTTGCATGGTGCCGCGAACGGGGTAGCCTGTGCCTGACAAAAGACAGGCTACGATCAGCAGCCGGATATAGGACGGGAGAAACATCATGCGAATTGCAACAAAGACGACGGGGACTGCTTTGGCGGTGATCACAGCAATGGCCGCGCCCATGGCGCAGGCAGAGAACCAGATCGACACACAGATGCCGAACGCACCGGATATGGCGGCCTACGGGGACGCTGCCATCGGGGTGCGCCAGCTTGATCTGGTGCATAAGGACCAGATCGATATTCTGTCAATTGATCCGGCGGCTGATAAACCCGAAACCCTACCACGCTATGACCGCCCCCTGACCGTCGAGGTCTGGTACCCCGCAGCAGAGGGGGCCACGGGCGACACCGCGATCAAGGCGTTCATTCGCGATGGCAAGACCGAAGTCACCCTGCAAGGCAAAGCCATGCGCGACGTGGATCCTGCCCAACCTGACGCCGCCTATCCGTTGGTCATCGTCTCTCACGGATATCCCGGTAACCGGTTCCTGATGTCGCATCTGGCGGAAAATATCGCGTCGAAAGGCTATGTTGTGGCGTCGATAGACCACACGGATTCGACCTATCGCACGCAGGCTGCCTTTGGTTCCACATTGGTGAACCGGTCGCTGGACCAGCTGTTCGTTCTGGATGAAATGGCGCGTCTGTCGCAGGATGAAAGTTCATTCCTGAACGGATTGGTGAACGCGGATAACACCGGTTTGATCGGTTATTCGATGGGCGGCTACGGCGCGGTGATTACTGCAGGCGGCGGCGTGACGGAAGCTTCGGTCGGATATGGCTGGGGCGGACCGCACGGCACCTTGGGTATCCATCAGGCGGGATCAGAGACGCATACCAACCTGCCTGACCCGCGGATCAAGACCGCGATTGCAATCGGCCCCTGGGGTATGAACACAGGCTTTTGGGACGCCGAAGGGCTGAAGGGCGTACAGATTCCGATGCTGTTCATGGCAGGGTCGGAAGACATGGTATCGCTCTACGAAAAAGGGGTGCGCGGAATTTGGGAGAACGCAAGCAGCGTCGACCGTGCCTTGCTGACTTTTGAAAATGGCGGCCACAATGCGGCGGCACCCATGCCTGCACCGGCAGAATCCTTCCGCGATGACGCTGATCTGGGGTTCAATGTCTCGAGCCACTACACTGATCCGGTCTGGGACACGGCGCGTATGAACAATATTGCCCAGCATTTCGCCACGGTCTGGATGGGGCAGCACCTGAAAGGCGACGCCGAAATGGACGGCTATCTTGATCTCGTCGAAAACTCGAACGACGGGGTCTGGTCGATGAACGAGGACGGTACCCCGAAAGAGGACCACAACTATTGGAAGGGGTTCGACAAGGACACCGCCAAGGGGTTGCGCTATGAAACCATGTCTCCTGAATAAGGAGGCACGCGCATGATGCGTCTGCGTATCATGTTCTCGCATGCGGCTGTCGCGGTGATGGCGGTCGCATGCGTGGCAGGGCTTATCGGCTTGGCGCTGTTCGCGTCGTTGTGGGTCTGGGCGCTGGTCCCGTTGGGGGTCGCGGCGCAGATGCTGAATGAGTACAATCTGCATCGTTATGTTTTCCACCTGACACCCCCAAGGGCGCAGTGGGCGTTTGACCTGCTTTATATGGCGCATTACGGCCACCATGATTTTCCGACGAACACCAAGCTGTTTTTCGTTCCGATCTGGTTAGCGTTGCCGATGCTGGTGGTGAACGGGGGCGTGCTTTGGGGTGTGCTCGCGCTGATCGGGGTGCCGCAGGCGGGGTGGGTTTCGGTGGCAGTGGTGCCTGTAGGCGGCGTGCTGACGTTTTTGATCTATGAGTGGTTCCACATGACAGCACATGTGAACGTGTCCAAAACGCGGGTAGAGCGGTACGTGACCACGCTGCACAACCAGCACCATTTCCGCGATTTCAGTAAATGGTTTCACGTCAGCCCCGGCGGGGAAGTGATCGATCGCGTGATGGGGACATCAATCAACCGAGAGGCGCTGAAGCATCAACAACGGATCGAATTCATTCGAACGTTGGGGATGCGTCCCGATGACCAAAGGCTGGTCGCGGCACGGGACCGCTTTGCCGCGAAATACAACCTGTCAGAGGCAGAGATCTCACGCGCAGCAGTCGTCTAAACCGCTGCGCGTGATGTGATGTGTGGGGTGATTAGAATTCCTGATCGCCGCCGCCGTTATCACTTTGCCAAGGTTTCACGAGGTTGCCAAAACGGGTGAAGCGTCCTTCGAAGCTTAGGTCGACAGTGCCAATCGGTCCGTGACGCTGCTTGCCGATCACAACCTCGGCGCGACCGTGCAGACGCTCCATCTCTTCTTGCCAGATCGCCATTTTGTCCAGCTCGTGATCCCCGGGCTTTTCGCGTTCTTTGTAGTATTCCTCGCGGAACACGAACATCACGACGTCGGCATCCTGTTCGATCGACCCGGATTCACGCAAATCCGACAGCTGCGGGCGTTTGTCTTCGCGGTTTTCCACCTGACGCGACAGCTGAGACAGCGCGATCACGGGGATGTGCAGCTCCTTGGCAATGGCCTTGAGGCCCATGGTAATCTCCGAGATTTCGTTCACCCGGTTTTCGCCTTTGCCTGTCCCGCGGACCAGTTGAAGGTAGTCGATGATCAACACGTCCAACCCGTGGGTCCGCTTGAGCCGCCGCGCACGGGCAGCCAGCTGGCTGATCGGCAGGGCAGGCGTGTCGTCGATATACAGCGGGCAGGCCTCGAGCGCCTTGGCGGCGTCCACAAAGCGCCGGAATTCGGTTTCGGTCATATCACCGGACCGGATCTGCTGCGACGGGATCTCTGCTGCTTCGGACAGGATCCGTGCGGCCAGCTGTTCGGCGCTCATCTCGAGGCTATAGAACCCGACAACCCCGCCATCGACAGCGCCTTCGGTGCCGTCATGCAAGGTGCCGCGCCGATAAGCTTTGGCCACGTTAAAGGCGATGTTCGTCGCCAGCGAGGTTTTCCCCATCGACGGACGACCCGCAAGGATCAAAAGGTCAGACGGGTGCAAGCCACCCAGCTTTTTATCCATATCAATCAAACCGGTAGAGACACCAGACAGGCCCCCATCCCGTTGATAGGCGGCGTTGGCAACATTCACCGCATCGGTAACGGCCTTTAGAAAGCTCTGAAAACCGCTTTCGGTCTGGCCTTGTTCCGCCAGCTTATAGAGCTTTTGTTCTGCCTCGACGATTTGTTCACGCGGCTCTGATGCGACATCGACCTGTGCTGCTTTGGCGGAAATGTCGCGGCCCAGCTGGATCAGGTCACGGCGCACCGCCAGATCATAGATCATCTGCGCATAGTCACGCACCGCAAAGGCACTGATCGCGGCACCGGCAAGACGCACGAGATAGGCAGGCCCGCCCAGTTCTTTCAGCCCTTCGTCATCCTCCATGAACGCCTTGAGCGTCACGGGAGAGGCGAGGTTGTTTTTTGCAATCCGTGCGGCGGCGACTTCGAAAATACGTGCGTGGACGGGGTCATAGAAATGTTTGGGGCCAATGACCGACGCCACCCGATCATAGATATCGTTGTTCGTCAGAATTGCACCCAGCAACTGCTGTTCCGCTTCGATGGAATGCGGCATCGTCTCTGCCGCTTTGACCGTAAGCTGGTTGCCGTCGATGCTTGAAATTTCGTTCATGCTACGTGTCGTCCCACTGATAAATGACCCGAGGCTTGTCTACCCGAGCCGCCCGTCATCCCGCAATCTTTATAAGCTGTGGATAACCTGATCTCTGGGCTAGCGTAGCATATGTCGCGTGGCATTGCACCACGCGACACAATATCATGTGGACCTATTAGGGGTTTTTCCGCGCATCTTGCCAGGCTTCGGGCGCATTCAGGAAGGCTTCGACTTCGGTCAGGGTTTCGGTGTCAAAAGCGTTCTGCGCTTTGGCTTCGGCCAGCACGTCCCACCAGGTGCACAGGCTATGCAGCGTAACCCCGTGATCGCCCAAGGTCTTTTCGGTTTGCGGGAAAATACCGTAGTAAAAGATCACCGCCGTATGCGCACAGGTCGCACCCGTATCACGAATCGCGTCGACAAAGCTGATCTTTGACCCGCCGTCGGTTGTCAGGTCTTCGACAAGCAAAACCCGTTGGCCTTCCGTCATTTCACCCTCGATCCGGGCGTTGCGGCCATAGCCTTTGGGCTTTTTGCGCACATAGGTCATCGGCAGAGCCATGCGTTCGGCCACCATCGCGGCAAAAGGAATACCCGCTGTTTCACCGCCCGCGATATTGTCGAACGCCTCGAAACCGGCTTCGCGCATCACCGTCACCGTCAGGAAATCCATCAAGGTGGCGCGGATACGCGGATAGCTGATCAGCTTGCGGCAGTCGATATAGGTTGGGCTTGGCAGACCCGAAGCAAGGGTGAAAGGCTCTGCCGCGTTGAAATGGACCGCTTTGATCTCCAGCAACATCCGCGCAGTCAGGCGCGCCATTTCGGTCGAGTCGGGGTAGCTGGTAGGGATCATGTCGTGCGTTCCTTTTGGGGCCTTGGCAAAGGCAGTCGTTGGTTGCCGGCCCGCATCATAGCTGGGCCGGCAAAAGTCTATATCGCGGGGTGGTCAATCAGAGTTGACGGACCAGTTCAACGGCATCAGAGGATCAAAAACGGTGACCGGCCCTTCAGGCGTGTCAATATGATCGGGATAAGTCGCCGGTGTGCGGGTCAGCGTCATCGTCGTATCATTCGGTGCCAGCCCGTAAAAATCCGGCCCGTTCAACGAGGTAAAGCGTTCAAGCTGCTCCAGCGCGTCTTCCTGTTCGAACACCTCGGCGAGGATCGACATTGTGTTTGGCGCGGTAAAGCAGCCCGCGCAGCCACAGGGCAGCAGCTTGTTCTCGTCCGTGTGGGGCGCGGAATCCGTGCCCAGAAAGAACCGCGCATCGCCGGATGTCGCTGCAGCACGCAAGGCAAGCCGGTGGATCTCGCGTTTGGCAACAGGCAAGCAGTAGTAATGCGGCTTAATCCCGCCCGCGAGGATATGATTGCGATTGATCACCAGGTGGTGCGTGGTGATGGTTGCTGCCAGATTGCCTGTACTTTCGGTCACATACTGGGCGGCGTCGGCGGTGGTGATGTGCTCCATCACGACTTTCAGCCCAGCGTGGCGGCTGCGGATCGGGTCCAGAACGCGGTCGATGAACACGGCCTCGCGGTCGAAAATATCAATTTCGGGGTCGGTCACCTCGCCGTGGGTGCACAAGGGCAGGCCGATCTCGGCCATCCGTTCAAGCACGGGCGCGACGTTGTCGAAATTTGCGACGCCGCTGGCAGAGTTGGTCGTTGCACCGGCAGGGTAAAGCTTGACCGCAGTGATCAGACCGCTGGCATGGGCCGCAGCCACATCATCAGGGTCGGTGTCTTCGGTCAGATAAAGCGTCATCAATGGCGTGAAATCCGCGCCTTCTGGCAGAGCGCCAAGGATGCGATCACGGTAGGCTGCGGCATCCGCACCGCGCACCACCGGAGGCACAAGATTTGGCATAATGATTGCACGGGCAAAATGCGCGGCGGTATAGGGCAATACGGCATCCAGCATCGCGCCGTCGCGCAGGTGCAGGTGCCAATCATCGGGACGTCGAAGCGTGAGGGTCTGTGTCATGGGCTCCCCGCTAGCACAGGGCGTGCGGGCGCGCTAGTCTTGGGATGGCACCTGCGGCGGTTCTATCGCAGTTATCCCGACTTTTGGGCGGCCTTGTCTTGATCCGCGTCAGCGTCGCCCGCCGACGCGTTTCTAAGCGCGATGTCGGCCTCGATTTGTTTTTGACGCCGTGCGAAACGCGGGGCAGAGATGCGCTCGTTTACCCAGCGACATAGCATCAGGATAAAAGTTTCGCGCTGATCCTGCTCCAGTGCGTTCAGTAGGCTGCGCAGATAGGGGCGGTGATCGCGACGCGCACGTGCGCAGCGCGCAAAGCTTTCGACGTTCAATCCGTCCTCGGCGGCCAAGGTCAGCACGGCTTCGAACTGATCCAGATCTAGCAGCTTGGATTGCAATGCTGATCCCATACGCCGCATGCGCAATTTGGTGACATTGGGGCGGGTAAAGAGGCTGGCGTGCATCGCATCTAAGGGCACTGCTGGATCATAAATAACATACGCTGCTTCGGCGGCATCTAGCATTTCGGGCGCATAGCCGAAACGGGATGTGAAATCTGTACGGCGCATCTCGATGAAACGATCGTCCCATTCGGCCACACTAGGATCCAGCGTCGCTTGCGGTTGAATGGCAACAACCCGTGCGCCGGGGGCCGCAACAGAATAGGCCGCCGCCGCATAGCCACCCGGACCCGCACCGTAGAAAATCACCCGGTCGAACCCGTCAAAGAACCCGTCGTCTATCAACCGGTCAAAGAACGCATAGACATTTTCGTCGCGAAACCACGTATCCCCTTCGGAGGCGATGCACAAATGCGACCAGTCTTCGCTGCGGACCATTTCCCATCCCAAAGGGTGTGCCAATGACGACAGGGCGCGCATCCCGCTGATGGTTTCAAAGCTGACCAGCAGAGTTTTCGTCTTTTTCATAAAGATTGCATGATGTTTGCGTCCGAGCGCCTCGTAGAACCCGTCGTCTTGCGCGACTTGGGCAACAGCATCTAGCCACGCATCTTTCGAAAAATCGGCAAATGATGTCTCGAGCGTGAAGGGGGTATCGATCATGGTAAACGTCCTCAATCGTAAATGGGCCAAGGAACCCTAGGCTTTGGTATGAGGTATCGGCGCATTAAGGCAAAAATGCGGAGATTTAAGGCATATTTATAGCACATTGTGTGGTGCATCCAAGGCAAAGTCTCGTGCCTCCGACGCGCTTGGCCCTTGACCGCGCCGGATCAGAATGCACCACTCGTGCCAGCCAAAACGGGAGAACGCCATGCAACTGCCCCCTTCGATTGATGCCGTGCAAGAGCTGCTTGCGGGGCAGGGCTATGTCTGCGGCCGTCCGCTGGCGACAGTCGTCTTCCTGAGCCTTACGTTAGGCCGCCCGCTATTTCTGGAAGGCGAAGCGGGCGTCGGCAAGACAGAGATCGCCAAAGCGCTTGCCCTTGCGCTGAACCGCAAACTGATCCGGCTGCAATGCTACGAAGGTCTGGATGCTTCGACAGCCGTCTACGAATGGAACTTTCCGGCACAGATGGTCGCCATCCGAACGGCGGAGGCGACGGGCGATACGTCGCGACGTCAGCTTACCACCGAATTGTTCAGCGATGATTTCCTGATTGAACGGCCCTTGCTCGAGGCGATGCGCCCAGACGATCGGGGTGCGCCGATCTTGTTGATTGATGAGCTTGACCGCACGGACGCCCCCTTTGAGGCATTCTTGCTTGAAGCGCTCAGCGATTTTCAGGTCACGATCCCCGAGCTTGGCACGATCAAGGCCCCCGAACCACCAATCGTGATCCTGACGTCTAATCGCACGCGAGAGGTGCATGATGCGCTTAAACGCAGGTGCCTTTACCACTGGGTCGATTATCCAGACTTCACCCGCGAGATGGAGATTTTGGCCGCCCGCGCCCCCGAAGCCTCCAGCGCGCTCAGCCGCGAGGTGGTGGCCTTTGTTCAGCAGTTGCGCACTGAAGATCTGTTCAAGAAACCCGGCGTGGCCGAAACAATCGACTGGGCAAAATGCTTGCTTGCACTGGATGTGATCAACCTGAGCCCCGAAACCATCGCCGACACGCTCGGCGCTATTCTGAAATACCAAGATGACATCGCCAAGTTGCAAGGTTCTGAAGCGAAACGGATTCTGGATCAAGCCAAAGCCAGTCTGGACCCATCCAGTTGAGCCGCGCCACTGCTTCCAAATGGACAAAAATCCTCGGGGGTCCGGGGGCTGACAGCCCCCGGTGGGCAACTGCCTGATGGAACATCTGCCATTAGAGCTGCCGGATAATCCGAAACTTGCGGGCAACATCACGCATTTCGCCCGTGCACTGCGGCGTGCCGGACTGCCTATCGGCCCCGGGCGCGTAATCGACGCGATCCGCGCGGTCGAAGTGGCGGGGTTCACGGACAAGATCGATTTCTACTGGACGCTGCACGCCTGTTTCGTGAACCGTCCCGAACACCGGATCATCTTTGCGCAGCTCTTTCGTTTGTACTGGCGCGATCCGCGGTATCTGGAACATATGATGGCGGCGATGTTGCCGGCGATCCGTGGCGTACAGGAAGACCGCCCTGCTCAAGCCGCCGAGAAACGTGCCGCCGAAGCCCTGCTGGACGGTGCCGAAGCGCCCGAACGCGAAGAAGACGGCCCCGACGATGATCGCGAGACAGAGATCAAGGTCGACGCGAGCCTCACGATGTCCTCGCGCGAACGTCTGCGCAGTCTTGATTTTGAATTGATGAGCCTCGCCGAGGTGGCTGAGGCCAAGAAGATGCTGGCGCGGTTGAGCCTGCCGGTTAAACCCATGCCCTCGCGCCGCGCCATGACTTCCCCGAGGGGGCGGATTGACGCGGCGCGCACCCTGCGGGCGGCTCTGCGGCGCGGCGGCGAGATGCACAAGCTGGCATTTAAGACCCCACGCCCCCGCTATCCTAATCTGGTGGTGCTTTGCGATATATCCGGCTCGATGAGCCAGTATTCCCGCATGGTGCTGCATTTCCTGCATGCGGTGAGCAATGCCAAGGGCGCGGGATGGGCGCAGGTACATGCCTTTACCTTCGGGACGCGGTTGACCAATATCACGCGCCATCTGGCCACCCGCGATGTGGATGCCGCGCTGAAGGCGGCAGGGGCACAGGCGCAGGATTGGGAAGGCGGTACCCGTATAGGCGCAAGCATAGAGGCGTTTAACCGCGATTGGTCGCGGCGGGTCATGGGGCAGGGTGCGGTTGTGCTGCTGATCACTGACGGGTTGGACCGCGACGCGCCCGACGATCTGGCGCGGCAGATGCAGCGCCTGCACCTGTCAGCGCGGCGGCTGATCTGGTTGAACCCGTTGTTGCGGTGGGACGGTTTTGCGCCCAAGGCGGCGGGCATTCGCGCAATGCTGCCCTATGTTGACAGTTTTCGCGCCGGCCATTCGATTGCCTCGCTCGAGGAGCTGGCAGAGGTGATTTCCCGCCCCGATGACAGGGGCGAGAAAACGCGTTTGATGGGTCTGATCGACCGTTAGGGCTTAGGCAAAGGTGGCTGCAAAGGCCCCGCGGTAGGTCGCCGACAAATCTGCCAGCGGCGCTTTGACACCACCAAAGTTCACTTGGTCGCCGCCGAATTTCCCGACGCTTTCGAGATGCAGACCGGCGCTTTGGGCCGCGACCATCAAGGCTTCGGCTTGGTCGAAGTTGCACGCAATCAGGTAGCGCGCCTGATCCTCGCCAAACAGAACCTGTGTATCGGCGGAATCCAGGGTGACCCCGACGCCAGCTTCCTCGGCCAGCTCGAACGCGGCAAGCGCGAGGCCACCGTCTGACAGGTCGGTACAGGCTTTGATCAGCGCGCGGTTGGCACGGATGAATTCACCGTGGGCTTTTTCTAAGGCCAGATCGACATGGGGCGCATCGCCGTCGCGACGGTTGAAGACTTCGAGCAGCAGGGCAGATTGCCCGATGTGCCCTTCGGTGGCACCCAGAACCAAAGCGACATGGCCGTCACGGACCTCTTTGCCGATGATCTCGTCTGTGTGTTTCAGCAGGCCGACTGCGCCGATGGTGGGCGTTGGCAGGATGCCTTTGCCGTCGGTTTCATTGTACAGCGATACGTTGCCCGACACGATGGGCATATCCAGCGCGGAAACTGCCTCGCCGATGCCTTTCAGCGCGCCGACGAACTGGCCCATGATCTCGGGCTTTTCGGGGTTGCCGAAGTTCAGGTTGTCGGTGGTGGCAAGGGGCAGGGCCCCGACGGCACAAAGGTTACGGTAGGCTTCGGCCACGGCCTGTTTGCCGCCCTCGACAGGGTTCGCCTTGACGTAGCGCGGCGTCACATCCGAGGTGAACGCTATGGCTTTGTCTGTGCCATGGATGCGCACGATACCCGACCCCAGACCCGGGGTGCGGGCGCTGTCGCCCATAACCATCGTATCATATTGTTCATAGACCCACGCTTTGGATGCGTAGTTCGGGCTGGAGATCAGCGCGTGCAGCCCGTCGATGGGATCAATGCCCGGCACATCCGACAGTGGTTCGGCTGCGGGTGTCTCTACGTAGGGGCGGTCATATTCGGGGGCGTTGCCCGACAGCGCCTTGAGCGGCAGGTCGGCTTTGACCTCGCCATTGTGCACGATCAAGAAACGGTCTTCGGCGATTGTTTCGCCCACGATAGCAAAGTCGAGGTCCCATTTGTCAAAGACGGCTTTCGCCTCGGCTTCGAGTTCGGGGCGCAGGACCATCAGCATACGTTCCTGGGATTCCGACAGCATCATTTCATAGGCGGTCATGGCATGTTCGCGGGTCGGGACCTTTTCGAGGTCCAGACGTACACCAAGGTTGCCCTTGTCGCCCATTTCCACGGCAGAGCAGGTCAGACCCGCCGCACCCATATCCTGAATGGAGATTACAGCACCGGTCGCCATCAGCTCAAGCGTGGCTTCCATCAGGCGCTTTTCGGTAAAGGGGTCGCCGACCTGAACGGTGGGGCGTTTGTCTTCGATGGTGTCGTCAAATTCAGCCGAAGCCATTGTCGCGCCGCCGACGCCATCGCGGCCGGTTTTCGCGCCGAGATACACAACAGGCATGCCGACGCCGGAAGCGGCGGAGTAGAAAATCTTGTCTGTGTCGGCCAGACCGGCAGCAAAAGCGTTCACAAGGCAGTTGCCGTCATAGGCGGTGTCAAACCGAACCTCGCCCCCCACAGTTGGAACGCCAAAGCAGTTACCATAGCCGCCAACGCCTGCAACGACGCCATGCACCAGTTGACGGGTCTTGCGATGCTCAGGCGAGCCAAAGCTAAGCGAATTCATCGCCGCAATAGGACGCGCGCCCATGGTGAAGACATCCCGCAGGATGCCGCCCACGCCAGTCGCGGCCCCTTGGTAGGGTTCGATATAGGACGGGTGGTTATGGCTTTCCATTTTGAAAACCAGCGCCTGGCCGTCGCCGATATCGACGATACCCGCGTTTTCGCCCGGTCCGCAGATCACCTGAGGGCCCTCGGTCGGCAGCGTGCGCAGCCATTTCTTTGACGACTTGTAGGAACAGTGTTCGTTCCACATGGCCGAAAAGATGCCCAGTTCGGTAAATGTGGGTTCGCGCCCGATGATGTCCAGAATACGCTGATATTCATCGGCGTTGATGCCGTGGCTCGAAATCAGTTCTTGCGTGATGGCTGGTTCGGTCATGATGCGCGTTTTCCCCTAGCAATATGCCACACCTCTTAGATCAAGCGCAGCGCGGGGAAAAGACCTAAGGCGGGAGAAGAGCGTCAGCCAAAAAAAAGGCCGAGCACGAAGCTCGGCCGAGTCCAACAGGGAGGTATGAAGAAGCGGCACGGAGCCGCTCGTCTTCATACCGCCCAATTATGCGGCGCGAGTGCGTGGATCAAGGCTGGAATCGTTAATCTATGACATGCCCGATATGCGGTTTTCGCATAGCTAGCGGGATTCCTTCTCACGCAGCAGTTTGCGGTGGGTGATGATCTCGTCTTGGACAAAATCCTTGAACGCCGCGACCCGTTTGGACGAGCGCAGTTCTTCGGGGTAGGCAAGGAACACAGGTACATCAGCCGACTCGGTCTCGGGGAGCACCTGCACGAGGTCGGGGAAGTCTTGGATCAGGTAGTCAGGCAGAACCCCGATCCCGAGGTTGTTGATGACCGCTTGGAGCACACCAAAGTAGTTGTTTACCGTCAGCATCGAACGCACGTCATGCATCATAAGCTGCTGGATCAGGTTCAGGCCCGCGTGCACCTGGTTGCTGTCTGTATTCTGGCAGATCAGGCGGTGGTCCGACATATCTTCAAGCCGCTGCGGGGTGCCGTTCGCCTCGAGATAGGCGGGTGAGGCGTACATGCACATCTTGATCATCATCAGCTTTTTGCGCACCAGATCGGCCTGCGACGGTTCTTTCATGCGGATGGCTACATCGGCTTCACGCATAGGAAGGTCCAGCACGCGCTCTTCCAGCATCAGGTCGACTTTGAGGTCGGGGTATTTTTCGTAAAGCTTGGGCAGGCGAGGTGCCAGCCATAAGGTGCCAAAGCCGGTTGTCGTGGTGACGCGCAGTTCGCCAAAGACCTCTTCTTCGCTGTCGCGGATGCGCGCCGCAGCGGTATCGAGCCGTTTCGACATGGCGACTGTGGCATCAAACAGCAGCTCGCCTTGTTCCGTGAGGATCAGCCCGCGCGCATGGCGGTGGAACAGGTTGGTATTCAACTGCTCTTCCAACCCGCGGATCTGGCGGCTGACCGCAGATTGCGACAGGTTCAGCTTGTCCCCCGCATGGGTCAAGCTGCCGGCATCCGCAACGGCGTGAAATATTCTGAGCTTGTCCCAATCCATGAGGGCCACCTTTTGTGATGTGCGCGCTGTTCGCAAGAGCAGCCATCTTTGCGCGGATTACGGTTTAAAAACAACCCTCCGACAGGGGGCATCGGGACATATACGTTTATCTTATCACGGATAGATCGGGTCAGTGTGCAAAAGATCAAGGGCGCGCGTCCGGTGCATTGTTATATTGGGGCGGACACAACGCTAGACAGGTCAGCTTTTGTGACCTAGTGTGAAGCCATAGCTATTGATTGCACGTAGGGGAGGACGCGCTATGGGTACGCAAAAAATTTCACTAACTGACCGGTATGACCTTGAGAAATCGCCAGTGTTGCTGAACGGCACACAAGCGTTGGTGCGCATGATGATGATGCAGGCCGCAAGGGACAAAACCGCAGGTCTAAACACCGCGGGCTATGTGACCGGATACCGCGGGTCGCCCTTGGGGGCCGTGGACTTGCAGATGGAGCGCGCCGCCAAGTCGCTGACCGCGCATAACGTCGTGTTCGAGCCGGGCCTGAACGAAGATCTTGCCGCTACCGCCCTTTGGGGCAGTCAGCAGGCAGAGCTGCGCGGCGAAGGCAAGTACGACGGTGTCTTTGGCCTGTGGTACGGTAAAGGCCCGGGGGTGGACCGTTCCGGTGATGTGATGCGCCATGCCAATATGGCAGGCTCGTCCACACATGGTGGTGTGCTGATGGCTATGGGGGATGACCACACGGGTGAATCCTCTACCGTGTTGCACCAGTCCGAGTGGGCGATGGTGGATGCCTATATGCCCGTTGTCAGCCCTGCCGGTGTGCAAGAGATCCTTGATTACGGTATTTATGGATGGGCGCTAAGTCGGTTTAGCGGGCTATGGGTCGGTCTCAAGACGATGAAAGATACCGTAGAGGCAACATCGGTGGTGAATGGCGACCCGAATAGGATGAAGCTGGTCACGCCGCAGTTTGATATGCCCGACGGGGGGCTCAATATTCGTCTGCAAGATACGCCGCACCTGCAAGAGGCGCGGATGATTGACTATAAACGATATGCCGCCGAAGCGTTCAGCCATGCCAACAAGATGGACAAACGCATGTGGGGCAAGCGCGGGGCCAAAATCGGCATCGTGGCTGCGGGTAAGAACTGGCTGGATGTGATCCACGCTATGAGCCTGCTCAACATCGACGAAAACGAAGCCGAGCGTCTGGGCCTCACACTCTACAAGATCGGTCAGACTTTCCCACTGGATATGAAGGGCTTCCATTCCTGGGCTGAAGGGCTTGATCTGGTCATTGTCGTCGAAGAAAAGCGCAAGCTGATCGAAGTGCAGATCAAAGAGGCCTTGTTCTCGGATACGCATCGTCGGGTCTATGGCTGGCACAAAGGCGGTGGTGCCGGGATGGAGCATGGCGAAGAGCTGTTCCCCACCCGTGGCGCGCTGGACCCGATCTGGATCGCCGAAAAGCTGGGGGGCATCTTTATCGAGGAAGGCCGGAATACCGATGGCATCAAGGCCGGTATGGAAGCGCTGGATACCGCACGACGTGCCGATAACGCCGAAGACATTGCCGCGCGTGTGCCGTACTTCTGTTCAGGCTGTCCACATAACTCATCAACCAAGCTCCCAGAAGGGAGCCGCGCCTATGCCGGGATCGGTTGCCACTATATGGTGCAATGGATGGACCGCGAGACGACGGGCTTTACCCATATGGGGGGCGAAGGGGCGAACTGGATCGGTGAGTCCAAGTTCTCAACGCGCGAGCATGTGTTCCAGAACCTCGGGGACGGGACATACAACCACTCGGGCAATCTGGCGATCCGTGCGGCCATCGCGGCCAAGACGAACATTACCTACAAGATCCTGTACAACGATGCTGTTGCGATGACAGGTGGCCAGCATAACGAAGGCGATCTGGACGCGCCGCGTATCGTGGCAGAGATCAAGGCCATGGGCGTCAAGAATATCGCTGTGGTCTATGACGAAAAAGAGGATGTGGATCAAAAGGCCTTTGGCGACGTGCCCATGTACGAGCGTGCCGATCTACAAACCGTGCAAGAGAACTTCGCAAAGCTTAAGGGCGTCAGCGCAATCGTCTATATCCAGACCTGTGCCGCCGAAAAACGTCGTCGACGCAAGCGGGGGCTGTTCCCCGATCCCGACAAGCGCGTGTTCATCAACACGGATGTCTGCGAAGGCTGTGGGGACTGTGGTGTGCAGTCGAACTGCGTCTCTATCGTGCCCGAAGAAACCGAACTGGGACGCAAGCGGGCGATTGATCAATCGTCATGCAACAAGGATTTTTCTTGCGTGAATGGCTTTTGCCCGTCGTTCGTGACACTTGAAGGGGCCAAGATCCGTAAGGACCCTACAACCGAGGTCAAAATCCCCGACCTGCCCATGCCAAAGCTGCCTGCCATCAACGGGACGCATAACGTGGTGATCACCGGAGTCGGTGGTACCGGGGTCGTAACGATCGGCGCTGTGCTGGCGCAAGCGGCACAGATTGACGGCAAGGGCGCTGGGATGATGGAAATGGCGGGGCTGGCCCAAAAGGGCGGGGCCGTGCACATCCATTGCCGTATTGCGAACCGACCCGAAGACATCAGCGCCATTCGCGTGGCAACGGGCGAGGCGGATGCGTTGATCGGGGGGGACCTTGTTGTCTCTGCCGGCACAAAGACACTTGGCCTGACGCGCGCTGGGCGGACGGGGGCGGTTGTGAACTCGCACCAGATCATCACGGGGGAATTTACCCGCGATACTGAATTCCAGATGCCCTATGACCGGCTGACCCTCGCACTAGAGGCGCGGTTGAAAGATGATGTGGCGCTGTTTGATGCGTCCGATTTGGCCAAGGCAACGCTGGGGGATTCGATCTATTCAAACATGATGATCTTTGGCGCGGCGTGGCAGCAAGGGTTGATCCCGCTCTCGCTTGATAGTTTGCAACAGGCGATCACGCTGAACGGCGCGGCGGTTGAACGAAACCTGCGTGCGTTCGAAATTGGCCGTTGGGCGGTGTTGCACCCCGAAGACGCCAAGCGTGTAATGACGCCAAATGTCGTCGCGCTGCCAAAAACCTTGGACGAAAAAATCGCCTTCCGGAAAGACCACCTGACGGCCTATCAGGGCAAGGGTTTGGCGAAACGCTATGGCGCAATGGTGGACGAGATCACGGATGACCGCCTGAAGGAGGCCATGGCGTTGGGCTATCACAAGCTCTTGTCTTACAAGGACGAATACGAGGTCGCACGCCTGTTGAAATCCACCCGTGCCAAAGTGGCAGAGGCGTTTGACGGTGACCCCAAGATGACCTTTAACCTCGCACCGCCCATCATGTCGAAAACCGGCGCTGATGGCCGCCCGATGAAACGGACCTTTGGCGCATGGATGGAGGGACCGTTCAAGCTGCTGTCGCGCATGAAGTTCCTGCGCGGCACGCCGTTTGATCCTTTTGGCCGCACCGAAGAACGCCGGATGGAACGGTCCTTGATCACCCAGTATGAAGCCGACATGAAGGACGTATTGCCCCAGCTGACCGAAGCGACGCATGACGCGATTGTCGCTCTGGCCGAACTCCCCCTGCAAATCCGCGGCTTTGGCCCGGTAAAGCAGGCGAATGAGTCCAAGGCCGCCAAGCGCCGCGAGGAACTGCTGGCGGTGATCCGGTCAGGGGGCACGCAAACGTCGCGCGCGGCAGAATAGGGCGGCTGTAACGCGCCTGTCATGAAGCGCTGCTAGAGGACAAGGCAGGACCCTTGAAAAGGAACTGATCTTGACCCTCCAGCAGCGTGACCTCAAACCGATGACAGCGCGTGACATCAGCTATGCCTATTCCGCCAAGTCGCGTCCTGCGCGTGCATTTATCCGGCTGATGGAAAACAGCACAGGCCGTCTGGGGCTGATGAAACGTGCCATCGGCTATGAAGATGACATGTCGCACGGCATGGGGTTCTTTGACGTGATGGTCCAGCGCTATGGGCTGACGCTTAAGGTGGTGGGCGGCAGCCTGTCGAACATCCCCACCACTGGCCCTATCATCGCGTTGGCGAACCATCCCTATGGTATTCTTGACGGATTGATGCTTGGTCACATGCTGTCGCGCAGCCGAGGCGAATTCAAGATAATGGCCCATTCGGTATTCAACCGCGCGCCGAACCTGAACCGCCATCTGCTGCCGATCAGCTTTGATGAGGATAAGGCGGCGCTGGCGCTGAACTTGCGCACCCGCAAGACCGCGCTGGACTATCTGGGACAGGGCGGTGCTATCGGGGTTTTTCCGGGCGGTACCGTCAGCACCGGGGCGCGACCCTTCTCACGTCCGATGGATCCGGGCTGGCGCGGTTTCACGGCGCGTATGATTGGCAAGTCGAATGCGACCGTGGTGCCGATCTATTTCGATGGGCACACCAGTCGGATGTTCCAGATTGCGAGCCACTTTCATCACACCCTGCGCATGGGGTTGTTGATCAAAGAATTCCGGAAACGGGTCGATACGCCTGTGCGCGTAGTCATCGGCGAACCCATCGGCAGGAATGTGCTGGACCCGATGGCAAAGGACGCAAAAGCTATGATGGATTTCCTGCGCAAAGCGACGTATGAGTTGTCACCAGAGCCCGCAAAATCCTTTGATCTGGGGTTTGAATTTGAAGATCGGCATCGCGCCGACAGATGACGGTAAGGTGTTATGGCAGTTGGTATTTTCGATTCTGGTCTTGGCGGGCTGACCGTGTGGGATGCCGTTCAGGCGCAGTTGCCCGACGTGGATTTCGTGTATTTGGCTGATAGCGCCCATGCCCCATACGGCGTGCGCAATGCCGACGACATTTACAACCTGACGACAGCGGCCACCCAGCGGCTGTTTGATGCGGGGTGCGATCTGGTGATTCTTGCATGCAACACCGCCTCTGCGGCCGCGTTGCGCCGTATGCAAGAAGGGTGGGTCCCGTCAGGCAAGCGCGTCTTGGGTGTTTTCGTGCCGCTGATTGAGTCGATGACCGAGCGCCAGTGGGGTGATAATTCCCCCCCGCGCGAGGTCGATCTGAAACATGTGGCGCTGTTTGCGACGCCCGCGACAGTTGCCAGCCGTGCGTTCCAACGCGAACTGGCGTTTCGGGCGATTGGTGTCGATGTCGAAGCGCAGGCCTGTGGCGGTGTCGTCGATGCGATCGAAGACGGTGATTTCATCCTCGCCGAGGCCTTGGTACGCAGCCATGTGGACGCGCTAAAGCGCAAAATGCCTGCGCCAGAGGCCGCGATTTTGGGCTGCACTCATTATCCGCTGATGCAGGAAACCTTTCAGGATGCGCTTGGCCCCGATGTCAAAGTGTTCAGCCAAGCCAATTTGGTCGCGCATAGCCTGGGCGATTACCTGCAACGTCACCCCAATATGTTGGGCACGGGCGAGGCCGCCTTCTTGACCACGGGCGACCCCAAAAAAGTCAGCAGCCGTGCAACGCAATTCTTGCGACGACCGTTGACCTTCCAAGCGGCCTAACACGTATTTGCTAACACTTTCCAAACGGAACCCGACATGACCCATAACATCGCCATTCTTGGTGCTTCCGGCTATACCGGCGCAGAACTTATCCGGCTGATCGCTGGCCATTCATCGATGCAGATCAAAGCCTTGGGGGCGAACTCTAAGGCGGGGCAAACAATAGCAGAGGTGTTTCCACACCTGCGCCACATGGATCTGCCCGCCTTGGTCACCATCGACGAGATCGATTTTTCACAGATCGATCTGTGCTTTTGTGCGCTGCCGCATAAAACCAGCCAAGAGGTCATCGCGAACCTGCCCAAAGACCTCAAGATCGTTGACCTTTCGGCCGATTTCCGGCTGCGCGATCCTGAAGCCTATGCCAAGTGGTACGGCAATCCCCATGCCGCGCTAGAGCAGCAGAAAGAGGCGGTCTACGGGCTGACCGAATTCTACCGCGAAGAAATCAAATCCGCGCGTTTGGTTGCCGGCACCGGATGTAATGCCGCCACTGGTCAGTTCGCCCTGCGCCCCTTGATCGAGAAGGGCGTGATCGATCTAGACGATATTATTCTGGACTTGAAATGCGCGGTCTCTGGTGCGGGGCGTTCTTTAAAGGAGAATTTGCTGCACGCAGAGCTGTCCGAGGGGTACCACGCCTATGCATTGGGGGGCACGCATCGGCATTTGGGAGAATTCGATCAGGAGTTTTCAGCCATCGCGGGCCGTCCGGTCAAAGTACAGTTTACCCCGCATCTGTTGCCGGCCAACCGCGGTATTCTCGCGACCGTCTACGTTAAAGGTGAGGCGCAGAAAATCCACCAGACGTTGTCCGATGCCTATGACGCCGAGCCTTTTATCGAGGTGCTTCCGTTTGGCGAAGCCCCGAGCACTCGTCATGTTCGCGGGTCGAACTTTTGCCATATCGGCGTGGTGGCTGATCGGATTGAAGGGCGCGCAATTGTGGTCGCAGCACTTGATAATTTGACCAAGGGCTCAAGCGGGCAGGCGTTGCAAAACGCCAATCTGATGCTAGGTATTGACGAGGTCGAGGGGCTGATGATGGCCCCGCTATTTCCCTGAGGTCTCATGAAAAGTCTTAAAAAGCAGCGACGTATTCAGGTTATCGGTGTCGCAGTGGTGGCGCTTGTGCTGTCTACCGCGCTGATTGGATACGCCATGCGTGACGGGATCAACTTTTTCCGCGCGCCCAGTCAGGTGATCGCAGAGCCGCCCGCCGCGACAGAGGTGTTTCGTATCGGCGGGCTGGTCGAGGAAGGCAGTCTTGTGCGCGGCGATGGCCTGATCATCCGCTTTTCCGTGACCGATGGCGGCGCGACTGTTCCTGTGACCTACAGCGGTGTGCTGCCCGATCTTTTCGAGGAGAACCAGGGTATGGTCGGTACGGGAAGATACATCAACGGAACGTTCGAAGCGACTGAAATCCTTGCTAAACATGATGAAAACTACATGCCAAAAGAAGTCGTGGACGCATTGAAAGAGCAGGGCGTCTACGTGGCCCCCGAGGGCTGATGCGTACGGCGATGCCGGAATTAATTAACATCTGAACAGCCATTCTTGCAGGGACAAAACTGTAAGAAGGGCCGATTTGATGCAAACTGTTGAAGAAATTGCCAATTCCATCGTTGCGCGCGAAGGGGGCTTCGTAAATGATCCAGATGATCCGGGTGGGGCGACCAAACATGGTGTCACTATCCATACAATGCGCCGTTTGGGGCTGGATTTAAATCGCGATGGCACGGTGAATGTTGCAGATGTTCAAGCGCTTAGCCAAGCTCAGGCGACCGAGATTTTCATCACACATTATTTCCACAAACCCAAAATCGCACAGTTGCCCGAACCGTTGCAGCCGTCTGTATTCGATATGTACGTGAACGCTGGCGGCAATGCAGTGAAAATTCTTCAGCGATTGTTAAGGGATATGGGGTTTGATGTGGCTATAGATGGTGTGCTTGGGCCGCAGACTTTGGGTGCGGCGGGCCACGCTTATGCTCAAGCTCCGGCACAGTTTGTGAACGCCTATGCTGTGGCGCGCCGCAATTATTATTTTGGGCTGGCCGATCAGCGACCGGCAAGTCGCAAATACGCCCGCACGCGGGCTGGCATGAAAGGGGGATGGATCAAACGCGCAGAGGAATTTATGTCCCCGCAGTATCATTTGAGCCCGCGTGACTTTAACGAAAGGGTCGCAGCATGGCGTTGATTGATAAGGCTTTGGGCCTCGTTTTTGGTGATGGTCGGAATGTTTTGCGGGATACGGTCGAAGTATTCCGCCAGAATGCCGAAAATACCGCTGCGCGTGATGCGGCCGCGCTAGAGCAGGCGATGGTGCAGTTTGCGGCTGAGTTCAGCGTAGCGCCGGTGGGGCGCTTCGATCGCGTTATGAATGGTGTGAATCGTTTTCCACGACCGGCCTTAGCGCTTGGAACGTTAGGATTGTTTGTTGCGGCAATGGTCGACCCGGTTTGGTTTGCCAGTCGTATGCAAGGGGTGGCGATGGTGCCCGAACCGTTGTGGTGGTTACTAGGCGCTGTGGTATCGTTCTACTTTGGCGCGCGGCATCAGGTGAAAACGCAAGAGTTCCAACACTCTATCGCGCGTACCATCGCGCAGACACCGGCGGTAATACGGAACATCGAACACCTGAACGCGCTGCAAACTGGTGAGGGACAAATGGAGACCGAAGACGTTGTCCCATTTGCGTCAAAGGTGGCTCCGGGTGAATCTGACAACGCTGCACTGGACGATTGGCGCAAGGCTGCGGCCTAAGGCGCGCCCTGCGACGCTTTGCTGCGCACACTGACGTGATTTCGGTGTGAATTCCCATGGCAAGGCACCGCGCTCCGCCCTATGGTCGCAGGATGATTACAGAGCTCGGACATTTCGCCCTTATACTCGCCTTTGGTGTCGCCATTGTTCAAATGGTGGTACCCCTTGTCGGTGCCCATAAACGCTGGCCGGGGTGGATGGCCGTAGCAGAGCCAGCCGCTGGCGCGCAGTTCGCACTGACATTACTGGCATTCGGCGCACTGATGTGGGCCTTTGTAAGCTCCGATTTCTCGCTTCGGCTGGTGGTATTGAACAGCCATTCGATGAAGCCGATATTGTATAAAATCAGCGGCACTTGGGGCAATCACGAAGGCTCAATGTTGCTTTGGGTGTTAATTGTCTCGCTCTTCGGGGCCATGGCCGCGTGGTTCGGAGGTAACTTACCTCCAACCTTGCGGGCGCGGGTGTTGTCGGTACAGGCTGCGATTGGCGTCGCGTTTTTTGCTTTTATCCTGTTTACCTCTAACCCGTTCCTGCGTCTCGCCACGCCGCCCTTTGACGGGCAGGATCTGAACCCCCTGCTGCAAGATCCCGGGCTCGCGTTCCACCCGCCGTTTTTGTATCTGGGGTATGTCGGGCTTTCGATGACGTTCAGCTTTGCCGTTGCCGCGCTGATCGAGGGGCGTATCGACGCCGCGTGGGGTCGATGGGTACGTCCTTGGACGCTTGCGGCGTGGATTTTCCTGACCATCGGTATCGCGCTTGGGTCCTGGTGGGCCTATTACGAACTTGGCTGGGGCGGGTTTTGGTTCTGGGATCCCGTTGAAAACGCGAGCTTTATGCCATGGCTACTGGCGGCAGCACTGCTGCATTCGGCAGTCGTGGTTGAAAAGCGCGAGAGTTTGAAAAGCTGGACAATCCTTTTGGCGATTCTTGCGTTCGGCTTCTCGTTGATCGGGACGTTTATCGTGCGATCTGGCCTGCTGACCTCGGTCCACGCGTTTGCGAATGACCCTGAACGCGGCGTCTTTATCTTGATGATCATGGCATTTTTCATGGGCGGCGCGCTTGTGCTCTTCGCCGCTCGCGCCCGCGCATTAGAGGCGAAAGGCGTATTCAGCATGGTGAGCCGCGAGTCGGCGCTGCTGGTAAATAATGTCTTGTTGGCCGTCGCTTGTTTTGTGGTTTTTATCGGAACCATGTGGCCGTTGCTGGCAGAAATGTTTTTCGACAGAAAATTAAGCGTTGGCCCCCCGTTCTTTAACGCGGCCTTCACACCTTTCATGGTTATGTTGGGTCTGATCCTACCGATTGGGTCAGCGATGCCGTGGAAACGTGCGGTAATTACGCGCGCACTGAAACCGCTGCGGTATGTGTTTGTCTTGGCAATTGCGATCGGGGCGCTTGCCTATGCGATACAATCAGGGCGCAGCTTATTGGGGCCGCTGGGGTTGTTCTTAGGTGCCTGGATTGTGATGGGTACCATTGTCGACCTCTGGGGCCGCACCGGACGCGGTGAGAACCGTCTGCGCCGGCTTGGCCGATTGCCGCGGGCAGACTGGGGCAAGATGGTGGCCCATGCGGGGCTTGGCGTCACGATGGCAGGGGTCGCTGGCCTTACCGCGTGGTCGATGGACGATATCCGCGCGGTGCCGCTGGGTGAATCCTATAACGTGGGGCGTTATACGGTGCAGCTGGATGATGTTAAGCGCAGTCAGGGGCCGAACTATGTGTCGACCACTGGAAGCGTGACACTGTTTCATGACGGGGCAGAGATCGCGCAACTACGGCCTGAGAAACGGTTCTATCCCGTGGCGCAGATGCCGACAACCGAGGCTGCGATTGATTATAACCTGCTACGTGACGTCTATGTCGTGATCGGGGATGAACAGGCCGGCGGCGGTTGGGTGGTGCGTACCTATATCAAGCCGCTGACCAACTGGATTTGGATTGGCTGCGCTCTAATGGCACTTGGTGGGCTACTAAGCCTTTCGGACCGTCGCTACCGCGTCGCGGCGGGGGCGGCAAAAGCAAAGCAGGTACCAGCGCAATGAGGGCGATGGTCCTCGCGCTGATGTTATTGGTTACGCCCGCATGGGCGGTTCAACCCGACGAGGTGCTGTCTGATCCGGTGTTGGAACAACGCGCTCGGACCTTGTCCAAAGGGTTGCGCTGCCTTGTGTGCCGCAACGAAAGCATCGACGAAAGCAACGCCAGCCTCGCGCGTGATCTGCGTATCCTGCTGCGCGAGCGTTTGGTCGCAGGCGACACCGATGCAGACGCGGTGGCCTATATCGTGGACAGATATGGGGAGTATGTGTTGCTCAACCCACCTGCGCGCGGGTCGACCTGGGTGCTTTGGGCGGCCGGGCCGCTGATGCTATTGCTTGCAGGCGGGGTCGGGCTTGTCTATCTGCGGGGCCGTGCTCGGACCGCGGGCGAAGAACAGGCCCCGCTGAGCGCGAGTGAACAGGCACGTCTGGACGATATTCTAAAAGATTAACGCGGGGTTTCGCTGGCAGCGCGTGGCCTTATGGGTAATGTGCAGAAGAAATGTGCAAAAAGGACCCGCGCCATGGACTATCAAACCCTGACCTATGACCTGAACGACGGGCTAGCCGTGGTCACGATGAACCGCCCGGACAAAATGAATGCGCTCACCACGCAGATGCGGGCCGAGATCGAACACGCGTTTACCCAAGCTGGTAAAGAAGCGCGGTGCGTAGTTATCACTGGTGCCGGGCGCGCATTTTGCACCGGCCAGGATCTGAGTGATAGCACCAGCAAGGGATCGCTGGATCTGGAACGGACCTTGCGCGAAGAATATGGCCCGATGTTGCAGGCGATCACCAACTGCCCCGTGCCAACAATCGCGGCGGTTAATGGTCCGGCGGCAGGGGCAGGGGCGAACCTCGCGCTGGCGACGGACGTGGTCTTTGCAACGGAATCATCCTATTTTCTTCAAGCGTTTACGCGCATTGGATTGATGCCCGACGCTGGCGGAACGTACACGCTGCCCCGTCAAATGGGCACCGCCAAGGCTATGGGCGCAGCCCTGTTTGCGGACAAGATTTCGGCCCGTCAGGCCGATGATTGGGGCATGATCTGGGAAGCCGTTGCTGATGCGGATTTTGACGCGCATTGGCGTGCCAAAGCAGCGCATCTGGCGCAAGGTCCGACCAGCGCATATGCCGCTGCAAAAAATGCCATCCGTGCCAGCTGGGACAACACGCTTGAGGATCAGCTGTCGCTGGAGGCGCAGGAGCAGGGCAAATGCGGTCAGTCGCGTGATTTCAAAGAGGGCGTGACCGCCTTCATGCAGAAACGCCCTGCGTGCTTTGAAGGCCGTTAATCCGTCTAGACTGAGCGTTCGACCAGCAACACATCATCGGGGTTGAGGGTCGGGCGCGAGGCGCTTGCTACGACGGCGACTGCGATACCGTCTGCCAGCACGGTATGGACGCTGCCTGACACCTGTTTAACAGTGATCCTGGGCGGCATCTGACCCTTATCGTATACCACCGCAATCTGGTCACATTTCTGTTGAGTATCGTGCACAAAAGACCCCTGCGGCGCCGGGTGGTGCCGTGCGGTTTTGCAGCTGAGACTGGTCGCGTTATCCCATTGTAGTCGGGGCCGAGGGTCCTTCATACGGTGGTCCTTTCCGCATAGGCGGCGTGAGTCATTTGCGCGACGGTGCGTCTGAAAGGACGCTGTTGTGATGTACAGACGCTGAACTTGGGGTGATCGCGACACTTGGTCAATGACGTTCGCCCATTATGCGCGGTTTCGAAACAACGATACAAAACCGTCATATTTCGGGCGGGATGGTTTCGAAATGTTGAAAAGTCTGTCGAAACAGTAGGCTCGAAAAAGGTGCTTTGATCACGCTGGCCCGGTGGTGCCTCAGTGAAACGATTCTCTTTGCGCCGTTCCTGCGCCCTGTACCCTTGATCAAAACGCAAAACGCCCCGCCGCTGGGGCGGGGCGTTTAAGATCTAACACACTGGAAATCAGCGCTTTTCGATATCGACGTAATCGCGGGGTGTCTCGCCAAGATACAGCTGACGGGGGCGACCGATTTTCAACTGGGGGTCGCTGATCTGTTCTTTCCACTGGGAAATCCAGCCAACGGTCCGTGCCAGCGCAAAGATCGGCGTGAACATCGACGTGGGGAAACCCATCGCTTCGAGGATGATGCCCGAATAGAAATCGACGTTCGGGAACAGCTTTTTATCTGCGAAGTACGGATCTTCCAGCGCCTGTTTTTCCAGTTCTTTGGCAACCTGCAGGATCGGGTTGTTTTCCACGCCCAGCAGTTCCAGAACCTCGTCAGCGCTTTCTTTCATCACGGTCGCACGTGGGTCGTGATTTTTGTAAACGCGGTGACCAAAGCCCATCAGGCGGAACGGGTCGTTCTTGTCCTTGGCGCGGGCGATGAATTCAGGGATGCGGTCCGGCGTGCCGATCTCTTTCAGCATTTCCAGACAGGCCTGGTTTGCGCCGCCATGCGCCGGACCCCAAAGGCAGGCGATACCCGCTGCGATACACGCAAAGGGGTTCGCGCCCGAGGACGATGCCAGACGCACGGTCGATGTCGATGCGTTCTGTTCGTGGTCCGCGTGCAGGGTAAAGATACGGTCCATCGCGCGCGACAGGATCGGATCAACCACATAGTCTTCGGCAGGGACGGCGAAACACATGCGCAGGAAGTTACCGGCGTAATCAACATCATTGCGCGGATAGATGAACGGCTGGCCGATGGTGTACTTATAGGCCATCGCGGCAATCGTCGGCATTTTTGCAATCAAACGGATCGTCGCCACTTCCCGCTGGTGCGCGTCGTTGATGTCGGTGCTGTCATGATAGAATGCAGACATCGCGCCGACAACGCCTACCATGATCGCCATTGGGTGCGCATCACGGCGGAAGCCGCGGAAGAAGTTGATCATTTGCTCGTGGATCATGGTATGGTTGGTGACCAGAGCCTCGAACTCTTCAAGCTGCGTCGCCGACGGAAGCTCGCCGTACAGCAGCAGATAGCACACCTCGAGGTAGTGGGATTCGCTGGCAAGCTGGTCGATCGGATACCCACGATGCAGCAACACACCTTCGTCTCCGTCAATGAAGGTGATCGTGCTGTCGCAGGCCGCCGTCGAGGTGAAACCAGGGTCATATGTAAAGACATTCGCCTGGGAGAACAGCTTGCGGATATCCAAAACATCCGGTCCCGCCGATGGGGAATAGATCGGCAGTTCAAAGCTGTTCCCGTCGATGGTCAACGTTGCGGATTTTGTACTTTCGGCCATGAAGTCCCTTCCTATTGTGGTATCGACGCGCGTTATGCCGTCGACTGGGGTGGTACCGAGACGGTCCGCCCCTCAGTTATTTTTGTGCATATCAGGAATATGCATTCGCATATTTTAGATAGCTGCATCGTTTAAGCGGGCAAGGCTTTCGTCGCGCCCAAGTACCAGCATCATATCGAAAACTGATGGGGTTGCCGCCCGCCCGGCGAGTGCTGCGCGCAGCGGCCCCGCCAGTTTGCCAAATTTGGTATCGTGAGCGGCAGCAAAGCCGTTCAGCGCCTCCTCCAGCATTTCTCTATCCCAAGTAACATTCTGCAACTGCGGCGTCAATTCAGTCAGCATACCACGGGATACATTGTCCAAATGCTTTTCTGCCTTCTCGTCCGGTTGAATGGGGCGTTCAGCGAGGATAAATTCAGCCTTTTCAAGAAGATCTGGGAATTTCTTCGCGCGTTCCTTTAGGCAATACATGGCCCGCTCCAACCCGTCCGCTTGCGAAGACGTGAGCGCGGGCAACCCGGCGGCGGTCAAATAAGCCTCGATCTCGTGCCGCAATGCAGCATCATCCGCCGCGGCAATATGCTGACCACAGATGTTTTCCAGCTTTTTCAGATCGAACTGCGCGGGGCTTTTGCGGATACCGTCCAGATCGAACCAGTCCTGCGCCTGTGCGTCGGTAAAGAATTCGTCGTCGCCATGACTCCACCCCAGACGGGCGAGGTAATTGCGCATACCGGCGGCAGGGAAGCCCATGGCCTGATATTCCTGCGCACCCAAAGCACCGTGACGTTTCGACAGTTTTTTCCCATCTGCGCCGTGAATCAGCGGGATGTGGGCCCAGACCGGTACGTCCCAACCCATGGCGTTATAAATCATCATCTGACGCGCGGCATTGTTCAGGTGATCATCCCCGCGAATAACATGGGTCACGCCCATGTCGTGGTCATCAACAACAACGGCCAACATGTATACGGGGCTACCGTCCGAACGTAACAGAACCATGTCATCAAGCTGATCATTGCCGATTACCACATCGCCCTGCACCGCGTCGCGGATAATGGTCTGGCCGGTTTGTGGGGCTTTGATACGCACGACATAAGGGGCGTCGGGATGCGTCTCGGGCGCGGCATCACGCCACGGGGACTGATACAATGTGCTGCGGCCTTCGGCCTTGGCTTGATCGCGGAAGGCTGCGATTTCTTCCTGCGATGCAAAGCACTTATAGGCCTTTCCTTCGGCGAGAAGCTGCAAAGCAACCTCGGCATGGCGGGGCGCGTTTTCGAACTGGCTGACCACATCTCCGTCATGGTCCAGACCCAGCCACGCCATGCCCTGCAGAATCGCTGCGGTCGCCTCGGGGGTGTGGCGCTGGCGGTCGGTGTCTTCGATGCGCAGCAGGAACTTTCCGCCACGTCCGCGCGCATAAAGCCAGCTGAACAGCGCCGTCCGTGCGCCGCCAATGTGTAGATAGCCGGTAGGAGACGGGGCGAAACGGGTAACGACGGGCGTTGTCATGGGCGGAGGATCCTTTGCAGCAGAAGTTCACGGAAAACGCCCGTTCGGGGTGCCGTTTATCATTTGCTAACTCCTTTGGAGATAGCGTTACCGACTATCTACCCAGTGCGGAGAACGGGGGCAAGTATGGGGCTGTTGTCCTATGGGACGCAGACGATGCGCGCGCAGCGCGGGCATCTGATCGGCTGGGTGCCCGTATGTCTGGCCGTGGGCATCGGTGCCTATTTCACGCAGCGCGTGGAACCTTCGGCGTCGGTTTTGCTGTGGGGGGCTGGTGGTGCTGCACTGCTGGTGGCCCTCGCAGTATGGGCGGGCGAGGTAGCGGGGCCTGTCATTCTGGGCGCTGCGCTGGTTTTGATCGGGTTTGATCTCGCGGCGTGGCGGGCACATGCGGTTGGCGGACCGGTGTTGGCGTGGCGCTACTACGGGCCTATCTCTGGGCGGGTGGTGGCCCTGGACCGGAGCCAGTCTGACGCGCAACGTCTGACGCTCGATCAGGTGGTATTGGAACGCATCTCGACAACGCGTACGCCCCTGCATGTGCGCGTGTCATTGCACGGTGACAGAGCCTTTGATGCAACGATCACACCGGGATTAAGGGTGATGACAACAGGGCATCTGTCGCCGCCAAGTGGACCAGTAGAGCCGGGGGGATTTGATTTTCAGCGTCACGCTTGGTTCGCACGCCTAGGGGCCGTCGGCTATAGTCGCACGCCCTTGCTGGCGGCGAGCCCTGCCACCGAGGGGCACCGGGGGCTGGCCGTGTTCCGTTTGCGGATGGCGGCGTCGGCACATATCCAAGCCGTGCTGCCCGGTGACATAGGCGGGTTCGCCACAGCGATTACTACCGGTGATCGGAGTGCGATTAGCCAAGACGCGTTGCGCGATCTGCGCGCCAGCAACCTCGCGCATCTTTTGGCAATTTCAGGGCTTCATATGGGGCTGCTGAGCGCCGTGGTGTTCGGGGCGCTGCGCGCGATGTTGGCGCTGGTGCCGTGGGTCGCGCTCAGGTGGCCGACGCGCAGCATGGCAGCTGCGGGCGCGCTGATTGCGGCCAGCGGCTATCTGTTGCTGTCGGGCGGCAATGTCGCAACCGAACGTGCGTTTATCATGGTCGCCGTAGCGCTTGGTGCATTGATCATCGGGCGGCGGGCGCTGACCCTGCGCGCCGTCGCAATTGCTGCGACCATCGTGCTTGTCCTGCGCCCCGAAGCGTTGACGGGGCCGGGGTTCCAGATGTCTTTTGCTGCCACCACCGGATTGGTCGCGGTGTTCGGTTGGCTGCGCAGTGCCAAGATTTCGCTGGGGCCAAGATGGCTGGCTCCTGCGGTTGCGACGGTGATTTCCTCTGCTGTGGCGGGGGCCTCTACCGCGCCGATCGGGGCTGCACATTTCAACACGGTCGCGCAGTATGGGTTGGTTGCGAACCTGCTGTCGGTGCCCTTGATGGGGGTTTTGGTGATGCCGGCCGCAGTAATGGGCTTGGTCGTTGCGCCGCTTGGGCTTGAATGGGCCCCGCTTTGGATCATGGGTGCAGGTCTGCGCTGGATTTTGGGGGTGGCCCAGATAATCGCCGGGATCGATGGTGCGCAGGGCCATGTGCCAGCTCCCGGTCCATGGGTGTTGCCGCTGCTCTCGCTTGGGTTTCTGTGGCTATTGCTCTGGCAGGGGCGCATGCGCTTTGCTGGGCTCGCTGCCATCCTCGCCGCGGCTGTGCTTTGGTACGGTGCAAACCGACCTGCTGTCTTGATCTCCGATACCGGCAGTCTGGTCGGTGTGATGACCCCGTCAGGGCGGGCGCTCAGCAAGCCGAAAGGCGCGGGGTTCGTGGCGCTCAACTGGCTAGAGAATGACGGAGACGGTGCGGATCAAGCCCAAGCCGCAGCGCGTTGGCGCGCTCGGCTCAAGCTGGGGGGCGCAGAGGTCATTCACCTGTCAGGCAAACGGGCGCGCACTGCCTTCGGGGACTGTCAGGCCAGTCAGATCGTGGTGCTCTCGGTCATGGCTGACTCACCGCTTCGAGGCGGATGTAAGATATTTGACCCCGAAAGGCTGCGTGCCACGGGTTCGGTTGCACTAAAGATCAACAAGGGACAGGTGACAATGCAAACGGCCCGCCAAAAGGCGGGCGCGCGATTGTGGACAGCATGGCGGTCAAAAGAAGAAAAATAACCGTTAGTAGGTGCGGATCAACCCCACCAAACGGCCCTGAACCTTGACCTTATCCGATGGCAACACCCGCGTTTCATACGCGGGGTTGGCCGCTTCCAATGCGACCGAACTGCCGTGGCGGCGGAATTTCTTGAGCGTCGCCTCGTGATCCTCGACCAACGCAACCACGATATCGCCATCGTCCGCGACAGAGGTTTCGCGGATGATCACCACGTCACCATCATTGATGCCAGCGTCGATCATGGAATCGCCCTGAACCTCAAGCGCGTAATGTTCGCCGCTGCCGCTGATCATGCCGCCTGGGACGGCGACCGATTGGGTCATGGTGCTGATCGCCTCGATCGGGACACCAGCGGCGATCCGACCCATCATCGGCACATCAAAGGACGACGCGCTGACGGGTTGCGCAGCAGAGGGGGGCGGTCCGTCGGGGCGGTCGCCGTCAATCACGCGCGGTGTAAAGCCGGCACCGGACATACCACCCAGAGTATCGGGCAGTTTCACAACTTCGATCGCGCGGGCACGGTGCGCCAAGCGGCGGATAAACCCGCGTTCTTCCAATGCTGTGATCAGCCGGTGGATGCCGGATTTCGACCGCAAATCCAGTGCTTCTTTCATCTCGTCAAAGCTGGGCGGCACGCCATCGCGTTGGACACGCTTGTGAATAAAGGCCAGCAGATCGAGTTGTTTTTTGGTCAGCATCCGGACATTCCCCGTTTCTATTTGGGGTTTGTTCTAGAGATGTTCCTGTTTTGTGTCAACAGTCAGAGGGCGATACAACCAATGGTTTCTCCGGCTTGACGTGGGCCGTCGTCGGGCGGGCGGACCATCAGCACGTCGGCGCGTGACAGGATACCCAGCAGCGAACTGTCTTGGTTGCTTTCGGGGTGAACCGCCCCGTCACGCACCATCGCACGCATGTAATGTTCACGCGGTCCGTTGGCGGGTAAATCGACCCCAAGGGGCATCTCAACACGGGTGGCAGGGACGGCCGGTAGCCCCAGCATTTTATGCAAGACAGGTACGACAAAGACGGCGCCGCAGACCATAGCTGATACCGGATTGCCGGGCAGGCCGATCATCGCCACATCGCGCAACCGCCCCGCCATCAGAGGCTTGCCGGGGCGCATGGCGACTTTGTAAAAAGACTGCTCCATCCCCATTTGCGCGGCGACAGGGGCGACCAGATCGTGATCGCCGACAGAAGCACCGCCAATGGTGATAATCAGGTCGGCATCCTGCGCCATGGTAAAGGCTTGTGTTAACGATGGTACCGTATCGCGGGCGATCGGGATCATGCGACACTGCGCACCGTGTTGTTCCAGCAAAGCGGCAAGGCCAAAGGTATTTGACGCAATGATCTGATCGGGGTTTGGCACCTCGCCTGGTTGCACCAGTTCGTCCCCGGTGGCGATGATCGCCACGCGGGGCTTGGCATAGACTGGCAGCGTTGCCACGTTCATTGACGCAAGCAGGGCGATATCAGCGGGGCGCAGCAGACGCGGGGCTTCCATCGTGTCGCCTGCGTGAAAATCGCCGCCGGCCGGGCGGATGTTGGTTTTGGCTCCGATGTCGTGCCCAAGCATGATCAGATCGCCACGACGGGTTGTATCCTCTTGAATAACAACGAAATCAGCGCCCTCGGGCACGGGGGCTCCGGTAAAGATACGCACGGCTTGTCCGGCCTTGACCACACCGTCAAACCGGTGGCCTGCGGCGGCTTCGCCGATGACCTTGAACATGGCGTCTGGTTCGACCTCGGTCTGGCGCAGCGCGTAGCCGTCCATTGAGGACGCGGCAAAGGGGGGCTGCGTGCGGGCTGCAACGACGTCCGTCGCCAGAACGCGACCGGCCGCCTGTCGTAGGCTGACCTGTTCCACCGTGGTGGCGTCTACGAGATCAAAGAGGTGCGACAGGGCGTCGCTGACGGAGATCATTCGGCCTCATACCGGCCGGATTTGCCGCCATCTTTCAGCACGACGCGCAAACCGCCGATTTCCATGCCTTTGTCCACGGCCTTGGCCATGTCATAGACGGTCAGCGCAGTGACCGAGGCAGCCGTCAATGCTTCCATCTCGACACCGGTCTGACCGGTAGTCTTGACCGTCGCTTCGATCTGAAGCCCCGGCAGATCGGGGTCCGGCGTAAGTTCAACAGAGACTTTGGTGATGGGCAGCGGGTGACACAGAGGGATCAGGTCAGCGGTACGCTTTGCAGCCATGATGCCAGCCAAACGGGCGACGCCCATGACGTCACCTTTCTTTGCGCGACCTTCGGTAATGATATCAAAGGTTTCGCGCTGCATCTTGATGTGGGTTTTCGCGGTGGCGACGCGTGATGTGACGGGCTTGTCCGACACGTCGACCATATGAGCGTCGCCCTTGCCGTCAAAATGCGTAAGCGCCATTACATGCCCCCCGGACGCAGCGGCGTCGCAAGCAAGTTGCGGGTTGCGACCTCTACATCGTCTTGGCGCATCAGGCTTTCCCCAATCAGGAACACACGCGATCCGTATTTCGCCATATCGGCCAGATCGCCGGGCGTGTTCAGCCCGCTTTCAGACACGATCATCTTTTCCACATCCACATGTTTTGACAGCAGACGCGTGGTATCCAGCGATGTCTCGAAGGTTTTGAGGTTGCGATTGTTGATCCCCATCATGCGGCTGTTGAGCACGGCAGCGCGGTCCAGTTCTTGCTTGTCATGCACTTCGATCAGCGCGTCCATGCCCCATTGTGCGGCGGCGTCTTCAAGCTCTATGGCCTGTGCGTCACTGACCGATGCCATGATGATCAAAATGCAATCGGCCCCAAGCGCGCGGGCTTCGGCGACCTGATAGGGATCGTACATGAAATCCTTGCGCAGCACGGGCAGGGTGCACGCCTCACGCGCGGCCACCAGATACTCTTTTGCCCCTTGGAAACTGGGCGTATCCGTCAGTACCGACAGGCAGGTCGCCCCACCGGCGGCATAGGCAGCAGCCAGGGTAGCAGGGTCAAAGTCGGCGCGGATCAATCCCTTGGAGGGGCTTGCTTTCTTGACCTCTGCGATCAGTCCGTAGCCTTCGCGCGACGCGTCGAACAGCGCGTCGGCAAAGGGGCGCACGGGCGAAGCTGCGCGTGCCTCTGCCTCTACGGCCTCAAGCGGTTTGGCGGCCTTGTCGGCGGCGATCTCTTCCAGCTTGTAGGCTTTGATCTTGTCTAGGATGGTGCCAGTGTTGGTATCGGTCATGATGTCTCCGGGGTTGCCCAGTTTATGGAGCCTTGGCCTTGGGCGTGCAACCAGTCATTGCAGCGCGAGAACGGGCGTGACCCGAAAAACCCACGTCGTGCAGACAGCGGCGAAGGGTGCGGGGTTTCCAGCTTAAGGTTCGCTACGCCGTCCACGTTTCGTGCTGCCTTTTGCGCATGGGCCCCCCACAGAAGATAGGCGCGGGGACGGTCCGACAGGCGGTCCAGAATTTGCATCGTCAGCAGATGCCACCCAAGCTTGGCATGGCCGCCTGCATCCCCTGCCGGGACCGTCAACGTCGTGTTCAGCAGCAGCACGCCCTGATCCGCCCAGAACCGTAGGTCGGCAGTGCGCGGACAGGCCCCGAGGTCGTCGGTCATCTCTTTAAAGATGTTGGACAGCGAGCGGGGCAGTGGTTTGGTGTCGGCGTGGGCCGAAAAGGCAAAACCATGGGCATGGCCGGGGGTGGGATAGGGGTCTTGGCCCAGGATCACCACCCGCACCGCATCGGGTTGCGTGTGTTCAAGCGCGGCAAAGATTTGCGGTTGCGGTGGTAAAATTTGGCGCACTTCCGCAGCGAGCGTTGTGGCGATCCCCGGCAGGGTATCGTCAAAAAATGCAAGATCGCGCCAAGCCCCGAGCCGCGACAGATCGAGCGTGCTCATGCGGTTTGTGTGATCCGCGCGACTTGGGTAATTTTGTCACGCGCAGCACCGCTGTCGATGCTGTGACGCGCCATCTCAACGCCGGCTTTCAGGTCTGGTGCCGCATCCGCCACCACCAGTGCCGCTGCCGAATTAAGCAAAACCGCGTCACGGTAGGCCGAGGGGGTGCCATCCAGCAGTGCGTTGAAATCACGTGCGTTTTCTTCGGGTGTGCCGCCAATGATGTCTTCGAACGGATGTACGGGCAGTCCGGCGTCTTCGGGCGTGATTTCGAACTCGGAGATGGTGCCGTCTGGGTTCAGGGCTGCGACCCAGCTGGTACCCGTGATCGTCAGCTCGTCCGTTCCGTCAGACCCATGCACAAGCCACGCTTTTTCAGACCCGAGCGCGCCAAGCGTTTCGGCCATCGGGCGGATCAGATCGCGGCGATAGGCACCGGTGAGCTGTCGCTTTACGCCAGCGGGGTTGGTCAGCGGACCGAGGATGTTGAATATCGTACGGGTCCCCAGCTCGGACCGTGTGGGCATGACATGGGCAATCGCGGGATGGTGCATCGGGGCCATCATGAAACCGATGCCGGCATCGCGCAGGGCAGCTTCGACGACCTTGGGCCCGACCATGACCTTGAGGCCCATCTGGGTCAGCGCATCTGCGGCACCGGATTTAGACGACAGGTTCCGGTTGCCATGTTTGGCCACCACAACGCCCGCACCCGCCACGACAAAGGCCGTCGCGGTAGAGATATTCAGCGTGCCCTTGCCATCTCCGCCGGTGCCCACGATGTCCATTGCGCCTTCGGGTGCGTTGACGGGGTGGCATTTGGCGCGCATCACATAGGCTGCGGCGGCATATTCATCCACCGTTTCGCCGCGGGTGCGCAGGGCCATCAGGAAGCCGCCGATCTGGCTTGGGGTGGCTTCGCCCTCGAACAGGATCTGGAACGCTGCTTCGGCCTGATCGCGCGTCAGCGGGCCATTGGCAGCCGCATCGATAAGAGGTTTCAGAGCATCGCTCATGCGGGCACCTTTACGTTGTTCAGAAAGTTTTGCAGCATCTGGTGCCCGTGATCCGAACGGATCGATTCAGGGTGAAACTGCACGCCATGCAGGGGCAGGTCGCGGTGCTGCAAGCCCATGATCGTACCATCCTCAAGCTCTGCGGTGACCTCAAGGCAGTCGGGCAGGGTGGCGCGCTCGACGATCAGCGAATGATAGCGTGTCGCTGCAAAGGGTGACGGCAGCCCCGCAAAAACGCCCTGACCCTCGTGGTGCATCATGCCCATTTTGCCGTGCACGATCTCACCCGCGCGCACGACCTTGCCGCCAAATGCCTGACCAAGCGTTTGATGCCCGAGGCACACGCCCAACAGCGGCGTGCGTGTCTCGGCAGCCGCAGCGGTCAGCGCCAGACAGATGCCCGCCTGATCAGGGTCGCACGGACCGGGGGACAGGATGATCCCCGACGGGTTCATCGCCATCGCGGCCTGCACGTCGATTTGATCGTTGCGGCGGATTTCAACTTCGGCCCCGAGATCACCCAGATAGTGTACCAGGTTGTAGGTGAAGCTATCGTAGTTATCGATCAAGAGCAGCATACGGTAATTCTTTGTATTGGGGCAGGGTTTAGGGCTAGAGGAACCGCGCAAAAACACGGTATAATGTCCACTAATACATGTTCAGGGTTAAGACCCATCGTCAAGGGCAGCAGGCCGGCAGAGCCGCGCGAACCGGAACAAAAACAGGAGCGATCATAATATGTCACGCGGGTTTATTGGCGGTATCCTTATTGGTGCGGTGTTCAGTGTTGGCGTGGCTGGGGTTGCTTCGTTTATGGTGCCTATCGGGCCTGCGCCGTTGCCGACCGCACCTGCGCAAAGCGGTGAGGGTGATCGTGACGATGCGACCCAAGCCCCTGAGGCGGCGCAAGTACCTCGGCCACTGGTCGTCGCGCCGCCCGAGGATTTGGCGCAAAGCACTGACGATGTTGTGATCGTGGTAGTGCCTGATCCTGTCGCAGAGCCGATGCCTGAACCGCAGAGTGAAGGGGTGCCCGAGGGGGATGAACCGGACGTTGCGGTGTCCGAGGGCGAGGGCGAGGCTGCTGCTGCCGAGGTACTTCAAGCAGAGAACACCCCCGATGCTGCGCCAGATGCAGAATTGGGTAAGATGGCAGAAACCGAGGTAGAACAAGCGCCTGAACCTGCACCCGCACCGCTGGTCGCGCTGGATATTGACGCTGCAGCGTCTGTCACCCTACCTGATGCGGCGGCACCGGACATTGCGCTTGATGATCCGATCCTGCCGAACCCGATGGCGCTTGCCCCGATGGAGCCCTCCGCACCGGATACGCTCGCGATTGAAACCCAGACGGCACCGCGCGTACAGGCCGATGCAGACATTGCGGCCCCCGCGACACCCACGCCGGATACCGACATTGCCACCGCGCCAAGTGCCCCCGACGCGCAGCCCACGGAGACACCAGCCGATGTCGTTTTTGGTGCGCCTGACGAACGCACGGACGGGCGCCCCACGATTGGAACGCCAGCGGCGATTACATCGGAGCGCGATACAGGCGTCACGATCAACCGCTTGCCTACGGCGCAGTCAGGTGAACAGGTCGCCCCCGACGCCCAAGCCGCAATGCAAGGCCCGGCGATCACCCGTTTCGGTCAGGCTTTTGCCAACCCCGACGACAAACCCCTGATGAGCGTGCTGTTGATGGATGTCGGCAGCGATCTTCTGGGCGGCGAGGTCGGCATCGCCGCATTACGCAGCTTTCCCTACCCTCTAAGCTTTGCGGTTGATGTCAGCCTGCCAGACGCGGCAGAACGCATGAAGATCTACCGCGACGAAGGCTTCGAGGTGCTGGCGATGGTCGACCTGCCCCAAGGCGCGCAGCCCAGCGATGCCGAAACCACGCTGGCGGTGGCCTTTTCGCGATTGCCAGAGGTGATCGGTGTGCTTGAAGGGTTGGGTGCCGGCCTGCAACCGGACCGGGCCACGGCCGATCAGGTGACGGCGATCCTCGGGCAGAGCGGCTATGGCCTGGTGACCCAGGATAAAGGGTTGAACACCATGCCGAAACTGGCCGTCAAAGAGGGTGTGCCCGCAGCACCTGTGTTCCGCGACTTTGACAGCAAGGGCCAGACGTCCACCGTGATCCGGCGCTTTCTGGATCAGGCCGCATTCAAGGCGGGCATCGAAGGGTCGGTGATCATGATGGGCCGGATGCGCCCCGAGACGATCTCGGCGTTGTTGGTCTGGGGATTGCAGGACCGTGCAAGCCAAGTCGCGCTGGCACCGATATCAGCCGTCCTGACAAGCGCCACGGCAAAGTGACATAGAGGCAAACGGAATTGAAACGGACGCACTGCGCCCGTTTCAATTGACCTAGATAATCTCGTCTTCGTCGAACAGCGGGTCGCTTTCCAGCTGGGTGATCATGTCTTCGACTGTATCCGCCACGGCCCTTGGCAGCAGCTTGGCCAGATGAAACACCGCATCGCCCTCGTTCACCACAGGTAGGATCGCGCGGCCGATCAGGATGCCGTCATGAGGGGCGGTAATGTCTTCTTCGGTCTTACCAAACGGATCGGAGACGGTTGCCAAAGCGTCGCCTTCTTTAACGGTTTCACCCTCGGCACGGAAGGTGCGCAGCAAGCCACCGACCGGCGCGCGCAACCAGGTCGAGCTGGAGCAGACATGTGACTGGCGGCGCGAGGGGGCAATGCCCTTGGCAGGCAGCATGTCTTCGACATGCATCACCCGCAGAATGCCCGCAACGCCCGCCCGCACAGCCATCTCGTCAAACCGCAGCCCTTCGCCAGCCTCGTACAGCAGCACGGGCGTACCCTTGGCGGCAGCGACCGCGCGTAGCGACCCGTCGCGCAGCGGAGAGGTCAGGACAACCGGCGCAGCAAAGCTGGCGGCCATGCGCCGCGTTACGGCGTCTGATGGAGAAATACGCACCTGCGGCAGGTTGGTGCGATGGATCGCGGCAGAGTGTAGATCGATACCGAAATCACAGCGCAGCACCACGTCATTCAAAAAGATATGCGCCAGCCGCGATCCCAATGACCCCGACGGATGCCCTGGAAAACAGCGGTTCAGATCGCGACGGTCCGGCAGATACCGCGACCGGTTCAAAAAGCCAAAGGAGTTTACCACTGGGATCACCAGCAGCGTGCCCCGCAACGATTTCAACTGCGGCGCGCGCAGCAGACGGCGCACGATCTCCACCCCGATCAGCTCGTCGCCATGGACGGCGGCGCTGACAAACATCGTAGGGCCGGGGCGTTTGCCGTGTATCACCTCAAGCGAGAGGCCAACAGGCGTGTGGTCCGGCAGGATCGAGATCGGTAGGTCAATCTGCACACGAGAGCCGGGCGCGACTTGTTGGCCCGAAATCTCGAACGGGGCTTGCGTCGGCATCCTCAGCTATTCCCTTGGCCCGCAAACCGTGCCGCATCCGCCGCAGCACGCCGGATTGCATCGGACTTATGGACCGTTTCCATATATTCGGACTCGGCATCGCTGTCATAGACAACACCACCACCGGCTTGAATATACAGGGTTTTATCTTTGATCACGGCAGTCCGAAGCGCGATGCACATGTCCATGTCTCCGCCCGCGCTGAAGTATCCGACACCGCCGCCATAAAGCCCGCGTTTCTCGGGCTCAAGCTCGTCGATAATCTCCATCGCGCGGACTTTGGGGGCCCCTGATACGGTGCCCGCTGGCATCCCGGCAAAGAACGCGTCCAGCGCATCGCGGTCTTCACGCAGCTCGCCCACGACATTGGACACGATATGCATCACGTGGCTATAGCGTTCGACGATGAATTCTTCGGTTGGGCGCACGGTGCCGATTTTAGCGACGCGGCCGACATCGTTGCGGCCCAGATCAAGCAGCATCAAGTGTTCGGCCAGCTCTTTCTCGTCGGCCAGCAAGTCGGCCTCGAGGGCGCGGTCTTCCTCTGGCGTAGCACCACGGCGGCGGGTGCCCGCGACGGGACGGATCGTGATCTCGTCACCGAACACTCGTACGAGGATTTCGGGCGAGGCCCCGACGACGTGAAAGTCACCGAAATTGAAATAGAACATGAAGGGCGACGGATTGGTCCGGCGTAAACTGCGATAGAGCGCGAACGGCGGCTGCGAGAACCCTTGCGCCCACCGTTGCGACGGCACCACCTGAAAGATGTCGCCTGCCACGATATATTCACGGGCTTTCTCGATCGCGGATTTATAGCCGTCGCGGGTGAAGTTGCTGACGGGGGCCGCTTCTTCGTGCGCTTCGCCCAGATCACGGCTGGTGCCGGGCATGGACCGTTCCAGATCGCGCACCGCATCCATCACACGCTCGGCGGCTTGGGCATAGGCGGCCTTGGCCGATTGCCCGTCCGACACCCAAGCGGGGGAGACGATAGTGACCTCTCCCTTGACGCCGTCCAGCACCGCAATCACCGAGGGGCGCACCATCATTGCATCGGGCAGCCCCAAGGGATCGGGGTTCACATTCGGCAGGTGTTCGATCAGCCGGATCATGTCATAGCCCAGATACCCGAACAAACCGGCAGCGGCTTGCGGCAGGTCATCGGGCAGGTCGATTTTCGATTCCGCGATCACTGCGCGCAACGTGTCCAGCGGGTTGCCTTCGACGTCGTCAAACGCATCGACATCATAGCGTGCCGCACGGTTGATCGCCGACGTGGTACCCTGACAGCGCCAGATCAGGTCCGGCTTCATGCCGATGATGGAATAGCGTCCACGCACTTCGCCGCCGGTCACCGATTCCAGCACAAAGGCGTTCTGCGCGGCACCGGTGAGTTTCAGCATTAACGAGACAGGCGTGTCCAGATCGGCTGCCAGACGGGTGTAAACGATCTGGTTCTTGCCTGCGGCATATCCTGCGGCAAAGCTGTCATAATCGGGTGTCAATGACATGGGAGACCTACCTTAGGGGAAGTTCACGTGAACGGCGTCAATCGCCTGCTGGTCGACGCGCGGTGCCGTGCGGCGGATCACATCGTCGGAAAACGCAGCAAACAGCGCCTGAGAAAGCTGATCATCCAGCTGCGTGGCAATCTGGGTTTTCACCTGTGTCATCCGGTCATCCTCGGCTGCATCTTTTATGCTATCAAGGCGCACAAGTGCGACCTCGTCGGTGCCTTCAAGCAGCTTCACATCACCGGCTGCTGCATCAAACACAGCGGCAATGAACCCTTGGGGGGCAGCACTGACAACGGCATCGCGAGACTGGTCGGTACCGGTCTTGGGCTCAAGCCCCAGCTCCGCGAAATCGCCTCCATCAGCAAGCTCTGCCTGCAAGGTTTCTGCTTTGGCACGCAGGGCGTCGATCAACTGTTCGTTTTGCCATGCCGCTGCCACATCGGCGCGCGCGGCGTCGAACGGGTTGGGGCGTTCTTCTTTGGTGCCGTCAAGACGCATGGCAAATACGCTGCCGTCATCCAGCTGTTCGATCTGTGGAAAATTATTCTCGGTCAGGCGCGTCGCGGCTTCGCGGAAACCGGCATAGGCAGCGATGCTTTCGCTGCTGTCCTGCGTCCATTCAATAGTGCTGAGGGTCATTTTGCTGTCTTCTGCGATCTGTTCGAGCGTGGCACCACCGGCCAGTTGATCGTCCAGATCACGGGCGCGGACCTCGACCAGACGCGCAGCGCGGTCGGCGGCCAAGTCTTGTACCAGCGTCGGGCGCGCCTCTTCGAAGGTGGTATTCAGCGACGGCAGCACGCCGTTTACACGGAACAATGCAGGCCCGAGGTTGCTGGGCAGGGGGCCGACAATATCGCCGACTTCAGCGTTGAACACAGCGTCGCCCGCTGCGCCAAGCTGTTGCTGGCTCAGGTCCCCCAAATCAACATCCGACAGGGACAAACCACGGTCGGCCACAAGCGCCTCGAAGGTGGTGCCGTCAACCTCCAGTGCGGCGGCGGCCTGATCGGCAGCTTCCTGATCACGAAAGACCAGACGTTCGATCAGACGGCGTTCTGGCTGGATGTACTCGTCGGCGCGGTCGTCATAGGCGGACTGCAGCTCTTCGTCGGTCAGCTCAACCTCGTCCAAAAGATCCTGCGGACCCATCGTGATGTAGGTGATCGTCTTGCTGGCGGGCAGCATGAAGCGATCGGCATTGTCGTCATAAAAGGCTTGCAGCTGCGCATCAGTCGCGTCGGGCAGGGGCGTATCAAGATCATCTTGGGTCAGCTTGGCCCATGTAAAACTGCGTTGCTCGCCCACATAGGACACCAGCGTATTCGCATAGGCTTCGGGCATGGAAACACCGCCGGTGATTGCCTGTTGCAGCAGCGTCCGGCCTGCTTCTTCGCGCAGGGATTGTTCGAATTCGTTTTCGCTCAGACCGGCCTGTTGCAGCGCGAAACGATATCCCTCGCGGTCAAAGTTGCCGTCCACGCCTTGGAAAGACGGAATGTCGACAACACGTTCGCGCAGGTTTGTGTCACCGATCGACAAACCCATTTCGTCAGCCTCATTGTCCAGCGCGCGCAAACGCACCAAACGTTGCAGCACGGCGCGGTCCAGACCTATGGCTTGCGCCTCTTGGAAGCTAAGCTGCTCGCCGGACTGGCTTTCGATGGCGCGGATCTGCTGTTGCAGCTCGCGGGCATAATTATCGACTGAGATCGATTTATCGCCCACTTCGCCGACGGTGCGTGCGCTGCCGTTCAGATTGACCGCCCCAAAACCGCCTAGACCCAGGATCAAAAGACCCATGAGCCCCCATACTGCGGTTTTCGTAAAGCTGTTGCCTTTGGCTTTCATGGTCTCATCCCTTAAACGCACATTTTGCCCTGTCTATGCGGTGCGTAGCAGGGGGGCAAGAGGCCCGTTAAACCTGTGTCAGGCGGTCAAACAGCACGTCGATCCCTGCGACATCCAGATTGGCAAAGGCGATCCGCAAATGACGCGCGCCGGTGGGGTCGTCTGTCGGGTGGAACATCGTGCCGGGCAACGTCAGAACCGCCGCATCGCGTACCAACCTCGGGGCCAGCAAAGCAGAGCTTTCCTCAAACGGATGGGACATATAGGCAAAATAGCCACCAAGCCCCAAAAGCTTCCAGCCTTTGGCGTCCAACCTGTGCATGCTATCCGCGATGGCCTGACGCCGCGCAAGTATTTCACGCCGCTCGCCGGCAAGCCAGCTGTCAAGGTTCTGCATCCCCCAAAGGGCGGCATGCTGTCCGATCTGCCCGGGGCAGATGGCAACCGTATCAAGGAACTTCTCGACTTCGGTCAGCCGGTCTTCTGATGCGACAATCGCACCCACGCGGTGCCCCGTCAGACGGTATGCTTTGGAAAAGGAATAGAGGTGGATCAGCGTGTCATGCCAGTCGGGGTCTTGAAACAGACGGTGCGGCGGGCCTGAACGGCTGTCGAAATCACGATAGGTTTCATCTACGATCAGCGCGATGCCGCGGGCGCGGGCCAGATCGAAAAACGCCTGCACCAGCTCTTCGGGATATTCGACGCCGCCGGGGTTATTTGGCGTCACCAAGGCAATGGCGCGGGTGCGGTCGGTAATGAGCGAGGCCGCGTGATCGGGATCAGGCAAAAGCGCGTCGCCCACAGCCAGCGGCACGGCGGCCACGCCCGACATATCCAGCCACATCTTATGGTTAAAGTACCAAGGCACCGGCAGGATCACCTCGTCGCCCTCGGTACAAAGCGTGGCAATCGCAGCGGCAAATGCCTGATTGCAGCCTGATGTAATTGCCGCCTGCGCAGGTTCCACGGCACCGGCGTAATGGGCGCTGACCTGAGCGGCCAGCTCGTCGCGCAATTCGGGCAGACCCAAAACTGGACCATAAAGATGCGCGTCATCATTATTCAGCGCGACATCCGCCATAGCCTGACGCATCGCCTGCGGGGGCGGGTCGACAGGGGCAGCCTGACTGACGTTGATCAAGGGCCGGTCAGCGTCAAAATGGACGCCTGTCAACCACCGGCGCGCCTCCATCACCGGAGGAGAGAAAGTCGCTGCGGTACGCGGGATCATGTCAAAGGTGCTCCTGGCTAGGCGAGGGAGGGGATGCTCCGGCGAGCGAACCTGGATGGAGCCCTAGACTGCACGCAGCGTCTGCTTCCAAATGGTTCTGAATCCTCGCCGAAGGCATGTGTCTTCGGGCGCGCGTTCAGTCCTTGCCGCGGTAGGGTTCGACGTATTGCAAGGCCATGTCCCAAGGAAAGAAAATCCAAGTATCCTGGCTGACCTCGGTGATGAACGTATCCACCTGCGGGCGTCCTTTGGGCTTGGCATAGACCGTCGCCAGATGTGCATTGGGGTAAAGCTGGCGGACGACCTCGAGGGTTTTGCCTGAATCCACCAGATCGTCGATGATCAAGATGCCCGTTCCGTCGCCCATCAACTCGGCATCGGGGGCTTTCAGTACGACCGCTTCTGATTGGTCCTGATGGTCGTAGGACTTGATCGAAATCGTATCGACGGTGCGGATGTCCAGCTCGCGCGCGGCGATCATCGCGGGGGCCATACCGCCACGGGTGATGGCGACCACAGCCCGCCAGCCGCCATCGTCAGGGCCCATACCGTCCAATCGCCACGCCAGCGCTCGGCTGTCACGGTGAATCTGGTCCCAGCTGATGTGGAACCCTTTTTCGTGGGGCAGGCGCGAGGCATCCTTGCTCATGTCGTTATTCCTTTGTCATGTCTGGGGCGTCGACGGCTTTCATGCCAACAACATGATAGCCCGCGTCCACATGCAGGTTCTCGCCCGTGGTGCCAGACCCAAGATCGCTGAGCAGAAACAGCGCCGATTTACCCACATCGTCGATTGTGACATTGCGGCGCAGCGGCGAATTATACTCGTTCCACTTCATGATATAGCGGAAGTCGCCGATGCCCGAGGCGGCCAAAGTCTTGATCGGGCCGGCGCTGATCGCGTTGACGCGGATGCCGTCTTTGCCCAGATCTTCGGCCAGATATTTAACCGACGCTTCCAGTGCAGCCTTGGCGACGCCCATCACGTTATAATGCGGCATCACTTTTTCCGCACCGTAATAGGTGAGGGTCACCGCACTACTGCCCGGCTTCATCATCTTTTCCGCGCGCTGCATCACAGCGGTGAAGGAATAGACAGAGATGTCCATCGACATTGCAAAGTTGGCGCGGCTGGTGTCCACATAACGCCCGCGCAATTCGTTTTTGTCCGAGAACCCGATCGCGTGCACGATAAAGTCGATCCCGTCCCAGCGTTCGCCAAGAGAAGTGAACAACGCATCGATCGACTCTTCCGACCCAACGTCACAGGGCAGAACAATGTCGCTTCCCAACTGTTCTGCCAGCGGGCCAACACGCTTTTTCAGCGCTTCGCCCTGATAGGAAAACGCCAGCTCTGCACCGGCGTCAGCAAGAATGCGTGCGATTCCCCAGGCAATCGACTTGTCATTGGCAAGGCCCATGATAAGTCCACGTTTGCCTGCCATAAGGTCATTTGCCATTGTTTTTCCTTCGACTATGTCACTGAGCTTTTATCCGGTTTATGCTATTGATAGTTTGGCATCAAGGCTGCACGATGAGCGCGGCACTTTCAGAGCATTCCGTAGAAAATCGCCTCGGCGGATCTAGGCGCGGGGGTGTCTTTAGTTGTTCTTATATGTCATTTGATATACAGCAATGGCGCAAGATTGCGCTGCTGCGCATAGAAGGGGGTCAGGATTATGGAAGCGCGCAAAGGTATATTTGCCGGCGATAACCCTTTCAACATTGCACGCCGCTGGCTCGATGAAGCCACAAATACCGAGATCAACGACCCGAACGCTATCGCGCTTTCCACTGTGGATGCGGACGGGTTGCCTAATGCGCGGATGGTTCTGCTGAAAGATATAGAAGACGCGGCCTTTGTCTTTTACACCAATTATACCAGCGCCAAAGCGCAGGAACTGGATCAGGCGGGCAAAGCCGCCTTTGTGATGCATTGGAAATCGCTGCGCCGACAAATTCGTGTGCGCGGCACCATTACAAAAGAAGAAGGCCCACAGGCGGACGCTTATTATAAATCACGGTCGCTCAAAAGCCGGTTGGGGGCTTGGGCCTCTGACCAATCGTCCCCTCTTGCCAGCCGCGCGGCCTTGGTCACCGAGGTGGCAAAGGTTACCGCCAAGAAGGGACCAAACCCAGACCGCCCCGCTTTTTGGGGCGGCTACCGGATTACGCCGGTTGAGATAGAGTTCTGGGCTGACGGAGAGTATAGATTGCATGACCGTTTTGTCTGGCGACGTGCCGGACCAAGCGACGATTGGAGCGTAACGAGATTAAACCCATAAGGCGATTTTTTGTCGCTGATATTTTGTACGCGGGCACACAGTTGCCTGACCTAGAGAAGACCAAAGGACATTTGTGTCAGAAGTATCCAGCAATAGCTCTGCCGTTTCCGGCGTGGTGAAATGGTTCGACCCCGCAAAGGGGTTCGGTTTCGTTGTCTCTGACTCAGGCGGGCCCGATATCCTGTTGCACGTCAATGTGTTACGCAATTACGGTCAAAGCTCTGTCGCGGATGGCGCGCGTATTGATCTCACGGTTCACAAGACCGAACGCGGTGTGCAAGCGACCCAAATCCATGCCGTGCACCCGCCTGCCTCAGCCCAGGCCATGGCCCTGTCCGATATTGTGGGCATCGACCCCGCCCTTGTGGCTGCAGCACCACTGGAACCCGCCCGGGTCAAATGGTTCGACAAGTCAAAGGGCTTTGGTTTCGCAAATGTGTTTGGCAAAAGCGAAGACATCTTTCTACATATAGAGGTGTTGCGCCAGTCGGGTCTGTCGGATTTGCAGCCGGGCGAGGCGCTGGCGCTGCGTGTCATCCAAGGTGAGCGCGGGCAAATGGCGGCAGAGGTACATGCATGGGAAACGATACGGCTCGATTCATCCGGCACCGCGCAAAGCTGATCCGCGCGGGCGTTCTTGCGCTTGCTGCGGTTACCGTTGCAAGCGGCGCGTCCGCTGCGTGTCGCGTAGACAGCGTGACCTTGCGCGGGGACTGGGGGCAGGCGCGGTTCAGCGTCGAGGTCGCCGATGATGACGGTGAACGCGCCCAAGGGTTGATGCATCGCACATCGCTGCCGGGCAGTGCAGGCATGCTATTTATTTATGACAGACCCCAACGTCTTAGCTTTTGGATGCGTAACACATTGATTCCGCTGGACCTGTTGTTCATCGATGCGCGGGGTGTGGTTCAGAATATCCACCGCAATGCCATTCCGCTCGACGAATCTCCGCTGGAGGGGGGCAGTGATGCGTTGCTTGCTGTGTTGGAAATTAACGGCGGATTAAGCGCGCGCATGGGTATTACCACCGGCACACAGCTGCGCCATCCTGCCTTTGCAGGGCGTAATCCCGCGTGGCCTTGTTAGTTCTTCAAAAACTATCATTTTCTGTGCAGTTAGGGCTTTTCAATCCGATTGCTTGGGGCTAAGTAGGCCGCAGTCGGGGCGTGGCGCAGCCTGGTAGCGCACCTGTTTTGGGTACAGGGGGTCGGAAGTTCGAATCTTCTCGCCCCGACCACTTTAAGAACCACCACATATAGTGTTCCTGGTCTGCTTTATGCAGATCAGAACGCTGTATTTGTGTGCAATCTTACCTTTTTGCAACAGAACCGCCTTCTAGATGTGGCCAAATAGCCCCGCCTTGCAGTCTAGATCTGGTGACTGCTAAAAAAAATAATAGTCCACAGTTCAGCATTTCTTATCCCCAGCCCGCTGTGCGGTGTTTTGTGGATAACTCAGGCGATGCATGAGGCAACTGTGCTAAACGCCAGTGTCTGTTAACTTTATCCGAGATGCCACATTCGGGTCACCCCGTTTGTGCTCTGTGCATATCATTTTGCTGAATCGCCGCATTCGCCAAAGCTTCAAAAAATGCCGATCCGGTCAAGCCTCTAGTTTCCGTAAGACGATAATAAACCCGTTGACCCGATAGGGCTGCATACGCCAGTTTGTGTGAGTTGATGGGCGTGGCACTATATCTGGTGTCAGATAGGGGCGGCGCTTGGATCAGGTGACTTCAGGTATCGCGGGTTTGCGCCAGTTAAAATGGCACCAATGCGAGGCCGGCCTGACCGGTGTACAGGCGACGATGCACACCTGCGACAGCGTCGAGCGGCTTCATCATGCCGCGGGTTGAGAGTTTGGAAATTGGGGCGGCACTTATGAAAATCGAAAGAAAATTCACGCAATCCGGTCAGGATGCATATGCTGAACTGGACTTTGTGAGCACCGCCTCCGAAATCCGCAATCCTGACGGGTCAGTGGTTTTTCGCCTCGATAACGTCGAAGTGCCCTCAAGCTGGAGCCAGGTCGCCTCTGATGTGATTGCCCAGAAGTATTTCCGCAAAGCGGGCGTGCCCTCCGAGACCAAGAAGGTCAAAGAAAAGGGGGTGCCGGAATTCCTGTGGCGTTCCGTACCCACCGAGGGTGCCACGATGGGCGGAGAGACATCCTCCAAGCAGGTGTTCGACCGCCTTGCCGGTGCCTGGGCCTATTGGGGCTGGAAAGGTGGCTATTTCACCACCCAAGAAGACGCCCAAGCCTATTATGACGAGATGCGCCACATTCTGGCCAGCCAGCGCGGTGCTCCCAACAGCCCGCAATGGTTCAACACCGGTCTGCACTGGGCCTATGGCATCGATGGGCCGGCGCAGGGGCATTATTACGTTGATTATAAAACTGGCAAGCTGACGCGTTCGACCTCTTCTTACGAACACCCGCAGCCCCATGCGTGTTTCATCCAGTCGGTTGCTGATGATCTGGTCGGCGACGGCGGCATTATGGACCTGTGGGTCCGCGAAGCGCGTCTGTTCAAATACGGGTCCGGCACGGGCACCAACTTTTCCAGCCTTCGCGGGGCAGGGGAGAAGCTGTCGGGCGGCGGCAAGTCGTCGGGTCTGATGGGCTTCCTCAAGATCGGTGACCGTGCGGCGGGCGCGATCAAATCCGGCGGCACCACGCGGCGCGCGGCCAAGATGGTTATCGTCGATGCGGACCACCCCGATATCGAGGACTTCATCAACTGGAAGGTCATCGAAGAACAGAAGGTCGCATCTATCGTCGCCGGCTCCAAGATGCATGAACGCGAGCTGAACAAGCTTTTCGCCGCGATCAAGGCGTGGGATGGGACACAAGCCGATGCCTATGACCCCGCGAAAAACGAACAGCTGAAAGCAGCAATCCGCAGCGCCAAAAAATGCGCGATCCCAGAAACATACGTCAAGCGCGTACTGGATTATGCCAAACAGGGCCACACGTCGATTGAATTCCCGACCTATGATACCGACTGGGATTCCGAAGCCTATTCGTCCGTTTCGGGCCAGAACTCCAACAACTCGATCCGCGTCACCAACGCGTTCCTGCATGCCGTCGAGAAAGACGCCGATTGGGAACTGCTGGACCGCACCACAGGGCGCGTGTCGAAAACCATCCGCGCCCGTGATCTGTGGGAACAGGTCGGCCACGCGGCATGGGCCTGCGCCGATCCCGGCATCCAGTACCACGACACGGTCAACGACTGGCACACATGCCCCGAAGATGGTGCGATCCGTGGGTCAAATCCCTGTTCTGAATACATGTTCTTGGACGACACGGCCTGTAACCTGGCGTCGATGAACCTGCTGACCTTCCTGCAAGACGGGGAGTTCATGGTCGAAGATTATATGCACGCTTCGCGTTTGTGGACTGTTACGCTGGAAATTTCGGTGATGATGGCGCAGTTCCCGTCCAAGGAAATCGCGCAGAGGTCTTACGACTTCCGCACGCTGGGTCTGGGCTATGCCAACATTGGCGGCTTGCTGATGAACATGGGCTTTAGCTACGACAGTGTTGAAGGCCGTGCGCTTTGTGGTGCGCTGACCGCGATCATGACCGGCGTATCTTATGCAACCTCGGCCGAGATGGCCGGTGAATTGGGGGCCTTCCCGGGCCATGCCAAGAACGCAGACCACATGCTGCGCGTCATTCGCAACCACCGCAATGCGGCGTATGGAAATGCAGACGGCTACGAGGCGCTTTCGGTCAAGCCCGTACCGCTGGATCAAGCCAACTGCCCCCAAGCCAACCTGATCGCCATTGCAACGGCAACGTGGGACGAGGCCCTGCGCCTTGGCGAGAAACACGGGTATCGCAACGCGCAAACATCCGTCATCGCGCCTACGGGTACTATTGGTCTGGTGATGGATTGTGATACCACGGGGATCGAGCCCGACTTTGCGCTGGTCAAGTTCAAGAAGCTCGCGGGGGGTGGTTATTTCAAGATCATCAACCAATCGGTACCTGCAGCGCTCGCGAAACTGGGCTATGGCTCTGCGCAGATCGAAGAAATTGTAAGCTATGCTGTTGGGCACGGCACCATCGGGAACGCACCGGCGATCAACCACACGACACTGGTCGGCCACGGTTTCGGTCCCAACGAGCTGGCCAAGATCGACGCGGCACTGGCGCAGGCCTTTGACATCCGCTTTGTCTTTAACCAGTGGACCCTGGGCGAGGAATTCTGCACCCAAGTTCTGGGCATCCCGGCTGAAAAGCTGAATGATCCGACGTTTGACCTGTTGAAATCCTTGGGCTTTTCCAAAAAAGACATCGAAGCAGCCAACGACCACGTCTGCGGGACGATGACGCTGGAAGGCGCGCCGTTCCTCAAATCTGTACACTATGCCATCTTCGATTGTGCCAACCCGTGCGGTAAAAAGGGCAAGCGCTATCTGTCCGTGGACAGCCATATCTACATGATGGCCGCAGCACAGTCGTTTATATCGGGGGCGATCTCCAAGACGATCAACATGCCCAATGACGCCACCATCGAAGACTGCCAAAGCGCGTACGAGCTTTCCTGGTCCCTCGGGGTGAAAGCCAACGCGCTCTACCGTGACGGATCGAAACTGTCGCAGCCCTTGGCCTCTGCGTTGGTCGAAGATGACGATGAAGCGGCGGAAACGCTGGAATCCGGCACAAACCACGAGAAGGCTGTCGTGCTGGCTGAAAAGATCGTCGAGAAAGTTATTGTCAAAGAGATCATCAAATCGCACCGCGAAAAGATGCCTCAGCGGCGCAAGGGCTATACCCAAAAGGCCAATGTGGGCGGGCACAAAGTCTATCTGCGCACCGGTGAATACGAAGACGGCTCCTTGGGCGAGATCTTTATCGACATGCACAAGGAAGGCGCGGGCTTCCGCGCGATGATGAACAATTTTGCCATCGCCGTGTCCGTGGGCCTGCAATACGGTGTCCCGCTCGAGGAATTCGTTGACGCATTCACCTTCACCAAGTTCGAACCCGCCGGCATGGTTCAGGGAAACGACAGCATCAAGAACGCGACCTCTATTCTTGACTATATCTTCCGCGAGCTGGCCGTGTCCTATCTAGATCGCACTGATCTGGCCCATGTCCAGCCTGAAGGTGCCAGCTTTGACAGCATCGGACGCGGAGATCAGGAAAGCGTTGTGAACGTCTCAGAACTCTCGGAAACTGCGGCAACGCGGTCGCTGGAGGTTCTCAGGCAGATTAGCTCAACCGGCTATCTGCGCAACCGGATGCCACAGGATCTGGTATTGCTGCAAGGCGGGCATGGGCAGGGCGGCACCCAGACTTTGGACCGTGCAATGCCTCAGGCTGCGCAGCTATCCGCGTCAGCAACCGTGGGGTCAACCACAGCGGTCTCGAGCGGCGCAGTCAGCATGGACGCACGGGTGAAGGCAAAGATGCAAGGCTACGAGGGCGAAGCCTGTGGGGAATGCGGAAACTACACACTGGTCCGCAATGGAACTTGCATGAAGTGCAACACCTGCGGCGGCACATCCGGCTGCAGCTAAAGCAATTTGAGTGAGTTTGATGATGAAAAGACAAGCATATGAAGCCCATTTGGAGTGTTTCGGCGGCCATTTACAAGGTGATTAGCGCCCAGTTTGCGTAAGTTGTTGATTTTATTGACGCGGGCTGGGGACGGATCCTTCATGGAGTTCGATGGTTTAGTGCGGCAATAAAGGGGGATAAACGAGACATCCTTGAGGGCGTGAGGAAACATACGGAATAGCATTGAGCGCTATTTTAACTTCAAAATCTTAGCAGTTTCGGAATGAGAAAGATGATAGTTTGTTCTCTCATTCCAGCGAACAGGGGGCCGGTGCGCTAGCCCCTAACGACGGCCAAGCCGCAGGCATAAAACAAACGAGTGAGCTACTGCCCATTAGTTGGACAGTATCTGGCGTAAATTAAGCTACTCTTTGCACCTGCTGATCGGGGTTGGTTGTTTCGTTTCTTTGCCAATAGACCACGGCAGGCGGTTGGCCGCCAAGGGCGGAATGAGGGCGCTTGTGGTTGTAGAACGCGATCCACTTTCTGACGCCAGCCTTAGCTTCTGAGCCGGTTTCCCAAGCATGCAGATATACGCACTCGTATTTCAGAGACCGCCACAGTCGTTCGACAAAGATATTGTCGAGAAAGCGACCTTTGCCGTCCATCCACTGCCCGGCAGTGCATGTTTACATGCATGAGAGGGGGGATGCGCACGGCTGATCGCCGCAGCCGATCCGTCCATGCGAACGATGTGAACTGGCTTCCCTGATCCGTATTCATGATCTGTGGCAAACCAAACTTGTGGATGGCCTTGTTCAGGGCGTCGACGCAGAACTCCGCTTCGAGCGTGTTTGATATGCGCCAAGCCAGAACCTTGCGCGTGTGCCAGTCCACCCCTCTCATCGCTGCAAGCAGCGACTGCCGGGCAAAGGATGGCAACCAAATACAGAAAGCCTCGCCGCATCGGTAGATAGGTGATGTCGGCGCACCAGACTTGGTTGGGCCGGTCCACGCGCAGCCCACGCAGCAGATAGGGGTAAATCTTATGGCCTTTCGCAGCCTTGCCCCTCTCACACATGCAAGCATGTGTTGCCGGGCAGCGGGATGTTGGGTTTCTGATAAATCGGCATGAGCCGCATCAAACGCCTGATCCGCTTTTCGTTCACCAGATGATCTTCATTGCGCAAATGCCATGTCATCCACTGGCCGTCAGGGTATTGCCGCAGGCAATGTCCCGAGAGGCTGACGCACTCCGTAAAACGGGGTCTCCAGGAACTGCTTGTCCCCTCTCATCGAAACTGCGTTTCGACTGCCGGGCAATGGATCAGCCGCATCAGATCGAGGTTCCTCTCCGTCTCGCCCTTGGGTTCATAGTAAAACGACGCCCGCGAGATCGACAGCAACGCACACTGCTTGCTGACTGACAGACCTGATAGGTTCGGCTCAATCATCCTGCGCCTCACCTGCCGGTCCAAGGCTTGAGCTTTCTGGCCAAAAAATCGTTGGCGACGGCCAACTCCCCGATCTTGGCATGTAGATCTTTGACCTGCTCTTCATCGACTTCCGGTGCCTTCCGACCGCCGCGTTCAAAGACACCTGACGCGCCTTCAAGCAGTGCCCGCTTCCATTGATGGATCATCGTAGGATGAACCCCGAACCGGCTGGCAAGCTCGCTCACCGTCTCTTCACCCTTCAGCGCCTCTAACGCCACCTTGGCCTTAAACTCTGGATGATGTTGCTTCCGTTTCGACATATCTGATCTCCTTCGTGTTGAAGATCAGCAGACTACAAATCGCAGCTTACGTCAGTGTCCGATTTTCGGGGGGGTAGCTCACCTGCTTAGCTGCCGTTAAAACTAAACGCAGCATCCGTTATTGTGGGCTCCAAGCCGACCTCGGATGCGTTGCAGCATCCTGTGATATGCTGGCTCAGTCAACGTCGGGTTGTCGATGTGGGAGGGATTGGCGGATCGGAGGATCAGTCATTGAAACACAAAACTTACCTGCCATTCGCGCGCTTCGCCCCACCTGGAACAAGGGCCGCATTGTCGGTCAGAAGCGCCCACTGAAACTCAAGCATGTGTGGGCTATCCGGGTCAGGCTTGAGCTTGCCGAGAACCATCGCGATCTCGCGCTGTTTAACTTTGCCATCGACAGCAAGCTGCTGGGCTGCGATTTGGTCAAAATGAGAGTGGTCGATGTTATGGCGTCAGGCCAAATCAAGGCGCGGGCGTCGGTGCTCCAAAGCAAGACCCAGAAACCCGTGCGCTTCGAGATTTCCGAGGGAACCAGAGCCTCGCTCGCGAAGTGAATGGAACACCCGCTGATGGTTGGGTCAGAGTACCTATGGCCCGGGCGTTTTCACGAGCGGTTGCACATCTCTACCCGCCAGTATGCCCGCATTCTGCGGGAATGGGTTTCATCGATTGGTTTAGAAGTGACCGCTTATGGAGCTCACTCAATGCGGCGCACGAAGGTCACGCAGATATACAAAAAGACGGGCAACTTGCGCGCAGTTCAGCTTCTATTGGGTCACACCAAGATGGACAGTACGGTGCGCTATCTCGGCTTTGAGCTGGAAGATGCCCTCGCAATCGCCGAAGCCATCGAAATTTGATGTTCTGGGCCGTTCGTCAAGAACGGCCCATACCGGTCTTTGACTCGACCTGCTTATGCTGCGGTCGCAGCCCGTTTTGAAGTCATTCGTTCAGGTCGCAGTATTTTATTCGGTTAGGATGACCGCTACACGGACAGAAATATCCAATCACACTTGGTCAAGTAGGTGTTCTCTAAGTCGCGCGAACGACGGCTTTTCGAGAAGCTCCCTTCGATAAACAATGTAGTATCCAAAGCCTTCCCTTGCGATCGGTGCGCCAACGCGGACGATAGCTCCAGATGCAATCAGATCGTCTTCTAACCCCTTGGTACCAATCCCTATGCCTTCGCCTGCACTTACCAAGTCAAGCATCGTCGGGTAACTGCGGATCGTGGAAAGTTCCCCAGGGTCGGGAAGGGACTGACCTGTCAAGCCACACCAAACGGGCCAAGTGATCCAGCCGACATCATGAGGGTCGCCGTGATCAAAAATAAGGTGTGGGTCAAGTGTCGTTAATGGCGCATCGGGATCGAATTCCGGATGACTATCTAAAAACCCGGGTGATGCGATGATCTGGCAATGCTCACTAAACAGAAGGTCCGCGCAATTTGCGCCAAAACTTCCTTTACCGTAGCGGATCGAAAAGTCGACAGACGGATCATCGAAGGCGCGATAATCATCGGCGGTCATGAAATTTACCGCGGCCTCGGAAGCCCGGCGCAGAGCACTAATCTTTGGCATCAACCACAGATGTGCAACGTCAAACGAGGCACCAACGACCAGCTCATTTTTGCCGATGCGTGTTACATCCCGAATGCCAAGTTCAAGTCGGTCCAAAAGGGTTGTCGCGAGATCTGACAAAAGGGCTCCCTCACGGGTCAATTGGATGACGCTGCCATTTCGACGAAATAATGGTGAGCCAATCCAGTCCTCCAACCGCGCCACATGGCGCGTAATGGCGGGTTGTGCGACAGACAATTCCTGCGCCGCACGCGTGAAGTTTCTATGCCGTGCAGCGGCCTCAAAGGCGAGAAAAGCGTTGAGAGGGGGGAGTTTTCGCCGCACGATCAAGTCTCGTTTAGATAACAATATGTTATTGTAGCATTCCACTTTTATGGATTGCGGTAAAGCCAATTGGTCTGCATCCTGTGGCAAAGATTGCAGGAGTTAAATATTGGAAAAAGTCGCGTTCACCCAGATGAAAGATGGCACCAAAGAGGAATACGAGTTCCTGACAGCCCATGAGGTCGATCACACCAAGCATACAGCGAAGCGGCTAATGGATGCATTGGTTGATTTAGACCAAAGTTTGTCGGGCTATAAGGTCACGCGTTTGGGCCATTCACTGCAGTCCGCCACACGCGCTTGGCGCGCGGGTGCCGACATCGATTGGGTAGTCTCAGCGCTGTTGCATGACATTGGCGATATCTACGCGCCCTATAACCATGATGAATATGCAGCGACGATCCTGCGCCCCTTTGTGCGCGAGCAATGCGTATGGTGTGTCCAGGCGCATGGCGATTTCCAAATGCTCTATTATGGACACCACGTGGGCGGCGACCCCAACAAGCGGGATCGGTTCAAGGACAGCCCATACTTCGACGACTGCGCAGCCTTTTGCGAAAATTGGGATCAGGCGAGCTTTGACCCGGACTATGATGACCTGCCGCTCAAATTTTTTGCGCCTATGGTTGAAGAGGTCTTTGCGCGCACGCCTTACGACCCGGATGTAACCAAGCCTGGAGTACGTGTCCCGTTGGAGAATGCTGCCTTGGCCGCTGAGCGCACAGCACCCTGACCAGAGTGAGGCGAAGTTCGGTGAATAAGGCGCGGAGATGCTTCCCGCACCTTTGAAAGAATCACCAATTCGTTTCCGTTTGAATGTCCGCTGTCGCCTATGAACCAATCTTACCTCGTAGGTGCGGCGGACTTCCGGTTTCCGCCCATAGTGTTTGAGGAACACGAAAGGCCCAAAGCTGCCCTTCGAGCGAACCACAAGATGCTGCGGCGGCAACCCGCAAAGCGGACCATCTTTGCACGCGCCAAGATGCAAGACGGCTCGAAGGCCGGTTTGCGGACATGGACGAAACCGCTCTCGCGGTATTGGCGCTTTTGGCGTGTGTTGCGCATAGGTTGGAGCGCGGTGATTTTGTGAACTGACGAACCTGTTGGACGATTGAGACCTTCTCAATCTGACCAACAGGAGGTTTTTATGACCGATCAATATTTACCTGCGCTGCGCCAGCGATTTCTCGAAGACATGCAAATCAAAGGGCTGCAGCCCAAGACGCAGACGATGTATCTGCGCGGGATGCGGGATTTTACGCGATTTTTGGGGCGCTCGCCGGATACTGCGACACCGGAGGATTTACGGGCGTTTCAACTGGATATGAAGGAACGGTGCGTCGGCGCGCCGACCTTCAACTCTCGACTGACGGTGCTGAGCTTCTTCTTCGCTGCGACCTGTCCTCGACCAGAGATGAAGACGCATATGCGCTATCAGCGGGCAGCCAAGAAGATCCCCATCGTGCTCAGCGCCGAGGAAGTTGTGCGCATTCTTGAGGTAGCGCCTGGACCTGGCTTGAAGTACCGGGCGGCGTTCAGTGTTGCTTACGGCGGCGGTCTGCGGGCCAGTGAAGTTACCCATCTTAAGATCGGGGATATCGACAGTGACCGGATGCTGATCCGGGTCGAACAAGGTAAAGGCCTCAAGGATCGGCAGGTCATGCTGTCGCCAAGCCTGCTGGATCTGCTGCGCAACTACTACCGCGAAGCCCGGCCCGCTGGCTGGCTCTTTCCGGGGCGCAACCGCATCGATCCGATCTCGACGCGCCAGTTCAACCGTGCCTTCGGGGCGGCCTGCGACTTTGCCGAGGTCAAGAAGAAGGTATCACCTCATACGTCGTGTCGAAGACGCGCTTCCAGCACGATGCGCCATAGTTTTGCGACCCACTTGCTGGAAAGCGGGACTGACATCCGAGTAATCCAAGTTTTGCTTGGTCATGCTAAACTGGAAACGACGACGATCTATACCAAGGTGGCGACCAAGACGATTCAGAACGTGACCAGCCCGCTTGATCTTCTGGTACGACGAGAGGCTGGCCCTGGTTAATCCCAGCCCAGATGGGACGCTCAAAACTGGAGGTCGCGGACATCTTTCGCGCCCATGGGCCAGCTTATCGCGGGGAACATGCTGGGCATCTAAACCTGCCACAGCTGAAGGTGATGTCCGCAGTCGAGAACTGTCGGACTGCCGCCCTCGGCGGTCACGTTGCGGCTTGCACCAAGTGTGATCATCAGCACATCGCCTATAACTCATGCCGCAATCGGCACTGTCCGAAGTGTCAAGGCGCGGCGGCGCAGGACTGGATGGAGGCGCGGATGGAAGACCTCTTGCCAGTCGAATACTTCCACGTGGTCTTCACTTTATCGTCGGAAATCGCTGACATCGTTTATCAAAACAAAGAGGCGGTCTATGGTCTTCTGTTTAAGGCGTCGGCCCAGACGTTGCAGACTATTGCAGCCGACCCCAAACATCTTGGTGCAAAGATCGGCATGACATCGGTGCTGCATACATCGCGCCAGAGGCGCGTTTGCAATACATCTGAGGCGCGCCTCTGGCGCGACGGGCTCGGCAATGACGCACCACCCCCATGTCCATGTTGTTGTGCCGGGCGGCGGCTTGTCATCCGACGTTCAGCGTTGGATCCCCTGTCGCAAAGGGTTCTTCGTGTCGGTGAAAGTCCTGTCACGGTTATTCCGCCGCCTGTTCTTCGAAGGATTGGCCAAGCTGCACAAGGCGGGCAAGCTGAAATTCTTTGGCAATCTATCCAATCTGGTCGATCCCAAGGTCTTCGCATCACACCTTGCACCACTGCGCAAAATCAACTGGGTCGTTTACGCCAAACAACCCTTCGGCGGGCCGGAAGCCGTGTTGGCCTACCTAAGCCGCTACACGCATCGGGTCGCGATCTCGAACCATCGCCTGATTAGCGCCGATGCCAAGACCGCAGCCTTCCGGTGGAAAGACTACCGCATCAAATCCGGCGATCGAATGAAGGTCATGCGGCTTTCCACGTCTGAGTTCATCCGGCGGTTCCTGATCCATGTCTTGCCCTCCGGCTTCCATCGTATCCGCCACACAGGCTTCCTTGCGAACGGCATTCGTCGCAACAGGATCGAGATGATCAGGAGGTTGCTTGATGTGGACCCGGAGGCTGATCTTAAAACGGATGACGAACAATGTGCCGAACCCAACGAGCAGAACCAAGCATGCCCTAAATGCGGCGGTGCAATGATCGTGATCGAAACATTCAAACGCGGCCAAGCTCCAAAATCCCGAGCACCGCCACGGGAGGACGCCGCATGACGAACTGCTTATACTCGCCGCTCTTATGTCAATGCGCCGAACCAATCACTGCGGCCAGCTTCCCACAGTTGGATCCAAAGCAGATCAATGGGGGCGACAGGAGAGCACAGATGGCAAAGTCAGATTGTGAAAACCAACTACTGTGTGCTTATCAAGACCATCAAAACCCTTGCTCAATGCATCGAACAACGCAGCAGTAAGCCACAATCCCCATAGCACCAAAACAGCCCGCGCTTTCCTCCTTGTCGGATTTGTCGCCGCTGCAGCTCGCGCTGACAGCAGCCACAAACCTTAGACATTTCGGACCTTCCTTGCGACAATATTTAACCACGGTCTTCGTCCAGCTGTAGGTAGACAAAGACAAGCCCAGCGCAACTACGCCGGCACTTTCTACACGCGAATGCGTTGCGATTTCGGGTCATAGAGCGGGCTAAGCGACGCCTCAGCACCGACAATACGGCCGGCCACGTCGATCTGATAAGTCGAGGTCAGCATCTCTTTCACGGTCTCGCCTGCGTGGCGGCAGGGCACATAGCCAAGGCCCACGGCACCGCAGAGCGCATGACCGTAGTTGCCTGAGGTAAGGTAGCCCACAATCACGCCGTCGCGCAAAATCGGCTCGTTGTGGAAAAGCAGCGGTTCGGGATCGGTCAGGCGGAACTGAAGCATCCGGCGCGTAAGGCCGTTGTCACGTTTACGCAAAACGGCCTCGCGTCCGATGAAGGCACCTTTGTCGGTCTTCACTGCAAAGCCAAGACCCGCCTCTAGCACGTGATCTTCGTCGGTAATGTCGTGGCCGAAGTGGCGATAGCCCTTTTCGATCCGGCAACTGTCCATGGCGTGCAACCCGCAGAGTTTCAGCCCGTATTCCGCACCGGCTGTGACAAGCGCCTCGAACACATGCGCGGCCTGATCAGTTGGGACATATAGCTCCCAGCCCAGCTCCCCCACGTAAGTCACCCGGTGGGCGCGGGCTAAGGTCATGCCGACCTCGATCTCGCGCGCAGTGCCGAAGGGATGCACATCGTTTGATAGATCTGCGGGCGAGATCGCGCACAATAGGGCTCGCGCATTCGGACCCATCAAAGGCAGGACAGCCTCGGCTGCGGTCACGTCGGTGATGACGACGAATTCATCGCCTAGATGCCGCCGCAACCATGCCAGATCGCGTTGCAGGGTCGCCCCTGGCACCACCAAAAAGAAAGCGGTTTCCGACAACCGCGTGACGGTTAGATCGCATTCGATCCCGCCACGTTCATTGAGCATCTGCGTATAGACGATCCTGCCAATGGACACGTCCAACTGGTTGGCGCACATCCGCTGTAAAAAGATCAGTGCATCGCGTCCCTCGACCCTGATCTTCCCGAACGAGGTCATGTCGAGTAGCCCCACGGTTTCGCGCAAAGCCATGTGCTCGGCGCGGGAATTCTGGAACCAGTTCGGTCGGTCCCAAGTATATTCATATTCGGCTGTCTGGCCTTCATTGGCAAACCAGTTGGCGCGCTCCCAGCCGGCGACTTCACCAAAGACAGCACCGCGCGCCTTTAGATGCTCGTGCAACGGCGAACGGCGAATGCCCCGCGACGTTGCCATTTGCCGATAGGGAAAGTGATCGGCATAAAGCAGACCCAGTGTTTCGGTCACGCGCTCTTGCAGATAGCGGCGGTTCTTTTGGAATGGCTGCGCACGCCGGATATCGACTTCCCATAAATCGAAAGGGGGCTCGCCATCGTTCATCCATTGCGCCAGCGCCATACCGGCGCCACCAGACGACACGATCCCGATAGAGTTGTAGCCCGCCGCCACCCAATAGCCCGTCACCTCTGGTGCTTCGCCCAAATAGTAGCGGTCATCGGGGGTAAAACTTTCAGGGCCATTAAAAAAGGTGTGGATGCCCGCTTCTGCGAGGATTGGCATTCGGTTGACGGCCGCTTCCAAAATCGGCTGGAAATGGTCAAAATCCTCGGGCAGTTGGTCAAAGCAGAAGTCCGTTGGAATGCCATCCATGCCCCAAGGCTTAGCCTTTGGTTCGAACGCACCCAGCAGGATCTTGCCCGCATCTTCCTTGTAGTAGGCACATTCATCCGGCACGCGTAGGACCGGCAATTGGGCAAGCCCCGGGATGCTCTCTGTCACGATGTAGAAATGTTCGCAGGCATGAAGCGGCAGGGTGACACCGTTGCGTGCGGCCAGATCACGGCCCCACATACCGCCGCAGTTCACCACATGCTCGGTTGCGATCGTGCCGGTCTCTTCGCCTTGCTGCCAGGTCACGCCGGTGACACGGCCATCAGCCTGAGTAACCTCATTTACGATCACGCCCTCGACGATCTGAGCGCCCAGCATCCGCGCACCCTTGGCCAAGGCCAACGCGATATTTCCTGGATCAGCCTGCCCGTCGCCCGGGAGGTGTACGCCAGAGACAACATCATTCATGTTCAGATGCGGATAGAGCGACAGGATGTCCGACGGGGAGAGTTCGTTCACCTCGACACCGAAGACACGCGCCATCGCGGCCTGACGGCGCAACTCCTCTTGCCGTTCGGCAGTCAGCGCCACTGTGATCGACCCACATTGACGCAGGCCTGTAGCCAACCCGGTTTCTACCTCCAGCGTGCGGTAAAGATCGGCGGAGTATTTCGCCAAGCGCGTCATGTTCTGGCTGGCGCGCAACTGTCCAACAAGGCCTGCCGCATGCCATGTGGTTCCGCTGGTGAGTTTCTTGCGCTCCAACAGGATGACGTCTGTCCAACCCAGTTTAGCCAGATGATACGCGACAGAGCAGCCAGAGATACCGCCGCCAATAATGACGACACGCGCTGACGACGGAAGGACGGTCATGATGGAGCCTCTTCAAATCGATGCTTCGTTATATCAGAAGCCGCCGCACTAAAAAATCAACATATATTTTTAGTAGGTGCGATATTTGTTTCAAATTCTTTCGTCATCGATATGTTTGGCTGGCAATGCAACGCAAGGAGACGCCGTTGGACAGTTACGTGGGCTCGGACATCCGCGCCATGCGCCGGTTGCGCCGCATGACCCTGCAAAACTTGGCTGATGCAATCGGTCGTTCCCCGGGGTGGCTTAGCCTAATCGAACGCGGGCAGGCGCAACCCGCGATCAATGATCTTCGACAGATCGCGGCGTTGTTCGACATCAATATCTCGTTCTTCTTTCGATCGTCTGGACAGGATGATCAAGAAAGAGGGCTTGTCGTGCGCACCCAAGACCGATGTCCTCTGGGAACACCCGAAAGCGGACTGGTAGAGGAACTGCTGTCGCCCACCTTGAGTGGGTCCTTTGAGATGATAAAATCGACCTTCGCACCGCAGGCGCGTTCTGGAACAATAAAGCCTTTACGTCCAACCGAGCACGGCGGCGTCCTTCTCTCGGGTGAACTTGATCTTATCGTTGACGACGTGCGGTTCAGTCTGGCCTTAGGCGACAGTTTCCAGTTCGAGAACAAGGACTATGCATGGGAAAACCTAGGCGATGTGCCAGCTATCGCAATCTGGGTCGTGGCCCCGCCAGTTTATTGATTGAGAGAGATGATCAATTAGGCAAATAAAGAAGCGGATCAATCATATCTATTTTGCGCCCGCGCACGATCAGAATGCATGAGCCTTTCGAAGCCATCGGTTGAATGTGATACGTGCTGTCACTTTAAGTCCTGCGGCGCGGAACGCGGTTAATATGGGCTCAAACCTGACCTAAGATACGTTGCAGCATCCTGTGATATACTATCTTAGTCAACGTCGGGTTGTCGTTGTGGTCGGGGCGTGGCGGATTGGAGGATCAGTCATGCAAACGCCAAACTTACCTGCCATTCGCGCGCTTCGTCACGCTTGGAATAAGGCGCGGATCGTAGGGCAGAAGCGCCCACTGAAACCCCAACCCGTCTGGGCAATCCGCGTCCGGATTGAGCTTGCTGAAAACCACCGCGATCAGGCGCTTTTCAATCTGGATATCGACAGCAAGCTGCGTGGCTGCGACCTGGTCAGAATGAAGGTTGTCAATGTCATGGCGTCCGGCCAGATCAAGGCACGTGCGTCTGTTCTGCAAAGTAAGACGCAGAAGCTTGTCAGGTTCGAGATTTCGGAAGGCACGCGTGACACTCTGGCGAAATGGATGAACGAGCCCCTAATGATCGGATCCGAATACTTCTGGCCCGGACGGTTCCATGAGCGCCTACATATCTCCACCCGGCAGTAATCTCGGATCGTCCGGGATTGGGCGACGTCAATCGCTCTTGATGCCAGCGCCTACGGCACGCATTCGATGCGTCGGATCAAGGTGACCCAGATCTACAAGAAAACAGGCAACCTGCGCGAAGTTCAGCTTTTGTTGGGGGATACCAAGATGGACAGCACTGTCAGATACTTGGGTATCGAACTCGAAGATGCACTCGCCATCGTGGAAGCCATTGAAATCTGACACAGTGGGCTGTCGTCAAGAATCGCCCTAACCTGGCATTGACCCAGCCTTCCAATGCCGCAGCGCGGCTTCCTCAGACCGGTCGTTCGTGTATCGCGCAGCATTTCTGGCGGCTGATCGACCAGATAGCGGACTTTGCCGCACCATCCTGTCGGTCCGTCCGATTTCTTCTGAATATGAGCTAGAGCGGTCTTTCGGGTCGCTTCGTCTGGCGCGATTAAGGCGATCTGGGCCTGTGTCTTTATCCCGGCCAATGGCATTTTCATCTCATGTGCTGCGAAGGACATGAAGGCTCTTATTACCAACAATTCATCAAAGTCCGTAATCAATACGGGCGGCACTCGACGGGTTTCGCAGCCGTACGTACTAACTTTTTTTAGCAAGCCCCCATGGACTTATCCTCGCTCAATCCGGCAGGTCGTCTCTTAGACGATTGGAACTTCTCCTATCGTTCCCCTGTTGCTCTCGCAAAGGAGGACGGTATGACCCTACGCTTTGAACAGATACTCGCCGATGGCGTGGCCGAGTGTTCTTACCTGCTTGGCGATGACGCCGCCCATGTCTGCGCCGTGATCGACCCGCGCCCCGATGTAGACATCTACATCGAGACCGCCCGGCGTTTTGGCATGGCGATCACCCATGTATTTGAGACCCATATCCATGCCGATTTCCTTAGCGGCGCGCGCGAACTGGTGGACCGTTTGGGCGGACACGCCAAGTTGTATGTCAGCACTGAGGGCGGCGTGAAATATGGTTTTGACCATGAAGCGGTGCGTGATGGGGATGAATTCACCTTTGGCGGCATGCGGATGAAGGCGCGGTTCACCCCCGGCCATACGCCTGAACATATGTCTTACATGCTTTATGACGGCGACAAGAACACGCCTTGGGGTGTGCTGTCAGGCGATGCGTTCTTCGTTGATAGTGTGGGCCGCCCAGACCTTTTGGGCGATGACGAAACCGAGGAGCTGACCGAGAAGCTTTTCCATACGGTGCGCGATGTCTTCATGGCGCTGCCGGATGATGTGATTATCTATCCCTGCCATGGCGCGGGCTCGGCCTGTGGGCCCGACATTGGGGATCGGATGTCTTCGACCATCGGCTATGAACGGCGGTTCAACAGCTATGCGCAGATCCAGGAACTGGATGAGTTCAAGGAGACAATGCTGAACGACGCGCCACCGGTGCCGACGCATTATCCGCGTATGAAGAAGGTGAATTCACAGGGGCCAGAGGTACAGCGCAACTTGCCCCGCATCCCGCCAATGACGGTCGACTCCTTTGCCAAGGTCGCCGACGATGGCGCGCAACTGCTGGACGTGCGGGACATGATGGCCTTTGGCGGGGGCTACGTCAGCGGCAGCCTCAACATAGGGGCCCAGCCTGAACTGTCGGTCTGGGCCGGGTGGCTCTTGGACCCCGAACGCCCGATCTATCTGGTGACAGAGGGTGACGGAGAGGTGGACGACGTATTGCGCCTGCTCTGGCGCACCGAGTTTACCGATTTTGGCGGCTATCTGGCGGGCGGTATTGGTGCTTGGCGTGAGGCTGGGCGCGAGCTGGCTCAAATCCCGCAGATCTCGGTGCATGACCTGAAAGACGCGGATGACATCACCCCGCTTGACGTGCGCAAGCCCGATGAATGGTACGGCGGGCATATCCCCGGTGCGACCCACGCCTTTCTCGGCGAGCTGCGTGAAAAAATGAAAAACCTCGACAAATCCGCACCCTACGCCACCTATTGTGCAAGTGGTTTTCGCGCCAGCATCGCTTCGAGCCTGCTCGCCGCCAACGGGTTTACCAACGTTTGCAACGTACCGGGAAGCTGGAAGGCTTGGACTGCCGCCGGCTATCCCACCAAAAAGGAGAAATAAGGATGACCGATACCAAAGACCAGAAACAGAAGATCGCAACGATCGACCCGACACATACCGTGGCGCTGTTCACCCCCGATGCGGGAACGCTAGAACAAGCGGCTTCGGCTGGTGCCAAGACAGTAGTGAACTTCCGCGCGGAAGGGGAGAAAGAAGGGCTCACGCCAGAGGAGGAGCGGCAGCAGGCTGAAAAGCTGGGACTGAACTATCTGCACCACCCGGTCACCGCTGACAGTCTCGACGCGGCGACTGTCGATGAATTTCGGCGGTCCTTGAATGATCTCCCCCAACCGGTCTTCCTGCACTGCGCCTCTGGCAAGCGGGCCGGAGCGATGACGCTGATGGCTCTGGCAGCAGACAAGGGCTGGGATGGCCATACGGCGCTGCAAGAAGGGAACGCCCGAGGCATTGATCTGACAGATGAGAAGATCGGTGAGTTCGTGAAATCCTATGCGGACGAAAAGGCCGGGAAATAGCGCGTCCAGCCAGCCTGGGCGCGTTGCTTTAACTCTCGTGGGCGCTGTAAAGCGCGTGCAGGCTTGTCAGTGCTGAGGCGGCCTTATGCCCTTTGACGCTGTAAAAGATCGTCTGGCCCGCGCGGCGGCCTTCCGAACGTCGGCGCGCTTGCAGCGAACGACCATAATTTCTCTATGCAGACCTTTGTTCACAATGCAGCGAAAGCCAGCTAACCGCCCTTCCGCTAAGAGGTCTTCTCAACTGCTACAGAAGCTGTGCCTCCGCAGCGAACGGCAGCAAAGCCCCGCGTAGGCGACAATCATGTGATGCGCAGCTAAAGGCCGTTCCGAGCCCAGACTCACCGATGCTGCGTTATGTATGAACGTCGGCTTTTGGGTTCAGGCTCTCGCCACCAAACCAACTCCTAAAACCACCAGCGCCAGCCCAAATGCCTTGACCAAAGAAAACGGTCGCTCAGCCAACCCCATAGCGCCAAAATGATCGTAAAGAGCCGCACCGGCGAGATTGCCCGTCACAACGATTACAAGAAAAAGCGTGACGCCGAGAGCAGGGATACTTTGCATTGAGATAACCACATGGACCGCGCCGAACATACCGCCAAGCCAGACCCAAATCGGCAAACCGCTCAGTGTCGTAGCGCTTAGACCACGGAAACTTCCGGTAGCCAAAGCCATGATCCCTGTCACAAGCGCTGCGGTTGCAAAGGCAAGGAAAACGGCGAGAAGATAGTTCCTGCTCAGCCCTTCAGCCAGTCGCGCATAGATCGGCCCTTGAGCCGCTACGAGCATGCCCCCCAGAAACGCTAAGACACCAAAGATCAAGGCCGACACCTGCATGGATCAGAGGTGCCTATACATATAGGTCGTCGCATGCTTCGCCGCGCCGTCCGGATCATAGGCGAAGTCTGGAATGACACCGGCCTCTTTGAAACCAACACCTCGATAGAGCGGTTCGGCCACGTCACCCGTGCGCGTATCCAGCGTCACAAGCGTTTTTCCCGCTTTCTTGGCGACCCTCAGTGCCGTGTTCATGAGCGCCGTGCCCAGACCAAGGCGGCGACCGTCCGGATGAACGATCATTTTCGAGATTTCAGCGCGGTGAGGTTGATTGGGAGGCATTCGGAGGACTAACTGGACCGTGCCCACCAGACGTTGATCGACAAAAGCACCGAAACAACGCCTGCTTCCGCCTTCCACAGCAGAGGTTACGTCCTGCAACCAGAAGCGTTCGGCATCCGCTTTGGAAACAGGTGTCATAAAGCTGATAGCGGCCCCGCCTGCGACGCTGTCCACCAGCACGCGGCAGAGATCGTCCACATGTTTTGCGATGTCGGTGGCGTTGAGGTCGGAAATGTGGGGGGAAAGAGGTGTCATGCAAGCGCAATCACATATCTGCACGAGGCGTTTGAAGTTCTGAAAATTGTCTCACCGAACAGAATGTATCTAAGGCAATCACCCGGCCTCAGATCATGGGCATTGCCTTCAACGGTGATTTGCATCTGCCCGGACAGGACGTAGACGTGATGCTCCTGACCGGGGATCGCTGGAGCGGCATAGGTGATCAGTTGTTCAGGACCCAGCTCTCCCTCGATCAATTCAACGGAGAGCTGGCCATTTGAGGGCGACACGCTGCGGCGCACGAACTCGTGGCCTGGGTCGCGCCACACGCTTTGTTCGCCCCGCCTAAGAACTGGTTGAAACCCATGTTCGAGTGGTGACAAGAGTTGAGAAATGGGAATCGCATAGACTGCTGCAAGCTGCCCAAGCGTCTCGGCGGTAGGGCTCACATCGGCGTTCTCTATCCGGGACAGTGTTGCCCGGCTCAAGCCGCTGCGCTCTGCGAGAACCGCCAGCGTCATATCATGTGTTTCACGCAAGTTACGCAGGTGACTGGCAAGCTTCGAGTTGTTTGATGTGTGTTTAATTCCCATATTTGGGATATATCCCAAATATGGGAATGAAGTCAACCTGTGAAAAGCTGCCGTTCATGCTAATACATTCAAGATCCCCTTCGCCCGCCCTGCGGGCCTCCATGCAGAGCGCCACGAAGGTCAGCTTCCCGCCCTTCGTGGCGAGGGGCGCGAACGCGAACTTGGAAATTACCTTTACATGCGGGGACTTTGATGCCGTGAAGCACGCAGAAGGATCACTTTAAGCGGTCGGTTTTCCGTATCGTACTCTGTCGCCCGACGGTGGGTTGATTTACTTTATGCTTGGACTGCTCGGCGATGACTTAGAGCCTGAGTACCAGTCCTTAACGAACAAGTCTGAAACCTTCTCATTCGGCAACTGCGTTTACCCTATTTTAGAAATTAGAATAGGGAAAAAATATCGTCTACCTGGCGTCGTCGTCCGCAATAAATTAATGGTGGATGCCGTCAGCGTTCGGGAGCCGGCTAATATAGGGGCGGGATCAGCATAGTGTGCCCCGAAAGCGGCGAAGTCGAATTCGTCGAGGTGGAGGGGGACCCCTATACCACAAACATTTATACCACAAACATTTGATTTGGCGGTGAGGATATGAGCGATGCATGGATTACGGCTTTAGGAACAGGATGTCTTTATGGCGCGCGCTGGAAGACACCAGGCCTTCGCTTGAATTATAACGGGTGAAACGGGCGCTATTTTTGTTACACTGGGAGATGGTATTATGTCGCGAACGGCCCAAAGCTGCCGTTCGCCTTGTGCCCCAGCACTGCGGTGATCCGTTCAACAAGCGGTCCTTTGTGGAGCGGTTGCGTGGTTGCGCAACTTGGTTGGCTCTGTAGTATTCGACCCATGATAAAATACCTTGGGAAATGCCTTTGCGGCGAAGTCACATATATTGCTGAAGGGCGGCCAGTCGTCGTTGCGCAATGTCATTGTGAAGAGTGTCGCCGCCTAAGCGGAACAGGTCATACAGTAGGTGCCATGTTCAAGTCAGAGGCAGTGAGCGTGAGCGGAAAACTGAGCGAATTCAAGTACTCATCCGGAAAGGATTCAGAGGTTACTAAGGCCTTTTGCTCGAATTGCGGTAGTCCAGTTTATGGAAAGAATACCAGATTAGAAGATCATCTGACGTTCACGCTTGGCACGATGGACGATGCCAGTGGATTGGACGTTGAGGTTGTCATATTCGAGCGCGACAAACCCCATTGGGATCAACTCGGAAAAGAGGTTGTCTCATTTGCAACCCAGCCTGATTGGAAACCTGAGGGCTAAGTACCAATATGGCTCACTTTCGGCTGCATTCACGAAACCCACCCAATTAGAGAAGCCAGCGCCGACGTTTGTGATAGTCGCAAGCGACATGACCTTTTCTGGAATAAGCTGCGCTTTCTAGGGCGCTATCATCTGGGCGTAAAAAGCGGTTATTCCTTGCTCAGAAGGCTAACTTTGCTCAGCGACGCTGAGGTTTGCGAAAAGTGTAGCATCGATCATAACGGGTTTGTTGCTGACCTTAGCCACGATGGGCAAGATGCGAGCCTTTACCCGAATGTATTCCCTAGATCGGATCCTGAGACCGCCAAATGCCAACAGATGTGAAAATATCTCTGCAACGCTCCTTATTGAATTTATGCTTTCTTGGCAGAAGTCCTGTGTCATTTCCGTAGAAAACCAGGCGATACCTATCTCGTTAATTCTCTTGCGGGTCTACGAACATCCGGTCTTTCGCAGCGGTGATGTGGTGGCGCATCGTAGCCTGCGCCACTTCGGGCTGTTGTAGGCGGATCGCGTCGAGTATGGCACGGTGCTCTGCCAGCACCAGCTCCTGCCTGACCGGGGCATCAAGCAGGGTCAGGGAACGCGATAGTTTGACGCCATAAGCAATCTGTTCGCTCAAGGATTCCAGTACTGAAGAAAAGAACGGGTTCTTGGCTGCGCGGGCGATTGCCAGATGAAGACGCTGGTCAGCCTCTACGCCCGGGGCGTTTTGCTGATAGGTTTGCTCCATTTCCAGGTAAGCCGCATCCATCGCCGCAATATCCTCGTCATCGCGCCGCCGCGCCGCCCAAGCGGCCGCAGCCCCTTCGACCTCGATGCGAAACTCGTAACAACGTTGGACATCCGAGACCGACTCAAGTGGCACAAAACTGATCAACTCGCGATCGGGACGGCGCAGTACGTAGCTTCCCGATCCCCGGCGCGACTGTACGATGCCATCGTCGCGCAGGCGCGACAGCGCTCCGCGCACCACTGGTCGCGAGACACCGAAGTTTTCGGCCAGCACCTCTTCGGTCGGCAGTCGACTGTGTACTGGATACTCTTCTTCAAGGATCTTGGTCAGGAGCTGATCATATACTTGATCTGCCAGTGAGGGCCGCCTTGTTTCTGACAACGTGATCTCCTTGCTTAATGCCGGACGTGCGGTGCGTTCTTTATAGCCCGCGTTTGAGTAAAAGACAGGGGTGGCGCGCGCGCGACTGCAATATGACTGACCGCCCCTGTCGAAAGGGACGGTCAAAGGCCGAGTCGCTATTTTGCAGTGCCGACGGCTGGGGCCTTTGTCGGTTTTCGGATCACCAAAAAGTAGAAGAAAACCAGCGTGAGCACGACAAAAAATAGACTATCGGGATTGGTAAAGAAGGTCGTTGGATCGCCGTTCGACAGCGCTAGAGAGCGGCGCAGGAACTCCTCCAGATTCGGCCCGAGAATATAGCCCAGCAACATGGTGATCACTGGAAAGCCATTGCGGCGCAGGTAGAAGGCCAAGACCCCCATGGCCAGTGCCATAAACATCTGAAAGGTCGAATAGGTGGAAACATAGCTGCCCACCACGGCCAGAAGCGCGATCACGGCGTAAAGCACATCCTTGCGCACCGTGACGATCTTGATGAAGTAGGGCCCGATCAACCACAGCGTCAGTGGGATCAACACCACGGCACTGAACAGTAGCGCGGCCAGCATCGGGGCAATAAGCCCGGCCTGATCCGCCATCAGCTGTGGCCCGGGCTGGATGCCGTTGATCACTAGAACGCCGAGCATGATGGCGGTGATCGGATCGCCGGGAATTCCGAAGGTGAGCATCGGCACCATGGCCCCGCCGCAGACCGCATTGTTGGCGCTTTCGGACGCGGCAATGCCCTTGGGGTTGCCCTTGCCAAAGGTCTCGGGCTCGCTCGAGGTGCGGACGGTTTCGGTGTAGGCGAGGAACGACCCCATCGAGCCACCTGCGCCCGGCAGGGTGCCGACGAAATAGCCAATCAGACTGGATTTGACGTAGCAACCAAAGCCGATTTTGCGAATGTCTGACAAGGGGGGCAGGAAATCCCGTCGGCGGATCTTGACCTTGTCCGCTGCGGCTGCGGCGGCGGCACCGATATCGGCCCGCGTGACTGCTTGGGTCAGCACTTCGGCGATGGCAAAGGTGCCGATGATCACCGGCATCAAGTCGATCCCGGCGGTCAGGCTGGAATAGCCATAGGTGAAGCGGGTGATCGGCTCCATTGCGTCAAGCCCAACCGTAGCGAGCATCAGACCGGTGCAAGCAGCAAGCCCTGCCTGCGGAATGCGCCCGCGCTGAGCGATCACCACGACGATGATCGCAAAGGCCAGCAGCGAAAACTTGCCCGTGGTTTTTACCAAAAGCGACAGTTCGGCCACGAAAGGGGCGAGCGCAATCAGCAATAGCGCCCCGATTGCGCCGCCGATCATCGAGCCCAATGCGGCATGGCCAAGCGCCAGCGCGCCTTTGCCCTGCTGTTGCATGGGATAGCCGTCAAGCGCGGTCATCATGGAGGACGGCGCGCCGGGAATGTTGATCGTAGTGGCGGTAATTGACCCACCACACATGCCGGCCATATAGATGCTGGCACAGGCCATCAGCGCGGTCTCAACGCTGAGCGTGTAGGTCAAGGGCAGCAAGAGCGCCATCGCCAGTGTCGCGGTCAAGCCCGGAATGGCGGCAAAGATCGTGCCGATCACGAAGCCGAGGATCACATACGTAAAGTTGACCGGGTCGGCCAGCAGGGAAAAACTGCTGAAAACGAGGAAGATGAAGTCCATGGTTTAACCCCACAGGGTCGGGAGGCGAACCCCGAACAATTGCTGGAACATGACAAAGGCGACCCCGACGATTGCCGCTGATATGATGGCCTTTAGGACCAGTTTCTCGAAGGGCGAAAACAACAGGATCAGCGCAAAGACAAAAAGGCCGGATGAAACGAAGTAACCCAACGGCTTGAATGCCACGATGTAGAAGAAGATCGCCACCACCACCCAGACATGGGTGTAGCTGCGCTTCTGATCGGCTGGTGCGGTCTCTGGCTCGGCCCGCAGCGCCTGCACGATCAGGAGGCTGCAAAAGACAATCGCTGCTGCGCCCACAAGAATCGGAAAGAAAGCAGGTGTCAGCCCGCCGTCGCTAATCGGCGCGCCTATGTTCAGGGCCGTAACCAGATAACCAATGGACACTGCAAGAGTGACGTACAGAAATACCAATTGCCTATTAATGAGCATCGTCTTCTCCAAGGATGGGTGTGAGGGGTCGCCCGCACAAGCCGGCTTTCGGTGCGGTGGGGTGCATTGCCCCGCGTGCCGGTGGCTTCGACTTCGACTTCGAATGAGGTAAAACAGCGGTTGGCCAGCGGTCACGTCGTATCGCTGGCCGCGCCGAAGCCATGTCTCCAACCCATCGAGCCGGAGACATGGGGGCATGAGGGTTACAGGTTCAGTTCGTCCATCAGCGTGAACGTCTTGGTCTGCAATTCGTCGATCCAACCGACAACTTCATCCGAGCCCAACCAATCGGCGGTCACCCCAATTTGCGCCAGCCAGTCTTTGAACTCGGGACTGTCGTAGGCAGCCTTGAAGGTGGCCTCCAAGGTTTCGACCGCCTCATCGGGGGTGTTGGCCGGAGCCGCGAGCACGATGAAGCTGCCGGTTTGCAGGTCGTGGCCTTTGGATTTCAAGGTCGGCACATCGGTGTAGGTGGCGTTCTGCACCGAAGTTAGCTCCACCACGCCCTTGGCATCGCCCGAGGCCAGGATGCCGCTGAAGTCGCCAAGGCTCGAAATGGCCGCATCCAACTCACCCGAAAGCAGCGCTTCGGCTTCGGCGCTGGACGAGCCCGCATAGGTGATGACGTTGAAATCCACGTCGAGCAGTTTTTCCAGCTGCATTGCCGAGAGATACGGACCAGAGCCCTTGGGGGCCACGCCGACCCGCACTTGGCCAGGGTTTTCCTTGGCGCGGGAGATCAGGTCCTCGTAGCTTTCGATGCCCGAATGCTTGGAGACGACAATGGCGTCGGCCTCAGAGGTGATGCGGGCGATCGGCTTCATCTTGTCCAGTGAATAGCCCGGCACCATCTCGCCGCGGGGCAGGGTGATGATGCTGTCATAGGTCAGCACGCCGACCGTGTGTCCATCAGGGCGCGCGTTGGTCATCTGGATCAGCCCGGTGGCGGTGACTGCGCCGGCGATGTTTTCCACATAGATGGATTTGGGCAAGTCCTGCTCGGCGATGTTGCTGATCTTGCGCGAGATCGCGTCAGCGCCGCCCCCAGCAGGCCATGGCACGATCAGACGGATATCACGGGCCGGGAACTCCGCCGCCGCGACGGTTGTACCCAGAACGGCTGCGCCAAGCGCAATACCAAATGTGGCTTTCAAGCTTTTGTAAAACATAGATCTGTTCCTCCTCTACAGATGTCGTGGGCCAGACGGAGTCTGGCGTCATGCGTGCGCCGACTGGTCCGGAAAAGCTGCGCTTTGCCGGCTCGGCATTCTGACTGTTGGTCAGCATTGTCGTTGGTGGGCTGCGCCATGGGGCCAGATAGATCGGCTATCGCATGGCTACCGGTTCTGGTGGCGGTGCAGGCACGACGTGCACCAGTCCCGTCTTTGTCTTGCGCTCGGAAACACGAAAGCTGTGCCTCCGATACGGTCGATGCGATCCTCCCCTTTCGCCTTGGCCTATTGCTTCACCGGGTGTCTGCCCATGGGGGCGTGGCCGTTGAAGCTTCAGTCACATTATGCAGTGATATTTTACAAATCAACACAAATATGCCCGATAAACCGTCTTAATTCACCTATTTATGTGCAATATTTGTTCGGAATAAATACACATCCCGCCAAATCCACCCATAAATGGTCGTAAACCTCTATTCAGACGGCGCGTTCCGCATAAGGTGTAAAGTCACTCCCCAAAAGTTCGGATCAGCCCGCCGACATAGGGACGGCGGGCTGTCTGTGCGCCTACTTTGTCAATCTGCCCTAAGATCGGCAGGCAGCAGCGCCTCCGGCAAGTTTTGGTAACAGACAGGACGCAGGAACCGCCGAATCGACAGGGTGCCGACAGATGTCGCGCCAAAGTTGGTCGAGGCCGGATAAGGTCCGCCATGGACCATCGTGTCCGCCACTTCGACACCGGTGGGGAAGCCATTGGCAAGCACCCGTCCGGCCATCTGCTCAAGCACAGGCAGAAGCGTGCGCGCCAGATCGATGTCACCGTCGTCCATTTGCAGCGTCGTCGTCAGCTGACCCTTGAAATTGGCGGCCACCGCCTGCATCTGCTCGGCGTCCTTGACCCGGATCACCAGACCCAGCGGGCCAAACACCTCTTCCGCCAGCTCTTCGTTGGTCATCCAATCTTCGGCCGAAACATCGAACAGATAGGGCGCAGCGGATCGGCCATCGCAGGTACTGGTCAGCAGCGATTTCACGCCAGCCCCTTCGGACACGCGTCGCGCGCCGTCACGGTAAGCATCGGCCATGCCATCGGTCAGCATGGTTTGGGCGGCCACAGCTTTCAGACCTTCGCTGGCAGCGTTCACGAAGGCATCCGCTTCTGGCCCGTCTACCACGATCGCGATGCCGGGATTGGTGCAGAATTGGCCCGCGCCCATGGTCAGGCTCGCGGCCCAGCCGGTGCCCAGGTCGGCGCCCCGCGCGGCTGCAGCCTTCGGCAGTACGAACATCGGATTGACACTGCCCAACTCGCCAAAGAACGGGATCGGCTCGGGGCGTTTGGCGCAAAGGTCAAACAGCGCGCGCCCGCCGCCAAGGCTGCCGGTAAAGCCAACGGCCTTGATCCGAGGATCGGTCACAAGCGTCTCACCCACCGCGCGACTGCCGCCTTGCACGAAGCTGAAGATGCCGCCGTCCATGCCAAGTTTGGCCAGCGCCGCAACGATGGCATCGCCGACAATTTCGCCGGTACCGGGGTGCGCGCCATGGCCTTTGACCACGACTGGACAGCCCGCTGCCAGCGCCGCAGCGGTGTCGCCACCAGCGGTGGAGAAAGCGAGAGGGAAGTTCGAAGCGCCAAACACGGCAACCGGGCCGATGGGGCGTTGCATCATCCGCAGATCAGGGCGCGGCAGCGGCTGGCGATCCGGCAGGGCGGTGTCGTGGCGGCGGTCGAGGTAGGCACCATCCCGAATATGAGTTGCGAACAAACGCAGCTGACCAGTGGTGCGGCCGCGCTCGCCCTCAAGCCGCGCATCGGGCAGGCCGGTTTCAGCGGTGCCGATCTCTGTGATCTGAGCGCCACGGGCGTCGATCTCATCGGCGATGGTTTCCAGCAGCACGGCCCGCTCTTCGCGTGAGGTGGCTGCGAATTCAGGGAAGGCAGCATGTGCGGCAGCACAGGCCTCTGCGACCAGCTCGGGCGAACCGGCCGAGTATTCGAAGGCCGCGCCGCTGGCCGGTGCGGAGGAGAATTTGGCTTCAGCGCTCACGCGCTTGCCAGCAATCAGATGGTCGCCATGTGGTGTGAATGTCATATTTATCGTCCTGCCTTTTTACGCCATGCGTTGAATTTCACGATGCTATCGTCGTCGGTGCCGGGGTAGAGGCCGATGATCCCCGCGCCATCATTGACCTGCTCGAGAACAAAATCCTCATAAGCTTCCATTTCGCTGCATTCGCCCGCGATTTCATCTGCGAGATGCGCCGGGATAACCATGACACCGTCGCCATCACCCAGCATCACATCGCCAGGAAAGACTGCTGCATCACCGCAAGAGATCGGAACATTGATATCGATCGCCTCGTGCAGGGTCAGGTTCGTAGGGGCGGAAGGCCGCGCAAAATAGGCGGGCATATCCAGCGCGCCAATGCCAGCCGCGTCGCGCACGCCGCCATCGGATACCACACCTGCAACACCGCGGTGCTGCAGCCGTGTAATAAGGATCGAACCAGCTGTTGCAGCGCGGCAATCCTTACGCGCGTCCATCACCAGCACATGCCCCTCGGGGCAAGTCTCTACGGCGACACGCTGTTTGTGGTCACGATTGCGGAATACGGAGATTGGGTTGCGATCCTCGCGCGCCGGGATGTAGCGCAGCGTAAAAGCCTGCCCCACCATGGTCACTGCCTTGCGCTCTACCGGCGTGACGCCCTGTACGAACTGATTGCGCAATCCCCGCTTGTAAAGCGCGGTGGCCACAGAGGCCGTCGACACCTTGCGTAATTTGTCGCGGGTTTCGTCAGACAGGTTGTATTCGTTCATTACTTCTTCCCCTGGTGTAGAGTTTTGCACTTCGGGAAAAATAGCGCTTTGTAGATCTCTCCCTCCCTTCGCAGCGATACCGCTCAGGGTCCGGAACTTTCGAAGATCTCTAGCCTGCTCCTCCCGAAGCCTTAGGCAATGAGCTATACCCGCGCAACATATGTGTCAATATTTGTAATGACAATTTGTACCAAATACGTAGTTAACCCCGACATATGCCGCAAAAGAGATTACTAATAATTACATAATGGCTGGGGAGAGCAGCAGCTCGAGCTGCATTTTGCCTTACTCCGATACGAATAAAACTGCCTCACTGTCGCCATCGGAACCGTCGCTACGGCTTTCGTTGATCAGGATTCAGGCATGTCAGGCGAAAAGCGGGCAACGCCTTGTACTTCCGAGACAGACTAAATGATGATTGGGAAATAGTCGGTTGCCGGATGTGGAAGTCTAGCGTTTCGAACCGGATTGGTCCTGCGCCGGTTGGAACCCGCGACAATTTTTGACTGCTCGGAAATGAGGAAGCGGACATCGCTTGTTACTGCAGCGAAGGACCGCTCTGCGCCCGTCATAAAATCATTCGCGTGCGATTCCGAGCTGACTTTCACGGTGTCAGATGTCAGATTGCACTGCTTTGCAGCTTCACCAAACCCGCAAACCCTCATCATAAATGAGGGGGCGTCGGGGGCAGGTCAGGTCCAGCTCGGAGCATACGATGCATCGAGGGGCATTGTCTTGGTTGTACTGCCGGATGGATATGCCGCTTTTCGACAGGTCAAGAACGGCGCTTTGGACCGACATCCATTGCAGCAAGCTTAGTCTTAACAAACAATCCGGTAGAGTTCGTTCACAAGGTCTTGTTCTCTAAACGGTTTGCTGATGATGGATGCTCCATTGTAGGCACTTCCCAAATCTGACCTATCCTGACCGCTTAGAATTAGAAACGGGACTGACAGCTCAGAGAGCTGCAACGCTATGGCATCGGTCGTCTCATGACCGAGATTCACATCAAGTAGTGCGGCGTCTGGGATTTCACGCATAGCTTCCAGCGCATTCGCCACGGACGTGAACGGCCCGCTCACTGTCGCGCCTCGAGTCTCAAGGATATCTGCGATGTCCAGACCGATGATTGGATCATCTTCAATAACCAATATCCTTTGGCCCGAGAAAGAGACACCCCCGAGGCCTTGCTCTCGCGTCCTCGTAGCTGCCGGCGTAGGTTTGTCCGGCGTTTCCCGTTGAAAGCTGTCTTTGATGACGATGTCACATATCAAACCTTGAGGTGCGAAATCGAGCTTTACAGTGCCTTCATCCCGCAGGGAATTTTGCAGGATTGTTGAGCCGATGCCAGTGCTGCGTTCAGCAGCAACAGTTGGTCCATCAGTCTCTGCCCATCTGATATGACACTCGCGTCCGACACTGGTGATGGATACTGAAACCTTGCCTGCCGCGACCGAGAGCGCCCCGTGTTTCAACGCATTTGTCAGCAGCTCGTGAAAGATCATAGCAAGGGCCTCGGATGCCTCACCCGAGAACCAGACGCTTGTGTTGCCAGTCACAGAAATACGGGTTTGCCAGTCGGCGAACACATCCATCTGCATTTTCAATATTTCGGAGAGGCTTGAGCGCTCGGCCTCTTTAGCGATCAGGACTTTATTTGAACGGGAAAGGGCCGCCAAACGCTCTACCAGTGTGTTTGCGAACTGCTCAACAGTATCATTCTTCTTTGACGTTTGACGGATCATGGCGTTCATGATTGTAAAGGTGTTCGAAACGCGGTGGTTAAGCTCGTTTGATAGCAGTCCGAGGCGATCCTCGTTCTGCTTTGTCTCGGTAATATCGATGACATGGCCAATAAGCTTGGTGATCTCGCCTTTATCCGAAAACTTTGGCATCCCCTTTGCGCTGATCCAGCGATCCACGCCGTCCGCGCGCTGTATGCGCGTCTCAAAGGACCATGATTTCCGATCATTCAGGGACGCGGTCAACAGGGCGTTTACCCGCTCCCGGTCTTCTTCTACAACATGCTTAAGGAAGATCTCTGCGCTCCAATGAGGAAGCAGACTGTCATATCCAAATATCCGGTCGTGTCGCAAATTTCGCAGTGCCGTGCCCGTTACGGCGTCCAACTCCCAAATTCCGATTTCAGACGTTGCAAGCAGAAGGTCCAGGTGCTCGCCTGAATTATCCAAAAGGGCAGGGTTATCCTTCAACGTGGCCTCCTGACGGATCACGCTTCACACAGAAGGCAGCGCTCAATTCACCCATCACGATTACCTTGGCTCAACTGTGAGCCGGAAGCGAGCGCCTTGGCAACTACGTCGCCGAGCTGACTGTCCGCGAACGGCTTTGCGAGGCGTGCTGCCATGTAACGATAGGACCCCTCCGGCAATTCGCCGTAGCCAGTGCAAAGGATAATGGGTAGGTCCGGTTTGTGCGCCGCAATCTTCTCTGAAAGCTGAACGCCGGTCATTCCGGGCATGCCTTGGTCCGTGATGACAAGGTCGATATCCGAATTTTCCGCAAGAATAGAGAGCGCATCATCACCGTTCGTAGCATCCAAAACATCATGTCCCATATCCTCGAGTATGGCGACCGTTCCCATCAGAACAAGACAGTCATCGTCGACGACAAGTATCCGAAGATCCCTATCAAGAGGGGAGGGGGCAGACTGGTGCGATGGCTCTTGCTCGTTCACGATAATTGATTCTTTGCTCAAACTCGGAAGCACGATTTCCGCGGTCGTCCCTTGGCCCGGAGCGCTTTTAAGCCTAAATGCTCCGCCAGACTGTTTGGCAAGGCCGTGAACCATGCTCAAACCAAGCCCCGTACCTTTGCCCACGCCTTTTGTCGTGAAAAAAGGCTCGGTGGCTTGCGATAGGGTCTGGGCATCCATTCCCGGTCCGTCGTCGATAACCGAAATGGACAAATAGTCTCCGTCAAGCAAATCCGCTGGTGCGTCGTTTTCCAGCTTCTTGACATTCACTGATAGCTGGCCTTGGCCGTCAAGTGCATCTCGTGCGTTCACTGCGAGGTTCAGTATCGCCATCTCCAGCTGACCCATATCGACCATAGCCGCAGGCAGATCAGGTGCGAAGTTGTACGATATCTCGATCCCGGGTCCAACAGAGCTGCGCAGAAGCTGGTCCATGTCTTGAATGCTTTGTAGGTCTACAGCCTTAGGCGCAAGTTCCTGTTTCTTTGCGAAGGCAAGCATATGCTGAACGAGCCGCTTCCCGCGATCCGCACCTGCGAGCGCATTTTGCAGCAGGGCATTTGCTTGATCGCTCTCATTGCTCGCATGTTTTTGCAAGAGGTGCAGGCTAGACTGGATGGCGGCAAGTAAGTTGTTGAAATCGTGCGCGACGCCTCCGGTAAGCTGTCCCAAAGTCTCGATCTTGCGGGATTGCGCCAGCGCCTCTTCGGTCTGCCTAAGCTGTTCTTCCTGCCTGCGACGCTCGTCGACATTGCGTCCTGTTGCAAATATCACCCCGCCACTAACAACAGCGGTCCACCCGTACCAATGCCGATTGCCCTGCGTGTCTACTATCCTGATTTCAGAATGATCGACTTTCCCGGTTTCCGACAACCCAGCGAAAAGGTCGTGCGCGTATGCCTTGTCCTCTTCGGCAATGAGCGTGTCAAACAGCATACCCTTTAGAGCGGCTGGCGCATATCCCAGCTGTCTCTCCCAAGCGTCACTTGCCTCAAGATAGCGGCCTTCAAGGGAAAGGATAAGGTGAAGATCAGGCGACGCGGACCACAGCTTGCTGCGCTCGGCGCGGCGAAGTTCCAGCTCGGCTTCCCGCGCCATTTCCTCAGTGATGTCTCGTGCGGTGGCATAGATTTTGCCATCGTTAGGCACTGAAACCCACGACAGCCAGCGATAGCCGCCGTTCCGGTGGCGGTACCGGTTGACGAAACGAAGAACAGGCTGGTTGTTCTTGCCAGCCTCGAACGCTTGAAGCGTGTCTTCAAGATCATCGGGGTGAACAAGATCTGGGAAGGGGATAGATGCAAGATCTTGTTGCGTCCAGCCCAAGACCGCTGTCATCGCCGGGTTACACTGCTCGAAGATCCCAAGGTGATTTGAGACGTGGGACGTCCGGGGAAACGTCCCACGTCTTGGCTCTAGCGCCTAGCTCAGCCTTGATCCTATTTTCCAGCTCAACCGCACGTTCTTTCAAACGCAGCTCGTTCTGTTCGCGTTCGGTGACGTCAAAAAACAACAAACCGAAGCGATTTTCGCTGACGGGGAATGCGCGAATATCGTAGGTGCGCCCGAGCTCTGAAACAGGGCCAACAAAAGTTTGAGGCTGCTGATCGATCGCGACCCGAGCGAACCCTTCAAGCCAATGTTTTTCTACACCGGGAATAACCTCTGTGACGAGCTTTCCCGCAATGCCCTGCGAACTCAGCCCTGTAAGCTGCGACCACGCTTCGTTCACATGGAGGTACCGCCAATTGACCTCATTGTCGCTTTCGTGAACGACTTCAGCAATCACCAGCCCCTCGTGAAGTCGATTAAATACGGAAGGCCAATCTACATCGGACAGATGTTCCTGCCGACGCTCCGAACGGAGGTTGCTCATAGTGGTCTTACCTTCCCTGTCCCAAGTCTGTACGTCGCTCTGGCGGCACCGATTAGGCAAAAATAGAATGAGAAGCCTGTGTGACAACCCACTGGGAATAAAAAAAGGTACTGAAATCTAGGTCGGTGCCTGTAGCCGTAAGGCACCCCTAGCTTTGTCGACATTTTGGTTGGAATTTTATCAACGCACTAGCCAGACTGTCCCCAATCTTTAAAGCTGCGGACCCGAGATTTTACTGGTTTGGATCTCCGAAAAAGGGGGCAAGGGCCGAGAAGTCAGTAAGACGGGACGTGCCGCTGTAAACAGGGTTCAATGCGCTCAGCGATGCCGAGGTCCCCATCGTGTGGTAATGGGCAGAGCCATGGGCGTGTTGGCCACGGGTGGCGGTATAATTGATCCCCTCGACCCCGCGGGTAATCGGGTAATGTAGAAGGATGCCGTATTCTGACGCAGGCCGGAGGGGGAGCGAAAGGTGATGCGCGCCACCATTGTAGCACAGGCCGGTGCGCCACTTCACCAATGGTACTTTGGTTTGGTTCATGGGCGGCGTTGCGCCGTGCGGGGTAGAAAGTTTCTTGGCGAGCGCTGCAAGAGGAAGGCAGATCGGGGGCAGGTGGCGCGGTTGCTTCAGCGCATCGCGTTGAAGCCAGCGCGCCAGCGGGCCGGCGGTGTAACTCCCAAAAAGGCGCTCGCGCATGCCGCCCATCAGCATCGTATTGGGCAGGGGGAATTTTTCGCGGAAACGTCGCGGCATCAGGGCCGAGCTGTATGCAAAGGGATCTTTCCGTGGGTCGTCATAGTGGTCAAAGGATTCCCCAAGCGGGCGGGGGCCCGCCATATGTTCGGCGATCGGGCGGTCAGCATACATGTCGAGCATGCTGGCGATTAAGGCCTGCGCGCCTTTGCGATCCATGTCGTCGATGAGCGTCGCAAGAGAGCGCTGCGGGTAGCCGCGCCAGACCAGTCGTTCATCCACATCAATGCTCAGGCACCATCTTCCCTCTGAGAGCCCATCTAGAAGGGTCCCGCGCCAGGCGCGTTTATCCTTTGCATAGGTGGAACCCTCTTGGGGCGCAAAGACGGTGACATCGGGTTCGCGCGCAAAGATATCGGGGGTTTCATCGGTTGAACGGTCGTCCACTACGACGAACTGCATGTCCCCCATGGCGCGATAGTGCGCGAAGAGATCGGGGAGCAGATGTGCCTCGTTATGGATTAAAAACAGGCAGAGAATGCGTTTATCGAAAGATAGAGGGCCGCTGACATGGTTTAGGTATTCCTGCCACGGAGCTGTCATATCGTGTCTCTTTCCAAAAAAGCACCCAATATAACATTTTTCAAGAATAGCTACTGCACAATGAAAACTTAGGCACCAAACAGCTGACTTCGTAAACTGTTTCGATATCCAATGGAACACCTTCGCGTTCCTAAACACGGTCTCTGCATCTGTGCTGCCGGAGGTTCAACTATGTGGCTTGGGCCGACCGTCGGAAGGTACATCGTTGTGAGAAAAAAACTTGCCGGCAGGATAACTGTTAGCTGTGAAATGCGCGATGCAGGGTTGGTAGGAGAGCGGGCCGGGTATTGCGCCCTCTGCTGCGCGGTCTGTTCAGCCCAAGGTAACCCCTCGCAATACGCTATGATTAAACCGGCCTGACAGGTCGTAACTCTCACCGCTGCACCCTCAATCGGACACGTATGGACCCTTGCCATCGATGTGGTTACATATAGCAATGTTGCTTGATATCTTGACGGCAAAGCCGCTGCTGCACGATCAAAATTATTTGTGGGCACAGCGTCGATAATATTTGCGTCGCGTCGACGGTATGGATGATGATTGGAGCACAGTAATGATTGATATGACTAAGGCCGCAGGTCAGGCGATGGTTGTGGATAGTCGCGCCCGCGCATGTACTGATGCGGCACGCGTTCACGAAAACCTCCAGTCATGCGGGAACGCATAAAATGTGGCCTTCCTATGTGATTAACCTTGCTGACAACACCGCCCGTCTTGACGCGGTCACTAAAATTATGACCGCACAGGGCATTGCCTTCGAGCGGGTCGAAGGCGTGAACGGCTGGGCCTTGACCGAGGCCGAGATTGCCCGAACCTACGACGCCATGCGCAATGCCAAAGAGGGCCGTCATCCGTTGGTGCCGGCTGAAATCGGGTGTTACCTGTCGCATATAGCGGCGTGGCAGCGCATTGCAGACGGTGACGCCGCAGGCGGATTTATCTTTGAAGATGATTTCGACGCAACATCGCAGCTCGGGCCCGTTTTAAGGGCGCTGAGCGCCGACACAGCTGGCGACTGGGATATGACCAAACTGTTCACGCTGGATAAAGATGTGGAGCTTTGTGGCCCACGGTCATTGCTTGATGATGTCTTGATCGGCACGCCCTACCGTGTGCCAACCTGTCTGATAGGTTATGCGCTCACCAAAAGCGCGGCTGCGCGTTTGGTTGCCCAAGCCTTGCCGTTTTTCCGTCCCGTAGATGAAGACCAAAAATTTGTCTGGGAAACCGGGCTGCGGGTTGCTTTGGTTTTGCCGCCGCCTGTGGTTCTTGGGGATCAGCAGACCGTTACCGGAACAGTCGGTCGGGCGCGGCGCACAGCGCGGCGCGGCGGTTTCGTTCAATTTCTGCACCGCGCACGTTACGCGCTGAGGTATCGCCTTGCTTTGGCGCGGCATAGACGGCGCGAAGGATGGCGCACGTGACCGCGGCCAAGACCAGGGAGCCACGGGTTCTCCACATTCACTTTGGTAAAGAAGGTGGCGCCGAACGGTTCTTTGTGAACCTTGCCCATGCCTTTGCCGAGCGCGGCGTCGAACAGCGTTTTATTATCCGGCCTAACCGCAGTTGGGAGCCGGAGATATCCCCGCTTGGTCCGGTGATACGCAATAATTTCAGCCGCATCTCGCCGATGTCGCTTGTCGCGCATTATCAAGCTGACCGTTGGGTGAAAAGTTGGAAGCCAGACGCGGTAATGGCATGGATGCCACGGGCGGGCCGGCTTTTGCACAGCTGGCCTGATACGGTAAAGCTCGCCCGGATGGGTGACTTTCCGCAAAACCTCAAGCATTTTGGCAAATGCGACCTGCTTGTCGGTAATCTGCCCGGCATTGCAACCCGGTGTCGGGATCTTGGCTGGACCAAGCCTGTGCTGACAATCTCAAACTTTGCACGGGACATTACGCCGGTCGCGATTGACCGCGCCAGCCTGAACACGCCCGAGGACGCTTTTGTCGTGGCTGCAAGCGGACGCTTTGTGCCGCGCAAGGGGTTTGATGTGCTGTTACGGGCTGTGGCCAAGCTGCCTGGGGCTCATCTATGGTTGCTGGGCGACGGTCGGGAACGCGGCAACCTTGAGGCGTTAGCGCGCGAGCTTGGCATGGCAGAGAGGGTTCATTTTACCGGCTGGGTATCCGAGCCATTTCACCTCGTGGCTGCCGCCGATGCTTTCGTTATGCCCTCGCGCCATGAACCGCTTGGCAACACTCTTTTGGAGGCCTGGAAAGTCGGCGTGCCAACCGTTGCCACCCGGTCCGAAGGGCCGGATTGGTATATGCGGGATGGCATTGACGGTATCGTAACCGAAATCGATGATCACGACGCGATTGCGGCAGGTTTGGCGCGCATCCGCGATGATAAAACGCTCGCTGCGACTTTTGTTGCTGGCGCCCGTGAGCGTCTGGACCAGTATTTTAGCAAATCCGCCATTGTGGACGCCTATCTAAAAGTCTTCTCTGGCGACTTCAGCGGTTAGCTTGATGCGCGCGCTTGTCATCAATCTTGCCCGTGAAACGCAACGGTTGGCATTTCAGCGCGCCCAGGCTGAACGGCTGGGTTTAGGGCTTGATGTGGTGCCCGCGATAGGCGTGGCGCAGCTGCCAAGCCTTGCGAATGATCTGGATTGGAGCCGCTGGCAAAGACCTTTACGAGATGTCGAAAAAGCGTGCCTTTTGTCGCATCGGTCTGCGTGGCAGCGGGTTGTCGCAGCGGGCGAGCCGGTCCTCATCCTGGAGGATGACGCGTGGCTTATGCCTTCTGTTGCCCCGTTTCTTGCCCAAGCCAGCCAGATTACGGGCATAGAACACTTGAGCCTTGAAACACGCGGCCGTAAAAAGCTGTTGGGGGCCGCGCACCCGCAGATGCCAGACCTGCGGCGGCTGTGGCTCGACCGAAGCGGGGCCGCCGCTTATGTCCTTTGGCCCGAAGGGGCGCGTAAGTTTCTTGAGCGGTCGGCGAAAGTGCCGGCGCTCGCAGACGCCGTGATCGTAGAGACCCCCCAGCTCAAGCGCTGGCAGTCCGCCCCCGCACAAGCCATCCAAATCGATATGGCGTCACGGTATGGGCTCACGCCTCCTATTCCGGTGAGCAGCGCAATTTCTAGCGTGGCGCGGCCGTTGCAGGGCGGAACCCGTCATCGTTTTAGGCGATATATGCGGCAGTTGGTGATGGGGGCTGTCATGCTGCGCCCGGGCACTGAACGCATTGAGCTTTGGCCGCAGGTAGATGGTTAGACGCTGCCAAGCTGCGTAAGGGCCGGTGCGAAGCCATGACGCGGCCACAAGTCCGAGCGCACCGATGCGCATAATCCCTACGCGTCATCGGCACCTCGAACTCACAGCACCTTCGATGAAGTGCTCAGCCTTGTAAGCCAGGGCGCCAAAGATTTGGTGCTTTGATCCTGAGCTGCGAAAAATTCTGCATTTTTAATACAGTTCGCGAGGAGCTCTTTGGTCACGCCGATGCGATCATACCGTCTGGCGCGATCTGCATCGTACCAACCGAACTTTTGTTGCTGGTCTACGATGAGGAGACATCGATGTATGGCCTGAAGCGCTGCGAACCTGAAGAAAACGGATCTATTTTTCTGTTTCAAAACGCCGGTTTGCTCCAGAAGTTCGACCGATTTATCCGCTGTAAACGGCCAGAATTCGTCGGCGACAAGGAAGACAGCATCCTCCATCCCAATTCTGCGGCCGTAATCCTCCCAGTCGAACCATATGATCCTACCGTCATCTGAAACGGCTGCGTTTCCTGGTCGGGCGTCCCATTTCACAAATTCTACGGGCAAGCCAAGAATGCTATGTGCGAGCGCGTTTTCATCAATTTCGGGGGCAGGGGCATCTAGGGCTTGGCCAAGACGCCGCGGTCCGGATGCAAAGCGCATCGCCCACGCAGGATTGGTCGCAATCGAGGGGGTCTCGCGCAAGAAGTCCTTTTGAATAGTCCGCTTTATACGCATCAGACTTTCGATTGCCGCAACAGCAAGGTCATCTCTGTCAGCGCCCGACCGTCGCAACAATGCACTTGTCAGACGTCTGCTGCCCACATCGCTTTGAAATGTCCAGCCGTCGTGTACACCGAGCAAAGCTGGAACGTCCGCCTCGGCCTGTGAAAGATATTCTAGAATACGAATTTCTCTAAGCCGGCGTTTTGGGTCAGCGCGCCATGACGCGATGATGATCTGTTGGTCGTGAAAATGTATCCGGACGCTCGCCCGTTCCCGCCCTCCGGGGGCGGTTATTTTTTCTATGGGTTTGCCAAAAAAAGCTTCTGCTGCCTGTGCGGCATGATCTGCCGACGGGCGCTTTGGTTTGGGGTTTTTGTTTGGATGGTCTGGCGTATTCACGTGATATTCAACCTGTACGGGTGGCGCTGTGTAATGAATCAAGCTAGGAACGAAAAGGATAACCTGCCGGCATCTACCTCTTTTTGATTACAGCGGGGGTGTTTCATTGCTATTGTGTATGAAATAGAAACGTTTCTTCTTTTGCCTTAAAAGTATCACAATTCTATGATGGTGCATTATTCCAGTTTAAAATCAACGTATTAGAGATAAAAGTCCTTTTTGCGCATCGTTTGGCTTGGTCCGCTGATTTCATGGCTCTTGCGCGCTTTTTCCTGCACGCTATAGATTAGTTTAGTTCTCTACACCCCAGTTTTTCAAATTCGCAGTCATGCTGCAAAGTCACACCTAGTATTTTTAGGTTCAAAGGATGCTTATCAAATGACCGATATCCGAGGTAATGATCAAGACAACGTCATCAACGGCACTTCTAATGGTGACACCATCAACGCCAAAGACGGTGATGATACCGTCTTCGGTATGGCGGGAAATGACGATATCGATGGTGATGATGGCAATGACGTTATTTACGGCGGTGATGGCGATGACACCATCGACGGCGGCAAGGGGCAAGACACTGTTTACGGCGGCGCCGGCAACGATAAGATAAGCGGAGGTTCCGGCAGCGGCTCCGGCAGCGGATCTGGCAGCAGTGCTGGGGATAAGCTCTATGGCGAAGCGGGCGATGATACCATTTACGGCAGCAAGGGTGATGACCGTCTAGCAGGCGGTGATGGTGACGATTACATCAAGGCCGGTTCCGGAGATGACGTTGTTCTGGGGGGTAACGGGAACGACACCCTCTACGGTCAAAAGGGTGACGACAGCATTTCCGGCGGTAAAGGCGATGACCTGATCTACGGCGGATCGGGCGATGATGTCATCCGCGGAAACGATGGCGATGACACCATTAGCGGTGGATCCGGCGACGACATTATTTGCGGCGATGACGGTGACGATGTTATCTTCGGCGGCTCTGGCAACGACAGCCTGTACGGCGGCGCGGGAGAGGACCTCATGTTTGGCGGGAAAGGCGGCTCTGGTTCCGGTTATGGCTCCGGCTCCGGCTCCGGTGGCGGGGGCGACTCCTTTTACGTCGGTCGGCAGGGCGGTGGTACCGACACCGTCTATGGTGGTGCTCCTGGGAGCAAGTATTTAAGCGGTGGTACAGGTGGCAGCGGCGGAAGCAAGAACCCTCCGTACGGGTCTGCGAGCGGACAAGACATAAACGACATCCTTTATGTCGAGGGTCCCGTGACGGTCACGCTCCAAAGCGGAGAGACCTTCACTTTGACGCCCGGTCAAATGCGCCAGATCGTAAACAAGCATGACGACATCGACGATGATCTTCAGGATGGCGGCGTTGTTCTCTTGGATGATGGCACGCGCGTAGTATTTGACGACATCGGTAAAATTGCTTCCGTTGAGGATGCCAGCCCGCCCCCTAAAGTCATCTGCTTTACCCCCGGCACGTTGATCGCAACGGACCGTGGTCAGGTGCGCGTAGAAGACATTCGCGAAGGTGATCGCCTGATTACCCGTGACAGCGGCTTGCAACCCGTTTGTTGGGTAGGATCGAAAGCCCTTTCTGCGCAGCACCTGCAAGGCCACCCCGAGCTGCGCCCTGTTCTGATTCAGGCCGGTTCAATCGCGCCCAACATCCCAGAAGTCGATATGCTGGTGTCGCCGAACCACAGAATGCTCATGACCGGCAGTTCCGTACAGATGATCATGTCGGAAACCGAAGTTCTAATCGCTGCGAAACATATGACTGGAAAAGCCGGCATTACGACGGTCGAGGCGTATACTGGCGTGAATTACATTCACATCATGTGCGAACAACACCAAGTGATCCTGGCCAATGGCGCGTGGACTGAAAGCTTCCAGCCCGGAGAATATTCATTAGAAGGGCTGTACGACGCCCAGAGAAATGAGATCTTTACCCTATTCCCCGAACTGCACTCTGTCGAAGGGGTGCAAAAATTCCAATCAGCGCGGACGGTTGCCAAAAGGTTTGAAGCCCAACTTCTCATGTAAGAAGCGGGCGGGCCACTCTGACGGCGGTGACTTATCCGTCCCGTCGTCAGAGCGGCGTGCCTATGTGGTCTATCCCGCGCGGGGTGCCAAAAGGATTAATCCTGCACCAAGAACGCACAAGCCCGCGCCAGCAACGTCCCAAAGATCCGGCCGCTGCTCCTCCACAACCCACATCCACACAAGCGATGCCGCGATATAGATGCCGCCATAGGCCGCAAACGCCCGACCAGCGAAACCGGCCTCTACCATCGCCAGCAAGCCCGCAAATACCACCAGACATAGCAGCCCCGGCACCAGCCAGCCACAGCGGCGACGCACCACGCCACCACGCCCAGACCGCAAAACACCCCGCGATCTCGGCCAAGGCCGCAAGCGGATAGAGCAGGGCGGCTGGCATCATGCGGCGGCCCCGTGGTCAGCAAGGCATTCCTCGTGATCGCGCAGCACCTCGAGAATGCGACAGTCGGCCACCCGATCCGCATTGCACGCACCGATCATTCGCTGCAATTCAACGCGGAGCGCCTCGAGCCGCACAAGCCGCGCCTCGACTTCGCGGAGCTGCCTTTGGGCGATAGCATCGACCTCAGCGCAAGAACGATCGGGCGAGTCTGACAGGCCCAGGAGCTCTCGGATCGCTTCAAGCGAAAAGCCAAGCTGGCGGGAATGGCGGATGAAGGCGAGGCGGTCCAACTGGGTATTTTCGTACCGCCGCTGCCCGCCTTCGGTGCGATCGGGTTCAGGCATAAGGCCAATCTGTTCGTAGTAGCGGATCGTTTGCACCTTGGTGCCGGTGCGCTTTGCCAATGTTCCGATGGCGAGCATGTATGATCTCCTTTATCCTACAGTCGTTGTAGGTTTTGGAGGCGTTTCGCGCAAGCCTGTAGGTCAGAATCGCCCGTCAGCTGCGCACAAGGTGGGCGTCGTTGAATGGCGTTATGTCCCCAGTGCTCTAATGCCGGGGCCTGATAAGAAAGTTTCAAATAACGCTTGAAGCTACAGTTGTTGTAGGTCGTATGTCTGCCTCTGACGGTGAACCAGATTGGAAGATAAGATGGCGGACGGCAAGGCGGTACAACGGGAATGGCGGGTTACGGGAATGGACTGCGGGGCCTGCGCGGCCAAGGTGCGCGGCGTGGTGGAACGTTTGCCGGGGGTTGCGGAGGTCGACGTTGCGCTGATGTCCGAACAGCTGCGTCTGACGCTCGACGAAAATGAAACCTCGCCCGAGCGGATCGAGAAAGCGGTGCGCGGCATTGGATTTTGCATCTCTGCGAAGGGGGCGAAGGCAGAAAAGCCGAAGGTTGGTTTCATTTTGCCTGACGACGCGATGCCTGACGATGACGGGGCGAGGCCTGAGCCACGCAGCGCCCCTGATGCACCGCCAGAACCTAATTGGTATCAGACTGCGAAAGCGCGTTTGGTGCTTGGCAGCGGTGCCTTGCTTGCTACGGCATGGGCCTCGCGGTTGATCCTGCCAGCCGAGGTTTCACACTGGGTGTTCGTTCTGGCCACATTGATTGGGCTCATTCCCGTGGCCCGCCCTGCGGTCGCAATGGCGCGGGTGGGGATGCCGTTTACCATCGAAATGCTGATGACCATCGCCGCGAGTGGTGCGCTTGTGATCGGAGAGCCGGAAGAGGCCGCGCTGGTGGTCTTTCTCTTTGCCTTGGGCGAATTGCTGGAAGGTGTCTCTGCCGGGAAGGCGCGTAACAGCATCCGTGCGCTGACCAAGCTGGTGCCGAAAGCGGCGCGGCTTGAAGTGGGCAGTAAGACACGCGAGGTGGCGGCAGAGACGCTCAGCGTCGGGCAGATCGTGCAGGTGCGCCCCGGTGACCGGGTGCCTTGTGATGGCAAGGTGGTCAGCGGCACTTCGGGCGTCGATGAAAGCCCCGTTACCGGCGAAAGCGTGCCGCGCCTCAAAGAGCCGGACGCGGAGGTGTTTGCCGGATCGATCAATACCGAAGCCCTACTGCGCGTGCGCGTCACCAAAGCCGCGGCAGACAACACCATCGCCCGAATTGTGCGGCTGGTCGAAGAGGCAGAAAGCGCCCGCGCGCCGACCGAGCGGTTCATTGACCGGTTCAGCCGCATCTATATGCCGGCCGTGGTGGGCTTGGCTGTATTGGTCGCCGTCGTGCCCCCGCTTGCCTTCGGAGGCGCGTGGGACGAATGGGTTTATCGTGCACTGGCCTTGCTGCTGATCGGCTGCCCCTGTGCACTGGTGATTTCGGTGCCCGCGTCGATCACCTCGGCCCTGTCCACCGGGGCGCGCAACGGGTTGTTGATGAAGGGCGGCGCGGTGATTGAAGCGGCCGCGCGGGTCACGCATGTGGCCTTTGACAAGACCGGAACGTTGACCCACGGAAAGCCGCAAGTGACCGATGTGCAAACCATCGTCGGAGACGAAACCGGTCTTTTGGCCCTTGCCGCCGGAGTAGAGAGCGGCGCGAGCCACCCGCTGGGCCAAGCCATTTGCAGCGCGGCTGAAGCGCACGGGATCGACCCCGCCACTGCGACACAGTCACGCGCCTTGCCCGGCAAAGGGGCCGAGGCGGTGATTGCAGGGGCTACCATTTGCGTGGGCTCACCCCGTTTGGCGGCAGGACGCGGGGCGCTGTCAGAGGCTTTGCGCGCCGATGTCGAAACACTCGAGGCGCAGGGCAAAACCGTGGTGATCGTACTGCGCGATGACGTTGCTCAAGGCATCATTGCCCTGCGTGATGAACCGCGCGCCGATGCGGCAGCGGCGGTGGCGCAGTTGAACGCCTTGGGAATTTCATCGGTCATGCTTACAGGGGACAACAGCCGCACAGCCTTTTCTATCGCAGAAGGGCTTGGCATCGACCATAGGTCAGAGCTGATGCCCGAGGATAAGGTCGCGGCCATTCAAAGCCTCGCGGCTGAGGCCAAGGTCATGATGATCGGCGACGGAATCAACGACGCGCCTGCATTAGCCGCAGCGCATGTGGGCGTTGCGATGGGGTCCGGCACCGATGTGGCGCTCGAGACAGCTGATGCAGCGATTTTGCGCGACCGGGTGACAGATGTACCCTCCCAAATCCGGCTTGCCCGCGCGACGATGGGCAATATCCGGCAGAACATTGCCATAGCTCTTGGACTAAAGGGCATATTCCTTGTTACGACGATGCTCGGCGTGACGGGCCTCTGGATCGCGATCCTGGCTGATACTGGGGCAACCGTTCTGGTGACGTTGAACGCGCTGCGTCTGCTGTTCTTCCGGCCAACCGTTGCTGATGGGCTGGCCGAACCCGCCAGCCGCACTACAACCTATAATAACCACATTTTGAACCCTCGGAAGGACACGATATGACCCTCACACGACGCAGCTTGTTGGCCTGTACTGCGAGCTTTGCCGCCGCCGCACCCTTTGCGGCATGGGCCAAAGAGAAACCTGCGATCCACGTGATGAAAGACCCCAACTGCGGGTGCTGCTCAGCTTGGATCGATATCCTGGAAAAAGAAGGCTTTGCTGTCACGACTGAACGCAGCCTAGGAACGCTCTTGATCCGCTACAAGCAAGACAACGGCATTCCGCAGAACATGGCGTCTTGTCATACCGGAAAGATCGACGGCTATATGATTGAAGGCCATGTGCCGCCCGCTGACATCCGCAAACTACTGGCCGAGCGTCCAGACGCCATTGGCCTCGCCGTACCGGGGATGCCCTATGGTTCGCCGGGAATGGGGCCAGAGACCAAGCGCGAAGCGTATGACGTGTTTTTGATCGCCCGCGATGGCAGCACCGAAGTGTTCTCGAGCTACGAAGCCGCGTAACGCGCAGCGATTGCTCTCCCGAAAAAAAAGGTAGCCCCCATGTCCCAAGGTCACGCCCATATTGACCCGCAAAGCGGTGATTGCAGAGTGTCGGTCGCGATTTGGGCGAATGCGCTGCTCACGGTCGCGCAGATTGTGGGCGGGGTGTTATCGGGGTCGCTTGCGCTTGTCGCCGATGCGCTTCACAACTTTTCTGATATGGCCTCTTTGGTCATTGCGTTTGTCGCCCGCAAAATTGCGCGGCGGCCGGCGGATGCGCGCATGACATTCGGCTATGGCCGGATCGAAATCGTGGCCGCCCTTATCAACTATACCACGCTGATTCTGGTCGGCTTTTACCTAATATACGAGGGCGGAATGCGCCTGATCGACCCGCCTCAAGTGGCGGGCTGGACCGTGGTCATTCTGGGCTGTGTTGCGCTTGTGATTGATACCCTGACAGCGCTGCTGACCTATTCCATGCAAAAGGACAGTGTGAACATCAGGGCGCTGTTCTTGCATAACCTGTCAGATGCGCTGGCCTCGGTCGCAGTGATTTTCGGCGGTACGCTCATTATTCTGTATGACCTGCGTTGGGTCGATCCTGCGATCATAATCGGTATCGCTGTGTATATCCTCTATCTTGCGCTGACCGAAATCGGCGGACCGATCCGCATGCTTATGCTGGGCAGCCCACCTGATATGGATGCCACCGCAGTCGTCGAGGCGATGACCAAAGTGGACGGGGTGCGTGACGTGCATCACGTGCACCTATGGCAGATGCAAGAACATGAGGTGGCGCTTGATTGTCATGTCGTGTTGGTGGGGCAAGACTGGACCGAACTTGACGCCGTGAAGCGCGAGCTTAAACGAACGCTCGCGGTTGATTTCGGTATTTCCCATTCGAGCCTTGAATTTGAAACCTCTGCCAGCGCGCACGACGGCGCATCGTTGTTTGGTCACGAGCAACCACCCAAGGCGGGTGGCACAAAGCCGGAGCACAGCTGACCCTAATCAGAGACCTTGACCCATGTCCGCATCCCGCCGACGGCGTGGCTCAACATGTGGCAATGGATCAACCAACGCCCCGGATTGTCGAAGACGCAGAATACATCCCTGCTTTCGCCTGCGGCAACCAGTGATGTATCGCGCAGGTCACCGAGGCTACCATCAGGGGCAACCTCGTAGAAATGGTGGCCGTGCAGGTGAATGCCGTGCGGGAATGCGGTATCGTTCGCGAAGGTGATCCGCGCCGTCTCGCCGCGCTCAAACGCACCAAACGGGTCGTCGTGCAGGTCAGAGATATCGTTGAAGGACCAGATATTAGCCCCCCCGTGTCGCCCGCCCATAGCGCCGCCCATCATGGTGAGCGTCAGATGCTGGCTGGGGTCGCCCGGCGTTGGCAGGTTCGGCACTGCAAGCGGGGCAATCGGTTTGGGCAATCGGTCCGTGTTTGTACCAGAGATTGCCAACTCAGCCAGACGGTAGGACCCCTGCCGCGACTGCATGTCAAAGCCCACGGGACCGGTGATATCAACGATCAGATCCGCCCGCTGCGCGGGGGCCAGCACGAGGTCAGTCAAGTTGCGCGGCGTTTCAAGTGCCATGCCGTCTAATGCAACGACCGATCCGGTGACGCCGGTAACCGCCAACGGAAAGATGCGGTTTGTGGCCGCGTTGATAATACGGAGCCGGACACGGTCAGCTTTTTTCACCGCATCCTGCGAGAGGAAGCCCCGCGCGAAATTGCCCATATAGCCTGCGTGGGCGACGCTGTGCATATCCGAGAATTCGTCGACGAGGCTGCCATCTTCGGCGATGATCCAATCAGACAGAAGTACCGTGATGTCATGGTCCACATCTGGGGGCAGATCATCCTCGATGATCAATGGCCCCATCATGCCGCGTGCGACCTGCTCTTGCGAGATGTAGTGCGAATGATACCAATAGGTCCCCGCGTCCGGTGGCACAAAGCTATAGGTCTTGTTGTCGCCGGGGTTGATCAGATCCTGTGTCATCATCGGTACCCCGTCCATCCGGTTTTCAAGCCGAATGCCATGCCAATGGACAGCGGTGCCTTCGTCCAGACCGTTCTCGACCTCCACCGTCATGCGTTCGCCGCGTTTCACCCTGATCTCTGGCCCAGGCATCGACCCGTTGAAGCCCAGCATTGCGGTTCTGCCTTCGCCTTCCGGCAGGATCTGCCGCGTGACGGGTTCGGCCCTAAGCGTGAAAGGAGCCCCAGCTGCCAATCCCGGCAGGGGGAAGATCGCTGTGGCTGAAACGCTCGCGAGAAACTGTCGTCTATTCATATCGTGTCTTACCGGATGAGTTCAAAGTTGGCGCTAGCTAGGAAAAAGAGTGCTTTCGGGGCCGACCAATGTGACCGGCCCCGAAGCTGGGTTTACTTCATCTGTGTGACGGTGAGCTTGCCTTTGACGCGGTCAGCGACGAATGCGATGTCCTGACCTTCTTTCATCTTGGCGATCAGCGCCTCATCAGCTTTGAACACCATGGTCATGGACGGCATGTCGAGGTTTTCAAGCGGCCCGTGGATGATGGTGACCTTTTTGCCTTTGGCGTCGACTTTTTTGATCTTGCCCGTGGAGAAGACAGCAGGTGCCGCTGGGGCCTCGTCTGACTGCGCCACAGTAATCGGACCGTGCATGCCGGATTCATAGTGGCCGGGGATCAGGCAGGCGAACTCAAAGCTGCCGTCATTGCTGAAGGTCCAGATAACTTCGCCATTCATGCCGGGATCCAGACGCACAGAATTCGGGTCGTCATGCTCCATATCCATCTTGGCCATGGCTTCTTTGTGCTCGGAATTGCCGTCCATCGTGTCGATCACGAATTCATGCTCGATCTCGCCTTTGTTGGTGACGTCAAAGCGGATGGTTTCACCTTTTTTGATGTCGAACTCGGACGGTTCAAAGATCATCTCGCCGTCGTCGGTCTCGCGCATGGTGACTTCGATCGTGCGGTCGACGGCGTCTGCCTTTCCGGGCATGCCGATCGCCATTTCTTTATGCATGTCGCCGTGGCCATCATTGCCGTGGCCGCCGTCATGGCTGCCAGCAGCAAAAGCAGGGGCCGAAAGGAGCAGTGTCAGGGCGGTCGAGATAAGAAGTTTGTTCATGGTTTTTCCTGTAAGTTTTGGTGATTGTGGTTTTTCATAGTGTTCCAAGGGCCCTTCAGCCCTTGGAGGTAGGTTTGGGCGTGATTTGTGTTTTAGGACTGTGGTTCTGCGCAAAGTCCGGCAGCTCTCCGGTCCATTCATACGCCTCGGTGCCCGGTGGGTTTTCGTACCAACCGGGATCTTCGTAATCGTCCGCGTCGATGCCCTGGCGCACCTTCACGACCGAAAACATGCCGCCCATCTCCAGCGGGCCATGCGGCCCCCAGCCGGCCATCATCGGCACGGTATTGTCGGGCAGCGGCATCGACATTTCGCCCATATCCGCCATGCCGGCCGTGCCCATGGGCATAAATTCCGGCTGCACGCGGCGGACTTGGCGCGTCATGTTCGAACTGTTGGTGCCGATCAGCGTCGGCACGTCATGACCCATCGCATTCATGGTATGGTGCGACTTGTGGCAGTGGATCGCCCAATCGCCCAGATGGTCTGCGGTGAACTCGTAGGCGCGCATGGCACCCACGGGGATGTCGATCGACACCTCGGGCCATTGCGCCGATTCCGGCACCCAGCCGCCATCGGTGCAGGTGACCTTGAAGTCATAGCCGTGCATGTGGATCGGGTGGTTTGTCATCGTCAGGTTGCCGACGCGCACGCGCACCTTATCCCCTTGGTTGACCACCAGCGGGTCAATGTCAGGGAAAATCCGGCTGTTCCAAGTCCACAAGTTGAAATCTGCCATGGTCATGATGCGCGGAATGTAGGTGCCCGGATCAATGTCGAAAGCATTCAGCATGATCAGGAAATCCCGATCAACCCGCATGAAGTCCGGGTCTTTGGGGTGGACCACGAACATGCCCATCATGCCCATCGCCATCTGCACCATCTCATCCCCATGGGGGTGATACATGAAGGTGCCGGATTTGGTCAGATCGAACTCATAGACAAAGGTCTTGCCCGGCGGAATACCGGGGTGGCTGAGCCCGCCGACACCGTCCATGCCCGAGGGCAAGATCAGCCCGTGCCAGTGTACCGTTGTGTGCTCGGGCAGGCGGTTGGTCACATAGATGCGGACGCGGTCGCCTTCGACGGCTTCGATGGTTGGGCCGGTGGATTGGCCATTGTACCCCCAAAGACGCGCAACCATCCCGTCGGCCAATTCGCGCTCGACCGGTTCTGCAACAAGGTGGAATTCCTTAACCCCGTTGTTCATCCGGTGCGGCAAAGTCCACCCATTGAGCGTTACGACCGGATTGTAGTCCGGCCCGCTGGTGGGGCGGGTGGGGGTCTGGGTGAGGGCACTGTCCATCACCGCGGCTTCGGGCAGGCCCATGTTCATGGTCTGGCCCCATGCTTTGGAGGAAACAAGCGTGGCCCCAGCCGCGCCGGCCCCTAGCAGTTGACGTCTGTTCATCATGTGATTGTTTTCCTGTCTCAATGTCCTGCACCGCCACCGGCGGCGATTTGCGTCTCTGCGCCTGCACCACCGCCGCCGCTGCCACCGCCATAGATCGCGGCGGTCAGACCAGCCGAGGCCAGCCAGAAGTCGCGTTTGGCGTTAGCCGCTTCCAACTCGCTCGACAGCTTCTCGCGCGCGTCATTGAGCAGGTCGAAGGTGCTGGTGATCATGCCGTTATTGCTCAGCAGCGCCTCTTCGTTGATTGTGCGCCGCAGGGGCATCACCACGTCCGAATAGTGCCGCGCAATCTGGTGGCTTGAGCGATAGGCCGTGGCTGCTGCGCGTGCCTCGGACCGCACATTCACCGCTTGTTCAGCCAGCACATTCGCAGCCTGAAGGTAGCTCAGCTCTGCCTTGCGCATCCGCGCCTTGCCGCTATCGAAGATCGGGATGACGAATTCGAACTCGACCTGCGGGGTGATGCTGGTCTCGATCTCGCCGTCTTCTACCTCGCGTTCAATCTCTGCGCCGGCGATCACTTCAAGGTCGGTCAGGGTGCGGGTTGCATCGGTCAGCCCATAACCCTTGGCTGTGGCCGCGAGCCCCAGCCGCGCCACTTCCAGATCAACCCGATTGGCAAGCGCCAGCCGTTCGATCCCGCGGTGACCATTCACTGTGTTGGGCACGCGGGGTAGGGCATCGGGCACGTAATACGCCACGTCTTGCCCCCAGAGCCCCATCAAACGGGTCAGCTGTTCCTTAGCCAATTCCGCATCAAGCCGCGCCCGCGCCACCTGACCGGCCATCTCGGCGTTAAAGGCCTGCTCGCGCGCTTGTGCCGCCTTGTTAAGAGCACCGGTTTTGCCAAGCTGTTGCGCCAGTTCTGCGGCCGCATCGGTGGTGATGGCGGCGCGTTTCAGATAGCTCACCGTCTCGAACGCCGCGACGGCGTTGACCCAAGCTTCGCGGGTCTCGTTTGCCAGTGCCAGCGTGTCATTGACGGCTTGCATCTGCGCCTGTTGGAACTGAACTTCGGCAGCGGCGATGCGCTGTTTGCGAGTGCGAGCATCCAGCAGGTTGACCGCGATCATGCTTTCAAGGGCGCGGTACAGCCCCACCTCAGGCGCGCCGATGCCCAAAAGACCAACCGAGACGACAGGGTTTTCAGGCGTGGACTGTTGCCATGCTTCTGCTGCCGACAGACCGATCTGCGCGTAAGACGCCTGTAGCCCCTTGTTATTCAGCAAAGCGACTTGCACGGCGGTTTCGGCGTTAATTGTCTTGCCCTGCACCATGGCGCGGACTTGTTTCGAAGTGGCCACCGTTTCGGACTGCGACTGCGCCCAAACGGTGCGCTTGCCAATCGCTTTGGAGGTGCGCGTCTCGACGGCGGCAAAGCCCGCATCGCGTGCGGAATAGCTGACGGGCAAGGTCGAGGCTGTGCAGGCGCCAAGAACGAGCGGCGTGATGACAGCGGCTGTTTTCAATGTCCAACGCATCAGTGGTTCATCCCCTGCATCGGTGCCTGTTCCGCGTTCAGCCGTCGCCAGTCGAGCGGTTCCACCACGCCACGTCGGCGGTAGCCTGCAAAGGGCTGTTCAGTGGCGGTTGTGGCGCTGCCACGCGCGCTGCTGTCAGCAGCCGTCATCGCGGCGACTTCGGGCAGGGGGGTGGGCTGTTGCACATAGGCAGTCGTGACATCGGGAAAGGGCGGAAGCGTGGTTGCGCAAGCCCCAAGGGTCAGGGACATCGCCCCTGCAATCAATACTGTTTTCATGGATATTTGACCTGAAATTTAGGTGATCTTGCCCGCGGACGCAAATGTATCGCAGGCGCAAATGCCGCTATGCAGCGGCGATCAGGTCAGGCTCGAGGGGGGCGCAGCTGGCTGGTTGCGTCGGCCGAGGCCATGGACCGGTAGCTGAGCGCGAAACAGGCGGATTGAACGGCTGTCACTTCAGCGTGCTGCGATGCGCAAAGCGCAGCAGTCATACATATGCCGCCGCAGCAGGCGTCACCTTCAAAGCTGTCAGGTGTGTTGTCGGGCGCAGGCTGAGCGACCGCAGCTTGCTGCGCGTGATGCAAGGCCATCTCAGAATCAGCCCCAGTGTGATGCGTCGCATGTGCACCCTCGTGCATCCCGCTGTTCGCGTGCGCCGACGAGGGGGGCAGCAACAAAAAGCCGCATACCAATACCGCGCCTAGAACGAGGCGAAAGAGGTTTGATATGGATTTAAGACAACGCATGGGCAAATCAGTGCCTTACACAAAGCGATCTGTCAACGCGTCCAGCGCTGGAAGCTTTGGCGACTTGTGGCAGAAACCCGCCAAAGGCCCACATGATTGACGCTGTGTCTGAGCCTAGGGCCATGCGCCATGAATTAGAACCTCCGCAAAGTTCTGATCTGCAGCTAGGCTAGGCTCGTTTTTCTGCCTGCGCCAAGAACCATGCGACGACGCTATGAATTGCAGCGTTTCGTTCGGATGTTGGCGTGATGAGCGAGTGAAAATCCTGTTTGCCGGCCATGCGCTTCGGTGTGATCTGTATCAGCCGCTTGGCTGCACTGTCGGTGTAAGCGACCAAGGGCTTTGCCCCGCCCGGCATTCAGGTGGTCTGTAGCCCGGTGTGGTGCGTCGTACGCAGCAGCGACCGCCACGTGATAGCTTCGCCCTTGCGATGGAAAATCCAGCCTTTTGGGCCGTCTATCCAAACACTTTCTTTACGAACTGGGATTTCAGGCCCATTTGGCCGACTCCAGGAACCTTGCAGTCGATGTCGTGATCGCCGTCGACCAACCGAATGCCGCGCACCTTGGTTCCGACTTTAACCACGGACGAAGACCCTTTGATCTTCAGGTCCTTAATCACGGTGACGGTGTCACCATCCTCTAGCACATTCCCGACGCTATCGCGGGTGGCCGGCGCGGTGTCGGAGGGGTCTTGAGCGCCCCATTCGTGTCCACACTCTGGGCAATTCAACAAGGCATCGACCTGATAGACGTAGATCGAGGCGCATTCGGGGCATGGGGGAGCTGTGTCATTCATAGGACCGTTCGATACCCCGAAACCAAACCGGAGCACAGAGGAAACTCTGCGCCATCAAGTTTCAGGGTTCTGACTGGCGTATGGGCGTTGTCTATCCGCAGGGTTGAAAGACCTGTCGCGGGGGACGAGGGACTAGGGACGAGGGATGGGGGGCGTTGACCCATCGCTTGGCCAAAGCGGGATTGATCGAGGTTTAGGCGCTTTCGTCATCCGCGTCTGCCGCGCCCAGCGTATCTTCGAGGTGCCAGATCTTGGAAACGATCTGCCACCCATTCTCACCCCTCACAAAGCCAAGATGGTCGACAAAGATGTTTTGATGCGCGCGAATACGGATTTTGACCGTTGCACTGATCGGCGACAGGTGGTCGATCATCAATACCTCGGCCTCACGCGGTTGGCCTTTGGACGCCGGTGACAGACGCCCCGCAACGTCGCGACTAAAGCTGTCTATAGGCTCTACAAAGATCGATCCGTTGTCGGCATCAAACAAGCTGGACTGCGGGTGGAAGACGGCGTTCAGCTTTTGGATATCACAGTCATGGATCGCTTCGAAATAGGTGTCGACTGCGGCAAGAAGATCGGGGTCGAGTGTCATGAGATCATCTCCATCTGACGTTGCTGTTATCACCTTGCCACCAAACCAAAAGCCGCGGAACTGGCAAAAGTGACAATATCCCGTCGGATGCCACAAATACGGGAGGACGTTATTCGAGCTGACGCGCCTAGGTCTGTATGATTGCCCGAACGGTTGCGCGCTGAGCCAAATTTTAACCCCCCGCGCCGAGGTATCCGTCGGTAATTCTACTTTTGCGATAAATAATACCCTCAGGGGTAGACGAGTCGAAAAAGGTATCGTAACACCTTTTCATCGATCGCAGGTCAGCCCTGCGTGAGAGTTTAAAAAAGAGATATTTGACAAGGTATATTGTTATCGAATCGATTACCCTTTCTATCCGATGGGGCGTATAGATGGATGACATTTGTTTTGTGAAACTTATATTTCTCGATTTTGAGTTTTCCGCGTCGGATTTATTGCAATGACGCTACAGTATGGATGCTAAAAATCTATTTCATTACCAACTGAGGGTGCCGTATTTCTCGGTGCCCTCAATTTATGAATTAGCACAGTACACTTTAAACGAGTGTCAATTCTGCAACAAATACATACGTTCGTTCAAATGTTTGTGAACCGTGGGTTGTGCGTCTGAAGTCTCTGGGGAAAATAGAAGATGTTCAATTTGGACGTGTATAAACGTAAGTATAGAAAGTGAATATTTCATGAAATTCTCAACATTCAAACTCGCCTTGGCTACCCCTGTCATCGCAGTCGCCCTGAGTGCATGCGGCAGCAGCAACGGTATTGCTGACTATGAAGAGCTGGGAAATAAAGCCGACGCCGTGATCGATCGCGTAAAAGTAGTGGGCGACTACAACGAGGAAACGAAAGAGTACCAAAACATCACCACCGCTGAGGAAATGTCCCAGCGTTCCGGTTCGGCGACATATACCGGCGTCGCCGGTTTGTGGGTGGCCGACAGCGAAGAAATCCTTGCGCAGCGCATGGAAAATGATGCAGATCCTGCCGTTGTTGCGGCACTCAATCTGACTGCGGACTTCGACAGCTCCTCCATCACCGGTTCGATGACGAATCTGCAAACGAACGAGGAAGACATGACCGTAAGCGGTCAAATTGATCTGGCTAACGGCTCCATCTCTGGCGGTGATCTGACGGCCGATCTTACGGGAACGATTGAAACAACCGGCGACGGCCCTGATGAAACTCTTACCTTGGTAGGGACAACAACCGGCGCGTTCGTGGGCGACAACGCAGAAGCTGCTGTAGGCGAAATTGAGGCGACCCTCAGCAACGGCGAGAGCGATGGCTCCTTTGTCGGCGGCGGCTGGATTGTCGAAGAGAAATAATACTCTCCGGAACTTCAGTAAAATTTGGGGGCGGCATATGTCGCCCCTTAACCTCCTAAAAATTTTGAGAATTAATTTGTTGAACCTATTCAAAGCGGGCACCGCTATTCTGCTGTGCGGCTTGGCGACCGCGCCCTTGGCAGATCCTCTGCCAGTGTGGAAATCCGCGATGATATCGGGATCTCAGCGACTGAGCTTTTTTAGCGTGCTCAAGGCCAAACCGCCGGGACACGAGACTTACCTGAAGCGGCTTATGCGGTATGATGGTCTGATGCACCGCCCCGGAAAGGGGCCACAGGAGCTGCTGTCTTACGTGGGGCTCAAGCCGTTGATCGGCTACGATTCCAACATCAACAACGGACTGCCAGGCGACGAATTCAATATCGGAAAATTTACCTTCCGCACCGATGAGGAAGATCAGGCCAAGGCGGGGATGACCGTGGGCGCGAGGGCGACAGGTACGCTGTTGTACAGCGTTGCACCGGCGCATGTTCTCAAGTTTTCTGCCTACGGCTCGTACGAATATGCCCCCGAACATAGCCTATCGAAGCACGCTGTTGGGGCGTCGGCGTGCCTTGGCAGCCATGTCGCGTCTTATACCTGGATCGACAGTTGCGCGGGCGTGCGCGTTGCCGAAAAGAAGAACGCCAGCGTCGAAGAAGTGTACGCGTCGCTTGGCGGATCGCAGGCCTTCGCGACTGGCTGGGGGCACCACGAAGCAAAATGGGCGTTCAAAAGATCGTTCCGGGATGACTATCCGAAAAGTTATATCAACGTTGGTTTGCTGAGCGCCATGCCCGATGTGGGTGCAATCTATACGGGTGTAAGTTGGGGCGAGGAAATCGCGGGAAAACACACATCACGATGGGGGGCGACTGCGTCGATCACACGTCCCGTATTAAAACGAAAGACAACACTGTCTATTTCATATGGGAATTTCGGGGGAGGTTCGCACTTCGGAGAACCGAGAGAAGACAATCAGTACGCAGTAAATATAAAAAGTCAGGTTCACAAGAATGTCGCCGTGAGTTTCGGTTATTCCTGGAATAACTCGAACGTCGCGTTTTATGATGAGAACAGCGTGCTGTTCGGCGTAGATATAAAATCTATTTCATTTTGATATTCCCCTCGTTTTGTATTTCAATTCCTGATGAGAACATATTACGTTTCCCATAGCGAATAACCCTAATGGCATATGTGTCCATAGGAGGTTTTTGACGGATCAAACTGCGCCCTTATTCAGCTCAGGGTTGATATCTCTTTGGTTGCATCGGGACCTCGCGTCGGCAGCGCTCAAGCGAGGATGCAACTGAGCGAGATATCGGCGTTCCCATCCGCGATATCCGCTCACATCGGGATGCTGGTGTTACGCTTGATTTCGCGCAGCACGACGTTGGTCTGGGCGCTTTCGACCGCCGGCAGACGAAACAGAAAATCTTCTAGAAACCGATTGTAGGCGGCGATGTCGCGACATAGGACGCGCATCTGGTAGTCGGCTTGCCCGGTCGTGGCATAACATTCCAGCACCTCGGCGCGATGCGCAATTGCGTTGATGAACTCGGCCAGTTTCTCCTGATTATGGCGGGCCAATTGCACTTGTACCAAGGCCTGAAAACTATTGCCTGCCTTGGTCGGGGATACGTCCGCGCGATACCGCTCGATGACGCCCGCGTCTTCAAAGGCCTTGACCCGTCGCCAGCAGGCAGAAGCGGACATGCCTGCCTTGTCGGCCAATTCGGCATTCGAGATACGGCAATCGCGCTGCAAGAGATCAAGCAACCGACGGTCGCGGTCGTCAAAGTTCATCTGGTCAGACATTTCATCTTCCTTGTCATATGCGAATAGAATTTTCGATCATTCCGCAATCGGGTGCAAGTGGGGACAGATATTTCACGGAAATGTGGTTTGATTGTCATGACAGCCAAGGATCGCCATTATGACCAAAGAGACCCACGACTTTTACCCCTACGCCCTGTCGGACCGCTATACGCGGACCGAAGGAACAGTGTTTCTGACCGGCACGCAAGCGCTGGTACGGATTATGCTGGATCAGGCGCGGCGCGATACGGCGCAGGGACTGAGCACTGCGGGGTTTATCTCGGGATATCGCGGCTCGCCGCTTGGGGCCGTCGATCTAGAGCTTTGGCGCGCGCGGGATGTGACGACGGTCAATAATATCACCTTTATGCCCGCTGTGAACGAAGACCTCGGGGCGACAGCCGTCTTGGGCGCGCAGCAGGCGGTGCTCGACCCTCATTGCGAAGTCGAGGGCGTGTTCTCCATGTGGTATGGCAAGGGACCGGGCGTTGACCGGTCAGGCGATGCCCTGCGCCACGGCAACGCCTATGGGTCGTCGCCCAAGGGCGGCGTTCTGGTTGTTGCGGGGGACGACCACGGGTGCGTGTCGTCGTCGATGCCGCATCAGTCCGATGTGGCGTTCATGACGTGGATGATGCCCACGCTAAACCCTGCAAACGTGGGCGAATTCCTTGAGTTTGGCGCGTACGGGCTGGCGCTTAGCCGGTTTTCGGGCACATGGGTCGGTTTCAAGGCGATCTCTGAAACGGTGGAAAGCGGGCAATCGGTGATCCTGCGCCCTGACCGCGCGTTCACTCTTCCGCAGTTCACTCCACCGCCCGGCGGTCTGCATGTACGCCGCTCTGATATGCCGAGCCCTGAGATCGAGACACGTCTGGAACATAAGCTGCGTGCCGTCGAAGCCTTTGTCGAAGCCAACCCGATCGACAAGCGCATCTATGATCTGGAAGACGCGATCTTTGGCATCGTCACCACCGGCAAGGGCCATCTGGACCTGATGGAAGCGCTGCGTCTGTTGGGGTTGGACGAGGCGGCGTGTCGGCGCTTGGGGATCGATATTTACAAGGTCGGGATGGTCTGGCCCTTGGCGCGACGGGATGCGCTGGCATTTGTGTCCGACACCAAAGAGGTGCTGGTGATCGAGGAAAAACGCGGCATCATCGAAAGCCAGCTTAAGGAATATTTTTACGATTGGCCGGGGCACAAGCCCGGTCGCATGGTCGGTAAACACCGCGCGGCGGGCGATCCGCTGCTGCCTTGGACCGGAGAGCTAAGCCCGCTGGCATTGGTGCCGGTCGTGGCCGAACGGCTTGATGCGTTCTTTCCGGATGAAAATCTGCTGCAAAAGGCGCGTGCGCTGACTGAAAAGCCGCCTGTTTTGTTGAACGTGCCAGGGGCCAAGCGCACGCCGTATTTCTGTTCGGGTTGTCCGCATAATACATCGACAAAACTGCCCGAGGGCTCGCAGGCTGCATCGGGCATTGGCTGTCACGTCATGGCGGGGTGGATGGACCGCGAAACCGGCGGTTATGCGCAAATGGGCGGCGAGGGCGTGCCGCATGTGGTGGCGTCCAAGTTTAACGGTGGCAAGCATTTATTCCAGAACCTGGGCGAGGGCACGTGGTACCACTCGGGCTCGCTTGCCATTCGTCAGGCGGTCGCGGCACAGACGAATATAACGTATAAAATCCTTTATAACGATGCGGTTGCGATGACGGGCGGGCAACCCGTGGACGGGCCGATCAGCGTGGCCGGTATCGCCCAAACGTGTCGTGCCGAAGGGGTGGCGCGGATCGCGCTGGTGTCGGATGTCATCGACAAATTCGACCGTGCTGATTTCCCGCAAGGCACCAGCTTCCATTCGCGCGAAGACATGGATATCGTCCAGCGCGACCTGCGCGAGGTCAAAGGCGTATCGGTGCTGATCTACGAGCAAACCTGTGCCACCGAAAAACGCCGCCGCCGCAAACGCGGCCAGATGGAGGACCCAAAACGCTTTGCCTTCATCAACCCGGCTGTCTGCGAAGGCTGCTGCGATTGCTCGCTCGAAAGCAACTGCCTGAGCATCGAGCCGCTGGAGACTGAACTGGGCCGCAAGCGCAAGATCAACCTGTCGAGCTGCAACAAGGATTTTTCCTGTCTGAACGGTTTCTGCCCGAGCTTTGTGACCCTTGAAGGCGCTGTTCGGCGCAAGAAAACCGGTGCCGAGGTGGATATCGACGCGCTTCTGTCCGACATAACCCCGCCCGTATTGCCAAAGTTGCAGACGCCATTTGACCTGTTGGTCACAGGGGTTGGCGGCACGGGGGTCATTACCGTGGGCGCGTTGATCACGATGGCGGCGCATCTGGAAGGCAAGGGGTCAAGCGTGCTGGATTTCACCGGCTTTGCGCAGAAATTCGGGACCGTGCTGAGCTTTATCAGGATCGGGACGTCACCCGATGCGATCCATCAGGTGCGTATTGACCACGGGGCGGCGGATGCCGTGATTGGATGCGATAGCGTCGTGTCTTCAGCCGCGCAGGCCTCGGTATATTATGGGGCCGACACCAAGGTTGTGCTGAACCTTGCGGAAATGCCGACGGGTGATCTGGTGCTGCACCGCGATGCGCAGCTGCACACCGATCTGCGTGAGGAGGTTATCCGCGCTACAGTGGGGCGCGAGAACCTTGTTGGTTTTGACGCCAACGCCATGGCCGAACGGTTTTTAGGCGATACGGTTTTTGCAAATATGATGATGCTGGGCTTCGCGTGGCAAAAAGGGCTGGTGCCGGTATCCCACGCGGCATTGCGACAGGCGATTGTATTGAACGGCGTGGCTATAAACAAAAACCACCGCGCCTTTGATCTGGGTCGCATTATGGCGGCAACGCCCGATGCGCTTGCCTTGCCGCAAAAGACAAAGCCGACAGCGGACAGCCCCGCGATTATCGCAGACCGGGCTGAACGGCTGCGTGCGTATCAAGACGACGGATATGCGCAGCGCTATCTTGATCGCTTAGCTCAATTCCGCAGCGCACTTCCGGGCGCTCACGCCGAAGATCTGACGCAGGTTGCCGCCAAGGCGTTGTACAAGCTGATGGCGTTCAAAGATGAATACGAGGTCGCGCGTCTGCACAGCGACCCCGCCTTTGCCGCGCTGCTGGAGGAAGAGTTCGAGCCGGGGTTCAAGATCAACTATCACATGGCCCCGCCAATCGTATCCTTGCGCAAGGATGCACGCGGGCGCCCGGTTAAGTGTGCTTTCGGTGGATGGCTCACCCCTGTGCTGTCCGGCCTTGCGAAGCTCAGCCCGCTGCGTGGTGCGACGCTGGATGTGTTTGGCTACACGCAAGAGCGCCGCGAAGAGGTTGCCCTGATCCGCTGGTACGAAGGTTTGATGGAGGAGCTGCCGGCCAAGGTTGATGATGCACGCAGTGAGGTAGTGCATAAGCTGCTGGCGTTGCCGTTGGATATACGCGGTTTCGGACCGGTAAAACACGCCGCTGTCGAAGCCGCGCGTGCGCAAGAGCTACAGTTGAGAGCGGCGCTATAATAGAACTTGATAGTTCAGTTTAACTTCGGATTTAAACCGAATAAAATCAGTAGTATGTGGGGGTTTTATAATGTTATGCTTCAGCGTTAAGTGTCTGAATTTACTAACCCGCTGACTGCGTAAAATCAAGCCAGATCGGCAGGTGATCCGAGGCGCGGCGGGCGTCGTCCGTCTCGCATACGCCGCCGTCTGTGACGTTCAGCGCGGCGTCTACCGCGATGCGGTCCAGTGCTGCCAGCGGCAGGCGTGCGTGATAGCTTTTGCCCGGAGCATAGATTTCAAAATGATGCGCCAGCCGTCCAAGACCGACGTTCAGCGACCACTCATTCATGTCGCCCGCGATAAGCGTCGGGCGTTGAGACTGTTCATCCAGATGCGCGATCAACGCTGAAAGCTGCGCGCGACGCGATCTACGCATAAGGCCCAGATGGGTGGCGATGATGCGCATGGGGATATCGTAGAGGTCGAAATCGACAACCATCGCACCGCGGGGTTCCATCCCGGGCAGGTTCAGGTGTTTGACATCGACCAGCTTTGTGTCGGGGCTTAATAGAACGGCGTTGCCATGCCACCCGATGCTGACTTCACTGGGGACAGGCACGGCGATCAGCCCGGTTTGCGCGGTCACCTGATCCACCGGCAGCGCCGAGGGGCGGGGCCCAAGCCGCATGTCGGCTTCTTGCAGCACGACAATGTCTGCATTGAGCGTCTCTATCACCCGCATCACGCGGTCCGGGTCGCGCTTGCGATCCGTGCCCATGGCCTTGCGCATGTTATAGCTGGCGATGCGAAGGGTGGTCTGGGTCACAAGATCGGTGCTCCTATGCGAAAGACGCCCTCGGCTAGGCGGCGGGGCAAGTGCGGGCTTGGCATGTTTTCGTGGCACTCTGCCTCTCGGGCCTTGAACCAATCCGACAGGATTGCCACGCTGTTTGCGTCATAAACGAATAACATCGCCTCAAAGTTCAAAAGCATACTGCGCACATCAAAGTTTGCAGTGCCTACCAGCCCCACATCATCAATCAGCGCAGCCTTGGCATGGATCATGGCGGGTTCGTAATATTTGACTTTAGCACCCGCTGTATGGGCATCCCGCAAGTACCCGCCGCGCGCGAAGTCGGCAATATGCTGGTTGGATCTATGCGGCACCAGAATACGTACATCGACCCCGCGCAACGCGGCGATGCGCAGCGCATTGGCCAGCGGCTCTGTCGGGACAAAGTACGGGGTGGCGATCCAGATACGGGTTTGCGCCAGATGCAGCGCACGAATGATCCCGTCGTGCAGCGGGTCTTCGACGATATCAGGGCCCGACGGGATGAGCTGTACCGTGGCATTGCCCGCCGTTGTGGGGGCGGGCGTAGTAATATGGTCTACATCTTCGCCACAGGCGACTTCCCAGTCGGACCGGAACACATCGCAAAACATCTGCACCGACTGACCTTCCAGGGTAAAGGCCAGATCAACCCAGTGATCCGCGTGGGGATGGTCAGACATATAGTGTTCGCCAATATTCATCCCGCCCGAAAAAACGCGCGCGTGATCGGCGATGATCATCTTGCGGTGATTGCGCAGGTTCAGGTGGCCACTGCTGGGCAACTGCAGGATCGGCGAAAAGAACAGAACCTCGCCACCCGCCTTACGCAGCGCTTTGACTGCTTTGGAGGGGCCGCGCAACGTGCCCAGCCGGTCCATCAACAAGCGGACCTTTACACCATTGCGGGCTTTCTCGGTCAGCGCATTGACGACATGATTACCGGTATCGTCATCCGAAACGATATAGAACAGCACATCGATGGTCTGTGTCGCGCTGGTGATCAGCTCCATCGCTGCGGTGTAGGCAGTCTGTGGTGTTTCATGCAGGTTGAACCGCTGCGCCTCTAGCGCGGGGGGCAGGCCGAAGTTCTGGAACATCTGGTCAAGCGCATGCACCGGAGTTTGTGGATCTTCCTTTTGAGTGAAATGGATGGGCTCGTAGCGTTTCCCTTGTTTGCGGAATCCCAGTGCCAGAAACAGCGGAGCGGCAACATAAGGCATGACCACCAAAAACAGGATCCACGCGGCCGTTGATTGCGGGCTGCGGCGTTGTTGCAAGAGAATAAAGGCCACACCAAGCGTCAGCAGGATAACGCCAACAACCTCTATATGAGTGGTGAGAAATGCAATCATGGTCGTTTTGCCCCTGAGTCGTAGAAAATCCCGCCATCCGGGCTGCTCAGCTACCTAGCACATAGCGGTCTAGCCGCCACATTTTGCAGCATTTTTGCCGAATTTTGACTACAGTGCGCGTGGGTATGGTTCCAGCTTTAGGAAAATTTATTTTCGAGTGTTGTGTCAGGGTGCGGTGAAACCGCCTGCGTGGTGTTATTTATAAGGGGCTACGGCGGCAGTGCCCTGCCGAAGGAATGTGTATTTGAGCAACATATTACCGATCACCAACCCGTGATTGGGAAATCCTGCAACCAAAGCTTAGCTGCCGTGTTGTGTCGATGAAGCGGGAAGCGCCCGCTCCGATACAAACTGATCGAGGAGTTACGATTATGAAACGCACTATGAAACTTGCATCCGCAGCCTTTTTGGCATCCACAGCATTCGCTGGCGCAGCATTCGCTGGTAGCCTGTCGGAGCCAGTGATCGAGCCCGTAATGACCGCGCCCGTTCCTGCACCAAACTTGGGCGGCGACTGGACAGGCTTCTACACAGGTCTGCAGTTGGGCTATGCCGACGCTGAGACCGATGGCGGCCTCGAAGGCGACAACGGTTCCTACGGTTTCCACGCTGGTTACAACTATGACTTCGGTCGTTTTGTACTGGGCGGCGAGCTGGACTATGACAAAACAGACATCGATCTGGACAACGCTGCAGGCACCACAATCGGTACTGTTGACTCCGTTGCTCGTGCGAAAATCAAAGGCGGCTACGACCTGGGCAACACTCTGGTTTACGCAACCGGTGGTTACGCTCGTGCCGACACATCCATGGGTGACGAAGACGGTTCCTTCTACGGTATCGGCATGGACTACAAAATCACCGAGCAATACAGTGTCGGTGCAGAACTGCTCGAGCACAAGTTCGATGACGTCAATGGTGTGTCCGGCGACGATCTGGAAGCAACCACATTCAACGTTCGTGGTTCCTACCGTTTCTAAGCTGATAAGCTGACAACTGGCGGTGTATCTGCCGAGGGCGTCGCAACGCGATTTCTTCGGCAGATGATATATAAAAAGTGCCAGTCAAAAAGGCCGGAGGATTATCCTCCGGCCTTTTTGGATTCTTCTATATTTATTCTTGTCGGGGTGCCGGCGTCAGGCCGCAAGCGCTTCGGCGAAATCGCACAGGGTGGCCAGTGCTTGGGCAAAGCGCGTGTCCTCGATCGTCATTGCGACACGGATATGTCCCGCCGCGGCCTCGCCAAAACTTTCGCCAGGCATGACCGCGATGTGGTGTTTCTCGAGCAACGCATAGGCAAATTCCTCGCCCGTCATGCCGGTGCTGCGAATATCCAGCATTACGTACATCGCGCCTTGGGCAGGAACGAGGCTGACGGCGTTTTGCCGTGCCAGAATATCCTGAGCCAACAACCGGCGACGTTGGAAGGGAGCCGAGATTTCGGTCTCGAACGCAACGCCCTGGTTCAGCGCGAACAAGGCGGCATCCTGAATGTATCCCGGCACGCCATAGGTCGTGTGGGTCGCAAGATTAGTCAGATGTTCAATCGCGTCGACCGGCCCGACGATCCAGCCACAACGGGAACCGGTCATAGCGTGGCTTTTCGACATCGACCCCACGACCAGCGTGTGATCTGCCATACCATCCAGCGCGCGCGGCGACAGATGTTCGCCTTCCCAAACCTGCGTGTCATACACCTCGTCCGAGATCAGCCACATGTTGTGATCCCGGCAGACCTGCGCGATGCCTTCAAGCGTCTCGCGAGAATAGACAACGCCCGTCGGGTTGTTGGGGGAATTGACCAGCAGTGATGTTGCTCCGGTCTGCTTGGCTGCGGCGGCTATCGCGTCGGGTCGGGGCTGAAATGCATCATCGGCACTGGCGAAAACGGCATGGGGTAGGGCGCTGACACCGCGGATCGTGCCGGGGTAGGTGGCATAGTACGGATCGATATAAAGCGCGGTATCGCCGGGGTTGCAGGTCGCCATATGCGCCGCAAACAGCGCACTTTGCCCACCGGGTGTGATCAGCACATTATCGCGCGTTGTGGGGACACCGGTGCGTTCTTGCAGCCGCGCGGCCACGGCATCGCGCAGGTCGGTGGTGCCGGGAATGGCAGCATAGCCTGTGTGACCGGCCAGCGCTGCACGGTGCATATCTTGCAAGATCGGCGCGGCAGTACGGATGTCGTGTTCGCCAATGGTCAGTTCGGTTACATCGGTACCATCCGCGATCATCTGGCGCGCGCGCAAGAATACGCCCCAACCGTCTGATCCGCCGCCAAGCAGTCCTGTAATACGCGATGATAGTTGCATGCCGTCTCTCCCTCGTAACGTGAAGACGCAGGGGCGCAGAGCAGGGTTGATTTGTCAATCAGGCTTGACCGCCACGGGCGGGTCGGGCTACGCAGACCGCATGAAGATGATGCCACCCCTTATTTGCTGTATTACCTGCTAAGACCTTCCGGCGGGCTTGCTCACATCGTTTTCTTCCCGAGATTTCAGTGCCATGCCCGCGCAATCCTTGCGTAAGGACGCGCCATGACCTCAATCAAGCTGCACAACACGAAAACCCGCAAACGCGAGGATTTCATCCCAATCGATGATAAAAACGTGCGGATGTATGTCTGTGGGCCGACGGTGTACGACCGCGCCCACTTGGGCAACGCGCGCCCCGTCATCGTGTTTGACGTGCTCAACCGCCTGCTGCGCCATGTCTATGGCGAGGATCACGTGACCTACGTGCGCAACTTCACGGATGTGGATGACAAGATCAACGCGCGGGCGGCCGAAAGCGGGCGGTCAATCGGCGATATCACCGCTGAAACGACGCAGTGGTTTCTGGATGATATGGCCGCCGTTGGCGCGCTAGAGCCCGATCACATGCCACGCGCCACGGCCTATATTCTGCAGATGGTCGAGATGATCGAAGGGCTGATCGCCAAGGGCCACGCCTATGCCGCCGATGGGCATGTGCTCTTCGCCGTTGAAAGTTATAAGGAATATGGTGCGCTGTCGGGGCGGTCGATCGACGACATGATCGCCGGCGCACGCGTCGAAGTAGCCCCCTACAAACGCAACCCAATGGATTTTGTTTTGTGGAAACCGTCGGACGACGCAACGCCGGGGTGGGACAGTCCTTGGGGTCGCGGCCGTCCGGGCTGGCATATCGAATGTTCGGCTATGGCGGACGAACTGCTGTGGAAAGAACCCTTGCGTCAGGACCGTCTGTCTGAAGGTGCGAAAAGCCAGCCCCACGTTTTTGACATTCACGGCGGCGGGCTGGACCTGCAATTCCCGCACCACGAGGACGAAATCGCCCAAAGCTGCTGCGCCAATGGCACCGACGAAATGGCGCGCTACTGGCTGCACAACGAGATGTTGCAGGTCGAGGGCAAGAAGATGTCCAAGTCGCTTGGTAACTTCTTTACGGTACGGGACTTGTTGGATCAGGGCGTGCCGGGCGAAGTGATCCGTTTCGTCATGCTCAGCACCCACTATCGCAAGCCGATGGACTGGACGGTTGAGAAAAAAGTGGAGGCAGAAGCGACCCTGTTTGGCTACATTAGTACGCTCGAAGGTTACGAAGAGTTTGCGGTAAGTCTTGAGAAAGCTCGTGAGCTCGATCCAAGCCCCGAAATAATTTCAGCTCTTGCGCGTGACTTGGATACCTACGGTGCACTCGGCGTGTTGAAGACCCTCAGGGATAGAAATAACGCGAGCCAACTGGCACGAGATCTAGTGTTTCTTGGTATTTACTCATGGGGTGCACTTCAGACCAAGGTTGCCGAACGTTCGGATATAAAAAGGGATTTGAACAAGCTTGCTTCGAAACTGGAGGAAGTCCGGACCGTTGCTAAAGAGACGAAAGATTTTACAGGGCTGGATCGTCTTAAGACACAATTGGATTTGGCTGGTTTTTCGGTTCGAATGTCCGCGAATGAGGTGACGATCGAACCGCAAGTAGGTTTTGACCGCTCGAAACTTGAGGCTATCAAATGACCCATAACACAACGCAGACCAGCCTCCGGCCGAGGGTTGGGGCGAAGCCCCCGCCCGTGGGGGCGGACGGGGGCTGGTCGTGCGAAGTGCACAACCTCAAGATTGAGCAATCGAAAGGGCGCAGCCTATGACCCGCGAACGCCTTTACCTTTACGACACCACGCTGCGCGACGGGCAGCAGACGCAAGGGGTGCAGTTTTCTACCGCTGAAAAGGTCATCATCGCCACTGCGCTCGACACTTTGGGCGTTGATTATATCGAAGGCGGCTGGCCGGGCGCGAACCCGACGGATAGTGCTTTTTTCGACGCCGCACCTACCACGCGGGCACGAATGACGGCCTTTGGCATGACCAAGCGCAACGGCATGTCGGCGCAAAATGATGATGTACTTGCGGCGGTGATGAACGCGGGGACGGATACGGTCTGTCTGGTGGGCAAAACCCATGATTTCCACGTCTCGGCGGCCCTTGGCATCACGCTGGAAGAAAACACCGACAATATCGCAAAGTCGATCGCGCATCTGGTGGCCCAAGGACGCGAGGCGTTGTTTGATGCAGAGCATTTCTTTGACGGCTACCGCGCCAACCCCGATTACGCCCTGACCGCTATCAAGGCGGCTTATGACGCGGGCGCGCGCTGGATTGTGCTTTGCGACACCAATGGCGGCACCATGCCAGCCGAGGTCGGGCGCATCACGGGCGAGGTCATCGCCGCAGGCATTCCCGGCGATCGTCTGGGCATCCACACCCATAATGACACCGAAAATGCGGTCGCCTGTTCGCTGGCCGCCGTTGATGCAGGTGCGCGGCAGATACAGGGGACGTTGAACGGTCTGGGTGAACGCTGCGGCAATGCCAACCTGACCACGCTGATCCCGATCCTACTGCTGAAAGAACCCTATACCAGCCGCTTTGACACGGGAATCCCCTTGGGCGGCTTGGCCAACCTGACGCAGATCAGCCGCGCCCTGGACGAGATATTGAACCGCGTGCCGCTAAAGCAAGCGGCCTTTGTCGGGTCGTCGGCCTTTGCGCATAAAGCGGGGCTGCATGCCAGTGCAATCCTGAAGGACCCGTCCACCTACGAGCATATCGATCCCGCTGTAGTCGGCAATACGCGCATCATTCCCATGTCGAACCAGGCTGGCCAGTCCAACCTGCGCCGCCGACTTGAAAGCGCAGGGCTGACCATCACCAAGGGAGACCCCGCCTTGGGGCAGATCCTGGACGAGGTAAAAGCGCGCGAGGCCGAAGGCTATAGCTATGACACCGCGCAGGCGAGCTTTGAGCTGCTGGCGCGCAAGGCCTTGGGGCAGATGCCGGACCTGTTCGAGGTCAAACGCTACCGCGTCACCGTCGAGCGGCGCAAAAACAAATATAACCAGATGGTCAGCCTGTCAGAGGCCGTTGTCGTTGTGAAGGTCGACGGCGAAAAACGTCTGTCGGTGAGCGAAAGCATGGACACAGAGGGCTGTGATCGCGGACCCGTCAATGCGCTGAGCAAGGCGTTGGTCAAAGATCTGGGGCAGTATTCTGCGTTGCTCGAAGACATGCATCTGGTCGATTTCAAGGTGCGGATCACCCAAGGCGGCACCGAAGCGGTGACACGCGTTATCATCGACAGCGAAGACGGGCAGGGGCGACGCTGGTCCACGGTGGGCGTGTCGGCAAATATCGTTGATGCGTCATTCGAGGCGCTGCTGGACGCGATCCGCTGGAAGCTGATCCGGGACCGTAAAGGGTAAGACATGATGGAGTTTGATGCCGATCTGAACGCCTGCGCGGGAATCGTCGAGCGTGCCGATCCGCTGCGGTTTCGCGCCAGCATGGCCGCACCTGTCGCGGCGCGGCGCGTGCTGTTCCCGCTTTATGCATTTAACATCGAAGTGGCGCGGGCCCCGTGGGTGACGCAGGAAACCATGATCGCAGAGATGCGTCTGCAATGGTGGCGCGACGTCTGTGACGAGATCGCAAAGCGCGGCATCGTGCGGCGGCACGAGGTGGCGACGCCCCTGGCGTTGGCCATCGCGCCCGAGGATGCGGTGCTGCTGGATACTCTGGCTGCGGCGCGGCGGTGGGATATCTACCGCGACGCCTTTGAGGATACCGTGCATTTCGACGCCTATATTGACCAGACCACTGGCAATCTGATGTGGGTGGCTGCCCGCGGTCTGGGGCCGGCGGATGAGGCGACGGTACGAGATGCGGCCTATGGCGCGGGGGTGGCTTCATGGCTGCATGCAATCCCGCAGCTGGTCGAGCAGGGGCGCGTGCCGCTGTTGGACGGCACCGACGCAGGCGTCGTGGCGCTGGCGGAAAAGGCGCGGGCGCGGTTGCAGCGGGCACGGCGAAATCGCAACAAAATCTCCAAGGCGGCGCGTCCGGCGATGTATAGCGTGGGGGCTGCTGAAAAGGTGCTCAGCGCGGCGATGGCATCTCCCGCATGCGTTAGCGCGGGGGAATTGCCGCCGATGAATGATTTCCCGCTGTCATGGCGTGCGCTGTCGGGGCGCTGGTAGCCCTAGACCTGCTCGCTGCGCTGGCGCAGCATAAGCCAGATCAATGACCCGCCCGCTAGAACCAGAAACGGGATCATCGCGATGTTGACGGCGGCCCAGCCTTCGACAGGGTTGCCGCCGGAACAGTTCATCAGCCCGCCGCTGGACAGCGATGCGAAGGTTACGCCGCCAAACACCAGCAGATCGTTCAGCCCCTGCATCCGCCCACGTTCATGGGGCTCGTGCGCACCGGCCAACATGGATGTCGCGCCGATAAAACCAAAGTTCCAACCGATGCCAAGCAGGATCAGAGCGATGTAGAAGTTGTTCAGGTCAACCCCCTGCAGGGCGACCATACCGGCCCCCGCGAGGATCACGATTCCGATCCCAAGAATTTTCTCGACCCCGAATTTCGCGATCAGGTGACCGGTGAAAAATGACGGCGCATACATGGCAAGCACGTGGCCGGTCACCACGTGGGATGCATCGACGATGTCATAGCCGCAGCCCACAACCGCCAGCGGGGTCGATGTCATCACGAGGTTCATCAGCGCGTAGGACACCATCCCGCAGATCACTGCGACGGCGATGCGCGGGGTTTTCAAAAGCTCCATCCGGCTGCGGCCCTTGGGGGCATCCACGGCAGGCACGGGTGGTTTGGGGATGTTGAGAAAGGCGAAAAGCACCATGCCCACAGCGTTCAGCGCAATCGCGGCCAGATAGACCGGATAAAAGCGCATGACGGTCGCGTCACCGTTCGCGCCGGTCAGAAAGCCCACCAGCTGCGGCCCGATGATGGCCGAGATCAACCCGCCCGCCATAACATAAGAAATCGCTTTGGGCCGGAACGCGTCAGAGGCGGTGTCCGTGGCGGCGAAGCGGAAAAAGCCTTGGGAGCTCATGTAGATGCCGATCAGATAACTGCCCAGCAGGAAGATCATGAAGCTTTGCACCGTCAGCGCATAGGCGCAAAGTGCGGCCCCCGTCATACCGCCAACCGCGCCCGTAACGAACCCCGCACGGCGGCCAAAGCGCTGCATCACAGTTGACAGCCAAGGTGCCGTGGTCATCGACCCGAACACGATCATCGAGATCGGCAGCGTGGCAAGGCAGACATTGGGCGACAACTGCTGCCCCGCCAGTCCGCCAACCACAAAATACATCGGCATCTGGCTGCCAAGAAAGGCCTGCGCGGTCACCAGCACGGCAACGTTGCGCTTGGCGCGGGTGTCATCAATCACTGTCATGGTGAATGCGTAGACCGGGCTTTGGGGGGCTGCAAGGGCCTTGCGTCCGGCGGCGGGCTCGTCGATGGTCGCGCCATGAACCAGAGCCCGAATATCCTGCTGATCGCAGGCAGCGCTGAGGCGCATGAGATTGCTGCTGCCATGGCGGCGGCGGGCGTGTCTGCACGGGCGGTATTGCGACGGGCGGAGCGGAGCTTTGGCCCGCTGCCCGTACCTTCTGAAATCTGGTCACCGCGCGATGTGGATGAGGTTGAGGCCTATCTTCGCGTGCATAAATTTACCGCCGTTCTGGACGCGGGGCACGGGTTTGACGCTGATATATCCCAGATCGCTTTCGGCGCAGCGGCACAGCTGAACCTGCCCTATGTGCGAATAGTGCGGCCCATGTGGGATATCACCGCGCTAGCGGAGCGGGCTGCGTCAGTGGCCGAGGCCGCGCTGATGATCCGATCCGAGGCGCGCGTCTTTGCCGCGACCGGGCGGGGGACGTTAGACCAGTATCACCCTTTCTCAGGTGCGCGGCTGTATCTGCGTCAAACCAACGCACAGGCGCGATCCGCGCTGCCACCCTTTGCCGAAGCCGTCTTTGGTCAGCCGCCGTTTACGCGGGCAGCCGAAGCAGAATTGTTTCGCCGATTGCAGATCGACACGCTGGTCTTGCGCAATGTCGGAGGCGCGCCAAGCCGCCCTAAGCTGGATGCGGCGCTAGACCTTGGGCTGCGGGTGATCGCCATTGATCGCCCCTCACCTCCCGCAGGCGCTCAGGCGCTGCATGGGGCAGAGGCGGGGATGACGTGGATCGAAACATTGCCACGCAAAGGGGCGGGCATATGAGCATTGGTCCGATCATCACCTGCGACGCCGATGTCGCCGAAGGTGCCGCGTGGCTGGCAGCACAGGTGCCGCAATTCGCGATCGCGCTGGACGCCACTGGCGCGCTTCCGTTACGGCTGCGCAGTGACGGGTTTGACGCGCTGATCGGGGCGATCATCAGTCAGCAAGTCTCGGTCGCGTCGGCAAACGCCATGCGGGCCAAGATGGATGCGGCGGGGCTGACCCATGAGGCGGCGATTATTGCCGCGGGCGAAGACGGTCTGCGCAATGCGGGCCTGAGCCGGCAGAAAATTCGCTATGCTCTGGCGCTGGCAGAAGCGGGGATCGACTATCCCGCGTTGCACAATGTGCCGGACGCCCTGGTGATTGAAACGCTGACGGCGGTGCCCGGTGTCGGGCTGTGGACGGCGCAGATCTATGCGATGTTTTCGCTGGGCCGCGCCGATATCCTGCCCCAAGGCGATCTGGCCTTGCATGAGGCGGCGAAAATCCTGTTTGATCTGCCAGAGCGACCAAAGCCGAAACAGCTTGCATCAATGGCGCAGGATTGGTCGCCATGGCGATCGGTTGCAGCCCGCATCTTGTTTTCGTACTACCGCGTGGCAAAACAACGGGAAGGGATTTCATGACACGAGTACTAAACGCAGAGCGCCGCGAACCGGTCTCGGGGGAAACGCGGTCTGCCGTCGTGTTCCTGCACGGCTATGGCGCGAATGGTGCCGATCTGCTGGGGCTTGCCGACCCGTTGGCTGAACATCTGCCCGATACACTGTTCGTGGCCCCCGATGCGCCCGAAGCCTGCGCTGGCGCGCCCATGGGATTCCAGTGGTTCCCGATCCCGTGGATCGACAATTCGTCGGAAGAGGAAGCAGAGCGCGGCATGATGCAGGCAGTCGATGACCTGAATGCCTTTCTCGACGCGCTGATGGTGGACGAAGACCTGCTGCCCGAACAGGTTGTGCTGTTTGGCTTTTCCCAAGGCACAATGATGGCGCTTCATGTCGCACCGCGGCGCGAGGATGCAGTGGCTGGCGTAGTGGCATTCTCGGGTCGCTTGCTGTCACCAGAAAGCCTGAAAGACGAAATCGTCGTGCGCCCTCCGGTGCTGCTGGTGCATGGTGATGCGGATGATGTCGTCCCACCGCAGTCCTTGCCCCAAGCCGCAGAGACGCTGCAAGAAGCCGGATGGACGGATGTCTTTGCCCATATCATGAAGGGTACAGGCCACGGGATCGCCCCCGATGGGCTGAGCGTGGCGCTTGCCTTTATGCGCGACAAACTGGGTCTTTGACCTGATCCCTGCGGCGGCCTCGGCTGTGCGCAGGGGGACCCCTGCGACGCAAGCCCCTTGCCGTCACATGCCTGTTACGTAATCGCCCTAATCCTTCTGCGACATCTTGTAGCCGTTTGCGACTTGTCAGACGCAAACCACGAGATATAGTCGAAAGCATCAGCGGGGCTGTCTCGCTGGACCGGACGCGGAACGGCAAGGGGCTATCGAACAATGGACGGCGACTTTAGGACTGAATTTACGCGAAGCCCGGCAGGGCTTAAAAACAAACCGGCCCTTGTGCTGAATGCGGACTATAGACCTTTGTCTTATTACCCGCTGTCGCTTTGGCCTTGGCAAGAAGCCGTCAAAGCCAAATGGCTGGACCGGGTGGATATCGTCGCCGAGTATGACGATTATGTTCACAGCCCGTCGATGCAAATTCGCATCCCGTCGGTGGTTGTTCTCAAAGATTATGTCAAACCTCAAAAGCGCGTGGCCTTCACGCGCTTTAATTTATTTCTGAGGGATGAATTTTGCTGCCAGTACTGCGGCGCGCGCGGGGACCTGACGTTTGATCACGTGGTGCCACGCGCGGCAGGCGGGATCACCAGCTGGCAAAATGTCGTCGCGGCCTGTAGCCCCTGTAATCTGAAAAAAGGGTCCAAAGCGCTGCACCTGACCGGGTTCCAGCTGCGCAAGCCACCGCGCCAGCCTCAGGCCGAAGATCTGCGTAACATGGGCCGAAAATTCCCGCCTAATCACCTGCACGAAAGCTGGATGGATTTTCTGTATTGGGACGCTGAGCTCCAAGCCTGAGGCGTAGAAACCTCTGTTTCCAGGATCCTCGAGATTTGAACGCGCCTGTAGGGTGCGCGGATGGAACTCTTTGCCAAATGTTCTATTTAATAAATAAGAGTGATTTAATTATTGACTTGCTGTCGCTTGTTTGGGAATTACTGCGGGTAAAGCTACGCAGATGTCAAAGGGGAGGTCGGTTTGCAGGACAATCCATCGCACGCCGACCGACCGACGCGCGGGTCAAACCAAAGCGGGATGCGGGCCTATAACGAAAGGCTTGTTCTGTCTCTGTTGCGCCGTAACGGGCCAACACCCAAGGCCGAAGTCGCCCGCGCGACGGGGCTCTCTGCGCAAACTGTCTCGGTCATCATGCGCGCGCTCGAAGCCGACGGCATGCTGAAAAAGGGTGTGCGGGTAAAAGGCAGGGTAGGGCAGCCATCTGTTCCAATCGGGCTAGACCCCAACGGTGCATTCTTCCTTGGACTGAAGGTCGGTCGGCGTAGCGTAGAGCTGATCCTCACCGATTTCGCGGGGAAGGTGCTGCGCCACAGCAGCGAGGTTTATGGCCATCCGACCCCGAGCGCGGTTATGGGATTCACTGAGCGGGCGTTAGAAAAAATGCGCGCCACTCTATCCGCCACACAGCGCAGGCGGACGGCGGGATTGGGCGTCGCGCTGCCGTTCAACATGTGGGCATGGGACGTCGCAAACCAAAGCCTCGGTGCGTGGCGGGACTTCGATATCGTGGCGGCGTTGGCAAAGTTTGTTGAGGGCCCAATCTACCTATGCAATGACGCTTCGGCGGCCTGCGGGGCGGAGCTGGTGTTCGGTGCTCACGATAAACCGCGCGAGTTCCTTTACTTTTATATCGGTTATTTTGTCGGCGGTGGACTGGTGCTCGACAACAAGCTTTATACCGGCAAAAGCGGTGACGCAGGGGCGCTTGGCTCCATGCCGGTCGCGGGCTCGGGTACATCCGGACAGCAGCTCGTTGATGTCGCGTCTCTTTCCACGCTGGAGGCGATGCTGCATGATGCTGGCGAGAGCCACAGCCATGGCTGGAACGATCCGGCGGCGTGGCGGTTCCCACGAGACATTCGGGATAGTTGGCTGGATGCGGCCGCCAAGGCATTGGCTCAGGCGATCCGTGCCGCGACCTGTCTGATCGATTTCGACACCGTGATGATCGATGGCTCGCTGCCCGAAGAGACCCGTGCCGACCTGGTTGTGCGGACCCGGCGCGCGCTCGACGTCCAGCCGTTGCCCGGTGTGAATACTCCCGAAGTGCGTGAAGGTACCATCGGTGCCGACGCGCGTGCGCTTGGTGCGGCGAGCCTACCGCTCTCGGACCGTTTCCTCGTCGACCGCGACGCATTTTTGAAAGGTTAAAAGATGATCCTTTGCTGCGGAGAAGCTCTGATCGATATGATCCCGACACCAACCAATGCTGGTCCTGACGGTTTCGTGCCGCATGCGGGAGGGGCGGTTTTTAATACATCCATCGCTTTGGGGCGGCTCGGGGCGCAGGTGGGGATGCTCTCGGGTCTATCTTCCGACAGGTTCGGGCAGCAATTGGTCAATGGCCTCAAGGAGAGCCATGTAGATGTGTCGCATCTTATTGTCTCCGACCGACCGACGACACTTGCGTTTGTACGGCTGATCGGCGGCCACGCGACCTATGATTTCTATGACGAGAACTCGGCCGGGCGCATGATCACGGCAGACGAACTGCCCGCGCTTTCGGATGAGGTTTCGGCGCTGTATTTCGGCGGCATCAGCCTGGCGTGCGAGCCGGGCGCAGATACCTACGCCGCGCTGCTGGCGCGCAATGCCGACGGGCGTGCGGTGATGATCGACCCCAATATCCGCCCGGGTTTCATCAAGGATATAGCGCGTTACCGCGCGCGGCTCGATCATATGCTGGCGCTGGCGGACATTGTGAAAGTCTCGGACGAGGATCTTAACTGGATCAACCCCGCGCCGCTCGCGCTCTGAGATAAGGTGGCAGATCTTCTGAATAAGGGACCGTCGGTCGTCATCCTTACACGCGGAAGCGAGGGGGCCACAGGCTATTTGGCGAATGGCGCAGAAGTGCAAGTGCCCGCTTTGAAAACGGAAGTTGTCGATACGGTCGGGGCTGGGGATACGTTCAACGCAGGTGTTCTGGCAAAAATGTCAGAGCTCGGGCAGTTGCACAAAGACGCCCTGAGCCGCCTCACGCCTGAGGTGCTAGCAAAAACATTGGCCTATGGCGCGCAGGTCGCCGCGGTGACTGTTTCGCGTGCCGGTGCCAATCCGCCGTGGATCGAAGAGATGAGACAGGGTCCGCAATGACCTCTCGCGCCCGCTCAGGTATCAGGCGTCGCGATTAAACAGTTTAGCCGCGCATCGCCGTAGGGGCGGTGTCGGCAATCCCACTGTCGCGGCGTTTCTGCGCCAAGGCTCAGCGCTCTTGCGGTCCGGGCGAACCTTTCCCTATATTGACCAGAGTTTACGCGCGCAGCGTTTTGTTAAGCGAGGGTCAAGATGGGTGAGAAAAGAATCCGTAACATGGAGGAATTTGCCGCCGTCAGTGGGATCTCTCGGCCCACGCTATCAAAGTATTTCAACGACCCTGACAGTGTAAGGCGCACCACCCGCGAACGGATCGAAGCGGCGCTAAGCCAGTATGACTACCGGCCCAATGTCTATGCGGTAAACCAAAATCGCCGCAAGACGCGCAACATCGGCATCGTCGTGCCCAACCTCGCTGACCCTTTCTTTTCCGAGATCGGGCGCGAGGTAGAACTTGCCTGTATGGCAGCAGGCTATAGCCCCATATTGCTCAGCTCGCACGGCAACCCCGCACAGGAGCGGGTTAATCTGGAATCCCTGAGGGCACTTAAACCGGCGGGCGTTTTGCTGGCACCGTTTGGCAAAGCCTCTGACAGGGCCGATATTGAACGCTTTAGCAAAGACGTCCCCGTTGTGACCTTTGATGCAAATATCGAAGGGGTCTGCGAGGCGTTCGTCGGAACCGACAATTTTCAATGTGTCGATCTGATGGTTGAATACCTGTGTCGCAGCGGCGAGCCACCGTGTTTTTTCGAAATGAAGACCCCAAGCAACCCCAACGCCAACAAACGTCGTCAGGCCTATCTGGAGGCAATGGCGCGTCACGGGTTTGCGCCACATATCCATCAGGTGCCTGGCGAGGGGTGGAAGTTTGAAGAGATTGGCGCCACCGAAGGCGGGAAACTGATGGCAGCGGGGGCGTTCGAGACGGATACGGTGCTATGCTCGAACGACCGACTGGCCATCGGGATGCTGTCGGCAGCCTATGAACTGGGGATGCAGGTCGGTCATGGCAAGGGCTGTGTCATGCGGATCGCAGGGCAGGATGACCACCCGTTTTCGCGTTACACATGCCCGCCGCTGACCACCATCGCACAGGATTATGGCGCCATCGCGAATCGTGCAGCCAGCACCTTGTTCGGTATCATCGAAAGCGAAACCCGGCTGACCGAACGCGAAGAGACGTTGTTTGAAGGAACGCTGGTCATGCGGGCGTCGGCGTAAGTCGTTGTGTTTTCAGGTTGCCTGAAAAATAATTAACGCGCGTAAAATTTAAGTTGACTGCGCGTTGCATCACTGGCTACTCTCGCTTCATCATCTATAGAGGGAGGAACTATTGATGCTCTGCAAGAATTCACTGTATGCTGCTACGGCCTTGTCCCTGATCATGGGCGGGGGTGCGTTTGCTGAAACGATCACCATCGCCACCGTGAACAACGGCGACATGATCCGTATGCAAGGCTACACCGACAAATTCACCGAAGAGACCGGCCACGAAGTGGAATGGGTCACCTTGGAAGAGAACGTGCTGCGCCAGCGCGTCACCACCGACATCTCGACCAAGGGCGGCTCTTTCGACATCATGACCATCGGCATGTATGAAACGCCGATCTGGGGTGCGAACGGCTGGCTTGTACCGCTGGATGACCTCAGCGAAGACTATGACGCAGACGATATCCTTCCTGCTATGGCAGGTGGCCTGAGCCACGAGGGCACGCTTTACGCCGCACCTTTCTATGGCGAAAGCTCCATGATCATGTACCGCACGGATCTGATGGAAAAAGCCGGCATGGAAATGCCGAAAGACGAGAGTGTCCGATCTTCTGTGTATGAGTAATTTGGCCCATGCTTCATTAACGAAGGAGCATGACGACAATGACGATATCCAAGGAAGTTTTAGACGAGCTGCTGAGCGGCGTTGAGAACGCGGACGATTTACTGGGCGATCAGGGCTTGATGAAAGAGCTGAAGGTGCGCCTGATGGAACGGATGCTTGGCGCTGAACTGACCGAGCATTTAGGCTATGAGCCTGACACCCAGCCCACAAACCAACAGAGCAACCGCCGCAATGGCACGTCGCGCAAGACGTTGAAGGGCAATGATGGGGCGCTGCCGATTGATGTCCCGCGCGACCGTGAGGGGAGTTTTGAACCGGAACTGATCAAGAAGGGTCAAACCCGGATCGACGGTATGGATGACAAAATCATCGGCTTATATGCAGCGGGGTTATCGACCCGCGACATCCGCGCCCATCTCGAAGAGGTCTACGGGCTGAAGGTGTCTGCCGATCTTGTCAGCCGCGTCACAGATGCCGTTCTGGAGGAAGTATCAGACTGGCAGAACCGGGCTCTGGAGCCGATGTATCCCATTGTTTTCCTTGATGCTCTTCGGGTCAAAATCCGCGATGCGGAAAGCCGTCAGGTCAAGAATAAAGCCGTTTACGTAGCCCTGGGCGTCAACGCCGAGGGCGAACGCGAGGTTCTCGGCCTGTGGATTGCCAACAACGAAGGGGCCAAGTTCTGGCTCTCGGTAATGAACAACCTGCGCAATCGCGGCGTCGAAGACATCCTGATCGCCGTTGTGGACGGCCTCAAGGGCTTTCCAGATGCCATCAATGCCGCATTCCCTGAGACCACAGTCCAAACCTGCATTGTCCATCTCGTGCGCCATTCCCTGAACTTCTGCGGATGGAAAGATCGCAAGAACGTCGCAAAAGACCTCAAGCGGATTTATCAGGCCACGGATGACACCGAGGCGGAGAAAGCCCTTGCTGATTTTGAGGCCGAATGGGGCCAAAAGTACCCGTCAATCGCTCCAAGCTGGCGACGCGCGTGGCAAGAAGTCATCCCGTTCTTCGCCTTCCCACCAGCAGTGCGCAAAATCATCTACACGACAAATGCGATTGAAAGCTTGAACCGCGTCATCCGAAAAACCACCAAAACGCGCGGTAGCTTTCCCACTGATGATGCTGCGACAAAGCTGATCTATCTGGCCATCCGCAGTTTTGAAAAGACAGGCAGGGCCGTCAGAGAATGGGTTGCTGCCCGCAATCAGTTCGCTATCCTATACCCAGAACGGTTCAACAAATGAGCCGCCAAACTCGCATGGGCTAAGCCTCATACACAGAGTTTAGGATACTCCCCGAAAGACCCCACCTGGGAATTCATCCGCGAAGCCGCGGCTGCCATGACCGACCGCGAAAACGACATCAACGGCATCTGCCTGCGGGGCAAAGCCGGTTGGGGCGAGGGCGGCGCGTTTATCACAGCGATGTCGAATTCCTTTGGCGCGCGCTGGTTCGACGAGGATTGGAACGCCCAGTTCGACACCGACGCATGGGCCAACACGATCAACTTCTACAAAGACCTGATGGATGAGAGCGGCCCTGCGGGATATGCGTCCAACGGCTTTAACGAAAACCTTTCGATGTTCCAGCAGGGCAAATGCGGCATGTGGATCGACGCCACAGTTGCGGCATCCTTTGTGACCAACGGTGACGATTCCACCGTGGCCGACAAGGTTGGCTTTGCGCTGGCACCCGATACGGGCCTTGGCAAACGTTCCAACTGGCTTTGGGCATGGGCGCTGGCGATCCCGGCGGGTACTCAGAAAGAAGATGCGGCAAAAGAGTTCATCGAATGGGCCACGTCCAAAGACTACATCAATCTGGTTGCCGAGAACGAAGGCTGGGCAAACGTTCCTCCCGGCGCACGCAAGTCGCTTTATGAGAACCCAGAGTACCAGAAAGTGCCCTTTGCTCAGATGACGCTCGACTCGATCCTGTCGGCTGATCCGCAGAACTCCACGGTTGATCCGACGCCTTACGTCGGTGTTCAGTTCGCCGCGATCCCTGAGTTTGCGGGCATCGCGACAGACGTGAGCCAAGAGTTCTCTGCCGCCTATGCCGGTCAACAGACCGTCGAAGAGGCGCTCGAGAAGGCGCAGGCGCTGACCAACGACGCAATGGAAGCCGCCGGCTACCGCTAAGCCGCCGCTTCACCGGTATTAAGGGCGGCGGACCCCGCCGCCCTTTTCCACCCCACCACCTAATATGATACCCTTCACCTAAACGCGGCATCCGCCGCCAGCAGAGGAGATGTGCCAGATGGCGACCCAACATTCCCGATCAGCGGCACGTCTGATGATGGCCCCTGCGGTGGTCTTGCTCCTTGGATGGATGCTTATTCCGCTGACCATGACGCTTTACTTTTCGTTCAAGAAATACCTGCCCATGCGCGGCGGTGATCTGGGCTGGGTAGGGTTCGACAACTATGTGCGCTTCATCACATCCAGCGCCTTCTGGCCCTCTGTGGTGACCACGCTCATTATTGTCTGCAGTGTTTTGGCGATTACTGTGGGCCTGGGTATCTTGCTCGCCATCCTTCTGAACCAGCCGATGTGGGGGCAGGGCTTTGTCCGCATCCTTGTGATCGCACCCTTTTTCGTCATGCCGACCGTCTCGGCGCTGGTGTGGAAAAACATGTTCATGGACCCGAACTACGGGCTCTTTGCCTACCTTTGGGAATTCTTCGGTGCGACACCGGTCCAATGGATGAGCCAAGCCTCGCTGACCTCGATTGTCATCATCGTGTCTTGGCAATGGCTGCCTTTTGCGACGCTGATCCTGCTGACGGCAATTCAGTCGCTCGACCGCGAGCAGTTGGACGCCGCCGAGATGGACGGCGCACCCGCGACCAAGCGTTTCGCTTATATTACACTCCCGCATCTGGGCCGCGCGACCACCGTGGTGATACTAATCCAGACGATCTTTTTACTGTCGATCTTTGCGGAAATCTTTGTGACCACGGGCGGTGCCTTTGGGACCAAAACGCTGACCTATCTCATCTACCAGCGGGTGCTGGAAAGCCAAAACATCGGCCTCGGATCTGCGGGCGGTGTCTATGCAATCATTCTTGCCAATATCGTTGCCATCTTCCTGATGCGCATCGTCGGCAAGAACCTGGACGCCTGAGGAGGAGATATCATGGCACGCGCAATCACCCAGAAACGCAAGATCATCAACACCGCCCTCGCTTGGGGTATCGGTTTCCTGATCTTCTTTCCCATCCTTTGGACCATCCTCACCAGCTTCAAGACCGAGGCGCAGGCGATTGCCGATCCACCGATTTTTCTCGGCTTTGATTGGACGCTGGCCAACTACCAAGCGGTTCTGGAGCGGTCCAACTACGGGCGCTTCTTGTGGAACTCTATCATCATCGCGGGCGGGTCTACCGTCCTTGGTATCCTGATCGCTGTACCTGCCGCATGGTCGATGGCCTTTGTGCCTAGCAAGCGCACCAAAGACATTCTGCTGTGGATGCTGTCGACCAAGATGCTGCCAGCGGTAGGTGTGCTTTACCCGATCTATCTGCTTTGCATCCAGTTCGGCGTGCTCGACAGCAAGATCGCACTGGTCATCATTTTGATGCTCATCAACCTGCCGATTATCGTCTGGATGCTTTACACTTACTTCCGCGAAATCCCCGGCGAGATCCTAGAAGCCGCACGGATGGATGGGGCGAGCTTGCGCGAAGAGGTGCTTTATGTGCTCACGCCGATGGCGATCCCCGGCATTGCCTCCACCTTGCTGTTGAACTTTATCCTCGCGTGGAACGAAGCCTTCTGGACGCTCAACCTCACCGCGGCCAAGGCCGCTCCGCTCACCGCCTTCATCGCGAGCTACTCCAGCCCCGAAGGCCTTTTCTATGCCAAGCTCAGCGCGGCCTCCACGATGGCAATTGCGCCAATCCTCATCCTCGGCTGGTTCAGCCAAAAGCAGCTTGTCAGCGGCCTGACATTCGGCGCGGTCAAGTAAGTAAGGGACAGTCACATGGGACAAATTAGACTTAATCAGGTTTCCAAAAGCTTCGGCGACGTGCGGGTCATTCCGCCTCTGGATCTGACCATCGAAGACGGCGAATTTACCGTCTTCGTCGGCCCCTCGGGCTGCGGGAAGTCGACGCTGCTGCGGCTCATTGCAGGGCTAGAGGATATCACATCCGGCCATATCGATATCGACGGCATGGATGCGACCCATGTGCCGCCCGCCAAGCGCGGACTGGCGATGGTGTTCCAATCCTACGCGCTTTATCCGCATATGTCGGTGCGCAAGAACATCGCCTTTCCGATGAAGATGGCCGGTCTGCCTGCGGATGAGCAGAAGCGCCGGATCGAAGCCGCTGCCAATGCGCTTAATCTGACCGACTATCTGGACCGTCGGCCGGGCCAGCTTTCGGGCGGGCAGCGCCAGCGTGTCGCCATTGGGCGTGCCATCGTGCGCGAACCTTCGGCCTTCCTATTTGACGAGCCGCTGTCGAACCTCGACGCCGCGCTGCGGGTGGGGATGCGTCTGGAAATCAGCGAGCTGCACAAGCGGCTGGCAACGACGATGATCTACGTCACCCACGATCAGGTCGAAGCGATGACAATGGCCGACAAGATCGTCGTGCTGCGCGCAGGCTATATCGAACAGGTCGGCAGCCCGCTTGAGCTTTACTATAAGCCGCGCAATGAATTCGTCGCGGGCTTCATCGGATCGCCTAAAATGAACCTCATCAAAGGTGCCGAAGCCGAAGCGCGCGGCGCGCCCACCATCGGCATCCGGCCCGAACATCTTGACGTATCCACCACCGCAGGTGCTTGGGAAGGCACCATCGGCGTGGCCGAGCATTTGGGCTCTGACACCTTCTTGCACGTCCACGGGGCCGCGGGCTCTGAGCCGATGACTGTGCGCGTCGACGGCGAGTTGCCAGTCAAACACGGGGACCGGATTTTCCTGACACCACAGGCTGACAAGCTGCACCGTTTCGATGCGCAGGGCCTAAGGGTCGAGTGATGCAATCAGCAGGAATGACAGGTTGGACCCCGCGCCGTGTTTCTGGCGCGCGATCCGACAAGGATGTGGATCATGGATAAGTTGGTAGACCTCTCAAATGCGACGCTCGGCGATCTTGATATCGTCCGGCCCACCTATGATCGCAGCGCGCTGACGCCTGGCATTGTCCATATCGGCGTCGGCAACTTCCACCGTGCCCATCAGGCGTGGTATCTACACAGGTTGATGCAGATCGGTCAGGCGCATGATTGGGCGATCCTTGGTGCGGGCGTGCGTCCCTATGATGCGGCCATGCGTGAAAAGCTTCTGGCGCAGGATTGCCTGACAACGCTGATTGAACTCGACCCTGCGCAAACCTCGGCAGAGGTTGTAGGATCGATGATCGATTACCTCCCGATCGAGGACGGCAACGGCGCGCTTATCCAGGCTATGGCCGATCCGGCCATTCGTATTGTCGGGCTGACGGTGACCGAAAGCGGCTATTACATTGATCCGGTCAGCAAGGGTTTTGACGCGTCCCATGCTGATATTGTTCATGACGCGGCCCACCCTGAAACCCCGCGCACGGCCTTTGGTGCCATTGTCGCGGCATTGCTTCTGCGGCGCGATGCGGGGCAGGGGCCTTTCACGGGGCTGAGTTGCGACAACCTGCAAGGCAACGGCGATATCCTACGACAAACCGTCGTGTCCCTTGCGCGGATGTCGGACCCGTCGCTGGCTGATTGGATTGACGCGAACGGCAGCTTCCCCAACTCCATGGTCGATTGCATTGCCCCGGTGACCGGTCCAGCCGAGATCGCGCAGGCGCGCGAATTTGGCGTGATCGACGCCGCCCCTGTGACCCACGAAGCCTTTCGCCAATGGGTGATCGAAGACGAGTTCTGCGCAGGACGGCCAGACTGGAACAAGGTGGGCGCAACCTTTTCGGACGACGTCCATGCTTATGAGAAAATGAAGATTCGCATTCTCAACGCGGGCCATCAGGTTTTGGCGAATGTTGGTGAAGTACTGGGGATCGAGGCAATCTCGGACTGTATGACGCATCCGGCGATCCGCGCGATGTTCCACCGTGTGCAGGCCGACGAGATCACACAGACGGTTGCCCCTGTGCCCGGCATGACGCCGCTGACATATCTGGAGTTGATTGAGCAGCGCTTCTCTAACCCGCGCATAGTCGACACCACCCGCCGCGTCGCTTTTGACGGCTCGGCGCGGCACGCAGGTTTCGTTCTGCCGATCCTGCGCGATCAATTGGCCGCAGGTCGGTCGGTTGCCGGTCTGGCCTTGGTCGAAGCGTTCTGGGCCCGGATGTGCGCAGGCACGCGGGAAGACGGCAGCGAGATCGTGCCAAACGATCCGATCTGGGACGAATTGCGCACTGTTGCCGAAGCTGCGCGCACGCGCCCTGCCGCGTGGCTGGAACAAGAGCGCCACTACGGTGATCTGGCGCTGGCCGAGGACTTTAAGACTGCGTTTTCCCATTGGCTTACGTTGATCTGGGCAGAGGGAGCCGTCGCCGCGATGAACACCTATGTGCTGGCCGACAACCAGCGTGGGCGGGTTAACAAGGCAGGTTGAGGCAGCCTATGGCCGTGCCCTGTTCGGCGTGCAAGATGCCCCCCGCTGCCTGTTCTGTTCTATCAGAGACAAAATAGAGTGGCAGGGGGCAACGGCCCGAGGATTTCTGTCCGGGCTTGATTAGAGACGGCTAAAATGGATTTGGCTCGGTACAGTTGGATTGGCCTCAGAGATCGAGGTCGACCCAGACCGGCACGTGATCTGACGGTTTTTCACGCCCGCGCACGTCCTTGTCGATCTGGCAATCGCGCAGACTGTCGGCGATGGCGGGGCTCAGCAGGAAGTGATCGATGCGGATGCCGTTGTTGCGGTTCCACGCGCCCGCTTGATAATCCCAAAAGCTGTAGTGCCCCGGCCCTTGGGTGCGCGCACGAAATGCCTCTGTCAGGCCAAGCGCCAGCAGGCGTCGCCATGCGGCACGGGATTCCGGGCGAAACAACGCATCTTCGCGCCATGCGTCCGGCGTAGCCGCATCTTCGGCCTGCGGAATAATGTTGAAATCGCCGGTCAGCAAAAACGGGGTTTCTTCGGCCAGCAGCGCACGGGCACGGTCTTCTAAGCGCTGCATCCAGGCCAGTTTATAATCGTATTTCGGGCCCGGCGCAGGGTTGCCATTGGGCAGATACAGCCCGCACAGCCGGACAGACGAATGATCGCCCACAACGGTCGCCTCGATATAGCGGGCCTGTTGGTCGCTGTCGTCACCGGGCAGGCCACGGGTCACATCCTCAAGCGGCAGCTTTGACAGGATTGCGACGCCGTTAAACGATTTCTGGCCGTGGGTTTCGACGTTATAACCGCGGTCCTCAAAAATTTCGCGCGGGAAACCCTCGTCGACGGATTTTATTTCTTGCAGAATTGCGACATCAGGCTGCGCTTCGTCCAGCCATTGGGGCAGGGCATCGATCCGCGCTTTGATCCCGTTGATGTTGAACGTGGCGATTTTCATGACAGCCCCCCCTATATTGGTTCGCGCAGCTATCGCGCATACCGCGATATGGGGCAAGGGGGCTGCGCCGGCTTGGCCGGTTTTCGCACGCGATTCGGGCGTTGTGCAGGCGTTTATCTAATTGGGGCATCGGCCCGACAGGGGTGTGCAGGATAGGTCTGTAAAGTTGTCTCTAATGTGGAGAACACGACGTCGTCTTGCAGTTTCAATGGGATCAACTACGTGGCGCATGTGGATGAATTGCATCATTAAAATTCGATCTTTTTGACGGCTAGGTTCACGCTGCGCTGTGGTGATTGATGAAGGACGTGCAGCCTCAGGTTTAGCTGCCGATTTCAAAAACCACCTAAAAGGAAGAAAATATGACCGCAATTGCCTACGCCGAGAACACCCTTCCCTCCGTTCGTGCCGCTGATGCGACGCTGCAGCTGGGTTCGGGCACCGGCCTTTATACCACCGGCCTAATCCGTACCGGACGCGACCCGCATTGCGGTCACGGGACCGGATTGTTCACCACCGGATTGCAGTCAGAGCCACAGGCAGGCCCCATGGCGACCGCGGGGATTAGCGGTCTGTTTACGGCTGGCTGATATTCCCGTGTCACCCTGCGCCAGAAACGGCGCAGGGGTAACCAACGAAGAGGGAGTTCTATGTCTAACGTTGTGACACTTTCGTCCGTTCGCGCCCGCGGTATTGCTGCGAAACACGCCGATATAGCAGCGATCAGCCGCATGTTTGCACAGCAGCGTCGCCGTGCGGGGGATGTGTTCTGGTTGAAGGAAAACGCAGAATGGCTGGGGGTGTTGGCAAGCTCGAATATGCCAGTGTCGTCGGGTGCTTTGATGCCCTACGCATCTTTCTATGACCAACTGGAGGAAACGATCCGTTTTTTCCCGCAGTATTACCGTTTCTTCCTGTCACTGGCCCTTGATCTTGAGGATCTTGGCATGCCCGGAGAGACAGGGCTGCGACTGGTGCACTGGGTCTCGCGTATGCGCTTGGTCGATGGGGAACTTTCCGACCTACAACGCGCCGAGGCAGAGCGGTTGATGGCACGGCGGATGCCCGTCACCCGAGACGAAACCTTGCACGCGCGATTGCGCGGGTTTTTCCTGAGATCAGAAAACTTTGTGCTGCCGAATAAAAAAGCATCTTACGAGCTCGCGCATATTGTTTTCTACCTGTCCGACTATGGTCAACGTGATCCGGCACTGCCCCTCGCGGCAATTGAAAGCCTGACCTTTGCCGGCGTCCTGGCTTATCTGGATCAGGATATGGATTTGCTGGCAGAGCTCTGCGCTGCTTTGAGGTTGGCCGGCTCGCCTGCGCCCGCCTTGTGGGAAGACGCTGTCCGCACTGCCGCAAACGCCTGCCAGATCGTGCCGCACCACGGGGAGAGGGCGGGCGACGGGTATCATATCTATTTGGTGGCCGGCTGGTTGTCGCAGATGGCGGGGGCTCCGGCATTCAGCCAAGCGGTGCCACAGGGCCCGGTCTCCATCCGCTACGCGCCACCAGAGGGTGCGCTATTGGGGCTGTCCGAAACCCTTTTCAAGATGGGAGACACGCGGCAATCTGATTGGGCGCGTATGCGTGGGAGGATAATGGCGTCGCTTGCCCCCTCGGCACAAAACATATTGGCACAGGCAGAGGCGTCTTGCCCGCGGTTCAATGCGTTTTTTGCCCGCTTCGCCCGTGCGCCGGCCAAAACGGGGGGAGGTTCGGCGCGGGTGCAGCTTTAGAGCGGCCTCATGCTGGCATGAGACCAGCCTCCGGCGGGGGGTTCTTGGGCAGAATGAAACGGGCTGAGTGCTACATCGAGAAGGATGTGCCGCAACCGCAGGCGCTGGTCGCGTTAGGGTTTTCAACCACGAAACGCGCGCCGATCAGTTCTTCGGAGAAGTCGATGACAGCATTGGCAAGGAAGGGCAGCGAGATGCTGTCGACCACGACTTTCTGGCCGGCACCTTCAAGGACGAGATCGTCATCCTTTGGGGCATCCAGCGCGATATCGTACTGAAAGCCGGAGCAACCGCCGCCTTCCACTGCGACGCGCAGGGCTTGGCCCTCTGCTGCGGCACCGATTTCGGCAAGGCGGTCAAAGGCGCGCGGGGTGACTTGGGGGGGCAGGTTCATTTTTCGGGCTCCGGGGTGATCGGTTTCCATCTGTCTTATCATACAATATAGAAACCCTCAGGACAGGCCACAAGGACCACCGACTATGCGCGCTTCTTTTGCTTCTGATCCGGCACTGACCCGGGGCCGGTTGATACCCGAAGAGGAAAGTACCTTTCGTTCCTGCTTTCAGCGGGATCGCGACCGGATTATTCACGCCAGCGCCTTTCGGCGGCTCAAGCATAAAACCCAAGTGTTCATCGAACATGAAGGCGATTATTACCGCACGCGGCTAACCCATTCGATCGAGGTGGCGCAGGTGGCGCGCACGATTGCCGGTGCTTTGAGTCTGAACGCAGAGCTGACGGAGGCGGTCGCGCTGGCACATGATCTGGGGCATCCGCCTTTTGGTCACACCGGCGAGGATGCGCTGGAGACGCTGATGGCCCCCTATGGCGGGTTTGATCACAACGCGCAGGCCATTCGAATCGTCACCCATCTTGAACGGCACTATGCGGAATTCGACGGGTTGAACCTGACGTGGGAAACATTGGAGGGGCTGGCGAAACATAATGGGCCGGTGACAGGAGACCTGCCGTGGGCTCTGGCGGCCTATGGGCGGCAGCATGATCTTGAGCTGGATACATTCGCCAGTGCCGAAGCGCAGGTGGCGGCGATTGCCGACGACGTGGCCTATAACCACCACGATCTGCATGACGGGCTGCGCGCGGAGCTGTTTTCGACGGATGAACTGGCCGAGCTTCCGATCCTCAAGGATAACTTTGCCGAGGTGGACCGGCTTTATCCCGGTTTGAACTACTACCGGCGTCGCCACGAGGCACTACGCCGGTTCTTTGGTGTGCTGGTCGAGGATGTTATCACAGTCGCGCGGACCCGTTTGGCCGAAATGAAGCCCGAAACCGCCACTGATATTCGAATGGCGGGGCGCACGCTGATCCAGTTTTCCGATCCGGTGTTCCAAGACCTCAAGGTGATCCGCGCATTCCTGTTTGACCGGATGTACCGCGCGCCGTCGGTGGTTCTTATGCGCAAGCAGGTGACGCAGGTGGTCGAGGATTTGTTCCCTTATTTCTGCGCGCATACGGATCAATTGCCCAAACAGTGGCGCAAAGATGTAGAGGACGCAGACGGCGATACGGCACTCGCGCGGATCGTCAGTGACTATATCTCGGGGATGACCGATCGCTTTGCCCTGCAAGAGCACGAGCGGTTGATCGCTAAAGGCTGAACCGCCCTTGATTATGGGCGCATATTCAGGTGATACACGGGGCCAAGTCGAAGGAACCCCGTTATGAACCTATTTGCCGATATCCGCAGCCTTGTGCTGTCCACCCTTGATACGCTGGTCGCTGACGGGTTTCTGCCCGAGGGCCTGAGCTTTGACGCCATCACTGTTGAGCCTCCGCGCGATGCATCACATGGGGATATGGCAACCAATGCCGCGATGGTGCTGGCCAAGCCTGCCCGTATGAAGCCGCGCGATATCGCCGACAAGCTGGCTGCAAAGCTGGGTGAGGATGCGCGGATTACTGCGGCTGATGTGGCTGGGCCCGGCTTTTTGAACCTGCGGCTAAGCGCTGCGGTATGGCAGGGCGTTGTCGGCGCGGTTCTGCGGCAAGGGACTGATTTTGGGCGCGGCGATCTGGGTCAGGGCAGACGCGTGAACGTTGAATATGTATCCGCCAACCCGACCGGCCCGCTGCATGTTGGCCACACCCGCGGGGCGGTCTTTGGGGATGCGCTGGCGTCATTGCTTGATTTTGCGGGCTTTGATGTCACGCGCGAATATTACATCAACGATGGCGGGGCACAGGTCGATGTATTGGCGCGCTCTGTCTATCTGCGGTATCTTGAGGCACACGGCCAAGAGGTTGCTTTCCCCGAAGGCACATACCCCGGCGACTATCTGGTCGACGTGGGCGTGGCGCTGAAAGACAAGGTGGGCGACGCTTATATCGATAAGGATGAATCCGTCTGGCTTGAAGATGTACGCAATTTTGCCACCGACGAGATGATGAAGCTGATCCGCGAAGATCTGGCCTCTCTCGGGGTGGAAATGGATGTGTTCTATTCGGAAAAATCGCTCTATGGCACGGGCCGGATTGAAGCCGCGATTGAAGACCTCAAGGCCAAGGGTCTGATCTATGAAGGTGTGCTTGAGCCGCCAAAGGGCAAAAAGCCCGAAGACTGGGAACCGCGCGAGCAGACGCTGTTCAAATCCACTGCGCATGGCGATGATGTGGACCGCCCGGTGATGAAGTCGGACGGCGGCTGGACCTATTTCGCGCCCGATATAGCGTACCACTACGACAAGGTGCAGCGCGGCTTTGACATGTTGATTGACGTGTTCGGCGCGGATCATGGGGGCTATGTCAAACGGATGAAGGCCGCGGTGTCGGCACTGTCCGAAGGGGCTGTGCCGCTCGACATCAAGCTGACGCAGCTGGTCAAGCTTTTCAAGGACGGCAAGGAATTCAAAATGTCCAAGCGGGCAGGGACATTCGTGACCCTGCGTGATGTTGTTGATCAAGTGGGCGCGGATGTGACGCGTTTCGTTATGTTGACTCGTAAAAATGACGCGATGCTGGACTTCGACTTTGCCAAAGTGCTTGAGCAATCGCGCGAAAACCCCGTGTTCTATGTGCAATACGCCAACGCCCGCGTTCATTCCGTGTTGCGCAAAGCGGCAGAGGCCGGCGTCGCGACAGATATTGAAACGCTTCAACGCGCCGATCTGAGCAAGCTGGACCATGAGGCAGAGCTGAAACTGGCGCAGAAGCTGGCAGAGTGGCCGCGGATGGTCGAGACGGCGGCGCGTAGCAACGAACCACATCGGATCGCGTTCTACCTTTACGAGCTTGCGGGCGACTTCCACGGGCTTTGGAACCGTGGGAATGACGTGCCAGAGCTGCGTTTCTTGCAAGATGATGCTGCGGTCTCGCAGTCGAAAATCGCTCTTGCGCAGGCCGCAGCGATTGTAATTGCGTCAGGTCTTGGTATTCTTGGGGTCAAGCCAGCGGAAGAGATGCGATAACGCACACACGCTGGTCAGGCAGGTTCAAAAAACAGACCCGCGCAGGCGATGCCGGACGCGGTCAGTGAGGCAGAAATGGCAGATTACACGTCCTCCTCCCAGGGTGGGGGGTATTCCTTTGAGCATGACACCGGACTAGGCCCGCAGACACCGGCTAAGCCTTTGACAAAGTTTGCAAACTTCACAGGTGCTGCGCTTTCTATCACCTTGATCGTCGGGATCGGGGTGTGGGGTTACAAGCTGCTTGTGCGCGATGTGACGGGTATTCCGGTGGTCCGTGCCGCCCAAGGCGATATGCGTGTGCGTCCTGAAAATCCGGGCGGGCAACTGGCCGATAATCAGGGGCTGTCGGTCAACGCCGTTGCCTCTGAAGGGACGGCGAACCAGTTCGCTGAACAGTTGATACTGGCACCGAAACCATTGGATCTGGAAGAAGAAGACCAGCCCATCCCCGTCGCGATGGTTGCACCTGTGCAACAGGCCCCTGCCTCCACCTCGCCAGCGGTAGACGTTGCAGCGGCGTTGCAAAACGGGGATGTAGACGGTTTGGTTGCCTCTCTCACGGATGGGATGGAGCCACTGGAAGATCAAGACGACGGAACCACGCTGCCAGAGCCGATGAACGCGAGCGCCACGATGGATGTGGATCCGCTCGAAATGGCCGTGTCGAACGCTGTAGCCGTGGCAATGGGCGAAGAACCCGGCGTACGTGCATCCTTGCGGCCACAAAATCGGCCCGGTGGCCGAATGGTTGCGACCAAAGCATCCTTTGAATCCGCCCCCGTGGCTGCGGCAGAAGTCAAAGAGCTGTCGCCCGACAGCCTGCCCACAGGCACACGTCTGGTGCAACTGGGCGCATTCGATTCACCGCAGATCGCGCGGGCACAATGGGTCCGTCTGAACGCACGTTTCGGCGCCTATATGGACGGCAAAGACCGCATCATCCAAGAGGCCAGCAGCGGCGGTCGGACGTTCTATCGTCTGCGCGCGCATGGGTTTTCGGATATCGCGGACGCACGGCGCTTTTGTTCGGCGCTGGTGGCTGAAAACACTGACTGCATTCCCGTCGTTACACGCTGATGCGGTACGGGGCGACAATACTGGATGCGTCGGGGCTGCGGCTGACGGCGCAAGAAAAGGCGTTGTTTCGTGCCGTAAAACCCTTTGGGTTCATTCTGTTTGCACGCAATATCGACACGCCTGATCAAGTACGTGCCCTTTGCGCTGAAATGCGCGACGCGGCGGGCCATGACGCTGTGGTTACCGTCGACCAAGAAGGCGGACGGGTGCAGCGTCTGCGTGCGCCACAGTGGCGCGACTGGTCGGCTCCGCTTGATTTTGTACAGGCTGCTGGTAGCAATGCGGCAGAGGCGATGTATCTGCGCTTTCGTCTGATCGCAGACGAGCTTTACCGCGTCGGCATAGACAGCAATTGTGCACCTATGGTCGATGTGGCTGGCACGCAAACGCACGAGTTTCTACGCAACCGATGCTATGGCACAACGCCGGACGTGGTCGCGGCCTTGGGCCGCGCTGCGGCAGATGGCATGTTGGCGGGCGGCGTACTGCCCGTGGTCAAACACATACCCGGGCACGGGCGCGCCACGATGGACAGCCACTATGACCTGCCGCTGGTCAATGCGCCGCGCGCCGCGCTGGATGCCCATGATTTCGCGCCCTTCAAGGCGCTGAGCGACCTGCCGATGGGGATGACAGCGCATCTTGTCTATGATGCGATTGATCCACGTCCTGCCACGTTGTCACCGGTGATGATGAACCTGATCCGCGAGGACATCGGCTTTGACAATCTGATCATGACCGATGACATCTCGATGAAAGCATTGGCGGGTGAAGTAGACCAGATTGCGGCTGATGCTTTGTCGGCGGGCTGTGATGTCGTCCTTTATTGCAACGCCACATTGGAAGACCGCGCCCGTGTGGCCGAGGCAGCAGGCGAAATGACCGACGCTGCGCAAACCCGTGCAGAACGGGCGCTGGCGATGCGCCGTGAGCCTGATGATGTCGACATTCCTGCCCTAAATGCACAACTCGACACGCTTTTGGGCGGGGCGTCAGATGGCTGATACGGTCATGGACGATGGGCAGGCAAAAGTTGCTGAACGGCGCGCCGCCGAGGCGCTGATTGTGGATGTCGACGGGTTCGAGGGGCCTCTTGACCTGTTGCTGACGCTTAGCCGGACCCAAAAGGTTGATCTTCGCAAGGTTTCGGTGCTGCAATTGGCGCGGCAATATCTGATGTTCGTGGACAAGGCCAAGGCACTGCGGCTTGAACTGGCGGCGGATTATCTGGTCATGGCGGCGTGGCTGGCGTTTCTGAAATCCCGTTTGCTTCTACCGCCTGACCCCAAGGACGAAGGTCCCTCGGGCGAAGAGCTGGCCGCGCATCTGGCCTTTCAGCTGGAACGTCTGCAAGCAATACGAGACGTCGCTTCGCAGCTTATGGCACGTGATCAGTTGGGACGTGATTTTTTTGCCCGCGGCCAGACCCAGGAAATGCAGCAGACCCGCCGGGTGACATATAACGCGACCTTGCTGGACCTGATGCAAGGCTATGCCCGCACACGGACGCGCGACGAGTTTCGCCCCTTTGTGATGGATCGTGAAAAGGTCTTTACGATGGAGCAGGCGCTTGAACGGATGCGCGGTCTCTTCGGGTTCGAGGGCGATTGGTCCGACCTAACATGCTATCTGCCCGAAGGCTGGGACAAGGAACCGGCAATGCGCCGCTCGGCGACGGCATCAACGTTTGCGGCGTCGCTTGAATTGGTAAAAGAAGGGCATCTGGAAATTCGCCAAGACGGGATGTTTGCCCCGATCCAGTTGCGCAAGAAGGATAGCTGACGTGGCCGACCCCGCCCAACAAATCGAAGAAAGCCTGTTTGACGCGCCACCTCTGGCCGAACAGGAACGCATGATCGAGGCGATCCTATTTGCCACCGCAGATCCCATGACCCTGCGCGAGATTACAGCCCGTCTGCCCCACGGCTGTGATCCTGCGGAAGCGCTGGTACATCTGCGCAAACGCTATGCCGGGCGGGGGGTGCAGCTTTGCCGGATTGGGGATGCCTATGCCATGCGCACGGCCGCCGATCTGGGATATTTGATGCAGCATGAGACAGTCGAGACCCGCAAACTGTCCCGCGCCGCAATCGAGACGCTGGCGATCATTGCCTATCACCAGCCCACCACCCGTGCCGAAATCGAAGAGATCCGCGGCGTGTCGGTATCGCGCGGGACTTTGGACCAGCTTATTGAACTTGACTGGATCCGCTTTGGCCGCCGCAAGATGACGCCCGGCCGGCCCGTGACCTTTGTCGTGACCCAAGAGTTTCTGGCACATTTCGGGCTGGAAAGCCCGCGCGATCTGCCAGGTCTACAGGAGCTCCGCTCTGCCGGGCTGCTCGAGGGGCGCCCCGCATTCAGTGCAATTCCGGGTGTCGACAGCGACGAAGAACCAGAGGCTACCGAAGGCCAGAGCGAGCTGTTCGAGGATTAATCCCCCGCGGGCCTGAAAATCGCCGCAAAGGATGTTATATTAAGCCCAGATATAGATATATGCGGGAGTGAAATCACGAAATGAACCAGATTGTGAACATGATCATGCGTCGCTTTATGGGGCGATTGATCAATAAGGGTATCAATATCGGATTTGACCAAGCCTCTAAACTTGGGAAGGGCCGAAAAGATGTGGAAGGTCGCGATAGCGATGCCGTGCCGCCAAGCCCTGCTGAAAACGCACGGCGGAATAAAGCCGGTAACCAACAGGGAAAACAGGCGCGCAAAATGGTGCGAAACATGCGCAAGCTGACGCGGTTCTAGCAACCGGCAGCGCGCCCTGACGCTGACCTTACCTCGGTGGGCTGAAATGCTTGCTTAGCTTGAGCCCTTGCCCCTGATAGTTCGACGCGATGCCTGCTCCGTAGAGCTGGGTTGGCACTTGGGTCATTTTCTCGTAGACGAGCCGCCCGACGACTTGACCGTGCTCAAGCACAAAGGGGGCTTCGTGGCAGCGTACTTCTAGCACGCCGCGTGACCCTGCACCGCCTGCGGACGCATGGCCAAACCCGGGGTCGAAGAACCCTGCATAATGCACCCGAAATTCGCCTACCATCGCGAGGTAGGGGGCCATTTCGGCGGCATATTCGGGGGGGATCGTCACGGCTTCGCGGCTTACCAGAATATAGAACGCCCCGGGATCGAGGATAATCTGGCCATTGTCGCTGTGGACCTCTTCCCAGTATTGGGCCGGCTTGTAATAGCCGAGCTTGTCCAGATCAATCACACCGGTATGCGGCTTGGCGCGATAGCCAACAAGCGTCGTATCGGGCAGGCGCAGATCGACGGAAAAGCCCAAACCATCGTCGATCACGGCCTCGCCATCAACCAGTGGGGTATCCGCATGTAGCGCACGCAGGGCGTCGTCGTCTAACGTCGCATTCCCGGTTGAAAACCGGATCTGGTTCAGCCGCATACCGGGGCGTACCAGCACTGAAAACGAGCGCGGGCAAATCTCGGCGTACAGCGGGCCGGTGTAGCCTGGCGCGATGCGGTCGAATTCCGTGCCACCGTCGGTGATTGTCCGTGTGAGTAGATCCAACCGCCCCGTAGAGCTTTTGGCATTGGCCGCCGCAGAGGTGCCTTGGGGCAGGGCGAGGGTCTCCATCAGCGGAACGACGTAGACACAGCCCTTTTCCAGCACAGCACCCTCGGTCAGATCCACGCGGTGCATCTCGAACTCAGTCAGACGGTCTGCCACCTTGGCACCGTGTCCTGCAAGGAACGATGCACGCACTCGGTAGGCCACTGTACCCAAACGCAGATCAAGGCTGGCCGGTTGAATCTGAGCATCATCAACGGGCGGTGTGCCGATGATCTGACCCGATGCGATCATGTCGGTGATATGCTGGTTGGGAACTACGCCGATCATATCCGGGCCTTTCAAATGCAAACACCCGCACCCATCAGGGTACGGGCGTTTGTTGTATGTCGGTTGGTCGGGCTAGCAGGACTCGAACCTGCGACCTTCCGTCCCCCAGACGGACGCGCTACCAGGCTGCGCCATAGCCCGACATGAGGCGTTTCATACCTGATAAAACCGGGCGCGCAAGGGGGAATTGTTGCAAATCGCACGGGCAGCTTAGACTTTTGTACGACGCAGCACATCAGCGCGCATGGAATCACGCAATTCGGCCAAGCGGTTAAGCAATGGCGCAATATCCTGAGCCGATTCATGTGGCAGATTGCGGCACATCAATGCCGCAGACAGCACAGAGGGTTTCGCCGGGAACGCATCTTCTGCCAGCAGCGGGGGCAGGTCGATCACGCGCGGCTTGGGGCCAGCCTCGAGTGGTTCTTCTTGATCCTCGTCATCCTCAAAGATGTTGGCGGCGCTATGATCAATATCTGCCTCTGGCGGTAGCGCAGATGGGGCAGGTGTCTTGGCCGTTTCGTCTTCGACTGGTGCCGCGGCTTGCGGTGCAGCAGGCGCTTCGTCAGGCGTGTTGTCGCTTGGCGGCACGGGTGCAGAGGTCATCGGATGGCGCAAGAAACTTGGCAGGTCTTCGTCGATGCGTTTATCCAGCGCGGATGGGGTAGGCTCTGCTTCGGCGGGTGCTTCGCTCTCGACTGGCGGAGTAGAAGATGGGGTGTCAGCTTCCGCCGTCGGTGGCTCTGGCACCTCGGAAACTGGGGTTTGTTGTGGGTCTGAACCTTTTGAAGCTTTGCCCGCGCGCGATTCGAACGCAAGCACAACGCCTTCATGGGGCTGCTCTGCATCTTCGTGCATCGGTGCCATGTCGATGGTGTTGCCTGCCGTGGTCAGATCCTCTGGGGTGACACCTTCAAGAGGGGCGGAAAGCGCGGCAACATGGCCCATGCCTTCCTCGCGCAGGACTTTCTGAACGCCTTTGATCGTCAGCCCGTCTTCGTGCAGCAAACGTTTGATCCCGCCAAGCAGCAGCATATCGTTGGGGCGATAATATCGCCGCCCGCCTGCGCGTTTGATCGGTTTGACCTGTGTGAACTTGCTCTCCCAGAAACGCAGAACATGGGCCTGAATTTCAAGCCACTCTGCAACTTCTGAGATGGTTCGGAATGCATCCGGGGACTTGGGCATCAGGTTATCGCTTGTTCCCGTCTGCAACCCGGTCCTTCATCAGATGGGACGGGCGGAATGTCAGAACGCGGCGCGGGTTGATCGGAACCTCTTCGCCGGTTTTAGGGTTCCGACCCACGCGGGCCGATTTATCCCGCACAGAGAAAGTACCAAAAGAGGAAATTTTGACCTGCTCGCCGTCGACCAGCGCGTCGGACATATGATCCAGCACAGATTCGACAAGCTGTGCGCTTTCATTGCGGGAAAGACCTACTTCACGAAAAACTGCTTCGCTTAAATCCATTCGGGTCAACGTCTTGTCGGCCATAACTTCCCCCATGTGTTTTAAGCAGCATAGGCTGTCATTTTTCCGCAAGTCAACAACTATGGGACGTAACGTGCTGTTCGCGCGAAGAAAAGCCGCTTACCAGCGCAGAACCACTGCGCCCCATGCAAGCCCGCCGCCGATCGCTTCGGTGACCAGCAGGTCGCCTTTCTTGATCTGGCCGCGCTCTTGTCCGACTGAAAGAGCCAGCGGAATCGATGCAGCTGAGGTGTTGCCGTGGTCTTGAACCGTTACGACGACGTTATCCATCGACAGGTTCAGTTTCTTGGCAGTGCCTTGAATAATACGGATATTCGCCTGATGAGGGACAATCCAGTCAACCTCATCCGGCGCCACGCCGGCGCGCTCCATCGCGGTAGTTGCCGAGGCGGCGAGCTTTTCAACCGCGTGGCGGAACACCTGATTCCCTTGCATCCGCAGATAGCCGGTGGTGCCCGTGCTGATGCCGCCGTCGACATACAGTAGATCTTTGTAGCGCCCGTCAGAGTTCAGGTCGATCGACAGGACACCGCGGTCATCCGAAGTGCCTTCGCCAGTCTGTGCCTCGAGCAGGATCGCGCCAGCACCGTCGCCGAACAGGACGCTGGTGCTGCGATCGGTCCAGTCCATGATTTTCGAAAAGGTCTCGGACCCGATGACGAGCACGCGGTCGGCTTGCCCGGAAACAATAAGCGCGTTGGCATTGGCCAAGGCATAGACAAAGCCCGCACAAACGGCCTGAACATCAAAGGCAAAGCCACGTTCCATACCAAGCTGGGCCTGCACCATCGTGGCGGCAGACGGGAACGTGAGATCGGGGGTAGAGGTGGCGACGATGACAGCATCGACATCTGCGGCTGTTTTACCTGCGTCAGCCAGCGCGGCCTTGGCGGCAGCAGTTGCCATCGTCGATGTGGTTTCGCCTTCGCCGACAAAGTGGCGGCGTTCGATTCCAGAGCGTGACCTGATCCATTCGTCAGTGGTGTCGATCTTGCCTTCAAACTCTGCGTTTTCGACAATACGTTCCGGGAGGTAGTGTCCGGCACCAATTACGACGGCTCTTTTTGTCATTCTTCGGTCTCTTTCGTCGGCTTTGCTGAGGCCACACGCGCGGCCAGACGATGTGTAAATTCACTTTCCGCTAATCGCGCGGCCAGCTTGATCGCTGATGAAACCCCTTTGGCATCAGCTGCCCCGTGGGATTTCACAACAGTTCCGTTCAAACCCAGAAACACGCCGCCGTTTACGTTTCTCGGGTCAAAGCGTTTGCTGACGCGGCGCAGCGAGCTGTAGGCAAACAACGAAGCCGCACGGGACCAGATCGAGTTTTTGAACGCTTGGCGTAGACCTGACCCGATCAGCGTGGCGGTACCTTCGCCAGTCTTGATCGCGATATTACCAGTAAATCCGTCCGTGACGATCACATCCGCGGCATTGCCCGCGATATCGCCGCCTTCGACGAAACCGACGAAATCAAAGCCCGCTTCATCCGCAGCGTCGCGAATCAATTCGTGGGCTTCTTTCAGCTCGGTCCGGCCTTTGTGTTCTTCGGTACCGACATTCAGCAGGCCGATGCGCGGGCGTTCGATATCCATGCCGTTACGGGCATAAGATGTCCCCATCAACGCATAGCGCAACAGATCATCGGCATCCGCACGCACATCCGCACCCACGTCCAGCAACACATTGAACCCTTGCGGGTTGGTCGACGGATAAAGCACGGCAATGGCAGGGCGGTTGACGCCCGGCAGCTTTTTCAGGCGGATCATTGACAGCGCCATCAGCGCGCCGGTGTTGCCGCAGCTTACTGCGACAGAGGCCTCTTTGTTGCGCACGGATTCGATGGCGGACCACATCGAGGTGTCCTTGCCATTGCGTACAACGTTGCTGGGTTTGTCATCCATAGTGACAACCCCTTGGGCATCCCGAATGGTGCAGCGCCCTTTAAGTTCGGGGCGCTTGGCCACCAGCGGTTCCAGCGTGTCGGCAGGGCCGTGCAGGATAAAGCTGATATCGGGATTCTTGAGCGCGGACGCAGAACACCCGGCAACAACGATTGCCGGGCCCTGATCGCCCCCCATCGCATCAACTGAGATTAGGGTGCGCTGAGTACTCGCGCTAGGCTGATCGGACGTGGCCGTCATCTGGTGCGATGCCTCTTATGAACTGCGATTGACGTAACGAGCTTACGCTGCGTCTTCGTCGAGGTCGATCTCTTCGTTCAGAGAAACAACTTCGTTGTCGTCATAGTGACCGCATGCAGCGCAGATGTGGTGTGGGCGCTTGAGCTCACCACAGTTGGTGCATTCGTTGGGGTTCGCTGCAGTCAGCGAATCGTGCGCGCGGCGGTTGTTGCGACGCGATTTGGAAACTTTATTCTGTTGGACAGCCATGTCTGGTGCCTTTGCCTTCGGGGTCGTTCATCGGCTTCCTGCCAAAGACGACCGTGTTTCAGATCAACTCCCGGTTTGGGCGTGACGTGCGTTTAGGCCGAAGCCTATCCGATGTCCAACCTTAATTGGGGTGAAGGGCGCAAAATACTGCGAAAAACTGCCGAAGCAACCCTTATTCACCCAAACCGACAGGGTTATTCGCCGTTACTGTCCTTTAGCTGGTCCTTTAGATCAGCCAGACCGGCGAACGGGCGGGCGTCTTCATCGGTCATTGGGGCCTCGCCGGGCTTGGTGTAGACGGCTTGACCCAGTTCAGCCCCGTCGGCGCGGGGGTATTCGGGAACTTCCAGTGCCAGCGCCTCTATCATGATAACGGCGGGGTCGATCCAGGCACCCAGAGGTTCGGTACGGTCATCCTCTGGTATCTCGACTTCGGTTTCTTCGGGCTGCTCGTAGTCTTGGACAAACAAACGCGTGATATCAACGTCTATCCGGGTTTGAACCGGCTCGAGCGTGACGACACAGGGCTGCACCACGGTGGCACCCAAACGGGCTTCGAGCTGCCAGTCACTGCGCCCGAGCGCCTTGAGCCGCCCTTCGAACGAGAGTTTACGTAGCGCTGAGAGATCGAGTTCTTCCGCGATTTTGCGCAAGCTGTCGGCGTCAGGGCGCAGGGAGAAAGGGGTTTGCGCATTCTGCGACAGCTCTGCGACGCGCAATGCTGTGGGGCTTGGGGGCGTGCGAGACATGTTAGGGGTACTTTCGTTTCTTGAACCATGGGGCGTGCTTAGTGTATGCGAGATAAAAGCCATGATCCCCAAGGGCAAGAGGGCACCAAGAATGCGTATCGACCGCCATGTCAAAAAGACACTGCTGACCGCCACAGTTCTCGCTGCTGGTCTAACGCTCGGGGCCTGCTCCCCTCAATATAGCAACCACGGGTATATCCCGCCGCAAGAAGATCTGTCGAAGATCACCGTCGGTCAGGATACGCGCGACACTGTGGCCGAAACCGTGGGTGTGCCTGCATCGGCGGGCCTGTTGACCAATTCGGGCTATTACTATGTCCGGTCGCGCCGTCAGGCAATGTGGTTCATGGCACCGCGCGAAACAGAGCGCGAAGTGGTGGCTGTGAGCTTTGACGGGAACGGTGTGGTGCAGAACGTCGAACGGTTCGGGCTCGAGCGCGGTAATGTCGTCACGCTTGATCGTCGCGTGACCAGTTCTCCAATTTCTGACAAATCCTTTATCCGTCAGCTTTTGGGCAACATCGGCCGGTTTAACCCCGCGGCACTGGCCGGCTAGGGCAAGGCTATGGCGGTGTTGCGCGGCGCTGTACTGGAGCCGCTGGTGCGCGGTCCGTACCGCGCCTATTGTGCGAGCTCGCCACAAGATATCGATGCCGCGCAGGCGTTGCGTGCAAGGGCCTTTGGTTTGGATGAAACGCACGATAGTGACGGGTTCGACGCGAAAAAGCATCATATCCTCGTGCGTGATCAAGGCAGCGGCGAACTGCTGTGTTGTTACCGTATCGGGGTGATGGAGGGCGCGTCGCTAGACCAAAGCTATGCAGCGCAGTTTTACGATCTGACCAAACTTGCAGGTTTTGACGGCCCGATGATGGAACTGGGTCGGTTCTGTCTGGCACCCGAAGTGCGGGATCCTGACGTGGTGCGTATGGCTTGGACCGCGCTGGCGCAGGTTGTTGACGCCCATGCGGTAACGCTGCTGTTTGGGTGCACGTCTTTCCGCGGCACTGATCCGGCTCCTTATCGTGATGTCATGAGCTTGCTGCAGGACCGTCACCTTGCACCTCAGGTATGGCGGCCGCAGGTCAAAGCCCCCGAGACGGTGGGTTTTGCAAAGGGGCAGCTGGACAAACCTGCCGAGAAGGCTGCACTTCAGATGCTTCCGGCCTTGCTGCGCAGTTACCTGATGATGGGCGGCTGGGTTGGCGATCATGCGGTGATCGACCGGCAGATGAAAACGCTGCATGTGTTCACCGGGCTCGAGATCGCGGCGATCCCCGAGGGGCGCAAACGTTTGCTGCGCGGTACCGCCTAAGAGATTTCATGCCTTCGGCGAGGATTTTAGCCCATTTGGAACAGGGGTCATTGACGCTGACGCGGCACGACGCTAGCTGGCTGTCATGGCACGCGCACCCCTTTTACAAGTAAACGAGATCTCGCTGACTTTCGGCGGCGATCCCGTATTCGAAGACATGTCCCTTGTGGTTCAATCCGGCGACCGTTTGGCGCTGGTGGGCCGGAACGGATCTGGTAAATCCACCCTCATGAAGGTCATGGCCGGATTGATCGAAGCCGATAGCGGTGATGTGATCGTCGGACCAGGCGTTTCGGTTGGCTATATGGAGCAAGATCCGGATCTTACCGGGTTCGAGACATTGGGCGATTTCGCAGCACACGGACTGGATGCATCCGAGATGTATAAGGTCGAACGTGCGGGCGAAGGGTTGAAGTTCGACCCTGCACGCCCCGTGAGCACCGCCTCTGGCGGGGAGCGTCGTCGCGCGGCACTTGCACGTCTGATGGCATCCGAGCCGGAGTTGATGTTGCTGGACGAGCCGACGAACCACCTGGATATCGAGGCGATCCGCTGGCTTGAAGACGAGCTGAAGGCGACCCGTGCGGCATTTGTTATCATTTCTCACGATAGGGCGTTCCTACGCGAATTGACCCGTGCGACGCTTTGGGTCGATCGGGGCGTTGTCCGTCGTCAGGATATCGGTTTCGGCGGGTTCGAAGCCTGGCGCGACCAGATGTGGGAAGAAGAGGACATGCAGCGCCACAAGCTGAACCGCAAGATCAAGTCGGAAGCGCGGTGGGCTGTCGAGGGCATTTCAGCGCGGCGCAAGCGCAACCAAGGCCGCGTGCGCGCCTTGCAAGATCTGCGTGCAGAACGTGCCGGCCAGATCAAGCGTCAGGGCACAGCAGCCATGTCGCTTGAGGCAGGGCCAAAGTCTGGCCGCAAGGTGGTCGAGGCCATTGGCATCACCAAGGCTTATGGCGACAAGACGATTCTGCGTCCGTTTGATATCACGATCCAGCGCGGGGACCGCATTGCTTTGGTCGGGCCAAACGGTGTGGGTAAAACCACTTTGCTGAACATGCTGATCGGGAAAGAGCAGCCCGATGGCGGTGAGATCAAGCAAGGCACCAACCTCGAGATTGCGCTGTTTGATCAGGCGCGCGCGCAGCTCGACGGGGATATGACCCTATGGGACAGTCTGACGGGCGACCCTGAAATGCGCGTGTCGGGCAAGGCGGACCAGATTCTGGTGCGCGGGCAGCCGAAACACGTGGTTGGCTATCTGAAAGAATTTCTCTTTGACGAGGGGCAAGCACGGGCACCTGTGCGGTCGTTGTCGGGGGGTGAAAAGGCGCGGTTGCTGCTGGCTAAGATCATGGCGCGGTCCAGCAACATGCTTGTGCTCGATGAACCGACCAACGATCTGGACGTCGAAACGCTTGATCTCATGCAGGAATTGCTGTCGACCTATGACGGGACTGTGCTGCTGGTCAGCCACGACCGTGACTTTCTGGACCGCGTTGCCGCGACCACCATCGCGATGGAAGGTGACGGCAAGGCGACGGTTTATGCCGGCGGCTGGACAGATTATCTGGCACAGCGCCAGCAGGACGACTTTGACCAAAGCGTTGTAGCCAAATCAAAACCATCGGCCAAAGGCGAGAAGCCCAGGGCCGCAGCGCAATCGGGGCTGAGCTTTACAGAAAAGCACCGGCTTGAGGCGTTGCCGGCAGAGATGAAACGTCTGGAAGCCGAGATCGCAAAGCTCGAAGAATTGATGAGCGACCCGACGCTGTATTCCGAGCATCCGGTGAAGTTCCAAAAAGCGACCGATGCGTTGGTCGAGCGGAATGAAAAGCTGCAAGATGCAGAGGCCGAGTGGCTTATGCTGGAAGAGAAAGCCGAAAGCTAAGGGGGGGCAGGGCGCGCCCGCCCCCCTCGCATACTTCTGAGAGCTTAACCCAGTTGTACGAGCGCGTGGCGTTTTTTGCCCGCGCTCAGTTTGATCGGTGTGGCCAGCGTGGCGGCGTCGACCATCAGGCCCGCATCTGTCAGCGGGGCGTCATTGTAGCGGGCACCGTTTTCGGTGATCAGACGCTTTGCCTCTTTACCCGACCCCGCCAGACCGGATTTCACGATTAGCTGCACGATAGAGATACCATCGCCGATGTCGGCAGCACTGAGCGTCAAGGTTGGTAGGTCATCGCCGACACCGCCCTTTTCGAACACTTCGTGCGCCGTGGCTTCGGCGGTTTTGGCCGCCTCTGCGCCGTGCAGCAGCGTCGTCACCTCATTGGCGAGGATGATCTTGGCAGCGTTGATGTCGGACCCTTCCAAAGTCCCCAGACGGTCACATTCCTCGACCGGTAGCTCGGTAAAAATCTTGAGGAACTTGCCTGTGTCCGCATCGGTCGTGTTGCGCCAGAACTGCCAGAACTCATACGGCGAAAGCATGTCACCGTTCAGCCAGATTGCGCCGCCTTGGGACTTGCCCATTTTGCGGCCGTCGCTGGTGGTGAGCAAGGGCGTGGTCAGGCCGTAGATCTCTTGGTCCAGCACGCGGCGGGTCAGGTCGATGCCGTTGACAATATTGCCCCATTGATCCGATCCGCCCATCTGCAACAAGCAGCCATAGCGGCGGTTCAATTCAAGGAAATCATAGGCTTGCAGGATCATGTAGTTGAATTCGAGGAAGGACAGCGACTGTTCGCGATCAAGACGCGATTTCACACTTTCGAACGACAGCATGCGGTTAACGCTGAAATGCCGGCCGATGTCGCGCAGGAATTCGAGGTAGTTCAGATTATCAAGCCATTCAGCGTTGTTCAGCATGATCGCGTCGCTGTCAGCGTCGCCATACGACAGGTATTTTTCGAACACCTGCTGCATGCCAGAAATGTTGGCGTCGATGGCGGCGTTGTCGAGCAGGGGGCGTTCATCCGACCGGAACGACGGATCGCCCACTTTGGTGGTGCCGCCGCCCATCAGGGTGATCGGTTTGCCGCCGCATTTCTGCAACCAGCGCAGCACCATGATATTCATCAGATGCCCCACATGAAGGGATTTCGCTGTCGCGTCATAGCCGATATAGGCAGGCACAGCCCCTTTCATCAGCGCGTCATCAAGGCCCTGATAGTCCGTACAATCGGCGAGAAAGCCGCGCTCCATCATGATGCGGATGAAATCGGATTTGGGGTGGTATGTCATGGTGCTTGCCCTCAGCTTGGGTGGTGGTGCACTCTATAGGTGCTGAGCAGACAAAGGAAAAGGCCATGAATAAGGCCCAAGGGGCAAGAACCCCGACACGGATTGCAAAAACAGGCCCGCTGCGCGCCGCAGGGGCGATGAGCGGCACGTCGTTGGACGGGGTGGATGTCGCTGTGATCGAGACGGACGGGCGCGATATCATCGGGTTCGGCACCTCAAGCTACCGCAGCTATTCCGAGACAGAGCGCCGCACCATCGCTGCCGGTTTTGGCAAATGGTCGGGGCCAGAAGTATCAGCGGCGACGCAAGTGGTCGAAGCTGCACACCTTGAGGCATTGGCTAATTATACCGACGTTGATCTGATCGGTTTTCACGGTCAGACGCTGGCACATGCGCCGCGGACGCAGGGGACGTTGCAGGTCGGCGACGGGGCCGCGTTGGCGGATCATATGGGGTTGCCCGTGATTTGGGATTTTCGCAGCGCCGATGTGCATTTGGGCGGAGAGGGTGCGCCGCTTGCGCCGTTCTTTCACCACGCCTGCGCCCGCTATGCGGGGCTGACCGGGCCGGTCGCCTTTCTGAACCTCGGTGGCGTGGGAAACCTGACGTGGGTTGATCCGGCGCTGCCTTTGCCCGAAACCGATGGGGCCCTACTGGCATTTGACACCGGCCCCGCCAATGCGCCCATCAATGACCTGATGCAGACGCGCCTTGGGCTGCCCTTTGACGAGGGCGGCAGGATTGCTGCGCGGGGACAGGTTGAGACGGGCGCGCTGGAGCTGTTTCTGGCGGAGCCTTATTTCGCGCGAATGCCGCCAAAGTCGCTGGACCGGAATGATTTCGAGGAGATGGTGGCGCTGGTGACCGAGCTGTCCGACGCGGACGCGGCTGCAACCCTGACGGCCATGTGTGCCGCCGGCGTGGCCGAGGCGATGCAGCATTGCCCGCGCTTGCCGGACCGCGTGTTGGTCACCGGCGGCGGGCGGCACAACCCTGTGTTGATGCAGATGCTCAGTGTGAGTCTGGATTGTCCCGTCGTTCCGATCGAGGAAATCGGGCTAGATGGCGACATGCTTGAGGCACAGGCGTTCGGCTATCTTGCAGTGCGGGTGGCGCGGGGGCTGCCGACCTCTTGTCCCGGGACCACAGGGGTGCGGGCCGCTGTCGGGGGCGGCACCGTGAGCCTACCAGCCGAGGCAAACCACCCTTTAGAATAACGTTTTTTCTGTGGTGCAGCGCTGTAGTGAAGGCGGCGTGTAGATGCAGGCTTTTGGCTTGACAGTATAAAAAATGTAGCGATTCGCGATGGTATTGTACGTGCCAAAGTAGAATTGAAATCCATTTCTCCCGAATAGGTTACCTGTATCCGGCAGGAATATCTGCGCGCAGCCCCCTGTTGCACAGATGCACAATCGAATTCTGTCAACAGTCTGTTTCCTTGCCAGAGATTCGAGTGACGCTACCCTGACGTGTACTACCTCAGAGCGGTCGTGCATAAAGTGAGGGCTTTGCTCGCGCCGCTCCTCATCAAAAAGGAGAGTGACCATGACGAGTATATTTTTCAAAAGCACCGCGGCTTCGGTTGCGACGGTATTCATCGCGACATCGGCCTTTGCATTGGAAGTGGGTGTGGGTGCAAGCGTAGGCGGCGTCGGTGTCGGTGCGGGGGCCAGCGTCGGTCACGGCTCTGTCGCGGACGCGGGTGTCGGTGCTAGTGTAGGCAACGTTGGCGCGGGGGCAGGTGCCTCTGTTGGCGGCGATTCCGTCGCCGGTGTCGGTGCGGGTGTAAGCGTCGGCAGCACTGGCGGTTCAAGCGGCGGAGGTTCAACCGGCGGCGGTTCTACTGGTGGCGGCACGACAGCAGGTAACGGCGGTACGACGGGCGGCGGGACCGGAGGTGCAAATGGCGCCACGGCCACGGCCTCGGCTGGATCGCAAAGCTCCGGGGGCGGTGTTGCAGGCCTTTCCGGATCGGTGGTACCAATCCAGGCCGCGTTGGGTGCAACGGTAATGACATCAGACCGGCAGGTCGTTGGCATGATCGAAGATGTGCGCCCCGCGTCGCAGGGCAAATTCGTGGCGACCATCCGCATGAATGTTGCATTTGGCGCGGCATCTCGGACCATTCAGATCCATATGCCGGTCCCGAAGCGCGCAACGGATAGTATCCGGCTCGGGTTCACGAAGTCAGGGTTGCTGCGGCAGATCCAAAGCTGATTATCCGACCAGCCATAAAAAAAGCGCGCCTTTTGGGGGCGCGCTTTCGTTATTTATAGGACAACGCCTGTCGGCAAAGATCAGCCCTTGAGGATGGAGCGGCCAGCGTATTCCGCCGTCACGCCCAGCGATTCTTCGATGCGGATCAGCTGGTTGTACTTTGCCAACCGGTCGGACCGCGCGAGCGAGCCGGTTTTGATCTGCCCGCAGTTGGTCGCCACAGCAAGATCCGCGATCGTCGCGTCCTCTGTTTCGCCCGACCGGTGGGACATCACGTTGGTAAAACCTGCACGGTGTGCCATGTCGACCGCTTTCAGTGTCTCGGACAACGTGCCGATCTGGTTGACCTTGACCAACATCGAATTGGCAGAGCCGCGCTTGATGCCTTGGGCCAGACGTTCGGGATTGGTCACGAACAAATCGTCGCCCACCAGTTGAATCTTGTCACCCAAACGATCGGTCAGCAGCTTCCAGCCGTCCCAGTCATCTTCGGACATGCCGTCTTCAATAGAGATGATCGGATAGTCGGCACAAAGCGCGGCCAGATAATCCACATTCTCGGCGCTGGACAGAGTTTTCCCTTCGCCAGAAAGAACATAGCTGCCGTCCTTGAAGTATTCTGTCGCCGCGCAATCTAGCGCGAGATAAATCTCCTCACCGGGTTTGTAGCCTGCTTTTTCAATGGATTTCAAAATAAAATCAAGCGCATCGCGGGTGGAGCTAATGTTGGGTGCGAAGCCGCCTTCGTCACCGATACCGGTGGACAGACCCGCGGCCGAAAGCTCTTTTTTCAGCGTGTGGAACACCTCGGAGCCCATGCGCACCGCGTCGCGGATGTTTTCTGCCGCAACGGGCATGATCATGAACTCTTGAATATCGATAGGATTATCAGCATGTTCGCCGCCGTTGATGATGTTCATCATCGGCACGGGCAGCATCCGCGCAGAGGTACCGCCGACATAGCGATACAGCGGTTGGGAGCAGTAATCCGCGGCGGCCTTGGCAGCGGCCAACGATACGCCCAGAATGGCATTTGCCCCCAGGCGCGACTTGTTTTCGGTGCCGTCAAGCTCGATCATGGTGCCGTCAATTTCGACCTGCTCTGTCGCGTCAATGCCGACCAGTGCGTCCGCGATCTCGCCGTTGACCGACGCACAGGCTTCCAGCACGCCTTTACCCATATAGCGGGCCTTGTCGCCATCGCGGCGCTCGACGGCTTCATAGGCACCGGTCGACGCCCCCGACGGGACTGCGGCGCGGCCCATGGTGCCGTCTTCAAGCGTCACGTCGACCTCCACCGTGGGGTTGCCCCGGCTGTCAATGATTTCGCGGGCGTGGATGTCGATGATCGTGCTCATAAGGGGCTATCCTTTTGCAGATGACAATTGCGCAGCGGTTTACCGCGCCGAGGGGAGGATTGAAAGTATTCAGGCCTGTTCTTTGACCTTTCGCTCACGCCATACCGTATAGATGCCCGAGCCAACAATGATGGTTGCGCCAACATAGGTCAGCAGATCAGGGCGTTCCCCAAAGATTGTGATCCCGACCACCATGGCAAACAGCAGCCGTGCATAGCGGAACGGTGTGACAAAACTGATTTCACCGATCCGCATCGCAGCCACGATGCCATAATACGCGACCAGCCCTGTCGTTAGCGCGGCTGCCATGAAAATCCATTGTGTCCCGGACATGGGTACGAATGATGTTCCGGTGCCCAGCATGTACAGCAGGCTGGAGGGGACCAGCGCCAGAAACGCTAGAAAGGACAATTGAAATGTTGACGTCGATCTGGGCACGCGCCGTGTCGCCAGATCCCGCAAGGACAATCCCAGAACGCCCAGAACCGCAAGCAGTGACAAGGCTTGAAAGCTGTCCATTCCGGGGCGGATAACCAGCAAGACGCCGAACATGCCTACTAAAATAGCGCTCCACCGGCGCCAACCGACAGGGTCGCCCAGAAACAACGCCGCCCCGAGGGTGACCACCAACGGGGTAGCTTGCAAGATAGCCGAGGCCGAAGAAATCGGCGTCAGCACAATGGCCGATACGAAGCCCAAGGTCCCGATAATTTCGCCCAAGGCCCGCAGCAGGATAGGGCGGGTCATCATGGCGCGATCTACCAGCGACTGACCCTTGATCAACACCATCGCGCCATAACAAATGGCCCCGCCGGTCCCCAACAAAAAGATAATCTGCCCAATCGGGATATCTGTCCCGATCAGCTTGATGAACATGTCCTCAATGGCAAAGCCCAGCATCGACAGCACCATGATCAAAGCGCCGCGCAGATTATCCATTTCGTATCCCTTCATACAATCGTTCTAAATATCTTCGGCGGATGCATGTCCCTTTGTCAGGAGATGTGCAAGCCCCGGTCGTTTTACGGGGCCGGGACTGGCGGGGGTCCGGGTCACCTGATAGCACAAGCGCATGAAATTGCCGCGCCCTCCGTCCGATATACTGACCAGCGTTCTGACCGTCTTTATCGGTGTCCTCGGCGCGGGGTTGGGTTGGCTATTGAATGCCCCCATTTACATGTTGCTGGGGCCAGCCGTGCTGGTGTCTCTTGCCGGTCTGGCAGGTGCGCGGATGGGAATTGCGCTGTCACTGCGCAATGTCTGCTTTGTGGTCATTGGCCTGTCGGTCGGGGCCGGGTTCGATCACAATGCGGTCGATGCGATGCTGCGCTGGCCCTTAGCATTTGTGGTGATGGCGGTGCTGGTTTGGGCGATGCTTGTGCTCAGCCGGTGGCTGTTGTCACGGTTTTTCGGCTTTGACCGACGCGCGGCACTGCTTGCGTCGGCTCCCGGACATCTCAGCTTTGTCTTGGCGATGGCGGCCGAAGGCGGCGACAACGTGGCCCGTATCTCGACAACGCAGTCGGTGCGGCTGTTGTCCCTGACGCTGGTTGTGCCGTTCGTCGCGCTCGCAATGGGAGTGGACCTTGGCGGGACCATCGTACCCGACGGCGCTGTAATGGGGGCCATAACACTCGCGGTCATGGCCGGCTTGTCGGTCGGGGCAGGGCTGCTGCTGGGGCGCATACGGGTGCCCGCGCCGATGCTGATCGGACCGATGCTGGTGTCGTCCCTTACGCATGTGACGGATATTGCACCGGGTGTGCTGCCGATGTGGCTGGTGATGCCGGCCTATATCGTGCTTGGGGCAATGATCGGCACACGGTTCTCGGGTGTGCGCCTTGATGATCTGACCAAAGGGCTTGCCGCCGGGCTTTCCGTGACCTGTCTTGCGGTGGGGCTGGCGATGGTCGGCGCGATCCCCGTTGCCTTGGCGCTTGGTATGCCGCTTGCGCATATCCTCGTAGCGTTTGCGCCCGGCGGCTTCGAGACAATGATCGCTATGGGCAGCGTGTTGGGCATCAGCCCGGGGTTTGTCGCGGCCTGCCATATGATGCGCCTGTTCATCCTAAGCGCCGTTTTGCCGTTGATGCTGGCACGCAGCGCACCGCGCTAGGCAATTTTTCACAGCCCCGTTGACTTTGCCGCCCAAACAGCCCATCTGGGGCGCAAGCGATGCCTTCTGCCGCGTGAGCAGACCAGCCTTGACCCGTCGATCTTTAGTCGCCGGTTCGTATGAGTGCTGAACAAAAGGCCGCCGATGTTCCCAAAATCACGCGTGGGGCCAAGCGCAACAGACAGGGTGTTGGCACTAGGCTGCCCCCTGCGATCTGCTTTGCGTCCCTCGCGGCCTCCCTCGAGAGTTAGGGCCCGCGTGACTGCTATGGCGGGAAGGCGCAATGCCTGTTTTCCGCGGAAAGACGACAATACTATGAGCGATTTTGAAATGATGGGCCTGCCGCGCCGTCTGGTCAAAGCATTGACCAACATGGGCATGACCGACCCGACCCCGATCCAGAAACAGGCGATCCCCCACGGGATGAACGGCCGCGACGTGATGGGTCTGGCACAGACCGGCACCGGCAAGACCGCGGCCTTTGGTATCCCGCTGATCGCGCAGATGCTGGAACGCGAAGCCCGCCCCGAACCGCGCACCGTGCGCGGGCTGGTGCTGGCGCCGACACGTGAACTGGCCAACCAGATCATGGAGAACCTCAAGGGCTTCTGCGAAGGCACCCAGCTGAAGACCATGATGATCGTAGGGGGGCAGTCGATCAACCCGCAGATCAAACGGATGGAACGTGGCGTTGACCTTTTGGTGGCCACACCAGGCCGTCTGCTTGACCTGATGGACCGCCGTGCGGTGCTGCTGCACAAGACGACGTTCCTTGTGCTGGACGAAGCGGACCAGATGCTCGACATGGGCTTTATCCACGATCTGCGCAAGATCGCGGCGGTGCTGCCCAAAGAACGCCAGACGATGCTGTTCTCGGCCACCATGCCCAAGCTGATGAACGAGATCGCCAACAGCTACCTCAACAGCCCGATCCGGATCGAAGTCTCGCCTCCGGGCAAGGCGGCGGACAAGGTCACCCAAGAAGTGCACTTTATTGCCAAAGCCGAGAAAAAGTCTTTGTTGATCGAACTGCTCGGCAAACACACCGAAGAACGTGCGCTGGTTTTCGGACGCACCAAACACGGCTGTGAAAAGCTGATGAAAGATCTGGTCAAATCGGGCTTTAAAGCCGCGTCGATCCACGGCAACAAAAGCCAGGGTCAACGGGACCGCGCGATTGATTCCTTCAAAAAGGGCGAAGTCACTGTGCTTGTGGCAACAGATGTTGCCGCACGCGGTTTGGATATCCCGGACGTCAAACACGTCTATAACTACGAACTGCCCAACGTGCCGGACAACTATGTCCACCGTATCGGCCGGACGGCGCGGGCGGGCAAAGATGGCGCGGCCATCGCGTTCTGCGCTCCCGACGAGATGGGCGAGTTGAAAGACATCCAGAAGACTATGAAGATCTCGATCCCGGTGGCCTCTGGTCGTCCATGGGAAGCGATTGATGAACCCGCCAAACCGAAAGGCCGCGGCGGCCGCGGTCGCGGTGGTCGTCCGGCTGGCGGCGGCGGTAATGGCGGTGGTGGCAATGGTGGCGGCGCGGGCAAACCCGCCGGCGCAGCACGGCGCCGGCGCAAACCCAGCACTCAAAAAGCGGCCTAACGTCGCCCAACCGTTATGAAATGATAAAAGGGGCACCGCTATCCGCGGTGCCCCTTTTGCTTTGGGCCATATGCCTTAGCCGACACTGCAGCTTCCAAATGGCTTTAAATCCTCGCCCGCAGGGCGAAACCTACCCGCTTTGGACAAGCGCGGTCGCTTAGCCTATTCCGCAGCTTCCGTCACCGGCTGTCGGTCGACCACCCGCCCGATAAGCAGCATCAGCGCAAAAGCAATCGTTGCCAGCACCAACACAGCGCCAATCAGTGGTGTGATCGTCCCGTTGAACGTCATCCCGATGGCCGAGGCAAGCACTGCCGCCATGACCGTCGACACCGCCCCGATGACCGATGCGGCCATCCCCGCGATATGGCCCAAAGGCTCCATCGCCAGAGCGTTAAGGTTGCCCATCACCAGCCCTACCTGAAAGAACAGCGACGCCTGCCACATTAGGAAAAACACAAAGCCATAGGGCTCGGGTAGATCACCCAGACCAAGGCCCAGCATCAGTCCTGACAGCACGATTTGCAGCCCCAGCGCCAGTGTCACGATCCGCTGCATCCCCAATCGCACAACCAGTAACGCATTCAGCAAGCTCGAGGTGCCAGAGATCAGCGCCGCAACGCCGAACCAAAACGGAAAGCTCTCGGCGCGGTCATAAACCTGATCATAGATCGGCTGGACCAGCATCAACGTCGAGAACAAGAACCCCATCACAAGGGTTTGTACCGTGATCGACAGGCAGACCATCGGATTGCTGAAAATCTCTTTCACCGCGCGCCACAAAAGACCGATCTGCATCGGGCGGCGCTTGTGCTTGGGCAGGGTTTCGGGCAGGCGGAGCATAGCCCAGACGACACAGGTCATTGAAAAGACAATGAAAGATAGGAACACGCCGCGCCAGTCGGACAGCGCGATAATCACGGCCCCCATGGCAGGGGCAAAGGCAGGCACAATCACAAAGATCATCATCACAAAAGACATGATCTTGGCCATCTGCCTTCCTGAATAAAGGTCGCGGATAATAGCAAGCGCGACCACACGAGGGCCTGCCGCTCCGATCCCCTGAATGACCCGGGCCACCAGCATCAGCTCTAGGGATTGACTGATCCACGCCACGACCGCCCCTGCGATATAGATCGCCGAACCCAGATAAATGATGTTCTTGCGTCCAAAAGCATCGGACAGCGGGCCGGTCACAAAAGTGCCCATTCCCATGCCCAGAATGAACGCGGTGACAATCAACGGCACTTTGGTCAAATCCATAGGGGACAGGTCGTTACCGATTTGTGGCAGGGCAGGCAGCATCGCGTCGGTTGAAAACGCGATGATTGCAAACATCATCGCAATCAGCGCCACAAACTCGGGGCGGCTCATCTTGATGTCGGGTCGGTCGTCGGTCATCCACGGTCTCCATCGTGTCGGCGGGGCCACGTCGCGCAGCCGTTGACCTTTCATAAGTCTGCCTTACAGATAGTGCAATCGACGGTGTGTCACCGGCTGTCTCAGGCGCTGAAACGCAACGCTGTCTGGCGGCGGCGCACCGGCAGACGCAGCACTTGGACAATCTCGTCCAGCCCTGACATCGGCAGGCGAATATGTTCTGGAAGCGCCAGCACCGAGACGTTGTAATTTACAATATCGCTGCGGGTCTGGTCCCATGTCTCAAGCGAAATGACCCGCGAGACAAAGCGGCAACGTTCCAGCACCGCGCGACGGGCGGCAAAGCCCGTATGGGCAGGCTGGCCTAACCGAGTGCAAAACTCGTCGCTATGACATCCGACGACCAGTTCGCTGCCCAGTCGGGACAGTTGACGAAGCCAATCGCCATGGCCCGTATGAAACCCGTCGAACCCGCCATAGGTCAGGATCGTCCGCGCCACAGGGCGCTTTAACGCACTTAAAGAAGGGGGCGCAGCTGGTGTCACCACCGCCGCCCGCCCGCGTCCCAAAAAGGGAAAGGGTATATCGTAATTCATGCTGCCCGCTCGTATCTGAGAGGGGTCTTTGCCCCTTTATCCAACTGATTCTAGGCGGGTTTCGTCACGATGGCAAAGGCTTTCTGTCCGAATTTCTATCTCGTTCGACGGGGCCTCAGCCCTCGTTGCGCAGCTCTGCCAGAACCTTTTTCCAAAGCTCGGGTGGTTGCGCACCTGGCACGGCATGACGTCCGCCGACGATAAAGGTAGGGACCGACGAAATCCCCATCTCGCGGCTGTGGGCATCGCGTTTGCGGATAACGTCCATATCCTCATCGGTCGCCAGCAACCGCGTCACAACAGAGGCATCCATTTCGATGCCATCGGCGATGTCGGCCAGAACCTCTGCGTCGCCAATATCCCGCGCATCAACAAAATACGCTTTGAACAATGCGGATACCGCAGCTGTCTGGCGACCCTCGATCCCCGCCCAATGGATCAGCCGATGGGCGTTCAGCGTATTTGCCGTGCGCTGCATCGCTTCAAAATTGATCTTCAGCCCGGCTTTCTCGGCATGTTCCACCACGGGGGCATAAGCCCGAACCGCGCCGTCCTTGCCGCCGAACTTACCCTCCAGATAGGCGCGTCGGTCCATGCCGTCGGCGGGCATGTCGGGGTTCAGCTGAAAGGGGTGCCATTCAATCGCAAACGGGTGGTCGGGTTCGCTTTCCAATGCGCGGTCCAGATGCGCTTTGCCGATATAACACCAAGGGCAAATTGGATCGGACATGATATCAAGCTTGATCGTTTGGGTCATCGTTGCGCCTCATAGGCCGCGCGCAAGGACCGGCGCAGCAGTTTGCCATTCGCGCCCATGGGCAGTTCTGGCAGGTGGATGAAAAGGCGCGGCTGCTTGTAGCGCGCCATGTTGTCTTGTGCATAAAGCGCCAGCGCGGCTTCGTCCAGCGGACTGTCTGCGGTATAAAAGGCGGCGATTACTGTCACATCGGGGCGCACTTCGACCTCCGCCGCGCCGACGGCACGGATACCGGGAAACTTGGCGAGGCTTTGTTCTACCTCGATCGGCGACACACGGAACCCGCCTGCGTTCATCATATCGTCATTGCGTCCCAGATAGGTGATCTGGCCATCCTCGCCCATCACCCCCTGATCGCCGGTCAGGAACCAGTCGCCCTGATATTTCCGCGCCGTTTGCTCGGCCGCGCCGAGGTATCCCAGCATTAGCCCCGGGTCGCTCTTGTGGATCGCGATGGTACCTTCCTGTCCGATCTCGACCGGACCATCGGCCCCGATCAAAGCAATGCGCCGCCCGTCTTGCGGCTGGCCAAGCGTGCCCCTGCGCGCAGGCCGGTCGGGGGAGGCGGATAAGAAGGTCGAGCATTCAGACATGCCGTAGGCCTCGAAAATCTCGGTGCCACTTGCGGCCTTCCATGCGCGTGCCACTGCGGCAGGCAGCTTTTCCCCCGCGCTCAGGCCATGGCGGAGGCTTGGAGCGTCAATACGGTCGTGATGTTTTAAGATCTGGCGGTAAACACCGGGCGCTGCTGCAAAAATACTTGCCTCATGGCAGGCCATAAGCGCCGGCAGATCAGCCGGAGCTACGCCCGCCGCAGGGATCAGCGCAGTTGCACCCGCGGTCCAGGGGTCCATCAAGCCGGTTCCAAGCGTATAGGTCCAATTGAACGCCCCTGCATGCATCACGCGGTCGTCGGGACGCAGGTCGTACCAGCCGCGCACCATCATCTGTCGCGCCCAGATGGCACGATGCGCATGCATCACAGCGCTTGGTTTTCCGGATGTGCCAGAGGTATAGATGATATAGCCCAGCCGGTCGGGGTCGCCCATTTGCCAGTCGGCAGGGGGCAGGTCGGGCATGCCCCGCAAATCGTCCAGATCAATGAGGGTATCCGCTGGCGGGCAGGGCACGGCGGGGTCACGCAGAATGGCCTTTGGCTCCAAGGTCGCGATAATCGCGGCGACTTCTGGCTCTGTGAGCGCGGCGGCTGTGGGCACGGGCACGAGCCCTGCGGCCAAGGCACCCAGATACGCCAACGGAAAATCCACGGTATTCCCAAGGCGCATCAGGACAATGTCACCCGGTGCCAAACCGCGCCGCAGCAATCCGGTGGCTGTGCCGCGCACGGCAGCCTCCAGACGGGCAAAGCTCCATGTCTCGTTGGTGGCAGGCCCAAGTATCGACAGCGCCGGTTTGGCACCCAGGCCGGCAGCGCGTGCCAACACATGAGCAGCAAGATTGAACGAAGCGGGGCAGGGCGTGAACCCCGTCGAAGCAGAGAGTGATTTCATGCCCAATCGCTACCCCGCACGCAGCGGCGTTGCAAGCACGCCGACCCGACGCTATAGCCAGTTCATGACGCAGGATGTCCCCAAAACCATGATCCAGATCGCCCGCGAAAGCGGCGAGACGGAAACCACGCCGCCGGTTGATCTGGGGGCCCGCGTGCGCGAGTTGCGCAAGGCGCGTAACTGGACATTGGAACAGGCCGCCAATCAGGCAGGACTGGCACGATCGACCCTCAGCAAGATCGAGAACGGTCAGATGTCGCCCACCTACGAGGCATTGAAAAAGCTGGCCGTCGGGTTGGAAATATCGGTGCCGCAGCTCTTTACGCCGCCATCAGCGGGGCAAATCAACGGGCGGATGGCGATTACCAAATCGGACGAGGGTGCCGCCAAAGCGACCACCACCTACGAGCATACGATGCTGGCCGACACGTTGCGCAAAAAGCAGATGCTGCCGTACCGCGCCCGTATTCGCGCGCGCAGAATGGATGAATTCGACGGCTGGGTGCGCCACGACGGCGAAGAGTTTCTGTATGTGCTGACCGGCGTCATTACTCTATACACAGAGTTCTACGAACCCGTCGAAATGCGCCGTGGCGACAGCGCCTATTACGACGCGACGATGGGCCATAACGTTGTATCGACCAGCGATGAAGACGCCACAATCCTCTGGGTCACATCTCTCGTCTGATTGGGCCTCGTCTGATCCGGCCTTACCTGATCGACCGCACCAGCGCGCTTCATTTTGCCCAATAAACTCTCCCCGAAGGGCCGGTCTGCGCCGCGCCCACCCCTTCGCGGCCTCACACGCGCGCCCTACTGCGTTGGATTAATCCACCAGACTTCCGGCATATAGTTCGGCCCATCTCCATACAGCGGTACATGGTCAGGGTATTTCATCGCTGCGACATGCGCGATGCGGTCTTCGGTGAACTGCCAGAACGGGATGACATAACGCCCGGCCGTCAGCACACGGTCAAGCGCACGGGTGGCCGCGTTGAAATCCTCGGCGCTGCTGGCCCCGACCATCGTATCGATCATCGCGTCAATGGCGGGTGATTTCACGCCCATGAGATTGCGGCTGCCATCCTGATCTGCCGCCTCGGATCCCCAGTAATAGCGTTGCTCATTGCCCGGGCTCAGCGACAGGGCGCGGCGAAAGATAGCCATGTCGAAGTCGAACGCCGCGTTGCGGGCAACGAATTGCGCATCATCCACCGCATCCACACGGGCAGTGATCCCCAAACGGGCCAGAGCCTGAATATACAACTCTGCAATGGCGATATTTTCGCTGCTGCCTTTGGACAGCAGGATGCTGAACGACAACGGCTGCCTGTCGGGGCCGCGCATCGTGCCGCCGTCCGCGCTAAACCCTGCGTCGGACAGTGCCCGCATGGCGCGGCGTATGCCGGCGCGGTTGCGGGCTGATCCGTCGGACACGGGCAGCGCATAGCCGTCGATAGCACCTTGGGGCAGGGCGTCAGCAAAGGGGGTCAACAGCTCAGCCACACGCCCCATCGCAGGCCCCGCTTGCATCGCCAGCGGAGAGTTCGAGAAATACGAGGTGATGCGCGGCTGCGCGCCACCGGTCAGCGTCTCGTTTATATATTCAAAGTTGAACGCCGCGATCAGCGCATCGCGGACACGAATATCATCAAAGGGCGCACGGCGGGTGTTCATCACCAGCCCTGTCATGCCCGAGGGTTTGCTATGGGCAAAAGTCGATTTAACCACGTCACCGCGCTGTACGGCGGGAAAGTCATACTGCGTCGCCCAGGTTTCGGCGTTGAACTCGCGCAGGGCCGAAATCTCTCCGGCTTTGAACGCTTCGAAAAGCACATTCGCATCGCCATAAAAGTCGAGCTTTATTTCGTCGATATTATGGGTGCCTTTGCGAAAGGGAACATCCTTGCCCCAGTAGTCGGGGTTGCGCGTTAGGGTGACCTGTTTTCCTGCCTTATAGTCGCTGACCGCATAGGGGCCGGAGCCCAGCGGGATCTCTGCCAGAGGTGCATTGGCGAAATCGCGGGTGTCCCATTGGGCTTTGCTCAGGATCGGGCGCATGCCGGCAAGCAGGGCGAGCTCGCGGTTGTCGGTATTGAACACCATCTTCACGCTGTGGGGGCCAGTTTGGGTGATGCTGTCGATCTGGGCGTAAAGTCCGTGATACCGCGGGTGTCCTTGGGTGCCCAAAAGCTCGTAACTGAAAATCACATCCTCGGGGGTGACCGGCGTGCCATCCGCAAACTGCGCTTCGGGGCGGAGGGTGAATTCGACCCATGACCGGTCGTCGGGGACCTCAATCGATTCGGCCAAAAGTCCGTAAAGTGCGAAGGGTTCATCCCACGAACGGCCCATCAGGCTTTCATGGGTAAAGAATGGCAACTGCCAAGGCGACGTGCCCTTGCGCACGAAAGGATTGAGGCTGTCAAAGCCGCCGGTGTTGCCCAGAACAATCGAGCCGCCTGGGGGCGCATTCGGGTTGGCATAGGGCAGAGACACAAAATCAGGTGGGAGCGCGGGGTCCCCATACATAGATATACCGTGTGCGGGCTCGGCACGGGCGAATCCACTGAGAAGAATCAGTGAAGAAACGGCTGCAACTGCCCGACAGCTTTGGAAAAAATTAAACGCCATTTTAGCAACAATCCCGCTCTAGCCTTGTTTTATTAGCGTATTCCTTAGCGATACGGGGGCTACAGTTCAAACTTTAAGCTTGGATTACGGCGGCGAATTGCGTATAACTAACTCACTGCTCGATAGGTTTCTTGCCTGTATGAAACCTGCCTCAATAACTTAACGTCCGCTTCGTGCGGACGTTTTTTTTTTTTGCCCGTGATTGGGCTGCAGTGGTCGCATCAGGGGCATTCCGCTGGCGCTTTCAATTAGCCGTTTCCATTCGTTTACGCGCTCGCCATGATGCAGCTGCAGAAACGCGAGGAGAAATTCATGGCCTACAGCATCGACCTTTCAGGAAAAACAGCCGTCATCACCGGATCCAATTCAGGTATTGGCCTTGGCATCGCTTGGGCTTTGGCGCGGGCAGGGGCGGATGTTGTGCTGAACTCCTTTACCGACCGTGAAGAAGACCATGCCATCGCCAAAGACATCGCCACCGAAACCGGTGTGACGGCACGCTATATTCAGGCGGATATGTCGAAATCGATTGAGTGCCGCCAATTGATCACTGACGCGGGCCGTTGCGATATCTTGGTAAACAATGCCGGTATTCAGCACGTCGCACCGATCCCGAGCTTTCCCACCGAAAAATGGGACGCCATCATCGCCATCAACCTCAGCTCTGCTTTTCATACCACGGCCGTTGCCTTGCCGATGATGCGCCAAGCAGGCTGGGGTCGTGTGATCAACGTGGCCTCCGCGCACGGGCTGACCGCGTCGCCCTATAAATCAGCCTATATCGCTGCAAAGCACGGAATCGTTGGCCTGTCCAAGACGACCGCGCTGGAAACGGCCGAAGATCCCATCACCTGCAACGCCATCTGTCCGGGGTACGTGCTGACCGATATCGTCGAAAAGCAGATCCCCGACACGATGAAAGAGTACGGCATGACGCGCGAAGAGGTGATCAAGAACGTCATGCTCAAGCGCCAACCCTCCAAGGCGTTTGCAACCGTGGAACAGCTGGGTGGTACCGCGACGTTCCTGTGTTCCGAGGCGGGCGACCAGATCACCGGTACAACCATCAGCGTCGATGGCGGCTGGACCGCGCTGTAGCCAGTACACGCGCAGATCGACCGAAGATGGCGATAGTGGAAGAACCTCAAGCGCAGTTCGTGTGATCCGCGCTTGGGGTTCAGCTTGGTGAAATACGGTTCGTGCGTGGACCAAGGGCCTGATCCACTGGAACGGGCTTTTGCGCGGGATAGACCAGCCCTGCAGAGATCACCAGCTTGGCTGCATCCTCCACCGACATGTCCAGTTCAGTCACTTCCCTTTGCGGCACGAACAGCAGGAATCCCGACGTGGGATTGGGTGTGGTCGGTACGAAAACCCCCACGAGGTTTGCCCCTTCACCACCTGCGGCGGCGACTTCGCCCTTAGCGGGGATCGAAATAAAACCAAGCGCCCAAACGCCCTTACGCGGATATTCGATCATGCACGCGGTTTCAAAGCTGCGCTCTGACTGGGCAAAGATCGTCTCAGAGATTTGTTTGATGCCGGAATAGATCGTGCGGACAACGGGTGTGCGTTCCACAAGGCTTTCTGCAAAGCGGATGAACGACCGCCCGATGATGCCCTTGGCCAACCAGCCCACAATCACCGTGAACAGCAAAAAGATGATCACACCGATGCCGCGCACGTTGATTTGTGCGGACGGGTCGAGCCCGAAATAGGTCTGGATCAGTCGGTCAGGATGATAGGCCAAAGGAACCATCGGCAACACGATACCGTCGATCCAGCCGATCACGGTCCAGATCAGCCAGATGGTCAGACCGACCGGCGCGATGACGACCAGGCCGGTCAAAAACGACGCCCTGACTCGCGCGAACAAAGTCCGGCGCGGTGCGGGAGGAAGAGGCGGCGTAAACGGTGTGTTCATGAATGAAGGTTATCCCACTGCAGCAATGCGTTAGAGCTAGGGCGTTTCACGCGTTGCTACAATGGAGGACGCATAAATATTAGGCTTTATGCGTCTTTTGACATAAGTGCAGCCGCAATTTTGGACGCAAAACGAGCGTTATTGCGGACCAGAGCGATATTTGCGGTCAGTGACCGGCCCTCGGTCAGCTCGAATATGCGCTGCAACAGATAGGGGGTAACGGCTTTGCCACTGATCCCGTGGGTGTTGGCATCGGCCTGGGCCGCCTTGATGATCGGGGCAAGATCGGCGGCGGCGATTTCATCCTCTTTCGGGATCGGGTTCGCCACCAGTTGACCACCGGGCAGGCCCATGTTGCCGCGCATTGTATGGGCGGCGGCGATATCTGCGGCATTGTCCATGCGTAGGGGGGATTTCAGGGGGGACGTGCTGCTCCAGAACGCGGGAAAGCTGTCTTGGCCGACGGTGATCACCGGCACGCCTTGGGTTTCCAGCACTTCAAGTGTTTTTGCCACATCTAGAATGGCCTTGGCCCCGGCAGCGACAACGGTCACCGGCGTTTGGGCCAGCTCCATCAGGTCGGCAGAGATGTCAAAGCTGTTTTCCGCACCCTTATGCACGCCGCCGATCCCGCCAGTGGCAAAAACAGCGATCTCGGCCAGATGGGCGGCGATCATGGTGGCGGCAACCGTGGTGGCACCAGTACCGCCCGTGGCAATACAGGCGGCCATATCGGCACGCGACAGTTTCGCGACATTCTTGGCTTGCGCCAGCGCCGTCAGCTCGCTGTCTTCCAGACCGATGTGCAGCCGCCCGTCGATCACCGCAATTGTAGCGGGAATAGCACCGGCCTCGCGTACGTCTGCTTCGACCTGGCGCGCGACCTCAAGGTTTTGCGGATAGGGCATCCCGTGGGTGATGATTGTGCTTTCCAGCGCAACAACGGGGGTGCCATTCGCATGGGCTTTGGCGACTTCGGCAGAGCGGTGCAGGGGGATCATATTTTGGTCTCTCCAGAAACATATTGGGCAGCGGCAGAAAGCGCTTGGGTCAGGGCCGCGTCTGGTGCCGCCCCTTTGATTTCGGCCGCGATATGCGCAGCCATGAAGGTATCACCGGCGCCGGTCACGCGTGTGACGGAAACGGGGGGCGGGTCTTGGGTGATTAACCCGCTGGGCTGACCCACGGTCGCAGGATTTCCGCCGTCAGTCACCACAGCACGAACTGCACCACGTGCCAGCAGTGCCGCTGCCGCATCGCGCGAGCTGTCGAACGTCGCTTGGCACAGCAAACCCGCTTCTTCGAGGTTGACGTAAAGCGTGCCGCGTTCGGCCTGCAAAAAGGGGGCCAGCCGCAGCGCCTTGCCGGGCGATGCCGGGGCGACGCGCAGATCGGCATGCTCCAATAGCGGGCTACGCGCCATCTGTGACAAAAGGTCGAGTGTGAGATTGCCATCCAGCGCCACGGCACCACGATAGGGAGTTGGCAGTGATCCGTCTTCGAACGGGCGCAGGATCTTGTCGCCTGCCGCCTCCAGCGAATGAGCATCGGCGATGGCGGCGATCAGACCGTTCGTCCCCTCGACCGCCATATAGCGGTCAGTGGGCAGATCATCCGACCGATACACATGATCCGTATGAAGCCCCCGGAGTTTGCACGCGGCAATAAGCTCGTCGCCTTCGGGGTCGCGTCCAACAGCACTGATCAGCGCAGGGGACAAGCCAAAGCGGGCCAGCGCCATCGCGATGTTCAGTGCAACGCCACCGGGCAGGCGCGTGATGCGACCAGGCATGTCCGACCCTTGCCGCATGACCGTATCGCCACGTCCGATGATGTCCCACAGCACCGATCCGATGCAAAGAATGTCAGGTGTATGTGTCATGCCGCCGGTATGGCCCAACCGATATGGCGGGCGCAAGTCGAGGCGGCGCGAAAAGACCTATTCCGGCACGGCAAATGTCAGCGATGCCCAAAGGCTCTCCCAGTGGGGGCTGGTGGGGGTGGTTTCCACGTCTGGGGCAGGGCGCAGCACCACAGCGTCAACCAAATAGGTCATGCCAGCAGTCACCGGAAATTGCACGTGTCCCGCGTCGTCTGTCCGGTATTTGGTCACGGTGACGTCTTTGCTTGCAGTGCGCTCATACACTTCGACCTGAACGTCACGGCGCGGTTCCTGCTGGTAAGTCAACGCGACTTCCATCTGCTGATCCGCGCCCAAGGTATAGGGGTTGGTGAGCGCGACCAACTCAGTCTCCAGCCCCAAGGCTTTGTCATCGCCATGCCCGTCGCCCACGGCAATCAGCGCCTTGGAATGCCGGCTGTAGCGTTCGCGCACCTTGTCTTGCGGGTAGCCGTTGTCGCGGTGGTCAGCCACGGCCTGCATGAAATCTTTGTGGACGGTAAAGCCAACAAAGGTTTGCCAATCGCTATAGGTTAGCAAAGTCGCTTTGGCCTCATGGGCGATAATTGCCAGCCCATCCATGTTGGGTGCCGCCATCTTGAGCGCGGGAATATCACCCATCCGCGCCTCGATCGCTGTGGTGGCACCGTCAAAGGTTATGTCGAACCGTTCGGTGTTATTGGGGAAATACGCGAGCCGCGTGCCCTCGAACAACTGCCCGTTGCGGATGTCGGTTGTCATTTCGGCGCCGGGCTGTACTTGATACGCGGGTGTATCCAACCAGAATTCATGCGCAAACGCACCTGAAGTTGGTAATAATGATGTTAGTACGAGTGCGAAACGGGACAGAAACATGCGAACAACCTTTTATAAACTGATACTCAAGCTGGCCTATACGTTGGTTTTGTCAAGTGGGCTGGCAGGCTTTGCACAAGCGCATGAGGTCTTGCCAACGATAGGTGACCTAAGCAGCGCCGACGGGCAGGCAACCTTGGATATGCGCATCAATCTAGAGGCAATGTTGTCCGGCATTGATCTGGACGAGGTGGCCGATACGAATGACGCCGAAAATGTCAGCGATTACGACAGCTTGCGCGCTTTACCTCCTTCAGAAATCCTGGCGCGTGCGCCCGAACTTCTGGCACGGTGGAACGCTTTGCCGGTACTACGTGCCGATGGTGAACCGGTGGCACTTGAGACCGTGGCGCTGACAATCCCCGAGGACGTGAACGGCGAGCTGCCCCGTATTGCCGAATGGTCCTTGCACGCGACGCTGCCTCAAGACACGCGCGGATTGGTTGTTTCATGGCCTGATGGTGCGGGTGCCTTCGTGTTGCGCCAGCAAGGGGTCGAGACCCCCTATACCGGCTACCTTGAGGGCGGCGCAGAAAGCCCCGAGATCCTGCTTGAGGGCGGCGGGCAGCAATCGGCATGGGAGGCCTTTGCCACCTATATTCCGGTGGGTTTTGACCACATCTTACCCAAAGGGTTGGACCATATTCTGTTTGTGTTGGGCCTGCTCTTTTTGTCGACACAGCTGCGGCCGCTTATCTGGCAGGTCACGGCGTTTACCGCAGCGCATACGGTGACGCTGGCGCTTGGCGCGCTTGGCTGGGTGTCGGTGCCCGGTAGCATCGTGGAGCCCTTGATCGCCGCGTCTATCGTCTATGTCGCTGTCGAAAACATTTTTCTGGCCGGGCTCAGCCCTTGGCGGCCCTTGGTAATCTTTGGCTTTGGTTTGCTGCACGGCCTAGGATTTGCATCCGTACTGGGCGAATTCGGCCTCCCGGAGGATCAGTTTATCCCCGCATTGATCGGGTTCAACATCGGGGTCGAGGTCGGTCAACTGACGGTAATTGCAATTATGTTCCTGTGTGTCTGGCAAGCGCTGCGCGTGATGCGCGGGCAGGGCGATCCGCGTGCGGCCAAAGGATTGTATGTGGCGCTGGCTGTGATTGCATTGGCGCTGTGCATCATTCCGATGCCTGCGGTGGCAAAGCTGCTAGAGGCACCGGTTGCGGTGTTCATGATCCCGCTGGCGCTGGTCTTTACGGGGTGTTTCCTGTCGGTGCAGTTCCGGCAGGTTGCGGTACCCTACCGCCGCTTCGTTGCCATACCGGCGTCGGTCGCAATTGCTGTCATCGGGGCCTATTGGTTCGTAGAGCGGGTGTTCCTGTAACACCCGCCCTGCGCGGTTACTTCATCGCGGCAATCAGATCAGCGAGCGCCTGTTCTGGCTTTTCGCTGGTCCAGATTTCATCCCCGATTCCGAAAAAGTCGGTGATGGGGGTGAGCGCGCGGATCAGATCGGTGGTCAGCCCGCCTTCGGCTACAACCGGTACCTCGATCACTTCGGACCACCACTTGAAGAGGTCCTGTTCGGCGTGGGGGTTCCATCGTCCAGCAGGGACGCATTGACCGGACCAAAGCTGACATAATCCGCGCCGGCTTCGCCCGCTGCCATCCCGTCATGGCGCGAACCGTTGCAAAAGCTGCCGACGATGGCGTCATCGCCCAGGGTCTTGCGCGCGTGCCGCACCGAGCGTGCCGCATCCGTCAGGTGCACACCTTCAAGTCCCAGCCGTTCTGCAAGCAATGTGTGATCCGCAATCACCAATGCGATATCGCGCGCATCGGTCACTTCGCGCAGCGCATCGGCAGCGCGCATCACGCGGTCTTCGTCGCGGGTGCTGAGCGCCAGACGCACGCACGCCACATCATGCGCGTCGAGCACACGGGCCAGCACATCGGGAAAGCTGGAGAGTTCAAGCTCGGGCGGGGTCATCAGGTAAAGCTGCGGCTGTTCAGGCGTATCCATGGCTTGCTGTCCTTTGGGTTATTGCGCGTCAATTAACGGATCGCGCGGGGAAAGAAAAACTTTTATGCCTTCGGCGAGGATTTTTTCCCATTTGGAAGGCCAAAGACGGGCCGCGTCGTTCTTGCGAGGCGATGGCGGCGCGCGTATGAGGTGCCCATGAATGATACAATAGAACACCCGCAGATACCGGCTTTTGTGCTGGTGCGCCCGCAAATGGGCGAAAACATTGGGGCCGCGGCGCGTGCCATGTGGAACTTTGGACTGGACCGGATGCGTATTGTAGCGCCCCGCGATGGCTGGCCGAACCCGTCGGCGGTGGCGATGGCGTCGGGCGCCGGGCGATTGTTGGACGAAGCCGTGGTGTATGACGATCTTGCCGGTGCAGTGGGCGACGCAGCGTTTGTCTTTGCCACCACAGCGCGTGATCGTGATCTGACCAAGCCGGTTTACAGCCCAGAGGCGGCAATGGCGAAAGCTGCCCAGATGATCAGCGAGGGCCGGCGCGTGGCTGTGTTGTTCGGGCCTGAACGCGCAGGACTTGAGAACGACGATATTTCACGCGCGAATGCGATTGTATCGGTGCCGGTGAACCCTGCCTTTGCGTCCCTTAATCTGGCACAATGTGTTTTGTTGATGGGATACGAATGGATGCGGGCGCAAGGCGATGTGGTTTCTGAACAAGTCGAGATGGCGGGGACAAACTGGGCTGACAACAGCGAGATCGAACATCTCGCGCGGCATTTCGAGGAACGTCTGGACACGGCCGGGTTCTTTTATCCCGACCACAAGGCTGCCAGTATGAAGGTCAATCTGCGCAACATGTGGTCACGTCTGCCGTTGACCCGCGCCGATGTGCAGACGCTGCATGGCACCCTGCGACAGATGGTACGCTGGAAAGAGCGCGGCTAGACCTTTGTGTGCTTGTGTCCTACTTCTGCGTGAAACATAGCAGACAAGAGGCACCAATGGCCGAGAAACGAAAGCTGTTCGAGGAAGTGGGCGAGGCGCAGGCCGCGCGGCCTGTGGCACAGATAGGCGGCATTGACCGTGGGCGCGGTGGTGCACGGCGCGGCATCCGTATTTGGCTGTTCATTCTCTTTGCCCTGGTCTTTGTGATGATCGCCGTTGGCGGTTTGACCCGATTGACCGACAGCGGATTGAGCATCACCGAGTGGCGGCCCTTTACCGGAGCCATGCCGCCGATGACTGAGGCGGACTGGCAATCTGAGTTCTCCAAGTATCAAGAAATTGACGAGTTTCAGGTTCAGAACTCTTGGATGGAACTGTCTGATTTTAAATCGATTTACTGGTGGGAATGGGGCCATCGTCAGTTGGGCCGGGTGATCGGCCTATTTTGGGCTGTCGGGTTCTTGTGGTTTCTTCTGCGCCGTCAGATCCCTGTGGGCTGGTCGGGGCGTCTTTTGTTTTTGGGCGGGCTTGGCGGTTTGCAAGGTGCGATCGGCTGGTGGATGGTCTCATCGGGCGTCACCAGCGGAGAGGCTGTTCTAGACGTTGCCAGCTACCGTCTGGCCACGCATTTGGGGCTGGCCTTCGTTATCCTTGGGGTCATCACATGGTACGCGCTGCTGCTTGGTCGGCCCGAGCGTGATCTGATGCAGGCGCGGCGGGCGAAAGAAGCGAAGCTCTTTGGGATGTCCACGGGAGTGCTGCATTTTGCGTTCCTGCAAATTCTCCTTGGGGCCTTGGTTGCGGGGATTGATGCTGGCCGGTTCTTTGTCGATTGGCCATTGATGCAGGGCCAGTTCTTTCCGCCCGAGGCTTTCAACATTATGCCGGTCTGGCGCAACTTCTTTGAGAACCCCGGTTTGGTGCAGTTCATGCACCGGATGGCGGGCTATCTGTTGTTTGCTTTTGCTATCGTGGTTTGGCTGCGGGGCCGTAAGTCAGCGCATCCCAATACGCGCAAGGCGTTCAACCTGATAATTGTTGCGATGGTAGGGCAGGTTGTCTTGGGGATCGTTACAGTGTTGAACGCGGCACCGGTACACATCGCGATCTTCCACCAGGTGTTGGCCGTGATACTTTGGGTTTTGATCCTGCGCGCACGGTTCCTAAGCGCCTACCCGATTCCGACATCTGTACGAGGAAAATCTTGATGACTGTTTTTGACGAGTTGATGGCGTTTCAGCGCGAAACCGAGGCGCTTGCGCAGGTTGCGGGGCGTTTGGGCTGGGATCAGGAAACAGTCATGCCGCGCGGTGCTGCCCCGCAGCGGGGCGAGGAAATGGCCGCGATGGAGGGCGTTTTGCACGCCCGCCGTGTCGATCCGCGTATTCCCGAATGGTTGGACCGGATCGATGCGGTTGGACTAGATGAGGTGGGGCAGGCGCAGGTGCGCCACATCAAGCGCGGGCATGCGCGCGCCTCTAAGGTACCCGCAGCGCTTGCAGCGCGGATTGCGCGGGTCACCTCGCAAGCGCAAGGCATTTGGGCCGAGGCGCGTGCTGCCGACGATGTTGCGGCATTTGCCCCGACCCTTGCCGAGGTGATCGCGCTGAAGCGTGAAGAAGGCCAGGCGCTTGCTGCCGGAGGCGATGTCTATGACGCGATGCTGGATGACTATGAACCCGGTGCGACCGCTGCCGAGCTAGAGGCTATGTTCGGCGCCCTGCGCCCCGAGCTGACCCGTTTGCGTGAAGCCGTTCGCGAGGCCGAAGCTCCACCTGTGTTGGCGGGGCGATTTGACGCCGATGCCCAGATGAAGCTGACACGGACGCTGGCCAAGACGTTTGGCTACGATATGACGATGGGCCGCGTGGATAAAGCCGTGCACCCGTTTTCAAGCGGGTCGGGGCTGGATGTGCGGATCACGACGCGCACAAATGAGGTCGATCCATTTAACTGTTTCTATTCAACGATTCACGAAGTCGGTCATGCGTGTTATGAGCAAGGTATCGACAAAGAGTACCTTTTGACGCCTCTTGGTGGGGGCGTCTCTATGGGCGTGCACGAAAGCCAAAGCCGGATCTACGAGAACCAGCTTGGCCGGAGCCGTGCATTTTCCGGTTGGCTCTATGGGCAGATGCGCGATGCCTTTGGTGACTTTGGCGTGGCGGATGAAAATACATTCTACCGGATCGTAAATCGGGTATCAGATGGGTATATCCGAACCGAATCGGATGAGTTGCAGTACAACCTACATGTGCTGCTGCGGTTCGATCTGGAACGTGCGTTAATGGCGGGCGATCTGTTGGTTGGCGATCTGGAAGCCGCATGGAACGACCGGTTCAAGGCGGACTTCGGGTATGCCGTTGACAGGCCATCAAACGGTGTATTGCAGGATGTGCATTGGTCGGTGGGGCTGTTCGGATATTTCCCGACGTATTCTTTGGGCAACGTCTATGCTGGCTGTTTGAATACAGCGCTGCGCCGCGATGTGCAGGACTTGGATACTCAACTGGCCGAGGGGGATACTGCTGCTGCCACTGGCTGGCTGCGCGAGAAAGTGCAGCGCCATGGTGGGCTTTACAGTCCGCGCGAAGTAATCACCCAAGCGACGGGGGCAGAGCCAAGCGAGATCCCGCTGCTTTCCTATTTGACCGAAAAGTTTAGCGCCCTATATGCGCTATAGTTATTTCTGCTTTAAAAAGGCCCTAAAGCCTGCTTAATGCCGGAACGAACCAATGTTTTGAGAGATATCGAGTTTGCTATTGCAACCGAAATATGCGATACCAAGCCCAAGATTAGTGAACTTCGCAAACTGGAGAAGACATAATGACACGCTTTACAGCATTCGCCGCTGCGCTTTTGATGACTGCAAGCGCGGCTTCCGCACAAGTAACAACTCAAGCCGCTGTTGGTGGTAGCTCCGGCGTTGCCGAGTACCCAACGACAGTTGTCGGCGCAAATGGCGTTACATACGCTTGCAAAGCACCGACACAAATCGACGGCATCCTTGCCCGTCGTTGTATTGATCCAAGCGCCGCTGGTGGTGTTGGCTTTGAAAGCATGAGCCCTGCCGCTATCGCGGGTATTGCAGCAGTTATTGTTGCCGTCGCAGTTATTGCAAACGACGATGACAACAACACATCGACAACAACAACTAACTAATTTCTTTTAGTAATGTTGGATATTTTAAAGCGCCCCTTCGGGGGCGCTTTTTTTATGCCTTCTAACGTCTGAAGTCTGAAAATACAAAAAGCCGCCCCTCATCACGAGGGACGGCTTTAAGATTCGAAAAAGTAGCCTTACGCTTCGGGGGAGATGATCTCGTCGTCTACTGTTTCATCGCCCTGATCTGCGATCCAGGCAACGCTTACAACGACCTCGCCGCGGCCGGTGTCGAAGACTTTGACGCCCCCGGCGCTCCGCGAGCGGAAGGAAATACCTTCTACTGGAACGCGAATCGATTGCCCTTTGGACGTGGCGAGCATGATCTGGTCATCTAGTTCGACCGGGAACGAAGCGACGATTTCGCCGCCGCGCATTGCCTTGTCCATCGCCGTCACACCCAGACCGCCGCGCCCGCGCACGGGATAATCGTGGCTGGAGGAAAGCTTGCCCGCGCCTTTTTCTGTGATCGTCAGGAGAAGATTCTCTGCCGCAGACATTTCTGCATAGCGTTCTTGCGAGAAATTCGGATCGGCGGGTGCTTCGTCCTCGTCATTTTCCACATCATCGACAAGACCCGCCATCGCACGGCGCATCTTGAGGTAGGCCGTGCGCTCTTCCGAGGTCGCGTCGAAGTGGCGAATGATCGACATGGATACGACTTTATCGTCCCCGTTCAGCTTGATGCCACGAACCCCGACAGAGGCGCGGCTGTTGAACACGCGCACGTCGGTGGCCGGAAAGCGGATTGCGCGGCCGGAGTTTGTGACCAGCATTACGTCATCATCATTAGAGGCGATGCGTGCGTTAATCAGCGTTGTCTTGGCGTGATCATCCTCAAACTTCATGGCAATTTTGCCGTTACGCATGACGTTGGTGAAATCCGAAAGTTTGTTCCGACGAACAGTACCGGCAGAGGTCGCAAAGACCACCTGCAAATCGTCCCAATCTTTCTCGTCGCGATCCACGGGCATAATCGCCGCAATGGAGACGCCGGTCGGGATCGGCAGGATGTTAACGATCGCCTTACCTTTCGACGTACGCCCGCCTTGGGGCAAGCGCCAGGTCTTGAGCTTGTAGACCATGCCGTCCGTCGTAAAGAAAAGTAGTTGCGTGTGGGTATTGGCAACAAAGAGGGTGGTAACCACGTCCTCTTCTTTGGTTTGCATGCCAGAAACACCTTTGCCGCCGCGACGTTGGCTGCGGAAATCGATCAACGGGGTGCGTTTGATATAGCCGCCCGAAGTTACGGTCACGACCATGTCTTCGCGTGCGATCAGATCTTCGTCGTCCATATCGCCGGACCAATCGACGATCTCTGTGCGGCGCGGAACGGCAAAGAGGTCTTTCACCTCGGTCAGCTCGTCCGATATGATGCCCATGATACGTTCACGGCTGCCAAGAATCTCGAGGTATTCCTGGATTTTCTTGGCCAGTTCTTCCAGCTCGTCGGTGACTTCTTTGACGCCGATCTGAGTCAGGCGCTGCAGGCGCAGCTCCAAGATGGCGCGGGCCTGTGTTTCAGACAGGTTATAGGTCCCATCCTCGTTGGCCGTATGTGTCGGATCGTCGATCAGCGCGATGTACTGCAAGATCTGCTCTGCAGGCCAGCGACGCGTCATCAGCTTTTCGCGCGCCTCGGCGGCATCCGCAGAGGATCGGATGGTCGCGACGACCTCGTCGATGTTGGTGACCGCGACGGCCAGACCGCACAGGATGTGGCTGCGTTCACGCGCTTTGCGAAGCAAATAGGCGGTGCGGCGGGCGACAACATCTTCGCGGAAATCAATGAAAGATGTCAAGAACTTGCGCAGGGTAAGCTGCTCTGGCCGGCCGCCGTTCAACGCCAGCATGTTACAGCCGAAATAGGTTTGCATCGGTGTAAAGCGATAGAGCTGGTTCATGACCACTTCGGCGGTGGCATCGCGCTTAAGCTCGATCACGACGCGCACACCGTTCCGGTCGGATTCATCCTGAACATGGGCGATGCCGTCGATCTTCTTCTCGCGCACTTGTTCGGCGATCTTTTCGATCATCGTGGATTTGTTGACCTGATAGCAAATCTCGTCGATGACGATGGCAAACCGGTCCTTGCGAATTTCTTCGACACGGGTCTTGGCCCGCATAATCACGCTGCCGCGCCCCTCAAGGTAGGCTTTGCGTGCACCGGACCGGCCCAACATGATCCCGCCTGTGGGGAAGTCGGGGCCGGGAATATATTCAATCAGCTCTTCCGAGGTCAGATCGGGATTTTCGATCAACGCCTGACAGGCATCGATCACTTCGCCCAGATTGTGCGGCGGAATGTTCGTCGCCATACCAACGGCGATACCGCCTGCGCCATTGACCAGCATGTTTGGAAAACGTGCAGGCAAAACAGTAGGCTCACGTTCTTTTCCATCGTAGTTGTCGATGAAATTGACGGTTTCTTTGTCCAGATCGCTGGTCATGAATGACGCGACCTTATCAAGGCGCGATTCCGTATAACGCATGGCTGCAGCACTATCGCCGTCCATGGAGCCGAAGTTACCTTGACCGTCAATCAGCGGCAGCGACATCGAAAAGTCCTGAGCCATACGCACCAACGCGTCATAGATCGCGCTGTCACCATGCGGGTGGTAGGAGCCCATCACATCGCCCACAGACTTCGCAGACTTACGGTATGATTTATCGTGCGTAATGCCTTTTTCGTACATCGAATAAATGATGCGGCGATGAACCGGTTTTAGCCCGTCTCGCAGGTCGGGAATGGCGCGCGAAACGATGACCGACATGGCGTAATCCAGATAGGATGTCCGCATCTCGTGTTCGATATCGACCGATGGGCCATCGTACACGGGGCGAGCTGCCGGGATTTCGTCATCGTTTTCATGGGTTTCTGGCGTCTCGTTCACGTAATCTGCCTAGCTCTTGCTGGTTCTATATCTTGCGGTTTCGTATAGCAGATGGGGCATATCGGGTGCAATGCCTGCAGCCTTGACTGGCAGGGATTCACTTGTGCGTCAGGCTAAGTGGTTGAAATGTAACGATACTAATTCTGACGATATATTTGTGGCGCAACGTCTTTTCCGATAGGCGGCAACAGCGCGTGGGTTTGGGGTTAGAGTATAGTCAAACGAGGGGGAAATCACCATGCAACAGATTTTGGTCAATCAAAACGCAATCACTGAAACACGTGTCGTCACAACCCAAGCAGAGCCGCTGGCACCGGGGCAGGCGCGTCTGGCAATCGAAAGCTTTGCGCTCACGTCGAACAATGTCACCTACGCAGCAGCGGGCTTTGACATCGGCTATTGGCAGTTCTTTCCGACGTCCGAGAACGGATGGGGCATTGTGCCGGTCTGGGGCACCGCCAAAGTCGTTGAAAGTCGCACTGACGTGCTAAGCGTCGGTACGCGGCTTTATGGTTTCTACCCGATGGCATCCGAGGTGGTGATCGCCCCTGAAAATGGCACCGCCGGTTTGGTGGATGCAGCGGCACATCGGGCAAAGCTTCCGCTGATCTATAATCAATACACCCCCGTCAAAACCGGCCCCGCATCAGAGGACCACCTGCGTGCCTTGCTGCAACCTTTGCTGGCGACATCCTATCTGATCTACGATTGGTTGCAGGATAATGACTTTTTTGGTGCCGAGCAGATCATCGTGGGCAGCGCGTCGTCCAAAACCGGATTGGGGCTTTGCCGCTATCTGGCCGAACCCAAAGCGCGTGCCTATCAAATCGTGGGCCTGACATCCGTCGGTAACCGCGCTTTCGTCGAAGGGTTGGGGCATTGCGATGCCGTGCTGACCTATGACCAGATCGCCGAGCTCGACCACGTGCCGTCCGTCTATGTCGACATGTCCGGCAACAGTACCGTCAAGGCCGAGCTGCATGGCACGTTAAAGCACCAGCTTAAACATTCGTCAGCAGTGGGGCTGAGCCATTGGGACCAATTCACCCCAACGATGCGCCTTGAAGGCCCAAAACCGGAGTTCTTCTTTGCGCCCTCTCAGGTCGCTAAACGTCGGCAGGAGTGGGGGCCTGGTAAGATCGAGGCACAGATTACTGCGGCGTGGAAACGTATCGCCGCCAGCGCATCGGACTGGATGGATGTGCAGGTGCATGAAGGCGTCGAAGCCACAGAAGGGGTCTATGCCGCGTTGGCCAAAGGCGAAGCCGACCCCAAAATCGGAGCGGTTATCCGTCCATAGCGCGTCGCGGGCAAGGGGTCAGGCTGAACAGCTTGCCCCGCCCAAGACGCAGAATTTGGCGCAATGGGGGTGGTTCAATGCGACGTCTTTCTCGGCCTCTTCCAGCGAATGCCCCAGCTCAAACTCTTCGCTATAGGGCAGCAGCGTGCAGGCCAGCACCGCTGGTGTCGCGGCCCCCTTGCGTTTGACCACCATCCGCGAGCTTGAACACATCACCGCGTCAGGCGATATGTCTAGAATACCCCAGCAGGATGTCGTGATTTCGGGCACTTCGACGGTTTCATCCATTTCAGGGAAAAGGACTGTCATACCAGGGTCTTGCGCGTCGATGTCAAAGCCGTGTTCAGCATAGAAGGCCCCATAGCCGGCGCGGCTGTCTTCATCTGTCGCGCCGAAAACCGACCTCCCTGCGACGGCCATGCGGATACCGTTGTCGCGTAGCCATTTCATACCGGTGACCGTCTTTTCCAGCGCACCAGCACCGCGCTCTGCGTCATGCAAGTCGGTCCGGTAATGATCCACTGAAATCCGCAAGGTCAGCTTGTCGGGATAAGCCTCGTTCAGGCGCGCCAGACCGGCCTGCACCGATTTGCGCATCATCGGGCGCATTGCGTTGGTGAGGATCAGCACATCGTATCCGGCTTCAAGCGAGGCTTCCGTGATTTCGATCATCTGCGGGTTCATGAAGGGTTCGCCGCCGGTAAAAGCGATTTCCGTCACGGGCCAGTTCCGCTGCGTGATTTGCCCCAGGTAATCACGCACGTCGTCCGCGGTAATATAGACCAGCGCGTCATTCGTCGGGCTGGATGCGATATAGCAGTTCACGCATTCGATGTTGCACAGGGTGCCGGTATTGAACCACAGGGTTTGCGGGTTTGTCAGGCTTACCGTCGCGCGGGGTTCGCCCTTGGCGGTCAAGGCAGGGTCTTGAAACTTACCGATATTTGCGTCGACAACGTCTTTCATAAAGAACCGGGCCTCACCTGATATAATTAACTTTTCTTTGTCTATGCGAATGGTATGCGCAATAAAACCCCGTGTCATTTCGCGCACAGACTTGTGAAAAGCGGAAATCTCGTTATGTTTGCGCTAACATTACATTTCGGTACCCAAAAGTCGTAGCCTCGCGACAAGGAGCATCCACATGGTATCACGCGTCATTCCGGTCGACCCCTTTGATCTGGTGATTTTCGGCGGCACAGGCGATCTGGCCCGCCGCAAGATCCTGCCGGGGTTGTTTCGGCGTTTTTGTTCAGGGCAGATGCCCGAAAACGCCCGTGTCATTGGTGCAGCCCGTACGGAAATGGACCGCGCAGGCTATCAGCAGATGATCCGCGAGGCGATTGCCGAATTCAACGGTGACTTCGAGCACGACAAGGCTCAGCTTGAGGGGTTCATTGACCGTCTTGAGTATGTTGCGATTGATGCAAAGGGCGAAGACGGCTGGGCCGAGCTGCAAAAGTTGATGGCAGGAACCGAGCGGGTAGAGGCCTATTATTTCTCTGTCTCGCCCGCGTTGTTCGGTGATCTGGCCGAGCGTTTGCAACAATGGGGCATGGCCGATGCGCAAAGCCGGATCGTGGTTGAAAAGCCGTTCGGCCGCGACCTCAAGACCGCGCAAGCGTTGAACGCGACGCTGGCCAAGTATTTTGACGAAAGCCAGATCTACCGGATCGACCATTATCTGGGCAAAGAGACGGTGCAAAACCTGATGGCCGTGCGTTTTGGCAATATGCTGTTTGAACCCTTGTGGAACAGCCAATACGTCGATCACATCCAGATCACCGTGGCCGAAACCGTCGGCGTCGGGGGCAGGGGTGAATACTACGACAAGTCGGGTGCCATGCGCGACATGGTGCAAAACCACCTGATGCAACTGTTGTGTTTGATTGCGATGGAACCCCCCGCGCGGTTTGATCCCGACGCGGTGCGCGATGAAAAGCTCAAGGTGATCCGTGCGCTGGACCCGGTGCTACCGCATCACATTGCCCGTGGACAGTATCAGGCAGAGCCGTGCAACGAGGCCGAACAACCGGGGTACCGTACCGCCGTTGGCGATCCGCGCTCGCGCACCGAAAGCTTTGTCGCGCTGAAAACCCACATCAGCAACTGGCGATGGGCTGGGACGCCCTTCTATCTGCGCACCGGCAAACGCATGGCCGCGCGCTCGTCCGAGATTACAGTCGTGTTCAAGGAAACCCCGCATTCGATTTTCACCGAAGATGCGGGTCGTCATCGTAACGTCCTGTCGATCCGACTGCAGCCGAACGAGGGCATTACCCTTGGCGTGACGATCAAGGAACCGGGCCCGGGCGGCATGCGTTTGGTGGATGTGCCTTTGGATATGACATTTGCCGACGCATTGGGCCCTGATGGGTCGGAACAGGTCGACGCCTATGAACGTCTGATCATGGATGTCATCCGTGGCAACCAGACCCTGTTCATGCGCGGCGACGAGGTGGAGGCCGCATGGGCCTGGACCGACCCGATCATCCAGGGCTGGGAAGCACGCAACGATGTGCCCAAACCCTACGACAGCGGGTCTGATGGCCCGACAGATGCCAACGAACTGATGCGCCGTGACCAGCGGCAATGGCGGGAGTATTCTGCATGAAGTTGATCGAATATGCCGACCGCGAAGTCCTTGCGATGGACCTCGCCAATCTGATCGCGGGAGAGCTGAAAAATGCGCTCCTGTCCCATGACACGGTCAGCTTTGCCGTGCCCGGCGGGACAACACCGGGGCCGATCTTTGACAGCCTCAGCGGGGCCAATCTGGACTGGTCGCGCGTGCAGGTTATGCTGGGGGACGAACGCTGGGTCGCGCCGGATCACGAGATGTCAAACGCACGGCTTTTACGCAACCGCTTGCTGGTCGGGCGTGCGGCGCAGGCGGGCTTTACGCCGTTCTATGTGGACGGGCTGACCTCGGCCGAGGCGGCAGAAACGCTGTCACCGCAAATCGAATCCAAGCTGCCGTTGTCGGTGCTGTTGCTCGGAATGGGCACGGATATGCACACTGCATCGCTTTTCCCCGGCTCCAATGGGCTGGAGGCCGCGATGGCCGTGGACGCGCCAGCGGTCTGTCCGATCAATGTCGACGGGCAGGATATCGGGCGCATTACCCTGTCGCGTCGGGTGCTTGAGGGCGCGATGTCAAAGCATCTTGTGATTTTCGGCGATGAAAAACGCGCAGCGGTGGAGCAGGCGCAAAGCCTGCCGGCCCTAGAGGCCCCCATCGGCGCAGTATTGAACGAGGCGACAGTACATTGGGCACCATGAATTCCTTTGACGATTTGCGCCAGATGCAGGCGGCGGTGCAGGACCGCTCTATCCTGTCCTTGTTCGACACCCCCGACCGAGCCCGCGAGTTCAGCGCGCAGACCGGGGACATGCTGTTCGATTTCTCTAAAACCAACCTCGACCGCGCCACAATGGATGCGCTGATCGGGTTGATTGATGCCGCCGATGTGCCTGCGCGGCGTGACGCGATGTTCGCTGGTGGCAAAATAAACGAGACCGAAGACCGTGCAGTGCTGCACACCGCACTTCGCAATCTCGACGGCGGGCCAGTGATGGTAGACGGGGAAGATGTGATGCCGGGCATCCATCACACGCTCGACCGGATGCGCGATTTCGCCGACAAAATCCGCAGCAGCAAAATCACCGATGTGGTCAATATCGGTATCGGGGGCTCTGATCTGGGGCCTGCGATGGCTGTACAGGCGCTGTCGCCCTATCATGACGGGCCGCGCTGCCACTTTGTATCGAACGTCGACGGGGCACATATTTCGGATACGCTGCGGGGACTTAACGCGAAAACCACGCTGGTGATCGTCGCCTCCAAGACCTTTACCACGATAGAGACAATGACCAACGCCCGCACCGCGCGCGCATGGATGACGGAAAATGACGGCGACCCCGCGACACAGTTTGCAGCGCTCAGCACGGCGCAGGACAAAACGTCCGATTTCGGGATCGATGCGGATCAGGTCTTTGGTTTCGAAGACTGGGTCGGCGGACGATACTCTGTCTGGGGGCCCATTGGCCTCTCGCTAATGATCGCCATCGGGCCGCGTGCATTTGATGCGTTCCTGCGTGGCGGCCAAGCGATGGATCGCCACTTTTGCGCTGCAGCCCCGCATGAAAACATGCCGATGTTGCTGGCTTTGGTCGGCATCTGGCACAATCAGATTTGCGACTATGCAACACGCGCGGTGCTGCCGTATGATCAGCGTCTGGGGCAGCTGCCCGATTATCTGCAACAGCTCGAAATGGAATCAAACGGCAAATCCACCCTCATGGACGGCACGAATGCGCCCTATAACACAGGACCCGTCGTCTGGGGGGCAGCCGGCACCAATGGGCAGCACGCATTCTATCAACTGATCCACCAGGGCACCCGCGTCGTTCCCTGCGAATTCCTGATCGCAGCCAATGGCCATGAGCCTGACCTTACGCACCACCACAAGCTGTTGATCGCCAACTGCCTCGCACAATCCGAAGCATTGATGCGCGGCAGGTCCCTGCAAGAAGCGTCTGAACTGATGGCTGCAAAAGGCCTGACCGGGGCCGAGCTTGACCGGCAAGCCCGACACCGCGTGTTTTCCGGGAACCGCCCATCAACGACGCTGATCTATCCGCTGCTCGACCCTTTCACATTGGGCCAGATTATTGCGCTTTATGAACACCGCGTCTTCGTCGAGGGCAGCATTCTGGGGATCAACTCTTTCGATCAATGGGGGGTGGAACTGGGCAAGGAACTGGCAACATCGCTCCAGCCCATCGTCAATGGCGAGGCACCTGCCACAGATAAAGACGGCTCAACCGCGGCACTGGTCGCCTTCATCGCGAAACACGCTGACTGACGATCACAGCTTCATTTTGCCAAATAAACTCCGGGGAGTGTGAGGGGCAGCGCCCCTCATCCCCATCCGCACGCATGACGCTGAATATTACCCATTAACTTTGATGTCATAGGTAACCCAGCCCGTGCGCGTCGCCAGCTTGTCATACACGCCGCGGCCACGATAGTTGTCTTCTGCCGTGATCCAACGCACGGTACCGCACCCTTTTTGCTGCGCCACCGCCTCTACCGCTTTGATCAGCGCTTGGGCAGCACCGGTACCACGCGCCTGAGGGCTGACAAACAGGTCGTCCAGAAAACAGTTCGTCATCGCGCGCAGCTGACTGACAAACGGGCGGTAGTGGGTAAAGCCAACGATGGTGCCGTTCTCATCCTGCGCCAAGATGCACTTGCTGCCGTGGTCTGCGTCCATCAGCCAGCCATAGACGGTCTCGCGCATTTGGGCGGTCTGATCGACCTTGTAAAAGGCGGCATATCCGGCAAAGAGATCTTCCCAAGCGCTGCGATCAGCGGCTTCCATCGGGCGCGTGGTGATGGTCATATCATGTGGTCCTTTTCTCGGTTTTACCCGCAGCGGTTATCCCTCGGGGCGGGCGTTTTCCGTCTGCTCAAAATACTGTTTCAAACGGTCGGGCAGGGGATAGCGGCCAGCGCCGTCCCGCTCTAGCATCACCAGTATACATTCAAATGTCGCGCGCAGCTCGTTGCCGACCCAGACCTCTTGCGCCAGCGCGTAAGAGGTGTTGCGAAAGCTGGTACAGCGACAGGTTACGATGTAGTTCTCACGCTCCAGCATCTCTTGCAAATAGCGGATCGACCCTGATCGGATCACCACGCGCGGACCAGGGCTATCGATCAGCCCACGTTCGACCAACGACTGCGTGTACCGGATGCGCAACCGTTCGAACCATTCGAAATAGACGGTATTATTGACGTGGTTATTCGTGTCCAAATCAGAGAACCGGACCTGATCTGCCATGGCCAACGGCTGCGGCGTGGGCATACCGGCGGCACGCTGTTGATCGGAGGAAAGCGGGGTATGGTAAATGACTGTCATAGAACCCTGCGTAAGCAGCAATGAGGGCGCTTGCAAGACCGGGGTGATTTGTCCATTTTGCAGCCAACTAACAAATGGGAGGATGCGCCATGCTTGGCCAAATGATGAATAAACCACTGCTGATCTCGAGCTTGATCGAACACGCACAACGTTTTCACAGCGAGACAGAGATCGTTTCGGTCAAGACCACCGGCGGGCTAGAGCAGACCTCGTGGGGGCAGGTTGCGCGTAATTCCCGTGCGCTTGCGTCGGCGCTGACCAATCTGGGTCTGGACCCGCAAGCCCGTTGCGGCACCATCGCTTGGAACAACCGTCGCCACCTTGAAATCTACTTTGGTGCATCGGGCGGCGGCTTTGTCTGTCACACCATCAACCCGCGTCTGTTCCCCGAACAGCTGGTCTATATCCTGAACCACGCGGAAGATAAGGTGCTGTTCATCGACAAGACCTTCGTGCCTCTGATTGCAGGCATTCAAGACAAGCTTGAGCATCTCGAACATGTCGTTCTGATGGAAGGCACCGACGAAGAGGCCGCCGCGCAGCTGCCCGGCATCAAGTTCTATGACGATTTTATCGCCAGCGGCGACCCCGAGTTTATCTGGCCCGATCTGGACGAGAACACCGCATCGAGCCTGTGCTACACCTCTGGTACCACCGGCAACCCCAAGGGCGTTCTGTATTCGCACCGCTCTACCGTGCTGCACAGCTTTGGCATCAACTTGGCCGACAGCATCGCGATCACCGCGAAAGACGTGGTTCTGCCCGTTGTGCCCATGTTCCACGTCAACGCTTGGGGCGCGCCCTATGCCTGCGCGATGGTCGGCGCCGCGATGGTGATGCCCGGCCCGGGTCTGGATGGCCCGTCGCTGGTAAAGCTGATTGATGAGAACCATGTATCGCTAGCGCTTGGCGTGCCGACCATCTGGCTGGGCCTGCTGAACGAAGCAGCCAAGATCGGCAGCAAGCTTGAAAGCTTGCAGCGTACGGTCGTCGGTGGATCGGCCTGTCCGCCGTCGATGATGACCACCTTCCGCGAGAAATACGGGGTAGAGACGATCCACGCGTGGGGCATGACAGAAATGTCGCCCGTGGGCAGCATCAACCAGTTGCTGGCCAAACACAGCAAGCTGCCCGCAGCAGAGCAGAACAAGCTACGCGAAAACCAAGGCCGTCCGGTTTACGGCGTCGATCTCGAAATTCTTGATGACGAAGGCAATCCTGTCGCCCATGATGGCGTGACGCAGGGTGATCTGGTCACCAAAGGGTACTGGATCCTTGATAGCTATTTCCGCAAGACACGCAGCGAGACGTTGAACAAGGACGGTTGGTTCGACACGGGCGACGTGGCAACAATGGACGCTGACGGCTACGTCACGATCCGTGACCGATCCAAGGATATCATCAAGTCGGGCGGGGAGTGGATCAGCTCTGTCGAGCTGGAAAACATCGCGATCGCTCACCCCCAGATCGCCGACGCTGCGGTCATCGGAGCGCGCCACGAGAAATGGGACGAACGCCCGATCCTGATTGCCGTGAAGGCTGAAGGCCAGGACCCGAGCGAGGCGGATGTCTTGTCGATTTTTGAGGATAAGATTGCCAAGTGGCAGATCCCCAATTGCGTCGTCTTCACGGATGCGTTGCCACGGAACGCAACTGGAAAAGTGCTCAAACGTGATCTGCGCGAAAGCTTCGGCGACGTGCTGATGAAAGGCTAATGAAAGCCTACACCGGGACAGGTTTGCTGCCCCGGTGTTCAGCCATGGCCCTGTCCCGTGTCCGAAATATCAACGGGGCAGAGCGTTTATATAGGGTTTTTCACGACGCGGCCGTTGTCAGACGTAGGTTTGTCGCCTACATCTGCACCGCGTGCAGACCTTTTGTGGCATGGTCGTGCTGTCACGCCATTTGTGGAAATTAAGTTTGCACGGCACGCGCGAAAGCGCCCGAACGAGCTTTGAAATCATGTTTCACCTGAGATGTTTGCCAATCAATAATGGCAAAAAATTAAAATGGGTAATCGTAAATATTTACTAGTTATCTAAATATTAGCGCAATTTAAAGGTGCATTGTCCAGAGGGTATTATGCTTTAGCGTTAACGCCTAACGCTTAACGCTACGTCGGGTGATAGGTCTGTTTAGCGGCTGACCGTCAGACAGAGGCTGGTACGTCCCATTTTCATATAATGATAATGGCTTACGCTTTTTATTCATGCCAGAAATTGACTTTACGCCGCCCATAAAAATGCCGCGGAGCGGGGCATCCACTACGCGGCATTTATGAACTAGGCACGATTTTTTCGCCTCCAACGCGTCACCCGCGTCCGCGATAGGGCGGCACACCTTGGTCCGGAATCCAGATATTTTTCGGCGTTTCGCCGGTCTGCCAGAATACATCGATAGGAATACCGCCGCGTGGGTACCAATAGCCGCCGATGCGCAGCCAGCGCGGCGATAGCAGCCCGACCAGACGGCGACCGATCGAGACGGTGCAATCTTCGTGAAACGCACCGTGGTTGCGGAACGCGCCCAGATACAGTTTGAGCGATTTGGACTCGACCAGATACTGATCCGGTACGTAGTCGATCACCAGATGCGCAAAGTCGGGCTGGCCGGTCATCGGGCAAAGCGACGTAAATTCGGGCGCGGTGAAGCGGACGCAATAGTCAACGTCAGCTTGCGGGTTTGACACCTTTTCAAGCATCGCTTCTTCAGGTGAAGCGGGAAGCTCGGTCTTTCCGCCAAGCTGCTGCAAATCGCTATAAATCGTTTCCATAAATTCTCCTGATGCGGGTCAGACCCCGCGTTTGTTGCCCCAAAGCAATACATGTAGCTGCGGCAGAAGGCGCGGGGTGAACCAGCGGTCGGCCATGGTTTTATCAACCAGCCAAAGCAGCTTATCCGCCAACATCTGCGGATCGACGGCGACATTGGGGTCAACCTCATCGTTGCCCGGTTGCAGGTAGAGCGGTAACTTGGGATAGCGTGCGGCGGCGTCGCGGGCCCAGTCATAGTCGGGGTCATCGAAGATCACGATCTTCATCACCACTTGGCCGGCGGTTTCACCAGCAACGATGCAACGATCGAACGCGGCCCAGTCAACCGTTTCACCGCTCGACGGTGGTTTAGGGCTCAGCACGAGACAATCCAGCTGGCCGAACCACGGTTTCGAAATTGAACCCTGGGTCTCGCAGGCGAAACGGTAGCCTTTCTCATGGCCAAGGCGGATCAGCGGGGCAAAGTCCTGAATTGCGGGATTGCCGCCCGACAGCGACACGGTTAACGGCGCGTCTCCCGACAGGCGCTGAACTTCCTGCCAGACCGCATCAGAGGACATCGCGGCCCAATCGTGGCGAAACGCGGGGTCGACCGCATGCATACTATCGCACCACAGGCAGCGATAATCACATCCGCCCGTGCGCACGAAGACGGTGGGCTCACCAATCAGCGCGCCTTCGCCCTGAATGGTGGGGCCGAAAATTTCGGCGATGCGTAGCTGGCTCATGGCCGATATTCGGCCCATGTTTTGGGCGTCTCGCTGACCTTGACGGCTGTGGTTTCAGGCCAACGGCCCGCGCACCATTCATACAGATGCCGCGCCATGTTTTCGCCGGTCGAGGCAAAATTGAGCACGTCGTTAAGATGGCGGTGATCGAGCGTCTCGTCGATATAAGTCTTGAGCGGCCTAAGCTCGCCGTAGTCGCGAACAAAACCATCAGCGTTCAGTTCTTTGGCCCGAAGTTCGACCACCACGACATAGTTATGCCCGTGCAGGCGGGCACATTGATGATCCTCGGGCAGATGTGATAGCTGATGCGAGGCGGAAAAGTGAAACTCTTTGGTGATTGTGAACATCAGGACAGGATCCTGCGTTTGATTGCCTCTGCCCAGAAGTCAGGGTCTTCATACTGGGTGGGGTCGGTCACGCCTGCAAGGTCGAACGCCTCGCGCCGCTCCACGCACGTGCCGCACCGCCCGCAGTGATGTGCGCCGCCCTTATAGCAGGACCACGTCTCGGCAAAGGGGGTGTTGTGGCGCTGCCCTTCGGTCACGATATCGGCCTTGGTTCGGTGGACGAACGGTGTGTAAAGCGACACGTCTGCATAGCCATCCAGCGCCATATATTGCATGAACTCAAACGCTTGGGTGAAATCGGGACGGCAATCGGGGTAGATGAAGTGGTCACCCCCGTGCACAGCCGTGGCGACCGATTGATCCCCACGTGCCGCGGCGATCCCGTAAGCGACCGACAGCATTATCGCGTTGCGGTTCGGCACAACAGTGACGCGCATGGTATCTTCGGCGTAATGCCCGTCGGGTACGTCAATATCATCGGTCAACGCCGAGCCCGTCAATGCGGCCCCAATGCCGCGCATGTCGATGATATCGTGCGGGACGCCAAGGCGCGTTGCACATAGTGCCGCGTAATCCAGCTCTTTGCGGTGCCGCTGGCCATAGTCAAAGGACACCAGGCCCGTCAGCTTGCGTTGTGCCGCCACCATATGAGCAAGCGACACAGAATCTAATCCGCCGGAGCAGACAACAATCGTTTTCATATCTTAACCCTTGTTTTGATACCCGGGTAGGCTGCGACCGGGAAGGCGCCTGATAAACGAGGTGACCATAGATGCCAAGGGGGGCAGGTGTCACAAATTCCTTAGATGCAACAGGTCGGGACATCTCAACGTAGAAACGCCGCCAGAGTAGAAAATTCTGGCGGCGTTTCGATGCATTTGCGCTAGCGGGGGGGGGCGGGAAGCAAAAACGCCTGGGGGCTTAAGCCGATTGCATCAATAGCGCTTTGTTTTCCCATTCAGGGTCGGACACCGCTTTGACCAACGCCGCTGCCACATCGCCACGCGCCGCTTTCGCTTTTACGTCCACGTCGTCACCAAAAATCATGTTGCGGTTACCCGCATCGTCCGTCAGCGCGACGGGGCGCAGTATGGCGTATTCCATGCCTGAATTCTGCAAGTGCACATCAGCGTCGTGTTTTGCTTGCAGGTAATGCGCAAGTTCGCTGTCGGGGTCGGGGGTATCCGCACCGACACTGCTTAGCATTACAAAGCGCGAGACACCCGACTTGGCGGCAATATCAATAAGATCTTTGGCACCGTCACGGTCAACCTTATCGGTCATCTCTGGCCCAGATGATCCGCCGGACCCTGCGGCAAAGATCACGGCGTCACAGCCTTCGCAGGCGTCGGAGGTCAGGTTGGTCAGATCGCCTTTGCGCAGCACCACGTCGGAGGCAAGCGCGCTGGTGTCAGAAGAATTCCGGACCAGTGCGATTGGCGTATGCCCCTGTTCTCGCAGTTGTTCGGTGACACGGATGCCGGTTTTGCCGGTCGCGCCGGCAACGAGAATGTTCATTAGTTTGGTCCTTTGCACTTTGGTCGCGGTATAAGTTGCCCACTGCGCACGGGCTGTGCGCAGTGGGCGATATCTTAGAGAAGCGACAGGAGTTTATGCGCCGCTTCCTCGGAGGACGCGGGGTTCTGGCCGGTGACCAACTTGCCATCGGTCACAACGAAGGATGCCCAGTCGTCACCCTTTTTATAAGTGCCGCCATTGGATTTAAGCATGTCCTCGACAAGGAAAGGCACAACGTCCGTGAGGCCCACGGCCTCTTCTTCGGTGTTGGTGAAACCGGTGACGGTTTTGCCAGATACCAGCGGCTTGTCGTCGGTACCTTTGGTGTGTTTGAACACCGCGGGCGCATGGCAGACGGCCCCGACGGGGCGGTCGCTGGCGGCAAAGGTTTCGATCAGGTTGATGCTGGATTTGTCTTCGGCCAGATCCCACAGCGGGCCGTGGCCGCCTGGGTAGAAGATCGCATCGAAACCGTCAGCCGATACGCCTGACAGCAATTCGGTGTTGGCCAGTTCTTTTTGCGCAGCATCGTCGCCCTTGAAGCGTTTTGTCGCCTCTGTCTGCGCATCTTCGGAATCGCTGGTGGGATCGAGCGGGGGGTGGCCGCCTTTGGGCGAGGCCAACGTGACCTCTGCGCCAGCGTCTTTAAAGACGTAGTAGGGGGCCGCGAACTCTTCGAGCCAGAAACCGGTTTTGTTGCCAGTATCGCCCAGCTTGTCGTGGGAGGTGAGTACCATGAGAATTTTCATGTGTGAGGGCCTTTCAATTCATTTCGCCATACCGATCGGGGCGTCATGGGTGACACCGCAATAGCGATCGCGTAGACCGTCCAACGATTGGGCGCGCGGGTTGTTCCCAACCCTGTCTGACGTTTTTGTGACCTGCGTAGAAGCGGGCGCTGCAATCGGCGAAGCACACTGGCATCGCGAGGGCAAAGCGACTAAACCCGCGGTAGTTTTTCGCGGGGGAGTTTCGCCGGATGCACAAGATCGAAATAGCAGAGCGGCCGCATTGGCGCGACCATGCGAAAGAGGTCGGCTTTAGCTTTGCGGATATGCACGGCGAACCCTATTGGGACGAAACGTCGGCCTATGCGTTTTCGCTCGACCAGATCGAGAATGACATCGAAGACCCCGCAACCGCGCTGCACGGCATGTGCCGTGAGGCGGTGGACCATATTCTGACCAGCGAAGAATTGCTGGACAGGCTTGCGATCCCAGAAGGTCACCGCGACCTCGTCGCCGACAGCTGGAAACGGGCTGATCCCGAAATCTATGGCCGTTTTGATCTGGCCTATGACGGGCAGGGGCCTGCCAAGCTGCTAGAATACAACGCCGACACACCCACGTCGCTATATGAAAGTGCCGCGTTCCAGTGGCAGTGGCTTGAGGACCATCTTGAGGCAGGCACGCTGCCCGAAGGGGCCGACCAGTTCAACGGTATCCACGAAGCCTTGGTCGCACGGTTTGCGGATGTGTTCGAACCCGACAGCGATCTTCATTTCACGGCGGTCGCGGGCAATCCCGAAGACTACGGCACCGTCGAAGCGATGGGATGGGCCGCCCGGGAGGCGGGACTTGGGGCGCATTATTTCGACCTCGATAAGATCGCACTGAGCGATGACGGGCAGTTTCTGGATGACGAAGACCGCCGGATCGCCGTGTTGTTCAAGCTCTACCCGTGGGAAGACCTGTTGCGCGATGACTATGCCGACCACATCGCCGGATCGGGCTGTCTGTTTCTTGAACCCGCATGGAAGGCGCTGCTGTCCAACAAGGGGCTGCTGCCCGTGCTGTGGGAGATGTTCGAGGACCACCCGAACCTGCTGCCAGCGTTTTTCGAACACGATGTCGGTGATGCGATGGCGGGGCGCGGGTCGGTTACGGGACGCGCTGCCGAGGCATTCGAGCGCGCGCGCGAAGCACTGACGCTTGCTCATGTGCGCAAACCGATCCTGTCGCGCGAAGGGGCTTCAATCGAGATTGTGAAAAACGGCCAGATCATCGAAAGCGCCACCAACACGGAGTATGCCGAACATCCGCGCATCCTGCAGGCTTATGCGCCATTGCCGACATTCGACGGGATGCGTCCGGTTGTCGGGGCTTGGATCATCGGGCAAGAATGTGTCGGGATCGGCCTGCGCGAGGATCGCACTAGGATCACGCAGGATTTGTCGCGTTTCAAACCCCATTACATTGCGCCGTATTCCGGTTAGCATCTTCCCTTATTCGTCGCAGTACAGCAGAAAGCAGATCATCATGACAAAACGGTCAAAACGCGTCGCCATCGCGATCATCGGGGCCACCGCCTTTACCCTTGCCGGCTGCCGCGACGAAAAGATTGATGCCGCAGCGTTCCCTGACGTGCAAAGTTGCAAGAACGAGGCGTCGTTTGGCGGAACCTTCACAGGTGCTGATTGCGAGACAGCCTTTGCCGAAGCCGAGACGCTGCACGTTGAATCAGCCCCTCGCTATAACAGCGTCGAAGTTTGCGAAGAACAGCACGGTGTGGGGGCCTGCGGGTCAGAGGCTCAGCAGACCCAAGGCGGGTCGGGCGGTATTTTTATGCCGTTGCTGGCGGGCTATCTGATCGGGAACATGCTTGGCGGGCGGTCGGGTATGGCTTCAAGCCAGCCGATGTACAAAACAGCCGATGGCAAATTTACCAACGCGGCGCGCACCAGCACCTATTCCAGCAACAAAGGCGCGGCAAAGCTGAGCACCTCGCAGTTCACCCGTCCCGCGACAACCGCGGGCAAAACGCCAATGACCCGTGCCACAGCGAAATCGCGCGGCGGTTTTGGCAAGGGAGCCAGCGGTCGTACGGGCTTTGGCGGCTAGGGCGCACGCACAGCGGGTTCGGCATGATTGAATATGCCGACACCAAGGCGATCTTTCCTGTGCAGTTAGCATGCTGACGGTTCAGGTGCTGCCTAGCGCGTCCGGTCCAGCGTCGGGCGCGTTGTCGCTTATTTGAGCATTCGGCGCGTGAGGATGGGATTGCGGGTTTATCTCAGGTTAAGATGTGCAGCATGACAGCAACACAGTGGCGCGAAGGCGACATGGGCGAATAAACCCGATACATTCGTTTTTGTTGCGCCCTAGAATGATCGTTTAGAAATTCCGCAGCCTGGCTGCGCCCTATATGGACAAGCGGTTGCCTCATAGCATGTCGAAAAGGACGCATATTGGCGGCGCTTGGGCGTTGTTCGCATTTTTTAGCGCAACGATCATCATTACCTATGCGGCAGGCCGGATTGATCGGCTTTTGTCCGAGACATTCACGTATGAATTGCGGGCTAAAAGCCACCTTGAAATGCTCGATATTCGCGAGAATTTTGAACAAATCATCCATGAAAAGATGCTCGCATTACGAGAACTCGCGGTTTTTATTGGTGAGAATCCTTTTGCAACCCAAAGGGATTTTTCACTGAGGGTTCAAAACATCCGCGAAATCGACGGCATCGTAATCAACGTTGCAGCGGCGCCCGATCTTGTGGTGCGTCTGATACATCCGCTAGAGCCGAACGCCGGAGCCTTGGGGCTGAACTACCGCACCAACGAAGAACAATATCCGGGCATCGAGCGGATGCTATCTGTTGGGACCGAGCTGATGGCGGGACCTGTTGATCTTGTGCAGGGCGGTCAGGGGATGATCCTGCGCGCCCCGGTATACTGGCCCGCCCCTGATGCTGTCACTGAGGGTGAGATCGACGAAAGCACACGCCGGCTTTGGGGTATTGTCTCTCTCGTGCTCGACTACCAAGAGTTTCTGGTCGAAGCTGGCATACGTGCAGCCGAAGAACGCTATGATATGCTGATCCAGGCAGCCGACGCAAAGCCCACAAATGACGCGCTTTTGTTTACCTACGGTGACGAAAGCCTCAGGGATGCGGATACCGTCAAGCTCGAGTTTGATCTCTTTTTCGAAGAGTGGGTGTTGGAAGCGCGCACCAAGGGCGGCTGGCCGAAGGTCGCGCCGGATCAATGGCAAAAACGGGCCTTGATCGCTATTGCAGGCCTCATGCTATTGGGGACTTTGCTGTATGTCCTGCAGGTCTCCGAGCGACGTAAACGCGCCGAGGCGTTGCTTAGCAGCGGCATCGAAGCGCTGAACGATGGTTTTGTCATGTTCGACGCGCAGGATCGGCTGTTGCTGAGCAACTCCAAGTACAAAGAAATGTACGACCTTCCAAGCGAACTGCTGAGAAGCGGGACACCGTTCGAAGTGTTGCTGAGGAGTGGGGTGAACAGCAAGCAGTTCCCGGTGGGCCGGCTTGACGAAGCCAAGTGGATCGAACGCCGGCTTGCGGTTCACCGCCAGTCGCAAACTCTTGAAACTGAACAACATTTGGCGGACGGTCGGGTGATCAAAGCGTCGGATCGGCCGCTGGCCGATGGCAGTTATGTCGGGCTGCGTGTCGATGTGACCGAGCTAAGCCATGCAAAGGACGCGGCAGAGGCCGCGAGCAAGGCAAAGACAAATTTTATGGGGGTGCTTAGCCACGAACTGCGCACCCCGCTGACGGTCATCATGGGGGTGGCCCAACTGTCGCGCAATGCGCGCATGCTATCCGCATCCAAAGCGCTGCTGAAAGGGTATGAAGCCGGCGATATCAGCCCTGCGGAAGCCAAACGACTGCTGGACAAGATGTACGACCAGCTGTCCGACTTGATGAACCGGCTTGTCCAGTCCGGGGACCATCTGCTGCATCTCATCAACGAAATTCTTGATGTGGCCAAAATCGAATCCGGCAGTCTGGTCATCGAGCCTACGCATTGCGCGGTGCAGGATATTGTCGATCCGGTCATTGAGCAGCTCAATACCTTGTCGAGCAAGAAAGGGCTGGCCTTTGACGTGGTCCAAGAGGCCGACGTGGTTTTCGCCGACAAGTTCCGCGCGCGGCAGATCCTGTTCAACCTTATTGGCAATGCGATCAAGTTCACCGACACCGGATTTGTCCGGCTGGTGGTGAAGCCCGTCGGTGATGTCGTCAAATTCGAGGTCCACGACAGCGGCGCAGGCATAGACGAAGCAGAGCTGCAAAGCATTTTTGAAGTTTTCTATCAGGTCGATTCATCCGCAACCCGTCGCGCGGGAGGCACTGGCATGGGGCTCGCCATCTCGCGCAGTCTGGCAGAAATGCAAGGCGGTGACCTAAGTGTCTCAAGCGTCATCGGGCAAGGCAGCTGCTTTACCCTAACGCTCCCCATCAAGGCAGATGAAAATGCCGGCAAGCAGGCTGCCTAAGCGGGGTAGTACGCTGTTTCAGCTCAATAACTGCATCTCGCACAGCACGGCCTGTGAAGGCCGACCCCCGTCGTAGATCACAGCGGGAAAACCGGGATTCTGGTAGGACCGGCAGGCATACCAGAATGCGCATAATCCTCATTAAAATACGAACCAAGGTGGACGATGTAGGCCCATTTCTGTCCCTATACAGATCAATGAATTATAAGGAATGTGGACCACGATTTTTGGCAGGACTTGGCTTGCGTGACTGCTCATAGAAGTTTCAAACAGGTCTAACGTCTGTCTGATTTTGCAGGCAGATTTGTAAACGCTACGTTTGGTTAAAGCGTTCTACGTAGGTTATGGGTCTATCAAGCCAGTGCCATTCTCCCACCGGTAGATCTGATTTGTACGCTAAAAAAACGGTGATTTTCTTCCCGCAGCTTTCGGCCCCAAACCGATCTTGCCCTGATTGCCATGTACCGCGGCTTGTTTCCGGAAGCAGAAGCTGACCATCGAGCGAAGCATTTAAGGTAGCTGAATGGCGTGTCTGACGTCAGCGCCTATGGGGCCGGTTGCCTTATCTGGTGAGCAGTTCGATTACTGCGTCCGCCCCAGCAGGGCTCGATATTGCCAATGCCATTGGAACTGCGCCTCCAAGGTCAGGATTAGGCTTTTCTAAAAACCGCATCACGAGAGCTCCGTGGCCTTGATGAACTCTGTCTACGACCACATAAGCGCGCGAAAAGTCATAGAGTATCTGACTTTTTGTTCTACTGAGGGGAATTTTTTCAGATTTGGCCCTGCGAAAAGCTCGCTCGGGAATGAGCTCCAATACTGGCCGTGAATACATTACTGCTAAAATTTTCTCAACCGATGAAGCTGGAAGACCACATTCAATATTGACCTCCAGTGACGCGGAATCGTTGATTTCTTCAGGTAGTCCCAGAATTTCGGCGACACGCTCAACATCCGTTGAGCGTGTGAGCTTGGTGGTCATAGAAAATCTCCTCTTCAGGGGCCAACTGACAGCTCTGCAGGCATATCACAACCGTAGCCGCTGAATGGGCCCATGCCCGTCCACTTAAGCGCATCGAAAAGGCAACCACAAAATGCTGTATTCTCTTGATTGCTGTATGGGGCTGTTTACCTGTTTCGGGTTAGCATCGGCGTTATTAGATGCATCCAGCGATGCAAAGATCGGCCCTAACCGGCCATTCGCCAACGTCTTCAACGCTGTGCTGCAGCTTTTGCAGTGATGTAATTCGGGGATCCTGCAGCATTTTGGCAGCTTAAACTTTCTGCGTCACGAAAGGATCTTTCTCATGCTCGGAAGGAAAACACGGTTATCAAAGATACGAATGAAGTTTTGGTGAGTAGCATCCAGTTTATTCAGTTCCAAACCAACTGGTCGCAAACCCCGACAAGGTTAAGTCCGATAAATCTGTTCTTGATGTTACTCACAGCTTTCACCGCATTGTCCGCGACGTTTAATGGGCCAAACTCCTTTGCATGAATGCCACCCGCAACGAAATATGCATCAAAGCCGTTGTCAGCGGCACCTTTGATATCAGTTGGCAACCCATCACCTATGGCCAGCAATCTGCCCTTTAGGGCATCTCGCCCCATCAGCGTAGCGGCTCTTTTCAGCGACTCGCGATAGATTGCCGGCTCCGGTTTTCCGGCAAAGATAACCGTGCCGCCCAGTTGCCTGTAGTATTGCGCAATGGAACCAGCACAGATGACCATGCGTTTGCCACTTCGAACTACCAAGTCAAGTCGGTTTGCGCAAATCATCTCGACAGCGTTGTCGCGCATCTCTTTGAGAAGACTGTGGTAAATATCGACAGTTTCGATCGTGTCATCTAATGGCCCGGTTAGCAGGCACAGTTTGGCGTCTGATATCCCTACAATAGGGTTGGCCAAACCCTCCAAAATGGACTGATCCCGTGCCGGACCAAAGTGGAACAGCGGAAGGTCAGGTTGGTTTGCAACCAAATGTGCGGTGACGTCGCCTGATGTAATGATGGTATCAAACGCTTCACGCGGAACGCCAAAACGCGCCAATTGCGGATAGATGTCTTTGGATAGTCGCGGCGCATTAGTGATCAAAATGACAAACCGACCACCCGCACGTGTTCTGCAGAGCGCATCGACGGCATCATTTAAGGCAGCCCCGCCGTTGTGAATAACGCCCCAGATGTCACACAAAAGGCCGTCGTAGTGATCCACAAGTTCACTGAGCGGCGTAAGTCTGACTGATGAGTCCAAAGGGTGACGGTTGTGTACCATGAGTAAGATGGGGTAAGTTTCATGGCACCCAGGGTCAAGCACCACCTTCATGGGACCTGACAACACGCATGTCTCCGAAATAGGTGTTCTTTGGTAGGGGGCGTGATATGCGGAAGCGCACGGTCGCATCTACTCCTTGCTATCTTTCCGATTTTTCCATACGGCTTATTCCTCAGGCGCTCCATCAACGCGCGCGATCTTTTTCTCTAAGGTCAACCTTAGCAGACCAGGATGCCTGAAAATTGCTACCGGATGTTTCCGGTCAAATTCCAACACCATCCCATCAGGGTCGCGTTGGGGACCTTCGACATTGCTTCGATACTGTTCTGATGCTGATTTTCAGCACGTTGGACATGCTTGATCCGCACTTATTGCCGGGATCAGGCGTTTTGGAATTTTTTCTATAAGCGTTCAATTTTTGGACAACACAACGATAGCTCTCTTTTGGGCTGCGCCTTCGAACTCGATTTATGCCCTCTCGATGTCCCCGCCTGACCCTCGCGCGCGGACGTATCATGGGTGTGACGGCTCCAAGATCATGTCTTGGTGCTGTTGGAGTATGACTAATGTTAGACAAGTATCTACTGTTCACACCTGGCCCCGTGAATGTGGCCGAAACCTTGCGCGCGGCGATCTGTAAAGAAGATATCTGCCATCGCGAACCTGATTTCGATGCCCTTCTGAGTAGCATCGAACATAAACTAATCTCGCTGTTTCAGATCAGAAACCGAGCCCGGTATCGAGCAGTGGTGATTACGGGTTCCGGCACGGCGGCCAACGAGGCAATCTTGTCTTCTGTCGTGGGCAAGGGTGCTATTCTGATCCTATCGAACGGTGAATTTGGGGGGCGCCTGCATAAAACATCGCGGATCCACAACAAACACACCCATCTGATTGAGATGCCCTGGGGCACGCCATTCGATCCAGCCCAAGTTGCCGCCTATCTGTCGACGCACAGGATCGACGTTGTCGCGATGGTCCATCATGAGACCTGTTCAGGGATGCTGAACCCGTTGGCCGAGGTCGGTGCCATCTGCAAAGAGGCCGGCGCGTTGTTCGTGGTCGACGGTGTCAGTTCCGTCGGCGCTGAAGTGATTGATATGGAGGCGTGCAATATCGCTTTTGTGTCCAGCTCCAGTTCCAAGGCCATCGGCTCTTATCCCGGTCTGTCCTTTGTCGTTGGACGGAAAAAACATTTCAAACGGCTGAAGCACCATGCGGCAAAGACGACCTACCTGAACTTGGCTACATTCTATGCCTTCCTGAAACACCACACTCAGACACCTAATACTCCCGCTGTTCCACTGTTCTTTGCACTGGAGCAAGCACTCACGGACATCCTGCGCGAAGGGGTCATGAAACGCTATGCACGCATCAAGGCCCGAGCTAATCTGCTTCGTGTCGGCATGCGCAGGCTGAACCTCGATTTCCTAATCGAGGAGGCGGACATGTGTTCGATCCTGACCACTGTACGGGTGCCGCCGTCGATTGCTGTGCGCGATCTCCGCGACAGATTGCGTGAGAAATCCATCATCATCTACGAAGGCAAAGGGTGCTTTGCGGGCAAGGTCTTTCAGGTCGGCAACATCGGAGAGTTGTCCGACTACGACATTCGCTTCTTTCTGGCCGCGCTCAAAGACGTATTGCTGGCGTTGCAAGCCGAAGCGGCTGAACTCGTCGCACCTGTAAGGCCTACAGGAGCAACTTTAGTCATGCTGCCGATGCCAAAACGTTTACAAGAAAAGGTGGTGTCATGACAGGCAAGTTGACACAACTTTGGGCCACAAAAACCCGCAATGATGAATGGTGGTCGTCGTTTGTTACGTCACCGCTGGCCATTCTCGCCAATTATGGGGCTGTGGAAGCGCGATGGATCACCCCGAACCGGATCACGGCGGCCTCTTTTTTGGTGGCTGTGTTGGCGACCGTTGGGATTCTTGTCGGTGGTACTGCTTGTTTCATTGCCGCTGCACTCCTGATCCATCTCAGCCACATCCTAGATTGCATGGACGGACAAATGGCACGCTACCGCCGCGTGTCCTCACCGCAAGGTAGTTATTATGATCGCCTGACCGATCAGGTGCAGGTTGGGTTGTGGTTCGGGGCCGTCGGATACGCCGCTTATGCTCAGACCGAGAGCGTTGTACCTGTATTCCTCGCTATGATCGGCATCGCGTTCTACGGGTTGCGTGGATATGCCAAATACGTGGCACTCGAAATCGAAACGGCCTGTGACTCAGATTATCCGATGAACATGGCGAGTTCGAAAAAGGTGGAAAAATTGGCGGGTTTGGGCTTTGGCCCACGTGCCAACTTTGAGTGGTTTCTGCGCGAACAACGCAAAGTTCTCGCATTCGATGAAGGTGTGTTCATCTTCATGCTCTCAGCAGCGCTGATCTTTGATCAAATCGTCCCAATGCTTTGGGTTTTTGCGGCCAGCCAGCTGTTCTGGGGCATCTTCAAGTCATGGCAAAGAGGCAAGAACATCGGGGAAAACCTAAAATTGGCCCTTCAAAAATAGCACCCCACATCTCGCCTTATAAAGGACATCAGAAATGAAAAATGAAATCAATCGCCCGCCTATGGCAGTCATTCTGGCCGCAGGCATCGGCTCGCGGCTCAGCCCTTTAACCGACAACTGCCCAAAAAGCCTGTTGTCCGTCGGCGGGTCCGTTATTCTGGAACGGATGCTCCGCAATTGTCTGAGTTGCGGCATATCACAGTTCGTATTGGTGCTGGGGCATCGCGCGGACGAGATCAAGCAGTTCGTCGACAAGACATTCCGAGGCATTCGCGTCACCTATGTAATCAACGAGCGTTATCGCGAGACCAACACAGGCTATTCCCTTATGTTGGCCTCGAAAGCTATTGGCACTGCCGACTTTATCAAGTTCGACGCGGACGTGGTGTTTGATGTGAAAATTTTACGCCAACTTATTGATAGTGACCATCCAAACGTATTGTGCATTGATCAAAACATTGCGCTTGAGGACGAAGAGGTCAAAGTCATCACCGACGACCAGATGCAGATCCTTGAAGTAGGCAAATCGGTTGATCCCAAATTGGCTATGGGTGAATCGATCGGGATTGAGAAAATCAGTGCCAAGACAGGCCCGTCGCTCTTTGCTGAACTTACTGAAATGATGGAGAGCAGAAACCATTTTCAGGATTACTACGAGGCCGCCTATGAACGGTTGGTGGTGAAAGGAACAGCCTTTCGTGCGCTCGATATCACCGGTTTGAGCTGGACAGAGATTGATACGGCGCAGGATTACGCTGCAGCAAATGCGATATTTGGAACGCCAATCTCAACCATTTCGCGTGCGCAACAAAGGACGATCGACGAAGCTGCTGAGAAAACAGGCACGCTGGCGTAGCCCCATCAAGTCAACACCATCCCCCGCTCGACAGGGCAACGGGTGGACGATCGCAGTCAAGCTGCTGCCACAACGGCACCAGATCGCTGCATTTTGGAAGGACAGACAATGGCTAAAGGTAAAAACAGCAAGAAAGAGGCGAAGAAACCAAAACAAGAGAAGCCGAAAGTTTCTGCAACTGCGAATTCTAATGCCGGAAAACCTGCGCTTTCGATTTCTGGTAAGACGGTGAAGTAACTCTCCGGGATCAAGAGCAAAGGAACTGATCTTTGGAATGAAAAATCCCGAAGAAATATAGTTCGTGGCCCTCTTGCAGTGGTCTGTCAGCGCAACCGCCTCACTAATATTGGCACTCGGGTATGGCGAGTGCCAATAGAGTCTAAGCGTGCCACCCTGACCTCGGAAACCTTTGAAAGAAGTATTTCCATAAAATTCAGCCACTTACATGACCGTGTCTTGGTGCGCAGTATCGAAGAAGAGGAAAAGATTTCCGGCGGTCTGATCATCCCCGAAACCGCAAAAGAAAAGGGGGGTGTTCGTATATTAAGTTGGTCCGCTAAGCGGGCAAAGTCGCTGTTGGTCAAACACCCGAAATGATCATACCTCGAATTTTCACCGCTTTTTCAAAGTGATCCAGTTCGTGCGTTTTGATCCACCATTAGGCGGCTTCCATAAGCAACGCTGGATCATCATTTCTGTTGGCAAAAAACGCGTAGAAAGAAAGACCTACGGTCTCTCCCTTTTTGGCGATCTTGTCATTACAGACCGCGACCGCCTTGTTTCTTAGGGTTGTTCTCATACTGTTTGCGGCCTCTTAGGAAATAAATGATCCATTAGAACATAAGGCGAACTGACAAAGGCCGCAACTTGGGATATTTGGTCGGTGTGCCTCCGAAGCTGCCATTCGTTGAGACACGTTTCACACCAGATAGGTGTTACGACGACCGGATCAGTTCTGCGGCTGTCATTCCAGCGCAACATGCAGGGTCTGGAAATGGCCCCCCTCGGCTGGGGCGATTGGTTCAACAACCGACATCTGCTTGGTCCCATCGGAAACATCCCGCCAGCGGAGGCTGAGCAGAGAAAATTACATTTCAGAAGTGCGGTTTTTTGGTACTACAGTTTCTATCGCGGCCAGTAAATCGGTGTCGGCAAAGGGCTTTGTCAAAACTTTGCAGTTTCCCAGGTCCGCAGCAGAGGCTACTTGGACGCCGCCAGTCGCGAAGACCACCGGCAGATCATTATTCAGTTCCCTGGCGTCTTTGGCGAGCTCTTCCCCGGACCGATCTGGTAAGCCGACATCAGTGATCAACACATCTACATCTTCCGCTTTCAAAAGATCGAGCGCACTTGCTGCATTTTCTGCCTCGAGAACGCAATGCCCAGCTTCGCGCAACACGTCCGAAATATCCATTCGTATCAATGCATCATCTTCGCAGATCAGAAGGCGTAGACTGCCGGTCCATGTGATACTTTCCGATCTGCTTTGATCGGTTTCGAGTGTCATTTCTGCGGGAACATCGGCGAGCGAAACCCCTTCGTATCCAAGAACTTTCCGCACCTTGTGGGCTAATTCAACCTGCGAGTACGGCTTGCTGATCAGCTGAACTCCGTCAACCAGACGACCGTCATGAACGACTACATCTTGTACAAATCCAGACGTGAACAGCACGGGTATATCAGGACGCAATTTGTAAAGCTGTTGTGCCAGTTCGTGCCCGTTCATTGTGCCTGGCATCACGACATCCGTGAATAAGAGATCTATGGCAGGATCATCGTACACAATAGCTAACGCCCGTTCCGCATTGGATGCTTGAAGAACCTTATATCCAAGCTCTGCCAGCAAGTGGACCGCGGTTTCGCGAACGTCGTCGTCGTCCTCGACAAGCAGGATCGTTTCTGTCCCGCCTTTTAGCCCATGATCAGCGTTGGACAGCTGTACCTGTTCAGCTTCGAGAGAACGGGGCAGGTAGATACATATGGTGGTGCCTTCACCGATTTTGCTATCGACAGTCATATGACCTCCCGATTGTTTTGCGAAGCCATAAGCCATGGACAAACCGAGCCCGGTTCCGTGGCCGTTTTCCTTGGTTGTAAAAAACGGCTCGAATATGCGATCAGCGGTTTCTTGTGACATGCCACATCCCGTATCGGTAACCGCAAGCCTAATGTATTGGCCTGCTTTTACGTCAGGATGGGTTCGGACAAATGCTTCATCCAGCGCCTCATTAGACGCATGTATCGTTAGCTTCCCTTTCCCGTCCATCGCGTCACGCGCATTTATAACGAGGTTGAGCAGAGCATTCTCCATACTGTTGGGATCCACGCTCGTATTCCATAGACTGTCGTCAAATCGGGTCTCAAGCTCCACGCCTTCACTGACGGCGCTGCGCAATATCTCTATGGTATCTTCTATCAAGCGGTCCAGCTTGATCACCACAGGGGCAAGTGGTTGTTTGCGGGCGAAGGACAAAAGTTGAGAGGCCAGCGTCGCCCCGCGCTTCACGCTTGTCACAGCCTGATCCAATCGCTTCTGAATGGTCGAATCTTTCGGCATACTGCGCATCGCAATCTGCAAGTTACCCATCACAACTTGAAGAAGGTTGTTGAAATCGTGGGCAATTCCACCGGCCAAGCTACCAATAGCTTCAAGTTTTTGGCTTTGGCGCAACTCCGCGTTCAACGCATCCAGTTCACGGTTTCTTTTTTCAACCCGCTCTTCAAGCGTTGAATTGAGCTTGGTAATAACCGCTTCGGCATTTTTCCGGTCTTCGATATCGGTGTTCGTGCCAACCCAACCTGTCAAAGTCCCGTCATTGGCGTGCAAGGGGGTTGCCCGTACAAGGTGCCACCGAAAGCTGCCATCGGCTTTCCGGATGCGAAATTCAGTTTCATAGCCTTCGCCTTTCTGGATCGCATCGGTCCAGTTTTCAACTGCTAGCCCCAGATCGTCAGGATGGACGACACGCCCCCAATCGGCTCCATAAAGCTCGCCCTCTGCGTAGCCGGTAAATTCGTAGATACGCACATTTAGCCAGTTCAACCCGCCATCTTTGTCGGCCGTCCAGACATGAACTGGCATCGTCTGTGCCATCGTTCTAAATTTTTCGCGAGTAGCAGTGAGCGCGGCTTCGGCGGTTTTTTGATCAGTTATATCGTGGCCTTGGACAAAGATGCCCATTGGCATGCCGACGTTGTCCTTCAGGGGGTAAAATATGAAATCAACAAAGCGCGCCTCAGCCGGCACGTCGGGTGAGGCGCGGAGTATCGCTGACATGGACTTGACCGAGACGGGCTCGCCTGACTGAAACACTTGGTCAAGCATCTCATAGAACCCTTGTCCCTCAATGTCTGGCAATGCCTCTCGCACGGATAGGCCAACAACATCGCGAGCGCCAATCAAGTCGGTATAGGCCTGGTTCACAAACTGAAAGACGTGTTGCGACCCGTTCAAGACTGCCATGAAACCAGGAGCTTGGTCGAAGGCAGATTGAAAGAATTCCGTGGCCTTCCCAAGCTCCAGGTTTTCGGATGCAACTGCTTCGGCGCGCTGCAAAAGCCCTGCATTGCGTAAGATGTCTTTGGGGTTTTCGGCCTGTGGGCCATGATAAAGGTCGGTAACGTCAACAGTATTCTGCAGGATAAATTCGACGCGCCCTTCCTCATTCAGAATGGGGGTATGTGTCGCACTCCAAAAGCGTTCAACAAGATGACCATCCGCAGCCTTAATAGGGTAGGGGATCAGAGGAAGATGATCAGGTTTTCCGTTCGCCAACACACGTTTGAAAGAACCGCGCAACATTTTGTCAGAGACAGAGTCCGGCTGGGCTGGGAATTCCTCAGTTATGAGGCGGCCGATAATGGACTCACGGGTTCTCCCTGTGACGTCAAGATAGGCATTATTGGCCCACACCATCCTAAGATCAGGATCGAGCAAAATATAGGGTGAAGGTGCATTCGCAAAGATTGCGTCCAGATCAATATTCATCGCGTAGATCTTCTGAGTCCATTCAGCTTGATTTCATGACAAAAGGTATTCTGCAACTTATTCAGCCTACCGTGACATATAACACATATGAAATAGGGAGCGGCAATCCCGCTCCTGAATAGTAGCTTGAAATTTGTACAATTCGTCAACTGAGTAGTCGCAGGGGGTGATTGCTATCCGCAGACCTGTCGAAAGCCGCGAACGGCCCAAACCGGACCTTGGTCTATTGCGCAGCTAATGGCAGGCAAGAGCCCAAATCGACCGATGCTGCGCGATCCATGGATGTCCGCTGTCGCGAGACAGCTTAAAACGTTCAACAACTGCTTGAGTTTTGAGCGGGGTTTTTGTCAGTCGAAATCGATCGTTTCTCATCCGTGCCAAAAATCAGGGTTTTTGAACGGTAATGGATGCGCAACATGCAGCGGCGCGTTGCACAGATAATCACTAAGCTGCCTGCATCGAACGTGCGTTGCCCGAGACACGGACCGACGATCCGACCTCACTGTCCAACTGAACCTCAATGATTGATGGCGCTCCCATATCTTCGCCCTGCCGGATTATGAATTGCCCGCCATGTGGCCAGTTGCGATCCCGCAGATAACCGGCAAAAGCCGCTGCCGTGCACCAGTCGCAGGGTCTTCCAGAACACCCCCGGACGCAAAAGCATTGCGAACGGAAAAGGCGCGATCACCCTCGATATGAACGAGCATAATCGTTACGAGTTTGTGCCGCCGCATCATGTTGCGTCCTTCATCGAGATCGTAAGCCATTGCGGCCAGCCGGGCACGATTACGCAGCGCGAAAACGAGGTGATCGGCACCACCGTGAATGCGGGCTGGGGGCAGGCGCACATCCAGGTCGTCCTTGGTCAGGCCAAGCAGCGCCATCGCATCCTCCAGCTCATCGCCGGTTATTGCGCGACTTTCGGTTGGCGGCGAGGCCAGTGTTGCCGCCATGCCTTCAGCCGATGTCGCCGTATCGACCGTGATCGAAGCGTTGTTCAAATCCAGATTATAGGTCCCCGGACCATGGCGCTGTCCAAGGGCAGCCCCGAGTGCAATTGTCGCATGTCCGCAGAACGATACTTCCGACTCTGGCGAAAAATAACGGACGCGCCACGACCGATCTGCCCCTTCTACGGGAACGGCAAAGGCTGTCTCAGAGTATCCGACCTCTGCTGCCACCCTTTGCATATCCGCCTCGGGTGCTGCGTTATCGAGCAGAACGACCCCGGCAGGGTTGCCGCCTTTACCGTTAGTGCTGAAGGCTGCAATGCGCTGAATATCCATGTGTGGTTCTCCATTTGAGTGTGGTCAGACCATACATGCTCCCATCGCATGACGTCCCGACGATACTGCAAGTATTATTAGCATTACGCTTTCACATCGGCAGTCTAGTGCCGTATTCAGCCACTATGATGAAAGCTATTGATGAAATCGACCGGAGAATCATTTCCACCTTAGAGCATGATGGACGAGCGAGCTTGGCCGAGATCGGGAAAGTCGTCGGCCTTTCTGGACCAGCAGTGGGTGAACGGTTGCGGCGCTTACAATCGGACGGGGTGATCGAGGGGTTTACGGTATGTGTAGATACCAAAGCCCTTGGCTATACGCTGGAGGCCATTGTCCGTATCAAACCGCGTTCAAAACAGCTTCATAACGTGGAGCAGATGATCCGGGACGAGCCACGTTTCACGTCCTGCGACCGGGTTACAGGGGATGACTGTTTCATCGCTCGCTTGGCCTTGGTGAGCGTCACGGAACTTGACGATATTCTGCTTCCGCTTCATGAGCGCGCCGAGACGCACACATCAATCGTCAAGTCGTCGCTTTTGCGCAACCGGATGCCCGGTTTGTCTCCTGTAGCAAAGGCCACCTAAACCACCGTTTCAGGTGGCGATTATGTTTCCGACCGTCACCGCGGACTTTCTCCGGTGTCTATTGACGCCATCAGCTTACGCAACAGCGTGTCCAGTTGTTTGACCTCACTTTCATTCATGTCGGCCAGCAGCCGCTTTTGGGTCAGCACGTGATCGGCAATCGCTTTATCGATCAAGCCGAACCCCTGAGGTGTGAGGGTCACGACAGCACGTCGCGCATCATCGGGATCTGCCCTGCGCTCACCAGTCCTGCTTTGACCAATTGATCAATCCGGTTCGTCATCGTTCCTGATGTAATCATCATCGATGACATCAACTCGCCCGCCGGCAGCGCGTGAGGAGGTGGAGAACGGCGCAGGGTAGCCAGCAGGTCGAAGCCTGCTGCATTAAGGCCATGGTGAGCAAAGGTTGTCGCCATGCTTCGCGAAAGCCCATGAGCAACCCGGCTAAGCCGTCCAATCGGCCCCATTGGTCCAACATCCAGATCGGGCCGGGCAATGCACCACTGTTTAAGAATTCGGTCTACTGCATCCATGACCTGACGCTACCTCCCATTTGCCTTGACATCAAGACATTCCCTTTTATCTTGACGTCGAGATATCAAAATGTGCTGGAGTTATAATATGCGACACGCCTCCTCCCCCTTTCTTCTCCTCGTCGTGTGCAGCTTTCTGCTCGCGGCTAAGATTATGATCGCCCAAGTAGCGATCTCGACTGGTTTAAAGCCATTCCAGCTTGCCATTCTAGGTAACGTCGGCGCTGCGATGGTTCTGCTGATCTTCGCGCGAGCCACAGGCCAAGCGATATTGTGGGAGCGGCAGCATATGACGCTTTACCTCGTCCTCGGCATCATCAGCTTTGCAGTTCCAACTGTCGTTACATACATGGTCGTTGACCCGGTGGGACCAGCCTACGTTTCCTCTCTGTATGCGCTATCGCCGGTTCTCACGATGACACTGGCGGCAATCTTCGGCCTTGAAGGTCTGACAGCCCGGCGGACGTTCGGAATCACCTTGGGTTTTGTCGGGATGGTCGCTCTGATTCAGCAGAAAATCGCGGGCATCAACTTCTCGGCTGTGTTCTGGGTCTTGCTCGGCCTCACGGTTCCGCTGGCGGCGGCATCGGGCAATATAATTCGCACAGCGTTTTGGCCAAGCGGTGCATCGCCCCTGTCCTTTGCGACAGCGACTCTGCTGATCTCAAGCGTCCTGCTTGCGCTCGTCGGCCCGCTGATCGAAAGCCCCGCGACCTGGAGCATAAGTGGGGAGGGTCAGGTTTTCTGGCTGGTTGTATTGATCGGCGTATCGGCTCTGTCATACCTGCTGAACTACACATTCCAGAAGATCGCCGGGCCGGTTATGTTCAGCCAAATCGGTTACTGGGGCACGGGCTTCGGAGTCATTCTAGCAGCCATGCTGTTCGGCGACGTGCTCCGGGCCACCTCACTCATCGGAGTGGTCGCGATTATCGCAGGCGGACTGCTAGCGAACCGCACAGCAACGAAGGATACAAATAGCATCAAAGTGCCATCTCGGTAGCGGGAAGTGAGGGGGAGATAAAAATCACCGTCACGGCCAGTGACAAAAACGACCGTTTGTTGAAGAGGGTTCAAAACAGGACATTGGCGCACGTGCAACGAAGATCTGAAGGGGCCAGAGTTACCGATGCTGCGCTGCGCGCGAAAGGCCGGTATGGCAGCTTCGCTCTGACTACTGAAATCCACTACCAAGCGGTCTCCATGAAAGCGCGGCCAAGACGAAAACTCCTGCTGCGGCAACGAGAAACGGCATGGTGAGTGCTGTGTCCCGACCGAGCGGTCCTTCGGCCATGCTCACGATGGCCCCGGATGCGACCAACCCAAGGGGCATCATGCCCCATGCAAAGAGCCGATAGACGCTGTTGACCCGTGCTCTAATTTCATCAGGAACAACGCGCTGACGGTAGGAGATTGAAAGCGTGTTCCAGACGATGCCGCTCAGATAGAACACGAACATTGCGGCGGCGACCGTGATTGGCCCCGGTGCAAAGGCGATCATCAGGAACATCGGTGTTGCGACAAGGTTCATCCATTGCGCCAGCACACCTGTGGGAAAAAGCTTCGTTAAAGGCGCGACCGCGAGTCCGCCGACAACACCCCCGATGGCCCCGACAGCGAGGATCAGACCGTAAGTTGTGGCACCTGCGTTCAGGTTCTCCTGTATATGCAGTACGAGCGCTATAACGGACATTTCAGCGAAGAAAGTCCAAAAGCCAGTGATCAAAACAAGAACCCGCAACATCGGATGGCCCACGACAAATCGGAAGCCTTCCATCAATTCGACCTGCCACGCATGCGTCCTTTGTTCCGCTGGTTTGAAATCACCCTTTAGAAAGGCGGTCAGAAGCGCTGCAAACAGCAGCGTGACAGCGATTGCGAGGAAGGGAAGGGGGACGAAGATGGCGACGATGAAGGCACCAAGTGCAGGTCCCGCCATGCTGTTCCCAACGGTCTCGATACTGCCAATAAGTCCGTTGGCACGTTCAAGGCTGTCGGACGGAACGATGTTTGGAAGCATCGATTGTGCGGCATTATCGCGTGCGACTTCCGCGCAGCCGGTCACGAAACCAAGCGACAGCAAGTTCCAGTAAAGGGTTGGGCTCCCAATGCCATCAATGACCGGCTCGGCAAGTGGCAAGCTCAGTACCATCGCGCCGCCCGCCATACCGTAGGCAAGAGTGCGGATCAGGTCGCAGATTACAATCAGCCGCTTGCGATCCATGCGATCCGCGAGGATGCCGGAGGGCAGCGCGAACAGAACCCATGGAACGCGCAGCGCCGCAGGCAAGATCGCGATCCATAGCGGATCACGGGTTAAAAGCGAAGCAATCCAGGCCCAAGCGACAACCGCGATCCCATCGCCAAGGTTTGCCAACCCAACGGCTGCTCCAAATTTTACAAATGCCCCCGGCTGACTTTTCTGCACGCTATTTTCTGATGATACATCTGCCATAAACCTGTCCTTGACGAAACTTGACTTAGTGACTGATACCGCCTCAACTTAAGTTGAGGTCAAGAGGTCAGGAGCATCAAAAGTGGCAGGTGAATTGCCGATAGGCGAAGTATCAGACCGCACGGGTGTGTCGGTGTCAGCTTTGCATTTCTACGAACGGAAGAACCTTATTCGGTCACAGCGCACAGGCTCGAACCATCGTGTCTATCCCCGCAATATTATTCGGCGGGTGACCGTTATTCAGATCGCGCAGCGGGCTGGGCTGTCGCTGGCGGCAATCGCAGACGCGCTGGATCAACTTCCGAAAGATCGGGCGATATCCGCGATGGACTGGGGGCGTGTTTCGACAGCCTGGCGTGATGATCTGACCGAACGCATTGAGTTGCTGACGAGTCTTCGGGATGAGCTGACCGGCTGCATCGGGTGTGGGTGTCTCAGCGTTGATGAATGCCCACTGGCCAACAAAGGCGACAAGTTGGCTGAGCTTGGCGCAGGAGCGCACCTACTTGGTAAGGAGATAGCCGCTTCATAAGCTGTGAAATGGCGAGGCCAACATTAAATTTTAGGTGGGCGAAGTCAGCTTTGTCCCGAGTAGGCAACAATCATGCGATGCGCGGCTAAAGCTCGGTCCGAGCGCTCCTTACCAACATGCTGCGGAGCGTCGAATGGCTGCTTACTTCAACTGAACCGATTGCGCCAAGTCTCACAACGTTGCGCATCCCGCGTGTTATAGGCTCAGCAGGGCTGAGAATAAACGGCTCTTCACGGTCTTCACCAAGGGCTGTCAGGTGGTGCGTCACGCAAGTTCCGCATGCTTGCCGTGAATGATAATTGTTGCCGCGAGAATCTATGTTTGGTAGCTGACACCAGCATCTCGGGCGCTCGGGTCGCACGGGAACTGGATCCGTTTGGGCGCGTCTATGGAAAGCCATTTCGCTTTATCAGCGACAACCATTCACCGGCAGGCGATTTGCATAGCAAATCTGCCGCGAGGGGCAACGGAGTTCACCAGTCGCGCGATCCTGAAATGGGCGGGTGATAACAACGTTGATTGGTATTAAATCGATCCGGGAAAACCGCAGCAGAACGGCTCATTGAGAGCTTCAACGGCAGCCTGAGAGACGAGCCGCTGAATGAAGAGATATTCGATACGTTAGATGGCGCCCGTAGAAAGTTGGCCCTCTGGCGATACGATTACAACCACGTCAGACCGCACTCATCTCTGGGCAACCAAACACTGGCTGAAGCGCCCTCTCATGGTTTGCTTTGCAAACCACTGCCGGCAATGGTGCGCGCGATTGAGCAATTTGAGGGCTCCGCGCACGGCGCGCTTGCCCAAACGGACGACGAAGAACGTGAAAACCAAACCTGTAAACTCTCATTATAAATGAGGGGTCCGCGGGGGGCGGGTCAAAGCCAAAATTTCTGAAATCTATACCAGGGCCGCCGAGAGAGCAGGCCTTGCGGCGACAGCGATCCGTAAGGTGTCAGGCGTCAAATTTTGACAATGTGGACCACGGGGTTTGATGCGTGGTCCACATTCGAGGAATAAGTCCTTAGAAATAGGGCGGGGAGAAAGGGGTTGGTAGGCCCGGCAGGACTTGAACCCGCAACCAAAGCGTTATGAGCGCTCTGCTCTAACCAGTTGAGCTACAGGCCCGCCTGCGCGGTTTGGTAAGGGTGCGGGGGCGGCGCGTCAAGAGATAGAAACGCGTAGATGTGGCTTAGGTGCATTGCACGCCTGCGCAACCTGCTATAACCCGTTTTCGCAAAGGGAACAGGCAGCGGGATGTGTCATGACCAACTCCAAGAACTCGATCACCTACGCGGATGCGGGTGTTGATATTGATGCAGGCAATGCGCTGGTAGAGCGTATCAAGCCAGCGGCCAAGCGCACCAAGCGTCCGGGGGTGATGTCGGGCCTTGGCGGTTTCGGCGCGCTGTTCGACCTCAAGGGGGCGGGCTACACCGACCCGATCCTCGTTGCCGCGACCGATGGTGTTGGCACCAAACTGCGGATCGCGATTGATACCGGAAATGTCGATGGCGTTGGTGTCGATCTGGTCGCTATGTGCGTCAACGATCTGGTGTGCCAAGGGGCGGAGCCTCTGTTTTTCCTAGATTATTTCGCAACCGGCAAGCTGGAGACAGAGCAGGCTGCGCGTATCATCGAAGGTATCGCAAAGGGCTGCGAAGGGTCGGGCTGTGCCTTGATCGGCGGAGAAACGGCCGAGATGCCGGGGATGTATTCCGAAGGTGACTTTGACCTCGCGGGGTTCTCTGTCGGGGCGATGGAACGGGGCGCTGATCTGCCGCGCGATGTGGCGGCGGGCGATGTGCTGCTGGGTCTTGCCTCGGACGGGGTGCATTCCAACGGCTATTCGCTGGTGCGCAAACTGGTTGAAATGTCGGGCCTGGGCTGGGACGCCGATTGCCCTTGGGCGGACGGCACCTTGGGCGAGGTGCTGCTGACGCCAACGCGGCTTTATGTAAAACCGGCGTTGCAGGCTGTGCGGGCAGGGGGCGTTCATGCGCTGGCCCACATCACCGGCGGCGGTCTGACCGAAAACCTGCCACGGGTTCTGCCTGATAATCTTGGTGCTCGGATTGATCTTGATAGCTGGGAACTGCCCGGTGTTTTCAAATGGATGGCTGACGTTGGCAGCATGTCTCAAGCCGAAATGCTCAAGACATTCAATTGCGGTGTGGGCATGATCCTTGTGGTCAAGGCCGACGAAGCCGAAGCGCTGACGACGCTGCTGACCGACGCGGGCGAAACCGTGTACCCGATGGGCGACGTCACGGATACCACGGGCGTTGCCTATACCGGCAGCCTGCTGTGACCAAACGGGTTGCGATCTTTCTGTCCGGTGGCGGGTCAAATATGCGGGCGCTGGTCGAAGACATGACCAGCGACCACCCCGCGCGGCCCTGTGTCGTCGTGTCGAATGTGGCAGATGCGGGCGGGATCGCTTGGGCCAAAGAACGGGGCATTCCGACCGAAGTTGTAGAACATAAACCCTTTGCAGGGGATCGCGCCGCTTTTGAAAACGAACTGACCGCGCGTTTGATGCCCCATGCGCCGGATATCATCTGCCTTGCGGGTTTCATGCGCAAGCTGACCGGCGGATTTACCGATGCTTGGGCCGGTCGGATGATCAACATCCATCCTTCGCTTTTGCCACGGTATAAAGGGCTGCACACCCACGCCCGCGCGCTCGATGCAGGCGATACCCAGCACGGCTGCACAGTGCACGAGGTCACGGCGGCGCTGGATGACGGGCCGATTTTGGGCCAAGCCACCATTCCGGTTATGGCCGGCGACACGCCAGATGATCTGGCGGCGCGGGTTCTGGTGCAAGAACATCGACTTTATCCTGCGGTCCTGCGGCGCTTTGCCAGCGGTAATCGCGATCTTTTAATGCTGGAAGGCTAGGCACGCGGCCTATTGCGCTGAAACCATGCGCTTTTCCATTGCCTGAACGGCTTCCTCTGTCCAAAGTAGCGTTATGAAAACAATCACCACCACCGCTGAACTTGACGCCTACTGCACAGAGGCCGCCAAGTATGATTATGTGACCGTCGATACCGAGTTTCTGCGCGAACGGACCTATTATTCAAAACTTTGCCTGATCCAGCTGGCCATGCCCGGCACGGATGAGTCCAACGCCGTGCTGGTGGACCCGTTGAGCGAAGGCCTATCGCTAGAGCCTTTGTACACGCTGTTCCGCGACACATCGGTGGTCAAGGTTTTCCATGCCGCGCGGCAGGACCTCGAGATTTTCTTTGTTGATGCGGGCGTCTTTCCCAAGCCCTTGTTCGACACGCAGGTCGCGGCCATGGTCTGCGGTTTCGGCGAACAGGTCGGATACGAGACGCTGGTTCGCAAGATTGCACATCAACCTCTTGATAAGACATCACGTTTCACCGATTGGTCGCGGCGTCCGCTGAGCGATGCGCAGCTGCAATACGCGGTTGCTGACGTAACGCACTTGCGCCAGATCTATGAGTTTCTCGCCCGCAAGATTGAACAGACGGGCCGTGGCCGCTGGGTTGAGGAAGAGCTTGAGATTCTGACCAGCCCCGACACCTACGTCACGCCCCCGCGCGAAGCTTGGCGACGGGTCAAAACGCGGACCAATTCGCCAAAGTTTCTGGCGCTGGTGCGCGAGCTTGCGGCCTTCCGCGAAGAGTATGCCCAAACCCGCAACATCCCGCGCAGCCGCGTCTATAAGGACGACGCGATGGTTGAGCTGGCCAGTAACAAGCCGAAAAACCACGAAGAATTGGGCCGTGCCCGCCTATTGCTACGCGATGCGCGCAAGGGCGAGATCGCGGATGGAATCCTCAAGGCGGTAGAGGCTGGTGTGAACTGCGCGCCTGCGGATATGCCGCAACCAGACCGCAGCCGCGACAAGCTACAGGTCAATCCGGCCCTATCTGATCTGCTTCGGGTCTTGCTCAAGGCGAAATCCGAAAGCGCGGGCGTCGCGGCCAAGCTGATCGCGCCTGCTTCGGACCTTGATGGGATTGCCGCCGGTTTGCGCGATGTGGATGCTCTGAAAGGGTGGCGGCGCGAAGTGTTCGGGGAAGATGCGCTGCGTTTGTGCAAAGGTGAGATCGCGTTGACCGCCGTAGGGTCCGAACTGAAAGTGGTTGAGCTTTAAGGCTCAACCTTTTGATATCTTTAGTTAGTTAGGGGCTACCTACGCGATGTCAGCGCGTTGCGCAGGCCCTCTACGCGGATGGACGACACACCGGCCAGCTTCTGATTTGTCAGCTTGCGCCCCGCGGTAACCTCTCGCGTGGGCTCGGTGCCGATGGCGGCCGTTTCGTTTGGCTCGATGCCCTCAAGGCGATAGGTCAAGACGCCATCAACCGGCAGTTCATCTTCGTTGGCTGGCGTCAGTTGCACTTGGTAGATACCTTGGCGATCCGCACGCCCGGTGGCCCGCACCACGGCACCTCCGGGGACCTCTTCGATCGTGAGATCAATGATCTGTTCGAACGGGCGACCGGTATAGATAACCTCTTTGGACTTAGAGGACGAAAACAACCCTGTTCGCTGCGGAATCAACGGATTATCAGAGGCTTCCTGTCGGGTGATTGGTTCTGACCGGGCACTGCCGAACCAATTGAACGGGTTCGCACGGCTGTCGCGCACAGTCGCACAGCCTGTCAAAACAAGGGTCGATACCAAGAGGGCTGAAAAGGTCTTGCGCATGGGGTCCGCCGTAGAAATTTCGGTACTATTTGACTAACCCATCCCGGACCTGTTGGGAAGGGGGTGGACCTTTGGCATCGTGCAACCTACCTGTTTGGCAAGCGAAAAGAGGGACGCACCGTGGCGACAGAGGCATTTGAAGAACTGGTCGAGGATTTCGAATTTCTGGACGATTGGGAAGACCGCTATCGTCACGTGATTGATCTGGGCAAGTCGATGGACCTGCTGGCCGAAGCATTGCGCGTTCCCGCGACCAAAGTGGACGGCTGTGCCAGCCAAGTATGGTTGCACACGCAGTTCGAAAATGGGGTGCTGCATTTCGACGGCGCCAGCGATGCGATGATCGTGTCGGGGCTAATCGCCGTGCTTCAAAAGCTGTATAACGGGGTGCCCGCGTCCGAGGTCGGGGCCGTTGATGCCCGCGCCGAGATGGGACGTTTGGGGCTGAACGAACATCTGTCGGCGCAACGGTCCAACGGCCTGACGGCAATGATCGAACGGATTCGCGCCGAGGCAGCGCAGCAGGTTTAAACGCTGGCGTTGCGGGTGTGGCGACTGATCTGTCGGTTGAGTTTATTTGGCAAAATGAAGATCAGAGTGTCCGGAGCGTCGTTTCCAGATCACCGTAACCGGTAAAGCGCCGCTCGAACGCGAGGCCGAGCGTTTCAGCACAGGTTTGCGCCTTGGCTGTCAGCGCGGGGTCATCGGTTTGGGCTTGATACACCAGCTTTTTGTAGTTGCCGAAATACATATCGCGCAGTTCCGGGTGGCGGTCGAGCCCCATGGGTTTCATAATAAATGCATCGAACTGGCGGACCAGAAAATCCGTGAGGTAGAAGGCCGTAAACTCGTCCTCCGAAATTGTAGCGAAGCGATTGTTGCCTTCGAAAAAACTGTAGCAATGAGGTCCTGCCACCATCTGAACGCCCAGTTTTTCACACTCTGCCGCGAGCAGCCCGCCGGTCCCGCAATCGGCGTAGACCACAAAGATGTCGTCGTAGGCATCGCGGTGTTCGATTACAGCCGCGCGGACTTCTTGCGTTATCTTCTCGGGGTAAAGATGCAGCTTGGCGGGCAGGCAGGTCAGGTCGAGATGGGACCAGCCGTTGGCCGCTTTCAGGTCGAGAATTTCACGTGCCAGGGCGCCGCAAGCGATCAATAGAATACGGCCCGTTTGCGGTTCAAGCGGCAAGCCGGTTTCCGTTAGATCGCAGTCCGAAGGCGGTTTCATTTGGGGCTCCTGAACGGCAAAGGCCCTTCCGATCGGGAGGGGCCTTTATCTGTTACATCAAGGGCTTACGCTTTGGCGTTATTGTGCTTGCGTCCGACCCATTCCTTGGCCGTTTCCACAGCAACAGCTGCATCGCGGCAGTAGGCATCCGCACCAATGGCTTTGCCGAATTCTTCGTTCAGGGGGGCACCGCCGACCAGTACGATATAGTCATCGCGGATGCCTTGTTCGATCATCGTGTCGATCACAACTTTCATATAGGGCATCGTCGTGGTCAGCAGGGCGGACATGCCAAGGATATCCGGGCCTTCAGCTTCCATCGCTTCGAGGTAGGCCTCGACCGAGTTGTTGATGCCAAGATCGACAACTTCAAAGCCGGCACCTTCCATCATCATCGACACTAGATTTTTGCCGATGTCGTGGATGTCGCCTTTGACAGTGCCAATCACCATCTTGCCCACACGCGGTGCGCCGGTTTCCGCTAGCAGCGGCTTGAGGATCGCCATGCCGCCTTTCATCGCGTTTGCAGCCAGAAGCACCTCGGGGACAAAGAGGATGCCATCCCGGAAATCTGCGCCAACGATGGTCATGCCGCCGACCAATGCTTTGGTCAGGACATCGTAGGGAATCCATCCGCGTGCAATCAGGATATTGACGCTTTCTTCGATCTCTTCGCGCAGACCGTCGTAAAGATCATCAAACATCTGCTGAACAAGTTCTTCGTCGTCCAGATCGGCAAGGATAATTTCGTCTTCATCCGACATAGTCGTTCCTCATCGGTTAACTCACCCGCGCGGGCTTGTGCCTTTTTGTCACACAAGCGTCGAAAGCTTCGTGCTTATTGCGACAAACTCGGCACCGCGTGCGACGCTTTTGGTTGATCCGAAATTACGCCCGATCGTCCTGTAAAACAATGGGTTGGGGCAATATACTTGACCATGTTCCTAATTTGTTCCAAAAGATTTGGATGGATCAGGCGTACCGCAAATACAGACTGCCCGGACGCGGCACAGCAAGCAACCAATCGGGCCGGTTCGAGCCGCTGACAGTGGAAGCCGTGGCCGACGGATGGGACGGTGATGGTGATCCGTTACCTGTTTTGCGCACGCAGGTCAGCTTTGAAGTGCCGCGCAGTGTGATCAGCTATAATCAGTCGCCAGACCTGCCGTTTGACCGGTCGATCAACCCCTATCGCGGGTGTGAACATGGGTGCGTCTATTGTTTCGCGCGGCCAAGCCATGCGTATCTGGGGCTGTCGCCGGGGCTGGATTTCGAAACACGTCTTATTGCGCGTCCGGGCGCGCCCGAGGTTCTAAGGCGCGAACTGGCAGCCAAGAAATATCAAGTGGCACCGATTGCGATAGGAACGAATACAGACCCGTATCAGCCAATTGAACAGGATCACCGGATTATGCGGTCGTTATTGGAGGTTCTGTCGGAGGCCAATCATCCTGTCGCCATTGTCACCAAGGGCAGTCTGATCGAGCGGGACATTGATATTCTATCGGATATGGCCGCGCGCGGGTTGTGCCGTGTCGGGGTGTCGGTAACAACTCTGGACGCTCGGTTATCGCGATTGATGGAGCCTCGGGTGCCCGCGCCAAAGCGACGATTGCAGATGATCGAACGTCTTGCGGCGGCGGGAATCCCTGTGCGTGTGATGGCGTCGCCTATGGTGCCTGCGTTGACCGACCCTGAGCTTGAAGCGATTTTGCAAGCCGGGCGTGATGCCGGTGCCGTTGCTGCCAGCTGGATCATGTTGCGGCTGCCGCGAGAGGTATCGCCCTTGATGCAGGACTGGCTGGCGACGCATTACCCCGATCGCGCGGGCCGGATCATGGCGCGCCTGCGCGAGATGCATGGGGGCAAGGAATACGATGCGAATTGGCACCGACGGATGCGCGGGGAAGGCCCCTATGCCGAAATGATCGCGCAGCGGTTCGTTTTGGCCGTTAAACGTTTAGGGCTAAATACGCTACTGCCGCCGATGCGGTGCGATCTGTTTCGCCCGCCCAAACGGGCGAGCGCGCAGTTGAATCTGTTCGGAGATTAACCCCGGCGGCGGCCGCGGCGCGGCGCGCGGGTGGGGCCTTCGCCATCGGTGCCATCGCTGGCCGAGGAAAACGGACCAAGCGCTTCGACGATCTGTTCCAGCGTGGGAGCGTCGCCCTTGGGGCGGCTGTCGAGTGCTGCACGCATATGCACCAGATGTTCTGGCATGGTGCCACAGCAACCGCCAATGATCGATGCGCCGCAATTGCGGGCCATTTCGGCGTAATCGGCCATCAGTTCGGGTGTGCCGTCATAGTGGATGTGGCCTTCGACGTATTTGGGGATGCCGGCGTTGCCCTTGGACACGATCGGCGTTGGCATGCCTTTGGAAGCGAAACCAAGTACTGTGCGCAGCACGTCCGACGCCCCGGTGCCGCAGTTGGCCCCATAGGCCAGCGGACCATAGTCTAGCTCGTGCACCATGTCGACCATCGCCTCGGATGTCATGCCCATCATGGTGCGTCCCGCGGTGTCAAAGCTCATCGTGCCGACCCAATCAAGGCCCGCGAGCTTGAACCCTTCGGCGGCGGCGCGGTATTCTTCGGGGGCGCTGATGGTTTCAAGCCACCCCACATCGGCACCACCGGCTTTCAGCCCGTCCGCAGTTTCGTGAAACATCTCGACCGCCAGCGCGTGAGTGAGCGGGCCAACCGGCTCCATGATTTCGCCGGTGGGGCCGACGGAGCCTGCGACGATCACCTTGCGGCCGGCCTTGTCGGCAACTTCACGCGCCAGTTCGGCAGAGACGCGGCTAAGCTCATGAGCGCGCTTTTCAGCGTTGTGCAGTTTCAACCGCGAGGCATTCGCGCCAAAAGAGTTGGTCAGGAAGATATCGCTGCCCGACTGAACCGCACCTTGGTATAGCTTGATGATGTTTTGCGGCTGTTCCGTGTTCCACATCTCTGGCGCGTCACCGGACATCAGGCCCATGTTGAACAGGTTCGTGCCAGTGGCACCATCGGCCAGCAGCGTGCCTTTTTCAGCCAGAAGATCGGTAAGAGGATTGGACATGAAAAGCTCCGCTAAAGGGGTGATTTTGCCGTTTCCCACAACAACTGGCATGAAGCAACTTCATTATTCTCATGATGGTCATGAGGCCGCGCCATAGTTTCTACATGCATGGCTGCCATGAGGGCAGGGCGCGTGCTTGCGCGGCAGGGGCGCTTGGACTATGTGACAGGCTAGAAAAGGCCGATGGGTATTCCAACCGGTCCGTTGTCTGGAAGGGATGTGCATGGCCCGTCGCACGAAAATCTATGAAGGTACGGCAAAGATCCTCTATGAGGGGCCGGAACCGGGGACGATTGTCCAGCACTTCAAAGACGACACAACCGCCTTTAACGCCGAGAAAAAGGCCGTGATCGAAGGCAAAGGCGTGCTGAACAACCGTCTGTCCGAATTCTTTATGACGGGCTTGAACAACATCGGCGTGCCGACGCATTTCATCAAGCGTCTGAACATGCGCGAACAGTTGATCCGTCAGGCAGAGATCATCCCGCTTGAGATCGTGGTGCGCAACTATGCCGCTGGTGATCTGTCCACGCGGTTGGGGATCGACGAAGGCATGCAATTGCCGCGCCCGATCGTGGAATATCACTATAAGAACAACGACCTTGGCGATCCGCTGGTCACCGAAGAACATATCGCGGCCTTTGGCTGGGCCGGCCAACAGGACATGGAAGACATCCTGAGCCTGTCACTGCGGGTTAATGATTTCATGTCTGGTGTGATGATGGCGGTGGGGATCCGGCTTGTGGACTTCAAGATTGAGGTCGGGCGCATCTACGAAGGCGATTTCCAGCGTCTGATCGTCGCCGACGAGATCAGCCCAGACAGCTGCCGTCTGTGGGATATCGAAACCGGTCAGAAGCTGGATAAGGATGTGTTCCGTCGCGACCTGGGGTCGCTGACGGATGCCTACACCGAAGTCGCCCGACGTTTGGGGGTCATGCCCAAGACGTCGACACCGATGATGAAACCGACGTTGATCAACTAGGCTGATGTCGGAGATGAGTTTATTTTGCAAAATGAAGCAGGGGGACGCGCCATGAAAGCACGGGTGCATGTGATGTTGAAGAACGGTGTTCTGGATCCGCAAGGCGAGGCCGTGCGCCACGCATTGGGGGCGATGGGCTTTGATGGCGTGAACGGTGTGCGTCAGGGCAAGGTGATCGAGCTGGATCTGAACGACGGCACGACGCAGGCGGATGTCGAAGTGATGTGTGAAAAGCTGCTCGCAAATACGGTGATCGAATCCTACACAGTGGAGATGGGCTGATGCACGCAGCGGTCATCGTTTTTCCGGGCTCTAACTGTGACCGCGATCTGGCGGTGGCTTTCAAGGCGGTCGGTGCCAAAGTGTCGATGGTCTGGCATAAAGATACCAGCCTGCCCGACGGGGTCGATATTGTCGGCGTACCCGGTGGGTTCTCTTACGGGGATTATCTGCGCTGCGGCGCGATTGCGGCGAACTCTCCGATTTGTCGCGAAGTGGCGGCCCATGCGGAGCGTGGCGGCTATGTGGTGGGCATCTGCAACGGCTTTCAGGTGCTGACCGAAACAGGTTTGCTGCCCGGTGCCTTGCTGCGCAACGCAGGCCTTAAATACATTTGCCGCACCGTGCCATTGCGCGTGGCGACGGCGGACAGTGATTACACCTCGGGGTATGATGCCGGCGCGATGATCGATATCCCGATTGCGCACCATGACGGCAACTACTTTGCTGATGGCGATACGATCGCCAAGCTGCATGGCGAGGATCGCGTTGCCTTTACCTATGGCGACAACCCCAACGGGTCGCAGTCGGACATTGCAGGTATCCTGTCGTCCAACCGTCGTGTGCTGGGGATGATGCCCCACCCTGAACGCGCTGCGGATGCGGGGCATGGTGGCACGGACGGGGCGGCGCTCTTCCGCGCATTGGCAGGGTCTGTGGTCACAGCGTGACTTGAGTGCCACGGTGAGGACGCGTAGATTGCCGGCATGTTCCGGTCTGCGTCCTCTCGTGAAGCCACTTTATCTGTCAGCTGGCGCGTCCGGCTGGCGGTTGCTTTGCTATTGGTCTTTGCGGTTGTCACGATTTCGATCACCAACAAGCTGCTGACGGACCGTTTTACCGAAAGCACGCGAAATCGCGCCGAGCTTCGGATCGCCCTCTACAGCGGCAACCTGCTGGCAGAACTGCGCCAGAACGCGATTGTACCGCAGTTGTTGTCGCGCGACCCCGCCTTGATAGAGGCGCTGACCCGATCTGATTATTCCCTATCGACCCAGCGGTTGATCTCTTTCGTAGAGGAAATCGGGGCTGCCTCCTTGATGCTCTACGACATCGACGGGCGCACGGTCGCCGCGACCGACCGCAACCGGCTGGGGGCGTCGCACCGCCAAGAAGCGTATTTCGTGGATGCGTTACGCTCTAATTCTACCGTCTTCAGCGTGATCCCCCGCGATACCGGTGGCTATCGTTTTTTCTATTCACGCCGCATCCACGAAGCGGGGACGAACCTTGGTGTGATCGCGGCCGAAGTCGATTTGCAGCGGTTTGAGCGGGCGTGGGCGGGTATTTCGGACGCGGTGATCGTGACCGACAGCACCGGCGATATCATCATGGCGACCGAACCGCGCTGGCGCGGCTTGACCGAAAGCGAAGCGCTGTCGAACCAGACCCCGCAAAGCGCGATTGAACGGGCCATCAAGGCCACCGCCGACTGGACCGCACTGCCTGCCGATGCGTATCTGCAAGGAGAGGCGGTGATGCGTCTATCGTCGCGGATACCGTTTCGGGGTTGGCGGATCACCAGCTATACCACCTATGCCTCTGTGCGCGAAAAGGTGAACGGGGTGCTCGCGCTCGAGGTAATGGGCTTTGCGATCCTGCTGGCGTTGACCTTCTATGCCCTAAGCCGCCGGACGGCGGGACGTGCAGCATTGTTCCAGCGTGAATCCGCAGAGCTGCGCGCATTGAACGCGGCGCTGCAACGCGAGGTGGCGGAACGCAAACGGGTGCAACAAACACTGGCCGTGGCCGAGCAAACGCTGGAACAATCAAGCAAGCTTGCTGCCTTGGGTGAAATGTCGGCTGCTGTCAGCCACGAATTGAACCAGCCTCTGGCGGCAATGAAAACCTATTTGGCGGGGGCGCGGCTGTTGATGCAGCGCAATCGGCTTGAGGAAGCGCTGGCATCTTTCGGGCGTATTGACGATCTGATCGAACGTATGGGGGCCATCACGCGGCAGCTCAAAAGCTATGCGCGCAAGGGCCAGCAGCAGTTTTCCCCCTTTGATATGGAGGAAGCCCTTGGCTCTGCCTTGTCAATGATGGAACCGCAGCTACGTCAACGTCAGGTGCAGATCAATCGTATCCTCCCGTCAGACCCGGTGCAGGTGATGGGCGATCGCATGCGGATCGAACAAGTACTGGTCAATCTCTTGCGCAACGCATTGGATGCCACCAAATCGGAACGAAACCCGACGGTAGAGATTATACTATCAGCGGGTGAGACGGCGACGCTTACCGTGCGCGACAATGGCCCCGGGATCGAAGATCTCGATAGCCTGTTCGAGCCGTTTTACACGACCAAACAGCCCGGCGATGGTGTCGGGCTGGGGCTTGCGATCTCGTCGGGTATTGTATCCGATCTGGGGGGCAGGCTGACAGCCCGCAACGGCCAGCATGGCGGTGCGGTTTTTGAAATGCAGCTGCCCATCATGGACAGCACAGAGAAGACACAGGCGGCAGAGTAAACCAATGGCTCAGGTAATGAAAATCGCGATCGTTGATGATGAACAAGATATGCGTCAGTCGATCAGCCAGTGGCTGGCGCTTTCGGGGTATGACACCGAAACATTCGGCAGCGCCGAGGATGCGCTAAAGACCTTGGGGCCCGACTATCCCGGTATCGTTATTTCTGACATCAAGATGCCCGGTATGGGCGGGATGCAGTTTCTGAAAAAGCTGATGGGCACCGATAGCGCGTTGCCCGTGATTATGATCACCGGCCACGGCGATGTGCCGATGGCGGTAGAAGCCATGCGCGTCGGCGCGTTTGATTTTCTGGAAAAGCCGTTCAATCCCGACCGGATGAGCGAGTTGGCCAAAAAGGCGACCAACGCACGCCGGCTGGTGATGGACAACCGTGCCCTGCGCCGCGAACTGTCGGATGGCAGTCAGCTGATGAAAAAGCTCATCGGTGGCTCGCCAGTGATGGAACGCTTGCGCGAGGATATTCTGGATCTGGGGCAGGCCGATGGCCACGTGTTGATCGACGGTGAGACCGGTACAGGCAAGACACTGGTGGCGCACGCTTTGCATGCTGTTGGATCGCGCGCGGGTAAAAAATTCGTCTTGGTCAGTTGCGGCGCGCTGGAAGAAGATGCGCTGAGCAAACGTCTGTTCGGCCCGATGATGCCCGAAGATGCCCAGCTTCCCGCGATCGAAGAAGCACGCGGTGGGACTTTGGTGCTTGAGGGTATCGAGGCGCTGAGCGAGACGCTGCAAGCGCGGTTGCTAAGTGCGATCAACGATCAGGGCACGCCTGCGGAAACCCGTATCGTTGCGATTTCAAACCTGCAAGAGGCCGGACGCACGTCCGAAGATGCGCTGCGCTCTGACCTGTTCTACCGTTTGGCCGCCCTGCGCATCACTGTGCCGCCACTGCGCCAGCGGGGCGAGGATATCCTGACGCTCTTCACCCGTCTGTCCGAAGAATTCGCGGATGAATACGGCTGCGAGACGCCGCAGGTTTCAGCACAAGAGGCCGCGCAACTGTTGCAAGCGCCTTGGCCCGGTAACGTGCGCCAGCTGATTAATGTGGCCGAACGCGCTGTTTTGCAGTCGCGTCGCGGGTCCGGTTCTATTGCGTCGTTGTTGATGTCCGACCACGAAGAGATGCAGCCGGTGATGACCACGGACGGCAAACCGCTGAAAGAGTATGTCGAAGCGTTCGAGCGTATGTTGATCGACAACACCATGCGCCGGCACAAAGGGTCCATTGCGAGCGTTATGGAAGAACTCTGCCTGCCACGCCGGACCCTGAACGAAAAAATGGCAAAGTACGGCCTGCAACGCTCGGATTATCTCTGAGCGCTGCAAACGGGGGCTAAGTCAGCCAAGTCGCGTTTCGATCAACTCACGTGCTGCACCGGTTTCATCGGTGTAGCAGGTCCAGGACGGGCTGCCTGGCAGGTCGATGATATGCTGGCCGGTTTCGACAATCGGGATGGTCGTGTTGATCGACGCACCTGAAATGCCCGTGTGCGTTTCTACTGCGCGGATGCAGCTGCGTTTTGAAGGGTCCTGAGGATCACTGCTGCCTGTGGCGCTCATGTCTTCGCAGGCGGCCAGCGCTAAAAAGGGTAGGCAAAGCGCTGTGCGCAGGGAAATATGCATTCGTATCATCCTTATGTGTCTTATTTTTGTGCAAACGTCAGGCAGCACGCAGCGCGGCGTAATCCCGCTGACCGAGCATTTCCCATAGCGCAGACCCTTGTCAAGCAAGGGCGCAAGGCGTGGGTACACCTTCTACTATCGCGTAGCTGTAGAACCGCAATACGCGATTTCCCATTGTCATTTGGTCCCTTCTGCCGTTAATTGTAGGAAGGGCTGTTTGCCTCTTTGGATGGCAAACCAGACCCCAGACAGTTTCGATGCCTCGGTTCCCCGGCATGTGGTGACCAGGCAGACCGATTAGGCCCTTAAAAAAGGCTCAAGAACCGCTGACGATTAGGCCGTGCCTTTGCCCGGTCAGTTGCAGTTAATTAGTGGATATGGGGGCGCGTTACGCAGCACCCATGTCGGAGAAGAACCGCGATGACGCGCGCAGACGCCAAGAGCAGACAGACAGGCGGCCTTAGGGGCCCTGTTTTAGCCGCGTCACCCATCGCCCTGACAAGACATACCCTGCCTCGCAGCGCCCCACCGGGCTTGCTGTCTGCGCAGCTGTGCAAAATGGATTTATGCCTAAGAAAATGCTTATCGATGCCACCCACGCTGAGGAAACTCGCGTTGTTGTGGTTGACGGAAACAAGGTCGAGGAATTTGACTTTGAATCAGAGAATAAACGCCAGCTAGCTGGCAACATCTACCTCGCGAAAGTCACGCGGGTTGAACCTTCGTTGCAAGCGGCGTTCGTGGATTATGGCGGCAACCGTCATGGTTTCCTCGCCTTTTCAGAAATTCACCCTGATTATTACCAGATCCCCGTCGCCGACCGTTTGGCGCTGATGGAGGAAGAGCGCGCCTACGCCGAAGCGCAGGCCGCCAAAGAAGACGAAGACGAAAAGCCCAAGCGCCGCACCCGTTCGCGCAGCCGCAGCAAGACCAAGGCCGAAGACACTGTGTCTGATGATGCCACTGTCAGCAAAGACGCGGACACCACAGACAGCGATCAGATCAACGGCATGCAGACCGTGGACCTGGACGACGACGACGACGAAGGCTCATCTCCGATGGAGCGGGTCGGTGAAACGCCCGTCGAAGAGCCTGCGCAGGACGACGATACCGCCGCTGGCGAACAAGTTGATGCAAACGGCGACGCGGCCAAGTCCGATGACAATGATCGCGATGACAGCGATGATGCGGATGACGGTGACGACGTTCCCAAAGCCACCGACGCGTCCGCCAAGGATGACAGCATCGAATCCGTAGCGGATGACGATGATCACGACGATCTGCGTACCGCCCGCAAGCCACGGCCCAAGCGTTACAAGATCCAAGAAGTCGTAAAAGTCCGTCAAATCCTGCTGGTGCAGGTCGTAAAAGAAGAACGCGGCAACAAGGGTGCCGCACTGACAACCTATCTGTCGCTCGCCGGCCGGTACTGCGTTTTGATGCCCAACACTGCACGTGGGGGCGGCATCAGCCGCAAGATCACCAACGCGGCGGACCGCAAGAAGTTGAAAGAGATCGCGAACGAAATTCAGGTGCCCAAGGGTGCCGGTCTGATCGTACGCACCGCGGGCGCACAGCGCACCAAGGCAGAGATCAAGCGCGACTATGAATACCTGCAGCGCCTGTGGGAACAGATCCGCGAGCTGACGCTGAAATCCATCGCGCCGGCCAAGATTTACGAAGAAGGCGACCTGATCAAACGCTCGATCCGCGACCTTTATAACCGCGAGATCGACGAGGTGTTTGTCGAAGGCGAACGCGGCTACCGCATCGCCAAGGACTTCATGAAGATGATCATGCCGTCCCATGCCAAGAACGTGAAGCTTTACAGCGAAACGCTGCCGCTGTTCGCACGCTATCAGGTCGAAAGCTACCTGTCGGGCATGTTCAACCCCACGGTTCAACTACCGTCAGGCGGGTATATCGTTATCGGTGTGACCGAAGCGCTAGTTGCGATCGATGTGAACTCGGGCCGGGCGACCAAGGAAGGTTCCATCGAACAGACCGCGACCAAGACCAACCTTGAAGCCGCTGCCGAAGTCGCACGCCAGCTGCGCTTGCGCGATCTCGCCGGTCTGATCGTCATCGACTTTATCGACATGGACGAGCGTCGTAACAACGTCGCCGTCGAAAAATTGATGAAGGATAAGCTGAAAACCGACCGTGCGCGTATTCAAGTTGGCCGTATTTCGGGCTTTGGCCTGATGGAGATGTCGCGCCAGCGTCTGCGTCCCGGCATGATCGAGGCGACGACACAGCCGTGCCACGCCTGCCACGGCACTGGTCTGATCCGGTCGGACGACAACCTCGCGTTGTCGATCCTGCGCCAGATCGAGGAAGAAGGCACCCGCAAACGGTCGCGCGAAGTGTTGATCACCGCGCCCGTGGGGATCGCCAACTTCCTGATGAACCAAAAGCGTGAACATATCGCCCATATCGAAGGGCGCTACGGCATGTCCGTTCGCATCGAAGGCGACCCTGCTTTGGTCAGCCCCGATTTCTCGCTTGAAAAGTTCAAGACCGCGACACGGGTTGTAACGCCGATTGAACATGTGGTGTCGGTGGATACATCTATCATGGACGAGATCGATGATATGGAACTCGAGGTTGCTACAGAGGCAGAGGCCGAGGTTGAAACAACCGACGCCGAGCCCACGGATAATGGCAATGGCACGCAGAACCAGCAGGGCGGGTCTGACGATGACAACGATGCCGAGGGCAAACCCAAGCGCCGTCGTCGGCGTCGTCGGCGTCGGGGTGGCAAGGCTAACGGCGATGATGCGGCCAACGGTAACAGCAATGATACCGATTCCGACGGTGACAACGATAGCTCCAGCGATGCGGATAAATCGGACGCCACCGTAGAGGCGAAAGCCGACGTTCCTGCAGAGGCGACGAACGACGACGCCACAGCGCAGGACAAACCCAAGCGCACCCGCAGCCGAACCCGCAAACCCAAGGCAGATGCCGCGGCAGAAGCGACGGTAGATACGGACGCCAAGACATCCGACGCCGCTGATGCGGCACCTTCGGATGCTGACGCAGCAGAAGAAGCGCCCAAGCCCAAGCGGACCCGCACGCGCAAGCCCAAAGCTGCGCCCGTCGATGCCGCTGAAGACGCGCCAAAGCCCGAGGAAACGCCTACTCCGCAAGAGCAGCCAGCCCCCGAGCCCAAGCCAGAGCCAGAGGTAACGCCCGACGCGCCGACGCCTGAGCCCGCAAAGGAACCGACGCCGATCCCGACGCCGGAACCGACCCCCGCGCAGCCGTCGCAGCCTGCCGAGGTGGAGCCAACGCCGGCCCCGACTGAGGTGCCCGACAGCACCCCTACTGAAATTCCTGCCGCGCAGGAAATTCAGCCGGAGCCCCCCATGACCGAAGTGCCGCAGCCTCAGGTGGCCCCGCAGGCCCAGCCCGAAAAACCCGCCAAGCCAAAGCGGCGCGGCTGGTGGTCCTTGGGCGGCTAAATACCGTGTCCTCCAAGGCGGAACACTAAAACGACAAAAGGCAGACCTTCGGGTCTGCCTTTTTTGTTTTCGATTAAACCTGCGTTTACTTTTTGCGGATTACATAGGCCTGCGGCGTTTGGTCCATCAACGCAGTTTCAAGGCTGTGACCTGCCTCGGCGCAGAAATGTGGAATGTCGATAATCGCGGCTGGATCATCTGCGTGAACCGTCAGCAAATCGCCAGAAGCCAGTGATTGCAGGCGTTTACGCGCCTTAAGGACGGGAAGGGGGCACAGCAGCCCCGTCGCATCGAGAAAGTTTTTATCTGTCATAAGTCCCAAATAGGCGACATGTTTCAGCGCGTCCACAACCTTGTGACAGGGTTCACGCGCAACAGCAGGTGACGCGCTGGACAAAGCAGATTAAGGCTTGGGTCATGTTTGGATTTGACCTGATCGACGCGGGACTTCTGCCCGCCATACTCATCGCGCTGACCGCAGGGATCATCAGTTTTCTGAGCCCCTGCGTTTTGCCCATCGTGCCCCCGTACCTCGCCTATATGAGCGGCGTGACCTTGAACGACATGTCGTCGGTCGCAGCTGCGCGACGCAAGGCGGTGATTGCGGCGCTGTTCTTTGTCATGGGGCTCAGTACAGTCTTTTTAATCCTTGGCTTTACCGCGTCGATTTTCGGGGCGTTCTTCCTGCAAAATCAGGTTCTGTTTGCGCGACTGTCTGGCATCGTCGTCATCATCTTCGGGCTGCACTTTCTAGGCGTGTTCCGTATTCCGTTTCTGGACCAAGAGGCGCGTCTGGATGCTGGTGATAAGGGTGGCACGTCTTTTGGTGCCTATATTCTGGGCCTCGCTTTCGCCTTTGGCTGGACGCCCTGCATCGGGCCACAGCTTGGTGCGATCCTGTCGCTTGCGGCTTCCGAAGCATCTGTGACACGTGGCACCTTGCTGCTTGGTGTGTATGCGGCGGGGCTTGGTATTCCGTTCTTGCTGGCCGCGATGTTCATCACCCGCGCCACGCGCCTGATGAACCGGATTAAACCATATATGCGGCTGATTGAACGGGGCATGGGCATATTGCTGATCGTGGTTGGGCTGGCGTTGCTGACGGGCGCATTCACGACTTTCTCTTTCTGGCTTCTGGAAACATTTCCTGCCTTGGGATCCTTGGGTTAAGCGCCTTACTCTTGCCGGAAAACCTGTTTAAGCTGCGGTGAAATACAGGGTGAACGATGGCCGAGAACATAGAGCAGACAGTCAAAACGCGACGGGTTTTCTATATCCCGGGCTATGACCCCATTCATCCGCGCCGCTACCGCGAGCTTTACCGCAAGGAAGGCGGCGAACAGGCGCGGATATCGGATTATCAGATTGCCTTGTCGCCCAAAACGGAGGGCGGGAACTATGGTTGGAACGTCGCCGCCCATATCGATGGCGTTGATGTTGAGACCAACGTCGAGGTGCTCGTCTGGTCCGACATCGTGCGCATCTCCATGAGCAACTCGATCCTCGCGACCTATGGGCAGCTGGTGCAAACGGCGTGGGTGTATATCGCCTCTGGTGCGCTGTGGCGGTTGATGCAGTTGCGCAAGGGGCCGGTGATCGCGGCGCTCTATCCAGTCGGGATGCTGCTGCTGCAACTGCTGATCGCTGTACTTGCGGGCAAGCTTTTGTACACCGCGTTGACATTCTTTGGCGGGCCCGCGTGGTTCAAGGGCATCGTCGCCGCACTTGGTGTGGGCCTTGGTTGGCAGGTGCTGCGGTGGTTCAAAAAGCACGATGGCAAGTTCTATGCCTACTATCTGATGCATGACTATGCCTTCGGGGCTGCGACGCGGGGGGCAAACCCGCCCGCGCTTGAAACCCGCATGACCGAATTTGGCGATGCAATCGTGCAGGCGCTGAAGTCTGGCGTGGACGAGGTGCTGGTTGTGGGCCATTCGTCGGGCGCGCATCTGGGGGTGTCGATCCTTGCCGACCTGATCCGCGCGGGCAGGGTACCGACAGAGGGACCGAAACTGGCCTTTATGACATTGGGGCAGGTGGTCCCGATGGTGTCTTTCCTGCGGGATGCCCACCGTCTGCGCGCCGATCTACGCTATCTGTCGCGATGCGCCGCGCTTACCTGGGTCGACGTGACTGCCCCCGGCGACGGCTGTGCATTTGCGCTGTGCGATCCGGTTGCAGTGTCGGGCGTGGCCCCCGAAGATAAACGCTGGCCGCTGGTGTTCTCTGCGGCCTTCACGCAATCGCTGACCCCGGCGCGTTGGAAGGCGCTGCGCTGGCGCTTCTTCCGGCTGCATTTCCAATACCTCTGTGCCTTTGATGCGCCCAAGGACTATGACTACTTCCAGATCACCGCAGGTCCGCACAGTTTGGCCGAACGCTATGCCGAACGTCCCGCGTCGCGATCCCGCATCGTGAAACCGGTGAATAAATTCACCTCGACCGCGCCATGACACTGCCGCCCAAACCCGAAAGCCGGCCCGCGAAAGTGTCTCTGTGGCGCTATGCCAAGCTATTCCGGCAAGACATCCTGTCCGCGCAGCCCGCGCGGCTGTATCGTGCGTGGATGGCGGAATTCAAAACGCCATTTTTCCGAAGCTATCTGATCAACCAACCCGATCTGATCCAGACCGTGCTCAAGACGCGCCCCGACGACTACCCCAAGTCCAACCGGATCAGCGAAGGGTTGCGGCCGCTGCTTGGCAACTCAGTTTTCCTGACCAACGGTGAAACCTGGAAGCGCCAGCGGCGTATCATTGATCCTGCGTTCGAGGGTGGGCGCTTGCGCGAAACATTCCCCGCGATCTGGGACGCGGCAGAGGCGGCGGCGGCGCGGCTGGCCCCCCATGACGGTGAACCCCTAGAGGCCGAGGCACAGACGAGCCACGCGGCAGCGGATGTGATCTTTCGCACGCTGTTTTCGATTCCCATTGAACACCATATGGCCCGCGAGGTCTTTGACGAATTCAAAACCTACCAGCGCAGCCAACCGATCCTGAACATCGCGGCGTTTGTCCCGTTGCCGCGTTGGTTGCCGCGTCTGTTCCGACAAGATACAAAACGCAGCGCTGCCAAGATCCGTCAGTTGATCACCGCACTGACAGCGCAGCGCATGCAGGAGATCAAGGCAGGCACCGCACCAGACGATCTGGCGACCAAGATTATGACGACCCCTGACCCCGAAGATGGCTCTACCTTCACCACGGACGAGATGGTCGATCAAGTCGCGATCTTCTTTCTTGCCGGCCACGAGACCAGTGCATCGGCTCTCGCTTGGGCGATGTATCTGGTCGCGACGCATCCCGACTGGCAGGACCGTTTGGCCGACGAGGCGCAGGTGATCGACCAGTGTGATTTTGCTGTCATGGGGCAGCTAAGGCAAAGCCGTGATGTTTTCCGCGAGGCGCTGCGGCTGTATCCGCCCGTTCCGATGATGGTGCGCGAGGCAAGCTGCCCCGCGACCTTTCGGGATCGCCAAGTGGCGCGGGGGGCGCAAGTGGTCATCAGCCCGTGGCACCTGCACCGGCATGAACGTCTGTGGGACAACCCCGACGGGTTTGATCCGGCGCGCTGGCACAGCGAGAACGGCAAGAAATGCCAGCGCGAGGCCTATCTGCCCTTTAGCGCCGGTGCGCGGGTCTGTCCGGGCGCAGGGTTTGCCATGGTAGAGGGGCCATTGATCTTGTCGCGCATCTTGCGCGACTACCGCATTGAGGTTGTCGGCGAAAAGCCACCTGTTCCGGTCGCTCATCTGACGGTTCGGTCAAAAGATGGCATTTTGCTGCGTTTTGTCCGGCGCTAACGATATATCATCGCAGCAATAGATGCGCTAAACGGACACACGACGGAATCAATAAGGGCCAGGATCATCATGACCACGACAGACGCACAGCGCACACAAATGGAAACAGGACAGGGGTTTGTGGCCGCATTGGACCAGTCGGGCGGATCGACCCCAAAGGCGCTAAGCCTCTATGGCGTTGAACCTTCTGATTATTCCGGCGACGCCGAGATGTTTCAAGCCATGCACGACATGCGCGCGCGGATCATTCTGGCCGATGATTTCACCTCTGACAAAGTTCTGGGCGCGATCCTGTTCGAGCGCACGATGGACAATTCGATCAACGGCAAACCCGTGGCACAGCTGCTGTGGGAAGACCGCGGCGTCGTGCCCTTCCTCAAGATCGACAAAGGTCTGGAAGACGAAGCAAACGGCGTGCAGCTGCTTAAACCCATGCCCGAGCTTGCTGATCTGCTGGCGCGCGCGAAAGCCGCAGGTATCTTTGGCACCAAGGAGCGGTCGGTCATCCAATCCGCCAGCCCCGAAGGCATCGCGTCGGTTGTGGCGCAGCAATTCGCCGTCGCTAAAACCGTGTGCGCCGCCGGTCTGGTCCCGATCATCGAGCCCGAGGTGAACATTCATTCGGACAGCAAAGCGGAATGCGAAACGATCCTGAAGTCCGAGCTTGAAAAGCATCTGGCGGAGCTTTCCGTCGACGAACTGGTGATGCTGAAAGTCACCCTACCAGAGACCGCAGGCCTTTACGACAGCCTTGCCGATCAGCCGAACGTTCTGCGTGTGGTTGCGCTGTCAGGTGGTTATTCGACTGAAGAAGCCTGCGTTCGCCTGACCCAGAACCCCAAGATGATCGCCAGCTTCTCGCGTGCGTTGACAGAAGGGCTGAACGTCAAGATGACCGATGCCGAGTTCAACGCAGCATTGGGTCAGAACATCACCAAGATTTACGACGCATCCGTCGCTTAAGATTGTTTGAAGACTAAAAAATAGGGCCGGTGTTTGATTGCGATCAGGCGCTGGCCCTTTGCGTTTGCCTCGAGCTTGAGTGCCCTACGAGGCTGCCATACGCTCCTTGAGCGCGCGCAAGACGTAGACGCGGATCGCAGATGCCAATCCTGCCTCTACGCCGCGTTCGGCATCGATCTGTGCGACCAGCGCGTTGATCGGCATGTCCATCTCTTGCGCAAGACTACGCAATTCCTGCCAGAATTCATCCTCCAGCGAGATCGACGTGCGGTGACCCCGAAGGGTCACCGAATGTTTTACAGGTCTCGCGCTCATGTTTCGCGCTTGTGAGCTTCCAAATTACGCGAGATTTGAGCCAGACGTTCTTTCAGAACTTCCTTCTGGTCCTTCTTCTGGCCGAACTGCACTGAATTTTCATCAGCGCGGGCCTTTCGAGACGCGCGGTTGCGCTCTTTCTTGACCTTGTTGAGGTTGATGGGGGCGCTCATTCTTTTGGTCCGATCATTTGCTCCGGCCGCACCACGCGGTCGAATGTTTCGGCATCGACAAAGCCCAAGGCGATTGCTTCTTCCTTGAGGGTCGTGCCATTTTTGTGGGCAGTTTTCGCAACTTTGGTCGCGTTGTCATAGCCGATGGTAGGGGCCAGCGCTGTCACCAGCATCAGGCTTTCTTTCATCAGCTTGTCGATACGTTCGATATTTGCTTGCGTGCCAACAACCATATTGTCGGTAAAGGCCGACGCGCTGTCGCCCAAAAGCTGCATGGATTGCAAGACGTTATAGCTCATCATCGGGTTGTAGACGTTGAGCTCGAAGTGCCCTTGCGAACCGGCAAAACCGACTGCCGCGTCATTCCCCATCACGTGCGCACACACCATGGTCAGCGCCTCGGCTTGCGTCGGGTTCACCTTGCCTGGCATGATCGACGATCCTGGCTCGTTCTCGGGCAGGATCAATTCGCCCAGACCGGAACGCGGGCCAGAGCCCAGCAAACGCATGTCATTGGCGATCTTGAACAGCGATCCGGCCACGGTTTTCAACGCACCCGAGAACATGACCATAGCGTCATGGGCGGCCAGTGATTCAAACTTGTTCGGGGCGGTGACAAAGGGCAGGCCGGTGATGTCAGCCATATGTGCAGCCACGGCCTCGGCCCAGCCTTTCTTGGTGTTCAGGCCGGTGCCGACGGCGGTCCCGCCTTGGGCCAGTTCGTAGATGTCGGGCAGACAGGCGTTTACCCGTTCGATGCCTTTTTTCACCTGATGCGTGTAGCCCGAGAATTCCTGCCCCAAGGTCAGCGGTGTCGCATCCTGCGTGTGGGTCCGGCCGATCTTGATGATGTCCTTGAACTCTTCGGATTTTGCAGCCAGCGCGTCATGGAGCTTTTGCAGGCCTGGCAGCAGTACGTCGCGGGCCTGCATGCCGATGGCCACGTGCATCGCGGTGGGGAATGTGTCGTTTGACGACTGCCCCATGTTGCAGTGGTCATTGGGGTGTACCGGATCTTTCGACCCTTTCTCGCCACCCAGCATTTCAATCGCGCGGTTCGAAATCACCTCGTTTGCGTTCATGTTCGACTGCGTGCCCGAACCCGTCTGCCAGACAACCAGCGGAAAGTTGTCGTCGAATTTACCCTCGATCACTTCGGTCGCGGCGGCGGTGATGGCGTCGGCTCGTTTCTGATCCAGATTGCCCTGATTCAGGTTTTCCATCGCGCAGGCTTTTTTCACCACGCCAAGGGCACGGATAATCGGCACGGGCTGTTTTTCCCACCCGATAGGGAAGTTGATGATCGACCGCTGCGTCTGTGCGCCCCAATATTTATCGGACGGCACTTCCAATGGGCCAAAGCTGTCGGTTTCGGTACGGGTATCGGCCATGAAAAGGCTCCTGATCTTGGGCTTATGTCTGATCAGGGTTTACCCCGCGGGGGGCAGCGGTGCAATGAGACGATGGCGCTAACCTCAAGGCTAACTGTGGCTGGCTGACCGATTACTTGCGGAAGCTGTCAAGCGATACGACTTCAGCGGCTTTGGGGGCTTCTTCTTCGACCTCAAGCTCGCTTTCGTCCTGCTGGGGAAGGTCTTCGTCCTCGTCCGACTGGCCGGGTTCTTGCTGCTCGAATTTCAGGCCGAATTCTACCGACGGGTCCACAAAGGTTCGGATCGCGTCATAGGGGATATACATCGGTTCCGGCGCATCGCCAAAGTTCAACGTGACAGAGAACCCTTCCTCGGTAACCTCAAGCTTGTCGTACCAGTGCTGCATCACCACCGTCATTTCGCCGGGATAGCGATCCGACAGCCAATCCGCCAGCTCCGCATCAGGGTGCGCGGTATCAAAGGTGATAAAGAAATGATGGTTGCCGGGCAATCCATTGGCTGCAACGTCAAGTAATACCTGACGAATTAACCCGCGCATGGCATCGTGCATCAGATTGCCATACTCAATGCTTCGGCTCATTATTTCTTCTCCGGCCCTTGTTGATGACAGTAGCATACGGCATTTCACACCAGTGAAAAGGGGGCGCAAAAATTTATAGCAAGAGGTTCCAGCCGAGCGCCAGCATCGCCGTCACTGCCATGGTCAACACAAAGCCGAACCGCAAACCCAACATCAACACGGCCGCAATCAACGTCAGCGCGCCGGCCACGGGATCAAAGCTGGACCAATCAGGCAACGGCACAGCAAGATGCGCCATGGGAAGCACGCGTTCGAACAATACATGCAGCGCGAACCAGACGGACAGATTGGCAATTACGCCAACGACAGCGGCAGTAATCGCCCGCAAAGCCCCCGCCAGACGTGGCTGCGCCGAGATAACCTCGAGATACGGTCCCGCGAAAAATATCCATAGAAAGCAAGGTGTAAACGTGACCCACAACGTCAGCACTCCGGCAGATACAGCACCCCAAGGCCCTGCCTGCGCAAAACCCGCAAGCAGGGCGACAAATTCGGTGACCAAGATCAGCGGCCCCGGCGTGGTTTCGGCCAACCCCAAGGCGTCAATCATCTGTTCGGTGGTGATCCACCCGTGATCCTGCACCACGGTCTGCGCCATATAGGCCAGCACGGCATAGGCCCCGCCAAACGTTACCACCGCCAGCTTTGAAAAGAACAATCCGATTTGAAGCAGAAATTCATGTCCCATCGTCCAGACGATCAGCAGCGGGGATGCCCACAGCGTGCCCCAAAGGGCGATGACGCCGATGGGGCGGGCAGGGTGTGGGGGTGCCGCGTCAATTTCTACAGGGCTCGCGCCATCAGCAGCCTTGAAGGCCCCCCACAGTCCGGCGGTTAGAATGATCAGCGGGAAGGGCACGCCAAAGGCAAACAACGCCACAAAGGACAGTGTGGCCAATATCCACCCCTCACGACCGTGCAGCGCTTTACGTCCCAGATTGCGCAGCGCCTGCACAACAACGACAATCACAGCCGCTTTGATGCCCATAAACGCGGCCTGAACCAAAGGCATCTGCCCGAAATACGCATAGCCGAATGCCAACGCCAGAATGACCGCCGCACCCGGCAACACGAAAAGCAGTCCGGCCAGCAAACCGCCAAGGGTACCGCGCAGCCGCCATCCGGCGTAGGTCGCCAGCTGCATCGCTTCGGGGCCTGGCAACAACATGCACAGGGAAAGGGCGCGCAAAAAACTGTCTTCGGATAACCACCGATGCCGGTCCACCAACTCACGGTGCATCAAGGCGATCTGCGCCGCGGGCCCCCCAAAGGACAACACCCCGATCCGCCCGAACACACGCGCCATCAGGCGCATATCAGGGGCGCTCATCCGCATTGCTCGCTATTGTTGCGCATAAATACTCCCGACATTCTTGACGTCAGAGGTCGCAGTACCCGAGCCTGAGGTCAAGCGCGCCAGCGGCTTCCAAATGGCAAAAAATCCTCGCCGAAGGCAGCGCGACATGCGCGTCAACCGGCACCGCGCCGTGCGATCGCAAGGTTTTAAAAAAATCAGAAAGTGGCGGGGAGGGGTAAGTGCAGGTTTCTGTTGCCAGGTACCTGCGAACCCCGCCTTAGGTCGCTAAACCCAAGGACTTAAGTTTCAATAGTTCCGGTCGCTTACGCGGCCATCGCCATTGGAGCACGATTGTCATTTGCAATTGTACATTTTACGCCGATAACGGTGGCAGTCAGCCGAGATAAAGCTACATCTTTAGACGTTCGTCGATCCTGTTTCGACCCCATAATCCCCAAATGAAGGATGATTGGTGGAGTCGCCGGGTACCGCCCCCGGGTCCGAACCGCTTATTACATGCGCGTTTATACCCATAGTCCCTAAGGACACTTCAGATATAAGGGACGTGGCTTTCTTTGCAAGGGGAAAGCCATGAAAATCCGCGGAGTGCAGCAGTTACGGTGCCGCGTTCGGCTGCTTGGTGCGGCGGGCAAAGACGGTACGGGCAAGGGCCTGGGTCTCTTGTTCAAGCAGCGTCAGTCCGGCCGCGACGGCAGCAGCGTCGCGTGTCGTCATTGCGGTGGCGATCTCGCGGTGACGCGCGACGATTGCATCGCGGGACCACGCCGTGAAGGTAATCATGTTCATCAACGGTTGCATTGCCTCAACCGCGCCAGCGAGCTGGTAAGACAGTACCGGGTTGCCCGCCGCGTCGACCAATGCGCGGTGGAATGCCACATCGGCAGCGCAAAACCCTGCATCTGACAGCGCCGGCGCTGATTGTGCGTCAAGCGCATCCTGCATCGCCTTTAGGTGGCTGTCTTGTCTTCGGGCGGCCGACAAAGGCGCGCAGGCTCTCTCAAGCGCGAAACGGGCCTCGCAAGCGGTTTCAAAGCTGACATCGTTCATTGACAAAAGCAGGGTGGAGGTCGTGATCTGTTGCGCTTGCGCGGCCTCAAAGCTGATGCGGTTCACGAAGGCACCGCCTGTGGCACCGCGTTGTGTGCGGATCAGCGATTGCGCGGCCAATCGCTTTAGCGCTTCGCGTACTGTCGCGCGCGAAACATTGAACTGGGCTGAAAGCTCTGCCTCAGACGGCAAACGTTCGTCCACGATCAGCACGCCCTTGATGATAGCATCGCGGATGTTCGCAGCAATTTGGCTGGACAGGTCAGAGGCGGTTTCTGGCGTGGTATTCATTTGTCTTACATTTATGATTTGGAAAAACTTTAAATGTCTGACATTAATTTTGCAAGATGCGAGTCGGTGGTCAAAATCCGCGGCGTGCAGCTTTAACGTTCGGGACCGAGGGGCCAGCCCCTCGGACTCCCCGGAGTTTACTGGCAAAATGAAGCGGGCCCTTAACGGCGGTCCGAGACAGGAGATATGATGTTTGATGCGTTGATGGTGAACAAAGATGAGGAAACCGGCAAGACCCATGCCGAGGTGACCCAGATTGACCTTGACCGTTTGCCCGAGGGTGACGTGACAGTTGCGGTAGAATATTCGACCGTGAACTACAAAGACGGGCTGTGCATCGGGCCCGGTGGCGGACTGGTACGCAAGTATCCGCACATCCCCGGTATTGATTTTGCAGGCACGGTCGAAGCGTCCGACGATGACCGCTATAAACCCGGCGACAAGGTTGTGCTGACCGGTTGGCGTGTGGGGGAGGCGCATTGGGGTGGCTATTCGCAAAAGGCGCGGGTCAAGGCCGACTGGCTGGTGCCCCTACCCGAGGGGCTGGATACGCGGCAAGCGATGGCTGTAGGAACAGCGGGCTTTACCGCGATGTTGTCGGTCATGGCGCTGGAGGATCACGGGCTGGTATCAGGCAACGGGCCGGTTCTGGTTACAGGTGCCGCAGGCGGTGTCGGGTCGGTTGCAGTCGCGATTCTTGCCAATTTGGGGTATGAGGTTGCTGGCGTAACCGGGCGCCCGGACACAGCGGATTACCTGAAATCTCTCGGCGTCAGCCAGATCGTTGCGCGCGAAGAGCTGAACGAAACCGTCAAGCGCCCGCTCGAGGCCGAGACCTGGGCCGGCTGCATTGATGCCGTTGGGGGCGAGATGCTGGCGCGGGTATTGGGCCAGATGAAATACGGCGGCTCGGTCGCCGCTGTTGGTCTTGCGGGCGGGGCAGGGTTGCCCGCCACTGTCATCCCCTTTCTGCTGCGCGGTGTGAACCTGCTGGGCATCGATTCCGTCATGCAGCCCTACGAGAACCGTCTGCGTGCATGGCAGCGGGTCGCGAAAGACCTGCCGCTCTCCAAGCTGGAAGATATGGTTGTGCCTGCAACGCTTAGCGATTTGCCGAAACTGGGCGCGGACATCCTGAACGGGCAGGTCCGGGGCCGTGTGGTGGTCGATGTGAACGCCTGAAACGGCATTCCCTAAGTTAAATTTACCGAGCGGCGGCCCCTGTGGGTCGCCGTTTGGCGTTAATAGGGACTGTTATGGTCTTGACGTTACGGGGGGCGTGCTAGCTTTGCATTACCTTAACGTAAAGTTTGATATGTCCGACAACAGCCCCATTCTTCTTTGGTATCGCCGCGATCTACGGCTGAGCGATCATCCCGCCTTGTCCGCTGCTGTGCAGTCCGGCCGTCCGGTTATTCCCGTCTTTATCAAGGACACCACGGTCGACGCCCTTGGCGCTGCGCCGAAATGGCGGCTCGGGCTGGGGCTCGGGGCGCTGGCCGACAGTCTGGGCGAAATATCCGGCAAGCTTGTGCTGCGCGAAGGCGATGCGCTGGACGTGTTGCAGACCCTCATCAAGGAAACAGGCGCGGGTGCTGTCTATTGGTCGCGGCTGTATGATCCGGCGAGTTTACAGCGTGATAGCAAGATCAAAGAAACCCTGTGCGACCAAGGCGTTGATGCCAAGTCCTTTGGCGGACATTTGATGTTTGAGCCGTGGAGCGTAGAGACCAAGGCAGGCGATTGCTACAAGGTGTACACGCCGTTCTGGAACAACGTCAAAACCCGCGATGTTGAGCCACCGCTGGCCGCGCCGTCTGATCTGTGCGCGCCGGAGGAATGGCCTGCAAGCGATGCGCTGGAAGGCTGGGGCTTGGAGGCCGCGATGGACCGTGGCGCGGATGTGGTGCGCCCCTTTGTCTGCCTTGGCGAAAAGGCCGCGCAGTCGCGGTTGGGGGCGTTTATGGCCCATGGGGTGGCAGGATATAAGCAAAACCGCGATATTCCAGGCACCGATGGCACATCCAACCTGTCTGAGAACCTGTCTCTCGGCGAGATCAGCCCGCACCAATGTTGGCACGCTGGCCAGCGCGCTCTGCATGACGGCAAACAAGGGGCAGAGACCTTTCTGAAAGAACTGGTGTGGCGCGAGTTCGCGTACCACCTGATGTATCACACGCCACGGATGCTGACGGATAACTGGCGCGAGGCATGGGATGCCTTTCCGTGGAACGAAGACGAACGCCGCACCGAGGTCACCGCCTGGAAACAGGGACGCACGGGCGAGCCCTTTGTCGATGCCGCCATGCGCGAGCTGTACGTGACTGGACGGATGCACAACCGGGGCCGCATGATCGTTGCCAGCTATCTGACGAAACATCTGATGTGCCATTGGCGGATCGGCCAAAAATGGTTCGAACACTGTTTGATCGACTGGGATCCCGCCAGCAACGCAATGGGGTGGCAGTGGGCGGCGGGGTCGGGGCCAGATGCGTCGCCTTACTTTCGCGTGTTCAACCCCGAGACACAGCTCGATAAATTTGATAAGAATAGAGACTATGCCAGCCGTTGGATCGCCGAGGGGCGGGCCAATCAACATAAGGATGCGCTCGCGTTTTTCGATGCAATCCCGCGCAGCTGGCCCTTGTCGGCACGAGATGACTATCCCGAAAAGATCATTGCGCTGGATGAAGGGCGTGAGCGGGCTCTGGAAACCTACAAGGGGCGAAACTTTTAACCCTTATGAAACGTGGATCTCCCACGTAACAGCCATAAACCAATAAGATACGCGTCCAAGCGCATACAGGAGAGCGAATGATTTTGACCAGCACCGAGGGGCAGGCCGCCCTTCCTCGATATTTCTCGCGTGTTTTTGCGATGGCGCAAGAAATGCAAAACGGGCAGGTCGATTTTGTTATGCCCGACGGGCGGTGTTTTCGCGCGGTTGGTACGAACCCCTTGCCAGTTGCGGAAATTCGTATACATAACAATGACTTGTTCGCCCGTCTTATCAGGGAGGGTGACCTTGGATTTAGCGACGCCTACCTTGATGAATGGTGGAGTACGCCGGACCTGCAGGCGTTCATGGACGTCGCCCATGCGAACGAGGACATTTACGACTCCTTTCCCGGTATGGGGCTGATCCGTAAATTTGAATCCCTGCGCTTCTGGTTGCAGCGCAACAGCAAAAAGCAGGCACGCAAGAACATCAGCTATCACTATGATTTGGGTAACGATTTTTACAAATTATGGCTTGATGACACGATGACCTATTCCAGCGCAATTTTCGAAGATGGGGTTCACCAATCACTGGAGGCAGCGCAGACAGCGAAATACGCCTCTATGGTCGACCAGATGGGGGTCTCTGCTGGGGATCACGTGCTGGAGATCGGTTGCGGTTGGGGCGGTTTTGCGGAATATGCCGCTAAGGAACGCGGATTAAAGGTGACCTGTCTGACAATCAGCAAAGAACAGTTTAGCTACGCCAAAGAACGTATAGAAAACGCAGGTTTATCAGACGTCGTTGAGTTTAAGCTTCAAGATTATCGCGACGAACGCGGCACCTATGACGGTATTGCCAGCATCGAGATGTTCGAGGCCGTCGGAGAACAGTATTGGCCGTCCTATTTCAATACCTTGCACGACTGTCTTAAACCTGGGTGTCAAGCAACGTTGCAGATCATCACCGTGCCAGATCGGCGCTGGAAGGTCTACAAGCGAGGCGTTGATTTCATTCAGAAATACATCTTTCCAGGCGGTATGCTCCCAAGTCCCACCGTGTTGAAGCAACAGGTTGAGAACGCCGGATTAGCCATTGAAAACTCTATTGAGTTTGGAAAAAGCTATGATGTAACGCTTCGACGTTGGCATCGGACCTTCAATGAAAAATGGGACGAGATCGCTCGCATGGGGTTCGACGAACGCTTTAAACGCATGTGGGATTTCTATCTGACCTCATGCGCGTCTACCTTTGACAGCGGCAATTGCGATGTGACACAGATCACGGTGAAACGCCCAGCCTAAGGGCGCATTGCTCGTAGTCTAAGGATGTTCCGATGCCGACCGCCGCCCGTCTGACCGCTGCCGTTTGTCTGGCACTGATGGGCTATGCCCTGTCGCGCATGATCATGCCATTGATGCCCACGTCGACGCAGTTCGGGTATTTCATCCCCACCAATATCGCCCTCGGGCTTGTCGTGGGATGGCGGGTCATCGGATCCCGTGCCGGCGGCGGCGTATCAGAGGGTATCACCAACGGCGTGACAGGTGCGGTGGTTTTGGTATTCTGGGGGCTGTTTGTGCAAAGCGGGCGCGAGATGATCGAGAAAGCGATGATGCATCGTTTCGACGGGGTCGGTGATGCGCTCGTCGGGATGATCGGTATCGGCGCAGAGTACTTTCTGATTATGGCGACGGTGCCGATTATCGCGGTCGTCCTTTTGGGCGGGGCCGTCAGCGGCATCGTGACCAACCTTATTGATAGAAGGTTCCCTTGAAGCGATGACAGATCTTTTCGTTTATGGATCCCTACGCCATGTGCCCCTGCTTGAAATCGTACTGGGCCGCACCTCGGACCGGTTGGATATTGCACCGGACTGCCTGCCCGATCACGTGGCCTTGTCGGTGGTGGAAGGGCCTTTTCCCTGCCTCGTGCCTGCGTCTGGTCAAAGCGCCGAGGGTCTGCTGCTTCGCGGGCTGGGTCAAAATGACCTGGACCGGTTGAATTTCTACGAGGGCAGCTTCGCCTACGATCTGCAAGAGGTGATGCTGGAAAGCGGGGCCAGCGCCTTGGGGTATTTCGCGCGGCCAGAACAATGGACCACGCGCGATCGTTGGTCACTGTCACAGTGGCAGGCGGAATGGGGCGCGCTCAGCTGCTTTGCCGCCCGCGAGGTGATGGATTACTTTGGCGTCTATTCCGCCGACCGTGTGGCGCAGATGTTCCCGATGATCCGATCGCGGGCCGCGGCGCAGATAAATGCGCAGCAGTCGAAACACGGGGCGGGGACGTTGGGCGGCGAGGTGCGGATCGACCGGATCGACCGCGCCTATACCAATTATTTCGCGCTGAACGAATACCATCTGGCGCATGAACGGTTCGACGGCAACATGACCGACGTGTTGGAGCGCGCGGTTTTTGTGGCAACGGATGCAGCGCTGGTGCTGCCCTATGATCCGCAGCGTGATCGGGTGATGCTGGTCGAACAGCTTCGCATGGGGCCTGTAGCACGGGGGGACCGGGCGCAGTGGCAACTTGAACCCATCGCGGGTCGCATTGATCCCGGCGAAAGCCCAGAGGACGCAGCACATCGCGAAGCGCACGAAGAAGCAGGGTTGTCCCTGACCAAGCTGGAAAAGATCGCCGAGGTCTATGCCTCCCCGGGGGATTCAACGGAGTTCTTTTATATTTATCTGGGGCTTGCCGATTTGCCCGACGAAATTACCGGCGTAAATGGGCTTGAGACCGAGAACGAGGATATTCGGTCACATTTAGTCGGGTTCGATGCGCTGATGACAATGGTTGATCAGCTTGAAGCTGCCAATGCCCCTTTGGTGATCGCCGCTTACTGGCTGGCAAGGCATCGGGAACGCTTGAGGTTGGAAGCGCCCGCAGCTACACCAGATGTAACTTGATTTAGGAGCATCCCATGCACGTCGCATCTGATCTGGCACAGGCCATTGGCAACACACCTCTTATCCGTCTGCGCAAGGCGAGCGAGGAGACTAGCTGCGAGATATACGGCAAGGCAGAGTTCATGAACCCCGGCCAGTCGGTCAAGGACCGTGCCGCGCTGTTCATCATTCAGGATGCCATCGCCAACGGCACGTTGAAACCAGGCGGCACGATTGTTGAAGGCACGGCGGGCAACACCGGCATCGGGCTTGCGCTGGTCGGCGCGTCGATGGGATTCAAAACCGTCATTGTCATTCCTGAAACGCAAAGTCAGGAAAAAAAGGACATGCTGCGTCTGGCCGGTGCCGAGCTGGTGCAGGTGCCAGCCGCGCCGTATCGCAACCCCAACAACTTTGTGCGCTATTCTGAGCGCCTTGCGAACGAGCTGGCACGTACGACGAACGAAGGCGTGATCTGGGCCAACCAGTTTGACAACGTTGCCAACCGTCAGGCGCATATTGAAACCACTGGCCCCGAAATCTGGGAACAGACCGGCGGCAAGGTCGATGGGTTCTGCTGTGCGGTCGGATCGGGCGGGACACTGGCCGGTATCGGCATGGCGTTGCAGCCCAAGGGCGTAAAAATCGCGATTGCCGATCCCGATGGGGCCGCGCTGCATAACTATTACACCAAGGGTGAACTGGTTGCCGAAGGCGGATCGATCGCCGAGGGCATCGGTCAGGTGCGCATCACCAAGAACCTCGAAGGGTTCACGCCTGATTTCAGCTATAACGTCTCGGACGCCGAGGCGCTGCCTTATGTATTTGACCTGCTGCAACACGAAGGGCTGTGCCTTGGCGCGTCGTCGGGTGTGAATGTGGCGGGTGCCGTGCGTCTGGCCAAGGATATGGGGCCTGGCCATACCATTGTGACGATCCTGTGTGACTTTGGCACGCGTTATCAGTCGAAACTGTTCAACCCTGAATTCCTGCGCGAAAAGAACCTGCCGGTGCCAGGCTGGCTGGACCGTGCGCCACAATCCATTCCCGGCGTTTTCGAAGACCAATGAACGCCACGCTCAGGGGGCTTCTGGCCAGCGGTCTTTTGGCGCTTTGCCTGACGACCGTGGCCATCGCACAGACCGACGTCGAAGAAACGGCGGAGCGGTGGGACAGCGTCGCCGTAAAGGCTGAACAATCGGTAGAAGAGGTCGATACCCCGACCACCGAACTTGAAAGCATGCGCGCGCGTGTCGTCGGCTACCGGTCTGAATTCGAGGCGGCGCGCACCCTGAACGCCGATCGCATCGCTGCGTTGCGCGATCAGCTTGCCGCTTTGGGTCCGGTCCCCGAGGGCGAGAATGCCGAACCCGAAGCGCCTGAAGTCGCTAAAACCCGCGCCGATATTAATCAACAACTGAACACGCTGCTCGCCCCCGTCCAGATCGCAGAACGAGAGTTCCTGCGGGCTGACGGTCTGGTCCGCGAGATCGACAAGCGTATACGTGATCGACAGACCGAACGGCTTTTGCGTGCGACGCCGTCACCACTAAACCCGACGTATTGGGCCCCGGCACTGGTGGACGCGCAAAACGCCTTTGCCGCTTTTTGGGAAGAAAGTGCAGAGCAAGACACCGACAGCGCTTTGGATACTTTGGAACGCAATCTGCCGACCGTACTATTTGCGGGTCTGGCGGGGCTGCTGCTGCTCTTTCGGGGCCGACTGTGGGCAATGGGGATCGTGAATAAGCTGCGCGATCGTCAGGCGCGTGGTTTGGGCATCTGGCGGTTCATCGTCTCGCTGCTGCGCATCCTGTTCCCATTGGCGGGCTTGTTTTTGCTGTCAATTGCCGCCCGTCAAAGCGGTTTTCTAGGCGCGCGATCTTCTTTGCTGGTCGAACTGCTGCCGCTCATCGGGTTAATGATCTTCGGGTTTCGCTGGGTGTCTGAACGCGTGTTTGCCCGCGAGCAGGAAGAGGCGCTGCTGCCTTTGCCCGCAGCCCAACGAAAAATGGCGCGGCTCTATGTGAATGCCATCACCCTCGTCGTCATCTTGTCGATTGTCGCCCTGACAGTGTTGGAATTTGGTGATCCCAGTACGGCGACCCGTGCGGTTGTGCAGTTTCCTCTGGCCGTGCTGACCAGCCTCGCGCTGTTTCAGATTGGCCGGATTTTGCGCGGCTATCGTGACCCCGACGAGGACACCCCAGACGCAGATGGCGTGACCAAGGCCTCTACCCATGCGCGAATCGTGCGCAGCGCAGGGCTGGGGGCAATTGCTGTGTCGATTGCCGCGCCGGTTCTGTTCGCCTTTGGCTACCAAGACCTGTCCGACGCGATTTTGCGTCCCTACGTCACGACGCTGGCGGTGTTGGGGCTGGTCATGGCGTTGCAACGGTTTTCGGCAGATGTGTACGGCGCGATAACAGGGCAGGGACCGGCTGCCCGCGAAGCCTTGATGCCGTTGCTCTTTGGGTTGATCCTGCTGATGCTGGCCGCGCCTGCGCTGGCGCTGGTTTGGGGGGCTCGGGTCGCCGATCTGACAGAGCTTTGGGCCGCATTCGGGCGCGGATTTACCGTCGGGGAAAGCCGTATCGCGCCATCGAACCTGCTGGCGTTTGCCATCATTTTCGCCATCGGTTATCTGCTGACGCGTTTGCTGCAAGGCACCTTGCGGAGCAACGTGCTGCCCAAAACCAAAATTGATATCGGTGGGCAGAACGCCTTGCTGTCGGGGCTTGGGTATGTCGGTATTTTTCTGGCCGCACTTGCGGCGATCACCGGTGCGGGGATCGACCTGAGCTCGCTCGCGATTGTGGCTGGTGCCTTGTCAGTCGGTATCGGTTTTGGTCTGCAAAACATCGTCAGCAACTTTGTATCCGGGATCATCTTGCTGATCGAGCGGCCGATCTCGGAAGGCGACTGGATCGAGGTCGGGGGCAAGTCGGGCTACGTGCGCGACATTTCGGTTCGGTCGACGCGGATCGAAACCTTTGACCGTACCGACGTTATTGTCCCCAACGCCGATTTGGTCAGCGGCACAGTGACGAACTTTACCCGTGGCAATACTGTGGGGCGGCTTATCGTAAAGGTGGGTGTGGCCTATGGCACCGATACCCGTCGGGTCGAAGCCATTCTGCGAGAGATCGCTGAAGCACAGCCCTTGGTGCTGGCAAACCCCGCGCCGAATGTGCTGTTGGTGAGCTTTGGTGCAGATGCGCTTGAGTTTGAAATCCGGGCATTTTTGCGGGATGTGAACTGGATGATGTCAGTCCAAAGCGATATCAACCACGCCATTGTCGAACGCTTTGCCGAAGAAAAAATCGAAGTACCCTTTCCACAGCGCGATGTCTGGTTGCGCAATCGCGCAACCGAACCAGCGCCGAAAGCGCCGAAACCAGACGGAGAAGCGGACAGTTGAGCCAACCGATCTACCTCACCGACACATACGCCCGCGACAGCGCGGCAAAAGTCGTCTCTATCACACCCGAGGGTGGGATCGTTCTGGACCGTGCGCTGTTCTATCCCACCGGAGGCGGACAACCCGGCGACAGCGGTTGGTTGAGCTGGGACAAGCAAACTATGCCTATTGCCACCACGGTGAAGGGGCAGGACGGCAGTGTTATTCTGGTCCCCGCCGAACCGGCGGTAATACCGCAGGCGGGCACCCATGTGACCCAGGCATTGGATTGGGATCGCCGGCACCGGCATATGCGCGTGCACAGCCTGTTGCATTTGCTGTCTGTGGTGGTGCCGTTTCCCGTGGTCGGCGGGCAGATTTCGGCGACACACGGGCGGATCGACTTTGATCTTGCCGATGCGCCAGAGGATCGCGACGCGATAGAAGACGCGCTGCTGTCTTATATTGGGCAAGATTTACCGATCACCGATCATTGGATCACCCAAGAAGAACTGCAAGCCGCTCCTGATCTGGTCAAGACATTGTCAGTGGCCCCGCCGGCGACAGCGGCCGAGGTGCGGTTGGTGCAGATCGGCGAGGATGACGCATGGATCGACCTTCAGCCCTGTGGCGGTACCCATGTTGCCAGAACCGGAGAGATCGGCGCGATACGCCTTGGTAAGATTGAGAAAAAGGGGCGCGACACCCGTCGGATCTACGTCCATCTCGACAGCTGAGCGGCGCATTGAAATCTTGTTGAAATTCGCGCGTTTTACCCCTTGCACCCCGACAGCAGGTCACGCTAAACACCCCCTCAATGGACAGGTGGCCGAGTGGTCGAAGGCGCACGCCTGGAAAGTGTGTAGGCGGGAGACCGTCTCCAGGGTTCGAATCCCTGTCTGTCCGCCATACCCCTCTTACGATAAAGTTCACCGCGATGACTTACGGTCTCGGCCGCCCGATAGCGGCGTGGCATGCCGTTCGGGGCGGTGGTTCGGATGACCGGATACCTCAGCCTATTCACCGTCGCCTTTCTGGCAGCGACGATTCTTCCGATGCAATCCGAAGCGCTGCTGGTCGGTCTGATGCTACATGGGCAGCACGGGGTTCCTGTGTTGCTGGCTGTGGCAACTGTCGGCAATGTGTTGGGGTCAGTGGTGAACTGGGGGCTAGGTCATGCGGTGCTGCGGTTTCAACACAAGCGCTGGTTCCCCGCATCGCCGTCGCAGATGGCTCGTGCCGAAATGTGGTACGCGCGCTATGGGCGCTGGTCGCTGTTGGTCAGTTGGTTCCCTGTTGTCGGGGATGCGCTGACCGTCACGGCAGGGGTGTTGAAAGAACCACTTTGGTCCTTTGTGGCGATCGTCGGGATCGGCAAGGCGCTGCGCTATGGGGTGTTGGCCTGGGTCACGCTGGCGTGGATCGGCTGACCATCTGACAAGGTCTATAGTATTGTTCAAAAACGAAAAAAGCGCCCGAGGGCGCTTTGTTTCCGTGGTAAACTCAGAGGCGCGATTAGCCGCCCCAGTTGCGCACCTGGCCGCAATCCATGTGGACGAAGTTCGAGCCCGAGTAGCGACCGACACCGCCGCCGTTGCAGGCGATTGCCGCGCGGGCCATCTGGTTCACCGAACGCGATGCCAGACGCAAATCAGCAGCCTGACCCCGCATGTGCAAGGAGTTTTTGGCCACACCGCCCGATCTGGAGCGCAGCATCGCGTTTGTCTGCGGGCTGCGATAGCCGGACAAAAGCATGTAGGGTTCGGATACGTCGAGAAGGTTGTGCGAGGCTGCCATGATGTCCACAGTACGCAGGTCCATCGATTTGACGCCATCGGTGCGCCAGTCGCGCATAAAATAGTTCAGCTCGGATACGGCGTCTTTAATGTAGTTGCCTTCGATCCAGTAGATCATGTCGATGCGTTCGCCGGTACGTCCGGAGTACATCTTGATGCGACGAATATCGCCGGCCCCACGTAAAAATCCTGCTGCGTTTGCAAAGCTCGGTGCTGCTGCTACGGCTGTCGCTGCGAATGCGCCCAATACGGAGCGCCGGGTCATGCCCGAAGTGCTCTTACCAGTCATTGTTTATGTGTCCCGTCTTCTGCCTTTGGTTCCATGATGTTACATGGAAATTTCCATCGATCCCCAGATGCAACAATTTATGGCATAGCGCGATTCTTGAACCAAGTGCTGAATCGAAAAGGTTCCATCTCACAACAAATTTAGGCGAATTTTTGCGCAACCCTTAGTGGCGTGATCATTTTTGCAACAGGGGCGATGCGGATAAGCATCAATTTACCCTTAGATTCCAGTTCACGGGCTTTGTTATTGGACAATACGCCGGGGTTCCATGCGTATCTAGGGAAACCAAAGCTCACCGATTTCGGGGGAATCAATGACTCATATTTTAGCTATTCAATCGCGGAAATTTCGCCGCCTTACTGGTTTTCTCGGGGCGGCTGCGACTGCTTTGACGCTCCTTACCGCACCGCAGCCCGCTTTTGCGCAGGTGACCGCGTTCAAACAAGCCGTCGCGGAAGCCGCAGCGCGGGACGAAGACATCGCTGCGTATTATCGGGTTCACGGGTACGCGCCGATCTGGACCGAAGCAAACGACACACAGCGTGCCCGTCGCGCTGCGTTGATGTCGGCCATCCGCGCCGCTGATCTGCACGGGTTGCCCGTCGCGCGCTATGACCCCCAAGGGTTGATGGACACGCTCAAGAATGCGCAAACCCCGCGCGATCGTGGTCTCGCCGAGGTAGAGATGACGCGCGTGTTCCTGCAATACGCGCGCGATCTGCAGACCGGCGTGCTGGTGCCGTCGCGCATCGACCCGTCCATCGTCCGCGAGGTGCCGTACCGCGACCGTCAAACCACTCTTACTGATTTCATTGCCGCCGATCCCACGCCGTTTCTGCGCAATCTGCGTCCGAACACGATGGAATATAATGCCCTGATGCGTGAAAAGCTGCGGATGGAGCATTTGCTGAGCCAGGGCGGCTGGGGCCCTGCGGTGCCCGCGTCGTCGTTGAAACCGGGCGCCCAAGGGGCGCAGGTCGTCGCGCTGCGCAACCGATTGATGTCGATGGGGTACCTCAAGCGCTCGAACGTGATGACCTATGACGCAACGCTGCAAGACGCCGTTCTAAGCTTTCAGAAAGACCACGGTTTGAACGAGGACGGCGTGGCCGGTCCTAGCACCATGGCCGAGATCAACAAAACCGTCGAAACCCGTCTGCAATCGGTCATCGTCGCGATGGAGCGGGAGCGCTGGCTGAACAAGGAACGCGGTGCACGCCACATTCTGGTTAATATTCCTGCGTTTACCGCGGCTGTGGTCGATAACGGGCTGGTAACTTTCGAAACCCGTACCGTTGTTGGCGCGAACCAATCAGACCGCCTGACCCCGGAATTCTCGGATGTGATGGAATACATCGTCATCAACCCCACATGGACGGTACCGCGGTCAATTGTGACCAAGGAATACCTGCCGTCGATGAAGCGGAACCCGAATGCTGCGGGCCATATTGATCTAATCGATGGCCGCGGCCGGATTGTCAGCCGAGGCTCGGTGAACTTTAGCCGTTATACTGAACGCACGTTCCCCTATGGCATGCGCCAAAAGCCCGGGCAGACCAATGCGCTTGGTCTGGTAAAGTTCATCTTCCCCAACAAATACAACATTTACCTGCACGACACGCCGTCCAAAAGCCTGTTCAGCCGTGATGTGCGCGCCTTTAGCCACGGCTGTGTGCGGCTCGCGGATCCGTTTGATTTTGCCTATACACTTCTGGCGGCGCAAACTTCTGATCCGGTCGGGTATTTCAAACGCCAGTTAGCCACAGGGCGTGAAACCTTTGTGCATCTGGACAACGAACTGCCCGTCCACCTCATCTATCGGACCGCCTTTACCACGCCACGCGGTCACACGCAGTATCGTGCCGACATCTATGGCCGCGACGGTCGCATTTGGGATGCGCTGAGCAAGGCGGGGGTGGCATTGGGCGCGGTTCAGGGTTAACTCGTCCCTGATAAGGGGAGACCGCATATGACCTATACCATCCAACAGATCGCCGACGCGCTTGGCTTGCCAGCGGTCGGCGATACGTCCATGTACATTGCCAAACTGGCAGAGCCAGCGGACGCGGGTCCCGACGATTTGGCGCTCGCCATGAGCCCCAAATACGCGCAATCCCTGTCAGACGGCGCGGCGCGTGCTGCCATGCTCTGGCCCGATGCCGACTGGCAAGGGATGGGATTGAAGGCGGCGATCCTGCCTGACCGTCCGCGTTTTGCCATGTCGGGACTGACCCGCATGATGGACCCGGGGCAGGGCTTTGGGACGGATATCCACCCCTCTGCCGTCATTGACCCGACAGCACAGCTGGCAGACGATGTATCCGTAGGGCCGCTGGCAATTGTGGCGGCAGGTGCGCAGATCGGCGCTGGCTCTGTCATCGGGCCGCAATGCTACATCGGAACAGACGCGGTTCTGGGCAAGAACGCCTATCTGCGGGATCACGTCAGCATCGGTGCTCGGGTCCGCATCGGCGACGATTTCATCGCACAACCAGGCGCGCGTATCGGCGGCGACGGGTTTTCCTTTGTGACAGCCGAACCCAGCACAGTTGAGCAGACCCGCAAGACCCTTGGCGATCGCGGCGACACAAAAGCGCAACAATGGACCCGTATTCACACGCTTGGAAGTGTGACCATCGGAAATGATGTGGAATGTGGGATGAACTGCACGGTGGATAGCGGCACCATTCGCAACACCACGATTGGCGACGGCACCAAGCTCGATAACCTCGTGCATTTGGGCCACAACGTTGTGGTGGGCAAGAACTGTCTGCTTTGTGGTCAGGTTGGCATCGCGGGCTCCGTGACGATTGGCGATAATGTCGTGCTTGGCGGTCAGGTGGGTGTCAGCGACAACATCACCATCGGCGACGGTGTGATCGCGGGTGGCGGCACCAAGATCCTGTCGAACGCGCCAGCAGGCCGGTCCTTGCTGGGCTATCCCGCGACGGAAATGGGCAAACAGATCGAAGGCTACAAGGCGCTGCGTCGCTTGCCGCGCTTGCTTCGCGATGTGGCGGCGTTAAAATCCCAGATGGGCAGCTCCAAAGACAGTGAAACAAGCTAGGGTCGTCCGCGGCCCGCTCTGACGGAGACTTAGGATGAACATCAAAGATCAAGTCATCAGCATCATTGCCGATCAAGCGTTTCTGACGCCATCGGATGTGAGCATGAACAGCACGCTGGACAGTCTGGGCATCGACAGCATGGGCATCGTCGAAAGCATCTTTGCGATCGAAGAAACCTTTGATGTCACGGTTCCGTTCAATGCGAACCAGCCGGATGCTACGGGGTTTGATATCTCTAGCGTTGCGAGCATCGTCGCAGGGGTGGAACGGCTGCGCGCCGAGCAGGCCTGACGCGTGAAACGGGTCGTCATTACGGGCGCGGGCACGGTCAATCCTTTGGGGTTGAACGTGCCCGATACACTTGAGGCCATGCGCAACGGTGTCTGCGGTATCGGGCCGCTTGCGTTTCGAGACGTGGAACGGCTGTCGATCCAGATCGGCGGGCAGGTGCACGGGTTTGACGGTGAAAGCCAGCACAACCGCCAGAAAATTGCGCTCTATGACCGGTTCACCCAATTCACGCTGGCCGCCGCCAACGAGGCGATTACCCAGTCGGGGCTTGTTTTCGCGGGAGAGCTTGCCGCAAAATCCGGCGTGGTGCTTGGTACGGCAGGCGGCGGGGTTAGCACGTGGGACGATAACTACCGCGCGGTCTATGCCGAGGGAAAAAACCGCGTGCATCCCTTTGTCGTGCCACGTCTGATGAATAACGCCGCAGCCAGCCACGTCAGCATGGAGCATCACCTTAAGGGGCCGTCGTTCACCGTCTCTACCGCTTGCGCATCATCAAACCACGCAATGGCGCAGGCCTTTTCAATGATCCGCAGCGGCATGGCACCGGTCATGGTTACGGGCGGATCGGAATCCATGCTGTGTTTCGGCGGCGTCAAAGCGTGGGAAGGTCTGCGCGTGATGTCACGCGACGCCTGCCGCCCGTTTTCGGCCAATCGGAACGGGATGGTGCAGGGCGAAGGGGCCGGAATCTTTGTATTCGAGGACTACGACCACGCGCGTGCCCGAGGGGCAGAAATCCTGTGTGAGGTATCGGGGTTTGCGATGACATCGGATGCTTCAGATATTGTGATGCCCTCCAAGGCAGGGGCCGCACGCGCCATTAAAGGCGCGTTGCAGGACGCGCGGATCAACCCTGACGAGGTGGGCTATATCAACGCGCATGGCACCGGAACGATGGCCAACGACAAGACCGAATGCGCAGCGGTAGCGGATGTCTTTGGGACCCATGCGGACAGGCTGATGATCAGTTCAACCAAGTCGATGCACGGCCATTTGATCGGTGGCACCGGCGCGGTAGAGCTTTTGGCCTGCATCATGGCGCTGCGTGATGGGGTGATCGCCCCGACCATCGGCTACGAAGAACCCGACCCCGACTGTGCGCTGGACGTTGTGCCCAATATCGCACGGGATGCGCGTGTTACTGTTGCGCTGTCCAATGCTTTTGCCTTTGGCGGCATGAACGCGGTGCTGGCCCTGCGCGCAATCTGAACACGCGAGAATACCCAAACGTCGACGTATAAAAAAAGCCGCCTCGGTCAGAGGCGGCTTTTGTAACTCAGGGGGCCAGATGACCAACCAAAGACTTACTTGTTTTCAACAATCGAGGATTTGTCGAAGCTGGCTGTGAACCCGTCAAGCGACAAGGCCAGTTCAACCTTCTGGTCGGGGGCCAGCGCGGGCACAATCGTGATCACCGCTTCCTTGCCACGCTTGAATGCGGCAACGTCGGCATCGGTCAGACCCATGCGCACATAGCAGCCAACGGGGTTACAGAACGCGAAAGGATAACGGCGGGCTTTGCCACCATCGACGGTCAGGGTCATTTGCGAGGGCAGGGCCGTTTCCAATGGTACAACAACCGTGGCACCTGCCGTTGCCTTGCCGCCGCTTGGCAGACGGAACAACGAGAATTCGGCAACAGGTGCGCCTTGGCCATCATCCATCAGCTGGTACATTTGGCAGGGGTCGACCTCTTCTTCGGTCTTGATGCAGCGCATTTCCCACGCACCGATCACTTCTTTGGTGTAGGGCTTTCCAAGGGTCGGCTCACCGTCAGAGTCTTCACCAAGGCTGAGCTGCGATTGCACATCTGTGCTGCTGCCGGTGGTGGTGTTCTCTTCGGTCGAGGGCACCGCTTCAGCGGTTGGTGCCGTAGGCGCAGTCGTTTCCGGAGCGTCTGTTGCTGCGGGTGTTTCCGTGGCTGCAGTTTGTGCATAACCGGAAACGGGCATAGTCAGAGCCATCGCCGCGCAAAGAGGGAGAAGTGTGATATACTTTTTCATGCTCGTTCCAAATCAGTTAAATTCGACGCCATCTACCATGCGCCAATGCCAATGTCAGGATGATAGCGGTGAAACGATCCTGATTTAAGGCAAAGTTTCGCCTATTTCATCGGGGGTTATGGCAATGCTAGCCAATCGCAGGGGGCTAAATAGAAAAAAGGACGCATAGCGCCCTTTTCCCTGTTCTTCGTTCTCCCCGTCGGACTTGGCCGACTTATTAAGGGCACGTTACGAAAGCATTGATGAACCGTCAATATAAAATATCACAATCGTTTCAGACCGGTGAACCTGTCCAAAATGAAAAAGGGCCGCACCCGAAGGCACGGCCAAGTCTGACAGGGAGGAAGTGTCGCCGATACGAAAAGAACATCACGACCGACGACAAAATCACTATGGTGTGAAAAGGTTAAGTTTGTATGCTCTCCCTGCACTTTGACTGCAGGCTATTGGCCTAAAAGGACTTAAATACGTGACAAATGATATTTTCATCGGCGGGGGTGGCGAAGCCTATGCGACCAAACAATTTCTCAACATCGGCTATGCCAACCGTCACGGTCTGATCGCGGGGGCGACGGGCACGGGCAAAACGGTCACGCTGCAAATCCTCGCCGAAGGCTTCTCTGCCGCTGGCGTGCCGGTGTTCTTGTCCGACGTAAAGGGCGATCTATCAGGCCTCGCGCAGGCCGGATCCGCCAGCCACAAGTTGCACACCCCCTTTTCCGAGCGCGCGCAAACCATCGGTTTTGACGATTTCGACTACAGCGCTTTCCCTGTGACCTTCTGGGACATGTACGGCAAACAGGGCCATCCCGTCCGGACGACGATTTCGGAGATGGGCCCGTTGCTGCTGGCGCAGCTGTTGGACCTGACCGAGGCGCAAGAGGGCATTTTGAACATTGCCTTTCGTGTCGCCGACGAAGACGGATTGCCGCTGCTGGACCTGAAAGATTTGCAATCCTTGCTGGTCTGGATCGGCAAGAACGCCTCTACGTTGGCGCTGCGCTATGGCAATGTGTCTGCGGCGTCCGTGGGCGCGATCCAGCGGCGGCTCCTGGTCCTTGAAAACCAAGGGGCGGCTGACCTTTTTGGTGAACCTGCACTGGCGCTGAGCGATCTGATGCGGACCGACACGGATGGGCGCGGCTTTATCAACATCCTCGCCGCTGACAAGCTGATGCAAGCCCCAAAACTTTATGCGACCTTTCTGCTATGGCTGCTGTCCGAACTTTTCGAGGAACTTCCCGAGGTTGGTGATCCGGACAAACCCAAACTTGTCTTCTTTTTCGACGAAGCACATCTGCTGTTCGATGATGCCCCTAAAGCGCTGGTAGATAAGGTGGAACAGGTGGCGCGTCTGATCCGCTCCAAAGGGGTGGGGGTGTATTTCATCACGCAAAACCCCGCCGACGTACCCGAAGATATCCTTGGCCAGTTGGGCAACCGTATCCAGCATGCCCTGCGCGCCTTTACCGCCCGAGACCGCAAAAACCTGCGCCTCGCCGCCCAAACCTACCGCGACAACCCGCGTTTCGAGACCGAAGAAGCGATCCGCGAGGTCGGCGTGGGCGAAGCCGTCACGTCGATGCTGCAGAAAAAGGGGATACCCGGTGTTGTCGAGCGGACCTTGATCCGCCCGCCGTCGTCGCAGCTTGGCCCCCTTGATCCTGCCATCCGCGCTGCCCTGATGGCGCAAAGCCCGATGGCCGGGAAATACGACACCCGCCTCGACCGCGCCTCGGCTTTCGAAATGTTGGCCAAACGGGCAGAGGACGCCGCGAAAGAGGCGGCACAGGCCGAAGAGCAAGCGGAAGCCGAAGATACATCGCCGGCCCTGCGCGAATTCAACGCAGCGCGGCGTTATGCTGGCAAACGGGTGACACGATCCACGTCGAAACGCAGCACGAAGCCAGATGACAGCTTTGGTGGTGCCATCGCAAGCGTGGTGATCAAAGAGCTTAAGGGGACAACCGGCCGCCGCATCGTGCGTGGTATTCTGGGCGGGTTGTTCAAAGGACGTTAAAGCCCCTTCCAAATGGACCTAAATCCTCGCCGAAGGCAGGCCTTATCCCGCAGGGGATAAGGCCTATTCCTTTACTTCTCGGGGATCAATCCGCGCGGGCTGAACCTAAGTACCAGCAGCAGCACTGCGCCCATGGTCAGCAACCGCATATGGGCGGCGGAGTCGATCAGATGGTCTTTTAGCCAATAGCCATCAGACATGCCCGCGGTCGCCAGGTGCATCAGCCACAGGCCCATGGGTTCTACCATCACCCAAAGGTACCACATCAAAAAGCCCCCCAACACGGCCCCCAGATTATTGCCAGAACCGCCGACGATCACCATGACCCAGATCAGGAAGGTGAACCGCAACGGCTGATAGGATCCGGGCGTCAGCTGGCCATCCAGCGTGGTCATCATCGCCCCCGCGATGCCGCAAATGGCAGAGCCGAGGATGAACACCTGCAAATGCCGCGCGGTAACGTCTTTGCCCATGGCTTCGGCTGCAACTTCGTTATCGCGGATCGCGCGCAGCATCCGTCCCCATGGCGAATTCAGTGCCCGCTGGCTCAGCCACATGAGCACCAGCAGCACCACGGCGAACAGGCAGACGTCCAGGAACTTGACCCAAAGCGTCGACGCTTCCACAGGGTTGAACCCGAACCCAGCCGCTTGTGCCACAAAGCCCGCGTCGTTTTGCAGGTCGATCTCATAGGGCACAGGGCGTGGGATGCCGATAACATTCTTGACGCCGCGCGATAGCCAGTCCTCGTTCTTGAGCACAGCGATGATGATTTCCGCGATTCCCAAGGTGGCAATCGCAAGGTAATCCGACCGCAGCCCAAGGGCGGTTTTTCCGATCAGCCAGGCAGCCCCGGCGGCAAACAGCCCGCCAACCGGCCAGGCAAAGATCACCGGCAGGCCAAGCCCCCCGAGATAACCTGTGGTGGCAGGGCTCACGGCCTCTACCGCGCTGACCGAAGGGTCGAGCAGGGCGCGAAAGATAAAGAACCCGCCAACCAGCACCGCCAGCACGACCAACGTGCGGAGCCAGCCCTTGGCCATGCGCTTCATCACTTGAACCGCCAGCAGGATCGTCGCAGCCCCCATTAGCAAGGCGGCGACAATGCCCCAGCCGCCCGCGGACCAAGCCCCTTCGGAGGGGGGCATACCAATCAGCACAGCGGCGAGACCACCCAGTGCCACAAAACCCATGATGCCCACGTTGAAAAGCCCTGCAAAGCCCCATTGCAGGTTTACCCCAAGCGCCATGATGCTTGAAATCAGCCCCATCGCAATGATCAGCAGCGCGGCGTTCCAGCTTTGGGTCACGCCGGTCAGCATGATCAGAACCGCGACGATGGCGAAAAGGCCGGTGTTTTTGACTGTCTCGTTCATACCGATTGCCCCTTGAATAGACCTGTGGGTTTGAACAGCAGCACGATCAATAAGATCACGAAGCTGACGGCGAATTTATAGTCGGTGGACAGAAGCTGGACCAATCCGTCGGGGGCAAGCCCCTCGGGCGCGAGGTAGCCGAACACTTTCTTCCACGCATAGGTGATTGTCACCTCGGAAAACGCGATGACAAAACCGCCTGCAATTGCTCCGATGGGGCTGCCAAGCCCGCCCACGATGGCGGCGGCGAAAATCGGTAACAGCAGTTGGAAATAGGTGAAGGGTTTGAAGGACTTGTCCAGCCCGTAAAGCACGCCCGCGGTGGTCGCGAGGCAGGCGACGATGATCCATGTGATCATGACCACCCGTTCAGGGTTGATGCCCGACAGCAGCGCCAGATCCTCGTTGTCGGAATAGGCGCGCATGGATTTGCCCGACCGCGTCTTGTTCAAGAACCAAAACAGCGCGGCAACGACGATGACAGCCGTGACAACCGTCAGCCCTTGGGTGGTCTTGATCGCCAACCCTTCTTCGAGACCGGTCATCTCTTTGAAGTCCCGCGCCGAGATGATGAAGCGTTCCCCATCCAGAAAGCGTTGATCCTCTGCGCCGATGATAAAGCGGGTGATGCCGTTGTAGACGAAAGTCACCCCCAACGAGACGATGACGAAAATCACCGGCTTGGCCTTCTTTTCGCGGTAGAAGCTATAGACCAGCTTGTCGGTGCCAAGCAGCAGTCCGATGGTGATGATGATCGCGAATGGCAGGGCCAGCAGTGCGGTCGGCAAGACCCCCAGGCTCAGCCCCAGCGACTGGAACCCCCACGTGATCAGCACTGCCGACATGGCCCCAAGCGCCATGGTATCGCCATGGGCAAAGTTCGAGAACCGCAAGATGCCGTAAACCAGTGTCACCCCAAGCGCGCCAAGCGCCAGTTGCGACCCGTAAGCAATGCCCGGGACCAGCACATAGTTGGCCAAGGCGACGAAAGCGTTGAGTAAATCCATTATTTGCATGTCCCTAGATAGCTGATGGCGATAGGCCCATCAGCATAATGCACGGTGTATCGGGCAGCCCCGTCGGCGGCGATGCTGAGCAGGTGGCGGGCGTCAAACCCGCCGCCCATCAGGGACAGCGCCTTAGCCTGTTTCGTGCCGGTCAGAGTGACGGTTTCGGCGTCGCTGACCATTTGTGATTGAACCGCCAGCGCATCAGCAGATGCGCCGCCTGCAGTGCCGGTGACGTCGGGGGTGAACTCTGTCTCTGTGCAGGGTTCGTTTTCGACGCACTCCCAGACAAAGCGGCAGCCGATGGCGATGGTTTGCTGAAACGGCTCTGGCGGTGCTGTTGAAACAGTGCCGGCCGCTGGGGCAGGCGGTGCCGCGTCGGTGCTTTGCTGTGCCAAGGCTGGCTCGGCATAGGCGATAAGGGCCAGTGGAAGGGTCCATCGCATCGCTTAACCCCCCAAAAAGGATTTGCGAACTTCGGGATCTTCCAAAAGCTCTTTGCCTGTACCGGTAAAGGCGTTCGCCCCTTGCACCAGAACATATCCCTTATCCGCAATCTCGAGCGCCTGACGGGCGTTCTGTTCGACCATCAGGATCGGAATGCCGGTGCGGGCGACTTCGATGATACGGTCAAACAGTTCGTCCATCACGATCGGCGAGACACCGGCGGTAGGTTCGTCCAGCATCAGAACTTTGGGTTGGGTCATCAGCGCGCGACCCACGGCCACCTGCTGACGTTGGCCGCCCGACAGCTCACCCGCTGGCTGATAGCGTTTTTCCTTGAGGATCGGAAACAGGTCATAGACTTGCGCCATTGTATCGCGGAAATCATCGCGGCGGATGAAGGCCCCCATCTCGAGGTTTTCTTCGACGGTCATCGAGGTAAAGATATTCGAGGTTTGCGGCACAAAGCCCATCCCCTTGGCCACACGGTCCTGCGGTGACAGGGCGGTTATGTCTTCGCCGTCCAGACGCACATGACCCTGTCGGACATCCAGCATGCCGAACACGGCCTTCATTGCGGTGGACTTGCCCGCGCCATTGGGGCCGACAATGACTGCGATCTCGCCTCTTTCGACAGCGATTGTACATCCGTGCAGAATATCTGGCCCCTTGCCATAGCCACCCGTCATCGTGTCACCGATCAAGAACGGCCCGCCCGGTGCGGGGTGGCTCTTGCCGCCGGTTTTGACAGGTTGCGCGGTGCCTTGGCCTTTGGGGTTCGCGATCGATAGGTCCTTGTTGCCCCGATCGCCATATGGGTTGCTCATGTCAGTTTCTTTCTTTCGGTATCAAGGCCGCCACAGGGGACCGTCGCGTCACAGGAATTTTCGCCTGTCCAAGCCGCTGCTGCCTGCGGCAGGGCTAGTCCCGCACAGAGGGGCGATGCAGTCCGCGTGCGTCTCATGCTGACACAGCCTTGTTCTTGAGCCCGGTGCCCAGATAGGCCTCGATCACTTGCTCGTTTGCTTTGATTTCGGGCAGGGTCCCTTGAGCCAGAACTTTGCCCTCGGCCATACAGATCACCGGATCACACAAGCGGCCAATAAAATCCATGTCGTGTTCGATCACGACGAAAGTATAGCCGCGTTCCTTGTTCAGGCGGATAATCGCGTCGCCGATGGTGTTCAGCAGCGTGCGGTTCACACCGGCACCGACTTCGTCCAGAAACACGATTTTCGCGTCGACCATCATGGTCCGCCCCAGCTCTAGCAGCTTTTTCTGACCGCCCGAAATCTGCCCCGCCTTTTGCTCGGCCAGATGTTCGACCGTCAAAAACTCGAGCACCTCGTCCGCCTTGGCGCGCAGGGCGCGTTCCTGATCGGCAATGCGCTTGCGTCCGAACCATGTGTTCCACAGCGTTTCGCCGACCTGATCACCGGGCACCATCATCAGGTTCTCGCGGCAGCTCATGGATGAAAATTCATGGGCGATCTGGAAGGTCCGCAGCAACCCCTTGTGAAACAGCGTATGCGGGGGCAGGCCGGTGATATCCTCGCCGTCCATGGTTACACGGCCCGACGTGGGCTTGAGCACGCCGGCGATGACGTTGAACAGCGTGGTTTTGCCCGCACCGTTCGGGCCGATCAAGCCGGTGATCGTGCCTTTGCCAATGGTCAGATTGGCACCGTCCACGGCGTGAAACCCGCCGAAATGTTTATGGATGTCGTCTACGACGATCATTACTATGTCTCCCCGTGCAGAGCCCAAGCCCCGTTGCAAAAACAGCCCGGCTGCAGTGCAGCGGGCTGTTTTCTGTCATGTTATGTGATGTTAGCGGTATTGAACCGTCGTGATTTTGCCGCCTTCGATCTTGATCTGACGATAGCTGCCAGCAGATTCGCCGGGTCCGATCAGCTCCACCGCAGTTGCGCCGTCATAATCGACTTCGCCACCGTCCTTGAGGATCTGAAGCGCTTTGCCCAGTTCGCCGGGATAGATCTTTTCGCCGGGGGCGTTGGCCACCGACATGATCTGATCCTTATAGACTTGCGGATCCGTCGAGCCCGCGGCCTGCATTGCCAACATCAGCAGCGCGGTTGCGTCATAGCTTTCGGGGGCGAAAGGCGATGTCGTGTCAAACGCACCGTCGACAAGCGCGGTGAATTTGTCAGCGCCGGGGCTGTCGGTGCCGGGGTGCTGGCCGGTAGAACCGTCCAGCTCGGTGCCAAAGTTGTTTTCAAGGTTCGCCGCGATCATCCCGTCGGGGAAGTGGAATGTGTCGAACGCACCAGCGTCGATGGCTGCACGCACAAGGCCAGAGCCGCCCTGATCGACATAACCCGCCACAACAAGACGGTCGCCACCGGCAGAGGCCAGCGCGCCAACTTCGGCAGAGTAATCGGCCTTGCCGTCTTCGTGGGCTGCGGAAATGGTGATCGTACCACCAACGGCTTCATAGGCCTGCTGGAATGCGTCTGCCAAACCCTTTCCGTAGTCATTATTGGTATAGGTGACTGCGACCTGTTTGATGCCTTCTTCCATCAGCACGTCGGCCATTACTTCACCCTGACGGGCGTCCGAAGGCGCGGTGCGGAAGAACAGGCCGTCGTCTTCCATCGACGTAAGGCCGGGGGACGTGGCAGAGGGCGAGATCATCACCATTCCGTTTGGCAAGGCAGCGTTTTGCAAGACCGCACCAGTCACGCCAGAGCAGGCCGCGCCCACAATGCCGTTGATCCCTTCGGCGATCAAACGTTCGGCGCTGGATACAGCAAGCGCGTTGTCCACGCAGCCCGTGTCAGCGCGCGAGGCCGTGACCGTGGCCCCATCCATCAGCATGCCGCTGTCGGTGACTTCTTTCATGGCGAGCTCTGCGCTGGACGCCATGATACCGGTCAGCGATTCAATCGGGCCGGTGAAACCAAAGATCACGCCGAGCTTCACATCTTTGCTGTGTGCATCGGCATAGGCGTTGGTGGCCAGCAATGCTGCAGCCGTTGTGGCCATAAGCATCTTTTTCATATTATTCTCCCTGTTGAACATCGTGTTCTGCAAAAGAACCTATGCGCCGATTTGAAAAAAGAAAAGCGTTATCCCTAGGTAAACCGGCGCAAGACGATGTGGATCAAAGCGCTGTCTGTTCTAGGTTTACATCAAAGGGTTTTATCAGGAGAGAAAGCCATGATCTGCAGGGCAGCGAAACGCGTGTTGGCACTGACTTTTGGCGCGATGGTCTTTGGTACGCCATGCGTTTTTGCGCAAGAGATGACGATTGAACAGCGCGTTTCAGGGCTGGATACCCCATGGGCGCTGGCGGTGCTTCCCCAAGGTGATGTGCTTATCACTGAACGCGACGGCCGGTTGCTGCGCGCCCGTGAGGGTACCATTAATGAGGTCGCGGGCACGCCGCAGGTTGTGGATGCAGGGCAGGGTGGTTTGCTTGATATCACCCTCGCGCGCGACTTTGATACGACCCGGACCGTTTTCCTAACCTATGCCAAGGCGCTTGACGGCGGGGCCGGTACCGCGCTCGCCGCCGCTGAGCTGTCGCCAGATGGCAGTCGGTTGGAAAACCTGCGTGATCTGTTCAGCATGTCGCAGGGATCGTCCAAGGGGCAGCACTTTGGCAGCCGCGTCGTAGAGGCGCGTGACGGGACACTGTTCGTCACCGTCGGAGAGCGCGGCGACCGTCCTGCGGCGCAGGATCTGGGCCAGCACAACGGATCGGTCGTCCGCGTGAACCGCGACGGGAGCGTGCCGCAGGACAATCCCTTTGTCGGGCGCGAAGGCGTGCTGCCTGAAATCTGGTCCTACGGGCATCGCAACCCGCAAGGGGCGGGTCTTGACCCGAGCGGGGAGCTTTGGGTGTCAGAGCACGGTGCGCGCGGCGGGGATGAGGTTAACGCCGTGCGCAAGGGCGCGAATTATGGCTGGCCTGTGATTTCGTACGGGCGGCACTACTCCGGTGCGAAAATAGGCGAGGGCACCACGAAAGAATGGATGGAACAGCCCGCATACTACTGGAACCCGTCCATCGCCCCTTCGGGGTTGCTGGTTTATTCTGGCAAGATGTTTCCGGACTGGCGCGGTGATATCTTGGTGGGGTCGCTCAAGTTCAACTACATCGCGCGCCTTAAGGGGGATCCGCTGCGTGAGGTCGCCCAGATCAAAACCCCCGAAACCGCACGCGTGCGCGACATTGTCGAAGCACCGGACGGCGCGATCTGGTTTATCTCGGTCGGGAACGGCGCGGTCTACCGGATCGGCACAGATTAGGCGACCGGCCTGGCCGCATGAGACCCGCGTTCACGATAGGGTGTCGTATCATAATGTGCACGGTAGCACTTTGAGAAATGCGACGGGGACGCAAAGCCACAAGCCAGCGCGACATTGATCACGCTCATGTCTGTTTGCATCAGCAGGTTGCGGGACTTTTGCAGACGCAGTTCCATATAATAGCGCTTGGGGCTGCGGCTAAGATACCGACGAAAGAGGCGCTCCAACTGCCGCGTGGACATGCCCACATCACGCGCGAGCGATGAAGGGCTGATCGGCTCTTCGATATTGGCCTCCATCATCTGGATGACCTGCCCGAGTTTGGGATGGCGCACGCCGATGCGCGTCGGCACGGACAGACGCTGCGTGTCTTGGTCGGTACGAATGGAGCTGTAGATTAACTGGTCAGCGACAGCATTCGCCAGATCCTCGCCCAGATCATCGGCAATCAGCTTGAGCATCAGATCGATCGACGACGTCCCGCCCGCTGTTGTCATCCGGTTCCCGTCCACCACAAAGACCGATTTGGTCAGGATTACGTCCTCGAAATCCTCGCTAAAGCTATCCTGGTTCTCCCAGTGGATCGTGGCCTTTTTACCGTCCAGCAAACCGGCCTTGGCCAGCGTAAAGGCGGCGGTACACAGACCGCCGACCATCATGCCCTTACGGGCCTCGCGGCGTAGCCAGCCGAGCAGTTTCTTCGTGGTCGCTGCCTGCACGTTGATACCGCTGCACACAACCAGTGTATCTTCGCGGCGCAGTTCATCCAGGCTGCCATCCAGCGTGTATTCCGCCCCCGCCGAACAGCGTACGCGCCCGCCGTCTTCACCGATCAAGCGCCAGTCATAGGCCGCGCGCCCAGACATACGATTGGCAATACGCAGGCATTCAACCGCCGATGCAAAGCTCAGCAGCGTAAAGTTTTCCAACAGCACAAAGACAAATCGACGTGTCTTTTCGGAGTCAGAGGGAAAGCGGTTGGCCAGACGGGTGTCAGTCATCACGCAGCCTTTCAGGTTTGGGTTATTCATCGGGGCAAAGCGGGCGATGCCCTCAAAAACCTGCCGAAAACTTGGCCATGACCGGCGGCGAAGGTCAATAGGTTGAATTTCGGTTCTGGTCACTTGAGCCTGACCTTTATATACCACACATTCACCTTCTTTGCGCCTGTCACTCTGGGCGCTGCGGACTTCGGAGAAAAATGATGACCGATTGGACAAAATCAAGCTGGCGCGACAAACCGCGGATCCAGATGCCCGACTATCCTGATCAGGACGCGCTGCGCGCGGTCGAGGCTGAATTGTCCCGTTATCCATTGTTGGTTTTCGCAGGCGAAGCGCGGCGGCTTAAAAAGCATCTGGCGGCTGCCGGTCGCGGCGAGGCGTTCTTGCTACAAGGGGGCGATTGTGCCGAAAGCTTTGAGCAATTCAGCAGCGACATGATCCGCGACACCTTCAAGGTGATGTTGCAGATGGCGATTGTGCTGACGCATGGCGCGAAAGTGCCGGTGATCAAACTTGGCCGCATGGCAGGCCAGTTCGCCAAGCCGCGTTCCGCAGCGACAGAGACCGTCGATGGCGTAGAGCTGCCCAGCTACCGTGGTGACATCATCAACGAGCTCGCCTTTACACCAGAGGCGCGTATTCCGGACCCGAAAAAGATGCTGCGCGCCTACACGCAAGCTGCTGCGACGTTGAACCTGATCCGCGCCTTTTCGACCGGTGGGTATGCGGACGTGCATCAGGTGCACGGCTGGACCTTGGGATTTACCGAAAGCGAAAAAGCAGAGAAATACCGCGAGATCGCAAACCGCATTTCAGATACACTTGATTTCATGGCAGCGGCTGGCGTGACATCCGAGACGGCTCATACGCTGCAATCGGTGGAATATTATACCAGCCACGAATCGCTGCTGTTGGAATACGAAGAGGCGCTGTGCCGTCAAGACAGCCAGACCGGCAAATGGCTGGCGGGTTCCGGTCACATGATCTGGATCGGCGACCGCACCCGTCAACCCGATGGCGCGCATGTGGAATTTGCTCGCGGTGTGCAGAACCCGATCGGGCTGAAATGCGGCCCAAGCATGACCAGCGACGACCTCAAGCTGTTGATGCACAAGCTGAACCCTGAAAACGAAGAGGGCCGTCTGACCCTGATCGCGCGTTTCGGTGCTGGTAATGTGGGCGAACACCTGCCGCGTTTGATCAAGACCGTGCAGGAAGAAGGCGCGAACGTCGTCTGGACCTGTGACGCGATGCACGGCAACACGATCAAATCATCGAGCGGCTATAAAACCCGTCCGTTTGATTCCGTCCTACGTGAAGTGCGCGAATTCTTTGCGGTACATGCTGCCGAAGGCACTGTACCCGGTGGCGTGCATTTCGAGATGACGGGACAGGACGTGACCGAATGCACCGGCGGTGTGCGCGCCGTGCAGGACGAAGACCTGTCAGATCGCTACCACACAGCCTGTGATCCGCGTTTGAACGCCAGTCAGTCGCTTGAACTCGCATTCCTCGTCGCGGAGGAGCTTTCGGCACGCCGGTCCAGCCAGCAGGTCAAAGCGGTCGGATAAACACTGCAGACGTTGAAAAATTAAAGGCCGTGCATGGAAAATGCGCGGCCTTTTTTCATTGGGCAGAGGGCTTGACCAATCTGGTCGTTTTTAAACGTCGGACTTGACCAGCCGCAGATAGGACGGACGCGGACGCGGGCCATGCGTGGTGAAACCGGCGGCGGGGTCGGCAAACCCATCGGTGGCCGTCGCGCATGTATCGTGGGTCAAATAGGCCCGTGGGGGGCGTGGGATCGCCGTGGTGGCCAGATCACCGATTTTATAGAAGCCCGGGTGCGCGCCGGCATTTGACGTAAGCTCCAGGCAGCCCAGCATCCGGTCGATTTGACCCATGTCGCTGCGCAAAGGCAGCACCAGCATGCGGGCGTGAACGGTGAAATCCTGACCAATGAGCGTCATTTCCCCAATCGCGGGCTGAGCGAGGATCTGATCAAGCCAATCACTGCACCGGCGTCTCTCATGCGGGTCGAATAGCGAAATCATCGGCATCCCGCGCAGGTCCATCGCCATAGCATCGCATAGATGGGATCCCGCAATGCGAAAGCGGGCGACCTCGGATCGCTTTCGCTCAAGCACAAAGGCACGATCCAGCAAGCTGGCAATTTCGGATGGGTCGACCTGGGACCGGAACGGAACCGGCTGACCACGGCACAGACCCTGCCAATAGGCATGCACCTCTGACATTGCAGGGGAAAACGGCGGCATGCTGCGACGTGGTTCGAGTTGGGGATGGTCGCCCAAAGGGGGAAGATGTGTCATAAAGTAGCCTTTTTGCAATCGTCGCGGTCGAAGTATCGGCAGTGCGGTGCCAAGAGAATTCCAAAGGGTTTAGTCAAATTAGCGGTGGTTTGTAGATAAAACAGTAAACTTGGTTAACAGACCATTAAGCTTCACGCAGAATGCAAACGGGTAAATCGGGCTTCCAAAACCCGCCAGCGGACCGGGAATGGCTTTTTACTTGCCCCATTTGGTTCTTTCGCTTTTAAGGCGCGCAAAGATCGCAATCGACAAGGACCATGCCATGATACGTTCGATGACGGGTTTTGCCTCGGCAAGTGGGGCGTCCGGCCCGCATAGCTGGGGCTGGGAACTCCGGTCGGTTAATGGCAAGGGGCTTGATCTGCGGCTGCGTGTGCCGGACTGGATCGACGGGCTCGAGGCAGGTCTGCGCAAGCAACTGACCACAGCCATCGCCCGCGGCAATGTTACCTGCAATCTGCGGATTACCCGCGAGGACGGCAGCGGCGCATTGACGGTGAACGCGGATCAGCTTGAGGCCGTTCTAGACGCGCTGCACCAGATCGAAGCACGCGCGATGGACGCGGGTATCTCGCTGGCGCCGTCCAAAGCGACGGACATCGTAACCATGCGCGGCGTGCTGGAACAGGCGACGACGGTGGATGACGTGGCGGCCCTTTGTGCGACGCTGCTGGCCGAGTTCCCTGCGGTGTTCGAAGACTTTAACGACATGCGCGCCCGTGAAGGGGCAGCCTTGGCGCGGGTGCTAGAGGCGCAACTATCAGAAGTCGCGGAACTGACGGCACAAGCGGCAACGCTGGCAGAGACGCGCAAGAAAGAGGTGGCGCAGACGCTCCAGCGCAATCTTGCACGGGTGCTGGACAATGCTGATGGCGTGGATGCAGACCGGCTGGCGCAGGAACTGGCGCTGATCGCGGTCAAATCCGATATCACCGAAGAGATAGACCGCCTGCACGCCCATGTGGGTGCCGCCCGCGCGCTGTTGGCGCAGGACGGGGCCGTGGGGCGCAAGCTAGATTTCTTGATGCAGGAATTCAACCGCGAGGCAAATACCCTGTGCGCCAAGGCACAAAACACGGCGTTGACCCAGATCGGGCTGGCGTTGAAGGCGGTGATAGACCAGATGCGCGAACAAGTGCAGAATGTGGAGTAAGACATGAGCGACCGACGCGGCCTATTGATCATCCTCAGCTCGCCCTCCGGTGCTGGTAAATCCACGCTGGCGCGCAAGCTGCGCGATTGGGATACCTCGCTTGAGTTTTCTGTTTCGGCCACAACCCGCGCCCCGCGTGTCGGCGAGGTGGACGGTAAGGATTATTTCTTCACCGCCGAAGATGATTTCCGCGCCATGGTGAACGACGGTGACATGCTGGAGCACGCGCGGGTCTTCAATAACTATTACGGCTCGCCCAAGGGACCGGTGCAAAGGGCCATCGACAGCGGCCGCGACGTGTTGTTCGACGTGGATTGGCAAGGCGCACAGCAGATCAGCAACTCGACGCTCAAGCAGCATGTGCTATCGATCTTTATCCTGCCTCCGTCGATCAAGGAACTGCGCCGCCGTCTGGAAACCCGTGGGCAGGACGCCCCCGATACCATCGCCCTGCGGATGGAGAAAAGCTGGGACGAGATCAGCCACTGGGACGGCTATGACTACGTGCTGGTCAATGACGACCTGACAGTGACAGAGGCAAAGCTGAAGTCGATCATCACCGCCGAAAGATTGCGCCTTTCGCAGCAGCCAAAACTGGTGGATCATGTGCGCGCATTGCAATCAGAATTCGAGGACACGAAATGACGCTCTACGCACTGGCCGACATCACCCCGCAGGTACACGCAGACACGTGGGTCGCCCCGGATGCGAATGTCATCGGGAATGTGACGCTTGAAGCAGGGGCCTCTGTCTGGTTCGGCTGCACGCTGCGCGGCGATAACGAGCTTATTCTCGTGGGCAAAGGCAGTAACGTGCAGGAAAACTGCGTATTCCATACGGACCCCGGCTGCCCGCTGACCGTCGGGGAAAACTGCACCATCGGTCACAAGGTCATGCTGCACGGCTGTACCATCGGTGACAATTCGCTGGTCGGAATGGGGGTTACGATCCTGAACGGGGCCAAGATCGGCAAGAACTGCTTGATCGGGGCAGGGGCGTTGATCACTGAAAACAAGGTGATCCCCGACGGATCGCTTGTGATGGGGGCACCGGGCAAGGTCGTGCGTGAACTGGACGCGGCGGCGATTTCCGGTCTGACCGCCAGCGCGAAACACTACCAAGACAATGCGCGACGTTTTGCCAGCCAGCTTAAACCTGTCTGACCATGGTGCTGCGCCCGCATCTGCCGGACTTGCTGGCAGCGCTGCCTTTGCCAACGCTGGCCGTTGACCGTGCCGAACGTATCGTTGCGATGAACGCGCCTGCCGAATCTCTGCTGGGGCGGGGTGCGCTGGACCGTCACTTTATCAACGTCCTGCGTCAACCGGCGGTGGTGGACGCGGTCGAGCAATGCCAGCAGGACGACACCCCGCGCGAGGCGCAGTATCTGGCAAGCGACAATGGCAATGACACGACCTTTCGGGTGCATGTGCGCAAGGTGACGGGGATGAATTATGTCTTGCTCAGCTTTCAGGACATCACCCAAGTTACCAACGCCAGCCAGATGCGCCGCGATTTTGTCGCCAACGTCAGCCACGAGCTGCGCACACCGCTGACCGCGATGATGGGGTTTATCGAAACGCTGCGTGGCCCTGCGCGAGACGATGCGCCCGCGCGGGACAGGTTTTTGACCATCATGACCGGAGAGGCCGAGCGCATGAACCGGCTGGTCGGGGATCTGCTGTCGCTGTCACGGGTGGAATCAAACGAACGGGTGCGCCCGACAGACAAGGTCGATCTGCGCTACGTGCTGCAATCGACCATGCGCAATCTTAACCCCTTGGCCGTAGAGGCAGACGTGACGCTTGTGGCCACGATGGGGGACGATCCGCTGCCGCTGATGGGCGACACGGACCAGCTGTTGCAAGTGTTCACGAACCTTATTGAGAACGGCATCAAATACGGTGGGGTGGGAAAAGAGGTCGAAATCTCGGTAGAGACCACATTGCGTGACCCGTCGTTACGAGGCCCCGCAGTACGGGTCACGGTCCGCGATCACGGACCGGGAATCGATCCGGTTCACCTGCCGCGACTGACCGAACGGTTCTACCGCGCCGACAGCCACCGCAGTCGCGCGATTGGCGGGACAGGCTTGGGGTTGGCAATTGTAAAACATATCCTGAATCGGCACCGGGGGCGGTTGAAAATCACCTCTGATCTGGGAGATGGAGCGCGGTTTGCAGTGATTTTACCCTTGGATGCGGCGTGAAATGCCACGTTTCGGTCCAAAATAATTTACAATTTCCGCCAGCGTCATAAAACTGTAACATGACTGTCACAAAAGCTCAGTGTCGCTTGCCTATTGCTGCGGCAAGATCACCATGGGGGTGGTCAGACAATTCTAAGCTGACAGGAGACATCATGTCGCTCGTTAAACTCACCACTTCCGCGCTGGCCATTGCCGCCGTATCCGCAACTGCCGCTGCCGCGCGTGATCAGGTACAGGTTGCCGGTTCGTCCACTGTTCTGCCCTATGCGTCCATCGTTGCCGAAGCCTTTGGCGAAAACTTCGATTTTCCGACACCTGTTGTTGAATCCGGTGGCTCCTCGGCGGGTCTCAAGCGTTTTTGTGAAGGTGTGGGCGAAAACACAATCGACGTAGCAAACGCCTCGCGCCAGATCAAAGACTCCGAAATTGAAGTCTGCGCTGCAAACGGTGTGACAGACATCATCGAAGTTCAGATCGGCTATGACGGGATCGTGTTCGCTTCTGACATTAACGGCAACACGTTCGAATTCACCCCAGAAGACTGGTACAAAGCGCTGTCCGCCGAAGTTGTTGTAGACGGCAGCATTGTCGCCAACCCCAACAAAATGTGGTCCGACGTCAACGCCAGCTTCCCCGACCAGCCGATCCAAGCCTATATCCCCGGCACCAAGCATGGCACGCGCGAAGTTTTCGAAGAAAAAGTGATCCTGGCAGGCTGTGAAGCCACTGGCGATTTCGAAGCCTTCAAAGCAGCGAACGGCGACGACAAGAAAGCGGCTGAAAAAGCATGTATTTCCCTGCGCACCGATGGTGTGTCCGTGGACATTGACGGTGACTACACCGAAACGCTTGCCCGCATCGAAAGCAACAAAGACGGCATCGGCGTATTTGGTCTGGCGTTCTACGAGAACAACACAGACAAGCTAACCGTTGCCAACATGGGCGGCGTCGAGCCCACAGTTGAAACCATCTCGAGCGGCGACTACCCAGTATCGCGCCCGCTGTTCTTTTACGTCAAGAAAGCACACATCGGCGTGATCCCAGGTTTGAAAGAATACGCTGAATTCTTCGTGGCGGACGAGATTGCAGGCCCCGACGGTCCTTTGGCCGAATACGGTCTGGTTGCCGATCCAGAGCTGGCGAAAACACAGGCGGTTGTTGCTGACGAAACTGTATTGGGCAGCGGTTCCTAAACCCTGCCTTGCGACCCGGAGACGCTGCAAGGCGTCTCCGGTTTTTTGCTGCCGACTGATACTTTCCAAACAATGATGGCCTGACACAGGCCACGACCGAGGGCCACCATGCGCGATTTATTCAATGTGGGTTCAACCACGCTCTTAGTTGTCGTTGTTTTGATATTAACAGTCCTTGCCTTTGGTCTGGTACGCAGCCGGGCCATGTCGTCTGTTTCGGGCGATTCGCGCAAGCTGCACTCCCTCCCGAATTATTATGGCTATAACGCCGCGATGCTCACCGCCATTCCGGCGCTGTTTGTGCTGGCGATCTGGATGCTGGTCCAGCCGATGCTGATCCAGAACGCGGTGATCGACATGATCCCGCAAAGTGCCGTGAACGAAGGGTCTTCGGTCAATCTGGTCATGAGCGACGTGCGCCGCGTGGCCAACGGGCTGGATGCTGCCGTGCAAAGCGGCACGCTGGATGCCGACAGCGCCCGCGATTTGGATGTGACCGCCACCGATGTACGTGCGCTTCTGGCGGGGAACGGCGTTGCACTTGGCTCTGACGTCACGCCAGAGGTACTGGCGGCAGCGCAACGCTATCGCAGCATGGAGGTCACCGGCCGTTGGCTGATGATCGCCGTGATCAGCGTGCTTGTATTGGGCGGGATGTTTATCGCGCTGCGCACCGCGCGCGCCGATTTTCGGGCGCGCAATACGGTTGAACGGTTCCTGCTGGGGTTGCTCATCCTTGCTGCGTCGCTGGCGATCCTGACAACCGTGGGCATCGTGCTGTCGATGCTGTTCGAGACATTGAACTTCTTCCGCCTGCATCCGTGGCAGGATTTCTTCCTAGGCACGACATGGGCTCCGAACTTTCGTGGCGACAGTGAACTGTCGATCCTGCCGCTGCTGTGGGGCACCTTGTATATCTCGATCATCGCCTTGCTGGTGGCTGTGCCGATCGGTCTTTTTGCCGCGATCTACCTGTCGGAATACGCCAACAGCAAAGTACGCGCCTTTGCCAAACCTTTGCTGGAAATCCTCGCGGGCATCCCGACCATCGTTTACGGTCTGTTTGCCCTGCTGACGGTCGGTCCGTTTCTGGTCAAAGTCTTTGGGCGTGGCGACGACGGACTGCTGGGTGTCGACTGGATGAGTGGGGCCACATCTGTTCTGACGGCAGGGCTGGTCATGGGCATCATGCTGATCCCGTTTGTCTCGTCGCTCAGCGATGACATCATCAACGCGGTACCACAGTCGATGCGCGACGGGTCGTTCGGTCTGGGGGCAACCCATTCGGAAACCATCCGCCAAGTTGTGCTTCCTGCCGCACTGCCGGGCATCGTGGGGGCCGTGTTGCTCGCGGCAAGCCGTGCCATCGGCGAGACGATGATCGTTGTGCTGGGGGCAGGGGCTATCGCCCGCATCTCGGGCAATCCGCTTGATGCGATGACCACCATCACCACCCGCATTGTCAGCCAGCTGACAGGGGATACCGACTTTGCCAGCCCTGAAACGCTGGTCGCCTTTGCCCTTGGTCTGACGCTGTTTGTGTTGACCTTGGGGCTGAACGTTCTAGCGCTTTTGATCGTGCGCAAATACCGGGAGCAGTACGAATGACCGATATGCCCAACCCCGCAAAGCCGCGCCAATCGTTGCTGAAACCAGATGCACGTACTGTAAAACGCAACCGCGCCGAAGCCCGGTTCAAAGCCTATGGCATCGCCGCCATTGCTGTTGGCCTGCTGATGCTTGCGATCTTGCTGACCACGATCATCAGCCGCGGTGCAGGGGCGTTTCAACAGACATTTCTGACGTTGAACGTTCAGCTGCTTGAGGAAAAGTTGGACAAAACCGGTAATCGTGACATCGAAGAGATCAAAAAGGTCTCGACCTTTGGCTATGCTCCGTTGATGGCTGCCGCACTGGATGCCAAAGTCGCAAAAGCCGGGATCACCACAGATTTGAAGCCCAAGGAAATGGGTGCGATCATCTCTAAAGATGCGGCGGCACAGCTGCGCGACTTTGTGTTGGCGAACCCCGAACTGATCGGGACTGCGGTGGAATTCGAATTCCTGACCAACAGCCGCGTCGACGGATACCTGAAGGGCCGTGTAACCCGCGAGAGCATCGCCAACGACAAAAGCATCAACACAGAGCAGCTTGATCTGGTGGACGCGCTGATTGCGGACGGGGCGCTGGACAAGCGGTTTAATGTCGACTTTATCACTGGTTCTGACGCGTCGGACGCACGGCCAGAAGCCGCCGGCATGGGCGTTTCGATGATCGGATCGCTGTTCATGATGCTGGTAGTGCTGGCGCTGGCACTGCCCATCGGGGTCGCCGCGTCGATCTACCTAGAGGAATTCGCGCCCAAGAACCTGCTGACAGACATCATCGAGGTGAATATTTCTAACCTCGCAGCGGTGCCGTCTATTGTGTTCGGTATTCTGGGTCTGGCGGTCTTTATCAACTATATGCACCTGCCAAACTCCGCCCCGCTGGTGGGTGGGCTGGTCCTGACGTTGATGACGTTGCCCACGATCATTATTTCGACCCGCGCGTCTTTGAAGTCGGTGCCCCCCAGTATCCGTGACGCGGCGTTGGGGGTAGGGGCATCCAAAATGCAATCGGTGTTCCACCACGTGCTGCCCCTTGCCGCACCCGGCATCCTGACCGGCACGATCATCGGTCTGGCCCAAGCCCTTGGCGAAACGGCCCCTTTGCTGCTGATCGGGATGGTGGGCTTTATCGCGTCGAACCCGCCCGACGGCATTGCATCGGGTCTGATGGACCCCAACTCTGCTATGCCGGCGCAAATCTACGAATGGGCGAAACGCGCTGATCCGGCATTCTATGAACGTGCTTGGGGCGGTATCATCATCCTGCTGGTCTTTTTGATCACCATGAACGCCATCGCCGTCATGTTGCGGCGCAGGTTCGAGCGGCGCTGGTAAGAATGAGAGGCAAGGCAATGAAAGACAACGTAATTTCGGAGACGGACGTGACAACTCACAAAACAAAAATCGCCGCCCGCAACGTGCAGGTTTACTATGGTGACACCCACGCGATCAAAGACGTGTCGGTTGATATCCAAGACAAAACTGTCACTGCCTTTATCGGTCCGTCAGGCTGTGGCAAGTCGACTTTTCTGCGCTGTATCAATCGGATGAACGACACGATTGATATCTGCACTGTCAAAGGCGATATCTTGATTGACGGCGAAGACATCTATGACAGCGCGGTTGACCCGGTACAGCTGCGCGCCAAGGTCGGTATGGTCTTCCAAAAGCCTAACCCGTTCCCGAAATCGATCTATGACAACGTTGCTTATGGGCCCCGCATCCACGGTCTTGCCCGCAATAAGTCAGAGCTGGACGATATCGTTGAGCGTGCGCTGAAACGCGGCGCCATCTGGAACGAGGTCAAAGACCGCCTGCACGCGCCGGGCACCGGCCTGTCGGGCGGTCAGCAGCAACGTCTGTGTATCGCACGCGCGGTGGCGACAGAGCCCGAAGTTCTGCTGATGGACGAACCCTGTTCCGCGTTGGATCCGATTGCGACCGCGCAAGTCGAAGAGCTGATCGACGAACTGCGTCAGGATTATTCGGTCGTGATTGTCACACACTCCATGCAGCAGGCCGCACGGGTGAGCCAGAGAACGGCGTTCTTCCACCTCGGCAATCTGGTTGAGTTCGGTGAGACTGACAAGATTTTCACATCGCCCGAGGACCCTCGGACGGAAAGCTATATCACTGGCCGGATTGGATAAGTATCATGCAAGAACAACACATTGCCTCTGCTTTTGACCGTGACCTGGAAAGCGTTCAAGCGCAGATCATGAAAATGGGCGGGATGGTTGAAGATGCCATTCGCCTTGCCGCACAGTCGCTGGAAACCCGTGACGAAGAGCTGGCCGATCAGGTGCGCGGCGGGGACAAAGCCATTGACGCGCTCGAAGAGCTGATCAACGAACGGGCCGCCCGTATTATCGCGCTGCGTGCGCCGACGGCTGTTGATTTGCGTTTGATCCTAAGCGTCATAAAAATTAGCGCCAGCCTGGAACGTATTGGCGACTATGCAAAAAATATGGCCAAGCGAAATAGCGTGTTGGCGCAGCTTCCTGCTGTTGCCGACAGTACTGGTGCCATTCGTCGCATGTGTAAGACGGTTGAATCCATGCTCAAGGACGCGCTTGATTGCTATGTTCAACGCGACGCAGAACTGGCTATGGATGTGATCGCGCGGGACGAAGACGTCGACCAGATGTATAATGCGCTGTTCCGCGAATTCCTGACCTTCATGATGGAAGACCCGCGCAATATCACATCGTGCATGCACCTTCATTTCATTGCCAAGAACGTTGAACGCATGGGCGATCTTGTCACATCCATCGCGGAACAGGTTGTCTATCTTGTAACCGGCACCCATCCGGACGAGGATCGCCCCAAGGCGGACAATACCTCCACCAAGCTGAAGGGGTAGGGCCATGTCTGCCGCTCAGCCTCAAATCTTGTTGGTAGAAGACGAACCCGCACAGCGCGAAATTCTGGCGTATAACCTTGAATCCGAAGGGTTTGACGTACGGCGTGCCGAGAATGGCGAGGAAGCGATCCTGCTGGTTGCAGAGGCGCTGCCCGACCTGGTTATCCTTGATTGGATGATGCCTCTGCTAAGCGGGATCGAGGTCTGTCGTCAGCTTAAGACCCGCGAAGATACGCGCAATATCCCCGTGATTATGCTGTCGGCACGATCCGAAGAGGTGGACACCGTGCGCGGGCTGGAGACGGGCGCAGATGATTATGTGGTAAAACCCTATTCGATGCGCGAGCTGATGGCCCGCGTGCGCACGCAGCTGCGGCGCGTGCGGCCTGCGTCCTCCGGTGCGGCGCTCAGCTATGCCGACATTACGCTTGATCCAGAACGTCACCGTGTAAACCGTGCTGCGCACGAGCTAAAGCTGGGGCCAACAGAATACCGTTTGCTTGTGACGTTGCTTGAGCGGCCCGGCCGTGTCTTCAGCCGTGACCAGTTGCTAGATCACGTTTGGGGGCGCGATATCTATGTCGACACGCGCACCGTTGATGTTCATATCGCCCGTCTGCGCAAAGCGCTGACGTCCCACGGCGGCGATGATCCAATTCGCACGGTGCGCGGTGCAGGTTATGCATTAGGGTAGGGCGCTTACCCGTTGTATTTAATGACTTCTTGACGTTGATCGCCCAATCCTTCGATGCCAAGCTCGACCACATCGCCGGTTTGTAGATAGATCGGCGGTTTGAACCCCATACCCACACCGGGCGGTGTGCCAGTGGCGATCACATCTCCGGGCAGTAAGGTCATGAAACGGCTGAGAAAAGAGATAATTTCGGCAACAGAAAACACCATTGTGCTGGTGTTGCCGGTTTGGCGGCGGGTGCCGTTCACATCCAGCCATAAATCAAGGTTCTGAGGATCTGGAACGTCATCAGCGGTCACCAGATACGGGCCGATGGGGGCAAAACTGTCGCAGGACTTGCCCTTGACCCATTGGCCGCCGAATTCAGTCTGAAAGGCACGTTCTGACACGTCGTTGAAGGTCGCGTAGCCCGCCACATGAGATAACGCATCCGCTTCTGACACATGCTGCGCCTTGGTGCCGATAACGACCGCAAGCTCGACCTCCCAATCGGTTTTTTCTGAATCCTTGGGGATGATGATCGGTTCATTGGCACCTGTAGCAGCACAGAGCTTGCTGAACAGGATGGGATGATCAGGTACAGCCATCCCAGCTTCGGCCGCGTGGTCAGAATAATTCAGCCCGATACACAAAATGCGGCGTATATCATTGATAACCGGTACAAAACGACCAGAGATCAAGGGCAGCGTCGTTACATCCAGGCTGCGTAACTTATCGAGCGCTGCGGGTTCCATGCTGGAGAGTTCAATGTCAGATAGATGTTGCGATAGGTTACGCGCGGCACCATCGGCGTCGACGATCGCAGGTTTGATGCCATCGGCGGTTTCGATACGGCAAAGTTTCATGATTTTATCCTGTTAATAAGGGGCGTGAGAGTGAAGCGAGGCCGGCTTATCTGAAGCCTATAATCAGTATTATGTAAAATATTGATGCGCTGCGGTTGATGTAAAGATGCAAATATGACTGGTTATCTGTTGAAATTGATTGCAAATTAACGGATCTACACCCATTTTGTTCACCGCAGTATCGGTTCAGCGTCCGCGCTGCTTCTCCCTTTACCCTGTTGTTCTGCGTGACATAATCCACATCGACAACGCTGATGCAACAGGACGCGACGCGGACTGGCAACAGCCCCAGAGTGAAAGGAAGAATATGACGCTCAAGATGTCTTCGGCGGATATGGTTGCTGCCGCCCGTGCGCGCATCCGCGAGATCGAAACGCCTGATCTGATCGCGATGCTGAACGACCCAGACGTCGTGGTCGTTGATCTGCGCGATATCCGTGAACGCCAGCGCAGCGGCTATATTCCCGGCAGCTTTCACGCGCCCCGTGGGATGATCGAATTCTGGGTCGATCCCGACAGCCCGTATTTCAAAGAGGTCTTCGGCGAGGATAAAACCTTTGTGTTTCACTGCGCCTCTGGATGGCGCTCTGCGATCACCACGGCAACGCTGCAAGACATGGGCTTTGACGCCGTGCATCTGCGCGAAGGTTTCTCAACGTGGGAGAATCTCGGTGGTCCGGTCGAATTCCCTGAAAAGAAAGACTAACTCCGCCAAAGCGCCTATGCTACGCCCCAGCAATCATACTGTAACAACAAGGTCACGACTATGACATCCATTCTGATCCTCAACGGTCCGAACCTAAACTTGCTTGGCACGCGCCAACCCGATGTTTATGGCAAAACGACCTTGGCCGACGTGCATGCCATGTGCAGCGATAAAGCAAAATTGCTGGGGTTTGATATCGCGTTCGAGCAGTCCAATCATGAAGGCGCGCTGATCGATCTGATCCACGCCGCCAAGGGTAAGCATGCTGCGATTATATTGAATGCTGGTGCCTATACCCATACGTCGATTGCACTAATGGATGCGATCGCTTCGGTAGAGCTTCCCGTGGTCGAGGTTCACCTTAGCAATATCCACGCGCGAGAGGAGTTTCGTCATCGGTCTTACATCGCGCCAGTGGCACTGGGCCAAATCTGCGGCTTTGGTGCCACCGGCTATCTGATGGCACTCGACGCGCTGAAAGTTCATTTTGAATCTTAAGTATCGCCCCTTAGTAACTGATTTTAAATGAAAAAGGGCGAAGGTGCTGATGCGCCCTCGCCCTTTTCTTTGTCTGCTGTATTGCAGTTTAGCCTTTGGCGGCTTTCGCGACTTCTGCTGCGAAATCTTCTTTGACGACTTCGATGCCTTCGCCAACTTCCAAACGGACGAAACCGGTGATGGTCGCGCCTGCTTCTTCTGCGGCCTTACCTACGGACAGGTCAGGGTTCACAACGAATGCTTGGTTCAGCAGTGTCACTTCGGACATGTATTTCTGCATACGACCGGTGATCATTTTTTCGATCACAGCTTCGGGCTTGCCGGACTCGCGTGCGATATCCATTTGAACCTGCTTTTCTTTTTCAACAACAGCCGGGTCCAGATCTGCTTCGGACAAGGACGCAGGGTTTACAGCAGCGATGTGCATCGCGATCTGTTTGCCCAGCTCTTCGTTGCCGCCGGTCATTGCGACCAGAACACCGATTTTGCCCATGCCAGGTGCCACTGCGTTGTGCACGTAGGACACGACCTGTTCGCCTTCGATGGATTGCATGCGGCGAACCGACATGTTCTCGCCGATTTTTGCGATGGCGTCGGTGATGATGGTGGAAACAGGCTTGCCGCCCATGTCAGCCGCGTTCAGTGCATCAAGGTCGGAAACGCCGGTTGCGACGTCTGCGATACCGGAAACCATTTTCTGGAAGTCTGCGTTTTTACCAACAAAGTCGGTTTCGGAGTTTACTTCGACAGCAACACCGCGACCGCCGTCAACCTTAACGGCAACGAGGCCTTCGGCTGCGGTACGACCGGATTTCTTGGCAGCTTTCGCCAGACCTTTGGTGCGCAGCCAATCAACGGCGGCTTCCATGTCGCCGTCTGTTTCAGTCAACGCTTTTTTGGCGTCCATCATGCCGGCACCAGTTGTGTCGCGCAGTTCTTTGACCATGGATGCTGTAATTGCCATCGCTTTGGTTCTCCTTGAATTGGGATAAATTGAGGGGCAGGACTTCCTGCACCACTGTCTCAATCATGTAGTGGTGGTGTGACAGGCAGGGAAAGCAGCCCCCTGCCCGTCTCTTTTCGCGTCGCTTACGACTTGGCGTCGGCCAGCGTTTCCTTCTTGGATTCGATATCCAGAGGTGCGTCTTTGGACATTGCGTCGTTCGATACGGTTTCTTCCGAAGCGTTGCCAACTTCGACGCCACCGTCGATCAGGGCTTCTTCTTCGGGCGCTTCTTCCATCGCACCGATATCAACTCCTGCCGCACCCAGCTGAGCGGACATACCGTCCAGCGCGGCACGAGCGGCCAGATCGCAGTACAGGTGGATCGCGCGTGCAGCGTCGTCGTTGCCTGGGATGATATAGTCGATCCCGTCGGGCGAGCAGTTGGTGTCGACAACAGCGATAACGGGGATGCCCAGTTTGTTCGCTTCGGCCACGGCCAATGCTTCTTTTTTGACGTCGATGACGAAGATCAGGTCAGGGCGACCGCCCATTTCACGGATACCACCAAGCGATGCTTCCAGTTTGAACTGGTCACGCTCCATGCCAAGGCGCTCTTTCTTGGTCAGACCGCCAAAGCCACGCTCGGACTGTTCGTCGATGGACTTCAGGCGCTGGATGGATTTGGAAACAGTCTGCCAGTTTGTCAGCGTGCCGCCCAACCAACGGTGGTTCATGTAGTATTGTGCGCATTTCTCTGCGGCGTCGGCGATCGGCTGAGCAGCCTGACGCTTGGTACCAACGAAAAGAATGCTGCCGCCTTTGGCGACGGTATCACGGATAACTTGCAGAGCTTGATCCAGCATTGGAACAGTCTGTGTAAGGTCCATGATGTGGATGCCGTTACGCGCGCCGTAGATGAACGGACCCATACGTGGGTTCCAGCGCTGTGTTTGGTGACCAAAGTGTACGCCTGCTTCAAGCAGTTGGCGCATGGAGAACTCAGGAAGAGCCATGTCTTTATACCTTTCCGGTTTTGCCTCATCGGGGGTCTCGATCCCAGAATGGGACCAACCGGCGGACGTTTGAGGATTTCTCCCCCAAAGGCCCAACCCCGACTGCGGGTTTAAGTGACGCGCGTATAGTCCGGTTTTGAACGCTTCGCAAGGCTCAAGCCGCATATTTTGCCGCTTAAACGTCTATCTCAGCGCAGTTCCGCGGTGTTTGGGGCTGCTATTCGAACCGACGGATGCGCACTACGGACCTGTGTTTCGCAGGCTTGGGCCAGCGTTTTGCGGTTGTCGAAATCGGCGACGGCCAGTGGCGTGTGGTAGATCGTGGTCACTTTCCCCTGCCGCGCGGACGCCAGCGTGCGCACCAGATGCCCGCCAAAGCTCATGTCACCCCACCAGCCATAGAACCGTGGATCGGCCCCAAGCGGCGCAGTATAAAGCACGGTGACAGGCTGAACCCAGATTGCATCGCGCAGCTCTGGCGCAAAGAACGATTGAAACAGCGTGGTTTTGAACGGCAATACTTGCTTGCCGTCGGTGCTGGTGCCTTCGGGAAAGAACAGCAGCCGGTGATTATCAAGCAGTCGTTGCTGGAAAATCTCGGTCTGTTTGCGGGCATGTTTGGGGCTGCGTTCAATGAACAGCGTGCCGGTCGCCTTGGCCAGCCACCCGATGCCGGGCCAGCTGGCGACCTCAGACTTTGATACGAAATAAATGCGCTGTGCAGCGTTCAGGCTGAAGATATCGAGCCAGCTTGTGTGATTGGCGACAACCGCACCACGGTGGCGCATGGGCGTGCCCACGACTTCGCGGCGCAATCCCATGATCCAGAACGCAATGTAACAGACCGTTTGCGTGATATGCGGTGTGACGGGGCGGCCTTGCCCGCACAAGGGGCGCTCAATCAGGCGGATGGCTAGCAGGACCAGCAGCCCTGTAAAGACCACCGTCGCCAGGACAAGGCCGCGGATCAACGCCAGCGCCCACCCCAGTGGCCCGATGTCGTCTAGTGCCGGGTGATCGGCGCTGTCCCAAGCCGCGCTCACGCGGGTTGCCCGCTGTAAATCTTGGCCTGCCGTTCGCTGAGCCGCGCGGTGTCGAGCATCAAAAGTACGTCCGTTGTGTTAAAGTCATGATCGATAAAGGCCCCCTCGCCCACACAGCCGCCAAGCCGCAGGTAGGCTTTGATCAGGCTGGGCATTTGTACCATCGCCTGTCGACGGTTCAGCGTATCCGCGGGGATCAGATCCATCTTCTGCCGCGCTTTAGGCAAAGCCGTGACCCGCAGTTCAGGGGGCGCAAGATAGGCGTGGTGCAGCAACGACAAAGGCTCTGCGAGAGCATCCGCTTGGGTCCCGTGAAAGCTTGCCACGCCGAACAGGATCTCGATCTCGTGGCGCGCCACATAGGATGCAAGCCCCGCCCAAAGCTGGTGCATAGCGATGCCGCCGCGATAGGATGGATGCAGACACGACCGCCCAAGCTCAAGGATTTCACGCCCAGAGGATTTCAGCGCGGTCAAATCATATTCGTTTTCGGAATAGAACCCGCCTGCCCGCGTCGCCATGCAGCGGCGGATCAGACGGTAGACACCAACCGTTTGCGCGGTTTTACGGTCGATAAGCAGCAAATGATCGACAAAATCGTCGTATTGATCGACTTCAAGCCTGTTGTCGTGATCAACCAAAGAGCCGCCCGCACCCAGTTCGGTGACAAAGACATCATAGCGCAGCCGCTGTGCCGCATGAAGCTCCGCTTGGGTGCGCGCCAGACGGACTTCGAACTCTGCCGCTTTTGCAATGGTCATGGCAGCGCTGGATGTCGACTTTGAGATGTACGGCAAGGACCACAGCACCAACACGCCGATCTATGACAAAATTTGCCGCATTCTGGGCAACCGCCCACCAGAGCATTTCACCTACGAGCTGTTCCTTGATCAGGACGGGCACAAGATTTCCAAGTCGTCGGGAAACGGGCTGACCATCGATGAATGGCTGACCTACGCAGCGCGGAATCGCTGTCGTATTTTCATGTATCTCAAGCCCAAGACGGCCAAGCGCATGTATTTCGATGTGATCCCCAAGGCGGTTGATGAATACCACCAACAGCTGCGCGCGTTTGAGACGCAGGATGACAAGGGCAAGCTAAACAACCTGTTTGGCATATCCACGGGGGCGATGTGCCCAAGTCGGATATGATCGTGCCGTATTCGATGCTGCTGAACCTTGCGTCTGTTTCCTCGGCCGAGGAAAAGTCGCAGCTGTGGGGCTTTATCCAGCGTTATGCGCCTGATGCGACGCCCGAAGGCAACCCCGGTATGGATGCGGCGGCCGAACATGCGGTGCGCTATTACAACGACTTTGTGAAGCCCACCAAAGTGTTCCGCGCGCCCACCGATCTGGAGCGAGAAGCGCTGGAAGACCTGCGTGACCAGCTGAAAACATGGGACGGCGGGCTGGATGCCGAGGCGTTGCAAACGATGGTTTTCGCTGTCGGGAAAGAACGTTTCGACCCGCTACGTGATTGGTTTACTGCGCTTTACGAAGTGTTGTTGGGCGCAAGCCAAGGCCCGCGTTTCGGCGGCTTCATCGCGCTTTATGGTGTGGATGAGACTGTCGCACTGATCGACGACGCGCTGGCAGGCAAGCTGACCACGGCGTGAAACTATTGCCCTATGGTGTGCGTGGATTAAGTTAAGTCCAACACATCATAGGGAGCATTCTCATGCGTGGCGCGGTTCTTTCGGCCTTTTTCGGGATGGTTTTGACCTTTGCGACGGCGTTTGGTGCCACGGCGCAGCAGTCGGATATCGAAAGCACGATCACCGGCCAGTTCGAGGCCTTTAAGGCAGATGATTTCGAGGGCGCGTTCGAATATGCGAGTCCCAATCTGCAGATGATGTTTCAATCCACCGAAAATTTTAAACGTATGGTGACCTCGGGCTATCCGATGGTCTGGAAAAACACCGAAGTGCGGTTTTTGGACCTACGCGAGATCGCGGGCGCACAGTGGCAGAAGGTGCAGGTGACGGACCTGAAGGGTTTCACCTATTTGCTGGATTATCAGATGGTTGAGACGCCGGAGGGCTGGCGCATTGCCTCTGTTCAGCTGCTGGATGCGCCAAGCGTTTCGGCGTGACGTTGCCCCCGAGCGCCGTACGCTGCGGTTAGCCGTGATTAACCACTTGTGAATATTTCTATCCCCCTGCCGGCCAAGCGTCGGAGTTTTGCAATTCATGGGGGCGACATCGCACCCTCGGCGAAGGGGATGACGATGAACAAGGCAATCACGGACGGTCTGCTGCTGACACCTGCGGCTTTTGCACAAGGCTTGGATGTGTATTCAAGCGGGGATGGCACGGCGGGGTCTGACACCTATGAAAATGCGATAAATGCGGCGTTTATCCCTGCGGATCAGGACTTTGGCGGGGCGCTTGAGCTGATCAAGACGCAATCTACGCAAAAGCTGCGGTACATGGGGCAGACGCCGCTTTTACCGGGGTGCTATTTGCGGATTACGGCGCGGGTCAAAGCGATCGGTGGGAATTTACCCTCGGTGCGGATCGCGGGGTATCCGGCGCTTGGCAATGGCACCCGTGTGGGAGGGCTGGTCGAAGTGGGGCCGGCGGTGGCGCTTACGAGCTATGGCGAAGTGGTCGAGGTCAGCGCGATTGTCGGGTCGGGGCTGCGCGGCGGTGTCGATATGGTCTGGGGCAACGCGCCGGTCTACGGGCATTTTGGACTGGATCTGACGGGGCAGAACGGCGGTGTCGTTCGTATTGATGATGTGCGGATCGAGGATGTGACCAGCGTTTTCCTGCGCGACATGCTGGCACAGGTCGACGTGCGGGACTATGGCGCGGTGGGGATGGCAGCACGGATGATACGGCTTCCTTTGTTGCGGCGAATGCGGGTGCACAGGGGCGCAGCGTGTTGATCCCGAGCGGGACGTATCTGCTGAACGGTGATGTGACCTTTGACGCGCCGACACGGTTTGAAGGGACGGTGACCATGCCCGCCAGCGCGATCCTGCTGCTGCGGCGGAATTTCGATCTGCCCCATTATATCGAGGCGTTCGGGAATGAAGAGATCGCGTTTCGCAAGGCGTTTCAGGCGTTGTTGAATAATGCGGATCATGAATCGCTTGATCTGGGCGGACGCAAGGTCAACGTTACCGGCCCGATCGATATGCAGGCGGCGACGCCTGAACGCACCAGCTATGCCACGCGACGGGTAATCCGCAACGGCCAGCTTGAGGCGGCGAGCAATGGCGATTGGGACACGGTAACGGTGACCTCGCAGGCAAGCTATTCGCCCTCGGATGCGCGCAAGCTGACGAATGTCGTGAACGTCGCGAATGTGCCTGTGGGGGCGTTGATCACCGGCAACGGGGTGGGGCGCGAGATTTATGTGCGGGCCAAGAATGTCGCCACACGAGAGATCACGCTGAACGCACCGCTGTATGACGCGGCGGGGACACAGAATTTTACCTTTACGCGGTTTCAGTATCTGCTGGATTTCGGCAACTATAGCCAGCTAAGCAAGTTCGTCCTCGATGACATCGAAATCCAGTGCAACAACGTGGCCAGCGGGATCAACCTTGCGCCGTCGGGGACGATTTTCCATGTGCGCGACTGCTTTATCTCGCGACCCAAGGATCGGGGGATCACGTCGAGCGGCGGCGGGTGTCAGGGGATGTTCGTGGATCGCTGCCAGTTTCTGTCCGCCGAAGACGCGCTGGACGTGCCGGACCGGACCACGATTGCGATCAACTGTAATGCCAATGACGTCAAGATCCGCGATAACCGTGCCACGCGCTTTCGCCACTTTGCGCTGCTTGCGGGGCAGAATAATATCGTCACGGGGAACCATTTCTTTCAGGGGGATACGGTCAAAAACGGCGTCCGCTCTGCTGGGTTGATCCTTGCGGCGCAGCATACGGCGAGCGTGGTGAGCGGAAATTACATCGACAATTGTTTCGTCGAATGGACCAACGAACAAGACCCCGCGCCGGAATACAGCAGCGAGTATTCTTTCAGCTCCCTGTCGATCAGCGGCAATATATTTCTTTCGGGCGAAGTCGCCCCGTGGTTCAGCTATATCGTGATCAAACCCCATGGGGCGGGCCATGTGATCAACGGGCTTACGATCAACGACAACCGTTTCCGCAGCATCAATGGGTTTATTGATCGGGTGGAGCGTATCGACACGAGCTTTGCCGATATGGATTTCTCGCGCATGCGCAACATAGAGATGACCGGCAATTCGTTTCACGGCATCAGCAATCCGGTCTCTAATCCCGTGCAGGTCGAACATACCGAAGGCAGTTTGGCCAAGACCTGGGTGGTGGATATTGCCGGCCGTTTCCCCTTTGGCGGGTGGGCGATCGCGGTGGACAGCATCACAATGGATGGGCCGGTGCGCGACGGATCGAACGTAGCGCAGTACAGCGCACCCTATGTCTTGACAGATCAGGGAACGGAGCGTGATCTGTTGCATCTGGTCTGGAGCACCAGCGTCAAAGGATCGATCTTTATGCAGGCGCGGATGGATAAACGCTAGAATTCGCGCCAAATCGACAGTTTCAGCGCGGGGTTGGAACTGTCGCTTATCAGCGTCTCGGCCCCGATTTGCAGGCGAATATCAGGGCGGCTTTTGATCGGACGCACAACGATGGAGGGCGCGACAGAGGTCGCGGTGGTGGCAGAGGTCGACGCGTAGAAAATTTGCAGCATCCCTGAAAACCTATCGCCAAAGTTGATCCCGAAGGTGCTGTCCACTTTGGCCAGATGCTCTTGAAGATATACGTCCCACGAAAGCGAACTGTCGATGGTGATCCAGCCGTTTTTCTGCGCGAGCGTGAAGCCGCGGCCCCATGACAGCCCCGCTTTTACATTCGGAGTGACCACATCCCCCACCCACGCCGCGCCGATGCCCAGTTCGGCGGACCAAACGCTTGGGCGATCCCGTCGGCCCAACGGACGGCGTAGGAAAAAGGTAGCGGACCCCGACTGCAGCCCATAAGCGCTTGCGAGAAAACTGATCTCTGCCCCGAGGGTGAGGTCATCGCGGGCGCCGTATTCGAGAAACGTGCTTTCCGAGATGTCATAATTTTGCGTGACACTGACAGTATTTGAACTGAAGCCTTTGCCTTTTTCCCGTAACCAAGCGCCGCTGTGGGCGGGGGCTGGGAAAGTGAGGAGGATAAGGAGGATTGACCATAAGCGCATCGGGTACCCTTTCAACGGGTAGCTTGGCGCTTCATGCTTAATAAATTACTTATAACTGAGGGCGGGGGCGCGGTGACGACGGCATGCAAAAAGGCCCGTAGCGTTGCTACGGGCCTTTTTCGTTAGATCATGTAGGGCCGTTTAGACTTTGACGCTGCTGCCGCGTGGGCCAGCAATCAGCCATACGATAAAGCCAACGACGGGGAAGATTAGGACGCCGAGAATCCAGAGGATTTTCGCAAGGCCCGAAGCGCCGGAGGTGAAGATTTGGTAGATCGCGTAAATGTCTGCGATCAGAATGATTAGTCCGAGAATGCCGAATTCCATTGTAAAGCTCCTGAGTTGTAATCTGAATTACTGTCTGGGGTCACAACTTCGTATCTTCGAAAGATGTTCCCGAAATTGTTGTTGGAACTTTTTCGTGATCGACCGAGTTGCTCTCCCGATAGCCCTGACGGGACAGTGTAATTTGAAGGAAATACTATGAAGACCTCTACAGCAGTTATCGCAGGGCTCGCCGCTATTCTGGTGATCGCATTTGCAATCTTTTTCATCGATATTGATCAGACAGAAGAAGGCGCGCTGCCTGATGTCGACGTCTCTGTTGAAGGGGGAAACCTTCCTAAATTCGACGCCGATACCGGTTCGGTTAACGTGACCGAAGAAGAGGTCGATGTTAAAGTTCCTGACGTCGAAATCACCACCGAAGAGAAAACCATCAAAGTTCCCGGTGTTGAAGTAACGCCGCCGTCGAACGACTGATAATACGCATCAGTTTCAACGAAAAAAAAAAACGCCCCCTGATTTGGTCAGGGGGCGTTTTTTCATGTCTGGTTGGTCTCAGTTTCGGGTGAGTTTAGACGCAGGTTTCGCGCCGTTGTCCCCGTCAGATGTAAAGGTGAGCGTGACCTTGTCGCCTGCCATCAGGTCAGACGGAACAAGGGTCTTTGCATCCAAGGTCCACGATGATTTGTCTTGCAGAACAATGATATTGGCCAAGCGATCGTAGGCCAGGATCGTGCCGGTTGTTTCGTCGGCAAAGGCGGGGGCAGAGAGGGCGGTCAGGCCCAGGGTGGCAAGGGCGATCAGGCGCATTTGGGATCCTCCGATAAAGCGCAGATTCCGAATGTGGGGTGGGCGCGGGTGCAAAGCAATCACCTGACAACGGGTGCATGAAAATAATTATGCGTCATGTGATGTCGGGGAACTGCGGACTGTTCGATGTGTTGTGCCGCTACATCCAGCCGAAAGGAGAGAGCGATGAAAGCCCAATCAAAATCCCAGCAACGTGCCGCTGGCGCGGCCCTGTCTGCAAAACGGGGCGAGACAAAGGTGAACGATCTGCAAGGCGCGTCGAAAGATATGTACGACAGCATGTCCGAGGACGAGCTGGAGAAAATGGCCTCGACCGAGCATGATGGATTGCCGGACGAGGTCGAAGACTAGGCGCGCGCCTCTTAGCGTTTTTTGCCACCGTAACGGGATTTACCACCGCGCATCCCGCCGCGGCCACCGGTTGACCGGCCCGATGCTTTTTGCGCGTTGTCAACGGCTTTATCCACCGCATACTGGCGGGCCATTGGATCATCGGCGATGGCGAGATCGACGGCTTCAAGCCGTTTGACCTCGTCGCGCAGACGTGCGGCTTCTTCAAATTCAAGGTTCTCGGCCGCTTTGCGCATGTCGGTGCGCAACCCGTCGAGCACGGTTTGCAGGTTGCCGCCCGCCAAAGGGTTGTCGATCTTGGCGGTGACGCGGCTCATGTCGACATCGCCTTTGTAGAGACCGGCAAGGATGTCATCGACGTTCTTTTTCACTGTGGTCGGCGTGATCCCGTGCTCTTCGTTATAGGCGACTTGCTTGGCACGACGGCGATCGGTTTCGCCCATGGCGCGTTCCATCGAGCCGGTGATGCGGTCGGCGTACATGATCACGCGGCCTTCGGCATTCCGCGCGGCACGACCGATGGTCTGGATCAGCGAGGTTTCAGAGCGCAGGAAGCCCTCTTTATCCGCGTCGAGAATTGCCACCAGCCCACATTCGGGGATGTCCAAGCCTTCACGCAACAGGTTGATCCCGATCAGCACGTCAAACGCGCCGAGCCGCAGGTCGCGCAGAATCTCGATCCGCTCAATCGTGTCAATGTCGCTGTGCATATAGCGCACGCGGATGCCCTGTTCGTGCATGTATTCTGTCAGGTCTTCGGCCATGCGCTTGGTCAGCACGGTACACAGCGTGCGGAAGCCGTCGGCAGCGACCTTGCGCACCTCGTCCAGCAAATCGTCGACCTGCATTTCCACGGGGCGAATTTCGATCTGAGGGTCGACCAGTCCAGTGGGACGAATGATCTGTTCGGTGAAGACACCGCCGGTTTGTTCGATCTCCCACGCTGCGGGCGTCGCCGAGACAAACACCGATTGCGGGCGCATGGCGTCCCATTCCTCGAACTTCAAAGGACGGTTGTCCATACAAGAGGGCAGGCGGAACCCGTGTTCAGCCAGCGTCATCTTGCGCCTAAAGTCACCCTTGTACATGCCACCGATTTGCGGGACCGACACGTGGGATTCATCTGCAAAAACAATGGCGTTGTCAGGAATGAATTCGAACAGGGTGGGGGGCGGTTCGCCCGGGGCACGGCCCGTCAGATAGCGCGAGTAGTTCTCGATCCCGTTGCACACGCCTGTGGCTTCCAGCATTTCGATGTCAAAGTTGCAGCGCTGCTCAAGCCGTTGCGCCTCCAGCAGTTTGCCTTCGCCCACCAATTGATCAAGCCGCATCCGCAGCTCTTTCTTGATGCCGATCACCGCCTGATTCATCGTCGGCTTTGGGGTCACATAGTGGCTGTTGGCGTAGACGCGGATTTGGTCGAAGGTACCGGTTTTCTCGCCCGTAAGAGGGTCGAATTCAGTGATGCTTTCCAGCTCTTCGCCAAAGAAAGACAGACGCCAGGCGCGGTCTTCAAGGTGAGCGGGGAAAATTTCGAGGCTATCACCGCGCACACGAAAGGTGCCGCGCTGGAAGGCGGCGTCGTTGCGTTTATAAGCCTGTGCGATCAGGTCGGCGATCACCTGACGCTGGTCGTAAGAGCTGCCGGTTTTCAAATCCTGCGTCATCGCGCCATAGGTTTCGACAGAGCCGATACCGTAGATGCACGAGACAGAGGCGATGATGATCACATCATCGCGTTCCAGCAGCGCCCGCGTGGCAGAGTGGCGCATCCGGTCAATCTGTTCGTTAATCTGGCTTTCCTTCTCGATGAAGGTGTCAGAACGGGCGACATAGGCTTCGGGTTGATAGTAGTCATAATAGCTGACGAAATATTCAACCGCGTTTTCGGGAAAGAACCCTTTGAATTCGCCATAAAGCTGCGCTGCCAGCGTCTTGTTCGGCGCAAGGATGATGGCGGGGCGCTGTGTTTCCTCGATCACCTTGGCCATCGTGAACGTCTTGCCCGTCCCCGTGGCCCCCAACAGGACCTGATCGCGCTCGCCTGACCGCACCCCTTCGGACAGTTCCTTGATTGCGGTGGGCTGGTCGCCTGCGGGTTCGAATTCGGTCGAAAGCATGAACTTCTTGCCGCCCTCAAGTTTGGGGCGGTCGCGCACATTGGGCGCGGGGTTGGCAAGATAGGCGTCTTTGCGCTCGGGCAAACTATCAGAGTGGGCGTAGGCCATAACATCGTCCTTTGGGGGTGCCCCTAAGGTGTCATGTTTTTGCGCGGGTTCAAGGGGCGTAGCCCTGCGCGAGGCGCATATGTCGCTTTCGTCGCAGGCTTATTTGGTCAGGCGCTTGCGGTTGGCACTGACCTTTTTGCTAACCGGTGCCATCGCGGCCGAAAGAATCTGGTCCGGTGTGCCGCCTGCAAAGGCTGCTTTGGTGGCCGCCTCATAGGCTTTTGCCATGGCAGGGCCCTTTTCATTGACCATGCGGGCGTTTTCTCCGCGGGACTGCGGTAGGGCACCGGCCATCCCCAAAAGCCTAAGCGTCATAACAGCTTGGGTGTCGATCATCAGCTTGGCGAGGTTGGTATTTAGCGTCATCAGGGTAAGAGGGTTCATGGGATGTGCTCCAATTGCATGGGACCAGCTTATGCTGCGCCGCAGCATATGTAACCCGAATTTGTCACAATTCACCGTGATGCCTTGATCCTTGGCTGTATTTGGCTGATAAACCGCCTAATCACAGCGGAGATTCAGCGATGCGCGCGCGTATTTATCAGCCTTCCCGAACTGCCATGTCCTCGGGCACTGCCAAAACCCGTGTTTGGTTGCTTGAGTTTGACCCGGAGCACGCGCGCGAAATTGACCCGCTGATGGGCTGGACCTCGTCGAAAGACACGCAAACACAGGTGCGTTTGCAGTTCGCGACCAAGGAAGAAGCGGTCGAATACGCCCGTGACCACAATATCGACGCGATGGTTCAAGACCCCAACAAGCGCCGCGCGAATGTGCGTGCTGGTGGCTATGGCGAAAACTTTGCCACAGCGCGCCGCGGGTCCTGGACGCATTAACACTTTCTACTTTTTCTCATGTTAGGCCCGATGTGGGCGGTGTGAGCGAGACGCAATACACAGGGCGGCCCCTTCCAAGGTCGCCCGTTTTCTTTTCGACCGATGAACAGACGCGCAAAGGTACAAACTCATGACGATCACCCAACTCGTGACCCACTCCGGCGGCTTTCATGCGGACGAGCTATTGTCGTCAGTCATCCTGACACGGCTGTTCCCCGATGCAACGATCCTGCGCAGCCGCGACACGGCGCTGATCACGCCGGCGGAAGGGCGCATCATCTATGATGTGGGCGGCGACTTTGACGCTGAAGCCGGGATATTTGACCACCACCAACGTCCCAATCCACTGCGCGAAGACGGCCAGCCCTACAGTTCATTCGGGCTGATCTGGGCGCATTACGGGCACGATTATCTGCGCGCGCTTGATGTGCCCGAGGCGGATGTAATCACCATTTACGACAGCTTTGATCGCGGGTTTGTCCTGCCGATCGACCTGCTGGACAATGGTGCCGTCAACGCGTCAGAGGCGGGGCCGCTGTTTGCCGGTCTTACCCTGCCGGCACTGCTGGAAAGCCTCAAGCCCGTGTTCGATGACCGCGAAGAGGGTGTGGACGACCGTGCCTTTGCCGCCGCCTTGCCCATTGCGCGCGCCTTTGTCGAAGCCTCCATCCGCCGAAAGGCCGCCAAATTCCGTGCCGAAGCGATGGTAATGGCCGCGATTGACGCTGCGGGTGACGGGCATGTGCTGGACTTGCCGATGGGCATGCCGTTTCGGGGGCCGGTGATCAAGGCGGGTGCAGACCACCTGCTGTTTGTCATCCACCCACGTGGGTCTGAATGGACGCTGACGACGATCCGGTCGGGGGATGATACCTTCGAAAACCGTGCAGATCTGCCGGTAGCATGGGCTGGCCTGAAAGACGCCGCGCTTGAAGAGGCGTCCGGCGTAAAGGGGGCCAAGTTCTGTCACAACGGTCGTTTTATTGCGGTTGCCGACAGCCGCGAGGCTATCTTGGAAATGGCCGATATCGCTGTGCGCGAGGCCACGGCGGCTTAGCATTGGCGATGTAATGGGCCGCGGTTTGCCGGTGGTGGTGGTGTGCTGCTGTACCGCGCGGCGCTGATGCGGTGACCGATCTCGCTTGCCCCCCGGGCGGGCGTGAATACACTGCACCTCCAGCCATCGGGGGGCGACGCGTGAACAGCCAGCTAAGACATTTGCCACAGATCGACACGTTGTTGCAGCAGCCACCGATTGCCCAGGTGGTCGCCGCCTATAGCCACGAGGAAGTGCGCAGCGCCCTGCGGCTGACACTGGACGCGCTGCGCGGCGAAATCCTGAGCGGCGCGGCTGTCGAGCTGCCTGATTTTACCAGCGAGGGTTTTGCCCGCACCCTTGCAGATCGGATCGAGGTGGCCCGCCAGCCAAACCTGCGTCCCGTGATCAACGCGACGGGTATCATCATCCACACCAATCTTGGCCGTGCCCGCCTTGCGCCCGAAGCCTTGCAAGCGATGCGCGACATCGGTGCGCGTCCGTCGAACCTTGAACTGAACCTTGCTACCGGCAAGCGTGGATCGCGGTATGACCATGCCGAGGCGCTGATTTGCCATTTGACGGGTGCAGAGGCGGCGCTGATCGTGAACAACTGCGCCGCGGCGGTGGTGCTGGCGTTGATGGGAACCGCGTCGGGGCGCAAGGTGATCGCGTCGCGGGGGGAGCTGATCGAAATTGGCGGATCATTCCGCCTGCCCGACGTCATCGCTCAAAGCGGGGCAGTCCTGAAAGAAGTCGGCGCCACGAACAAAACACGGCTTAGCGATTATGCCGACGCGGTGGATGAGGACACGGCGGTTCTGTTGAAAAGCCATACCAGCAATTTTCGCATTGTTGGATTTACCTCTGCCCCGTCACGCACGGCTTTGGCGCAATTGGCAGCAGAGCGGGACCTGATCCTGATGGAAGATCTGGGCAGCGGCGTGCTGATTGACCTGTCGCCCTTCGGTCTGCGGGATGAACCGGTGGTGGCGGATATTTTGAAAGCGGGCGTCGATCTGGTCATGTTCTCGGGTGACAAGCTGTTGGGCGGGCCACAGGCGGGCATCATTGCGGGGCGAGCCGACATTATTGCAGGGTTGCGCAAGCATCCGCTGCTGCGGGCTTTGCGGATCGATAAGCTGTCCCTCGCCGCACTTGAGGCAACTTTGCGACTGTACCTGCCGCCCCATAATCCGCTGTCACGGGTGCCTGTGTTGCAAGCGTTGTCGCAGCCCCTGGCTGAAGTCGAGGTGCGGGCGCACAAACTGGCGGCGTCTGTAGAAGCTATGAATGGCGTCACAGCATCGGTGACCCCGTCCGCTGCCTATGTCGGTGGCGGATCGTTGCCACAGCAGGACTTGGAAAGCGTAAGCGTCGTGGTGGCCTGTGATCCCCTTTCACCGGAAGCGCTTAGCGACCGGCTGCGCGGGGGGCCGGTGCCGGTCGTCGCGCGCATCCATCAGGGAAAGTTGTGGCTGGATATGCGCACAGTCACCGATGCGGAATTGCCTGATATCGTTGCCGCACTCGGTACGATTGCCGCCCCATGACATCGGCCTGTGTGATCGTGATCGGCCATGTGGACCATGGCAAGACGGCGTTGGTGCGGGCGTTGACAGGCATGGAAACGGACCGGCTGGCCGAAGAGAAAGCCCGTGGTCTGTCGATCGCGCTGGGCTTTGCGCATTGCGAGATGGCAGGCGGTACACTTGACCTGATTGACGCACCGGGACACGAGGATTTCATGCGCACGATGGTGTCTGGCGCAAGCGGGGCGCAGGGCGCGCTGCTGGTGGTTTCTGCTGTGGATGGCGTCGCTGCGCAAACGCGCGAGCATGTGCAGATTGCGCAGCTGTTGCAGGTCCCAGTAGCTGTCGTCGCGGTGACAAAGGCCGATTTGATCCCTGCTGACGATCTGCCAGCGCGGCTGGCCGCGATTGGCGATGCCGTTGCGGCGCAGGGTGTCACGCGGGCCGAACTGGTGCCCTGTTCAGCCACGACCGCTGGCGGGGTGGACGGGCTGAGACAGGCGCTGGCGGCGCAGTTTTCAGACCTGCCACCACGGGCGGTTCCGGCGGGCGCTTTCCTGCCGGTGGATCGGGTGTTCACTTTGGCGGGGCGTGGCACGGTGGTGACGGGGACGTTGCTTGGGGCGGCGCTGTCTGTTGGCGATGCGCTTGTGGTTCAGCCACGCGGCGCAGCAACGGTCGTGCGCGGGCTGCAATCGCGCGGTACTGCGCGGAAACGGGTCGAGATAGGCGAGAGGGTTGCCGTGAACCTGCGCGGCATCTCGGTTGAAGAGGTGGCGCGCGGTGATGTCCTGTGTGGGACCGCATACGCACCGTCTGCATGTATGGACGTGGCGCTGACCGTCTCTGCCAGTGCGGCGCGACCGGTCAAACATATGCAAAAGCTACGCGTGCTCTGGGGCACCGCGCATGAGGTCGCGACACTGCGGCTGATGGGCGGCGGGCAGATCGCGCCGGGTGGGACGGGGCTGGGGCAGCTTCGGTTTAAACAGCCGGTGGTCGGCTTTGCGGGGCAGGCGGCGGTGCTGCGCCAGCTTTCGCCCGCGGCGACGCTGGCGGGTGCGGTGATTCTGGACCCGCAAGCCACTGCGGTCGGGCGGGCGACAAGCGGCGGCTTGCGGTTCTGCAGGCGGCACACACTCAAGACGCGGCGGCCATCGCGGCAGCGCTATGTGGTCAAGGGCGCGGTGTAGCGTTTCGGGCTGATATGATGCGACTGGCGCGTGGTGCAGAGACTGTAGGCTTGCCAGAGGGCACTGTGCCCCTGTCCGCAGATCATCTCGCGTTGACCGATGATTTTGCCGCGGTGCAAGAGGCGCTGCTGGGGGCGTTGCGGGGATTTCATGCCGAACATCCGATAAAGCAGGGGGCCGCGCCTGCTTTGCTACAACAGGTGACGCCGCTGCGGGCGCTGGTGCCTTTTGCCCAAGCCGCGCTGGTCAAGGCGGGCGAGGTCATGTTGCGCGATGGTTTGATTGGTCTGGCGCAGCATGATCCCTTTGCAGCACTTGCCGCGCAACAGGCGGCGCGCCTGACGGAGATTGAAGAGAGTATTCGTACCGGCGGCACCACCCCCTGACCTGCGGCAGTTCGATGCGCCGGACGACGCTGATCTGATTGCCCTGATGGTGGGTCAGGGGCGGCTGGTATCGCTGCCTAATATCGCGCTGAAGCAGCAGGTTGTGTTTCATGAAGCGACCATCAGACAAGCGCAGCGGACCCTCGCGGCGGCCTTCCCTCCGCCCATGGTCTTTACCACCGGCGAGGCGCGCAGTGCCTTGGCGACGAGCCGCAAGTTTATCGTGCCGCTGCTTGAGCATCTGGACGCCCAAGGTATCACCCTGCGGGAGGACGACACACGGCACATGGTAAAGCCTGCGCATTAGACTTTCCCCCGCACCCCACCGCCGCTAGTCTGCCCTCAGTGCGGAGGCGACCGGAGTCTGTGGTTCCCTGGTCTTCAAAACCATGGACGCGTCGATACGGCGTGTGGTGGGTTCGATTCCCATCCGTCCTCTCTCCGCCAACCCGTCTGGACATGCCCTTCGATCCCCCACAGTATGCAGCGGCATACTTGGGAGGGGGCGACATGAGCGATCAGAAACCGGAATTTACGCTGAATGATCTGGAGGGGGCAGCCCATCGTTTTGACGGCACGGGCCCTGCGTTGATCTGTTTTGTGAAAGAGGATTGCGAGACCTGCAATATCGCGGGGCCTGTTCTGCAAGCACTGTCGCAGGCCTATGGCGATGCTGTCCGGTTTTTGGTGCCGGGGCAGTCGGGCGAGAAGAACGCCGATTTCGCACAGCGTCACGGGCTGACCATGCGGTGCTGGAGGATGCGGGGTGCAAGACCTCGTTCAACTGGGATTTCGAGATCGTGCCGGCGGTGTACTGGATCGACGAAAGCGGCGAGGTTGTGACTCATTTCGAAGGCTTCGTGCGCGATGACTGGCAGGCGTTGTCTGATCAGATGGCCAGTGCCACGGGCAGAGCTGCGGCGCAGATTGATTGGGACGGCCTGCCTGCCTGGCGCCCTGGATGCGGGTCGAAACACTTTGACCCCGAGGTGTATGACACCCTGCGGGCAGAGGCCGACGGCAGCCGTCTGCGCGCCCGCAAGGTAGAGGTCGCCAGCGGGGATGACATGGCGGAATTCATGTTCGATCAGGGCTTTTCGGACGGGTTGCCCTTGGTGCCGCCGACGCCTGAAACGGTGATCCGCATGCTAGAGGGGACGCACCGTGATCCGCAGGATGTCGTTGCCACGGTGCCGCCAAACATGGGCATCGCCACGGTCGAAAAGATCGCGATCAATGCGGTGATGGCAGGGTGTAAGCATGGGGGGTTGGGAATGGTGGCAATGGATGGGGGGGTGAGTGTGGTGGAAGGATGATGGGATGTGGGCAATGGGTGGGTGGGATGATGAGGATGACATGGGTGGTGGGATGATGCATGGGGGGATGGGTGGTGGAAGGATGGAGGATGGAAGGTGGGGTGTGGGGGATGGGGATGGGGGTGGAGGGGTGGGGGATGGGGTATGTGGTGGGAATGATGGGGGATGGGATGGGGGCTGGGATGGGTGGTATGTGAGCTGGGATGGGGGGGTTGGGGTGAGATGGGGTGGGGGGGATATGTGCATGGTGATGGGATGAAGGGTGTGGGGTGGATGTGGGGGGCATGCCTGGATGGGATGGGAAATGTGGATTGGACGCATGGTGGGGAGCTGGTTTCGTCTCCGGTCGCAATTATGCGGATAAATAGGCAGTTACTGCCTGTCGCGCAATGCTTGCACCGCGTAGCGGTGTTTTTCCGCGAATAATTAACGATTTGCTAACGAAGAGCCTTCATCAAAGACAGGGGTGAGCATCACCCGAAAGCTGTCGACCACGATCTTGCCCTCGCTGCGAAAGTTTACCGTGACCTTGCCGCCGAATGTTGCTTTGCACCTGCCCCACACCCCAATCGGGATACGAAGGGTGGCGTACCAGCATTCCGGGTGTCAGTATCGCATTGAGGTCTTCCAAACGTGCGTCCTTTTTGCTGTACAGTGCGGCCGTTCAAAGCGCGGGCAACTTTATAAGAGAGGTATTCCCATGGCTGAGACCGACACTGATTTCGCCGCGTTGATCGGCAGCCGTATCTGTCACGACTTGATATCGCCCGTGGGCGCGATCAACAATGGGCTTGAACTGCTTTTGATGTCGGGCATGAACATGAGCCCCGAAGTCGCGTTGATCGACGAAAGCGTACGTAACGCCAGTGCGCGGCTGCGGTTCTTTCGCGTGGCCTTTGGCAGTGGCACTACGCAGCCTGTCGCGGCACAAGAGACCACCGATATCCTACGCGACCTCTATGCGCAGTCCAAATGGGAGGTGATCTGGCCGTGGGGGTGGCTCCCTCGCGAAGCGCCCTGCGGATGGTGTTTTTGGGGCTGCTCTGTCTGGAAACGGGGATGCCCTATGGCGGTCGGATCGAAATCGAGCACCGCACTACGGGGTGGGATATTACGGGACCGCCGACCGTCTGAATATTAACGCAGCACTATGGGGTGTGTTGGCAGGGCGACCACTGGCAGAGCGGCTGCTGCCTGCTCAGGTTCAGTTCGGCTTGTTGCCCGCCATCGTGAAAGACAGCGGGCAACAGTTAAAGTCTATCGTGACCGAGACAACAATCACGCTAAGTATCAAGGATTAGCTGCGCACCGCACCATCGCCGCGCACGAGATACTTGAAGCTGGTCAGCTGCTCTGCGCCCACAGGGCCACGAGCGTGCATCTTACCCGTGGCGATGCCAATCTCTGCCCCCATGCCAAACTCGCCCCCGTCCGCGAATTGCGTGGATACGTTGTGCATCAGGATCGCTGAATCGAGCCGCGTCATAAATTTGGTCGCGGCGGCATCGTCTTCGGTGATGATACAGTCAGTGTGGTTCGACCCATAAGTCCGGATATGGGTGATCGCTTCGTCAATGCTGCCCACGGTCTTGGCCGCGATGATCATATCAAGATATTCGTGACCCCAATCGTCGGGCGTCGCTGCCACGGTGCCTTCGATCTCGATAGCTCCCCGTCTGCGCGCACCTCGACGCCGGCATCCAGCAGGGCCTTGATCACACCCTTGCCCATGGTCCGCGCTACTTTTTCGTGAATCAGCAAGCATTCGGCCGATCCGCAAATGCCGGTGCGGCGGGTTTTGGCGTTCAACACGACCTTCAACACTTTTTCAGGGTCAGCATTTTCATCGATATAGATGTGCACGATCCCTTCGAGGTGGGCAAAGACCGGGACCCGCGCTTCGCGTTGAACCAAACCAACCAGACCCTTGCCGCCGCGCGGTACAATCACGTCAATCGTGTCGGTCATGGTCAACATTTCACTGACGGCCGCACGGTCGCGTGTAGGCACCAGCTGGATCGAATCCGCTGGCAGGCCAGCCGCTTCGAGCCCGACTTTCAGCGCAGCGTGGATCGCGCGGGAAGAATGAAAGCTTTCGGAACCGCCCCGCAAGATCACGGCATTGCCGGCCTTTAGGCAAAGTGCCCCAGCGTCGGCTGTTACATTGGGGCGCGATTCATAAATTACCCCAATGACGCCCAATGGCGTGCGCACGCGCTGGATGTTGAGGCCGGTGGGCCGGTCCCATTCGGTCAGCACCTGCCCGACGGGATCATCTTGGGCTGCGATGCTGCGCAAGCTGTCGGCAATCGCGCTGATCCGTGCGTCGTCGAGCAGCAGCCGGTCCATCATTGCGTCGGACAGCCCCTTGTCTCGGCCGAATTCAAGATCTTTGGCATTTGCCGCCAGAATATCGGCGCTGCTCGCGACCAAAGCATCAGCGGCTTTTTCCAGCGCGGTCTGCTTTTGATCGGCACTGGCAAAGCCCAACGTCGCGGCGGCAGCTTTGGCGCGCGCGCCGATATCTGCCATCAACGCGGGAATGTCGTCTGTCTGTGTCATATCCAAGGTCATACCCTAATTACTGCTTTTTATGATTTCGAGTTATTCTCTACCTAAAGCCTTCGGCGAGGATTTTAAACCATTTGGACGTTAGGAAAGCGCAAGATCATCCCGGTGGATCAACGCAGCACGCCCCGGCGCGCCTAATATTTCTTCGATTTCAGAGGATTGCCGCCCCTTGATTAATGTTGCTTCAGCCGAGGTATACCGCGTCAGCCCGTGCCCGATGGGCCGCCCGTCGGGGTCCAAAAGCGCCACGGAATCGCCGCGCCCGAACGGGCCGGCGACAGCGATCACCCCCGCTGGCAAAAGCGATTTGCCCTTGGACATGGCGGCGACAGCGCCTGCATCTAATGTGACACTGCCGCGGGGTTTGATCGCCGTAATCCATTGTTTACGCGCAGTTTGTGGGTCAGATTGCGCGGTGAACCACGTCGCGTTCGCACCGTTTTCCAGCGCCAGCAAGGGCCGCAAGGGTGACCCTTCGGATATCGCCATGGCGCAGCCCGCGGCCGTGGCGGTTTTTGCGGCCATCAGCTTTGTCTTCATGCCACCTTTGGACAGGCCCGAGCCCGCGTCACCTGCCTGCGCTTCGATTTCTGGGGTAATTGTGCCGATGACATCATAGCGGATGGCGTCGGGGTCGTCGTTGGGGTTGGCCGAATAAAAGCCATCAACGTCGGAAAGCAGGATCAGACGGTCCGCAGCGACGGTCACGGCAATTTGGGCTGCGAGCCGGTCGTTGTCGCCAAAGCGGATCTCGTCCGTTGCGACAGTGTCGTTTTCATTGACGATCGGCACCGCGCCCATGGACAACAGCTGTTCCATCGTGGCGCGGCTGTTGAGATACCGCCGACGGTCCGCACTGTCTTCGAGGGTGACAAGCACCTGTGCTGCGGTGATCCCGTAGGGCTCCAGCGCTTCTTCGTAAGCGCGGGCAAGGCGGATTTGCCCGACAGCGGCAGCGGCCTGTGATTGCTCGAGCGCGAGCGTGGTGGCGGGCAGCCCAAGCACTCCACGCCCCAAAGCGATCGAGCCAGAAGACACCAGCACCACGTCCTTGCCCTGCCCCTTGAGCCACGCCACATCCTGCGCCAGACTTTGTAGCCAGTCAGAGCGCAGCTGCCCGGTTGCGCGATCTACCAAAAGCGCAGAGCCGATTTTTACAACAATACGATTGCCGTCGCTTAAGGCTGCCAAGGTGCCTCTTCTTCGTCTTCAGTGCGGAAACGTAGCCGGTCGTCGTCAATCTGGCCACGCAGTGCGCGCAGGACCTCGATGACCCCTTCGCGGGCGACGCCAGACATCATCATAACCTCGCCTCCGCAGGCTTTTTCCAATTCTTCCCGGGCGGTTACGCGATCATCTTCGTCCAGTGCATCAATCTTGTTCAGCACTGTGATACGAGGTTTATCCGCCAGCTCGCCGCCATAGGCTTCGAGTTCATTGATGATGGTCCGGTAGTCTTCGGCAACGGTGTCGGAGGTGCCGTCGATCAGGTGCAACAGCACCGCGCAGCGTTCGACATGGCCCAAGAACAGATCACCCAGACCCCGCCCTTCGGATGCGCCCTCGATCAAGCCGGGAATATCGGCAACGACGAATTCGGTGTTATCCACCCCGACAACGCCCAAGTTAGGATGCAGCGTGGTAAAGGGATAATCCGCGATCTTTGGTCGCGCGTTGGATGTGGCGGCAAGGAAGGTCGATTTGCCCGCGTTCGGCAGACCCAATAGTCCCACATCCGCGATCAGCTTGAGCCGCAGCCAAACGGTACGTTCAACCCCCTCCTGACCGGGGTTCGCGCGACGGGGTGCTTGGTTCGTAGCTGATTTGAAGTGCAGGTTACCCCAGCCGCCGTTCCCACCGCGCGCCAGTTCAACCCGTTGGCCAAGCTCTGTCATGTCCACCAGTACGGTCTCCTGATCCTCGTCGAGGATCTCGGTCCCTACGGGTACGCGGAGGATAATATCGTCCCCATCTTTGCCGGTGCGCTGTTTGCCCATGCCGGGCTGGCCGTTCTTGGCAAAGAAGTGTTGCTGGTAGCGAAAGTCGATCAGCGTGTTCAGCCCGTCGACGGCCTCGGCCCAGACAGAGCCACCAGACCCGCCGTCGCCACCATCAGGGCCACCGTATTCGATGTATTTTTCGCGCCGGAAAGACACGCAACCGCCCCCGCCTCCGCCAGAGCGGATGTAGACTTTGCACAGGTCAAGAAACTTCATCTAAAAGGCCTTTCGGGGCACGTGTGGTCATAGTTTGCAGCTATACGTCCAGGTAGGTACGCAGGTCTCGCGGGCCAGACAATAGGTTTCAGCATTGCCAAGATAGCGGAAGCCCGCATTTGTCAACACTTTGGCAGACGCAGGGTTGTCGCGAAACACCGAGGCAAACATATTTTGGTTGTGCAGCGGGTTGGCTTGTACCAGCGCCTGCACGGCTTCGGAGGCCAGATGCGTATTCCAGAACGCAGGGGCCACCCAATATCCAACTTCGGATTGGTCTCGGTCCATTCGGATCAGGGAAATGACGCCCATCACCTCGGAACCACCGGTTTTCAGCCCGTCCATCACCCAGACATCTTCGGTTCGCGGCGTGCTGGTCGCGCGTGTGACATAGCTTTCGATCACCCCCGGCGGCAGCGGGTGCGGAATAGAGGCGGTGCGCATCGCAACCCGTGGATCGCTGGCGTAATGTTCAATCATGCCACGATCCGAAAGACGCACAGGGCGCAGGTCGAACCGTTCAGTTGCAATCACTTGCTGTTGCGACATTGTTAAATCTTCCATCGCTATGTTCCTCCTCCGAACGGCACGAACAAGACAGGGGCCACCGTCAGCGCGGCCAGGGTCCATCTCAAATTTCGTCTCTCCCAACGGTGTCCAAGCACCGTCCCTTGCAGCCTTGATGTATCAGCCACTCAAGCCGGATTTCCCAGTTTGCCGAAACCGAGCTTCCTTTGCGGCAAAGCACTAAAAGATGTCAGTGCAGAGCGGTCTAAAGTGTCTTTCGTATGGCTTGACGCACCGCAGCAGCCCGAACGCAGACTGATAATCCTGCCATTCAAGGCGGGCAATCCGATCCTGACACAACGGCCTTCCCTAATAGAAGAACACTGGGCGATGGAAAAGAAAAGGGACCGGCGTTTCCGCCGATCCCTAAATTTTTAGACCTCTCGGGCGCGGCTTACTCTGCGGCTTCCGCCACTGGCAGGACCGAAATAAACATCCGGTTCTTCAGCCCTTTGTGGAACTGAACCTTGCCGTCGACGACAGCAAAGATCGTGTGATCCTTGCCCATGCCAACGCCTTGAGCCGGCCAGTACTTTGTACCGCGTTGGCGCACCAGGATGTTGCCGGGAATGACAGCTTCGCCGCCATATTTCTTCACGCCAAGACGACGACCTGCTGAGTCGCGGCCGTTACGGGATGAGCCGCCTGCTTTTTTATGTGCCATTGGTGTCTCTCCTTAGCCTTTTGCGAGTTCTTTGGCCTGTGCGATCCAGTCTTCACGACCGACGCGACCTTTGAACGACAGTTTCTCTTCGATAGCTTCGACGTCAGCGTCTGTCCAAGCAGCGATCTGTGCGAAGGTTGTGATGCCTTCACCGTTCAGCTTGCCAACGATAACCGGACCAACGCCCGAGATCTTGCTCAGATCGTCGGAACCTTCAGCTGCAGGGGCAGCTTTGGCCTTCTTCGCCTTGGCAGGCTTAGCCGATTTTTCTTCGGCTTGGTTGTTCTTCACGCGCTTGGCCATTTCGGCCTGATCGCTTTTGTTCAGCGCATAACGCTCTTCCATGGCAGCCACGGCAGAGGCGCTCACGGAGCCGGTACCGATTGCCGCTTTGACATCGGATTTATCCGCGCCGGACGACAGGATCTCGCCGATTTTAACCAGCGTCAGTTTTTGACGGTGGCCCTTGGTGCGCTTGGAGGAGTGCTTCCGGCGACGCTTGACGAAGTGAATAACTTTCTCGCCTTTGATTTGGTCGACGACTTCGGCTTGTACGCCGGCGCCTGTAACCAAAGGTGCGCCCAGCTTGGGGGAATCGCCACCCAGCATGAGAACTTCGTTGAATTGGACTGTTTCGCCCGCGTCAGCAGCCAAACGTTCTACCCGAAGCATATCGCCGGATTGAACTTTGTACTGCTTGCCGCCTGTCTTGATGACCGCAAACATGCGTCTTCCTTTACTGTTTCCGCATCCTGTGGTCCCCATTCGGGAGTTCGTCGGGCCTTGGCCCACCTCGGACAGCGCATCCCATTTCGGGATGTTCATGAAATAACAAAGGCACCCGAAACGGGCACCCTTAGGTTGAGGCTTGCCGTATGATGCACCGCCCCCCTGATGTCAAGTGCCACAGGGCCCGCCGGGGATATATTGGCGCGGCGTCGTGAGGGGCTATAGTTCTTCGGCGACCATGTTCAGCGCCACGGCACGCCCAAGGGCATAGGAAACGTCCTCGTAAGCTGCTCCGAACCCGTCAAACAAGGCGCGGTTCAGGCTGCGCCCAGCATCGGTTTTCGAAAATGCAATGTAGCGTTCAAGAGCGTCATCCTCCAACGGAGAATAGGCCAAAGCCAGGTAGCTGTACAGCCAACTGCGGGTGTCTTCTGTGACCGCGTCATGCTGCTGCGTGACGTCGGCTAGCATCTCGGCCTCCGTCATTTGCAGGGCGCCACCCTCGGACATACCCCGCATGAACTGAAAGTTAGAGTTCATCGCCGCAGCGACATTCCGTTCGACCATGTCGCCGCTGTCGATCAATGCGGTGATCTGCGCAAGGCGGGCGTCCGCGGTCCCGTCCAGATCAGAAAACCGCGCGCGCGCAGCCTCTTCGATTTCCGGGTCGGTGATCGCAGCCCGCGCTTCGTTTTCTAGGGCGATGATCTGCGCGCCGGTACCTTGCGCGAAAAAGCTGATGACATCTTCGCGCTCTTGTCCCACCAAAGCAACCTCCAGCGCCGTGCGAACGGTTTCAACGATCCGTTCCGGACTATAAATTGCGCGCACCTGAGGCTCCCAGCCCGGTCCGCCCTGCCCACCCAGCATGTCACGGTCCAGCTGTTCAGCGTTCTCTAGTCCCTCGCGCTGCAAGATTTCAGCCAGCTCGCCAAGGCGCAGCACATCTACCAGCACCGTGGTTCGGGCATCTGCCCAAACCGGCAGCGCCAGCAGCCACAGGCCGACCGCAACAATAAACGCCCGCATGATTACAAGTCCTGACTGGGTTGCATATTGCCCAGCCGTTGCGCGACCTGTTCGTACCTGTTCGCCATGATTTCGAACTGCACAGCATTCATCAGCGCATAAACTTCCTGCATCTGTGGGTCTTCAAGGGCTTTTGCATAGGCCAGCACCTCTTCATCCGAAAATGCCTGATAGGTATAGGCCGCCCCCGCCAACGCATTCTCTTTGATAGAGGCACGCATCTCGGGTTCCTGCGCGCGCATCGCTTCGCGCAGGTCAGGCTCTTCCATCTGTAGGTCGATAACCCCCGCGCCGGCCGCTGCCATCAGGAATCTGACCTGCACTTCTTGGAGTGCCCTTATGGAGCTTTCCTCCACATCGCTGGCACCATTCAGGCGCGACAATAATTCAACACGCGGAGAATTAATCCCGCGCAATCCATTCAAAATCGCATCGCCCGCTTCGGACTTCGCAGCATCGTCTTCCTCCATATGAGAGGCGTTTTCAGCCGCGACCAACCGCTTCCCCAGATCGGTAGCATAGAAGTTGGACGCGTGGTCCAGTGCCTCATCGCTCAAAGCCTGTGCAAGTATGCCCGCCCCCATATCAAGCATCAAATCCGTCTCAAAAACCTCGCGTACCAATCGTGACCATTCAGAGCCAAAGGCATCCGCATTGATACCCAGCATCTGTGGCGCGGAATCAGCAGACAGCCGGATGCTTTCAAGCGCGACGTCAAACCCGGTAACTTCCAGAAATGCATCGACCCTTTCCCTGTCGGCAGCCCGCGCCATCGGTGCAATCGCGGCGATCATGACCGCTAATCCAAAACATAAAGTTAACGGTAAACGGGTCAGTCGGCGCATCGCGGTATTCCTTTGAGGTTATCCACCCAAGACCTTAGGCAAAATTGATCTGTCAGCAATGAAATTCCCCGTGTCCGCGAAAACTGGCCTAGCCCCCCTTGCCACCCCGTAAAATCCATCCTAAACGGACGCACCACACCGATGCGGAGAGGTGCCGGAGTGGTCGAACGGGGCGGTCTCGAAAACCGTTGAGCCTTCACGGGTTCCCAGGGTTCGAATCCCTGTCTCTCCGCCACTAACTCATTGATAATATTGCATTTCATGGCCTAAATCTGCAGAAATGCGAATTTTATCATTTTGGTGCAATTACGGCATACTATGACGCTTTTCACGCCTCCGGATGCACCTGCTATTCTGTGCCAGAGGACGATTTCAGTCTAATGCCCTCTAATCGACCCGTTTCAGAACGGCAAAGCCCCGCCGTTTTCAAGCGGGGCTTTATTATGTCTTGCTGAATTGATGTCAGAGACCGACATTACCGTCTGCATTTGCAATAACCTGCTGCTCTTGGGTCAGATAACGGAAATAGTAGCGCTCGGTTGTCTTCACCGACCCGTGGCCAATGTAGCGCTGCACCCGATAAACCGACCAACCTTCTTTCAAACGCTCGATGGCAAACTTGTGCCTCAGATCATGCATCCTGGCTCCAAAGTCGACTTCCTGCGCGTAGTCCCAGAACAAATTCGCAGCGGACCGATAGTATCCATCTTCTGTCTTATTCCAGAATACGTGAGGAGAACTGTTTGAGCGCGGAACCTGCAGCAGGATGTCGATGGCCTGCTGGCGCAAGGTGATCGTGCGAACTTTGCCACCCTTGGTATTTTTCAAGGTAAGCGTAACATTGCCTTGGACGGGCCGATCCATGCCAGAGAGGTCCCCCCACTTGATCATAGCCATCTCCGTTATCCGCCCCCCTGTCTCAACCAAAAAACCGGGGAAGTAGGTCAGTGTCCCTGGCGCACGCTGTGACAACAATTCAATAGCCACATCTGTAGGTAGTGTGATCAACGGTAGTTTCTCACGCATACCGGTCTTCTCGAAAAGCTGAACAGGATTCATCTCTATCCACCCTTTATTCTTGATGTGACTCATCAGATGGTTAAACGCCGTAAGATCCCGATTTATCGTAGCGATGGATACGTCATCATCCTTGCGCAGCGAGACAAACTCAGCCACTTCAGCCAGACCAATCTCCCAAGCTGCAGCCTGCTCGATGTCCTCGTTCCGTTCTTTGAATATAATCTTAAGCGTCGATCCAATTTGACGAAGGCTGGTGCGATAGCGCTTACATGTGTTTTCGGTCCATCCGTGGCTATTGCGTAATGAATCCATGCCATCATAGAAACTTGCAAAACCAACGTGGAACATCCAATCGGTATCGCCACGTTCGGCTTTGCTTTTCAGCTCTTCGATCCGCTTTTGCGCTCGCTTTTCCGCGACCCTTTGAGAAGTTGTGCGAACCGACTCTCTGTATTCTTTGCCGTCGATTTTGACGCGAAGGTGGTAATTTTTGCTGCCCTTCGGCTTGTAGACGTTTTTTGGCATTGGTTTCCCTTTTTAAGCCAGAGGACAAAAAGTTCCTGATCGAAGGTCCAGATTCCACCGTGCTTCAGTGCACCCGGAATCAATCCCTTTGTCGCAAGCTCCGTTATGTGGCGCTGACTAAGCCCGGAGACCCGTGAAGCTACTTTCGAACGGACACGAGGTTTCAGGTCGGCAAATGCCGGAAACGAAATTACGAAATCAGCCATTGATTGAGTGGTCATGAACGCCGTGCTCTCTTGATTGCGGAGACAACGCTTCGTTTCGAAAGTTTTGTCGCCCTTTCTATCCGGAGGTCGCAGAGTTCTCTCTGGCCTCTGAAAAGGAGATGCCGACGTCTTTCAGAAATTGGTCGAACCTGTGATTAAGGTTCGATATCTCTCTGCCGAAAAAAGATATAATATTAAAAATTGTATATTTACAGTGTATTGGACTTAATATGACAATCAAGTATAGCGCTGCCGTTGCTGCTTTAATTCGATCGCCGAGACATTCATTGGGATTCCTAATTCAGTTGGCGCTTCTCTCGACGTAGGTCTCTGCAGCTGGGACCAACCTCGACAGAAGCGCTTTGTAGACATTTGCGTTTCAAGAAGCATGCCGACGGTGTGTAGCAGCAGGATGTGGTGCCGACATGCTTGTCCACCGGTGTCTAAACGATGGTTGCGGGCATCTAAGCCCTCTAAAGAACGATGCCGGGACCGGCACCGCTCTGTTTCAACGCGCGAACAGCGTTTCCGCTAATTGCTCAGCTTTGGCGTGGTTCAAGACATCACTGATGGCGCGGTGCAGATCGATCAAATGATCAGACGCGTTAATAAGCGCAAAGGCATGATCGCTGACCTGTTTGACATGGCGACCACCGTTCACATCATGCTCGTCGGCAATCCAGCCTTGCTGGGTCCCATTTGCAATCTCACGTCCTAAGAAGTCCACCAACGCCGCAAGATCGCGCAAAAAGGGCTCGCTGATGAAATGATCTCCTGCGAGCTTCCGCTGGATGTCCTCCGCAAGGCCCCGCCTTTGTGGCGGAAGCAGAGGGATGACAATGTCGAAGACCGTTTTCTGGGACAGCCGGGCATATCCGACCGCGTCTGCAATCAGACTAATCATGGCAGCCTGCTGTAATGGATGGGAGGTCATTTCGCGCCTCCCGCAGGGTCTGTGAGAACCTCTGATGTGTCATCGACATGCTGAGAACTGCTGATTGAGACGTCAGGGTCCTTACGGCTGACTATCGATATTTTTGCTCCACCGGGCCGATCATTCAACGATAGTAGCACGCGCTGCAAACCATCAGCGAGTAGACAGATATCTTCCACCACAGGGTCCGCAGGATCGATTGCAGCGAAGTGACCGCACTCTACCCGCTCGATGTCATCGACATGTTCGAGAAAGAGAAGACTCTTCAACTGACGAAGCAGACCTATTGTCCGGCGTGACAACGACAACTCCCGACTGAGTGCGTCAGCGACCATATCAACGAGTCCCGCGCCTTCTTTGCCGCCCAATATGTGTGCGGCATGACGGAGCGCACACTGATGCGCCTCTATGAACTCATAAATTGGAAAATTGGCTCGCTCGTGTAGCAAAGCTGGCTTCAGCGCCAAAGGGGTAGCGATGTTCATCTTGATTGTATGGTAATCCCCCCATTTTTAATGAGGTCCAGCGGTAGAATTCAGGCGGCTGTTTTCAGTTTCATTGCGGGTGTTATGCCGCCTGCGTATTCCGGGGTGATCCGGCCACCTGTACCGATAGCATCCGGCCACCCATACCGATTTGATCCGGCCATGGATTCCGGGGCATCCGGCCACCCCTATTTTGACACGATTTAAGCGACTGCGAGGCGATCTGTAGCAGGGCTACTCTGGCGTTCATTTGAATGAGAGAGAGCCCAATGAAGAGATTGCCAATGCGGAAGATACGGGAAGCTTTGCGGCTTCGATCAGATGGATTTTCAGGACGCCGTGTTGCGCAAAGCCTGTCGGTGGGCCGCGCGACGATATCGGAGTATTTTCGGCGCGCCGATGTTGAAGGCTTGAGTTGGCCTCTGCCAGACGCCTTGTCTGATGCAGACCTCGAGCAGCGGCTGTTTCCCTATAGCCCTGGCGAAGTGCGTGGCAGCGTTGCTCAACCGGACTGGGCCTACGTGCACGCAGAGTTACGGCGCAAGGGTGTGACGCTTTCACTGCTGTGGGAAGAGTATCGCGGGGTTTATCCGGATGGATACGGCTACAGCAGATACTGCGAACTCTATACGCGTTGGGAAGGCAAGCTGTCGCCGGTGATGCGTCAACGTCACCCTGCTGGCGAGCGCCTGTTTGTCGACTATGCCGGCCACACCGTGGATGTTGTCTGTCCCAAAACCGGCGAGGTGCGCACAGCGCAGATCTTTGTCGCAACGTTGGGCGCGTCCAATTACACCTATATTGAAGCGACGTGGACGCAGAGCCTGCCGGACTGGATATCGAGCCATGTGCGTGCCTTTGAGTTCGTCGGCGGCGTACCTGCGCAGTTGATCCCGGACAACCTCAAGGCAGGCGTCACCAGGGCCTGTTTTTATGACCCAGCCATCAATCGCACCTATGCGGATATGGCCAGTCACTATGACACAGCTATTATTCCGGCCCGCCCACACAAACCCAAAGACAAGGCCAAGGTTGAAGGCGCTGTCTTGCTGGCCGAGCGCTGGATTTTGGCGCGGTTGCGTAATCAGCGCTTCTTTGGCCTTGATGAGGTGAACGCGGCCATCCGGCCATTGCTGGATCAACTCAATGGCAAGGTGACTCGCCATCTTGGGGCCAGCCGTCGTGATCTTTTTGAACGCCTGGATCGCCCTGCGCTGAAGGCGCTGCCCGTTGCCCCATACGTTTATGCCGAGTGGAAGCAGTGCCGTGCTGGCCTTGATTACCACGTCGATATTGGCCGCCATTATTACTCAGTGCCACATCAGTTACTGAAGCAAAAACTGTGGGCCCGGATTACCGCACGCACCGTAGAGGTATATTTTAAGGGGCAACGCGTGGCCTCTCACGCCCGCACCTCCGGCAACCGCCAGCACTCGACGCACCGAGATCACATGCCTGCGCATCATCGGTTCCGTGATGACTGGACGCCTGAGCGCATTCGCAGGCAAGCCGTCCGCATCGGCCCAAACGTTGAGATCTTTGTTGATGTGGTCATGCGCAAAAGGCGGCACCCCGAGCAAGGGTATCGCAGCTGTCTTGGCGTCATCAAACTCGCCAAAGCCTTTGGTCATGATCGCCTGGATGCCGCCTGCGCCCGGGCGCTTGAGATCAACGCCCATTCCTACTCATCGCTACATTCCATTCTAAAGAATGGTCTGGATCGCAAGCGCCGCGACCCCACCACGGACGGCCCCGCGATCACTCACCCCAATATCCGTGGTGCGGATTACTTCCACTGAAGAGGACAAGATATGCTTGATCATCCAACCTTGGATCAGCTCAAATCACTCAGGCTCGACGGCATGGCGGAAGCCTTTGCTGAGATGCAAATACAGGACGGTGCAGCCGCGCTCAGCCATGCCGAATGGCTGGGGCTGCTCGTCGACCGTGAGAGCGCGAGCCGAGAAACCAAACGCTTTGAAAGCCGCATGCGCACCGCAAAATTGCGCCACGTCGGCGCATCGCCCGAGGACATTGATTACAAATCCCGGCGCGGTCTCGACAAAGCCGTGTTCCAGCAGATGTTGACCGGGCGCTGGATCAAAGACCGTCGTAACCTGATGATCACGGGCCCCTGCGGCGTGGGCAAAACGTGGTTGGCTTGTGCGCTCGCGCAAGCCGCATGTAGGGACGGCGTCACCGTGCTCTACAAACGTATGCCGCGTCTCTTTGACGAGTTGGAGCTGGCCCATGGCGACGGACGCTTCCCACGCCTGTTCAAAGCCCTCACCAAAACCCGGCTGCTGATCTTGGACGATTGGGGCCCAGACCGTCTCAACGCCAGCCAGCGGCGCGACCTGATGGAGATCGTCGAAGACAGATATGAAGCCGGATCAACGCTGATCACCAGCCAATTGCCCATCGACGCCTGGCATGACGTGATCGGTGAACCTACCTTCGCAGATGCCATTCTCGACCGTCTCGTACACAACGCATATCGCGTCGAACTCGACGGCCAGAGCATGCGAAAAACCAAACTCAAAACAGGTGACGAAAGCGCCCAAAACGGTTAACCAAAAACTCAGGCCTCGCAGCCGCTAAACAAGGGCGGCCGGATACACCGGTTTAGGTGGCCGGATGTTGTCGGAATGACCGGCCGGATGCACCGGAATACGCAGCCGCCGATGCCCATGTTGGGTCGTTCGTTGTTGTAAGTCCAGAGCCATTCCGTGGCCTGATCCTGTGCCTCCTCGATGGTTTCAAAGATGTACTGGCTGAGCCATTCGCCGCGAACCGTGCGGTTGTAGCGTTCGATATAGGCGTTCTGTTGGGGCTTTCCGGGTTGGATGTATTCCAGCCTAACGCCTTGTTTTTCTGCCCATTCCATGAGCTTTCCACTGACATATTCGGGTCCATTATCAATACGAATAGCCTTGGGTTTTCCACGCCATTCGATGATCTGGTTCAGACTCCGCACCACGCGCTCGGCTGGCAATGAGAAGTCGACTTCGATGCAAAGGCCCTCGCGATTGAAGTCATCCAGGACGTTCAGTGTCCGGATCGACCGGCCGTCAGAGAGCTGATCGGCCATAAAATCCATCGACCACGTCTCATTTGGCTTGTCAGGCACAGCCAGCGGTTCTGGCTTGTCGCGCTTCAGCCGTTTCTTGGGTTTGATCCGTAGATTCAGCTCCAGTTCGCAGTAAATCCGGTACACGCGTTTATGGTTCCAACAATAGCCCTGCACGTTGCGCAGATACAGAAAGCACAGGCCAAAGCCCCAGGTGCGCTTGTTTGCCGTCAGACGTTCCAACCAATCGGCGATCTCCTCGTTCTCGGTGCTCAGCGTTGGACTGTAGCGATAGCAGGTCTCACTGATCTGGAACGTGCGGCACGCCAGCGCGACACTGACCCCATGCACCGCCACCATCTTCATGGCCATCTCTCGTCGATGAGACGGCCTCAAGACTTTTTTCCGAGGGCTTCCTTGAGCAACTCATTCTGCATGCTCATCTCCGCATACATCTTCTTGAGGCGGCGATTCTGCTCGGCCATGTCCTTCATCTCTGCGATGAGCGACGCGTCCATACCGCCAAATTTAGCCCGCCATTTGTAAAAGCTGGCACTGCTCATCCCGTGCTCCCGGCAAAGCTCAGAGACCGGCACACCGCCCTCCGCCTGCTTCAACACAGCCATGATCTGCGCATCGCTAAATCGTCCGTTCTTCATCGTAAATCTCCTCAGATATCTTGCCGAGAAAATTCTACTTTTGAACACCACTAATTTTAGGGGGGATTACCCGATCATCTCCAACGACGACAACCTGACCTATGGAAACATCGTCAGCGTTTACGTCGGACCCGACGAAACAAGCACCACACTGACCGATGACGGGATCGAAGAGCTGATGGACATGATCCGCGCCGCTCGTATCACCAACAAAACCTGGCATGAGTTCCTTGATGACTTCGTGCATGACACCGATCTGGTGGCACGCATCAAAGCTAAATCGCCGCGGTAACAATGGCGCGGTTACGTCTTAGCTCACTCTGTTGGCTCTAAAACAGTCCAAGCTTACAATCGCGCGATGCTGGTCCACGAGCGCCACAAACTGCTTGAGCAGTGGGGGATGTGGGCAATGGGCGAGTTGGAGCTTTACGCAGACCCTACAACACGGGTGGCAGAGATAAATCGCCGGACAATCCAGATGTTCGCTAACGACGCTTAGGTATTGATCTCGGAGATACCCTTGTAGGGCTCCGGAGGAGCCCTACGCGATATTCCAAATCTGATTATATGCAGTTTCAGCCATCTGCAGGGTTCGCTGCTTAACCCGTTCAATAGTCCAATCTTCGGCGTCCAACACATCTTGGGGAACGGAACCAGTGAGAGACTTGAGAGTAATCATTTTTTTTGAAAAATCATCATCCTTTATCTTACCGTTGTCAGCAGATGTGAGCAGAATAAGGTTTCCCAGACTCCCGACTACCTCGGGTGTCCATTGACCATCTATTTTGGACTGTGGATAAATATGCTCGATCGTCAGGTTAGCTGCATCGTCGGAAAAAGCGAGTTTTTGATGACTGGCAAACCCCTTCAGGATATAGCGAACAAGGCTTGCTTGCTTTGTGTTGCTGTTGGTGAGATGGATTTGATCGAAACCAGCCATAAACTCTGATTGGGTCGGCATTCTCTCTTTAAGTTTTTCAAGCAACTCATTGATTACTAAACCAGCTTCGTTGGCGTCCTTCGCCTCGAACACTTTCCTACCAAACGAAGAATACATAGCCGAAATGCCACCTGACGACCTTGACGAGGTGACTGCCGTGAACAGGAAGTGGAAGTTTTCAATCCCTCGAAGGGCACGTTTGAGAGTTTTATCGCTGATCAAAGAAGCCTTGTTCGCCCTAACTAACGAAAGGACGCCGGGCGTATGTTGGCTTATTCGAAAAACCCTCATCGCTGATAGCGATGAGATGATATCTACCTGTTCCTTCTTCCAGCCCTGATTGGGATTAAAAATCGAAACGTAGTTTGATGCATCAGTTGCAAAGCCTTTAAGGTGATCTTTGGCATTTTTTTCACTCACCTCTGATTTTATTTTTTTATAGGCTTTCTGCTGTGTGGTCGCTTCGAATTTTGAGGACCATGAGTGAGTAAAGAAAACATCCGGATCAATATCGACTTCGCTACTACCCAAGGTGGTTAATATTCTTGTCCAAAGTTCCTTCGCAGCATCAACAGAACCTGCACCCTTAATCGTCTTCAAAAAGTGGTTTTTAAGGAGGTCAGTCAGGGCGAGGTCTTTTCCGCGAGTGTTGAGTGTCTCAAAAATAAGATATGCATCGTCCTCATTATCCAGTTCTATCCTAATAAGGCTTAAACTGAGGACGGCGTCTCGCAGTTCTTTTAAGCGAACGATCTTAGCCTCAAGTTTGTCGTCCTTCGATATCATTCCATCCGCGTCTACCGCGCTCAAAATCCCTCCGATTTTCTTTTCGAAGAAAGCAAATGATGCTTGAAGCCGTTTCTCTTCCCTTTGTGGAATCGTTGCAAAGTCCTTCTCACCATATTTTTGGATTTCTTCGGCAAAGAAAGGGTAGGATGTTTCGGTCATAACAACGAAACGATTAACGCTATCAATATCTCCCCTTTCAATCTTTGCATGGAGCCCTTTTGCAAGGTCATCTTTACCGAGCTTGCTGAAAGCGTTGCGGATCACGCACAGCAAGATCGTAATGGTCGTTAATCGCTGCTGCCCATCGACGACCCCATATTCCTCTGCCCCTGACTCATAGAGAACCATAGAGCCGATAAAGTAATCGCCTCCTTCATTCTTCACGACGTCGTTCCAGAACTCGTCGAGATTCTCATCATCCCAAGAATAGGGTCTTTGGAATCTTGGGATAAGCAGGAAATCAGATGTAAATAGGCGCAGAACGTTCGTATCTTTGGACTCAATCTTCATAGGACTCAAAAACCTTTCCAAACCCCAAAGTTCTGATCATTGCGCCCCCTGCCTGAGGACGCCTTGAACCATGGCGTTAAGTCTATATAGCGAAACAAAACTTGTCTTCTCAACTTTGGATAGAATCTATACCGAGACTTCCCACTTTCGCAACTGATCATTAGTCAGATGTTACGTTGATCTTTCTATGCCGCGCTCACGGGCCACCTTCTTTGTGATTGCCGTTGTGGGCGACGCTGCAATGGACTTGGACAGCGGCCGCGTGCGGCGGCGACCATTAAAAGTCGCAAGCCGTGCTCGGAGGGTGTCCCGTAGGAAGATTAGCTCCAGAAAAACGCGCCTGATAGGAGTGCGCCGAGCACGACGCCACTTAGCCATCTCAAAAGGACCGCTGGATGTCTGTTTGCCCCTTTCATGGGCTGAACCTTCGCGTGATCCAACTTCTCTATTAGCTTTCGCTCCAACGATCCAAGGCGGCTTGTGATCACCTGTTGTTCTCTGTCTATTTTCGCAAGCAGTTGTGCTTGGGTTCCAACCTGCGAAAGGGTTTGAGCTACCCCGTTGACAGTCCTCTCGGAGTGCCGAGCGGCGGCTGTCGCTTTCCGCCGGATTTCTTCGATCTGCGCTTCCCAGTCGATTGCCTGTGGCATATTTTTTCTCCTCAATAAGTTGATTGATTTCCCTGATAACGCTGTTCGCTTCGGCCCGCGTTTTTCCGGCGTCAATATGTTTCCATTCAGGTTTAGCTGTAGCCTTGGCTCCCCGTGAACTCATGGCGCGAGACCCAGGGCCTTCATGGATCTCCGGAATGCGGTCGATCCCCTGCTTGTCAAAAGAAAGATGACTGATGGCAGAGGCAGCTCCGAAACCCCATTCGCTCATCTTACGATTATGAAGGCTGGCCCATCTCTCGGCCCACATCTCCACAGCGTGTTTTCTTGACATACCCAGAACGCTCTTTGGACGGCCACGCGCTCCTGATTTTTCGTGCTTGTCGAACGCCACAAGATGGAAATGAGGGTTTTGTTGGTCGTTCCCAGCCTTGTCGTGAATGGCCAAAATATATCCAGCCTTTCCCTGCGTAAGCGCGTCCGCAAACTCCGCAGCAAGCTCCAGTCGCTGCTCAAGCGATGCCTCTACCGGAAGTGCGATTATAAATCTTTCGCAGACTCTTCCGCGTCGCTTCTGAGCTTCAGACTCTGCGGCGCGTCCTTGTAGAGTATCGGTCGGCTGATCAATCTGCTTTCGCACAACATCCCGCGCCGCTGCGGAGCGAGTAATATAATGCAAATGCGCTTCGGTTTGACCAATCTCAGCCATGCGGCTTTTGGTTCCGCATTTCGGCGAGAAGGTCTTCACAGAGTGCCGGAATGAAAACAGTGCCATGCATTGCCTTTTGGGAGAAAGGGATAAAATGACTATTTTATCCGTTGTGCGCCTTCAAAAATTGAACATAGGGAATAAACGTAATGGACGAAAAACTAAGAAAATCGCTTGATACCATTTTGGCTCACGCTTCGAGACACTGCATCAGATTCAGATTGGTAGATCATGACTTCACAACAATCCCCTCTTCGGATCTCCGGCAGCTGGCGTCCTCTATGCTCGATTATTTCGAAGACGAAATGGAGCGGCTGACAGGGCAAGATGGAGGAGCCTCCGATGGAAGCGCGCCCTCTGGAAACGTGACCGGGGGCGCGCCGCCTCTGGGAGTTAGTCGCTCAAGGCGTTGTCATTGGCGTTAGAGGGCGAAAGAGAGCTCCTATACCCCTTAGTTCCGCGCTCTGCCTTGCCGGCCTTCTCCAAAGCTAACAGCGCCCGTCGCACCGCAACCCGCAGACTGTCGGAACCTCTAACACTGTTAAAGATTGAGCCTGAACGCTCTGCTATCTCCGATTGAGAGAAATAGCAGCCGGGATCAGTGTCAGCGAGTTCCATCAGCACGCGTTCAATGTCAGCTACGCGTTCCACGGTGTCCTGCGAAGGTTGCTTGTTGTCGTTGGCGACTTTCGTCCGCGTCAAAGCTTTCGCAAATGCCTTCGGTTCCATCGGGATTGCCATAGGAACGGTAACTTCGCATCCTTCACGGTCTACGCCGATGTTCAACGCCGCCAACTTGAACGGAAGTGAGCCAAGTTCTTGTGCGTTCTTTTGTTTGATTGCGTTGAGTAGGACGACTTTTTCGGACCCGGATACAGACGCTTTCGAAATCAAGCAAAGGCAGTCAACATTTCCATGGAACGCCGAGGATCCCCGCGGTCGGTCGGGATTTCCGTTCCCCACGTGGTGAACAAATACGACGGACGAGTGAGTGATTTGAGCGATAAATGTCGCATTCCCAACAACAGTCCCCATAGCACTCGACGAGTTCTCATCTGTAAGCGTTGCCTGGACAGCACCTTCCCAGTTTTCGCCTGAGCTGCGACTCCGTTTCTGACGGATATTGGGCGGGAGTTTCGCGATGGCGACTACGGTAGAGTTTCTCAGGGACTACGGGGTGGAGATACGGGCCAATGGCCAGAAGCGGTGGCCCAATGAGGTCAAAGCACGGATCGTGGCTGAGAGTTTGCAGCCGGGCGTGAGCGTGAATGCAGTTGCGGCGCGGTATGGGCTTCGGGCGAACCATTTATCGGAATGGCGGAGTCAAGCACGCGATGGCCGGTTGGTTTTACCTGCGGGCGATGACGACGCCTTTAGTTTTGCGCCACTCGTAGTCTCGGATGGTGGCGGCGGTGCGCATATGTCGGCCGTTGCGGGGCGGTCCGCGAAGCCTGACGAGTCATCCCATACCTCCATCGAGATTGGGATTGGTCGTGTGACAGTCCGGCTCGATGGCACGACCAGTTCGTCCCGGGTTGCCGAGATCGTGCGGGCAATCGAGGGTCAGCCATGATGTTCCCATCAAACCGTGTGCGGGTTCTGGTCTCGACGCAGCCTGTGGACTTCAGGAAAGGTCATGATGGTCTGGCGTCGATCGTGTCGTCGGTGCTGCGCAAGGATCCGTTCACCGGCACGGTTTTTGTGTTCCGCTCGCGCCGGGCGGATCGGCTGAAGCTTTTGTATTGGGACGGCACCGGATTGGTGATGGCTTATAAGCGGCTGGAAGAAGCGACCTTCACCTGGCCGGCGATCAAGGACGGGATGATGGCGCTGAACCACGCCCAGTTCGAGGCCCTGTTTGCCGGTCTGGACTGGCGCAAGGTCAAGGCTCTGGAGATGCGCCCACCTGCTGCGGCAGAGTGAATCAACCGCTGTCTTTTGTGTGTTTTTAATGGGGTTTTATCGTATCCTGATGGCATGATCACGACACCCGCCATTGACCTATCCACCATCCCTGCTGCGCAGCGTGCGGCGGTTTTGGCGTTGATGGAAAAGGTAGCGGCGCTTACGGAAATCACCCAACGGCAAGAGCACCTGATTGCGGAGCTGAACCATGCCCTACATGGCAAACGGTCGGAAAAGCTGACCGAGGATGAGCGGCAGCTGGCGTTCGAGGATCTGTCCATCGCCCTGGCTGAGGTCGAGGTGCAGAAGGACCAACTGGCCGCTCAGACAGGTGACAAGACGACAACCAAATCTGCGCCAAAGCGCACCATCGGCAATCTACCGGCCGCACTGCCGCGCATCCAAGAAGTCATCGAACCTGACAGCCTGAGCTGCCCTTGCGGCTGCGGCGTTATGCACAAGATCGGGGAAGACCGCAGTGAGCGGCTGGACATCGTGCCGGCGCAGTTGCGCGTCATTGTCACCGTCCGCCCGAAATACGCCTGCCGGACCTGCACCGACGGCGTGACCCAGGCTCCCGCACCATCGCATCTGATCATAGGTGCCCTGCCGACCGAGGCCACCATCGCCCATGTGCTGGTCAGCAAGTATGCGGATCATCTGCCATTATACCGCCAAAGCCAGATCCTGGCGCGTGCGGGTCTTGATCTGCACCGCGCTGTGCTGGCGGACTGGGTCGGCAAGGCGGCCTTCCACCTCAAGCCCGTCGTCGACCGGCTGGCCGAACACCTGAAACGATCCGACAAACTGTTCATGGACGAAACCACGGCCCCGGTGCTGGATCCGGGGCGCGGTAAAACCAAAACTGGCTATCTCTGGGCACTGGCCCGCGATGACCGACCATGGGGCGGTGAAGATCCGCCCGGTGTGGTTTACTTCTATGCCCCCGGTCGGGCGGGCGCGAATGCCGAAACCTTCCTGACAGGCTTCGACGGCATCCTGCAGATCGACGGCTATCAGGGCTATAATCGGCTGACCAAACCCACGCGCAAGGGCGGTGCCCCCATTCGGGTGGCCCATTGCTGGGCGCATGCGCGCCGCAAGCTGAAGGAAGTCTTTGACCGAGATGGCTCAGAGATCGCCGCCGAAGGCCTGCGCCGCATCGCCGAAATCTATACCGTCGAAGCTGACATTCGTGGCATCTCCTCCGGCCAGCGATTGTCTGCCCGTCAGGCCCGCAGTGCCCCGCTGGTCGCAGCATTCGGTGAATGGCTGGAGGCTGAGCGCCGCAAGATCTCCACCAAATCCCGGCTGGGTGAAAAGCTGACTTACATCCACAATCACTGGGACGGACTGCAGACCTTCTTGGCCGATGGGCGCGTCGAGATCGACAACAACCGCGTCGAAAACCTGATCCGCCCCATCACCCTCAATCGGAAAAACGCCCTCTTCGCTGGGCATGACGAGGGTGGTATCGCCTGGGGCCGCATCGCCTCACTGATCGAGACCTGCAAGATCAACGGCATCGAGCCCTTCGCCTATCTCAAGGCAACCCTCACAGCGATCGCCAATGGTCACCCACAAAGCGGCATCGACGATCTGCTCCCGTGGAACTTCAAGACGTCAAGCTGACCCGACAGTGCCCTCCTGAGAACGCTTACTCTCATCTGCCTCACCTATACACCGATTCAGCGTATCAAAGATTACAAGCGCCTGCTCACAACCATATTCAGCCTTTTTGGCGTTGATGAACCTTGCGACCTTCTCTGGCGTTTCAGCGTCCATGAGGTTGGGTGCACCGTGAACTACGTAGAACGGTGCATTTGCACAGGCTGGGTCTCGCATGTATGGATGTGCGCGGCAAAGAACTCCGTAACTGTCTTCGGCGGCGTAGTAGATCACCACCGTTTTCCGGACGGACAAACCGCCAAAGTCACGACCCTGCGCGGCGTGTGCCGCTATCGCTGCTGAAATAGTTGATTTGCCGAGACCCGGCGCGCCCGCAATCATTGAGACCTCACCGGGTTTGAAAAGGTTCTTAACAACAAAGGGGGCGTTAAGTTTGGGTCGAAACTCACCAGCCTTGGTTACGGCAGGTGCAGAGCTATATTGAGAGTTGGGGGACATAGTTTTCATAGTCATCTTTCATTTTGAGTAAGTCAGGATCGGCACCGCGCCTCTCCCTCCTGAAGAAGACATTGTTCCGGATGTGACCGGACCAAAATGAAAACGCAAAAAAAGTTCCGGACGGACGGACACCTTCACCGCCCCATAGGGGGCGGGGTGTCCGTCCGTCCGGAACTGCTACTGATCGGCTCAGTTTTCCTTGCCAAATGCACGGTTGATTTTGATGTGGGGTAGAATGATGGTTAATGGTTGCACCGATCCCCGATAAGAGTTTATTATCAGAACATTAGGCCAGAAGTGCGTCAGCCTGTCTCTCCGCCATTCATCTACACTCGCAGGGTCCCGCAGTCGGCCCATGCCGGCAGACCAGTTTCTGTGGTTAATGAGCAGTGCACCAAAACATTCACCTCGAACCGGCAGATGCAAAGCGTAGCTTTAACTCCGCCGGACTCTGCCTAGCAATCGCGGCTTGTCACCTGCATTAAAACGAACCTTCAGGTCACGCGGCGCAGGAACGATTGGGTGCGCGGATCTTTTGGCGCGTCAATGAGCTCCGCCGGCGTGCCTTGTTCGACGATGCGGCCTTCGTCCATGAATATGATTCGGTCGGCGATCTCGCGTGCGAACTGGATTTCGTGGGTAACAATCAGCATGGTCTGGCGTTTTTCGGCCACGCGGCGCATCAGGTCCAGCACTTCGCCGACCCACTCTGGATCCAGCGCAGATGTCGGTTCGTCAAATAGCATCAGGTCTGCATCCAGCGCCATTGCGCGGCCGATACCCACGCGTTGCTGTTGGCCACCGGACAGGGCGGCCGGATAGCTGTCAGCTTTCTCGGATAGGCCGGTTTCGCGCAGTGTCGCGTCGGCTCGCGCGTTAGCGTCAGCCTTGCTGTAGCCTTGCACGGTGATCAACGCTTGGGTGATATTTTCGCGTGCGGTCTTGTTGGCAAACAAAGCATAGTTCTGGAATACGAAAGAAGTCCGCCGGCGCAGCGCTAGAATGTCGGGGCGTTTCGCGGTTGCGGCATCGACGGACATATCGCCGATGCGGATAACGCCCGCGTCGGGTGCATCAAGAAAGTTCAGGCAGCGCAACAAGGTAGATTTTCCCGTGCCCGACGGGCCGATGATCACCACCCGTTCCCCTTGGGCGATATCAAGCGAGATGTCTTTCAACACGGTGGTGCTGCCGAATGATTTGCTCAGGCCCGCGATGGTGATGCCGTCGCCTGTCGCCCTGCCCGTCTCTGAAATATTCATTGTCTTCGTCATCGCGCATGCGCCTTGTTCAAATAGACCTCTAAGTGACGCTGCGCAAAGGCCAGCGTTTCGACCAACACCCAGTAGATCGCGGCGACAACGAGGAAGGCTTCGAAGTACAAGAAGCTGCCGGCTGCTTCTTTCTGGGTCGCACCCATCAGCTCTGTCACGCCAAGGGTGAAGGCCAGCGAGGTCCCTTTAATCATATCGATAAAGTAGTTCACGAGCGTCGGCGCGGCGACGCGTGATGCCTGTGGTAGAATGATCTGTCGCATCATCTGAACTTGGGTCATTCCAACCGCTTGCGCGGCTTCCCACTGGCTGCGGTCCACGCCCAGAATAGCGGCACGGATGCTTTCGGCCATATAGGCCGAGAAATGCAGTGTTAGCCCCATGATCGTCGCGGTGACGCCGTCAATATTCCCCAGAAAGCCCAGGACTTGCGGCAAGCCGTAATAAAATAGAAACAACTGCACCAATAACGGCGTGCCGCGAAAAAAGCTGATGAACAGCCGCACCAAGACGTCGAGGACCGGAATCCGGAACACCCGCTCTACCGCGAGCGCAGAGGCCAGCACCAATGCGCAGACCATGCCGATAAACGCCATAAAAAGCGTCAGCGGGACATAGCCCAGCAACACCGGCAGCAAGCCCCACATGTATTCGAAATCCAGCCCTCGCATCTTGGCTTACTCGGCTGTCGTGATGTCAGAGCCGAACCACTTTTCCGAAATCTCGGTCAGGGTGCCGTCTTCTTTCAACTTGGTGATTGCTACGTCGAACCGGTCGCGCAGGGCTTTGCCTTCGTCGTTGTTGCGGAACGGCAGCGCATTTCGGATTTCGCTAAAGGGCTTGCCGGCCAGCGCCAGCGGCAGCGGGCTTTCGGCAATCAGCTGGCCGGACGAGACGCGGTCCATGACAAAGGCATCCACTCGACCAAGCGCTGTGTCCTGAGCGATGTTGCTTTCATAGGTGCGAATGTCGATCTCGCCCGCATTTGGCAGTTCGTTCAACAACTCCTCAAAGTTGGAGCCGAGGTTGACCGCAACGGTTTTCCCGCTCAGGTCTTCAACGCTGCCGATGGTGTCTTCGTTGCCGGCCTTAACCACGACCTGCGCCCCGTCAAAGACGTAAGGCTGCGAAAAGGCGAATTTCGCCTCGCGCTCGGGGGTGATGGTGATCTGGTTGGCGATGGTGTCGATCCGGTTGGATTCCAACGCGCCGATCAGACCGGAAAACGACATAGTGACGAAATTGACCTCGTCGCCGGTTTCCTTGGCTACAGCGTTGATGAAATCGACCTCGAACCCCTGCAGCTCGTCGAGCTTCACAAAGGTAAAGGGAAAGTACCCGCCCGACATGCCGACATTCAGCGTCTCTGCCTGAGCAGCACTGACGCCGGTAGCAAGGGCGATTGCGGTGAGTGTGGCGTGTTTGATCATGATATTCTCCGTTACTTCTGATGAGGAGGTAACATGACGCGGCCGCGCTTCAATGGTGCTGCGGCAAGCAAGTCCGCGATAGTATCATTCATCCTTGGTCAGGAATATAATTCTGGCAAGGGGTGAGATTGCAAAACGCTATTTTGGGGGGCGCAGCGGCGGACGGGGTTTTCGGGGGCGATATCAAGTCAAACGACAGCCGATATGGGGAATTACCGGTGCCAAGAATCACCCCGTAAACATTTGATCAGACAAAGTAAAACCGCCGCAAAGTGGGAGGACTTTGCGGCGGGAAAATTCTTGTGGCTTTAGACGAACGATTTAGCGCAGGGCAACCGCTTGCGATGCAATATTGCGGATCTCGCCGCGTGCAACACCGATATCTGCCAAGTCTCGGTCATTCATCGCCGACAGTTCGCGGAAGGTCTGGCGTTTGGCGCGTTGATCGGCGCTGTAGGCGCGGAATGCGTTCAACGACATGCGCAGCTTGGGCATCAGACCCGCAACGGGTGCGGCGGTATATGTGGAAGTATAGCTCATTTTCTATTCTTTCTTTCACGTCTATGCGGCGGCCTATCCACCGCATTCGGTTTGGTATGTTCCGTCAGCGAAGCGCTGGCGGTTTAGGCTGCAACCGTGCCGCGGGGTGCGGTGCGGAACAGGCCGGTAAACTTACGCGAAGCTTTGGCGACTGCGGCAGAGATATAGGCACTACGCAATGCATTGGCTTCGGCAAGCAGGCGGTCGACTTCGACCGGTGTGGCGGTTTTGTATGTAGCTTCGGTTTTCATTTTCCAGCTTTCCATTTCAGGGCTTCGTTGCCCGTGATCGTCATATGTGGGCGGTGCAGCAAAGGTGCAAACCATAGTCGATATGCGAAAAACGCATGGCTTAAATGGCACAGTTTTACCCCATAACGGCCCATATCCGGCCTTTGTATAGGCAGTTTTGACCTTCACACTGAACAATAGGGCCGCCCGAACGTTGGTAGCCCCTGAAACGGAGAGACCAACACAAACCGGAGAAGACCCATGACCAAGCAACTGAACCAGCCGCAGCAATCCGCCCCACCCAAGCCCGCGCGGGAAAAACCCCAGCCGGTGATATTTACGGATTATGCCAGCATCTGAAAGTGACATAGCGCAGCCTACGGTATAGGTGGTCGGGTATGACTGACCCTGTTTCCTCAATCCGTAATCTTGGCCCCGCGTTCGAGCAAAGCTGCGCCAAGGCGGGCATTCATTCTGCCGAAGCCTTGCGTGATCTTGGTGCCGATGCGGCCTACGCGCGTTTACTGCAAAATGGGCAACGTCCGCACTTCATCGGGTATTATGTCTTGGTCATGGGGCTGCAAGGCCGCCCATGGAATGATTGCAAAGGCGAAGAAAAGAAGGCGCTGCGCGTCAAATTCGACGCGATCAAGGCCCGCGCGCACGATCCTGTCCAGTCAGAGTTCGAGCGGATGATGAACCTCATCGGTGTCCGAGAAGCGTGAGCTTGATCTCTTAGTCGGAACGTCCCCGCCCTCACCGGCGTTATACTGCAGAGTACCCCCAACAGGACACCCTGCCCCATGCCCCATTCCCCTGATGTTCAGCACGATCTTGATCGCCTGCGCGGTCTTGCCCGCACGATGGACAGCGCGTTGCGCGTGCCATTGTTGGGCATCCGGTTGGGCTGGGACAGTATCCTTGGCCTGATCCCCGGCGTGGGCGATGTTCTGGCGCTGGCACCAGCGGGCTATATCGTCAAAGAGGCGCATCGCATGGGCGCAAGCAGATCGGTCTTGGCACGCATGGGCGCGAACGTCGGCATCGACCTTGCGATCGGTGCAATCCCCTTAATCGGTGATATCTTTGACATCGGTTGGAAGGCAAACACACGTAACGTCGATCTTTTGCACCGTCACCTTGAGGAAACGGCCCCGATGAAAACGGTCAGCCCTGTCGATGGCGCGCTGTCGTCCCATCACCCGACCCTTAAAGGCTAATGCCAAACACGCCGCATAAAAAAGGGGCCGCAGCTTCCTGCGACCCCTTTCATCGGTCTAAACCCGTTAAGGCTTAGCCAACCAGTTCCAGACCGGAGAAGAAATACGCGATTTCTACTGCGGCTGTTTCTGGAGCATCGGACCCGTGAACGGAGTTCTCGCCAACGGATTCAGCGAATTCTGCGCGGATGGTGCCAGCTGCGGCGTCGGCTGGGTTGGTTGCGCCCATAACTTCACGGTTTTTCGCGATGGCGCCTTCACCTTCAAGAACCTGAACGATAACCGGCTCGGACGCCATGAATTCGCACAGTTCGTCATAGAAAGGACGCTCGGCGTGTACAGCATAGAAGACGCCCGCTTGTGCCTTGGTCATGTGAATACGCTTTTGTGCGACGATGCGCAGGCCGGCTTCTTCGAATTTTGCGTTGATTTTGCCGGTCAGGTTGCGGCGTGTCGCGTCTGGTTTGATGATCGAGAATGTGCGCTCAAGGGCCATGATAGCTCTCCTAGGTGGGGTTGATTTGGCCGCTCCCTAGCATGGGTCATCCCCCGTGAAAAGCCGCGATTGACGCGGGGCCAGACATGGTCCACACCGCGTCCATGTTAAGCATTTCAGAAATCAACTATTCCGTCGAAGGCCGTCCCTTGTTTGAGGAAGCCAGTGCGGTCATCCCCGAAGGCCACAAAGTGGGCCTCGTCGGGCAAAACGGTGCGGGTAAAACCACGCTTTTCAAAATCATTCGCGGAGAGCTGTCACTTGACGCAGGCGACATCAGCCTGCCCTCGCGTGCCAAGATCGGTGGCATCGCTCAAGAGGTGCCGTCGTCTGACGTGTCGCTGATTGAAACGGTTCTGGCCGCCGATGTGGAACGCGCCGCGCTGATGCACGAGGCTGAGACGACGGACGACCCCGCGCGCATCGCCGAGGTGCAGACCCGTTTGGCCGATATCGACGCCTGGTCCGCCGAAGGCCGTGCCGCCGCGATCCTCAAAGGCCTCGGCTTTGACGATCATGACCAGCAGCAACCCTGCTCTGCCTATTCGGGCGGCTGGCGGATGCGCGTGGCACTTGCGGGGGTTCTGTTTGCGCAGCCCGATTTGCTGCTATTGGACGAACCGACCAACTACCTCGACCTCGAGGGTGCGCTATGGCTGGAAAACTACCTGTCGAAATACCCGCATACGGTGATCATCATCAGCCACGACCGTGGTCTGCTGAACCGCGCCGTTGGTGGCATCCTGCACCTCGAAGACCGTAAGCTCACGTATTATCAGGGTAATTACGATCAATTCGCGAAAATGCGGGCCGAAAAGCGCGCACAGCTGACCGCGCAGGCGAAAAAGCAGCAGGCGCATAAACAACACATGCAGGCATTCGTTGACCGCTTTAAGGCCAAGGCGTCCAAGGCCAAACAGGCCCAATCGCGGATGAAGGCCATCGAAAAGATGGTGACGATCACGCCACCGGAAGAAGCCGCGCGCAAGGTCTTTACCTTCCCGCAACCTGACGAGCTGTCGCCACCGATCATCAGCATTGAAAACGGGTCGACCGGATACACCGAAGGCCAGCCTGTGCTGTCGCGCCTGAATCTGCGGATCGACCAAGACGATCGTATCGCGTTGTTGGGTAAAAACGGTCAGGGTAAATCGACGCTGTCCAAGCTGCTGTCCAACCGTCTGGTGCTGTTTGATGGCAAGGCGATCAACTCGAGCAAGCTGCGGATCGGTTTCTTTGCGCAGCACCAAGTGGATGAACTGGTCGTTTACGAAACGCCGCTTCAGCACATGATCAGCGCACGCCCCGGTGTGATGCAATCAAAGCTGCGGGCGCAGTTGGCCGGGTTTGGTCTGGGGCCGGATCAGGCCGATACCGAAGTCGGTCGCCTGTCGGGTGGGCAAAAGGCACGTCTGTCCCTGCTGCTGGCCACGCTGGATGCACCGCATCTGCTGATCCTCGATGAGCCGACCAACCACCTTGATATCGAATCGCGCGAAGCGCTGGTCGAGGCACTGACGCGCTATTCTGGCGCTGTGATCCTTGTCAGCCACGACATGCACCTCTTGTCGATGGTGGCAGACCGTCTGTGGCTTGTGTCGAACGGCACTGTTCAGCCCTATGAGGATGACCTCGAGGCGTATCGCAAGATGCTGCTGACCGTTGAAAAGCCTGTCAGTAAGAACGCCAAACAGGCCAAGGAAGCCCCTAAACCGAAACGCGCCAACCGCGAAGACATCCTTGCCCTGCGCTCGGAAGTACGTACCGCCGAGGCGCGGGTGACCAAGATCAACGATATGCGTGACAAACTGGCTAAAAAGCTTGCGGACCCTGCCCTTTACGAAAAGGAAAAAGTCGGCGAACTTGAGGTTTGGAACAAGAAATACGCCGAAGTCATGGCCGCCCTTGAACGTGCAGAGGCGATCTGGATGGGCGCATTGGAAAAGCTGGAAACCGCGTCTGCCTGAAGACACGGGGCCGGCACTAAAGGTATAAGGACGGGGGCTGGCCCCGGTGGCAGTTTATGATGGCACTTGATCTGGCATTCACGATCACGGCGTTCGCGACCATGATCGTGATCATTGACCCCTTTGCGATTGGCCCGATGTTTCTGGCCCTGACCCCCGGCATGACCCCGCACCAGCGGCGAATGGTTGCATGGCGCTCGGTTATCATTGCCGGACTGATCTTGCTGGTCTTTGCCGCCTTTGGCGAGGCCGTGCTGGGGTTCATCGGGATCTCCATGCCCGCCTTTCGGGTGGCGGGTGGCGTGCTGCTTTTCCTGACAGCCCTTGATATGTTGTTCGATCGCCGGACCAAACGCCGCGAAGGCCATGCCGAAGCGGATGATGACCACGACGATCCGTCGGTGTTCCCGTTGGCCATTCCGTTGATCGCCGGTCCCGGCTCTATCGCGTCGGTGATCCTGCTGACGGGCGAGAAGCCGGGCCTCGAAGGGTTGGCGACCGTGGTCGCCATTACCTTTGCCGTGCTGCTCATCATGGGCATCACCATGCAGGCCAGCGGCTATCTTGAAAACGCCTTGGGCAAGGTCGGGATCAACGTGATCACGCGACTTTTGGGGATGCTATTGGCCGCCCTTTCGGTGCAATTCGTGCTAGATGGCCTGAGCGCCTTTGGTTTCGGGCCGGGGCCGGGCTGACATTCCCATGCCCTGCCCCCATATTCTTGGAAGACTGCCAAAGGATATATGATGCCGGATATTGAAACAGGGCGTTTGATCTACCTGATTTTGCTCGTGGCGATGGTTGCGGGCTGGTTCTTTATGCAAAGCCGTCAGGGGGTGAATAAAACGCTCCAGCAGGTCGCAGTTTGGGCCATGATTTTCATCGGCGTTGCCGCGGGATACGGGCTTTGGGGCGATATCAGCCGCAGCGGTGATATCCCGCGCCAAAGCTTTCAGGCGGGAACCGGCAGCGTCACCCTGCCGCGCGCGCGCGACGGTCATTATTATCTTACCGCCACGATCAATGGCACGCCGCTGCGCTTTGTTGTGGATACGGGCGCAACCGATATGGTGCTCACCCGCAAAGATGCCGAGGCCGCGGGGCTAAAGCCAGACGATCTGAAGTATCTGGGGCGCGCCAGCACCGCCAATGGCGAAGTGCGCACCGCCTATGTCAGGCTGGCCGAGGTTGAGCTGGGCGGCGTGCGCGATACCAATGTGCCTGCTGTCGTCAACGCAGGCGAGATGCGGCAATCGCTGCTCGGGATGGGCTATCTGCAACGCTGGGGCCGGATCGAGATTACCAACGGAGAGCTAATCCTCACGCGGTAATTGTGCGCGTAAAGCCCTTAGGTCTCTGCCTTTTTTTCCCACCGGCCCGATTCTTCGGACCAGTATTGCGCCAATGCTCCCGCGGCCTTCAGAGACTTCCATTGGTCGCGGGCCACGTTCAACGCGTGCTCGTCCAACCCGTCGAACAGGATGCAAACGCGGTCCAGCGCGGCAACTTCTTCGGCGGATACGGGCGCTCCGTGGATCGAAAACACGCAGGTTGCACGGTTGGGTGCAGCGTTTTGGGTGGTCAAAAGCACCGGCTGATCCGCATCATGGGGACCGCCCGCCAACCCATGCGGTGAAAACCCGTCATCCGGCCCCCGCCACAGGGCGACATCCAGCTGTTCGAGCAGGTTTTGATCGGTGCCACGTACCGCCACGCGCCAACCAGCGCCTTGGGCCTTGCCCAAGAGCATGGTCAGCGTCTCGACCAGTGGTCGCTGGGTCAGATGGTAGAAGTACGCGGCACCCATCAGGTTTACTCTGTCTCGTAGAGGTTTGAAATCAAACGGTTCAACGAGGCAACGCCCCAGCCGGTCGCCCCCACAGGTGCGAGCGCTGTTTCAGATTTAACCGAGGCAACGCCAGCGATATCAAGGTGGATCCAGGGCATACCGTCTTTGATAAACCGTTGCAGGAATTGCGCCGCTGTGATCGACCCTGCAGGACGACCGCCAATGTTTTTCATATCAGCGATGCGGCTTTTCAGCAGCTTGTCGTAGCCCGCGCCCATGGGCATGCGCCATGCGCCTTCGCCTTCGGTTTTTGCTGCCTTAAGAAATGCGTTGCACAGCGTGTCGTCGTTCGAGAAGACGCCCGCATTGTCATGGCCCAAGCCGATAATGATCGCGCCGGTGAGTGTCGCCAGATCAATCACACCCGCCGGATTAAACCGTTCCTGCGCGTACCACAGCACGTCACACAGCACCAAACGCCCCTCGGCGTCGGTGTTGATGACCTCGACCGTGTCACCCTTCATTGTTTTGATGACGTCACCGGGGCGGGTTGCCGTGCTCGATGGCATGTTCTCTACAATCCCGACAAGACCGACGACATTTGCCTTAGCCTTGCGCAACGCGAGGCTGCGCATCACGCCGGACACGACGCCCGCGCCGCCCATGTCCATGGTCATGTCTTCCATGCCTGCGCCGGGTTTCAGGCTGATCCCGCCGGTGTCAAACACGACGCCCTTGCCGACCAGCGCCAGCGGGGCCGCGTCTTTCTCGCCGCCGTTCCATTTCATCACCACAACATAGGACGGGCTTGCCGACCCTTGCCCGACGCTGAGCAAGGTGCGCATGCCCAGCTCTTCGAGCTTGGCGTCGTCCAGCACTTCGACCTCGAGGCCAAGGGATTCCATCTCGGCGAGACGGTTGGCAAATTCGGTGGTGGTCAGGATATTTGCGGGTTCGTTGGTCAGGTCGCGGGTCATAAAGGTGCCGTCTGCGATTGCCATCAGCGGCGCTGCGGCAGCCTCGACCTCTTCGGGCTTGGAGTTCATGATCGTGACCTGCCCCGTGCGCGGCTTGCCGTTGCTTTTACGATCTTCAAACGTGTAATCACGCATCGCCAGACCAAAACACAACTCTGCCGTTTTGCGCAGGCCACCGGTCAGGACCAGCAGATCAGCGGTGCCACGGCGTTTGGCGAGCGACGCACCCGCAGCCCGCAGCGCTTCTTGGTCGGCATTGTTCTCCAACTTCACCACATCCACGGCCTCTGCCGCCATGCCGGTCGGAAACCCTAGGCTGACGGCATCGCCCGCTGACAATTTCGTGAAGCTATCACTGGCAACGAGCCGCTCCAGTGCGCCTTTGGTAAGCTTGTTGATGCGTCGCGCCGAGGGGTTCAGCGTGCCATCCGCGCCCACGGTGACAGCAACGCGGCCTGTATGGCCTGCAATCTGGTCAATATCGGTTTGGGTGAATGTCATTGGCGTCAGTGCGGTCATCATGAACCCCTTTTGTCTGAATTTTCCTTAGACGTATCCTGCGTGCGCCGGTAAGGCCAGATAGCAGTTTTCGCGGGCGGAAATTTCCTTTAACGTCCGGCGAAAGTTAACCCGCGTTGATACCTAAGGGATGCAGATTGGCCAAGTTCGACCGCTATATGTTGTCCCAGTTCCTGATCCTGTTCAGCTTTTTTGCGCTGGTTCTGGTGGCGATTTTCTGGATCAACCGCGCTGTGGTGCTGTTTGACCGGCTGATCGGCGACGGCCAGACCGCGCTGGTGTTTCTTGAATTCACCGTGTTGGGGCTGCCCAAGCTGATCACCACGGTGCTGCCAATCGCGACCTTCGCGGGGTCGGTTTATGTGATCAACCGTATGACCAGCGAATCCGAGCTGACCGTATTGCAGGCAACGGGCACCAGCCCTTGGCGTCTGGCACGGCCGGTGTTCGTCTATGGGCTGTGCGTTGCGCTGATGATGTCGGTGTTGACCCATTTGCTTTTGCCCCTGTCGAATGCCCAGCTATCAGAACGCGAGGCCGAGATTTCGCAGAATGTGACGGCGCGGCTGCTCACCGAAGGGACATTCCTGCACCCCACGTCAAAGGTGACGTTCTACACCCGCGTGATCGATGCCGATGGGGTTTTGCGTGATGTGTTTCTATCTGACCGCCGCAACCCCGACGAGGGCGTGATCTATACCGCATCCGAAGCCTATCTGATCCGCAACGGCGACGGCACGACCTTGATCATGGTTGACGGCATGGCGCAGCGGCTTGAAGTGGCGGGCACGCGTCTGTCGACCGCCAAGTTCCGCGATTTCTCGTTTGATATTTCGGCCTTGGTCAGCAGTAAAAGCGCGAAAAGCACGTCCATCGACGCGATGACCACAGCACAGCTGTTCGCGGACTGGGACCAGCTTGAGACCGCCACGAAATCCACATCGGGCGAGATCGCAGAAGAGTTGACCGCGCGCTTTGCCTCTGCCGCTTTTTGCATGATTGCTGCAATGATTGGCTATGCGACGCTTGTGCTCGGGGGCTTTTCCCGGTTCGGGGTCTGGCGCGAAATCGTGATCGCCTTTGGCCTGTTGATCGCGATTGACGGGCTGCGTGGCAGTTTGGTCGAAACTGTGCGAGAGAACGCAGATCGCTGGCCATTGTTGTTCCTGCCCAGCCTGATCGGTGCCGTGATCGTCATCGGGATGATCTGGCAAACGGCGCACCCCGGCTGGACCAAACGGTTGGGTAAACAAAGGGACGTCGCATGATCCTGCATCTCTATTTCGCCCGCCGTTTCATCATGGGCTTCGTGCTGATCTCTGCCGTGCTGTTTTCCTTGCTGGTCCTCGTCGACATGGTTGAACAGGCGCGGAAATTCAGCAGCTATGACATCGGCTGGCCTCGGCTTTTCGGGATGACCTTGCTGAACACACCCGAGACGATGAATCTGATCCTGCCTTTGATCATGATCCTCGCCACGGTGGTGCTGTTTTTGTCGTTGGCGCGGTCGTCTGAACTGGTTGTGACCCGTGCCGCCGGTCGGTCGGCTCTTAGCGCGTTGCAGGCACCGATTTGGGTGGCCTTCATTATCGGCGTTATGGCCGTGGGCATGTTGAACCCGATCGTTGCGGCAACCGCGAAAAAATACGGCCAGATGACGGACAGTATCCGCGCGGGCGGGACCTCTGTTTTGTCGGTCAGCGCCGAAGGGCTGTGGCTGCGGCAAGGCAGCGACGATGGGCAAACCGTGATCCGTGCTTGGCGATCAAACAAAGATGCCTCGGTGCTTTATGACGTGACTTTCCTGACCTACGCGCCGGATGGTGGCCCGAAGCGCCGGATCGAAGCGGGCAGCGCCGCGCTTGAAGACGGAATCTGGATATTGGCGGATGCAAAGTCATGGTCGTTGGAAGTGGGTGTGAACGCCGAAGGCGCGGCAGAGACGTTTGAGACGCTTACCCTGCCCTCGACCCTGACACTGGATCGCATCCGTGACAGCATTACCGACCCCGGCGCGGTGTCGATCTATGATTTGCCCGATTATATTGAACAGCTTGAACTCGCTGGATTCAGCCCGCGCCGCCACAAGGTCTGGCTACAGACCGAACTGGCGCGGCCGTTCTTTCTGGTGGCGATGGTTCTAGTTGCGAGCGCTTTCACCATGCGCCATACGAGGTTCGGAGGCACGGGCGTTGCCGTGTTGGCGTCTGTCTTGTTGGGGTTCGGGTTGTATTTTATTCGCAGCTTTGCGCAAATTCTGGGAGAGAACGGGCAGATCCCGGTTCTTCTTGCCGCATGGGCCCCGCCCGTCGCGTCAATTCTCTTGGCGCTTGGTCTTCTTTTACACGCAGAGGATGGCTGACATGCGCCGTTTGCTCCTGACCCTTCTTGTGGCCCTTGGATTGCCTGCTGCTGCGCAAGACAGCGCTCGTCCCGCTGTGTTGGTAGCCGATGACCTTTTTATCACCCGTGACAGGGAACTGGTCGCCCGAGGCAACGTAGAGGCGTTTCAGGGCACCACCCGTATTCGAGCGTCCGCCATTCGCTATAACGACCAAACCGGTGCGTTGGTGATCGAAGGGCCGATCGTGCTGAACGATGGGGACGGTACGGTCATTCTTGCGGATGCCGCCGAGCTGGATCAGGGGCTGCAAAACGGGTTGTTGCGCGGCGCGCGCATGGTGTTGAACCAGCAGGTGCAAATGGCCGCTGTGCAGATCGACCGTGTTGAAGGGCGCTATAGCCAACTGTATAAAACCGCCGTGACCTCGTGCAAAACCTGCAACGATGGCGAGTTGCCCCTGTGGCAGATACGCGCCCGCCGCGTGGTGCATGACACCGTGGCGCAACAATTGTATTTCGACGATGCGACTTTTCACATCCGGTCCGTTCCAGTCTTTTATCTGCCGCGCCTGCGCCTGCCCGATCCGACACTAGAACGCGCGAACGGCTTTCTCGCGCCGTCGGTCCGCACGACGTCGCTTTTGGGTACGGGGCTGAAGCTGCCGTATTTCATTACGCTTGGGGAAAGCCGCGACCTGACGTTGACCCCTTATCTATCGTCGTCGACCCGCACCCTCGAATTTCGCTATCGCCAAGCGTTCATCAATGGCGAGATCCAGTTTGACGGTGCCTACACGCGGGATGACCAGGAACCCGGCGACACCCGTGGCTACCTGTTTGGCGAAGGACGGTTTGATCTGGAGCGCGACTATCAACTGAGCTTCACAATAGAGGCCGTGAGCGACAGTTCGTATTTCACCGAATACGGTTATGCGGATGATGATCGTCTGCGCAGTGATCTGACCCTGTCTCGTGCGCGGCGCGACAGTTTTGTGCGCACCAGCCTTTATAACTTTGAAACCCTGCGCGCTGGCGAACTAAATAGCACCCTGCCGACCGTCGTGATCGACGGCGAATTCGAACGGCGCTTTTTCCCCAAAGCATGGGGAGGAGAACTGCGGTTCGGCCTCGAGGCACACAGCCACTGGCGCAGTTCAAACGAGGACATCATCGGCCGTGATGTATCTCGGATCAACGGGTCGCTCAAATATCTGCGCCGCTTTACCCACCGCTCGGGCCTTGTGACGGATACGCAGGTCGGGACGACGTTCAATTTTTTTGCCATCACCCAAGATAGCAGCTTTGCGCAGAACCACAGCGATGTGGCTCCTTTTGGGGCTGTTGGGTTCAGCTATCCGATGGCCCGCCGCGAGGCGGGCGGCGCCTCGCAGGTGCTGACGCCTGTGGTGCAACTGGGCTGGACCGATGGGGGCAGGCTCGACATTCCGAACGAAGAAAGCACGCGCGTCGAGTTCGATCAGGGCAATATCCTGTCATTGTCGCGCTTTCCGCGCCCCGACCGGCGTGAACGTGGCACCACCGCAGCGGTGGCCGTCAACTGGTCGCGCTTTGATCCCAATGGCTGGGATACCTATGTGGCTGTTGGTCAGGTGTTTCGCAGCGTGATCGATCCCGAGTTTACCGATACATCCGGTCTGTCTGGCGCGCGCTCAGATGTCTTTCTGGCCGGCCAGATCAGGAACAACGCTGGGCTTTCGCTGACCGCGCGCACGCTGGTGGATGCCGACTTCGACATCTCAAAGGCAGAGCTGCGCGGGGGCTGGAACTTTGGCAAAACCACCGTCGAAGGGACCTATGTCTGGCTCGAAGCTGATCCAGGTGAAGACCGGACCGAGGCAATTTCAGAAGTGTCGCTGGACGGCAGCTATGACATCAACCAGCAATGGTCAGCCAGCGCGGATGTGCGCTATGACGTGCAAAACAGTACCGCAGCGACGGCGGGGCTTGGCCTGACCTACAATAATGAATGCGTGAGCGTCGACCTTTCGGTGCGCCGCCGCTATACCTCTTCAACAAGTGTTGAGCCCTCTACCGATATCGGGTTTAACGTCGGCCTGCGGGGCTTCTCGGCCTCCAACGGAACAGAAAGATATGAGCGATCATGTGGGAAATAAGTAAGATGAACCTGAACCGTCTGACACGAAGCATCGCCGTCCTTGGGCTTGGTCTGGTGACCAGCGCCCCCGTTTCGGCGCAGAATCTCTTTGCGCCCGTGGCCAAGGTGAATGAATCCGTTGTGACTGAATTTGAGGTGCAGCAACGCCGGCGCTTTCTTGAAGTGTTGAACGCCCCTGGTGCGACCCGCGATGGGGCGCTGACTTCACTCATTGACGAACGCCTGCGCAACGAAGCGGTGGCCGAGGCGGGGATCGAACTGACCCCACAAGGCATCGCTGACAGCCTGTCCGAATTTGCGTCGCGCGCGGATCTGAGCACCGAAGAATTTACCCAAGCGCTAGGTCAATCCGGTATCTCGCCCGAAACGTTCCGCGATTTCGTCGTGAATTCCATCGGGTGGCGTGAACTGGTGCGTGCCCGCTATGCCAGCCGGGTGCAAATCACTGATGCGGAAATCGACCGCGCATTGGGTGAAAGCAATGGCAGTGGCGTGCGCGTTCTTGTATCCGAGATCATCATACCCGCCCCAACGCAACAGGCGGCACGGGTAAATGCACTGGCCGAACAGATTTCCCAGTCCAAATCGGCGGCTGAATTTTCGAACTACGCCAGCCGCTATTCCGCGACCGCTTCGCGGGGTCGTGGCGGGCATCTACCGTGGCAGAACCTGACTGACCTGCCCCCGAGCCTGCAACCGCTGATCCTCAGCCTTGCGCCGGGCGAAGTCACCGATCCTCTACCAATCCCGAACGCCGTGGCGCTGTTTCAGCTGCGCGACATCGAGGAAACGAACGTCACTGCACCGACCTATTCGGCGATCGAATATGCGACCTACTACATCCCCGGCGGACGGACCGAGGCAGCACTGGCACAGGCCGCAAGCATTCGTGGCCGGATCGATAGATGTGATGATCTGTACGGTATTGCCAAAGGCCAGCCCGCCGAAGTGCTGGAACGTGTCACCCAAGCCCCCGCAGAAATCCCGCAAGACGTGGCGATTGAGCTGTCAAAGCTGGACCCCGGCGAAGTCTCAACGACGCTGACCCGCGCCAATGGTCAAACGCTGATGCTGCTGATGATGTGTGGCCGTACCGCTGCTGCCAACGCATCTGCCTCGCGCGAGGAGGTGACAAACGCGCTGCGTCAGGAACGGCTGACCGGCTATGCCGAACAGCTGCTAGAACAACTGCGGGCCGACGCGCGCATCGTTCGCAAATGACCCAAGCCAAAACGGGCTTGGCCGACAAGCCGGTTGTGATCTCTTGCGGCGAACCCTCTGGCATCGGGCCAGAGGTCGCCGCACGGGCTTGGGCGATGCTGGCAGGCGAAGTGCCACTTGCCTGGATCGGCGATCCGCGCCACCTGCCCCGTGATATCCCCCATTGCATCATTGATAGCCCGTCCGACGCGCGAGAGGCAGGCAGCACCGCCCTACCCGTGTTGCGCCACGACTTTGCCGGTGACGCGGTCGCAGGACACCCGGATCCGGCCAATGCGCAGGGCGTGATCGACGTAATCGCGCGCGGCGTTGACCTGGTGCGCAGCGGGGTTGCCTGTGCCTTGACCACGGCCCCGATCCACAAGAAAGCGCTGAAAGACGGCGCGGCTTTCGCCTATCCCGGTCATACGGAATACCTTGCTGCGCTGGCCGGTGGTGTTGAGGTGGTGATGATGCTGGCCTCGGATCAGCTGCGGGTCGTGCCGGCGACAATCCACATTGCATTGGATCAGGTCCCAAATGTCCTGACCCCTGCCCATTTGCGCCGCGTGATAGAGATTACATCGGCGGGGCTGATGTCCCAATTCGGGATCAAAACACCCAGAATTGCAATCGCGGGCCTGAACCCCCACGCTGGCGAAGGCGGCACGATGGGCCGTCAGGAAGCCGACTGGATGAACACGCTCGTTACGCAGATGCAGGGCGAAGGCTTTGACCTCAGCGGACCGCACCCTGCCGATACGATGTTCCATGCTGCCGCGCGGGCACGATATGACGCGGCGATTGCCATGTACCACGATCAAGCGCTGATCCCGATCAAGACGCTGGATTTCGACCGCGGCGTCAACGTTACGCTCGGCCTGCCGTTCATCCGAACCTCGCCTGATCATGGCACTGCGTTTGACATCGCGGGTCAGGGTATTGCCAATCCTACCAGCATGGTCGAAGCGCTGCGTATGGCGTACCGTATGGCGCAATCATGAGCGTCCGCCCCCCGTCTTTCGCCGTTTCACAGGTCCCCAGATGAGCACAATCGACAACCTTCCGCCCCTGCGCGATGTGATTAACACCCATGACCTCAAGGCACGCAAATCCTTGGGGCAGAACTTTTTGCTCGACCTCAACCTAACGGCCAAGATCGCGCGGCAAGCGGGCGATATGACTGAATGTGATGTGCTTGAAATCGGGCCAGGTCCCGGTGGGTTGACGCGTGGATTGCTGTCCGAAGGGGCGCGCCGCGTTCTTGCGATCGAAAAGGACAAACGCTGCTTGCCTGCGCTTGCCGAAATTTCGGACGCCTATCCCGATCGGCTGATGGTCATCGAAGGCGACGCGCTCGAGATTGACCCGTTGGCGCATCTGACGCCACCGATCCGCATTGCCGCGAACCTGCCGTATAACGTGGGCACCGAGCTGTTGGTCCGTTGGTTGACGCCGCAAGAATGGCCGCCGTTCTGGCAAAGCCTTACCCTGATGTTTCAGCGCGAAGTGGCTGAACGGATCGTGGCCAAACCCGGTTCCAAAGCCTATGGCCGTCTGGCTCTGCTGGCACAGTGGCGGGCCGATGCACGGATCGTGCTGAACCTGCCGCCCGAGGCCTTTACTCCCCCGCCCAAAGTATCCTCTGCGGTGGTGCATCTCACGGCCCTGCCCGAACCGCGGTTTCCCGCCGATCCGGCCGTGTTGAACCGTATTGTAGCTGCGGCGTTTAACCAGCGGCGCAAGATGCTGCGTTCCGCACTGAAAGGTGCCGCACCGGATATCGAGGACCGTTTGCTGGCCGCGGGTCTAAAGCCGACCGAACGGGCGGAACAGGTGCCGCTGGAAGGGTTCTGCGCACTGGCCCGCGAGATCGCCAAGACCTGATGCACCCCTATCATTAGCTTCAAAACGCTAAAGGCCCCGCAATCGCGGGGCCTTTGCTACATGGTCAAAGTGTTTATTCTGCCGCTTCGGGCAGGTCGCCGTTGTTGTCCTTGGCGGACTCGTCAGCGTCTGCCTTCGGGGCAGGCTTGCGGCGCGGCGCACGGCGTGGCTTGGGCTTGTTCTCGGGTGTCTCGACAAGGTTGTCTTCGGGTGCGTCGCCATCTTGCTGGCCGTCGCTGTCCGACTTGGGCGCGTTGTCGTTCTGGTTCGGGTTACTACGGGGGCGGCGGCGCTTGGGCGCATCTGCGTTACCGTTGTTGCCCTGCTGTTGGCTGTCTGGCTTATCACCTGTGTCGGCATCTGCAGCAGGTTGGTCAGCGTTATTCTGCCCGCCTTGCGCCGCTTCGCGTTCCTGACGTTCTACCCGCTCGCGGTCACGCTCAGCCTGACGTTCACGGTTTTCACGTTCTTGCTGGTCACGACGCTGGTCGATCTCGCGCTGTGCCTCGGACAACATCCGCAGGTAGTGTTCGGCGTGCTGTTGAAAGTTCTCTGCCGCCACGCGGTCATTGCCTAGATGGGCGTCACGCGCCAACTGGCTGTATTTCTCGATAATCTGCTGCGGCGTGCCGCGTACCTTGCCTTCGGGGCCAGAACTGTCGAAAACGCGGTTAACGACGTTGCCACCCTGCGGCTGACGGTTGCGAGTATTCTTGGACCGGGACCGTGATCTGGAAGATTTCATGTAATCAGTTCAGCCTTGTTATGCTGGGCTTCGGAATAAGCTGCCGGACGCAGACGCGTCCCTGAAAGGCTAGCTTTACGCTCTGTTGGGCTTAACGCCGCGCGGGACCGCCAAAAAAGCATCCACCGCTGCAACACCCTTGAATAAGCACGGCTATGGTTTTGGAGCAAGCAGAAATTACCAAAAAACATAGTCAAACGCCAAGTTTTAGCAGGTTTATGCTGGTGTATCGGCCCAAACGACCCGGTCACGTCCGCCCATATCAGGCAAGATACGCACCCGGCCCCATCCGGCGGCTTCAAAGATTGCCTTGACGTCAGCGCCCTGCTGCCAGCCGAACTCTGCCAGAACACGGCCCGTCGGTGTCAAAAAGCCCTGCGCCTGTGCGGCAATAATCCGGTACACGCTCAGCCCGTCCTGCCCGTCGGTCAGCGCCATCTCAGGCTCGTGCAGGCGCACTTCAGGAGAGACATCGTTCATCTCGCTTTGTGCCAGATAGGGAGGATTGGACACGATCAGGTCAAACCGCCCTTCGGCCGCGCTAAACCAATCGGACTGCCGGATTTCGGTCCGCGCCTGAACCCCATGCAGCACCGCATTGGCACTGGCTTGCAGGCAGGCAGCTTCGGACAGGTCAAGCCCCACGCCGTGCGCGTCGGGTTGTTCAGCCAGCAACGTCACAAGGATGCAGCCCGACCCCGCACCCAGATCAAGCACCCGCTCAAAGGGCTCGGACAGCGCCAGTTCTATTAGAGATTCGGTTTCGGGGCGCGGGTCAAGCACATCAGGGCTGACCTTGAAGTCGCGCCCGTAGAACGCCCGCTGCCCGACCAGATGGGACACCGGCACCCGCACCGCCCGCAAGGCGACCAGTTTTTCGAACCGTTCTGCAATATCGGGGGCGATCTCTTCGGGCGCGATCAGGGTGACGCGCGCCGCATCGACAGAAGCCGCGTGTGCCAACAAGATGCGCGCATCCCGCGCCGGATCGGGCACACCCGCAGCCCGCAAACGCGCTGTGGCGGCCACCATCGCTTGCGCTGCAGTGGGGGCGCTCACTGCCCCATCTCGGCCAGCAGCTGCGCTTGCGCGTCAGCCGTCAGCGCCGAAATGATCTCGTCCAGATCACCTTGCATCACGGCCTCTAGGCGGTAGAGCGTCAGGTTGATCCGGTGATCAGTCATGCGTCCTTGGGGGAAGTTATAGGTTCGGATCCGTTCCGAGCGATCCCCCGAGCCCACTTGCGCGGCACGGTTGGCAGAACGCTCACCATCGACTCGCTGACGCTCCATGTCATATAAACGCGCCTTGAGCACCTGCATCGCGATCTCGCGGTTGCGGTGCTGTGATTTCTCGGAGGACGTGACAACCAGCCCTGTCGGCAAGTGGGTAATCCGAACGGCTGAATCGGTCGTGTTGACGTGCTGCCCGCCCGCGCCTGAGCTGCGCATTGTATCGATCCGCAAGTCATTGGCACCAATGTGGATATCGACGTCTTCAGCCTCTGGCAGCACAGCGACAGTCGCGGCAGAGGTATGAATGCGCCCGCCACTCTCAGTCGATGGCACCCGCTGCACCCGATGCACGCCGGATTCGTACTTGAGCCGCGCAAAGACGTTTTCGCCCTTGATATGGGCCACGACTTCTTTCACGCCGCCAAGTTCGGTAAACTGCTGTTCGATCAATTCGACTTTCCAGCCCTGCGCCTCCGCATACCGTTGGTACATGCGCAACAAATCCGCCGCAAACAACGCCGCCTCGTCGCCCCCTGTTCCGGGGCGAATTTCAAGCATCGCGGGCTTTTTGTCGGCTTCGTCGCGCGGCAGCAGTGCCAGTTGCAAATTGGCCTCCGCGCGTGGCAGTTCGGCTTTCAGGCGGGGCAACTCTTCTTCGGCAAGCTCGGCCATCTCGGGATCTTTGAGCATGGCGCGGGCTTCGTCCATGTCTTGCAGCAGCTGGCGATAGGCGTCGATCTGTTCCACCACTGGCCGCAGATCGGCGTATTCCTTGGCGAGCTTGGCAAAATCCGCCCCGTCAGAGCCAGCAGACATCGATGCCTCCAGAAACTGGAAGCGTTGGGTGATTTGGGCAAGGCGGTCCATGGGGATCATACTGCTGGATGTCGCCGATAGAGTGGCTATGGTCAAGAGGCAGCCTGTGCTATGATGCCTCTATGAAACGCATTTCACTGGTATTCAGCTTGATCTGCCTTGCCCCGCCCCTTGCGGCGGAACCCTCATCCCCTGCCCGCAAACCGGTTGAATGCTATTGCACGGACCGCGAAGGGCAACGGGTCGAACTGGGGCAAACCATCTGCCTTGATGTGAACGGCCGCCGATTTGCCGCGCAGTGCCAGATGTCGCTGAATGTGCCGATGTGGCGCGACATTGGCAAATCCTGCCCCGGTCTTGCCCTGCGATCAGACCCCGGCCTGGGCCAGAACCTTTTGCAACCGCTTACGGTTCACACCCAGATCTGAGCGGCCAAACCGCAACCTCCCAGAAACGACGGCTCGGGAATGGCCTGTGCCCTCGACCTGCGTGACAGCCGCACTGGTGTAATCGGGAAAGCCCCAAAACCCCGACCGCGTGACATACAGCGCCTGATCGCTGCCAGTCTCCACACGCTCTGTGCGGGGTAGCTCTAGCATGGCGGTGTCGAAATTTTGCAAGAACGCAGAGCCGTCATTGTCCAGATCACGCACTGCGATAAAACCACCCTCTGACGGATAGTCACCCGGTGCCTTGTCGACCGCGCCAAGTTCCCAGCGACCGGCCGGCGCAGGAGCCAGACGTATATAGGCCTGTAGCCCCACGAAAATCGCCAAAACGACCCAGAAAAACATCATCATAATCTTCACCTTCATTTTGCCGATTAAACTCCCCGCGGAGCGTCCCGCCGGCGCAGAACGCTCCACCAGTTGTTATTTTCCTGCCTTGGCCTGCCGCATGTTCCATCCCAACAGACATAAGATTTCAGTCGCCACATGGGCCCCAGCAATCGCCGTCGCGCCGGTTGTGTCGAACGGCGGAGACACCTCGACAATGTCACCGCCCACAATGTTGATGCCGGCCAGATCCCGCATTATGATCGCCGCCTGCGCGGACGTGAGCCCGCCCCAGACCGGCGTGCCTGTGCCCGGTGCAAAAGCCGGATCAAGCGCATCAATATCGAATGTAAGATAACAAGGACGGTCGCCAAGCACTTGTTTTATCTTAGCAACTGCGGCCTGTGGCCCTTTTTCATGCACCTCGCGCGCATCGATCGTGGTGACCCCCAGCGTATCCGGATTGGTCGTTCTGATACCCACCTGAACCGAGGTTTCGGGATCAACGATGCCCGATTTTACGGCCTTGTAGAACATCGTACCGTGGTCGATCCGGTCCATATCATCATCGGGCCATGTATCTGAATGCGCATCGAATTGTAACAGACTGATAGGGCCGTATTTTTCGGCATAGGCCTTGAGGATCGGGAAGCTGATATAATGATCGCCGCCCAACACGACACTTGCCGCACCCGCATCCAGTATCCCTTTGATATGGCTGGTTAATGCCCCGGGGAACTGGCTGGTGTGGCCGTAGTCGAACGCCAGATCACCGTAATCTGCGATTGCAAACTCGCTCAGCACGTCGAAATCCCAACCGTAAGGCGGATCATAGGGCTGCAAGGACGACGCCTCGCGGATCGCGCGCGGGCCCAAACGCGTGCCGGGTCGGTTGGTCACGGCCTGATCGAACGGCACGCCGGTCACGGCGATATCAACGCCGCGCAGGTCTTTGGTATAGCGCCGCCGTAAAAAGGACGTCGCGCCGCCAAAGGCGTTCTCGAAGCTGGGGCCTTTCAGTTCGTCACGCGTAAACGCCTGATCTACTTGGTTCTTCGCGTCTTCTAAGCCCATATCACTTGGCTCCCAATGGTTGGGCCCGCTCGACGATACGGGCAAAGAAGGATGCGCCGACCGGCGCGATTTCATCATCGAAATTATAGGCCGCATGGTGCAGCCCCGCAGTATCGCCCTGTCCGATAAACAGATAAGCACCGGGGCGTTTTTCCAGCATGTAGCTGAAATCTTCTGCCCCCATCTCGCGGCCATTGTCTGCGATGACGTGATCCTCGCCCGCAATCTCCGACGCGACCGCTGCGGCAAATCCTGCCTCTTCGGGGGTGTTCACCGTCGCGGGATAGCCCTTTTCATATTCAAGCGTCGCGCTGACATCATAGCTGGCGGCCTGACCGGCGACGATCTGCTCCATTCGGCGGATCACCATGGCCTGCACGTCTTTGTCAAAGCTGCGTACCGTCCCGTTGATATAGGCGGTTTCGGGGATCACGTTATCCGTCGTGCCCGTGTGAATTTGCGTGACAGAGATCACAAGATCAGCCTGCGCATAGTGGTTGCGGCTCACGATCGTTTGCAGTGCAGTGGCAATACCGCAGGCTGCAACAACCGGATCGCGGGTCAGATGTGGCGTGGCACCATGACCGCCCAAGCCGCTGATGTGAATGTGAAATTCATCGACGGCGGCCATCATCGCGCCGGGGGACGTATAAAAGCCGCCCTTTTCAAAGCCAGGCGCATTGTGCAGCGCATAGACTTGGCCGATGTCAAAACGGTCTAGAATGCCTTCCTCGACCATCACCTCGGCCCCGCCGCCGGTTTCTTCGGCGGGTTGAAAAATCAGCGCGACGCGCCCTGAGAAATTGCGCGTTTCCGCCAGGTATTTCGCCGCGCCAAGCAGCATCGTGGTATGCCCGTCATGACCGCAGGCGTGCATCTTGCCTGCGTGGGTGCTGGCATAGTCCAGTCCGGTTTCCTCGGGGATCGGCAGCGCGTCCATATCGGCACGCAATCCGATGGTCGGCCCGTCGGCTTGCCCGTTGATAATCGCAACAATGCCTGTTGTCGCAAACCCCTCGTGCAGTTCGTCCACGCCAAATTCGCGTAGGCGGTCGGCCACAAACGACGCTGTTTTAAAGCAGTCATTCCCCAGCTCGGGGATCGTGTGCAGATATCTGCGCCACTCTGTCATCTGGGGGGCATAATCCGCGATACGGTTGACGACGGGCATTACTGGACTCCTGTGGGGATCTTGGTCAGGTTGCATCTGACATCAGACACATGGGGGCTGCAATGGCCGAGACAAGAAATGATGCGTTGATCCATGATCAGGACGCCGGGATCGAACGCTTGCTGGAAATCATGCGCCGCCTACGTGATCCCCAAACCGGATGCCCGTGGGATATCGAACAGGATTTTGACAGCATCGCCCCCTATACCATTGAAGAAGCGTATGAAGTTGCCGATGCTATTGAACGGCGCGACTGGCCCGAGCTTGAGGGAGAGTTGGGCGATCTGCTGCTCCAGACCGTCTATCACACTGCCATGGGCGAAGAAGACGGGCGTTTCAGCTTTCAGTCGGTGGTGCGCAATATCTCGGACAAGATGGTCGCGCGGCACCCCCATGTTTTTGGCGACGAAAGCCGCGATAAATCCGCAGACCAACAGACCGCCGACTGGGAGAAGATCAAAGCGACAGAACGTGCCGGCAAGGCCCAAGGGGGGACGCTTGATGGCGTGGCCGTGGGGCTTCCGGCGTTGCTGCGCGCCTATAAGTTGCAAAAGCGCGCGGCCCGCGTGGGCTTTGACTGGCCGCAGGTCGATGACGTCATCGCCAAGATCACCGAAGAAGCGACCGAACTGGTCGAGGCACGCGATACCCTGACCCACGCCGAAGTAACCGAGGAATACGGTGACCTGATGTTCGTTATGGCCAATCTGGGGCGTCATCTGGGGGTAGAACCCGAAGCTGCCCTGCGGGCCGCCAATGCTAAATTTATCCGTCGGTTCAACGGCGTAGAGGCCCGCTTGGCCGCACAGGGTAAAACGCCGTCGGACAGCGATCTGGCCGAAATGGACGCGCTGTGGGATGATGTAAAACGGGCGGAACGCAGCTAGCCAAGCCCGAGCCTGCTGGACAAGCGGCAGGAGTTGCGGCAAGGCTCTGCCACCACCTTTGACAGGAGAAACCATGACACCGCGCAAGATAATTATCGATACGGACCCCGGTCAGGATGATGCCGTCGCGATCCTTGTCGCTCTGGCAAGCCCGGAAGAGATCGACATTCTGGGCATCACCTGTGTCGCGGGGAACGTGCCGCTGGACCTCACCTCCCGAAATGCGCGGATTGTTTGTGAACTGGCCGGCAAGCGCGACGTAAAGATATTTGCCGGCTGCGACCGTCCCTTGGGTCGCGATCTGGTCACAGCTGAGCATGTGCACGGCAAAACCGGATTGGATGGCCCCGACCTGCCGGAGCCTACGATGTCGTTGGCCGAGGGGCACGCGGTTGATTTCATCATCGATACCCTGCGCGAGAACGCACCAGGTACGGTCACGCTGTGCCCCCTAGGGCCGCTGACCAATATCGCGACCGCGCTGCTGAAAGCCCCCGATATCGCCGACCGCATTGCCAAGATCGTGCTGATGGGCGGCGGCTATTTCGAAGGCGGGAACATCACACCTACTGCCGAATTCAACATTTACGTCGACCCGCAAGCCGCTGACATTGTGTTCAAATCAGGCGCACCTATCGTCGTGATGCCGCTCGATGTGACCCATAAGGCGCTGGTGACCAAGGCCCGCAATGATGCCTTCCGCGCGATTGGCACGCCTGCGGGCGTCGCCGTTGCCGAGATGACCGACTTTTTCGAACGTTTCGACAAAGAGAAATACGGCTCTGACGGGGCTCCGCTGCATGACCCATGTGTGACCGCTTATCTGATCAATCCCGATTTGTTCAGCGGCCGCCACATCAACGTAGAGATCGAGACACAGTCAGAGCTGACCATGGGCATGACCGTGGCCGATTGGTGGGGGGTGACAGACCGCGCCCCCAATGCGACCTTTATGAATGATCTGGACGCCGACGGTTTCTTTGCGCTGCTGACGGAACGGCTGGCCCGTCTATGAGCGCGTCATTCACCCTTGCCAAGCCCGAACATCTGGACCGGTTGGTCGCCCTTGTGGCCAGCTTTCATGCCGAGACAGGGATCGAACAGACGGATGACGACCGCCACAACGGTCTGGCCCCGCTGCTGGAAGGGACGCCTTACGGTGTTGCTTATCTAATTGGCCCGGCTCGTGCACCCATCGGCTATATCATCATCACCTTCGGATGGTCGGTGGAGTTTGGCGGTCTGGACGCAATCATCGACGAAATCTATGTGCGGCCCGGTGTGCGCGGTCGCGGTATCGCAACCGAAGCGTTGCTGGCCGTACCGAACGCATTGGCGGGCGGTGGTCTGCGTGCGATCCACCTTGAGGTAGAGCGCGGCAACGAGATCGCGCATAAGCTGTACCACCGTGCGGGCTTTCGCCCTCGTGAAAACTATATGTTCATGTCGCGCAAATTCTGACGCGGGCTGGCACAAAGGGCGCGTGGACCCTATATCTGCCTTATGAAATTAACAGCCCCCTTCGATAACAGCTATGCGGCGTTGCCCGATGGCTTTTTCACACGCACCACGCCGACCCCTGTGGCCGACCCCAAACTGCTGGCGTTTAATGCGCCTTTGGCCAAAACGCTGGGGATCACCCACGGATCGTCTGACGATCTGGCCTTTATCTTTGGGGGCAACGAGGTGCCCGAGGGTGCCGATCCGTTGGCGCAGCGATATGCGGGGCATCAGTTTGGCAACTACAATCCGCAGCTCGGCGATGGCCGCGCGATCCTGCTGGGCGAAGTGTTGGACCAAAGCGGGATGCGTCGCGACATCCAGCTCAAGGGATCGGGCCGCACGCCGTATTCGCGTGGTGGCGACGGGCGTGCTTGGCTAGGGCCGGTGCTGCGCGAATACGTGGTGTCAGAGGCGATGCACGCTCTTGGCATCCCAACGACCCGTGCCTTGGCAGCGGTGCAAAGCGGAGAAGACGTGTTCCGCGAAACCGCCCTGCCCGGTGCGGTGCTGACCCGCGTCGCCGCAAGCCATCTGCGCGTGGGTACGTTTCAGGTGTTTGCCCATCGGGGCGAGATCGAAAACCTGCGCCGTTTGACCGATTACGCCATACAGCGTCACTATCCGCAAGCCGATGGTCCTTTGGGATTGTTGCGTGCCGTTTGTGCCGCCCAAGCCGATCTGATCGCAGCGTGGATGTCCGTGGGCTTTATCCACGGGGTCATGAACACGGACAATTGCGCCATCTCGGGCGAAACAATCGATTACGGCCCCTGTGCCTTTATGGACGCATTCCACCCCAATCGCGTGTTCAGCTCTATCGACCGCCAAGGGCGCTATGCCTATACCAACCAGCCGCAGATCGCAGTGTGGAACATGGCGCAGCTGGCGACGTCGCTGTTGCAGCAGCTTGACGATCCTGAATCCGGTGTCGCCGAAGCGACAGAGATTGTGCACGCCATGCCCGCGCTGATCGAAGAGGCCTGGCTGAAACGCTTTGCCGCCAAGATCGGGATCACAACCCCCAAAGCGGAGGATCCCGCTCTGATTGACGCGCTGCTGTCGCTGATGCAGACAGATGGTGCTGATTTCACCAATGCTTTCCATGGCCTTTCAGGCGATACTGCAGCTGATCAGTTCACCGACCGCGCGTCCTTTGCCAATTGGCATGACGCATGGCAAGAACGTATCGCATCCGAGCCCGACGCCATAGCAGTCATGAAGGCCGCCAACCCTGCCGTAATCCCGCGCAACCACCGGATAGAGGCTATGATCAACGCAGCCGTCGCCGGCGATATGGACCCGTTCCACCGCCTGATGGCCGCCCTTGCCCGCCCGTTCGAGGAAACTGACCCCGAACTGCACCGCGCCCCCACAACGCAGGAAATCGTCCCCGCGACCTTCTGCGGCACCTAAAACAGCGGGGACGCGGCGCAGGTCGCCCGTTCCCCACACTTCACCAACTTTCAGGCGGGAACCCCCGCGATCTTTCAGTTGTTTTGCTCGGCAAACTGCAACAGACTTGCAGTCGATCAGACCCAGAAGGATTACCGACAATGAGCTTGATGAAAACATTGGCCAAAGTGGCAATCGGCGTGGCTGTGGCCAAAGGGGCCAACGCCATGATGAACAAGAACAAATCCACCTCCGGTCGCGCCAGCAGTAGCGGCGGCTTGGGCGGTCTGCTTGGCGGGTTGATGGGCGGTTCTTCGGGGGCCAGCGGCGGCGGTCTAGGCGGATTGTTAAACCAGTTAGGCGGCAGCCGTGGCACAAGCTCCTCAGGCGGGCTGGGAGGCCTGTTGGGCGGTTTGGCCGGTGCCGGCGGGCTCTTGGGTGGATTAGGGGCAAAAACCCAATCAGCCCCTGAACGCCCCGAGGCTGACTTCGGTGCCGTTTTGAACTCTCAATTCGACAGCAACCCCACGCCTGCAATCACCCCGTCGCGCGATCAAGAGGCGACCGCAGCCCTTATGATCGCCGCGATGATCCAAGCGGCGAAATCAGACGGTGTCTTTGATGACAATGAACGCGAAAAGCTGCTGAACCATCTGGACGAAGCTGACGCCGACGAGGCCGCATTTGTTCAGGCTCAGATGGCGGCACCAGTGGACGTGGATGCGTTGGTTGCCCAAACGCCAGATGGTTTGGGGCCGCAGATCTACGCCATGTCTCTGCTGGCGATCGATCTTGATACGCAGGACGAGGCGCAGTATTTGCACAAGCTGGCCAGCGCCTATGGCATGCAAACTGATGAAGTTAATGAGATCCATGAACAGATGGGTGTACCGTCGCTTTATACCTGACGCGATCCGGTCTTACGCAGCAATCATGAAAGCCTGACCCCGCAACGGGTCAGGCTTTTGTTTTTTTGGTCTGCCTTTCCTTGGCGATCACGTGCTCGGCGAGATCACGGGCGATGGCAAAAGCCCCTTTGATCTTGTCGGCATCGGTCTTCCAGTCCCGTTTGACAACGATCTTGTTCTCTTTGACTTTCGCCAGCCCACGTTGGTCATGAATGAAGCTAACCAACCCTTCGGGCGAGGCGAATTTATCGTTATGGAACTGGATCGTGACACCCTTGGGGCCCCCGTCGAGCTTGGCAATTCCCGCACGTTTGCACATCGCCTTGATCCGGATCACCAGCATCAGCGTGTTCACCTCGCGTGGGAGCTTGCCAAAGCGGTCGATCAGCTCTGCAGCAAAGCCTTCAAGCTCGACTTTGGTGGTCAGCCCAGACAAGCGACGATAGAGGCCAAGACGCACATCCAGATCGGGCACATAGTCCTCGGGGATCAGCACCGGTACGCCCAGATTGATTTGCGGTGCCCATTGGCCATCATCGTCAATCACGCCTTCCATCTCGCCCGACTTGATCTTGGCAATCGCGTCTTCCAGCATGGATTGGTACAGCTCAAAGCCCACATCGCGCATCTGGCCGGATTGCTCTTCGCCCAGCAGGTTGCCGGCCCCACGAATATCCAGATCCTGTGACGCCAACGTAAAGCCCGCTCCCAACGTGTCGAGGCTGCCCAACACCCGCAGGCGTTTTTCGGCAGTGGTGGTCAGCTTGGCGCGGGGTTTGGTTGTAAGATAGGCATAGGCGCGGGTTTTGGATCGGCCCACCCTGCCCCTGATCTGATACAGCTGCGCCAGTCCGAACATATCGGCACGGTGCACGATCATTGTGTTGGCCGTCGGAATATCAAGACCGGATTCCACGATCGTGGTCGCTAGCAAGATGTCATATTTACCGTCGTAGAACGCGTTCATCCGGTCGTCCAACTCTCCGGCGGCCATCTGGCCGTGGGCGACAAGGTAGGTGAGCTCGGGCAGTTGCTCTTTCAAGAACGCCTCGATCTCTGGAAGATCGGTAATGCGCGGCACCACGTAGAAGGATTGCCCGCCGCGATAATGCTCGCGCAGCAGCGCTTCGCGTAAGGTTACGGCGTCAAATTCACTGACATAGGTGCGGATCGCCAAACGGTCGACGGGCGGCGTGCCGATGATCGACAGGTCGCGCACGCCCGTAAGGCTAAGCTGCAGGGTCCGCGGGATCGGCGTCGCGGTCAGGGTCAGCACGTGAATATCCGTGCGCATCGCCTTCAGGCGCTCTTTGTGACTAACGCCAAAGTGTTGCTCTTCGTCGATGATCAGCAGGCCGAGATTCTTGAACTTGACGCTTTTCGCCAGCAACGCATGAGTGCCAATGACCACATCGACCGTGCCACGGGTGATGCCATCGCGCGTGGCGTTCGCCTCTTTTGCGCTGACAAAGCGGGACAGCTGGCGCACTTCAAGCGGGAAACCACGAAAGCGTTCGGCGAAGGATTTATAGTGCTGGCGTGCCAACAGGGTTGTGGGCGCAACAATGGCCACCTGTAGCCCCGACATTGCCGCAACAAAGGCCGCGCGCATTGCCACTTCGGTTTTGCCAAAGCCCACGTCGCCGCAGATCAACCGGTCCATCGGATTGCCGCTGGTCAGATCGTCCAGCACGTCCGAGATCGCGCTAAGCTGATCATCGGTTTCGGCATAGGGAAAGCGTGCAGAAAACGCATCCCACATGCCTGGCGGCGGATCCATCACGGGGGCTTTGCGCAGCGCACGTTCGGCGGCGATGCGGATCAGTTTGTCCGCCATCTCGCGGATGCGTTCCTTGAGCTTGGCCTTTTTGGATTGCCACGCGCCGCCGCCAAGTTTGTCGAGCAATCCTTCGTCGTGCCCATACCGCGACAGCAGTTCAATATTTTCAACGGGCAAATACAGTTTAGAGTTTTCGGCGTATTCCAGCAGCAGGCATTCGTGGGCGGCACCGGCAGCGGTGACGACCTCCATCCCCAGATACCGGCCAACGCCGTGATCCACATGCACGACCAGATCACCGGGGCTCAGCGATTGGGTTTCAGTCAGGAAGTTATCGGCACGGCGTTTGCGCTTGGCAGAGCGGATCAAACGGTCGCCAAGAATATCCTGCTCAGAGATAACAGTCAGCTTTGACGTGCTGCTGCCGCTTTCCCAGGGGGCCTCGAACCCGTGTTCCAACGCCCAAACCGCCAGATGCAGTCCGCGTTTTCCAATCCGCGTACCGTTCTTGATGGCGATGGTTTCACCCATGCCTTCGTCTTCGATCAGGCCGGTCAACCGTTCCCGGGCACCATCGGAATAGCTGGCGATGACCACGGGGCCGTCTTGAAGTTTCTTTTTAAGATGCGTTGCTAAAGCCCCGAAAAGGCTAACAGTTTCCTGTTGTCGTTCAGGTGCAAAGTTACGCCCCAAACGCCCGCCCGCATCCAGCACATTTGGTCCCGTCGGCTGTGGCAGCGCCTTAAAATCAATCACGCGCTTGCCGATCAACGCGGTTTCCCATGCGGTATCGGTCAGGTACAGCCCTTCGGGCGGCGCGGGTTTATACACGCTGTCCATCTTTGACCGGTTCGCCATGGCCAGCCTGCGGGTTTCATACTGGTCGGCGATGCTGTCCCACCGTGACAGGCGCTGCGCAGTGAGCTGGTCGTCCAGCGTGATCGTGGCTTGCGGCACGTAATCAAACAGCGTCTCAAGCGTCTCGTGAAAGAACGACATCCAGTGTTCCGCACCCTGATGCTTGCGGCCTGCACTGATCGCCTCGTACAGCGGATCATCGGTGCCCGCGGCCCCAAATTCGATCCGGTAGTTCTGGCGAAAACGGGTGATCGCGCTTTCGTCCAGAATGACTTCACTGACGGGGGCCAGTTCGATCAGTTCCAGCTTTTCGGTGGTGCGCTGCGTCGCGGGATCAAAGCGCCGCGCGCCGTCCAGCGTGTCGCCGAACAGATCAAGCCGCACAGGGCCAAGGTCACCGGGTGGAAAAATGTCGATGATGCCACCGCGGATCGCGTAATCCCCCGGTTCGGTCACCGTCGGGCTTTGCACAAATCCCATACGCACCAAAAACCCCCGCAATGCGGATTCGTCGATACGGTCACCCACACGGGCGGAAAACGCGGCATTTCGCAGCACATCGCGTGCCGGCACCCGTTGCGTCGCGGCGTTCAGAGAGGTGAGCAGAATGAATTGGTCCGGCATCCCGTGCACCAGCCCTGCCAACGTCGCCATGCGCTGCGCCGAAATATCGGCATTGGGCGACACACGGTCATAGGGCAAACAATCCCAGCTCGGAAACACAACAACCGGCACATCCGGCGCGAAAAAGCGCAACGCGGCCTGCATCGCTGCCATGCGCTTGTCATCGCGTGCAATATGCAACACAGGCGTGCCACTTTTGCCCAGTTCGTTCAGCACTGCCTGTGCATCAAAGCCTTCGGGGACGCCGGACAGCGTGATTTGGGATTTCTGTGACATCAGCAGTTACCTGTATCCGATCGCGTGTTTTTCAACCGCCAAACGGACCCGTATAAAGGTTTTGATACATCCCCCACATCGATGTGACGAAAATAGAGAACATTCCGATGATCTGGGTGTAAAGACGGTGACGGTTCAGGCGTTTGATCAGCCGTTCGCCGGTGGCGGAATCTTCGCGGATTTGCTGCGCGGTCGACACGCTCAGAAGGCCAACCAACGACAGTGGAAACGCCAGTAGCAGCACCGCTTGGGCGAATTCAAAGCTGTAGAATATCGCCAGTGTAAACAGCATCGTCATGAAAAAGCAGTTAAGGCCTATAATCCAGATGCCTGACACTTGTGTGATATAAAGAATACGGTTCACATTGATGCGGGCCAAATCCTCGAGGTCAGCAAGCGCCTGTTCGCCATTGCGCCGTGCCCGCAACACCAGATCAAAGGGCACGCCCAACACCCAATGACTGGCCGACGACCAGACCACAGCTACGGCAATCCAGTACCACAGGTTGGAGAAAGATCGCATGTCGATGACTTCGAAGATTGTCTGATAGAGGGTCAAGGTGCGCTCGTCTTTTGAGTGAAATCATTGCGTTCAGACGTGCTGCCCTACAATCCACTGCCAGTCATAACGACGGTCAAGCGGAATTCCTAGCCTTGAGCCGTGCAAAAATACATGGCAAGCCTTGCGTCAAAGCATCTGAGGTATTTTACATGAGACCCCAACAAGCCCCCTTTCCCGCCACCCGCCTGCGTCGTACCCGCCAATCCGAAGGTGTGCGCGCCTTGGTGCGTGAAAACACCTTGTCTCTTGGGGATCTGATCTGGCCGGTCTTCGTGCGCAGCGGCGACGGCATGGAAGAGCCGGTGCCCTCTATGCCCGGTGTCTATCGTCGTAGCGTCGACAAGCTGGTCGAGGCCGCTCGCGAGGCCGCGGATCTTGGTATCGGGGCCATGTGCATCTTTCCCTACACCGGAATCGAGGACCGGACAGAGGAGTGTGCCGGCGCGTGGGATCCGCAAAACAATGCCAACCGCGCCATTCGTGCGATCCGCAAGGCTGTGCCGGATATGGTCATCATGACGGATGTGGCGCTGGATACCTATAATATCAACGGTCACGATGGCTTTGTCGAAGACGGTATCATCGTGAATGATCGTACGGTCGAAGCGCTGGTCAAGATGTCGCTGGCACAGGCGGATGCGGGCGCGGATATCATCGGACCGTCGGATATGATGGACGGGCGTATCGCCGCGATCCGCGCAGGCCTTGAAGCGGCCAACCATTCGGATGTGATGATCATGAGCTACGCCGCGAAATACGCCTCGGCGTTCTACGGCCCGTTCCGCGATGCCGTTGGTGCATCAGGCGCACTGACCGGCGACAAAAAGACCTATCAAATGGATTACGCCAACAGCAACGAAGCGTTGCGCCTGATTGAACGTGACCTGCGCGAGGGGGCCGATATGGTCATGGTCAAACCCGGCATGCCTTACCTTGATATCTGCCACCGCGTGAAATCCAGTTTTGGCGCCCCCACTTTTGCCTATCAGGTGTCGGGGGAATACAGCATGGTCAAGGCCGCTGCGCAGAATGGCTGGATCGACGAAGAACGCGTGATGATGGAAAGCCTGATGGGCTTTAAGCGTGCGGGCTGCGACGGGGTGTTGACCTATTTCGCCCCTGCAGTGGCGCGGCTGATGAACGGTTAATTCTGCTCTTACGCGGGTAAATCACGGCAAACGTGGCAGATCATCGCCGATTTAGGCCCTAAATCCGTGACACCCGCGGGTTTTGCGCATAAGATCGCAAGGAAACCGGATGAACCGGTATTGATAATTACAGGCAGAATACTATGACAAACAACACTTTCTCGCGCCGGGCTTTTGCCTTGGGTGCGATTGCAAGCGCGGGTGCCGTTGCGGCATGTGGCAACGGTGTGGGCAGCCGTGGCAGCGGGATGATCGATGCGCGTGTAAGAGCCACGCTTGACGCGATGTACCGCACCTATCCCAACACGCGGCAACTGGCCGATAAATCGAACGGCATGCTTGTGATGCCGCTGGTGACCGAAGCCGGGCTTGGCTTTGGCGGGGCCTATGGCCGTGGCGCGCTGCAAGTAAACAATGTGACTGTCGATTATTACTCTGTCACCAAGGCAACTGGCGGGCTGCAAATTGGGGCGCAGCAATATGCCCACGTGCTGTTCTTTATGACCGAAACCGCCCTAAGCGATTTCCGCCGCTCCCCTGGTTGGGCTGCGGGGGCAGATCTGGAATATGTCATCTCGGACCGTGGCGAAAGCGTGGAGGCAGACACGACGACCGTGCTTGCCCCTGTCGTGGCGGCGGTGTTCGGCCGCGCCGGTCTGCGTCTTGGCGCGACGCTCGAAGGCACCAAATACTCGCGCATCATTCCCTAAGGGATGCGCCCGACCTGCATCTGTGCGGGTCGGGCAGCTTTTTCCCTACCCCAAAGCGTTCAGTCGTTTGAACAGCGCCGACGTATCCCAACGTCCGCCACCCATTTTCTGAACTTCTTTATAGAACTGGTCGACCAGCGCCGTGACAGGCAGGCTCGCGTCAATCTCGTTGCCAGTGTCCAGACAAATCCCCAGATCCTTGCGCATCCAATCTACGGCGAACCCGTGGTCGAATTTATCATCCAGCATCGTCTCGTATCGGTTGGCCATCTGCCAGCTGCCAGCGGCACCTTGGCTGATCACCTCGACCACATCGCGCCCGTCCAATCCGGCCTTCTGAGCGAAATGGAGCGCCTCGCTCAGGCCTTGGACCAGACCGGCGATGGCGATCTGGTTACACATCTTGGTCATTTGGCCAGCGCCGCTGTCGCCCAGGCGACGGCAGATTTTGGCGTAGACCTCCATCATGGGCAATGCTCTTTCAAACGCGCTGGAGTCGCCGCCGCACATAATCGACAGTTGGCCATTCTCGGCGCCCGCTTGACCGCCCGAAATCGGCGCATCGATAAAGCTGATCTGGCCCTCAGCCGCAGCCGCATGTAATTCGCGCGTGACGGCCGCTGATACAGTGGTGTGGTCGACAAAGATCGCGCCCTCGTCCATTCCCGCAAAGGCGCCATCGTCGCCCAGGCAAACCGACCGCAGATCATCATCATTTCCCACGCAGGAAAACACGATTTCCGCACCCTCTGCGGCGGCTTTGGGCGTTTCGGCCATGGTACCGCTATGGGTCTGCGCCCATGTGCGGGCCTTTTCTGTGGTGCGGTTATAGACGGTCACGTCATGCCCTTCTTTTTGCAGATGTGCGGCCATCGGCCCCCCCATCACACCCAGTCCCAAAAATGCGAGTTTTGTCATCGTCTTTTCCTTATCATTCAGTTGCGCTATTGCCTGTGGGGAACCTATCATCCCGCGCACATTGGTCAATTGCGTCCGGATATTACCCAGGAGCGTGACATGGCAGTGGTTTTTCGGTGGCTGATGCGAATTGCAACGCTATTGGTGGTGATCGCGGTGATTGGTGTTGGCGGGGCCTACTGGCTCGCCTCGCGGTCGCTGCCCGATTACGACGATACGGTTAAGGTGGCCAACCTCAGCGCCGAGGTAGAGATCGTGCGTGACAACGCCAATGTGCCGCATATCTTTGGCGAGAATGACCGCGATGTCTTCTATGGGCTTGGTTTCGCCCATGCGCAGGACCGTCTGTGGCAGATGATTACCATGCGCCGCACGGTTCAGGGGCGCCTGTCAGAGGTGTTTGGCACTGCCACCGTGCGCATTGACCGCCTTATGCGCCGGTTTGATCTTTATACGTTGTCGGTCCAGTCGCTTCAGGCGCTCGACCCCACGACCCGTGCGGCGTTGGACGCTTACGCCGCCGGTGTGAATGCCCGTCTGGACCAGATCAACAAAGAAGCCTTGGGCCGTGGTGCCCCTGAAATGCTGCTGTTCGATGCCCCTGTTGCCCCTTGGCGTGCGGCGGATTCTGTCGCATTGGTCAAGCTGATGGCGCTACAACTGTCGGGCCATCTAGATGCCGAGGTGAAACGTGCGCGCACGTCGCTTGCCCTGCCAGATCAAGATCGGCTGGCCGACATCCTACCCGACGCGCCGGGCAGCGGTATCGCAGCCTTGCCAGAATATGCGCAACTGGCACCGGGCCTGCCGCAATTTGCAGCAAACATCCCGCTTGATCCATCACCCCTGTCGCCGTTCAAAACCTTTGACCTTGCGGGCGCTTCAAACGCTTGGGCCGCGGCGCGGGATCGCTCTGCCTCGGGGGGGACGCTGATCGCCAATGACCCGCATCTGGGCTTTACCGCACCGACCATCTGGTACCTAGCGCGCCTTGAGCTGCGATCGGGTGGTGTCATCGGCGGTACGATCCCCGGCATCCCAGTAGTGCTGACCGGCCGCAGCAGTGCGCTTGGCTGGGGCATCACATCGTCCTATGCCGACGATCAGGACGTCTATATCGAAGAGCTGAACCCCGATAACTCAGAGGAATACCGCACCCCCGACGGGTTCAAAAGGTTCGCCAAACGCGCATCAATCATCACCGTCAAAGACGCCGACCCCATCACGCTGACTCTGCGCTGGACGGACAACGGGCCGGTGCTGCCCGGCAGCCACTATAACCTGGCGGCAATCACGCCACCCGGCCATGTCGCGGCGCTGAACTGGACCGCGCTTGACCCCGCCGACACGTCGATCGCCGCCGCGATGCAGCTGATGGAGGCAAAGACCGTCGAGGAAGGGATCGCATCTGGCGAGGCCTATATCGCGCCCTCGCAAAACCTGACACTGGTGGATGTAAACACGATCGCGATGAAAACCATCGGCGTGCTGCCTGCCCGTGACGCGGCCCACCAAAGCCAAGGGCGGATGCCCACTCCCGGGTGGATCGGTGCCAACCGCTGGCAAGGCCGCTTGCCCTATAGCGCCAATCCCGAATTCCTCTCGCCGCGCGGCGGGATTCTCGGGAATACGAACAACAAAACCGTTGACCGGCCTTTTCCCAACCACGTGTCCTTCCTTTGGGGCGATACCCAACGTATCCAGCGCTGGCGCAGTCTGATGCAGCGCCGGCAGGTCCACACCCGTGACAGCTTTATCGAAGCGCAGCTTGATACCGTCAGCTTTACGGCCCGCTCTTTGCTCCCGCTGATCGGTGCCGAACTGTGGTTCACGGGCGAAACCGCGCCCGAAGGCACGCCTGAACGTCAACGCCAGCGGGCGCTTACCCTGCTGGCAGGCTGGTCAGGAGAGATGAGCGAACACCTGCCCGAACCGCTGATCTATGCGGCGTGGGTACGCGCTCTGCAAGAACGCCTGATCCAGGATGAACTGGGCGCATTGGCACAGGAATATGACCACGTCGATCCGCTGTTCATTGAACGGGTTTTCCGCAATGTGGACGGTGCCGCTGCCTGGTGCGATATCTTGCAATCCGCGCCGAAAGAGACCTGCCCCGACATGGCGCGTTTCGCGCTGGACGACGCGCTGGTCTGGATCGATGAAACATGGGGCAGCCAGCTTGAATCCCTGCGGTGGGGCGACGCGCATCAGGCGACCCACGACCACCAGACCCTGGGCGAAGTGCCCGTGCTGCGCTATTTCATGAACATCCGCCAGTCGACCTCAGGCGGCGACAACACGCTGCTGCGTGGCCGCACACGGGGCACGGGGCCGGATCCTTTCGCCAACGTCCACGGCGCAGGGTTCCGCGGCGTCTATGACTTCGCCGACCCGGATTCATCGGTATTTGTCACCTCTACGGGGCAGTCGGGGCACTTCCTGTCACACCACTACGACGATCTGGCACAGCTATGGCGGCGCGGCGAATACATCCCCATGTCGCTTGACCAAGATCTCGCCCGCGCTGCCCCCGTTGGCATCACCAAGCTGATACCGGAGACCCCATGAACCGCGTTATCCTGTTCAACAAACCTTTTGGCGTACTGTCTCAATTCACTGATAAAGGCACCGAAGGATCGCCGCGCCCGACTTTGTCGGCCTATATTGACGAAAAAGGGTTCTATCCTGCTGGCCGGCTCGATCGTGATAGCGAAGGGCTTATGGTCTTAACCGACAGCGGCCCGCTTCAGGCCCGCATTTCGCATCCGAAATACAAGCTGACCAAAACCTATTGGGTTCAGGTCGAAGGCACTCCGGATGAACAGGCACTTAGCGCTCTGCGCAGCGGTGTGATGCTCAAAGACGGCAAAACCGCGCCCGCAAAGGCGCGGCTGATCGACCCGCCCGACCCGCTTTGGGATCGCGACCCGCCTGTACGCTTTCGTAAATCCGTGCCTGACGCATGGCTCGAGATTACCATCACCGAAGGCCGCAACCGTCAGGTCCGCCGCATGACAGCGCATGTGGATCTGCCGACACTCCGCCTCATCCGTGCACGTGTTGGAGACTGGGAACTGCACAAGCTTCAACCCGGCGCTTGGCGCTTTTCATCCGAGCTTGGCCGCTAATTACAAATAGCCCGAAATCCCGGGGGACGGCCAAAGGCCGGGGGGCTGGCCCCTCACTTAACCTTTGCGCCGGTACGTCAGGAAAACACCCGCGTGGCCCACACCCCGAGCGTGGCAGAGGTGCCGGTCAGCACCACCCCCCACGTGAAATCCGTCGCCACCATCTGGGCCGTCCAGTCTTTCAACGTGGCAAGGTTGGTGAACTCATAGGTGCCATACCCCAACGCGCCGATCAGCGCGGCATTACCGAACACCCACAGCAGCGATTTATCTTGGGTCATCGCTGGCCAGCTGACGAAATACAGCAGCACCGCGATGTAGAAAGCATAGAATACAAAGGCGGGCAGAAGCCGGAACTGATCAAGCAACAAAGGACCGATATCGCGGCTAAAAACCGGTTTGATCAGATAGCTGAGCCCCAGAAAATCGAGCGCCAGAAAAATCGCAAAGGTCAGTACATAAAGGATGATCAAGCTCATCGGGTGCTCCTGAAAAATCAACGGTACCCTTTGATATGCGGCAGCGCCCGAAAAATGCGAATTTTGCGGGCGCTTTTTGCTGAAATTTGGTCGGCGGTCAAAGGCGTTGGTATTGCGCTTCTTGTTGCGCGGACCAGCGTACGATCAAATTGAACCCGTCTTCGGTCTGGGTTTCCTCGATCACGACGTCCTGTTCGAACAGCCACGCGCGCTTCTTGCCATCGGAAAAGGCCAGCGTCAGCTCTGCCTCGCGTACGGCCCCCTGAAGCGCTTCGGCGATGACCGCTTGCAGCTCGTCCAGCCCCTCGCCCGTGATGGCAGAAATGGCAAGCACGCTGTCATCACGTTGCGCACGGGCGCGCACGGCGTCGGCGCGGTCGTCATCGAGCTGGTCAAGCTTGTTCCAAACTTCAAAACTACGGGTGTCTTTGGGCACGCCCAATGACGTCAGAATATCCCGCACGTTCTGGGCCTGGCTCTCGCTTTCGGCATGAGAAATGTCGCGCACGTGGCAGATGATATCCGCGGCAAGCACCTCTTCCAGCGTCGCGCGGAAGGCCGCGACCAGTTCGGTCGGCAGGTCAGAGATAAAGCCCACGGTATCGCTGAGGATAATCTCTGGCCCATCGGGCAACACAAGGCTGCGCATCGTCGGGTCCAGCGTGGCAAAAAGCATGTCCTTGGCCATCACCTCGGCGCCGGTCATGCGATTGAAAAGCGTCGATTTACCGGCGTTGGTATAGCCGACAAGCGCGACAATCGGGAACGGCACCTTGGCCCGCGCGGCACGGTGCAGGGCGCGGGTTTTGACGACCTTGTCCAGCTGACGGCGCAAACGCACAAGCTGTTCGTCAATGGCGCGACGGTCAGATTCAATCTGGGTTTCGCCGGGGCCGCCGACAAAGCCCAAACCACCACGTTGACGTTCAAGGTGGGTCCAGGCGCGGACCAACCGCGTACGCTGATAGTTCAATGCTGCCATCTCGACCTGCAAGACACCCTCGCGGGTCGCCGCACGGTCGCTGAAAATCTCGAGGATGAGACCGGTACGATCCAGCAGTTTAACGTTCCACGCCTTTTCAAGGTTGCGCTGCTGCACAGGCGTGACGGGCCCGTCGACCAAAACAAGGTCAACTTCAGCCTCTTCAAAGATGTTCTTGAGCTCTTCGATTTTACCGGAGCCGAACAGCATGCCCGCGCTCACGGTGCGCAGGGGCACGATATTCGCCCCTTCGACATCCAGATGCGGCAAGGCATGCGCCAGTGCCACGGCTTCTGCCAAGGCGGGCTCTGCAACGCGGCGGTCGTTGTCTGACTTGATGTCAGGGTGAATCACCCAAGCCCGGGTACGCTTCGGGCCTGCGGTGTCATCAATTTGAAATGGAGGTCGGCTCAATTAGCGTCTTCACCCTCGTATAGTGAGATTGGCGTGCTTGGCATGATCGTAGAAATCGCGTGTTTGTAAACAAGCTGCGATTGGCCATCGCGGCGTAGCAGAACACAGAAATTGTCAAACCACGTGATAACGCCTTGCAGCTTCACGCCGTTAATCAAGAAAATCGTTACCGGCACCTTTGTCTTGCGCACATGGTTCAGGAATGCGTCTTGCAGGTTTTGTCGGTCAGCCGCCATTGTTGGTCTCGCTCTTGTTCTTGCTGTTATTCTTGCTGGCAACCGCGGATCGGTCCCCCCTTCGAAAGACTATGAAGACCTGTGAAGGGAGTTTCCACCCCAAAATGTCAGAACTGTTGCGCGCAAAGCTACCTTGCGTGTCATGTGCGCCACAAATCAGGGGTCAGCAGCGCAATAATAGCCAAAGTTTCGAGGCGCCCCAGGACCATTGCCGCACATAGGATGATTTTGGCCCCGTCTCCGAGCTGGATCAGCTCGATCGGCGCATCGGCGGCGAATTCCATTAACGGGCCTGTGGTGGAAAGCGTCGCCACCGACATGACCAGCGCGTCGGCAAAAGGCGCACCCACAAAGGTCAGAAGCAAGGTCACCGCCGCGAGCGACAAGGCAAAGAGCATGAAGAAGATCCAAGCGATAAACGCCCCGTTGCTTTGCAGCCGCCGCCCCGCCTGTCCGGCTCCGGAAACAGAGTGCGGATGGACCAAGCGCTCCATTTCGCGCACACCGTTGCGATAAAGCGCAAAGACCCGCAGCAGTTTGACCCCGCCCGCGGTGGTCGCCACCCCGCCCCCGATCAGCGCCAGCCCCATCAGGATCAGCCCCGGTGTTTCGAGCCCCGACCAGCTTTGGGCCTCGGCCCAGGATGCGCTGACAAATCCGGTGGTCGTCAGGAACGAGGTTACCGTGAACATCGCCCCCCAGAACGCGCTACCGGTTTCAAGCGCTTCGGCACTTGCGTCTACATCGAACGCCCCCAGGAAATGCCGCACGAAAAGAAGCGCAGGGACGCCAAGGATCAACGCCAGGCCGATGCGAAATTCGGGGTCGGTGAAAAGACCGCCTTGGGTTGCCGTCACCGTATCCTTTGAAAAGGTCAGCCGCGACAGCGCGAACAGCATAAACAGCATCATCATTGCTTCGGACCCAAAGCCGACGCCGGTGTCATGGGTGCCGCCCAAGGGCGATATGCCCGAGGTCGCAAGCACCGACATCGCGTGGCACAGCGCCACCAACGACCGGTCGCCATTGGCCAGCAGCAGCACCCACAGCATCAACGTCAAAGCGCAATATGTGGGCGTCAACGCGCCAGCCGCCCGCAGCAGCCGTTGGCGCGGCGCGATCTGGCCCATGTTGCTGCGCCGCTCGTCCGGGTTCCCCGGTTCGGCCTGCGAGGTGACCTCGAATCCGCCAAGGTGCAAAGGAGCCAGAATCGCCGAGGCCGCGATCCACATCAGCAGCCCTCCCATCCATGCGACCTGCGCGCGCCACAGATGAAGCGTGTCGCTGATCCGGCCCGGATCGTCGAACAAGGATGCTCCGGTGGTGGTGATCGAGCTTACCATATCGAAATAAGCGTGCAAAAATCGCGTCGTTGGCAAGGCTTCGAGGAAGGGTATCGCGAGAAGCGCGGGTAAAAACACAAAGCTGGAAAACAGCGACATCAGCGGCCCCAAGGCCCCGTGACGTGCGCGCCGTCCGGCATGGGCAACCGCGATCAGGGTAAAGACGGTCACGCCAAGCAGCCCCGAATAGAAAAATGCCCGCGCGGCCAGATGGTCCTGCGTGGACAGGGCAAAGATCGCCGGAAAGATCGTCGAGGCGCTGAACACGCCAAAGATCAGCAGGAACAGCGGCAGCTCGAGGATCTCGCGGCGGATATAGGATTTGCGTCTCACGTGCGGCGCTCCGGTGATATGGGCGCAGGTGCCATCAGAAAAAGTCGATCGAGACCTGCATCAGCTGTTCGACCTGCGGCACGTCTTTAGCCAGACAGAACACAGCGATGACGTCGCCTTCTTCGATGCGGGTCGTGCCAAGCGGGCGCATCACTTCGTCGCCCTTGCGGACCATGCCCATCAGCGCACCTTCGGGGAAATCAATATCAGACACCCGCTTGCCCGCAATCGGAGAGGTCGAAAGTACCTCGGCTTCGATCACCTCGGCCTCGGCGTCACCGATGGAATAGACCGACCGCACGCGACCATGACGGATGTGGCGCAGAATAGAGCTGACGGTGGTCGAGCGGGGGTTGATATATGCGTCGATGCCCAAGGGTTCCATTAGGGGGACCAGCGTCGGGTCGTTGATCAGCGCGATGACATAGGGGCAGCCTTCGGATTTGGCGCGCACACAGGCCAGCATGTTGGTTTTATCATCATCGGTGATCGCCATCATCGCATCGGCACGGCCAATGCCGGCTTCGGCCAACAAAGACGCATCAAGGCCATCGCCGTTCAAGACGATGGTCCGTTCCAATGCTTCGGCGGCCCGTTCTGCAATGCGGCGGTTCTTTTCGATCATCTTGGTGCGGACGCGCTTGCCGCGTGTTTCGAGGTTTTGTGCGACGGCCAGCCCGACATTGCCCCCACCCACCAGCACGACGCGCTCAAGTTTGCTGGTTTTCTTGCCAAAAATCTCGAGCGTACGCGGGATGTCGTCACGGTGACAAAAGACGTAGCAGGCATCGCCGACAAACAGCTGGTCTTTTGATTCAGGCGCAAACAGCGTGCCGTCCCGGCGCACGCCAACCACAACCGCGCGCAGCGTGGAAAACAGGTCGGTCAATTGGCGCAGCGGCGTGTTCACGACCGGACAGTCCTCGTCGATCTGGATGCCGAGCAATTGCGCCATACCGTCCATAAAGGTTTCAGTATCAAAGGCCGCCGGCGCGGACAGCCGTTGCAGCGCTGCATTCGCGACCTCTTTTTCAGGCGAGATCACAACATCGATCGGCATGTGGTCGCGGCGGTAAAGGTCCGAATAGATCGCCGTCAGATAGGATTGGCTGCGCAGGCGTGCGATCTTGCGGTTGATGCCAAAGACCGAATGCGCCACCTGACAGGTGACCATATTGACTTCGTCCGAGTGTGTCGCAGCGATGATCATCTCGGCGTCGCGCGCCCCCGCACGGTCGAGCACGTCGGGATAGCTTGCAAACCCCGCGATCCCTTGCACGTCCAGCGTATCCGTCGCGCGGCGCACAAGATCGGCGTTGCTGTCAACGATCGTGACGTCGTTGCGCTCGCCCGAAAGATGGCGGGCGATCTGCCACCCGACCTGCCCTGCGCCGCAAATGATCACTTTCATAAATGGGGTTCCTTTGGCGTAAAGCCTTGCCTTGCGTCACCAGCTGAGCGTGCCCGCGTGACCCGTGATATGCCAGTGATTTGAATGACAGATGGCTATGCAAGGGTCAATTCAAATGTCAGAGTTGCGCCATAGTGTGAAGGAGTCAACTGATGCGCAAAGCTGCATTGATCATATGGGGTGGCGTGGCACTGGCGGCCTGCGCACCGCTAAATACCTACTACAAACCCGGGGCCTCTGTCGCGATGGTTGACCGGCAGACAACACAATGCCAGGTCGATGCCCTGGCGAAGGTGCCGGTGGCACTACAGACCCTACGCACCCCGCCGCGTTTTATCCCGCCGCGCCAGATCTGCCGGTCTGACGGTCGCTGCTATACCCGCACGGGATATTTTGAACCGGGTCAAACCTATACGGTGGACCCAGGTGCCGATCTGCGCAAACGGGTCGAAACACAGTGCATGGCAGACGCGGGCTTTGCGCCGGTGTCGATCCCGCAATGCCCTGCAGGCATCGCCAAATCCGCGCCAGTAGGGCGCACCACCGCCCTGCCCGCGCTGAACGTCAAGTCTTGCGTGATCCGCAACGGCGACGGTAGCTTTCAGATCGTGACCCAAGGCTAAGCCACGGGGGTCAGCCTTCGCTGGCCCCGTCATCATCCACATGCGCCACCCGCGTGCCTGACTTGGCAGAGGTCACCACCCCGAGGCTCTTGAGCTTGCGGTGTAGGGCAGATCGCTCCATTCCGACGAAATTGGCCGTGCGGCTGATGTTGCCGCCGAAACGGTTGATCTGGGTGAGCAGATATTCGCGTTCAAACGCTTCGCGGGCTTCACGCAGCGGCAAAGTGGCCAAGGCCCCCGACAAGACGACACGCCCTTCGTCGTCGGTGGTCTCTTCTTCGCCCGGCAGTTCGCGCGCCTCAATCGGGCCAGTCCCATCGCCAAGGATGAGCACGCGTTCCACAAGGTTCTTGAGTTGGCGCACGTTGCCAGGCCAGACCATGGTCTGCAAAAGGGCTTCAGCATCACCAGAGAATTCACGCAGCGGCAGACCCTGCGAGGTGTTGAAATCGGCGATGAAATGGCGGGCCAAGACCGGAATATCATCGCGACGTTCTTCCAGCGACGGGACCGAGATCGGCACGACATTCAGCCGGTGAAAGAGTTCTTGACGGAATGTGTCTTCCTTGATTGCGGCATCCAAGTCTTTGCTTGTGCTGGATATAACGCGTAGATCAACGCGGACCTTGTCGTTGCCTCCGACGCGTGTGAACTGCTGATCCACCAGCACCCGCAGGATTTTCGATTGCGTCCCAAGCGGTAGATCGGCGACCTCGTCAAAGAAGATCACACCGCCATGCGCCTGTTCAAGCAGACCAGGTTCGACGCCGCGTTCGGGGGTTTCGCGCCCAAACAGCACTTCTTCCATCCGGTCCGGCGCAACGCTGGCGCAATTGACGGTAACAAACGGTGCCGAAGCGCGGTTGGAATTGGCGTGGATATAGCGCGCGGCGATTTCCTTGCCCGCGCCCGCAGGCCCGCGCAACATGACGCGGCCGTTGGATTTGGTAACTTTATCGAGCTGCCCCATGAGGGTCTTAAATGAGGTCGAGCTGCCGATCATATCGGTGCTCACCACCTCGCGCCGCTTGAGGCTCTGGTTTTCGCGGCGCAAGCGAGAGGTCTCCATCGCGCGGCGGATCACCACCATCAGCTGATCAATATTAAAGGGTTTTTCGATGAAGTCATAGGCACCCTGCTTGATCGCCGCGACCGCAATTTCAATATTCCCATGCCCCGAGATGATGACAACGGGCACATCAGGATTGTCCCGTTTTACTGTTTTCAGAATATCGATTCCGTCCATCCGGCTGTCCTTTAGCCAGATATCAAGGATCATTAGCGCAGGCGGTTCGGCATTGATCGCCGCGATCGCGTCGTCCGAATTGCCCGCCAGTCGCGTGACAAAACCTTCGTCCTCCAGAATGTCCGAAATCAACTCGCGAATGTCGCGCTCGTCGTCAACGATCAGAATGTCACTCATTATGGGTCTCCAGTTCTGGTGTTCCGGTGGGGGCAGCAAGGGGGAGCGTGATGACCGCCATTGCGCCGAAATGTGTTTCGCCCGCAAAGACCGGTGCGTTTTCCAACGATAGTGTCCCGCCGTGTTCTTCAATGATCTTTTTCACGATGGACAAGCCAAGACCAGTCCCTTCGGAGCGGGTGGTGACATATGGCTCGAACAGTCGTGCGCGGTCTTCAGGCAATCCGATGCCATTGTCCGCTATGGTAATTTGTAGCGCTGTTTGGCTGGTGGTCAACTGCACATTGATCCGCGGCTCAATCTCTGCGTCAGCGTCTTTTTCATGACGGCTTTCAATGGCTTCGCCCGCATTCTTAATTAAATTTGTCAAGGCTTGCGACAGCATTGTCTGATCAATGCGCGCCAAGACGTCCTGCGTCGGCAGATTGGCGCTGATGGTGACATCTGGCTGGCCGGACTGCTGTAGCACGACCGCATCCCGCAGCACCTGAACCACGTTTTGCACCGATGTCTCGGGCTCTGGCATGCGCGCAAATTTCGAGAATTCGTCGACGATGCGCCGCAAATCGCCGGTCTGTCGGATGATCACGCCAGTGAGTTGCTCGAGGCTCGCGGCATCGTCAGGCAGCTTGGGGCCGAACTTGCGCTGGATCCGCTCTGCGCTCAACTGGATCGGGGTCAGCGGGTTCTTGATCTCGTGTGCGATCCTGCGCGCCACGTCGCCCCACGCCGCCATACGCTGCGCGCTGACCAGATCGGTCACATCGTCAAAGGCCACAACATAGCCCTCCAGCCGACCGTCCTCACTGCGACGGGTGGCGACGCGGACCAGCAGGTTTTCCATCTGCCCCTGACGCGAGACTTTGATCTCGCTCTGCGCGACCTCGTTCTGACCGGTCACCACGGTGTTGAACAACGACCCGAATTCAGGCACCGCGACAGAAAGCGCGAACGATTGCTGGTCCTCGCTCCAGTCCAGTAGCCGCGCGGCGGACCGGTTCACAAAGGCGACCCGCCCTTCAGGGTCCAGACCCACAACACCCGAAGTGACCGAGCTGAGCACCGAATCAAACAAGCGGCGGCGGCGTTCAATCTGGCGCGTGTTGTCGAGCAAGGTTTCACGCTGGCCTTTAAGCTGCTTGGTCATCTGGTTGAAATAGCGCCCCAGCATCGCGATCTCGTCATCGCCGTCTTCCTCGCGTACCTGCACCTCAAGATCACCGGCACCAACCTGCTGTGCCGCCCCCGTCAAACGGCCAACGGGGCCCGAAAGACGTTCAGCGAACCAGAGCCCCAGCCAGATCGACGCCAGAATAAGGATCACCGCAAACCCTACGTAAAGCAGCCCGAATTCAAAAAGCAGCTTGCCGCGTTCGTTTTCAAGCTGTTGGTACAGCCGTACGGTTTCCTTGGTATCATCAAGGAGTGACAGGATTTTTCCGTCCACGTCGCGGCTGACATAGAGGTAGCGATCGACGAAGGCATCCATCACGACCAGTGCGCGGAATTCATTGTTGGCCCAGTCCTCGATCACCAGTGGTGCACCGTCCAGCGCCTGTGCCTCGCGGATCTGTTCGGGCGTCGGTTGTTCGAAATCAAACAGATAGGACCGGTCGCCGCGCGCGCGGATCTCGCCGGTGCCGTCGATCATATAGGCCTCGCGCAGACCCCGCTGGATCAGGCGCTGCCCATCCGCCAAAAGCTGCGTATCGGGCACATCAACACCCTGATTGCGGGCCTGATCAATCGCACGAGCAAGTGCTATCGCATCCTCCCGCAGATCATCGCTTTGCTCGTTCTCGTAGGCTTCGGCGGCAGCAAGAGAGTTCCCCACCACAGACCGAACCCGATCCGAGAACCACCCCTCGAGCCCGACATTGATCGTCAGCCCCGCAAAAACCGCGACGCTGACCGTCGGGATCAACGCCATCAACGCGAACACGCCGGTCAGCCGAAGGTGTAGCCGCGATCCTGCGGATTTCGCCCGACGTGCCGCGATCAACCGCGCGACCTCGCTTAGAACAAGCGCTGCGACCAGCAGGATATAGACCAGATCAATCAGCAGAATGATGCGCAGGCTTGGGGTATTGCCGCCCTGTTCAAGGGGCCCAAGCACCAGATAGGTGACAAGCGCAAGCACCGGCCCCAGAACCACAAGCCCCAGGGTCGCCAAATTGCGCACGCGCCGGATCCGGCGCAGGCGCTCAAGCCGCATAAGATAATAGCTGCGTGACCGGGTAAGCACCCGCTATCCTCACCGATGATGTGATGCACGAATGCATCAACCGCCCATTTATGTGATCCTGATCCAGCCTTGAGGCTAGATGGCCACGGTTATGTGGCGCTTTTACATCATTTTCCGACCGCGTGTCACCTCAATATCGAGATCGGTGATCTTTTTTCTCAATGTATTACGGTTGATTCCCAACAAGTCGGCACATTTCGCCTGATTACCTGCGGTTGCGGCCAGTGCAATCTCGATCAAGGGCGCTTCAATTTCGCGCAAAATACGGGCGTAAAGGCCGGGGGGCGGCAGCATTGATCCGTGCTGATCGAAATACCGTTGCAAATGCCGCTCTACGGACGCCCCGAGCTTTTCGGTATTGGCCTGCGCGCGCAGGGGTTCGGGATCGGGCTGGGCCCCCAGAACTTGCTCTGCCTCGGTTTGGGTGATCTCTGGTGCACGGCTGGTCAGCGCCAGTTGGCGCATCGCGTGTTCCAGCTGGCGTACGTTGCCGGGCCATTGATAGTTGGCAAAGACTTTTTCCGCCCCTTCAGACAGGGCACGTGGCGCGGAATTGCCGGTTTCAGACCGTTCAAGAAAATGCGCGGCGAGCAAGGCAATGTCATCTACCCGGTCACGCAGCGCAGGGACATGCAGCGTTGCGCCCGAAAGACGGTAGTACAGGTCGCGGCGCAGCGTACCCGCTTTCATTGCGGCGGCCATGTCGGACTGGCTGGTCGCAAGAAAACGCGGCGCATGTTCACCGGGAGAATCCATCATCCGCGCGATACGCGCCTGAAGTTCCTCTGGGAAATCGCCGATCTCGTCGATCAACAGTGTCCCGCCGCGCACCCGTGCCAGCGCGCGCATTGGGCCCTCGATGTCTTGCAAATCGGCCGAGGTCACGGTGACAAACGGCAGGTTCCGCCGGTCGGAAAAATCGTGGATAGCCTTGCCGATCAGCGACTTGCCTGTACCGGATTCACCCCAGATCAGGACCGGTAGATCGGTGTTCATCACCCGCGCCACGACGCGGTACAGCGCTTGCATCACCGGCGTGCGCCCCACCAGCGGCAGATCATCGCGGTCCCCATCGGTGTCAGAGCTTGTCTGCGCCGGACGCCGCGTCGGGCCACTGCGCTCAAGCGCGCGGGCCGTACGTTTCATCAGGTCAGGCAGATCGAAAGGCTTGGGTAGATAGTCATAGGCCTCGGCCTCTGCTGCCTTGATCGCGGTCATGATCGTGTTCTGCGCCGAGATCACGATCACAGGCAGGCCGGGACGGTCCTGTGCAATCTTTGGCAGCATCTCGAGCCCGTTGCCGTCAGGCATGACCACATCCGAGATGACCACATCGCCTTTGCCTTCGCCCACCCAACGCATCAGGGTCGTCAGGCTGGATGTCGCGTGCACCTTGCAGCCTGCGCGGGTCAGTGCCTGTGTCAGAACGGTGCGAATTGTGCGGTCGTCGTCAGCAACCAGAACTGTGCCATCCATCTGTTATCTCTCCTGTTCGGAAGCTGTATTTTCAATTTGGGTCTTGTCGGCCCGCGGCAGCGAAATGCGGAACACGGTCTTGCCGGGAACCGAATCTACCGTGATCCAGCCGCCGTGGTCGGAAATGATCTTGCTCACCAGCGCCAACCCCAGACCGGTGCCGTTCTCGCGCCCCGACACAAAGGGTTCAAAGACATCGGCGCGGATCGCTTCGGGCAGGCCGGGGCCGTCATCAATCACCTCGATCTGCAGCGGCAGCGACTGTGCCGTCCCGTCAGAGCGCCGCAGGCGGAAGGAATGTTCGTAATAGCTGTGCAGCCGGATCGTGCCGCCCGACGGGCCCGCTGCCTCTGACGCGTTCTTGATCAGGTTCAGCACGACCTGCAACAGCTGGTCCTTGTCGCCCAAGGCCGGCGGCAGCGAGGGGTCATAATCCTCGATGATCTTCATCCGCGCGCCAAACCCCAACAACGCGGAACGGCGCGCACGATCAAGCGCATCATGCAGGTTCACAGCCTTGCGCTCCGGCGGCATCAGGTTGCCGAACTGTTCGACCTGCTCCAGCAGCTTCACGATGCGGCGCGATTCCGCGACGATCAGATCGGTCAGCTCCAGATCCTCGGTGCTCAGGTTCATGCTGAGCAATTGCGCGGCACCCGTGATCCCCGCCAGCGGGTTCTTGATCTCGTGGGCCAGCATCTCGGCCATGCCAATGGCGGATTTGGCGGCGGATTTGACAGAATTGTTCTGCGTCATGCGTCCGGCCATCTCGCGTGGGGTGATCATCAGGATCATCTGCCCCGCGGCATCGATCAGCGGCGCAAAATGCAGCGCACATTGCACCGGCGGGCGCTGACCGCTGCCGACATCCACATCATTCACGAACAAGGGCGTGCCATTCTCTCGGGCGCGGGTGAACGCCTCTTCCAGCGGGGCATCGACGGCAATCATGTCCCAGACCGGCACGCCGCGCACGGATTTGGCAGAGGCGTTCAAAAACCCTTCGGCTTCGGAGTTCAGCTCGGCGATCGTGTCATCGATGTCGATCAAAATGGCGGGCACGGGTAGCGATGCAAAGACGGCATCCAGCGACATCAGGCGGCCTCCAACTGGTGGTCCGGCAAGCAAGCGGACGGAATAAGACGGTGCACATCGGCGGGGCTGGATGCGGTCAACATGGCACGGCGCAGATCGGCGGGCGTGTTGCTGGTGTCCATGTACCAACCCAGATGCTTGCGCGCGACGCGCAGGCCGATGACCTCTCCGTAGAACTGAATAATCGCCTCGTAGTGGTCGGCTACCATGCGCGCGAAATCGGCCCCCTGCGGGATCACCGGCGCGGGTGCGCCGAACAGTTCATGGGCGACCTGTGCCAGCAGCCATGGTTTGCCTTGGGCTCCACGCCCGATCATGACACCGTCGGCACCCGATTGCGCCAGCGCCTGACGCGCGGCAGCGGTGCTGATAATGTCACCATTGGCGATAACCGGAATACTGACCGCCTGCTTGACGCCCGCAATGGCAGCCCAATCGGCGGCACCCTTATAGAACTGGCAACGTGTGCGCCCGTGGATGGTGATCATGGTGATCCCCGCTTCTTCGGCCCGCGCAGCGATCTGCGGCGCGTTAAGCATGTCGTCGTCCCAACCCAACCGCGTCTTGAGCGTGACGGGCACCTTGACGGCATTCACGACCGCTTCGATCAGGCGCAGCGCGTGGTCGGGCGTTTTCATCAGCGCAGAGCCGGAAAAGCCTTGCGTCACTTTTTTGGCCGGACAGCCCATATTGATGTCGATCACCCGCGCACCCTGCCCTTCGACCATGCGCGCGGCTTCGGCCATTGGCGCGGCTTCGCGGCCCGCCAGTTGCACGGCAGTCCCTTCTACGCCCAGACCCAGTTCAGCCTTTTCCAGCGCACCGGGGCGGGCATTGATCATATCGACGCTGGCGACCATCTCAGACACCACAAGCCCTGCGCCGAAGGACGCCACCAGATTGCGAAACGGCAAATCGGTGATCCCCGCCATCGGGGCCAGCAGAACCGGCGGGTCGAGTTTGAAAGGCAGATCCGAGAGATCCAAACGCTTAATCCTTGTGCAGTTGCCTTTGGTGTACCGAGCCAAGGGTGGGAACTCAATCAAACCAGCAGCTCTGGCCGGTGAAAAACTGACCTATTGCCTAAAATTTAATCACATAGTGCAGCCGATTGCGCCGGCAGCTTTCCCTGCTTAGAACGGGGCTAGTTTATCCAAGGGAGTGGACGATGGCGTCGACACCGAAAATCGCAGCTCTCATCGTGGCTGCCGGACGGGGCACACGTGCGGGTGGCGCAGTGCCAAAGCAGTGGCAGCCGCTGTGTGGTAAACGTGTGATCGACCACACGCTGACCGCATTTCAGAGGCATCCCAAGATCGAGCGGATCATCATCGTTCTGAGCGCCGGTGACATGGCGCAGGCTGATAGGTTTACCGCGCAAGGCTGCCTTGTGGCCGAAGGTGGCGCAGATCGCGCAGCATCAGTCCGCAACGGGCTGGCGTTGCTGGGGGATGCCGATCTGGTGCTGATCCACGATGCCGCCCGCCCCTGTGTCACGCCGCATGTTATCGACGGCGTGATCGACGCGCTGGCCACGCATGCTGCCGCCGCGCCGGGTCTGCCTGTCACAGACGCGCTTTGGGTCGCCGAAGACGGTGCCGTTGCAGGCACGCAGGACCGCACGGCGCTTTATGCCGCGCAAACCCCCCAAGGCTTCGACGCTGCCACAATCCGCGCCGCTCATGCCGCGTTCAAAGGTGTCGCCGCCGATGATGTCGAAGTCGCCCGCGCCGCGGGTGTTGCGGTTGCCATCACCCTTGGCAGCGTGGATAACCTGAAAATCACGGTGCCGGGTGATTTGTCCCGCGCCGCCCGTATATTGGAGTCTTCGATGGATATTCGCACCGGCAACGGGTTCGACGTACACGCCTTTGGTCCGGGGGATCATGTGACCCTTTGCGGCGTCGAAATTCCGCATGATCAAGGGCTTGTGGGACACTCGGACGCTGATGTTGGCATGCATACTGTCACCGATGCGATCTATGGTGCGCTGGCTATGGGGGACATCGGCCAGCACTTCCCCCCGTCTGACCCGCAATGGAAAGGCGCGCAAAGCCACATCTTCTTGCGTCATGCCGCCGATCTGGCGCGCAGCGAAGGATTCACCCTGACCCATGTCGATTGCACGCTGATCTGTGAATATCCCAAAGTGGGGCCTCATGCCGCAGAGATGCGCCGCGTCATGGCCGATATACTGTCGCTTGAAGAAAACCGCGTTTCGGTCAAGGCAACCACTTCCGAACGTTTGGGATTTACCGGCCGCGGCGAAGGCATCGCCTGCATGGCCACAGCAACATTGGTGAAACTATGACTTTGGCAAAGCTGATCGCGACCGTTCTGGGGGTTGGCTATATCCGCCCCGCGTCAGGCACTTGGGGCTCGCTTGTGGCGCTGCCTTGGGCGTGGCTGCTGCATGTGATCGGCGGGCTGCCATTGCTGATTGCGGGCGTGATCCTCACATTTGCAGCAGGCTGGTGGGCCACTGCGCAGATGACCGCAGGCAGCACCGACCATGACCCGTCCGAGATTGTGATCGACGAGGTCGCCGGCCAGTGGGTCGCGCTGCTGCCACTGAGCTATGCAAGCTGGACCATGGACATGAATATCCTTGTGATGTGGCCAGGCTGGATTGCAGCGTTTGTGCTGTTCCGTCTGTTCGATATCTGGAAGCCGCTGGTCATCGGCTGGGCCGACCGGCGCGGCGATGCGCTTGGGGTCATGCTGGACGATATCTTTGCAGGCATCTTCGCGCTGCTCGGGGTGATTGCACTGGCGGTGCTGTATCACGTGTATCTCTTTGCCTGATCTGCGCGCCCTTCTGGACCGCGCCCGCGACCGTGGCGTCATGATCGCTTGTGCTGAAAGCTGCACCGGCGGCATGGTCGCTGCCGCGCTGACCGAATTGCCCGGATCATCGGCGATCTTTGACCGGGGTTTTGTCACCTATACGAATGCCGCCAAAATCGACTTGCTGGGCGTCAGCGCCGCGACGCTGGACGTCCACGGTGCGGTATCGGAGCAAGTCGCGTTAGAGATGGCGCGGGGTGCGCTGGCACGATCAGGGGCTCAGATTGCCGTCTCTATCACCGGTATCGCAGGCCCCGGCGGGTCAGAGCATAAGCCCGAAGGTCGGGTGTGTTTCGGCCTCGCATCCGCGGCAGGCATCACCACCCACACTCAAGAGTTCGGTGCCTTGGGCCGCGATAGCGTTCGTCTTGCTGCCCGTAATTACGCCCTAAAGCTGGTTTTTGCAGCGATTGCATAACGCCCATAATTTGAGCGACACTGCGGATTATCTGCCTATATTTGTGGCGAATATAGAAACGCCCGTTTAATCACCGGCTTTGCCCGCTTTTTAACTTTTTTCCGACGCGCACATCCGTTTCACCCGTTTGCAACCTAAAACCTTTCGGGAGGAAACCAAGATGAACGCAGCTGATACGGCATGGATCATGACGGCCACGGCCTTGGTCCTGTTCATGACATTACCGGGACTGGCCCTGTTCTATGGCGGGCTCGTGCGCAGCCGCAACGTGCTGAGCGTGTTTATGCATTGCTACGGCGTCGCTTGTTTGATGAGCGTGCTGTGGTTCTTTGCCGGCTACTCCATCGCGTTTGGACCGGACACCTCGGGTATCTGGGGTGGTTTGGGCAAGATCGGCCTGTCGGGCGTCACCGCAGAAAGCCTGTCTGGCACCCTGCCCGAGATCCTGTTTTTTGCCTTCCAGATGACCTTTGCGATCATCACACCAGCGCTGATCGTCGGCGCTTATGTTGAACGCATCGGCTTTGGTTTTGTGATGCTGTTTTCGGGCCTGTGGATGCTGCTGTGCTATGCGCCGGTGGTGCACTGGATTTGGGGCGGAGGCTTTCTTGCGGATGGCGGTATCTTTGGCGAGGTCGGCGTGCGCGATTTTGCAGGTGGCATCGTCGTGCATGAGACAGCCGGTCTTGCCGCGTTGATCCTTGCCGTTTTCCTCGGCCCACGTTTGAACCACAACACGCCGCCTCATAACCCTGGCTTTGTGATGATTGGTGCGGCGATGCTGTGGGTCGGCTGGTTCGGCTTTAATGGTGGCTCGCAACTGGCGGCAGACGGCGGGGCCGCGATGGCAATCACCGTGACCCACATCTCTGCCGCGACGGCGTCGCTGACATGGGCACTGTGGGAGCGGATCAAGTTCGGCAAAGCGTCTCTGGTGGGCATCGTCACAGGTACCATTGCGGGCCTTGCATCAATCACGCCGGCGTCCGGATTCGTCGGCCCGTGGGCAGCCCTGCTGATCGGCGCTGTCGCCGGTATCCTGTGTCAAGAAGCCGTCGTGCTTATCCGCAACAAGGTCAAAATCGACGACACGCTCGATGTCTTCGCTGTGCACGGGGTCGGTGGTATCTTTGGCACCATCATGATCGCTGCACTTGGTGCAGGCACGTGGACCGCGCAGCTGGGGTCGCTGGCAATTGTTGGGGTCTATACCACGGTGGTGACGGTCGTGCTGGTGCTGGTCTGCAAGGCGATCACGCCATTGCGGGTCAGCAAAGAGGTTGAGGTCAACGGGCTCGATCTGTCGGTCCACGGTGAACGCGCCTATGATCTAAGCAGCTAACCCAAATCGAACAAACACACGCAAAGGCCCCTTCTTGGGGCCTTTGTCGTTTCAGGCGGCGCTATGCCCCCGCGCCATATAGCACAGCGGCGCGTTTCTCGAATGCGCGCACCACCCGCTGCATCGCCTCGTTAAATACGACGCCGATGATCTTTTGCAAAATCGCATTCTTGAATTCGAAATCGACAAAGAAATGTATCTTGCATTTGTCGTCGCCGATGTCCTCGAACCCCCAGTTCGACTTCATATACTTGAACGGGCCGTCCAGATATTCTGTGTCGATCTTTCTGGCCTCTGGCCACAGGACAACGCGGCTGGTGAACCGTTCACGAAACACCTTGAAACTGATGACAAGATCGGCGTCCATCACCTCGTGATCGCCCATGTCCTCGCGGCTTTTAATCCGCGCGGCGGCGGTCCAAGGTAAAAAATCGGGGTATGACGCCACATCGGCCACCAGATCATACATCTGTTGGGCGGTATACGGCAGCTCGCGGGTCTCTGAATGGGTAGGCATTGATTTCCATCTGTCATGAAGTTAGCCCTTATGAAATCTTAACTCCTCCTTTTTCAAGGTAAAACCAATGACAACGCGACCATATGTCATCGACGAAATGATCTCGGCCAAGGCAATTGCCGCACGGATCGAAACCCTGTGCCGTGAAATTCAGACCGAATTCGAAGGCACTGAAAAGCTGACAGTTGTCGGTTTGCTGCGCGGGTCCTTCGTATTCATCGCTGATCTTGTGCGCGAACTAAACCTGCCCATCGAAGTCGATTTCCTAGAAGCGTCCAGCTATGGCGATGGTATGGAAAGCACGCGGGAAGTCCGTATTCTCAAAGACTTACGCGGCGCAATTGAAGGTCGTGACGTATTGGTCGTCGAAGATATCGTGGACACGGGTCACACCTTGCATCACGTACGCAATCTGCTGCTGTCGCGTGAACCTGCGCGGCTGAAAACCATCGCATTGCTCGACAAACCCAGCCGCCGCGAGGTGGACATGAAGGCCGACTGGATCGGCTTTGAAATTCCCGATGAATTTGTCGTGGGGTATGGCATCGATTACGCACAGCGCGACCGCAACCAGCCGTTTATCGGCAAGGTCCGCTTCACATGAACATCGCATGGCTGATGCGCATGAGACGTTGGGTGCAAAATCCGCCCTCGGCCAGTCGCGTCAAGTTTGTCTTTGCGGTTGTACTGGCCGGCGCGTTGATCTTTGGCGCGGAATACTTTGGCTACTGGCCCGAATGGGCCACAACCGAACGCATCAAGAAACCCTTCTGACTTTTCCAAATGGCAAAAAATCCCGGGGAGTTTGAGGGGCAGCGCCCCTCATTATGGTTTTTGAGTTTGAGGGGCAGCGCCCCTTATCTTCAACCCAGCTTTGCCAGTCGCGCTGCCTGTAACCGCGCAAAGTCGTCGCCCGCGTGATAGCTGGACCGTGTTAACGGCGTCGCAGACACCATCAAGAACCCCTTGCCGTAGGCCGATTTTTCATAGGCGGCGAATTCGTCAGGGTGCACAAACCGGTCTACTGCGTGGTGCTTTGGCGTCGGCTGCAAATACTGCCCAATGGTCAGAAAATCTATATCTGCCGCGCGCATGTCTTCCATAACCTGCATCACGGACTGACGGTTTTCGCCCAAGCCCACCATGATGCCGGATTTGGTGAACATGGTCGGGTCGAGCTCCTTCACCCGTTGCAACAAACGCAGCGAATGGAAGTACCGCGCACCGGGGCGGACTTCGGGGTACAGGCCGGGGACCGTTTCCAGATTGTGGTTAAACACGTCCGGCCGCGCCTCGACCACGGTTTCAAGCACCTTTGGGTCACAGCGGATGAAATCGGGTGTGAGAATCTCGATCGTCGTGCCCGGCGACCGTTTGCGCACGGCGCGGATGGTTTGTGCGAAATGCTCTGCCCCGCCGTCTTCGATATCGTCGCGGTCGACGCTGGTGATGACCACATGGTTCAGCCCTAATTTTGACACCGCATCGGCGACGCGCCCGGGCTCGAAGATATCAAGCGCTTCTGGCGGGCGCCCCGTGGCGATGTTGCAGAAGGTGCAGGCGCGGGTGCAAACCTCACCCATGATCATCATGGTGGCGTGGCCTTGCGACCAGCATTCGCCGACGTTAGGGCAGCCTGCTTCTTCGCAAACCGTGACCAGTTTGTTCTCGCGCATGATCTTGGCGGTATCTGCATACCCCTTGCCACCCGGTGCCTTTACCCGAATCCACGACGGCTTTTTCGGCTGTGGATTATCGGGGCGTCGGGCCTTTTCAGGGTGGCGCTGCTCGGGGATTTTCAGGTCTCGCATGATCAGGCTCCGTTGGGAATACGCCCCTTATGTAGTCGCTTCGCGCGGCGCATGAAAGAGGGAGTTCTCATGCGCAGGGCAGCCTTGGGTGTCGTCACGATTTGCAGCCCATTGGTCAGCCAATCATGGCGCTGCCGGGTCCAAGCGTTTCGACATAATGTTTGCGCAACCGCATAAGCGCAATGCGCAGCACAATTTTGCCAGATCGCGCAGACCAGCCAAGGCGTTTTTCAGCGGTCTCCAATCCCTCAAGGTAACAGCAGCACCGCAGCACAATGTCCGACAGTCCCGGCCCCAGATCTGCAAGCGCTGATCCGACGCGTGCCCGCGCCGCAGAGGGCGCACTGCCCTCAAACGAGACGCTGTCCCCCTGCCCGCCTGGTGCCAGAAACCGGTCCCAATTCTGGGTCACGGCCTCGCCCATTTGCGCCAGTTCGAAGTCTTCACGCAGGCGTTCGCCTGCCTGTACCAGATTATCGGACAGGAACGGCGCGCCGTGAGCATCGCGACGGCGGGCCAAGGCAGCCAAGGGGCTTTCCGCCAGCGTATAGCGCAATCGCCGCGCGTTCTTTTGGAGGGCTCCCGCAGGCGGTGGTGTCGCGGCGAAGGATGTCTGATCCTCGCCAAACCCGGTCCCTAATGCCTCTGGCGTCGCCTTTGCCAGCATATCCTCTAGCGCGTTCCGTCCCGCAGCTGTGATGTGATAGCGCAAGATGCGCCCTTCGCCATCGGTGGCGATCCAGCCGTTCAACGCCATCGCTTGGGCCACGCAGCGATCCACGACTGCCGTGCGCGTCTGCGCGCCCTCAGGCCCGCTGCGCACCACGACGCCTTTGTCCATCTCGGTAGCAACAGCAAGCAGGGCACCGGTTTCACATAAACGGCGCAAGATCCGCTGTGCTTCGCTGGTCAGGGTTTCATCATCGGGCATCATCGGTTGTGCACTGTTGTTCATCGCAACGGGCTCCTGCATGGGGTGGGTTTTACAGCGGCTGACCTGCCCCAGAACATCCAGAGCATCATCCACCAGCGGATCGTCGCGCCGCGTTTCCAGCCGACGGATCTGGCGCAAAATCGTCGAGGCATGGCATTCCGCAGATCGCGCTAACGCCCGAATAGGGTGCCCCATCTCTATATGAGACAGGTAATGCCGCGCCGCGTCGGGCACCCATCCCGGCAATCCGGTCCCGTCTGGTCGTGTATTCAGTATTTGCGTCATGCACTGTCCTTTCCAAAAGCAGCGTGGATATCCACAGATTTATCCACAGTAGCAAAAGGTTAATTGGTTATGGATTTGTTAATATATGTGGTCCAACCCCATAATTGTTTCCAAATGGTAAACACTTGTAACCACGTCGCACGGCGAGTGGTCCCGATGCGCAACACGCGTGGTTTGGGTGGAATCCTTGGTGCGTTAGGCCGCGTCTATTCGGGGCTTCAGGTCATTCAAGGATATGAAATCATGCAAGATATTATAACGCGGCTCGCCAACATCCACCGCCCTGCCATTCTTGTTCGTGCGGCTAATATTGGCAAAGGGGGGTATCGGCGCGGGCCAATCTTGCGTCGTATTCTTGGGCGCACCGTCCTACCCCGCAGCGCCGTCGCGCTGTTTCAACTGATCGAGATCGAAGCAGACCTGAACACCAGACGTAAAAAGACGGACGCAGGCTATAACCTGGTCCGTCATATCGAAGTCATGATCGCGATCGTCGCCGAAGCAGAGCTTTTGCGCGCCACCCCGCGCAGCGCGCCTGATTGACCGCCTACATAAAGCTGTCGGGTTCGGCTGCCTTGCGGTCGGCGACAAAGGCATCCAGCGCCGCGCGGGTATCAGGGTCCATCTCGGGCTGCACATAGTCGCCCAACAGCTTTTCAACCCGCGCCGCCGCCAGTGCTTGCGTATCGCGCGCGCCTTCGTCCGACCATGTCTCGAACGGCTTGTAGTCCAGCAGATCGGATTTCCAGAACGCTTCCTTAAAGTTGGCTTGGGTATGGGCGCAGCCCAGATAATGCCCACCGGGACCAACTTCGCGGATCGCGTCCATTGCTTGCGCATTTTCATCAATTTGCACGCCACGCGCCAGATGGTGCAAAGCGCCTAATTGGTCGGCGTCCATTACAAACTTCTCGAACGACGCAACCAGTCCGCCTTCCAGCCAGCCGCAGGCGTGCAGCATAAAGTTCACACCCGATAGCAGCCCCATGTTCAGGCTGTTGGCTGTTTCGTACGCGGCTTGCGCATCGGGCAGCTTTGACCCGCAGAACGACCCCGAAGACCGGAACGGCAGGTTCATCCGCCGCGCCAGTTGCCCTGCACCGTAGGTGATATGCGCGGCCTCGGGCGTCCCAAAGGTTGGAGCGCCCGAATTCATGTCGATCGAGGTCACAAACGCCCCAAAGATCACCGGTGCGCCTTTGCGGATCAGTTGGCTATAGGCGATGCCGGCCATGACCTCTGCCAGAACCTGCGTCAGCGTCCCGGCGACGGAAACCGGCGCCATCGCACCGCCAACAATAAAGGGCGAAATGATCGACGCCTGATTGTTCTCGGCAAAAACCTTGAGCGCCCCCATCATCACGTCATCAAAGGTCAGGGGCGAGTTGATGTTGACCAGCGATGTCATGACCGTGTTCTGGTCGACAAAATCGGCCCCGAACAGGATCTTGCACATATCCACCGAATCCTGAGCACGGCTGGGTTCAGTCACCGACCCCATGAACGGTTTGTCGCTCAGCGTCATATGCGCGTGCAACATATCCAGATGGCGCTTGTTCACGGGCACATCCGTGGGTTCGCAGACTGTGCCGCCAGAATGGTGTAACCATTTGGACATATAGCCCAGCTTCACGAATTTATTGAAATCATCCATCGTTGCATAGCGACGGCCACCGGCGGTATCGCGCACAAATGGGGGGCCATAGACCGGCGCCAGCACCAGATTGCGCCCGCCGATTTCGACGTTACGGGCGGGATTGCGGGCATGTTGGGTAAATTGCGACGGAGCGGTCTTGCACAGCTCGCGCGCCAGCCCACGTGGAATACGCACACGGTCGCCGGTCACATCGGCCCCGGCCTCGCGCCACAGCGCCAATGCCTCAGGGTTGTCAGGAAAGTTTACGCCGATTTCTTCCAGTACTGTATCGGCATTATATTCAATGACCTCCAGCGCTTCTTCGGTCAGCACCTCATAGTTGGGAATATTGCGTTCGATGTACTTTGCTGTCTCGAACGACACCGCCGACCGCGCTGCCCGCCGTGCTGCACCGCCACCACCGCGCCCGCGTCTTGCTGATTCCGCCATGAGGTATTCCTTTTCGCCAAAACTGAGGTCTAGCTACCCCATTCGCGCAGCTGCCTTTACGCGGATTACGGCCTTAGAGGTCAAAAACCGACATCCTGATCCGCCGCCCGTTCATTTTGCGAAATAAACTCCGGGGGTCTGGGGGCTGGCCCCCACTCCACTCTTGCCACGCAGGCCATCCGCCCATAATCAGTCTGCATGACAGATATCTCCCATGACCGCCTTCTTATCATCGACTTCGGCAGCCAGGTCACCCAGCTGATCGCCCGCCGTTTGCGTGAACTCAATGTGTTCTGCGAAATCCACCCGTTCAACACGGTGGATGATGCCTTCCTCAAGGATTTTGCGCCCAAGGCGGTGATCCTGTCCGGGGGGCCATCTTCGGTTTTTGCCGAAGGTGCACCGATGCCACCGCAATCCGTGTTCGACCTTGGCGTGCCGATCCTCGGCATTTGCTATGGCCAGCAGGTGATGATGCATTGTCTGGGCGGCAAGGTTGAACGGGGCCACGGCACCGCTGAATTCGGCCGCGCCTATGTGACACCCTCTGAGGCACGTCTTGAATTGCTTGAGGGTTGGTTCCTGACCGAAAAAGAACAAGTCTGGATGAGCCACGGCGACCACGTCAGCGCCATCGCCCCCGGTTTCGAAGTCTATGGCACTTCGCCGCATGCCCCCTTTGCGGTGACCGGTGACGTTTCGCGCAACTTCTACGCTGTGCAGTTCCATCCCGAAGTCCACCACACCCCCAACGGCGCGCGCCTGTACGAAAACTTTGTCCGTCTCGCGGGCTTCAAGGGCGACTGGACAATGAGCGCCTATCGCGAGGAAGCCATCGCGGCGATCCGCGAACAGGTCGGCGATCAAAAGGTCATCTGTGGTTTGTCCGGCGGGGTCGATTCCTCTGTCGCTGCAGTGCTGATTCACGAAGCCATCGGCGACCAGCTGACATGCGTCTTTGTTGACCACGGCCTGCTGCGCAAGGGCGAGGCCGAAGAAGTCGTGACCATGTTCCGCGACAACTATAAGTTGCCGCTGATCCACGCGGAAGAGCAGGAGCTTTTTCTTGGCCAGCTTGACGGCGTCTCGGACCCGGAAACCAAGCGCAAGATCATCGGCAAGCTGTTCATCGACGTGTTCCAGAAACACGCCAAAGACGTCGGCGATGCGACCTTCCTGGCGCAGGGTACACTTTACCCCGATGTAATTGAATCCGTGTCCTTTTCGGGCGGTCCATCCGTCACGATCAAATCGCACCACAACGTCGGCGGTCTGCCCGAAAAGATGGGGCTGAAACTGGTCGAACCTTTGCGCGAACTCTTTAAGGACGAAGTGCGCGAGCTGGGACGCGAGCTGGGTCTGCCGCCGTCGTTTATCGGTCGTCACCCCTTCCCTGGACCAGGCCTCGCGATCCGCTGCCCAGGCGAAATCACCCGCGAAAAGCTGGACATCCTGCGCGAAGCCGATGCGGTCTATATCGACCAAATCCGCAAACACGGGCTTTATGATGATATCTGGCAGGCTTTCGTGGCAATCCTGCCCGTGCGCACCGTCGGTGTCATGGGCGATGGCCGGACTTATGATTTTGCCTGTGCACTGCGCGCGGTGACATCCGTCGACGGGATGACTGCGGATTACTATCCGTTCACCCATGAATTCCTGGGCGAGACAGCGACGCGGATCATCAACGAGATCCCCGGTATCAACCGTGTGACCTACGATATCACGTCGAAACCTCCCGGGACCATTGAATGGGAATGATCTGAATGGCTGTGATCGGCCGCATGACGAAGATGCCTCCGGCGGGGATTTTTTTCCATTTGGAAAATAGACCATGACCCCGACGCTTAGGGCGGCTTCGTGGATGATGGGGTCGATCACATCGTTTTCTGCGATGGCGGTCGCCGGGCGCGAGCTTGGCGGCCACCTCGATACCTTCGAGATTATGATGTACCGATCGCTGGTCGGGGTGATCACCGTCTTTACGCTGGCCAGTTTCTACGGCACGTGGGGGCAGATCAACCGGCGTAACTTCGGGATACAGATCGGGCGCAATTTGGCGCATTTTACTGGACAAAACCTGTGGTTTTACGCGGTCACGGTGATCCCGCTGGCGCAGGTGTTCGCGCTTGAATTCACGTCTCCGCTTTGGGTGATCGTGCTGTCACCCTTTATCCTTGGCGAACGGCTGACCAAAGTGCGGGCCTTGGCAGCGGTGCTTGGGTTTGTTGGCATCCTATGTGTCGCGCGCCCCACGATCGCCGGCCTGAACACGGGGGTGATTACCGCCGCCTCGTCGGCGATCTTCTTTGCGCTGACGATCATGTTGACCAAACGTCTGACGCGTACGCAGACAATCACCTGCATCCTGTTCTATCTGACGGTAACGCAACTGGTTTTTGGGGTGGTCATGGCCGGCTATGATGGGGAAATTGCGGTGCCGGATACCGCACAGATGCCATTGCTGTTGTTGATCGGGATTGCGGGGCTTTTGGCGCATTTCTGTTTGACCAATGCGCTTTCCATTGCGCCCGCGACGGTGGTCGTGCCGATAGATTTCGTCCGCCTGCCTTTGATTGCCGTGATCGGGATGCTGGTTTACGCCGAGGCCTTGGATATCTGGGCCTTCACCGGTGGCGCGATTATCTTCGCAGGCAATTATTTGAACCTTTGGGTCGAAGCCCGGCGCACGGCGTAACGAAACTGCAACAGTTTTGCGACAGCCCCGCTGGCTTCCCCTTGGTCAAGAATTGACAGATTGACGCACCCTGCCGTTCAGTTGCTCTATAACTTGTAGCCGCGAGCCCGTGGCTGCATCGCTTCTGGGGAGGAGTATTCTACGATGACGTATCGAGTAATCGCAATGGCAGCCCTGTTGGGCAGCGCGTCCACGGTGCACGCGGGTGGCATCGACAGGTCTGGTCAGTCGATCACGGCCTTGTTTGAGAGCGGCCGCTATGCTGAGTTTAGCCTCGGGTCGGTGTCGCCTGACACGTCAGGTGTTGGTGCAGGGCCTCGGTCTGCTGTCGCGCCGACGCCGGGTGCGAATTCCGGCAGCATGACGGACAACTTCTTTACCTTTGGTGCCGCCTACAAGGCCGACATCAATGATCAGCTTTCCTATGCAATCATCTATGACCAGCCCTTTGGCGCTGATGTGGATTATCCAGCGGGCACTGGCTATTTTGCCCAAGGGGCAAATGCTGAGTTCAACAGTAATGCGCTGACAGGCCTGCTGCGGTACAAAATGCCGAATAACTTTAGCGTCCACGGCGGTATTCGTGTCCAGACAATCGAAGCGAGCGCTGCCATCCCTTTCATTGGGAACTACAGCGTCGATGGCGACCGTGATACTGGTTTGGGCTATGTCGCCGGTGTTGCCTATGAAAAACCTGAGATCGCGCTGCGTGTGTCTTTGACCTATAACTCCAAGATCAAATACGATGTCAGAACATCCGAGAATTCAGTTCTCGGGTCTAATGTAACAGAGACAAAGGTTGAGACCCCTCAGTCCGTCAACCTCGAGTTTCAAACTGGTGTCGCAGCAGACACGCTTGTCTTCGGTGGTGTCCGGTGGGTTGACTGGTCGTCGTTCGAGATTGCGCCAAACGATTACGGAAGGCTGACTGGTGGCGGCAAGCTGCTGAGCTACGAAGATGACGTCTATACCTACAGCCTAGGTGTCGGTCGCCGTCTGAACGACACATGGTCCGTCGCCGCAGTTGCTGGCTATGAAAAATCCAACGGTGGTTTCTCGAGCAACCTCGGCCCGACTGATGGCAACAAGAGCCTCGGTCTGGCAGCGACCTATACCCGCGACAGCATGAAGATCACGACGGGCATCCGTTACATCAACATCGGCGATGCGGAAACAACGCTCGGGGGCGGGCAAACAGCAGCGGTCTTCGAAGACAATGATGCCGTCGCAATCGGCGTAAAAGTCGGCTTTACCTTCTAAGCCCTACCACACCGAACCCGATATCAGCCCGCCGCAGCAATGTGGCGGGCTTTTTCGTGGGAATGCGGTCACTGGCGTCTTGTGTCTGGCTGCGGTACTCATTGCGAAACAAGACGTTCCAAGGATGACGACCGATGCTTTACCCCTCTGCCGATGCGTGGCGTGCTGCGCTGCATAAACATGTGCTGGTCTTTGGCATGTCGGGACTGGGCAAGACGCATATGGCGCATTTGTTGCGGCAGTCGGGCGACTGGTTCCACTATTCCATCGATTACCGGATTGGCACCCGCTACTTGGGCGAAACCATCGCAGATAACGCCAAGGCCGAGGCGATGAAGGTGCCTTTCCTGCGCGATCTGTTGCTGAGCGATAGTATCTATATCGGGTCCAACATCACCTTTGATAACCTGTCGCCTGTCGCCACCTGGTTGGGCAAACCCGGTGATCCGGCCAAGGGCGGGTTGCCCATGACGGAATATGCGTTGCGGCAAGAGGCGTTCAAACAGGCAGAGATCGCGGCGCTGCGTGACACCGGTCACTTCGCCCGCCGTGGCGAGATGCTGTATGGGTACCCGCATTTCATCTGTGACACCGGCGGATCGATCTGCGAATGGGTGGACCCCGACGACGATAATGATCCGCTGATGCAAACGCTTTCGGCGGAATGTCTGCCGGTCTGGATCAAGGGCGACGATGCCCACACCCAAGAGCTGATCCGCCGTTTTGACAAAGCGCCCAAACCGATGGCCTACCAGCCGGAGTTTCTGCTTCGTGTCTGGCAGGAATATTTGAATGAATACAATTGCCAAGAGGATGATGTCGATCCGGATGCCTTTATCCGCTGGACCTATGCCCAAGCGTTGGCCCATCGACAGCCGCGCTACGAGGCGATGTCGCGTTGGGGCGTGACTGTGACCGCTGATCAGGTGGCCCAGCTTAGGACAGAGGCAGATTTTATCGATCTGATCGCGGGGACGTTAGACGCGTGACCCTTGGCGCCCTTTGCGCGGGCGCTTATCTAAATGCGGCGCAGAGAATTCAAGCAATGACCCAAGACGTGGAATACTGACATGCCGATTAAACTGCCTTCCGACCTGCCAGCCTATGACGTGTTGACGCGCGAGGGTGTCATGGTGCTGGACGAGGAAATGGCGGCGCGTCAGGATATCCGTCCGCTGCGTATTGCCTTGCTCAACCTCATGCCCAAGAAAATCCAGACCGAGAACCAGTTCGCACGGCTGATCGGGGCCACACCGCTGCAAATCGAATTCAGCCTGATCCGTATGTCGGACCACCAGTCGCGCAATACCGCCGCCGACCACCTTGAAAGCTTCTACCGTCCCTTCGAAGAGGTCACGGACGAAAAATTCGACGGTCTGGTCATCACCGGCGCGCCGATCGAACATCTTGATTTCAACGATGTCACCTATTGGGAAGAGCTCACCCGCGTCTTTGATTGGACGCAAACCAATGTCCATTCGACCTTTGGCGTATGCTGGGGCGGCATGGCGATGATCAATTATTTCCACGGCATCAAAAAACACCTGCTGGAAGATAAAGCGTTCGGGTGCTTCCGGCACAGCAATCTTGAGCCGTCTTCACCCTACCTGCGGGGGTTTTCGGATGATCTGGTGGTGCCCGTCAGCCGCTGGACTGAAATGCGCGCAGCAGAGGTGGACGCGGTGCCAAGCCTGACAACCTTGCTCGGCAGCAAGGAGGTCGGCCCCTGTCTCGTTGAAGATGCCGGCCACCGCGCGCTGTATATTTTCAACCACCTAGAATACGACCGCGACACGCTGAAGGACGAATATGACCGAGACGTCGCCCAAGGCACGCCGATCAACGTTCCGTGCAATTACTACCCCGACGACGATCCCACGCAGGTACCGCTGAATCGTTGGCGCAGCCACGCACATCTGCTCTACGGCAATTGGATCAACGAGATCTACCAGACGACCCACTATGACCTGAACGACATTGGTCGTGGTCCTTTTGGGACGTAACATGCTGTTTATTCTGACAATGATTGCGGTTGTGCTGGGGCTGGTCATCTTGGTGCAATGGCGGGCCAGCACGCGCGAGGCCGCAGCGGACGCCGCCTCCCCCCCGACTGGCGAATTGATCGATATCGACGGCGTCACCGTGCATACCAAGGTGCAAGGCAGTGGGCCGGATCTGGTGCTGATCCACGGGGCCTCTGGCAACATGCGGGATTTTACCTTTGATATGGTGGACCGGCTTGCCGACCGCTACCGCGTGATCCTCTTTGACCGCCCGGGTCTCGGGTGGACAGGCAATCTGCCGCAACACGCTGGCGCATGGAATGCGACGGCAGCCACGCCGGCGGAGCAGGCAGCGTTGTTGCAAAAGGCCGCCGACCGAATTGGGGTGACCTCGCCGATTGTGTTGGGCCACAGCTATGGCGGGGCGGTTGCGCTGGCTTGGGGCCTCTCGCGTCCCGATGAAACGGCGGCGCTGGTGCTTGTCTCTGGTGTCTCAGAGCCGTGGGAGGGTGACCTTGGCTGGCAGTACAAAGTAACTGGGTCTGCCTTTGGGTCCGGCGTCGTGATCCCGTTGGTCACCGCCTTTCTGCCCCAGGGGTTCATCCGCGCCAGTGTCAACGCCATCTTCGCGCCGCAAGATACACCCGACGGCTATAATGACCATATCGGCACAGGTCTGGCCCTTCGCCGGACATCCATGCGCGCCAATGCGCAGCAGGTAAACACTTTGCTGCCCGAGATCAAAAAGATGGTTTCGCAGTATGCCACGCTGACCATGCCGATAGAGCTGATCCACGGGAACGCAGACACCATCGTCCCGCTAGAGGTACACGCCGCCATTGCGACCCCGCAACTGCCCGATGCGAGACTGACCACCCTGCCCGGTATCGGCCATATGCCGCAACATGTCTCTCAACCCGAGGTCCTCGCGGCCATCGACCGCGCGGCTGCACGTGCGGGTTTGCGCTAGGGCGCAGAACGCTCCATAAGTTAGGGTGAACAGAATTTTTGAGGAGGCCCCCATGGACCTGCCCTTTGATGGTGCGATCAGCGCCTTTTTTGAAAACGATGCCCCCGCGCCGATCAACAAAGCGATCAAGCGCGCCGATAAGGATGACATCCTCAGCAACAGCTACCCCCATTCCGAACGTCTGGGACGCAAGCAGTATGACCGCGAAATGGACCGCGTTCAGATCGAACTGGTCAAACTGCAAGCATGGGCCCGCGACACCGGCACGCGCATCGCGATGATATTCGAGGGGCGTGACGCGGCAGGCAAAGGTGGCACCATTGCGCGGTTCCGTCATAATCTGAACCAACGCGCAGCCCATGTGGTGGCCCTGCCGAAACCCACCGAAACCGAAGCCGGACAGTGGTATTTTCAACGCTATATCAAGCATTTGCCAACGGCAGGCGACATGGTGTTTTTCGACCGTAGTTGGTACAATCGCGGCGTTGTCGAACCGGTGTTCGGCTTTTGCACCGACGCCGAACGAGAGGCGTTTTTCGAACAGGTCGTGCCGCTTGAAAAGATGCTGGTGGACGACGGGCTGCATCTGTTCAAATTCTGGCTGAATGTGGGCCGCGGCGAACAGCTGCGCCGGATGCTTGCCCGCGAACACGACCCGTTAAAACAGTGGAAGCTCAGTCTGATCGATGTCGAAGGCTTGGCAAAATGGGATGAATACAGCGCCGCGATCAAAGAGACTTTGCAGCGCACCCATACAGCCCGCACACCTTGGACCGTGATCCGCTCTGACGACAAACGTCGCGCGCGGCTGGCCGCCATTCGTACCGTGCTGCATGCCTTTGACTACGCCGATAAAGACCCAAAGGCGATTGGTACCATTGACGACCAAATTTGCGGTGCCCCCGATATCTGGGATGCCTAAACGCGGCTATCACCACGGCAACCTCCGACAGGCGCTCATCGACGGTGCGCTTAAGCTGATCGAGGATCGCGGCCCCACAGGGTTCACGCTGTCAGAAGCCGCAAAGCAGGCGGGCGTGACCCCTGCCGCCGTCTATCGCCACTTCGAAGGCCGCGAAGACCTGATCGCCGAAGGCGCGCTGCAAGGGTATGATATCTTTGCCGAACTGATGGAGGCGGCTTATCAATCCGGCCAACCCTCGGCGTTAAAGGCGTTCGAAGCGACAGGCCGTGCCTACCTCGCATTTGCCCGCGATTACCCTGGCCATTACATCGCAATGTTCGAAAGCGGCATCTCGGTCAACCGAACCACCGATCTGGCCGCTGCAGCGGCGCGTGCCAGTGGGGTGCTTGAACAGGCCGCGAGCGATCTGAGCCAACATATCCCCATTGAAAAACGCCCGCCCGCGTCCATGTTTTCGGCCCATATTTGGGCACTGAGCCACGGGGTGGTTGAACTTTTTGCGCGCAACTCCCCGGGTCGTGCGTCACCGTTCCCGGCAGATGAACTGCTGGAAAGCGGCATCGGCATTTACCTTCGGGGCCTCGGCCTGATCGGCCCCGACGACTGAACCGCTTATCCGGCCAGAGCTTTCGCCGCGATCTCGAACGACTTTACGCGCGCGGCATGGTCATGGATCTGCCCTGTCAGAATCAGCTCGTCCGGTTGATATTTCGCAATCATATCAGACAGCTGACGTACCACAGTTTCGGGGCTACCTACGGCTGTGACGCGCAATGCCTGATCGACAGCCTGCCGCATCTGAACGCCGACCTCGGCATCAATATCACGGACCGGACGCGGCAACTTGCCCGGAGTGCCGGTGCGCAGACGCACGAACGCTTGCTGCATGGATGTGCGCAGGTAAGCTCCCTCTTCATCCGTATCGGCAGCAAATACATTCGCCGCGAGCATGAAATGCGGTTTTTCCCACTGGGCGGATGGTTTGAAATCGCGGCGGTAGATCGCCACAGCATCCTCTAACGCGTCTGGCGCGAAATGCGAGGCAAAGGCATAGGGCAGACCGAAATGCGCAGCCAGTTGTGCGCCATAAAGCGACGACCCCAAGATCCACACCGGCACATGGGTGCCCTGTCCAGGATGGGCCATGACGCGTGCACCGGCAGGGGCGTCTCCCAAATAACCGATCAGCTCGGCTACATCTTCGGGGAACCGGTCGCCCCCCTGCATCCCACGCCGCAATGCATGATACACCGCCTGATCACCGCCGGGCGCACGGCCAAGGCCCAGATCGATCCGGTCACCATGGATCGTGGCCAATGTTCCAAATTGCTCTGCAATGGCCAAGGGCGCGTGGTTGGGAAGCATGATCCCCCCCGCGCCGACGCGGATAGTCGAAGTATGATCAGCGACATGCCCGATCAAAACCGATGTCGCAGCCGATGCGATACCTGGCATGTTGTGATGCTCTGCCATCCAATAGCGATGGTAGCCTGCAGCCTCGGCACGCTTCGCCAGATCAATTGTGTTTGCAATGGCTTGGCGGGCATCTGATCCTTCCGGCACGGGGGAAAGATCAAGAACTGAAAATCGCATGGGAGGGCTCCGTTTTTACGTATCCTTTACCTAAGCACGCTGCCTTGAAAACAAAACCACCTCGCCCGCTTCATTTTGCGAAATAAACTCTCCCCGAAGGGTCGGCTGGCCCCATGCTCAAACGAAAAAGGCCGCCCCATACCGGAGCGGCCTTTTCCAAATACTGTAAAGTAAAGCTTAACGCTTGGAGAACTGGAAGCTCTTACGCGCTTTTGCACGACCGTACTTCTTACGTTCAACAACACGGCTGTCGCGTGTCAGGAAGCCTGCCGCTTTCAGCGCGCCGCGCAGCGAGGGATCATAAAGCTGCAGTGCTTTGGAAACACCGTGCTTTACCGCGCCCGCTTGACCGGACAGACCGCCACCTTTCACAGTTGCAACAACGTCAAACTGACCGTCGGTACCTGTGATGGTGAATGGTTGTGCCAGGATCATCTGCAGAACGGGGCGTGCAAAATATTCGTTTTGCGGCTTGCCGTTTACGATGACTTTACCGGAACCTGGTTTGATCCAGACGCGGGCAACCGCATCTTTACGCTTACCGGTTGCATAGGCACGGCCAAGCGCGTCACGAACGGGCTCGCGCGGGGTCATGTCAACTTCTGTACCCTGAACGCCACCGATGTTCTCGGTTACGGCCGCTTCGAGGCCTTCGAGTGTTTTGATTTCATCAGCCATGCTTATGCACTCCGCGTGTTTTTAGAGTTCATGGATTTCACGTCCAGAACCTCGGGGCTTTGCGCCTCGTGGGGGTGTTCGGAACCCGCGTATACGCGCAGGTTGGTCATGATCTGGCGGCTCAGACGGTTGCCGGGCAGCATGCGCTTGACCGCTTGAGTCACAACGCGCTCCGGGTGGGCACCTTCGAGGATCTGAGCTTTGGTCCGCTCTTTGATCCCGCCGGGGTGACCTGTGTGCCAGTAGAAGTTTTCTTCACGCTTCTTGCCGGTCATCTGGATCTTCTCGGCATTGATGACGATGACGTTGTCGCCGCAATCCATGTGAGGTGTGAAAGAAGGCTTGTGCTTGCCGCGCAGACGAGTGGCAATGATCGATGCAAGACGACCAAGGACGACGCCTTCAGCGTCGACGATGATCCATTTCTTGTCGATATCTGCCGGTGTTGCAGAAAAGGTTTTCATGGAGGGAATTCCCGTTAGTTTGGTGAAAGGGTCCGAAACCGAACCCCGCTATCTGATGGCTGGGTTATAACCACGCCCCTCGCCACGTCAAGCGCGGCTTTTGATATTTTTATGTTTAAAAACAATGCCCTGCAAATTAGGTATTATTTTACCCCATAAAAATCACACGCTCAGCTGCTCTGGCGGGGAGTCCAGCAGCTGACGCAGCCGCATGATCGCATCTTCAAAGCTGTGCAGCGCGACGCCGGCGTTGATCGCGAGGCGCACAGCATGAGGCGCGCGGGCGTCGCGGCAAACAAATTCTTCGGCTGACCGGATTTGCACGCCTTGCCCCTCTGCCGCCTGACAGAACGCCCCTGCCCGCCAGCCAACAGGCAGGCTCAGCCACAAGAATGGCACATTAATCCGCCACGCCACATCATAGCCGCCCAGAATATTGACCGCGCTTTGCACATAGGCGTTGAAGCCCTGTCGCGTTCCTTCAGCAATCGCGTCGATGTCCGGATGCACGAGCAACTTTGCGCATAGATCAATCAGCGGGGTCGCGAGGCCGAAGCAGTTGTATTCAGCCACACGGCGCAGATCAGGCGTGCGCTGGCGCGGGCCAATAGCAAAGCCGATGCGCAGCGCAGGTGTTAGGGTTTTAGCCAGCGACGATACATACCACCCGCGTTCAGGCGCCAACATCCGGTAGGTGGGCGCACGCTCTACCCGCATCCGATAGCAGTCATCCTCGACGATTTGAATGTCATGTTTCCGCGCGACCTCGACCAGCGCCTCGCGGCGGGCGACAGGGGTGAAGCCGGCGGTTGGGTTATGTACTTCGGGCGAGGTGCAGAAGATCTGGACGTCATGATTTCGCGCCGCTTCATCAAGCGCTTCGGGGATCACGCCGTCTTTGTCCATCGCGATCGGGATAACATCAGCCCGCAGAAGTTCCCCCGCCCGTCGGAAGCCGGGGTAGGATAGCGCTTCTATGGCGATGGCGGGCCGGCGTCCTTGCAGAATGGATTGAAACACCAGCGACAGCCCGTTCTGACCCCCATGAGACAGGATCACATCCGCCTCAGTGAATGACCCCAGCGGTGTCCCGGCCAGCCACTTGACGACCGCTTCGCGCGCAGGACGGGCGCCGGTACGGCTTGGGTAATGCATCACACCCGATGCCGGATCCTGTGCGACCTCTGCCATCAACGTGCGGATCAAGGTGGCCTGCCCCGCGGAGGGTAAGTGAGGCGAGAACATATTCACCGCATAGGTGTCGGCGGGGTAATTCTTGGTGCCTTGGTGCACATGGTGGGCAATGACATCCATTTCGATCGGGCTGTTGCGGTCGGATTTCTTGGGCGGCAGGGCAACAAACGTGCCGCGCCCAACCTCTGCCTGCAACATCCCGCTGTCAGTCAACATCGTATAGGCCCGTGCCACGGTCCCCGGTGTCACCCCCAGCATCCATGCCAGTTCTCGGACCGGGGGCAGCTTTTCACCCGCCGTCAGGCCCCCGTTTGCGATGCCGTTTCGTATCATTGTAACAACGGCTTTGTATTTAGGTCCTGGCCCATCAATGCGCTCGGGATGCCAAATTGTACCCATTACAATGTTTTCCTTTTCAAAATGTATCGTATTTTGTACCCCTTCATTACGACAAAATGTAATATTGTGTCAATACAATTTAAAAATAGGAGACTCTCATGACACAGACCCTGACCCTTTCCCACGATACAGTGGCGATCCTGAACCAGCGCAGCACGCCGTTCGCTGCTGTTCTAGCGGTCAAATTTGCGGTTTGTGTTACGAAAATGGCATCGCGTCGCCATACCCGCAAAGCGCTCGCACAGCTTGAGCCGTGGCAGTTGGCAGACGTGGGACTCACACCGCGACAGGCTCATGATGAGTCTATTCGGGTGTTCTGGAAAGCGTAACGTCCCTGTGGCGCAGTCCAGACCTCTTCACTCGGGCCGGTATATACCGGCCCTTTTTTCGATTGTACCAATCAAAAAGTGATACAATTAGCGTGGTGGAATCGCATAGGTAAGCGAGGCCCGCGCGACAGGGTCGTCCAGCCCGTCGGAATAAACCAGCACATCACAGATCGACAGCAGTTTACCGAGCTTGAGCAGCCGCGTTTTGGCGATCAGATCGGTATTCGCCGCAGGCTTGCGCATAAAATCGATGGAGCAGTTTGTCGTCACTGCCAGCGCTTTTGGCCCGATCCGCGCAAGTGTCATCAGATAGGCGCTGACATCCGCGAGCGCGAAAATTGATGGCCCCGACACGGTCCCGCCGGGGCGTAGGTGGCGGTCGGCGGTCAGCAGGCGCGTCGTTAGATCCGTTTCTCCCACGTGATCAATCGCAAAGTCATCGGCAACCTGCTTGAACACGTCCTTCATAAAAACCGAAAGCGCATCGGCATCCATCATGATCGGCATACTTGTCCTCCCTCATATGTCGCGGTTAGGCTCTGGTAAAAGCGGGAGGGGTGCAAGATGACAATCGTTGAAATGGAATGTGACGGTGCGGTAGCACGGTTAACGATGAACGCGCCGGCACGGCTGAATGCGCTGTCAGACGAAATGCTGGCCGCGTTGCAATCGCGCCTGGACGAGATCGCGCATCGCCCCGATATAAGGGTTGTCATCCTCGCCGGCGCGGGCAAGGCATTTTGCGCCGGTCATGACCTCAAGCAGATGACGGCATTGCGCGCGACGCGCGATAACGGGGCCGCGGGGTTCAAGGATCTGTTCGACCGATGCGCCCGCCTCATGGCGCGCATCCAGTCCCTGCCCCAGCCCGTGATCGCTCAGGTCCACGGTATCGCAACCGCCGCAGGATGCCAGCTGGTGGCGACCTGTGATATGGCCGTCGCGGCCGACGACACGCGTTTTGGCGTCAACGGGGTGAACATCGGCCTTTTCTGTTCGACCCCGATGGTCGCGCTAAGCCGCAATATCCCGCGCAAGCAAGCGTTCGAAATGCTGACAACGGGCGCGTTTGTCGACGCTACCCGTGCCCGCGAGCTTGGGTTGATCAACCGCGTCGTTGCGCCGGACCAGCTCAGGGCCGAGACCTCTGCCCTTGCTCGGCAGATCGCGGACAAATTGGGCACGGCCGTTAAGATCGGGAAACAGGCGTTTTATGCGCAGCTCGCCCTGCCGGTTGCGCAGGCCTACGTCTATACCGGCGACGTCATGGTGGAGAACATGCTTAATCCTGATACCGCCGAAGGCATCGCTGCGTTTCTGGAGAAACGCGCGCCGGACTGGGATCAGTAGGACAGAAACAGACTGTTTCCAAAGCCCCGCAGAATGCTCACATTTTCGTGCTTTCAATTCAGGCGCTTTTGTGGCACAAATAAGACAAGGCATCTGCCTTGATGATTTTGGGTCGCCGATGGTGGAAGGTCCCTCCAGGTCAGCCTCTCACTGACCGACCGTTCCCGCAGCGGCGACCCCAAAAATCCCCCCTCTTTGATATGCGATGAATTCAGGTGGCTGTGTCGACCGCGGCCTGAGCCATGTTTTACCTCGCAGACACCACTGGCTATTGCGCCGCGCCAGCCCCTGCCCTACATCGCAGGCATGACACATACACTCCATATCATCGGCGGCGGCATGGCCGGATCAGAGGCCGCTTGGCAGGCTGCAAACGCAGGCATTCAGGTTGTGCTGCATGAAATGAGGCCAAAGGTTGGCACATTTGCGCATCAAACGGGACTATTGGGAGAGATGGTTTGCTCCAACTCCTTCCGTTCCGATGACGATGAACAGAACGCTGTGGGCCTGCTTCATTGGGAAATGCGGGCTGCGAACGGGTTGATCATGGCCACAGCGGAAAAGCACCGCCTGCCTGCGGGTGGCGCCTTGGCGGTGGACCGCGATCCTTTTGCGCAATCGGTGACAGATGCGCTGATGGCGCACCCCAATATTTCTGTCGAATATGGAGAGATCACCGACCTGCCCCGCGACGGCCACTGGATTATTGCGACCGGCCCGCTGACCTCGGGTGATCTGGCGCAATCTATTGCAGCCCAAACCGGTGCCGAGGCGCTGGCCTTTTTCGACGCCATCGCGCCGATTATCTATCACGACAGCATCGACATGAGCAAAGCGTGGATGCAGTCGCGCTATGACAAGGGCGAAACCGAGGAGGAGCGCACTGCTTACCTCAATTGCCCGATGACCAAGGACCAATACGAGGCGTTCATCGACGCGCTCTTGGCCGCCGATAAAACCGAATTCAAAGAAGGCGAAACCGCGGGCTACTTTGACGGCTGTCTCCCGATCGAGGTGATGGCAGAACGGGGTCGCGAAACCCTGCGATTTGGTCCGATGAAGCCCGTAGGCCTGACCAACCCCCATGATCCCGACACCAAAGCCTACGCCGTGGTGCAGCTGCGCCGCGATAACAAGCTGGGAACATTGTATAATATCGTCGGCTTTCAAACCAAGATGAAATTCGGGGCCCAGACAGAGGTGCTGCGGATGATTCCGGGGCTGGAAAATGCTTCCTTCGCCCGCCTTGGGGGCATTCACCGGAATACTTTCCTCAATTCGCCCACCCTGCTGGATGATCAGATGCGCCTGCGCAGCCAGCCGAATGTGCGTTTTGCGGGCCAGATCACCGGCGTCGAAGGGTATGTTGAAAGTGCCGCAATGGGATTGCTTGCGGGACGTCTTGCGGTGGCTGAAATCAACGGCGAGGCAGCAACGCCGCCCCCTCCGACGACGGCGACAGGCGCATTGATCACCCACATCACCGGGGGTGCGGATGCAAAAACCTTCCAGCCGATGAACGTCAACTTCGGTCTGTTCCCACCGGTAGAGGGCTTGAAAGCGGGACGCCGCGGGCGCAAGGATCGCTATAAGGCTTATACTGATCGCGCCAAAGTCGACTGGCAGGACTGGCTGGACAGCAGCGCCCCCACCGCATGAGCTTTTGCACCCGGTTTGCGCCATCGCCCACCGGGCCGCTGCATCTGGGGCACGCCTATTCTGCGCTGGTAGCTCACGATATGGCGCGCGCACAGGGAGGTAGATTTCTCCTCCGGTTCGAGGACACGGATCTGGAGCGGTCAAAGCCGGAGTATGTGGCGCAAGCGCTGGACGATCTGGCGTGGCTTGGCATCACGTGGGATGCGCCTCCCTTAATGCAATCAGAGAATTTTTATTTTTACAATCAAAGTGTTGAGGCACTTACTTCACGTGGCCTGACATACCCATGCAGGTGCAGTCGCAAGGATATCGCCGCCGCATTAGCAGCCCCGCAAGAAGGCGCGCCGCATACGGTTTATCCCCAAACCTGCAAAGCGCGTAGCATGGCGGAGCGTGATGCCGGCGATGCCGTCCGCCTTCATATGGACCGAGCGCTGGACCAGGCTTCGGCTGGGCTGGGTTTCATCGAAGACGGGCCCCTGCACTGCGGCGTACATCCCATTGATCCGGTAACACTTTTGGATGAAATCGGCGATATTGTCATTGGCCGCAAGGATATCCAGACCGCAGCGTATTTCCTCGCCTCGGCCGTTGATGACATCCGCCAGAACATCACCCACGTGGTCCGCGGCGTTGATCTTTTTGAATTCACGCAGGTTCAGATTTTGCTGTTGGATTTGCTGGGTCACACCCCGCCGCGCTATCACCACCACGATCTTATTCGTGATGATGATGGCAAGAGACTGGCAAAACGTGACGATGCGCGCGCGATCTCTGTATATCGGAAAGACGGCGCGTCACCGGATGATATTCGTTTTCTGATAGGGCTCTAGAGGCTATTTATCATCCATCACATCAAGCGTGATGCGTTCAATGCCGTCTTCGACAACCGTATAAAAACAGGTTCGCCGCCCTGTGTGACACGCCGCGCCGGTCTGGTTCACCTTGACCAGCAAACAGTCGCGGTCGCAATCGATGCGCAGTTCAACCAGCTCTTGCACATGGCCGCTGGTGTCACCCTTGATCCAGAACGACTGGCGTGACCTGCTCCAGTATGTGACGCGCCCGGTATCCAGCGTCTGGCTTACGGCCTGTGCATTCATCCAGGCCATCATCAATACCTCGCCCGAAACCGCATCCTGGGCGATTGCGGGGATCAGCCCTGCTTCGTTGTATTTCAAGGTGCTGGTGTCAAAGTCCATGGCCAAGCCTTCAGTTTATTTTTGCATCATCCGCGTGGAAGCTTATGTAGGGATTAACGGCGGAAAGGAACAGCCATGAGTGACGACACAGACCTGATCAAGCTCTATTCAGCGCGGATATTGGGGCTTGCGGCTGATATCCCGCATGTGGGCCGCCTGGACAAACCAGACGCCAGTGTGACACGCCGTTCGCCCCTTTGCGGATCAACAGTGACCGTCGACGTGGTGGTCAAAGACGGAGAGCTGGCCGAAATGGGACAGGACGTCAAAGCCTGCGCGCTTGGACAAGCCTCTGCCGCTGTGGCTGGGGCTGCGGCAGTTGGCGCTTCCCTCGCGCAGATCCAAACGGCGCGTGACCAGCTGAAGGCGATGCTAAAGGGCAAAGGCCCTGTGCCAGACGCGCCCTTTGACGGGTTCGAGGTACTGACCCCCGCTGTCGCTTATAAAAACCGTCACGCGTCGATCCTGCTTACGATTGAAGCGTTGGCCGAAGCGATGGAACAGACCCAAACGGTCGCGCAGAACGGATAAGCTGTACGGTAGGGACACCGGCCACGTCGTTGCAGCGCTGTTGATGCGCCTTGATCGTTCATTTGCCACTACATGACTGCCAAAAAAAACGCCGCACATCCCGATAGGATGGCGGCGTAAGGATGCGATGACCGTGAAGGCTCGTTTTGATCCGCGTCAGAGGGGACAACTCTGGCACAGGGACGAAGATATTGCGGACTTCGCCAACGCATAAAGTTTGGGACAGATGCGCGGGCTAGATCAAAACGACACGGGGTACGCAGGCAGAAGTCAAACGAAGGCGGGAAGGTGCAGGCCGACCATGAGGATAACAACCAAGGCAGCTGCCCCTGCGGCGTCTTGCAACAGCGTGTCTTTCGACCGTTTAGCAATGGCTTTGACTGTAAGGATCGTGGTCATGTGCGTTCTCCCGTTTTCGTTGCCTATTTGTTCTCATTTTCACGCCTCTGTGTAAAGAACTTTATGAGAACAAAAGAGAACAAAATAGGATTTTCGCGTTAACCCACTGATATTAAACGTATCGCTTCATCCTGCCGCATCAGCCACAAAAGCAGACGTGCCGCCGTACCGCGCGGGGTCGTCAATTCAGGGTCCACCGCGAGCAGCGCCCGTGCATCTGATTGGGCCACCTGCATCAGAGCGGCCTGTTTCTCTAGGTCTGCGACCCTGAACCGTGGCACGCCCGATTGCGCCGTCCCGATCAGATCGCCGGTGCCGCGCATCTTCAGATCGGTTTCAGCGATCACAAACCCGTCCTCACTTTCACGCAGAACCTCGAGCCGCTGACGGCCGGTTTCGCTGAGCGGGGCCTGATACATCAGCAAACAGGTAGAGGCCGCCTGCCCGCGTCCCACACGCCCGCGCAACTGGTGTAGCTGTGCCAGACCAAAGCTTTCGGCGCGTTCAATCACGATGATGCTTGCGCTTGGCACGTCGACGCCAACCTCGATCACTGTTGTGGCGACCAGCAGCTTGGTCTCGCCCTTCTGAAAGGCGCGCATCGCGGCATCTTTGTCCGCAGGGGGCATTTGCCCGTGGACCAAACCAACAACGCCCTCGCCCAAGGCCGCGCGCAGGTGCTTGAATCGCGCCTCGGCAGCGATCAAATCGCTGACCTCGCTCTCTTCGACCAGCGGACACACCCAATAGCACTGTCGCCCCTCGCTTATCGCCGCGCGCAGGCGGGTGACGACCTCTTCCATGCGGTCGGTCGCGATCAGTGCTGTGCGGATTGGTTTCCGGCCGGGCGGCTTTTCGTCCAGCACAGAGACATCCATATCGCCGTATTGCGCCAGAGCCAGCGACCGCGGAATCGGCGTGGCTGTCATCACCAAAACATCGACCGCCTGCCCCTTTTTACCAAGCTCAAGCCGCTGGCGCACCCCGAACCGATGCTGTTCATCGACCACTGCCAGCCGCAGATCACCAAAGGCGACGTCCGCTTGAAACACCGCATGAGTGCCGACCAGGATCTGGATCGCGCCATTTTCCAACGCAGCAAGCTTCGCCCGTCGTTCTGCCCCCTTGTCGCGCCCCGTCAACAGTTCAAGCACGACACCCGCTTGTTCCGCCAGGGGTTGCAGCCCTTCAAGGTGTTGACGTGCAAGGATTTCCGTCGGTGCCATCAGGACACCCTGTCCGCCCGCCTCGACCGCGCGCAAAAGCGCCATGAACGCAACCAACGTCTTGCCCGCCCCCACGTCCCCCTGAAGCAAACGGTTCATCCGCGTACCGCTGGCCATGTCGTTTGTGATCTCGCCAATGGCACGGGTCTGCGCACCGGTCGGCGCATAGGGCAACGCCTTTAGCACGCGCTGCTGAAGCGTGCCGTTGCCAATCGTTTCGCGCCCGGCCTTACGCCGGTCTTTGGCCCGCGCGAGGGCGAGCGTCAGTTGATGGGCCAGCAATTCATCATAGGCCAACCGCGCCCGTGCCGGCGCGGCAGAAGACAGATCGGCCATGTCGCCCGGCGCATGGGCCTGCTGCAGGGCGTCGGCGAAATCGGGCCAGTCTTCTTGTTTTTTCTGATTGGGATCAATCCATTCGCCAACCTCTGGCGCACGCGACAGCGCGGCACGGGTGGCTTTGTACATCAGCTTTTGCGTAATCCCGCTGGTCAGCGGGTACACCGGTTCAAACGTCGGAATATCGTCCGCCTCTGCTTCGGGAACGACGAAATCAGGGTGGACCATCTGGGGGATGCCATCAAAGAGCTCTACCCGTCCCGACACGATACGGCGCGACCCTTCGGGCATCTGCCGCTTCCAGTAATCCCCACGGGCATGGAAAAAAACCAGCTGAAAGGCGGTGGCGCTGTCCTCGACATGAATACGGTAGGCACCGCCTTTATTCGCGGGCGCGCGGTGCGCCCCAACGGTAACAGCGACCGTCACCGTCGTGGGCAGGATCGCATCTTGAACCGAGCCTTGGAGCCGCCGGTCGATGCCGGAATAGGGCAACGTAAACAACAGGTCACGCGGTGCCATCACGCCAAGATGGGCGAAGTTCTGCGCGGTTTTCGGCCCGACCCCCTCAAGCGTTTCCAGCTTGGAAAATAAAGGGAACAGCGCTTCGGGGCGGCCCGTCATGCGTCTGCGATCAGCGCAAGCCAGCCGTCCTCATCCATCGTCTGAACGCCTAGATCAGCGGCCTTTTTCGCTTTGGACCCGGCCCCTGGGCCCGCCACCAGAATATCGGTTTTGGCGCTGACAGAACCTGAGACCTTGGCCCCGAGCCGTTCCGCCCGCGCCTTGGCCTCTGCGCGGGTCATTTTTTCCAGCGTGCCGGTAAAGACGACGATTTTGCCCGCCACAGGCGATCCGTCAGTATCAGGGCGCGCCACATCCTGCACCGAGAGTTCTGCGACCAAACGGTCGATCGATGCGCGCTCGGCCTCTTGGGCGAAAGTGTTGACCAAAGATTGCGCCATCACTTTGCCGACCCCATCGATTCCGATCAGATCGTTCCAAGCGGGCCCGTCACCTGTTTTGGCCTGCTCCATCGCGCGCTCGAACGCTGTCCAGCTGCCGTAATGTTGTGCGATGAGATTAGAGGCCGCTTCCCCCACGTGTCGGATACCAAGCGCAAAGATCACGCGGGACAGCGGAATTTTCCGCTTATCGTCAATGGCTTGGAACAGCTTGTCAGCAGATTTTTCACCCCAGCCGTCGCGGTTTTTCAACTGCTGCATGCCGCTTCCAAAGCGGGACTTCAGCGTGAAAATATCCGCGGGCTCTGCGACCCAGCCGTCGGTATGGAACTGTTCGACCTGTTTCGCGCCCAAGCCGTCAATGTCAAAGGCCCCCCGCGAGACGAAATGTTTCAGCTTTTCAACCGCTTGCGCCGGGCAAATCAGGCCGCCCGTACAACGCCGGACGGCGTCGCCTTCTTCGCGTATGGCGTCACTGCCGCATTCGGGGCAACGTGTGGGGTATACGAAAGGGTCGGCGTCTTCGGGTCGTTTGGATAGGTCCACATCCGCGATCTTGGGGATCACATCGCCTGCGCGGTACACCTGCACCCAATCGCCGATGCGCACGTCTTTACCTTCGCGTATAGTGGCCCCTTTGCTGTCCAGCCCTTTGATGTAATCCTCGTTGTGAAGCGTCGCGTTCGACACGACGACACCTCCCACCGTCACAGGCTGTAATCTGGCCACGGGCGACAGCGCACCAGTGCGCCCGACCTGAATGGTGATATCCTCGAGCCGGGTCCAAGCAAGTTCGGCCGGGAATTTATGCGCAATCGCCCAACGGGGGGTTGTTGATCGAAAGCCAAGCCGATCTTGCAGGGCAAGGTCATTCACTTTGTAGACCACGCCATCGATATCATAGCCTAGCGTCGCACGTCGCTCTTCAATCTTGCGGTAGTGGGCGATCATCGCTTGCGGACCGTCGCACAGGGTGGTCAGGGGGTTGGTGTCAAATCCGAATTCTTTCAGTCGCGCGATCGCCTGATACTGCGTTTCGGCCAGCGGTTCAGACAACGCACCCCATGCATAGGCAAAAAAGGCCAATGGCCGCGCGCGGGTAACTTCAGCATCCAGCTGACGCAAAGACCCTGCGGCAGCGTTGCGTGGGTTGGCGAATACCTTACCGCCATTTGCAGTCTGGCGGGCGTTCAGCGCCTCAAAGTCATCGTGCCGCATATAGACTTCGCCGCGCACCTCAAACAGATCCGGTGCGCCCTCGATCCGTGTCGGGATTGTGCCAATCGTGCGCGCATTCGCGGTGACATTTTCCCCCACCGCACCGTCGCCGCGCGTGGCAGCCTGAACCAGATCGCCCTTCTCATAGCGCAACGACAGCGAGAGCCCGTCAATCTTTGGCTCGGCGGTAAATGCCAATGGCACCCCCGCCGGTAGCCCCAAATACTTACGAATGCGCGCGTTGAAATCGACAACGTCATCATCTTCGAACGCATTCCCCAAGGACAGCATCGCCACGTCATGTCGGAGCTTGCTGAACCCTTCCGCCGGGGCAGCCCCAACCTTGTCGCTGGGGCTGTCGGCGCGTTTCAAAACAGGAAAACGGTCTTCGATCGCCTTATTCCGCAGCTTCAGGCGATCGTATTCCGCGTCCGACAGATCTGGCGCATCCTGCGTGTGATACGCCTTATTCGCACGGCTTAGCAGGTCAGCCAGCCGCGCCAATTCAGCCTTTGCATCCTCCTGAGAGAGATCCTGAAGTGCGGTTTTATCAGTCACGGTTTGCCCCAGCCTACTGTTTCGACTGAGGGCTAGATACGCAGGGAGCCACCCGACGTCTACATTATTTCCCTAGCTTGAGTGGCTAGCCGCCAACCGCCAATCTCTCCGGTTCGGGGAAGCCCATGCTGATCGGATCACGCAGCACATAGCCACGGCCCCAGACCGTCTCGATATAGTTTTCTCCTCCGGTCGCGATGTTCAGCTTTTTTCGCAATTTGCAGATAAAAACATCGATGATTTTCAGCTCCGGCTCGTCCATTCCCCCGTAAAGATGGTTCAGAAACATTTCCTTCGTCAACGTGGACCCTTTGCGCAGACTCAAAAGCTCGAACATTTGATATTCCTTGCCCGTCAGATGGACCGGTTTGCCCTCCACGGTCACCGACTTAGCATCAAGGTTGACTGACACCCGTCCGACATTAATTACTGACTGTGAATGGCCTTTTGACCTACGGATGATCGCGTGAATACGGGCGACAAGCTCTTCGCGGTGGAACGGCTTGGTCAGATAATCATCCGCGCCAAAGCCAAATCCTTTGATCTTGTTTTCCGTATCATCAGAGCCCGAGAGGATCAGAATTGGCGTTTCTATCTTGCTCAGGCGTAATTGCCGCAAGACCTCGTGCCCGTTCATGTCCGGCAGATCCAGGTCAAGCAGGATAAGATCGTAGTCATAAAGTTTTGCCAGATCGATCCCTTCCTCCCCAAGGTCGGTGGTATAGGTGTTGAGATTGGCATGGGTCAGCATCAGCTCGATGCTCTTGGACGTGGTTGGGTCATCTTCAACCAGCAGTATTCGCATGTTCTCACTCCGCTTATATGAATTGGGTGTAATATGCACCGTGACCAAAAAAGTTTAACCACTCGTTAATAGTGCTTAAATTGTTAATCAAGCAACTTAAAGTTGTCTATACTTTTGTAGCGCGGTGGCACGCAAAGCGGTTTCCCCATGATCCGAAACAGCGCGCACCCATTCCACAAATTCATCCCGCCCCACCCCGTATCGCTCTTCTGCATCAGCTTCGGTGATCAACCCATACAGCACGCCGCGCACCACGGCGGCTTTGCGCGATGCCACCCAGCGGCGTGTGTTGCAATCGGGCAGATCAGCGAGGCTAAAGCTGGACCCGTCGGGCAATGTCACAGCCCTGGGACGTTCCACTTTCTTCAGATACACAATCATTCCCTTTCTACCCCTTACCAACACCGGTCACGCGACCGATCATATCGCGTGCAGGCTAGGTCGCGGTGCGTTAACGACTGGTGAAGTCACCCCTTGAGAGTATCGTCAATTTTCCTATATTAAGCCTCAAACCTCCCGGAGTATGACCATGCCGCTTGACCGCACCCCGCCGCTCAATTCTTTGGGCTTTGCAAAAGCCCCTGCCGACACCCGCGTCGTTGTGGCGATGTCTGGCGGCGTCGATAGTTCCGTCGTTGCCGCGATGCTGGCCGAGGAAGGCTATGATGTCGTCGGGGTCACGCTACAGCTTTATGACCACGGTGCCGCACTGGTGCGCAAAGGGGCCTGCTGTGCCGGGATCGACATCCATGATGCGCGGCGCGTCGCAGAAGCCATGGGCTTCCCACATTACGTGCTCGACTATGAAAATGTGTTCAAGGATGCGGTGATCGACGAATTCGCCGACAGCTATCTGGGGGGGGCCACGCCGGTGCCCTGCATTCGCTGCAACGAACGGGTCAAGTTCAAGGATCTGCTGGAAACAGCCAAAGATCTGGACGCCGATTGCATGGCCACGGGCCACTACATCCAACGCAAGATGGGCCCCGACGGGGCCGAGCTTCATTGTGCGGCTGATGCCAACCGGGATCAAAGCTACTTTTTGTTCTCCACCACGCCCGAACAGCTCGACTATTTGCGCTTTCCCCTGGGGCACCTTCCCTCCAAGAACGACACACGAGCGCTTGCCGCGAAATACGGCCTCAGCGTTGCGGACAAACCGGACAGCCAGGATATCTGCTTTGTCCCAAATGGCGATTACGCGTCGGTGATCCGCAAGCTGCGCCCCGAAGCGGCCAATCCCGGTGATATTGTCGATACCGAGGGCAATGTACTTGCCCGGCATGATGGCGTGATTAATTACACCATCGGTCAGCGCCGCGGTCTTGGTATCGGCGGGCTGGCCGATCCGCTTTATGTCGTAAAACTTGACGCCGACAAAGCGCAGGTCATCGTGGGGCCGAAATCGATGTTGGCCACCCGTACCGTCCCTGTAAGAGAGATCAACTGGCTGGGCGAAACCCCGTTAATGTCACAGGCCGAATGGCCTATTGCCGTGCGTGTCCGCTCCACGCGCCCGCCCATTGATGCAATCCTGCGCCCCATCTCCGACACCGAAGCCACGGTAGAGCTGCTCACGCCCGAGGAAGGAATTTCCCCCGGTCAGGCCTGTGTGTTCTACGACCCCGAAAGCACCCGTATTTTCGGCGGCGGCTGGATACACAAGGGCTGAACCCCTTCCAAATGGTTTAAAATCCCGGGGAGTTTGAGGGGCGGAGCCCCTCATTTATGTCGTGAGTTTGAGGGGCAGCGCCCCTCTTTCAACGACAATAAGGTGGATACCTACAAACGCGACAGAACCGCTCGCGCTGCACGCAGGCCAGGTGCGTCGCCGCCCTTTCCAAGGCGCTCCATCGTCAGGGCCATAGCGTCTTTTTGTTCTTCGGGATGGGCAAAGACATGCTCCAAACCGCCGGCGATCTTTTGTGGCGTGCAATCGGGGCCTAAAAATTCTGGCACCACCCGCGTGTCAGAGACGAGGTTCACCAGCGTTACAGTATCAATCAGCGCCATCGCCTTGATCAGACGGAAGCTGAGCCAGTTCATGCGATAGGCGATCACCATGGGCAAAGACGCCGCCGCCAGTTCCAGCGAGACAGTGCCAGAGGCCGCTAACGCGATATCGGCCGCAGCAAAGGCTGCGCGTTTCATCGCTACATTGTCTGCACGCGTCCCTACGCGCGGGTCAAGGACGATGGGGCGCACGGTCCAGTCTTTGGTCTGTGCGATCACCGCTTCGGCGACAGGACCTGCTGCTGGAATGACGACCCGTGCTTCGGGATGCGTTTTGGCAAAGCCCGCGACGGCCTCGCCAAAGACGTCCGACAGCCGCGCCACCTCTGACCGACGCGAGCCCGGCAGCACCAAAAGCAGGGGGGCGTCACCAATCTCATGGGCCTGCCGGAATGCGGCGGCTTCACGATGGGATGCGATTTTTTCTCCGACCACCGGATGACCGACGAAATCACAGGCCATGCCTTCGGCCGCCATCAACGGGGGCTCAAAGGGGAAAAGCGCCAGCACATGATCAATAAACTGTGCCATCTTTTTGGCCCGACCGGGTCGCCATGCCCAGACCGTCGGAGCTACGTAATGCACGGTGCGGATAGTCGACACGGCCTTGACCCGCTTGGCCACGCGGAGCGAGAAATCGGGGCTGTCGATGGTGATCATCACATCGGGCTTGGCGTCCACGACGGCCTGCGCCGTCTCGTTGATCCGAGCCATCAGTGATCTGTACTTGGGCAAAATCTCGGTGATCCCCATGACCGACAGTTCCGACATGTCGAAACGGCTGGCCAGCCCCTCGGCCGCCATATCCGTCCCACCGATCCCTTCGAATGTGATGTCAGGGCGCAGCGACTTCAGTCCCGCCATCAACGCGCCCCCCAGACGGTCGCCCGACGGTTCACCCGCGACGATAAACACCTTCATCCTGCGGTCCTAGCCCATAGCACGAGATTCAATTCACCTGCCAGATCCGCGCAAGCCTCGGGTTCAAGCACGATCACGGCACCGGCTTCGATCACGACCCCTGACAGCCCTGCCTCATGGGCGCGGCGCAGCGTATCGGGGCCGATGGTTGGCATATCAACCAGATGGCTCTGGCCCGGTTTCGGTCCTTTGAACAGGATTGCATCAACGCCACGCGCGCGTGTGGGCAACGTAGACAGCAGGTGATCGGTTCCGCCGATCGCCTCTATGCCCATGATCTGCCCTTGGCCGATGACGCAACATTGGCCAACGTCCATCGGGGCGAGGCAATGCACCAACGCGGCACCGCGGGCTGCGTCGTCGCTCATCTGCGCATCCGGCCGACGCTGGCTGTACACGCCTTCACGCGCCATCAGGTCGGGCACAAGTTCATGTGCGGCCACAACGGCAAAGCCCGCTGTCTCGAAGATATCAACTAAGGCACGCAAAGCACCGTCATCACCAGCGGCAAGCGCCTTTTGGAACACCGGCACCAAAGGCAGCGTCGCGGCATCGAGCTTTGACGGATCGAACGACGGGCGCGCAATCGCGCCACAGAAACAAACCCGCGTGACGCCGCGCGTGCGAAGCTCGACCAGAAGGCTGCCAAGCGTCTCAAGCCGGAACCCAAGATCGGGGACCAGCCCCACCGGCGCTGTCCCCTCGTAGGCGCAAACTAAAGGCGCGTCGGACAGCGTCGACACCACCCGTTGAGGCAGTCCGCCGCCCCCTGCGATCAGCGCCAGCATCAACCCGGCGTCAGAAAATGGCGACCTGTGTCGGCAAGAACGAAGTCGACGATCTCGCGCACGTAATCGCTGCCGGTTTCCTCGCCCAAGCGGCGTGCGCGGTCGTGGAAAGTGCCCTCGCCCTGCGCCAGCATCTGAAACGCCGCCCGCAACGCTGTGATATCCGCGCGGGTGACACCGCGCCGTTTGAGCCCGACAAGGTTCAACCCGTCCAGCACGCCACGCGGCGCTTGCACCAGCCCGTAGGGGATCACGTCATTGGTCACCATCGTCACGGCACCGATAATAGCGCCACGCCCGATGCGCACGAACTGGTGGATACCCGCAAGCCCGCCGATCAGTACGTCGTCTTCAATGATGCAATGCCCTGCCACGGCGGCATTGTTCACCACGATAACCCGATCCCCAAGGATCGCGTCGTGTGCAATGTGACAGCCTGCCATGAACAGCCCGTCGTCGCCGATCTTGGTCAGGCCACCCCCACCTTCGGTCCCGCCGTTCATGGTGACATGCTCACGAATCCGGTTGCGTTTCCCGATCACCAGCCGGCTGGTTTCCCCCTTAAACTTGAGGTCCTGCGGGATCTCGCCGATCACCGCGAACGAAAAGATCACCGTGCCTTCACCAACTTCCGTGTTGCCGGTGACGATGGCGTGGGATTTCACCTCCACGTCGTCCTGCAGCACGACTTGAGACCCGATCACGCAGAACGGACCAACCTTGGCAGAGGCCGCAATCTGCGCGCCCTCTTCGATCACCGCGCTTGGGTGGACATTGCCCATCAGGACAGGTCCATCATCGCTGTAAATTCAACTTCTGCGGCCATCTCACCCTCGACCGACGCGACGCCGCCGAACTTCCAGACCTTGCCACCGGGCTTGCCGCGCAGGGTGGTCAACTCCATCCGTACGACGTCCCCGGGAATGACCTTGCGGCGGAATTTGCACTTGTCGATGGCCATGAAATAAACCTTCATGTCCTTGTCCGCCATTTCGAGCGTGACGCCAACCATCACAGCCGCAGTCTGCGCCATGGCTTCGACGATGGTGACGCCAGGCATGATTGGCATACCGGGAAAATGCCCCTGAAAATGCGGTTCGTTCATCGTGACGTTCTTGATCCCTACGGCGCTTTGCGTGCCTTGGATATCGACCACTTTATCGACCAGCAAAAAGGGATAGCGGTGCGGAATGATCCGTTGGATCATCTGGATATCGGCACTTGGCAGGGTGTCGGTCATTGCATGTCCTGTCTGTTAAAAGCTGTATTGTGGCTACCAATTCTGGCCGCCATGGGCAAGCGGGGGGATCAGTTCTTGCCGCTGCCGACCGACGCGTCCAGCCGTTCGATGGCCTCGTCGGTGATGTCGATGGCGTTGGCGCTGACAAAAACCGATCGACGTTCAAGGATCACAGCAGCCCCTGCTTCGCGCATCATTTGTTCCAGCACCGGTCCCGCCGCGGCCAGAAATACCTGTCGCTCTTTCTCGACCAGCTCATTCAGCGCCCGCCCCTTGGCTGCCTGAGACGCTCGGGTTTTCTGAACTTTTTCGTCAAATGCATCCGCAAGCCCGCTGAAGGCATCGGGAGTGAGCTTGCTACGCTGGTCCGTTAGCTTGCGTTCTTCGGCCTTCAAATCCGCCTCTATCAAGCGATTTTCGGCCGAGATTTCAGCGCTTTGCGTTTCGACGTCATCCGCGACGCGCAGACCGAAGGCGCTTTCGGTGAAGACACGGTCGGAATCAATGGTCAGGATCGGGCTTTGCACCAAGCGGCGCTCGGCCTGTTGCTGTGCAAAAACCGGCACCGCCCCAAGGGGCAGCACCGGCAGGAGGCAGATCAAGAGTGCCCGCAGTTTCATATTGACCTCAGAAGTCAGTCCGCAGGGTCACTTCGAACTTCTGTTCTTCGTCGTAGTCTTCTTTTTTCAACGCTTTAGACATGTTGAATTGCAAAGGACCGACAGGTGTATCCCAAAAGAGCGAGACCCCAATCACATGGCGGAACGACCCTGATTCACCAACAATAGACGACCCTGTAGGGATCTCCACATCATCCAGGTTCCAGACATTGCCCACATCATAGAAAACGCCGCCGCTGATGCCGTATTCCTCGGGCAGACCCAGTGGGAATTCCGCCTCCAAGCTGCCAACGACAAAAAGGTTACCACCAAGGGAGTCGTCCGACCCGTTGCTTTGATCACGCGGGCCGATGCCACCTGTTTCAAAGCCACGCATGATCGACGGACCAATCACAAAACGGTCTGACACGCGGTTGTTGCCTTCGCTCCATGCCAGTGCGCCACCTTGCAACGTGGCGCGCAATGTCACCTCTTCGTTAAAGATGCGTTTTTCGCCGATGGCCTTGGCCGTGGTTTTTACAAACTTGGTGTCACCACCGATACCAGCGAAATCCTGACCGAACTGTAGCAAAACGCCCGAGGTCGGGTCCAAACCAGCGCGACGGGTATCATAGCTATAGTTGTAGCCGACCGAAGACGTCACCTGACGGCCCGCAGCAATGTCATTCGCAACAACAAAACCGGTAGTGGTATCGTCGCGCTCTGACATCTCGAGGTCGTCGTAGGTATAGTTGAGCCCCAAGCGCCCGTTTTCACTAACGGGGAAAGACAGCGTCGGCTGCAGAACGATACGCTTTGTGTCAAACGAGCTATAGGACGAGCTGGTTTCAGCATAATCGAGGTTCAGCCCGAATGCGACGTCCCGCCCCAGCAGGCTGGGTTCTACAAAGTTGAACCCATAGCGTTGCGCGTCTTCGGCGGTGCTTACCGTGAGCTTCAGTTTTTGGCCGCGCCCAAGGAAGTTATCCTCCGCAAAGCTAACCGCGATACCGATGCCGTCGCTGGACGAGAAGGAACCACCGAAATTCAGCGAGCCTGTAGGCTGCTCAACGACATTCACATCGACAACGACCTGTTCGGGGGAAGACCCCTCGCGGGCGTTGACTTCGGCACCTTCGAAATAGCCAAGGGCACGGATACGCTCGGCGCTTTCACGAATCTCGCGTGGGTTGAACGGGTCGCCCTCGACGCTGTCAAACTGACGCCGAATAACACGGTCAAGCGTGGTGGTGTTGCCTTCGATATCGATCCGTTCAACAAAAACGCGCGGACCCCGTGAAATGCGGTATTCCACATTCAACGTGAGATCGCGATCGTTGCGGGTGATCACAGGTTCGACACGGAGGAAGTCGACGCCATCACGAATGGCTTTGCGTTCCATCCGCGCGATGTCGGTTTCCACCAGCGACGGAGAATAAACGGCACCCGACTTGGTTTTGACCACACCACGGTAATCATCCGCATTCACGCCATTGATTGTCGAGGTGACGGTGAGTTCGCCAAACTTGAACTGCTGCCCCTCTTGGACATTGAACTGTACGAAATACCCGTCACGCTCTTGGGTAAGCTGCGCGTTCGCCGCGGCAATACGCATATCGACATAGCCGCGCGACAGATAGAAATCACGCAGCATCTGGCGGTCAGCTTCGATGCGTTCGGGAACGAATGTATCACGTTTAATCAGTCGACGGAAAAGGCCGGCCTGCTTGGTCCCCAGAACACGGCGCAGACGCCGGTCGGAATACTCGCGGTTCCCAACAAAGCTAAGACGTTCGATCTCGACGTTGTCACCTTCAAAGACTTCGAAAACCAGATCGACGCGGTTCTGGTCGCGCTTGATGACCTTGGGCTGAACACGGGCGGCGATGCGGCCGTCGTTGTTATAGGCTTGGGCAATGGCGTTTGCGTCTTTTTCCGCTTGGGTCGGATTGAACACACGGCGTTCGTCTGAATCGACAACCGATGCCAGCGCTTCATCGTCAATGCGCGCGTTGCCTTCAAAGCTGATGCGGTTGATCGTGGGGAATTCGACCACGGTGATGACCAGTGTTCCGCCCCGAGGTTCGATGGCGACGCTTTCGAACAAGCCGGACGCCTGCAATTTCTGATAGGCGTCGTTCAATTCACCCGCGCTAATGGCGCGTCCGCGTGCGATTCCAGCCTGACCAAGAATGGCGCTGTCACCGATACGTTCGTTGCCGTCGATCTGAACTGTGTTGAACTGATAGCTCTGTGCATCCGCATGTGGCGCCGGCACCAGCCAAGCGACTGATAACATTACGCAAAACGAAGCACCCCGAAGGGATTTCGCAAAAGGAGTGAAAACCGCTGTATCAGTGGGTTTATTCCACTTGTCGTTGTGCATCATCTGCCCTACCCGCTGTCAAAAAACTCTTTCGTACTGACTAGACAGGTTAAGACCCATTGTCAAAACGAAGAGGCCGCCAGACACCTATATAGAGTGTCCGACGGCCTATTTAATCACGATACAGTGCGGCGGGGCACATCGGCAGCGCGTTTTAAAACGCCTTATGCGCCGATCCATGCGCCTGCGGTCAGCGCAATCAACAAAAATCCGAAATACAAAGCGCGGTCCCAGTTCAGGTCCATCAACAAGCTCAGTCCGCGATAGTTTGTTTTAAGTGTCATCATAATCTTACCCCTCGTTACCCTAAGGCAAAAGTTGGCAGAGGATTACGGCGCAGCTTGGGCCAAATGTGGCAAAAGTAAGATTTTTGCCCCTTTTGCCCCCCGGAAATCGGCGAATTATCGCTTACGGGCAGAACAGGTCATTACCCAATGCGAATACCATCAGCCCAAGCACCAATGCCAAACCAATGGTCATTAGCACACGCAGCGCGCCATCGCTTGGCGGTTTGCCGGTCACGGCCTCATAGGCATAAAACACCAGATGCCCCCCGTCCAACGCAGGGATCGGAAAGAGGTTCAGCAACCCCACTGCCGTCGACAGCACTGCGATGAAATAGATAAAGCTTTGCGCCCCTTGCGATGCCATCGCCCCCGATGTTTGCGCAATGCCTACCGGCCCGCTGAGATTACAGGTGCTGATATTGCCCACGATCATATGCTTAAGGCCCGACAGCGACCCGTTGATGATCCGGCCCGTGTTTTCCACCCCGCCCCAAAGTGCTGAAAGGACGCCGGGATTGGTGGTGGCTGTATCAAAGGCGGTGCCACCGACGATGCCAATGCGCATCTGTGACTTAAAGCTGCCGTCGGGTTGGGGCTCGTCCGTCACTTTGGGACGCAGGGTGATGTCGAGCATTTGGCCATCGCGCCAGATGTCGAGTGCGAGCGGAGCGCCGTCGGATGCCTCAACCGCGGTCTTCAACTGGCGGAACGCGAAAATCTCGGCCCCGTCGACCGATGTGATCACGTCGCCGCTTTTCAGGCCGGCCTCATAGGCGGCGGATTGTGGCATGACCTGCTTGATCAGTGACGGCATGACATAGGGACCATCCACTGTCACCACAGCGCCCTCGCGGTTGACCTCATAAAGCAGCGGCTGGTTGAGCGGGATGCTGGCAAAGGCTTCGGCATAGGCGGTCGCGTCTGTCACCGGCGGCAAGGTCACCCCCCCGATAGAGACAATCTCGTCGCCCGAGGCCAGTTCATTTTGTTCAAACGGTAGAGGGTGCAATTCACCGACGGTCATGGGGTCGCGAGGCACGCCCACCGACAGCCCGATGGCTGCAAATACCAGAATGGACAACGCAAAGTTGAACACCGGCCCCGCCGCAACGGTTGCTGCACGGGCCCACAACGGCGCGCCATGCATGGTTGCGCGCAAACGCTTGGGGTCGGTCTCGGCCGCTTCCATTGCGGCGACGTCCTTGCCCGATGCAGCATCCGCATCCCCGGCAAACTTTACGTATCCACCAAAGGGCAGCGCCGCGATCTGCCAGCGTGTGCCGCGTTTATCGACGCGACTATACAGCACCGGCCCGAACCCGAGAGAGAAGACGTCGGCATGGATACCAGACCAGCGACCAACGATATAATGGCCGTATTCATGGATCGCGACGATCACCGACAGGGCAATAACAAAGGCCAGAAGCGTCCAGATCAGCCCGCCAAACTGCGGAATCAATGCGAAAATATCCAAAACTCTACCCTGCCCTTTTTGTTATTGCGGCCCACGCGGCCTGTCTTGCCAGATGGTCCACTTGGGCCACGTTATCAAGAGTGATGGCCGCGTCGATCACCCCATTGTCAGGGAAAAGTGTTTCCATTGTGTCTTCGACGATCTGGGCCATTTGCGGAAAACGCAGTTTGCCTTCTACGAAGCCATCCAGCGCCACCTCTTTGGCGGCGTTGAACACCGCACCGGCCATCCCGCCGCGCGCCATCACTTCCCGCGCTAGGCGCAAAGCGGGCCAGCGGACGTCATCGGGCGCACGGAATTCAAAACTGCCGATTTTGGCAAGGTCCAGCCGCTCGACCGGCAAATGTGTGCGGCTCGGGTGGTGCAGGGCAAAACCGATGGCGTGGCGCATGTCGGGCGGGCCGATATGCGCCATCAACGCGCCGTCGTTAAACCCCACAAGTGCATGGATCATCGACTGCGGATGCACCAAGACTTCGATTTGGGTCGGTGAAACGCGGAAATATTCACGCGTTTCAATAACTTCCATGGCCTTGTTAAACATGGATGCACTGTCGATCGTGATCCGCTGCCCCATATCCCAATTCGGATGGCTCGACGCTTGCTCAAGCGTCGCATCAGCGAGCTTTTCCAACGGCCAGTCGCGGAATGCACCCCCGCTGGCGGTGATGATGATCCGCTCGACCGCGGCCATGTCCTCGCCAATCAAGGCCTGAAAGACTGCGGAATGTTCGCTATCCACCGGCAGCATGGTCGCGCCGTGCGCAGCAGCGGTTTCCAGCATCAGCTGACCCGCACAGACCAGCGATTCCTTGTTGGCCAATGCCAGTGTCGCGCCTTGCTTCAGCGCGGCGATCCCTGGTGCAAGTCCGGCGGCACCGATGATTGCAGACATAACCCAATCGGCGGGTCGTGTGGCGGCCTCGTTGATCGCTTGGGTCCCGGCGGCGGCCTCTATCCCGGTGCCAGCCAGTGCATCGCGCAGGTCTTCCAAAAGGTGGTCATGGGCAGTGACCGCAATTTTCGCGTTCAACCGCTGCGCATCCTGTGCCAGTTGCGCAATGTTGTTTGCCCCCGTCAGTGCCACGACCTCATAGGTATCGGGCGCACGCGCGATCAGATCAATGGTGTTCTGCCCGATAGAGCCCGTAGCCCCGAAAATGCTAATCTTCTTCATGCGGTACGGGTCAGCTTAGCGCGGGTGTAATAGTCAGGAATTGGCCGATAATCAGCAGGAAAAGTGCTGCGCCCAACATGCCGTCGAACCGGTCCAGCAGCCCACCGTGACCCGGAATCAGGTTAGAGCTGTCCTTGACGCCCAAGCGACGTTTCATACCGGATTCAGCAATATCGCCCATCTGCGACGCCATCGACATCGCAACGGACACGCCCACAAGTTGCAAGCCGACACCTGTATTGATCGAAAACAAGAAACCCACGGCCGCCGCCCCGATCCAGCCAGCGGCAGTGCCCGACCATGTCTTTTTAGGGCTGACCTTGGGCCAGAACTTTGGCCCGCCAATGGCGCGACCGGCAAAATAGCCGACAACGTCGGTGATCACCACAACCAGCACCAGCCACATCAGCCAGCCAAAGCCGAAATCATCCCGCACCTGCGTCAGGCCAAAGCCCGCCAGCATGATCATCACGGTGAAACACATAAAGATCGTGCGATGTTTTTCCAGCTGGCCAAAGCCTACCAGCGCTGGCGCGAGCAGGACTGGCAAGGCAAATCCCACGGGCAGATAGATCGACGCAAGCGACGCCGCCCCGACCAATAGCCCCATCTGCATCCGCGCACCGCGATTTGACGGGTTCAACATGCCCACCAGTTCCCACGCCATCACGCCGCAAATCAGCGCGACCAGAACGTGGAAAACGGGCCCGCCCAGATAGATGCCGCCCAAACCGACGACGATCATCGCCAGCGCTGAACCAACGCGCGCCGTAAGGTCTGACCAACGCTCCGATGAAGGTGTCGTCATAGTGATTTCCTTTCGTCGTGCGATCAGGAGGACACAGCGCCAAAGCGCCGGTCGCGATTGCCGTAGGCCGCGCAAAGGTGACCGAACTCCGCCTTGGTAAAGTCGGGCCAAAGCGTATCAATGAATTCATATTCCGCATAAGCCGATTGCCACAGCAAAAAATTAGAGATCCGCGCCTCGCCACTGGTGCGGATAACCAGATCGGGGTCCGGCAATACGTGGGTATCCAGATAGCGTGGCAGCGTTTCTTCGTCGACGTCATCGGGGTGCAGCAGGCCAGACGCCACATCCTGCGCCAGACGCTGCGTGGCCCGCGCGACCTCGTCGCGGCCACCGTAGTTCAGGGCAATTGTCAGATGGGTCAATGTATTTTCAGCGGTTTCCGCCTCGAGCACGTTCATCAGCTTGACCAGCTTGGCGTCCAGACGCACACGGTCCCCGATAAAACGCACCCGCACGCCCTTGGCCTTTAGCGCCCTGGTTTCTTTTGTAATGTAGCGGCGAAACAGGCTCATGAGGCCCGCAACCTCGACTTGTGTCCGCTTCCAATTCTCGGTCGAGAAGGCAAAGATCGTCAGATATTCGACGCCGAAATCGGGACAGGCCTCGACGATCTCGCGCACACGTTTCGCGCCGGCGTGATGCCCGAACAGTCGTGGACGCCCCCGCTGGGTTGCCCAACGGCCATTTCCATCCATGATGATCGCAACATGGCGCGGAGCCCCTGGGACAAGCTGGGTGGTCTGGTCGGTCGCAGCAGGCATCATGTATCCTTATCGAGCAGCAGGCCGATGCGCGAAACCGAAGGCAACGCGCACCGTGAAATCCGCTTAAACCTGCATGATCTCTGCTTGTTTCGTCTCTAGCTGCTCGTCGATGAGGCCAATGAACTTGTTGGTCATGTTCTGAACCTCACCCTCCCAGACTTTCTGGTCGTCTTCGGACATGCCATCGGCCTTGGCTTTCTTGATCTGGTCCATGCCATCGCGGCGCACGTTACGGATCGAAACGCGTGCGCTTTCGGCATATTGACCAGCGACCTTGGTCAGCTGTGTCCGGCGCTCTTCGTTCAGCTCGGGGATCGGCAGCATAATGATGGTGCCGTTCAGCTGGGGGTTGATCCCCAGACCGGATTCACGGATCGCTTTTTCAACTTTACTGACCAGCCCTTTGTCCCACACGTTGATAGTGACCATGCGGGGTTCGGGCACGTTGACGGTACCCACTTGGTTGATCGGCGTGCTGCTGCCGTAGGCATCAACCATAATCGGCTCCAGCATGGAGGCGGACGCGCGGCCTGTGCGTAGGGAGGCAAATTCGGTACGCAACGACGCAATCGCGCCGTTCATGCGCCGCTCAAGATCGTCTGTGTCCAGCATAAAATCGTCTGACATGATGTCCCCGGTGGTTTTGTAACTATCTAAATTTGAACCGATATAACGCGATCGTGCCCCTCTTGTATAGAGAGGCACGCATCTATCGTAGGTTGGGCGCTAGCCCTGCACCCGCGTATACGTCCCCTCGCCCGCGAGAATCCCCTTGAACCCGCCCGGCTCGTCCAGCGAGAAGACGATGATCGGCAGGCTGTTGTCCCGCGCCAATGCGATGGCAGAGGCATCCATAACCCCAAGGCGCTTTTGCAAGACATCGTCATAGGTCACATCGTCATAGCGCACCGCATCGGCGTGCTTCGCGGGGTCTTTGTCATAGACGCCATCGACCTTGGTGCCTTTAAAGATCGCTTCGCAGGCCATTTCATTGGCGCGCAGCGTTGCGGCTGTATCGGTGGTGAAATACGGGTTGCCGGTACCGGCGGCAAAGATGCAGACGCGCTTTTTCTCAAGGTGGCGCACAGCGCGGCGACGGATGTAAGGCTCGGCCACTTCGTTCATGGTAATCGCCGAGATGACCCGCGTGTGGATCCCCAGTTCTTCCAGCGCGGATTGCATCGCCAGCGCGTTCATCACTGTGGCTAGCATTCCCATGTAATCAGCGGTCGTGCGTTCCATTCCCTGGGCAGACCCTTGCAGCCCGCGAAAGATGTTGCCGCCGCCGATGACCATGCAAATCTCTACGCCAAGGTCATGAACCGATTTGACCTCGTTCGCGATGCGTTGCACCGTTGGCGGATGCAGGCCATACCCCTGATCGCCCATCAATGCTTCGCCTGAAATTTTTAGCATAACCCGCTTGAATGTTACTTTTGACTGGCTCTCGGGCATGGGGGCACCTTTCGGGGTATGGGAGGGGTTTTCATTGCGCCGTAAAATGTCGCAAATAGCGCAAACATTCAATGCTCCGTCAGAGGTTCACGCAAAGAAATGCCAGAAGCCCCGCTATCGCGCGTTTTAGACGTCGTATCCCGCATGAACCCCGCGCAGCCTGTGCTGATCGCGGGGCCCACGGCGTCGGGTAAATCCGCGCTGGCGCTGGCGATTGCGCAAGAACAAGGCGGCGTGATCGTGAACGCGGATGCCAGTCAGGTTTACGACTGCTGGCGTGTCATCTCTGCCCGCCCGCCTGCCGACGAAGAGGCATTGGCATCGCATCTTATGTACGGGCATGTGTCGGCCAGGGCCCCCTATTCCGTCGGTCACTGGCTGCGTGAGGTCACCGAGGTTCTGCAGCAACCGGCACGCCCGATTATCGTGGGCGGTACGGGTCTTTACTTTGCAGCGCTGACCAAGGGACTGGTGGATATACCCCCGACGCCCGACAGCGTGCGCAAGATCGGCGACACGATGACCCGCGCGGCCATGATCGACACGCTTGATGACGTGACAGCCAGCCGGATCGACCTGCAGAACCCGATGCGGGTGCAGCGCGCGTGGGAGGTGCAGCAAACCACAGGACGCGGGCTGGCCGCGTGGCAGGACGCGACGCCACCGCCGACCTTGCCGCTGGATCGCTGTCAGGCCATCGCGGTCAGCGCATCGAAAGACTGGTTGAACGACAGGATCATCCGCCGCTTTGATCAAATGCTGGACCAAGGCGCTTTGGACGAGGTCGCCGCCGTGCGTCCCGTCTATGACCCGACCCAGCCCGCGCATCGCGCCATTGGCGTGCCCGAGCTGATGCGCTATCTTGACGGTGCCCTGTCGCTTGAAGAGGCACGGCAAGAGGCCATTATTGCAACCCGTCAGTATGCCAAACGGCAACGCACATGGTTGCGCAGAAACACGGCTGACTGGCTGCCCTATTCACCCGGCTGAGTCACAGCCCCCGTTTCGCGCCGTTGTCTTATTCAACCTATACCTTTGCCGAATTGTGTATAAACATAGCTGAAACTTGTCTTTTTATGATGGGGCTATGCAATGAATGCGAACATCATCGAACTGCTGACACTTGCGCAACTGTCCCAAGGACAAGACTGGCGTGTGCATCTGTGTCACGATCGGCCGGCGAATATATTGATCTGGATTACGCGCGGCCAAGGTCTGTTGCAGCTTGACGGGCAGCGCCGCGGACTTGGGGCGCATAACGCCGTGTTCATCCCCGCCGGCGCGCTTTTTGCCCTTGATTTGGGGCGACAGGGCATCGGTCAGGTGGTTGTGATCCCTGAAGGCTCGGAATTACGGCTGCCGCAGATGCCGCGCCATCTGCGTATCCGCGATGTACAGGCGCAGACCGAATTCACTGGCCTGATCGAGGCAGCGCAGCGCGAACAACAAACCAAACGACCGCTTTTCCACGACGCCCTAGAGGCGCAAGCCGCGCTCATGTCGGTCTGGTTGCGGCGGCAGATATTGCAGGACGAACACATTCCCAGCCGGCCCAATGCGGGGTCACGGTTAAGCGCGCGGTTCTGCCAGCTTGTCTCTGAACGCTATCGCAGCGGCGCGCCGATGTCGCACTATGCCGAAACCCTTGAGGTCACGCCGACTCACCTGTCTCGTGCGGTAAAATCCGCAACGGGACGAACCGCAGCAGATATATTGACCGAACGCGTCCTGCATGAGGCGCGGCACCTGCTTGGCTCAACGCAACACCCCGCTCAGGATATCGCGCGTCATCTGGGTTTTGGCTCGGCGGCCTATTTTACGCGATTTATACAACAGCATACCGGCAGCACCCCATCGCGGCTTCGTGTAGCGACTGCCTGAGGTGATGCACGCATAGGCCGGAATTCAATTTTTTCTACGCTGCAAACAGAACGAAAAACGGCCACCGCTCTCGCGATGGCCGCATCAGCCTGATCGAGGCCGGGTGGCTTATTTGCTGACGCCGCTACCTGCGGTGTTCAGATTGCCGACCTGTTTGGCCACCTCATCGGCAAAACCGTTGATCATAACGTCATAGAATACACCCTCGGATGGCGCGACTGCAACGTAGCCTTCTGGCACGACCTGATCCACCGCATAGGCGGCTATGTTAACGGGGAAGCTGCGCGCGGCGATCGATTCATCGGGAGACGAGATATTCACAACACCCTCAAGCTCGTTGAACTCTTGGCCGTCGTTCAGCATCGTGGCACCATCCAGCGAAACTTTGCGGACGTCGATCTTGATGGTGGGGTCGCTTGCGTCATCGCTGCCCAGAACACGAGCGGCCACGGCAGCTTTCAGGTCCTCGGTGATCTGCGGATAGTATTCCATCGCATTCGCGTCCTGCGCAGCGCTGATCGACGTGTCTACGTCAATCGCCGAGAAGGATACGGGCTCGTCCGCAAACGCGGCGGAGGACAGTGCGGCGAGGCTTACACCTGTGGCCAATGCGATCGTTTTAACTGAGTTGAACATGCGAATGCTCCTTATCTTTCTGATGCGCGCCGATCGTAGAAGACAACCTGCTGACGCTCTGGAAAGGGAACACGGCAATTGAGAGTTAGGTTCCGAAGGGCACAGGCACGGAACGGCGGATAATAGCGCAAGATATGTTTTTTAAGTTATACTTCAAAAACTTAGGTCGTCCGGTCAAAGGCCGGCAATGACCTTCACATAGTTTTTGGTTTCGGCGTAAGGCGGGACACCACCGTATTTTTTGACCGCACCTGGCCCAGCGTTGTATGCGGCCAGCGCCAAATTCCACGAGCCAAAAGCCCGATACTGCCGCTTGAGGTACCGCGCCCCTCCGTCGAGGTTCTGATACGGATCGGTCGGGTCCACGCGCAGATGACGCGCCGTTTCCGGCATCAGTTGGGCCAGACCAAGCGCGCCTTTGCGGGATTTTGCCGTGGGGTTCCAGCCGCTTTCCTGTTGCACAAGACGCAAGAACAGGTCTGTCGGGATACCGTGGCGCATCGCGGCTTCGCGGGCCATGCCGTGGTAAACACCCTTGTACTTCCCGCGGTATTTTGGCGTATCCCATTTGGTCGGGGTTACCACGCCCTGCGGCTGAAGCCGGACCGAGGCCGCATATTGTTTCGAAGCACGCGTGTCCAAGATCTTGGTCTGGGACGCAAAAAGCTTGGTCCGGTTCTTTGAGGAAAATACGTCAGCAGCAACCGGTGCTGCACCCACTGAAAAGCAGCACAGCGCCGCCGTTAGCAAAATTCGCATATTGTCCTTGCTCCGCATAGCCTCAATTCCGGCAGACCATAGCAAACTGGCTCATGCGTGCCAGCCTTTTCATGATCCGGTTCAACTCAGCGTGGGCAATTGGCTGCGATTATCCTGCCTCCCCCCTGTTTATCGCAAACCCTGCTAGGTATAACGTCGGCCAATCCAAGGCGCGTGCGGGATTCGCGCGTGGCTCTTAATCTTGCAGCAAATGGGGGCATCATGGCCGGCTCAGTTAACAAAGTGATCCTAATCGGCAATTTGGGGCGCGATCCCGAAGTGCGCTCGTTCCAGAACGGCGGCAAAGTGTGCAACCTGCGCATCGCGACCTCCGAGACTTGGAAAGACCGCAACACAGGCGAGCGTCGCGAAAAAACCGAATGGCACTCGGTTGCAATCTTTCAGGAAGGCCTCGTGCGCATCGCAGAGCAGTACCTGAAAAAAGGCTCCAAAGTGTATATCGAAGGCCAGCTGCAGACGCGCAAATGGCAGGACCAGTCCGGTGCGGATAAATATAGCACAGAGGTCGTGTTGCAGGGCTTTGGCGGTACATTGACCATGCTCGACGGCCGCGATGGCGCTGGCTCCGGTGGCGGTGGTGGTGGCGGCAACTATGGCGGCGGCAGTGGCGGCTATGACAGCGGCCCATCCGATCCGGGTGGCTATGGCGGCGGCTACGACAATGGCCCATCGGCCGGCGGCAACGAAGGCGGTCGTAGCTCATCGCGCGATCTGGACGACGAAATCCCGTTTTAAAACAATCCAGTATAAGATATAGTTAAGGCGGGGAATTCCCCGCCTTTTCTGCATCCAGACCTCAGATTCAGCGCCTCTGCTGTTTGTTATCCGCGCTCGGCCAAGGCATCAGACAAAAGCCGGCGAACGGCGTCCGGCGGCACATCCGCTGTTACGAAAGCGTCGCCAATACCGCGGGCAAGGATAAAGCGCAGTTTGCCGTCGATGACCTTTTTGTCCTGCCCCATCAAATCCACCAGATGACCTGCATCGGGCAAATCGCCGTCGATATCGCGCAGGTCGGTCTTCATTCCCATTGTACGCAAGTGGGCGCGCACGCGGCTGGGATCTTCTTGCGCACAAAGCCCCAATCGTGCCGAAAGCTCGAACGCCATCGCACACCCGATCGCCACGCCTTCGCCGTGCAACAACCGGTCGGAGTAGCCGGTCGCCGCCTCTAGCGCGTGGCAGAAGGTGTGACCAAGGTTCAAAAGCGCGCGGTCGCCGTGCTCTTTTTCGTCGCGTAGCACGATGTCGGCTTTCATCTGAACCGACCGTCGCACCGCTTCGACCCGCAGCGCCATATCACCTGCGGCCATCGCGGGGGCATTTTCTTCGAGCCAGTCAAAGAACGCGGCATCGCCAAGCAGCCCGTATTTGACCACCTCACCATACCCGGCAAGGAAATCACGCGTTTGTAGCGTGCCCAGAACGGCTGTATCGGCCAAAACCAGTGACGGTTGATGAAACGCCCCCACAAGGTTCTTGCCCTGCGACACGTTGATTCCAGTTTTGCCCCCGACAGAGCTATCGACCTGTGCCAGCAGCGACGTCGGAATTTGCACAAACCGCACGCCACGGCGCAGGATCGCAGCGGCAAAGCCGACAAGATCGCCAATCACCCCGCCGCCAAAGGCGATTACGATGTCGTTGCGTTCAACTTTCTGGTTCATCAGCCAGTCGACAGTGCGGGTCAGCTCTGCCCAGCATTTTGTCGTCTCGCCCGGTGGCAGCGCCAGCGCCTCTACCGTAATGCCGGCCGTCGCCAGACCGGCGCGCAAGGTATCAAGGTGGTGTGCCGCGACTGTCTCGTCACTGACTACCACAACACGCTTGCGCCGTAAAAAAGGAGCAATCAGTGTGCCTGCCTCTGCCAACAGATCAGGGCCGATGACCACGTCATACTCGCGACCCTCAAGGCCGACATGAACCGTTTCTCGCATTACAGCACCTCAAGTACATCTGGGCGATCCGCCAGCGCATACACCACGCGCTGCGCCATCGCATCAATCGACAGTGCCGGCGTGCTGGTGACGGTCATATCCGCAAGCCGGTAGATCGGTACGCGTTTTTCAAAAAGCTCGGTCAGGGTGCCGCGGGGGTTTGCCGTGCGCAACAGCGGGCGCGAGGTTTTATACCGCACCCGGTTCCAAAGCAGGTCGAGGTCAGCATCCAGCCAGACAGACAGACCACGCGCCGAGATGTTGTCGCGGTTGGCCTCTGCCAGAAAGGCCCCGCCGCCGGTGGACAGGATACCCGGTGCTTTGTCGAGCAGACGCGAGATCACTTCGGTCTCGCGCTTGCGAAAGAAGGCTTCGCCGTCGCGTTCAAAGATTTCGGGAACGGTTAGATTGGCAGCGGCTTCGATTTCGTGGTCGCTGTCCACAAAGGGCACGCCAAGTTTAGTGGCCAAAGCGCGACCCACGGCAGTTTTACCTGCACCCATCATGCCGACCATGACAACCGTCTTTTTCAAGTGGTACCGGGGTGGGTTTTGCGCCGTATCGGCTGGGGATTGCTGAATTTCGCTCATTCTTGTGTGAATGACGTGATCTTGCCCAAAAGGCCATATATAGAATAGTCAAAATATGCAGAACAAAGCAGGCGGAATTCATGGGCAAACTAATCAAGTTTCTGATTTACCTCGCAATTATCGGGTTTATCGGCCTTGCGGTCTATGCCTATGTGGGGCCGTTCTTCGGCGCGGACTTTGCCCCCCCTCAGGTTGAAATCCGCGAATCCGTGACGTTGGAGCAGCAATGATCCTATTTGTCAGGCAGCTAAGCGTTTTTTGCCTGATTGCCCTGCCCCTTGGTGCCGCTGCGCAAGCCGCGTCGCAGAACGCACCTGATGCGCCCCTTTCTGTGATCGACTGGCTGGGCGAACGTCCCAAAACGCCACGCCCCAGCCGCAAGGCCCCCGTGAAACCCGCAGAGGCCCCCGTGGCGCGCAGCGCGCTGCCGCCTGCCGTAACTGTTGCGCCCTTGGGCAAGGGCGGACCACGTGCCATCGGGCTGGTGCCCACAAAGGTCACCGGTCTGCCGCAGGATTTGTGGGTGGGCAGCACCGCCGAGGATATCGCGCACCAGCTCGACCGCTTGCCAGAGCTGCATCTGCCTGTGGCCCATTCATTGCTGTTTACCATACTGCTTGCGCAAGCGACCGCCCCGCAAGGTGACGCAAAGCAGGGCGATACGCTCGCCCTCGCCCGCGTGCGTACCTTGATGGAGGCCGCAGCCCTTGATCCGGCAATGTCGTTGATCGAACAGGCCGGCGTCGATACCTCCGTTGCTCACTTTGACCTGTGGATGCAGGTCAGCCTGCTGCTTGGCACAGAGGATCGCGCCTGTCTGCGTCTGAAAGACAAACCCTTTCTGACCACAGATTACGGTGTGCGGATCCTGTGCGCCGCGCGGTCGGGGGAATGGGACACGGCGTCGCTGACCCTGGGCTCTGCCCAAGCGCTGGCGCTGCTGCCCGAGAATGATCTGTCGCTGCTCGACCGGTTTCTCAATCCCGACCTTTACGAGGGTGCCGCGCCGTTGCCCGGCCCGCGCGAGATGACTCCGCTCAAGTTCCGTTTGCTTGAAGCCATCGGAGAACCGCAATCGACCCGTAATCTACCGCCCGCCTATGCCGTCGCCGATCTGCGCGACATCGCAGGGTGGAAGGCGCAGCTGGAAGCCTCTGAACGGCTGACCCGTATCGGTGCCCTGCCCGATAACCGGTTTCTGGGGATCTACACAGACCGCGAACCCGCGGCTTCTGGCGGCATCTGGGACCGTGTCGACGCGTTGCAGCGGTTCGACAGTGCCATGTCCTCCGGTAATCCAGAGGCGATTGCAAAGACCTTGCGCCCCGCGTGGCGTGCCATGCAACAGGCCGAGACGGAGGTGACATTCGCCACACTCTATGCCGAAGGCTTGCAGGGCACGAAACTCACCGGCGCCAGTGCCGCGTTGCGCGATCGTGTCTTGCTTCTTTCGCCACTATACGAACAGGTCGCCGGGGCTGATACGCAATCGGCAGAGATCGCCTTTCTCGCGCAAATCGCGCGAGGCGAAGCCCCGACCATCACGCCTGATATTCCCCATGCTCAGGGCATCGCGAGCGCGTTCAGCACCCCCACGCCGCGCAGCGGGTTGGTTGAACTGGCGCAAAACGGCCAGCTCGGCAGCGCCATTTTGCATACAATTGCCCTTCTGGAAGATGGCGCTCGCGGGGACACGGCTGCCTTGCGCGATGCCATCTCTACCCTGCGTGCCCTGGGGCTAGAGGATGCTGCCCGCCGTGCGGCACTTCAAACGTCCTTGCTGGAACGTGATTGATGCAAACTGACCTGCTGCATTGGATATCGACCTTTCTAGAGGCGCAAGCAGCTGAATTGGGTGCTGCAACGAATACGCAGCTCGCCTATGGTCGCGACCTCAAGGATTTCGACAGCTTTCTTGCCCGCCGGTCCTTGGATTTCGCGCGTGTGGGCCGCAAGGACATCGAAGCCTATTTGATCTGGTGCGATGCGCAGGGTCTTGCCAAATCGACCCGTGCGCGACGGCTATCGGCCATCAAACAGCTGTACCGCTTTGCCTTCGAGGAAGGCTGGCGCACGGATAACCCCGCGATACAGATTGCGGGACCGGGTCAAGATAAACGCCTGCCTAAAATACTGTCCGAACACGAAGTCGACCTGCTGCTTGACGCGGCGCATAATTCTGGCCGGAACATATCTGACCAGTTGCGCAACACCTGTCTGATGGAACTGCTTTACGCTACGGGTATGCGGGTGAGCGAGCTTGTCAGCCTCAAGGTCAGCGCCGCACGGGGCGACCCGCGATTGCTGTTGATCATGGGCAAAGGCAGTAAGGAACGGTTGGTGCCGCTGTCTGATCCGGCGCGGCAGGCGCTTGCGGAATGGCTGGTGCAGCGCGACAAGACCGAGGAAGCAGCACATGCCAAAGGCAAGCCCGTGTCGATCTACCTCTTTCCCAGCCGTGGCAGCAGCGGATACCTGACGCGCCACCGGTTCTATCTTCTGATCAAGGAATTCGCGCTTGCCGCCGGTGTCGAGCCCTCCAAGGTCACGCCCCACACGCTGCGCCATGCCTTTGCCACCCATCTGTTGGCCAACGGCGCCGATCTACGGGCGATACAGACCATGCTGGGCCACGCCGACGTTGCCACGACCGAAATCTACACCCACGTGCTAGAGGCGCGCCTGTCCGAGCTGGTGCTGGAAAATCACCCGCTCGCCAAGGCGGGGCGGCGCAGTTCCGGCGGCAAGACATCCTCTGACGGCCAATAACCTGTGAGTAGCGCGCTGTGATACCCTTGCGTTAAGCCAGCCTGCTCCATCGCAGACGCGGCGCCAACGTGGTCATAGTCAAGCGTGTGGAACGTGACCTGTCCCGCGTCCAGTACGGCAAAGCGGGTCTGCGGCGCACCGTTATTGGGCGGCATACCGATGACACCGGCGTTAATCCAAGGCCCCCGCGGGGTCTCGCGTTCAAACGGCACACCACAATGCCCTGCGATGATCCCGCCTATGGGCCCGATGCTGCGTTCAACCGCTTGCCATTCTTCGTCGAACACCGCCTCGGACGAGACTGGCCAGATAAAGCGGGCGATATCATGGTGCCCGCCGTGGATCACGGCATAGCGTTTTCCGGCGTGGACAAAACTAATGATGTCAGGCACCTGCCCCATCCAATTGCACTGCGCGTCAGAGATCTGCGCACTGGCGTAGCCGTACCAGCCGACAGACAGCAGATCACAGGCGCTGCCGTCCTCGAACCCACAGCCGCAATCCATCGCCCCGGCGGCGAGTTGTTTTTCACAGTTTCCGGCGACGACAGGCACACCGCTGGACCGCATCCTTTCGCTGACCGCATAGGCATCAGCGCAATAGGCCACCACATCGCCGGTGCAGATCATCCGATCCGGCCCAACCCCTAGGGCGCGCGCACGGTCAAACAGCGCTTCAAGCACCTGCAGGTTCGAATATGGACCGCCGAACAGCACAATCGGCCCGTTCAATTGTCCCAAATCTTGATGGTTCACCCTGCTCATCCCTTGAATGAAACCGCACACACGCCCATAACCCTAAGAGCAAACGGATAAGGTATATTCACAAATGGACACGGCCCCCGCAATCCTAGACGGCGCATTTTGGATCAGCTGCGGTATCATCTTGTTTCTTCTGGTGCTTTCCGGCTTCTTTTCGGGGTCTGAAACGGCACTGACGGCTGCATCGCGGGGCAAGCTGCGCGGGCAAGCAGACAAAGGGTCCAAGGGTGCTGAACGGGCTCTTCGGATCACCGAAGATAACGAGCGGCTTATTGGCTCTGTCTTGCTGGGCAACAATCTTGTGAACATTCTTGCAGCCTCGCTTGCGACGGCGCTGTTTACGCGTGTCTTCGGCGAATCCGGTGTGGCGTTGGCGACGCTGGTGATGACCCTGCTTGTGCTGATATTTGCCGAGGTGCTGCCCAAGACCTATGCGATCACCAATGCAGAAACTGCCGCTGCCGCTGTGTCGCGCCCCATTGCGCTGGTGGTGTTGGTCTTCAGCCCCGTTGTGTCGGCTGTACGCTTTTTGGTCCGTGGTATCTTGCGATTGTTCGGCGTGACAATCGATCCCGACAGCAACATCCTAGCCGTGCGCGAAGAAATCGCTGGTGCGCTTCAGATCGGTCGATCCGAAGGTGTGGTTGAAAAAGAGGATCGCGACCGTATTCTTGGCGCCTTGGACCTGCGCGAACGTATGGTCGAAGAGGTCATGCTCCACCGGTCTGGGATCGAGATGATCGACGCCGCGAATGACCCGTCACAGATCCTTGAACAGATACTTGAAAGCAATCACACCCGCCTGCCCGTCTACCGCGACGACCCAGAAAACATCATTGGTGTGATCCACGCCAAGGACGTGCTGCGGGCCATGTACGAGCATATCAATGGCGCCGATGACGACGCGCCGTTCAAGTCTTTCAAAATCGCCGATATCGCGGTGAAGCCCTATTTTGTGCCAGAAACGTCCACGCTCGACGAACAAATGCGCCAGTTCCTCCGCCGGCGTACGCATTTTGCACTCGTGGTAGATGAATACGGATCGCTGCAAGGGCTGATCACGCTCGAAGACATTCTGGAAGAAATCGTCGGCGAGATCACTGACGAGTTTGACCCAGACGCAGATCACGGGGTCACCAAGACCGAAGACGGGCAGTTTTTCGTCGACGGGGCCATGACCATCCGCGACCTGAACCGCGCGACAGAATGGGACCTGCCTGATGATGAGGCAAACACCGTCGCCGGTCTGGTGATTCACGAAGCGCAGATGATCCCGACGCCCAGTCAGGTGTTTTCCTTCCACGGGTTCCGGTTCGAAGTCATGGCGCGTGACGGTAACCGCATTACCCAGCTGAAAATCCGGCCGCTCTGATCGGCGCTGCCGTCGCGCTGACGCGTCAGTTTGTATCCGTACCATTGTCCATTTCGGGCGTATCGTCCTGTTCCTGGCTTTGGCGCAGGGTCTTTCTGACCGCGTCGCGCACGGCATCACTCGCGCTTTCCATCAATTGTGCGCGGTCCGGTTCAAACTCGATAGCATAGAGGGCCCGACGCAGGTGACGTTCAGCCGAAGTACGCGCCGCATCGCGCAGCCCCTTGTCGGGGTGGCGCATCAAACCGTTCAAGGTCGTTTGCAGGCGTTGCTGGACCTCTACGACCGTGCAGCCATCCCGCGCCAGCGCGCCAAAGGCGTCTTGGACCAGATCTGAAGCCTTTAGGGGTTCGACGTATATATGGTCCAAAACCTCGTCTCTCTCCCGCGCTGTTTCGTCCTCGTAGTCCGTCAGAACCCGCCCGATCCGTGTAATCATGTCGATGGCGGTTCCGGGATCGTTCACACCCGGTGACAGCGCCTTTGAGGCAACCTCTCCCATGACGATCAGGCCAAAACGGGGGTCTTGGTCAAAGGTACGCAGATCGCCGATGATTACACTGGCCCTAATCCCCGCGCCGAGGGTTTCGTCGGTGTGTTCGTCGTCTATCGGATCGCACACGCGGTCGATCATCATCATCGGTTCATTCACGAAAACAAAGCTACCGATGTTGCGTCTAAAGTAAATTTTTACCCCGTGGTTTGCCGCCACAGTGTTCAACGCCTCGGGATAAAGATGCTGGATATAGCCATTCTCGTCGGCCGTGAACGGTTCGGCACTTTCGGGAATATCACCGGTCAGCGCATTGGCCCCAAGGCAGGGGTTCTGCAACCTCTCCCGGAAGGACAGGCGGGTCTGTTCTTCGACCTGACGGGACGTGTCGATCAGGCTACCAAAGGACTGCAGATGAAGCACCCAGCGGATCAGGCTGAGCACAATAACGATCAAGACGATCACGGTCATGATGAACAAGACAAACGACCGCTTGTCGTCGAACACCCCCAATTCGCGCAGGATGATCGCGATCAACGCATAGACATATGCGCCGATAAAGACCGCCAGAGTGTTCTGCGTTGTGCGGTCCTTTACGATCAGACGGTGAACCCGTGGCGTCCATTGAGTGGAGCTGCTGCGATACACGGTGACCATGACGCTTAACGAAAAGGTGGTCACCGCAAGCATCGCATTCGCGATAATCGACAAAAGCCGGTCCGCAGCACTGCCCGTCAGATATGTCGCCAGTGACTGTGGTATCCACCTTTCGATCAGCGTGCTTACCAACAGAGAAAACACCGCCAAGAGCCCCATAATCAAAACACGCACCCAAAGTTTGCGGCTGTATTCGCGGCCTTTACGGATCAGCGTCGAGGGGATCAAAAAATCAGGTGTCATTCATATATTCCGCGCTTGGGCTACCGAGTTCGCTAAACTTGCGCGCAGATCACTTGGCTTTTACACTCAACGCGCAGGTCGTCCGACTGGTTCATACTGGTAGCACGAAAAGTTGAGGCAGCGAATAGGCTTACGCCTTTTATACACCACGCTAGTTTTATCAGGGACTCCGGATGCGCCACGACATTCCCATCATCTTGCTGGCCGCGGGCCAATCCTCGCGGATGCGAGGGCGCGACAAGCTGACAGAGCTGATTGACGCAGAGCCGCTTTTGCGACGGCAGGCACGGATCGCACGCGCCGCGACAAAGGCCGCAATCATCGTGGCGTTGCCGCCCGCGCCCCATCCGCGCTATGATCTGCTGCGCGGTTTGGATGTCACACCGTTGCCTGTGCCAGATGCGGCGGAAGGGATAAACGCATCGCTGCGCGCGGGGTTTGCGGCCTTGCCGAGCAGTTCTCTGGCTGCGATGATCCTGCTGGCCGATCTACCGGAGCTAACCGAATATGACCTTAGGTGCGTGCTGCAGTCCGTTGATTTAAATACGAAGTATACGATATGGCGCGGCGCGACCTCTGATGGAAAGGCCGGACATCCAACGGTGTTTGCCGCGTGTCATTTTGACCGCATTGCGCAGATGTCCGGTGATATTGGTGCCAAAGAGATTATCGCACAGGCGCAGGCAGAGACGCTGATCGTGCCCCTACCGGAGAACCGTGCGCGGCTGGATCTGGATACGCCTGAAGCATGGGCAGCTTGGCGCGCTGCTCGCTGACCCCTGCCTTTCAACGATAAAGCTAAGGACGACAAAACGGGACAGTTTCCTGCCCCGTTCATTGCCGTGCACCCCCTTTTGTGGGGAACACGGGTGTTGCTGCATTCAGCTCGACGCTTACTTCGTGAGAAGTTTTGCCTCGTGCTTTTTGAGCGTGCGGCGCGCGGCGACATAGCCGTCCACCCCTTCGCGCGTCGCCAATTCTGGGAATAGCTCCAGAATCTCGTTGCGCTGCGCGTTGCCCACACCTGCAAGGCTCATATCGCCCGGCTGGAAGCTTTCAGTCCATGTACCGTCGGACAGGATCACCTCGTGTTGGTCGAACATCATGTGGATGTAGGTCGTGCCCGAGGTCTCGACGATATCAACACCTTCGAGACCGGTCAGGTGCTTCGCCGCGACGAGGACTTCACGCTCTTCGAAATAGAGCGCCGTTTTGTCGTTGGCCACCAGAACGCGGTGGTTGGGGCTGACCAGCATGTCTCGCTCGGGCAGGTTGTTCCCCAATGCGCCCTGACGGATCAGCACCGGCAACAGATGCGCCTTACGCGCCAGCTCATGACCGGACATTTCACGTGCACCGACCCAGCGGATTTCCTGAATGCCGTTGTCGCGGGTAATGACACGGTCGCCAACCTCCAGATCTTCGACCCGACGTTCGCCTTTGGGCGTTGCGATCAGGGTGCCCGGCGTAAAGCAGGGGATGATCTCTTCGATGTTGGTAAAGTCCAACCGACCGGTTTCAGTGCCGGACGCATCTGTAAAGACGATCGTACCGTCGATGCCGTCGTTGACGCCGTCGCCGTCAATCGTGTCACCGGGATCACTATCCGGAGTGACATTTTCAAGACGGTAGCCGCCACCGTTCAGCGAACCGACAAGGTTGATGACATCATAGTCATTGGCGTCGGTGCCGGAGCCACCATTGATGGTATCGCCGCCATTAACGTCAAGGAAGGTATCCCGACCATCGTTGCCGTCTAGGCTATCATTGCCTGCACCGCCGCGAATGGTGTCGTCGCCGCCGCCTGCGATAATGGTGTCATCACCTTCACCACCGATCAGACTGTCGTCTCCGAACCCGCCAAGGATGCTGTCGTCGCCGCCATCGCCAAAGATGGTGTCGTTATCTTCGCCGCCGTCGATGGTATCGTTACCTTCGCCACCGAACAATACGTCGTCGCCGCGGACACCGCTGATGGAGTCGTCACCGTCACCACCGTCTACGGTATCGTTGTCGCCTGCCGCAATGATCGTGTCATCGCCGTCGCCACCAAGAATGCTGTCTTCACCGAAGCCACCCTCGATGAAGTCGTCACCGTCACCACCGTCGATGGTATCGTTGCCGAGACCACCGTCGATTGTGTCGTTGCCGTTACCGCCAATGACGCTGTCGTTATCGTTGCCCGCAAAGATAGAATCGTTGCCCTCGCCACCGTCAATAACGTCATCGCCTTGCGCACCGAGTATGGTGTCATCGCCCTGGCCACCCAAAATTGTGTCATTGCCTTGGCCGCCATCTAGGCTGTCGTCGTCGATGCCACCGTCGATGTAGTCGTTGTCAGCACCGCCAAAGATGGTGTCGTCATCGTCTTCACCGTACAGAACGTCGTCTCCGGCGCCACCGTCGATCAGATCTTTGCCATTGTTGGGCTGAGGATCTGTCGCATCTACTTCTTCGCCAGCATAACCCGCGATGGGTTCTGTGCCAAAGCCGCCATAGATGGTGTCGTTGCCGCCGTTGCCCTTGAGCGTATCGGAACCGTGGCTGCCGATGATGAAATCATTGCCATCACCACCTTCGACAAAGTCGTCGTCGATGCCAGCATTGATAAAGTCATCGCCCGTTCCGCCAAAGATCGTATCAGAGTCGTCACCGGTGCGGATCGTATCGTTGCCCGAACCACCATCGACAAAGTCACGACCGTCGTCCTTGTTCGGATCGCCGGTTCCGAAGAACGGATTTGAAACAGTTTCACCTGTTACCGGGTGAATGAATGTAGGTTGGTCATTCTTGTAGTCCGAGAACGTATCCACACCCGCATCGATCAGATCGTCGCCGTCACCACCAAAGATACTATCCGCGCCTTGAATATCCGTGATGGTATCGTTGCCGCTGCCGCCATAGATGGTGTCGTTGTCAATGCCGCCTTCGATGACGTCATCGTCCGCGCCACCGTCGATGTAGTCAGCATCATCGCCGCCATCGATGGTGTCGTTGCCGCGGCCACCAATCAACGTGTCCCTGTCATCGTTGGGGTTTGCGTCCTGATCAAATGGTGTGCCCACCAAAGGAATATCCGCGTCAGGCACGCCGATCACGCCCGAATTGTTGCCGATCAGCACATCATTGCCCGATCCGCCAACAAGAGAGTCGTTGCCGTCACCACCGATCAAGCTGTCATCATAGCCGCCACCGTCGATGGTATCATCGCCGCCTTGGCCATCAATGGTATCATCGCCACTACCGGCGTTCACAACGTCGTTCCCGTCGCCGGTCAAAACATGTTCGTCACCACCAGAGCCTGTGACCGTATCATCGCCGCCACCCAGTTCGAGCTTCTCGATCTCTGAGAATTCAGTGATGCCAGAGCCGTTGGTCAGTGTCCCTTCCTCGTCGTCAGTGAAGGTCACTGTCAGATCGTCATCCACAGCGGTGCTGTCGATCACGTCGCCTGTGGTTTCGCCGCTTTCGCCGCCGATGATAACGTCATTATCAATGCCGTCGGTCAGCGCGAAGGTGTCATCGCCCGACCCGCCGTCAACGGTATCGTCGCCCAGACCGCTATCGATCGTGTCGTCGCCGCCGTTGCCAAAGATCGTATCGTTGATACCGTCGGTGCCGTCGATCTGGTCACCCTGCGCGTCCGTATACTCCGGCTGCATGGTTTCGCCGCTGTCCAGACCATCAACCGGACCTGCTATCTCTTCACCGATGATATGTTCAATTTCGGTGAATTTGAACGATCCAGCAGAGCTGCCATCAGCATTATACAGGTCGACGGTGCCGTTCTGGCCATTGCCGTTGCTGTCGGGTGTCAGATCACGCAAGCGGAAATTAAGGCCAGTCAGGTCAAGCGTGTCATCGTCGGTGTTCTGGCTGGGGTCAGAATCGAAGCCGCCTGCGCCGCCATCCACTTCATCACCATAGTTGCCGCCAAAGATGGTATCCTTGCCTGCGCCACCGCTGATCTTGTCTTTGCCCTCGCCGCCGGTCAGCTGGTCATTCCCGTCACCGCCGACCAGCGTATCGTCGTCATTGCCGCCAAACAGCGTGTCGTCGCCTGCGCCACCGTCTATAAAGTCGTCGCCCTCGTCGCCCAGCAACAGGTCATTGCCCGCGCCATCGTCAACGCTGCCTACAGGTGCGTCGAAATAGACGTCGGTGATGTTGATGCCCGCGTGATTGCCATCCGACAGATCCTGATCCATCGTGTGGGTAATCTCGAGGTAATCGACCGGGCCTTCGATGTTCACCAGGGCAGAGTGGTCCGGGTCAGTATCGGGGCCATTATCTCCACGGCTGATCAGGGTTTCGTAACCGCCAACGCCGTCCTGGTTCTGAGCGTTGATGCCGCTGCCTGTATCGACCTTAATCGGCGTGCGCGTCCCATCGGGGCCGATCGCCACGATGACAACTTTCGAAGCGTTATCAATGTCATTGATGCGGAAGCTGATGTTGGTCACATCCTTGGAGAAGTCCAAACGATATGTCGCGCTTTCGCCATCCTGGTTCGCCAGCGATGCCAAGGAGCTGTTGGCATTGGTCGCCTGATCGTCGCCAGTGATCGAATGCACCTTTTGCTGGTCCGTCGAGAATGTCGTCTCGGGCGTTTTGGTGCTGCCGGTGACAGAGAAGGTCACATTGACGTTGCCCGTGTCCTGAACAAAGCCGCCGCCCAGATTATCATTATTGTCGACAGCGGAGGTATCGTGGGGGTCTGGTGCCTTGTCCCACTCAAAGCTCTCGCGCTCTGTTGTGCCGCCAGACGAAGAACCGTCACCGGTGTTGTTGTCGCCGTAGATCGTATCTTTGCCGCTGCCACCGGAGATGGTGTCATCGCCGCTGTTGCCTTCGAGGTAGTCGTCGCCTTCGTTGCCCTCGATGCTGTCGTTGCCACCCTCGCCAAAGATCGTGTCATTCCCAGCACCGCCGGTCAGCACATCGTCGCCACCAACCAGCCCGTCTGTCGGCGATGTCGCATCGCCTGGCGTGGTGTAAGTGTTCGCAATGTGGTCATATTTAATCGACGGAAGGTCAGAGCTGTGGCTGACGAAATCATAGGATTTGCCGACCTCAAGCGGTTTGTCTGTCACGATCCCGACGGCATCCGTACCGTCAAAGTTCATCACGTAAACGGTCACATCCTGCGAGGAATCCACGGCGTCCGAGGGACGCACGACATAGGAATATTCGGGGATGAATTTATCCCCTGCGTATTCGGTGTTGCCGTTCAGCTTGGTGGTTTGAACAAGGGTCTGCGTACCATCGTTGTCATTCAACGAGTCGTCCCCGTCCTTGACGCCAACAGCTACGGGGGCAGAATTATCGTTAATAGTGAATGATTTACCCGCCAGCTCGCTGGAGCCGGTATCGCTATCGCGGAACGGGCTAGAGCCGCCAGCGACGGTCACATTCGACAAGTCCCACGTCAAAACAGTGTGATCTGCACCTGCCACAGGATCGACCCCTTTCGACACAGGATCCGCCTTGGTCAGGCCCGCGCTGTCACCAAAGATGATGTCGTCACCTTCGCCGCCGTCCAGAGTGTCGTTGCCAACTGCGCCGTCGTCGTCAGGTAGCGCGGCCACGGGACTGTCAAAAAACACGTCTGTCACGTTCACGCCTGAATTGCCGCTGGTCGCACCTGTGTGGATGAATTCGATTCGCGACACAGGGCCTTCGATAGAAACGTTTACTGAATATTTGCTATCAGAGGGGTAGTCGTCACCGCCTTTGCTGGTTGCTGTATCGACACCGAATTTGCCGTCGCTGTCGGTCAGTTTCACACCGCTGGAACTGCTGTTCGCAATCAGATCGACATCGATCATTTTCCCTGACGCATCGTAGGCCAGAACTTTAACGGCGCCATTGTTGTCGATATCATTCACGTTGAACGATACGTTGCCAACGGCTTGATCGAAACGGAGCTCGAACTTTGTATCACCGGTGCAGTTTGCCAGCGATTCAAAGGAGCTCTCGTCGTTGATTTCTTCGGAACCGCTGTCGATGTTGTCGATAAACTGGTCACGATCGCTGAATTCCTGCGAGGCATGATTATTGGGCGAGAAGCTTTTCAGATCGAACGTTACATTGACCGAACCGGTGTTCTGGGTGAACCCGCCCTTGAGGGAATCGTCATCATCGATCTCGGACCCGTCGCCGGAAGGATCTGGTGCCTTGGACCATTCGAAACTTTCGCGGTTGTCGCCATAGGTACCCTTGGTCGCACCGTCACCGATCAGGATGTCATCACCGCTGCCACCTTCGACCAAATCATCGCCCGAACCCGCCACAACTGTATCATCGCCCAAACCCGCCTTGACCGTATCGTTCCCGCCGCGCGCAAGGATGATGTCGTCGTTGTTGGCATAGCCAAACACCGCATCATTTGCATCAACACGGTCGCCATGGGGGTCGTCTGTATAGCTGGCGTCGATCAGGTTGTCCTGTTGGTTACCATCCACAATACCGTTCGGCCCCTCGCTCGGTGCCTCGGTCGCGGTTTGCTCGGCCTCGGCGGTGCTGGTTTTGCCAAAAAGCCATAGCTTGTTCAAAAAGATGGTCATATCAGTCGTCTCCAAAATTTGCTCGGGCACGCTGCGGTGGATGCCGCCAGCCCAAAATAGTAGTTTGCCCGTTCACGGGCGAAGCTCATCAGTTCGTGGGGCACGTAACCCGTGCCAAATCCTTAGGGTAGGACACGGTGCCGCCCTGCCCTTTACGCCGCTGCTGGGGGCGTAGCGGTGCAGGACAAAGAGCGCGGCGCCCATTGTTTAAATCTGTAATCAACTGGGTATGGGCCATTTGTGTTCTTGATGTGATCCGACGGCGGCGGTTTGGGGGATTAAACAAGGCGAAATCGGCGCGCCTGGTGCAACGCAGCGTTGCGTCATCGCCTTTAACCAGCCGGTCTGGCTTTCGCGTTAAGTAGGCATGTGATCCCATCGGTCTCTCCCGTTTTCCACCGATATGGCGGGCCATCGCAAAATGGCGAACACTAACCCCCTAACAATGCTTCGCGGCCATCGACGACGCGCAAAGAACTTTACCGTTCTGGAGGGAGAGACAGCCAAACAAGGCCGCCCTCTGCCGAGCAATCGACAGTGGTGTATCCAACGATCTCCTAAGAGCCGAGCGACACATCTTCCCCGCACAACTTGCGCGTTCAATGCGGTCGCCCCCGAAACCTAAAAACTTTGCCCCCCAGTTGGGCAGGCTCATGAATACTCTTCGGTCTGCTTTGCAGGAAGAAGAAAGTGGCAAGAAAGTGCTGAGACGCCCCTTTTCGGCCATCTTTTGTCCAAGTCTGCTGAATTAAGATACCCGCATAGGTGGTGTACTGTTTCCAAATCCTTTGAGAGGGTAATTATCCACGCGCCGGAAATTTAGAAATTAAAGAGAAAATTCGACCGAACGTTCCGGGGTAGATCAATATTGTTTCGGTTTACGATACAGCGAGCAACGTCTGACAATAAATTCAACTATACCGATACTGGTCTTTTGCAAAATTCCCAAATTGGAACCAATAAGTTGAAACAGCGAGGATTTTTTCAAAAAATGTAGGTAGTTTTTTCTGATACAGCCGAATCACACCCTAGGCAAAAGAGTAGTCAACGGCGCAGATGGCAAAGAATACTACCGCTGAAAGAGCGCGGTTTCCCCACAGGACGCTGACCGGGCAGCGGCATTAAACAGCCCCATCGCCCGCAACCAAAAGCGGTATTTACGTCAATTTTGGATGCAAAATTATCTTCGCGTGGCCATTGGCTTGAATACCGGCCACATCACAAACACGCTGCCACGCAACACGCCAGAATGCCGTTGTGGTACCAGCCCAATACGCCGCTAGCCGGCGCTAGGGATAAAATCCCGTCATCGACATAGAAAACAAACGCACGCGCGACAAGGAAAGCGTACACATCCCGCAAGCCAACGCTGCTCGAAACTATATTTCACGGAAAACCCTGTCGAAACAAGGTGGTACCCAAGGCCGGACTCGAACCGGCACGCCTCGCGGCGGGGGATTTTGAATTTAACCGTAAACCCTCAAAATCAATAACTTCCGATAAATCTGTCCTACGGACAGATCGAGAACCTCTTGCGAACGTTGGACCGCGCGGCAATTCGTTTCTTTCAAGAAGCATGAAGCCGGAACACAAGCGCATGGCGCGGGTGATCGGCTACACATTGACCCTCGGCGATGCTGACGCATGGGCCGGTTTCACAACCGTTGCGCGGGCGCGACTGACGAGCGAAGAACGCGCCGCCTTGGCATGGGGTGCCCTCCGCGCGCTCGACACCCCGGAACAAGCGGAAATTGTCGCTGCAACCCTCCTGACGTTCGCAGACGCCCCACTGCCGACCTTCCTCAATCCGATGGAAGATGCACGCTGGTGGGCTTCCTTCGCTTCTCTACAAGAGCGCAAGGCGTATGCACTTGCAGCCTATGAGGCCCTGCCCATGCGCGAGCAAATGGCGTTCCGCAACCATATCTCGGAAGTGGAGATTGCCGCATGAAAATGCTTGTGCACCGGACACCTGTCAGCACCGCGCTGCCTTTCGACCTCGATGACCTCAAGTCCCATATCCGCGTGAATGATGATGTTGACGATGCGTCGATCACGAACATGGGCCACACGGCGGCGGCGGAGATTGAACAGTTTGCCCAGATCGCCCTGCTAGCCCAGACTATCCGCGTGACGATCTTTGAGCCTACTCGCGAAGGCGGGTTGCTGCTGCCCGTAGGGCCGGTCGCAGACGATGACACTCCGACCGTGACAGTCGACGGCAAGATCTTCACGGCATTCGACTTTGTAGGCGGCAATCGCCCCTACATCCGGTGGCTGGCTTCATGGCACGACCTGACCCCGAGCCGGATCACAATCGAATATCAGGCGGGGTTTGGTGCAGACGCGCCGAGCATCCCGCACGACCTCGCTCAAGCCCTCATGGATCAGGCCGCTCTGCACTATGACGGCAGGTCACCGATGGATGCCAAGTCACTCACGACCTCGCCACATATGGCTCGCGTGGGCGCTCGCTATCGAGGGGTACAGGCATGACCGACAGAGAGCTCGAAGAGGTGCTGACGTTCCGCTGGCCTCTTGTCATGCGGCGATCCATGGCAGGCACTGACGAATGGCTCAAGGGCTTTGTCCGCTCAATCGCCAAGCATGGGAAGCGGCCAACGTGGCGGCCTACGGGCAAGCAAGAGCAGCTCATGCGGCGGCTGGTGTCAGAGCTCGGGACCGTACCAGAGCGCGATGTTGAGCTGATCGAGAGATAAGAAAAAGGAAAGCCCGCCGGTGACACGGCGGGCCTATGCGGCAGATGGCGTTCACGGGTTAGCCGGGTCTGCCGCATCACAGTGCTACCGGGTAACGGGCCACAGCACAAGGGCAGCTATTCCGCATCACGCGGTCTCTCCACGCCCTAAGGCCCCACTGCCACCCTATGGCGGTGAACATGGGAGAGCGGACTGCGCCGAGGGAAAGGCAGGTCTGACCTAATGCTGGGGCTCGTCTGAATTGAGATGGCAACATGGCGGCGGTCAGGGCGGGAAGCGGGTTTTCAACCCCGCTAGAGTAACCCGCTTTCTGACCGTCAACCGAGGTCTGAACTGATTGAGATGAAGTGAAGAGAGCAACGTTAGAGATGGAGAACAGACAATGAGACACGCACGATCGAAAGACCAAACAGACCTCTTCGGATCTGGTACCAATGCCGCGGTTTCTGAAAATGCTTGGGACCGTGGTGGGACTGTTGCGTTCTCTCTCCTCAAAAAAATCCGGGGAAAATCGCCGGCGGTTCGCGCAATTCAGTTTTTGGCGCTTTTAAACGTTCCTGAGGGTAAAAAGGCTGGAAAACCTCTAAAACTCGCCAATTTCCAGCGAAATTTCATCAAAGGTACGTTTTCCAAGCAAATCATGGTTGGTGTGCTGTCAATCGGTCGGGGCAATGCAAAAACTGCCTTGTCCGCCGGCCTAGCATTGGCCGAGCTCGTCGGTGCGATGCAAGAGCGGCCTCAGCCCAAGCGCGAGATTATCCTTGCCGCCCGGAACCGGGATCAAGCCAAGATCGCATTCAATTTCTTGCTGGGTTTCATCCAAGGCATGTCGGAGGCTGACCAGGCGAATTTCATCATCCGTCGCGGATCCAAACTCGAGGTGGAATTCGAGGGCAACGGCGGTGGCGTGGCTCGGGTCATCGCAGCTGATGGCAAGTCCGTCCTAGGCGGCGCGCCGACATTGGCGATCATGGACGAGCGCGCGGCATGGGAACGCGAAAAAGGCGACAGCCTCGAGAACGCAATTTTATCCGGTCTTGGCAAGCGTGATGGCCGTGCCTTGATCATTTCCACGTCAGCGCCCGACGACACCAACACCTTTTCTCGATGGATGGATGAACCTCCACCCGGCACCTTTGTACAAGAGCATCGCCCACCTATGGGCTTGCCTGCCGATGATCTTGAAAGCCTGCTTATCGCCAATCCCGGCGCGGCCGAGGGAATTGGATCAACGTCTGAATGGCTCGTGTCCCAGGCACGTCGAGCGATCGCTCGAGGTGGCTCGGCCCTGTCTTCATTCCGTAACCTTAACAGGAATGAGCGCACATCAACTGAGGATCGGTCGCAACTGGTGACCGTTGACGAATGGATGTCTGCCGAGGTTGACCCGGACGAACTGCCTAAGCGCGAAGGGCCATGCGTTCTTGGTATCGACTTGGGCGGGTCGCGCAGCATGTCGGCTGCGGCCTTCTATTGGCCGTCGACTGGCAGGCTCGAAGCCTTGGGCACGTTTCCTTCATTCCCTGGTCTGGCAGATCGCGGCGCATCGGATGGGGTGTCTGATCGTTATTCGCAGATGCACGAACGCGGTGAACTTTCCGTCATGGGTGAGAATACCGTTCCGCCTGGTCCATGGCTGGCCGAGATCGTGCGGCAGCTGGACGGGATCACACCAGTATGCATCGTTGGTGACCGTTTCCGTCATGCGGAGTTTGTCGAGGCGATGCAGGCAGCCGGGCTTTCGCGGGTACCGTTCATCTGGCGCGGCTTTGGCTGGAAGGATTCTGCCGAAGATATTGAGCGTTTCAGGCGGGCGCTTTTCGATGGAGAAGTCAAAGTCGCACCTTCGATGCTGCTGCGCTTTGCTTTCGCCGACGCGATAACGCTGGTTGACCCGGCGGGCAACCATAAGCTGGCAAAGGCTCGATCACTTGGCCGGATCGACGCGGCGGCGGCAACCGTGGTCGCAATAGCCCAAGGCGCGCGCATGAAAGCAGCTCCGCAAAAGAAGGGGCGCGCGCTATGGGTTTGAATTCTGGAAAACTTGATAGGCGAATTCAATTCCTCCGTGCCGTTCTCGTCGATGATGGGTTCAGCGAGGTTGAGGAGTGGCAGGATCATGGAACGCTCGTTTTTGCGGCACGGCGCGACGTGTCGGATGTCGAAAAATTTGCAGCGGGCACCGTTCAAGCAACGCTAGACACGCGCTTTATAGTCCGCTCTTCAACCTTCACCCGCGATATCAGCCCATCGGATCGGCTGACCTGCGAGGGGCTCGAATTTAACATCATCGGCATCAAGCAGATCGAGGGCAGAATGAGCTTTCTCGAAATCAGCTGCAAAGCGCGGGTGATGTGATGGGAGACAGTAGGCCCGAATACCTCCGCTTTTCGAAGCGGGTCACATCGACCAAACGCTGGAAGGTTCTGCGAATGCAGATCCTCGAGCGTGATCATTTTCGCTGCAAGGAATGCGGCATAGGTGGACGCCTCGAGGTCGATCACATCAAGCCTGTCAGGTCGCATTTCGATCTGGCTTACAGCCCCAGCAATCTTCAATCGCTTTGCCCCAGCTGTCACGCGAAAAAAACAAGAATCGAGTGCGGGCATCCCCCGTCCCGAAATTGCCAGCAATGGCAAGAAGCCGTCGAGGCACTCTCAAGCCCCGATGAATGCAGCATCATCACAAAGGAAATCAACGATGCTTAGATCAGTAGAAATTGCCCGCCGACAGTCGGAGATCCGCCAAAACCTTGCCGAGCTGGCAAACAACCAAACCCCGTCCGAGGACGAAATCCGCAAGATGGGTGAAATGGACACCGAATACAGGTCCAACGAAACGCGGTATCGTGCGGCCTTGATCGCCGAGGATACCGAACGCCGTGATGCTGGCAGCGAATTGGAAACCCGTTCCAGTCAGGAATGGGCGGATCTGATGGCCGGCTTCGAGATGCGCCAGGTCGCCTTGGCTTTGGACGAAGGCCGTCAGCTTGACGGCCAGACCGCCGAAATTGTGACGGAGCTGCGCAATGCAGGCGGTTTCCGTGGCATCCCAGTACCGTGGCAGGCGCTTGAAACCCGCGCTGGCGAAACGGTAGCGGGTGGCACCCCGAACCCGATCCAGACCCGGCCTATCATTGACCGCCTTTTCCCCGATAGCGTGGCATCCCGCATGGGTGCGCAGATGATCAGCATCGAGGCCGGCGCGATCGAATGGCCGGTGACCACATCGGCAGTCACGGCGGGATGGGCGGCATCAGAGACAGGCAATGTCGCAGGCCCGACTGTCTACGCCACTACTGACCGCGCCATGTCGCCAGACCACAATCTGGGTATTCAGATGCGGATCACGCGGAAAGCCCTGAAGCAGTCCGGCGCTGCCCTCGAGCAGGCAGTGCGGCGGGATATGAACGGCGCGATGGGCGCAGCGATGGATCAGGCAGCATTCCTTGGCACTGGCGCTGACGGTCAGCCCCTCGGCGTCATCAGTGGCGCGGCTACCTACGGCATCACGGCAACTGCGGTGGCAGAGCTTGCGAGCTGGGGTGCGTTTCGTTCTGCTGTCACCCGCTTCATGACCTCAAACGCCGCCGGTTCACCAGATGCGGTACGGGCACTGATCCGGCCCGAGCTATGGGATTATCTGGACAGCGCCCTGATCAGCGGCACCGCCGTTTCGGAATGGGATCGCCTGCTCAAGAACCTCCCCTCGGCCAACATCGCTATGACGAATAACGCGCTTCCCGCGCCGTCTGGCGTCCCTCTCGCCACCTCATCGCTGTTGACCACTGCGGCGGGTGGCGTGGCCCCGATTTTCATCGGTGCTTGGGGTGCGGTCGATATGATCCGCGACCCCTACAGCGATGCACAGTCCGGCGGACTGCGGATCACGGCGCTGGCCACGATGGACGTAACAGTAGCGCGCCCGGCGCAGCTCGAACTGCTGACCGGTCTCGAATTGGCAGCCGCATAATGCTTTGGGGCGCACATACCGGCAGCCTTGAGCTGCGCACCGAAGGCGGAGAAATCCGCCTTCGGGCAACCTTTCCCTATGGTCGGGAAACCGTGCTGTCCGAAGGTATCGGGGCAGGCCGTGAGCGTCGTGAGATGATCGCAGCCCGCGCGTTTGCCGATCGCATCGAGCGCGGTGAGGACGTGCATTTTCTGGCCGGCCATGACTTCAACAAGCCGCTGGCCTCACGTTCCGCCGGCAGTCTGACCCTGACGGAAACTGACGAGGCTTTGACCATCGACGCGATCATCAGCGCGGCTATGGGCCAGGTCAGCTATGTGCGCGACTTTCTGTCCGCTCATGCCGCCGGTCTGGTACGCGGGCTATCACCCGGCTTTCGCGTCCGTCCAGGCGGTGAAACCGTAGAGGAACGCGGAACCGCAATCCTTCGCACCATTCGGGCGGCTGATCTGATCGAGATTAGTGCCGTTACGAAACCGGCCTACCCTCAAGCGCAGATCGAGGCGCGCAACTGGCAACCCATTGGCGAGGTGGCAAAGCGCTCGACGCACCGTCCCGCCGCAATCCGGTGGAGATAAAAATGCTTGGATGGATCATGAACAAACTGCGCCCGATCGAGGTGCGGTCGAGTGGCAGCGGATATACTGCCCAGGTTATGGCGGCGCGCGATAGCTACATCAGCGGGCGTCGCGGCGTGGCCGAGCTGACATCCGTAGTACAGTCATCAATCTCGTTGTGGGAGGGAGGCTTTGCTATGGCGGACGTGAGCGGCACTGACCTACTGACACGGCAGACGATGGCTATGATTGCTCGTGGCGTTGCGTTGAACGGCGAGGCGGTCTTTCTAATCACAGAATTGGGGCTTGTGCCGGCGACAGATTGGGACGTGACCACCCGCGACGGCAAGCCCCGCGCCTACCGCCTGTCCATCCCCGAGGCTGGTGGCGGTCGCACTGTCACCGCGCTTGCCGCCGAGGTGTTGCACCTGCGGATCGGCTCGGACAACCTGACGCCCTGGATCGGCACGGCACCGCTACGGCGATCGAGTCTGACCGGGGCAATGCTTCATGCGGTGGAATCGGCGCTTTCTGAGACGTTCGAAAACGCCCCGTTGGGCAGTCTGATCGTACCACTGCCCGACACCGGTACTGACGAAATGGCGAACATGCGTGGCGCGTTCAAAGGCCGTCGCGGATCAACGCTTGTAATTGAAGGCGTTGCCCAAGCGACGGCGGCCGGCATGAACCCGACGATTGGGCAGAAACCTGATCAGCTTTCGCCTGATCTGTCAAAATCTATGACAAGCGAGACGCTGGCGGCAGCACGTGAGGGCGTTGGCATGGCCTATGGTGTTTTGCCATCACTCTTCAATCGGGCGGCCACCGGCCCAGTGATCCGTGAGGCGCAACGCCAGCTGGCGATTTGGACCTTGCAGCCGATCGCGGCAATGCTGGCGGATGAGGCGACAGCCAAGCTCGGCGTAGAGGTAACGATTGACACGATCCGGCCTTTGCAAGCCTTCGACGCTGGTGGACGTGCCCGTGCCCTCTCGGCGATCATCAAAACGCTGGCTGAGGCTAAGGCCGCTGATATTGCACCGGCTGACGTATCGGGCGCAATGCGCATGGTTGACTGGGAGAGATAGGGTTAAACGCTCCCGGGGTTATGATTTTCCCCGAAAGCGTTTCGGATTAGTCGGTGAGTACCGGAACAACCCCGACAGCGCGCGGCCCCGATCCTTTCCAGGCGTGGCGCGCATTTATTCTTCTACAGATAGCGTTTCCAACGGGAAAACGTCACTTTTAGTTTCTGAATCGTTAAACCAAATGCAGCGCGCTTTTGTCAGCCCATTGTACTGGCCAATAGAGTCCACTGTCATAATCGGTCCACCCGACTTGAGCATCACTGTATCGCCTACTTTGAAGTTCGGACTAGTCATTTTCATTATTCCTTTGTTTTGAGGCGGACACCTGCACCGCCACCATTCTCATCTATAAACCTAACGCCTGTATCCTCAAGAGCTTTGCGAATTCGGGCTCGGGCTAGTGTCGAAACTATTCGACGCTCTTTTTCAAAGTCGACAATTGTCGAGAGACCTATGCCCGCTATTCCCGCCAAAGCTGGCTGCGTCATCCCGATCATAGCACGCGCCGCTCGACATTGTGCTGGTGTGATTTCAACATTTTCTGTTGACGCCATAAGTGCCCTTCCTATATCAACATTTAATATTGATAATCTAACATAGGACGCAATGACAATGAAAAACCATACGCGTGCTGACGCAGTAATCCTGCCGTCAGGTCAAGTTGAAAAAATAGCCCAGCTCGCCCTTGTCGGCCAAGCTGCACTGAATACCAATTTAACCGACCCACATGTTAGTGAGGCGGTCGCGACACTGTTCGAGGTCATCACAAATATTAGCGATGACCTGTTGAATGACCTCCAACGACAAGATGCAAAAACGATGTTGACAAAAGCGCCCACCTGAGCACATATTAAAAACTACTCAGGAGGGCGCTTTTATGAATGGGCTTGATAAAAAAATCAGATTTTCGAACGTTGCGAATGCAATTGACCTAACACCAAAGGCGTTCCGGAACTGGCTACAGAGGTACGAGCTCAACCTTTTGAGCGATCACAAAACACGTGGCTGGACTGAGTTTACCATGGGTGACGTTGCCGTGCTGGCAGTCACCCGTGAACTGGTGCGGTGGGGGGTTAACGTGGAGGACGCCAACATGATGGCTTATATCGTTCTAAGCCGCAAAGCAGAGCTGCTGCTGGAATATCGTAATACCCCTGCAGATGCTCTACTTGCTGCGCTGCAAAAAACAGTATTTTTCCTTCATTCACCCGGTCATGCCGACGGCCCATTCTTAGTAACCGAACCGCAAGATGAAGGGTTTTCGGAGCGCGATCATGTAACTTCCCTGAGAGTTGATGCGCAAAAGTGTGTCGCAAATGCCTTTGCGCAAATCGACAGCACAATCGGCACCTGGATTAAAAGTGTTTAGAATGTCGCGTTGGGCTGAATTAAAGCAGGATGAGTTGAGCCCCGCCGCCGTCCGTATTTCGGATGCGAAAGCATAATCATGTCCAAACTCGCGCCTCTCTTTGTTGACGAAAAAAATGCCGCGCACCTACTTGGGTTGAAGCCTGATGAGTTTCGCGGGCTGGTACAAGACGGTGTTCTGCCCAAGGCGCTGAACTTGGGGCGCTATCCGCGATGGGACGTTGAACAGCTACATACAATCGCCCGTGGCCATGCGGCACGGCCCTCACAGGACTTTGAGTTTTGAGCTACCGCCGGCAGAAACCAAGAATTGTTAAGCCACGCCTGAAATGGGTCTGGCGCGCCGCGCGTAATGAGTGGGAACCAAACCACCTGACAACGTGGACGGAGGGCGGAAAGCGCCTTTCCCGGCAGATTAAGTTGGATTGGGCTGGCGATGCGAAGCAACTAGATCGCCTTTACTGGGCATGTGAATCTGGGATGCATGATGCTCAAGTAGCGCCAGCCCGGTATACATGGGGCGAAGCGATTATTGCTTGGCGAAAAGATATCCTGATCCAGGAGAAGTTGGCAGACAGCACTAAGAAAAGCTACCGCCTGCCCATGGATACAATCATGGAGAAGAACGGGCATAAAGATATTCGACAAACGACCCGCGCTGCTGTTCGTGCATCAATGGCAAAGTACGTTGAAACACCACGTAAGGCCACACGGTTTGCTCAAACTATCAGTCTCCTTTGGAACTTCGCAAAGAAAGAACTCGATTGGCCGCTAGGATCGAACCCTGCGGAGGGCTTGGGGACTAATCAGCCAAAGCGGCAATATGAACCTTGGCCGGATTGGATGGTCGACGCGCTGGCAAGTGCGCCCCTCAATGTTCGGACTGCGGCGGAGCTTATCCTCGGGACGGGACAGCGGCCCAGTGCCGCAATATCGATGCGCCGTGATCACTTCAATGGGGAATGGATGAGTGTGCGTGATGAGAAGGGAAACCAAGAATTTGAAGTTTTCTGCCCGCAAAAGCTGCGAGCCTACATAGAGGCCCTACCAAGACGCGGAACGCACATTATTGCAAAGAACCTAAATCAGCCGGTCGGATATGATGCAGTCGAAAAATCATTCCGGCGCTGGCGAAAAGGACTAGGCGACAACGCCCTGCCCTATTCACTTCACGGCCTGCGTAAGCTTGCGATCATCCAATTGGCCGAAGCGGACGCGACTGATGCTCAAATTCAAGCCATTACGGGGCAAAGCGCTCAAATGGTCGCTTATTATAGATCTAAGGCAAGCCGCCGAAAACTTTCGAAAGCTGGGCAGGAGCGCAGAACATGAAAAAGAAAACAGACCGGAAACAAAACATGACTGTAGGACTCCCATGTGGGACTCACTACAGTCATGTTGCCGATAAATCGGCTAAGCCCATGGTACCCAAGGCCGGACTCGAACCGGCACGCCTCGCGGCGGGGGATTTTGAATCCCCTGCGTCTACCATTCCGCCACTTGGGCACAATGGGGGTCTGTTACCGTGCAACGCGCCCCGCGGCAAGAGCAATTTTACCGCTTTTGCTTGACCCCGTTCGATTGTTCTGGTGTTGCCAGTTGACGGACAACCTTTACCGGAGAAAACAGTATGATCCGACGGCTTTATGACTGGGTTCTTGGCCTGGCGAACCATCCACACGCACTTTGGGCGCTTGCGGTTGTCGCGTTCCTCGAAAGCTCGGTTTTTCCTATTCCACCGGATGTGTTGATGATCCCGATGATCCTCGCTCGCCCCAGCCGTGCATGGTTGATCGCAGGGGTTGCGCTTGTGGCGTCGGTTTTGGGCGGGATGTTGGGCTATGCCATCGGGGCGCTCGCGTTTGAACAGTTGGGACAGCCGATCCTCGCCAGCCTTGGCAAAGGCGACGCGATGGCTGAATTCTCGACGCGGTTTAATGATGTCGGTTTTTGGGCCGTGCTTGGCGCAGGGGTCACCCCCTTCCCGTACAAGGTAATCACAATCATGTCTGGCTGGACAGGGATGCCGCTGGCGACCTTTATCGTCACCTCTATCCTCGCGCGTGCGCTACGCTTCTTTATCGTCGCCGCGCTGCTGTGGAAATTTGGCGCACCGATCCGTGACTTTATTGAACGCCGCCTGCCTTTGGTGTTTACCGTATTTGTCGTGCTGCTGTTCGGCAGCTTCTTTTTACTGAGGTATCTGTGATGACCCGAAACACCTATGTCCTGGTCGCCACGCTTGGCTCTGCGGCGTTGCTGCTGGGGGCGTTCGGCTTTCAGCATATCGGCGGCTACGCCCCGTGCAAAATGTGTCTCTGGCAGCGTTGGCCCCATGCCGCGGCGATTGTTATCGGGGTGATTGTGCTGTTCGGCGCGCCGCGTGCATTGATCTGGCTTGGGGCCCTCTCGGTGGCCATTACTGGCCTCATCGGCGTCTATCATGCGGGGGTCGAATGGAAATATTGGCCCGGTCCGTCGTCCTGCACAGGTGGCGGCATGGATTTGGGCACCATGAGCGGGAGCGACCTGCTGTCCACAACAGCGCCTTCCGGTCTGGTCATGTGCGACGCTATCGTCTGGCAGTTATTTGGGCTTTCCATGGCAGGATGGAACGCCGTCGCATGCGCCGTACTGCTGGCGTTCTGGGTCTCTGCGGCGCGCAGTTCTCGCTAATATATCCGGCAGGTCGCCGCGCTAAACGGCGACCTGCCCCGCCTTGCGGGTCTTTAGCAACAAGCTGGTTTCGCTGGCGACCACCCCATCAAGCTTGCGAATACGGGCCAGAACCTCGTCAAATTCCTCGAGCGTTTTGGTCCCGATTTCAACAATCACATCCCACCGCCCATTGGTTGAATGCACCGCGCGCAGCGGCGCCATGCCGGCAAGCGTACGCGTGATACGTTCCGTCCCGCGGCCTTCGATTTCGATCATCATCAAGCCGCGCACGGGATCCGCCCTGACATCCGATCGTGTAACGACAGTAAATCCCAAAATCTCTCCGTTTTGTTGCAACCGCGCCAGTCGCGCGCGCACCGTGGTGCGCGACAGCCGCAAGGCAGTGGCAAGATCAGAAAGCGAGGCCCGCGCGTCATCGCGCAGGGCTGCCAAAATTGCTTCGTCCGTATTGTCCATAACCCCTGCCCGAATTGGATAGTTATTCTCCGATTTGGTCACTTTAGTCGATTGTTGCTGATCATACCAACCAGATAATCTGCACGAAACTCGGAATAAAGGACCGCTTGTATGACTGGACAAAACTGCATTCTTCTTGGCGCGCCGCTGGACAGCGGCAAACGTCGTCTGGGCTGTTTGATGGGCCCCGACGCATATCGTACAGCTGGACTGGCACGCGCCCTGACCGATCTGGGCCATGATGTCACCGATCGCGGCAACGTGGCCCCCGCAGCGTTCACCCCCGGTCAGCACCCCAAGCTGCACGCGCTTGAAGAGACCATCGCCTGGACTCATAGTCTGGCTGACGCCACCCAAGCGGCCCTGCAAGACGGCACACCCATCATCATGGGCGGCGATCATGCGCTGGCGTCCGGCACCGTTCTGGGCGCGATGCGCCATGCGCAGGCGCAGGACCGTCCGCTGTTTGTGCTTTGGCTGGATGCCCATAGCGATTTCCACACGCCCGAAAGCACCGACAGCGGCAATCTGCATGGCACGCCATTGGGCTATGTCACGGGCCGCGAAGGCTTCGACGCTTTCCCTGATCTGCCCTATGCCCTACCGCATGACAATATAGCGATCATCGGGCTGCGTTCCGTCGACGCCGCCGAACGTGCTGCGTTGCAAGAAACCACCATCCAGCGCGTCGACATGCGCGAGATTGATGAAACCGGCATCGCCACGCCACTGAACACCTTCCTTGAAAAGGTCGCCGCCGCGAACGGGATGCTGCATGTCTCGCTTGATGTGGATTTCCTTGACCCGTCCGTTGCGCCTGCTGTTGGCACAACCGTCCCCGGCGGTGCGACGGTACGCGAAGGTCATCTGGTCATGGAGATGCTGCACGACAGCGGCCTCATGACCTCGCTTGATCTGGTAGAGTTAAACCCGTTTCTGGACGAGCGTGGCCGCACTGCGCAACTGATGGTTGATCTGGCCGCCTCTGCCTTTGGCCGCCGGGTTTTCGACCGCCCCACCCGTGCATATTGATTTGACTGAAAGGCTCCCTGGCATGACCAAGCTGACCCCCTCCGACAAAGCGCTGGTGCCCTTTGTATCCGTCGACAACATGATGAAGCTGATCCATCACATCGGGTTAGAGCCCATGCTGATTGGCCTCGGCGACTATATCGAGGCTGACTTCAAACGATGGGAGCTTTTTGACAAAACGCCCCGCGTTGCCAGCCACTCGGAACAAGGTGTGATCGAACTGATGCCGACCTCGGATGGTGAGGTGTACGGGTTCAAATACGTCAACGGTCACCCCTCGAACACCGCCGAGGGCTTGCAGACCGTGACCGCCTTTGGCCTGCTGGCAAATGTCGCCAATGGATATCCGGTGCTGCTGTCCGAGATGACAATGCTAACCGCACTGCGCACTGCGGCGACGTCGGCGGTGGTGGCGCGGCTGCTGGCCCCCAAGGGCGCGCATGTCATGGCGATGATTGGCAACGGGGCGCAGTCCGAATTCCAGACCCTCGCGATGAAGGCCATCGTTGGCATCGACGAGGTGCGTTTGTATGACATCGACAAAGACGCTACCGCCAAATGTGCGGCGAACCTGCAAGGGCTGGGGCTTAAGGTCGTCCCCTGCGACACCGCCGAAGAGGCCATGCTGGGCGCGCAAATCGTCACCACCTGCACCGCAGATAAACAATACGCCACCATCCTCACCGATAACATGATCGGGAGCGGCATCCACATCAACGCCATCGGCGGCGATTGCCCCGGCAAGACAGAATTGGCCCCCGCGATCCTGCACCGCGCAGGGATCTTTGTGGAATACTCCGAACAGACCCGTATCGAGGGCGAGATCCAGCAGCTTGAACCGGACCATCCTGTTACGGAAATCTGGCAGGTGCTGACCGGTCAGGCGCAGGGGCGCACAGATGACAAGCAGATCACCCTGTTCGACAGCGTCGGCTTCGCGATCGAGGATTTCTCGGCGCTGCGGTATGTGCGCGACCAGATCAAGGCGACCGATCTATTTGATCCCCTTGACCTGCTGGCCGACCCCGAAGATCCGCGTGACCTTTTCGGGATGCTCCAACGCGCCAAGTAACTGGCAAAACGGGGCTATCTCGGCGCGGTCACATCATGGCGGTATAGCCAGTTGAACGCGCCGACCATCGCCCCGGGGGCAAGGGTACTGGCCACCTTCAATCCTAGATGGGCCGCTGTCCGTACCGCACCGGGGCGCAGGTGATAGCGCGTGGCGTTACCTGCCGCCGCCTTGATCACCCGGCGCACGCGTGGTTCGCGTAGGGTCTGGTAGCGGCTTAGCGCATGGTCTGCTGGGTGGTTCAACACGGTGTCAGCCAACACCCACGCGTCCTCTAGCGCCATGTTCGCCCCTTGGGCGAGGAACGGCAGCGTCGGATGCGCAGCATCGCCAAGCAACGCGACCCCGCCCTGATGCCACGTCTGTGCCACGGGATGTAGATGTAGCCCCCAAAGCGTGCAGGTCTCAACCGCGTTGATCATTGCCTTAGCACGCCCGCCAAAGCCTGCGAACGCCTGCTTTAGGTTGGCCGGATCGTCAAAGCAGTTCCATCCTTCGGCAGCCCAGCTGTCCCGCTCTTCCACCGCGACCAGATTGACCAGTCCTCCACCACGTAAGGGGTAGCTCACCAGATGCCGCCCCGGTCCCATGGTCACATGTGCCTCGTTCGGATGGTCAAAGGTATTGGGCACGACAGCCCGCCATGCCACCTGTCCGGTGAACTCTGCCTGATCTAAGCCATTCAAAACGGCGCGCGCGCGGCTATGAATGCCGCTGGCATCCACGATCAACTCGGCCCGTCGGCGCGATCCGTCTGTGAGGCACAGCTGCGGCGTGGCACCGGGCGTCACCTCTGCCACCTCGACGCCCAGCTCAATCGACACATTGCCTCGTTTGGCAGCCCCCAGAAGGATATCCACCAGATCGGCACGATGCACAAACATATATGGGTACGCACCCTGCCCGCGCATCAGGTCCAGCCGTGCGACACGCGTGCCTGTCTTATAGTCCTGCAACACGACCGCCTGCCCCCGCACGGCGGCGCGTTCGGTCAGCTTGGATTCGAGCCCCATGGCGCGCAGTACCGCGATGCCGTTTGGACTGATCTGCAAGCCCGCGCCAACCTCGGTAATCGCGGGGGCCTGTTCAAGTAGAGTGACGGCCATGCCCCGACGTGACAATGCCGCCGCTGCGGCCAGCCCGCCGATCCCACCACCAATTACAATCGCGTTGCTGATACCCATGTTACCAAGCCTGTCTTGCCAGCTTCATACACAAAAGCGCCGGGCTCTCACCGCGACGCTTTCATTATTGTTCTAGTGCGAATGTCATCATACGCGATCCGCCTGCAGGCGATCAATCGTCGCGGTGGACTTTCTCGCGGCGCTCGTGCCGCTCTTGCGCCTCAAGGCTCATTGTTGCGATTGGACGCGCATCCAGGCGTTTCAGCGAGATAGGTTCACCCGTGACAGAGCAATACCCGAATTCACCTTCGTCAATGCGGCGCAGCGCCCCGTCGATCTTGCTGACCAGCTTGCGTGCGCGGTCCCGTGTGCGCAGTTCAAGCGCGCGGTCCGTCTCTTCGGAGGCGCGATCGTTCACATCTGGGATATTCCGTGTGCCGTCCTGCAAGCCTTCGATGGTATCGCGGCTTCCCGCCAGCAGTTCGGATTTCCAATTCAGTAGTTTGCGTCTGAAGTATTCAACTTGCCGATCATTCATGAACGGTTCGTTTTCGGCGGGTGTATAGCCATCCGCCAAAAAAACTTCCTGCTTCATATCATTCCCCATCGCGGTCTTTAATCCCTGTCATGAAGGCGCGTCTCCCGACATCACTCCCGTGGCGTGCATCTAACGCAGCGTTAGCGGATTGTCACTACACAATGCTTATGTTTGTTGGTTTAAGGACCAAGAATAGCGCGTTGAAGAAGGTTGAAAACAAGATGAAATTCCAAGGTACTCAAGATTACGTTGCCACAGATGACCTCACGATTGCGGTGAATGCGGCCGTGACACTGGAACGACCTCTGCTTGTAAAGGGCGAACCGGGTACAGGCAAAACGGAACTTGCGCGTCAGGTTTCCAATGCGCTTGGCCTGCCGATGATTGAATGGAACATCAAGTCCACGACTCGGGCACAACAAGGCCTGTACGAATATGACGCCGTCAGCCGTCTGCGCGACAGCCAGCTTGGCGAAGAGCGCGTGCACGACGTGAAAAACTACATCCGCAAGGGAAAGATGTGGCAGGCCTTCGAAGCGGAGGGCAAGACGGTGCTTTTGATCGACGAGATCGACAAGGCGGACATCGAATTCCCCAACGACCTTTTGCAAGAGCTCGATAAGATGGAGTTTTTCGTCTATGAGACCGGCGAAACGATCAAGGCGGTGAACCGCCCCATCGTGATCATCACCTCAAACAACGAAAAAGAGCTGCCCGACGCCTTCCTGCGCCGCTGCTTCTTCCACTATATCCAGTTCCCCGAGATGGACACACTGCGCAAGATCGTCGAAGTCCACCACCCCGGCATCAAAGATGCCTTGCTGACTACCGCATTGACCCAATTCTACGACATCCGCGATCAACAGGGCCTGAAGAAAAAGCCGTCGACGTCCGAAGTGCTTGATTGGTTGAAACTTCTATTGGCCGAAGATCTGGACGCATCCGACCTGAAGAAAGACGGCAAATCCGCCTTGCCCAAGCTGCACGGCGCGTTGCTGAAAAACGAGCAGGATGTGCATCTGTTTGAACGCCTTGCCTTTATGGCCCGCGCGCAAAAGTGACCGGAAAGGGGCGCGGTACGCCGCGCCCTGACGCCCCTAAAACGATCCCTATTTTTCCACCGCCCCGTTATTTCATGGCGGCCGATGCGATAACTTTACTTGTGACGTTCCGGCAACGATGGTCACAAGCCTGCCTTATTTGTTAACATTTTTCTCTAAATTGACATGCTTGCTCCCTAGAATGGTCGGGATAGCGGGCGAAAAAACACCTGTAATCAGCTCAAAAGGGCAGTCAGGTTTATGATGCATATGATTTTCGCACTGTTCGTGCGCCCCGCGTTGGATATCGTTAAAGTCGCCCGAACGGTCTTTACGTCTGTCGCAGCGGGGGCGCGTCCATGAAAAAGATCCTCCTGTTGCCCCTCGTGCTGGCGGTCAGTGCCTGTGTTCCGGCCTCGCACCCCGGTGTGGTCACCCGCGCCGCGATGGAGCCCGCCTCGACGTCCTCCCTGCCCGCGATGAAACGGTTCACCCTGCACCAGGCCCTGCCCGCGCCTCGATCCAACAACGATTTGTCACTTGATTTCATCGAGCTGTCGTTCCGTATGGAAAGCGGCAAGGAGCTGCCTGTTTTCACCCGTTTCGAAGGCCCCGTCAGCGTGCGCGTCATCGGTGCGCCGCCGCCGACCCTCGGCCCTGACTTGACCGCGCTGATGAACCGTTTGCGGCAAGAGGCCCGCATCGACATCAGCCCGACAACCAACCCGGCAGCCAATATCACGGTCGAAGCCGTCAGCCGTCGCACCATCAGCAAGGTGCTGCCGCAAGCCGCCTGTTTCGTGGCTCCCAATGTCAGCAGCCTTGATGAATATAAGAAAGTCCGCCGCACAGCGCAGACCAACTGGTCACTGCTGAAGACCCGCAGCCGCGTCTCTATCTTCATCCCCAATGACGCCAGCCCCCAAGAGGTCCGCGACTGCCTGCACGAAGAGCTGGCCCAAGCCCTCGGGCCGCTGAATGATCTCTACCGCCTGCCGGACTCCGTCTTTAATGACGACAACGTGCATACCGTGTTAACCGGCTTTGATATGACAATTCTACGCGCCTACTACGATCCTGCGCTGCGGTCCGGCATGACACGGGGTCAAGTGGCCAACGCCCTGCCCGGCATTTTTGCACGGATCAATCCCGGCGGCACCTCGACCCAAGCACGGTTTGTGACCCGCACCCCACGCGAATGGAACGCCGCCGTTCAAGGCGCTCTTGGCCCCGGCCGGTCTAGTGGTCAACGTCAGGACGCTGCCTATAGCGCCATTAAGATCGCGCAAAGCCTTGGCTGGCAAGATCACCGCCGCGCCTTCGCCCATTACGCAATGGGCCGCGCCTTGCAATCTGGTGACGCCGAAGCCGCGCATGAACAGTATAAGATGTCCGACCTGTTCTACGCCCGCACCCCCGGAACGGACCTGCACCGCGCCTATGTCGCGACGCAACTTGGGGCTTACTCTGTCTCCAAGGGTCAGGGTGCCGAAGCGCTGCGTCTGATCGCCCCCCATATCAACACCGCCCGCTTGCGCGAAAATGCCGCCTTGCTCAGCACCCTGCTGTTGCTGCGTGCCGAAGCGCTCGAACTGGAAAATCGCGCGGCCGAGGCGCAGGCCGTCAGGCTGGACAGTCTGGGCTGGGCACGGTACGGATTTGGCTCTGACTGGGCTGTGCGGGCCAAAATGCGCGAGATCGCGTCGCTTAACCCGCTCAAATAAATAGCGAAACGGGTTAAAATGATCGTCATACTTCTCGCCGTGATCGGCGCTGTTATCGGGGGGCTGACCGCCCGTAAACGCAACGGAAACCGCAAGGATATTGCTCAATACGCGGTGGGCTTTGCGATGGCCTTTATCATCGTCGGCATGATCCTTACAGTCGTTCTGGACCGAGTCCTAACCGGAGCGTAATATATGTTTCTGCCGTTCTTTGAGCAACTGCGCCAGCATAAGGTGCCTGTGTCCATGCGCGAGTTTCTGGCCTTTCTCGATGGTATGTCGGCCGGGCTTGCGACCTATGACGTAGACGCGTTCTATTATCTTGCGCGCACCAGCATGGTCAAAGACGAACGCAACATCGACAAGTTCGACCGCGCCTTTTCGGCCGCGTTCTCTGGTCTTGAAAACATCAGCCTCGACGAGGTGATGGAGGCGGTGGATATACCGCATGAATGGCTGGAAAAGATGGCTGAAAAGCATCTGACCGCGGAAGAAAAAGCCGAGATCGAAGCCGCCGGCGGTTTTGATAAACTCATGGAGACGCTGCGCAAGCGGCTTGAGGAACAAAAAGAACGGCATCAGGGCGGCAACAAATGGGTTGGAACGGCGGGCACCTCGCCTTTCGGCGCATATGGCTACAACCCCGAAGGCGTACGCATCGGCCAGAATGAATCGCGCCATCAACGCGCGGTCAAGGTCTGGGATAAACGCGAATTCAAGAACCTCGACGATTCCGTTGAACTGGGCACACGCAACATCAAGGTCGCGCTAAAGCGCCTGCGCCGGTGGGCCCGCGACGGGGCGAATGACGAATTCGATCTGGGCGGTACGATCCGCGCCACGGCAGAACACGGCTACCTGGACGTGAAAACCCGCCCCGAGCGGCGCAATGCAGTCAAGGTCTTGCTGTTTTTGGACATCGGCGGCTCGATGGACCCGCATATCAAAACTGTCGAAGAACTGTTCAGCGCCGCCAAATCCGAATTCAAACACCTCGAACACTTCTATTTTCACAACTGTCTCTACGAAGGCGTCTGGCGCGACAACCGTCGCCGCTGGACCGAACAGCTGGACACAATGGAAGTTCTGCGCACCTACGGTTCTGATTACAAATGTATTTTTGTTGGCGACGCATCCATGTCCCCCTACGAGATCGCCTATCCCGGCGGGGCCAACGAACATTGGAATGCCGAAGCCGGATCAGTCTGGCTGTCTCGCGCGCGCGAGCAGTGGAACAGCAACCTTTGGATCAACCCGATCCCCGAGAAATACTGGCCCTACACGCAATCCATCAAAATGGTGCAGGAAATCTTTGGACAGGATGCCATGGTACCTATGACCCTCGAAGGGCTCAGCCGCGGAATGAAGACGCTGACGCGGTAATCGACTGCTGCGCCAATACGGGTAGGAACATTTCAACCGTGCCTCGCGTTTCACCAAGAACCCAATTGGTGAAAGGAATTCCTATGATCAAGAAATCAGGCTCCGCAAAATGGACCGGTAACCTCAAGGAGGGCAAAGGCCACGTCTCCACCCAGACCGGCGTGCTCAGTGACCAGCCTTACGGTTTCAACACCCGTTTTGAGGGCAAAGACGGCACCAACCCCGAAGAGCTGATTGGCGCAGCCCATGCGTCCTGCTTTTCCATGGCCCTGTCAATGATCCTCGAAGACTACGACCTGGTCGCGGACAGCATTGAAACCAAGGCCACCGTATTTCTCGAACAAAAAGATGGCGGCTTTCACGTGCCGAAAATCCACCTCGATGTAGAATGCGTGATCCCAGATGCCACGCAAGAGCAGTTTGAAGAGGCGACTAAAACCGCCAAAGAAAATTGCCCGATTTCCAAGCTGATGACCGCAGAGATCACAATGGATGCGAAACTGTCCTGACCTTGACCCAAGGGCCGCGCACGCCGCGGCCCTTGCACTTACCCCTTCACCCTTTTCTCAAATACTCATTCCACCCTTGCACCCCGCGCCCCCCCGTCCATATTGGACATATGATCCGCATCCTCCCCATCGTCCTCGCCGTGCTCTTCGGGCTTGCCATGTACCGCTTTTCTGCGTGGCGCACCGCCAGAGAGCTTGACGAGAAATCGACCGAGCTGCTGGACCCTGCGCTGCGTGAGATGACCTTTAAGCTTGCGAAAGCACTCGATCTGCCGCGGATCAAGGTCCACATCTACGAGGTGGCCCCCGTCAACGGTCTTGCCGCGCCGGATGGGCGGATCTTCATCACCCGTGGCTTTTACGAGAAATTTAAATCCGGTGCTGTCACCGCCGAAGAGCTCGCCAGCGTGGTTGCACACGAGCTGGGACACGTCGCCTTGGGCCATTCACGGCGGCGGATGATCGACTTTTCGGGCCAGAACGCCATGCGTGCTGCGCTTGGCATGATCTTGGGGCGCATTATCCCCGGTGTCGGAATCTGGATCGCCAATATGCTTGCGAGTTTGCTGGCAGCACGGCTGTCGCGTGGCGATGAATACGAGGCGGATGCTTATGCCGCCGCTCTTTTGACCAAAGCAGGCATCGGCATCGCGCCGCAGATCTCTTTGTTCGAAAAGCTCGAAGCGTTAACGCAAAGTAACCACGGGATGTCGCCCGCATGGTTGCTTAGTCATCCCAAAACGGCAGACCGGATCAGTGCGTTGACTGCGCTGAAATCCGCGTGGGACCGCTAACTAAGCGCTTTGGCAAGCCGCGGCAAACGCGCTTTCTTCAACAGCGGGCGCATTTCCCACGGTTGTCCTGATAGGCGGCGCGCTTCTTCCAGAACGGAATCAGCAACCTGCACGATCATCTCTGGCTGGGCCAGCCAGACACCGTGCAGATAGCTATCGGGATCCACCCGTGCCAAGCCTTCTTCGGCCAGAGTGCCACGGGGAAAATCCTTGGCGTTCAGCGTCATGATAATGTCGGCATGGCCGGTGATCGCCGCGGCCAGCACATGCACGTCGTTTTCGTCCGGCAGATACAACCGTTCTGCCACACCGGGGCTTGGGGGGACCTCGGCCTTTGGCCATGCGGCGCGCAGCAAGGCGATCTCTGCGCGGGCCTGTGCTTCGCCCTCGGGGCCAAGCTTGATCGCGGCGCACGCCCATTCCTCCAACAGGCGCGCCGACCACAGCGGTTCAAACACCCCGACCCGCGCAGCACCCATCACCATCTCACGCATGACGGTGGGATAGAGGACGCAGGCGTCGATCAGGATGCGCAGCGTCACGACAGACGGAAGAACAGTGACTTTAGGTATCCCGTTTCGGCCAGTTGTGGCAACTGCGGGTGGTCCGGACCGGCGAAACCGGTGTGCAGCAGCGCCGCTCGACGTCCTGCGCGACCAATGCCGCGCACGGATGAAGTGCGGAACTGCGTCAGATCGACCGCGTGCGAACACGAACACAAGCCTAGCACACCATTCTCTGCGACCAGCTGCGCTGCCAAACGGGCAACACGTTCATAAGCACGCAACCCTGCCTCGAGCGCGGGCTTGCCGGGGGCAAATGCGGGCGGGTCACAGATCACGACATCAAATTCTTCGCCCTCGGCACGCAGGGCGGTCAGAATATCAAACGCATCCCCCTGCCGCGTCGCGAAACGGTCCGATACGCCCATGGCATCGGCACCCTGCTGGGCAAGTTCCAGCGCCGGAGCAGACCCATCGACCGCAACCGCAGAGGATGCGCCATTTGCCAGCGCTGCCAGAGAGAACCCGCCGACATGTGCAAACACATCCAGCACGCGTTTGCCCTTGGACAGGTTGGCCGCAAAGGCGTGGTTGGGGCGTTGATCGTAAAACAGTCCGGTTTTCTGGCCGCCTGTAAGGTCTGCCATATAGGTCGCGCCGTTCATCGGCACGGGCACTGCCGCGCCGGGCGCGTCGCCGTGCAGCACACCGCTAACGTCGTCCAACCCTTCAAGGCTGCGCGTCCGGCCCGATGCGTTTTTCAACACGTGGCGCACGCCGGATTGTGCGACCAGCGCCGCGGTCAGCGCGTCGATATGGACGTCGGCCCAAGCGGCATTCGCCTGAATAACAGCCGTATCGCCAAAGCGATCGATCACGACACCGGGGAGCCCGTCGGCTTCGGCGTGGATCAAACGGTAAAACGGCGCGTCATACATTTGGTCACGCAACTGTACGGCGCGTTTAATATGAGCCTCGAACCAGCTTTGGTTCACCACCGCTTCGGAATTCTGGTCCAGCATCCGGCAGAAGATCTTGGAGGTCGGGTTCACCGCGACCACCCCCATCACCTGACGGGCGCTATCTTCCAGCAGCGCGAGGCTGCCGGGGGTCAACGCTTTGGTGCGTCGGTCGGTGACCATTTCATTGGCATAAACCCAGGGAAACCCGTGCCGGATGGCGCGGGCATTGGCCTTGGGCAGCAGGCGCACCACAGGCAAATCGGAAGGGTCGGTCGAAGCGGGAGGGGAAAGGGGCGTTGTCATACCGCCCCCATTAGTCGGTTCCACACGGTTGGGGAAGCGCAGAGTTCGCCGATACGCTTAATAAGCGGCAAGTTTCGTACGTTTGTAGCTGCCCGGTGTAGACAGCTGTTGTTCAATCGCGCGGGCAAGATCGTGGATCAGCACGGTGTTGTCTGGCTGCGCTTCGGCAATGGGCGGGGCAAAACTGTTCAGTTCGACCGTGACCTGACGGGGCTCGGCCAGCGCCTTGCCATTGCGCGCATCCACCACGGTCAGAATGAATTCGGCCGATGGCACGTCCGTCGCAGACCCTGAGGCGGGATTATGAAAGCGCAGGACCTCCACCTCAAGTGTCGCTGGAACTGGTCCATATGCGGTGACGGCACCCTGTTGGATTGCGGCCTCGAAGATAGCACGGACCTGATCGCGGTGATCGGTATTTGCTGCGTCATGCCAGATGATGTCCGCCGATTGCAGCAGGCTTGTCTCTTGGGCTACACGAAGATGATTGGGTAAAAAGACGTTGGTTTGCTGGATATGAACGGCATCCAACAGCGTATCGGGCTGGTAAGAATTAAGGTTATCCAGCAAAGACATACGGGACGAGGATGTATCATACATCGCATTCCGGCTGGCAATATCCGCCGGTGCACAACCGGACACGGCAGCGGCGCAGACCAAAGCGATCAACAGGTTTTGATGTTTCATATTCCCCTCCAAAAGCTGCCGGTGAATAGGACTGTGCAGCGTTGATATTGTAATGCCGTCCAATTAAGGCGGGAATGGGGCGAGAATGTTCAGAACCTCGGGCAACATTTGGGTATTTCGGCACGTTTGCGTCTTATTGTAATGTTTTCTAGCTTCGGGGACGTGTTTTCCATCCCCCACGCCGTCGCGGGGTGGCCATACCGATCAACCCCTCCTGCATTACGTCGGTCATCGGGTGATCCAGATTTTCTGGCGTGACCTGATCCAGCAACGCACGTAAGGCGGTTTTGGTGTCTGACTCTATCGGCAGGCTCAGCGCCCAATCCAGGAAGATCGACCGGCACTCCGGCGGCGTGATCCCCGGTATGCGGTAGGATTCATAGATCAACCCCTTAGGGTCGTTCAGATCACCTTTGGTCATGGCTGTCCCCTGTCGGCCTTATCAACGTAATCGGCCAATGCTTCGCCAATGATCGCCGCGGCCTGCGCATAGCTCCGGGTCAAATGGTCGTGCAGTTCTTTCGGTGTCTCGACCTCATGCGTGCGACACAAGAACCGCAAGCCCGCCTGCCCCAGAGAATCCTCGCGCAGAACCGACGGTGACAGCAACCGCGTCGCGGCCTGCAAAGCCCAGCACGTGCGATACACCTTGCGCAACACCTCTGCCTGATCGGCACTGACGATATTTTGCTGTTCCGCATGCGCAATGCCGCTGGCGATATCGCGCGCCGTTGTCCCTGCCAGCAACGCACCCGCTTGCGCCAATAGCTCGATATCCTGCAAGCGCCCCGGCCCGTTTTTGGCGTCCCAAATGCCGCCCGCAGCCTTTGCAGCGGCAAGACGCGCGCGCATGGCGGCGACCTCGTGCAAGGTATCGGCGCGGTCGCGCGGGCGTGCGAGCACCTTGTTACACAGCCCCGACACCTCCTGCATCAGGTCATCGGGGCCGGCCACACATTCGGCTCGCGTCAGCGCAAGATGCTCCCAGACCCAAGCTTGCCCCATCTGGTAGCTTTCAAAGCTGGCGAGACTGGTCGCCACCGGACCCTGCGTGCCGGAGGGGCGCAAACGCATGTCCACTTCGTAAAGCTTGCCTTGGGCCATGGGGGCGGTCATCGCAGTGATCATCGCTTGGGTCAGGCGTGCGTAATACAGCCGCGAGGCAAGCGGCCGCTTTCCGTCAGAGCTTTCGACATCGGCGGAATCGTAGACGACAATCATATCAAGATCAGAGGCCGCGGTCAGGCGGCGCGCACCAAGCGACCCCATGCCCACCAATACAGCGCCGCGTCCCGGCGGCGCCCCATGACGCCGCGAAAATTCGTCGATCACCACGGGCCATAGCCCGCGCAAAACTGCCCGCGCGAGATCGGCATATTGTGCGCCCACCGTCGCGGCATCAAGCAACCCGCGCAGGTGATGCACACCGATCCGAAAGTGCCATTCCTTTGCCCATCGACGGCAGGTATCAAGCCGCGCCTCGTAGTCCTCCTCGGCCTCCAACGCTTCTTTCAGGCTCTCGAGCAACCCATCTTCACCGGGCCAATCGCTAAAGAAATCGCCGCCGATCACAGCATCGAACACTGACGCATTGCGCGACAGATACGCCGCCAAGGCGGGCGATGCGCTGACGATATCCACAAGTAAGTCAGACAGTTGCGGGTTGATCTTCAATAAAGAGAATAGCTGCACGCCCGCGGGCAGCCCTCCCAAAAATCCGTCAAAGGCCAAAAGCGCCTCGTCCGGCTTGGTGGCCCGTGCCAGCCGTGCCAGCAGGCCGGGCTTGAGCTCTGCAAACAGCTCAGCCCCGCGGGCGCTACGCAAAGCGGGATAACTAAGCCAACGATCAACAACGGCGGCGTCAAAGACATGTTCGTCAGGGGCGGCAGCCGGTGTAGGGCTTGTGGTCGACCCCGCAAAAAACCCTTCGGTTAATTGGTGAACCTCTTCCAGTCGCCGTTCAAGATCGCTGCGCAGCGCGGGCAGATCCATGTCCATCATCGCGGCCAGACGGTCAAAGCCTTCATCGGACTGTGGCAGCGTGTGTGTTTGCGCGTCGCGGATCATTTGTACCCGGTGCTCGACGGTGCGATGCGCACGGTAATGGTCGCAAAGGGTTTCGGCCGCGTCTGCGGGAATCCATTCCTTTTCGGCCAATACAGCCATGCCTTCGCAGGTACCGCGCACCCGCAGGTCAGGGTCGCGCCCACCCGCAATCAACTGGCGGGTCTGGGTAAAGAACTCGATCTCGCGGATGCCGCCGCGCCCCAGCTTCATATTGTGGCCTGACAGTGAAACCTTGCCCCCCAGCCCTTTGTGTTCGCGAATGGCAAGCCGCATGTCATGCGCATCCTGTATAGCGGCAAAGTCCAGATGCTTGCGCCAGACAAAGGGGCGCAGGACCGACAGAAACTGATCCCCCGCCGCCAGATCCCCGGCCGCGGGTCGCGCCTTGATATAGGCTGCGCGTTCCCACGTCCGGCCAAGACTTTCATAGTATCTCTCGGCGGCTTCCATCGCCATGCAGACCGGTGTGACACCGGAATCGGGCCGCAAACGCAGGTCGGTGCGAAAAACATACCCCTCGCCCGTGAGATCGTTGAGCGTTCCGCTCATGGCGCGGGTGGCGCGCACAAATGCGGTGCGTGCGTCGTGGAAATCAACCGGATCAAAGCGGGTCTCGTCAAACAGGCAGATCAGATCGATGTCAGAGGAGTAGTTCAGCTCGCGTGCGCCCATCTTGCCCATGGCAAGCACGACCATCCCCGCGCCGGTTTCGGCATCCTCTTCGGTCATGCCGGGCAGTTTGCCGCGTTTGATCTGCGCCTTCAGCCCTGCCGTCAGCGCGGCCTGGGTCGCGGCATCGGCGAAATCCGTCAATGCACCGGTCACGTCCTCCAGCGACCAAGCGCCTGCCAGATCGGCCAGCCCCGTCATCAACGCCACGCGTCGCTTGCCCTGACGCAGGTGGCTTGCAAGCTGGTCGGGGGCCACATCGCCTGCGCAGTCGATCACCTGTTGGACTGCCACAGCGGGATCGTCGAACGCCGTGCGACACCAGTCGGTTTCCTTTTGCATCAACGCTAAAAGGTAAGGCGACGTCGACCCTGCCCCCGCAACAAGGGCTGCGATCTCGGGCGGCACATCAGGAAACAGCGCGCGCGCATCCTGCGCCTGATCGGTCGTAAAAATGCGGGGACAGCGGGTGATCTGACTGGCAAGTGTTCTCATATGCCCAGCATTCGCTGGTTACTGGGGCTTCGTCAATGGGCGGAAAGACAGTGCTAAGCCCCAACAAACGCGGCCAAAACCAAATAATGTAAAAAACATTTACATTAAACCTTGCAAAGCGGGCCCAGCATGCCGATCTACTGTAATGTGAAAGGCATTTACATTGCCCACCACCGCACCGGCCCGCAGCGTTCAGGGCCACCACACTCTGACCGAAAGGGAACTTGATGACACAGAGCTATGCACCCTCGTACGCCGCACAACGCAGTTGGCTGGGCCGTGCCGAGGATTTTCTTGACGACAAGGGCAAAGGTGCCTGGATCGCCGCCATGGTTGTCGGCTTTATCGCATTCTGGCCGCTTGGCCTCGCCGTTCTTGCCTATATGATCTGGAGCAAACGCATGTTTAAATCTATGTCTTGCAGCAAACGTGCCCGCCGTGGCGTTGCCACCGGGCGTTCTACTGGAAACGCCGCATTTGACGCCTATAAGGCCGATACGCTTGCCCGTCTGGAAGAAGAGCAAACCAACTTCGAAGCCTTCCTGACCCGCCTGCGCGACGCCAAGGACAAGGCCGAGTTCGACCAGTTCATGGCCGAACGGTCGCGCGATGACGACGATGCGCAAAAGGCCTGAGCCTTGCGTGAAGACAACCGTGCCCTCCGCCTTGGCGGGGGGACAACCATTCTTGAGGGACGAGACATGATGACCCCCACCACCCCTGATCCATTCGACCAGCCCGAATTCTATAGCGGTATTCCGACCAAACGGTTCATGGCATGGGTTGTTGATGCTTTGCTGGTATTGATTGCCAGTGTGCTGATCGTGCCGTTCACTGCCTTTATCGGGTTGTTTCTATTCCCGTTGTTGATGCTAATCGTGGGCTTTACCTACCGTGTTGCTACGCTGGCCAGCGGGTCGGCCACATGGGGGATGCGCCTGTTCGGCATGGAACTGCGCACCGCACGCGATGAACCGCTTGATCTGGCGTCGGCATTTTTGCACACGGCGGGCTATAGCGTAAGCGTTGCCATGATGCCGTTGCAGGTGATTTCGATCATCCTCATCTGTTCTACCTCGCGCCACCAAAGCCTGACGGATGTGATCCTAGGCACGGTCCCGCTGAATCGTCGTGCCGAAAGCGTGAACTGACCCAAACTTGTACTTGGCGCGGTTTGGTCCAGTTGTTAGGATTTCGCGGAACAACAACGGATTTTCATGCGCCATACACTCCCCATCGCACCGCAGTTCTATGTCACTGCACCGCAGCCCTGCCCTTATCTTGAAGGTCGGATGGAACGTAAGCTGTTCACCGCCCTACAAGGAGAGTCTGCGACCAAGCTGAACAACAGTCTGTCGGGGCAAGGGTTCCGGCGGTCGCAGAATGTGCTGTACCGCCCGTCCTGCGCCGATTGCGCAGCCTGTATGTCCGCGCGCATCAACGTGGCCGACTTCAGCCCGAGCAAGGGCCAAAGGCGCACGATCAAACGCAACGCAGGGATAGCGCGACGGGCGACGTCGCCATGGGCCACAGAAGAACAATACGATCTGTTTCGCACCTATCTTGACAGCCGTCATGCGGATGGTGGCATGGCGGATATGGATGTTTTCGAATTTGCCGCGATGATCGAGGAAACACCGATCCGCAGCCGTGTGATCGAATATCATGACAAGCAAACCCGTGATTTGATCGGTGTGTGCCTGACGGACGTGCTCGAGGATGGGGTGAGCATGGTCTATTCCTTCTACAGCCCCGACCGCCCCCGTGACGGGTTGGGCAACTACATCATCCTCGATCATATTGAGATCGCCCGCTCGGCGGGCCTGCCCTATGTTTATCTAGGCTATTGGGTGCCCGGCAGCCCCAAGATGGGGTATAAAGCCAAGTTCTCGGGACTTGAGGTCTATATGGGGGGCGCGTGGCAAAAGATGCGTAACCCCGATGATTTCTCCTCCGATGAGCATCCGCTGAACACCGTTCCAATTGCCGAGCAGGTCGCCAATATCGCGCTGCCCGATCTGAGCCCGACCAGAGGCTGATACGCGACTGCGCTGCGCTTTGAACCGCTTTCATTCTCAATGAAACGAAAAAAGGCACCCCGAGGGGTGCCTTTTGTTTTAGCAGAACCGTGCTGCCCGTTTAGTTCGGAATTAGATCCGGCACAATTGTCACGATCACCGGGAACATCCACAGCAGCGCCAAGGCCCCAACCTGGATCAAGACGAAAGGAATGATCCCACGGTAGATGTGCGACGTGGTCACGCTCGCCGGCGCAACGCCGCGTAGGTAGAACAGCGCAAAGCCAAAGGGCGGCGTCAGGAACGACGTTTGCAGGTTCACCGCGATCATGATCGTCACCCATTTCGGATCAAAGGTGCCGCCATAGATCACCGGCCCGACAATCGGGATCACGATGTAGATGATCTCGAGGAAGTCGAGCACAAAGCCCAGCACAAACAGCACCAGCATCACGATCAAAAAGACTGTCAGCTCGTTGTCAAAGCTTTTCAGCCACTGCTGGATGTAGTGTTCACCGCCAAAGGAGATCACAACAAGGTTCAGCAGCTGCGACCCGATCAGGATGGTAAATACCATCGAGGTCACCTTGGCCGTCTCGCGCACCACGGGGCTAAGCACGCCCGAGGTATAGAGAATCCAGCACGAGAACAGCAGACCGAAGACCGCGTATAGATACGCACCATAGGCCACGAAGAAGGCAAACCAGCCTTCGACGCTCACGCCCTCTTGGTTTATGCGCAGGTCAAAGTTCACACCCACAAGGATGCTGATCAGGATCGCCAGCGTGGACCAGATGATCACCTTGGGTGACCGATCCATATCCTTGAGCTTGCGATACGCCGCCAGCATGATGGCACCACCTGCCCCCAAAGCCGCGGCAGGCGTCGGGTTGGTGATACCGCCAAGGATCGACCCCAGCACCGCAACGATCAGGACCAGCGGCGGAAAGACCACGCGGATCAGTTCGTTACCTGCGCAAAGCTTCAGCGCATAGACCACACCATACATCACAGCCACGAACGGCAGCGCCATCAGCACCACCAATCCACCCGATGACGTTGCAGGGCCAATCAGCAGGATGTCCACCAGCACGGCAAGAACCAGACCAATGCCGCCGATGATCAAGGGGCGCTTGTCCGCCGAAGGTGCCACACCGCGACCCGTCGTCATGACCAAGGCCAGCAGGATCAGGATGATCGCAACACCGGTCCCGATCGGAGCGGCATCAGCGATCTTGTCTGCCTGCTTTTGGGCCAGTGCTTCTTCGGTCAGCTTTTCGCTGGCCTGTTGACCACCCGCGGCTTCGATCCCGGCTTGTTCGGTCACCGCTTGATCCCATGCACTTTGCCCGTGCAGTTCGATCATCGCGGCCTGACAGGCTTCGCCGACGTTCGTGCGCAGGCTGGCGCCTTTCCCGATGTCGCTAAAGCTTGAAACCACTGTCGACTGGCTTCCCACCATACCAAGGTTGCCCAGAACAATCGTCCCGACGATCAGCATGGCCGGCATACCAAGGAACCACGTAAAACCTTCGCCCCGCGTGATGGGTTCGGCATTGGTCGCCCCCATTGGCACAGCAGGCGCTTTTTCAGGGTTCAGCAGCGCGTACACAAAGGCATAGAGCGCATAAAGCAGCGCCAGCATGATCCCCGGAAGCAATGCCGCCTGAAACAGCGTGCCCACAGACACGACCGCAGGCTCGCCCAGATAGGTCAACGCATCCGTACATCCAGCCGAGGTTGCCCGTGCTTCTTGCGCCGCTGAGTACAAGTCACCAGCCAATGTGCCCAACAGAACAATAACAATGGACGGTGGGATAATTTGCCCCAAGGTACCAGACGCGGCGATTACACCGGTTGAAAGCTCGGGCGAATATCCGTTCCGCAACATCGTAGGCAGGGCAAGCAGGCCCATCGTAACAACAGTCGCGCCCACAATTCCTGTCGAAGCGGCAAGAAATGCCCCAACAACTACGATCGACACGGCAAGGCCACCTGGCAACGGGCCAAACACCCGCGCCATCGTGGTGAGCAAGTCGTTAGCAATCTTGGAACGCTCGAGCGTGATCCCCATGAGAACGAACATCAGAACGGCAAGAAGCGTCTCGATCGACTGCCCGGCGAGAACACGTTCGTTCATTCGGTTCACGATAAAGCTAACATTACGATCCAGCGCGACTTCCCACCCTTGGGGGAAAACCGATTCACCAATGAGCGGTAGATCGGGATAGCGGAACTTGGACACCGCGTCGTTGGGAACGCCAGAGTTCACCAGATCACGATACGCTTGGGACGATTGGTCAATCGCCTGATGCACCATCAACCCCGCACTATCGAGCGCGGCAATGATGCCGAAAGAAATGATACCAGCACCACCGATGGCAAAGGCCACCGGAAAGCCGGACAGGATGCCGCCAAAGAGGCAGGCAAAAACAATGATCAGGCCAACTTCGACCCCGTCGAGACCAAATAGCATGGGACGCCCCTTGAATTAATGTGTGCCCTCATAGGCTTCTTCGCCCTCGCCCAACGTATCGCGGTCGAGATATTTATCTGCGCTCTCAGGCCCTTCGCGGAACTCTAACAAAGCACGATAAAAAACTGATATTGCCTGCAAAATCACCATTACGCAGAAGGCGCAAAGCAGGATCTTGAACAGGAAGTAGCCATTGAACCCGTTCGGCGAAAAGCCGATGGTCTCCACATTCCACTTCAACAAACGCGCCTTGCGCAGCAACAGCTCTAGCCGGTCAGATGCCGACGGGTTCGGTGTCACCAGATGGCGCCACAGGAAGAACCAGCCATAAAGCCACGTGACAATCGCGAAGGGGATCATGAAGCAAAGCGCGCCGAGCATGTCGATCACGCGCTTGGTGCGGAACTTGGCACCGGCATAGAACAGGTCAACCCGTACGTGCCCGCCTTGCACAAAGGTGTAAGACACACAAAGACAGACGACCAAGGCGTTGAAAAGCTTTAGTTCTTCGGCAAACCAGCTGATGTCGAATTGCAGCGGAATACCAAAGCCGATAGAGATATCAGGCCGAGTAAAAATGCGCTGCATAAAGACGATGATGATCTGTTGCAGCACCATCAGCAATCCGGCCCACGCAAAAAGACGCCCCGTCGCGTTGGCAAAACCTTCCAGCCCGCGCACACAGGCCCACATAACGCTGCGCTTCCAAATCCCTATGGCCGTGACAATCACCAGCCCGATCAGCAGGACAAAGAACAGCTCTGCCGAGGCACCGTAGTAGATGAACCGCATCAGCGCTTCGCCATTGGACCAGTCCAGCCACATGGACGGGTTCAGCAGCGCTGCAAAGAAATTATAGAGCGCCTCAAGTAGGTTGCCCAGAACAAAGCTGATCAGGTTGCCCTCTTGGAACTGGTCCAAGCAGCTGATTTTGGCCCCTTCCGCCGCGCGGAAAAATCCTGCGCATACTGCATCTTCTGCCATTGATATCCCCCCTTCGCCCGCCCGGTTTCAGCGCGGGCTTGGTGCGAAAATTATCCTCCCTTTGCGTGCCCTGTTTCAGAGATGCAAAGTCGCGTGCGGGGCCGCCCAAAGGCAGCCCCCATGTCATCCCAACGGGATGACTTACATTTTGCCAAGAACGCGCTGGCGTTGCTCGACATAGTAGGCGTCGGATTTCGACAGCCATTCTGCCGATGCGGACAGCGAGGATTCAAAGCTGGTACGGATGTCAGCGAACAGGGTATCGTCCATGTTCTCGTCCATAACCTCTTTGGAGGCGGCACCGAACGCATCCCAAACATCGTCGGGGAACTGCATGGTTTTAACACCCTGCTGCTGCAAACGGGACAATGCGGCACCGTTATTGGCCAGCGTTTCGGCCAGACCTGTGTGCGTCGTCGCCATCGATGCATATTCGATGATCTTTTGCTGTGCAGGCGTCAGGTCGTTGAACACATCAAGGTTGACCGATGCTGTCAGACCCGAACCTGGCTCGTGGAAACCAGCGGTGTAATAGATCTTGGCGACTTCCTGGAAGCCCGCGCGTTCGTCCGCAAATGGGCCAACCCACTCAAGACCGTCCAGCGCGCCCGACGACAGCGCCTGATACAGTTCACCACCAGGGATGTTCTGAACCGATGCGCCCAGTTTACCCAGAACCTTGCCGCCCAGACCGGGCATGCGGAATTTCAGACCATTGAAGTCTGCGGCAGAGTTGATTTCCTTGCGGAACCAGCCACCGGACTGCGACCCGGAGTTACCGGCGAGGAACATCTTCATGTTGAAGATTTCACCGATCTGGTTGTGCAGATCATGGCCGCCACCGTGCAGGTACCAGTTTGTCAGCTCTTGGGCTGTGGCACCGAAAGGCACGGCGGTGAAATACGCCAGACCGGGGTGCTGGCCGATAAAGTAATAGTCGGCGGCGTGGTACATATCCGCCTGACCGGAGGACACGGCATCAAAGACTTCGAACGCGCCGACAAGCTCGCCGGGGGCTTTCTTTTCGATGGTCAACGTGCCGTCAGACATTTCGTTAACCATATTGTTCAGATAGGTGGCAGCGTCATCGAGCACGGCAAAGCCACGGGGCCAAGCGGTGACCATGGTCAGCGTGCGTTTGCCTTGGGCATACAGCGGTGCGGCTAGTGTGGTTGCAGCAGCGGCAGACCCGCCAAGCGCGGATGTCTTCAGAAATGAACGACGGTCCATGTTGGATACTCCTCCCGAGTAATATGAGGGTGCCCGCGCTTCATTATATGCGCGCAGGTCATTTCAAGTGACACTCAATTTACGCAAATGCCCGAACATGAAAATACCAACTACTGCGTAGACAGCACAGTTTTACCGCCCAAATATGCTGCAGACGACTGAAGTGACCCGCCATATCTTGTGCACCCGCACGCATAGCGGGTGAAAGGCTCGCTGCATCTAGCACTTTGATTCGCGAGGATTTCCCAGTATCAGCCATGCATGCGCCGCCCGTCATTCCTGATCGCCCCCACCTATGCTCAAAAGCTGACGCTCATTGCTGCCGTCCCTTTGGTGCTGGCGGTGACGGCGATTGCCTTTGTGGTGGCATTACAGGCCCGCGCCGTCGCGAACCGTGAAATCTCGACGTTAGAACAGCAACTGATCGACGCCAAAAAAGTCGAACTGCGCAACTATGTCACCCAAGCACGCAATGGGTTTTACTTTGTCTACGGCTCTGCCTCGCCCGATGACGGGGGGGCAAAATCGCAGGTCGCGCAGATCCTGTCAGCGATGATTTATGGCGAAGAGGGGCAATTCTTTGTCTACGACTACGACGGCACCGCGCTCGTCAGCCCGCGCCAAACCGACCGGATCAACCGCAACTTTGCCGGCGAGACGGACAGCCAGGGCACTGCTGTGGTGGACGAACTGATCCGCATCGCGCGCAATGGCGGCGGGTATCACACCTATATGTGGCCTAAACCGTCGACCGGTGAAGACGCACGCATGATCACCTATGTGACGTCGTTTCCAAGTTGGCAGTGGGCTGTGGGCACGGGTGTATTCATCGATGACGTGCTCGCCAGCGGTGCCACCGCCCGTTTCGACGTCTTGGCGCGGGTGCATCGCACGTTCTTCTATATTGGCGCGATCACGGTCACCGCGCTTTTTCTGGTCTTCGGGTCGGGCATGCTGGTCAACCTGCGCGAACGCCGCCTTGCGGATGCCAAGCTCAAGAAGCTCACCCAACGGGTATTTGATGCCCAAGAAGAAGAACGCGGGCGTGTGGCGCGCGAATTGCACGACGGGATCAGCCAGATTCTTGTGGGGGTGCGCTATGCGCTCGACAATGCGCGCCGCAGGCTTGAACGGGGCGACACCCGCGCAGCAGAGCCTTTGGCCAAGGGGATCGACAGCCTTGCCGAAGCCATCGCAGAAGTCCGCCGTATCAGCCGTGAGCTACGCCCCAGCATCCTTGATGATCTAGGCCTTGGTCCGGCGCTGAAAACTCTGGTAGAACAGTTTGCACTACGGACAGGCGTGAAATGCCAGTTCAACACCGTGGTGTTTCGCAACCGTCTGGACGACGAGGCTAAGATTGCACTGTACCGGATCGCACAAGAGGCGCTGACCAATATCGAACGCCATGCCCGCGCCACGGAAGTTATTGTCGACCTGCGGGGACACCGGCAGGGGGCGACGCTCTCTATCTCTGACGACGGGTTGGGGCTGTCCAAGACGCGCTCTGTTTCAGGCGGCTTGGGGCTGCGCAATATGCAAGAAAGGATTGAACAGCTTGACGGGACGCTGACGCTGCAAGCCTCGGCCCAAGGCGGCACCCAGATCACCGCCACCGTACCGCTGACCCATATGCTGCGCCCGCCGCCGATCGCCCTGCCCTGACCCCGATGATCTTCCTCCTGCCGAAAGCAACCTCATGCCCCCTTCAGCCTCTCCGCCATCACATATGATCAAGGTCATGATTGTCGACGATCACCCGATGGTCGCCGAAGGCATTCAGTCGATCCTAGAAAGCTACGATGATATTGAGGTGGTTGGCTGTCTGCCCAACGGCCGCGCTGCCATTGATAGCGTCGCGCAGCTGGCACCTGATGTGATCTTGATGGACCTCAACATGCCCGAGATCGGCGGACTTTCGGCGACTGAAATTTTGCTGGAGCGCGAACCTGATACCCGCATAGTGATCCTGTCCATGCACGATAACCCCGAATATATCTCTTCGGCGCTGAGCCACGGTGCTTTGGGCTATATCCTCAAAGACGTGCCCACCGACGAGATCAAGCTGGCGATCGATACAGTGATGGCCGGCAGTCGCTATCTATGCACCGGTGCGCAAGGGTCGCTTGAACCCAAGGACGCAACGCGTGAATCCCTAACCGAGCGGGAGCAGACGATCCTGCTGCAGCTGGCACAGGGCAAATCCAACAAAGAAGTCGCGGTGACCTTGGACATCTCCGTGCGTACCGTCGAGACACACCGCAAGAACATCAAACGCAAGCTCGGCATCTCGTCGACTGCGGGGCTGACACGTTATGCGATGGAACATGGGGTGTTGCAGGGAACGGGAGTCCGGCTATAGCGCCGCAAAACCGGTTTAAACGGCTACAATTTTTCAAAAATTAGAAAATTTACGATTTCACGCAACAAATGAAAAGAATTTAAGCCCCTAGCGACACTTTTAGATCAAATATGCCATTGACGCCCCTTTGCGCCGCTCATAATGTCCACGCACGCAATGAAGGGCCTTTGGCTATGACAGATCTAGCGATTACAGATATCGTCGTCATTCTAAGACACACGCGCATGGGCCGGTAACGGCAGACCATACCAGTCACCATGCGCCCCCGTCAAAATCGGGGGCTTTTTTTTGCGCAACGCACCTTTTGATAAACCACCGCCTGACGGAGCACCAAGATGACACGTAAAATGACCGGAGCGAAGATGATCGTTCAAGCCCTGATTGATCAGGGTGTCGATACCGTATTTGGCTATCCCGGCGGCGCTGTCCTACCGATTTATGACGAGGTGTTCCAACAAAACAGCATCAAACACGTGCTGGTGCGCCACGAACAGGGCGCGGTGCATGCCGCCGAAGGCTATGCGCGCTCGACCGGGAAACCGGGCGTTGTGCTTGTGACCTCTGGCCCCGGTGCCACCAACGCTGTGACTGGTCTGACGGACGCCTTGCTCGATTCCATTCCGCTTGTAGTTCTGACGGGTCAGGTTCCGACCTTTATGATCGGCTCTGACGCCTTTCAGGAGGCCGACACCGTGGGCATCACCCGCCCCTGCACCAAACACAATTGGTTGGTGAAAGAGACCGACAAACTGGGCGCTGTCCTGCACGAGGCATTCCACGTGGCCACCAGCGGGCGCCCCGGTCCGGTTCTTGTCGACATCCCCAAGGATGTGCAATTCGCCACGGGGCAATACACCCCCAAGAAACCGTCGACCTCGCATTATCAGCCGCCCCTCAAAGGCGACATGACCGAGATCACCGCACTGGTAGAGGCCATCGAATCCGCCAAACGCCCCGTCTTTTATACCGGCGGCGGCGTCATCAACTCTGGCCCCGCGGCATCGCAACTGCTGCGCGAATTGGTCGAGGCGACGGGCTTTCCCATCACCTCTACGTTGATGGGCCTTGGCAGCTATCCTGCGTCCGGCGACAAATGGCTGGGGATGCTGGGGATGCACGGTCTTTACCAGGCCAACATGGCGATGCACGACTGCGATCTGATGATCAACGTCGGGGCGCGTTTTGACGACCGCATTACCGGCGTCGTCGATCTGTTTAGCCCAAAGTCGAAGAAAGCGCACATCGACATCGACCCGTCGTCGATCAACAAGATCATCCGTGTCGACATTCCTATCGTCGGTGACGTGGGCCATGTGCTGGAAGACCTGCTGAAAGTCTGGAAATCCCGCGGCCGCAAAACCAACTCCGACGCGGTTGCCAAATGGTGGAAACAGATCGAGGAATGGCGCAATGTTGACTGCCTGAAGTTTGAACAAAAAGGCAAGATCATCAAACCGCAATACGCGCTCTCGCGGCTTGAGGCGCTGACCAAGGATCACGACCGTTATATCACCACCGAAGTCGGCCAGCACCAGATGTGGGCGGCACAATATCTGAATTTCGAAGACCCGAACCGCTGGATGACATCCGGTGGGCTTGGCACAATGGGCTACGGCTTTCCTGCCTCCATCGGTGTGCAGATGGCCCACCCCGACGCGCTGGTAATCAACGTCGCTGGCGAAGCGTCGTGGCTGATGAACATGCAAGAAATGGGCACCGCGATGCAATACGGCCTGCCGGTCAAACAGTTCATCCTGAACAATGAACGTCTGGGTATGGTACGCCAGTGGCAGGAATTGCTGCATGGCGAGCGTTATTCCCAAAGCTGGTCTGAATCCCTGCCCGACTTTGTAAAGCTGGCAGAGGCTTTCGGGGCCAAGGGTATCATTTGTTCCGACCCCGATGATCTGGACGATGCCATCATGGAGATGTTGAACTACGATGGCCCCGTTATCTTTGATTGTCTGGTGGAAAAACACGAAAACTGTTTTCCAATGATCCCGTCAGGTAAAGCCCACAACGAAATGATGCTGGCGGGTGCCGGTACGCAGGGTGTGATCGACGCCAAAGGATCGGTCTTGGTCTAAGCCGCGAACGGCACAAGCAAACACATCGGCGCGGCCGCGCGCCGACATTGAATACATCTTAAAAGGACAGTGTCATGTCAGCCCTAAAGATCAAAAAAGGCGCCACCAGCCATTCAGCCTACAACCTGCGTCCCAACTTTTCGGATGTTATTGAACGGCACACGCTTGCGGTTCTGGTTGAAAACGAACCCGGCGTGCTGGCGCGTGTCATCGGCCTGTTTTCAGGCCGCGGTTATAACATCGACAGCCTCACCGTGGCAGAGGTGGATCATACAGGTCACCTGAGCCGCATCACGATCGTCACCTCGGGGACACCGCAGGTCATCGAACAGATCAAGGCGCAACTGGGTCGGATTGTACCGGTACATGAGGTGAATGACCTTACCGTCGAAGGTCCGGTGGTCGAACGCGAACTTGCAATGTTCAAGGTCAGCGGCACAGGCGAAAAACGCGTCGAAGCCCTGCGTCTGGCGGATATTTTTCGTGCCAATGTCGTTGACAGCACGTTGGAAACGTTCGTTTTCGAGATTACCGGCGCGCCCGAGAAAATTGATGCCTTCGCCGAGCTGATGCGCCCCTTAGGGCTGGTATCTGTCGCGCGGACCGGTGTCGCAGCGCTGTCTCGCGGCAACTAAATGCCCGAGTAGGCTCCGTGATCTAGCTTAGCCTCAACAGGCTAGGCTAGGTCACGTTGACGAAGCTCTGCGGGCAGTGTGTTTCTGGGCCGGAAATGCAAAATATCGCCCCCAAGAGTATCCCTTACGGTCGTGTTTGAGTGCTGCATCAGCTTTTCCGGCAGATCGGCATCCGCTTTGCTTTTCACGATGGCGGGATTGAACGCCTTACGCAGCTTGGCATCCTGATAGACTTCGAATTGAACTAGGTCGCCGGCATCAAAGGGTGCCTCGGTAGGGTCTACGCTGTCCGGATCGCCGTGAAAGTAGGCGAGGTCGCCGTGATCTTCACACCAGAAAACGGCTTTATTGGCTTTCGCGTCGCTCCAAAGCACTACTCCGTACATTTCCGAACCCCTCCTAAATACTTCTAGACATGAGATATACTCGCGCCATTTTGATAAATTGTCGATTTTTTTACGATTTCAATTTGTGTCGGTCGCTGCTTATTTTGACGCTGATCAGCGTCAATTAACATCTAATAAGGGCAAATCCACTTGCCAATTCATTCAAAGGTTGTGATGTTTAATTACTTTATTCTAATGGACTTTTTTCATGACAAGCCCAGCTGATATTAGAACGATTTTTGGCGATAATTTAAAACAGTTAATAGCAGACTACCCGTCGGTGACCTACCTCGCACATGAGCTCGGCGTCAACCGGACCCAGTTAAATCGCTACCTCTCCGGGGACAGTTTCCCCCGACCCGACGTTCTGGCCAGAATTTGCCAGTTCTTCGGTGTCGATGCCCGCATTCTGTTGGAACCTTTAAATGAAATAAAAAAACCTGCCCCCCCGTCGTCTGGACTGATGCGTGATTTTGTAGCGGCCCGCGCGCTGGATCTTCCCGAAGCCATGCTTCCCAGTGGGTTCTACCGCTTTTCGCGCCGAAGCTTTCTGATCCCCGAAAAATTTGCCGTCGGGCTTTTGATGGTCTTTCGTCGCGGACGTAGAACCTATGTGAGAGGCTATGAAACGGCGATGGCCATGCGCATGCAGGGGTTGCCACTCAAATCTGAGTTTCGCGAATATCGTGGTGTCGTCTTGATGCAGGAAGAGGGCATCGCAATTATCGCGTCACGGCGCGGCGCGATGACGTCATCGTTTAACTATCTTGGTCGAATTGGGACATTTAACAATAACTTTTGGGTCGGGTATATCACGCGTACCGTACCCGAAAGCGCCATCGGGCTGCGCGCAACGCGTCTGGTCTATGAGTACCTGCCCCAAACCCTGCCAGCCGTGTTGAAAGTCGCCCGTAACGGCGGGTTATTTGCCGAGGAAGAGCCTGAGCCCTTCCATCGGCGTCTGCTGCGTCCCGAGTACGCGTTTGAATAATGCGCGCGCTAGCCGAGCTGTGGTCGGCGGGCTTGGGGCCAGTGGGTCGTCTCGTGCCAACGCTGGGCTAATTGCAACAGCTTCACGTCGCTACCGCGCGGCCCGATTAGTTGTAGCCCCGCTGGCAGCCCTGCCGCGCCAAACCCGGCGGGGATATTAACGACGGGCAGTCCGATCAGGCCAGCCGGCACCACCACCTGCATCCAGCGATGATACGTATCCATATCACGACCCGCGATCTGTGTCGGATGCACTTGATCGACGTCAAAGGGCCACAGCTGGGCAGACGGCAGCACCAGCACATCGACCTTTTCAAACAGCGCCGTCACACAGCGGTACCAATCGGACCGCGTCAGGCTGGCCTTTTGTACCTCATGTGCCGAAAACCCAAGGCCGCGTTCTACCTCCCACTGGGCGGCGGGTTTAAGATGCGTACGCGTTTTCGCATTTTGGTAAAAGGGACCAAGTCCGGCTGCTACGGCAAAAGAGCGTAGGGTAATCCAGCTTTCCCACATCGCTTCTGCATCAAAGGGCGCGGGCAGATGGGTGATTTTGTGCCCTAAAGCCGCCATCTGGTCCAATGCCGCCCGACTGGTTGCGTCGATCCCGTCCTCGTACGGAAAAGCCCCGCCCCAATCACCCAGCCAACCGATGTGCCGCGGATGAACCGGTGCGCCCATTTCGGGCAGGCTAGGTCCTGGCGACAGACCCAATGGCTGATCGGGGTCGTTACCGGTCATGGTATCCAGCAAGGCTGCCAAATCACGCGGGGTACGCGCCATCGGTCCTGCCGTGCTGAGCTGATGCAGGAACATATCCCCTTCGGGCTCTGCCGGAACAGTGCCCCAGCTTGGACGCATACCGTAGACGTTGTTCCAGCCGGCGGGGTTGCGCAGGCTGCCCATCATATCTGAACCATCCGCGACGCTCAGCATACCGCAGGCCAGTGCCGCCGCCGCCCCGCCCGATGAGCCGCCAGCAGAGCGGGACAGATCATAGGGGTTGCGTGTGGCACCGTAGACCGGATTGAACGTATGGCTGCCAAGACCGAATTCGGGCGTGTTGGTCTTGCCGATGATGATGGCCCCCGCCGCACGAATACGGCTGACGAACACACTGTCCTTCTGCGCTATAGTGTCGGCAAACAGAGGCGAGCCTTTGCTGGTGGGCAACCCCTTGGCATCGGATAAGTCCTTGATCGCGATGGGGATACCGTGCAGCCAGCCGGTTCTTGGCGTTGCGTCGGCCTGTGCGGCCTCTGCCATCAGGTCTGCCCGGGGGCGCAGCGCGACGATGGCGTGGACCTGCCCGTTGACGGCGTCAATGCGCGCCAAGGTTGCCTCCATCAGCGCGACGGCGGTCAAGCTCCCGTTCGCCAGCGCTTCGGATTGGGCCAATGCCCCGATGTCTAGGATATTCATGCCTGTGCCCTCCGTTCGGGTCATAAAACGGAAGGCAGCGCGCAGATGCAAGAGGCGGTGACGCGAATGTCGCGCGTCACCGGTATGTCCGCGCGGCGTTGCCTAGATTATGGTCTTAGCTTTGCGCCTCGGCACGGGATTTACCCGATACCGCAAGCGCCAGTGCGGCCCCCATCAACCCGTCAAGATCACCATCCAGCACCCCTTTTGTATCCGAGGTTTCATAGTTGGTGCGCAGGTCTTTAACCATCTGATAGGGCTGCAGAACATAGGACCGGATCTGGTTGCCCCAGCCTGCGTCGCCTTTATTCTCGTGGGCTTCGTTGATGGCAGCGTTCCGACGATCGAGCTCCATCTGATAAAGCCGCGATTTCAACGCCTTCATTGCGATGTCACGGTTCTGGTGCTGCGATTTCTCAGAGCTGGTGACGACGATCCCCGTGGGGTGGTGTGTGATCCGAACGGCAGAATCCGTGGTGTTCACGTGCTGGCCACCGGCACCGGAAGAGCGGTAGGTATCGATGCGGATATCGCTCGGATTGATGTCGATTTCAATATTGTCGTCGACCACCGGATATACCCAGATAGAGGTAAAGGACGTGTGCCGTTTCGCAGCGCTGTCAAAGGGGCTGATCCGCACCAGACGGTGCACACCGGATTCTGACTTCAGCCAACCATAAGCGTTCAAACCGCTGATCTTGTAGGTGGCTGATTTGATTCCGGCTTCTTCGCCCGCGCTTTCGGATTGCAGCTCGACCTTATACCCCTTTTTCTCGGCCCAACGGACGTACATCCGCGACAAGATATTGGCCCAATCACAGCTTTCGGTGCCGCCCGCCCCTGCGTTGATCTCAAGGAAGGTATCATTCGCGTCAGCCTCGCCGTTCAGCAACGCCTCAAGCTCTTTTTGGGCTGCTGTTTTGGCCAGTGTTTTCAAGGAGCCTTCTGCCTCGGAAACCACCTCTTCGTCGCCCTCCATCTCGCCCAGTTCGATAAGCTCGATGTTGTCGGCCAGCTCTTGCTTGATGCCTTCGTAGGTGGCGATAGAATCGACCAACGCTTGGCGGTCACGCATCAGCTTTTGCGCTGCGTCGGGGTCATCCCACAGGTTGGGGTTCTCGACGCGGGCGTTGAATTCTTCCAGCCGGTAGGGCGCGGTTTCGACATTCAGACGCTGCGCCAACAGCTCCAGCGATTTGCTGATCTGGTCTGCTGTGTTTTGTGCATCTGCGCGCATGGTATCCTGCCTTTAAATAGATCGCGGCCCCGAATAGCCGGGGCCGCGTTTCAAATAGACCAGCGCGGCAACTTGGGCAAGCGCTAGGGCGGTGCCTGTGGCGTCAGTACAGCCCGCCAGAGTTGATCGTCCCAAAGCTGGCCTTGGGCCCCACACGGGCTTTTTTACCGGTAGAGGTCGTAACCTCGCGTGCGCCACTGCCTGCCTCGTTCACCAGTGGCAGATCGGCACCCATCGCAAAGCCACCGTCAAAGGTGATCCCGAACAGGGGCTCTTCGCCATCACGGAAATATTCGGCCACAACATTTGAGCCCGAGGCACTGTCGGACAGACGCGCACCGCTGAAGCGATCAATTTTGATAAAGCGCCCACCGGGCGGCACTTCGAAGGGGCCGCCGCCATATTTCTGAATGGCCTCGCTCATGAAACGCTGGAACACCGGACCGCACATACCGGCCCCATACGCCCCACGCCCCAGCGAGCGCGGATTGTCGAAACCGATATAGCAGCCCGCCACGATGTTGCTGGAGAACCCAATGAACCAGACGTCTTTCGCATCATTTGTCGTACCGGTCTTGCCCGCAATTGGCACCGGCAAATTCACCGCGCCGCGGGCCGTCCCGCGATCAACCACGCCCTTCATCATGGAGGTCAGCTGATAGGCGGTAATCGGGTCCATGACCCGTTCACGGTTGGAAACAATGCGCGGCCCGACACCGGGGGCAAGGGTTTCCAACTGGCAGTCGTTACAGATCCGCTGGTCGTGCTTATAAACGGTGCGGCCATAGCGATCCTGTACACGGTCAACCAAGGTCGGCTGCACACGCTCGCCGCCATTCGCGAACATCGCATAGGCCGACACCATTTGGTACAGCGTCGTTTCCTGCGAGCCGAGCGCGTTGGCAAGTACCGGCGACAGATTGTCGTACACCCCGAACCGTTCGGCGTAATCGCCCACGGTGTTCATACCGACCTCTTGTGCAAGCCGGATGGTCATCAGGTTGCGCGACTGTTCGATACCTGTCCGCAAGGGCGTGGGCCCGTAGAACTTGTTCGACGAGTTGCGCGGCCGCCACATGCCCTGAGGTGTATTGATTTCGATCGGCGCATCCACGACGATGGTCGCGGGGGTATAGCCGCTGTCGAGCGCCGCAGCATAGACGAAGGGTTTAAAGCTTGACCCCGGCTGGCGCTTGGCCTGCGTGGCGCGGTTAAACACCGATGCCTGATAGGAAAAGCCGCCCTGCATCGCGATCACGCGGCCTGTGTTAACGTCCATCGCAACAAAGCCGCCCTGCACTTCGGGGATTTGGCGCAAGGTCCAGCGGATAAACGACCCGTCGCTATCGGTGGTCATGCGACGCACAAGCACCACATCCCCGACCTCAAGCAGATCTGCAGGCACCTGTGCCCGCGGGCCAAGCTTGCCGTTTTCCAGACGTTTGCGCGCCCATTGGACATCCTTGGCAGGAATAGAATGACCGCCCTCAACTTCGTCCACGCCCTCGATCCCGATACGGGCGGCACCATTTTCAAGGTTCAGGACAACTGCCGGATGCCATTGATTTTCCAGATCAACATCACGCGGCACCCGCACGTCAGACAACGCTTCGCGCCAATCTGCCTCTGACATCAGCTTTTCAGTCGCGATTTTCTTGCCGGTGCCGCGATAGATACCAATGCCCCGGTCATATTGTTCAAGTTGAAGCTGCAGGGATTGTGCCGCGATGGGTTGCATTTCGTTGTCGATGGTGGCGCGCACGGTCAGACCGCCAGTGAAAAATTCACCCTCGCCAAAGTTTTCAGACAGCTGGCGGCGAATTTCATCGGTAAAGTAATCACGCGGCGGCAGTTCTGCCTTAAAGCTTTCGAAATCACCATTCTGCACCGACCGCAGGGGCTGCGCGACTTCGGTGTCATAAGCAGCGGCGGTGATATAGCCGTTTTCCTTCATCTCACGCAGAACAAAGTTCCGACGCGACAGCAGCCGCTCTTTTTGGCGGACAGGGTGGTAGTCGGACGGCGCTTTGGGCAAGGACGCTAGGAAGGCTGCCTCATGCGGGGCCAGCTCCCCCAGCGTCTTGTTGAAATAGGTCTGCGAGGCCGCAGCTACACCGTAGGAGTTTTGGCCAAGGAAAATCTCGTTCAGGTAAAGTTCGAGGATTTTCTCTTTGGGGAGCGTTTCTTCAAGGCGGGCGGCAAGGATGATTTCCTTTACCTTGCGCTCTGCGCGTCGGTCGCCAGACAGCAAAAAGTTCTTCATGACCTGTTGCGTGATGGTCGACGCACCGCGCACGTCCTTGCCCCGTGTGCGCACCGCATCCACCGCAGCGGCACCGATGCCGCGCAGATCGTACCCCTCGTGGATGTAAAAGTTCTTGTCTTCGGCCGAGATGAACGCCTGTTTGATCAGTGCCGGGATCGTATTGGCCGGTGCGAACAGGCGGCGTTCCTTGGCGAATTCATCAATCAACCGCCCCTGCCCGGAATAAATCCTGCTGATCGTCGGCGGCGTGTACTGCGCGAGGGATTCGTGGCTGGGCAGATCGCGGCCATACATCCAGAACACCGCGCCGATGGTCAGGGCGACCATACCGATGCTCATGGTGAGGGTGGTGAAAATACCCCCGAAAAAAGACAGGATCAAACGAAACACGGTTGGCAGTTCCTTGCAAGGAGGGTTGGTGAACCGTCTATACGCAACCCTGTGGGAATCGTCAAAACACGATGCAGTTTTCCTGTGCGATAACCCGCGCACAGATAACGCCATCGGACGTGCCGTGGATTACTGGCGAATCAAAGGCTTAAGCGCTGCATCCGCGTCGCGCCACTTGGCAATGGAATCGGCAATTGCTGAGACCATCACAGCACGCCAGATCGGGTCCCGCAGATTGGCCAGGTCCCGTTTGGAGCTGAGAAACCCGATTTCGATCAGGACCGATGGAATATCGGCGGATTTCAACACCGAGAAACCGGCATTGCGCAGCGGGTGCCGGTTCATTGGCCCCCCGGCAGCTTTCATCCCCTCAAGCAGCGCGGAGGCGGCGGCAACGGACCGTGGCTCTGTCTCTTGGCGGGCGAGGTCTAACAGCACGCTGGCCACCTGATCGTCCGATCCGGTCAGATCAGCCCCCGCGATAATATCCGCGCGGTTGTGACGGGCCGCCAGATGATCTGTGGCGGAATCACTGGCGTCATCCGACAGCGTGTAGACCGTCGCACCCTTCGCCCCGCCTTGGGGCAAACTATCAGCATGAAGTGATATAAACAGATCGCCCTCTGCCTGATGCGCGATGGCGACACGTGTTTCCAGCGCAACGAAGTGGTCGGTGTTGCGAGTCATCACCACGTCGATTCCGTCACGCACCAGCGTGTCCCGCAGCGCTTGGGCAAAGGAAAGCATCAGGTCTTTTTCCAAAACGCCGTCCGTTTCAGCCCCCGGATCGACCCCGCCGTGTCCGGGGTCCAGCACAACGCGGAACGGGCTTGCTTTGGTATCGGCCTCCACCTTCGGCGGCGCAGCAAGCGCCATGGTCCACGCGGGATCCACAGGCGCACCAGCGGCTTCGGCAAACTCTTCGACGGTGGCCGATTTCAACTCGATCTCAAGCGTAGCCTGACCAGAGCCCTTGTTCACCGGCATCCCGATTTGGCGCGGGATCATTGGTTCGGCCAGATCCGCCACCAGACGTGACCAACCGGGCTGGAACGGACCAAAGCGCAATCCGCTGATCCGCCCCGGCTCTGGCAGCAGGTCTTGGGTGTTGACCCCGCTCCAATCGGCCTCGCGAAAATCAACCACCAGCCGTGCCGGATCATCCAGCAGGAACACGCGAAACGGCACGCCCTGGCTTAGCCCCAACGTCAAGGTTGTCCCGCCGAACCATCCATCCGAGATCGCGCTTTTGTCCGGTTCAACCCGCGCAAGCGCCGTCAGATCCTGCCCCGAAGCAGGCGACGACAGCGCGCAAACCGTTGCGATAATGGGGAAAATACGCATGCCTGTCACCGTTCTGCTTGGGGTGGTTGCGGCGGGTATAACATTCCGCCCCGCCCCGAACCAGCCTTTCAGCGTGCTGCCATATAGGCCTTGAGCCGCCCAAGACCCTCGGCGATGTCTTGTGTGCTGCGCGCATAGGAAAAGCGTAGCGTCTGATGCCCGCGTACCGGATCGAAATCCAGCCCGGGCGTGACAGCCACGCCGGCCTTGTTTAGAATGTCACGCGCCAATTCGCGGCTGTCCGTTGTCAGCGATGACACATCCGCATAGACATAGAATGCCCCGTCAGGGGGAGCGAAACTGGTGAACCCGGCTTCGCGCAGCCCCGTGACCATCATCGCACGGTTGGCGCGGTAGACGTCCATGTTTGCCTCAAGCTCTGCCGTGCAATCCATCGCGGCAAGGGCGGCCACCTGACTGGCGTGCGGTGCACAAATAAACATATTCTGGGCGATCCGCTCAACCACGCGCACGTGATCCTCGGGCACAACCATCCAACCCACACGCCACCCCGTCATAGAGAAATACTTGGAGAAGGAATTGATCACATAGGCGTCGTTCGTGATCTCAAGCGCGGTAACGGCTTTTTTCTCGTATTCGATGCCGTGGTAAATCTCGTCCGAAATAAATGACGCGCCCTGCCCTTGGGTCGCGTCAATCAGCGCAGACATCGCCCCATGGTCCAGCATCGTCCCCGTCGGGTTGCCCGGCGAGGCGACCAAAAGCCCCTGAAGGTCCATATCGGCGAAATCCGACGGCACCGGCTGCAAACGGTTCTCGATCGAGGTGGGCAGATCAACCGGAGTGAGGTCCAGCGCCTTAAGAATTTGGCGATAGCTGGGGTAGCCCGGCGCACCGATACCGACCCGATCGCCCGTATCAAACAGCGATGTGAACGTCAGAATAAACCCGCCCGACGAACCAGAGGTGATCACCACGCGGCTTGGGTCCAGATCAACATTGTACCACTCGCCGTACATCTGCGCGATCCGCTTGCGCAGCGCCGGCAGGCCAAGTGCGACGGTATAGCCAAGCGCGTTCTGCTCCATCGCGGCTGTCAGCGCGGCGCTGGCCCCTTTGGGCGCGCCGGTGCCTGGCTGGCCGACTTCCATATGGATGATGTGGCGGCCTTCTGCCTCGGCGGCAGCGGCGGCCTGCATTACATCCATCACGATAAAGGGATCGACCTGGGACCGGGTTGAAATACGCATAAGCTTGATCCTACTGTTGGGCTTGGACCTTTCACCGCACCCCGCTGGTGCCGTCAACCCTTGTGCGTGCGTTCAAAATCGCGCACCACCCCTGCAACCGGTGCCTGCACCCCTGCGCAACAACAAGCGAGTGACCCTGATGAAAAAGCTGATCGCCCCCGCCTTGATGGCCCTGTCCCTGACAGCCCCCGCCCAAGCGATGGACCTGACCGAACTGACCGACGCCGAGCGCGCGCAATTCCGCGCGGAGGTTCGCGCCTATTTGATGGAAAACCCCCAAGTCATCATGGAAGCGGTCAACCAGCTACAGCAACGCGAGGCCGAAGCGCAGGCGCAGGCGGATTTCACGCTGGTATCCGACAATGCAGCGGCGATCTTTGATGATGGCTATTCCTATGTCGGCGGCAACCCTGACGGCGATTTGACCATTGTCGAGTTCATGGATTACCGCTGCGGCTACTGCAAAAAAGCGTTCTCCGAAGTCGAAAAACTTGTGAACGGCGACGGCAACATCCGTTTTATCGTAAAAGAGCTGCCGATCCTGGGCGAGCAATCCATGGTCGCCTCGCGCTTTGCCATCGCGACTAAAATCGTGGCAGGCGACGAGGCCTATAAATCCGTCCACGACGCCCTGATGAGCTTTAACGGTGACATTACGCAGACGTCGCTAAGCCGCTTGGCCAGCAGCTTTGATCTGGATACCGACGCGATCCAGAAAGAAATGGACAGTGCCGAAGTCACAGCCGCGATCGCAAACACACGTGAGCTGGCACAAGCGATGCAAATTTCTGGCACCCCGACTTTCGTGATGCAAGATGAACTCCTGCGCGGCTATCTGCCCTATGACCAGATGAAAGCCATTGTCGCAGAAAAGCGCGACTAAGATGCGCCTGGCCCTGGTGTTTTGCGTGGCCGCCCTTCCGGTGGTCGCGCAAACTGACTTTGGCGCGCTAACAGATGCGGAGCGTATGGCGTTCGGGACAGAGCTACGTGCCTTGTTGCGCGCCGAGCCAGAGCTGGTCGCCGCCGCAGTGACACCTCCAAATTACGCGGCCGAGGCCTATCAAGAGAAGGCACAAGCCGACCTTGACCTAATCGCGTCGCTCACACAGCAGGTGCTGGCGGGCACGCGGATTGCGTTGTTCACCGGTGACGATTGCGCGGACTGTGCAAATGCGCTGGAAGAACTTAACACAATATCAAATACATACAACGTGACGTTCAAGCATCACGTTATGTCCGATCCGACAAGCGCTGCCTTGGCAGAACAGCTCGGGATGACAGATTTGCCGTTTTACGTCATGCCCGACAGTATCCTGCGCGGCCATATGCCTGACATCGTCCTGCGGCGCTATCTGACGCAATAGCGGCTAGAGAAAGCGCTGATGATAGCGCACCATGCGTTTGAAATGCGCGTCCAGCGACCGCTTGAGATGCGGCGCTTCCTTCACGTTAAGAATGTAGTCGACCAGTAGATCATATTGCTTGATCTGGCGCGGCAGACGGTTTGACGGCGTCAGCCGCGACTGCCGTTCCTCTTCGTCGATGACTTGCACCGCCTGCTTTTCGGGCCATTCGAATACCGGCGCATCGGCCACCATCGGCTTGCCGTTCATCAAGGGCAATTCGGCGTCGTAATGGGCAAAGATCGACCGCTCTAATGGCTCAACTTCGGCCTTGGTCGCGACGGGCCACGCCCAGACAAATGCGATTTCCCACACGTCGATCTGACGGTTTGCAATCACATCCGAGCGTGCCGACGTCAGATGCCGCCGCACCCGTGTACGGATGCCATCGACTGACTGGCCCACGTAAATCGGATTGCCGTCCAGATCGCACAGCGCATAGACGCCGATCTGATTGGTCAGCGCCGCCAATGCTTTGCCACGAAACGCCTGCGCCGCGTTCATGCCACTGCGCCCAAGCTTTGGCGTTTCAGAATGGGGGCGAACAGCACCTCGTCCAGATAACGCACCACCGGGACAGCAACGCCGTCCCCTGCCACGCGGTAGGCATTGTTATAGGTGTCGGGCATCTTGTAGCTATCGGGCAGCCCCATCAGCCGCGCCACCTCACGCGAGGACACAAGCCGCGCCTTGGTCTGGTTGCCCTTGATAAACATCAGGATTTGCCGCGATGATCCGCCCGCGGGCGTCCGTAGGCACCCTGCGATTCCGTCGGTGCGCAGCTCTGCCCGTTGACGGACGTTGCCGTCTGCGTCAGGGCGGCCACGTTTATAAATCGTACCGACCACCGTACGCCCTGCCGTACGCGCCACACGCAACCGTTCAAGGCTGGGCGTTGACATCAGTGTCAGCAAACGGTCGGTGTCCGCCGCACTGAACCAGGGCATCGTGGCGCGGCGTTCTAGCACGCGCTCTAGCGCTTGTTCATCGGCAGGGGCGTCGTCAAGCTTCCACCAGACCCAGTTCGACCGCACAGGACGCGACGCAGAGGCCAGGAACTTTTGCAACTTCTTGCCGTGAAAGACATGGGACGGCTTTGGCACCGTCAGACCCGAAATGTCGATATCCTCGCGCACGCAGACAACAAACAGTCGCGGGCGGCTTTGTGGCAGGAACCGCCGTGCGTCGATTTCAAGCGCGCCAACCTTATATCCAAGCCGCACAAACGTCGCGAGCACCGTGTTCATATCAGCGCCACTGTTGCGTGACACCAGCCCGACCACATTTTCAAAGGCGATGATCCGCGGTGCGAAACCCGCTTGGATGGCCGTTGCGATCTTGTCGGCCCAATGCGCAAAAACACCACTGCGCGCGCCGCTTAGGCCCTGGCCCTTGCCCGCGAGGCTGAAATCCTGACAGGGACTGGAGGCCCAATACATATCTACCTGACGCGACAGCAGATCGTCCGGCATCTCGGCGATATCGCCGTGATGCAGCGCGTCCTGCCCCCAATTGCGGGCATAGACCTTGCATTTCATCGCATCGATATCATTGGCCAGCACACAGTCCCACCGGCCCTGCAAAGCCGCACGCACCATGCCACCGCCGCAGAAAAACTCGGCGTATGTAGGGGTCTTGGCGGCGTGATCAGGCATATCTATTGATATGGAATACGCAAATATCTGTCGATGGCAAATGCGCCGCTTTGGGCAAAGTCACTCGGCTGCTTGCTCTGCCGCTTGGGTCTCTGCCTCGATGGCTTCGGCGCGGGCTTCGACCTGTTCGACGATGTGGTCGATCATGCCCTCGTTGCCCAGCTTGTGACTTTGCTTGCCCGCAAGATAGACCATCCCCGACCCGTTGCCGCCACCAGTAAAACCAACATCCGTCATCAGCGCCTCGCCGGGGCCGTTGACGACGCAACCAATGATGCTCAGGCTCATCGGTGTTTTGATATGTTCCAACCGCCGCTCCAGCGCTTCGACGGTTTTGATTACGTCAAACCCCTGACGCGCGCAGCTGGGGCAGCTGATAATGTTAACACCACGGTGGCGCAGGCCGAGGGATTTCAGGATTTCGTACCCCACCTTCACCTCTTCGACGGGATCAGCAGACAGTGACACACGGATCGTGTCACCGATGCCCATCCACAGCAGGTTACCCATACCGATCGCCGATTTGATCGTGCCCGACGTCAACCCGCCAGCCTCGGTGATCCCAAGGTGAATGGGCGCGTCCGTGGCTTCTGCCAACTGTTGGTAGGCAGCGGCAGCCATAAAGACGTCGGATGCTTTGCAGCTGATCTTGAATTCGTGGAAATCGTTGTCCTGAAGGATCTTGATGTGATCCATCCCGCTTTCGACCATCGCATCCGGGCAAGGTTCGCCATATTTTTCAAGCAGGTGCCGTTCAAGCGAGCCTGCGTTCACGCCAATACGGATGGAACAGTTGTTGTCCCGCGCCGCCTTGATCACCTCTTTGACGCGCTTTTCGTCGCCGATATTGCCGGGGTTGATCCGCAGACAAGCGGCCCCAGCCTCGGCGGCTTCGATCCCGCGTTTGTAGTGAAAGTGGATGTCGGCAACGATCGGCACGGTCACTTCGCGCACAATTTCTTTCAGCGCCTTCGAGCTTTCCACATCAGGTACCGACACCCGCACAATATCAGCGCCCGCATCAGCAGCAGCCTGAATCTGCGCGATCGTCGCTTTGACATCGGTGGTCAGCGTGTTCGTCATCGTCTGCACGGTGATCGGCGCATCCCCCCCGACCGGCACATTTCCCACCATAATCTGGCGGGATTTCCGACGGTAAATGTTGCGCCACGGGCGAATGTGATTGAGGGACATGCAAAGCTACCTTTGGCAATGAAACAGTCGAAGGATCGGTCAGGGCCGGTTCGCCCTACACCTATTCAGCCCGTCGCGTTGTTGCAATGGTAACCGGCTTATTCAGTCGGGGGAGTCGCGGCATTCTTCAGCTCGGCCACCATCGTGGCAAGCGCGGAATTCTCTTCCAGCACCGCGGGTTCATAAAGTTCAGCCAAGGCCTGACGATGCAGTGGCAGATTGGACGTTACAGCACCACGATCACCGACAGGTCCGAAATACTGACCATCCATCGCGAAATAGAGCGCGCCGGATTCGCCCGTACGCAATGTTGGGGGTTCTTCGGTTGCGGGGATATCCCAGCTGTCGCCCTTGTTCATGATACCTTCAAAGATGACCTTGCCGTCGGCAGCACGGACCCGCACCCAAGACGGATAGGCCGCAACCATACGCACCTGCGGGGCGGATTCTTCGACCACCTGCGGTACCGTACCGGGGGCCACATCCGCCACATCGCGCTGGATATCACCATTCTGGGCAACACGCTGCGGCGTCACGCCAATCGATGGTGACGGGGATCGCGAGATCGAGGCAAAGCTGCCGATGCTGCGCGGGTCAATCGAGGAAATCGGCGCATCACGGGCCACAAGCACGGGAACATCCAGCGCCGCCGGACGATAAAGCCGATCAAGCGCATCCGACCGCGGGGCTGCCATCGTCGCCGGAACGTCGGGGTCCTCGGTCGTATCGGGCGCAGCGGCAAGCGCGCCCTGCAGCGGGTCAAGGTCAGACAGCACAACGGGGGTTTCGTCCACGGGGGACACCTGCACGCGCTGCACTTCTTTCAGCACGCTCCAGCCGCCATACCCGATCCCGCCAATCAGCGCGACCAGCACCAGAACCGACCCCAATGCACCGGGTTCGATTCGCGCGAGAAAGGAATCGCCCACTGGCGTGAAGGGGGTCGCGGGGCGGGAAAAGATGTCGCTTTCACCGGTGTGTTTCAGGCGTTCTTCGCGGGACGGCTTTTTAACAACCGAGGCTTTGGACGACATGCCATGCGCGACAGCAAAGCCGGATTCAGCGCAGAATGCGGCAAAGGCCTTGTCAGGGTCCATATTCAGATAGCGCGCATAGGAACGCACATAACCCGCAATAAAACCAGGTGTATCAAAGGCTTCCGGGTCAGCATTTTCGATTGCCGCGATATAGGATGCTTTGATCCGCAGTTCGCGCTGCACGTCCAAGAGCGATTTACCAAGGGTCGCACGTTCGCCCCGCATCAAATCACCTAGGCGCAAGTCGAAAGCGTCAAAGCCTTTGGCTTCAACTTCCTCGTCATCTGCTGACTTGAAGGACCACCGCCCAATCATAAAAATGTCCCGTAGCTATGCCCGCTGCCCTTAATCGAAACAACATGTTGATTCGAGATTAGGCTTTTCTTTCGTTATCGGTAGCATAAATCAACGGACTATACGAAATATTCGGGGTCACCCCGCCATTTCGGCACGATTCAGCGCACAATGGGACCATAGGACGTCCATTGCGTGAACCAGCCCTTCGATTTCCAGCGGGCCATGCACAGGCGACGGGGTAAAGCGTAAGCGCTCTGTTCCGCGGGGGACTGTGGGGAAGTTGATCGGCTGCACGTAAATGCCATGATCTTCCAGCAAGCGGTCGGACAAAATCTTGGTATGAACAGGGTTCCCGACGATCACAGGGACGATATGGCTGCCGTGATCGATGATCGGCAAGCCCAACCCCTTCAGCCGCAGTTTAAGCACTTTGGCCTGCTGCTGATGCTTCTCGCGCAGCTCGGGCGCGGTCTTGAGAAATGCGACCGACGCCGCAGCGCCTGCAGCCACCGCAGGCGGCAACGACGTGGTAAAGATAAAACCCGGCGCGTAGGACCGGATCGCATCACACATCTTGGCGGAGGCCGCGATATAGCCACCCATCACGCCATAGGCCTTGGCGAGCGTGCCATTGATAATATCAAGCCGGTGCATCAGGCGGTCACGTTCCGCAACCCCTGCCCCGCGTGGTCCGTACATCCCTACGGCGTGGACTTCGTCGATATAGGTCAGCGCGCCGAACTCGTCTGCAATGTCGCAAATCGCTTCGATCGGGCCAAAGTCGCCGTCCATCGAATAAATCGATTCAAACGCGATCAATTTAGGCGCTGCGGGATCGTCGGCGGCCATCAGCTCGCGCAGGTGATCCACGTCATTGTGCCGGAAGATACGCTTGGCCCCGCCATTGCGGCGCACGCCTTCGATCATAGAGGCATGGTTCAACGCATCGGAATAAATGATCAGACCTGGAAAGAGCTTGGGCAGCGTGCTCAGCGTTGCGTCGTTGGCGATATAGGCGCTGGTGAACAGCAACGCGGCTTCTTTGCCGTGCAGGTCGGACAGTTCTTCTTCAAGGCGCTTGTGATAGACTGTGGTACCCGAAATGTTGCGCGTCCCGCCAGAGCCAGCCCCGGTCGCATCAAGCGCCTCGTGCATGGCGGCAAGAACAACTGGGTTTTGCCCCATCCCAAGATAGTCGTTCCCGCACCAGACAGTGATGTTTTTATCCTGCCCGTCAGGTTGCGTCCAGACGGCGTGCGGAAAGTGCCCGTTGCGGCGCTCAATGTCGATAAAAGTCCGGTAGCGACCTTCCTCGTGCAGCCGGTCAATCGCCACATCAAGCTGTTTGGTATAGTCCATTGCGCCTTGCTCCTTCGTCGGTGGCGGGACCAGCAAAGGCAACCGGATCATTCGCCATATTCGTGCCTTGGAATGAATACCGGTTAGAACCATTCAAATCAATGCTTTAATAGGCACCGATTGTCGCAGGCCCTGCCGCAAGGCCCCGCGCAGCACGACCAGATGATGCGCATCGGAAACCCTTGCGCTGCCCTGCGCACCGCAAGCGAATGATTTTCAAGCGATTCTTGTACGGTTTCGCGCGCAGACATCGCGCGCATGTAGCCCACCACTGGACACGGCCAAGCGCGCTGATACGGTCGCGCTAATATCCACCCCGACAGAAAGGTTTACCTCACATGTCCCTACCCGACGTCTTGGCACGGATCGACAGCGATCTGGATGCGGCCACCGACCGCCTGCTGGAGCTGCTGCGCATCCCCTCTATTTCAACCGACCCCGCGTTCAAGGAAGACTGCGACCGCGCTGCCGACTGGCTGGTCGAGGATCTGAACAGCATCGGTATTGAGACCACCAAACGCCCCACCCCCGGTCACCCGATGGTCGTGGGTCATGTCGACGGCCCCGCAGACAAGCCGCATATCCTGTTCTATGGCCACTATGATGTTCAACCCGTTGATCCGCTAAACCTGTGGAACCGTGATCCCTTTGATCCTGCCGTTGAAGACACAGCAAAGGGCCGCGTGATCCGCGGGCGCGGTGCGGCGGATGACAAGGGCCAACTGATGACCTTTGTCGAAGCGTTGCGGGCGTGGAAAGCCGTGAACGGTGACTTCCCCTGCCGGATGACGTTCTTCTTTGAGGGCGAAGAGGAATCGGGCTCGCCATCGCTGGTGCCTTTCATGAAGGAAAACGCCGAAGAGCTGCGCGCCGATTATGCGATGATCTGCGATACAGGCATGTTCCAGTCCAAGGTGCCCTCTATCGTGACCATGTTGCGCGGATTGATGGGCGAAGAGCTCACCATCACCGGCCCCGATCTGGACCTGCATTCCGGCATGTACGGCGGCGTATCGATGAACCCCGCGCGTGTCCTGTCCAAGGTGATCGCGTCGCTGCATGACGACGCAGGTCGCATCACCGTGCCGGGATTCTATGACGGCGTGCCCGAGCTGCCCGACGATATTCAGGCCCAGTGGCAGGGCCTCGCCTTTGATCACGACAGCTTTCTGGGCGACGTTGGCCTGTCCAAACCTGCCGGCGAGCAGGACCGTATGCCGATCGAGATGATCTGGTCGCGCCCCACCTGCGAAGTCAACGGCATGTGGAGCGGCTATACAGGCGCGGGTTTCAAGACCGTTCTGCCGTCGCAGGCACACGCCAAGATCAGCTTCCGTCTGGTGGGCACGCAAGACCCCCACGTCATCCGCGAAAGTTTTCGCAAGATGGTGACCGATATGATGCCCGAAGACTGTACAGCGAGCTTCCACGCGCATGGGTCGAGCCAGGGGTCAGTGTTTGAAACCACCGCCCCCGCGTTCGAGGAGGCGCGCAAGGCACTGACAGACGAATGGAATGTGCCCGCCGCCTATGTCGGGTGCGGCGGGTCGATTCCCATCGCAGGCCACTTCCAGAAAATTCTGGATACCACGCCGGTGCTGATTGGATTCGGCAAGGATGACGATGCCATCCACTCTCCGAATGAAAAATACGATCTGGAGAGCTTTCACAAAGGTATCCGAAGCTGGGCACGGATATTGGATGCAATGACCTAAGAAAACGGGCGGGCCTCGCGGCCCGCTTTTCCCTTTTTAGGACGAGGTAAATCAGACAGTCTAAAAAGGGATAAGTGGCGCGGTTGACGGGGCTCGAACCCGCGACCCCCGGCGTGACAGGCCGGTACTCTAACCAGCTGAGCTACAACCGCGCAGTAAGGGCGGAATAAGATAACCAGCCCGGAGCGTCAAGCGATTAACCGCAGAAAATTACAAAGAATTCTGGAAAATTTCAGCGCAGACCGCGCAGGGCAAAATACGGCCTCGGACACCCCAAAAATGGGTGAAAACCAATGGCCTGAACGCACAAGCAAACCACGCCCCGAAGGGCGTGTGCTTGTCATCATGATGTATGATAAAATGCAGCGGTGGCGCGGTTGACGGGGCTCGAACCCGCGACCCCCGGCGTGACAGGCCGGTACTCTAACCATCTGAGCTACAACCGCCCACTGCGTACTTCGTCGTTGCCGTCGAAGCGTTTGGTGGTGATAGGGTCTGCTCGCGATGGCGTCAAGCAGGGTTTTGCACCGAATGGCACGAAAATTGAAATTTTCTTTAGGCAGGAGCAAAATGCCCTGCCCGCCCCTGTTTTGGCAAAAGAAAAACCCGCGCTTTGCGGCGCGGGTCTATGTTATTTCTCAGAGTAAGTGCCCCAGACGTGGTCACTGGGGGCTGGCGGCATATCCTTGGTTTGATGCAGCCGGTGCAGATTTACTTTGGCGATAAGATGCCCGGTGATCGGTGCCGTCACAAACAGGAACGCCATCACCAGAACTTCGTGCAGCGACCCTGTCTCGGACGCAAAGGAATATATCATCGCCGCCATCAACAAGGACCCGACACCCAGTGTCGAGGCCTTGGTCGGCGCGTGAAGCCGCGACATGCAGTTATCGAGCTTGATCAACCCGATCGACCCGACGAGTGTGAAAAACCCGCCTACGATCAACAGGGCAGAGATGATGATTTCGGGGATTAGGGGCAGATCACTCAATGATATCACCTCGCAGGACAAAGCGCGCGATGGCCACGGTGGACACAAACCCAAGCATGGCAAAGATCATCGCGCTTTCAAAATAGATGGCAGTGCCCAAACGCATACCCAGCAGGATGATCAGGGCAATCGCATTCACCACCATTGTATCCAGCGCCAGAATACGGTCGCCGGTATTGGGGCCTTTTAGCAAGCGTAGCATCGCCAGCAACTGCGAAACCGCAACGGCACCAAAGGCGATGTTCAAAGCAATCACAATCATTCGAAAATCTCCTTCAGGCGACGCTCATAGCGCTGTTTGATGTCGTCGCGGACCTCGTCAGGGTTTGCCGCGTCCAGCGCATGCACCAAAAGTGCTTTCCCATCTTCAGAGACATCGGCAGAAACCGTACCCGGCGTCAGGGTAATCGTGCCGGCCAACATGGTAATCGCCTCGGGGGTGCGTAGCTCCAACGGGATCACGACCCAGGCCGGACGCATGTTCTTGTTCGACTTGAACAAGACAATCATAGCGACCACGACATTGGCCACCAGAATATCCCACAACACCATGATCAGATACCCCACCAGCTTGGCAGGTTTGGCAACCGGCGGGCGGTCAGGCCAATAGGCGGCAGTTGCAATGGGGATCAACAGCCCAAGGATAACCCCAAATACAACAGTGCCAAGCTTGATTTCATTGACCAACAGACACCATGCAATCGCAAGGATCGCGGTCAGCATCGGATGCGGAAGCAGTCGGGATAACATATCAGTGATCCTTTTCTGGTGCAGCCGCGGCGTCTGCGCCTTGGCCATCAGTAGCATAGCCTGATCCGTCGGCCTCACCGTGAGTGTCTTCGGCGTGATCGTCGGTGATCTCTTTGCCCGGCGTGGTCAGGACAATCGATATATAGCGTTCGGGGTTGAACAGCTGTGCCGACGTCGCTTCTAGCACGCGGGTGACAGGGCCCGCCGCGACGGTCAGCGCGACAAGCAAGGCCAGCAGACTGCCAACGGAAACCATGGCCAAAACGCCCTGCCCTTCAGGTGCCGCCGACGCGGCAGCAGCGTCCTCTGCAGGCGTTTCAGCCCGCTGATGCGCTTTCCAGAAAATCTGGCTGCCAGCCCGAGAGAAACCAACGACTGCGATCAACGACCCGCCAAGGATCGTCGCCCAGACCCACCACATCAGATCAGCGCTGCGTGCTGCATCCAGTATCAGCAGTTTGCCGACAAAACCCGAAAGCGGCGGCAGACCTGTCATGGCAATCGCCGCAACAAAGAACATGCCCGCCACCAGCGCGCCACCTGTCATGGGGGGCGCATCAACGAAAGCTACATCCGCCGCGCCGCGCCGACTGCGGATCACATCGATCAGCATAAACAACGCCGCAGCGGCAAAGGTGGAATGGATCGCATAATAAAGTGCTGCGGAAATCCCTGCGGGGGTAAAGACCGACACGGCGGCCAGTAACATCCCCATGGACCCGATCACGGAAAACGCGACCATCCGGTCGGCTCGTTTCGCTCCCAGCACGCCCGCCATTCCGAGCGCCACGGTCAGCAACGCCGCAGGCATCAGCCAGACATCAAACAGTCCTTGCGTGATCTCAAGGTCAGGAGGGAAGACCAGCGTGTAGAAACGGATGATACAGTAAGCACCAACCTTGGTCATGATCGCAAATAGCGCCGCCACCGGCGCCGGTGCTTCGGCATAGCTGGCTGGCAGCCAGAAATGCAGCGGCAGGATCGCGGCTTTTACCGCAAAGACCAGCAGCAACAGAACTGCAGCGACGCGAATACCCGCGCCATCGCCTGCGTCCAATGTAGCCACGCGCATCGCCAGATCCGCCATGTTCAGCGTGCCGGTTTCTGCATAGATCGTGCCAAGCGCGAACAGGAATAGCGTCGAGCCCAAAAGATTATAAAGCACATATTGCGTGCCCGCCCGCAGACGCCGTTGCCCGCCTGCATGGATCATCAACCCGTATGACGCAATCAGCAGCACTTCGAAAAACACAAAGAGGTTGAACGCATCACCGGTCAGGAAAGCGCCCAATATCCCCATCAACTGAAACTGGAACAGTGGATGGAAATGCCGCCCGCGATTGTCCCAGCCCGACCCGATAGCATACAGCAACACCGGCACGGCAAGCACACAGGTCAGCAGCACCATCAGCGTCGACAGACGATCCGCGACCAGAACAATGCCAAAAGGCGCGGCCCAATTGCCAAGCTGGTACAGGCTCACCGTGCCGTCAGAGGCCTGCCAGAACAATCCAACCGCTAGCATCAGCAGCCCCAGCGTCCCCGCAACTGACAAGGCGCGCTGGATCAACAGATGATAGCGTGCGGACAATACCATGAAAGCCGCCAGCATAGCCGGCAGAACGATCGGAAGAATAAGCCAATGGGTCATGCCGGGCCTCCTCCGCGCTGTGAGGGTTCAGCATTTTTGGTGTTGGCCAGCGTGTCGGGGTCGTTCACCAGATCATCGCCCGCGCTCAGGTAAGACCCGACCGCAATCATCACCACCACGGCGGTCATGCCAAAGGAAATAACAATGGCCGTTAGCACCAGTGCTTGGGGCAGCGGGTCGGTATAGACCTCTACCCCGTCCCGCAGGATCGGCGGCGCATTCAACGCCAACCGGCCCGACGCAAAGAGGAAAACATTGACCGCATAGCTGACCAGCGACGTGCCGATGATCACAGGAAAGGTACGCAAGCGCAGAATCAAATAGACCCCGGCAGCAGTGAGAACGCCAATGGCGGAAGCGACTAAAAGCTCCATATCAGGTCTCCGTCTCGGTTTTCGGTTCATCCCGTGACGGGTCGATATCCATAGGGTGTTCGCTTTCCTCGATGCCCGCACGACGCCCCAGCCGCGAGAAGCTTTCAAGCGACAGCATCACCGCGCCGACCACCGCAAGGAACACCCCAAGGTCAAAGCCCATCGCGGTCGCCAGCTCAAATTTCTCCATTGGGGGAATGCGGAAATAGCCGAACGCGGAGGACAGGAAAGGGGCCCCGGCGAACCACGCGCCGATACCGGTCAGACCGGCACAAAGCACCCCTGCCCCGATGATGCCGTGATAAGGATAGCGCTGGCGGTTGTCGGCCCAAGCAAAGCCGCTGGCCATATACTGCATTACGACCGCAATCGCCACGATCAGACCGGCGACAAACCCGCCGCCCGGTTCGTTGTGTCCACGCAGGAAGATATAAACACCTACCAGCAACACGACAGGCATCAAGACGCGGGTCAGCACCACCATCATCATCGGGTGGGCGTCGCCCGCGCGCTTTTCCTCATAGCCACGGTTCAGCAAACGTGCGCGCACGGGGCCTGACAAAAGCGCCTCTGTCAGGGCATAGATCACCAGCGCAGCAATCCCGAGCACGATGATTTCGCCAAAGGTGTCAAAGCCACGGAAGTCTACAAGGATCACGTTCACCACATTGGTCCCGCCGCCGCCCTTATAGGAGTTCGCAAGATGGTAGTCGGCGATGGAGGCAATCGGGAAATCCGACATCAGGATTGAATAGATCAACCCCGCCGCGGCCAGCCCTGCCACAACCGACACCACGATATCGCGGCTGCGGTGCAAAACAGTGCTTTCCTTAGGCGTGCTGTTGGGCATGAAGTTCAACGCCAGCAACAACAGCACGATCGTCACCACCTCGACCGAGATCTGGGTGAGCGCAAGATCGGGGGCCGAGAAGTAGTTGAACCCGACGGATACCATCAGGCCGATGATCCCCATCAGGATCAGAACCGCCAGACGGTTCCGGTGCACCGTGACCAAGAACCCCGTCGCGATCATCAACATCAACCAGCCGGCAAAGCCCACTGGCGTGATCGGCAACATCTCGCGCGTAGGTGCGCCGTCGGTGCCGGTGAACCATGCGTGTGCTCCAATGGCGACGACGGCGGTCACAAAGATCGCGGCGTAGCGGGTGAAGGAACCGTTATGTAGACGCTCCGACACGAGGCTTGCGAGCCCGACAGCGCCTGCGATAATCCGGTCAAAGATGTCCTTTGCCTCGGGGCGCGGGGTCGCGGCCCAAAGACGCGCCAACGGGTTCCACGCCGCCAGCAGGATCAAACCACCGACCACAGCAATCGCTGACATCCCGAGAGCGGGCACAAACCCGTGCCACAGCTTGATATGTTCGCTTGGCATTTCAGCAGCAGAGCCGATCACGGCTTGCGTCACGGTACGAACAAAAGGTTCCGCCAGAAACGGAGCCACACCGATCACGATCACGGGGATGATCAGCAAGGCGGGCGAAATCCACAGACCGAATTCGGGATCGTGGGGCTTGGCCGGATAGTCGTTCCGGACCTTGCCAAAGAAGGTATGCGCGATAAAGCGGAAGCTATACGCAGCAGAGAACAATGCCCCCAGCGTCGCCACAGCCGCCACCAGATAGGGCGAGCCGAACAGCGTTGTGCGCAGCGCCTCTTCCAGCATCATCTCTTTTGACAAGAACCCGTTCAGCAACGGGATACCCGCCATCGACAACGCGGCCAGCGTTGCAATCGCAAAGGTGATCGGCATCAAACGGCGCAGCCCACCCAAACGGGTCATGTCGCGGGTATGGACCGCGTGATCGACAATACCGGCGCTCATGAACAAGGCCGCCTTAAAGCTCGCGTGGTTCAGAATGTGGAATACAGCCGCCATCGCGCCAAAGGACGTGCCGGTGCCCAGCAGGAACGTGATCAAACCCAGATGCGACACGGTGGAAAATGCCAACAGCGCCTTGAGGTCGTTTTTAAAGATCGCGATCAGCGCACCAAGGACCATCGTGATCAACCCGGCAGAGCAGACCAACACGATCCAGATTTCCGTGCCCGACAGAACCGGCCACATCCGCGCCATCAAGAACAGCCCCGCCTTCACCATCGTGGCAGAGTGCAGATAGGCCGAGACCGGCGTTGGTGCCGCCATGGCGTGCGGCAGCCAGAAGTGGAACGGGAATTGCGCGGACTTGGTGAAACACCCCAGCAGAATCAGGATCAGCGCGGGGATATACAGCGGCGACGCCTGAATAAGGTCACGATTTTCAAGGATCACCGTCAAATCATAGCTGCCCACAATCTGCCCCAGCAGCAGCATGCCACCGATCATCGCCAGGCCACCCATGCCCGTTACAGTCAGGGCCATACGCGCGCCCTGACGCCCCTCGGGCAAATGCTTCCAGAACCCGATCAGCAGGAAGGACGATAGCGACGTGAGTTCCCAGAAAATGAGCAACATCAATATGTTGTCGGACAGAACGATCCCGACCATCGCGCCTTGGAACAGCAGCAGATAGGTGAAGAACGCGCCCATATTGTCGTCACGCGACAGGTAGAACCGCGCATAAAGGATGATCAACATCCCGATCCCAAGGATTAGACCCGCAAACATCAGCCCCAACGGATCGAGGAAGAGGTTCACGTTCAACCCCAGCTGAGGCAGCCACGTGAGGCTAGCGGTCACGACCTCGCCCGCAAGGACAGCCGGCGCGTGTGTCGCAAGGCCGATCGCGGCGCAGGCCGTCACCAGAAGGGTCACCAAAAAGCAGCTTTGTCGGCCGGCCTGATACATCAGGCCGGGCAGCAAGGCGCCAAGAAACGGGAGGGCTATAATCAGGAACAATGACATGGCCGCAACTATGTCATGAGCCGCGCTAAAACGACCAGCCCTCTTTTACCAAATTACGATGGAAAAATATCGATTTATGAGGACTTCTTGTCGCAGTAATTGAACTTCAGCGCGGCGTGATGTTCCAATTTAGGTCCATTTTGCGAATATGTAAGAGAGCAATCGCGCCTGCCCATAAAAAAAATGCGGCAGTCGTCTAACTGCCGCATCACATTTGATAATTCCGCGCCCCTTGGGGCCTCACGGCTGCTACAGATTCTCTTGATCGTCAGCTAGCACCCCTTTGAAACCGGTGGCGACCACAAATTTCTCGGAGCTGTCGGAACGGCTGGCAGGCGGCTTGGTGTTGGCGACCTTGGCGAACCGACGCTTGAGCAGCTGTTGCAAATCGCCCTCCGCCCCGCCGGCCAGCACTTTGGCGACAAAGGTACCGCCGTCTTCCAGCACATCAAAGGCAAAGTAAGCCGCAGCCTCGCACAGGGCAATGATCCGGTTGTGGTCAGTCTGCTTGTGGCCCGAGCTTGACGCCGCCATGTCCGACATCACCACATCGGCCTTGCCACCCAGCCATCCTTTGACGATCTCGTCTGCGTCGTCTTCCATGAAATCAAGCTGGTGCAATTCGCAGCCTGCAATCGGCTCCATCTCTTGCAGGTCGATCCCAAGAATGGTGCCGACGTTCTTGCCCTTCTTTTCGCCCAGAACGTTGCAACGTTTCACCGCGACCTGACACCAGCCACCAGGGGCCGCCCCAAGGTCAACGATCCGCGCACCCGGCACGAGAAAGCGGTATTTGTCATCAAGTTCCATGATCTTATAGGCCGCACGCCCGCGATAACCTTCGGCATTGGCGCGTTTGACGTATGGGTCATTCAATTGGCGCTGCAACCAGCGAGTCGAGCTCAGCTTGCGACCGCGGGCTGACTTTACCTTGACCTTAAGGTCACGCTGGCCGCGCCCTGATGTATTCTTGCCTGTGGGGGTCTTCCCGCCCGAAGCACCGCCCGTTGGCGTCTTGCCTGTCGGAGTTTTCGCCATCAGCCTAATCCTTCTTCCAAAACGCCATCCGCGCTCATCTGGGCGTATAACAGCCCCTCGCGCAGACCACGGTCTGCCACACTTAATCTATCTGTCGGCCAGCACCGCATCAACGCCTGCAAAATCGCAGCACCTGACATGATCAACGCCTGGCGGTCCAGCCCGATACGCGGATCGGCACGCCGGCCCCCCGGTCCCATCGCAAGATAGGAATGGATCACCTTGTCGATCTGCGCCGAGGTCATCCGAAGCCCGTCCACCTTGGTCCGGTCGTAGCGCTTTAGACCCAAATGGCTGGCAGCAACAGTGGTGACCGTGCCCGAGGTGCCAACAATCTGGAAATGGTCCTGGGACTGGATGGATTGATAGGGGGTAAAGTCCGTCAGGTTCTCCTCGAAGAACCAGCTCATCAATGCGAAACGCGCGGCGTCATCTTCGACGTCAGAGAATTGGTCGCGCAAGGTCGCCACGCCCAATGGCACACTGATCCAGTCGACCACACGCGCGGCGGGCACATCGGTTTTCGCCTGATGGAACCCGCCATGCAGCCGCATGATGGATTGCGCACGGTCGGCTTTGGGCACCTTGGAGATGTCGATCCAGACCAGCTCGGTCGAGCCGCCACCGATATCCACGACCAGCAGATTATGGGTCTTGCGGTTCACCAGTGGCGCGCAGGAAATTACCGCAAGCTGCGCTTCTTCCTCCGGCTTGATGATATCAAGCTTCAACCCCGTCTCGCGCTGGATACGCTGCATGAATTCGGCACCATTGGCGGCACGGCGGCACGCCTCGGTCGCGACAAGCCGCATACGCCGCACCTTGTTGCGGCGCAGCTTTTGCTGACAAATGCGCAATGCCTGAATGGTACGCGTCATCGATCCGCGCGACAATCGCCCGGTTTTCTCGAGCCCCGCCCCAAGCTGGACGGACTTCGAGAAGCTATCGACGACATGGAAACCGCTGCCTTTCGGCTGTGCGATCAACATGCGACAACTATTTGTGCCCAGATCAAGGGCCGCATAAAGTTCGGTCGATCTGGGCGGAACTGGCGCGGGGCTCAGAGCCGGCGGTACATCGAGCGCGCCCGCACCTTTGGGACGCTGTGGCGCCATGATTGCGCCTTTCATATTGAGTTACCCCCAAGGTAATGTTTCTGCGGGCAAGGAGCAAGCGGGAAACTTGAGAGCAGGCACGCTCGAGCCTATCGTCGGCCTCACAACCATCTTGAAAATTATGACACCCCGCCCCCCTCGCCTGTGGCGAGGACGCGCGGTAATGTCGTCACGTCGCAGACGCCGTTTTGAATGTCGAAAAATGGCGTCGGGGACAGATCAACAGCCGCTAAGAAAAACAAGCACAGCAGAGGAATCAATCATGCCCGAAGTTACCATCGTCTATTGGCGTGATATTCCAGCTCAGGTCATCGTTGGCAAAGGCCGGCGCGGATCAAAGCGCCCGCTGCCCGAACGGTTTGAACAGGCCATCGACCGCGCCGCGATGAAAATCGGCGCGGATGACAGCGATTCCTATCTTGCCGAATGGCGCAAGGCCGATCCCTATACGGTCGACGGCGATCCCGACGCCGTGGCCGATGCCGAAGTCGTGCGTATCGATACCGAATACGACCGCGACCGCATCAAGACATTGATTGCCAATGACGGCTGGGCCTGACCGCCTCTTGCCGGTGCAAAAGTTGATCCCCTCATGAAAGAAATGCTCATGTCCCTTTTGAACTTCCGGCGCAAAGAAGCCCCAGCGTTTGAATTGCCCACTCCCGAGGTTGCGGCCTTTTTGCAGGACTATTCGATCGAGGTGATGCCCCGCACGGCAGAAAAGGTCGAAAATTTCCGCGATCTGCTGCCCGAAGGGACACGGGTCTACATCGCGCATATCGATGGCACCCCGATCGAAGACATGGTCGCCACCGCAGCGCGTCTGAACGCCGACGGCTACAAGGTCATGCCCCATTTTCCCGCGCGCATTATCAAGGATCGCGCGACGCTGGAAAACTGGATCGCCATGTATCAGGGCGAGGCTGACGTAAAGCAGGGCTTGCTGCTGGCCGGCGGCGTCACCACACCGCACGGGGATTTCAGCGATTCCATGCAGCTGATGGACACGGGCCTGTTTGACAAACACGGGTTCGAACGTCTGCACATCGCAGGCCACCCCGAAGGCAACCGTGACATCGACACCGACGGCACCCGCCTGCGGGTCGACGATGCACTGCGCTGGAAACAGGGGTTTTCCGAACGCACCGACGCGAAAATGGCCATCGCCACGCAGTTCGCGTTCGAGGCGCAACCAATCATCGAATGGGCCGACACCCTGAAACACGCAGGAATCGACCTGCCGATCCATATCGGTATCGCGGGGCCCGCCAAGCTTCAAACCTTGATCAAATTTGCCATCGCCTGCGGCGTCGGCCCTTCGCTGAGGGTGCTGCAAAAGCGCGCGATGGACGTTACCAAACTGCTGTTGCCCTACGAGCCGACAGATGTGATCACCGAACTGGCCACGCACAAAGCGGCCAACCCAGATTTCAACATTACCCATGTGCATTTCTTCCCGCTGGGTGGGATCAAAACGAATGCAAACTGGGCCATTGAAAATGGCGGACCTGCTGCGCAACCAGCCAACTCCGTCTAAGGAAAGACTGAACACCATGACCAGAACCGTCGTCGAATCCAAAACCAAAACAGCAATCATCGGCTTTGACGAGCCCTTCTGCGTGATCGGGGAACGTATCAACCCAACGGGCCGCAAGATCCTCGCCGAAGAGCTGGAACGTGGCGATTTCAGCCGCGTCGAGGCCGACGCCATCGCACAGGCCGCAGCAGGGGCAAACATTCTGGACGTGAACTCCGGTGCTGTGTTCTCGAATAAAATGGCCGAAGATCCGCGCTATGCCGACAATAACTTTGTCGAACCGATGTTGATGCCAGAACTGATCCGCATTGTGCAAAACGCCGTCGATATTCCGATCTGTATCGACAGCTCTGTTCCTGGCGCATTGGAAGCGGGTCTTGAGGCATGCGAAGGCCGTCCGCTCCTGAATTCGGTAACAGGCGAAGAAGAGCGGCTGGAACTGGTGCTGCCTTTGGTCAAGAAATACAACGTGCCGGTGGTTGCGATCTCTAACGATGACACTGGTATCTCCGAAGACCCCGATGTGCGCTTTGAAGTCGCCAAGAGGATCGTCGAACGCGCCGCAGATTTCGGCATTCCGGCGCACGACATCGTGGTTGATCCGCTGGTGATGCCGATTGGGGCGATGGCGACGGCAGGGCATCAAGTCTTTACGCTTGTGCGTCGTCTGCGCGAGGAACTGGGCGTAAACACCACCTGCGGTGCGTCAAACATCAGCTTTGGTCTGCCCAACCGCCACGGCATCAACAATGCTTTCCTGCCCATGGCGATGGGGGCGGGCATGACCTCTGCAATCATGAACCCGATCACGCTGGCAGTGAACCCGACAAAAATTGCCGAGAAAAAAGCCGAGCTGGTCGCGGCGGGCATCATCCTGCCTGACGAGATTGACGATGAAACTTTTGTGACGCTGCTCGGCATGGGATCGACAAAACCCACTCCCGGCAAAGAGATGGAGGCAATCCGTGCCGCCAACTTCTTGTTCGACCGTGACCCCCACGGGACCGAATGGATCAAGTTCAACAAGGTCGCGCCCAAGGCCGGCCAAGAGGGTCGCGGACGCGCTGGCCGCAAGGGTGGCCGTCGCCGGTAATGGGGATTCTCCCTACCGCCAAGAACAAAAACCTCGCAAACTCTGGTTTGCGGGGTTTTCTTTTTGGATGAAAGTCCTGTTTCCAGCAATCAGAGGTTGACCGCATGCCTCAAGCACGCATGATCTAGGCGCGAAGCCGAAAGGGCTTTGTATTGTCCTAGACACTGGTAACGACCACCTCGCATGGCCCATTCCGGCAGTCCAAGTTCGGTCTAAAAATGAACACAACTGTGTGGCTAGTATGAAATGCCAAGACGCAGCCCGTAGGTGGATCTATGACGACATGCTTTGAGGGAATAGCCACGCAGCCCGTTTTTTGGGCGGCAGGCGGTGTCAGCCTTATTGCGGCGATCGTCATGATTTCGATGCTGCGGGTCCAGCGCTTTCGGGGCAAGCTTTACTACGCGCTCACCTTCTTTGCGATGATCTATACGCTGCTTATCGTTGGTGCAGAAGCATCAGCGGCGGCCTTTGACTGTCAATACAAACTGGGCGTTGCCGCGTGGCTGGGGAACGCGCTGGTGCCGGTGGCGTGGTGTTTCTTTGTCTACGCCTACGTCCATCAGTCCAGCTGGCTCAGCAAAAAACGCGTGGTGGCAGCACTTGTGCTTGCCCCGCTGCTATCTTTCGCTTTTGCTGCGACGAACACACATCATGGTCTGGTATATGATCACGCGACCACGATCCCACCAGGCGCGCGCCAGATCGACTACATCCACGGGCCCGGCTTCTACGCGATTATGGCCGTGCTCTATACCTTTGTCGGCGCCACCTACTATGGTCTCTATAAAGGGTTCAGGCGGTCGCGCCGGTCAGCGTGGCCGCTGCTAACGATGCTAGCCGTCGTAACGATGACCCCGCTTGCAGCAAATGCAGCCTATATCTTTCTGGGCTTCACCATTTTCGGACTGGACCCGACGTCGTTTATGTTCAGCGTAGGTATCTTCGCCTTCACGTTTATGCTGCTAACAAACAAGACGTTGGATATGGCGTCGGTCGGTCAATCCGCCTTGTTTAACACAATGAGCGAAGCTGTTGTTCTTGTGGATAATAACAAAAACGTCGTCTTGATGAACACAGCTGCAAAGAACCGCGGCTTCTGCAAGGTCCCCAAGGCCGAAGCCGCCGCCCTTCTCGCCACTATTGATACCCGTAGCCTAAGGACCACCGATGCATCCGTGACCATCGACGAACGCGTCTATGATCCTCGGATCCAAGAGATCGAAAGCCCGCTGGACCCAGGCGGTGCCATTCTGGGCTGGAGCGTCACGTTGGTCGACATTACTGACCGCATCGCCATCACCCGCGCCCTCGAGAATGCGTTGCTGCGTGCAGATGACGCCAATCGTGCCAAGGACGAATTTATCTCGGCTGTCAGTCATGAGCTGCGCACGCCGCTGACGTCGCTCAAAGGGGGCTTGGCTCTGGCCCTCAGTGGACGTCTGGGCGAGATGGACGACCGCGTCCGGTCTCCGCTTGAAATCGCACAGCGTAACGGTGTGCGCCTGTCTCGGCTGGTCGACAACATTCTATTGTCCCAGAAAATCGATGGGGACGCCCTTACCCTTGATCAGCAGCCGGTCGATCTGGGGGCCCTTTTAAAAGACAGCCTCGAGGAAAACCAAATGTTCGCTGCCGAACAGCGGATCAAGCTCGTCCGGCCCAAGGGTGACCAATCCGCGATTATCACCGGCGACGCCTTTGCAATCAGGCAAATAATCGACAACCTTGTCTCGAACGCGATCAAATTCTCTAAACCCGGCAGCGTCGTCGAAGGCGCGCTGTCGGTCTCTGACGGCCACGTGCGCCTGTCGATCAAAGACAGCGGGCGTGGTATCCCTGATGGGATGGAAGAACAGGTCTTTGGCCGGTTCGCGCAGGTCAAAAACGGCGGCCAATTCGCGACGCAGGGCTCAGGTCTGGGCTTGCACATCTCGCAGCAGCTTGCCCAGCAGATGTCGGGAAAGATCTTTTACGAAAGCGAAGTCGGCAAGGGCTCGGTATTTCATATGGACTACGCCACTGTCGCGGCACAGCACCCGAAAGTTATCCACGCAGCAGATGCCGGTTCAGCGGACGCACCTGCCCTCCAGCACCGTGACGACCTGCCAGAAAACGTACAGGTATAACGCGCGAAACGACTTCGTAAATATATCAGGAATAAAGGAAATGGTGGTCCCAGCTGGATTCGAACCAGCGACCTCTCGCTTCGGAGGCGAGCACTCTATCCAGCTGAGCTATGGGACCATATAGGGGCGGTATAGCCAGACTACCCGCCCCCTGCAATTACAAAATCAGTTCAGTCTCATGCAAAGAGATCATGCGCCAATTCAAGCGCTTCGATCAGCGTGTCGATCTCGGCATTGGTGTTGTACATCCCAAAAGAGGCGCGGCAGGTGGCGGTTTGCCCCAGATGTTGCATAAGCGGCCCACAACAATGCTGCCCCGCACGTACGGCAACGCCCTTCTTGTCCAAGATGGTAGAGATATCATGCGCATGCGCCGCCCCGTCCAGCGTAAAGCTGAAGATCGCGGCCTTATCCGGCGTGGTGCCCTGAACCTGCAACCAGTTCAATCCTGCCAGACGGGTCACTGCATAATCACGCAAGGATGCTTCATGAGCGGCGATATTTTCCATTCCGACGTTCATCATGTATTCTAGTCCGACACCCATACCGATGGTCTGCACGATCCCGGGGGTGCCCGCCTCGAACTTCATCGGCGCATCGTTGTAGATAATGCCGTCTTTAGTGACTTCGCGGATCATGTCACCACCGCCGAGAAACGGGCGCATCTCGGCCATGCGGTCGGGGTGGATATAGATCGCACCGGACCCTGATGGACCATAGAGCTTGTGACCGGTGATCGCATAGAAATCGCAGCCGATATCTTGCACATCCACCGGCATGTGGACCGCTGCTTGCGACCCGTCGACCAGTACCGGCACACCTTTGGCGTGGGCCCCGGCGGTGATCGCCTTGACGTCCACAACCGTTCCTAACACATTCGACACCTGCGTCACCGCAATCAGCTTGGTTCTGGGGGTGATCGCATCAATCACCGCCTGCGGATCAAGCGCACCAGACGCATCCACATCTACCCATTTGATCACCACGCCTTGGCGTTCGCGCAGAAAATGCCACGGCACGATGTTGGCGTGATGCTCCATCACCGACAGGATAATCTCGTCGCCCGGCGACAGGTTCGGCATGGCCCAACCATAGGCGACCAGATTGATCCCTTCGGTGGTGCCGGAGTTAAAGATGATGTGATCCTCGTTCCCGGCGTTCAAGAACCGCGCAACGGTCCCGCGCACGGCTTCGTACTGGTCGGTTGCAAGGTTAGAAAGATAGTGCAACCCGCGGTGAACATTGGAATATTCGTGGCTATAGGCACGGCTGATCGCATCGATCACGGCCTGCGGCTTTTGCGCCGATGCACCATTGTCGAGATAGACAAGCGGCTTGCCGTTCACTTCACGGGACAGGATCGGGAAATCGCGGCGGATGGCGTTTACATCATACATCAAGAAGCACTCCTTGGGCAGCAATGCCCACGATAGAAAGAAGCAGGCTCATTCCCAAAACGACAGCCGCCATAGCAATCAGCAACACGCCTACGGCCTTGCCCAAACCGGCGAAGTCGAACGCCGCGGCAATGAAGTTCACCAATATCCAAAGACCGATGATCCCAGTCGCCAACGATGCCAGTACCGACACGCCAGGAGAGATGTACATGAGCAAGAAAATCGCCGCCTGCGCGATAATGCGCAAGACCTGCAAAAACACGACCAACGCCAATATATCGCCAAGGTTGCCATCGCCGCCAAGCGCACGGCCCGTCCAGAACAGCCCGTGTGTGGTGATCACCAACACCCCTGTCAGCAGTACGAACATCGCCAAGGGACTGGTAAAGAACGCGGGCATGCCAGGTGTCGGTTGCACCACAAGGCTGACCGAGAAAATCAACGTGTTCACCGCCGCCGCCAGCGCAAGCGCGGTCCACAATACATTGCGATCAAGCCGCCAGCCGATAATCTGCTGTGCCGCCGCGCGAGGGTTGCGCAAGCTTAGAATGACCAACTCGGACAAAACCGATCGTATGTCAGGGGCGTTCATGGGCGTATCCGATATGCAACCAGCAAGCCGCTGATCCAGAACCATAAAAATACGCAAAGCCAGATCAGTCCGACAATGCGCAGCTCGATCCCTTCGCCGACGAACCCTGCCGTAAGTCCGTGCAGCAACACAAGGGGGCTGGACGCCAGCAAGGCCCAGAAGAGCGCAAGACGGGTGCTATACCCGCTCGGGCGGCCGCGCATCACCTTGAGGATGATTTGCGTGCCCGCCGCGAGCATATAGAAAATCAACGGCGCGATGAACAGCCATGCCATCAGGGTCGCCCCCAGCAACATGTCCAGCTCGGTGCCGGTGACATGGGCTTCGCGGGCCAGACGCGGGGTCTGGGCCACGAAAAAGATCAGACACGCGACCATCAGATAGATCAGGTTGCGATCCTCCCGCGGGCCCTGCCCCAACAACCGCCGCACAACGGCGGCGGGGTTGCGGTAGCTGGCCACGATATCGCGTGTCGCCGCCATCAGGCTGCGTGCCGCTCAAGCCACGCGGCAAGCCGTGCGGTGATCTCTTCGCGCAGAGTTTCGTCCTCGATCTCTTCGACAGCCTCGGCCAAAAAGGACAAGGTCAGAAGATCAGTCGCGACATTGTGGGGCACACCGCGCGACCGCAGATAGAACAAGGCATCCTCGTCAATCGCACCAGATGTGGACCCGTGCGAACAGGCGACATCATCGGCGTAGATTTCAAGCTCGGGCTTGGCGAGGAACTGGCTATCTTCGTCCAGCAGCAACGACTGGCTGATCTGATAGCCATCGGTCTTTTGCGCGTCTTTCTTGACCAAGATCTTGCCTTGGAACACGCCGGTCGCCCCGTTGCGCAGAACCTTCTTGAACACCTGACGGCTTTCGCAGTTTACCGCGTCGTGGGTTACGAACACCGTGTCGTCGTGGTGGAAATCAGAACCATCCCCGACGCTGGCACCCGCGACATGAGCCGCCGCATCATCGCCAGTCAGCTCGATCACGCAGTCGTTGCGCGTCATCACGCCATTGGCAGTCAGCGTAAAGGATTTGAACGCGGATTCAGCCCCCAGACGGGTAAAGATATGCGTCGCTGCGCGTTGTTCATGGTCACGCCCTTGGGCGCGCACATGGTGGAACGCAGCGTTGTCGCCGACCTCGACTTCGAGCACACCGTTAAAGCGCGCAGCCACGGGGCCGTTTTCCAGCAGCGTGAATTCGGCACCGGCGTCCAGCTTGATGACGCTGTGCAGCATGACATCGGCTGTTTCCGACGTCCGGCGATAGATAATGTTCACCGGCTTGGAGACTTTGTCCGTCACATGGATCAGCACGCCATCGGGCGCAAACGCCGTGTTCAACGCGGCCAAGGGCCGTGCCACAGGAGTTTGGCCGTTCTTTTCCAGCGTACCATAAAGATCGCGGGCCCAATGCAGGTCCGCGTCTGCCTGGGACAGCCGTTCAATCGTGATGCCATCAAGCGCCAATGCGTCAGACGCATCCGCGTCGAACACGCCATCGACGAACACCAGCTTGAGCCGGTCAATCTGGTCGAACAGGACCACATCATCAGACGCCCGCAAGGCAGCCGAAGCCGCCTGCGGCTGGGTCAGCGTATCAGGGCGGGTGTATTTCCAGTACTCGTCACGACGCTCCGGCAGACCTGCCTGTTGCAGCCGCGATAGTGCGTCTTTGCGTGCCGCATCGGACCAGCCCCCTTGGGGCAGATCCAACGTGGCGATCAACGCCTCGGTCGGGGTTTGTTGTGTCGCTGCTTCGGCCATTACGCCACCTCGGACAGGATGTCGGCATACCCGTTGTTTTCAACTTCAAGCGCCAGCTCGGGGCCACCGGTTTTGATGATCCGACCGTCAGCCATGATGTGCACGACGTCGGGTTTGATGTGGTCCAGCAGACGCTGGTAGTGGGTGATCACGAGGAAGCCGCGCCCTTCGGTGCGCAGCGCGTTCACGCCATCAGCAACCAATTTCATCGCGTCGACGTCCAAACCGGAGTCTGTTTCATCCAAGATGCACATCTTTGGCTCGAGCATCGCCATTTGCAGGATTTCGTTCCGCTTTTTCTCGCCACCGGAGAAACCGACGTTGACGGGACGCTTCAGCATCTCTGCGTCGATCTTCAGGTCTTTGGCACGTGCGCGCACAACCTTGAGGAACTCTGCCGCAGACATTTCTTCTTCGCCACGAGCCTTGCGCTGTGCATTCACAGCCGTCCGCAGGAAAGTCATGTTGCCGACACCGGGGATTTCAACCGGATACTGGAACGCCAGAAACAGGCCAGCCGCCGCACGCTCTTCGGGATCGATGTCGAGCAGGTCGATATCGCCGAGATGGGCGGAGCCTTCAGTGACCTCATAGCCGCCTTTGCCAGACAGGACATAGGACAACGTGGATTTACCCGACCCGTTGGGGCCCATGATCGCGTGTACCTTACCGGCTTCGATCTCAAGATCGACACCTTTCAGGATTTGCTTGTCTTCGTCTTCCAGTTTTACCTTCAGGCCTTTGATGCTCAGCATGGGAGGTTCCTTTTCTTGCGCTTTGGCGCTGCAATGACAGTGAATTGAGTGAATGAAAACCCCGCCAAGGGGCCGTCATCGGTGTAAGATTTCATGCCGCTCTCCCTGCCTGTAAGGCTTTAGGAAAACGCGCATAAAGGGCGGTTCGGCAGGCATCTATGCCCGCCTGATAGGAAAGCGGTGACAGCGGATCGGGTAAAACCGCTGTGGGGATATCTTCGATCTGCATCGGGGCCTGCATCGGCCGACCGACTGAAGCTGCATAGTCGAGGTACTTCAACCGTGACTGCCCCGCCGGGGCCAACCAACTGTTGGGGACGCCATAGGCATCGGCCACGATCAACCCGTGCAGGGATGATGCAAATACATGACCGCACGTTGCAATCGCGTCGCAGACCGCCTGGGCATCGCCGCGTGGATCGATCAGTTGATATCGTGTATCGCTGGCGACAAGCGCTTGCAGCACGGGATCATCAATCAGCGAGTGATGCGGCACGATACCGATCCTGCCGTTCGGTGCCCGTTTGTGCGGCCAAACGGCATTGATCAACAACCCCGGATCGCCAAACTCGGACAATTCCAAGCCCAACAACGCGGCTGTGATCGGACCGCGTACCAGCGCTATATCCACATGGTCGGTAAACCCTGTGCCCTGCACTGGATGCAGCAATCCTGCCCCCCAGATCACCGGCCGATGATCCTGCGCCTCGCTAAAGTTGCGCTTGACCACCTGCAACAGCGATCCGATCGCCCAGACATCAGCCTTGCGCGCACCAGCATGCTCCACAGGCCGGCCCGAGACATGGGCCAGCACCACAGGGCTGATGGCGTCCCCAAAATTCGGGACCGCCTTCCACCAGTGCAATCGCAAAGGCATGGTGTCAGCCGATAGTTGCATCAGCTTGCTGCGTCCTCGTACACGGTGATGATCATGTGTCATCCCCCTTGCGCAGCACCAAAAGCGCCACACGGATCGCAGCATAGATCATCGCAAAGATCAGCATCTGAAAGAACGTGTTCTCAAACGCGGCGAGCGTCAGCCCGCCGCCCCGAACCAGAGCCATCAGCACCCAGAAAACCAAGGCGGCGATGGTCACATCCCATGTCAGTTTGCGCATCATCGCGATTACCCCACAGAACCTTCAAGAGAGATCGCAACCAATGCTTGCGCTTCCATTGCGAACTCCATCGGCAGTGCCTGAAGCACGTCTTTGCAGAAGCCGTTGACCACCAAGGCCACCGCCTCTTCCTCGTCCATCCCGCGCGAACGGCAGTAGAACAGCTGGTCGTCGTCCACCTTGGATGTCGTTGCCTCGTGTTCGACACGGCTGCTGTTATTCTTGACCTCGATATACGGTACAGTGTGGGCACCGCACTGGTCGCCGATCAGCAAGCTGTCACATTGCGTATAGTTGCGCGATTCCTTGGCTTTGGGGTGCATGGACACCAGTCCACGGTATGTGTTCTGCGCCTTGCCCGCCGAAATCCCCTTGGACACGATGCGCGACTTGGTACGCTTGCCCAGGTGGATCATCTTGGTGCCAGTGTCAGCCTGCTGCATGTTGTTGGCGATCGCGATGGAATAGAACTCGCCTTGGCTATCATCGCCGCGCAGGATGCAGGACGGGTATTTCCATGTCACAGCCGAACCGGTTTCAACCTGCGTCCACATCACCTTGGCACGGTCGCCACGGCAATCGGCACGTTTGGTCACAAAGTTATAGATCCCGCCTTTGCCGTTCTCGTCACCGGGATACCAGTTCTGAACGGTCGAATATTTCACCTCGGCGTCTTCTTCGATGATGATCTCGACCACCGCGGCGTGCAGTTGGCTTTCGTCCCGCTGCGGCGCGGTACAACCCTCGAGGTAGGACACATAGGACCCTTTGTCGGCGATGATCAGCGTGCGCTCGAACTGGCCAGTGTTTTCCGCATTGATACGGAAATAGGTCGACAGTTCCATCGGGCAGCGCACACCCGGCGGAATATAGACAAACGACCCGTCTGAAAAGACAGCCGAGTTCAGCGTCGCGTAGAAGTTATCATTCACCGGCACGACCGAACCAAGGTATTTCTTGACCAGTTCCGGATGCTCGCGGATCGCTTCCGAGATCGAACAGAAAATCACGCCAGCTTTCTTCAGCTCGTCCTGAAAGGTGGTCCCGACGGAAACAGAATCGAACACGGCGTCCACAGCAACCTTGCGAGGTTCATCGCCCATGTTTTCTGCACCCTCGACGCCCGCCAGAATGGCTTGCTCTTTCAAGGGGATACCCAGCTTCTTGTAGGTCTCGAGCAGCTTGGGATCTACGTCGTCCAGGGACTTGGGCTTGACCGCCATGGATTTGGGACGCGCATAGTAATACTGGTTCTGAAAGTCGATTTCAGGGTAGTCCACCATCGCCCAATTCGGCTCTTTCTTGGTCAACCAGCGCTCATAGGCCGCCAGACGCCATTCAAGCATCCACTCCGGCTCTTCATTCTTTTCCGAGATCAGCTTGACGATATCGACGTTCAGACCCAGCGGGGCATAGTCCATCTCGATATCGGTGGACCAACCGTATTTATAAGCACCGCCGACTTCGCGCACGGCATCCACGGTGTCCTGATCGACACCTTCTTTGACGCCATCATTTACGTCTTTGACCAATGTGCTATCCATGCTTTTCATCCTTCAACTGGCGGTGCGCATCAAGCGGCCCGCGCCTCGTGTTTTTTCAATTTCGCGGTCCATGCGTCGACAAAACGCATGACCTCTTCTTCTGTGGTGTCCGGCCCCAGCGACACGCGCACGGCACAAGATGCCAACGCCTCGTCAAAGCCCATGGCCGTCAACACCCGACTTGTCGCCACCTTGCCGCTGGAACAGGCAGACCCCGCGCTGATCGCAAAGCCCGCAAGGTCCATCTGCATCACCTGCGTCTCACCGCGCCATCCACGCGTGATAAAGCAAGAGGTGTTCGGCAAACGCGCCACATCTTTCCCAACAAAAATAGTCTTCTTTGACGCAGCCTCAAGAGCCTTCTCTAGAACATTTCTAAGGTCTGCAACCCGTTCCCAGACACCATCCGCCAAATCCTGCGCCGCTGCCGCGCAAGCAGCACCAAAGCCGGCGATGCCGATGACGTTTTCGGTCCCTGCACGACGCCCCAGCTCCTGCCCGCCCCCGCGCAGCATCGGCTGCATCAATCCAGGGGTATATTGCGGCCCCGCGATCAAAGCGCCGATCCCCTTGGGACCGCCCAACTTATGCGCCGAGAGCGCCAATGTGGCATGACGCCCGACCTCTGACCGCCAACGGCCCAGATCGGAAAGCTTGCCCGCCGCCTGCACCGCATCGCGCAACACGGATGCGGGCGACGCGCCCAAACGAGACAGCTCGGCGCACAGAGTGTCAGGCTGCAGCACGCCGGTTTCGCTGTTGGCCCGCTGCAAGAACAGCGTCACCCCCGCCAAAGCACCGTCCGGCAGCGCGGTCAAATCCACGTGACCATTGCGATCCACGGGCAATTGGTCTGCCTCAGGGCACCAGATCCGCACCGCTTCATGTTCAATCGGCGCGCCGGTCACCGCGGTAGAGTCCTGAACCACGCCTGTAATCGCCTCAGTGGCGCCGCTGGTAAAGATCACCTCCGAGACATCGCAGCCGACCAGTCCGGCCACCTGCCCCCGCGCCTTTTCAACCATCATCTTGGCTGCACGCCCTTCGGCATGGACGCTCGAGGGATTGCCCGCCACATCCATCGCCGCCAGCATGGCCGCGCGCGCCTCTGCCCTCAGCGGGGTGGTCGCGTTATGATCCAGATAGGTTCTCATATCAGCTTCCAGATGGTCCTTATTCCCAGGGAGTGTGAGGGACAGCGTCCCTCATTCCGAGTCGGCCTCGTCCACGATGGCAAAGAGGTTCGGCACCGCCGGACAGGGGGCGAGCTCGTTCGCGACAACGTCTGACAGCCGCGTCTGGTGCAAGTACACATAGACCTGCGCGCTCAACCCTTCCCACAAACGGTTGGTCAGGGATTGCGCACGACTGCCTGACGACCCGCCAGAGGCACCTGCCCCCACATGCATCGCGTCGACCTTTTCATCGACCGCCGCCAGAATATCGACAACGCGAATATTCGTCGCTGGTCGCGCTAAACGATAGCCGCCGCCGGGGCCACGCACCGATGCCACCAGCTCGGCCCGACGCAGTTTGACGAAAAGCTGTTCCAGATACGGCAGGGAAATGGACTGACGCGCCGCGATATCGCCCAGATTGACCAGGCGGTCCGCAGGCTGCAACGCTATATCAGCCAGCGCGACCATGGCATACCGCCCCTTGGTAGACAGCTTCATTGCAGTGTTCCCTTTCCCAAAGGCGCCTGTTTGATTGACGAGGACGCATGAAATGCCTAAACGCAATGTCTGACCCCCGGTAAAGGTGGGATCACACAAGTTAGAACCGTTCTAAACTGCCTTAGCGAATTCGTCAACTATTCCGCTGCACTTAGAACCCCAAGCAGGGACGCTCATGCCCGAGGTTATTTTTCCCGGACCCGAAGGCCGCCTCGAAGGCCGCTACCATCCACAAAAAGAACGCGACGCGCCAATCGCCATTCTGCTTCACCCACACCCACAATTCGGCGGGACGATGAACCATAAGGTCGTGTATAATATGCACTATGCCTTCTACAATATGGGTTTCACCGTTTTGCGCTTCAACTTCCGCGGCGTGGGACGCAGTCAAGGCGAATACGATCAAGGCGTCGGTGAACTCTCTGATGCAGCGTCAGCGCTGGATTATCTGCAGTCGATGAACAACAACTCCAAGCACTGCTGGGTTGCGGGCTTCTCGTTCGGCGCATGGATCGGCATGCAATTGCTGATGCGCCGCCCCGAGATCACGGGCTTCATCTCTGTCGCACCGCCTGCGAACATGTATGACTTCAGCTTCCTCGCACCCTGCCCGGCTTCCGGTTTGGTGATCAACGGGACGGCTGACCGCGTAGCACCACCGGCTGATACCGTGACCCTCGTGAATAAATTGCACGAGCAAAAGGGCATCACCATCACCCACCAAGAAGTCGAGGGTGCCGGCCACTTCTTTGAAGAGCCGCATATGGATACGCTCATCACGTCGACCACGGACTATGTGAAGCGTCGCCTGACGGAAACGACCCGTTAATGGCGGATCAGACAGTCGTCGATCTGGCCAATCAGCTGGCCGAAGAATGTCTGGCAGTACAACGCGAAACCGGACAGGAGCGGCTTTTTATGGAAGTCGCTGCTGTTCTGGGCGCGTCGTCGCAGACCATGGAAGAAGCCTTTGTCACAGCGATCCGTACGCGGCTTTCTGCCGGACAGGGGCGTGACTTTATCGCCAAGGCGCTTGCCGCGCACCGCGCAAAAGAAAGCTGACGTATGACCACCAGACTAGAGCAACAGATTGCCTTCCTTAACGAAGCAGACAAGCTCAAGTCGGTCACACGCGGGACGCTTTTATGCGATGCCTCGCGGGCGGAAAATTCGGCTGAACACAGCTGGCACCTGACGCTCTATGCGCTGGTGCTGGCGGATCAGGCGGGCGAAGGCGTCGATATCACCCGCGTCATCAAAATGTTGATCCTGCATGACCTCGTCGAGATTGACGCAGGCGACAACCCGATCTTTGGCAGCTACGATGCGGCCGATATGGAGGCCCAGGAACAGCTTGCCGCTGACCGGATATTTGGCCTTCTTCCCAACGATTTACGCGACGATCTTCGCGCGACATGGGAAGAGTTCGAAGCGAATAAGACCCCCACAGCCCGCTTTGCAAAATCGTTGGACCGTTTCCAGCCCCCCATGCAAAACCTTGCTGCAGGCGGTGGCAGCTGGGTCGAATATAACGTCACGGAAGCCCAGTTCGTGGAAAAGGTCGGCTCTAAGATCAAGGCCGGCGCGCCGGGCTTGTGGGAATTCGCACGAGGCCGCGTCTCTGCATGGTTCGCGGCCCGCGGCTAGCACCCCCTGCCTTTAGCTGCCCGACCTTTCTCCTTTGCGTCACACCCCTGTTGCAGGGCTGCGGTATCTGGCAAACAGCACAGTTCTTTTCAGTATACCATTGCATACCGACTAGGCATTCGTGCCCGAGTAGGCTATGCGGGTGACAGTTTCACCTCAAAGGACCGCAGACGATGACCAAGATCAAAGTGGAAAACCCGATCGTTGAGCTCGACGGTGATGAAATGACCCGCATCATGTGGGATTTCATCAAGAAAAAGCTGATCCTGCCCTATCTCGACGTGGATCTGAAATACTACGATCTAGGGATGGAGGTTCGCGACGAGACCAACGACCAGATCACCATAGACGCCGCGCACGCTATCAAGGAACACGGTGTTGGCGTCAAATGCGCGACCATCACCCCCGACGAAGCACGGGTCGAGGAATTCGGCCTCAAAGAGATGTGGCGGTCGCCGAACGGGACGATCCGCAATATTCTGGGCGGCGTGATCTTCCGTCAACCGATCATCTGCAAGAACGTTCCCCGCCTTGTGCCGGGATGGACCAAACCAATCGTCGTGGGTCGTCACGCCTTTGGCGACCAGTACAAAGCGACCGATTTTAAATTTCCCGGCAAGGGCAAGTTAACGCTGAAATTCGTCGGCGAGGACGGGACAGAAATCGAGCGCGAGGTTTTCGACGCGCCGGACGCCGGCGTCGTTATGGCGATGTACAACCTTGATAAATCCATCATCGACTTTGCCCGCGCGTCGCTGAACTATGGTCTGAACCTTGGCTGGCCGGTCTATCTGAGCACCAAGAACACGATCCTCAAACAATACGACGGTCGCTTTCTTGAATTGTTCCAACACATCTACGAAACCGAGTTTGAAGATAAGTTCAAAGCCGCGGGCATCACCTATGAACACCGTCTTATCGACGACATGGTCGCCTGTGCGATGAAGTGGAACGGCGGTTACGTCTGGGCGTGCAAGAACTATGACGGCGATGTGCAGTCGGATACCGTGGCGCAGGGGTTTGGCTCGCTCGGGCTAATGACCTCCGTGCTGATGACCCCCGACGGCCAGACCGTAGAGGCAGAAGCCGCCCACGGCACCGTCACCCGCCATTACCGCCAACACCAGAAGGGCGAGGAAACCTCGACCAACTCCATTGCGTCTATCTATGCGTGGACGGGCGGGCTCAAGCATCGCGGTAAACTGGATGACAACGCCGAACTGATCCGCTTTGCCGAAACCTTGGAAAAGACGGTCGTGGATACGGTGGAATCAGGCTCTATGACCAAAGACCTGGCCCTGCTGGTCGGCCCCGACCAAGGCTGGCTGACCACGATGGGCTTCCTGGAGAAGGTCGACGAGAACCTGAACAAAGCGCTCGGCGCGCAATAAGCAGACCGCTCAAAACAAGGGCCATCCTGAACGGGTGGCCCTTTTTCTGTGCAGCAGACCCAGCGTGACGCTATGTAACAGGAGAAATTATTATTCTGCACTGCAGCACCCCTAGACAGGTCAACATAGCTGCCCTATCTGCGCGATATGACATATGCTGACCCCCTCCACCACAGCTCGCTTGATGATGTCCAAGGCCTAAGCCTCGGGGTATTTTTGTGCGGTATCGGAATCTTCGTGTTGACCTCTGCCGGTCTGATCACCGGCCAGACGGCGGGCTTGGCGGTGATCATCGCCTATCTCACGGGGTATTCCTTCGGCGTGGTGTTCTTTTTGATCAACCTGCCGTTCTACTTCCTTGCCTACAAACGCCTCGGGGCGGAATTTACCATCAAATCGCTGATCTCGGTCACAATGCTGTCTGTTGTCACCGAATTTCTGCCCTACGGGTTTGCGATCCAGTCGCTGAGCCCGGCCCTCGCAGCGGTAATATTTGGCGCGCTGGTCGGGTTGGGGCTGCTGGCGATGTTCCGACATAATGGGTCGCTTGGGGGCTTGGGCGTGATCGCGCTCTTGGTTCAAGACACCACGGGGTTCAAGGCGGGATGGGTTCAGCTCATCACCGATGGGGTGATCTTTTCGGTCGCGTTATTCCTGTTTCCTGCTTCTGTTGTGGGATATTCCTTGCTCGGCGCGGTGGTGCTGAACCTGATCATTACCTTCAACCACCGCCGCGACCGCTACATCGCCACCTGACCCGCCGGCTCTTGACACCGGCCCGCGCCCGTCTCAGGACTGGGTCGGAAACCAGCATTGGGGGCACGGTGATATGCATTATTTCTGGCTGATGATCGCCATCGTGACCGAAACCCTGGGCACCAGCGCGCTGCAAGCCTCGCAACAATTTACGCGGCTATGGCCCTCTGTCGCGGTCGTTGTGTGCTATGCCATCTCGTTCTATCTGCTGGGGCTGACGCTCAAGGTGATGCCGGTGGGCATTGTCTATGCGATCTGGTCGGGGCTGGGTATCGTCTGCATCGCGGGCATCGGGTATTTCGTGTTCGGGCAAAAGCTCGACCTTGCCGCCGTTTTGGGCCTGTCGATGATCATCAGCGGCGTGCTGGTCATTCATCTATTTTCGAACAGTTCCACCCATTAGATGGCCCTGCTCGGGAACCCGTCGCTGCGTTAAGGTGTTAGCGTATATCGCAACGACCGAAAGTGCCGCATGCTCGATTCATTAAGCTCCGTTTGGGGCACCCTGCCCGATCCTTTGCGTAACCAGCTTGAGGGGTACGCCGTCGGGTTCTGGAGCGTGCTGCCGCAGCTTATTTTGTCGATCATCTTCCTTTGTTTTCTCTGGGCTGTCGTCCGCATTGTGCAGGCTATCGTGCCGGGCGTGCTGCGCCGCGCCCGTATGCGTCGGTCGCTTGTCGATGTCATCATGATGCTGATTATCGTGGGGATGTGGCTGTTTGGCGTCTTGATCGCCGTTACAATCGCCTTTCCCACAATCACCCCCGGCAAGGCGCTGACTGCGTTGGGTGTGGGTGGCGTGGCCATCGGTTTTGCCTTCAAGGATGTGTTCGAGAACTTCCTAGCAGGGATCTTACTGCTCATCCGCGAACCTTTTTCTGTCGAGGATTACATTGAATGCGAGGGGTTCGAGGGGCAGGTCGAAGAAATCACGATCCGCGACACCCATGTGCGCCAGACCGATGGACAACTTGTCGTGGCCCCAAACGCGATGTTCTTTAAGAATCCCGTCACCATCCGCACCGCCCGCGACGTGCGCCGGACCACCGTGATTTGCGGCGTGGCCTACGGCGAAGACGTAGACGCCGCGCGCGAGGTGATTGCCCACGCGGTGCGCGGGGTGGACGCGGTGCGCGATGATGTGCGCGACGTTGAAATCTTTGCGCAGGAATTTGCCGACAGTTCGATCAACTTCGAGGTTACTTGGTGGACAGGCTCGCGGCCCATCGACATCCGCAGCAGCCGCGACAAAGTCGTCGCCGCCGTGAAACGGGCGCTGGATGACGCAGGAATCGAAATCCCCTTCCCCTATCGCACCCTGACCTTTAACGAACCGCTACCGGTTCGGGACTATCGCGACCGCAAAGAAAGCGCAGAAGACACAAGCACCGACGGCTGACATCCTTTAGGGCTAGCTTTCTGTGGCGTATCGCGTTAAGCGCTGCCCAAATGCTGCGGTGCGAGAGCGTGCGCGGCCCCCTCCCGTATCAAAGGCATACCCCAATGGACATGCGAAATATCGCAATCATCGCTCACGTTGACCACGGCAAAACGACGCTGGTCGACGAGCTTCTGAAACAATCTGGCACCTATCGTGAAAACCAGGCGACGACCGAGCGCGCGATGGACAGCAACGATCTGGAGCGCGAGCGCGGCATCACGATCTTCGCAAAACCGACGTCGGTTGTTTGGAACAACACCCGTATCAACATCGTCGACACCCCCGGTCACGCCGACTTTGGTGGCGAAGTTGAACGCATCCTGTCGATGGTAGACGGTGTTGTCCTGCTCGTCGATGCCGCAGAAGGCCCGATGCCACAGACCAAATTTGTGACCTCCAAGGCGCTGAAACTGGGCCTGCGCCCTATCGTTGTGCTGAACAAAGTCGACAAGGCAGACGCCGAGCCTGACCGCGCGCTGGACGAATGCTTTGATCTGTTCGCCAGCCTTGATGCCACAGATGAACAGCTCGAATTCCCGCACATGTACGCCTCCGGTCGTTCCGGCTGGGCTGATCTGGAGCTGGATGGCCCGCGCAAAGATCTTGACGCTTTGTTCAAACTGGTGCTCGAGCATGTTCCCGCGCCAAAGCAAATCGAAAACACTGACAAGCCGTTCACCATGCTTGCCACTACCCTTGGCGGTGACCCGTTCCTGGGCCGCTTGCTGACAGGTCGTGTTGAAACCGGCACGTTGAAAGCGGGCCAGAGCATCAAAGCCATGTCGCGCGACGGCACGCTGATCGAAAACTTCCGCTGCACCAAGATCCTAGCCTTCCGCGGGCTTGAGCAGACTGCCATCGAGCTGGCAGAGGCAGGCGACATCGTATCCATCGCCGGTATGTCCAAGGCAACAGTGGCCGATACGCTGGCCGAAACCTCAGTTTCCGAAGCAATACCGGCCCAGCCGATCGATCCGCCCACCATCACCGTGACCTTCGGTATCAACGACAGCCCGTTGGCCGGTCGTGACGGCAAGAAAGTTCAGTCGCGCGTGATCCGCGAGCGCCTGATGAAGGAAGCCGAATCCAACGTTGCGATCAAGATTTCCGATACCCCGGGTGGCGACGCCTTTGAGGTTGCCGGTCGTGGCGAATTGCAAATGGGCGTTCTGATCGAGAACATGCGCCGCGAAGGGTTCGAGCTTTCGATCTCCCGCCCGCAGGTTCTGTTCCAACAAATCGATGGCGTCCGCCACGAGCCTATCGAAGAAGCCACCATTGACGTGGATGACGAATACTCTGGCGCGGTCATCGAAAAGATCACCGGCGTCCGCAAAGGCGAGCTGGTAGAGATGAAGCCCGCCGGTGCCGGTAAAACCCGCATCGTGGCCCATGTCCCATCGCGCGGCCTGATCGGTTACCACGGCGAATTCCTGACCGACACACGCGGTACAGGCGTCATCAACCGCGTCTTCCATTCCTGGGCACCGCACAAGGGCCCGATCCCGGGCCGTCGCGCTGGCGTACTGATCTCGATGGAAAACGGTACCTCGGTGGCATTCGCCCTGTGGAACCTCGAAGAGCGTGGCAGAATGATGATCGGCCCACAGGCCGACGTCTACACTGGCATGATCATTGGCGAACACAGCCGCGAGAACGATCTTGAAGTGAACCCGCTGAAAGGCAAGAAGCTGACCAACGTTCGCGCGTCGGGCACCGATGAAGCCGTTCGTCTGACCACACCCATCACGCTGAGCCTCGAAGAGGCCATCGCCTATATCGATGACGACGAACTGGTTGAAGTGACACCAAACGCTATCCGGCTGCGCAAGCGTTATCTGGACCCGCACGAGCGGAAGCGGATGGCGAAATCAGCTTAAGCTAAACGATCACTGGACTGGGGCTTTGCCCCAGACCCCAGGATTTAATACCATTTGGAAAGCGGGGCTGTTTCGGCCCTGCTTTTTTTATGTCTAGCGATGTTGGGGGGAGATTTGGTGTGGTCGGCGGCCCGGTTTGGCCCGCCGACAGAGGTTCAACCTAGGCTTTAGCCGTCGATTTCGACGACCATCAGTTCGCGTTCTGAGGCATCTTTGGCATGGCTCAGCGCCTCTTGGTAGGCGTCGGAGTTATAGCAGTCCACCGCATCTTCGACCGACGCAAAACGGGCCACGACGTTGCGCGGGCGCTCTTTGCCTTCGAGCTGGACGAACCGGCCACCACGGGCCAGAAAGCTGCCGCCATGCGCCGCGATAGCGGGGCCAGCAAGCTTGGCATATTTACCATAGGCGTCTTCATCAGTGACGGTGACATGAGCGATCCAGAGAGCAGGCATGGGGTTTATCCTTTCAGAACATTTTCAGCCGCGGCAATCGCTGCCTCGGCGTTTGCGATATCTTTCGCGCCACCCTGAGCCATCTCAGGACGGCCACCGCCACCTTTGCCACCCAGTTCGGCAACGACTGTCTTGACGATATCCACCGCCGACAGCGTGGCGGCCAAATCGGCAGTGACACCCGCAGCAACGGCGGCTTTACCGTCGGCATCAGCGATCAGTAGGACTGCGCCCGACCCGAGCTTCGCCTTGTGTTCGTCGATGAGCGCAGGAAGATCCTTGCCCGTCACACCATTGAGAACCTGAGCGATAAACTTGATCCCGCCCACGTCGCGCGGGGCCGCAGCGCCCGCGTCTCCGCCGCCGGACATGGCCAACTCACGGCGCAGCTGTGCGACCTCATTGGCGAGCGCACGGCGTTCGTCAAGCAGCGCGCGCACACGGTCCGGCACATCCACGGTGGAAGTCTTGAGCTCAGCTGCAACGCGCGACAGGGCGGTTTCCTGAGTGCGCAGCCATTTCAACGCCTCGGTCCCGGTCAACGCCTCGATCCGGCGAATGCCCGAGCTGCTGGAGCTGTCGCCAAGCAGAACAAATGCCCCGATGTCGCCGGTCTGGCGCACATGGGTACCGCCGCAAAGTTCGAGCGAATAGGTTTGCTTGTCCACGCCTTTGCCCGATCCGGCCTCTCGGCCCATTGAGACAACGCGGACCTCATCGCCGTATTTCTCGCCAAAGAGAGCCTGTGCACCCATCTCGCGGGCGTCGTCTGGGGTCATGATCCGTGTCTCAACGCCGGTGTTCTGACGGATAAAGCTATTCACCTCGTCCTCGACGGCGGCCAGCTGATCCGCTGTCATCGGGTGGTTGTGGCTGTAATCAAAGCGCAAACGGTCTGCCGCATTCAGCGAGCCACGCTGCATGACATGATCCCCAAGCGTGTTGCGCAACGCTTCGTTCAGCAGGTGGGTGGCAGAGTGGTTCGCACGGATCGATGTCCGACGTGCGTGATCAACGTCCAGCACCGCAGCCTGAGAGGTTTTTATCGTTCCCTCGGTCACCTCGCCGATATGGATAAACACGCCAGCCGTCTTGCGCGTGTCAGTCACAGTGACCAAGCCGCTGTCGGTTTTGATCGTGCCGGTGTCCCCGACCTGACCGCCGCTTTCGGCGTAAAACGGTGTTTGGTTCAGCGCGATTTGAACGCTGTCACCCTGTTTGACCTCGGTGACCTGCGCCCCGTCCTGGATCAAGGCGGCAATCTGCCCTTCGGCGGTTTCGGTGTCATAGCCCAAAAAGTCGGTGGTGCCGGATTTCTCGGCGACGTCGAACCAAACGGTCGCATCCGCCGCTTCGCCCGAGCCGGACCACGCCGCGCGTGCTTTGGCCTTTTGCGCATCCATCGCAGCATTGAAGCCGTCCAGATCGACCTTGCGATCCTGTTCGCGCAGGGCGTCCTGCGTCAGGTCGACTGGGAAACCATAGGTATCATAAAGCTTGAACGCGGCCTCGCCGGACAGTTCGGCACCGGCGGGCAGGCCTTTCAATTCGTCGTCCAACAGCTTTAGGCCGCGGTCCAGCGTCTGCTTGAAACGGGTTTCTTCAAGCAAGAGCGTTTCTGTGATCAGCGACTGGGCCTGCCCCAATTCGGGGTAGGCCCCACCCATCTGGCGCACCAGTTCCGGTACAAGACGGTGCATCAGCGGGTCTTTCAGACCGAGAAGATGCGCGTGACGCATGGCGCGGCGCATGATCCGCCGGAGCACATAGCCACGTCCGTCATTCGAAGGCATCACCCCGTCCGCGATCAGGAAGGACGTCGAACGCAGGTGATCCGCGATCACACGGTGGTGCGTTTTGCCCGGACCGTCGGGGTCTGAGTTGGAGGCATTTGCGCTCGCCTCGATCAAGTTGCGCATTAGGTCGGTCGCATAGTTGTCGTTGGTGCCTTGCAGCAACGCCGCAACCCGTTCGATCCCCATGCCCGTGTCGATGGATTGGTTCGGCAATGCCTTGCGGCTGCCATCCTCGAACTGTTCGTATTGCATGAATACGAGGTTCCAAATCTCGACAAACCGGTCACCGTCTTCCTCGGGGGAGCCGGGAGGGCCGCCCCAAATGTGATCGCCATGATCGTAGAAAATCTCGGAGCAAGGGCCGCAAGGGCCTGTCGGACCCATCATCCAAAAGTTATCATCCGTCGCGATGCGGATGATCCGGTCGTCGGGCAAGCCCGCGACTTTCTTCCAGATCTCTGCGGCTTCATCATCCGTATGATAAATGGTGACATAAAGCCGGTTGGGGTCGATGCCCAGTTCCTTGGTGATTAGCTCCCAGGAAAAGGCGATAGCTTCGGCTTTGAAATAGTCACCGAAGCTGAAGTTGCCCAACATTTCAAAGAACGTATGGTGCCGCGCGGTATAGCCGACGTTATCCAGATCATTGTGTTTGCCCCCGGCGCGCACGCATTTTTGCGCGGTCGTCGCACGAGAATAGTCGCGGGTTTCAACGCCGGTGAACAGGTTCTTGAACTGCACCATACCCGAATTCGCGAACATCAATGTAGGATCGTTCCGTGGCACCAGCGGGCTGGACGGCTGGATCGAGTGACCCTGCTTTTCAAAATAACCAAGGAAGGTTGAGCGGATATCGTTGAGCGTCTTCATATGCGGGGCCTTTCGAGGGGCAAAAAACAATTACCTTCGAATACCTGCGTGACAGACCACTGTCCACAGGCAGCCCCCACGAAAAAAGGCGCGCCACTGGGGCACGCCTTTTCTAATCATCTGCGGTGAAAGCGTTACGCTTCTAGAATGTCCGCGTCATCGCTGCCAGAACCAGCAAAATCCAGCCCATGAGCGGCGCGGATCTTGTCCTCGATCTCATTGGCCATGGCGATGTTCTCTTTCAGGAAGGTCTTGGCATTCTCACGCCCCTGCCCGATCCGTTCGTCGCCATAGCTGAACCACGAGCCCGATTTATCGACCACGCCGGCCTTGACCCCCAGATCCAACAGTTCGCCCATCTTAGAGATGCCTTCCCCGTACATGATGTCGAATTCGACCTGCTTGAACGGCGCCGCGACCTTGTTCTTGACGACTTTGACCCGTGTGGCGTTGCCGACCACTTCGTCGCGATCTTTCAGCGCGCCGATGCGGCGAATATCCAGACGGACGGAGGAATAGAATTTGAGCGCGTTGCCGCCGGTTGTCGTTTCCGGCGAGCCAAACATAACGCCAATCTTCATCCGGATCTGATTAATAAAGATCACCATACAGTTGGACCGCGAGATCGAACCGGTGAGCTTGCGCATCGCTTGGCTCATCAGGCGGGCCTGAACCCCAACCGAGCTGTCGCCCATGTCGCCTTCCAGCTCGGACTTCGGGGTCAGCGCAGCGACGGAATCGACCACCACCATGTTCACCGCACCGGACCGTACCAGCGTATCGGTAATCTCGAGCGCCTGTTCACCCGTGTCGGGCTGGGAAATCAGCAACTCGTCAATATCGACGCCCAGTTTGCGCGCGTATTGGGGGTCAAGCGCGTGTTCAGCGTCCACAAAGGCACAAACGCCGCCGTTTTTCTGCTGCTCTGCGACGCAGTGCAAGGTGAGCGTCGTTTTACCCGAAGATTCCGGACCATAAATCTCGATGATCCGCCCCATAGGCAAACCGCCAATGCCAAGCGCAATGTCCAGACCCAAAGACCCGGTCGAGCTTGCCGTGATGTCCTGAATGGCCCCTTCGGCCCCAAGTTTCATGATCGACCCCTTACCGAACTGGCGTTCAATCTGTGCCAGTGCGCTGTCTAGGGCCTTTTGCTTTTCAGCTTGTTTCTTGTTGTCCATAGTCAAAAGATCTGCCGTTGCCATGATAGGTTATCCTCTTACTGTCACAGTGGTCTGCAAGCCGCAATCATCATGCCCCGACCATCTTGATGTTCTTTGTATGTTCCATATGGGACTAAAGTGAGAACATTACAACGTGTTTGTTTCCCCTTTCATCTATTTCGCGAACTGATTAACATTCTATTGATATGCTGGATTATTTATTTTCTTGACCAAAGGTATTCTTTCAAGTGCTTGTTTTCTTTAAAGAACGCCTTGCTTTTTTGTCGGTCCCCAAGACCGGTACAACTGCCTATGAAACCGCGCTCGCACCCCGCGCCGATATGGTCATATCGGAGCCGCCGATGCTGAAACATGCGCCGGTCTATCGTTACAATCGGTTTATCCGCCCCATGTTTCTGAAGGTCTGTGACGCAGAACTGGAACTGATGGCGGTCATGCGCGAGCCGATCAGCTGGCTGGGCAGCTGGTATCGCTATCGCCGGCGCCCCTTCATGCAGGGCAAGCCAAATGCAACCTTCGACGTCAGTTTTGACGAGTTCATCCTCGCCTATATGAAGGGCAAGAAACCGGGGTTCGCCGATGTGGGGAGCCAGTCAAATTTTCTGGCGTCTCAGCCGAATGGGACAGGAATAACCCACTATTTCAAATACGAAAATCAGGATCGGCTAAAGTCCTTTCTTGAGCAACGGCTCGAGGTGAAGCTGGACCTGAAGTCCGAGAATGTCTCTCCTCAGATGGATTTGCATCTATCACATGACGTAGAGCAACGGTTCAGGCGTAAGTTCGAACAGGAGTTTGCGCTCTACGACTCGATTTCGTGAAAAAGCGATAGCTTACTGCATCTGACTGTTCACGGTATTGGTCAGCTCTGTCAGAGAAAACGGCTTAGGCAGAAACACCGAATTCGGTATCGTCATCTGCGCGTCCCCAAAGCTGTCTTCGGCGTAGCCTGATACAAAGACGACCGGCACACCCGGTCGTTCTTTCAGCGCTTCGCGTACCCAGGTCGGGCCATCCATTCCGGGCATGATCACATCAGTCACAAACACATCAACGGTCAGCGCCTCATCCTCGAGGGTCTTTAGCGCCATTTCCGCTGAATCCGCTTCCAGCACGGTATATCCGCGCATGCGCAGTGCGCGGCTGGCAAAAGCGCGTACAGGCGCTTCGTCTTCGACAAGCAAAATGGTACCATCATCCCGTTTTCCCCCTGTAAGAGGCGGAGGCACTTTCAGCGGCTTCGGTGGGTCGATTGCTTTGGTTTGGCAAGGGAAATAAAGGGTGAATATTGTGCCTTTCCCCACCACGCTATCAATAAAGATATAGCCGCCAGACTGCTTGACGATACCGTATGCGGTCGACAGCCCCAGCCCCGTCCCCTCGCCCGTGCGTTTGGTTGTGTAGAAGGGCTCAAAAACTTTCTGCAAACGGTCTGGCGCAATGCCTTCACCTTCGTCCGCGACCTGTACCGTCACATATTTTCCCGCCGGCACCGTCACCCGATCGCGGGTCAAAGGCTCAATAAGCTGGGTATTTTCAGTCGTTACCTTGATTTCCCCGCCCGCCGGCATCGCATCGCGGGCGTTGACGATCAGGTTCATCAACACCTGCTCGAGCTGTCTTTTGTCAGCTCTGATCGGCTGCAAAATGGGATCGTGGCTTAGCGTCAAGGTCACCGTTTCACCAACGAGGCGGTTCAGCAAATGAGTAAGATCGGCCAACGTATCGCGCATATTCACGGTTTCAGGGCGCAGCGTCTGTTTGCGCGAAAACGCGAGCAGTTGCCCTACCAGCGCGGCCGCGCGGTTCGCGTTTTGGTCGATTTGAACCAGATCACTATAGTCGCGGTCGCTTGGGTCATGTCTAAGCAACAGCAGATCACAATGTCCTGAAATTGCAGTAAGCAGATTGTTAAAATCATGCGCCACGCCACCGGCGAGCTGGCCAATTGCCTGCATCTTCTGGCTTTGGGTAAACTGCGCTTCAAGCGACTTTAGCTCTGTCGCATCGTGAAGGACGGCGATCAGCGCCGGCGTTCCGCCTTCGGAGATCAGGCTCAGACGCACCTGAACAAATATCTCCTTGTCACTCCGCTTTAGTCGCAAAAATTCGGGCTTTTGCAGCAGACGCCCATCAATCGTGTCTTGTAACCAGCCTCCGATTGAACGGCCTAACCCCTCCATAAGGTCTGACAGGGCGGTCCCCTTCAGCAATTCTGCCCCAACCAGACATTGCGCGGGGTCATTGAAGGATACTACCTCTCCTCCCGGGGCCACCTTTATCAGCGGAATTGGAAGCTGCTGGAGCGCCGACCACCCGGCTTCCTTGTACCCGTCGTCACCATGCGGCAGGAAATACAGCGCTCGCCGATTGGCCGACGCCGGCACCTCGGTGATCGTCATACACAGGGGCCCCGTCGCCGTCTGCACCGTCACCATTTTTCCCGTGCTAGATGGCAGCGCCCCGATGATCTGGCTAAGCGCGGTCACACGCTTGCCCACCATTGCGCGCGCGGCGGCATTCATGAACAAAATGACGTCTGTCTGACTAACCATCACCATCGGCAACGCATAGCCTTTGGTGCCGGCAACCGCATCGCTTACGCCATACAGTGTTTCAAGCCGCCACAGCAGATCCTCGCCAACGCGGTGGACCGACAAACGCATGGTGCCGTCCCGTGTGGTGATGTCGTCCTTTGCGGCGCCTGTATCGGAAGCCCGCAGAGCCAACCGTGCAGTCAGCGCAACGGGATCGGCAAAAAACGTCACAAAAAGATCTGATACCTGCGCCGGCGTGGGCCGGTTAAACGTTTCTATTGCAGCGGGGTTTTGCGTGATGATCGCGCCAGCTACGGTGGTCAAAACGCAGGGGTGCGGGTCTTCGGCAATCGTTGCCGTGGCGGCGCTACGGTGCTTTTTTTTCTGGCTCTGGCTCTGGCGCAGCGCCGCATCGACGCATTTAACAAACACTGCGATCGCCACCGTGGCACTGGTGGCCTGTAACACCATCGCAAGAGAGCGCGCGGGGGCGATGAGACTTAGAAGGGCGGCGGAAACGACAAAAGCTAAAAGCAATAGCGGACGTTTACCAAGAAATATTTCACGAACCGCACCATATTCCGCCAACACATTCTCCCCGACCTGTGGAACCAAGTCCATTTAGGCGTATGAAGGTTAATGTGCTGTTAATTCGTGATCAGGTCAAAGAAAATGACACTCAAAAGTTGGGTTTAAACTATCCTAAACACGTTTAAAATGTGCGGTGAAAAATCCATCTCCCTGATTATCTACTTCAAATCGTTGTGAAAAAACCTGCTTCCACCCGGAATTACGTGCAATGAATGCATCCGCGCGGTCCTCGTTCTCCGATTGCAGAACAGAGCACGTTGCATAGGCTAAAGTGCCCGTTTCAGCAGTTAAGGTCGCCGCATGATCCAGAATTTTGTCCTGGATATGTGTCAATTCTTCCAGACGGCTGGCTGTAAATGTCCATTTCCCTTCGGGCGATCGACGCCATGAACCGCTACCGGAACAAGGCGCGTCGCACAGCACAACATCATAAGGCGCTGCCCCTTCAAGCTCGTCCGTTTCCAACTGCTTAACGGTTGCACCTGCGCGTTCGGCACGCGCTGGCAGATCGATCATCCGGCGCGGGTCGATGTCGTGGGCAAAAACCGAAACATCGCGACGCGCTGCCATCGCCAGTGCCTTGCCACCGCCACCGGCGCAATAATCAAGCATACGGGTGCCGGCAGGCAGCGCTGCAACAACCGCTTGGCTGGCCGCATCCTGAAGTTCAACATCACCGTGCAAATAACTGTCAGAATTACGAAGTTTACGTTCTCCGGCAGTCACCGTCAGGGCCGTTTCGCACAGATCATTGGCGCGCGTTTCGATCCCGGCGTCTGCTAGCGCCTGGGTCACATTGGCCACCGATGCCTGTGCCGTATTAACCCGTACAGAAATCGGGGCCCGCGACTGGAGGGCCTGCGCGACCGTGTCAGCCCGCTCCCCCAGCGATGCCTGAAACAGGGGTATGATCCAATCCGGCATGTTCCATAAGACCGCCGCATCGCTTGGCGCATCGGGCACAGTGGCCTCGTCTTCGGAGAGCGGCAGCGGCGCGTGGCCCTGCCCGTTGAACAGCGGCCCAAGGTCGATCTCTTGCGCGCGCAGCACCCCAATCATCAGCGCCCGCCCGGTTTCGCCGGCCCCCAGGTGCGCCGCCAATCGCCGTTGCCGCAAGACATCGAACACGTGATCGCGTACCGCCGCACGGTCCTTGGACCCTGCATAGCGGCTGCCACGGGCCCAACGGGTCAAGGCTTGCTCTGCCGGAACGCCATCCGCCATTGTGTTCAAAATCTCGATGGCGGCAGAGATGCGCGCGCCGGGGGTCATGCTTGAGTCACGTAGATTACGCCTTTGATAGGAGGGACTTACCCGATGCGGTAGTTGGGAGATTCCCGCGTGATCTGAACGTCATGCATGTGCATCGCCTTTGATTGATTAGCCCTTGTTTATATAGTCTGAGCCTACTGCGTTACATCAGTGCACATCAGTGAATCACGTCAGAACTTAGATCTACACTCGTAAATGGCTGAATAGAAGGCCACCATTCGCGCTCCAAAACATCTGCTACTTCGAGTACCGGATGAAGTTTCGTGCTCTTATATAGATCTGTCGTTGGACTCCCAGCGTCAAATAGCTGGCGCCTTGTTCGAGCCGAGATATCGAAGTGCCCCATTACTGCCGAGATAGCGGCGTCGCTAACCCGCTCATCAAGCCAATCAGCAAATGTGCGGCGGATCGAATACCAGTTAGCTGGCACTTCACCTACTTTAAGGTCCTTATCAATACCCGATCTTTCAACGAGACGCTGTATCATTTGCGTCCAATTTCGAGACCCAACTGCGAGGGGTTTGTTTGAAGATCGAATAAGAAAGTCATCACCGTATGCATCCATCAGTCGAGCAAGAATCCGCGCCATTGGACCGGTGACCGGGACAATCGGAGTTTTCTTTCGGCGATTTTTGTCAATGAAACCTCCCCCCAAAAGATCGATAACCCCCAGATCCAACCTTACTTTTTTTCCCTTTATGTCCGCGACAGCACCGATACGCCCACCACAGCCGAGATCAAGGAGCAGAAGATCTAACATGTGTGGTCTTCGGCATGCTTCGATCAACGCGCCAATTTCTTCGAAGCTGATGTACCGCCCCTTCGGATCTCTGTCTTCCGGTGCAGTTATTCCATCAATGTATGGGATTTTCGGAGGGTTGTGTATTGTTGCGCCATCACTCTTAGCAAGCACGCAAACTTCAGCAGCGCTGCCTATGACATCAGCGATGGTATTGGGATGGAGGCGCGGAATGCCATTATTTGTCAAAGTTTTCAATTTTGACTTGGCATTGTCTGGCCGAATGCGACCTTGTTCCATCCCGTGTACCAAAGCACGGAGAGCCGGGCCCATACGAGACATTTTGACGTTCCAAAGGTGCGGTTTATAATAGAGTTCTTTTCTGTTCAGGAGCGGTAATCCCCCCATTTTTAATGAGGTCCAGCGGTAGAATTCAGGCGGCTGTTTTCAGTTTCATTGCGGGTGTTATGCCGCCGATGCCCATGTTGGGTCGTTCGTTGTTGTAAGTCCAGAGCCATTCCGTGGCCTGATCCTGTGCCTCCTCGATGGTTTCAAAGATGTACTGGCTGAGCCATTCGCCGCGAACCGTGCGGTTGTAGCGTTCGATATAGGCGTTCTGTTGGGGCTTTCCGGGTTGGATGTATTCCAGCCTAACGCCTTGTTTTTCTGCCCATTCCATGAGCTTTCCACTGACATATTCGGGTCCATTATCAATACGAATAGCCTTGGGTTTTCCACGCCATTCGATGATCTGGTTCAGACTCCGCACCACGCGCTCGGCTGGCAATGAGAAGTCGACTTCGATGCAAAGGCCCTCGCGATTGAAGTCATCCAGGACGTTCAGTGTCCGGATCGACCGGCCGTCAGAGAGCTGATCGGCCATAAAATCCATCGACCACGTCTCATTTGGCTTGTCAGGCACAGCCAGCGGTTCTGGCTTGTCGCGCTTCAGCCGTTTCTTGGGTTTGATCCGTAGATTCAGCTCCAGTTCGCAGTAAATCCGGTACACGCGTTTATGGTTCCAACAATAGCCCTGCACGTTGCGCAGATACAGAAAGCACAGGCCAAAGCCCCAGGTGCGCTTGTTTGCCGTCAGACGTTCCAACCAATCGGCGATCTCCTCGTTCTCGGTGCTCAGCGTTGGACTGTAGCGATAGCAGGTCTCACTGATCTGGAACGTGCGGCACGCCAGCGCGACACTGACCCCATGCACCGCCACCATCTTCATGGCCATCTCTCGTCGATGAGACGGCCTCAAGACTTTTTTCCGAGGGCTTCCTTGAGCAACTCATTCTGCATGCTCATCTCCGCATACATCTTCTTGAGGCGGCGATTCTGCTCGGCCATGTCCTTCATCTCTGCGATGAGCGACGCGTCCATACCGCCAAATTTAGCCCGCCATTTGTAAAAGCTGGCACTGCTCATCCCGTGCTCCCGGCAAATCAGAGACCGGCACACCGCCCTCCGCCTGCTTCAACACAGCCATGATCTGCGCATCGCTAAATCGTCCGTTCTTCATCGTAAATCTCCTCAGATATCTTGCCGAGAAAATTCTACTTTTGAACACCACTAATTTTAGGGGGGATTACCCGATCATCTCCAACGACGACAACCTGACCTATGGAAACATCGTCAGCGTTTACGTCGGACCCGACGAAACAAGCACCACACTGACCGATGACGGGATCGAAGAGCTGATGGACATGATCCGCGCCGCTCGTATCACCAACAAAAGCTGGCATGAGTTCCTTGATGACTTCGTGCATGACACCGATCTGGTGGCACGCATCAAAGCTAAATCGCCGCGGTAACAATGGCGCGGTTACGGTCCTGCGCCTGAACGTTGCGGTCAGTGCCGACCAGATTGATGGCGCAATGATCTTTGCCACAGGCTGGGCGCCATTTCGGGGCGGCCCGATGCACTACGCCCGAAGCCGCGGCATCCGCGATGTCGTCACCCGTTTACAGGAATTGGCCGGGAGCTATGGTCCGCGCTTTTCCCCCGACGACGGATGGGCTTCCCTTGGCTGAGCATCCGGAACGTTACAGCGATGCTGAGGCGATTGCAGATATCCTTTTTGACCGGACTGACGGACATATCCGCCTTGCCTTGCCGCTTGGCCTTGGCAAGCCGGTTACTTTGGTCAATGCCCTGACACATGCAGCTCTAAAGAACCCTTCGCTGAAGCTTTCGATATTCACAGCACTGACACTGCAAGTGCCCAAGCCCAGTTCCGATATGGAGAGGCGCTTTCTAGAACCCGCGCGCGACCGGCTGTTCGGGCGGTATCCTGCACTGCGATATTAAAGAAATACGCTGTGCCAGTTTTGATTAAAACTCAAATAATATTTGCCGTTGTCAACGGTTGCGCTGGGTTCGGTTACGAGGCTGCGAAACGAACGGTTAGCTCAAATGCCCCGCCAATATGGATATGTTTTTTGGCGGGGCACGTCGTGGATGTCAGTTACTGGGCTAAGGTCGCATTTTCAGTTTCGGTTTATTAACCAACACCACTTTTCTCAGAACTTCCATCGGCTGCCAAACAGGACTGATGATGCGTCGAGATAGCTATCTGATGAATCACTATAACTGTATTTGCGCACCACCAAGTAGGCATCCATATTCGCGTCTTCGATCCTTTGGACGACCCCGAACCCAACGCTCCTCGATTCTGAATTTTCCATCACGAAGTCACTGCCGTCGTAATAATCAACAGCAATAGACGTTGACCCGACTGGAAGCCAATCTGCGATATACCCAAGTTTTGCGAAGCCATAGTTTCCATCATCTTTGCGGCTTCCGGCAGCAAGAGTAAGGTTGACGCCGGATGTATGCAGGGCGCTGATGGAACCGAATGTATCGTCACGATCGGCCCCGTTGCGTGTTCTGCGTGCAAACCCTATCGATCCTGCAACCTTTACGTCCCCGATCTCGTTTTTATAGCGCAGTGCGATGTCAGCAAAGATGTCGTCGTTGTCGGTCGAAAGGATGTCTTTGCCGTAGGCCGCTGAAATTGTGAAGTGGTTCAAGCTCGGGCTGTCGTACCGAATTCGACCGCGGCGCGTGGAATCGAGACTCCCGAACGTATCGTCGATTTCGATACCGGAAAGCGCACCAGATGAAGTGCGAAACTGGTAGTTTCCCGCAACAGTATCAAGGCCGTTGTACATCGCGGCCGTGGTGCCAGACAGATCAGTTTGCGCCACGCCATCGGATGCCATGCTGCCCTGACCGAAGGAGAAAGTACCGGCTTTTTCAGTCTCAAGACTGACTTCAAGTTTGCGTACTGAGGTTCGGCGCCAATCGAGATTATCAGGATCGCCAAGCTGACTAAAATTTGACGACTGGGCAAACCCCAAAGCCGTCAGAAAATCAAACGTCAACACGGATGCCCCGAATTCCTGAGCTACAGTTATGCCGGCGCGGCTGTTTGACACCTCGTTGTCTACCAGATTGCCATAGCTGGCGACGCCGTCATTGAATGAGAGATAGCCCGGACTCAGCTGACCGTAGAGTTTGACTGTACCTCCTGTGGCATTGGAGTAACTTAATTCGGCAGCAGCAGGCAGTGCACTCAGGGCAAACACTGCGGCTAAAGAGGGGGCGAGCGACTTGGTTGGCATTTCGTTTCCTTGAAATTTAACAGCTTAGTTTAGGCAATTTGCCCGTTAGATATCGATGCAGTGTGACAGTTGCGTAGCGCTTGGTTCCGCTGGTTAAAACGAGTTTGCCGCGCAACGGTTTGTCCATGATCAGGGGGAGTGTTTAATCTTACAGTTTCAATAAGGAAAGGGGGGGGGGTTGTGATTTTCTGACTATTTTTGCCAGAAATTGAATGAGCGACCTGCAATACCAGTAAGCTGCGACGATCCTGTTTGTGATTGCACCCTAATCAATCAGATTCTACGGATTGAGCAGTGATTAGGACGTTTTTGTATCCCTAATTTGAAGATATCCACAGGCTCGCTATCGATTTTCATTGAGCCTGCTCAGCTCCTTTTTGCCCGTCCAGATTGCGTCCGCTCGGGTGAGAAGTTGGAATCGATTAGCGGCAGGACCAAGTTCTTTGATCGCCTGCCTAGCGGCTGCGAGGGCATGTGATGAGACCTCTTTGACTAGTATTGCTCCGGCACCGTGTTGTGAGGGTGCCTCGCCATTGAAGCGCACCGGTAGGTTCTCATCCAATTCTTCTGACTGCGCTACTATCTTTGCAATGACCTCCCGATGCTGCGGGGACACGCGGCTCAAATGACGTGCTGGGGTGGCATTCCTTCGAAGGCTCGGGGCTGCTTTCAACAATGTGCGCGACAGACACATGCCAATCGCTGCCAGCATCGCGAACCGGACGACCTTGTCGCCCGAGGTCAGTGATGTGGATTGTGCCAAATCCCGAGCGCACAACAAATAGAAAGCCCTACCAAGTCGTCGATCAAGCCGTAAATCGGCATCAGAAAAGGCTGATTTCAGAACTTCAGCCCCACGATTTGCACGACGTCTTATTTTTTCAGAAACGATTTCGGCGTCCGCAGAGTGCAGCGGCACCAATTCTCGTCCACACGCTTCGCAGGCCGTTGACCAAACAAAACGCCAGTGTCGCAATATAACACCGGGGGTCTGCGCCGGGCATCCGAGACAATGCTAGAAGTTGCCCTGTGCCACGTAACGGATGTAAAAGCGAACACCATCCGGAAGTGTCATGGCCGCGATCTCGTCGGCTTTTTGCTGAAGCAAAAAGCTCATGTGGTCCAAGTTCACCTGGCCGAGTTCAACCACCGCTTCTGGCACCCTACCCTGCTCAAAGCCGAGATAACCACAAAGCTCCTCGACGGAACAGTGATTAGCTTGTGCTAATCTCGTGATCCAACTGGAAAGTAACTCATCTTCAAGCGGCGGAGGGCGGCATGGGAGAGGTTTGATATTCACTGAAGTTCAGCGGCCGACTGTCGGCGTACATTCCAGGCATGTTTTGCCCAAACCGGCTGCCACGCATGCACGGCTTCATCTGTGATCCTTTCTTCGCCGCTTTCAATGGCACTAATTGCCAATGACTTGATCATGGTGAACACGCGTGACGTCACACCGCCGGTCACATTTAATATGATGCGAAGAGAACCTACCGTAAGGCCAGAACGTTGCAGTGATCGCGCTGTACGGTTTAACTGATTGCAGGTGATTTAGGTCATCGTGAATTTTGCCTTTATCAAAGCGTGCGAAAAGCACCCGTAACGCTGCTGGCTGCAAAGATCAGCGCCGCGACACATACGATGGATGGGCCGGCTGGCGTATCCAAAAGGTAAGCCGCTCTCAGCCCAAGAACAGAGGACAGGCCGCCAATGGCGGCCGCAACAAACGCCATGCCTTCCGGGGTCCGGCTTAGCGGGCGGGCGGCGGCGGCGGGAATGATCAGCATCGCGGCGATTAGCAGGACGCCAACAACCTTGATCGCAACGGCAACGACAATGGCCAGTGACAGGGTCAGGACGAGTTGTTCGCGCTTTGGATTTATCCCGCTCGCATAGGCCAGATCAGCGTTCAGGGTCGCAGTCAGCAGCGCGGACCAACGCCAGCCAATCAACGTAATGACCAATGCCGCACCGCCCCAGATCACCGCCAGATCAAAGCGCGAGACGGCAAGAATGTCGCCAAACAGATAGGCCATCAGGTCGATCCGAATACCCGAGAGGAATGACACCGCGACGAGTCCGAAAGCGAGCGCGGAGTGCGCAAGAACGCCCAACAGCGTGTCCATCGCATAGCCGCGACCTGTCAACGTGTTGACCGTCACGGCCATCAAAAGTGCCACGACCATGGCTCCCGCGAAGACAGATATCGACAGCGCCAGCGACAAGGCTATGCCCAGAACGGCGGCGTGGGCCGTGGCATCGCCGAAATAGGCCATCCGCCGCCACACCACGAAGCAGCCCAAGGGAGCAGCTGCAAGCGCCACGCCGACACCGGCCAGCGTGGCGCGCATCATGAAATCGTCCAACATCATTCCGTGGCTCCGGTGTCGTCGTGGGTATGATCATGCGCATGGTCGTGGTCGTGCTGGTAAAGCGCGAATGCACCCCCCGTGCCGGTGCCGAAGAGGGCGCGATATTCCGGCGCCGAGGCGACGACTGCGGGTGTGCCCTCGCAGCAGACATGGCCGTTAAGGCAAATGACCCTGTCAGAGGCGCTCATCACCACATGCAATTCGTGGCTGATCATCAGGACAGCGCAGCCGGTGCGCCGTCGCACCTCCTCGATCTGGCGGTAGAATGCGGCAGACCCTGGCTGATCGAGGCCTTGCGTAGCTTCGTCCAGCAGAAGGATGTCCGGCTTTCCGATCAGCGCGCGGGCCAGCAGCACGCGCTGGAACTGTCCACCTGAAAGCTGCGACATCTGGCGAGACGATAGGTCAGGAACACCGGCAGCGGCGAGGGCTTCGGCAATTGCGTCGGGAGCGATACCACCCGGAAGACGCAGAAACCGCGCGACCGTGATCGGCAAAGTCGGATCGACGTGGAGCCGTTGAGGCACATAGCCAATGCGGACACCTACGGCACGGGTGACGCGCCCCTTAGCAGGTGTGACCGCCCCAATGATCGCCCGCAGCAAACTGGTCTTACCAGAGCCGTTCGGGCCGACAATGGTGACGATCTCGCCCGGTTCGACCTGCATTGAGACGCCTGACAGCACCGTCTGACCACCATACACGACGCTCAGGTCTTCGACAGTCACAAGGCTCATGCGTCAGCCATCCCGGCGCAGTCCGGACATACGCCTTCGGCCTCCACGACCGTGCGCTCGATCCGAAAGCCGGTTGCACGGGCGGCAGAACTAAGGGCTACCCTTGCGGGTGTTGATTGCGTCTCAGCCACGGTATCGCAGAGGCGGCAGATCATGAAAGCGGGTGCGTGCGCTTCGTCCGGTTGGGAGCAGGCGATGAAAGCATTCAGCCGCTCGACTTTATGCGCAAGCCCGTTTGCCACGAGAAACTCAAGTGCGCGATAGGCAACCGGCGGTTGCGACCCAAAGCCGGCGTCGCGCAGGCGATCAAGGATCGCGTAGGCCCCAAGCGCTCGATGTCCCTGCAAGAGGATCTCAAGCACCTTGCGGCGGACCGGAGTGAACCTGATATTGCCTTCGGCACAGCGCGCTTCGGCAGCAGCCATCCCATCGGTCACACAAGTCCCGTGATTGTGCCGCGAGAAGCCAAGCGGGACACGGTCACATTCGGTCGGGTTTTCTGAGTCACTTGTCATGTTATTCCATATCATGTATCGCGTCAGTGATGTTATAAGATCACATGGAGAAAATAATGTCCAGAAAGCTCTCACTCTCAGTGGCGGCCATGTTCATGGGCGGCACAGCTCTGGCCGAGGTGCCGCGCGTCGCCGTCGACATTGCGCCTGTGCATTCGCTGGTTGCACGTGTCATGCAAGGTGTCGGAACGCCGGACCTGATCGTACAAACCGGTGCCAGCGCGCATGAATACAGCCTGCGTCCCTCCGAGGCGAAAGCCTTACAGCATGCCGATCTTGTGTTCTGGGTGAGCCCAGATCTGACCCCATGGATGAAAGATGCCATCCAGACGCTAGCCACGGATGCAGCCGTGACCGAACTTCTGGAAGCAGACGGGACCATGGAGCTGGCCTTCCGTGAAGGTGCGATCTTCGAAGCGCATGATGATAACGAGAACCATGCTACACCTGAGACGGACCATGGGGGAGACATCCAGGACGTAGCGGGGAGTGAGGACGATCACGCACATGAGGATGGCGCACATGACACACACGCCTGGCTGGCACCACAGAACGCAGTAACCTGGCTCAATGTGATCGCAGGTCAGCTGTCCGTGGCCGATCCTGAAAATGCGGGAGCATACTTTGCAAATGCAACGGCCGGTCAATCTGAAATTGAGGCTTTGACAGACGAGATCAACGAGATTCTCCTCCCGGTGCGGGGCAAGCGGTTCATCGTCTTCCACGATGCCTATCAGTATTTTGAGGTTGGTTTTGACTTTCCGGCAGCAGGTGCGATTTCTCTCAGTGACGCATCTGCGCCAAGCCCGGCGCGGATCGCCGAAATTCAGTCGCGGATCGCCGATGAGGGCATAGATTGCGTGCTGGCAGAACCACAGTTCAATCAGGGTCTGGTGGCCACCGTCCTTGAAGGCACCGAGGCGGGAACCGGTGTGCTCGACCCTCTCGGGTCCGCGCTTGAACCGGGACCCGCGCTTTATCCTCAACTGATGCGCAATCTGGCAACCGCGCTTGCGGAGTGCCTCTGAACGGAGCTGAACCGATGAGGGCTGCTGGCGCGTATTGCGCTGGCAGCCTTGGCCCGCTTCGGCCTCATTTTGGATGGTGTGAGCACTTTTCGCGCAATACGACAATATGATATAACATCGCAATTAAATTAGACCTGAACATTTTGATCATACGGAGAGCTCACGAATTGCGACCCAATTTCCGCCTGCCTGTAACACTGCTGACCGGATTTCTTGGCGCGGGAAAAACCACGCTCCTGAATGCCGTTTTGCGCGACGAGTCCGACAGCAAGGTTGCTGTGATCGTGAACGAGTTTGGCGATGCAGGCCTCGATCACGATCTGATCGAGGCCGTCCGCGAAGAGGTGGTCCTGATGCAGTCAGGCTGCCTGTGCTGTTCGATACGCGGAGATCTGGCGCGCACGATTGCAGGGCTGATCGACCGGCGACGCGCGGGTGAGTTAACGTTCGACCGTGTGGTGATCGAAACTACGGGGCTTGCCGAGCCTGGACCAATCCTGCAAACCTTGGTCGTTGACCCGACGCTGGCGCAGACGGTCCGAATGGATGGCGTGGTAACTGTCGCCGACGCCGCCGTCGGTCCGGCCACCCTTGATGCGCAGTTCGAGGCGGTGTCGCAGGTGGCGATGGCCGACCTGATCGTCTTGAGCAAGACGGACCTCGTGACATCAATCGAGGCAGCCGTCTTTGAAGCGCGCCTGTCCGCGCTCAACCCGACCGCCCCAATTCTGCGCGCGGATCACGGCACAATTCCGCCGGGCGCACTCTGGGCCCTGAGTGGAATGCGGCGAGAACCGATTCCAGACCAGGCGTTGGCCTGGCTAACCCCCCAGGCGCCCGTGGTTACTCAGGACCCATTGGCGAACCTTAGCGGCCTTGTTCCGGGCGCACGTGCGCCCGCCGCTTCCCTGTCGCCCCACGACGCACGTATCGCTTCCGTGTCGATCGTGCTTGACGATCCGATCCCGGCCGCCACGTTCGATCTTTGGCTTGATACGCTGATCGCACTCAGGGGCCCGGACATTCTGAGGGTCAAGGGCATCGTTCATATCGAAGGCCTTGGAACGCCGTTCGTCTTTCACGGTGTCCAGCATGTGTTCGATCCTCCCGTGCCGATGACCGCCTGGTCGGATGGCGATAGCCGCTCGCGCATCGTCGTCATTGCCCGCGACCTGGCACGCCCTGAACTCCAACGCAGCCTCGACATGCTCCGCACCTGCGCGCCCGCCACTGCACTGACACCAGACAGATACAACGAACCTTTCCTATGACTCTACCTCCGCATTCACACAACCGTCCTCTCAAGCTTTCTGCGCGCGTGGGCAAGACAGCTACAGAGACACAGCGCGGCAAGGCGCTGATCTTGCGAGCGGTGAATTCACTTATTGAACAACGCTTCGCCTCGGTCAAACCGAGCTCGATGGCTTCGCGCCAGTCTTGGCAACCTAACGCGCCAGCATGACGACCAGAGAAACTTATTCCGTACATTCAGGACAACACCAGATGAAAAAGACGATACTTACTACTGGGCTATACGGCTTCACAATCGCTGGCGGCTCTGCGGCAATCGCGCAAGAGAAAAGCTTCGCTTGGGAAGGCAGCCTCGAAATTGGCGTAGACAGCACTGTTGATGCCGGTGATCCAACCGCTGAACTGACAGATATATACCTGTTACTCGGCGCGGCGTTTGAGGCGGACTTGACGGACCGCATTACTGCCTTTGTCGGCCTGACGCTGGAATCAGTGACTGACGCCGAAGAGGACCGCACATTTCACGATCTGGACCTCTACATCAACGAAATTGGCGTGCGTTTTGCCTTTGGGGAAACGGTGGTGTCTGCGGGTAAGATCAGCCCTGTTTTCGCTGCTGCATGGGATCAAGCGCCGGGTTTCTACGGCACGTCATTGGCGGAGGATTACGAGCTGAGCGAGATGATGGGTGTGGCAGTGGATACACCTCTGGGCAACACTGGTGGCCTCTTGTCTTTTTCGGTGTTCTATGCAGATGACACGTTTCTTAGCGATAGCATCGGCAACAAGCGGGGACGTAATTCAGTGGCGACAGGTGGTGTGGGCAACACCGGGAAGCATAACAATGTCGCGGTCCAGTACACGCAGGAGATCGGGAAAACGACCGCGTGGATTGGAGCGCGGCATTTGTCGGGGGGTGAGGGTGACGAATCTGACGAGCAGGGCATCGTTGTGGGCGCGTCCCATGACTTCGGTGATAGTTTCGACGTGATCGGGGAAGTGGCGCATTTCAACGGTGCGGGTGGCACGGACACTAACGTCACGTACGCCACGCTGGGCGCTGCATATGCATTGGACGATTGGACGCTTTCGGCCACAACCACCCTTGTTGATGCACCAGGCGACAACGACAGCATGATCGCGTTTGGCGTGGACCGCGCCCTAACCGAGGCCGTCGAGGTAAGCTTTGGCATGGCACGCTTTGACGTTGGTAGCGTGATCTCGACCAACGTCGGTCTGGCCGCAATCAGGGAGTGTCATGAACTTTGTGTATCTGGTCTGGCCCATGCGGGTTTTAGATACAGTCACGCATTGAAGCGATCCTCAAACATTATGGCGAAATGATTGCGGGCCGCAAACCATTCTCGAACATTTCGGCCGCCTTTCTCAAACTTGCGGATCGCCAAGTAGATCAGCTTCGTGGCTGCGTCTTCGGTCGGGAACGATCCCCGCGTCTTAATCGATTTGCGGATTACACGGTTCAAGCTTTCAATTGCGTTGGTGGTGTAGATGATCTTTCGGATGGCGGGATCAAAAGCAAAGAACGGGATCACTTCCTGCCAAGCCCTGCGCCAGGCCGGTGCGATGGAGGCATATTTTCCGGCCCATTTTTCCTCGAAGGCATCCAACTCCAAGCCAGCTTGATCGGCTGTAGGGGCGCTGTAAATCCGCCGTAGATCAGCGGCCACTTCCTTGCGATCTTTCCAGGCACAGAAGTTCAACGAGTGGCGCACGAGATGGACAATGCACGTTTGCACGGCCGTGTCCGGAAAGGCTGCAGTGATGGCGTCAGGGAAACCCTTGAGGCCGTCTACGACAGCAATCAGGATGTCTTGCAGCCCACGGTTCTTAAGCTCTGTCATCACGGAGAGCCAAAATTTGGCGCCCTCGTTGTCAGCGATCCAAAGACCGAGAACCTCGCGCACGCACGCCATCCTTGCTGACGCCAAGGGCCACGTAGACGGCTTTGTTCTTGACCATGCGGCTATCGGCGTCACGGATTTTGACCCGTAGAGCGTCAAAAATGACGATGGGATACATCCGGTCCAGCGCCCGGGACTGCCATTCCCGAACCTCATCCAGCACCGCATCGGTCACGCGGCTGATCAAGTCTGGCGAAACTTGCAGGCCGTAGACGTCCTCAAGATGAGCACGGATATCGCGGACCGTCAGACCGGCTGCGTAGAGGCCAATGATCTTGTCATCCATCCCATCAATGCGGGTCTGACCCTTCTTCACCAGTTCAGGTTCGAAGCTACCGTCCCGGTCCCGTGGCACAGCGATAGGCAGTTCGCCGTCTTGCCCCTTCAATCTCTTGGCGGATGACCCGTTGCGACGGTTGGTCTGATCAGGCGGGGCATCCTTGCCGTCTTCATAGCCCAAATGTGACGTCAACTCAGCACCGAGCATTCGCTCCATCAGCTTGATCTTGAGCTCTTTCATTAGCCCGGCATCGCCAAGCAGATCTTCAGGCCGCTCGCAGCCCTTCAGTAGTTCGTCCAGCAGTTCCTTGGATATGGTCATCGTCCTTGCTCCTCTCAGGAAGCATGGACCAGATCGCAATTACACAGAAGATCGGACACTCTCCGCAATCATTTCATTCTAAGAGTCTGATTGGCAATAAATGGAACTAGATCAGCCACCGTCGAGCACAGAACCATCTTGCTGGCTGCTCTTTACTCATTTTTGCACGCCAGTTTTCACGGTCGGACCACGTTATCTATGTTTTGTGCCTGCATCGGCACCGCCTACGCTCAGATCAATGAACCAGCAACCTCAGGCCAAATAACGTGACAACAACAACGAGGGAAACGAAAGCCGTTAGGACGGAGGAGGATGGTTGGCTGATCATCACCTACGGGCGCAACGAGCTTGCGTCAATAACCTGACAAAACCCTGACCCATAAAGAGAAAAGGGCACCAAAAGGTGCCCAAACTCTTAACATGTGGCGCTGTCGCTTATTTTCTTGTGCTGCCCATACCGAAGGCAGCTTCGGACACAGTCGCGTCCAAATTCTGATCGCAGATAGTCATGAACTGTTCCATTGCGACTTCGTCCATCGGTGCGTCATGCAAGTTGGAAGCCGGCTCGTTACCGCCTGTCGCTTCCACGGCTTTCGGCTCGCCGTCTGAAACGGAACCCTCAGCGGTAGTGCTGTCTGTCGCTTCGTCACCTGTTGAGTGGCCAATAGAGTCTTCGGTCGCTTTTGGCTCTCCCTCGCTTGGCATGTTCCCCTCGTTAGAGTGAAGTTCGCCCATGGCCATCATCATCACTTTCATCTGGTCATCCGCGCCCAGTCCTTTGTATTCGGAACAAGTCATAGAGGTGCTCATGTGAGCTGCGGCAAACGCGGGCGCAGAGATTGCACCCATCAGGCCAGCCATTGCGAGTACGCTGAGTGTCGTTTTCATTTGTCGTCTCCAAACTCTACGTTTCAATTAAGGGAACAACGATCCAATGCCGGACTTGGTTCCGGATCATTCTCTTCACGTTTCTGTGAAACTTGGCGCTATCTCCTATAATCAACAGATGTTTCGGCGCGGAGGGCGCTGGGGCGCTGCTGCCGTCGCCGTAGAACGTGGGTTCAAGACCGAGACATGCCGCCCATTTCTATGGGGCCATACGAATCCCACCCCGACATCATCGGGATGGGGTCGTCAGGCCGCGCTGTTTTCATCTTAGCGCATGACAGAATTCAAGCCTGTTTAGAAATTGACCCCGTCCCGCAAACAATTACCTGCGGGACGGTGCCTTACTCATCAAGCGTTAGAAAAACAGACGCGTACCGACCACGAGGGACAGGTTGTCACTTTGCCCCCCGCCAGCCTCGATCAGGTCAGCCGTGCCGCCAAAAGACTTCTCGTAATTCACCCCGACGTAAGGCGAAATGGCGCGACCTACGAGGTCATAACTTAGCCGTGCGCCGATTTCGATCGTCGCACCACCAGCCGCTTGGCCCGCTTCGATGTCGTCCTTAAACGGCATGTTGACTTCGAGGCTTGGCGTCAGGATCAACCGATTGGTTAGCAGAGCCTCGTATTCAGCCTCAAACCGGCCGAACGGGTACTCGGAGAGATAGAGATCCGCGTCAATTTCGAACCACTGCGGGGCGAGCCCTTTGACACCGACCACCAGATTGTACCGGTTCGGGCCCTCGGTCGGGGTGCTGGCATGCGCACCGACCACAGCATCAAAGAATGTTGAAATCGGCATTTGCAGACGCAGCTGGTTTTCGAGCGTTTCGAAGTCGTTTGACGATGTCTCCATCTCCGCTTCGCTTCTGAATACCAGCCGCAGTTCGTCGTTGCCGACCATGGCGTCGAAATCCCAAACCAGAACATCTTCGTCATTTTCGCCTAAACGATATTCAAGCTGCTCGACTTGGACGCCATAGATCAGCGGTGGCACACCAGGCTCTGCAAAGACAGCGCCGGCAGTTAGGGTTGCCAGAGCCACTGCTCCGGGCGCGAGAAGGTTTTTCATCTGAGTTGCCGGACCAGTTCAGGAATTGGTCCGGCAGAGGTCGTGCGCGGACACCCCTTCCCGATACTGGCAAGTTCGGACACCGCGCTTAAAGCGCCTCATGTTGCGCTAGTCGGCGCAGGATATGATCGCGCTCTTCCAGCAGCTCCAGCACGAGCGCGACGCCTGCTGTGTTGATGCCAAGATCCCGCTTGAGCCTTTGGGCCTTTTTAGCCCGCGCAATGCTGGCGCCGACAAAGCGCCAGTTGCCGCGAGTGCTGCCCACGGGCTCCAACACGCCGTAATCCACCAGCTCTATTACCCAAGTCTCCTCGGCCTGACAAAAGCGGCACAGGTCCTGCAAAGACAGGGCATCAACGATATCGCTGTGCAGTCTGGTCTGTTTCATCTCCCGTTCCCTCCAAGATGCGCGCGCGGATCAAACGGCATTTTCTCAGCCATCTGTTCAAAGAAAGCACGCGCCTGTTCGGTTGTGACCTTTGGATTGACGATCTTCAGAGTGGCATAGATATCGCCCGCTGGTGCACCGGGCAGCCCCTTTCCCTTGAGGCGCATTTTCTGGCCGGACCGCGCATTTTCAGGGATACGTAGATCGACCTTGCCGCCCGGTATGGGCATGACCACATGAGCGCCGAGAGCGGCCTCCCATGGCGCGATCGGCAAATCCAGATAAAGGTCTTTGCCGTCCGGCCGATAAACGGGATGTGGCGCAAAGACGACCTCGAGAAATAGATCACCCGCACCACCGCTGCCCTGCCCGCCTTGACCTGCAAGCCTGATATGCTGGCCCTGCGCGATGCCTTTTGGCACCTTCACGGAGATTTTTCGGTCCTGCTGGGATACTGTGCCATTGGGGCCGACAACGGGCGTTCGTAGGCTCAGTGTGCGTTCACCGCCGAGATAGGCCTCCTCAATCGAGATCTCGATACGCCCGTGGCTATCAGCGCCCTGCTGGGGCCGCACTCGCGCCGATTGCCCCGCTTCGCGGCGAAACAGCGTCTCGAAGAAATCGCTGAAATCCGCCCCGCCTTGCGGGCCGCCGTCCGAGAAGGAATAATTACTGTCCCAGTCCGGCGGGGGCCGAAAACCGCCCTGTGCTTGAGGAGGCTCTTTACCCAGCTGATCATAGGCCGCGCGGCGCTCGGGGTCTTTTAGAACCTCATAGGCCTCGTTCACTTCCTTAAATTTTGCCTCAGTCCCCGCATCTGTGTTAATATCAGGGTGATATTTGCGCGCCGCTTTGCGGAACGCTTTCTTGATGTCGTCCGCGCTCGCCTCTCGGGCTAGACCCAACGTCTTATAGTAATCTTTAAATTCCATCTGCCGATTGTCCAATCATCCAGTGTGAACTCAAGCTACCACGGATATTAGGACCGGCGTTGATCTTTATCAAACCGGGCGGCCTAATATTGCCCGGGAACACCTGCGAAGGTGTTGACCTGCATCAATAACCGCAGCCGTTAAACTGCGCATGATTTTCAGCATCAAACAGAAGGATAGAGAAAATGCTGAACGTATCGAAACCATCAGCCGACCGCGTCGACATCAGCTTATCCGGTGCTCTGGATGCAGATGAAATGGCCGCAGCGCTCGACGCGATTGTCGAAGTGAGCAAAGACATCGCCCACGGCAAGCTCTTCTACCGGATCAGTGATTTTGCGATGCCGACCTTGGGCGCAATGGCGATTGAATTGCAGCGCATGCCGCAACTGCTACCGCTGATTAAAAAGTTCGACAGATGTGCCGTGCTCTCGGACACGGCGTGGATCCGAATGGCGTCGGAGTTGGAGGGCGCGGTGATCCCGTCCCTGAAGATCAAAAGTTTTGCACTTTCCGATGCTGAGGCTGCAGAGGCTTGGCTTGATGGCGACGCGCGGCAGGACGGAAATGTGCCGGAAGAAGAGAACTTTCCCGTTTAAGGCACCGTTACAATCATGACCCGCATACACCGCAATTACCTCACGCGTTCTGCAAAACCCAATCCGCCATCGCAGGTAAGAGCTGATCCAGCACCGCCTGAAACGCGGATACGATCGCTGTAGGGCTATCATTCGCCGTGTGCGCCGCTTGTGCAAAGTTGCGCGTGCTGATTACCCGTTGGTCGCGGTCATCCAGCACGGTTAGCGCAATATCGACAGCGGCGTTCATCGTGCCGTCCGGCATGACATTCACCTGAAAAGCATCAATCCGCACCAGAAGCGCTGTGTTGGGTATCGGCCCGCCCTCGCTGCGCCCAACATAGCCAATCCGTCCGGTCCCCGAGATGCTGCGTATCAAGAGGGACTGCAAAACCAGCGGAGCCTCGTCGCCCCAGCGCGCGTCCGGCAAATAGGTGATCGAAACCGGATCGGGTTTGACCATGATGCGGTCTGTCGCAATGGCAGCCGAAGCTTCGGGCCGTGTCACCAATAGCGTGTGCGAAGTGCGCCGCCCAGTGCTGGCGCCCGCTGCGGGGGCGAGGTCATAGGTATCAAGCGGCTGAGCCGCCGAATTCAAGGCCGAAACCGCGCTACAACCCCCGAGGGCAGAAGCAGCCCCAATTAGAACGATCCGGCGTGTGAGGGTCAGTGAAGGCATGGCATCATTTCCTATATTCTGGAACACGGTCATCAAGCAGGAAGCGTGCAGGGTCGCGCTCGATCCGCCGGACAAGGCTGTTGAGGGTGGTCACCAGATTGCGCGCCTCGGCGCTGAGCCGCGCAAGCTCCGGCAGTCCGGTCTTGGCAAAGGTCCCGATGCCTGGCGCACTGGCCGCAACCGCCCCCTGAACCTGTTTCACGACCACATCGGCGCGGGCAATCAAGGCGCGCAACTCAGCCGAGATGGCGGGAATGTCGCGGATCACGCTTTCTACCGCCACGCTGATCCGCTCCGACGCGGATCGCATATCTGCCAATACAGGGCTGATGTCCGTTTGCAAAACATCAGTGGCAGCATCGAACGCCGTTTCGGCAGAGCCGAGCGTGCCCTGCGCGCGGATCATTGCGGTGTCCAGCGTGGCAAGGCTGACCCGCGCGCGCTGCAACAGTGTGTTGGCCGAGGCCAGCGCCTCTTCGGCGCGATCTGCCATCGGGTTTAACCGCCCTGTTACTCCGGTCACATCGCCTGCGATCTGGTCGACCGCGCCGGAAGCTGTTGCCACAGCGTCGCGGATATCCTCCATGACCGAAGGCAGATCGTCGATCACCAAGGCTTCGATCTTGGCTATCGCTGATTTGGCGTCCGCCAGCACAGCGCGCGCTTCGCTGACCAGCAGCGTGCCGTCGCCATCCACCAGTGCATCAAAGCTGTCGGATGCTTCGCTGACGGCAGCAAAGGCGGTGTTGGCACCTTTCAAAGTTTGGTCGAGTTCGACAAGGCGCGCGTTGAGCAGCCCTGCAGTCTCGCCAAAGCCGTCAAGCGTCGCGCCGGAGCGGTGTTGCAAGTCGGCGATGGCACTGTCAGATCGCGCCACGACCGCCGCGATCTGATTGAGCATTTGCGGGAGGGTGTCGCGCAGGATGGTCTGGGCTTCGGTGAACGTCTTTTCAACGCTGTCAATTGCTGGGCCGGATGCCATCAGCGCGGCGTCGGCAGATTCAAAGGTGCGCTGCGCCGAGGCCAAGGCCGTGTTGGCATTCTCCAGCGTTATTGCAACCGCAGCGCCGATGCTGTCCAGCTTGCCCGTGAACAAGGATATCTGGTCCGTCGCATCACCAACGGTTCTGCTGATCTGCGAGAAATCGGTCAATGCCTGGTCCAGCCGCGATGAGGAGGCATCCAAATTGCGCAAGATGCGGGTGACATAGGCTTGATTTTCAGGCCCCGTCAGCGCTTGAAACTGCTTCAACAGATCTGTCGCCTGTACCAACAGATCCGGCGCATCCTCGACCAACGTCTGCACGGTGGACCGTTCCGAGGCGATCATCGCCAGGCTGCCATCATCTGACGTGAGCCTGCCCGAACCGGGCGTGCCGCCTGACAACGCAATGTAGGCCACACCGGTTACGCCTTGGGATTGCAACTGCGCGACAGTGTCGCTGCGCACAGGCGTCGCGGCGTCAATCTGAATCGTGGTAAACACTTTTGATGGGTCTTCGTCGTAGATCCGCAGCCCTGACACTTTACCCACGGAAATGCCGTTAAACAAAACGGCCCCCGAGGGGTCAAGGCCGGAGACATTGTCAAACAGGATGCCGTAGGTGGCGTATTGCCTGTCGATCTGGACACTGGCCAGCCAGATGAAAAACCCCAACGTGCCAAGGATAGCAAGCAGGGTAAACGCCCCGATCAGAATGTAATTGGCGCGAGTTTCCATTAGGTAGCCCCCTCGGCAGTGTCCATGGCGGCTCGCGCACGGGGGCCATGGAAATATTCACGCACCCAAGGGTGATCGACCTTGAGCATATCTTGCACAGTTCCAACCGCCAGAACACGTTTATCGGCCAGCACCGCCACGCGATCACAGATCGCATAGAGACTATCGAGATCATGGGTCACCAAAAAAACCGTAAGCCCGAGTGCGGCCTGCAGCTGGCGGATCAGAATATCAAAGGCCGCTGCGCCTATCGGGTCGAGGCCGGCCGTCGGCTCATCCAGAAACACAATCTCGGGGTCCAGCGCGATGGCGCGGGCAAATCCTGCCCGCTTGCGCATCCCGCCCGACAACTCCGACGGATAGTTGGCCAGCGCATTCTCCGGCAGGCCGACCATCCGCACTTTGATCCCTGCAAGGGTTTCACGCAGGTTTTGGTCCAGCTGTAATTGTTCGCGCATCGGTGCCTCTACGTTTTGCTGCACCGTCAGCGACGAAAACAGGGCTCCGTCCTGAAACATCACGCCCCAGCGGCGGCGCAGGCGCCGGTACTCTTCCTCCGGCGTGTCGCGCACGCTTTCGCCAAACACCTCAATGCGCCCTGCCACGGGCTTGAGCAGGCCGACAATGGCGCGCAGCAGCACCGACTTGCCGGTACCCGACCCGCCGACAACACCAATAATCTCGCCGCGCCGCACATCCAGATCCAACCCGTCATGGACTGTATGAGTACCAAAACGGGTCACCAGCCCCTGCACGCGGATGATCGGATCATCTAACGGATCAGCCATCACACCCCCACAATTGCAAAGAAAATCGAGAACATAGCGTCCACTACGATGACCATGAAGATCGACAGCACGACCGAGGTCGACGTCAGCCGCCCCAGCGATTCCGCATCCCCGCCGACTTTCAGCCCCTCAAAACAGCCAATGATGCCGATGATCAAAGCGAAGAATGGCGCCTTGATCATCCCGACTCCGAAATGCCAGACATCAGTGTTGCTGACCAAGCGCGACTGGAACACTGAGGGAGAAACCCCTAGTTCAATCCATGACATCACCGCGCCGCCGACCAGCCCCGAGATGTCGGCGATAAATCCCAGCGCGGGCAGCATGATCATCAAAGCCAGCACGCGTGGCACCACAAGGATCGTTACAGGGTCCAGCCCGATGGTGCGCATCGCGTCGATCTCTTCGCGCATTTTCATCGAGCCGATGGCCGCTGTGAAGGCCGACCCCGACCGCCCCGCCACGATGATTGCGGTCAACAGGATGCCAAGCTCACGCAGGACCGAAATCGCGATCAAATCGACGACAAAAACCTCAGCCCCGAATTGGCGTAGCTGCGCGGCGCCCTGAAAGGCCAGCACAACACCGATTAAAAAGGCCATTAGCGCCACAATGGGTACAGCGTTGAGACCGACCTCCTGACAGTGGTGCACAAGCGAGGTCAGGCGTAACCGGCGCGGGCGGATTACGATCCCCGCCATGGTCGCCACCACTTGCCCCAGAAACGAAATCAACTCTGCCGCTTTGCGCAACCCGCGCACCACCATCCGGCCAAAAATCTCGATCTGGTCGACCAGTGTTAGAGCTCTAGGTGAGGCTGCGCCGGTCGGAGCCAAACTGCGGCGTACGACGTCGATGAGTTGCGCCTGCGCCTCGCTAGCCCCTGTCAGCACTACGCTAATTCCATCGGCTGACGCCTGTTGTTGCAGGTCCACGAGGAGCCATGCCCCAGCCGTTTCGATCCGCGTCAGACCGGAAATATCGATCTCCGTGATTCCAAGCACAATCTCCAAGAGCGCGGCGCGATCCAGCTTTGCCACCGCATTGATGTGCAGATTCCCCGCCACCAGGAGCCGCGTTTGCGCGCGCGTAAACAGTGCAGATGCGCCGCTCTGCTGTGCCGCGCTCATAAAGGCAAACCTTGCGTCGCGGTCGCTTGTACGGTGGCATCGCGCTCCGACACCCCAGCCGCTCTATCCGGCTCGATCCTCAGCGCCCGCAGCGCATTCAGGATCACCGCAACGTCGATCACCTCTTGCAGCAATGCGCCCTGTACGGGGGTCAGATATCCGAAAGCGGCGGCCACCATGCCTGCGAAAGACAGCCCGATACCGGCGACGACGCTTTGTACGGCGATCCGCCGCGCCCCGCGTGCCACCACGATGCCAGTCAGCAGTCGGTCGAGACGGTCGACCAGCAAAACCACGTCTGCCGCTTCAGCTGATGCCGCGGCACCGCGTACGCCCATCGCGACACCGACATCTGCTGCAGCCAGCGCGGGGGCGTCATTTACCCCGTCACCAACCATCATCACCGGGCCGTTTTCACGCTCCGACAGGACAAGGCGCAACTTGTCATCCGGCAACATATCGGCATGCACCGCGTCAAGAGCCAGCCTTTGCGTCACCGCCTCAGCCACTGCGCTGCGGTCTCCCGTTGCCAACACGATACGCGCCACCCCGTTGCGCCTTAGCCCGTCGAGTAATTTAGCCGTGCCCGCCCGCAGCGTATCGGCCATCACCAGCTGTCCGGCGGGTTGTCCATCCACCGCAACGGCGACCAAGACGGCGCCTGCTGCCTGCGGAATTTCGTCCGAAGCCGCCATTCCGATCTGCGCCGCGACAAACGTGGTGCCACCGACCACAACACGCCGTCCGTTAACCATGCCTGAAAGGCCCTCCCCCGGAGATTCAACGACATTAGTAGGCACCGGCAATCGGACCTCACGCGCCTGCGCCGCAGCAACAACAGCTTGGGCCACGGGATGCTGGGACGCCTGATCAAGCGCGGCAGCGAAAGTCAGCACTTCGGCGTCGCTCAATGCGCCAGTCGATGTGATTGAGACCAGTTGCGGGTGTCCGACGGTCAGTGTGCCGGTTTTATCCACGATCAGCGTAGTGATCCGAGCCATCGCCTCCAGCGGCTTTGCCCCTTTGATCAGCACGCCAAATCGCGCCGCGCGCGATAGCCCCGCCACAAGCGCCACCGGAACGGCCAAAATTAGCGGGCATGGCGTGGCCACAACCAGCACCGCCACAGCGCGGATTGGATCGCCGGTAAACCACCAAGCGGCGGTTGCCAAGGCGAGCGTCACAGCCAGAAACAGCATGGAGTACTTGTCGGCCAAACGTGCCATCGGCGCTTTGGATTTTTGTGCGGCTTCAACCAAGCGTACAATCCCTGCATAGGTGCTGTCAACGGCAGGGCGCGTCGCCCTCAGATCGAATGCAGCACCTGCATTAGTGGCACCACTCATCACCATCATGCCGCGCACCAGCCGCACGGGCATCGCCTCGCCGGTCAGGGCAGATTGGTCCAGCATTGCCTGCGCGCTCTCAATTGTCCCGTCGACAGGCGCCACCTCGCCCTGCCGGATCAGCAACAGGTCATCTGGCATGATCTCCTCCAGAGGCACCGCTTGCAACTGGTTGTCGCGGTATAGCGTGGCAGTGCGGGCGACCCGCGACAGCAGGCTTTGCATTTCGCGCCGCGCACGGCCCTCAGCGAAGCTTTCCAGAAAGGTACCGCCCGCATACATCAGCGCCACGACTGCGGCAGCGAGCGTCTCGCCAAAGATCAACGCCGCTGACATCGACAGGGCCGCGACGATATCAAGCCCAACTTCGCCCTTTGCAAGGCTGCGGGCAATGTCGAAGATCAGCGCCGCGAGGATCGGCAAGACCCCGGCCGTCCAGACCCATGCGGCCAAATCCGCAAAGCCCACCAACCAAAATACGCCGCCGCAGATCAGCCCAAACGCTGCTATTGCGAGAAAAGTCGTCTTTAGGTGGTCATGAAACATTCAGCGGCACTCGACTACTTTGGCAGAGCTGTTTGCAAACTTGAGCACCGCTGTCATCGGCGTACTGGAAGTGGAGTTATCGAGAGATATACACCTTTCAAATTGCAAATTTCTCAACAGTAGCCTTCCCCTTTATGATTGCGGCACGGCCGATCCAGCCATCAGGACGAAGCGCCTGACGCAGAGCAGCCTAGATGCCCGTCTGATCTATTAACATGCAAGACGACGCATCGGGTTGATATGGATCAACGCCAATGAGCTTTGCGTTATCGACGGAGGAAAAAGGCAACTGGACATTGATTAGATCACCCAAAGCATACTCGAATTTGGTTAGAGCCTTCTGCCTACATGAAGGCAGCGGGTGACGGGTTACGCGACGGCTTTTTGATTGTCGACTGGGTCATTAAAACCTCCGGCTTTTCCCGACGATAACATTTCTATAAGGAAATGGGAAAATTCAGATAGAATCAAGAAGTCATGGGGGTAGTCGCAATCTTGCAGCCTACACAAACATCCGCGAAAAAATTGCATCACACAGCCAAATGCGCCACGAATTCTCCGTTTCGTATCAGTGTTGTCCGCGTCGCGTAAATTCATCCGTCGCCGAATTTTGGCGTCGCGAAGAATGTCTACTTTGACGGGCCGCACTGCAGCCTCGCAACCTATTCTGAAGGCCGGCTTGGGCCGTTTCCGTCATTTGCGACAAGAACGGAAATATTGCCATTCGCGGCGGTCTGCACTGACAGTGACGCGCTGGATGCATATCCCCACGCAGCGATACGTTCATCCGGCGCCGGTGATGCCCAATATCCCCACCGAGCAAAGAGCGTCGCACTGAGTATAGCATGAAACGTAGCACATATGCCTAATCGAAGGTAACATGCATTTGCATAAGCATGGTCGCGATAGCGGTCTTTCAAATTGGGCGAAACATTCGGACCCGAAGATGAAGAGATTATTTGAGGTTAGATTCGACTTTGTTGGGTAAAATATAATGCGCGCAGGTGTTGTCACGTTAACTCGCCGAGTTGGCAAGTTGGCAAGCCGGTCGCAGATCAGGCAACATTGGCCGCTGCCTTCCAAACCTCGAACGCTTCGAGCCGATGGTAGCGGATAGTAAGAGCGGAACGACGGCGGGCTGGTACGGAGAAGGAATTACGAGTTGCGGACTGCATAGAGACAAACCGTTGCAATCCACCCGGTGATCGGAAACCCTGCATCACCCGCTCTCGTTTTCGGAAAGGCAAATGGCTGTTTTCTGCGCGGTTATTGAGTCCCTTGTGTGACCAATGATCAAGGCCAGGCGCGACCTCGCGCTTTGCGGCACCATAGGAGCGCAGTTTGTCCGTAATGATCCTTTTCGGCACGAAGCCCCAACGCTTCATCAGCTTGACCAAAAGCCGCTTTGCGGCGCGCTTGTCTCGCCTCGATTGGAGAATTTCCTCAAGAACAACGCCGTGTTGGTCGACCGCGCGCCAGAGCCAGTATGACCGGCCCGCGATCTTCACAACGACTTCGTCCAGATGCCAGACATCGCCGGGGCGCGGCTGCCGTCGCCGTAGAACGTGGGCGATCAGGGGGCCGAACTTGACGCTCCAGCGCCGGATCGTCTCATACGAAATGTCCACGCCACGTTCCAGCATCAGCTCCTCGACCTCGCGCAGGCTCAAGTTGAACCGGACGTAGAGCCAGACAACATGCGCGATGATCTGTGGCGGAAATCGGTGGCGTTTGTAGCTGATCTTCTGTGTCTGCATCGACACCGCCGACGCCCAGATCGGTGAACCAGCAACCTCAGGCCCGTTAACGTGACAACACCGTTTCAACCTATGGAATCATCTACTCACTGGATGTTTAAAACGAACCATAAAGACAGGCACTCTGACTTTGACTTTCCCAGATGCCTCGAGCTGTCAGTTCGGTTCAGGTGATCCATTTGTAGCAGCCACAATTACGTCTGCGCGTTCCTTGCAACGGATTACTCTGAATCCCGATCTGGCCACGGGTGAGGCGTATATGCGAGACCGCATTCCGGCATACCGGACTGGTGGTTTTTCAGTTCCAGCTGGCAAAGCGCGCAGGCACGGTTCCGTTGACGCGTAACTATATTCCGGGCGTGAAACAAAGCCACTGTCCAAATGTATAGGCCGGCTGGATGAACTGGACCCAAAGTGGCAATTGAATCTCTAGCCCTCAACAGGATCTCCGGCGTTATGATTCTTAGCGCCATTATTCTTGCATTGATTGCGGCCAATTCTCCGCTGGCAGGGATGTATGCAGTGTTTCACCATACGCCAATCCGCGTTGGCTTGGGGCTCTACAAAATCGACGCGCCGCTGATCGTTTGGATCAATCAGGGCCTGATGACCTTTTTCTTTGTGCTTGTCGGAGTCGAAATCAAGCATGAATTGGTGGGAGGGCACCTGTCAACTTTGCGTAAGGCGGCGTTGCCCGCAATTGCCGCCTTAGGGGGCATGATCGTCCCTGCCCTCATCTATGTTGCATTTGCGGCGTCTGACGGCGAAGCATTGCGCGGCTGGGCGATCCCGATGGCGACCGATATTGCCCTTGCTCTTGCATTGCTCTCATTGCTGGGAAATCGCGTTCCTGTTGGTTTAAAAGCATTTTTGATGGCTTTGGCGATTTTTGATGACCTCGGTGCGGTCGCAATCATTGCGTTCTTTTACGGCGAGGAGGTTCATACTCTGCCATTGATGCTGGCCGTTTTGACCTTCGCGGCCATGGTCGGACTGAACCGTGTTGGACAGGCAAAGCCGCTGCCGTTGGCTATGCTCGGCGCAATACTTTGGTTGGCATTGTTCCAATCAGGGATTGAAGCTGCACTGGCGGGCGTCCTGATCGCAGCCGTTGTCCCGAATGGGGCCAAACATGATGACAGCCATTCGCCACTGCTCAGAACCCAACGGCTTTTGCACCCATGGGCAAGTCTGCTGATCGTCCCGATCTTCGGGTTCTTCAATGCCGGTGTCACAATCGAAATCGAAACTTTGCAAAATGTAACGGGCGGCGTGTCGCTGGGTGTTTTCTTTGGACTGTTTCTGGGCAAGCAGATTGGCGTACTTGGCGCGACATGGTGTGCTGTAAAATTGAACATTGGTGTGCTGCCGCCGGCTGTCGGGTTCAAACACATCTATTGTGCAGGGCTTCTTGCTGGCGTTGGATTTACCATGGGCCTCTTTGTTACCGCACTCGCGTTTGATACGGATGTTTTGGCCGCTAGCGCGCGTCTGGCGATATTGATTGGGTCAACCTTGTCCGCCTTGGTCGGGCTTGCTGTCTTGTGGTCTGCACAGAGCGACCCCGAAAAGCAGATATCACTGCCGCAAAGCGACGCCATCTGATTATCCGGCCGATTGCTATCACGCTTAGTCGGTGCCTTTTGTGGCGATGTATGGCCGTCACGCAGGATTTCTTTCCCCAGCGTGTAACGGTCTCTCACCGAGAGCGTCTTACTATTGAACCCGCGAAAACATGGGACACGTCGCATTTTTCGCAATTTCACGTTTTTGAGGAGTGATCCATATGTCAGATTCGAAACCTATCAGCATCTACGCTATCGGAATGTCGCTCGGAACTCTGTTGTCGCTCAGTTTTGCTCTGTGCGTCTTGTTCGGCCTGCTGCTTCCCGGGGCCACAATGTATCAGGCGTGGTTGCCACTCCTGCCGGGTGTGACCTGGATCAGTTGGCAAAGCGCCCTGCTCGGTCTGGTTGAGAGCTTTGCCTATGGTTGGTACGTTGCTGTGATCTTCGTGCCTGCGTGGAACTTCTTTTCGCGGAGGGCGTCAGCATGAACACCGTAACATCGATTAAATCTCTCCTTCCTGTTCATTCAGAAGTGACCACTTCAACACCTGACACATCACAACCCCCGCCCGATCCGGCTGCATATGGCCGCGATCTGTGGGAACGCTCTGTGCTGTTCATGGATACGCTGCGCGAGCGTGCCGACAACATGATAGCGCACGAACGCGCCGGAATGCCGCCGCTGCTGGATTTCAAATATGAAACGTTGCTGGACGCGCGACAGTTCGGCCGCTCAGCCAATTATGCGCTACTCAGGATCACCGAAGTGGACGGAAACTGCTGGGATGATTGTGTGGACGATACAAAACCACCCGTCATCGTGGTGGACCCCCGTGCGGGCCACGGTCCCGGCATTGGTGGGTTCAAACGCGACAGCGAGGTCGGCATGGCGATGGCCGAAGGCCACCCTGTCTATTTCGTGATCTTCTTTCCTGAACCAGAGCCAGACCAGACGCTCGAGGATGTCTTGTTCGCCCTGCGCCGCTTTGTCGAAGAGGTATCGGCGCGCCACGACGGTGCCGCCCCCGTCCTTTACGGTAATTGTCAGGCTGGGTGGGCCGTTACACTGTTGGCCGCGCACTGCGAAGGCCTCGCGGGGCCGGTGGTTTTGAACGGATCGCCGTTGTCCTACTGGGCTGGTGAAGAAGGCGTCAACCCGATGCGGGTCACCGGCGGATTACTTGGTGGGGCGTGGCTGGCCCATCTGACCGCTGATCTGGGCGATGGACGGTTCGACGGCGCATGGTTGGCGCAAAATTTCGAAAGTCTAAAACCAGAAAAGGCGATCTGGGAGAAATACGCCAATCTGCTGACCAATGTGGACACAGAGCGCGACCGCTTTCTTGACTTTGAACGCTGGTGGAACGGTTTTTACACCCTCAGCCGCCCTGAAATCCTGTCGATCACCCAGAACCTGTTCATCGGCAACCAGCTCGAAAGCGGTGAAATGACAATCGGGGATCACTGCGTCGCCGATTTGCGCAAGATTAAAAGCCCGATGATTGTCTTTGCATCCTACGGCGACAATATTACGCCGCCCGCACAGGCACTTGGCTGGATTCCAGAAGTCTACAAGGACACTGCGGACCTCAAGGCGGCGGGCCAGCGGATCGTCTATCTGACCAATGCACATGTCGGCCATCTGGGCATTTTCGTATCAGCCTCGGTAGCCAAGCTTGAGCACCGTGCCATTCTGGAAAGTCTGGACAAGATCGAAAAGCTGAAACCTGGCCTGTACGAGATGAAAATCGACAACCCGTCAGGCGACCCCGATTGTCACGCCCCCGAATATAAGGTCACGTTCGAGCCCCGCAAGGTAAGCGATCTGAAACACGATGTGCCGGAACAGGCCTTTGAAAAAGTGGAGCAGGTGTCCAAAATCAACGAGGCCTTCTATAGCACTTTTGTCAGTCCTTGGGTGCGTTTGATGACAACGCCAGCCAGCGCCGAGATGCTGAGATTGATGCACCCCATGCGTGTCAGCCGCCTGATGTTTTCGGAAAGCTACAATCCGTGGATGCAGTTTGTCCGGCAAACAGCGACCAGCATTGCCGAAACACGGGTGCCGTTGGAGCCTGACAATTCAATGATCCAGCGCGAGCGGACTGCGATCTCGGCTGTTGGAGACGCTATTGAACGCGCACGCATCAAACGCGACGCAACATACGAACGCACGTTCAGAACGCTTTACGGAAACGAGAAACTGGACACCGACAGCAACCCGCGCATGCCGGTCTGATTTGAAAGGAAGAAAGAAATGCAATGGATATTAGAAAACTGGCTGATCCTGCTTTTTGGGGTGGGCATGATCGGAATGCATCTGTTCGGACATCGCCATGGGAAAAAGATGGGCCACGATCATGGCTCAAAGGGCCATTCACATAAGCAGGACAAAAAGAACAAGAACTAGACCGAGGAAGCTACCGATGCCTGAACGGGTTATTCTTACGCTCAACGCCGGGTCTTCTTCGCTCAAGTTTGCGCTTTTTACGGCGTCCCATTACCCAAAGCGGCTGTGGTCAGGGGTGATTGACCGGATCGGCCTTTCTGGCGGGCATTTTCAATTGAGTGATGCACGTAGCACCATTGTTGTCGACGAACCCGGAAGGCTCGACAATCACGAGGCAGCACTCACGCGCTTGCTTAAGGCGATCGCAAGACTGCCGGGATCGCTTGATCTGGTTGCCGTGGGACACCGGGTGGTACACGGAGGCCCGGAATGTGACTGTCCCAAGGATGTCACGCAGGCCCTGTTGGCACGGCTGCGTCGGCTTGCCTATCTAGCACCACTACACATGCCGCCCAACCTTGCAGGGATCGACGCGGTATTGGCAGCCCAGCCCAACCTGCCACAGGTGGCCTGCTTCGATACGTCGTTTCACCACGACTTGCCCAATCTGGCGCGGATGACTGCCCTGCCCCGAGCCTATGCTAAGGACGGCATCCGTCGTTACGGATTTCATGGACTGTCTTACGAATACATCATGGAGGCGCTGTACCATGACAGTGTCGATCTTGATGCTGAGCGCATCATCGTCGCACATCTTGGAAACGGGGCCTCTATGGCTGCTATTCGTGATGGCACGCCGATCGAAACAAGCATGGGGTTTTCAACACTTGCGGGTCTTCCGATGGGAACGCGCACCGGCGATCTTGATCCCGGAATCCTGCTGTTCCTAATGCAGGAAAAAGGCATTACACCTGATGAAATCTCCACTCTGCTTTATGAACAAAGCGGACTGTTGGGAATGTCCGGCCTGAGCCGGAACATGCAGGACTTACTGGACAGCCACGAAGAGGTCGCCGCCGAAACCGTCGAATATTTCTGCTATCAGGCAAGGCTGCATCTGGCACGTCTGACCGGGGCCCTTGGTGGGCTGGACCGCATCGTTTTCACGGGCGGGATCGGCGAGAATTCAGCTCAGATACGCGGCAGGATTTGTGCGGGTCTCAGCTATCTGGGGGTCAACATCGACAACGCGGCCAATAAGGCGGGCTGCACAAAGATATCAAAGCCGGACAGTCGGGTGATTGTCGAGGCGCGTGCCACGGACGAAGAACAGATGATTGCACACCATGTGGCTGTGAAAGTCTTGGCAAAACCAGTGCCACAAGCATCAAAATTGGGGGCGTGAGCTGTGTTTCAGAATCCTGAAAAGCTGCAAGTGCTGATTGATAAAGCACAGGGTTTGGCGTCGGTGCGTGTCGCTGTCGCCTGTGCCGCGCAACCAGTGGTTTTGGAAACACTGCGGGATGCGACGTTGCTTGGTCTGATCGTGCCACGACTGGTAGGTGACCATGACACAATCCTCAGAATGGCGCGCAACCTTGATTGGCATGCTGATCCGGATTGGATCGTCCCCGCAGGGACCGACACCGAGGCCGCGTCGCTTGCCGTGGCGATGGTGCGAGGTGGCGAAGCCGATGTTCTGATGAAGGGTAATCTGCATACAGATGCTTTGATGCGGGCCGTATTGAACAGCGAGCTGGGCTTGCGCCGCGCGGGTCAGAGATGCAGCCATATTTTTCTGCTTGATGTGCCGGGCCATGATCGCCTGATTGGCATCACTGACGCTGCTATCAACATCGCGCCTGATCTGGCTGCAAAAGGCCAGATCTGTCAAAATGCGGTCGATCTGTTTCACAGGCTTGGTATCCCTGCGCCGCGTGTTGCTGTTCTATCCGCGGTTGAGACCGTCACAGATGCGATCCCATCCACGCTTGATGCCGCCGCTTTGACGCTGATGGCGCGGCGCGGACAGATCACCGGCGCGCAGGTGGAAGGGCCGCTGGCCTTTGACAACGCCGTTTCGGTTGGGGCCGCCCGCGAAAAAGGCATCCTGTCAGAGGTTGCCGGGGTGGCGGATATGCTTCTGGTGCCTGATCTGGTGTCGGGGAACATACTCGCCAAAGCACTGGAATATCTTGGTGGTGCGGTTGCCGCAGGAGTGGCACTGGTGCTGTCGGCTCCGGTCGTTCTGACCTCGCGCGCCGATCCGGCCCCGGCGCGGCTGGCCTCGCTGGCGGTCGCGGCATTGATGCTTGACCGCAGCAAAACGCAGAGCACAGCGGCCCCCATGGCAGAGACAAGCCTTGCCGCAGCACCACAACCCGAACATGCCTGCTGCGCGCCGCGCGTGACAGCGGCCCTTGCGGAGGCAGCAGAATGAACACCCCCAACCCTGCGCCCGATCCCGTTCGATTGCTGGACATGACCGGCAAGAAAGGCCTGATTGTCGGCGTCGCCAATGAGCATAGTCTGGCGTGGGCTGCTGCCCGCAATTGTCATGCGGCAGGCGCTGATCTTGCATTGACCTATCTCAATGACAAGGCGTGGCCTTTCGTTGAACCGTTGGCACAATCCGTTGCCGCGGCGCTTTTGCTGCCCTGCGATGTGGCGCATGAAGGCCAACTGGAAGCGGTTTTTGCCAAAATCAACAAGACTTGGGGCAAACCTAATTTTCTAGTGCATGCCATCGCGTGGGCACCAGCGGCTGACCTACATGGGCGATTAACCGATTGTTCTGCCGATGGCTTTGCGCAGGCGATGCAGGTGTCATGCCATTCGTTCATCCGCATGGCAAAACTAGCCGAACCGCTGATGGCCGAAGGCGGCAGTTTGATCACGCTCAGCTTTATCGGGGCGGAAAGGGTTGTGGACCATTACAGCCTGATGGGTCCAGTCAAAGCAGCACTCGAGACGTCCGTGCGCTATCTGGCGCATGAACTTGGACCGAAAGGCATACGGGTCAACGCGATCTCCGCAGGCGCAATCAAAATGCGCGCGGCTTCTGGTATCGAACACTTCGACGAGCTGATCCGCGAGACTGAGACTAAATCACCCCTGCGCCGCACTGTTACCGCTGACGAGGTGGGGCGCGCCGCCCTGCTGCTGGCCAGCGACCACACAACGGCCATCACCGGTGAAATCCTGCATGTCGATGCGGGCTTTCACGTCGATGGTATGATTTTTCATTGAACGTCGTACTGTCATGCAAACGCAGATCGACGACATAAAAGGAACGCAAAATGAATGTCTCCAAAGGCCAATTTAGCAAGATACCAGATGATGGTGAAAGCTTTGACACGGTGCCGGAAGGGTTTTCGGGCACAGTCTATACCTGTTCGATGCACCCCGAGGTCCGCAGCACCGAAGAAGGTTCATGCCCAAAGTGCGGCATGTTCCTGACGCCTGAAGGCGAGGAAAGCGAACACGGCCATCACAACCACTCCGGGCACAGTCATGGGCATGACGATGTGCACGCTCATGGTAGTGCTACAGCCGTTGAAAAGGGAGGCGAATACGATACCGTGGCAGCGGACTATAGTGGTACGATTTATACTTGCCCGATGCACGCACAAGTGCGCCATCCCGGTCCCGGTTCTTGCCCGATCTGTGGTATGGGGTTGGAGCCAGAAACAATCAGTCTTGAGGACGAAGGCCCAAACCCGGAGTTAGTCGATTTTACCCACCGGTTTTGGGTTGGAGCCGTTCTCACGGTGCCACTGTTGGTTTTGGCGATGGGGCCATTCGTCGGCTTTACATATTTCATGGAGCTGCTGGGTGAACGCACGTCGCTCTGGTTTGAACTCGCGCTCGCAACACCTGTGATCCTTTGGTCGGGTTGGCCATTCTTTGCACGTGGTCTGAATTCCTTCCGCACAATGAACCTGAACATGTTCAGCCTGATTTCAATGGGAGTGGGTGCTGCCTATGTTTTCAGTATCGTTGCAGTAATTGCGCCGCAGGTTTTTCCCGACGGTTTCAGGGACGAGAATGGTAACGTAGGTGTCTATTTCGAGGCAGCCGCTGTCATCGTCACACTAGTTTTACTGGGGCAAGTGATGGAACTGCGTGCTCGGGAAGGGACTGGCAAGGCGATCCGCGCATTGCTGGACATGGCCGCCAAAACCGCACTGGTAATCCGTCCCGATGGCACTGAAGAAGATATCGATCTGGATCAAGTACAATTGGGAGATCACGTCCGCGTGCGTCCCGGTGACAAGGTTCCCGTAGATGGGGTGGTTCTGGAAGGTCGCTCTTCGGTTGATGAATCCATGATCTCGGGTGAACCCGTGCCTGTCGAAAAAGTGGCGGGTGAGCCTGTCACCGGGGCTACGATCAACGGAACCGGAAGCCTCATTATCGAGGCGACCCGTATCGGCGCTGACACCATGCTTAGCCAAATTGTGCAGATGGTTGCCAACGCACAACGCAGCCGAGCGCCAATCCAGAAGTACGCCGATCAGGTCGCTGGTATGTTCGCGCCCGTAGTCATCGGTATCGCGATTGCGTCATTTGTCATCTGGTCGATCTGGGGACCTGACCCTGCGATGGCCTACGGGCTGGTTTCGGCAGTTGCCGTCCTGATCATCGCCTGTCCCTGTGCGCTTGGTCTTGCAACACCGATGTCAATAATGACAGCGACCGGCACCGGAGCGCAAATGGGCGTTCTGATCAAGAACGCCGAAGCGCTGGAACGATTTGAAAAAGTCGACACGCTTATCGTCGACAAAACCGGCACCCTGACCGAGGGCAAGCCAAAGCTGGTCGCGGTTCTCCCGGAAGACGGCCACGACGAAGCAGAGGTATTGCGTCTTGCAGCCTCGCTGGAGCGGGGATCAGAGCATCCATTGGCAGAGGCCATCGTGCGCGGCGCCGAAGAGCGCGGCATCGAATTTGCCAAGGCGGAAGACTTCGAAGCGGTGACGGGCAAAGGCGTCAAAGGCATCGTCGATGGCAAATCCGTCGCGTTAGGCAATGCGGCACTGATCAAGGACCTGGGGCTGGACAGTGGCCCGCTGGTCGACACTGCCAACGCGCGGCGCGATGAAGGTGAGACTGTGATGTTTATCGTTCTGGATGGTGCCATTGCCGGATTGGTCAGCGTCGCCGACCCGATCAAGGAAACCACTCCGGCGGCACTCAAAGCGCTGCATGAACTGGGATTTCGAATCATCATGGCAACCGGCGACAACGAGCGTACAGCGCTGGCTGTTGCCAGCCGTTTGGGCATCGACGAGATCCGTGCCGATGTACTGCCTGAAGACAAGGCCCGCATCATTCGTGAATTGCAGGCCGAGGGCAAGAAAGTCGCGATGGCTGGTGACGGAGTAAATGACGCCCCTGCCCTTGCCCAAGCTGATGTTGGTATCGCGATGGGTACAGGTGCGGATGTGGCGATTGAGAGTGCCGGTTTCACACTGGTCAAAGGCAATCTCGACGGTATCGTGCGGGCGCGCAAGCTCAGCCATGCGACAATGCGCAACATCCGCCAAAACTTGTTCTTTGCGCTGATCTACAATTCCGCCGGCGTGCCGATTGCGGCGGGTATCCTTTATCCGTTCCTCGGCATCCTGATCGGCCCGATCTTCGCCGCTTTCGCAATGAGCGCCTCGTCCTTGTCGGTGGTGCTGAACGCATTGCGTTTGAAACGACTGAAGTTTTGAAAAGGTCATGTAAATTGCCTCCTCTTAATTGGGTCTCAATTTCCAAGACCCAATTAAGAAGATCCTACAAAGACAACGCAAGCAGCAAAGGGAAACATTCAAATGTCACACAAGCAACTTGAAGACACGAACATCACTGAAGACGGGACAGATCAAGTCACACGGCAACCTCAGAGCCCCGGATTAAGCCGCCGCAATCTTCTGGTCGGTACTGCAGGCGTGACCGTCGGCAGTATAGTTGGTGCATCTGCTTCGATCGCGCAATCTGATTCCTCAGGCGATGCCTCACATGGCCGCCCCTCCGCCAGCCTAGGCAATCGTATCTACAGCGCAAACCCGGATCATCCCGGTTTGGCGGACGTGAGCGAAAACCCCGCGAACGTACCGCCACCGATCACCCGCAGAGAACCCGCGACCGTGCGCATTGATCTGGAAACCATCGAAATCGAGGCTCATCTGGACGGTGACACACGTTACCGGTTTTGGACCTATAACGGCACAGTGCCCGGACCGTTCCAGCGTGTGCGCGTTGGCGATACGGTCGAAGTGTACCTCAAGAATAACGAAGAAAGCTGGTACGCCCACAATGTCGATTTTCACGCAGTCACTGGCCCTGGTGGCGGCGCGTCGCTGGGTGCGCCCGGGCCTGGAGAAAGCTACAGCTTCAAGTTCAAGGCACTGAATTCAGGTCTTTATGTCTACCACTGCGCTGTGTCGCCCGTCGCCCAGCATATTAGCAACGGCATGTATGGGATGATCCTTGTCGAACCCGAAGAAGGCATGGCCCCTGTCGATCGTGAATTCTATGTGATGCAGGGCGAAATCTATACCGAGGAACGGTTCGGCACCAGTGGTCTGCTGAACGAAAGCTATGACAAGCTGATCGACGAGCATGCGGAGTATCTGGTCTTCAACGGGCATGTCGGTGCTTTGACCGAGCACTATCCGTTGCAGGCCAAAGTAGGTGAGACAGTGCGCATCTACTTCGGCGTTGGCGGGCCGAACTACACGTCCGCGTTCCACGTCATCGGCGAGATTTTCGACAAAGCGTACCTGCACGGCTCCCTTGTCAGTCCCCCACTCGAAAGTGTGCAGACTATTCTGGTGGCACCAGGGGGATCAGCGATCGTTGAATTCAAGTGCGAGGTTCCCGGCCGTTTTGTGCTTGTCGATCACGCACTGTCGCGGGCTGAACGCGGTCTCGCCGGATATCTTTTTGTAGAGGGTGATGAGGCCCCCGACATATTCACCTCACTTGACGAGACACCCGCTTCGGACGGGTAGCGCTGAAGCTGATGTGCGCCCGGCATCTGGATTGGGTCGGAAGCAATCGGCTCGGAGAATTTCGCACGAAAACACAAAGGACGCTTCGATGAAAATGGATAAACACGACCATACAGATCACCCGCCACAGCCATCAGCCCCACCTCCTTTCTGGAAGTCGCGCTTTGGAATAAGCCTGATTATATCGCTGGGTATTGCCGCCCTGCTGCTGGGGTTCGAGCACCGCGTTCACATCTTTGCGGGCAACGGATTTCTGGGATTGCTGCTGTTGGTCTGCGTCGGGATCCACTTTTTCATGCACGGCGGTCACGGCGGGCATGGGGGTGGTGACAAGTCATGACTGATGTATCCGGCTATGGCCTCTGGTTTTTCGCCTTTTTGAACGCAGCAATATTTATCATATTTGCGTTTAGTTTCTTCAAGCCGAAAACACCGCGCGATTGGCGCAGCTTCGGTGCGTTCAGTGCTTTTCTTGTTGCGCTGTTCGCCGAAATGTATGGTTTTCCGCTTACGATCTATCTGTTGTCCGGCTGGTTGCAGACGACCTATCCGGGCGTCGACTGGTTCTCACATGACGCGGGACACTTGCCGGAAATGATGTTCGGCTGGAAGACGAATCCGCACTTCGGCCCGTTTCACATGATCAGCTTCATTCTGATTGGCCTTGGGTTCTGGATGATCTCGACAGCATGGCAGGTCCTCTATCAAGCCCAACGCAGTGGCACTTTGGCGAACACCGGTCCCTATGCGCGCGTGCGTCACCCCCAGTATGTAGGCTTTGTTCTGGTCCTGACAGGCTTTCTCTTTCAGTGGCCAACCCTGCTTACACTGGCGATGTATCCGGTGCTGATCTGGATGTACGTCCGGCTTGCTCGTGCCGAGGAGCGCGAAACCCGTGAAGCTTTCGGCACGCAATTTGATGCTTATGCAGCCCGTGTACCGGCGTTTATTCCAAACTGGTCGCAAACTCCCAACGCGACCCTATAAAGCGGAAGATCATAGATCATCGTTGTTATCAAAAAAAAGAAAGCGCTTCTGCTCTGTGGATTTATTGCAGTGACCGCCTCAATCTCAGGTGGTGCAGCTATCGCTGCATCCCACACGGCACAGACCTCTGACAGCATGGTGGCCAGCGGCCTAAGTCTCCCGCCAATGGACGCCGCCAACGGCAGGCTCTTATTCGGCTCGAAGGCCTGCGTTGTTTGTCATTCAGTGAACAGTATCGGCGGCGAAGATGCGCCCATGCTCGACGCCGAATTGATGGACCAACCGATGAACCCATTCGATTTTGCCGCGAAAATGTGGCGCGGTGCTGAGGCCATGGTGATAATGCAGCGCGAGGAGCTGGGAAATGTGATCCAGATGTCAGGAAAGGAACTGGCCGACATCACAGCTTTTGTTCACGACCGTCAGGAACAGGCAAAGTTCTCAACCGCTGATATTCCTGAAGATATACAGGAATTGATGGACCATCTCGAAGCAGAGGACCTAGGCGTGCCCCACGACTGAGTGCCTTATCCCCCAAATCTAGCAGGTCTTCTGCCGACTTTCACCATAAAGAAGGAGTACAAAATGCAAGCTCAAGACATCATGACGAAAAACGTCATATCCGCCGCCGCTGATACGAAAGTGGAGCAAGTCACTGCGCTTATGATGGAGAACCACATCAGCGCGGTGCCCATCCTCGACGGCGATGGAACGGTAATCGGGTTAATCAGCGAAGGTGATCTGATGCGACGGGTTGAAGGATCAGGCAATGCCCATAAATCCTGGTGGCTCTCCCTGTTTTCGGGGTCCGATAATACGGCGCACGACTTCATCGCCATGCGCGGTCGGCGGGCCAAGGATATCATGACACAAAAGGTTGAGGTTGTGGCTCCGGATACACCTGTCGCAGACATTGCGCGGCTGCTTGAAAAAAAACGGATCAAACGCGTTCCGGTAGTCGAGAATGGCACGATCGTTGGTATTGTCAGCCGTGCCAATTTGATGCAAGCCCTTGCGAGTACGCCAAGGGTGACGCTTGAGCCATCGACATCCAACCGCGAAAAGCGCGCGATTGTTATGACGGCGCTGGGACAGGTTCCGGGGCTCAATCCTGCGCATCTGAACGTCGTGGTCGAAGGTGGTCGCGTTAATGTTTGGGGACTTGCCGATTCGGATGCTGAGGAAAAGGCTGCTTGGGTGGCGCTCGACAACATTGAGGGTCTTGGTGAGGTCTCAGTCAGCTTTGGGCGGATACAGAACATAGCGTACTTAGGTTAGTGTCTGACCCAAAACACTTCCCGTTCTAGGGCACGAAACTGCACCCGAAGAAATCAAAACCACAAAGAAAGTTCGATATGTGCCTATCAGCAGAAGTCAGCTTTGCTGCCAGTGTCCTTCTTGTAGCAGGTGGTACATTCGCCACATGGAAAGCGACGCAGATCAATTGGCGGTACATTCCAGTAGCCCTGATGCCGCTGTTCGCCGGCATTCAGCAATTCATGGAAGGCCACGTCTGGATCGGTATGAATACAGGTAATCCCGACATGGTCCTCTGGGGGGCGTTAGGGTTCATTTTTTTCACATGGTTCATGTGGCCGATCTGGATACCCATCTCTGTCTATGTGCTGGAACCGCCCGACAGCCCGCGCAAAAAGCTCTTCTTGGGTTTTGCGGCAATCGGGATTGCGTTTGGACTGCTGCTTTACATCCCCCATCTGATCAACCCTGAATGGGTCAGGGTAACAGTCAATCAAGATTCACTGGCCTATGAAGGCATGATGCTACTGGATTATATGATGCCGCGCTGGGTGACCTATCTCATCTATCTGACCCTGATCATCGCGCCACCGTTGCTGTCACGCTATCTGCACATGCGGTATTTCGGCGGCACCATCATCGCCGTTGTGGTGGTGGATATTCTGTTGCTGCGCTATGCCTATATTTCGTTCTTCTGCCTCTTGGCGGGTCTTGGTACACTGCACCTGATCTACATCATCTTGCGCAATAAATGTGCGCGCGAATGCCCGATGCTGTTTGCCTGATATACGCTTGGGCAAGTTCATCCAATCAGGAGCGTCTCTTTGCTTTTTTCACTAATTCTTGCAGTTATCGCCATCGTTTCGAGTAGTTGGATACATCTTGCGGTCATGCGGTGGGTATCGGTTGGCATGGCAAAGATACCTTTGGAGCCGTTCAATCGTGTCATGATGGCCGTACTGATCCTGTTTTTCGCGCATTTCGCCGGAATAGTTGTCTTTGCAGGCATGTTTGGCGTCGGTCACCAGCTTTTGAGCATCGGCGGGTTTTCCGGTGATGGCGTTGATACGGTGCTGGATTACTTCTATTTTTCAGTCGTCAGCTATACCTCCCTTGGCCTAGGCGATATTTTCCCGACAGGTCATCTTCGCTTTCTCACAGGCGTCGAGGCGTTGACCGGGCTGCTGCTGATCGCGTGGTCAGGGGCATATCTTTTCGCGATGATGAACCGGCTTTGGGATTGGCCCCCCTGTGCCGAGCCTGATGACCCAGAAAAGTGAAAAAGGGCACACCCGGCACCTGCTCGCCGGACGCGCCTGTTGTTTGGGGAGTGCTAGTGTTCTTCGCTTGGTTGTGGCGCAGTCCAGCGCGACAGATATATCCGCTGGAACGCGAAGACTGCCGTGATCGCGACGGCTGCATACAGGACAATAAGAGGGTCGGACTGCAGCTTCATAGACGTGAAGGCAACAAGCACGATAGCGTCAAACACTAGCGCCAGGATGATGATCGAAGCATTTGCGTTCACCTCTTTGCGCATAAACCGCAGAACCCCCCAATGCACGATCATGTCCATCACCAGATAAAAGAAAGCGCCCAATGACGCGATCCTTGTCAGATCGAAAAAGACCGCGAGGATGGAGGCGATAACGACCGTGTAGACCAGCGTGTGACTGCGGATCGGCCCCGACATGCCAAAATGCCGATGCGGGATCATTTTCATATCTGTAAGCATGGCCAACATCCGCGAGACCGCGAAGACGCTGGCAAGAACCCCCGAGGCTGTCGCTACAGCTGCCAGCACGACAGTGAAGTAGAAGCCCGCGTTACCAAGTGCGGGTGCTGCGGCCTCAGCAAGAGAATAGTCCTTGGCGGCAACGATCTGGTCTATCGTCAGGCTAGATCCAACCGCAAAGGCCACAATCAAATAGACAACAACACAGATCGCGATGGAGATCATGATCGTGCGGCCAACATTGCGGTGCGGATCAGTGATCTCTCCGCCGCTGTTGGTGATCGTGGTGAAGCCCTTGAACGCCAGAATGGCAAGTGCCACGGACGCAATGAATCCGGTGATATCAAACCCGGGAGATGCCTCGCTTGCTGCTGCGAACTGAAATCCACTGGCCCAAAGTGCTGCAATACCAAAAAGTGCGATGCCGCCAATTTTCACCACCGCCATGATAAGCGACAACAGCCCAACCGAGCGACTGCCTGCGATATTGACGAGAAAGGCAAACAGGATAACCCCAACAGCGAGTATGGGCACCAGCGGGCCGCCGGTAATGTCGAACGGACGCAGCACATAGGTAGCGAAAGTCCGCGCAACGAGGCTTTCGGAAATCACCATCGACAGCGCCATTAGAAGCGCCGCAGCCGCGGCAATTGCGCCCGGTCCGTACGCTTTTTGCAGGATCATCGCGATGCCACCCGAAGATGGAAACGCGTTCGACATTTTGACATAACTATAGGCGCTGAAACTGGTGACAATTGCACCGGCAACAAACGATAACGGAAAGAGTGGCCCAGCCAGTTGCGCGATCTGACCCGTAAGTGCGAAGATTCCGGCACCGATCATCACTCCGGTGCCCATCGCCACGCCGCCGCTCAGGCTGATAGAGCCTTTGTTCTCGGTGTCGTCACTGTGTTGGTGATCCATCTATAATGCTTTCATTTTCAATGCGTTTCAGGTGTGTAACAGACCTTAACACCCATCGGTCCAGTCCCATGATTTCGGGTGTAAGGGCCTTGAAGGCAGGTGGTCCGCGTCAAGCCTCTCACGTGGCTATCATATAGATAAGTGACTTTGAGGTGAAGGTTTGGCTCAAGATGTGGCACAGGAATATGGTAAGCGTCCGGTCTGAATTACGCTCTCTGCCGCCGAAAACCCATATGGAAGCAAAGCCATTTGGATGCCTCCCTATCGAAAAGTAACCCGCTAATCAGTCTCTATCGACGAGCAAGAGTGAGAAACTTCGACGCGTCCGGCGGAGACATGAGCGGCAGATGCATCACGACACACTTCTGCCGCTCGCCTTCGGTTTTGGAAACGTAACTATCACCAATCGTTCTCAGTTCTACTTACTACAACAGCAGCCGCCTGATTTGGCGACAGGTGCTTTTTGGGCTGATGGCTGAGATATAGGCTGAACCTCAGAATCTGTGCTGGTTTTATGTCCACCGCAGCATCCGCCGTTTTTGGTAGTTTCAACTTGGGCTTTATCGGTTTGGGTCGTTGTGCGGTCCATATGGGCCTCCTGATACTAAGGGTACATATATCAGACGCCATCACCGCCACTTCGTTACAGTGGAATAATCGTTGCCCGTTTTTATCGCGTAAATTTTGGGCAACAGCCCGTCACGGTGTTCAAAATTGAAGCAGGTATTACAAAAATGCGGGCACCCTGCTTCCGGCGGGCGGATTTGCGTCGTTACAGTGCAGCAGGAAAATCTTTCAGTAAGGAGAAATGATGCGTTATATTTTTGCGACCTCCGCCGTCGTCATCGGTCTGGGCTTACCCGGCGTGACAATGGCTCAGGAGTTAAGTTTGTCCGCAGGTGCAACCCTCACCAGCCGATATGTTTTCAACGGCATTGAACAGACTACTGGCGCGGCGTTGCAGCCTTGGGCGGAGGCCGAGTACGAAGGTTTTTATGCAGGCGTCTGGGCGTCAAACACTGCCAGATCAATTGTTGGCAGTTCTGTTGAGGTGGACCTTTATCTGGGCTATCGCAATGAAGTCGGCAAGTTCAGCTACGATCTGGGATATACCCGATACTATTATCGCAACCCGAGCAATGACTGCTGCGGAGAGGTCATCCTGTCATTGGGGTACTCCGTACTGGATCCGCTGGATGTCGGCATTCGGTTTGCGCATGACCCCGTTGCGGATTACGTTAATTCAAGCGTCTCGATCGACTACGCATTCGATGACAAATTTGGTGCTTCAGCCAACTACGGCACGATCAGCAATGGGGGACACGACTACTGGAGTGTCGGTGGCAGCTATGCGATCTCCGATAACTTCGGCATTGACGCGTCATGGCATGACACCAGTGTCAGTGACGGATTGTTGATTGTATCGCTGACCACCGAGTTCAGCCTGCGCTAAGTTTTTCAAGACGGACAAAGCGCCGTATCCGGCTTTTGCTGGACGGGTCGCTTTGCGTTGCGCTGTCAAAATTTGATGATCCATGTCGGTTATGCATGAATCACATTGAAGGTTTGCGATCAACTGGGCAACAGCCCCGCAAATGCCCCCATAGACAGGGTAATCAGGGCAGTAACCGTCACCACTACAACAAGCAGGGGTGTTGTCACGTTAACGGGCCTGAGGTTGCTGGTTCACCGATCTGGGCGTCGGCGGTGTCGATGCAGACACAGAAGATCAGCTACAAACGCCACCGATTTCCGCCACAGATCATCGCGCATGTTGTCTGGCTCTACGTCCGGTTCAACTTGAGCCTGCGCGAGGTCGAGGAGCTGATGCTGGAACGTGGCGTGGACATTTCGTATGAGACGATCCGGCGCTGGAGCGTCAAGTTCGGCCCCCTGATCGCCCACGTTCTACGGCGACGGCAGCCGCGCCCCGGCGATGTCTGGCATCTGGACGAAGTCGTTGTGAAGATCGCGGGCCGGTCATACTGGCTCTGGCGCGCGGTCGACCAACACGGCGTTGTTCTTGAGGAAATTCTCCAATCGAGGCGAGACAAGCGCGCCGCAAAGCGGCTTTTGGTCAAGCTGATGAAGCGTTGGGGCTTCGTGCCGAAAAGGATCATTACGGACAAACTGCGCTCCTATGGTGCCGCAAAGCGCGAGGTCGCGCCTGGCCTTGATCATTGGTCACACAAGGGACTCAATAACCGCGCAGAAAACAGCCATTTGCCTTTCCGAAAACGAGAGCGGGTGATGCAGGGTTTCCGATCACCGGGTGGATTGCAACGGCTTGTCTCTATGCAGTCCGCAACTCGTAATTCCTTCTCCGTACCAGCCCGCCGTCGTTCCGCTCTTACTATCCGCTACCATCGGCTCGAAGCGTTCGAGGTTTGGAAGGCAGCGGCCAATGTTGCCTGATCTGCGACCGGCTTGCCAACTTGCCAACTCGGCGAGTTAACGTGACAACACCTGGCTGGGCAGCCCGTTGTTCAAGTTGGATCAAAGGCGACCAATGACGAGAAGCGAAACATCGTGTTGGGAGCCCTTGCGCAGGTGCCAGGGTTGAACCCAGTCCATCTTAGTGTGATTGTCGCAGACAATCGCATCGACGTCTGGGGCATTGTCAATTCCAACGATGAGGAAACTGCTGCCAAAGTCGCGTTGGAAGCGATTGACGGTCTGGGCCAAGTATCGGTGCAATTGGGTCGGATCCCAAACTATGCTTGGGGTATCTAGGAAAGTGACTGATCCGATGATCTGGAAGTATGGAGCATGACATGACGGAGCAAAATTCTACTGCTGAGGCCACGCTACCTGATGCGGAAAAAAATCCGGCAGCTGCACGACGCGACTTTCTCTACTACGCAACCGCTGGCACAGCAACTGTCGCAACCGGTGCTGCCATATGGCCTTTGATCAATTCGATGAACCCAAGCGCGGATGTCACAGCGCTGTCATCAATTCGGGTTGATATAGAAGGCGTGCAGGTTGGCTCTCGCATCACTTTAAAGTGGCGCGGAAAACCTGTCTTCATTGACCGACGAACCCAAGAAGAGATCGCGCTTGCGAAAGCTGACGACGCGGCAGACCTCACTGACCCTGCGCTTGATGCGGATCGTGCAGAGCGGCCGGAATGGTTGATCGTTATCGGAGTTTGTACCCATCTAGGATGCATTCCGCTTGGCCAAGACGCCGGTGACCCACGTGGGGATTGGAAAGGCTGGTTCTGCCCTTGTCACGGTTCACATTATGATACCGCAGGACGCATTCGCAAAGGTCCTGCCCCGCGGAACCTTGATCTCCCACCATATACTTTCCTCACGGATACACTTCTAAGTATTGGTTAGCGCGCGCTGCCAGCAAACATTGTTCTGAATTTTCAATTTCTAATGATTTGGGGCCCATGAACTGCGTGGGCCTTCATGACAGCAGCGGCCCGATTTGATCCAGATACGTCGTTGCAAACTATACGAACTCACAGGTTCGATCATAGTCGTCGAACGCCGCGAAGGGTGTTGTCACGTTAACTCGCCGAGTTGGCAAGTTGGCAAGACGGTCGCAGATCAGGCAACATTGGCCGCTGCCTTCCAAACCTCGAACGCTTCGAGCCGATGGTAGCGGATAGTAAGAGCGGAACGACGGCGGGCTGGTACGGAGAAGGAATTACGAGTTGCGGACTGCATAGAGACAAACCGTTGCAATCCACCCGGTGATCGGAAACCCTGCATCACCCGCTCTCGTTTTCGGAAAGGCAAATGGCTGTTTTCTGCGCGGTTATTGAGTCCCTTGTGTGACCAATGATCAAGGCCAGGCGCGACCTCGCGCTTTGCGGCACCATAGGAGCGCAGTTTGTCCGTAATGATCCTTTTCGGCACGAAGCCCCAACGCTTCATCAGCTTGACCAAAAGCCGCTTTGCGGCGCGCTTGTCTCGCCTCGATTGGAGAATTTCCTCAAGAACAACGCCGTGTTGGTCGACCGCGCGCCAGAGCCAGTATGACCGGCCCGCGATCTTCACAACGACTTCGTCCAGATGCCAGACATCGCCGGGGCGCGGCTGCCGTCGCCGTAGAACGTGGGCGATCAGGGGGCCGAACTTGACGCTCCAGCGCCGGATCGTCTCATACGAAATGTCCACGCCACGTTCCAGCATCAGCTCCTCGACCTCGCGCAGGCTCAAGTTGAACCGGACGTAGAGCCAGACAACATGCGCGATGATCTGTGGCGGAAATCGGTGGCGTTTGTAGCTGATCTTCTGTGTCTGCATCGACACCGCCGACGCCCAGATCGGTGAACCAGCAACCTCAGGCCCGTTAACGTGACAACACCGGCGCTGTCGCTTATTTTCTTGTGCTGCCCATACCGAAGGCAGCTTCGGACACAGTCGCGTCCAAATTCTGATCGCAGATAGTCATGAACTGTTCCATTGCGACTTCGTCCATCGGTGCGTCATGCAAGTTGGAAGCCGGCTCGTTACCGCCTGTCGCTTCCACGGCTTTCGGCTCGCCGTCTGAAACGGAACCCTCAGCGGTAGTGCTGTCTGTCGCTTCGTCACCTGTTGAGTGGCCAATAGAGTCTTCGGTCGCTTTTGGCTCTCCCTCGCTTGGCATGTTCCCCTCGTTAGAGTGAAGTTCGCCCATGGCCATCATCATCACTTTCATCTGGTCATCCGCGCCCAGTCCTTTGTATTCGGAACAAGTCATAGAGGTGCTCATGTGAGCTGCGGCAAACGCGGGCGCAGAGATTGCACCCATCAGGCCAGCCATTGCGAGTACGCTGAGTGTCGTTTTCATTTGTCGTCTCCAAACTCTACGTTTCAATTAAGGGAACAACGATCCAATGCCGGACTTGGTTCCGGATCATTCTCTTCACGTTTCTGTGAAACTTGGCGCTATCTCCTATAATCAACAGATGTTTCGGCGCGGAGGGCGCTGGGGCGCTGCTGCCGTCGCCGTAGAACGTGGGTTCAAGACCGAGACATGCCGCCCATTTCTATGGGGCCATACGAATCCCACCCCGACATCATCGGGATGGGGTCGTCAGGCCGCGCTGTTTTCATCTTAGCGCATGACAGAATTCAAGCCTGTTTAGAAATTGACCCCGTCCCGCAAACAATTACCTGCGGGACGGTGCCTTACTCATCAAGCGTTAGAAAAACAGACGCGTACCGACCACGAGGGACAGGTTGTCACTTTGCCCCCCGCCAGCCTCGATCAGGTCAGCCGTGCCGCCAAAAGACTTCTCGTAATTCACCCCGACGTAAGGCGAAATGGCGCGACCTACGAGGTCATAACTTAGCCGTGCGCCGATTTCGATCGTCGCACCACCAGCCGCTTGGCCCGCTTCGATGTCGTCCTTAAACGGCATGTTGACTTCGAGGCTTGGCGTCAGGATCAACCGATTGGTTAGCAGAGCCTCGTATTCAGCCTCAAACCGGCCGAACGGGTACTCGGAGAGATAGAGATCCGCGTCAATTTCGAACCACTGCGGGGCGAGCCCTTTGACACCGACCACCAGATTGTACCGGTTCGGGCCCTCGGTCGGGGTGCTGGCATGCGCACCGACCACAGCATCAAAGAATGTTGAAATCGGCATTTGCAGACGCAGCTGGTTTTCGAGCGTTTCGAAGTCGTTTGACGATGTCTCCATCTCCGCTTCGCTTCTGAATACCAGCCGCAGTTCGTCGTTGCCGACCATGGCGTCGAAATCCCAAACCAGAACATCTTCGTCATTTTCGCCTAAACGATATTCAAGCTGCTCGACTTGGACGCCATAGATCAGCGGTGGCACACCAGGCTCTGCAAAGACAGCGCCGGCAGTAAAGGTTGCCAGAGCCACTGCTCCGGACGTGATAAGGTTTTTCATCTGAGTACCTTTTAGATTTGTATGGGAGCTCATGTCGGACCACCGACAACGACGACTTTGCGGAACATGCCCGCTTCGGCGTGGTAGGACAGGTGGCAGTGGAAGGCCCACTGACCCGAGGCATCAACTTCGGTTTCGGTATAGACCGTGGTGCCGGGATTGATGTTGACGGTATGCTTGATGGGGTTCCACTTGCCCTTGCCGGTATCAAGCAAGGACCACATGCCGTGCAGGTGCATCGGGTGCGCCATCATCGTCTCGTTCACGAACTTAAAGCGTACACGCTCGCCATAGTTCAGTACGATCGGGTCGGCATCCTGCATTTTAACGCCGTTGATCGACCAGATATAACGCTCCATGTTACCGGTCAAACGCAGTTCAATGGTGCGCGTCGCCTTGCGATCCCGGAACAGTGGTTGGCTTGCTTTCAGGTCGTCATAAGACAGAAACTTGCCGCCGTTCGCTGCATGAGGCGTCAGCCCGCTCCCTTTCGCATAGAACTCGGTTTTGCCGTTCATGTCGTTCATGCCTGCCATGGATTTCTTGGACATTTTCATGCCGCCCATATCCATGTTCTTCATGTTGTGCCCCGCGTGAGCACCGGCCTTCTTTTTGGGCATCTTCATGCCGCCCATATCCATGTTCTTCATGTTGTGCCCCGCGTGAGCATCGGCCTCCTTATTGGGCATCTTCATATCGCCCATATCCATGTTTCCCATGTCATGCCCTGCGTGTGGATCGGCATCAGTTTTCGGCATTTCCATTCCGGCCATGTCGTTCATGCCGGTATCGGTAAGGTTCATTTTCATACCGCCCATGTCCATGTTCCCCATGCTCATGCCATCCATGTCCATGCCCATACCACCCATCATGCCTGACATATCAGCCATGGTAAGAAGCGGTTGCGGGCGCAAATGAGGGACACCGCCGACAAGTCCGGCCTGCGGTGTAAGGGTGCCCCGCACCAGTCCCGTACGGCCCATCGATTCAGCGATCACCGAATAGGGCATGTTCTTACGCGGCTCGACGATCACGTCGTAGGTCTCTGCGACAGCGATGCGCAGCTCGTCAACGACGACAGGTTTCACGTTGTTGCCGTCCGCTTGCACGACAGTCATCTTCAGGCCCGGTACCCGCACATCGAAGTACGTCATTGCTGACGAGTTGATGAGCCGCAGGCGCACTTTCTCGCCTGCTTTGAACAGGCCGGTCCAGTTTTGTTTGGTGCTCTGCCCGTTAATCAGGGCGGTAAAGCCTTGGATGTCCTCAACGTCAGTCGGGGTCATCCGCATTTTGCCCCACATCTTGCGGTCTTTGAGGGTCGCTTTCAGCCCGTCTGCCCGAGCGTCGTTAACAAGATCATCGAGCGTGCGTTGGGAGCGGTTATAATAGTCGGCCGAGCGTTTCACGTTTCGGAAGATCTTGTTGCCGCTGTGGGGGTGCTTATCGGTCAACTGCACGACATAGTCGCGATCGGCATGAACAGGATCGTGGCCTTTTGGCTCGATCACGATCGCTCCATAGGCACCATCAGGCTCTTGAAAGCCGGAGTGGCTGTGGAACCAATATGTGCCCGCCTGCTTGATCGGGAAGTTGTAGGTGAAGGTCGTGCCCGGCTTGATGCCGTTAAAGCTGATACCGGGCACACCGTCTTGGCGGAACGGCAGGATCAGTCCGTGCCAGTGGATCGACGTCGACTCGCGCAGGTTGTTTTTGACGTTCAGGGTGACGTTTTCACCCTCTTTGAAGCGCAGAACGGTCGGAATTTGGCTATTATTATAGCCGACGCCCTTTTTCTTGAAGTCACCGGTGTCGATGCGGATGTTGTCGACACTGATGTCATAGGTTCCGGCAGTGGCGCTGAACCCGCCCAGAGTGGTTACCGCCAACCCCAGAAGGGCCGCGCGGAACATGGCAATGGAATTCATTTCCATTCCTTTCAAAAATATACAGATGAGAGCGACGCGCGAGCACGCGGCGCATTGTTTGCTTGCTTATGTGAAAAGACGCGAGAGACGGTCTATGCATTATATCGAGACGACAAATCTAAAGGAACCCCTCCCCAGCGGGCGGCGTGACATTAGGCTCTGGCGTTATTGTGGCGCGCGTGGCGGCGGGATCTCGATCGTAGCGAAAATCCTGTAGGATTTGGCCTGCAGCGCCGGGTGGCTGATATCAATCCGGATCGGCGAGGGTTGCGACAGACTGTAGGTCTCACAAGAGGCAATCAGGCAGTGTCCTGCCATTCCATCGCAACCATCCCAGCCATCGCTCATATTGCTTGGCGAGCCGCACATTGAGATCGCGTGAACGTTAGCCGTTTCACTGGCCGCTAAGCCAGCGTGCGCATCACCTGCTCCATGCGTCAACAACGACGACAACGTAATTGTCAACGCCAGCAGAAAAGCCAGAAAAGCGTTACCCGCATGAATCATAATATCCAGTTTGGCAAGTCAATATTGCCCAGAGGGAGTAGCATAGTCAGTTAAACTTTGAAAGAGCATTCACCCTTCGCAGCTTGAACGAGGCAAGCTGCTGTGAATTGCCGTCGCGGCCGCCGCCACTTCTCCGCCAATACAGGCGCATTTCAATTCGCGTTTTTCGATATAGACAGCCATAATGACACTGATCGCGCCGATTGTTCCGATAAAGATGCCGACGGGGGAGACAAGCCAGACGAGCGCGCTGCCAGTTCCAATTAACGCCATCCCCCGATCAACAAAATCGGTGTGGTTTCGACGCCGTGAGCCGCCTTAAAGGCATCCACCTCATCACGGGTGGTCAAAAGAATGTCGTCGAAACTCAACCTCTTGCGTTCCAGTAGAGATTTGGATTTCAGTCCGTAAGGGCAAAGGTGCCCAGGCATGGCCATCCGGTATAACGAGGCGACTTTTCCATCGCCCACGCTCTTTGTTTTCGCCACATCAGAACCATCAATATTTTCAGCTACCGACATGGCGGCTCCTCCTTTTGGGAGTTATTCGGATGGAATCGTGCGCGACGTGCCCGCAGATGCGTCACCATTCGCTTCAATATCCGCGATATAGCTCTTCATTTCTGCAATTTCGCTAAGCTGAGCTTCGATGATTGCATTAGCGAGTCCTTGCACTCGTGGGTCGGAGAAGTTTGCACGCTCACTCACCAGAATTGCGATAGAGTGGTGCGGGATCATAGCTTTCATCCACGCAACATCACCGACCGTCGCCTGAGTGCGTACAAGTGCGACGCCCGCGACAAACGCCAAGGCCGCACCAACAAAGATCGCGATATTTGTGGATCTGTTAGTATACATCCCCAGCATGAAGACCAGCATGATAATTGCCATCATGCCGCCCATATACAGCGCCATCCACATCCGTGTTTGCGAAAAGAAAACGTGGTCAATGGCATATGTGTTTAAATACATGAGACCGTACATGACCACAGTCGACGTTGCGATCATTGCAAAGAAGCGTCCGTAACCGCCGCCTGTCGTTGATGAGCTATCCTGATGTGTCGAATGTGAAACCATTGGTATGTCATCCTTATATTGATTGGCATGCTGCGCTTCAGCACATCCTAGTGGAAGGTTTGAGATACCCATATAGCAGACAAGTGACTGTGCCTTGCTTTGGTTCCATTAAATGTTCAGAAATGTCGCACGCTTGGCGGTTATGTCGCAAACTTCTGAATAGCATAAGGTGATCTGAGCCTGACGCTAAAGGATTGACAACCGATCACACATCTTTCATAATCCACTTATGTATCGAAGCCGCTCCATTTCTGGATTGCTCAAGGCCCTCGCGTGCCTTATCTTTGCGTTGTCGTTGGTGTTGGTGTTTTCACAACCGTCTGCATCCCATGCGGCTTCCGGCACGCACGGCGATCACCATTATTCGACTTCTCAGTCTGGCCATGAAGTGCGCCAAGAATCGCATAACCCGACATGCTCACATGCGCAGCATGACAAAAGCGGTTCGATGTTGGCGTCGGCTGATGAAGATGATGCGGCAGGTCAGTGTTGTAGCGGGATCTGTTTTTCCGTTTTTCTGGATGAAACTGGCGGCCATTTTGTCGAGCAATCGACAGGTGACAAATACCTGCCTCTTCGTGCGCAGACAAACTCGATTGAGCCTTCTGGTTTTCTTCGGCCACCCCAGCTCCTGATCTGATTCAAGGCCCTTAGCGGGTCTTCGTTTTGTGCGCTGATGTGCGTGAATCCGAAGTTCATCAGTTAGGTACCAATCATGAAAATCCACGTTTTTACCGGGGCTTCGGCCAATGCCTTCGACATCGATCCCGGCACTTATGTGCCACGGATCATGACGATGACGGGTTTCAACCTCTGGACCTTCATCGGCGTGCATGAGAAACCGCGCACGCAAAAAATCCGTCAGTTCCAGCCGGAATACATGCCCAGGGACACCAACGGCATGGGAGATTTGGCTAAGATGGAAATGCCGCTGCCCGACAACTCCATCCCGATGATTACGGGGTGGGGACCCTACGGGCCCATCGAAATGGGCGGCATGTTTTCGGTCGTGAAGGTGCGGGACGGCATCGACGCGGACGATTACGAAGACCCCGGTTGGTACGAAAACCAGCCGGGCGAGCAGGCCTACGAATGGACGGGTGAATTGCCCGAGTTCGTCTCCAACAACAGCCCCAAGACCCTACTGCCTCCAAAACCAGCTTCTAAGGGCTGACCGGCCCTTCGACTTCAACTCACCAACCAACCTACAGGACAACGAAATGAAAAATCTTCTACTGACGACAACCCTGACCATGGCCCTCTCCGTTCCCGCGTTTGCCGCAGGCACCCACAGCGGCGGCCATGACGAGACCCACGCGGACGAGCATGCCGAAATGATGATCGGCATGCCCGGTGATCTGGCGAAAGTGGATCGGACCATCGACGTGACAATGCGCGAGACAGACGACGGCGAAATGGTGTTCGAACCCAATTCGCTTGAAATCGCGAAGGGTGAAACCATCCGCTTCAATGTCATGAACAAGGGCGAGATCGAGCATGAGTTCGTCATCGACACGGTCGAAGGCAATGCCGAGCACAAGGAAATGATGGCCGCGATGGACATGGAGCATGACGACCCAAATTCTGTCCGTCTAACCGAAGGTGGTAGCGGTGAGGTGATCTGGACGTTCGCAAACGAAGGCACGTTCGAGTTCGCCTGCCTGATCCCCGGTCACTACGAATCCGGCATGCACGGCCCGATTACTGTGGGCGAGAAGATGGTGCAGGCGGATGTGGAATACAGCACGGGCTCCATCAAGAAAATCGATGCCAAGGCAGGCAAAGTGACCATTTCCCATGGCCCATTGGTCAACCTCGACATGCCTGCGATGACCATGGTGTTCCGCGCGGACGAAGTGCTGATTGCCAAGATGGCGGAAGGCCAGGACATCGAGTTCGTCGCTGACCGGGTCAAAGGCAAGCTGACCGTCACTACAATCAAATAACCTTTTCCGTGAAGGCCGCGGCAACCGCCGTGGCCTTCACGATCCTATGCGTGAATTTGACCAGATATTCGGTGGGGCGGAGCAGACCATGAAAAAATTTTTAAGAACATGCACCCTCGGCCTTGCGCTAACATTGTCCGGTTGGGCCGCTGAGGCGAACTCCGGGAAAAGCCCACACCCCCATACAGGGGCACATGATTTACCTGACCATGATCCTATTGGGAAACCGGGAAATGGAGCCGAAATCACCAGAACTATCGCTATCAACATCAAGGAAACGGCCAGCGGCTACATGCTTTTCGAGCCGGATGCGATTTCTATCGAGAACGGATCTGTTGTGCGCTTTGTCATAAGAAACCCCGGCGCGCTGGATCACGAATTTTTCCTCGGTTCTTTCAACGAGATCGAGAAGCACCAAATCTGGATGCGAAACCATCCCGACATGAAGCATCAGGACGCGAATGCCGTCGCAATCCCGAGCGGTGAGACCGCCGAACTGGTCTGGAAGTTTTCGTCCAAGACCAATCTGGAATTTGCCTGCCTGATCCCCGGTCACCGCGACGCTGGGATGTGGGGCGTGATCATCGTACATGATCATCTGGCGCCAAAATCGAAGAGCTGAGGATCTAGCAAGTGTCTCTTTTGGACGCATATCATGTGTTTGTGCACAACGTCTCCGCGGCTTTCGGCTACGACTACAATGAAACGACACCGGATTGGGTGCATCCATTCTTGCACCTGATCCTGGTCATCGCGCCCGCGTTGCTGACGGGCGTTGCGGCCTATCTGCTCATCAATGGTCTGCTCAGGTTCTGGCGGCGCACGAAACTGGCCGAGCCCCGGCTGGAACCCATTCGCGGGCTGGACCCCGGCCTGTTCAGTTCGGTGTTGCGCTATTCGAAGAACCAGCAGGCGCTGATGATCGTCCTGAGCCTGATCGCCATGCCGATCCTCTATATGACACTGGAGTTGCCCAAGCAGATCGTGAACAACGCCCTGGATTCTGATCGCTTCCCGCTGGATTTTTTCGGGTTCGAGTTTGATCAGGTCGCATTCCTGATGATCCTGTGCGGCCTCTATCTGCTGGCGATCATCCTGAATGGTCTGAACAAGTATGCACTCAACGTATTCAAAGGCTACGTTGCGGAGCGGTTCCTGCGTCGCTTCCGACTGCTGGTTTACCGGCAATGGCGCAATGATCCAAAAGCCCGGAATCAGAGTGAGATCGTGCCAATTCTCGCCCAAGAGGTCGAACCCGTTGGCGGGTTCGCGGCCGATGTCCTCACCCAGCCGATCCTGCAAGGCGGGACCCTCGCAACTATCCTGCTCTTCATGTTTGTTCAGGACCCGGTACTGGGGGCTGCGGCGCTGACCGTCTTGCCCATTCAGCTTGTCTTGCTTCCCAATCTCCAGCGCCGCGTCAACTTGCTGTCACGGACCAGAATACAGGAAGTGCGGCAATTGGGTCGACAACTCAGCGACCAGTTGCGTGACGGCCCGGATGGGCTGTCCCGTCACATGCCGACGAGCGCCAGCTTCCGGGCATTGGAGCAGGTGAGAAGGCGGATATTCCGGCTCAAGTTCTTCATCAAGGCACTGAACAACTTCCTGACAGCCCTGACCCCGTTCCTGTTCTACTCGCTTGGCGGCTACTTCGTCATCGAGGGGCGCATCAGTCTCGGGGCGCTCGTCGCGGTCCTTGCTGCACACAAGGACTTTTCAGCGCCTTTGAAAGAGCTGTTTAGCTATTATCAGACGCTGGAAGATACTCGGATCAGGTATCAGGAAATCACCACCTTTTTCACCAAACCCTTGCAACGATCGGGACGAGAACCGGTGGACAGCAGGCCGCCCGAGAAGGTCAGCAAAGCCGAGCGCGCCAAGGCGAGAAAGACCGGCTTTGAATTTGCCGATACATTTGGCCAGCACGGCATCATGAAAGATGGAATCTAATAGAATGAAACGGGCAGCGATATTTCTTGCTCTGATCGCCGTGGCAGCGGCAGGATGGTACGTCACGCAGCCGACCGTTCAGGAAACGAACGTCCCCGCGGACGGAAACATGGCCCTGCCCGCAGGCGCGCTCGCCGCTGCCGAACTGCCCGCCAGTTTCACGGAGCAGGAGCACCTAGAGATGAACTTCCCACCCTTCTCAGCAGCCCTGAAAAACGGCACTCTTGTACTGATCAGGGAGGTAACACAAGACGACCGTCATCTTCTGGAGGTTGGTTTCGAGCATTTGTCGGCGCGCGCAAAATATTTCCGCTTTCTGGGCGCGCATAAAAATCTCTCGAAAAAGGAATTGGACGAGTTCACTGCGACCAACGAACCGGATCATGTCGCTATCGGCGCCTTGTTGATCGGCACTGCTGAACTTCAACCGATCGGGATTGCCCGTTACATTCGGCTGCCCAGTCAGAAGCATGTTGCTGAGATCGCGATCACCATAGTGGACTGTCATCAAAGGCAGGGGCTGGGCAGTCTTCTGCTCGAAGTTCTAGCCAAGTTCGCGCAGCGCCACGGCATTGCCGAATTCAACGCGCTGGTGCACAGCCAAAACACCGCAATGCTGGGAATGTTAAGCCATTTCGAGGGCGCCAAAACGTCGCATGGTGGAGCAGAAATAGATGTCAGATTTCCAGTTCCTCTGGATTCCGGTCAACCCGCCGCACCATCATGGCAGAAAAACTTGAAATTCAATGGCCCGAACCAACCTGAATCAGTGTGGGAAGATGACGGCGGTGCGATACTGAAACTGTTTGCTGAGCAACAGTGACAACCGGATTATGCTGAACAACCCCGCGCAGCGGTTTCCGGAACTGAGTTTGCAGGCGTATCGGACCGGGACCAGAACTCATTTTCAGCTTGGCCATCACCAGTTCCAGTAGATCGTAGATCGCCCCGCTTTCAACCGCAAGCGTTCCGTCAATGAAGGCTTCACCCGACGCTAGTTCTGGGTTACGCAGCAGCTTCCAGACTGTGGCCGATTTGGCAATGCGCACGGCGACCAGCGGCGGGCCTTCGCCAAGGACATGCCTCCGTCCGCTGGGCAATTGCACATCGAGCCAACCGGTGCGGATGATCTTTCTCACAAAAAGGCACAGCAAAATCTCCCCGCCGGGCACAAGGGGCAAGATGCGTCGGATCGGACGGGCAGCTCGAACCACGGCGTTTCGGAATTGATGCTCATAACGTCATCCTGCTCAAGCCGTCGGGTGGAGCCTCCCACGCTGAGCAGTTTGGGCGTCCTGATCATTTAGACGTGTGCGCTTGCTGCGGATTACAGTACCGTGCTCAGGTTCGCCGCAATTCGGCAGCAAGAGCGTTCAAAGGACCAGAACCGGCGAAAATCCACCACCAGTGGTTCTGAAATTTGTGGTCTGTCCCTGATAAATTCTGGCTGCGACCAACAAAGGCCGAGCGTCATAGGTATAAAGCCGCAGATCTACCTTGCGCGGTGTAGGCACGCCGTCGATCTCGATCATCCTCTGGCTAGGAGTCGCCAGCGCCTGCGCAACATAATCTTCACGCATGATGTTGGCCCAGACCGATTTAGTTAGCTTGTCGCCGCGATAGACCGCTTTGCCGCCATGCCCCGAGACGGGCTTGAAGAACAACTGCCGTCTGGTCTGCCAAAGATCGTCAGCGTTGTCCGGAGTAACCATCCGGGTCTGAGGGTTGGAGTGCAACCGGGCAGCGAGCGCGGGACCTACATCAAGTGCCGCCAATGCCGCAGGGTCTGACAATACCGTCAGGTTGCGCTTATGCGCCAGCAAAGCGTGATTGTGCGGATTTGGCGTGACCACCACAGCACCCGTTTGATAGGCGTCCTGCAATACGGCGTGACGCGTTTCAGACAGGGTGAAATCCACCAGACGATTATAGACCAGATCAATCAGTAGATCGCCAAAGAAAAGCCCATCGTCGCGGGAGGTGAGATCCTTCGGATCACAGATCACCGCGTTAATATTGTGCCGCGCCAGCATCTGCTGGGCCAGCACTAACTCGGGATAAAGGTATTGATCCTGTGGTGCATCATCAACTATTGCGATGCGGCGCAGCGGCGCTGCCCCACGCTGTCGCTGCCATTCTGCGCGGAACATCGCAATTACTGCATCTTCGAACCTTGCGACCAGGCTCTCGTCCGCGACCTGCACCCGGCCAATACAGCACAACGTCTGCGCCTGCGCCAACAGCGCGTTCAGAAACGCACCACCGGCGTTGGTGTTCACTTCGATTAATTTCGGGCTGTCGCCGGATAGATGAAAGTCATAACCCATCAGCGCGCCTTGCGGCCCATGATCAGGATGCGCAATGTCCGGGGCCCAACTCAGAACCGCCGCCTTATAGGCTGGAATCCGTGCCACCTGTTCGATAGCCGCGACGATATCCTGCATAGCGAGAAGAGCCGAAGAAGTCAGAAATACCGGCACATTGGAGAACAGATGCGGTTGATTGACCGTGATCCGTTCTCGAAATCCATGCTGGCCTGAAGCCGTGTCCAGCTCCCGCGTCAGTTCGCTCTGGTCGAGTGTGATGCAGAAACAGGTCTGGTTCAGATGCTCCGGAGCATACATCAAATTGCTGGGAGTTACAGGTTTTATGACGTCGGGCATCTGTTGTCCTTTGGGATAGAGGCACGGGATGTCGCGGTTGGCGAGCGGCCAGTCCGGCCAAGTTGCTAGGTTACCTCATGGCATCTTGGGCGCTGTTTAGGTGTGTGATCCCACGGCTTGAAGTCAAGATTTTTCAGTTATGTGTTATCGATTACGCTGCCCCAGTATTGATCGAGGCTGTCACGCCAAGCCTCACCCGCGCTTTCCTCGAAGTTCCGCCGCTCCACCTTAGGTGCTGCCGCAAAGGCTTCTGGCGTCGCATCGAGCACGAAAATCTCGTGATCCTCTGTTGCGCGCAGATCGGACCAACGCACCGCCACTAACTCTTCGCCTATTCCAAGAAAGCCCCCGCTTGAGACCAACACGTAGGCAATCGATTGCCGTTGCGGGTCGAGTACGACGTCCACAATTTTCCCCAGCGCCTCATCATCAGGGGTGCGCAGATCGGCTCCCGTGACCAAATTCGCGCGCATCAGCCTATCCATCTCTGTGACTGGAACCGCGTTCGCGAGATGGGCGCGTCGCCACGCTGTCCGGATCGCCGGGTTGTCGGCCGCGGTACCAACACGCTTGCCATGCTGTTCGTAAATTTGACGCATGGAGGCAAGCTCGGTCTGGCAGGCCTCCTCGTTGTCCTGAAACGCATACACTTGGGCGGCGTTTCGCAACGCCTGAATCTGCGCACGCGACGTGCCGATCACGCCATAGCCATAATATCCCGCACCGTAGCTAGCGTTTCCCGCGCTGTAGCCACCCGGCGCCAAGACACCAAAGCCGACGTCAGACAGTTCGCGCTCGAACGCCCGAAGGTCGCTCTGACACTGCTCGGCCCCTTGTCCATCGGAAGCTGACACATCGGGCAATGTCTCCACATCATCCGCGCGAACAGCCAAGGGGGTGTTCGTCAACGCAACAATGATCGTCGAAGCAAGTAAACTAGTTAGTCGCATGAGAAGGTCCTTTCTTTCAACACAGTCTGACCAGTAAACGGTCTATGTCGTCACAGTCCTGAGACCGACACACCAGATGCGCCGCAGGATGTTCTTATAGACGCCCGGCAGGCCAAATAGTTACACTTCGTGCAACCACGGAGGGTTCATTCGTTGATCGCTCTGGTCAGCAGCGTGTCCTGTTTGATGATGAATCTCCGTATCGGATATTCTTTTCGATACCTTGCCAATTTTTTGGTTCCCAGTCGTGACGGGCTATCAAGAAATCCTCAGAGCGTCATTTTGATGGATTACCCAGTCTAAAGGCTAAAAGACTAAACCCATCTGCTCGGCCAAGGCGGAGTGAACTTGCAGTGGTGAATGACGGCGGGAGCGGAATGTGAGGTTGATCCGTTTGTGCGCTAACAAAAACCTTCTGAAACGGAGACACGATAGATCATGTTCACGCTGTATCATCATCAATTCTGTCTCGTGAAGCAGCGGCGAGTTGATGCCAACGGCCCCAACGAGGGACAAACATTGGCACCCGCCGCTGATAGGTGCGATATTCTTTGCCAAAATGTTTGAGTACCTGCTGTTCCTCACGCCAAGCCAGCCATGTGTAGACAAGCACGATTACTGGGAAAAGCCCAACCGAGAAAAGCGTTGGCCAATGCACAATGCCTTCTCCGAACAAAGCGATAAACAGCCCTGTATACTGCGGATGCCGCACGTACGCATACAAGCCGTCAGTCACCAGACGGTTTTCGCTTCGCGCCCTGTGGACTTGACGCCACCCCTGAACAAAGAGACCAATTCCAACGAAGGCGATCGCATATCCAATTAACATTGAAATTAGCATGCCAGTTTCGCCGAGCCCCACTAAGGTCGACCAAAGGCTGGCACTGACATATTCGCTGTCCAGACCGAAAAAACGAACCAACAGATAGATTGTCAGTGGAAAGCCATACATTTCGGCATAGAGAGCAATGATAAAGGCCTGAACCACCCCGGCACCAACCCATTCCCGCCAGTTTTTAGGGGCAAAGTAGCGATAGAAGAACCAAGACGCCAAGACGATAACGATCAATGTGATGCCCCAGGCTCCGGCATGGTTAAACGACTCATTCATGGTTGGATCCTTGGGATATTGGTCAGATAATAGGGTTTCTGAAAAAAAATCGCGCACGAGATGGCTCCGAGGGAATGCGCGACCGCTGTAATGGATTTTTTACGATGCAAGGGAACAAGTAGGGTCGAGCGATCATCTGCCAGGTCCGACCCATGCAACTCACAGCCAATGTTTGGGGAGTGCAAAACAGAGCAGCTTTCAGGGACAATTGTCATCTGCGCAGATGTTTCAGCAGGACTGCAATAGCTAAGCCGCCGAATTCCATACCATATCCATACATAATTCAGACCTTTCTGGTTTATGGTGGCCATACCACCAGGGAGATAAGCGGATTACAGTCATCGCCCGTCATGTCATGAGCCATTTCCCATCGAGATTTGGCATCTATAGGGTTTAGACGCTCGGGGCGGCGCGACATTACAAGGGTCGGTTCAGGCTGAGCGCAGAATACCACTCTATGTCACTATTCGTTAATGCTGCTATCCGAACAGAGCGCGCTGAACAGCAGTTCAGCGCCCAAAAAAGTAATCCATCTCGTTCTCCTCGAATTGCGACCCATCATCTTGGTCAGCCCGGTTAACAGTGCTCTGTCCAATTGTGCTCAAGCAATGAGATTCGGGCTTTCCTGAGCAAATTAGTTCGAGGAATGTCGTCTACAAGATGTAAGTGGCCAGTCCTGCCAGCAGGCAGAAGTAGGAAAAAAATGACCTTGCAATTATGCAATATCCACTAATACGACCGCAACCAAAGTTATCGCAAAATGGCGCACAAATCAGCAAAGCGATAGTAAGGTTGGCATGATGAGTAGGTCGTGAACAGCATTGATCAGTCATCGCGACAATTGGATAGGCTTAGGCGATAGCATCTCCGATGAGAGGGGACTTTCAGGCACAACATTACCACGAAATTGTCGAGCCTGGAACGTCCCTGGAAATGCGCGAGATAGCGGCATCTGCAGACACCAAGTAGTCGGAGTGAGTTATCCCACTAAGCGACGCGGTTAAGGCCATTTCAGTCGTCAGAGCAGTCATTGCCGCCGTCACTTCAGACTGATCGGATGTAACGACCTGGACCGACCCGGTTTCCCGCCCCGCATCGTCAAAACCCTCCAGCGACATCCGGGTGCGGACGGGTCCTATCGTCGGTAGTGCGGACATCCATTTGGCACAGCGCCGGGCATTGCGTGAGATCGCGCGCGCGAGGAAGCTGTTCACGATCAGGCGCACGAAACCGGTTCCCATTGATGGGGCAAAGGCCGAAAAAGTACGCACGGTTTTCATGTCAAGCTCTCGCGCGATATCAAGCTGATCGGATAACCCGTAGCCAATTGCCGGGACGCTCCGACCTCCGGGGGTAAAGCAAAATCGCCGCGACAGTTGCCCGGGTTTCATCTGCTGCAGGCGGCCTTCTATCATGGTGGAGTAGCTCTGGGACAGGTTTCGCAAGAACCACGCAGTAGCAGCCTGCCCATAATGCCGCCCGAGACCCATTTCGAGGCAAAGGTCGATCCTTGATGTTTGCGGGAACTGATCTTTGATCTGTCGTGCCAGAATATTAGTCAGCCCAGGAGAGGTACCAACACTGAGCACTACCAGCCCTTTGGAATTGACCTTTTCATTTCCGCGCACTCCGTCCGCTATTCTATCGGCGATCTTGCCCAGATAGATCGCCTCGGCCGAAGTCTCGATAAAAATGCCCCCGGCCTTGGCAATAGCCGCTGGCAGGTCGGGTGGGCAGGTTTCAACGAAGTTGATGACAGCGGCGGCCCGGCTGATCTGTTCTTGGGCGGTGGGAGACGAGATATCAAGGCCGACGCCGCGCACGTTGCCTCCCAGCGAAGCTGCTGCTGAGGCCGCTTTTGCCGCGTCGCGCCCGGCGAGAACGACACCAAAACCTGGAAGCTTTGCGAGGTGAAAGGCGGTGCGCAGTCCAACATCGCCATAGCCTCCGATCAGCCAAATCTCAGGTTGAGCTATTCGGGGATCACTCACGCGCATCGTCTCTCGTCATTTGGATTTCTCGATCAAGCAAAGAGCTCCGGGCATTCGCGGGCACATTTATTGGTCAGGATGATGTAGACTAGATGTAGTGTCGCCAACCCCGCCAGAAGGCAGAAGAACGAGATGTAAGCATATCGAAGAAACACGAAATCGACCACTACGACCGCCACTAACGTCAGCGCAAAGTGACGTATATGCCGGTAGCGCGACAGCGCCGGGGGAAGGATGATCAATGCGCCGTAGATCGTGTTGGTCAGCCAGCATGGCATCATGAAGTCGAGCCACATCGACTTTTCATAGGCCAGAGACTGATTGTTGATCTCCACCACCACCATTGAGCTGTTTAGTCCGTGCGGGATATAGAGCAGCAACCCGAAGGCTAGCCCGACCAACGCGAAGATCAGGAACAGGCGCTTGCGTGGGCTATCATTGGGCTCCAGCACATAGACCGAGAACGGGATCCAGATCGGCCACATGAACCAAGTGAAAAAGATGAACCCCATCGCCCCCCAGAGCACTGTAAACGGGTCATTGCCGGTCATGCCCAGCCAGACATTGCCTTCCATGAACTGTTGCAAACCGGCAAAGAGTGGCATCAGCGCAATCGGGAGATAGCGCATGTTGCGGCGCCATGCCGTGACTGAAATCGCCGCACCGCCGCCTACCAGAAAGACGCTGGCCGCAAAGCTTACTTGGGCTGAGAGACACATGTCGACACTCCCAAATTCGCGTTCGCTTTTGCTTTCCAGCACATATCGCATCGCGGGTCGCCCCGCGACAGTGTTTGGGTCCTGGCATGGTGTCCGCGTTCACCGTCACCGGCGATGATATCAGCTCCTGGCCAGTCGTATTGACACCAGCTTGCAAAGAACGCCTCCAGATCACCACGGTCGCCGCGCGCCGCAACCAAGGCCCGTACGAAGCTCTGCGGCGGGCAGTGGGTGAAGTTGGTAATGATATCGTCGCCGTCCAGATACGTCTCGACCCCATAACCCGGCGCACCCGGCGCGCTGAAGGGAAAGCGTAGCAAGGACTTGATCGTCCATTGCAACCGGCGCGCCGGATCGCGGGTGACGAGGCGAAACGGCAATGACGAAAGCGCAATCATTCGTGCATAGACCACCCAGCCCGTATCGGCGACCAATTGCCGGGCCGTTGGGGGGGCGACACCGGCGTCCAGCAAAACCCGATAGGCGGCGCTGGTGAACACCGCCAGTTCAACCATCAGCCGATTGCCAAAACGGGGAAGTTCCACTTGATTGGCAATTTTGCGCTGTGACGCGGCCTCTGCAGCAAGATCCCGCATAAAGCGGATCAGATCAGCCCTATGCCAACGAAGTTTTCGACCATCCGTATAGTCAATCTCGCGCGATAACAGGACACCGCTGGCGGCACCTTTTAGGAGCCGAATCACGATCCGACGAACCACCGGAAGGAGCAGTTTCGTGCCGGTTTTGCCATTGGGGTTCAAGTTGCTTCCGATCTGCGCCTGTTTTGGCGTTTCAAACGGCTCTTCGGGGCCAACAGAACATCGATGAAACCTTGCGAATTGGCTTCAACCGTCTTGTATGCAACTGCCACGGCGACTTCTCGCCCGACCGCTTCGTTCATCTCGCGGTCATATTGACCTGCCGGAATGATCCAGGTCAGAGCGGCCAAAAGAACGATGAGCAGGAGCAAGATCGTGTAGGCGGTTGGAAACCGGGAGGCGAGCTTTTCGGCCTGAGTATCTGTCTTGGCTGGTTCGGTTGTCAAGGTTCTGTCCTTTTTCGATCAATGTGCTCGCCGAGGGCTTGACCGTAGCGCCGGAAAAAAGGCTGGAACGTGTCGGGCATAACCCTCGAAGACCGCACCGAACCGTTCTCGTGTTTCGCGCTCCTCCGTGCGCGCCAGACGGGCGTACATCCAGATCAGAAACGGATACATCGCCAAGGTCAAAAGCGTCGGCCATTGCACCAAGAACCCGGTCAGGACCAAGACGAAGCCCGCATATTGCGGATGCCGCATCCGGGCATAGAGTCCGGTAGTGGCAAGCTCACCTTTGCGCTGCGCGGCGTACAAAACCGGCCATGCAGCGGAAATCATCCAAAAGCCGCCACCGATCAGCACAAAGCTGAGCATATGGAACGGTCCGAAATGCGGGTTGGCCTGCCAACCGAACATCATTTCGGGCAAGTGTCCCGCATCATGCGCGAACCAGTCGACCCCAGGATAGTTGGTCTGCAACCAGCCCGACAGCAGATAGATGGTCAGCGGAAAGCCATACATTTCGGAGAACAGCGCCACCAGAAAGGCGCTGAACGCGCCAAAGCTGCGCCAGTCGCGCGAGGTCTGCGGTTTGAAAAAGCTGAAGGCAAAGATGATGAAGATTGCGGCGTTGAGGGCGGCAAAGAGCCAAAGACCATATGAGGAGGCAACGTCGTTCACGACTTGTCCCCTCCGTGCCCGCCATGACCTCCGCCCCCGTGGCCACCATGCATGAAAAAGTGCATTACGATGCAGGCAAGCAACAAGACGGCTATCAGGCCATTACCCGCGAAGATATGAATGCGGTGTTCAAAACCGAGCAGTATTGCAGCAACAGCAAGAAAAACGATCAGCCCGACCCCTGTGCGTGATTTCCAGAAACCAGGCGCTGGTGCTGGGTCGTTCTTTCGTTGGTCATGGTCTGTCATTGCAGATGCGTCCCATTTTTGTGCGCAGACAAGTCCGCCTTATCCGCTTCTGTTTTGGTTAGACGCGGGCTGAACCCAAACCTTACAGAATACCCGAATTGCCAAGTTCCGATACGCCTTCGAGATGTCACAACCATTTCATCGAAAGATTTGGGGGCCCCTCGGGCTGACGAACATACATTGTGACTAATCCAAATCAGGACACCGCCTGTGTCATACCCTTATCTTTGAGCCTGAGAACTTTATTTGGGATGGCCTGATGAACAGACGTGCACAGCGGCCTACTTCGAAATGCGACGCGACACTGCGGGTAGCAGTTGCCCTTCTATTGGCTGTGTTCGTCTTTGTTTCTTTTGCACATTGGCCAGGCTCGGCGGCAGAAGACGAATTTACCACGCATACTGACGTTGCTGCTGCGCAGCCTGACCTAGGCGTCATTCGTCATTCCTCGAACGGTGCCCACTGCCGTGTCTTGGATGTTGCGGTCACACGAACGTTGAAATTTCCCTCGCCATTTCCGCTTCTGCCCAGTTCCGAAATTTGGCGAACAGAGACTACAATTGCCACTCCGAATGGCCACATATTCCAACTATTTCGCCCACCGAAGGCTGTGCCAGAGCAAGCCTGATTGGGGCGGAGCGGCGCAATACGACGGCACTCTACTCCTTCGTAGTTCAAACTTTCCGAATACGGAGATTCACATGCTTACCCAGAACCATGGCCCGGACCGGGCTCGAAAATCGCTGTCCGACTGCAACTTCGTCAACCAGCGCTTGCTAGAGAGGAGAAGCGCATTTCTGGCGTATTTCCGACATAAACTTGGCAACCCGCAAGATGCGGAGGATGCGTTTCAGGATTTTAACTTCAAAGTCATCCGATCCGCACGATCGTTGCAAAACACCGAGAAGACCGATGCCTGGCTTGGCCGCACAATGCGCAACACGCTGATTGACCATTATCGCCGACGCGCGACAAGAAAACATGCTGAAACAGCATATGCACAAGAAGTTAAGATCACCGCGAACGTAGTCGAACTGAGCCAGACCGAGACACCGTGCAAATGCCTCGGCGCGGCCCTATTAAATCTGAAACCCGCATATGCCACCCTCCTGCAACGTGCCGATCTGGCCGAAGAACCGCGCGATCGCATCGCGGTCGATCTTGGTGTCACGGCCAATAGTCTAAATGTGCGACTGCATCGGGCTCGTCAGGCGCTGAAAGCCACGCTTGAAAAATCGTGCCCAGCCTGTCGTGCCGGAACTTTCATGGATTGTGAGTTCAAATGACCCCGAAAACGTACAGACTGAGCTGCTGCCAGTGTCCACGCAACCGGCAGCAGCTCACAAAGACCATTTTGCCTTGAAGTACTACTAATCTGTTCAATTTTTGCTGACATCAAAAGGATGTCAAACTCACTTTGACATGATTATTTAGAAACTGCTTGCGTGATTGAGAAACGAAGCTCACGCAGACGGATCGGGAAAGGAATGATGTTAAAAACACGCGTTTCTGACAGTGGAACACCTTGTCGTACTCTTGCGCTCTTGGTCTTGTTGACTCTCGTCATTTCGACAAGCGCGCGTGCTGACGTCGTTTATGATGGCTTCGAATCGAAAATTCTCAAAGCTGACATTTGGTCAGTACAGCAAGCTTCTCCTGCCAGCTATTGGCTGGAAAACGGACAATTCAGGAACGGCAAACAGTCATTGGCCTTTGGCACTAGAGTCCAGGATCTATCCTGCGACAATTACTGTCAACGTACGGAAGTACGCCTGGCCAAAAAATACCGCATTCCGTTTGGGACCGACGCCTGGTACAGCTTCAGCTTCTTCCTGACATCGGAAACGCCCATTCGCGAAAACACGCGGTGGGTGTCGGGACAGTGGAAACAGGAAGGCAGCGGAAGCCCGTTTCTGGCACAACGCTTTGAACATGGTGTATTTCACATCACCGTTCAGGACGGTAATTGCCGTGTGCTTGTTGCGCAATCGTCGTTACAAAACTTGCCGATCCCGAGTACGGCGCATTCGGAACATCAAGCTGACGAGCTTTCCGATGCGAGCGCACTAAGTCATTCCGTTCTGCCAGAAAAATTCCAACATAATTGTAGCACTGACGTAAAAGTCCAGCAATCGGCCGATCCAACACTACCTGAACCGCTCGGCAGTTGGATAGACATGAAATACCGGGTTCGCGCAGGACTTTACGGTACGGGCCTCATAGAGATATGGGCCAATGGCAAGTTCATCGCCACGGTTACTGGCTCTATCGGGTACCCCATAGAGTCAGGAGCAACACAGTACTTCAAGTTCGGAATTTATCGCGATGTAATGCAAGGCGATGGCGCGGTCTATTTTGACAATTTCCGACGGGAAAGCATCACACCTGAAAATGCGCTGAGCAACAAGTGACTAAAACTTTGGACCCCTCAAAATCGCAGTACCGTTTGTGTTCTGTGCATTTTGACCGCAGCAGTTCCAAGACTATTGGACCATCCTGCTGCGGCCAAAATAACCCGAGGACTAATTCGATGCATATTTGATCAGGCTCTGGCCCTCACGTGCTTGAAAATCTTTGTATCAGTGAACAAGCACAATGCGCCGCTCGTCATATCGAGAGGTATCATCTCTGACATCCAGTTCACTATCCTGACGCATAGCTGTGTCAATCCGGTTGGGTGTTGTCCAAAAAAGAGACAACCGGTGAGCGACTTCTCTCCCATATCTGCAGGCTTTTCACTTTCGGCCAAAATAATAGTGCTGGGATTGTAAGGCCCACCTGCATCGCGCGTCTCCATAGACAGAAGTTCTACGAAGCAGACTTACAAGTTGGAGACCAGAATATGACGCAGGACCATGAATTCACCGGTTCGATGGGAGTTACCGTTGGGCGGCTTTCGATCTATGCGATTGGGATGAGCACCGGGATATTCCTCGCGATATCCTTCGTCTTGTGCGTCGGCTTCGGCCTGATCTTTCCCACGATGACGATGTATCAAGCCTGGCTCCCGCTGCTTCCGGGCTTTGCGTGGATAAGTATGTCTAGCTTTGTCATCGGTCTGGTCGAGGCCTTCGCCTATGGCTGGTTTATCGCGGTCCTCTTCGTACCGCTGTTCAATTACTTCTCCGAAAGGGCTGCCAAATGAGTGATGTTCACCACATGCTCGCTGCGAAACCGAAAGCTCCGACCATGGACAAGCTACCGGTCGTCTCTCCGACAACGCCGGTGGCATCGCCAGTTTCCTACCCGCAGGATCTGTGGGAACGTTCAATCCTGTTCTTTGACACTCTGCGGCAGCGCGCCGACAACATGCGCGACCATGAACGGGCCGGAATGCCGCCGTTGCTGGATTTCAAGTACGAGACTGTGTTGGATGCCCGCCGGTTTGACACTCCGGCGAACTATGCCCTGCTGAAAATCACCGAAATCGACGACGAATGTCTTGTCGACTGTCTCGATCCCGAAAAACCGCCGGTGATCGTCATTGATCCGCGCGCCGGGCATGGCCCCGGGATTGGCGGGTTCAAGCGCGACAGCGAGGTCGGAATGGCGATGCACGAGGGCAATCCTGTCTATTTCGTCGTGTTTTTTTCCGAACCAATGCCCGGACAGACATTGGCGGATGTGCTGCACGCTTTACGCCGCTTCGTTGAGGAAGTCGCTGTGCTTCACCCGGGAAAACCGCCTGTACTCTATGGCAACTGTCAGGCGGGCTGGGCAGTAACGCTGCTGGCCGCCGATTGCGAAGGTTTGGCGGGGCCGGTGGTTCTGAACGGCTCGCCGCTGTCGTATTGGGCAGGCGAAGACGGCGTGAACCCGATGCGTATTTCCGGTGGCCTGCTGGGCGGGGCCTGGCTGACGCACCTGATGGGCGATCTGGGCGACGGAAGGTTCGACGGTGCATGGCTTGCGAAGAATTTCGAAAGCCTGCAGCCGGAAAAGGCGATCTGGGAAAAGCACGCCAATCTTTTGACGAATATCGACACCGAAGCCGACCGCTTTCTGGAATTTGAACGCTGGTGGGGAGGCTATTACGCGCTCAGCAGCCCCGAAATGATGTCGATCGTCAAAAACCTGTTCATCGGCAACAAGCTGGAGAAGGGCACGATGGAAATCGACGACGACTGCGCGGTGGATTTGCGGCAGATCACCAACCCGATCATCGTCTTTGCGTCTTTTGGCGACAATATCACGCCGCCTGCGCAAGCGCTCGGGTGGGTCGCCGAAGTCTATACCGACACTGCTGACCTGATCGCCTCCGGGCAGCGCATCGTTTATCTGACCAACCCGCATGTCGGGCACCTGGGTATTTTCGTCTCGGCCAGCGTGGCCAAGCTGGAACACAGGGCCATCCTGGAAAGCCTGGACGAGATCGAGGCGCTTGAGCCCGGTCTGTATGAGATGAAGATCGAAAACCCCACAGGCGATCCCGATTGCCACAAGGCCGATCTGATCGTGACCTACGAGCCGCGCGAGGTATCAGATCTAAAGGCGGATTATCCGCGCGAAGCTTTCGAAAAGGTAGCCGAGGTCTCGACGACGCTGGACAGCTTCTACAGCGCCTTCGTCAGCCCATGGGTGCGAGCGATGACCACGCCAGCCAGTGCCAAGTTGCTGAAATCACTGCATCCGATGCGGACAAGCCGGTACATGTTTTCCGAGGCGTATAATCCATGGATGCGCGGTGTGCGGATGATGGCAGACTCCCTGCGCGACACCCGCCAGCCTCTGCCCGCCGATCATCCGGGTATCGTCGCGGAACGCAAGGCGATGTCTGATGTCGGGCAGATGATAAAGGGCGCGCGCGAACGCCGTGACGCAAACCATGAGCAAGTCTTCCGGCTGCTCTATGGCGGCTACCCCAAACCTGCCCCCCTGGCCCCGTCTGTGTCAGGTGAAGTCAAATCAAAGGTCAGCCCGGCCAAATCCAATCCAGCCAAAGGAAAACGCCATGCTGTCGGGAAGTGAGGTTGTATTGAGCGACTTCATCGACAGTAGCTTGACGGCCAAGTCGCTGTTCTCGCATCTGCGCGAACAACCAACCGTTCCGGCTGTCAGGATGCTTCTGACCAATCAGAAGGTTCGCCTAGATGCCAGATAGCGCCTTGCTGACACTCAACGCCGGCTCATCCAGTCTGAAGTTCGCGATCTTAACCAATAGCGAACCGCCTCGCCGACTTTGGTCGGGCGCGATCGAGCGCATCGGGCTGCCCGGTGCCCGGTTTCGACTTTCAGACGCCCGCGACACGGTAGTCCGCGAGGCAACCGGGAACTTCGACGACCATGAGACCGCTCTGAAACGGCTGTTACTCGCCACTGAACATGAAGCAAGCGACGTCAAATTGGTTGCCGTCGGTCACCGGATTGCGCATGGCGGACCGGATTGCGACTGTCCCGAACAGGTGACGCCCGCGCTAAGGGCGCAATTGCAACAGCTGACGGTGCTTGCCCCGCTGCATCTTCCTGCCAACCTTGCCGGGATCGATGCGGTGCGGATCGCGCGACCCGATCTTACTCAGATTGCCTGCTTTGACACGTCTTTCCATCATGACCTGCCGCACATTGCCCGCCTGTCGGGCTTGCCTCGAACGCTTCAAGATGGAGGGCTGCGCCGCTACGGTTTCCACGGGCTGTCTTACGAATACATCGTCAAGGCGCTGCGCGACGCGGGTGTCGCTGTTGATGCCGAACGGATCGTCGTGGCTCATCTTGGCAACGGTGCGTCGATGTGTGCGATCCGCGATGGAAAGAGCCTCGAGACGACGATGGGGTTTTCGACAATCGCCGGGTTGCCGATGGGTACGAGGTCAGGCGATGTTGACCCCGGCCTGCTGTTACACCTTCTGATCGAGAAAGGTATGACGCCACAGGCGGTTTCGCAGATGCTCTACGCCGAAAGCGGTCTTCTTGGCCTGTCCGGCATCAGCCGCAACATGCAGGAATTGCTGCAACGCCCTGATGACGCGGCAACAGAGGCGGTGGCGTATTTCTGCTACCATGCCCGGCGGCATCTTGCGGGCCTGACAGCGGCTTTGGGTGGGATCGACCGTTTGGTGTTTACCGGCGGCATCGGTGCCAATGCGCCGCAGGTCAGGGCGGGCATTTGTAGCGGGCTGGGTTATCTCGGCATCGTATTGGACAAAACCGCAAACCTTAGCGGCGATCCGGTGATTTCGACCGGGTCAGCGGGCGTTGCGGTCGAGGTGCGTCAGACCGATGAAGAGGCGATGATCGCAGGTCATGTCCACGACTTCATGGCCAGCCAACCGATGGCGCGGGAGGCGTGAACAATGAACGATAACCTCGCGCCATTCGATGACCTGACGCGCGCGGCCTGCAAGGCAGGCCCGGTCCGGGTCGCGGTGGCCGACGCCGCTCAGAAAGTGGTGATGGAAACACTGCGCGATGCCGAACGAGTTGGTCTGGCGACACCGCTACTTGTCGGTGACCCAAACGCAATCCGCACGATCGCCGCCGATCTAGGCTGGACGGTTGGGCAGGACGCGATCATCGCCGTGGCCGACGATGCCGAAGCGGCCGCCCGCGTGGTCGCACTGGTACGGACGGGCAAGGCGGATGTGGTGATGAAGGGTAACCTGCACACCGACATCTTCATGCGCGCACTTCTCGAAAAGGATCTTGGACTTCGGCTTCCGGGGCAGCGTGTCAGTCATGTTTACGTGGTGACGCTCCCTGGTCATGAGCGACTGCTCGGTATCACCGACGCCGCAATCAACATTGCGCCCAATCTGGCCGCCAAAGCGCAGATCTGCCAGAATGCGGTCGATCTGTTTCGTATGTTGGGGGTGGTGAGACCAAAGGTTGCAGTGTTGTCGGCGGTAGAGACAGTGACGGCCGACATCGCCTCGACACTGGATGCCGCCTGTCTCACTTTGATGTCCCGACGCGGCCAGATCACCGGGGCCGAGGTGGATGGACCGCTGGCGCTCGACAATGCCATATCGGCGCGTGCCGCGACCGAAAAAGGTATCCTGTCTGATGTGGCAGGCTCTGCTGATATCTTGCTGGTGCCCGATCTCGTCTCGGGCAATATCCTGGCCAAGTCGCTGGAATACTTGGCCGGAGGCGTTGCGGCGGGGATTGCTATCGGATTGGCAGCACCGGTCGTGCTGACCTCGCGCGCTGATCCGGCACCGGCAAGACTCGCGGCCCTGGCGATTGCCGCCCTGATGCACCACCGCAGACCCAAGGTTGAACCGCGAGCAAGTCCTGCCGAAAGTAGCATTGCCGCCGCACCGCAGCCGGAAGCTGCATGCTGTCCCCTGCCCGCCGTAACAAACCTTCAACCCTGTCCGGTCGGCACGCCGCCGCAAGTTCGGGAAGCCGCGCAATGACCACTTGCGACAAACCCTTGAATCCGGCGGAAGCTCTCGACCTTTCAGGAAAGAAGGGCCTTGTCGTGGGTATCGCCAATGAACACAGCCTCGCCTGGGCCGCCGCACAGCATTTTCACGCCGCCGGGGCCGAGTTGGCCCTGACTTATTTCAACGACAAAGCCCGGACCTATGTCGAACCGGTGGCAAAGCGTGTCGCCGCAACGATTTTTCTGTCCTGCGATGTGACGCAGGAGGGGTCGTTGGAAGCGGTTTTCGCGACCATCGAAAAAACTTGGGGCCGTCTCGACTTCCTCCTCCACTCGATAGCCTGGGCACCGGCAGAGGATCTGCACGGCCGCCTGATAGACAGTTCGGGTGCAGGGTTCGCCCAATCAATGCTGGTCTCGTGCCATTCGTTCATCCGGATGGCCAAATTGGCCGAGCCGCTCATGACGCAAGGTGGCAGCCTGACTACGCTCAGTTTTCTGGGTGCCGAAAAGGTTGTGGACCACTACAATGTCATGGGACCGGTCAAGGCAGCCCTTGAATCATCGGTGCGTTATCTTGCGCACGAACTTGGCCCAAAAGCGATCCGGGTCAACGCGATTTCTGCAGGCGCAATACGGACGCGCGCGTCGTCCGGCATCGAGCATTTCGACGAATTGATCGATGAAACCGTCGCCAAAGCGCCCTTGCGGCGGACAGTGACACCGGATGAGGTTGGCCGCGCCGCGCTGCTTCTAGCCAGCGACTACACGACCGGCACGACAGGCGAAGTTCTGCACGTGGACGCAGGGTTCAATGTAGCCGGCATGGTGTTTCACTAGACCCAAAGCTGAAATCTCAAAGAGATGAAAAGGAGACATAAAAATGACTAAGGAACGACTTAATTTGGTGTCTGGTGGTCAGGACAGACCAACAGTCACAGTCCCGGATCAATCCGATGACACAGTGCCAACAGGGTTTTCCGGGACAGTCTACACCTGTCAAATGCACCCGGAGGTCCGCCGTACCGAGGCGGGCGACTGCCCCAAATGCAAAATGCACCTTGTCCCGGAGGGCGAAAGTCGCGGTCATTCCGGTCACGCCCACGGCCATACCGCAGCGGCCCCGGTTAAAGGTGGTAAATACGATACCGTTCCGTCCGGCTTTACCGGGCCTGTTTATACCTGCCCGATGCACGCCGAAGTGCGAAGCACCAAACCCGAAGCCTGTCCGATCTGCGGCATGGGGCTGCAAATGGAGGCCGGTTCAACCGGCGATCAGGGAGCGAACCCCGAACTCGTAGATTTCACGCGCCGGTTCTGGTTTGGTGCCGTACTCACTGTGCCTCTTTTGGTACTCTCGATGGGGCCATTCGTTGGCTTCACTTGGTTCATGGAAACCTTCGGCGAACGCACTTCATTGTGGCTTGAGCTGATAATCGGCACTCCAATAATTCTTTGGTCAGGATGGCCCTTTTTCGTTCGCGGCTTCAATTCGTTCCGCACAATGAATCTTAACATGTTCAGTCTGATCGGTATGGGCGTTTCGGCAGCCTACATCTTCAGTATCGTCGCTGTGCTGGCTCCCGGAATCTTTCCTGATGGATTCCGCGACGAAAGTGGCAACGTTGGTGTCTACTTCGAGGCCGCCGCGGTCATAGTTGTGTTGGTACTGTTGGGCCAAGTAATGGAACTGCGCGCCCGCGAGGGCACCGGCAGAGCGATCCGAGCGTTGTTGGACATGGCTGCCAAGACCGCGCGGGTGATCAGGGCCGACGACAGCGAAGAAGAGATTCCGCTGGAAGATGTGCAGGTTGGCGATCATTTGCGGGTACGTCCGGGCGACAAGGTGCCGGTTGATGGCGAGGTGATCGAAGGCCGGTCATCGATAGATGAAAGCATGATCTCGGGAGAACCTGTGCCGGTTGAGAAAGTCGCGGGCGACAAGGTGACAGGGGCCACGATCAACGGCACCGGCAGTCTGGTGATGACGGCCACCAGAGTCGGTGCCGACACGATGCTGAGTCAGATCGTCGAGATGGTGGCCAATGCCCAGAAAAGCCGTGCACCGATCCAGAAATTCGCCGACATGGTGGCGGGCAAGTTTGTGCCTGCGGTGATCGGCATCGCAATCCTTTCGTTCATTTCCTGGGCGATCTGGGGACCGGCACCAGCCTTGGCCTACGCGCTAGTTTCGGCTGTAGCCGTACTGATCATCGCCTGTCCCTGTGCACTGGGTTTAGCGACGCCGATGTCGATCATGACGGCAACCGGACGGGGCGCGCAGATGGGCGTGCTCATCAAGAACGCCGAGTCCCTAGAACGGTTTGCAAAGGTCGACACGCTGATCGTTGATAAGACCGGCACCCTCACCGAAGGCAAACCCAAACTGGTCGCAGTACTGCCCGAAACAGGCCATAACGAGGCAGAAGTGTTGCGTCTGGCTGCCACGCTCGAAAAGGGATCGGAACACCCCTTGGCCGATGCAATCGTACGCGGTGCCGAAGAACGTGGCGTGAGCCTCGGCAAGGCCGACGACTTCGAGGCTGTTACCGGCATGGGGGTTAAAGGTGTTGTCGATGGCAAAGCTGTGGCGCTTGGTAATGCTAAGCTGATGCAGCAACTTGGTCTTGACGGTGGCGATTTGATCAAGACCGCCGATGCACGTCGTGACGATGGTGAGACGGTGATGTTCGTGGTGCTTGATGGTACCATCGCAGGGTTGGTCAGCGTTGCAGATCCGGTCAAGGAAACCACACCGGGCGCTTTGAAGGCGCTTCACGATTTGGGGTTCCGTATCATAATGGCAACCGGTGACAACGAACGCACTGCGCGGGCGGTGGCCGGTCGGCTCGGTATCGACGAGATACGCGCCGATGTGATGCCCGAAGACAAGGCCCGCATCATTAAGGAGTTGCAGGCAGAGGGCCATAAGGTGGCAATGGCAGGCGACGGCGTCAATGATGCCCCTGCCCTAGCTCAAGCAGATGTCGGGATTGCAATGGGCACGGGTGCCGACGTAGCGATCGAAAGTGCAGGTTTCACCTTGGTCAAGGGGGATCTGAACGGCATCGTGCGGGCGCGCAAACTGTCAACAGGCACGATGGCAAACATAAAGCAAAACTTGTTCTTTGCGCTGATCTACAATGCAGCGGGCGTACCGATCGCTGCAGGCATTCTCTACCCCTTTACAGGCATCTTGATCGGTCCGATATTCGCGGCCTTTGCGATGAGCGCCTCATCGCTGTCTGTGGTGCTGAACGCATTACGTTTGCGACGGCTCAAGATCTAGCTACCACTCGGTCCGAACTGCCACGTGGGTAGTTTGGACTATAACAATTCGGGTGTGCTGCATCTATTCAGGAAATGCGGCATCCCTAACTTTGGGAGCGGTTGGGCATATTTCAAACGTCCTGAAGGAGTAGAGATCTGAATTGAACACCCGAGCGGCGCACAGCCATCACACCTGAAGCGATGCAATGGCGCTTGGAGCGAAACTCCAGTGTTCCTATACTGTTACGAAATTTTGGCCTGATAACCATATCGGCCTGGCTAAACCGCAACCGGGCGTGTTCATTCTGGCAAATTTCAACAGATCTTAACATCGCCTGAACCCAGTTGCGTGGTGCGACCTTGGTTTCTGGCTGACTTGGATCAACGGCGATCACCACATCAACGCCCGTGCTCCGCGCCACATCAATGGGTGCGATGTCCGCATATACGCCATCCATCAGGACATGCGGGCCATCAATCAGCGGGGGTAGGATACCTGCAAGGGCGGCACTAGCATAGACGTAGTCAGCGGCAGACCCCCTGCTATGCACAACCCGTTCGCCTGACAGCACATCAGTAGCGCAGGCAAAGAAGGGAATGCGCCCTTCCTCTAAGTTTTTACCCTTTGTCAAAGAGGAAAGCACGCCCCGCCCCCAACTCTCGGTGCGTGCTCCGGCGCCCCAGCCAAAATACATGTCGCGCGCTGCGAGCAGCGCAATTGTGAGGCCCCTCACTCTTTCGGTAAGGCGCTGGCCCTGAAAATTCGGCGTCGACGGGAAACCGCTGGTATCCATTTCGACCAGATCCCGGTACCAGTTCGGGTTCAGCGCATAGGTTGCGCCGACCACAGCCCCCTTCGACACGCCGACTATTGCATTTGGGAAATGGCCCCAACTGTTCAGCGCCTTCAGAACCCCAACATGTGAAAGCCCTCTTCCCCCACCACCGCTGAAAACGAGGGCGAAGGACTTGTGCTGAACACTCGTCTGGGTGCTAGCGTCCGTCACTTTCCAGCCTTCAGTTTCGGCGCTCGACAGCCGGAACGCCGTGTCGGTCTGAGGCAAACTGCACACGGCGGGACAATGCGCGGGTCTTCTGATTGCACCAGCGACTGGAAATTTTCGCTGGAAAGGCTACAGACAAGTATAGTGAGATCCAGTTGGTTGTGGCCTGACCGCCGTCCTTTAAGGAGCCTCTTGCCCCAGGGCGGGGAATGGACCGCGCGACGAGCACTGATGTTCACAAGTTGACCACTTTGATCTGAACAAGGTCGCCGCATCACAGTGTAGCGCCGACAGGTTTGGGTTGTGCAATGCCCTTTTGAGTTACCATCGTGACCCCAACAAGGGCGAGGGTGACGCCCATCATTTCTGGCCAGCCTAGAGATTCGCCATAGAATAACATGCCCATAGTCAGCCCGAACACCGGCACCAGAAAGCTGTATGCATTGGCCTTGCTCAGCGGCACTTCGACAAGAACCGACAGCCAGATTACATAGACTAGCGCAGACCCGAACAGTGCCAATCCAATCAATGCGAAAAAGAAACCGGGGGACCACTGGACCAGACTGAAGTCTTCGGTCACCGCGGCAATAATCGCCAGTGGGATACTACCGATCAGCAATTGCAGACCGATGGCCATCAGCGGATCAACCGTATCCGCAATCCGTTTGAGCATCACATTGCTGATGGTAATGCCGAGAGCAGCCAGAACGATGTACGCAACCCCGATTATATAACTCTCCTGGCCACCTGAAAATAACCGCGGGGCAGCGATGACGACGATTCCCAGAAACCCGAGGCCGAGGCCCAATTTTCCCCAAACCGTTAAGCGCTCACCTAGGACGACACTGGCAAGGCCCGCAGCCAACAAGGGCTGGGTGTTTGCGATAACTGTGGCAATCCCTGGCGAAACAAATTCGGCCGCATGGAACATGCCAAAATATCCCAGGCTGGTGGCCCCTAAACCTATGATCGCGAGGCTCATCCAAGTCTTCCGGCCACTTGGAAACGGGCGGCGCAGAACCAGCGCGAGCCCCAACAGAGTTATCCCAGCCATCATTGCCCGCATCGTCGCGAACGTCAGATGCGGAGCATAGGCAATGCCAATCGTTATCAACGGATAACAGCTCGCCCAAAGGAACATCACGAGGATGATCTTTGCAGTTGTCAGAATGCTCAAGAGTTCAACAATTCATTGTCCTTTAGCCCCAGGATTGGCGCGCATATTCTGTTTGATCTATACGTTAATGAACCGCTTTTTCGATTGATTCTGAACCGCCTTCTCCAGCGGCCTGAGTGTCAGGATGACGAAGCGACATAGATGCTCACGCGCTTCGCGCAATCGTATCTCAACGTCGGTCACGGTCCGCCCGGTTTCCCGCGCTATGTGCTCAACAGTTTGACCAGTCAGGTCGGCTCGCGACAAGATATCTGCGTCGTCCGCATCCAGAAAACCCAGCAGCGTTGCGGTCATTTCGTCAATCAGTGCGAACAATTCCCTATCGTCGATGTTCTTTAGATCAGGCCAGCGTGACCAATAGGATGGCGTTTTTGCGTTATTCGCATATGCATCTCGGCGATTTTCATACCTCATGTCTGTGCCTCCGATCTCAAATGCTGCATTGAAAATACAGACGCATTGGGTCACGCATGCTTACATCCGCCGGCCTGCGTCGTCCGAGATCGGAGCCAAACCGTTCTCTGGGAGTGCGAAACAACCTAGCTAGACAAAGGTGCCGCGCCGCGATCAGTACAGCGGAGCCCCGATCAGGCCGATTATAAGGGCAATCCTTCTGATGTGCCGGGTGGTTTGCCGCCATCGCTTTCATCAGCTCTCAACGCGACAATTTCGAAACGCCGGTGGCTCACGCTGGACGCAAATATGAGTAGGCCGGATGCAAAGGCGAATAGGATGAGTGTCATAGTTATTTCTCCTCATAGGACGAAACCCGGCGACACACGCCGGGATGTGACGGATCAGTGTGTGCCACAGCACCCGTCAGTTCGGGTATCGATGGCACTGCTTTTTTCAACTCTAGTTGCGACAGGCGCGTCACCACTGAGCGGTTGTGCCGCAGTAGCCTCTTGCTTCTCGGAAGAGGATCCGCAACAGCAGCCTTTTGACTGTTGATCAGACGTTGTCCCGAGCGGGTTATTCTTTGACGGCATTTTCGTTTTCTCCATTAGTAAGTGTCTCGTTGAAGGTATAGACGCCCGAAGCGACCTAACATTACGCTGGAACAAAGAACGTCAGAGTTTCGCTCGGTTCGACAGATCGCAATCGCACCCGGCCAAGCCGTGTTCCGGGCAGATCCGAGACATCTCTGCGAACCGCTCCTTCAGTGCCTGACGCGCACAACCTAGTTGATCGGCTATCGCGCTTGCGCTGAGCCCCAGGCTGGGTGCGACGTCCTCGGGCCGCTCTCCATCGACATCGACGCGTTGAAGAATGTTTGCCTGTTCAGTTGGAAGCGTGGACAGGAACATATCGATACAATCACATATCAATTCGTCGAGTTCAGGGTCACTCGCCGGATCAGAGATAGTCGGACGTTTCACGAACTCATTCCTTGATGGGCGTCGAACTGTTGCGCACGGCGACAGTCCAAATTGAGTTCCACCGATTGCACGGCGGCATTTTCAGGGATATTTGACTCTGATCTGTCACTGGCACTTCCCATAATCTCCACCCTTCCAGATCAGAAGACGTGCTACAGACGCGGCCATTACACCAGCGTCGGTATTTCAGACCGACGAATTGTCGACAAAGGCTGCTTGCCAGGAGAATGGTCGCAGTCACAAATCATGAAGTCGCCATTCCCACAGACCGGGCAGACCTCCGCTATTTTTCCTTTCAGCGCGGTTCTGGAGCGATGAATTCGAACTCCCAAAGAGTTCAAGCTCAGCCCCAGGTCAGTTGCGACTGACTTCCGCGACTCATCTTTCAAATCGATCCGAGTCAACAAGTCGGCCTGAGATCTCTTAAGCATCTTCATCGCGGCAACGATGCAGGTGCAGGCGGGGTCATCAAGGTCTGTTGCTTCTTGCTGGAATACTTTGGTCTCGATCGCATAGGCTTCTGCGCCACGATTTCGCGTCGCTTGCCGTCGGTAGTGATCAGTCAGAGTGTGCTTCAATGTGATGCCGAGCCAAGCATCAAGGCGCTCATGATTCTGAATCTGTGAATGGTGGCGCAGCACCTTGACGCAGAAGTCTTGAAGAACATCCTCGGCATCTTGTGGCCTGCTCAGTCGTCGACGAAGGAAGCCAAGGAACCGATTGCGGGATTTAACGAGTTTTGCCTCAACGTCGCGGCGCGAAACTGTTGTCGCGCGATTGTTTTGTTCAGTGAACATTTTTGATCCTTTCACGTGATGTTGTGCAGCACCGGAAACCGATGCCGGCAGTCAGATCTGTGAAAGGATTCGTGGCGGTTGGAATGGTAGGCGTATTACTTCAGATGGATTGAAGTGTGGTTCGGTCGAGGGTTCTGATGTGTCCACGACACCCAGTAGTACTAGGCCTCTGCTCGGAATAATCACGGCAAGACAGCTATGGCCAAAATGGCAACTGGTATCAGAAGTAGTTTGCCCTAATTGAGCGCCTACAATTCCTGCTTCGGTGATCAATTCGTTGGCGGACTGCTCCGGCAGAGTGCCATGATCATTCCCAAGATCCACAGTTAGCACCGCGAAAAGAAGCGCCAAGATTGCTGCGGTAACAGTTACCGCGTGCGCCCAGCCGATCCACTTTGCTAGCTTTAGTCTGAACATACGCCTAATTTCCCCGAATCCGGTCCATTCCTTGTAGGCTTCCCTTTCATTGCTCGCCTTGACTTAGATCAATCTTGGGCATCACGTTGGGCGCAGCTTACAAAAAGTGCGATCAACGCTCTGGTTTGCAATATCGTGCGAAGGCAACCGAATTGGCACAATGGCTTGTACTTAAAAAGTTAAGTAGGATTACGATGTTATCGCCTTTTGCACGTTTTCGCCGACTACCTCCGGAGTTTGATCTTCTGGTATTGTCGTTCCTTGGGCACTTTGCGTGGGAAATACTCCAAGCCCCCTTGTTCTCAAGCTTGAGTCAGACGGATCACATTGCCGGTATATACATTTGTCTGAAGGCGACGATGGGCGATCTGGCAATCGCACTTGCGGCGTTCTGGTGCGCGGCCGTCCTGGGCCGAAGTCGCAAGTGGTTCATACACCCTAGCAGGCGTGCTCTGGCTGTATTTTTTGCGGTAGGGCTGCTGCTGACCATCGGTTTGGAGTTCGTCCACACCGAGATCACGGGCCGTTGGGCCTACGACGGGCTAATGCCGCTCCTACCGGTAGTTGGCACCGGTCTGACCCCGATCCTGCAATGGATTTTTGTACCGCTGTTGGTTCTGTGGTACCTGCGCAGACTGGATGCAAATATCTGTGCTTCACGGCGTTCTTAGTCGCTATTTACTGGATTGTCGGGCAGACGGAGCAACAGCTCGCGGCGCTCAACAAACTCCCGGTTACCCCTCAAATTGTTTCAAGAGCCCGTCGCTGTAATGTTCATCCATGTCCTGCGTCAATAAATTCAGAGACCACGAAAAGTATTGGCAGAAGCAGCCATTGATCTCGCGGGGTCTTCGGACAACCGAGCATGAGGAGAATCCAAAATGAACGCTTTTGATGTCATGACCAAAAATGTTGTGACTGCAAACCCAGAGACAACCGTGAAGCAAGCGGCTGAACTCATGTCGCAGCACCGAATAAGTGCGGTTCCTGTTCTCGACAAAGACGGTGCACTAGCAGGCATCGTGAGTGAGGGGGATTTGATGCGCCGTGTGGAAGGGGCTCATGAACAGACCCGATCCTGGTGGCTATCGCTCTTTTCCGGGGACCAAAATAGTGCAAAAGGCTTCGTGCTCGACCACGGTAGGTATCTCAAAGACATCATGACCACCGATGTCACCATCGTCACACCGGAAGTTCCCGTCGGCCAGATCGCCAGATTGCTCGAAGAGAAGCACATCAAGCGGGTTCCGGTTTTGGAAAATGGGGAGATTGTCGGGATTGTGAGCCGTGCCAATCTGTTGCAGGCAATGGCTGCGCAACCCGTCGTTCACGTTGAATCAGAAGCAACCGACAACGAAAAGCGCAACATTGTCTTGGGAGCGCTGGCACAGGTGCCCGGGTTGAATCCGGTCCACCTGAATGTGGTTGTCGCAGACAATCGCGTCGACGTCTGGGGCATTGTCAATTCCAACGATGAAGAAAACGCGGCCAAAGTTGCGTTGGAAGCGATTGACGGTCTGGGCGATATATCGGTGCAACTGGGTCGGATCCCAAACTACGCCTGGGGTATCTAGGTAAATGGCTGATCCGAAATACCCTATGTGTGGAAAATGACATGACAGATCATAATTCTACCGCCGATCCACTTCCACCGAATCCCGAGAAACCCTCGGAAACTCCGCGGCGTGACTTTCTTTATTATGCTACCGCTGGCGCAGGGGCTGTCGGAGCTGGTGCTGCCATATGGCCTCTGATCAATTCGATGAACCCGAGCGCGGATGTCACGGCGTTGTCATCAATTCGGGTTGATATAGAAGGCGTGCAGGCTGGCTCTCGCATCACTGTAAAGTGGCGCGGAAAACCTGTCTTCATTGACCGACGTACCCAAGAAGAGATCGCGCTTGCGAAAGCCGACGACGGAGCTGACCTTATTGACCCCGCGCTTGATGCGGATCGCGCAGAGCGGCCAGAATGGTTGATCGTTATCGGAGTCTGTACCCATCTAGGGTGCATTCCGCTTGGCCAAGACGGCGGTGAACCACGAGGGGATTGGAAAGGCTGGTTCTGCCCTTGCCACGGCTCACATTATGATACCGCGGGACGCATTCGCAAAGGCCCTGCCCCGCGGAACCTTGATCTCCCGCCATATACTTTCCTCACGGAGACGATTCTTCGAATTGGATAATAACTGCTGTCCACCAACACTGTTCTGGATGTCCCAAAGTTCAATCTCTTACTTTCCCGTAAACCATGTTGGTTTTCATGCCAGCAGCGGTCCGATTTGATCCAAATATGTAGATTCAAACTGTGCGAACTCGCAGGGTCGATCATAGTCGTCGAACGCCACGAAGCCGTCGCGCAATGTGTGCATCCTCGCTTCTCGCGATTGTCGCAACACCCGTTTGACGTGGACGGTGATCAACATTTTTAGACGAATGTCAGAGCACAGCTTGTTAAACGCTAGTCAATGCTAAAGATTTGGCATTATCACTCCGGGCTAGCTAGCTGTCCTTGGAAAAAGGTCAGAGCTGACGTGCTGTCCCAGTCTGCCGGGCCAGGTTTGCGACCTATTTCGCGCCCTTCAGGATCGATCAGAAGGGTTGTCGGCATCGCAAAAATTCCAAGCTTGCGCATGGCTGATCCGGTTTGGTCTATGAATATGCTGTCCTCATCGAGACCAAGTTCTTGATAAAGGCGGAGCACGCTGGCGCGCTTTCCGGCATCGGTTGAAAGGGCAACGACCTGGAATTGTTGTCCCCCAAGTTTTTGCTGCAAACCCTGCAAGTCTGGGAGCTCCTTGCGACATGGCGGACACCACGTTGCCCAGACGTTTAGGAGAAGGTATTTCCCTTCAAAATCTTCAAGCGTAAACTGTTGCTCTTCCAAATCTTCGAACGTGATTTCTGGGATTTCTTTCGGTATCGAATGAATGCCGAAAACGAACCTTTTTCCCTCTGCGAATGTTGTTCCCGGCAACAGTGCAAGCAACATCACGACGGGCAAAAAACGTTTTGTGAATTGTTTCATTTCAACTCCTCCGCTCTTGCCAACACCGTGCGTATCGTCGTCCCGCCTCTGGGTTGCGTGGCAGACGGTTTGGTGGGTTCTGTCCAGGCGATGAACACCCCCTCCTTGCCAAGTGTCATTCTGGGGAAACCGACCGTTCTCCCGCCTGGGCTGATCGCCACGACTTCGGGGCGCAGGCAACCTTCTTGCGGATTGACGGCGCAGATCAGAATTGCTTCACCCTGTGCTGTTTGTTTGACCCAAGTCACCAGCGCAGAGCCATCTTTCAATTGTAAGACATCAACCCTACCGGACGGTGCACTGGTGTCGATTTCCAGCGCTTCTCCGAACGTCACGCCGTCATCACTTGAAAACGCGACTTTGACTTTGGGAAGGTCATTCGCCGCCGTGAACCAAGCCACAACAGACCCTTCATTTGCCGCATCAATCGCCGGGCCATTCACAGGGCAACCTTCGATGTTCCAGCCGTCTCCGCTTACCGGTTTCGGGGTGGACCATCCCTGACGGGTTTGGCGCACAATTGAAATGTCTCGAATTTCTTCGAGCGACCGGTCTCGGTAGACGACAAGAACATCCCCGTTGTCCGTGACAACGGCCGCAGTCTGACAGCACGTGCAGGTACGCGCGTCGAGCAATGTATCTTTGCCCATGCTGCCATCGGCCGAGAATTTGCGCAAACGCAGTTGCATGGCATTTTTTGCAATATCTTGCGACGCGTAGGTGTCATAACTCTGCCCGTCCAACCAGATCACCAAAAATCCACCGTCATCGTTTGGCAGCATTGTCGCGAAACCGTGTTGGCGTTGTGAACGGTCGTCAAAAGTTGCATTTTTTGAAAGATTATCCGCGTGTATCCCGTCGCGACTTTTGAGTCAGAGCGACACTTTTGCTTAGCGAGATTTTTCGGTTCGTCGTAGTCCTCAAAGTGGTCCGGTAATCCCCCCTAAAATTAGTGGTGTTCAAAAGTAGAATTTTCTCGGCAAGATATCTGAGGAGATTTACGATGAAGAACGGACGATTTAGCGATGCGCAGATCATGGCTGTGTTGAAGCAGGCGGAGGGCGGTGTGCCGGTCTCTGAGCTTTGCCGGGAGCACGGGATGAGCAGTGCCAGCTTTTACAAATGGCGGGCTAAATTTGGCGGTATGGACGCGTCGCTCATCGCAGAGATGAAGGACATGGCCGAGCAGAATCGCCGCCTCAAGAAGATGTATGCGGAGATGAGCATGCAGAATGAGTTGCTCAAGGAAGCCCTCGGAAAAAAGTCTTGAGGCCGTCTCATCGACGAGAGATGGCCATGAAGATGGTGGCGGTGCATGGGGTCAGTGTCGCGCTGGCGTGCCGCACGTTCCAGATCAGTGAGACCTGCTATCGCTACAGTCCAACGCTGAGCACCGAGAACGAGGAGATCGCCGATTGGTTGGAACGTCTGACGGCAAACAAGCGCACCTGGGGCTTTGGCCTGTGCTTTCTGTATCTGCGCAACGTGCAGGGCTATTGTTGGAACCATAAACGCGTGTACCGGATTTACTGCGAACTGGAGCTGAATCTACGGATCAAACCCAAGAAACGGCTGAAGCGCGACAAGCCAGAACCGCTGGCTGTGCCTGACAAGCCAAATGAGACGTGGTCGATGGATTTTATGGCCGATCAGCTCTCTGACGGCCGGTCGATCCGGACACTGAACGTCCTGGATGACTTCAATCGCGAGGGCCTTTGCATCGAAGTCGACTTCTCATTGCCAGCCGAGCGCGTGGTGCGGAGTCTGAACCAGATCATCGAATGGCGTGGAAAACCCAAGGCTATTCGTATTGATAATGGACCCGAATATGTCAGTGGAAAGCTCATGGAATGGGCAGAAAAACAAGGCGTTAGGCTGGAATACATCCAACCCGGAAAGCCCCAACAGAACGCCTATATCGAACGCTACAACCGCACGGTTCGCGGCGAATGGCTCAGCCAGTACATCTTTGAAACCATCGAGGAGGCACAGGATCAGGCCACGGAATGGCTCTGGACTTACAACAACGAACGACCCAACATGGGCATCGGCGGCATAACACCCGCAATGAAACTGAAAACAGCCGCCTGAATTCTACCGCTGGACCTCATTAAAAATGGGGGGATTACCTTATCAGCTGCGGACCCGTCAGATCGATATTCATCAAGAGCATCAAGGTACGCCCGCTCGAAAAATTTTGTTTCTGCCGGCGAATTTACTAAGGATCTGACATTGATCTTTATTGAATCGGCGTCCTGAGCTTCTTGTCTCAAAACAGCAGATTTTCCCATCCCAGGTTCGCCGATCAATACGACCCGGCTGAAGCGTCGAAGGTCACTAACAGTACGAATTAGATGAGCGCCTTTGTTGACACCCTCAACGATACTTACTCTGCGATCTAACGCGACTTGAGATGTCTTGATATTCAAAGATCGATTCCCTCGAGGTTTTCTACGATCTACATTAGCTTTCCCTCTTGAATAAACCCAGTTCCAGGACCCTAATAGCGCCGGAATTGCTTGGGAGGTATTACAAGGTGGTGAATACCTTCGAGCGTAGCCTCCCTCTGCTGCCGCCCAGCAAGGGGACAGTGAGAGAATGGCAGCTAAGGGCCGTTTATTTTAGGACTTAATGACTTCAACACCATAGGCTTCGAGCTTAAATTGAGCGGCTTGCACGGCTTCTGCAGGAAACCTCTCGGCAAATTCGACCACGACGTATTCCCCAGTGAATTTAGCTGCGTCGGCAGCTACCAAGGCCTCGAAACCAGGAGTTACTTTTGGATCAAGTGCCCAATCCGTCAAGGTTTGTAGAGCCCCCTTGGCCGCGATTTTTCGACGGGTGTAGCTGGCCTGTTGTTTGCGACCGTGCTTCTCTCTAAGGGTTTCCTCATAAGCGGTTACCGCCTGCCACAATCGTCGTTCGATAGGGTCACCGTAGTCACAGCCAGATAGCTCATAAATGCGAATTCTACACGCATTTGCTATATCTTCTCGCTTCAAGCGAACTGCGTTCGTCAGAAGCCTGCGAACGGCTTCGACATCTCTCATTGCATTTGGATTTGGATCTTCAGCCACAGAGTGATCCCCTTTGAACACTTTCCACGATAAAAAAGTTTGCCCTAAAACCAGCGCTGGGTATACGTTGTTATCCGCTCGCTATCAGTTGAGGTCAAAGACCCGGAAAGGCTGCCACACCGCATCAGGCGGACTTGCTGATGGGTGTCAGCTTTGGGCCGTTCCTTCATTTCCCTTGCTTTGACCATTCTTTTGCGCGTCAAATTTTTCCCAAACATGCATGCGGCCTTTCTGACGTGCATCGGCAAGCCAAAGTTTCTTGCGGATGCCCGTGATCTCAAGATTACCGTATTTACCACCTGAGAACTTCGGCCAGTCGATAGCGAGCCCCAGCTTAACCATTTCCTCGGATAGGTCACGACCATCAGGAAGAAAGCACTTTGCGACTGTGCGGCCATATTCGTCTTCATCAGTAATCTCGGCGCGTATACTATGCCCCTTACACAGATTGACCATCGCCCATTTGGCCTTTTTGCCGTAGGGGTGATGTAGTTCAGGCGCATCGATCCCGTAAAGGCGCACTTGGGTCTTTTGGATCGTAATTGTGTCGCCGTCTGTAACGTATGCTGGCCCTTCCAACATGCGTGGCAGCGTGACCGAGTGAGCTGTCGTTTCATCGAATGCTTCGCCCCATGCTGGCGTATTAGACTGCGGCGCTTTTGGCTGCGCAGAAGAAGCAGATATGCCGCGAACTGTGTCATCGGCAGACGTCTCTTTAACGGGGTGAGTGTTTGACTTGGCCTTATGCCGATAAGACGGCTTGAACAGCGCTCTAAAAAGAAATTTCAACATAGCTCAACTATAGGAGGCAGTGCTACTCAGGGCAAACAAATTGAAAAGGAAGTACGAGCCAACATCATCAGTCTCTCGTTAGATTGAATATGTTCAGTGTTCCAAGCTCGGCGTTCGCCCAGCGATGGAATAGTTTTCCCTCAGCTAAAGTCCGGAATGACTGGCCGCATCGCAGCATTAAAGGTAATTAACGAACGGCAGCAATGGGACGTCCGCTACATAAGCGCAGTTTATACAATGTGTCGGCTTTGCCTAATTTTACTATTACGGTGCATCAACCGGCCCGATGCTGGGAATGTCTCTTGTGCAAACGATGAGTTCCTTCCATCATGGAATTCGTGAATAAACTGCTATTTGAAATTTAAAGTTATTGTAGCTGGGGTTGAAATGGACGCATTTCCTGTTGGCGTTGGAGAAAAGCTTAAATTTTATGTTTACCGTTTGATAGACCCGCGTAACGGTGAAACTTTTTACATTGGGAAAGGTAAAAATGACCGTATTTTTCAACATGCCAAAGCGACTAAATCTGCGGATGTCACGATAGACGTCGATACAAATTTTGATTTGGACGAACCTCGAGACGACGATAAGAGCCTAAAAATCTCCCGACTAAACGAGATTCATCGCGCGGGACTTGATGTCATCCACGTTGTCCATCGTCACGGCATCGAAGATCCGAAAACGGCATTTGAGGTCGAAGCTGCGCTTATAGACGCCTTTGCAGGGCTTTCAAATGTTTCAGGCGGCCATCACAGCACTGATCGCGGTCCAATGCATGCCCTACAAATCGCAGATAAATACGCCCTCCCTGAACTTGCCTTACGAGATGACAAACTCATTCTGATCAACATAAATTCCGCAGATCATGGCTCAACTGATGAGTTATTAGACCGCACAAGGTATGCGTGGCGTATCTCTCGTCAACGTGCCGAGAAAGCGCAATATGTCCTTGCGGTCATTCACGGCGTTGTTCATGGAGTGTTTGTTCCAACGATTTGGTATCCAGCTACGGCAGAGCATTTTCCTTCCGATCGGTTCGGTGCGACAGACCCACTTCGGCTCGGGTTTCACGGACTAAGCGCACCTGCTGGCGTATGGGAACATTATGTCGGACTACGTGGCAAGAGATTGCCTGAAGGCATGCGTCATGGTCAAAATCCAATACGGTACCATAATTGTTAAAGCTCAAGCATCCGCAAATATGGCTATCCTCATGCATGCACAAATAACATGACAGCGGTGACTAATCGACATAGATGAACGCGATTGCACCAATGCCACTTATTCTGTCATTACCAGTTTCGACAAAGATGCTGTTACCGTCGAGTGTCGTTGCGATACGTCAATGGTAGATATCAAGAGTTTTCTGGAGGCCCCAGCGGAGCCAATCGCATAAGCTTGTTGCGGCAGGGATCCCGATAGCCCTTGATGGTACGGATATAGCAGCATTACACGATCGCATTCGTATAGCTGTGAGTAAGCCATCATTTGATACACATCGCTTTGGTTGATCCCTTGCTTTGCATCCTGAATTCGGGGCGAAATGCGCTTCCATTTAGTGTCAATCACCATAACCACTTTATCCTGATGACGAATTAGGATGTCTGGACGCGTTCCAAATCGGCCTTGATCACCCTCAAACAAACAGGCTTTTTTGCCTCCTTGCGTAGAAATGCTGAACGAAGATCCTGCAAGCCCACGTTTGAGCAGCTTAGCGACGTATTCCTCGAAAAGAACATTCATTTCGAACAAGAGCGCGTGGCCGTTACTGTTCCCCGCATTTGTTGTTTGATGGCGATCGCCCAAAAGCAACCTCGCAAGTGAAAGTAACACGCGCCATCGGTCATTGGTGCGATCAAGAGTAATGCGGTCCCAGCGAAGCGCAGAAGGTGCCACGTCGGTGATGTCCGCATAGACAAAAGAGAGTTCGCGCAAAGACCGTAGGTTGTCTGCGGCCGTTGCGATGCGTGACAGCTTAATGATTGCAGCTTTCATGATGCGGTTGAGATCAATATCCGGAGATAGCTCATCATACTCGCACGCCAGATTCTGAGGCTGTGCGGCTAAAACAGAAAACTGCCTTGTGACATTCAGACGCCCGCGTAAGGCTGATAGGTCATCCGCGTAGGCAATGTAGCGACGGGGGATCCCGTGCCGCACGGCTTCGGTCATTTTGTGGCAAAATATCCTGATCAGGATCTCAAGCAGGGTATCGCGCTGCCACCCGAGACTCGCTTTTGCCTGTGCATCAATGCGAAGGTCGTGCGTCACAGACAGCATGTGAATGAGACGCCGACGTAATGCTTCTGGGGCTGCGTCTGCCTCCCCTGAGGCGTCAATTTTGGGAAGTATCTCAAGCTGGCAATCTGCAGCGGCAATCACCCCGACCACACCACGAGCACGCAGGTGTTTTCGGCGGTGTTCCAACACACCTTCACCATTGGTGCCTGAAAAATCCGAATTACGTGCTACTTTAGCCAAGCCGTCAGCCTGCCCATCGGATATAAGCTCGCCATCCGTACCAAAGGCAATCTTTTCCCATTCCCGGATGCTGATCTGGATCATCAGTTGGTCAATCGCGAGTAATCAAAGCCTTCATTTTCATTCTTAACAAACCAACGGAACCTTGTCGGGCCATCTGCGTCACCGTCCATACCTGGCGGTACCTTCAACAGCTCACGCTTCAGAAAGCCGCCTACAATTGAGCCATCATGTGCTTCGGCATCCCCCAACACAGCGGCAACCTTATGCCAGTCCTCGAAAAAATATTCTGCCAGCAGCGGGATCACCTTATGGCGCATTGCTTGGTCAACACCTTCACGTGACGCGCAGCCAATGAAATAGGCGTGCCCGATCCGATGATCGCGATCATACAGGTACTCAATACGATCGTTGATTACGCGTAAAATTCTGGGCAGGTCGAGCCCGCAAAGCTGTGCCGCGTCGCGGAGAGTTTCAGGGTCAGGTTCAATTTCTCTAAAGTCAAACCTTCGACGCAGCGCTGTGTCGAGAAGTGCAATCGAGCGGTCAGCGGTGTTCATGGTGCCAAGGATGTGAAGATTGGATGGCAATCCGAAATCCTCACCAGAGTAGGGTAGGCGTACTTTCAGCGCGTTTTCCATTCCCAACCGTTTGTCAGGCTCAATCAAAGTAATGAGCTCACCGAAAACTTTAGAGATATTGGCACGATTAATTTCATCAATAATAAGTACATGAGGTAGCTGGTCGAGAACCACATTTTCATTCACCCCGTTAATAAGACGGGTAAGGGCGGAAGTCTTAAGCTTGCTTCCCGCAAGACGATAGATCGAACGCATCGTGAAGTTCGAGTCGTAAACCTCTGATACAGGAAGTCCCTGACGATCCACCCAAAGCCAGTTTACAGCTCTTCGATGGCAGTATCTTCGATTGTCTCTTTGGTTGTACTCGTACTCTCCGGTAACTTCGCCAATTGCTCGGAACAGGCTGTTTCCCTTTGAAACTACTATAATATCTCCAACCTGAACTTGATTGCGGAAGGCATCAACAAGGGCGACCTGACCGGATTGCATCGTAACTGGCCCTTCGCGGCGTCCCTGTGATCTACATATTTCTAAAATTTCTTGTGGATCAGAATATTTCGGATCACTGAAATCAATGTCCTCCCATCCCAAGAGCACGTGGCCTTCGGTAATGGCTTCTTCAAACAGATATTCTTCGGAACTCGCGCCAGCACGCGCGATGGACATCTTAAAAACCTGTTTGCTCCCTAAGGAAATGTCGTCGTCTCCATTGGTTTCGGCTGCGCCGAACTGAGCCTGCTCAGCCATGCGCCGAATAATGCCTCGAACCGTTTGCAAGCGAAAACCGGATCCAGAACTGCCGTCGCCTTCCGCATCGGTGGTAGGTTGTCGGCCTTCAACAAAGTCTTCGTAGGACATCGATTGATGGAAGGTTACAAATTGGATTCGCTTTTCCGCTTTCAGGCGGTTGTATGCGGCCATAACAGACCCACGGTTCTGAGGGACCTCTTCGCCGCAAAGACGCAGTGCCTCTGTCGCTGTCGCATGTGTTTTGCCAGTGCCAGGCGGGCCGTACAGGATCAGGTTTTTCGCTTCTTGCATTTTTATTCTCTGTTCTGGCCGCGGGGTTGTCTCTGACAGGGCCGCCTTGAGAGAACCCATCAATTCGAATGTGAATTCCGTCGTACTGCTTGGTTGTGGTTCTGTGTGAGTGGGCCTGGGAAGGCCTGTCATTTGTTGAAGCTTTGGACCCAGAAGTGCGCTGCAAATATTTGGGTGTGAGTTGTGCAGACCTATTTCCTTCCCTAAATCCCCTGCTCTGATCGTAACGGACATCTGCCCCGTTTCCAGAGCGGGCTCGATGTGATAGTTCACAGCGCATGCTCGGATCCGGTCGGCATCTCGAATGAGGTGGCTATAGCGCTCTGGCGGCATTAAAGGAGTGTTCTCCTTATCGACGATAATATAGCCAGCATTGTGGAGGTGTGCTGCTGCTGCACCAGTTGACCATCCCCCGTTGAATTTGGTCTTTCTCAAAATAAAACCGACTAAGGGCTTTGTTGGATAAGGCACTTTTGCCGTATCCCTTGTCGAACGGACCCAAAAATCTTTTGGGTTGCCGAACAATGAAAATATTTCGGAATGCGTGCCCGTCTCTTCAAATTCATCGTAAGCCGCCATAGCAGATTCTATGTTTATGCGAGAAAATAACTCGGTTTGGTCCTGTTCTCGGCCGTGATCGATTAGTTCAAAGCCCAGCTCTTTCAAACGTTTAAAAGACTGGCTTTCACCAAATCCGTTGAAGAACTCCTTTGCCGTCAAAGCTAATCTTCCTGGCAATTTTGCGATAGCCGCAGCGACGATCGCCTTAGCTGGATACCGCTGCGGTTCATCATCGCTTAGTTCTACCTTAGCCATAGGCCGAAGTGTCCAAACTTGTGGCTTTGCAAAGCTGCGGTTCTGCAGAAATGCTTCAAGTCCTTCAGCGTCACAGTCGTCCATGGCAGAAACAACTTCATGTTTCGTCAAATCACGGAGATATTGTGAGTGTTCGAGTTTATTGGGCATAGATGAACTGTCGCGAATAAAGTCAGCGTAGAGGCTGATCGACTGACGCACGCTTGCCAGCCCGTTCCTCAGATTGCCATCAATCCGAACGGGCGATGGGTTCGGCGCATTTGCTCTCTCGTCTTCTGCGCCGTACTCGAACTGACGCAAAAGGTCTTCTAACTTCTGTTTATTTAGAACCTCATCCAAATCGCCCAGTGCTTTTTCAATGCGGCGCACTGTGCTAATTCTGGAACTGATCGATCCCTCAATCTGCCCCTGAGCTTCGAGCCACTTTTGAAATTCAGTTTCTTGCATCTCAAACTCTCAGTATTCCTGCTGGGCCTGCCGTATCCTTTACGGCTCCACTTTCAAAGGTATTTGGATCTGTGAAGAAAAGCTCTCCAAAGAAGCCCCATCCCCTGCATCAGTCATGGCGCTTCACTATCTCATTTTGCATCAGTTCGACAACTGATGCAGTGTCAAGTTCTGGGTTAGTTCCGTACAGTTCCCCTTTGGTTCCAAACAAAGGGCCGAAGCGACTTCTCGCCTCGGCCCTCTAAAACTTCAATAATATATGACTTTACCCGATGCGGTAGTTCGGAGATTCCCGCGTGATTTGAACGTCATGCACGTGGCTTTCAGACAGACCCGCGTTGGTGATCTTTACGAAGGTACAGTTATTGCGCATCTCGTCGACCGTGGCACAGCCGGTATACCCCATGGCCGCGCGAAGACCGCCAACCAACTGATGTACCACCGCATTGGCGGAGCCTTTGTAAGGCACCTGCCCCTCGATCCCTTCGGGCACGAGCTTGTCCGAGGCGGCATCTTTTTGGAAATACCGGTCGGCCGAACCGCGCGCCATTGCGCCAAGGCTGCCCATCCCACGATAGCTTTTGAAACTGCGGCCCTGATACAGGATCACTTCGCCGGGGGATTCATCGGTGCCGGCGATCATGCTGCCGACCATCGCGCAGGACGCGCCTGCCGCAATTGCCTTGGCAAAATCGCCCGAAAACTTGATGCCGCCATCTGCGATGATTGGCACATCGCCCGCCGCTTTGACGCAATCCATGATCGCGGTCAATTGGGGCACCCCAACACCGGCGACCATCCGCGTGGTGCAGATCGACCCCGGGCCGATACCGACCTTAACGGCATCCGCACCCGCATCAATCAACGCACGCGTGGCGTCGCCCGTGGCAACGTTGCCCGCAACGATCTGGACCGTGCTTGATAGCCCCCGCGCACGGCGGACGGCTTCTGCGACGCCGGCAGAGTGGCCATGCGCGGTGTCAATCACGATCATGTCGACACCGGCTTCCACCAAGGCCTGCGAACGCTCATAGCCCGCGTCCCCGACAGTCGTCGCTGCAGCAACCCGCAGCCGCCCAAGATCATCCTTGCACGCGGTGGGGTTCAGCACCGACAGCTCGGTGTCTTTCAAGGTCAGCAACCCGGTCAGCTTGCCATGCGCATCCGTGACCAACAGCTTTTCGATCCGGCGCGCCTTCATCAGGCTGATCGCCTCGTCCCGATCTGCGGGCTCTTGCAGCAAGGCCAGATTATCGCTCGACATCATCACCCGTACAGGCGTCGCATCGTCAGAAGCAAAACGCATGTCGCGGTTGGTTACGATACCGACGACGCGACCTGCTTCGTCCACCACAGGAAAGCCTGTGACCCGATAGCGTTCCTGCAACGCCTTGGCATCCGCCAGCGTTTGGTCGGGCCGCAGGGTGATCGGGTTATAGACGATGCCGGATTCAAACCGTTTGACACGGCGCACTTCCTTGGACTGTTCGTCGACCGTAAGGTTGCGGTGGATAACCCCCATGCCGCCCGCCTGTGCCATGGCAATCGCCATGCGGCTTTCGGTCACCGTATCCATCGCAGAGCTAAGCAGCGGAATGTTCAGCGCGATTGATTTGGTCACGCGGGTCCGCGTGTCAGCCGTAGACGGCAACACGGTGGATGCCGCTGGCACCAGTAGTACATCATCAAAGGTCAGAGCCTCACGAATCTCCATTTTGCACCTCGGCTTGCATGGGTTCATTTGGCGGTTTCATATTTCATGGATGGGTCGCATTGGAAAGACCCTTTTGCACCTTAACGACATTGTGCAACGCAGCTATGTCACCACGGCGTGCGCGCACAGAGGCGCACAGGCGCAGATGACCGGCATTATGCCGCATCGTGGCTTTCGCCTGCCGCCTGCTACGCTATGGTGCGGCAAAGTGTTGAGGATAAAGATAGATGAGCAACGATCCCCTTGTGGTATTCACGCCTTCGGGCAAACGCGGTCACTTTGCCAAGGGCACACCGGTGCTTACGGCGGCGCGGCAGTTGGGCGTCGATCTGGACTCCGTTTGCGGCGGGCGCGGGATTTGTTCGAAATGTCAGGTCTCTCCCGGCTATGGGCAGTTTTCCAAACACGGGGTCACCGTGGCCCAGGATGCCTTGTCGGAATGGAACAGCGTAGAGCAGCGGTATCAGGACAAGCGCGGACTGATCGAGGGCCGCCGTCTGGGCTGCCAGGCGCAAATCATGGGCGATGTGGTGATCGATGTGCCCGCCGAAAGTCAGGTCCACAAACAAGTCGTCCGCAAACGGGCCGAAGCACGCGATATCGTCCTGAACCCGTCGACCAAGCTCTTTTACGTCGAGGTTCTTGAACCCGACATGCACGACCCCTCGGGCGATCTTGAGCGTCTGTGCGATGCTCTGCGCGACCAATGGGAGCTTGAGAACGTAAAGGCCGATTTGCAAATCCTGCAAACGCTGCAACCCGCTCTGCGCAAGGGCGCATGGAAAGTCACAGTTGCCGTGCATTTGGGCGATGATGAAAACCCGCCGCGGATCATGCATCTCTGGCCCGGTTTCTACGAAGGGTCGCTTTACGGGGTCGCGGTCGATCTTGGGTCGACCACCATCGCGGCGCACCTGTGCGATCTGCAAACCGGAGAGGTCGTGGCCTCTTCGGGCGTGATGAACCCGCAGATCCGCTTTGGCGAAGACCTGATGAGCCGGGTCAGCTATTCGATGATGAACGAAGGCGGCGCGGCAGAGATGACCCGCGCGGTGCGCGCCGGCATGAACACGTTGTTTGACGAAATCGCCACCGAGAGCGGGATCGACAAAGGCTTGATCGTGGACGCGGTTTTCGTTTGTAACCCGGTCATGCACCACCTGTTTTTGGGGATCGACCCGTTTGAACTGGGGCAAGCTCCCTTTGCGCTGGCCACGTCGAACGCGCTGCGTCTACGCGCTATGGACCTGGACCTGAGCATCCACCCTTCGGCACGGGTCTATCTGCTGCCCTGTATCGCGGGCCACGTTGGTGCGGATGCGGCGGCCGTCGCCCTGTCGGAAGCGCCAGATAAATCAGACGATTTGGTGCTGGTCGTCGATGTGGGCACCAACGCTGAAATCTTGCTGGGCAACCGCGAAAAAGTGCTGGCCTGTTCCTCCCCCACGGGTCCCGCGTTTGAGGGCGCGCAGATCAGCAGCGGCCAACGCGCCGCACCCGGCGCGATCGAACGGGTAGAGATCGACCCCGTCACCAAGATTGCCCGTTTCAAGGTGATCGGCAGCGACCTGTGGTCTGATGATCCCGCCTTCGAGGCCGAGATTGGGGCCAGTGGCGTCACCGGCATCTGTGGCTCGGGCATCATTGAAATGGTCGCTGAAATGCGCGTCCACGGCATCGTCGACGCCCCTGGCCTGATCGGTACGGCTGAACAAACCGGATCGGCAAATGTCTTTGCCGACGGGCGCACCAATTCCTATCTGGTCTATGACGGCACTGCCGATGGCGGGCCACGCATCACCGTGACCAACCGCGACATCCGCGAAATCCAGATGGCCAAGGCCGCGCTTTACTCAGGGGCGCGTCTGCTGATGGATAAATTCGGTGTCGACAAGGTAGACCGCGTGGTGCTGGCCGGCGCATTCGGTGCGCATATCAGCCCTAAACACGCGATGATCCTTGGCATGATCCCTGACGCACCGCTGGACAAGGTCACATCGGCTGGCAACGCGGCGGGCACCGGCGCACGCATCGCATTGCTCAACACCTCAAGCCGAGCCGAGATCGAAGAGACGGTCCGTAACATCCACAAGATCGAGACCGCCATCGAACCGCGTTTCCAAGAGCATTTCGTCAACGCCTCTGCCATCCCCAACGCGGTAGAGCCCTTCCCGATCCTCAATAGCATCGTCACCCTGCCAACCGAGACGTTCAATACCGGCGGCGACAGCTCAGGCGGTACCCGCAGACGCCGCCGCCGCTGATTGGTGTTCTCAAGGGCAGCAAAGGGTGCGTCGGGCAAAAACCCCGCTTGACGCACCCGCCACATCGGATTAAGTCACCTCACGGCGCGCGGGTATGGTGAAAAGGTATCACGGCAGCTTCCCAAGCTTTAGTTACGAGTTCGATTCTCGTTACCCGCTCCAGGTCTTCCATTCAGTTTTGGTTATTCAGACAAGGTGTTTCGGCGCTGAATTTAGCACAGTTTTGGGCGATGCTTACTCTATCGCGCCACCTCCCTGTTCGCACAGGCGGTACCCCCGCGACCGTTCAATCACATCAAGATGCAAGTGGTCCGCATGCGAAGCGTTCGATCCCGGCCCCAGCACGGTCGAAAAATCCAGACAGGCTGACGCCCTTACAGCATCTTGGAACGCCTCGGCCATAGTGCCCTGCGCCTCGCGCGGTTCGACTGAGATGGGGGGACCCTCCGCGAAGGTGAACCCCATAACGTCAAACGCATTCCCGAAAGCATGCTCTGACAATTTCCCATCGGGTGCATTGTTGCGGCGTCGGCAAATGTAGCCGGACCCGTTTTGGATAGACACCAAAGCGCCACGGTCGGTCATGCGCCGCGCAGCAGGAAGAACGAAATCTCGGGTCCATGTCGCCAGCGCATTGACAGCAGGGCAGCGCATGGTGGCGGCGGGGGTAATTTCCACGCCCGGCGCAATCTCGCTCACGGTCAAGGGGCGTAATATGCCGCAATCGGTATCGTCGGTCGGAACGATGGGTGCCGCTTCGCTATAGGTGACCCCAAGCCCCTCTAGGTTTGCAAGACATGTGGCATAATCCGGATCGTTAAGCCGCAAGGTATCGCGCATTCCTTTGCCTCGTGGCTGGGAAATCGCGGGATCGATGGACCCTTCATCGGGCGTTTCGACCTCAGTTTCAGCTTCCGCGCCTGTATCTGCATCGATCTGCACCGTTGGGCGGGGAACAGGACGGGCTGAGCTGTCAGCTCCGGCAGCCAAAACGGCCACCGGTTCCAACAAACAAAGGACAAAAACCGCAGCCCGCATCAATCGACAAACACGACTTCAACGCCTTCGCTGACCATATGGGCCAATTCCTCGACGTCCCAGTTTGTGAACCGCACGCAACCGTGGCTTTCAGCGGTGAACAACGACGCCGGCGTGTCCGTGCCGTGCAGACCATAGGTTGGCTTGGACAGGTCAATCCAGACCGACCCCACCGGACCGTTCGGACCTGGCGGCAGTGTCAGCTGTTCCTTGACGCCATCGGCGACAAAATTGACATCCGGATTGTAGCTATAGGTGGGATCAATTGCCACGGCTTCGACGGTCATATTGCCGCTGGGGGACGGGGTTTCATCCGACCCGATGGCTACGGGGTAATTGGTCATCATGTGACCGTCTGCTGCGTAAACAACAGCGCGGCGTTCGGATTTTCGGATCTCGATCCGCGCGACTTCGCCTTCCATCTTTGGCCCCACATCGGCCACGGTCAGCGTTTCACCTGCGGTAAAACGCGCGCCGGGGTTCAGCGACTTCAAGAAATCCTCGTCCATATGAAAGCGCTCAGCCAGACGTTCGGACACGCTGGTATAGCCCAGCTTTTCCATCTTGGCCTTCTCGGCCACGTGTTCGGGAATGGAAGCGGTGAGGTCGCTGGTGTCCTCTTCGGTCACCGTGTATTGCATCAGCACGGAGGGCGATGCGTCCCCGCCAAGGGCCGACCACACTTCGGAATCCAACAATCCGTCGATCACAAAGCCTTCGCGCGCTTCAAAGCCGCGCAACGCGCTCTCGCTCATCGCGCCCTTATATCCATCGATGATCCCCGGAGAGATGCCGGCGCGGTCCAAAAGAACCTGCAAGACAACGGTGAGACCGGATTGACCGTCAGTCAATGCCCCCCCCTGATACGTGGTGGACGCGATTTCATCAGGGTTGACGGCAAAGGCGGGAGACGCCAGCAAAAACGGAAGGGCTGCAGTAACAATACGCATCAACATAATCCTCATTAATTTGAGTACCAACGCGCAAGGGGGTGTTTGGTTCAAGGTATCGAGAAAATGTTCGAATATGATGAACTCGGCTGTCCCCCTTATCGGGCGACGATAATATCGGCGCGCAGACCGCCAAGACTGTCCGAAGACCCCAAGCGCAGCATTCCACCATGAGCGCGGGCGATGTCCGTCGCGATGGCGAGGCCCAGCCCAACACCGCCGCTACCACTGTTTTGATTGCGTGCAGGATCAAGTCGAGAGAACGGTCGCACGGCTTCAATACGAAGGTCTTCGGGGATGCCTGGTCCGTCATCCTCGACCCTGATCCGTAACGTCTTGTCCGTCAGCAGCACCGACACCTCGGCCCGCGCGCCATACCGCACCGCATTCGAAATCAGATTATCCACTGCCCGCAAAATCGCCATCCGGCGCAGACGGACAGTGCCCGTCCCGTCCCCCTCGGGCGGCAGCAAGGTCACGTTGCGCCCCGCACGCTGCGCGTCTTCTACCGCGGTTTGCATCAGCGCGTGGGGGTCCAGCGCTTCGGCCTCGCCCTCGGCTGTGCCTTTTGCGAAATCCAGAAACGCGTCCAGCATCCCCTGCATATCGTTGACATCTTGTAACAGCGGCTCTGCATCGTCATCGTCTATCATCGCCAGCCCAAGCCGCATCCGGGTGAGCGGCGTGCGCAAGTCATGACTGACGCCCGACAACATCAAGGTCCGCTGTTCGATCTGCCGCTCGATCCGCGCGCGCATATCGACAAAAGCAGCCCCCGCCGCGCGCACTTCGACCGCTCCGGTGGGCGTATATGGCACATGTCGCCCCCGTCCAAAGGCTTCGGCTGCGCGGGCCAGACGTTTGATCGGGCGCAGCTGGTTGCGCAGATAAACGAACGAAATCAACGTCATCAAAAAGCCGAAGCTAAAGGTATACACAAACAGCTGATGGGGGTTTGACGCTGAAATACGGCGGCGTTCAAATTGGATATCCAGCGGGCCGAACCGTGACCGGGTATAAAGATGCACCCCCCCTGGTTGGGTCAAGTCGAGGCTCAAAAACGACGGCAGCTTACTCTCGAACCGCGCCACCATCACCCGGCCGGAATAGTCATACCATTTCATCCGGTTGCGCGACGGAATCTCGGCGGCGGAAACTGGGATAACGCGCATTTCGAGCACCGCGAGCTGATTTTGCACAGCGGCTGCAACGGCATCGGCTGTGGGGGCCGCCTCTACCAGCTGCATGACCAAGGCGACCTCGCGCAGGACCGTATCGGTCATCTGGTTGGTGACCCCCTCATAGTTCCGCTGCGCGAAGATAACGGTCATCACCAGTTGCAAGATCACCACCGGCAACAGCAAGATCAGGGCAGCACGCCCATAGATGCCGCGGGGCATATAACGTTTGAGCCAGACAAAGAACATGAGATAGACCTTAGCCAGCCCCCTGCCCCAGTGAAAGGCAAAACCATGCTGCCCCCAGACGACTTTGACCCCGCCATCGGACCTGCCGAAACGCTAGAGCCAGGTTTGCGCCGCATTGTGGCCGACAACCCCTCGCCCATGACCTATCGCGGGACCAATACCTATCTGCTAGGAACCCGCGGCATCGCGGTGATTGATCCCGGGCCCGCCTCGCAGTCCCATCTGCAGGCGATCCTTGATGCGATCGGGCCCGACCAGCACATCAGCCATATCATTGTGACCCACACCCATCTTGACCACTCGCCGCTGGCACGAGACCTTGCCCGCGTATGTGCCGCACCAATCCTTGCATTCGGGGATGCTTTCGCCGGTCGGTCCGACGTGATGCAGCAACTGGCCGCCGCATCAGACATCGGCGGTGGCGAAGGCATCGATGCGGAATTCATCCCCGACCAGCTTCTCCGCCACGGAGAGACCATCGCCGGTGACGATTGGGAAGTTCAGGTGATTCACACACCCGGACATATCGGCAACCATATTAGCCTGCGGTGGGGCGACGCCTGTTTCACCGCAGACCACGTTATGGGCTGGGCCAGTTCGCTTGTGTCGCCCCCGGATGGGGATCTGACAGACTTTATGGCGTCCTGCGCGGAACTGCAGCAAACCCGCTGGCGGGTGTTCTACCCTGGCCACGGTGCCCCGGTGACAGACCCTGCCGCGCGACTGGATTGGTTGGTCTCGCATCGGCTTTCCCGCGAGGCAGATATCCTGCGTGCCCTCGAACACGGCCCCGCCACTGCTGCAGCGCTCGCCGCCGAAATCTACACCGAAACCCCGCCTGCATTGTTGGGTGCCGCGACCCGCAACGTCCTTGCACATCTGATTGACCTTACAGGAAAAAACAAGATTGCGCCCCTAGGTCCGCTTTGCGCCACGGCCTCATTTCGGAGGGTTTAAAACTCTTTTGAAAAAATCTGGAAAAAAGTGACAAATCCCTCTGGACGCCGTAAATTACCATAGCTATACGGTGCAGACCGTTCCGACGTAGCTCAGCGGTAGAGCAGTTGACTGTTAATCAATTGGTCGTAGGTTCGATCCCTACCGTCGGAGCCATTAAATCTTAAATACCTGATTTATATGGCATTTCTCTCCCTGGATTCGGAGAGTTATCCCCTTGGCACAAAGCCTGTCCCTCCGCTTGGCACAATTGCTGGCACAGGAGTCGCAGACTTGCGCACCTCAATCACATCACAGATTCATCTCGAATATCGAAAAACCGGTTTTCACTGGCGCAGACGCCTCCCCCAGGCCCTACGGGCCTGGGGTGAACCCCCTTCAAACAAAAAAATGTCACTGATCTTTCCACTTCGTTCCCATGTCATTCCTGAGGCCAAGGCACTTGCTCTGAAACTGACCCTTCTGAGCGAGATCGCCTTCGCCGGGTTGACGGAGAGAACGATGGCGATTGCGCCCCACACAATGGAATCAATTCTGACCGAGCTCTGCCGCTTCATCATTGATGCAGCCGAAGCCGCGCGTGAGATTGCACCATGCCGCACTCCTGAAATCGCAGCTTATGAGTTGGCCTGCGTAAATGCCGCCATCGATACACTTCGCCATGCAATTGCAATGCGCGACCGCCAATCAGCAAGAGGCCCGCTACAGGAGGTCGCACACCGCCTTGGTCTTGTCCTCGATGAGAACGACCCCGACTGGCAAAGACTGGCCTTTCGGGCCCTTCGCGTCATGGTGGAGGCACAGGAAGAGAATTTGAGCCGTGAGCAGGGAATATATGCAGGTTCAACGCAATATCGTACTCAGCCCAATCAACTAATGGCGCAATTGCAACGGACAGCTATAGCTCCCGCCCCCCTTCCCTCACCAGTTGCTGTCTCTCCCGTGCAATCCACGCAACCGGCCGTTGGTACGACACCATTTGAAGGAACGGCCCCTGTGCAGTCTCAGACCTGCGCTCCTGTTGCCGAAGATGCTTCTCCAATTGAACCGGCCTCAAACCCGCAGGTGCCTAAAACCACCCGAAAGGGTCGCAAAATCAACGAGATTACAGAGCACTACGTTAAACTCAGATCCCAAGGATATTCCAAATTCAAAGAAAATGAGACCGTCAATAAAGAAGCCGGCGTAAGCTGGAAGAAAAACTCCAGCGCAAATGTATACTCGACAGCACGGTTGATGTCCCGGACATTCGATGACGCCCCTCTGGACCAGGTTTCCAATAGCGACTTAACTGCCGCCTTTAACTTGCTCCAACGGGTCCCGCGGAACTATCAAGCTGCGACAAGCAAACTCAGCCCGCAACAAGCGGCAGACGAAGCCGACACACAGGAACAACACAACGCCCAAATCACCCGCGCAAGAATGGAAAGCCAAGGTGCAAGCCCAGGCAAAATTGAGGTCACCATTCTAAGAGAGCGCATCAGGCGGCTGAGCCCGAATACGATTTACCGCCACATGCAGGATTTTCAGCGCATCTGTAGGTTTGCCGTCATCCAAGGCGATCTCTCAGAAAACATCATGGCTGAACATATTTGGGAAAAAGCAGACGTTGAACAACGGATTTTGGAGGCCGATGATACAGAACGCCAGACGTGGGTCGGTCGCTTGGATAAGCTGTTCCGAACCGCTATTTTTCAAGACAAGCTCGACGATATTGGCGACCCGTTATTCTGGGCACCCCTGATCGCGGTCCATATGGGTTTTCGCAGCGAAGAAATCTTGCAGCTGAACTTGACAGATATCGAAATCATCGGCGGTGTGCCGTGCATTTGTCTTCAACAAGGTCCGGGGCAAAATCTGAAGAGCAGTGCCGCGCGTCGCACTGTCCCAATCCACAAGAACCTGATTGACCTCGGCTTTTTGATTCTGGTCGAGAAGCGCAAGCGTGAAGGGGAAGAACGTCTGTTCCCATGGTTGCAACGAAGCGCTTCGAAAGAAACGTTTACAGAGAACTTTTCGAAAAAGTTCACGCGCTACCGTCAAGAGGTCGGCTGCTACGATTCCCAGCGCGACTTCCACAGCTTCCGCACGACTTTTAATCACCTTTTGATTGAGAGCAGATGCTTCGATAGCCACCGACGCTACATGATGGGACATGTCGATCGGGATGTTGGTATTAGACACTACAACCCTGACAGTTTTTCCAAAGCGCTTTTGTTGGACGCCGTCAATGCCGTCAAGATCGACATTTCGATGATCCGTAGCCCGTTCGAAAATGCCAAACCGAACAGCGTAACCCATCTGGCTGATCACCGTCTGGCAATGCCCTCATAGCCCCTCCATTGCGGCACCGGGACGAACCCTAAACCGCAATTTATTGCTTTAACGGGAGGTCCCGAGTAGCCAATTAGCCCCCCCCTTTATCCAAAGTGTTTGGTACCAAATAAAGCCTACCGCCAATGGACCAGCACGCGTTAAACAAAGGACATTTCATGACAAAAACCACTGTAGAACAATACGCTGTACTCGATTTTGAAGCTTCAAGCCTCTCCCTCGACAGCTGGCCGATTGAAGTCGGCATATCTTGGATCGAGCAGGGAAAGGTGCAAACATGGTCTTCATTGATTTACCCTGCCCCTGAATGGGATCTTTTGGATTGGTCAATCCAAAGCGCTGCAGTTCACAAAATATCCTTCGCTCATTTACGCGGCGCACCAGTCGCGGCGGAGATCGCGCCTGAGGTAATAAAACAGATACACGGCAAGACCCTTGTGTCAGACGCCCCGAACCACGAGCAACACTGGCTCTCCAAACTGCTGGAAACTGATCCAACGTGTGATGTCCCAACTGTTGCGAACTTTGACAGCGTCAGCGCTGCGCTTTTCGATGGGTATGCGCTCGACATGCTCTACGAGGTCTTGGAGCGGACCACGGCTCCGCATCGCGCAGGCCCCGATAGCGCAAGACTTACCAAAGCATGGTTGAAGGCAAAGGAAATCGACGCCGAACTAAAGGGAGGAAAAACAGACAGAAAAAACTGACGGCCAACATATATTAAGTTCGGCCGGCACTCTCGATATTCTTCGCTAAATCGACACTGCGAGCCCCAAAAAGCCGTAACATTGGAGGTCGGTTCCGGTAAAATGTCAAAGCTTCAATTGGTTCAAAAAACTTCGGTTTACGACCGAAAGCAAGGTGCGCAGCTTACTGCGCTCCTACCCTCAACGCCTCACAGCTGAAACTGTCACATGGACCTTATTTGACTGGCGGCGCTGATTTCTCACAAGACACCAGAAAGGGCTGCTACCAAAGGCAGCAAAACTAATCTTCACATAGTGATTTGTGATCAGCTCCACTGGTCACAGATCAAACAACGTTTTAACTTCCGTAAACACTCTGCAGCTGCATCTCGAATGATTTAGCATCCCCCATGAGGTCAATCGTTTTGAAACGCATTCTGTGACCCTGAACAACCATCACCTCATCGATGGAACCTCCCGTTTGTGGATGCAAGAGCATCCCTTCTGCTGTTAGGCTGGCCGCGTCCTCGGGCCGTTCTTGGCTGCGTAAGTATGCGTAAATCTGATAAAGATAGCCACTTTTCAGGATGTTGTCTCGGTATGTCGACGCGGTGAAAATTGCTGTAAATTTAGTGTCGATTACTATCCGATGCGTAAATCCGACATTGGTTAGCTCAATATCAGTCTGCATCCCGGGCAGGACTGCAGCTATTCCAGCTGATGCGCTTTCGACTGGCCATGACAAACGCTTGCCCGTGTTGACGATCCAACCTTTGGGTTGCAGTTCGAGACGTAGCGCATTCCCCATAGCCTTTTCAAACAACCGGCGGATAAGGTGGTCGCTGGCGTCAGGCAAGGTGCCAGTGACACGTCCTGCGTCCTCGGTCGGAATGATGGTGTCAAACACCATCTTGGCCAGTGCCACCATGAAGCGATCTGCAGTCTCATTACGCCCTATCTGGTCACTGGCCAGTTCCGCCCAAGACGGACGTGGTCCGGTCACGCCCAAACGCGTAAAGTCCCCCGACAACTGTCGGCAGCGATGGGCCACCAGATCGTCCGATACCCGGCTGGCCAGATGGTCAAGGGCGGCCCGGACAACTCTGTTTCGAGGAGTTTGCATGGTATGCTCTTCAAAACGACATGCAACTCGGCCCCTATCCATCAAACGCCGAGTTGTGGTTTCAAGCATGTCGATGCGCCCACGCACCCGCGAAAGAATTGCAGTCTTTGAACTGTACCCGCGCGAGAGGTTACGCCGTAAGCGTTCTTCCACCACATCAGTCAACAACCCAGCTACCAGATCAGGCAGGTCCCGAGCGACTTCCACCTGATGATCGAACCTCCCCTGATATTGAACAAGATCGGAAGCATAAAGAAAGAGAAGCCAAATATTCCGAAGTGGGATCGGTTCTGCCATTACAGCCCTACGCGCAGGGCTTGGGTCGCGTCCCGCGCTCGCTCTGGGGCATCGAACCAATAATCTTCCAACAATGGGGCGATTTCAGTATCGATTAGCTCGGAGAACCAAACGCGAGCATCGGAACAGTCATCATCGCTTGGTGTGACGTACGAGTGACCTACCCTAAATTGAGGACCCAACGCACGATCTTGCGCAATCACTTCATTCAAAGCGCCTGCTCGGTCACGGACGAAGGCGATCACATCCTCCGGAAAACTCTTGTCGCGGCACCAGTCTGCCCAGGCATCATTCAATAGAGGCTCCAACGTCACAAAAGCAAACCTGCGCCTCAGGGCCAGGTCAACCAGCGCAAGTGAACGGTCGGCGATATTCATCGTGCCGATGATATACAAGTTGTCAGGCACATGGATTTTCTCGCCAGGAATTTTCCGGTATGCGAGTTCCATAGCATCGGCCCTGTTGCGCTTGGTGTTTTCCAGTAAGGTCAACATTTCACCAAAGACCTGCGCAGGATTTCCCCTGTTGATTTCTTCGATGATCAGCACGTGCGCCAGGTCTGGCTGGGCGCGTGCAGCCTCGATCACTTGCAGAAATATCCCGTCGGTCAGGGTCAACCCATTACTTGACGGGCGATAACCACGGACAAAATCTTCGTAGGACAATGAGGGGTGAAACTGAACCGACCGTAGCTGATCTGGCAGAGGCGATTTGCGGTCGATCAAGGCCTTTGCCAGGCGCTTGGCTAACCATGTTTTTCCCGTCCCAGGCGGCCCTTGCAAGATCATATTTTTTTGGAGGACAGACGGTCGACAAGACCAGTAAGCGTTTCGCGTTCAAGAAAACCGCCTTCAGAGATGATGTTGTCCACCGTGTAAGGCAAGATTTCCTGCTCTGAAAGGTTGTCGTCTTCCGCGGCATCTTCCGCCTCGCTAATGCTCATGGGATCAACGTTGGGGGCAAAGCGTTCGGCCCAGTATGAGTGGCCGAGGAAATATCCATAATCCTGTTCTGCTCCATCGAACGTGAATGCTACCAACCGGCGGGCCATGTCATCTTCTTCGACACGCGCCCGCGCAACCATTGTACGATAGGTATAGAAATACCATTCTTTGGGCGGATCGATTTCTTCCCAGTTCACTTCGACGGTCAGGCCGTCGCCTCGGTTGCCCATGATCGTACCAATAACCTTAATCCGCATTACGCTTGCGGCGCGGCCATAGTTTTCGAAAGGAACATCATTCTTTCGAGTAAAGGACGACTTAATCGCAATTCGGTCTCCGGGTTTCATCTGTCGGACAAGCTTTGAAAATTTGTCATCGTAGCCATTCTGCCAGATTCCATCGCGCAGGAAACGTTCTGTCTGGTCACCCTCTGACCAAGACGCGCCCACAAACCAGAAACCTAAGCTGTCGGAAACCACTTCATCTTCGGGTGCCTTCTCCTCTTCGTCATCCACGGCAAAGCCTTCGCGGGCAATACGAAAAATATTCGCAGCCCATTCATCAGAAAGGGTGGCTTTCCAACCAGCGTCAGACAGGCCCCAAATTCCTCTCGCCGGAGCAGTCATAACACCAGCCTTGACGAGGTAAGCCCGAGCGAAAGAAACCTTGTTCTCGAACTGTGATCCACCTTTTTTATGGGTAAGAGCCAAGAACTCGACTGGTATTTCATAGTTTTCGATTATCTTCTGAAATACCTGCTTAGGCTGTGCCTGACCTTCAAATTGTCTCATAGATTCGATTACAGGAACAAAATAGCTCAAGAACTGAGGCACACCCGCAATTTTTTTCTCATTCAAGCCCATGATACGAACCTCCGCTTTTCATCAATTTTCATCAATTTTTATGAAGATCGCAGGGTTTCAATTAAAGGCCAAGTGGATAGTGGTCTCTAACTATCGGGACCGGATTGATATGGAGGTTTCACCGTATTCATTTTGGGCCCAGTCCAGACATTGGATTCTTCCGAGCCTACCAGCTAACATTTGTAGAACTGCCGAAGAACAGCCCCGATATACAAAGTCTTCAATAATCCACTTTTCGGAATGAGAGCGGATGCAAAATCGGACAAAAAATACTACATCATTTCAGCGGGGAATTTTTGCGTCTTTACCGGGATTTTTTGCGTCATTTTGAGGAGTTTTTGCGTCTTTGCGGGGAGTTCTTGCGTCACAACGGGGAACTTTTGCGTCGCACCCTCTGTAACAGATTGATTTAGAATAGCTTATTCGCCCCCGAATCTTTTAGAATCTTGAATCTATTAGAAAGAGCCGTCACGTCGGTTTTCTAAAAGGTTTTTCTCTTCGAAAAATCGCTCCATATACTTCTTGTGCCGAGGCAGATGCATCCGCTGAACGAGGTACTGGAATGAAGCACTGCGGCGCGCAGCGGTGCGGTAATCCCCCCTAAAATTAGTGGTGTTCAAAAGTAGAATTTTCTCGGCAAGATATCTGAGGAGATTTACGATGAAGAACGGACGATTTAGCGATGCGCAGATCATGGCTGTGTTGAAGCAGGCGGAGGGCGGTGTGCCGGTCTCTGAGCTTTGCCGGGAGCACGGGATGAGCAGTGCCAGCTTTTACAAATGGCGGGCTAAATTTGGCGGTATGGACGCGTCGCTCATCGCAGAGATGAAGGACATGGCCGAGCAGAATCGCCGCCTCAAGAAGATGTATGCGGAGATGAGCATGCAGAATGAGTTGCTCAAGGAAGCCCTCGGAAAAAAGTCTTGAGGCCGTCTCATCGACGAGAGATGGCCATGAAGATGGTGGCGGTGCATGGGGTCAGTGTCGCGCTGGCGTGCCGCACGTTCCAGATCAGTGAGACCTGCTATCGCTACAGTCCAACGCTGAGCACCGAGAACGAGGAGATCGCCGATTGGTTGGAACGTCTGACGGCAAACAAGCGCACCTGGGGCTTTGGCCTGTGCTTTCTGTATCTGCGCAACGTGCAGGGCTATTGTTGGAACCATAAACGCGTGTACCGGATTTACTGCGAACTGGAGCTGAATCTACGGATCAAACCCAAGAAACGGCTGAAGCGCGACAAGCCAGAACCGCTGGCTGTGCCTGACAAGCCAAATGAGACGTGGTCGATGGATTTTATGGCCGATCAGCTCTCTGACGGCCGGTCGATCCGGACACTGAACGTCCTGGATGACTTCAATCGCGAGGGCCTTTGCATCGAAGTCGACTTCTCATTGCCAGCCGAGCGCGTGGTGCGGAGTCTGAACCAGATCATCGAATGGCGTGGAAAACCCAAGGCTATTCGTATTGATAATGGACCCGAATATGTCAGTGGAAAGCTCATGGAATGGGCAGAAAAACAAGGCGTTAGGCTGGAATACATCCAACCCGGAAAGCCCCAACAGAACGCCTATATCGAACGCTACAACCGCACGGTTCGCGGCGAATGGCTCAGCCAGTACATCTTTGAAACCATCGAGGAGGCACAGGATCAGGCCACGGAATGGCTCTGGACTTACAACAACGAACGACCCAACATGGGCATCGGCGGCATAACACCCGCAATGAAACTGAAAACAGCCGCCTGAATTCTACCGCTGGACCTCATTAAAAATGGGGGGATTACCGTGCAACGTTCTAAAATCTCGTTCAAACGCACAACTTGTCGCCATGGCGACCATGAAACCGCCTGATCCCGTTGGGGGCCAGGCAACCGTCTGAGGCTCAACGCCTCAGAACTATGGCGAAGACCGACGGCCGGCGGCTTCGAGGAAAACAGGCTTTTGTGGGGCCCAACGAGAGCCTGCTTTCCTTTCCATTCCACGAAGCTAAACGAGTATGACGATGGGTATTCATTCTCACAAAAATAGACCGTTTACAGATATCCAACGTCAGTTCAAAATTCATGTTAAGGTATGAGCGAAGAAATCTCGTTCTTCAATTCATCTGGGATCAGTAAGCACAGGCACGATATCCAATTTAACGATACTGTCTTGATGAAAGTTATTGATTTGCAGCGAAATACCAGTGCCAACGTCTACAAAGCTAAGAGCTGCTAAACTGCCAAAAACTGCATCAAACACGGCCAGTTCGCTGCCAAATTTCAGTGCGGAGATATAACAAAGGCCACACTTAACTTTGGAGCAATACGATGAATGGATTTGAATTCGCCCTGACAATAACGTCAGTTGTGACCGCTATTTTTGGATTATTTTATGTTGCGCACTTGGTAAAGGTCAGCGGTCGAGACCGCCCCCGAGATCCCGAGAGCGTCAGAAGACTTGTTCGCAATGCACCATTTGAACGATTAGCGTTGGTTCTAAACAACTACGACGTTGGCACAAATTCACCTAAAGCACCTTAGCTGTTCAATCATGCGCCGATGTTTACATTCCTGCTCATCAACGACTTCGAGAAGAAGGCGCGCTGGCTGCGATCGGCATTAGTGGTAGAGGTTTGCTATGTCTGGTCGCTCAGCCCTCGATACTTCCATATGCAATCAGGCTTATCTTAGAATAAGTTTGGCTTGGCGAGGATCATATACGTATTTCGTTATCGTACCCTTTTTGATCTTTTTTACCGCCTCATCAATCGCGAATAGCGGCACCAAAAACCACTCTTGTGGCACGACGGGGCGACCGAAACGGTCCGCGATTTGAATATCAAGCCTTGCACTGTCAAAGATCCGATGGATGAGGTTTTCAAGTCTTGTTTGATTGATATTATAAAGCTCATACGTCGCGACAACTTCGACCGGTGCCATTAAAAAAGTTGGCTGAAGCTGTGCCCCGGCGACCCGCTTTTCGACACTCATAGTTGTCACGCCAATCTTGTGCACCAGATGTCTGTTGGCGGCGACCGTCGGGTTATCAGACTTACTGCGAAGGACGTAGATGGCCCCCGTTGTATCATCCCCCTCTTCCGGCGTGTCTGAGAACAAAGGCCCAGCCAAAGGCTCCGTGATCCGCCTGCCCGCATCATCATTGTTCAAAGCGCGCTGCAATGAACGCATAAGCATCTTGCTTTCGGTGCCATTGTCAAAGATGACCCGAAGTCGCGCATCTGTCCGACCCTGATCTGTGAGGGTCACCTCCCCCATCTCAGCAACGTAAGCTTTCTGCCCTTGGACGATAAAGAACCGTCCCGACTCAATTTGAGCTTTCAGCTCAAATGGAAGAGTCTCCCTTTCGCCATTGTCCAGCTCTCTCTGGACCTTTTCAAACAGAGGTTGGAACTCATCAAAATCTTTGCATGTTTCTCGATTTGCAACGTTCTCTGCAGCCTTCTTCTCTGCTGCGGATCGAACGTGTTTCAGCTCGGTTATCGGAGATGGTGCGATGTTCACACCGAGTTCCGCGAGCAGTGCGTCGTCATCCAAGTCATCGCTTTGGTCTGCAAGAGGCAGTGCGTTCAGTAGACCTTGATGATCAAGAGGTTCAAGCAGATCATGTGCCTCTGGCAACTCGCGCATACGTTCTAATCTGACCGCGAATAGCCGCTCAAAGATGTCCCCGTCTGGTGAATGTCCAGGCAAGCGATCATGGTCGGTTACGAACTTCTGAATATCCTCGAAACCCGCGATGATCCGCTCTTCTCTCGGCGTTCTTTTGACCTGCTTCTTCTGCTCGATCTCCACGCCGAGCTCAGCAAGGAGCGCATCGTCGCTATCCGTAAAATTACTTGGCATACATCGCCTCCTGCTTCATCCGGGCCAGATATGCGACACCCTCAGCCATCTTCTTTTCCCAAGCATCCGAAGAGGACAATGACGGCAAAACACCCCGCTCTTGCTTGAATTTCAAAGCTCGCTTGGCGAGATCACGCGCCTCCTCCGGGGATAGCTTGATCTTCTTGGTTTCGATGACAGCGGCAATCTGTTTCAGGCTTTCCTCACTCATAGTTTTTGCCAGGATCGCATAGGCTTCGCTGAAGGGGTTTATGCGATCGATGAGGTCGATATCGAGATCGCGGACATTCATTGCGAACTGCCGGACCCCAGTCACAAAGGCCGTGTTGGCCTGCGCTTCTGGGTCATCACCCAGCAAGGTCTGCTTGGCTTGTTGCGTGAAATTCAGCGCCGCGACAGCATGTTGCCGCACGGCCTCTTGATCCTCCGCATCAAGTTCGGGAAATTTGGATTGCACGATTTTGCCCATCCGGACCTGGGTGAGTTCTTCCGGTACAAGCTCTTCATCAAACAGCCCGCGCTCTATGGTGGTTTTATCCTGGACAAAGGCGATGATGACCTCATTCAGATCATTCTCGCAGATCCGGCTGGCCTCCGGGCTCTTGGGTTGGGTCAGGCCCTTGATCTCGATTTGAAACTTGCCGCTGTCGTCATTGAAACCGACATTGCACTTTTCCGGATCGAAGCCGCCCTCACCATAGTCAAAACCTTCCTGCGCCGTATTGGTGGCGACTTTGGGCTTGAACTCAAATTTCGGCGTCAGCACCTGTTCCATCAAGAGGCTGGCGGCAATGGCCTTGAGGGTGTCGTTCACGGCTTCCTTGACGGCCTCCTCAGAGGCATCAGGCTCCGCGATAAGATTAGTGAAGCGAGAATGGGTCTTACCCTTGGCATCCCGCGTGGCACGCCCGATGATCTGCACGATCTCGGTCAGACTGGACCGATAGCCAACCGTCAGCGCATGTTCACACCAGATCCAGTCGAACCCCTCCTTGGCCATACCAAGAGCAATGATGATGTCTACGTGGTCGCGATTGTTCTTCTGCTTGGGATCTTTCAACGCCGCAGAAACCCGCTCGCGCTTGGCGGCTTCGTCATCCACCAGATCCGCCACCCGCAGCACACGCCCATCAGGCCGTTTGATCAGTTGAAACCCAGTGTCAGCATCTGTCCCCTGCCATTCCCCCAAAGCATCCAGGATATGCTCAACCTCCCGATGCTTGTCCTTGGTGCTCTCGCGGGAGTTAACATTGGGGATGTGCAAGATTGTTTTCTCATCAGGTTCCAAGACCTTCAGCAGTTCATCCGCATAGGAGCCGCTGTAAAAGAAATACCCGATGTCCAGCGTCTTGAGATAAGTATAGCCGCTGAGCTGTTCGTAATAGGTATAGGTGACCGTCTCGAACTTGGCCTCATCCTCTGGCCCCAACACAGCCTCTGTATCGCCACGAAAATAGGAACCGGTCATGGCGACCACATGCAGCTTGTCGCGGGCGATCATGGCCCCGAGATGGGCCCCCAGCTTGTTGTCGGGGTTGGCCGAGACATGGTGGAATTCATCCACCGCGATCAAGCGGTCGTCAAAGGCTTCAATCCCGAATTTGTCGACTGCAAAGCGGAAGGTGGCATGGGTGCAGACAAGGATCTGGTCATCACTGTCAAGGAATGTGCGCACCGACCCGACTTTACCATCATCGCCCCCTGGGGCATTACACAGGTTCCAGCGCGGCGCGACGGTCCAATCCGCCCAAAAGCCAAACTTGGTCAGCGGCTCATCAGCAAAGCTCGATCCGATAGATTTCTCAGGCACCACGATGATCGCCTGTTTGATACCCTGGTTGTGCAGCTTGTCCAGCGCGATGAACATCAGCGCCCGGCTTTTCCCTGAAGCGGGCGGTGATTTGATCAGCAGGTACTGCTCCCCCCGCTTTTCATAGGCGCGTTCCTGCATGGCGCGCATACCCATTTCGTTGGACGTGGTCGAGCTGCCATTGGCTGGATAGGAAACACAGACAGAGGGAACGGCTTTTGTCATTGGGAAATCCTGTAATCTTGTAAAAATTGTATCGCCCAAGCTGGCGGGGTCGGCCAACTGCGAAAGCCCTTCACGTGCCAAGTCCTACTGGCATCACCGATCCGGTCATTACCTTGCAGATGACGTACCAAGGCATCGTGGTCGTAAACATAGGCCGTACCTCCGTGAAGAAACGCTACATGGATTTGCTTGCCCTGATATTTCCGGTCGATAATCAACCGCCCTTTAAGCTGTACCTTGAGAAAGGTCTCTCCATCCACATGCACTGCGATGAAATCAGCGCCCTGCCAGTCATCAGTTAGACGGATGCAGTTAAACCCATAGTCGGCCATGCGCGCCGCGATTTTGTGGAAGTTGTAGTTTTCCTGTTGGCGTGAATTCAGCTCACTATAGGGCACGGCGGTAAACATATCAGGCAGACACCTTCGCGGTCATCTTGTTGTACATGCTGAACAATTTCTCCAGCCGTCGGATGTCGTTTTCGCTACAACCCACTACGTGGTTGGCACACCAAATCATTCCGAACTCTCTTCCTGGCCGTGCGGTAGGAACTGCGGCAAAACCTCAGCAACAGCATTCATCTCCGCGTCGAAAGACTTCAACGCCTTCTTGATGGCGTTTGCAATCTTGTCGTGGTCATGGATGTCATCGACTGCAAAAAAGTTTTTCTTAAAGAACTTTGAATACTTTTTGTGCTCGTCGGCCGCGCCACGTTGAAAACCAATTGTCGTCAATGATTTCTTATTTGCTACACCCGTAATGGCAGCGATCAAGTCGCGCCTAAAGTCATGATCGCTGAGAGGGCCAACCTCCGCGTATAGGCGAACCTGACCACTGGCCCCATTTGCATCACTTGTAAGCTGGACCCAAGTGATGAGGGGGAAGCCTGCCCACCAGTTTTCACACCCATGCCACCAATATTCATCACCCCCAAATGCATCGTACCAAGCCTTTGGCAAAAAGCTGAATGAATGAGCATCCGAGTGGTTAAAAATGAATTCCTGTTTTCCAACTTTGATTTCTGCTTCGTCTTCAAGGTCCTCCCCAAAGACAGCATCGCAAGCAAAAGAGAAATCCGTGCTTTTCCCGTGCTCCACAATAAAATCAAGAGCACGCCTATGATCTCGGTAGAGTTGCCGCGCCAGTTTCTCCATTTCGGCCTGCTCATTGCTCATGCCTGTCGCCTCTCGAATAACGTCTAAATAATGCTCCAAAAATGTTTGTACTTCCGGCGTCAACGGCTGCCGACCCGACAACGCGGTCTGACGTAACAACTCGCAGATAGTGCCGTATTCAATTGCCGCGTATCGATCGTCTTCGGGCTTTTCTTCCCAAAGGGTTAAAAAGATCCCGCGCACCAAATGAAAGCTATCCGATCCCATGAAAGTCGCATCCACTACGTCCATATATCGTTTCAGCTGGTTGCTATGCTGACCACTGTCGAATTTGTTCTCGATCACAAAAACCCAGCCGTTGCGTGGGCTTAGAACAAGCAGATCAATGTTGCGCCACTCACGCCTAATTTCGGCGTCCAGCATATCGGCTTGCGAGACATCCAACGCTGTTGGTCGTGCCTTACTGTCATCGCCGCGCAACGCCTGGGCCAGAAACGCCTTGAGAAAGGTGTCGCCCAGCCCATGGGTTTCTTGAGGGTTCAACAGCCAGCCCAAAATCGCGGAGTGTCGGATTTCCATCCGTTCCATGCCCATGGTTTTGATGGGATTGAAGCGACTGAGGTGGGCACGAATATTGTCCAGATCGGCATTGTTGACAAACAGGCTTTCCAAATCGTCCAATGTCGGCAAATGGGCGTCGTTGTTGTCGAGGCTCATCCCGATACCTTCGTGGTCATTTTGGTGTACATGTCGAACAGCTTCTCGAGCCGTTCGGTGTCGTTCTTGAAGCGCCGGCCGATGTAGATGCGCTCAAGTGTCTCGTCGTTGCGGTCGTGGGCGGCGCGGAGGTTTTCGGGCATGGTTTCGGGGTTGTAGAGATCGGCGATGGTGGCGGGGAAATGCGCCTCGCGGGCCAGAAGGATATCCTCGGCGCAACGAGTCAGGTCCTCGCGGTTCTTTTCGGTGAGTTTGGGGACGGCGAAGGTGTTCCAGCCCATGGTGTTGGAATAGCGGTATCGCGTTTCCAGCTTGCCACAGACTGTGGCGATCCAGACCAGATGCAGACGTGATGCGATCAGCGCCATATTCCAAAGCGGGGCGTCGTAAAGGGCGAACAAAAGGTCACTGACGATTGTGCTTTTTCCAAACAGACTGACGGGCATGTATTCCCGATTTTCTGACGAAACCTTGGCCACGGCCAATGAGTGCTCACGGGCCGTTCCTGCAATCTGGACAAATCTATGCGGTTTAGCAGCAAATTCTTTCGTTGATGCAGCGTTACTCCCAGATCGAAAACCAGAAACCTTTGCCAAGACTTCTGCGATTTGAGGAATTTTAGATGCTGACTCTTTGTCTTCATCTTCGATCCAGATGCACCAGCGTGATTTTCCGTGGATCATCTGCTCTGACCCCAAGTAAGACTTAACGTATTTTTCGGATACGGGGGCTTGGTTGAGTAACGACATCCGTTGGTCTTCTGAAAGAATGAACGCGCCACCGTCTCGTGGCATGTTTCCAAACAGCATACGCCCCAGTTGTGAAGCAGGTTTCCGTAGTGGCTCTACCACAACGTTGTTTGCGGGCACTAAATAAGCGTTGATATTGTCAGCCTCTTTTACCACTGTTTGGCCCTCGTTGTTCAGCGCGTAAAGTCGCCTCACCGCGCCGGCGTGGTTGGATACCGCCACGATCGCAACGGTAACGCCCGCGTTGTGGCTCGCAAGGTTCGCCCATTTGAAAGACGTATGAGCGAACGCTATCTCATGCCCGGTCTCGAAAATTAGCGGCCAAAGGATTGGCACCTGCTGCCCCTGATTGATCGAATTGGTCGTTACAAACGCCGAGACAGTGGGGGTATGTAGCCCGTAATCAGCAGCCTTCATAAACCAGCCAGCCACATAGTCGAGCGACTTCCAGCTCCTCGTGCGGCCGTCGAATATGCGCTGCAAATCTGCCTTTTGCCCTGCGCTCTGCCACTTCGCCCCCAGATACGGCGGGTTCCCGCAAATATACGTCTCTCCCCCTTCATTCTCGAAATCAATCTGCGCCTGATCCAGCGGGCTTTGAAACAGATCCTCGGATTGAAACTTCACCCCTGTCCCCGTGGGCGGGCAGATCGACAGCCAGTCGAGCCGCAGGGCGTTGCCGCAGGTGATCCAGTTCTGGCTATCCAGTGGCAGGAACTCAGCCAGCGCCTCTTTCTGGCCCCTATACGTCACATCGCATTGGTATTCCGCGATGATCAGCGCCAGCCGCGCAATCTCGGCCGAAAAGTCTCGCAACTCAATCCCGCGGTAGTTGGTTAGGGGGATGTCCGTCTTGCGGTCCGCCTCCCCTCGCCGCTCATTGATCACTGCCTCTATCGCGCGCAGTTCCTTGTAGGCGATGACTAAAAAGTTGCCCGACCCACAGGCCGGATCAAACACACGGATCTTGGCGATACGGGCACGCAGGTTGGCCAGTTTGCGGCGATTGTCGCCCGCCTCTTCCAATGCAGCGTTCAGATCATCCAGAAACAGCGGGTTCAACACCTTCAGGATATTTGGCACAGAGGTGTAGTGCATGCCAAGGACAGAGCGTTCATCCTCATCCGCGACGGCCTGGATCATGGAGCCGAAGATGTCGGGGTTGATCTTGGTCCAGTCCAGTCCACCGATATGGCTCAGATAGCGCTGTGCGATCTTGGAAAAGCGCGGCACCTCGGTGCTGCCCGAAAACAGCCCGCCGTTCACATAGGGAAAGGCATCGGCCCAGCGGGGCAGATTGGCGGCGGTCCGGTCCTTCGGCGCTACGTTCATCGCACGGAAGATGTCGGAGATGACCTGATGCGTGTTACTGCCATCGCGGTTTGACATACGGTCGATCGTAGAGGTGAACAGGTCGTCGCCACCGAAAATATCGGTATCCTCAGCAAAGAAGCAGAAGATCAGCCGCGCCATGAAGTGGTTCAGATCATGACGGCGCTCAGAGGTACCCCAATCAGGGTTATCTTTCAGCAGCTCCATATAAAGACGGTTAAGGCGGCCTGTGGCCTTGATGTCAAAGGCGCTCTCGCGGATTTGTTTGACAGTCGAGATACCCGCAAGCGGCAGGAAGACGCCAAAGTGATCAGGAAACTGCTGATATGTGCAGGCGACCGTTTCTCCACCGATCAGGTCTTCTGCCTCGAAATCCTGACCATCGGTGGCGAGGATGAACTTGGCTTTGAACTTGGTGGTGGACGCGCTGTTTTTGAGCGCCACGAGGGTGTCGGAGACAGCACCGGGGGCGCAGGTGGCGATGTGGATATTGTTGCGCTGTAGGACGCCACCCAGATCGGATTTATTCGTGTCGCCCTTGCGAAGCTTCTTGACCTCGGTCGGCTTGCGCCCAAAAGCCTCAAGAAAAGCAAAAGGGAATTCAGCTGGGTCAAATGGTACTTCGGCGAGTTCGGAGATAGCTTGTTCGATCTCGACGGGGTTCATTTACACTTCCTTATTCTGCGACGCCCCCTTCTCAGTGATAAGAACGTCTGCATTTGATCCAGCTATCCGGACCTCTTTGTCTGTCTTTCCACTGAGTGTGGTCGTTGTGTTCTGACACTGACTGTGTGGCATAAGTTCGGACATGCAGCAGACTGCTGGCAGCGAAACCTGCTCACACACAACTGCTATTTTTGTATCGGCACAACATATCGTTAGCAATCGCTGTTACTTGCAATTTTTTCAAATTGGCCGAGGGGTCTGATCCATCCGCCAGCAATACCTCTTCCCTGTGTTCGCACCCTAACCAAGCGGCATGCCAAGACCTCCGGTGTCTTTCCCGGTCAGCTGCTCGCTCGTTCAAGAAAGAAACGCTCCCCGACATTTTTCTCCTTCGTCCTTTTCGCAATCGACCAATCTCATAGATACCAACAGACAGGACACCCTTCGAAACCAACAAAACGCACACGCTACGAAAAGACCACCTCCAGCCATGCTGTGATCGTGACGCCGAAGAATAGGCACCCAATCCAGTCGATTTCCCGCATGAACAGGAGGTTTCTCATGCAAAACAACATTACAGAAAACACCAATCAGGCCGCATATGACCGGATCGCGGACACCCAACGCCACTTACGCCGTCACGGTCATGCCCTTTGCGATCTATTTAGTATTTTTGATGCACCAGCAGGTTCCGACGCACTCTGCGATTTGCATGGTATCTTAGGGAGCCGGCACCCGGATGCAGCAGTAATCAAAACAGCGCTTCAGGAGATCGAATGCGCTCTGGGAAATCAAACGTCACAGGCCGCCGACAGCGCCGCAAGCGAACGAGGTTTTGATGCTTCTGCGGCTCTGCGCTGGCACGGCGCACGGATCAGTGAACTGCATGCACGCTTCCGCAATGCTGGCTAAGACAAAATCTGCCGATCAACTGCACACTGCAGGTCGCCGGGGATATTCCCTCGGCGACTACGTCCTGAGTTCGGACGTTCGTTAAGTCTCAAGCTGGCTTATGAAAAGCTTTCCAAGTGCAATCTATTCATCCGCGGAGAGATCAATGTCACTTTAAGTGCGACTATAGAGTGACTGAAACTCCTATTGAAGTGCCAGAATTTCCGGTCGCTCCCAAAAGAACACATATCCACTACATGAAAAAAACAAAACACACTTTAAGCCTTGCCGAACTGCATGAGCGCATTGAAAATGGTATCGTACCCACGTCAAGTGTCCAGTCTGCGCTGGCATTCCTCGAACTTGCGAAGGCAGTTACTGGATCTGCATTCTATGACGCCAAGGTACTCGCATCGGAAGAGGATTTCGCGACCTGGTTTCCACACAGCCCAAATGGCGATTTGGTTGAAGCTTTCGGCGATGCCATACTGTACAATCGCTGCCGAGCCAGCATTCTTCGGCACGCCAAACTTGCAGGCGCTTGGCCTGAAAAGGATCCGTATACCTTGTTGAACCTGCTTGCTAAAAAGCAGCGCCTTCCCGGAGTGAACCGAAAACAATTTGAACTATTCTTCCCTGGATTGGCCTTACGTGATCTGACGCGAAACCAAGCAATAGTTGCTGATCGCCCTCTACGGGGAGATAAAAGGATGGTCTTTAGGAGATCTCTTTCGACTATCGATCGTTTGAGGTCCGATCCTCGGGTTTTAGCGGCAAATATCCTTTGTTCCGAAGACATAGGGCCCATGCCAATCTACCGCGACGGCGACAAGGTGCGCATCGAGCTGCCGAAAGCGCTGGCGATAGTAATTGGACAGCTTCCTATCAGCTACGCGCTTCACGCTCGGCGTGCGTTTGAACTTGGGGTGGATTTCGGCATACTTTGCGTGAATGGACCACGTCCTGGCTGGTCTTTAGGAATCGCGGAAGCTGCGCGATACCACGCGGCCGTGCAAAGGATGGTTTCTTCAGGCACCGCTACTCTTTATCTGAGCGCTCTTCTCTCATTGCTTCGCACCACGAATTCTGCGTTCGTGCATGCAGACGTCACTACCGATCGGGTGCGGCGACCCGAGATATATGTGCCAAAACCTGAATCTCAGCCAACACATACAAGAAGAAAGCAGGTTGTGCTGCCGGCCTTTGTCGAGGCAGAGGTGGCTTCATTTGCCCAAAACCGCTCTGCAAGCCCGAGACGAATACAAGATTTACGCTGGCTCCTCAGCAAACTTCTTAAAGCTGGGTATGAAATTGATGGCCACAGTTCTTTCGAATATACGCAGTCTATTTTCGAAACTACATTCCCTGATTTCGCTGATCTAACACTGAGATCATACCAGACCGTTCTTCGCACATTTCTCGCCCATACGAACCGTCTTTCTCCTTGGGAAAGTTTGATCACTCGCGCCCAAGCGACTGATGTGAATGGCGTCGACCTCTCCGGGCTTCTGTTGATCAGGAGATATGCAGAGAATGCTGAACCGCCGGTGCCCCCTGCTAAGGTCGATGAAAATGTTGCGAAACAGTTCCTTACGATAGCCTTCGAGTCCCGCGAAACGCCCAAATTATTAAAGGGGCTCGCATCCCTTGACCAATTGCGCACAGCGCTTCCTGATTTTTTGCCAGGACCTACCATCGGCGACCAGCGAGACTGGCTCCAGCGTCAAAGCGGAAACCTACCTGAGGCACTTGAGAACGCACTGCGGTCTGACGCGCAAAAAGCAGGATATACCAAAAACGGCGTGAGAGCGATGATCGTCGCGGTTCGAAGCCTTTATTCCCTGACACCCGACAAAACCAAGTTCGCAGCAGACTACGCTGCCATTCCATGGCGTGCTTTGACCGCGGAGGCCATGGCCACGCACGAACAGAAGTTGACGCACTACCGGACAGAGTTACTTCGACTCGCAGATCGTCTTGACCGGATAAAGACAGTTGGCTGGCAAAACTTACAGGTCGCAATTGTAGCGGCAGGCATTCCGCGCGCAGACAATCCGATAGACACACTGATGAGCGTTGCTGCCAATACAGGGCTCGAGCCATGGCACTTGGACAGAGAATGGGCGTGGATTTACGAGCGATCTCTTCGACCGGACCTGCGGCGCAAATGGAACCGTGCGGTAACTAACTTTGACGCACTGTATGACACAGTAGGCATTGCACAGACCAAACTGTTGCCTTCAGACCGTCTCGGGCCGATGCCCCAGATAGGCGCACGTCTAAAGAACGCCCATTTACCCCTTCCACGTAGGTTTGAAGCGGCACTCGAAGGCGGATCAAAACAGCTTTTAGAGGCTGGGCATTTCGTGTGGCGATGCTTACGGACCTTCGGCGTTTGTTCGCGCGGAGATGATCCTGCGCCTGGCAAACTGGTCGACGACGATTATCTTGACTTAATCGAAAAAGAACAATGCTTCATGCGGGCACAATCGGCTCGATTGCATATACAGTGTATCCGCGACTGGCGCGACAGACAGATCGGGTTGCTATAGGTCAGTGCCTCCCACTTTCGTGGATGATATTTTCCCGTATCGTCCAAATCAGCACCATTTCCTGAAAAACAGGAGATGCCATTGCTACAATTATCGAAATTCCATTTTGCAACCCGTCTCGAACTGCACAAGTGGTCAACTCTGTCGCGTAATGAGATCGGCCCGTTCCTTGCCCGGTTCGGCATTGCACCACTGGGCGCTAAATACCCGATGATGCGTGTATATGTGCATCTATTGGGTTTGGAGCCCGCCACCACCGCTGAGGAAGAAATGCTCGGGCAAGGCTTAGTACGCATCAGTACGGTCGCAGAGCGTTTCGGCACAACCAGCGACCACCTTTTGAGCAGGCTTCGCGCACCAGGCAACAGCTACCCGCCGCTCTACGCGTTTGGGCCCAACCGTCACGTTATGCTCCGCGCTCAGATCGAACAAATGCTGTCGAGTCCGAAAAACGCGTGGGATCCTCTTAAGCCGATCATGGGCCATGCTGTCGCAGCATCGTGTCTGGCGCGGAACCTGAACGTCCCGCAATCGCGAATTGACACGCTGCTTAAAGTAAAACGCGACTTGCCAGCGCGTATCCTTATGCAAGGCCGTGTCCGTTACATCATCGCCGATGTAGCCAACAGGCTCGCGTCCTCAAGTTCCAATTTGGTTACGGTTACGGATGGTGCGGCACCGAGTTCAGAACCGCAACACAGCACATCGAAAGCCTCGCCCATTTTCGCACGCAATAGCGATGGTGGCTTGTTCTCCAATGCAGCGGATCATGCAACTCGCCAAGCTTCCGCGGGTAGAATCTGCACGGGATCCGGTGCCAACGCACACGGAGGCGATTGCACGCACGGGTCCCCGGTCGAGGCGAAACTGTCGGAAACATAAGGCGTGGCTTAGTTTTCGATAGTTTCGACTCCAGCGCGCATTTTCACTTCGTATGCACGCTAAGCGGCCAATATCCCCCTCCGACCAGTTAAAAGAATATTTCATCGCTCTCGAAACAAAAAATCTGAAAATCACGCACATTTCCTAAAGGCATATTCCGACCCTAAATTCCACTTAACTACGCAAACGCACAGCCGGCATGACGGCTGTGCAACACCCTCCTAAAAAGGATTTCTAAATGGGAATTTTTTCCAGCGCATCGCAGACAGCCTTAACAGCTACCATTTTGCCCGTCGCAAAAACAATGCAAACGGTCTTCGATGAAACCAAAGATGAAACTGAACGCAACCGCATCGCGCGCATTGGAGACTTTTTTAATACGCCGCTATCGGCCTTCAGTGGTGATATTCTCAAGTGGTTTGACGATCATTTTCCGTTGCTGAAAGAAATTGGAGGAGGACCATTGCCAGGAGCGGATCGTAATTTCTGGTCTTCGAAGAGTAGCTACGCGAAGTGGCGTGAAGTTGTCCGCCGCCGCATCAAGACAACGCTCGGCATGGTCGGTGCCAAAGCTGAGATTCGCGCCCGCGATGATGGCTGGACCCCGTTTCTAATCCTCCTTGATCAACTATCAAAAGATCGAGGCCCTGTGTATCCGGCTACATTTGCAGCCATACGGACGTTTTCAGATAAGGCGCGAGCAGCCGGGATCGACCCTATAGATTTAACGCCGCAAATTGTGCCAGGATTTCTCAAAACGATGCCATTTCATGAACAGGTAAAGTCATCGAACGCCCTCAAGGCGATTATGCGCCTAATGACATTTCAAGTGATTGCTGCGCATCTTCCGCCAGGCTACGACACGGCATATCTTGTTCCGGCCGCGTGCACACCGGTCCCGGACCCCGTCCGTGCTATGATCGCCGACATGGTCGAGAACGCGCGCTTCGACCGTACCACCTACGACGATGTATCGGAATCTTGTTCGGAGAATTTCAACGAGAAAACGGCCACGACTTACAGGGCCGCGCTGATAGCACTTGCCCGCGCCGCCCAAGAAACGAACCAGGCGGATCTGGCTTCGCTGGATTGTCTCGATCACTTGTTCGGTAACGAGATCCGCATCAGTGCAATCCGGCATTGGATTGGTCTTTCGGAAAAGGACCCCCGATTTAGTCTCCGTACCGCAGCAGACTACGTACGGATCGTCGCGCAGATCGGCAATGCCAACGGTCTCAAGACCAAGAAGTGGCTTAAGAGTCTGAAGAAAAATCCGCACCTGCGGGAAGGACAAACCGTCGGAAAAAAGATGTCCCCCAAGAACCGGGTATTTTGCGAGCGCCTGATCCACAATCCTTCCGATGTCCGAATATTCCTAAGTCAGCATGTTCTTTACAAAGAACGGGCGCAAGATATCCTCGCCACAGACAAACCCCTTTCTATCCAGCAGCTCCGCGATGCGAGGCGGTTTGCAAGCTGCGCAGCCTTTTCCGCTCTCGAGATCCGCGGGGCGGGCCTTAGAAAAGGCAGCGCCCTTGCGATCGAATGCGCAGGCGTAAACCAGAACTTGTTCCGAAAGACGACAGGCGACAAAAGAATCTTTGAGTTGCGGATCGCGCAGAAAGATATGAAGGGCGCATATGTTGATCTGCCCCCCATTCACGTCAGGGATGATAAATATTGCGGGTACGAGGTCCTGGACTGGTATCTGAAAACCGCGCGACCGCTCTTCAACTATGCCAACCCCAAGTTTTGTAAACATCTGGAATGCCCGATGGCTACACACCTCTTTGTCTCGGAACAGTCGCCTAACCCTGTCGCCGGTGCGATGCTATACAAGTGGCTGACCCGCAGTAGCGCCGAAATTGGTCTACCAATGTTTCCGCATAATTTCAGGCACGGGTTTGCAACCCTGCTTCTGGCACGATCATGGAGCAATCGTGGCCGAGCCGCTGCGTATTTGGGCTGCTCAGTGGGTGTGTTGGATACGTATTATGGCTGGATCGACAAGCAGCAGAAACTGGAGGAAGTTCAAGACTTGCTCGCAGAGGCGCTCGCCGGAAAATGAACAGACACTCAATCCTTTCGAAACCGCATTGGCAACCGAATGCGGCGTCCCCCGTCCTACTTAGCATGCCGCTCAATGAGCTATGGGCACTCGACAGTTTGATCGAATTCATGACCCAACATAACTGCCCCGAGCTCACGCCATCCGACTGCCATGTTTGGGCACGCCTGAATGAAAACGCGTCAGCAATTGATCATGCTATTAAAGCTATGATCAAGACCGATGGCACTGGCGCACCGCCGCTTGCAGCACTGCGCGTGGCACAAGAGATGCACACTGCCTGCGTGCGTTTTGCCGGCATCTCAAAAGAAGCCCGTCGTGACTATAAACGTCTGATCTCTCTGTATCCCGAAGACCTTCCTGAATGCTGGCAACAACATCTTATCTCTATTCGGAACCGCATGGAAGGCGGTGAGATCAGGCTGGTCTCGGATCTCTACGAGCGAATGACGCGCAAGGTCTGCCAGTACGGTTGGTTTCTTCATGAAAACGGCTTGGCGCTGGAATTTGAAACAGCGAAACTTCACTCGTTCTATGTCTACGAGACGACACGGATTTCTAACAGGGGAAGACCTCTGCGCCCCTCAACGCTCGTAGCAACATTCTCGGACCTCCGGGAATTTATAAAGCTCTCAAAAGGATTTTCACCAAAGATTATCGAAGACTTGAACCGGCTTCTAAAAAAGCTGCGTGATGGCTCAGATATAGTGACTTCGCAGAAATTTACTGCTCTCGCAAAAATCGACATTATCACAATCCTTCCTCGTGCCGATAATATTCGGCACCAAGTTCAAAAATACAAAAATCCTGCACAACGTCACATTCAACGCAACCGTGCGATGGCGATTGCAATACCACCGCTGACGCCACTTCGAAGGGAGTGGCACGATCTGCGTTTCGGCCGTGATTTAGTTTGGGCAGAGGGACGCTACCGTTTGCGCGACTATAAACTTCGCAAAACCCGGCACCGGGTTGGACGAGAGGCCTATCCGGGGTCGGTTCATCCGAGCGTCCAAGGCTTTGTGGATGCGCGGCTGCTACAAGATGACAACGAAAAATACCTGAACGCACTGCGAGCCACGGCTGAAGAAGACGAGTGGCCCCTTTTCGTCCACCCCAATGGATTATCAGTATCCGAAAATTATGTTTCTCAGATCTGGTCGAGGGAATTCGGAACAGGCGCGCATATCTGCAGGTCTATCGTTTACGATGTTGTATTTGCGATCAGCGAGGATGCGACGTTGGCCGGTATGCTTATGAATGATCACACATCCCAGCAAGCACGGAAGAAGTACACCGGCGATCAAGCCAAGCAAGCAGCGCTCGCCGCTGCAGGAAGGGAGATGGAGGATATCTTCGACAAGCTCTTTTAGAAAGACAGCAATGTGAGGTGGTTTCACGTAATGGGAAAGATCTGCGGTTCAGCTAAGATGATATAGCGTTGGTGCCATGCCTGCCCTTTGCATTTCATTTTGCAGTTATTCGTTTCAAAGCCTCTAAGCGACACGTCCGCTTCGAGCCCAGTTCGACCGATTTTCTGTCGTGCGGCTAAAGTCTGCTTTCGGTAAACATGTAAATCACGCACATGTGATTGCAGATTTCGTTTCGTTTGTTTCATCCGTGACCCAGCTGATGAAGTCTCGCACTTCTTGCCTTTCAATTGCTGCCATGGTCGCCGTGAGATCATAGCCAATATCGGTTTCGACTTTTTCCCGAAGAGGGCGAACCAGAAGTCCTGATAATATGAAATCCTGCATGACAGGCAAGCTGCCCAGCACTACACCCTGACCAGCGATGGCCGCTTGAACGGCGAGATTGTAATCCCTGAATTTGGTCCCTCGACTGCTGTCAATATGCTCGGCCCCAAGCCGGTCAAGCCAAGGCTTCCAGCCCATCCAAGTCCGTGTCGCCTTGGCCCAGTCAAGATCTGCTAAGTCCCAATGGATAAGCGGAACCCGATCAAGATCTTCAAGAGACCGGATAGCGCCCTCGCCTTGGGTCAGGCTGGGCGCGCAAAAGGCGCAAAGTGCTTCGTCGAATAGCCGCTGCGCGACCAAACCATCCTCAGGTCTGGCCCCGAACCGGATGGCCACATCTGCCGTGCCCTTGCGAAGGTCGACAAGTGCGAGTGAAGAATCGATAAGCACATCAACATCAGGGAACGCCCTGCGAAAACGATCTAACCGAGGGACAAGCCACGCCGTAGCGAAGGACGGTTCCGCAGAAATGATCAACCTTTTTCGACCGTCATGTGTTCGTATTTGCGCAACACCGCGCGCGATTTGGTCAAAACCCTGCCCAATGTTGCCTAATCCTGCATGACCAGCCGCAGTCAAACGCAAGCCACTTCCATGCCGTTCTATCAGCGGCGCGTTCAGAGCGCCTTCTAACTTCCGCACGAGCTGTTTTACGGCCGAGGGCGTAACGTGCAGCTCTTGTGCCGCCAGAACAAAGCTCAGGTGGCGGGCTGTCGCTTCGAAGGCACGCAGCGCATTGAGGGAGGGTAACCAGTCCGGCATAAAAGAAAGATAATCTAACTTCATATTGAAGATCAAATGAATTGATATAGGGGCGAGTATACCGATAGTGACGCAAATTCTAACCTTTGTTTAATGAAAGATGAAGCCATGACAAACATGCAAGCACCGCTTATGGCATCGCTAATTGTTGTCTTTACTGGCGCTATTTGGGGGTTTTACTGGATACCCGTAAGGGCGCTGGCCGAGCTTGGCTTGCTGGGGGCTTGGGGAACGCTGGCAATCACCGCCGCTGCCGCAATGCTGCTTTCTCCCGTCGCATATCATAAACGCCAACAGCTATTTCAGGCCGATCCACTTGCGCTGGCATCAATTGCTTTGGGCGGTTCGGCTTTTGCTCTTTATTCGATAGGTTTTGTATATGGACGCGTGGCCATCATCATCCTTCTCTACTTCCTGACGCCGGTCTGGAGCGCCCTTATCGGCCGTTACGTTATGCGATGGCCCATTTCGCGCCTGCGACTGGCAGCAATTTTGGTGGGCTTGGTTGGGCTTTTTATCATGCTCGGCGCGGAAGGAGAGCTTCCTCTTCCACGCGGGATGGGAGAATGGATGGCGCTGGCCGCCGGTATCCTGTGGTCGATAGGCACGACGGGCATGCGTGCGAAATCAGATCTGACCCCGGGCCCCTCAGCATTCATTTTTGCCAGTGGCGCAGCAATCACAGCGCTGATCCTTGCACCTATCTTCAGCCCGTTGCCGAGCGGTGGTGGTGATATCGTAAAACCGCTTGGTTGGGCTTTGGCAACAGGTGGCTTATGGTGGGGCATCTCCATCGCAAGCCTGATGTGGGCGACGGTTCGGCTTGAACCTGCGCGCGTCGGGTTGTTGTTGATGTCAGAGGTCGTGGTGGGTGCCGCCTCTGCCGCATTGATCGCCGCGGAGCGACTTTCCCCTTTGGAGTTTGTTGGCGGTGCGTTGGTGCTCTGCGCAGGTGTTCTCGAAATCTGGCCTGCGCGCCGACGATGCCAGGACACCGCGATAAGCGGGACATAACAGTAGTCGGCTCAGCAGAGCTGTTCACCAAGTTTACGGGGATCGCATGAAGACCCGCCACGGTCTTAATAGGGGCGAAATCCTCCTTTTTTCCGTTGAAACTAAATGCGAGCTTTCGAAAGCAATAGTAGTGATCTGTCTGCTTAAAAAAAATCCCTATTTTACTGATCGAGGAAGCGGACCTTGGCGCGGCCGCTTCGAACGGCAGCTTTGCCCGCACAGCTGACATCTATGCATGGTGTAGCAAAGGGCCGCTTCCCGCCCCTTGTGTTTATCTTCGCAAACGGCCCATAGCGGTCATTACTCAAGATCACCATTGCCGCAGCGCTGCTTCCCCATACCGGACCTTCACCCATACTTGGTCGCAACCTACTTTTTCGATTGAATTCGGCTTGTAGTTTCTATCTCCTCCCCCATGGAGGTATCACTTGCTCAAGCGTTTTTTGTCCGACGGGTTTCAAGTAGTTAGGGAGCACAGTGGCACCACCGCTTCGGCGACGCCAAATGCAACCATTGATGACCTACTTTCCGCCTCAGTTGGCTTCGATCTCGAAATCATCGATGACGCCAAGGGGCTGGGGCGTCTTCGTGACGCCGCCGCATTTCCTGCCGACGCTGAGCCAGAGGAGGCCGCTAACAAGTGCGGACTGTCGGCCGCGAAAATCGAGGCCGAACTACGTAGTCATCTCTTCGCGATCGGCCACAATGCAGCGATCCACGATCTCCCTGAGCTTGAAGCGCTGACACGGAGATCATTCGATGACCTTCAGCTCATCGATACGATCTGGCTCAGCCCTCTCGCCTTTCCCGCCCTCAAGTCGCATGCGCTGAACAAGCCCTACCTTGCCCAGACAGGTTTGGCAGATCCCGTTCAGGACACCTTGGAGACCATCGCCCTCCTTCGCTCCGAGGTCTTGGCTTTCGAGACGATGGATCGCGAGTGGATCAAGGTCCTGCGGTGGCTGTGCGGGCTCGGCGCAAGCCACAATGGCTACGCGGCCTTCTTCGATGCCGTCTTGGGGCGAGCCTCTACTCCTTCAGATGATAATCTGACGGGGGCCAAGCCGATCATCGACACGATCATCCGGTTGTTTCAGGGCCAGGTCTGCATGCGCGGGCTGCACGGCCAGCTTCTCCATGCTTTCGAGGCAAAGAACGGCTGGCCGCTGGCTTGGGCCCTGAGCTGGGTTCGGCATCGCGACCAGCGGCCGGCACCGGCCGAGTGGCTCCTAAAGGGGGAGCTCGGCTTCCAGGAAACCCTGGATGAGCTGGGCAAGCGGCGATGCAGCCAGTCCCGCTGCCGCCGCTGCCGGGACCATGATACATCGCTCCATAGCATGAACCGGTGGTTTCCGCCGGTCGAGGGCGAGACCCCGCGCTTCCAGCCGCCCTTCGACGGGAAGGGTATTGCCTATCAGCAACGCGTGATGGACGCAGCCTTGGCTCGGCGCTCCGCCTTGGGCATTCTCCCCACCGGCACCGGTAAGTCGCGCTGCTTCCAGGTGCCCGCCCTCGAGCATCACGAACGCACCGGCGATCTCACCGTGGTGGTCTCGCCTCTCAAGGCGTTAATGGAGGACCAGGCCGCCAAGGCAGAAGAGGAAGGTTTGCCCGGCGTCGCGCGGCTGCACAGCGATCTCGATGTCGTAACTCGCGACGAGATCCTCTCGGACATCCGCGAGGGCCGGATCGCCCTCCTCTACCTCGCACCGGAAAGCCTCGGCTCCAAATCGACACGCTCAGTGCTCGAGAGCCGGCGCATCGGCATGTGGGTCTTCGACGAGGCGCATTGCATTCCAGCTTGGGGCAATGGCTTTCGCGGCGACTATCGGCGCGCGCCAAAGTGGATCGCCGAGTGTGGCTCCTGTGGCAGCGACAAGGCCGCCCTCCTGTGCGTGACCGCCACCGCCCGGCCCGAGACACAGAAAGACATACAGAAAGCCTTTAAGACCGGCATGGGCCGGTCGCTCGCGGTGATCGACGGTGGGGCCGAACGTCCCAACCTCACCTACCGCGTGCTGCCCCGTAACGGCGAAACGCACGAGCAGCTGAGCGACATGCTTCGCGATCCGGAGCTGTTGCCCGCAGGTGGCCAAGCAATCATCTATGCCTACAGCCGAAAAGACACTCAGCAAATAGCGTCCAGTCTTGACGCCCTCGGCCACAGTGTGGAGTTCTACCACGCCGACCGCAGCCCGGAGGACAAGGCGCGAGTCGAACGCGACTTCGCCGAGGGACGCTTACAGGTCATTGTCTCGACCATCGCCTTTGGCATGGGTGTCGACTGCCCGCGGGTGCGTCTGGTGCTCCATACCGGACCCTCTGGCTCTCTCGAAGCCTTTGCCCAGGAAGCAGGGCGCGCCGGGCGCGACAAAAAGCCAGCCACCTGCATTCTCCTGCACGACCCCGATGAGCATGACCGCCGCCTTGGTGTTTGCGCCCAGGGGCATCTCCATAAGGAAGACATCGATGCTGTCCTGGCCTATGTGCTCGACATCCAGCGCCGCGTGCAGCGCAAGACCAACCGCTTCCCTCCGATCTCACTGCCCTACCAAGTGGTCGCTGAAGATGTGCTGGGGTTTCTGAAGGACTCGACCTACGTGCGCGCCGAGGAGCTACAGAGATCACGGGTCGACCGCATCGTCGATGAACTCGAGGCCCATGGCTTCATTCGCAAGGTCGGGCTGCAATCCGGATTTTCCCATCTCCGTGTCAAAAGTCAGGTTCTGGACGCGCTACAGCGCGATCCCAAGGGGCTCACCCGTATCCAGACCCGGATCGTCCAACATTTCTCCACCCAGGCGGCCAGGGGGGAAGAACCCCAGCTGCCCGACGACCTTGAGGAGCTCGCAGATATCTGTGGTCTGCGAAAAACCGGGCGATTGAAGGTCGTGCGCAAAGCCGTGGGCGCGCTCCGGGACCGGCGTAATCTTTTGCACTTCGACAAGACCGTCGACATCAAGCTCGGCGGTGCGCGGATTGCGCCGCGCCTCATCTCGACTTGGGCGGAGAAGAGCAACGCAGTGGTCGAAGTCATCATCAACCTGTTCGAGGCCCGGGCTGCGGCGGAAGAGGACAGCTTCGACGACACCCAGGCGGTCGAGGAAGGCGAGCAACCCGACAAGCCCGCGCCGCGGCCATTCCAAATCACGCTCGCAGCGCTTCTTCAGAAGGTTCAGAGCGAGGTTGAAGAAGGCGTGCGCCTCACCGCCAATGAGGCTCTTCAACTCCTCGAGGAGCTACGCCGACTCAAACTCATCAGCGTCAAGGTGGCGCCGGCCAACCTGACGAGACAGCTCACGATCTACGCGTCCGATCTCGAGCCGGACGGCCTCCGGGCTCGGCTCGAACAACACCGTGCACAGACATCACGCGTCTTCGAGGTGCTCGAAAAGCTTGCGGACGACGAGCGCCACCTGCGTATCGAAACGGATCATCTCGCTGAAGAAGTGGCAAGTTCCGATATGGATGTCGAAGGGACCTGGCGCGCTCCGGACGGCTCCAGGCTCGCGGCGGGTGCAGCAGAGCGGCTCGTGCGGCGTCATCTGCGCCTTCTGACACGGATCAAGGCGCTCGACATCTCGGCCGGGCTCTACAGCAAGAGTGAGGCCGTCTGCGTCGAGATCGCACCGCGCGATACCAATCTGACCGTCCGCTCCTACACTCAGGAGATGTTCCGCACCGGGGTGGAGGCCTTTCAGGAGGAAGAGATCCGCCAGCTGCACCTCATGGACGGATACGCCCGGCAGGTGCTCGATGCGCCGGATGAGGCGGCCGAGCTTCTAAAATCCTATTTCGCGACACCGTCGAAGGAGAGCCTCGCGACCTTCTTCGAGGGCGAAGAGCTGAAGGTGGTCCGTGAAAACCGCCCTGCCCCGGTCCAGCGGCAGATTGAACTGCGCAGCAGGCTCGACGCAAAGCAATCTAAAATCGTGCATGACGACACAAGCCTGAAAGATCTGCTGGTCCTGGCCGGCCCGGGTGCCGGCAAGACGCGGGTGCTGGTGGAACGCATCGTCTGGCTCGTCGGCGTCGAGCGCGTGCCGCCAGACCAGATCCTGGCTTTGTGCTACAACCGGAGAGCCGCGGAAGAGATCCGCTCGCGCCTGCGTGCAAAGTCCGCGCTTGGCCGACGCGGCGCGGTCGTCTCGGTCTACACCTATCACTCTTTTGCCCTGCAGGTGCTCGGCCAGTCCTTCGCAGAGCTCTCGGATGACGCGGTGGGCGAGGAAGTCGGGCTCACCGACGCCGAGGCCGACAGCGGGCGCAAGGCCAGCGCCTTCGATCGCATCCTGTCGCGCGCCAGTGCGCGGCTCACCCAGCAACGCGATGACGGCGGCAATCTCTCGGACCTCATCCTGCGGCGCTTCCGCTGGGTCTTCGTCGACGAGTTTCAGGACGTAACTGCGGACTCCTTCGCGCTGATCAAAGAGATCTCCCAGCAGAGTCAGAAGAAGGCCGCGAGCGAAGCGCGCAGCGCAGCCGACCTCGTCGATGTCCGCTTTATTGCGGTCGGAGACGATGACCAAAATATCTATGACTTCGGCGGTGCCAGCGGGCAGCACATCCGCGCTTTCGACCGGCTGTTCAACACGCCCAAGAATATGCCTGAGCTGACATGGAACTACCGCTCGAGCGGAGCCATCCTGCACTGTGCGGCAGAGATTATCTCCCACTGCTCCGATCGCCTGAAGACCCGGGAGATCGAAATCGATCCAGACCGGGCCCATGATCCATTGCAAGGTCGCTATCACCGACCGCGCGATCCAGATCTTGGTCGGGTAACGATCCTTGAGAATGCCGATCGAACCATCGACAGCCACGCGGCCCTCGCGACAGCCGAGCTGCTCCGCCTGCGCGCAGCGGTAGGCAAGGAAAAATGGCGCTGGGCATCAACCGCCGTGCTGGTGCGCCGGCGCGCGCATATACCGGTGGTCGAGCGCGCACTGGTGGGTGCCGGGATCGAGGTGTCGCGTGATCTCCAGGGGCTCGTGCCCATGGCGCGCGTTAAGGAAGCTGTCCGGGTCAGGGAGTGGCTCGAGAAGAAGGAGCGCGTAGGCCGAGTGCTCCTGCCGGAGGACATCGAGCGGGTCGCCGGTTGGCTGGAACGGCATTATGGAAGCCTCTGGGCGCGTGCCGTGGCACAATGGCTCAGGGATTACCTGCGTGACCAGATGGATGCGCACGAAGAAGGCCCCGAGTGGAGTTCCGAGAGAAGCGAGGCTGCCGAGGAACAGCCGGCGGAGATCTCGCCGCGCCTGGCGCTTGAGGAGTTCGTCGAATGGGCGCATGGCTGGCGGCCCGAGCAGAACGGCGTGATGGTGCTCACCGCGCACAGCTCCAAGGGCCTTGAGTTCGACAATGTCGTCATCTGCGATTGCGACTGGCTTCACGGCTTGTCGATCACTGGCGCAGATCGACGGCTCTTCTATGTTGCCGCCACCCGGGCCCGATATAGCCTGAGCCTGACAACAGGGGGCTTCATGGCGCCGACGAGGCGGTTGATCTCGGGAGAGAGGTCGGAGCACCTCTCGCCGCTCGATCTTGAGCCGCACCGACCCTCACTGGAAGCTCAAGCCAAGGCACCGCTGATCCCCTGCTCTGTCCGGGATGTCTTTCTGTCTTTCCCGGCCTGGGATGGGCCGGGGTGCTATTCCGACGAGAGCGACAGGCAAAAGACCAAGGCCGTCATCTCCGGGCTGAAGCCCAGTGATCGCGTCCTGATTAAGAAAACCCAGAGCCAACGGGATCGAAATCCCTGGCATGTCTTTGCACTTATCGAGAATGGGCTGCATCGGATCGGCAAGATGCAGAGAGGCTTCTCGCCGGGTGTGGCCGGAGAGGAGTTCTATGCCGAGGTGTTTGCCCTCGTCTCTTGGCGCAAGACCGACAGCGACGAAGATCAGCACGGCAAGATCTGCCTCGATCAATGGTTCACTGTCATCCCCGAATGGCGGTCCATCGGCAGCTAAGGCAATACGAAAAGGTTAACTTGGCTTTGATGATGTGACCGCCCCCCCCGACGGCATCGATGTGCCAATGTGGGTCTGCACTCGCGCAATAGTAAATTTCGTTAAGACAACGTCGACTTTTGATGTCGCTCTGCCCGCCTAAGGCACGCGCAGCGAAAATCGGCTCACCGCCTATGGTGTAGATCAGCACGAACGGCCCGAAGCGGACATTCATTACCTGCTGTAATGCTGCCATTACCTGCTGTAATGCTGCGCTGCGGCAGGTCAATGGTACCATGTGAGCCTTGACCCCACCGCAAATTTGTTCTGGCCGAACCTGCTACTTCACAGAAAAGGCGGCGCTCGAACTCGAATGGTTTTCATTCGTAAGCTTCTCGTAAGCTTCCAATGATCATGAGCACGCAATTGACCTTGCGAGAGCTCTACAATGCCAACTTTTCACTCCCTTAGATGCCGAACGGCAGAACTGCGTGAGCGGTCAACTATTTCGCCACTCTTGCTGTCCGTTCTGACCATCGCATTCATGTTTTGTGTCGACAATGGCACGTTCTGGGTGATCGCTGCGGATGTCTTCTCGGGCCATCTGATTTCCCTGTTAGGATATATGGCAGCATTGTTTCTTCTGACGCTGGCGGCATTCAGCCTGTTTGCCTTTCCGTGGACAGTTAAACCGTTTCTGATCTCGATGCTGATCTTGACTGCTATGACGTCGTATTTCGTTGATACGCTGGGGATCATCATAGACCGTGACATGATACAGAATATCTTTGTCACGACCGTGAGTGAATCCAGACATCTGATAACGGCTGGCTACATCACCCACCTTGTTATTTTCGGCATTTTACCCTCACTCTTGGTGCTCTGTGTCCGCATTCGACCGCAGCGGCGCGTTAGTGCGGCCGTGACACCGATGCTGACATGCGTTTTAAGTTTTGCGTTGGCGGCGGGCTTGTTGATGGCCGACCTGAAATCCTATTCTTCCATCCTGCGCGAACGGAAAGATTTCATGAGCAGCTATCAGCCAGGCGCGCCGCTCGTGGCCGCGATCCGATATGCTAAAATGATGTCGCGTTCAGCCAAGCTGGACCTCGTCAGAACCGGAACGGACGCACGGACCGGCGCTGCGTATGACGAGCCGCAAAAGCCCATGCTGACGATTGTTGTTGCCGGTGAAACAGCGCGCGCCCAAAATTTCAGCCTGAACGGCTATGATGTTGACACAAACCCCGAGTTGGCACAGTTGCCGATCATCAATTTCAGCAGCGCGCAGTCTTGCGGAACCGCGACAGCCGTATCGCTGCCCTGCATGTTCTCGAAATTCAGCCGCGACACCTATTCGTATGAGAACGGCATTTCGACCGAGAACGTGCTGGATGTGCTGGGGCACGCAGGGCTGCATGTTGAATGGTGGGACAACAACACCGGTGACAAAGGGATTGCCGCGCGGTTCAAGACGCGCAAATTTACCGACCTGAACAATTCGGAATTCTGTTCGACGGGTGAATGTATGGACGGAATATTCATTGAGCCCCTCAAAGACTACATCGCGTCGATCACCGAAGATACCGTTCTGGTCCTCCACCAGATGGGAAGCCACGGACCGACCTACTACCAGCGTTACCCAGAAGACTTCGAACGTTTCAAACCGGCCTGCCGCTCCTCAGAGTTCAAAAAATGCACGCCACAGGAGATTACCAACGCCTACGATAATACCATTGCCTATACCGATCATATCCTCGCCCGGATCATTGGCATGCTGTCCGCAGATGACCGCCTGGCCACATCGCTGATCTATATGTCGGATCACGGTGAATCTCTGGGTGAGCATGGGCTCTATCTGCACGGCGCACCCTATTTCATGGCTCCGGAAACGCAGACCCATGTGCCGATGATCCTGTGGCTGTCTGATGCCTTCAAGTCCCGCTTTGGCATTGACGAAAGCTGCGTCGCCGAACAGGAGAACAACCCGCTTTCGCATGACAACCTGTTCCACTCGTTACTTGGTTTGCTTAATATCGACACAGCAGAGCGAAATGCCGATCTGGATATCTTTTCTTCCTGCAAAACCAGAGTAGAGTTGGCCAAGATATGAAGTTTGATAAGGCAATCCGGCCTCAGAAACCTGCGCGGGTCACCGGGGTTGCCCATGTCTTTGCCGCAGCAGGATATTCGATCGGGGGCATCCGCAGGCTATGGTTAGAAACTGCGTTCCGGCATATCGTCGTGGCTTTGCCGCTCTGTGGTGTGCTGTTGTACGTCATGGATGCGGAACTCTTCGACTACCTGATCCTTTTGATCCTGTTCTCCGGCCTCATCGCAGTGGAAGCGCTGAACACGGCGATCGAATGTATCGTCGACCACCTGACACCGCAGTGGGAGGTGTTCGCGCGCGACGCAAAGGATCTGGGATCACTTGCAACAATGTGCCTGCTGTTTGCGAATGGCGTTTTTCTGTGTGCTGTGGTTTTGCGTTCTTACGGCATAGGCTGAAAGGCATCCGATGGATAGGTCGAGAAAGGAGACGTTTCTCATGCGCAAACGGCAGTCGAAATCAAGCGTTGGGCGAACTGTGGCAAGCTTCTCATCGGATCGGACTGGACCAAAATGCGCATCCTCCTGATTGAAGACGAAGCTGCACTTGCGCGGCCGCTCATAGAGCATCTGGAGGCTGATCAGAACATTGTCGAATGGTTTGACACGCTGGACGAGGCCGATGCCGCGCTGCGCACCTTGGATTATGATGTGGTTCTTTTGGACCTGAAACTGCCTGATGGAGACGGGCTCATCTTTCTCAGTTCATTGCGGGCGCGGATGCTGCGGACGCCGATCATCATTCTGACTGCGCGCGACAAGGTCTCGGACCGGATTGACGGATTGAACCGTGGTGCCGATGACTATGTGATAAAACCCTTCGATCTCGATGAGGTAAAAGCGCGCGTTCACACCGTATGTCGGCGGAGCGCAAACCAGATTGCGCAAACTGTCCAGCTGCGCGATCTGGTGATCAACCTGTCGGATCACAGTGTCATCCGTGCTGGGCAACCGGTCCGGCTGACCGCAAAGGAATGGGGTGTGTTTGAAACGCTGCTGCGCCGAAAGTCACAGATCGTGCCAAAGGAGAGCCTCGAGGCCTCTATCTATGCCTACGGTGAAGAGATAGAAAGCAACGCTCTCGAAGCACATATCAGCCGCCTCCGCACAAAATTGGGCAAAGACCTGATCGTAACGCACCGGGGTATGGGGTACGCACTGACAAAATGATTAACCGCCGCAAAAGCCTGTTTCAGTCGCTTCTGGGTTCGTTGCTTTTGCCCGGACTGATCGTCATGGTGGTGAGCGTTTTCATCGTCCTCCATGTATTCATGGACGAATATGACGAACTGCTCGATGCCAGCCTCACTGGCAAGGCCCATCTGCTGCGCGACATCATCGAAACCTCCCAAAGGACCACGGGAAGCATCGGCACCGGTGCGGGCAATCTGCTGGACTACGAAAGCGATCTGCGCAAGCCGAATGAGCGGGCTTTGCTGTGGTATGTCGGTGTGAACGGTGAGGTCATGGCGCGATCCATGACAGTAGGAACTTTCGCGCTGCCTGTACCACTGCTTCCAGGTCTGAGCACCACGCGCGGGCATCGTGTCATTGTTCTGCCGTCGGATCAGCCTGGGATGGGAAGCGTGGTGGTGGCCGAACCGATGATCGAACGCAGCGAAGCGATAACCGATGTGATCATCGGGGTCGTTGTCGGTTTAGCACTGCTGGGACTGCTCTTTGCCCTTGCGTCATTCTGGGCGGTTCGCCGTTCAGTTGCGATGATTGCAGAGCTCAGCCGAAACATCGCCGAAAAGAACGAACACAACCTGTCCCCTATTGATCGTGACAATACATTCGCCGAGATCACGCCGGCGATTGACACGCTCGACGGGCTGATGTCGCGGCTCGACCGCGCGTTGCATGCGGAACGTGCCTTTGCCACCAATGCCGCCCACGAATTGCGCACACCCGTCGCGATTTGCCTGGCCCAGGCGCAAAGGCTTCGGGCAAAGATCAATGACCCGGTCCAAACCGGCAACCTTGTCGAAATCGAGACGGGTCTGAAACGTCTGGAACGCTTGATTGAACGCCTGCTGCAATTGTCACGGGCGCAGTCCGGGTTGGGCCTGAATGCGTCTGTGACAGACCTAAATCCAGTGATCACGCTCCTGATGAACGAATTGCGCAATCAATGCCCGGATACTGACAAGCTGGTGCTGAAATTCCCCACAGGCCGCTGTTTAAGCCGCGTCGATCCGGACGCATTGGGTATCATCCTGACCAACATATTCGACAACGCCCTGAAACACGCCTGTGGCACTGCAGCCACGATCGTGGATGCCAGTCGGCCGGGAGATGTGTTGGTATCAAACGACTGCGCCCCGCTATCCACTACCGATTTTGAAGCTATGAAACAGCGATTTATCCGACGCGACACAGTTTCAGACGGATACGGTCTTGGACTGTCGATCGTTCAGGATCTGTGCAATCAGTCTGGCTGCCAATTCGAGATCTATGGCCCCCGTCCGGACAATCCACGCGGTTTCGCAGCCGTCGTGCGCCTGCCCAAAGTTGAGATTATCAAAGCATAGCGAATGAAAATGTCGATTTCGTCATCGATGGACATATGTCGCAACCGCGGCGAATGTCTGCTTCCCGCCCTTGGTGTCGGCCGAAGCGAACGGCCCAAACCGGACCCCTACATAGTAGGCTGCGAAGGTCCGGTTCGAGGTTTTTGCCCAAGCATGCTTCTTGTCGAAGGCTCCGATCGCATCCTCGTGGCTGTCAGCCTGCGATCGCCACCCCAATCTTACCCATGTGTGACTTTTCCAGAAATGCCTTCTGCGCCGCGTGCAAGTCGGTCAGTGGATAGGTTTCGGCGACCACGGGCTTGATCTCGTCCGCTTCAATGTAGCTGATCAAGTCAGCGAAAACGCCTGGCTCCTGCCGAGTGCTACCAATCAGTGTGAGGTCTTTGAGGTAGAGAGTCCGCAGATCAAGCTCAACAATTGGCCCTGCGATAGCACCTGACGTCACGTAGCGGCCCCGAGGGACCAAGGTATTGAGCAGTTCGGGCCAGCGCGGCCCACCTACAAGGTCGAGCGCGACGTCGAAAGCTTCATCTGGATAAGCTTCGTCGCGGGCCATCACCACATCAGCACCAAGCCCCTTCAGCGCGTCCATCTTGGCCGGGCTGGTAGAAGCCGTGACATGCGCGCCGCGCCGCTTGGCCAGCTGCACCGCCGCCGAGCCGACGCCGCCTGATGCGCCTGTGATCAGCACACGTTCGACGCCCAGTCCGGCGCGTTGGATCATGCCTTCGGCGGTGGAGAATGCACAAGGGAAGGACGCGAGTTCGATATCCGAAAGGGGGCTCTCGATCCGCAATGCGTGTTCGTCGCCCACGGTGGTGTATTCGGCGAAGCCGCCATTGCGCTCCGAGCCGAAGGTCACAAGCGCATCTGGTCCGGCACCGTTTGGACGATGCATAGGCCGCACCAGCACGCGCTGACCGATCCGCGCAGCGTCCACACCGTCACCAACCGCAACGATCTCACCGCAGCAGTCCGCACCTTGGATGCGCGGAAAGCTGAGCGCACCGGACCATGCGCCGTCGGCATCAGAGGCACCTGCATAGCCCTCTGTCGCGGCCGAACCAGTGTCGCCCCGCACCGCTTTCGAATACCAGCCGGTTCGGGTGTTGATGTCCGTGTTGTTCACCGCCGACGCGCCCACACGGATCAATACCTCGCCAGCTTCCGGCCGCGGAACCAAAACGTCGTCACGCCATTCAAGCTTATCCAACCCGCCATGGCCCGTGAGGATTACAGCTTTCATCGTTTCAGGAAGTGTCATTGTGGCATACTCCAGTGTAGAATGATTACTCTACTTGCGTAGGTAGAGAGATCGTTCTACATCGTCAAGTATGAGCGATATGATGAACAAGATATCCGCAGGGCTTGAGCGTGCCTTTGCCAATCGGGGCTTTGCCGAGCCCAGCGTCGAGGATCTGCGGGATGCTGCGGGCGTGAGCCTCCGCACGCTTTACAAGTACACGCCGTCCCGGGCGGAAATGGTGCTTGCTGCGTTGGAGAACCGGCACCAGCGCTATCTCGCCCGCGTTTTTGATGACCTGCCAGAGGACCCAAGAAAGGCGCTCGACAAGGTTCTGACCCGCGTCGGGAACTGGATGGCGACCGAGAGCTCGCATGGCTGCCTCTTTCATGCTGCGGTGGCGGCCGAACCGGGAAGTCAGCCTCTTCGCGCTCTACTCGAGCGTCACAAGGCAGAGGTCGCTGCAAAGGCCGCAGCAGCGACCAATCTGAAGGATGCCGATATCACACTGTTGTTGATCATCGAAGGACTGACGCAAACATGGCCCCTGCATAGCGAGGCCGCTCTTGATGCGGCCAAGCGATTAGGTCTTTCACTGCTATCATCGGACAGTTGACGGACCCACAGCCAAATCCCGCGGCTCAATCTGCTTCAAGGCCGAAACGCTTATTAAACTCGCGGGGAGAATAACGGCAGCTTTGCCGCATAGCCGACATCTATTTCAAACGCAGCGAAAGTCCGCAAACCGCCCACTGCGGCTTCCCGAGACCGGCCATTCACGCATCATGCAGAATTCTCGATTGGTGAGAGTCAGAGAACGATATCGCGTCCTATGCAAAGTGCCGTAACGGCAACTGCGCGTCGCGAATGTTGTGTTATTTAGAATGCTACGCTTAACGTATGGTCAAGATAGCGTAACCACAAACAAGCAGGCTGAATGTTGTTATGCACTTAAGAATACTTAGGCAAACGCGGATTGGTGGGCCATGGGCGTTGGTAGGCATCTGCGTCGCACTCATGATCATCGCGGCTGCAGCATATCGCATTGATCGGTTGCTATACGCTACACATCTTCAAGATGTTCGAGCCACTACCTATAGTGAACTTTTGGAAGTGCGAGAAGGCTTTGAGGGCATACTCCATTCCCAGTCACTTGTTCTGCGTGAGCTTTCGACCTTCATAGGAGAAAATCCAGATATCTCACAAAAGCAATTTTCGGAGCGTGTTTCAAACATTCGTGGTGTGGATGGTAGCGTAAGAAGTATTGCCGCGGCCCCTGATATGATCATCACCTTAGTCCATCCACTGGAAGGCAATCGAGGCGCGCTGGGTTTAGACTATAGAACTAACAAAGAGCAATTCCCCACGGTAAAAAGAATGTTCGAGTCCGGAGAGGAGATGATCACCGGTCCCGTAGCCTTGGCACAGGGTGGCTCCGGACTAATTTTGAGGGCACCGGTCTATCTACCCGAGATTGGCGCTAAATATGATGTTGTAGCCGGCGAAGCTGACCGACTGTTCTGGGGAGTTGCTTCATTGGTGCTCGACTATGATCAGTTTCTGGCGAAGTCTGGTATCACAGAAGCTGAAGACAGATACGAACTTTACATCGATATTTCGGGTCAATCGCCCGATGATGAAGGTACATTCGTTTATGGAAATCAGGCAGTGCTCGAAGAAAATACTGTACAGTTACAGTTCGACTTTGAATTCGAAGACTGGGTGCTTCATGCTATAACAAAGGGCGGTTGGCCGAAAACTTACCCAGATAGATGGATGCATCGAACCGCGATAACGGTTGCCGGCCTGATACTGATATCAACTCTTTTCTACGTGCTCTGGCTATCGGAAAAACGAAAGCAAGCGGAGGCTATACTAAATAGGGGCATCGGGGCGTTAAGTGATGGCTTCGTGATGTTTGATGAACACGACCGACTGATAATGAGTAATGAGAAATACAGAGAGATATATGGTTTCCCACAGTCGTTGATGAAGCCGGGGACGCATCTGAGGCAATTTCTAAACGCCGGGGTGAAAAAACAAAGTAAATCTCAAGATCGAACTGGCGAAACCGTGTGGATGAAGCATCGATTGGCATCTTACCGTTCAGCGCTACCGGCTGATAGCGAGCAGTATTTGTCGGATGGCAGAGTCGTTAAAGTTTCGGACCATCGCTTAGAAAATGGCAGCTACGTTGGCCTCCGCGTAGATGTTACGGAATTAAGCCAAGCCAAAAAAACAGCAGAGACTGCAAATAACGCCAAAACTGACTTCATGGGGGTTTTAAGCCACGAGCTTCGAACGCCTCTAACCGTTATACTTGGGGTTGCTAAGATATCTCAGATTGCGCGTTTGATGCCCGCCTCCAGGAAGTTTTTTGAAGCGCACGAAGGTGGAAGCGTATCACCGTCAGAGGCATTGGCGTTGGTGAATGATGTTTTTGACCAGCTTTCAAGCATGATGGATCGCTTGATCAAATCTGGAGAGCATCTGCTGTTTTTGGTAAATGAGATGCTTGATGTTGCGAAGGTGGAATCGGGCACCCTGGTTGTCGAACCGACGCTGTGTGCAGTGTCAGACATTGTAGAACCCGTCATAGATCAGCTTAGAACACTTTCTCATGAGAAAGGACTGGATTTTGAGGTAGTGCAAAATGCCGACTTGGTGTTTGCTGACATTGTCAGATCGCGTCAAATTCTCTTTAATTTGATAGGTAACGCGATAAAATTTACCGATGTCGGATTTGTTCGACTGGATATTAAAGCTGCGCAAGGGATTGTGACCTTTTCAGTCAAAGATAGCGGACCAGGAATACCTGAGGACGATTTAGATAGCATTTTTGATATCTTTTATCAGGTCGACTCCACCGCGACACGACGGGCTGGTGGTACCGGAATGGGCTTAGCCATTGCCCGAAGTTTAGCAATTTTGCAAAATGGCAGCCTCACCGTGAGCAGCGCAGTTGGCGTAGGCACTTGCTTTGAATTAAGTTTACCAGATCCAACTGAAAATGGATCTTCCGCGAGCGCTATCAAGCTATAGGAGAACTCGTACTCGGTAGCTTAAAGTGTAGCAGTGACTGCAACATATTCCAAGCTGTTGTGGTTTTGACCTACTCGCAAGTACCGCTCATCATTCTCAGTGCCGATCGCTCCAGCGCTTGACTGAATGTCCGTTTCCGCAGTCGGGCCGGGGTTCTTTCGGGCACGCAGCGAAAGTCCGGTTTCCGCCCCGTATGTCGATCGACGAGAACGGCCCAGACCTGCCATTCAATCGCCGACCTCATGCTGCAATGCAGCCCGTCGGAGCGGCCATTAGCACATCGTGCAGCATTTTTTAGAATAGATGACTGCAGAGTGGACAAACCAAACGTCGAGCATCTGCTTTCGAACAACCGCTCTCCAGACGCAAATTAGAACATGCTGTTGTCATTCTCACTATTGTCGGGCAGCTCCTGAAGCACGTCCCAGTGTTCTACAATTTTTCCGTTCACATTGAGACGAAAGATGTCGATACCGGCATATTCCAGCCCCGCCGGCCAAATCTGATGACAGTGCAGAACCACGAAATTCCCCTCGGCAATGGCGCGTTTGATCTCGACACGCTTCTCGGGGTTTTCCGCAGCCATTCGCTCGAAATATGCAATAAAGGCGCCCTTGCCGTCACCGACATGTGGATTGTGCTGGATGTAATCGTCCCCAGCAAAAGTCGCGATGGCCTTTGACGGTTCACAGTCGTTGAACATCATCTCGTAGAAAGCGATCACATTGGCTTTATCAATTTCTGGGTTACGGGTCATGTTTTTATCCTCATTGGTCGGGTGCATTCCGGGCCGAGATCGAGATGCCCTTGTATAGGCTCTACAACTTACTGTTGTCGCGCGGCATGTGGTCGAGAATTGTCGCCACGGTGTCTTAGTGCTGAAAGGAAAGCGTATTCGCCTCAAAACATAATAGTATGAGGCAGACGTTCATGCTCAATGAAGCATCTGGAAATATAAGCTCGTTGCAGAAGTTAGTTTGACGGAGGACTAAAGTTTGCTGAGCGGGCTTTGCTGCCCTTCGTCGAAATTGGAAGTGCCAGCCTCAGTGTTTTGTGATAGGTGTTAGCCACTACTTCAGTTGTTGCTGCCTGTGCATTGCAGAGTAAGCGACAGCTCTTTATAAAAGGCTTCCCCATGAAAAAGATCGATGTCGATGCCGACCTCAAGCGTTCTAAATTCCTAATCCGCGCAATGGTGTTACAGGTCGTTTTGGTGCTTGTCGCAATGTTCTGCTACTGGATTTATTTGAAATCGTGATAATCCATGACTCAGCACCATGTGCTGGCCGGCAATAGTTTATGGGTCTTTGGCGCACTAACCACTGACAGGCCAAATGGGCTCACTGCCGGACTTCGCTGCAGATGCACCCCGAATAGATTGGGTAGTGGCACTGAGCGTCTGCTTTCTTAGGAATTTCCGATTTAGTGTGCAGGTGCAGGTGTAGGTGCAGCGAATGTCGGCAGACCGCCCTTGGTGTCGGCCGAAGCGAACGGCCCAGAGCCGACTTCCAGCAACCACCCCGGATGCTGCGGTGCGGCCCGTCGAAGCGGCTGTTGATGCATGCTTGACGCATTCAGCGCGGTGGGAGGCTATTATGCAGTCTCATTGAGAGCAATCGAATGAAATAAATAACTACGACCCAACGGGCCGCAGTTATTTATGTGCCTAAATCTGATATTTTCGCAATATTTTCCGCGCCTATCAATCGGCATTTTTTTTGCTTGGGAGGCTGCGTCTTGCCGGTAAATTAGCGCAAGTATCGTCTCACGAGCCCTCGGATCGCCGAAAGCGTGAGTATCTGTGCTTAGTTACCGGCTTTCTGTGGCTTCTGAATCGGTTCGGCGGCGTTCTCACTTTCGGTTTCGGTATCAGAACCAGCAGATTCGCCTTCGGTGTTCTGGTTTTCCGCCTCCGCCGACGATGACGTGTCAGACGCGTTGCCCTCGATCACGGACGTATCACCCGATGCGCCATCGGTCGCTGTGTCAGTCTTCTGATCGCTGCTCGATGTCGGGCTCTGCATCTCATCTTTCGATGATGTGCCGGAGGATCCGGCATTCTGACTACCCGCTTCTGACGGGTCTTCGGGCGGGAGGCCGCCAGTTTCCTGTAACGAATCCACCAAGTCGGCGCTGTCGTTAATGTCGCTGTCGATCTCTGTTACGCCCTCACCTTCGGCGTCGGACGACATGTCGCCTCTTTCATCCTCTTCGGCGGGCTGCCCGGAGGAGTTTGAGTTTGAAGTTTCCGCTTGGGAAGCGACCGAAGCATCGCCGTTGCCGGTATTCTCTGGCGCGCCTTGCATCTCGCGCGTGGCGGATGGTTCGGCCCCCGAATGACTGTCTTCCGACCCGTTGCTGTCGTTGCCGCTCGCAGAAGACCTTTGACCGTTTTCTGCGGCTGAGATTCGCTCTTCAATCTCCAACAGCTTGTTGGAGCGTTCTTCTACATTGCTGGTAAGGTCCGTTAACATTTTCTGGATTTCGTTTCGCTGCTCTTGGGCGTCAGCGACATCGGATTCCAGGGCGGTCTTCCGCTCGGTCATGCTGGCGAAACTCTGCTCAAGCTCCGTTTGCCGGGCCTGCATGTCGTTCAGGCTGCTTTCCAGCGTTGCGACCTCGTCTCTCAAATTCGTTTCCTGCGCCGTCAGAGACTGGAGTTCGCCTTCGCCGGTGGAGACTTCTTCGGCGAGCCGCGCGTTGTCCTCACTAAGTGTTGCGAGGCTTTCCTGCACTTCGGCCTCACGCGCCCGAGCTTCTTCGACCCGGGTATTTATGTCGGTCAACTCCTGCGTCTGGGAGTCAATTTGACTTTGGATGTCTGCCTTGCGGGTTTCAAAGCTGGTCATTTCTTCACGCATCGACGAGATCTGCTGCTCCAGCTCATTGTTTTGCTGCTGCTTCTGCGCCACCGTTTCGTCGATTGAGGTCTGCTGTACGTTCAATTCGTCAAGCTTCGGCTGCAAGGTGTCGATGTCCGACTGGATGCCGTCGCGCTGCTTTTGCAGGGACTGGGTCTCCGTTTCCAGCGATGCGAGCTCCGCCTGCAATTCCTCGACGCTTCCGGCTGCTTCCTGCTGCGTGCTGATATCGCTTTGCAAGCGCGAGATGGTGCGGTCGGTCTGCTTCTGAAGTTCTGCAGTGTCGGTGAATGCATATATGGCAGCCCCCCACCCAACGACTGCCGCCGCCGCGATTCCGATTGTTTTTACATCCCAAGATGAGCTTTCGTTCTCTGCCATGCGAAACTCCCCCTCCGGCCGAGCCGGTTTCTGAAAAACTGTATAGGGCTGGAACGCGTCAGGCGGGTGGAAGTTCCGAACCCCGGGGTGCGCCGGTCCCAGCCTCACGGGGGGGGCATCGTCGGGGACTGGCATGAAACGCGTGCCCCCTGTCGATCACTCTGAAGCATTACGCGTGGTGGGAGGCTGCGCTCAATCTTTCGCAGAGTGAGTTCATGACTGTGCTGACGGGCTGCATGGTGGCTTTGTAGACCCAAGGCGCAAGTTCGCTGCGCAGATCGTCACTGATGAGCATCGGCTCGAACCAGTCCTTCGCCGCGCCTGCACCCGAAAAATGTCGCGTCGCAACCCCGAGAGTCTGCTTTCTTCAGGTGGATCATTTTTGTTTGCTGCGCAGCGAAAGTCCGGTTTCCGCTATTGGTGTAGATCAGCACGAACGGCCCTTAGCGGACATTTGCCGTAGATTAGGTTGCTGCGGTGCAGCTTCCCAAAAGCAGACATTGACAAAATATGCAGCATTCACGGGTGTTGAGACCTGATATGCGGACGTAGCTGCAATTCGTTGTAGGTTTCAAAGGTTCTGCTGATCGAAATTCTAAGTCAGTTCTACAATCCCGACCCGATCGCCGATTTGCCACGCCGATGAGATATCAGGTGCCCCGGCAACCTCTTGCCAGCAAGCCCACATATCGTCGGAGAACCCCAGATCGTCAAAGATCACCAAAGATCCTGACTGACTGACCTGCTTTACCAACTCGAATTGAGCCATCACCACAGATTTTGTATGAATGGCGTCTATCAAGGTGATCGTTGCTTTAGGGGAAACCAACGCCAAGTTATCTTCGAATGTCCCTGCTGTGAGCAGGAATTGGTCGCTGATTAACTTAAAGTTCTCACGTGCGATAGAACACCACAATTCGTTTGGCTCGAAGCTGACCAGCTGACCTTTTCCTGAGACGGCGAGGCCTGCCAGCCAATACATACCGCTTGCACCGAAAGCTGCGCCGAATTCCAGGATCGTTTCCGGCTTCTTCTGCGCCGCAAGCCAGGCATAGAACTGGCAGATTCCACGACCTGTCCTTACCTGGGAGATTTTACGCTTTGATGCTGGGCCCGTGCTTGTTGCGTAGTTAGGTATCTGATCGTAACCATCCCAGAGAGGCATCTTACCTCGCTCATCCGTTTTTGAAATCGCTTGTTCGATATTTGCGAACATGTCCTGTTGGCTTGCCGCAAATGCAGCTTGCTGCGTATTGTAGCTCAGAATGAGGTCATCATTGATACCGTGCTCGCCGCGTACCTTCTTTAGGTTCAGTTTCAACTGTGTACTCCGACTGCTCAATTAGGCTTCCCAATAGACGTTGGGAACTTCCGGAAACAGGCTATGCGCATGAAGGGCAGTGTCCAGTGAAAACATACCCTTGAACGTGACGGATCTTGGTGTTTGAAATTTGATCGGTCATCTGTAGTTTATAACTGCAAGCCGTTAATATATTGAGGCATTTCATATGGAACTGACCAAGAGATTACTCGCTTTCGCAATGGTTTCAGTTCTGGCTGCCGCTGAGTCAGATGCGAGTCCATACAGGCCAGCACCTCCCTATGACCCAGGCGCAAAATGGTGCGAAGGTGATATTCCCGTGACCAGGGAACAGAGCTACGGACCGGATGGTGCTATTACTCAAGTGGGCCCGTATTATTTTCGAATTTGCAGGTGGGGAACGGCGGAGGAATCGCCATTCAGAAAAGTAATGCATCTCACGTATAATCCGGCTCTGGTAAAGGGTCTCTCAACAACCAAGGTGACGAGGGGATTATTTTTGGATAGCCACGAAAACTGGGAAAGTCGGCGTGGTCAAGACCTAAAGAATTATGCCGAAACCGTTGTCGAGACTATCTCGGGCTTGAAGTATAAAGTCTTGGTTCATGAGTGGATTGGGCAAGCTAATCCGTTCTATCTATTTGATATAGGTCCAAAAATTGATGGATATGAGGTGCCACCCCATTTTTTCAAATGTAATAAGCCGATTGTCCAATCAACCCCGAGCAGTGCAAGCTGCACTATCTATCTTCCTTATCGTCAGATAACGGCACGCCTGACGATTATGGCAAAAAGCACCGCCGAGATACCTGTAGATGGTATCCCGTTGATAGCCATCGAGGCGGAGCGCATGATAGAAACCGCTGATATTACTGATGAGTACGAAACGCTTATCAAAGCGCTGCCATTCATCGAATGATATGTTGCTAAGGGTATTATGCGCTCTTGGCACAAGAGCGGTCGTGCTGCGCTGCCCGCCAGAAAGCGTGGTAATCGGGGTCTGCGTCCCGGTCGATAAGCCGCATTTGTCCATGGCGAGTGAGCACGTATGCGGTAACGAATTTTACTCAGATGCATCCCCGCGCTTTGGCAAGATTGGGCTTAAACCGAGCCTTCGCTGCGATTGAAAGTGCAACGTGCTGCCGAACGTCCGCTTTCTAAAACGCTGGATCCATACTTCGCAACCGCAGCGAATGTCTGCTTTCCGCCCTTGCTGTCGTTGAACACGAACGGCCTACAGCGCCTGTTTATGTTCCCAGCACATCCGTTCGATGAAAATTTTGATCCATTGCACCGGCAAAGTGATGCTCAGCAAGATCCCGAAAAGGGAGAGCGACCTTTACCGTCGGCCGTAGTGTGCAATAGCGACCATCACAGCCGATATCACAAGCTCGAATAAGTCCATTTGCGCAGTCCTCTCGGCGGATCGCATCAAATCATCATATCAGATTTCCGGCAAGATCGACATGGACCCAAGTCCTTTCCATGACGATCTATCACAATCAAAAATCATTCATACCCGCACAGTTCGATCTTTCGATCAGCAGTAAAGAGCTGTCTCGAAATCTCGACAAATTTTACACAAAGCCAGAGGTAGCACGCCAGTGTGTAGGTGACCTCGAAAATTGGACAGGTATAAATCTGAACACCACGAAAACTGACCTATTGGAGCCGAGCGCTGGTGCAGGCGCGTTCCTTGACTTCTTGCCTTCGTGCACATTGGCCTATGACCTTCTGCCGGAAGATCGAAGGATTGCGCGACAAGACTTCTTGAAGCTGGAGCGTAGCGAACCTGCCATTGTAATCGGCAATCCCCCATTCGGTAAGAGCTGCAGTCTTGCAATCTTGTTTTTCAATCACGCGGCAACATTTGCTGAACAAATAGCGTTCATTGTTCCGCGAACATTTGAGAAGGACAGCATAAAAAACCGCCTTTCCCCTCAATTTCATCTACTTAATCAGCGCGTGCTTGAGCGCGATAGTTTTATGTTCGAGGGTAAGAGCCACCCTGTTTCTTGCGTCTTCCAGGTTTGGGAGCGACGGCATGACTTGCGACCCAAAACTAAGTTGCCGACTGTGCATCCAGATTTCGACTTCGTCGTCCGTGAGGAGGCAGATTTTGCAATACAGCGTGTCGGCGAGAATGCGGGCAAAGTGAAGACATGCCTCACAGGGGTTTCGAAAAACTCACACAACTTTCTACGCGCGAATATATCAATCGAAGAGCTACTTGCCAAATTCCGGGCGATCGATTTTACTGAAGCAAAAGCGAGAACGGCGGGACAAGCCTCGATAGCGAAGACCGAAATCGTTGCACTTTACTCCGATCTCAAGGCCAACTTGCGTTGAAATATTTACATTTTCGGTAAAGATTTTTTCATTCTCTGATTCTTGGTGAAAGTGCTCTATAGACCCTGACCTGCCCCCCACCGATCACTCATTCATAGCGAGATTTTGCGGGTATGGGTTTCACATTCTTCGTCGACAGTTCGGGCAATGGCTTCGTGCGCAGTACCCTCAAATCGCTCAAGCGCTCGGCAGGCTTTTGGTTGGCCAGCGACAAGCGTGGTCTTCATTGGATACCCCAATTCACGGATCGTGGCCTGCACGCTTAGCGAGCTTGATATAAAGCTTAACCGCGCGCATTCGCTCTTCGTAGCTGTACATAGACTATCTCCAAGATAGTCTAACTTTTTATCTGCACCCCTACTGGATCAGTTTAAGCTGACAGCCTACAGCGTTGAACAAAAAGCCAAACCTGATACCTATCAATCAGACAAATTTCAATTTTGGACTATACACAGCCATGCCCCTTACTAAGACCACTCCAGACGACATAGAACTTGAAAAACTGGCAAAAGTGAGTCCTGAAACTCTATTTTATTTGCATATTGGTCCCTACGCGCTGTCAAAGGTAAAAGCAAAATCCAAAACCATGGACCTAACTAATGTCGAAATGGATGCTGAATGAGCTTCTTGGGGCAGATGCGTATGCTGCATATACGCCTTCTAAATATCTCAAATCCATCAACGATTTAGTAACTGCAATTAAGCAGTTAGATCGGTCGTATTTCCTAAAAATGTAAGGTACAGCTACGAGTAGAAATGCTGGTTATTTTGCCGGTGATCTGCTTGGTGTGCATATTTGCACCGATCTTCCTGTACCTCAACCAAGATAGATGTGCGGACCCTTTCTAAGAGAACGGCAGCGGCGGTTCCTATAGCAAATTTATTATTTAAGATAGATCAACTCAGCCTTGAAGTAACCTAAGATGGAAAATAGCATCGAATTCTTTAGCTACGGCTGTTGATATATATCAGGAAGAATTTGGTGTTTCAGACATTTAGCGACCAGTTGGGACTTTTTCTCAAAAATGGAATCATTTCTGTTGCGGAGGCGCTAACTCTCTCTGACAGCCGACCCGGCCAGATCGCAGGAATGATCATTTTTGCTACGACTATCTTTGCCATTTGGTATTTTATTCGGTCGAGCCGCCAACTGAGTGCCGTTAATTTGTTGGACAAAAAAGTTAGAGCTTTTGCGGACATCTCGGCATTTGCGGATGGCCATTCCGACCTCATCCATGAACTTCGAAACGACTATCGTAAAAAAGGTCCACGGGAGACTGTTTGGGAAGCTTTCGATGAGTTTAATGAGACCATTGTACACGATGATGTAGATGGCCCCCTTAGCCTGCGTAACTCGATCCGGCCCGCATCATTTCTAAACGTCGATGACTTGGGGTTTGGTCCAGGGGTTTTTCGTATCTTGCCGAATACATTGGTCTCAGCTGGCCTGTTGTTGACATTCTTGGGGTTGGTAGCAGCGTTGCACCAATTTTCACAGTCAATGAACGCTGGGACAGGTGGAATGGATAGGGCGATGCAGAATTTTATGCAAATTGCGTCTGCTAAATTCGTCATGTCACTTGTGGGCCTGTTCTGCTCGATCTTGTTCACGTTCTTGCTTCGCGCGCGCCAAAACACAATGGATGCAGCTCTGCATCGCCTATGCATCGGTATAGAACGACGTCTCGTGTTCGTCAGCTTGGAAGACATCGGATTTCGCCAGCTGCGCGCAGCAACCGAACAACGCGAACATCTGCGCGAGATCGGCATGGGAATGGTCGCGGAACTTCGAAAGCCCCTTGAGGCTCTGCCTGAACAAATCACGAGTGCTATTGCGGACCGGATGGATCCAATCTTCGACCGTGTCACCTCCATGGGCACAAGTAACATGGAAGGGCTGGTGGGAGACCTCTCTCATCAGCTCTCCCACTCCGTCGGGAACGCGTTGACCCGTGCCAGTGAGTCTTTGGGTGAGGCGACCGACCGCATCGGACTGATGGTTGATCGAATGAGCTCAACTAACACTCAGGCAGGTGACGGGATGCGGGATGCGCTGGATCAGATGGCACGCGCCATGGCAGAAATGCGCACCGAAGTGGCCGCCAGTGGTCGTACGGCATCAGAAGCAATGAATGAAGGTGCAGATCGCTTGTTGTCCGTCATGAATGACACGCTGGAAGGCATACGCGACAATACCGGCGAGGGAGCAGAATCCATGCGCACCGCTGCCGAACAAATGCAGGCCGCCGCCGAAGGGTTCCGCGACACCTTGGCCAGCGCCAGCGAAGAAAGCAGCAAGGCCGCGCGAGACCGCATAGCACAAACCAGCACAGAGGCTGGGCAAGCAATCGAAGGTGTCGGTAAAAGCCTGATGAACAGCTTCCATCAGACCAGCGCAGATATCGCAAAGCTTGGTGCCGATATGGGGGGCGTCATAGGCGAAGAGCTTTTGTCGCGGCTCGATACTATCAGCAAACGGTTGGAAACTATGGCCGAAGCTGTGCAGCACGGAGCTACCGGTGCTCAAAGTGCGGCAAAGGGCATGAATACAGGCGCAGATGCGATACACAGCGCATCCGAAGGTTTCCGCACCGCAAGCCAAAGCCTCGTGGCTGCGGCCGATCCGATCCGTGCCTCGCAAGAGCGAATAGAAACCAACCTCCGCCGAGTTGGTGACCTGGTCGAAACTGTCTCAGAGACACTGATGCAAAACTCAGCTTCTGTTGCCGAAAATGCCACTCACGTTCTGGATACCGCTCAAACCGCCCTTGGGAACGAACGCGAAGGCATCCGCCGCTCCCTTGAGGCGACACATGCCGCGATGTCCCAACTTTCGAGCCAAGCAGAGAAGCTTGACCAGATCGATGAAATGCTTGGCCGTGCGCTGACAGAGTACAATTCGCAACTGGAGGCTGCTCTCGGGTCGGCGCAAGATCACGTTGGGCAAATGCGTGATGCCCTTGCTCCTGGACTGGACACCCTCAAAAGCGTCGTTGAACAGGCCGAGGCGTTCCTGCCTTCACAACGGCAGCGGCGAACATGAGAGCGCAGGCAAAACGCATACGCCACGAAGAGGAAGAAGAAAGCGCCTTCGTATCAATGACCGACATGACGGTCGGGTTCCTATTCATCATGATGATTTTGCTTGCATTTTTCGCGAGCCAAGCCGGGGATCCAGATGCGGTGTCTAAGATTGAATACGACCGAGTTGTTGAAGCGCGAGATAGCTGGAAACAGATAGCCGAAACACATGAACAAACAATTGAACGTCTTGAATCCCAGCTCGTAAGGCTCTTGCAGGAAAAAAGGGAATTGGAGGATCTGGTCCTGCAGCTGACCGCCAACCTCACAACCGCAGAAACGCGGATCAAAAACCTCGAAGAGCGTCTCCGGCAGTTGATCGCAGAGATTGAGCAAAAAGATGCCGAGATCGATCAACTCCGCCAGGAGCTTGCCGAATTAAAACAGATTGACCCGCTTGAGGCATATCTGGCGCAGGTAACTCAGACGAGGCGTAAGGTGCTGACGCAACTACGGGACGCAATCAAGGCTGATTTCCCTGACTTACAAGTCGAATTAAGCGAGGAATCTGACGCGTTACGCTTTCAGGGTGAGGGCCTTTTTGCATCGGGCCGGTCAGATTTGGCCAGCGATAGGAGTTCCATCGTCGCCCGGCTCGCGCAGCGGCTCAATGAGGTACTGCCATGTTTTACAATTGGTCACGCATCACGTTTCGATCATACATGTAATTCCGGCTTTGTGATGATCGAGGCCGTCCAAATTGAAGGTCATACTGACGATGTTGGGACAGATCGGCTGAACCGCACGCTGTCGGCAGCACGTGCCAACAACACTTTCTTTGCCATGACACAAGCAGCCCAAGGGGTTATGCAGCACCTGAACCTGAAGAGTCAGCCCGTTCTTTCAGTCGCCGCATATGGGCCCGATCGCCCTGTCGCGCCTAACGACACACAGAAAGGCCGGGCAACCAACCGCCGGATTGACCTTCGCTTCATCATGGTCACGCCTCAGGATACCGACGGGATAGAAGTAGTCCGAGAGGCGCTGGAAGGCGTCATGGTCCAGCCGTGAACGCCCCTGAGACAAACCGCCCCCGTGAATCGACGCGAGCCTTACTGCAACGCGGCCAATCGTTCCGCACACGGGCCCTGCCACCGCTCAGTCAGATTAAGCGCTCCGTCGACAACATCATGAGCCGCTGGCCAGATACGGTTCGCGCCCCAGAGGATCGGGATCGAGAAAACCTGGCCCAAAACATGCGATTGCGTGTAGCTGAGTGGAGTTGGGAAAATATCACCACACAGAGGGTAATCTCGGCTGCGGTTGCTGTCTTCGACAAAGAACGCTGCAATCGGCCTGACTTACTCGACCTGCGTGAATTTTACTTAGATGAAATCGCCACTCGTGAACCAGGGGCCTTTCTCGACGGCATGGTAGGGATCTATCTGGACAGCTTTACGATTGGCGCAGACCACACCCGCGATCTTGCAAGAGCCTTGTCTGCCCGCGGCAGCGACTTGCGAGGGCGGCATCGGAATTTAATCACCGCCCTGCCCCAAGTATTCACGCCTGATGCTGCGCCGAGAGGTTTGGCGGAACTTATGCTTGAAACAGACGATGCATATGCCAAACTTCAATCTATCGGATTGACCAGTCCCCACACCTCTGGTCTGGCCAGAGCCGCACAAAAGCTCTTTGTAAAATCTCTTGCGCCCGATCTCGCAAATACTTCAGCTCGTCATAAACTTTTCAACTGGCTGACCCCGCAAAATGGGCCCGTACTGCAAGCGGGTGCGGGTCCTGCGGTTGAGGCCCTATTGTCGGTCTGGCGTACCAAAACGCCCTCCGATGCCCTGCGCAATGAACTAAGCGAAGCAATCATCGCCGCATGGAATGACCCGCGCCTGCATGCCGGGGGCATTTGGTCTGGCTTTGACCCCGATCTACGCGCGGTCCTGTTGAGATGGTTGACCCATCAGGACATGAAGTTCTTCTGCAACATGGTCACAGCCACTCAGAATAGTCACATGTGGCCACCACGGCGCGATTTCTGGCTCAAACTATATGACGATAACATGATCGATGAGGCCTGGGTCGCATTCGGGTCTGAGGCACGTCGTTATGCCGAAACTAATCTGTTACGCGGTGGCAAAACGGACATGAACCGTCGGTTCGCCCGGCAACTTGATCGCGGCGGCAGCACATCACTGCTGATCATGCGGATTGGCAACAGAATTGTTGTAGATGGATGTCACAGCTACAAAACGCATATTTTCAAAATCGACGACAAAAACGCCCCAGCCCTGTATAAGCGCCAATATTACTGCGACGACATTATGCGCACCTCCCGAAATTCGAAGCCTCACAACTCTATTCAAAATTGGTCACAGTGGGTTCTCCAACATGTCTGACAGCGCACCCAGCCCAATTATAACCGACAACAACATCGAGATCCGCTTTCCGCAGCAGAGACAAGGCATCCTTACACGTCTGATCTCAAAACCAACCGCGCGCAGCTTTACCGATCTTGCCCCCGAAGATCGCAACCTTCTGTTTGCGATCGGTGATTTGCGTGCTTGGGAGGACGCGCACCCAGAAGATGTTGAAATCGCAGCTGATCACCTGCGCATCTCCCATCATGCTGCGGCCCAACTTTCTGCACCGTCTGCCGAGGCCCTCGGCCTTCCTGCAACTGTCGATCTGATGCTGAAAACCGATGTGACAGGCGTATTGGGACGCCCTGATTTTCGACTTCACTATGAATGGTCTCGTGAGGGCCGGCGCGAAATCCCCAAAAGAACCGGCGCGATTTTGCATACGTCAAATGGACCACGCCGCCTCCCGCTATGGATGAAGCGCGCTTTGGATCTGGCTGATACATTTGATGCGACGGAGCCCGTTGAACAGCACTGGCGGGCGCTGGCCGATTTTCGCCGCGCTATTGAACCCGAAGACGTTATTGAAAGCGAAATGCCCGCCAATAAGGAAATGGCAGGCCTTTCTATGACAGCCTTTCTGCGGGGGCTTGAGGTCCGCATCGCGGACAGATTTTCAGTGTCTCCAAATGCTTCCCTGGGACAGTTTGAAATCGTGCCCTATTCCGCACAACAGCTTAACGATGCAGGGCTCTCGGATGATGATATCTCTGAGCATAATGCCGAACTCACGGGCGAGGCTTTGGCCGTGTTTCAACACCGTCTGCACGCGCGCGGCGCACGGCCAGCCTACCAGCTTGGCAATAATTCCTATCTTGTGATTGATAAGGGCGCCGCACCTGTTCTTGAAGAAATGGCGCGTGTACAAAGCGCATCACGTGAAGAACGTCAGGCCTTTATCGAAAACCCGCGCGTTTTCATTACCGAAGCCGTGAGCCGACACCTTGAACAGTCCGAAGCATTTCAGAATCTCGATGCCGCGGCACAAGAGGAGATGGTTGAACAGATCGCTGGCCCTGCGCTGATTGAAAGCCGTGAATATTCGGAACGGGTGACCGGTGTAGTCGTCTATGAGCGCCCAAAAGACCAGATCGAGGGCAGCGGCACCACGTGGTTACCAGAGGCTTTTGCCCAGCATTTGTCAGAGGCGATTCAAGCCATGCCCACCTCGGAGCTGCGCACCCTACGGGATCACATGGCGGACGTCTTGGAAACCGGCAAGGATACACCGGCAGAAATCGCCGGAGAAACCGTGCAGATCACGCCAGCCCGCCTTGCGGCAATAAATGGTGAAATCGAACACCGCGAAGCACAGGACGCTCCGGCTGAAGCCCCTGAAGCAGCGCCAGAAACCGATGGCCCGATCATCCTTGATACGCTCGACAACTATGACGACCTTTCGTGGGAAGCTAAATTTGCACCGCGCGATGCAACCGTTCCAACCGAATTACCCAGCTCGATCCGCACCCCATTGCATCAACACCAATTGGAAAGTTTCGATTGGGCTCAAAAGGCTTGGAAAGCAGGGTTGCCGGGAATCCTGAATGCGGACGAACAAGGTCTGGGTAAGACGCTTCAGACAATTGCCTTTCTGACGTGGCTGAAAGAGCACATGAAACAACCAGATGCGGCGAACCGTGGGCCAGTTCTAATTGTGGCACCGACCTCTCTTTTGCGCAACTGGGAGCAAGAGGTCGAACACCATGTTGAAGGGCGTGGTTTCGGATCATTGATACGTCTGTATGGCGGGGCGCTGGGATCTCAAAAACGCAGTGGTGCACAGGGAACAGAAACGCAATCGGGCCTGCCACTGCTGGATCTCGATTGGCTGGACGAGGCCTTTGAAGACGGTCGCGCGCACCGATACTGGCTGCTCACAACCTACACAACACTCGCAAACTATCAGCATTCCTTGGGCAAGGTTCGTTTTTCTGCCATCGTTATGGATGAAATCCAGAATATCAAAAACCGCTCAACACTTGCCTCAAAAGCCGTTGAGGCGATGAACGCCGACTTCCGAATTGGCCTTACTGGTACACCAATTGAAAACGCAGCCATTGATCTGTGGACCATTATGGATCGTATCGCACCCGGCAGCCTTGGCTCTGGCGTTGAATTTCGCGAGCGCTATGCCGCGCCCAATGCTGAAAATATGGCCGAGCTACACACAAGAGTCTTTAAGGACCGCGGCCCGATGCCCCCTCTCGGATTGCGCCGCCTGAAAGAAGAAGTCGCGCGTGACCTGCCCGTTAAACGGCGCTATCTGCACCCGCGCTTGATGCCCAAGGTGCAGGCAGATGCATATGACTTGGCGCAGCTGAAACTGGCCAATGGCGGCCCAGGAGCCGCGTTAAAAATGCTGCATCATATCCGATCAGTTTCGGTGCACCCTGGTGATACAGAAGCCACACCACCTGACCAGTTCATCGCAAAGAGCGCACGTCTCGACGCTGTCATCGACATCCTGCGCAAGATTAAAGAAGCAAATGAGCGTGTTTTGGTTTTCATCGAGCACCGGGACATGCAGTTCCGTTTTGGTGAAATCGTGCGTCACATGTTCGGTCTTGAGAAAATTGACGTGATCAATGGCGATACCCCTATCCCTCGCCGGCAAGACATCGTGAACCGCTTTCAACAACATCTGAAGACAGATGGCGGTTTTGACATGTTGATCCTTGGTCCTAAGTCGGCAGGTACAGGGTTGACCCTGACAGCCGCAACCCATGTTATTCACCTATCCCGCTGGTGGAATCCTGCGGTCGAAGAGCAATGCAACGACCGCGTTCACCGCATCGGTCAATCGCACCCCGTTTCCATTCATATTCCCATGGCACTGCACCCGGAACTGGGTGCTCAAAGCTTTGACAGCCTGCTTCAGAGCCTGATGCAACGCAAACGGCGGCTGGCAGAACAGGCGCTTTGGCCTATGGGAGACAACAGGGCCGATGTCACCGGCCTCACGCAGGCTGTGGCACAGCCGAACCGTGGCCAACATGCGGCCATCGCAGACATTATGGTGGAACAGTTTAATCGGGACGGCTTGCCCCCTATCTCCCCTAATTCAGAAGGGGCTTACGAATTATGATGAACATGCAAACAGGCACAAAAATGAATGTAACCCGCGGACTTATCATCGCCGATCCCTGGATCGGCCACATTCTTGAAGGTCGCAAAGATTGGGAGATGCGGTCACAAGCGACCTCGATACGCGGGTGGTTTGGCCTTATCCAAAAAGGCAGCGGCCATGTCGTTGGCCTTGCCCGCCTCGTTGATTGTGGGAAAGCACTCACCCCGTCAGAGATGATTGCAAATTTCAACCATCACCAAATTCCGGAGGATATGATCCGACGCGGTGAAGTTGCAAAATGGGTCATCCCTTGGAAACTCGCGGACATCATTCCTTTGGAGCGCCCTGTCCCCTACCAACATAAGTCAGGCGCGGTCACTTGGGTTACTTTTTCCGCAGAGGAGACGCGAGAACTGAACCGTCTTCGCCATGCGTTTGGAGCTTCATCCAGCTCGGACATACCAAAGCCAACCCGATCACTGCAAGAAAGCGCAAAACTCTCTGAGGTGGAGCGCCCTATTGCGAAGCCCGTCTATAACAGATCGGCAAATGGTCCTTTGCCACCTTTGCCAGAAGGCAAGTTTAGAGTTCTTGGCCGGAGCCGCCTGACTGGTGGAAATGTACGGAACAATCACATCAATCTTTCGAAGTTCTTGAATGCCTTCCCACAGGACGTGGTTGGCGGCAAAAACAAATCTGATGAAGCCCCACGGCAGATTGAAATTGACTGGGGTGGGCCGACACCAATCCTGACCGATATCGATGGATCCAAATCTATCTTTCGTGGGCGCGGCTGGGTACGGCGCTTCTTTGAAGCGTCGAAAGCACAAGAAGGTGATTATGTGCTGATTACGGAGACTGCCACTTACAAAGTTTCGGTGCGCTTGGAGCGCGGAGACTGATCAGCTTAATAGGAAAGCTGTTCGGTGCCATCCCGTTTTTGAACAGCCGTCTAACTCCGTGGGTTAACCCATACACCAATTGGGCAGAATGACTTCATCAAACGGCTTGATGAAAAAAACTTCTTGCGTACTGGCACAAATCAGTACATCGATTGTGGCACACCGTGGATTCGGACAGGATTCACGCCAAGAATATCATTTAATTTCAGTTCGTTAGAATTGAGGTTACGATCCCTACCGTCGGAGCCAACATTACCGCAAGGTATTGATGTTAAATGAAAAAAGGCACCCTCCTGGGTGCCTTTTCTCGTTTTGATCACAATAGGCGCACTCCAAAAGTCACACCAGGTGCACAACACGTGCACAAAGCCGGACCGGAGTCGCAGCGTGACCGATCTTCATCGCACCCCGTATCTCGAGCAGCGCGCTGAGAAATACTATTTTCGACGTAGGCTTCCTTTCGATTCAAACTCCAAATCAAACCGGTTTTTTGTTTTTTCGCTACGTACCGACATTGCCTCCGAAGCAAGGGATATCTCGGGTCGCCTGACGGCGATGACCACCCTTGCCTACGATTATGCACGGGGGTGTCCGACCATGGACCAGAACACATTCAAAGCGCTGCTGAGCGAACTTGTACGGGTTGAAATCGCTGCATTTGAAAAAACGCGTCTCTCAACTGGTCAAAGATCCCTTGCAGCAGCTGAATTTGCCGCACAACGCGAAGACGCAATACAGACGACCTGGAGTGCCGCCCGTACCGAGGGGGGCGATCGGCGCGCTGGGCTGGCCGCCACACGCGCTGCATTTTACACTGGGCCGATTGCGCAGCGCATCGTCGACTTCCATGCCGACAAAGGCGGCCTTCTGCGAGCCGAGGATCTCGCGTCCTATGAGGTGCGTGAGGAGCCGACCTTGGCCATCGACTTTCGAGGCGCACAGGTCCACTGCTGCGGTGCCTGGTGTCAAGGCATCTCAATGGCGCAGACGCTTGCCATGCTGGAACAAGCCGGCCCAGACGCTGCCCGAGACGGAAACCAGATCAATTTGCATTTTCTGATCGAGGTGTTGAAACGAGTGTTCGCCGATCGCGAAGCGCATGTCACCGACCCCCGCTTCATGCAAATCGCCCCGGAGGCGCTGCTGGACCCCGCTTTCATCGCCGACCGCTTGCGGAGCATCGATGAGACCTCCGACCCACTACCCGCACCCGCACCCGCGGCCCCTGCCACGGTCCCTTCGGGCGAACGCCCGGTCTTCGAGGCAGGCTGCGCAGATACCTCTCATGTCAGCGTGATCGACAGCGCCGTGCGATTCCCGGTCACCTCAATGCCCTCGCCCCTGGCAAGCGGCCTCGGCTGACGCCGAACCCCATTCTTGGCCTGAAGGACGGACAGCCTTGGCTTGCCATGGGTACGTCCGGCGGGGACGTTCAAGTGCAGGCCATGGCGCAGGTATTGATAGGCATGTTAGATCTGGGCCGAACGCCGCGCGAAGCCGTTGAGGCACCACGTGTGGCGACCTATGCATTCCCCGGTAGCTTTGCGCCGCATGACGTCCACCCCAACAAGGTGCTCTTCGAGGCCGACATGCCGGAGAATTTGATCGAAAGCCTCCGTGCCCGCGGACACGACCTTGAACAATGGCCCGCCCGAACCTGGATGGCGGGCGGGGTTTGCATCGCCTTACGCGACATTTCGCATGCGGATGCTGTCGCGGACCCACGGCGCGCGGGAACGGCCAAAACTGGAGCGAAACCATGAATGCCGACATTTGCAAACGCATTGCGGATCAGGATACGCCATTGCAGATGGCCTTTGATCTCTGCGGTAGTGCAGTCGCAAACGAACTTTTCACCGCAATGCGATTCCACGCTGAAACGATGGAGGTGGAAAGGCTTCATTCTACCCTTCCCGGTAGCTACCCCGTCAGCGGGCGCAAACCCAAGCGGGATACGGAATGGGGAAAAAAGGTGCTGATTGACCGACGAGTCAATAACGGCTTCGGTGCCGCTGATATCAGGTAGGCCTTCACGGACCACGCAACAATCTTGGGGCTTGGTCTTAATGCTGTGTTGAATGTTCCGATCATCCGTGACGGTTCGGTTCTCGGCACGATAAATTACTTGCGTGGCAATCCGGCTTTCGGTTCGAGAGAAGCAGAGCTCGCAAAGTAAATTGCGACTGCGTTGGCAGATCGAGATGATCTGTGAGACTGAATGTTCAGCATGCCGGTGTCTTAGCAACCTGATACTTAGCGCCAGCCGTTGCTCGCCACTTCAACCTACGTTGCGCTGCATTACGGCGGAATGCAGAATATGCAACTGTCGCGGCGAAGGTAGCAAGGTTCTCAAAACAGCTGTAGGTGCGGATGCATCCAATGTTCGCAATCCGCACTTCTCGTCCGACCAAACAGCGAAACCGCATTCTCGACAATACGACAGCTTGCTGCCACAAAGTCCCACGGAGGCATTCCCGCGCCTATGTAGGTGGGAATAGAGTACGCCTTTGGGTTTGAGGGAGGAAAAACCATGAATGCATTGAGACAAACAATCTGCGCGGCATTCGCCGTGGGGCTTTTGGGCAGCGCGGCCGGCGCAGAGACCCGCGTGACGTATAAGTCTGCCAAATCGGGCTCATCTTACTATCAAATGGGCGTGGAGCTTGCCGAAGCCATGAAAGCGGGCAGCGGCGGAGACATTTCAGTCACGGTAGAAGAGAGCCAAGGCTCGGTTCAAAACGTCATGGAAGTGCGTGCGCGCGGTGCCGACTATGTCTTTACCACCCCGCCATCGCTTGTCGGGCTGGCCCAAGACGGCAAGGCGATGTTTGAAGGCAAGACGGCCCCGGCCTTTGATGAAATTCGCGCCCTCTTCCCGATCCCCTCACTGACCATGCATGTCGTGATGTCTCAGGACAGCGAAGCCACGTCGATGGCTGATCTCGAGGGCAAAAGCATTTTGCTGGGCAAAGGGTCTTTCGGCGCGACCGAGGGGGCGAAGTATCTGGAAATGTTCGGGTTGTCGGACAGCGTAGAGATTGCTGATGCTGAGTTGAGCAACGCCGTGGCCGCGCTGAAGAATGGGCAGATCGATGGCTTCGTCACTGCGGGCTCATTTCCGGCGCCCAATGTTGTTGAGGCCGCGGCTTCGACCCCCGTCAATGTGATCTCGCTGAACGATGAGCAGATCACGCAATCCAAACGCACACGGATTGTAATTCCTGCGGGGACCTATGCGGGCCAAGAGCAGGATGTGACCACGACCTCCCTGCCCGTTGCCGCCTTCACGACCACAAAGATGGACGATGAGACTGCCTATCAGTTGACCAAGACCTATTGGGAGAACAAGGCAAAAATGGCCGACACGTCGCCTTGGTGGGGCAATGTCACGCCAGAGCTGATGACCAACATCACCACTGAGCTGCACCCCGGCGCGCTGCGCTATTACGAAGAAGCCGGGATCGCGACAAAGGCGTCGCAATAACATGGTGTGCGGCGCGGGCTTTCCGCGCCGCACTGCCCCAACTCAAAGCCGGACCTCCCCCACATGACAAACCTTCCTGAGAGCCGTATGGCTGCGAGTTTCTGGATCGCGCTCGCGATCGCGCTGGTCGCTTATCACTTGGCACTGGTGTTCTCAGGTCTGGTGCCGAACCTTATCAGCAGGCCGCTGCATATGGTCTTTATCCTCCCCTTCGCCCTGATCCTTGACGCAGGCTCGCCCATGCGGCGGATCACGGGGAGTATCCTTGCAGCACTGGGCATCGCCGCAGCGCTTTGGGTGGCGTTCAACAGCAATGTGCTCGGGGACCAATATGGATTTATCGAGAGCAACTTTCAGCTCGCGGTGGCGGTGACGCTGCTCTTGGTGGTGCTGGAAACGGCCCGGCGTGTGATCGGCTGGCCGCTGCCGCTGGTGGCGACACTCGCGCTGCTCTACGGGCTGTTTGGACAGTATATACCCGGCGAGTTCGGGCATTCCGGCACGCCTGTTGAAAGTTTTTTCGGGACGCTGACCATAGCCGAGGGCGGCATCTGGGGCTCGCTTACCGGTGTATCAGTCACGGTCGTGGCGATCTTTGTGATCTTTGGCGCTGTCCTGAACGCTGGAGAAGCGGGCCAAGGGTTCATGAATGTCGCGGCGGCGGCGGCAGGCCGATTAAAGGGCGGCGCGGCGAAGGTTTCGGTTTTGTCGTCAGCGCTGTTCGGCTCGATCTCTGGCTCTGCCTCGGCGAATGTCGCCTCCACCGGCGCGATCACCCTGCCCGCAATGACTAAGCTTGGATATCCCAAACGCCTTGCCGCAGCGGTGGAGGCCGTGGCCTCCTCGGGCGGGCAGATCATGCCGCCCCTGATGGGCGCCGGTGCCTTTGTCATGGTTGAGCTTACCGGCGTGCCCTACACTGGCATTATGGCCGCCGCAGCCTTACCGGCGCTGCTGTATTTCGTGGCGGTCTGGGTGGGCATCAACGCCTATGCCCGGCGCTTTTCGCTCGAGAGTATTGCCGAGGCGGATCGCCCCGCCCTGCGGGACGTGGTAATCACGTCACTGTTTTTCCTCGTGCCATTCTCAGTCCTTCTGTGGGGGATGTTCATTGCGCAGTTCACACCTGAGTATTCCGCAGCCATGGCGATCTTATCGGCGGCGGTGCTTTTGTTCTTCAATGCGCAGCTGACCTTCCTTCCACGTCAGATCGCCAGCCGATTGGCAAGCGCGGTTCTGAACGCCGCACGCCAGGTTTCACTGATCGCGTCGATCATTCTTTGTGCCTCAATCATTATCGGCGTTCTGTCGATCACCGGCCTCGGCGTGAAAATTACTTCGCTCATTTTGGAGGGGTCGGGTGGGCTTCTCTGGCCGTCCTTGCTGCTGACGGCGCTGGCCTGCCTAATCTTGGGGATGGAGGTGCCGACCACAGCTGCCTATGTGATCTGTGTCTCAGTGGCCGGGCCTGCGCTTATTGAGCTGGGCCTTTCACCGCTTCAGGCGCATCTCTTTGTCTTCTGGTTCGCACTCTTGTCGACGATCACGCCCCCAGTCTGCGGGGCGGTATTCATTGCGGCAGGGATGATTGGCGAGAACTGGTTGAAGGTCGCGCTGACGGCAATGGCACTTGGCATTGGGCTTTATATCATTCCCTTGGGCATGGTCGCCAATCCCGACATACTGCGGCTCTCAGACGCCCCACTGGCAGCTCTTTTGGCGGCTGCGCGGGTGGCCTTGGGTCTGACATTGCTCTCGTCCGGTCTGATCGGAGCGCGGCGGCCCTTCCCGACGATTGCACTCTGCGCGGGGGGGCTGATGGTTGTATTCTCAGGACTCTGGCTTTGACCACTTTTCTTGCTGGTTTTACTGAAAGGGATGCTGGGGCAGATGTTTCGGGGTCATCGTCTTTCTATTCACTCGCCTAAGATGCGCGTGTCGCCGCCAAAATACAAACATCAGCAGCGATAATCCCCTGTGAATCGTATTGGACGCGGAACGCATCGCAGATTCGTTCTGACAGCGAACTTTGAGGGGAACGTTGTTGAAAAGGCCTTGCTCAGTGTAAACTAATAGTCGTCAGCGCTCTCTGATAACCGGACGATCGATCATAGTTTTCTCGATAAAAACACAGTAGGGATTTGTGCTGCCATCGATCGCAACAATGTCCATGTTCCCAGCAATATTGAATGACGGCTCGATCAGAGCACGTTTGACGAGACTAAACTCGTGTACCGCTTACTTTTGAACGCCTGGCAACAGCATGCGCCAATAGCATGCGTTGCCACTTACATAGCAAACGCCGACGCCCAATTTTATGAAATTCGTACAAATGCAAACGGGCAGCAAATGGCCCTGAGCGGACTTCTGAGCTTAGTAAAATTCAATAGGCCGCCTTCCCCAAAGCTGCCGACGTGCGGGGCGCAGCATCTGGGGCTGGCTGGAGGTCATCAATACAGACAAAGCGGTTGTTCCCTTGGTCGCGGCAAAGTCCGCTTTAGGACATTCTAAAACTTGGACTGTCGATATCAAAAACACTCATCGAGTAGGAAAAACCACCGCCGCGATCGAACAACGTGGCTACCTATTCAACAGCAAGTTTTGAATTAGATCATCCTTCGCGTTCCAATTTCTTACGTGCCAGCTTACGAGCACGACGGATCGCTTCCGCTTTCTGACGCGCGTTTTTCTCGGAAGGTTTCTCAAAATGCTGCTTGAGCTTCATTTCACGAAACACACCCTCCTTTTGGAGCTTTTTCTTTAGGACCCGGAGGGCTTGATCAACGTTGTTGTCGCGAACACTAACCTGCATGTGATTTCCATCAACTTTCTTGTAAAAATTGCAATAACTCTTGGCACTGGCTGGGATAACAGCCACAACTTCATTTGTATAGCATGGCCGGATATGCAGAAGAAATATGCTGATTTCCACTGTTGCGCCGAGACCCACTCAACCGACCATAAAAACATCGTATCGTGTTGTTTTACCGATAATTTGATGGGTGCATTTCTGAACACCCTCAAGAGGGTCAGCCTTAGCCGGCCACTTTAGCACTACGCGTTTACGTGCATGTGCGATCGCCAATCGTACAAGATCAGCCGCGTCATCGTCCGTGCCCACGATTTCGCGAACTTGACGCAGTTCTAACTTCACCAGTGCAGAATTTTTCCGTTCAGGATGCATTGGATCGATCAGAATTGCTTCGGCAGACAATTCAGGGATCAAATTCAGGGCGTCGCCTTTCAAAAGTGTCATGCGGCCAATAATTTCGCGAAGCTGGCCACCTTCTCTTGCTGCGCGTTTCATGCCTTGAACTAACAATGAGTGCATTTCCTCTGAGCGTTCGATCAAAGTGACCTGCGCACCTAAAGACGCTAAAAGAAACGAGTCCCGCCCCAATCCGGCTGTCGCATCAACGATCATGGGCGTTTTACCCTCCCGCAGCCCCATTGCCTTGGCTAAGTCTTGACCACGACCACCGCCAAACCGAAGGCGATGGGCGACAGGACCTTTGACAAAATCAATGCGAAGCTCTTTCGCAAACTGCTTCAAGCTTTATCCATTTTCTATTCCTGAAGATCACCATCGCTCGTACTCTTAAGTCTGTAGTGCAATTTCCACACGTTTATAAAGAGATTATTGGTGGACCGTGCAGCATATTACCGTATGGGCTCTTTTCGACCGTTAGATCGATCGCAGCATGTTCGTCCTTAAGCTGACACTGCAAAGGTAAGACGGCCCTTACCGGACATTCGAGCCTAGCAAAATCCGACTTGCTAAGCTCCCGAAAGCTGCCGTTGGAACAGGGCGCAGTATTTTGACACGCTCGATGTCCGCTGTGCAGACCTTCCTGCCGTTCGCTGCGGACGCATAGTTTCCGTTGAAGTTGAGAAGACCTCTTGGAGGAAGGGCTGAATGGTTCAATGCGCTGTTTTACCCGCTGCTGCCTTTTTGCACTGAACTGTCTGCCGGGTCTTACGGCAGATATTTTTGACTACCTTCTCGGCAGCGTCTTTCGACGTCTGTGGTTTCTTTGTCATCCCGATCGCCTAATCGATAAGATGAACGAAATCCTTCCTTATTCAAATCCTCAAATCTGTCCCAAGGGTGCTGACGTCAGATAAGCTGCGCCGCAGTAGGCAACTTGGGAAAGCAGGCGCGGCCCTTGATGAGCCGCGCCGCTCCGATATGCGTTACGACCAGGGCGTCACGAGGTATTTTTCGCCTGTTTTCATGGCGCGGTAGTCCATAACGGCATCCTTCTTCAGCATGCCTTCCAATGAAACGCGTGATTTGTAGGTGCTGGCAAAAGTGGTGGTAAGATTGTCGCGTACACGCTGCCGCATACGACCCATAGTTTCCTGCCCGACGGACTGCAAAAAGGGGAACAAAAGCCAACCCGACAGCGTCCAGCCAAACCCGTAGGACGGCGTCAGCAGTGTTGGGCTTGTATCAAGGCGACCATAAATGAACATTCGTTTCTGTTGGTTGGAGCCATAGCGAGAGTATTCGGTCATCTGCTCGATTGCGACCCGTTCCATCGCCTTGAATGACATATCAACATGCTTGCCCCCACCAACAGGGTCAAAGCCGTAGAACGCACCGGTTTCACGGATGGCATGGCTCAGTCGATCCATAAAGCTATCGTCCGATGAATTGACAACATGCGTCGCCCCGAGCTCCTTCAGCAGGTTAACCTGTTCATCCTTGCGCACGATGTTTACCAGCCCAAGTCCGTCCTCTTTACAGATACGCGTCAGCATCTGCCCAAGGTTTGACGCACCCACCGTATGGAGAATGGCGTCCTGTCCGTCGGCTTTGGCGTTTTCGACAAATCCAAGTGCAGTCATCGGGTTAACGAAAGCACTTGCCCCGTCTTCGACGGAATGATCGCCCAGAGGCAGACACATGGAGGCATCAGCGAGGCAATATTGACTGTAGGCGTTGCCTGGCACGCAAGATACGCGCTGCCCGACAAGTGCCTGCGCCGCGCCGCTTTCACCAGCTTCAACTACGGTGCCGGCCCCTTCGTTACCAGCGGGCAACTTCATTCCGTGGCGCGCCTTTGATCCAGCGTTTGCGGCCTCTGGCATCTTGGCGACAAACTTGCCTTGCGTATATTCGGCGTTTTCGACGTCCGCTCCGCCGACCAGAATGGCAAGGTCTGACGGGTTGATCGGCGCAGCTTCCATTTTGACCAGAACCTGATTGCCGGTGGGAGCGTCAAAGGTCACATCTTCAACCGCGACGGTCAGCGTGCCGTCGGCTTCGAGCGTCGTGAACAACTGTTTTCCAGTAGTCGTCATCATCAGGTCTCCATTTTAATCGATCAAGTTAGGGTCTCGGGAGTGCTATCATGACCTAATGTCACCCCCAAACCGTATAGTCACGAGATAGGTGTATACTAAGCGACCCACAGCTTGAAGGCTTAGGAGCATGCAGGACACAATGCATATCGCGATACAACAAGTGCAGCGAAAGCTTTGAACAAGATAGTGGCTTGGTGCCAAAACGATCATGTTATGCCCCACGTCGGTTGCGCGCAGCCAAAGTTCGGTTTGAGCCCGTTTACCAAATGCCCTACCGCAGCATTTTGCGTTTGCGGCAAAATCATCCTGACATGGGTGGCCCTTTGCGGACCTTAGCCATGACTTCAAGATGCTGCAGTGCGGCTCGTCATTGCGGCCATTTATTCATTCTGCAGCATTCTATCAAGTTAAGCGTCGGTCAGCGCTGTGGTTTCAACGGATCGCCGCAAGACACGCTTCAAATTTCTCTGCGGGGGTTTGATATTGCGAGGTCTTTCGAGGTCTCTCGTTGAGCAGGCGGGCCACGGCGCTCAGCTCGGCCTGACTAAAGCCCGATAAATCAATGCCTTTCGGGAAGTATTGGCGAAGAAGTCGATTGGTGTTTTCATTACTCCCTCTTTGCAAAGTTGACTGAGGGTCACAAAAATAGTCGTCGATCTTTGTCGCCAGGGTGAACTTTCGATGGCCGGCCATCTCTGACCCACGATCCCTTGTCAGCGATCGATACATCTCTTTTGGCAGTTTGCGCGGCAAATAGTTTAACTTACTGCCGATCTGGAATGGGTCGAGACGCAGTCCGGGTGTTTTTAAGAACCACCTACCAACGGACAAGTTGGGCAACAGAACCAGTATTGCGATGGCGACTGCGCGAAAAGCGAAACGACAATTGGACTATACGATCGGGGTTCATCCGTGTGCCTCTCTACATTAAGTGCTGACTCCGGCATGTCGCACAGCGTTCAGTTTTCCGATCCAATGGTCTGGCAAATTGTGCTGGACCGCTCCCTCACGGATCAGAGTGATGTAGCGCAGGGACGGTTTACCGTCCTTGGGCTGGCCGTCGGCGATCAGGCTGAAGGCGCGGAGCCGGTTGCCTGCACGATCCTCGGCATCAAGCCAGATCGGGTAATATCGCCAACCCGGCACGCCTTCGGTCGAATGCAGCCAGACCATATCCCGGCGCGTCATTCGGTATAGAACGCCCCAAACCTCTTCTTCTGGCGCGGGTTCGATGTTTGCGGGGGCGGACAGCCCACGTGGCCGGCCCTGAAGATTGAAACGCAGCCTGTAGTCTGGCGCACATCCTACACGCCATTCCAAAGGCTCCATCTTGCGACGGCCCAGAAAAACGCTGTTGTTCATGTTGGCCCCGAATGCGAAATACCAGACCTCGTCATCAGGATGGCCGTCCAAAGTCAGGCCCCATCCGCGGTACCAGAGCTGAGCGAGCGGCCAATAGCGCAGGATAATCGGCAACCACAGGCGTTTCAAGAAACGGCGAAAGGCGATCATCTGGGGGCCTCCTGGTCAAAACGCGAGATGCGTAACAACAGCATCAATTGGGCCCATGCGGCAAGGATGGCAGCGATAAAGACCGCATGGATCGAGATCAGTGATATCAGAACTGCCCCAAGCAGCGGCAAAAGAGCCGCAGGCGAGGCCAACGCGTTGAAATACGCTGAATAGGCCGGGCGTCTGTCATCGGGCGATATTTCCATCAGGTAGCCCAGATAGCCAATGGTCACGCCGTTCATCATCGCACCAATCAGCGCAAAGAGCACCAAGTAGCCCCACAGGCCAGTGCCCAGACCCAGCAAAACCAGTACCAGCAGCGGTGGCACGATCCGGATAAGCGCCACGGTCTGCAACATCCGCAACTTGCCAGCGCCGTCGCCAAGTTTGCCCCAGACCGGGTTGGAAACCAGCGCGCCTACGGTCTGCGCGCCCAGCAACAGCCCGACGTCGGCAGCAGTGACACCGCTACCGTTCGCTGCGACGACATAGAACGGCAACGCCATTAGGGTCGCGCCTCCCAGCCACTGGGACTGGAGGAACAACCGGAACCGGTTATCAGTCCTCAGGACATGCCAACCACCGCTTAAGAACGCCCGAACATCCTGCGGTGGTTTGCGCCCAACCTTAGGGGGTATTATCGGCGGTTCACCCGCCGAGACGAACAACATCAAAGACAGGACCATCAACAGTGCTGCCAATCCGAAAATTAGAGCGTAGGCCTGAAGGTTCGGCAAGATATCAAGCGTTAGCCGCACAAAGGCGGCGACCGCCAGCCCAAAAATACCGCCCCCGAAAACCGCCACGCCAGCATCCGGCTGCGCGCCTCTGATGGGATCGACCGTCCAACGATATCGTTATACGGCACCGCGACGACGCCGCTGACAAAGGCGTAGAGCGTCCATAGCCCCAGAAATACCCATCCCAGTGCGACCGCAGACATGCCAGCACCAAACCAAAGAAGCAGAGCGATCAACCCTGCCATCAACGCCCGCCCCAACGCACCAAAAACGTAGAACGGCATGCGACGATCCGCGCGTTCAGCCAAGAAGCCGACAACAAGTTGCGGTAGAAGCCAGCCCAGACGCAGCACAGCGCTGGCAAAGCCGACGGCAAACGCGCTGCCCGTCAGTTGGAAAACAAGGCTTGCCACGATGGTAGCGGAATCGATCGCAGTACTTCCCGCTTGAAAGGCAGCACCTGCGCCCGCGATGCGCCAGAAGCGGCCGCGCTCGGTCGTGGGGTTCGACTTCCCCATCACATGGCCCCAGCACAGGTTTGTTGCATACGGTCCATGGTCATGGCCAATCTATTCCGTCGGTGGATCGACCGAGCGCTTGTCGCAAAGCAGCTATATCATGCACGCCACCGCTGTTGCGGACAGCACGATCAATGCGCAGGGCTGCGTTGTACCCTTGGGCTGCCTGCCGGTCGGGTGCGCTATCATACGCGACGTGGTAACGCGCTGCGAATCTGTTTGTGGAGGAGAGCGCATTGCCGATCCAGATCTCAGCGGATGGCAGCGTGCCCGGTGAGATGACCAAGGTCCCGTCGTCAGAAATGCGCGACGGTGCGACATCCGTTCCGCTAAAATTCACGATCACCGTTGCGGCAGTCCTGGGGGCACCTTCGAGCCAGGTGATGCCTTCCGCAGCGTTTGCGGGTTGAACGCGGATAAACAGATCGGTACCGCCAAGTTGCCTGTCCGAGGTTTCCGCCGCAAGGCTGTCGCGCTCACTGGTGGCGACGCGCATACCTTGGATTGTCGGGGCCAGTTTCAAAGGCTCCGCAGCCGCAGTTGCATCTAATGTCACCACGAAGCTGTGGGCTGATGCCACATTTAGCGTCGCTGTTAAAACAGCCGTGAGCGCAATACCGATGGCGGCAACCACCGACCGACAAGTCGGCAAAGATCGTCTCCTACTGTCCGTCACGCGCGATCTCCTTATGTTTGCTGCGTATGTCGATACCGGATTGCCACAATACGATCAGGCCGCCCCCGACGACTACGATGATCGAAATCATCCAGTTGAACAGGATCATCAGCAACGCTTGTTCTTCCGGGACACCCAAAAGGTTGAAGGCAAACGCCGACCCGATCACAAAGCCGCCCGGCACCCGTATGAAACGGGTCAGAACCAAGGAAAATCCGGCAAATACCATCAGGAAAATATAGTCGAACGGGGCAAGTACGATGCCGACAGCAAGGCCTGCCCAAACGTAGTGTGTGGCCGAGATGAGCTTGGCTGCGACGGCACCCAACAGCACGTTTAACCGGTGCCTGCGTGCCTTGGGCCATACCACCCCATCACAGAGCGAGCCGCGCAACTGTGCACCATTGGCGCGAAACCACTTTGCCACCCAGTCGAAAAGGCGGCAAATCAACGGGCCGTCCTGAGCCAGCAACGTCCGAAACCGGAACAGCGCCCACAACAACCCCCCGAACAAGACGAAATTGATCGCCCCCGCGACCGCAAGTCCAAGCTCCAGATTGCCACTGACCTGCGGTATTTTGCCCGCCATCGCGACAAGCCCCGCGAACAGCGCAAAAACCACACCATCAATGAATCGCGCGATGATCGTCGTAGACAACACCGTGCCCATCTTCAGGTCTTCCATCCGCGCGATCAACCACGAGCGTACCAGCGGACTGATCCCCAGCGGCACCAGCACATTGGCCCCATACCCGGCAAGCAATGCACCGGTTAACCGCAGGGTACGCACCGGCTTTACGTCATGCAGGATCTGACGCCACTTCCAGCCATTCACAACTTGTTCCAGCAAAATCGTGGCTGTCAGCATCAACACCCAACCAAGATGTGCCTCGCGAAGACCAGTTAGAAAACGGCCGAAATCCAGATCCCGGTACAACCAAAAGATCAGAGCCAAGGCGATCACGGCCCCAACCAGCGGCGGCAACCAGCGTCGGACAAGGGAACGGGACGGCGTTTTTGGTGAAATGGTGTCGATGATAATCTCCGGTCGGGGTTGTCAGTGCACCTCCCAATCATCTTCACGAAGGACAGGGCGTGGATCTATAGTCGCACTGCTGCGGTTGTCGATTCTGGTGCAGATTAACCGCCGTACCATGGTACGGTGTCAACAAAAGTCTTCGTATAACACGACTTTCAGACCGAACATTTCGGCCGCTCGATGGCACCGATGATTGAACAGGCACCAAGGTCGCCATTTCCGGGGCAACCGTCGATCAATTCGTCCAGCAGCGTCGCGATCTTTTGCAATCCCTCCAGACGTTCCTGAACTTCGCGTCGTTTTTGGACCGCCAGCTTACGAACGTCGTGGCAATTGGCATCAGCACGCGCCCTTAAAGAAAGCAGATCTGCGATCTCGCTAAGAGAAAAACCGATGCCTTGTGCGTCCTTGATGAACCGCAACCGGCTTACAGATGCAGCATCATAGAGACGCGGGCGGCCATCCACAGGTTTCATCGGCTGTGTCAGCAATCCGCGGCGTTCATAGTATCGGATCGTTTCAACATTCACTTGCGCCGCTCGTGCCGCCTGTCCGATTTTGAGATTTGCCATTGTTTCGACCTTTCAATCCTGATCCGTGTTGCAACATTATAACCATTATCCACTTTGGGTTATCATGAACTGGACGGGCTTTGTTATTCAGAAAAGTTGCCTGCCGACGCACTTAAACGTCATCAATTCAGTCGGCGCGCCTACGGTGTAATCGTTATTAGGCCAACAACAATGCGCTAATAAATGCGGAATGCGGGGCTGCATTGCCGGTACACCTTGTGGCCGTTTCTGCCAGGATACGTTCGTTCCTCGCGAGCGCGGACTTTTTCGTGCCTATATTTTTCAGGTGTTCTTTGACGACCGTCGGGACTTGAGCTTTCGCGAATGGGCTACGGTCATCAGCTATCCCAAGATGACGACAGCGCGGCGCGATCGCCTGACCCACCGCTGCCAGATCGTTAAGAACGGAAATGATAGCTTCCGCTTCAAAGCCAGTTCAGCCACAGCGCGCAAAGAAGAGTAAGTACAATCATGCATTGACCAATGCCTGACACCCGAAACATGACTTAAAGGTAGCTAACTTTTCAATGGAGAATCCGGCTCCCTTCCGCGTGGCAATCTAAATCAAGCCCTCCTGACCTAAGCGGACGCTATCTTACAGAAGGGGGTCGAAAGCGGATGTTCAGAACTGGCGGTTCTCTGGTTGGCAACGCTTTGACGTGGATCAATGATCGAGCAACAAATCACCTCCAAGTCAGTTGGAGACCAGAATTTCACATCACCGAAATACGCAATACCATAGGCCGTACGCATCGCTTACTGCATCGCAGCGTTTGAGACGAATGGGTTCGGCGCCGCCTTCTACACCGCAGAAAGAACTCGAATCCGTTACCATTTGAATGTCGGCTGTCGGCGTTGACCCAATTTCATCGCGCACCTGCGGCGAGTTCACACTTTCCGCCCTTCATCCCAAAGGTCTTCGCAACCGCAGCGAAAACAGAGCGCCTGAAGCGAACGGTATGAAGGTCCGCTTAGCAGACTGTCGCTTCTCATCTCGACACTGAAGTAGTGTGTAAGCGCGGCGAACGACCGCTGTGAGCCCGAAGTGCGAAAATTCTGCAGCACAGCGAATGCTGCTTTTGAACCCTTGAACAGCCGTTTTCCTTTATAGGTCAATTCGCCGGAGGCGCAGCGCGTTGCTGATAACCGAGACGGACGATAGGCTCATCGCTGCCGCCGCAATCATTGGTGAAAGTAAAAGGCCCGTGACGGGGTAGAGCAATCCCGCCGCAATGGGCACGCCAAGCGTATTGTATGCGAAGGCGAAAAATAGGTTCTGCTTGATGTTGCGCAGGGTAGCGCGAGCAAGTTTGCGTGCGCGAACGATGCCCATGAGGTCGCCACCCAGAAGGGTAATGCCTGCACTTTCCATCGCAACATCTGCACCCGTGCCCATCGCGATACCGACGTCGGCGGCGGCCAGTGCGGGCGCGTCGTTCACGCCGTCGCCCGCCATCGCGATCTTGTGGCCTTCACGACGTAATGTATCGATCAGCGTCTTTTTGTCTTCCGGCAGGACACCCGCGCGCACCTCGTCGATACCGAGCTTGCCCGCGACCGCCTGCGCCGTGCGCTCGTTGTCGCCTGTCGCCATGATCACCCGCAACCCTTCGGCATGCAGTTCCTTGATTGCCTGGGCGGTGCTGTCCTTGATTGGGTCTGCGACGGCTACGATGCCCGCAAGTGCCCCATCGACCGCAATGAACATCGCCGTCTTGCCTTCAATGCGCAGGGCGTCGGCGCTTGCTTCGGCGTCGCTCGTATCCAAGCTCATTTCCTGCATCATCGCGGCATTGCCGAGGGCGACTGCGCGTCCGCCAATCTCTCCGCGCACACCCTTGCCGGTGACGGCCTCAAAGTCGGTAGCCTCTTGCCGCGCTGCGCCGACCGCTTCGGCCCCTTCTACGATCGCTTCGGCCAGAGGATGTTCAGACCCGCGTTCCAGTGCCGCGGCCAAAGACAGCAAGTCTGCCTCGGAAATATCCCCCAGCACCAGCGTGTCCGTCAGCTTCGGCTTGCCCCTCGTCAGCGTGCCGGTCTTATCGACGATCAGCGTGTCAACACCAGCCATGCGCTCCAGCGCCTCTGCATCCTTGATCAATACGCCCGCTTGCGCGCCTCGTCCGGCAGCAGTGGTAATGGAGATTGGTGTCGCAAGTCCAAGCGCGCAGGGGCAAGCAATAATCAGCACAGAGACGGCTGATGCGATCGCAAAAACCAGTGCAGGTTCGGGCCCAAAGATCATCCACGCAACGAAAGCTAAGATTGCAATACCAACGACTGTCGGCACAAAAATGGCCGAGACCCGATCCGCCAGTCCCTGAATTGGGGCACGTGATCGCCGGGCGTTCGATACCATGGTCACAATCTGCGCCAGCACAGTGTCAGCGCCGACCTTTCCCGCTTCGATCACGAGGCTGCCATTCTTGTTGATTGTGGCACCGGTCACTGCATCGCCGGGGCCTTTCTCGACGGGCATCGACTCGCCTGTGAGCATGCTTTCGTCCAGCGACGACCGCCCTTCGATCACTGTCCCGTCCACCGGAACCGCGTCGCCGGGGCGCACGCGCAACTTGTCGCCCTCCATAATGTTTTCCAACGGCGCGTCGTATTCAGTTCCATCCGGCAAGATACGCCGCGCGGTCTTGGGCGCGAGATCGAGAAGCGCGCGGATCGCGTCTCCTGTGCGTTCACGCGCGCGCAGTTCCAGCACCTGGCCGACAAATACCAGTGCTATGATCACCACCGCCGCTTCGAAATATGTGCCGACTCCATGGCCCATGCGATATTGTTCCGGAAAGAGGCCCGGCAGGAAGGTCGCGAAGATCGAATAGAGATAGGCCGCACCAACGCCAAGACTGATGAGTGTCCACATGTTGGGCGAGCGGTTCACGACCGAATCCCACCCCCGTTTGAAGAACGGCAAATACTGCCCAGAGCACGATGGGCGTGGCCAGCACAAACTCAAGGTAGCTGGCCATCTGATGCCCGATCCAGTCGCGAACCGGCAATCCGACCACCCCCCCCATGGTCAGGACGATCAGGGGCACTGCTGCACCAGCCGAGATCCACATACGGCGGGTAAAGTCGGTCAGCTCCTCGCTGGGCTCATCCGAAGGAACCATCGGTTCCAGCGCCATGCCGCAGATCGGGCAGGCACCGGGCGCGTCGCGGATGATTTCAGGATGCATCGGGCAGGTATACTGCGCGTCCGCAGGGGCCACCTTTGGGCGCTCTGCGCTTCGGCCGGTTGCATAGAACCACGGGTCTTCTTTGAATTTCGTCTGGCATTTCTCGGAGCAGAAATGGAAGGTCTCGTCTCCGAACGCAGCGTGGCGCCCATCGGGCTTGACCGCGACCGTCATCCCGCAGACCGGGTCCTTTACCGTCTCGGCTCCCGTCGGAATGTCGGGCGCGGCGTGATGATGATCGTGGTCCATGATGTGGCAACCTTTATGAGTCTGTTGTAGTTTCACGCGTCCAGTGACTGGAAGCTCAAGTTATTTTTGATGGTGGCCTGCAGCGTATGCCCTGATAGGACGACGCGCGAGGAACGCCCGGCGAGTTCCGCAAAGGGCCCGACAGCCCGAAGATGCCCGCGCCGATCATCACTTTGGTGCCCATGGCCACCCCGCCGGAAAGTGTGATGCTGTCTTCCTGTAGGCGTCCGCAATCAGGATTTCTTTGGGGTTTTGCGTCGGGTCGCTATCCAGATCAGGGGTAATCCGGTGACCAGACCGAGCCCGAGCACCGCCCATGTCGCCCGCCCGAGGTCACCGCTGACCGCCTCCCCACCGAAATGGGCAAGCAAGAAGCTCGCCGGAACGATGCCTGCCAGTGTCGCGAGCGCGAAGCGCCAGAGGTGAAGGCGGCTGAGACCTGCCGCGTAACTGATCATGTCAAATGACACGAATGGCATAAGGCGGCTCGCAAACACCGTCATTGTCAAAGCGGTTTGCGAGCCGAGCAGACCGGCATCAACCCGATCACCGAACACCCGCCGCAAGACATCTTGCCCCAGAACGCGCGCGAGGCCGAACGCGATCAGTGCTCCGAGTTCGGCACCAATTACGACCTGCACCGTCCCCCAGAGATGCCCGTAGGCAGCGCCCGCGGCCAGTGCGATCGGGGCGCTCGGGATCGGGCTCGCCACAACCGCGACAGTCATCAGCGTGATAATCACCACAGGACCCCACATACCTGCGCGTTCTACCAGCATATTAAGACGCTCGGCGTCCATCAACTCGCGTGCCTTTACGAACACCGAAGGCGCGAACTGCCATAAACCGAGCAGAGCGACCCCAAGGATCGCCAGCGCTGAGAGAATGCCGGCGCGCAGGCTCACCTCAAATCGCCTCGACTGCCTTCGTTAGAAGTTCACGGACCTCGCCCGCTATGGCAGTCAGTTCAGCGTTTTCGATAGCCTGCATCGACGCCACCGGGTCGACGGCGCTAACTTCAACACCGCCCTCTGCTTCGCGTAGGATGACGTTGCAGGGCAGCATCGCGCCAACCCGCGGCTCTAGCCCAATGGCAGAGTAGGCCATTTTCGGGTTGCAGGCACCAAGTATGCGATAGGACGCCATCTCGACATCAAGCTTCTTCTTCATCGTCGTCTTTACATCGATTTCGGTCAGTATACCAAAACCATGGTCCGCAAGGGCGCTTCGGGTTCGGGCGTCGATATCGTCAAATGAGCTGTCATTGAACATGCGATTGATTGTGTAACTCACGAACGTGCACTCCTTTATTGGCGTGATAGACGCAGAACCGGGAACCCGGCACCATGTAAGCACTTGTTTGATCGCTTTAGATTCTTTCGAAATGCGAATTGCGCATCGGTATCCTGCAATGTTCTACAGCATTTTGTTGGCACTGTATTGATCCAGATCACAACCCGAGCCCCATTCTTCGCGTATAGCTTGATGCTCAGCAGGTCGTCCGAGTTGCTGTTAATCGAACGGAGGCATGAAATGGAACTCAAGAACAGGGTATATGTCCCGGGTATAGTGGCAGCATTCAGCGTGGCAGCCACGTCGGCTATGGCACAAGTCGGAGAAATTCCGAGCCGAAACGGCTTTTACGATCATGGCCATGACATGATGTGGGGCGGCAACCAGTGGGGAGGGTTTGGAATGATTGTTGGGCCTATCTTTATGATTCTGATTGTGGTCGGGATCGTTGCGGGGATCATATACCTCTTGGGGTTGTCCGGCGCGACCAGACCCGGTTCGAAAAGTCATGCGGCGCACGACCGAGCCCTGTCGGTTCTCAAGGAACGTTATGCCACAGGTGAGATCGACTCGACCGAGTTTACCGAGCGCAAGAAGCTACTTACTGACTGATCCACGACGCGCCCGGTTTTGTCGCGATAGGCAAAACCGCGGCTCTGCGTGAGGCTTGAAAGCTGGGAGTCAGTCTGCGGTTTGGTCTTGGCGCAACAGCTAATACTCCGCTGGAAAGGTTCAGTTTGACCACCAAATTTCAAGAATGTTCGAGGAAGAACAGAATCTAAGACTTGTTTGCATGTCGAGTGACGTTACAACCCATCCGTTGTTCAGCCATTCACTGGTGGAGGAGCCCTTCGCCGAACTGAAACGAGCCGCCATCCGAGGAAAGTCCATTAGCGCTAGCGCTGCGAACTCACATTTTGTCCGCACAGCTGACTTTCACCAATCGATAATGCTGAACGATACATGAATGGCCGGTCTCGGGAAGCCGCCGTGCGGCATCGGAGCCAGGTCTGAATGTCGGCTTCGGGCCGTTCTTGCCGGACCAGCTTATGCTGCAAATGCGAAGGCCTGCGCTCCTCACGTGGTCAGTTTAGGCTCACAGCCGACCTTCGCCGCACCTGCAGATAAAAGATAAGGCGTTAAAGGTATTTTAGATTCGTTGTGCGGACGAAGCTGACATTCGCTTTGTCACGAATTAGCGTATAATAGTGGCTATCGCGCCAAAGTACGCTTCGACACGGCCATTTGGCGTTTTTCCACTGTATGTTCCAACTACAGTGCAAGCCTAATGCAGGCAGGCGAAATTTATCTCGCCTGCCTGCCCGCACACTTTGAAAAAAGCTCGTTCAGTTGTGTGTTCGTGCTGGAACGCCTGTCCGCCAGTTGTCCCAATCCGCCACAATCGCATCCACCACCGGCGCACCTACAAGAGTGATGTTGGCAACGGTTTCAGCGAAACCACCCGCCGTTTCCCCCGGGGCGGGATCAAGATGCTGCTGCGTGGTTTCGTTCGGGTGGCCCTGGTCGAAGTTCACTGCGCCGCGAAGGCTGAGAATCCGCTCCGTACCGTGAGTGCGGTTAATGACCAAAGCCAAGGCCGCCGCTTCCATTTCCGTGATCAGATAATCATCCGCCCCATAAAGGTTCGCGATATACTGAGCTTCGTTCGACAGGCCTGGTCCATGGAAGAAGGTATCGCCGGTCATGTGGGTTCCAGTCTTCACCGAGGGCGCAGCCTGCGCCGCAGCATCGGGATACCGCATCCGGTAAGCCTGCGCCGACTCCGAGTCCTGAAGCTCAACGTCGTTGGAAAGGTCAACGGCCGCAGATACCAAAGCGGGGTTCATTTCGAACAAGCGATAGGCTTCATATCCCTTGCGGGGAATGAAAACCGGCGCGTCGGCAATACCTTCCTCGGGTGCCCAGCGATGGCCGAGGTCATAGTCGACCAGCCAGGTTGCCCAGCTTACGTCCGCGATTGTGCCGCGCGATGGAGGCGTCCCAGCAACACCTGAAAGCACGTAATAGGCTTCTGAGAAATCGAAGTGTGGGTTCAGCAGGATGGCCTGCATCGAAGCGGAAGAGTTAACTTTGCCCATCCCAAGAACCGAACCGCATACGCCATCATCGTTGCAATGGACGCCCCGCAGTGCACCCGGGACTGCAATGAGTTGGGCACCTTGCCAGTATTTCTCGAACCAATGCTGATACTCGCCGGCCCGATCGCCTGTGTTTTCACCAATCTCGAACATGGTCCCGATGAAAACCTTCACCTTCACCGGTTCGGCAGCGGACACGGCTTGGGGCGCGACGGCGCCAAGAGCCAAAATGAATGCGTATCGTGCGAAGTTCAGCATGGTCACCTCTTTCCTTTTGTTTCAATTTTTTCTTGGCATACTCGCACAAAACACTTCAAGGCAACAATCAACTCGCAGCGCTTGTCTGTTCTATGACGTGCTATGTGATTACGAAAGCGAGCGGCTGGGATTGTAGCACCTGCACCCCACCAATCGATCTCTAACGTCTGCATTGGCTCTTGGGATCAAGATGGGCGAGTCGGTGTTTGATATCCGTGACCTGCTTAGGCGGCATAGGGTCAAGGCGCTGTCATCCAGCTACACGCTTACGGCGACCTCAGCCGACGCGTCGTCAAGATCCTGCACATAGACAAGATTTGTGCAGGCGACTACCGGCTCAACGGTAAGGTATTCCGCGGTGCTCCCACTCAAGAGCGCTCAATAAACCCGTTTTTCTGGAACGGCTTGAGAAGGGTCGTTTTTAGGCTGCCAAAAACCCCATTAAAAACTCAAGCAGTTGTTGAAGGTTTTTGGCTCTCTCGTGTCAGTAGACATTAGCTGCACTGAAGAAAGTCAATAAAGAGGGCTTGAAGCGGACCTCTGCCACGCCACCAGATTTACGATGCGCGGACAATCTCCGCGGGTCGAAGCCCCGCCAGTCGCACCTCGTGCCATCGGATGTAGCCGTTCAGGTTCTTGCTGGCCGGCCCACAAAACGGCAAGATGAACCTCATGTGTTGGCTGTCACCTAAAATTGACCCGATTATTGTTACAGAGATTTAATCCGCTCAGTCGTTATGCTTTGTTGGTCATGATATGGTCAAAGCTGGTGTGTCCTTTCGTTTCTGTTTCGCGGTTTCGCAACTGGCTTTGAAACGGTAGCTGCCGTTTCCAGTCTCGAGGATGCGGCCGCGATAGGTAAGTTGGTCAAGCAAGGCAGTGGTCATTTTGGTGCCACCGAAGGCTGGTGCTCCTTCGCTGAAGCTATGGTTGGTGGTGATAATAGCGCTGGTTCGCTCGTAAAGCTTGCTGAGAAGGTGGAACAACAAAGCACCGCCTGAGGTACTGAAAGGCAGATCGCCCAGCTCGTCTATCACCCGGCAGGCGATTGCGTAGCAATCCGCTGGGAGGGCCAGATCACCAAATCCGCCTTGATCAGTGCCTCAGCGATCTTCCCGGCTTTGCCCTGAACCTTTTCCTGCTCCAGCGTATTGACCAGTTCGACCGTCGAGAAGAAGCGCACGGGCTTGCGGTGATGTTCTATGGCCTGAACGCCAAGGCTTACGCCGAAGGCGTGCGGATCGCACGACCGCGACGTGCGATTTGCCCGTGCCAGGACAGCCCCCTCTCGGGCATGCTGCGCATACCCTGCCGGGCAGTGGATCAAGACGACATTCTCAGCCGCGTCCGTGAACTCGCTACGATGCAGTTGGCGCACGAGGGCCTCGTTGTTCTCACTGGCCGCGAAGGTAAAGCCAGAGAGATCCTTGTGGGCTGGGAAGCGGGCGGCCTTCATATGATAAGCGATTGAGCGCACTTCGCGCTCAGCCATCTCACCTTTGAGGCGTTGCGAGAGTATCGGGACCGCTGCATCAAACGCAGATGCCCCTTGTTCAAGCAGATCCCCAACAGGCGTGGTACGCCCTTTTACGAAACCCGCCATTAGCAGGTCGGCAAATGCTCCTTTACCACCTTTGCCAGAGGGCAATTTTAGAGTGCTTGGCCGGAGACGCCTGACAGGTGGGAACGTACGGAACAATCATATCAATCTTTCAGAGTTCTTGAATACCTTTCCACAGGACCAACGTGATTGGAGGAAAAATAAATCTTATGGAGCTCCACGGAAGATTGAGATTGACTGGGGCGGACCGCAACCGATCCTGATCGATATTGATGGATCCAAAGCCATCTTCCGAGGACGCGGGTGGGTACGGCGCTTCTTTGAAGCGTCGAAAGCAAAAGAAGGTGATTATGTGCTGATTACGGAGACTGCCACCTACAAGGTTTTCCTGCGCTTGGAGCGCGGAGAGTGATCAGTGCAATAGGAAAACCGTACGGAGCCAGCCCGTTTTTGAACAGCCGTATAAAACCGTGGGTCCACCCATACACCAATTGGGCAGAATGACTTCCTCCAACGGCTTGATGAAAAAACTTCTTGGGTACTGGCATAAATCAGTAAATCGATTGTGGCACACAGTGGATTCGGTCAGGACTCACGCCGAGAATATCATTTAATTTCAGTTCGTTAGGATTGAAGCTATGAGCCCTACCGTCGGAACCGTAGAAAGCCCTCAAGTCTTAAACTTGAGGGCTTTTTTGATAGTTGAAGTGGTTTTCCCCAATTTGTTTCTTGGCCCTAGGTTCAGCACTCCTGTCGCGAACTGGTGTGCCGCCCAAAGCGTCCCCGTTCAGCGCCAGATTTTACGCAGTTTGATCATACAGTCCGGCTGGATATTCCTTGAAGCAGCATCGGTGCTGCGGGGAGCTTGCCACCATTGCGCTGCGCAGCCTTTACCCGTTGCCGTCTCTAATATGGCCCGGCGGCCGCTGCGTGACCCTATCCAACAGCGACCGTGTCCGAACTGACCCTAAAGCTTTCGTTCGAGCACATCCCGAAGCGTCTCTTTATCGAGCACCAAAACCGCGGCGATTTTCTGCGTCTGGAATTTTCATCGTCCAGCTCAGACCACCGTTTCATGCCCATCGGCGGCATCGCTCTGCATTTCCCCTTCCGCTTAAATTTAAACGCATACAGCTTCGGGGATCACATCGGCCTTGAGAGCCCATTAGAGAGAAAATGAGCACGATTCACGCTTGAGCCACCCCAGCCCCGCGGCGCTGACCGTTTGCTTTCCTTTGAGCAGAAGACGTTACACGGTCGGCGTCGGGGGATACGCAAATCTAGCATAAAAATAGCTGTCGAGACACGTAACATAAGCAAGATTTTCGACCTTGAAAAAGCTCACCTTTTTCGATGACGATGGCGACGTCCCCAAGCGCGGTAATGGCATTTTTCCAACGCCGAAGATATCGCTACGCGTCTTAAAACCCTCCAGCAGGTTTACCATGTCGATGCCAACCGCCTCGATCGTATAACCGCCTTCCATGCACATCACGGCGGGAAGCTTCATACGCCCGATCCGCCGACCGGCATCGGTGAAATCGTCACTTTCCAGTTTGAAAAAGCTGATAGACCGTCCTGCACCAGCGCCTCGGCGCCCCAAGCGGTAATTTTGGCAATCGCGTCATCCAATGCAGTAGACCAGACGTCGCATCCATTGCCGTCATGAAAATCGATATCAAGGATCGCAACCCGGTGCGTACCCGATGTACAAAACATTTTTGCCGCAACAGCCGCGTTATTGATCAAGCAGTCGCCGCCGTACTGATCTGCCGTGGCATGGTGGCCTGGCGGGCGACATAGGGCGAAAGCGCAGTCCGTTCCTGCCGCAACATGACGCTGCGCGGCTTCCGCGCAAGCGACTGAGCTAAGCGCAGCAGCCCATGTGCCCTGCGTCATCGCGGTCTCAGATGCATGACAGTAATAGCCGACCTTGCCATCAATATCTGTGCGGGTTTTGCCCATGTGCATGCCGCGCACGGGTACATTAGCGGCAATGATTTCCCCAACCGACAATTCGGCCTGCGGAAAATGTAGCCTATGATCTTCATTGTGATAAATAGGCATTTCTTATTACGCCTTTGCGAGCTGCCGGGGTCTCGGGCTTCGAACACGAAGTACAGATAAGAAGCAGTTGGCTAGACGCAGTGCAGAATTCATTTCCCAAGGGCGCGGTCCCACCTGCTGAGTAGTTCTGACACATATGTTTGCATCAAAGGTCAGCCCCGAGCCCAGACTGACCGACGCTGCCGCACGTACATTTTAGTATAACCTCGAATATGACACGGACTGTCTGGTGAAATGTGCGTCTACCCCGTACGAATAATCGATTTCATTTTTTAAAAGGGTTTTCCCGCAATGAAGATAAGAACACGCGAGATTCGCGCCGCGTGGCGCAGGTTGATCGGTCGCGGAAAAGTAAGGATTGGAGCAGATCCGAGAATTGCACGGGGTGTGCGTTTCAATTTCAAACTTGGCGGCACTATAACGCTCGGGGCACGATGCACATTGCAAGCTGGAACGATACTCGCTCCGACGGGCGGTTCTATCGAATTGGGCGACGACTGTAGCCTGAACCCCTACTCTATACTCTATGGCCAAGGTGGACTGAAAATCGGCAACGGGGTCCGGATCGCTGCTCATACCGTTATAGTCCCCTCCAACCACGGCTTTGACGATCTAACCCAACCGATTTTCAAACAGAAATCTACCGGCCAAGGTGTCGTGATTGAGGATGATGTCTGGATCGGTGCCAACTGTACGATACTTGATGGTGTTCGTATCGCTAAAGGATGCGTCATTGGCGCGGGCTCCGTCGTTAGCAAGTCGACCGAACCCTTCGGGATCTATGCGGGAGTACCCGCGCGCTTTATCAAAAAGCGCGGAACGACAGCTTAGTCTGCAAAGCGGACTTGGCTCTCGGCTGTAATGTCGATCCTGATCGCAGGCACGCCGTGCAGGACGGGTAGATTGCTTATTCAGCCACCACGGCTGTGACGTTCCGGTGACTGATATTCTGACCGGTGTTCGCGTCGACCAATACCGGCGCGACCGGGTCGCCTGTCTCGCGTGACAACAGCTTGACCGAGGGCTCGCCCTCGGGCGGGACATGCGCGTTTGCCCATTCGATCAAAGTCACAAGCATTGGATAAAGCGCTTTGCCCCGCTCTGTCAGTCGATATTCATATCGCTGCGGACGCTGTTGGTAGAGCTCCCGGCGCAGCACGCCAGCCGCCTCGAGTTTGCGCAAGCGGTCGCTGAGAACATGGCGGGTGATGCCAAGCCTCTCCTGCATCTGCTCGAACCTGCGGACGCCTAGGAAGCAGTCGCGCAGCACCAGCATGGTCCAACGGTCGCCGACGACAGACAGACCGCGGGCGACGGGGCAGGCTTCTTTGTGAAGATCGTTCCATTTCATCTCTATACCATAGCAGGGATTGACAGGTTCCGAAAGAGAACTTACCCATAGTTAGTTCCATAAAAGAACTCAGTTCGTGGCCGTGTGATAAGGCACCTGAGTGGTCAATAAGGGTGGCCTTGACCGTAAAGAGCCCTGGGACCATTTCGAACTTCAATGGTGCTCCGGATGTGCCAGAAAGACAGAAGACTATGATCCCCCGCGCGACACCTACTGCGGCCGCAACTCTCGCTGATGCAGGGGCTGCTGCACGTGCCTCGCGCACGCGCCTCATGCTCGAAGCACCGATTGCACCCACTTTGGGAAGGCTTGCGGCACCCAACGTGCTCGCAATGTTCGTGCAGGCCGCGCAGAGCATCGCTGAGGCTTATTTCGCCAGCCTCCTTGGCGTCACTGCGTTGGCAGGGCTGGCATTGGTGTTCCCGCTGGTGATGCTCACACAGATGCTTTCGGCCGGGGCGATTGGCGGGGCCATATCCGCTGCCACCGCGCGCGCCCTCGGAGCGTCGGACGTGGACCGGGCCGCAACGCTGACCCTCGCCGCCTGGATCATCGCCATAAGTTTCGCTGCCCTCATGGCGGTGCTGGTCGCATTATTTGGCACACGATTTTTCATGATGCTGGGCGGTGGAGATGACACAGTCGCCGCAGCGACGACCTATGCGCTGGTCTTTTTTCCCGGCTGCGCGGCGATATGGCTTTGCAATGCTTCGCTCAGCGTGATCCGCGGCACCGGCAACATGCAAATGCCTGCGCTGCTGTTGCTGATGGTATCGGTCATCTCCATCCCCCTTTCGGGCGGCTTTGCCCTTGGATGGGGGCCGTTGCCTGCCCTTGGCATGGCCGGACTGCCGCTTGGCGTGATAGTGGCGTTCTCGGCAGGCGCGTTTGTTTCCATCGGCTATATTGTCTTGGGTCGGACGGGTCTGTCCTTTCGCGGCGCAGTAAAACGGCTCAATCTCGGCATCTTCAGCGACATACTAAGTGTCGGTGCGCTGGCGGCGATTAATACGGTGCTGACAACCGTTACCATCATCATGATGACGGGGCTGGTCGGCCGCTATGGCGAGGGTGCGCTGGCAGGTTACGGCCTTGGCGCGCGGCTTGAGTTCCTGATGATCCCCGTAATTTTCGGCATTGGTGCCGCGATGACCGCCATGGTCGGAGCCAACATCGGGGCCGGCCGCACCGACCGCGCCCTGCGCGTGGCCTGGACCGGCTCTCTGGCCGCGGCGGGTATTGTGGGCAGTATCGGCCTGCTGCTGGCGGTCTTTCCGGACCTCTGGCTGGGGATGTTCCTTGACCCCTCTAATACCGTGGCACTTGAAGCCGGGCGCAGCTACTTCCGCCTCGTCGCACCGTTCTATGCGTTCTTCGGGTTGGGTCTGGCGCTGTATTTCGCGTCGCAGGGGGCGGGCCGCATGGTGTGGCCGGTAATCAGCAGCTTGAGCCGCATGGCCATTGCTCTGGTCGGGGCCCTTATACTCACTACATACGCAGGCATGGGAGTTGAAGGGATATTCGTTGCCATAGGCTGCGCCATGCTGGCCTACGGGCTGATCATCGCGCTAGCCATACGGCACAATGGCTGGCGAAAGGGGAAGCCCTGACAGCGACTGTAACGGGACGATACACCAAGGGCCGGAAAGGCTGCGCGCGGTGCTGGACCCATCGGTCAGCGACGTCTGCCTGGCGCCTTTATAATCTTGTTCCCACGAGGACCCGACGGGGTGACGGTATTGGTCAGGTTTTCCTCCGTCAGCTTACGCCATCGGTCAAGGCGTGCTGGGTCGATTGTCCCGCTGGCGACCGCACTTTGAACCGCGCAACCGGGTTCATGAGCGTGGGTGCAATCGCGGAAACGACACTGGGTCGCGAGCTCGACAATCTCTGCGAACAGCGTATTTAGCCCGTCCGCGACATCGCTGACATGCAGCGTTCGCATCCCGGGCGTATCGATCACCCAGCCGCCACCCGCAATCGCATGGAGAGAGCGCGATGTGGTTGTGTGACGCCCCTTAGCGTCGTCCGCGCGAATATCGCCTGTTGGCTGGGCGTCCTCGGATGACTTATTCGACAGCGTATTCAGCAAGGTCGACTTTCCAACCCCAGACGATCCGACAAGGGCGACGGTCTGACCCGGGCCGCACCAACGCGCCAAAATCAATGCCGCATCCGGTGTTTTCGCATTCAGCATGACGACATCCAACCCGACTTGAAGCGCTTGCGCCTGCTGAACGTAGGGTGCGGGATCAGACGTCTGGTCAATCTTGGTTAGGACGATCACCGGAACCGCCCCCGCCTCGTTGGCCAGCGCCAGATACCGCTCCAGTCGTGCCGGATTAAAGTCGTCATTGCAGGAAGTGACGATCAAAAGCGTGTCAACGTTTGCAGCAATAAGCTGCGCTTGCCGGCGGCCTTCGGCTTGGCGCTGTAACTGCATCCGTCTCTCCAGCCGCCGGACCAGCAAGCGGTCTTCGCGGGCCACAAGAACCCAGTCCCCCACGGCGAAGTCCGTCGTGTTCGTCCGCGCGGAAAGTTTCAGCCTCACAGGGCCAAGTTCGGACATCGCAGTGACCCGGTCGCGGTGTACGGTCGCGATGCGCATGGGGGCAAGCTCGGCTTCGTCGGGCTCCAACTGCGCGTCGTAAAATGCCGACCAGCCAAGAACGTCCAATGAAACTGCGCCCTGATCTGATGCCTGATCTGATGAATGTGTCATGGCGATCTGAATGGCGGTGAAATCACCTTGTTGCAAGCTTTCCTTAAGGCCAGCGCAACCCCGATGACGCGGCAGATCCGGCCGAGAGCTCACGTCACCCGACGCACACAACCGATCGGATGGTTGCGCTGAACGCGTCGATGCACGAGATTGCGGGATCGAAAGCATAGGAGACTACAAGATGATGATCTACGGCTTACAGACCTGCGCTACCTGCCAAAATGCCCGCAAAGCATTGGAGGCCAATGGAATTACTGTCGCTTTCCGTGATGTTCGGGCAGATCCGCTGAGCGAGGCAGAATTGTCGGAGCTGATCGCAGAGTTCGGAGATCGGCTGGTGGACCGCAAATCGAACGACTACCGCGCGCTCAATAACTGGCTGAAGAATTCCGAAGCAGAGGCACAGATCGCGGCACAGCCCAAGGTCATGGCGCGTCCGGTCATTCGTGACGGGGACACATTCTTTCTAGGCTGGGACGATGCTGTTCAGGAAGCTTTGCTTGGGGACTGACGCACCCAATTGGAACGAACAGTAGGCCAATCCAGTTGATCTGCTGAAGGCTGCACGAACGGGCCCAATTTGAGACGGCATCATGGCGGTCTGATGGGCTAAAGTCGGATAGGCCCCTTCCTGCGGATTGCCCTATTCACAATCACGCAATCATACCGCCGCCGACGCGAACGACAGCCTTAGACAAGCAGCGATCGAAACAACGCAGGAGCCGACAATGAGCAACGAGGGTGTCCCCCCTGCCCACCAGGACCAACCGCAGTTGATGATCCTTTTAGGCTGGTTCGTAATCTTCGGTTGCGCGGCGCTTGCGCTATCAATCCTAATCGCGGATTTTGTTGTGCCTGATCACGATTGGATCGCCGACACGATCAGCGATTTGGGTGCCGGACGCTTTGAATTCATCGTCGACATCGGGCTGTATACCTATTCGGCGGCGGTGCTGTCAGCCACCTTACTTGCGGCACATGTGCATATGGGCGACCGCGGGTGGAGCATCGGTATCCTTGCGTTGCTCGTCTTTGGCTTAACCGTTTTTCTGATTGGTGCGCGCAACGAATACGGTGATGCCGACAGTGACGGCTGGGTTATTCACAAATATCTCGTCTATGCCCTTGGCGCGGCGGTCGCGACCGTTGCTTTTGCGATGGCCAAAGGCCTGAAACGCGCGGACGCGCGGTATTCTTATGCGTTGCAGGGGTTTGGCGCACTTTGGGTCGTCGGCGCGCCGGTGTTCTTCTTTCTGCCAAACGATATCGATGGTCTTTATGAACGAGGTCTGGGGGTCCTTGCGAGCGGGATCCTGATCACCTTGGCGATCTTTTTCATTCGCCGCGGGCACGCATTGGGCCGCTAGATCAGATCGCTTTGCGGTCCGACGCCGAAGCAAGTGCAAACGGGCGGGCGCAAGATTGCGCCCGCCCGTCTTATTTTAGGCCTTCTTTGCTGCAAGCACAGCATCGCCGGTGATCGGCAGGTGACGTACACGTGCGCCGGTCGCGTTAAAGATCGCGTTGGCAATCGCCGGTGCAATCACGGTCGTACCAGGCTCGCCCAGACCAACCGGTACTTCGGTGCTTTCGACAAAGGCGATCTCGAGCTCGGGCACATCGGCCAGACGCAGCGGCGTATAGGCCCCGAGGTTCAGGTCAATAACGTTGCCGTTCTCGATCCGTGTACCTTCGTGAAGCGCCAAGGACAGTCCCCAAAGGGCCGCACCTTCGCATTGTGCGCGCGCCCCGTCGGGGTCCACAACAGTGCCGCAGTCGAACGCCAGCCACATCTTCTGGACATCCACCTCGCCCGTTTCGGCATCCACCGCCAGCTTGACCGCCGCCGCTGTCCAGGTCGGCATGCTGCGCGACTGGCCAAAGGTGGTGGCAATACCGATTGCGGTGCCCTCGGGCAGATCTGCGTTACCATAGCCCGACATCTCGGCCACGCGCTGTAAAACAGCAGCCTGACGCGATGCACCACCAACCGCATTGGGCGCAGAGCCCGCGTTGATGCCTTCGGCCTTCAGGTGATCCAAACGGAACTGCAACGGATCGGCACCGACTTTATGCGCGGCTTCATCCATAAAGCTTTCGACCGCAAAGTTGGTCCAGCCCGGTCCAACCGACCGCAGCCAACCGGGACGGAAGGTCGCGTTCGCCAGATCGTTCGAGATCGCCCGCACCTGATGCGCGCCCACCGTGTACCAGTGATCGGCACCATCGATGGCAAAGGGATCATAAGGTTCTTCGTTGACGCCTTTGGGCATAAAGCCCGGTGCCATCACCTGCGTCGGCCAACCGGCTGCGGCGTGGTGCTCCATCCCTATGACCGATTTGGCATCGTCAAACGCCATGCGTAGTTTCTGCACGGACGGCGAACGGATGCTGTCGAACTGGGCATCTTCCTCGCGCGAGAATACCAGCTTCACCGGCTTGCCAACAGCTTTGGACGCCAGCGCTGCAGGTACGATATAATCGCCATTCAGACGACGGCCAAAGCCCCCACCCAACATATAGCTGCGCATCACGATCTTGTCGGCAGGCACCTCCAAGGCAGCGGCCAGCGTCGGCAAGATCAGCGATTGCCACTGGTTCCCCGCGTGTGTTTCCCAAACGCCATCAGCGTTCTGGAAGACAGTGGCGTTCACCGGTTCCATCTGGAAGTGCAACACGGATTGCGTGGTGTATTCCGCCTCAAGCGTGTCCGCCGCCCCATCAAAGGCTGCCGTGGTGTCGGGCTGCTCTGTGTGCAGGATCGACCCTTCTTCGCCTTGGATCAGCTCGCGTGAACGCGCCTGAATGTCTTCCTCCGACACATTTGCCGTCTCGCCCGAGGTCCAGTCGACGCTGATCTCATAGGTCGCCTTGCGCGCTGCGTGCAGCGTTTTGCCCAGAACGACAACCCAACCCGGCACTGTGCCCGACGGATCTTCGAGCACCACAGTTTCAAGGTAGCCCTTGATGTCTTTGGCGGCGGTATCGTCCACGGAATTCACCTTGGAGCCATAGCGCGTCGGCGGCAGCATCGGCACGCCGTAAACCATTCCGTCGACCTGCATCCAGACCATAGATCGCCTGACCCGTGGTTTTTGCATCCAAATCAAGCGGGTGCACGTCCTGACCAACAAGGCGCAGATCGGCGTGTGGCTTGAGCGGCAGAGCTGCCAGCTCTTCGTCGGTGAAGCTCCGGTCGAGCCCTTCGGCCACCAGATCACCATAGCTGATGGTTTGGGTACCGTCGGTCACAGCACCGTCACGCGCCGTCAGGCCGGAAGCGTCTACGCCCCATTTGGCTGCCGCAGCTTCGATCAATGCGGTACGGCCAGCGGCACCTGCTTGGCGGTAGACGGGCCAGCTTTGCCAGATCGACCAGCTGCCGCCTGTGACCATCAAGCCCCATTTCTCGTCTGTATCAACGTGGGTGATGTGTACATTTTCCCATGCGACTTCCAGCTCGTCCGCCAGAATACGCGCGATGGCTGTGCCGACGTGTTGGCCCATCTCGGCGCGGATGATATTGACGTTGACCTGACCGTCAGCATCGATCCAGTACCACATTGACGGCTCGAACGTGTCGCCATTGGGGGTGACCGGCGTGCCGTCTGGCACTGCAGGGTTCATCGCGGCGTTCGACGCCTGCGGGAAGCCAAAGGCAACACCAACGGCAGTCATGGACACAAGGAACCCACGGCGGGTCAACTGTCGTTGCGTGTCTGCGCCTGTGAGGCGGGAAATCAAATTAGCCATTGTCGGAGCCTCCCATAGCGGTGGCGGCATCGCGCACGGCTTGACGGATACGGGTATAGGTCATGCAGCGGCACAGATTGCCGGTCATCACCGCGTCGATGTCGTCATCGCTGGGGTTGGGCGTGTCTTGCAACAACGACGCCGCCTGCATGATCTGGCCGGACTGGCAGTAACCACACTGGGGCACCCGCAGGTTGCGCCAGGCTTCTTGCACAGGGTGGCTACCGTTTTCGTCCAACCCTTCGATTGTCGTGACTTTCAGTCCTTCGACGTCGGAAAGATAGGTGATGCAGGACCGGACGGCAGCGCCGTCGATGTGTACGGTACATGCGCCACACGCGCCGATGCCGCAGCCAAACTTGGTCCCTGTCAGCCCGATCTCGTCACGGATCGCCCACAACAGGGGCGTATCCGGCTCTGCGTCGACAGAAACCTGCCGTCCGTTTAATTCGAATTCAATCATTAAGTCGTTGTCCCTTGGGTAAATTATGCCTAGGCGGAGCGCGCGTATAGCAGCGTTGACTGGACGGTCAATATAAGTTTCATGCTACCATTTTACAGGTGCCGCCCCAGCTGATCACGAAATTGTCAGACGTCAATGCGCCACACGCGTTTGCCGATCTTACACGGAACACGCGTTTCGCGAAAGATAATTTCGCCCCACCTTCATGCTCGCACGATCTCTGACAGTCCGATCAGCGCTTGTTAGTCCGCGGGCCGGCAGGTACTGCCCCCCTAATCACCGGAGCGTATCATGCACTGCGGTCACCAAGGGTTCGGGAACGTCATGGCGCAAAATTCACTGATCTACAAAGTCGAGCTGTCGGTCTCGGATATGAATCGCCATTATTACGAGACGCACAAGCTTACCGTGGCCAAACACCCCTCTGAAACCGACGAACGTTTGATGGTGCGATTGTTGGCCTATGCGTTGAATGCCCACGAGCATCTGGAGATGACCAAAGGCCTGTCGACCGACAGCGAACCTGATATCTGGCAAAAAAGCCTCAGCGACGAGATCGACGTTTGGGTCGCTCTTGGTTTGCCCAGCGAAAAGATCATCCGCCAGTCCTGTAACAAGGCCGAGCGGGTGGTCCTATACCCTTATGGCGGCAAAACCGCAGAGGTCTGGTGGGACAAAACCCGCAACGGCACTGCGCGGTTTGACAATCTTGTGGTGGTCAACCTGGCAGAGGGCGACACAGCCGCGCTCGCTAAACTTGCCAGCCGCGCGATGAAGCTGCAGGTCCATATTCAGGATGGTGATGTCATGGTCAGCGTGGATGATAGCGTTGTCTACCTTACGCCGACGCTCTGGAAAGACGCCGCCTGACGCGCCACTGCTGCACCTGTCGCCCCGTCTCATAGCCCCGTCTCATAGCCCCGTCTCATAGCCCCGTCTCATAGCCTCGTCTCGGTACTCAAGTTTAAAGAAAGCCCACACCCCTATGGGGTGCTTTCGCATGCGCCACAGCTTTGCACATAAAAACACTTGGCATCCCCGGTTTGCCCGCTACCTTGATCCTCAACTTCCGCACGATCATCGAAAGCCACATCAAGGAGCCTGCATCCCATGACGAATTTCCTTCGCGTATCCGTATCTGCCGCGACCCTCACCGCCGCGCTTGCCACCTCGGCAGCTGCTGACATCACCGTATCTTCCAAGATCGACACCGAAGGCGGGCTGTTGGGCAATGTCATTGCGCTTGCCCTCGAAGACGCGGGCCTGCCAGTCGAGCGTCGTTTGCAGTTGGGCGGCACGCAAGTTGTCCGCGAGGCGCTGCTGTCCGGTCAGATCGACATCTACCCGAATACACCGGCAACGCGGCGTTCTTTTTCAATGAGGCCGAAAGCGACGTTTGGAAAGACGCCAAAGCCGGCCATGCCCGCGCCGCTGAACTGGACGCCGACCAAAACGACGTGACATGGCTGACCTCTGCCCCTGCAAATAACACATGGGCGATTGCCGTTACCGGTCCCGTGGCCGAAGAAAATGCCCTGAAAACCATGTCCGATTTTGGCGCGTGGGTGGCGCAGGGCGGCACGGTCAAACTGGCCGCCTCGACCGAATTTGTGTCGTCCCCCGCGGTGCTGCCGGCCATGCAAGACACCTATGGGTTCGAGCTGAATTCTGATCAGACGGTTATCCTGTCCGGCGGGGATACGGCTGCGACCATCCAAGCCGCAGCGCGCGGTACGTCGGGTGTGAATGCGGCGATGGTCTATGGCACCGATGGTGGCGTCGGCGCAACGGGCCTTGTGGTGATGGAAGACGACAAAGGCGTGCAACCCGTCTATGAACCCGCCCCCGATCATCCGCGCCGAGGTGCTGGCGGAATACCCGTCCATCCCCGAGGTGCTGAACCCGATCTTTGAAGGGCTGGACTTGGCGACGCTGCAAAAGCTGAACGGTCGTATCCAAGTCGGTGGCGAACCGGCAGAGGCCGTGGCGCGTGATTACCTCACCCAAGCCGGGGTGCTGGACTGATCCGCGGCACAGTAACCTTGCAGGCCCCTCGGGCGCGGTTTTCTGCGCCGGGGGTTCTGTTTGCTATCCTGGGGGGCGCAGCACTGCTGGCCCCCTTTATGACATTGGCCGCGAACCGCATTGTCGCGGGCGACGCGGTTCCGATCTGGTCGGTGGTGTCGCCGGGACAGACAGCGCTTGGTCTGGGGGCAGTCTTGCTTGGGCTTGCACTGGGTGTGCCTGCGGGGCTTGCTGGCTTTCGGATGTTGGGGTCTCTGATCGGGTTGGCCGGTCTGTTGTGGCTTGTCATTCAAGGCGCACCTGTGCTGCTGGATGGCGCTGGCGATTATGCTCGCGTCTCTCCGGCGGCGGGGTTCTGGTGTCTGCTGGTAATCTTTGCCCTGCTCATGGCCGATGCGATCACAGCGCTGAAACCGGGGCCCTACCAGCGCGCACTGTTGTTGGCTGCCGTATTGGCAGCCTTGGCAGCGGTGCTGGGATCAGGCGTGTTGTCGCCGCTGTCCGTCATGCAGGAATTCTCTGCCCGCCGCGACGCTTTCGCCAGCGAGGCAACCCGTCACCTTTGGCTGGCCTTCGGCTCGCTTGGGATGGCTGGCATTATCGGCTTTCCCCTCGGCGTGGTGGGTCACCGCAAGCCCGCCCTACGCGGCGCAATACTGCCGGTGCTCAGTTTTCTTCAAACCATCCCCTCGCTCGCCATGTTCGGACTGATGATACCGCTGCTCGGTTGGGTCGGTGCCACGGTGCCCGGTGCACGTAGCATTGGGATTGCCGGTATCGGATTTGCCCCTGCTTTCGTGGCGCTGGTCCTTTATTCGCTGCTGCCTGTGGTCGGCAACACCGTGGCCGGTCTGGCCGCAACGCCCGCACAGGCGCTGGACGCCGCACGCGGGATAGGGATGACGGCGGGGCAGCGGTTGTGGCGCGTTGAACTGCCCATCGGCCTGCCCGTGATCCTGACTGGTCTGCGCATCGTGCTGGTGCAAAACATCGGGCTAGCGGTGATTGCGGGGCTGATCGGCGGCGGCGGCTTTGGGACTTTCGTGTTCCAGGGGCTGAACCAGACCGCCACTGACCTGATCCTGCTCGGCGCGCTGCCCACAGTCGCGCTGGCCCTGACGGCGGCCATTGTAATGGATATTCTGGTCGACCTGACCCGACGCCTCCCCAAGGAGACCCCATGATAGAGATCGACAATATCACCAAAATCTACGACAGCGCCCGCGCCGTCGATGGCGTGTCGATGACGATTGATACCGGCACGATCACGGTCATCGTCGGCACCTCTGGCTCGGGCAAAACGACGCTGCTGCGGCTGATCAACCGGCTGGAAGAACCCACCTCGGGCGAGGTGCGGATCAACGGGCAATCAACGCTGGACGTCAAACCGCATATCCTGCGGCGGCGCATCGGCTATGCCATTCAAGGGCACGGGCTGTTCCCGCATCACACGGTCGCGCGCAACATCGGCGCAGTGCCGCAACTGCTAGGCTGGACCCGCGACAAGATCGACGCCCGCGTGGATGAACTGCTTGATCTCTTTTCCATGGCCCCACAGGATTTCCGCAACCGGTATCCATCAGAGCTGTCTGGCGGGCAGCAGCAACGCGTTGGCGTCGCACGCGCGCTGGCCTCGCGGCCCGACCTGATCCTGATGGACGAACCTTTCGGCGCGCTTGACCCGATCATCCGCACCCGTGCGCAAGAGGACCTGCGCCGCATCCAGCAAGCGCTCGGGTCGACGATCATCCTCGTGACCCATGATATGGAGGAAGCCATTCGTCTGGGCGACCGCGTGGCCGTGATGGATGGCGGCAAGCTGGTGCAATACGCGACCCCTGCGGATATTATCACCCATCCTGCGACCGATTTCGTCGCCGATATGGTCGGTGATGTGGAACGCCCCCTGCGGCTGCTTTCCCTCACCCCTCTGGCGGATGTGATAGAGGACGGCCCCGCCAGCGGCACGCCCCTGCCCCCCGATGCCAATCTGCGCGACGCACTGTCGGCCTGTCTGTGGACCGGACGCAGCGCGGTGCCGATCAGCGACAATGGCAAGGTGATCGGCCGCGTGACGCTGGACGCCATCCGCGCGCGGGCCGAGGTACACGCATGACAGCGGGCAATCTGCTGCGTCTTGGGTTGCTGGGTCTGCTGCTCGCACTGGTCCTGCGTCCCGACTGGTTCGCGCCGCTCTTTGCGCCGCTGGCCCCTGCGGGCGGCCCGGTGATCTATGCGCGCAGCTCTCTGCTGTCACTATCTCTCAGCCATTTGGGGCTGGTGGCCCTTGCTTCCGTTGCGGCGACGCTGGTGGCGGTGACGTTGGCGATCTTTGTCACCCGTCCCGTTGGCGCGTCTTTCCTTCCGCTGTCGCGCACGATCACCAACATCGGGCAGACCTTCCCCCCCGTCGCAGTACTGGCGCTGGCCGTGCCTGCCTTGGGCTTCGGGGCGGGGCCGACACTGGTGGCGCTATTTTTGTACGGGCTGCTGCCGATATTTGAAAACGCGATCACCGCCCTATCAACCCTGCCCCCCGCCACGATGGAGGCCGCACGCGGCATGGGTCTGAACCGCTGGCAACGCCTGTGGCGCGTGGAGCTTCCGCTCGCCCTGCCCGTGATCCTGACCGGCATCCGACTGTCTGTCGTCATCGCCCTTGGCACAGCGACGATCGGGTCAACCGTTGCCGCACGCACGTTGGGCGAGGTGATCATCGCTGGCCTGCTGACCAATAACACCGCATACGTACTGCAAGGCGGGCTGATCGTGGGGCTCTTTGCGGTGCTGATCTATGACGCCATGGCGCAACTTGAACGCTATCTTACCGCTCGCATGGGGGGCTGATCTGCGCCGCGAACCCACCCGAGTGGAAGCTTGCCGATACCACCCCCGCGCAATTGCGCCCCCTGCTCAAGACTTGTATCAATCGCCCATGATCCGACAGCTTGCACCCTTTCTCCTCATCCTTTGGGCCGCGCCCCTTACGGCGCACCCTCATGTCTTTATTGACACGCAGCTTGCCCTTGTCGCCGATGACCAAGGACAGCTGACCCATGTGCGCGTGACATGGCAATATGACGCGCTTTATTCCCTGTTGGTAACCGAGGATATGGGCCTTGATGCTGACGGTGACGGCATCCTGACCAAGGCGGAACTTGCCGCGCTGAACGGCTTTGACATGCAGTGGGTTGACGGGTTCAACGGCGATCTGGTGGTCAGCACCGAGGCGGTAAACATTCCGCTTTCCGGTCCAACCGAGATTGCGACGCAATTCGACGCCGGACAGATCACCACCTCGCATCTGCGTGCGCTTGAGACGCCTGTTTCAGCCGGCACAGCGATCACGATCAAACCCTATGATGCGACCTACTACACCGCCTACGACATCACGACTAAAATAGACATCGCGCAGGCCCCGAGCTGCCGCGCCCGTGTCGAAATGCCGAACGTCAGCGCCACAATGGAGGCGCTTCAACAGCAGCTTGCCCAGCTTGATGCCCAAAGCGATCCGGCGGACGCAGGCCTACCGGATATTGGCGCGCAGATGGCCCCCACGGTGAACGTCTTATGCGCCGCGCCCTGACGGTTATCGCGTCCGCCGTGGTGATCGGCCTCGCCGCGCTGTGGTGGACTGGCGGGTTCGACCAGCTGGCGCAGTGGGCCGCGACCCATCAACGGGAGTTTCAAAACAGCATCGCGCTATCGCTGCGGGCCGTGCGCGCAGGCCAGCCAGAGGCAGTGACCGCGCTGCTATCGGCTTGTTTTGCCTATGGCGTCGTGCATGCAGCTGGCCCTGGTCACGGCAAAGTCCTCATCGGCGGTTATGGCGCGGCCAAAGCCGTCCCGATGCGCCGCCTGTCGGTGATTGCGCTGCTGTCGTCGCTGGGTCAGGCCGTTACGGCGGTGGCGCTGGTCTATACCGGCGTCAGCCTGCTGCAATTGGGGCGCGAACGTATGATTTCGGTGACAGAGGCGATTATGGCGCCCGTCAGCTATGGCGCGATTGCCTGTGTTGGGCTGTGGCTGTTCTGGCGTGGGCTGCGCCATTTCCGCGCGACAATGCTCGCGTCGCAGGGTGACCATAACTACTCTCATGATCACGATGGCATCTGCGCCACCTGCGGCCACGCGCATGGGCCGACGGCAGAACAGGTGCAAAATGCGACCACGCTGCGCGAAACGCTTGTGCTGATCGCCTCTATCGCGATCCGCCCCTGCACCGGCGCGTTGTTTGTACTGATTATCACGCTTCAAATGGGGATTTCGGGTGTCGGCATTGCGGGCGCATTCGCGATGGCATTCGGCACAGCGACCATCACCATCGCCGTGGGCCTAGGGGCCGGCGCACTGCGCGGTGGCGTGTTGGCAGGGTGGGCAAGCACCCCGCGGGCGGCCCAGATTGCGGCTATGATTGAACTTGCAGCGGGGCTGTGCGTAGCGTTGCTGGCGGGCGGGCTACTGCTTCGGGCAATCTGATTTTAACTGCTCGACAAGCGGGGCGGTCAAAACTATCTATAATTTATGAACCAGCCCAAACCAGAAACACACTCCGCCCGGATCGCACGTATTCTGGCGGACCGTATCGTCTCGGGTCAGCTGCCCCCAGGAGCGCGGCTGCGCCAAGACCACATCGCGCAGGAGTTCGGCGCAAGCCACGTGCCCGTACGTGAAGCCTTTCGTCTACTAGAAACCCAAACACTTGCAGAAAGCCTTCCAAGACGCGGATTTCGCGTCACTTTTTTCGATATGGCAGAACTGCGCGAGGTCGCCGAGATGCGCGCCAGCCTCGAAGCGCTTGCGCTACGGCACGCCGCCGCCCCCAATCTGACGCCAGATATCTTCGCGAAGGCCCACAAGGCCAACTTACAGGGCGACACAGCCCAAGATGTACATGAATGGGAGGCGGCAAATCGCTGTTTTCACAGAACAATTCTTGAACCTTGTCAAATGCCGCGCCTGATGCGGTCGATCGACGATCTGCAAGCAGCAAGCGCACGGTTCATCTTACGTGCATGGCGCACAAACTGGGAAGCCCGCACCGATCACGACCACCGAAAAATCCTAGAAGCCCTGCGCAAAGGTCAGGTCGATCTGGCCTGCTCTACGCTTTCTCGGCACGTCGGTTGGATCGGCAAGCGTTCCCGCACTCTAAAAAATCAAGCTGGAACAGACAGTTCTGAATTTTTCAGATAATTATCTATAATCTGAATTGCCTCGCGACGCTGCATTCTTCCTACTGGGATTGAAATGTAAAAAGCTATCGTCGGAGGAAACCAGATGGCACTTGCGATCACATCCCTACCCCGTAACCCGTCCCGCGCGCAGGGGCTTGGCCTTGCACTTGCAGGGGCTGCGCTCATCACGCTGGGGGCCAAGGTTCAGATCCCGTTCTGGCCTGTACCCATGACGTTGCACACCCTGTCCGTATTCCTTGTCGCCCTCACCCTGGGCCCACGTCTGGGGCTGGCTGCCATGGCGGCTTACCTCGGGGCTGGCGCGGCGGGGCTGCCCGTATTTTCCGGCACGCCCGAACGGGGCATCGGCCTAAGCTATATGGTCGGGCCGACGGGAGGGTACCTGCTGGGCTATCTCGTGGCGGCAGGCCTAACCGGCTGGCTGGCGATGGGGCGCGGCTGGATCGGGCGCGTGCTGGCGATGCTGGCGGGTCTTGCGGTTGTCTATGCGGGTGGTCTGGCGTGGCTGTCGCTGTTCGTGCCTGCCCCCAAGCTGCTGACCGCAGGTCTAACACCCTTTTTGTTGGGTGACCTGATCAAGGTCCTGCTGGCAACGACACTGATGTCGGGACTGTCCCGTCTGAAAGGGCGCGATCAATGATCCGCACAGACTGGACCGTGACCGAAGCGGCATCGATCCACGCGCTGCCCTTCCCCGAGCTCATGCACCGTGCGCAAACCTTGCACCGTGCACATTTTGACCCCACCGCGATCGAAACCGCCAGCCTGCTCAGCATCAAGACCGGCGGCTGCCCCGAGGATTGCGGCTATTGCTCGCAGTCGGCGCAGTATGACACCGGCGTCAAAGCGACAAAGTTGATGGGCGCACAGGAGGTCATCGCAGCCGCCAAACGCGCAAAAGACGCTGGCGCGCAGCGGTTCTGCATGGGGGCTGCATGGCGCAGCCCCAAGGACCGCGACATGGACAAGCTGACCGATATGGTGCGCGGCGTGGCTGATCTGGGGCTGGAGACCTGCATGACGTTGGGGATGCTGTCCCCCGATCAGGTGATCAAGCTCAAGGATGCGGGGCTGGATTTCTACAACCACAACATCGACACCTCGCCCGAGTACTACGCCGAGATCGCCTCGACCCGCACGATGGAAGACCGGCTTGAAACCGTCGAACATGTGCGCAAAGGCGGGATCAAGGTCTGCTGTGGTGGTATCCTTGGCATGGGCGAGGCAGAGGCGGACCGGATCAGCATGCTCGTCACCCTCGCGACGCTGCCCAGCCACCCAGACAGTGTGCCGGTGAACCTGTGGAACGCGGTCAAAGGCGTGCCGGTACAGGATAAATCCGAAAAGGTCGATCCTTTTGCGCTGGTCCGGCTGGTGGCTTTGGCGCGCATTCTTATGCCTGCATCTGTGGTGCGTCTGTCCGCCGGCCGCACCGGGATGAGCGACGAGCTGCAATCGCTGTGCTTTCTGGCGGGGGCGAATTCGATTTTTGTCGGCAACCAGTTGCTGACCACTGAAAATCCGGCCACGTGGAAGGATAACGATCTGCTTCGGCGCCTCGGCATGCATGTGGCCGCTGCGAAACCCGCATTCAGATCGGTGGAAGTGGCCGCACAATAAATCCGAGCCCTACGTATAAAAAAAGCCCGGCCTGATATTCAGGTCGGGCTTTGTCATGTCGCGCCTCGGCTCGCGCTTAGGCGAAGATAATCACCGACTGCATGCCATCCGCGACCATATCGCCATCCGTATTCCAGACGCGCATCACCTGAGAGCTGTAACCGCCGTTGCCCGCCGTCAATTGCGTCTCCATCATGTACCAGCCGTCGCGCGTATTGGCGTGATCGGACAACAGATTGATGATCCAGTTCATCGACGAATTTGGCCCCGGCCGTGTCATCATCGGGAAGGCAGCGGGCGGCAGCACGTCGCCGATGGCGATCAGCCCCTCGAGCGTGCCCCACATCGCCGGATCGCGGTGCCGTGCCCAGATCCGGACATAACCGCGATCGGACCCTGAAAACGGCAGGCTGCCCTCGATCAGTTTAACCTCGAAATTGACAAAGAACCGCACCGGCGGGCGCTTTAACGCAGGCGGAAAATAGGACGGTGTGTCGTCTGGCCTTGGGGGGGGCTGCTGGGGCGGTATGGCCCACGTTCAACTGGCTTTCCTGCGCATGCCCGAAAGAAAACGTGCCCGTCGCGGCGACCTTGCCGTCGATCTCGGCGCGGGTGGCGATGGTGGTGATGTTACGCCCTTCGCGCAGCACCTCTGAGTGGATCGTGGGGGCCTGTGACACGGGCGCGGTAAAGTTGATCAGGGCAGACCGCAGCGCGGGCAATTCAGGACGGTCCCGACGGGCAGCATTGACCAGCAACGCACCGGTAAACCCGCCAAAGGCTGTGCGCCCCTGGGCCCAGTTCTCTGGCACCTGATAGCGCGGTGCGGCGCCGTCTTGCTCTGCTGTGGCGAGTACCTCGGCCAGGGTCACATCTGTCATGTCGGGTCCTTTATCAGTCTGTCGCAACGCGTCGGCGCGCCGCTTGCCAATCGATGACCGCAATATACCAGCCGCGCAAGACACCCCGCCCCACAAACGCCACGTCACCTCGGACAAAGCCGCACGGCGAGAATCTGATGCTGGACAGCAAACAGGTGTTGACGGATGCTTTGTGTTTTACATATTCACGAATTATGGAATCATTACTTACAGATCGACTCGCCACCCTGAGCCATCCGCAGCGTTTGGCTGTATTCCGCCTTCTGATGCGGCGCTATCCCGATGCCTTGCCTGCGGGCGAGATCGGGCAAGTACTAACGCTCAAACCCAGCACCGCGTCGGTGTATCTTTCGGCGCTGACGCAGGTCGGTCTGATCACGCAGCGGCGCGACGGGACGCGGCTTTTGTATACCATCAACCTTGATGCCGCGGGCGAGGTCGTCTCGGGTCTGTTCGTGGATTGCTGTCGGGGGCGCGCCGATCTGTGCCCGCCCCCGTTCTCTGACCTCATCAACAAGGCGCAGAGGATGACCCAGCCAAAATTCAACGTGCTTTTCGTATGTACCGGCAATTCCGCCCGCTCCATCTTTGCCGAAACGATCCTGCGCGACATGGCGGGCGACCGGTTCACCGCCTATTCTGCCGGCACCCTGCCCCGGTCCGAACTGAACCCCCTTGCGTTTGATATGCTGAAAACCAAGGGGCATGACGTCGACACGCTGCGTTCAAAACATACCTCCGAGTTCCAAACGGCGGACGCGCCGCAGATGGATTTTGTCTTTACCGTCTGTGACCACGCCGCGAACGAGGAATGCCCTACATGGCCCGGCCAGCCTGTGTCAGGCCATTGGGGTTTGCCCGATCCGGTCAAAGCCGAAGGGACAGAGGCCGAACGACGACTGGCTTTTCAACAGACATATGGCGCGCTGCACAACCGGCTTTCGGCCTTTACCGCGCTGCCTTTCGATGCGCTGGACCGCGCTGCCTTGCAAAAACGGGTTGATGCCATCGGGGCGGCCCAAGTGACCACAGGATGAAATCACCATGACCACCTATGCTTTGAACGGCCTTGGACGCATCGGAAAACTGGCGCTGCGCCCCTTGCTGGAACAGGGCGTAAAGATCGCCTTTATCAACGACTCCGTCGGCGATCCGGAAATGCACGCGCATCTGCTGCAGTTCGATTCCGTCCACGGCCGCTGGCCTGCGGCATTCAGCGTGGACGACAGCGCGATCACCATCGATGGCACGCGTATTCCTGTGACCAGCACCAAGTCGATCAAGGACCTGCCGCTGGACGGCGTGGACGTGGTGATCGATTGCACCGGCGCGTTCAAGACCGAGGCCAAGCTCGCCCCCTATTTCGAGGCGGGTGTGAAAAAGGTCGTCGTCTCAGCGCCGGTTAAAGACGGGCCGACGGCGAATATCGTCTATGGCGTGAACGACGATACCTATGACCCCGCAGCCCACACGATCGTCACCGCCGCCAGCTGCACGACCAACTGCCTTGCGCCCGTGGTCAAAGTGCTGCTGGAAGGCATCGGGATCAAGCATGGGTCAATCACCACGATCCATGATGTGACCAACACACAAACCATCGTGGACCGCCCCGCCAAGGACATGCGCCGGGCGCGATCAGCGCTGACCAACCTAATCCCCACCACCACGGGATCAGCCACGGCGATCACGCTGATCTACCCTGAATTGACCGGCAAGCTGAACGGTCACGCCGTGCGGGTGCCGCTGCTGAATGCGTCGATCACCGACTGCGTGTTCGAGCTGGAGCGTGAGACGAGTGTGGAAGAGGTCAACGCCCTGTTCAAAACCGCCGCCGAAGGGCCGCTAAAGGGCATTCTGGGCTATGAGGAACGCCCGCTCGTGTCGTCGGATTACACCAATGACACCCGCAGCGGGATTGTTGATGCGCCGTCTACGATGGTGGTGAATGGCACGCAGGTCAAAGTCTATGCGTGGTATGACAACGAAATGGGCTATGCGCACCGTCTGGTGGATGTGGCGCTGATGGTGGGCGGCAAGCTGTGACACGCCCTGCCGGATTTACCGCTTATATTGCCGTCACAGCCGCCTATTGGGCGTTCATGCTGACCGACGGGGCGCTGCGGATGCTGGTGCTGCTGCATTTTCACACGCTGGGGTTCTCTCCGGTGCAGCTGGCCTATCTGTTCGTGTTGTACGAGATCGCAGGTGTCGTGACCAACCTGTCGGCGGGCTGGATCGCGGCGCGCTTTGGACTGACCTCGACACTTTATGCGGGGCTGTCGTTGCAGGTTATCGCCCTGCTGGCGCTGACGCAGCTTGATCCGGCATGGAGCGTGACTGCCTCCGTCGTGTTTGTGATGCTGGTGCAGGGGCTGTCTGGCGTGGCCAAGGATCTGGCCAAGATGAGCTCTAAATCCGCGGTCAAGCTGTTGGCCCCTACAACGGGGGGCGGGTTGTTTCGCTGGGTCGCCCTGCTGACCGGATCGAAGAACGCGGTCAAGGGCGCGGGCTTCCTGCTGGGGGCGGGGATGCTGGCCTTGCTCGGGTTTGTCCCGTCGGCGTTGTTGATGGCCGCGATCCTGTTCGTGATCCTGATCGGCGTGATCATCGGTATGCCCGCGGGCCTGCCCGTGGGGCGCAAGGACGCCAAGTTCACCGAAGTGCTGTCGAAGAACCGCAATATCAACTGGCTCAGCGCCGCGCGGCTGTTTCTGTTCGGGGCGCGCGACGTGTGGTTTGTCGTGGGCATCCCGATCTATTTCTACGCGGTGCTGTCTGATGGCAGCGTCGAAAGCAAGCGCGACGCCTTCTTTATGATCGGCAGCTTTATGGCGGTGTGGACGATCTTATATGGTGCCGTGCAAGGCTGGGCCCCGCGTATCTTGAGAGCCGACCGCCGGACCGAGCTTGAGACACTAACCCAAGCCCGTCACTGGAACCTCGCGCTTGTGGTCGTGCCGGCCTTGTTGGCAGCGCTGGTCTGGATCACGCCTGCACCCTCCGCCGCGCTGACGCTGACGATTGTTGGCGGCTTGCTGGTGTTCGGGGCGATCTTTGCGGTGAATTCAGCCCTGCACTCCTATCTGATCCTCAGCTTCACAGAGGCCAAGCGGGTCACGATGGATGTGGGGTTCTACTATATGGCCAATGCGGCCGGACGTTTGGCGGGCACGCTGCTATCGGGGTTCACCTACCAGATTGGCGGGCTGGCGCTTTGTCTGGCAACAGCGGCTGTTATGTTGGCGCTTAGCGCCTTTGGGACGGCACAGCTGCGCCCGACCCAAACCTCATAAGGGACGGCGCGCGAGGTCACCCCCCGCGCGCCCTGTTTCAAGGCACTGCAACCACGCCGTTGCGGTTGTCACGCCAGATCACCGCGACGATCAGGGCCGACGCGACGCCGCCAATCAGCGTCGTCAACAGGCCGGGAAAGCTGAACGCAAACCCCGCGATCCCCAGCGGCAGACGCAGCCAAGGCCGCACCATGCCGACGCCCAGCAGATAGCCTTCTAGCCCGCCGGACAGCAGCGTGATGCCAATGATGATCGACGGCAGCACATAGATCAGCGGCGTCAGGTCCCCCTGCAACACCAGCGCAGGCTGGAACAGGAAGAACAGCGGCACAAAGTAGATCACAACCCCAAGCCGCATCGCGGTAAAGGACGTCAGCATCGGCTTGGCCCCCGCAATGGTCGCCGCAAGAAACGCCGCAGCGCCAACGGGAGGCGTGATCACCGACAGCATCGCGTAGTAGACGATAAAGAAGTGCACCGCGACGGTGTTCAGCCCGCCGATTTCGATGATCGCAGGCGCAAGCGTGACCGCAAGGAAGATGTAGGCCACAATCGCCAGCCCCGCCATCCCCATGATAAAGCAGGCCAAAACCCCAAGCGCGATCACAAGATAGACGTTATCCCCGCCTAAGGCGACCAGACCCGATGTCATCGACCCCGTGACGCCCGTGATCGTCAACGCGCTGACAACAAAGGCAATCGGCAGAATGATCGCCGCCGTTTGCGTGACCAGCGTGCCGACTTGGCGCAGGGTTTCAAAAATACGCGCCGGTGTCATCATGGTTTCACGCTGCAGGAAGCTTAGCGCGATCATCAGGGCACTGGCGTACCACGGGGCATAGTATTCCCACCGCATATACAGCAGACCCCAGACCAGAAAGATCATGACCAGCAGGAACGGCCAGCCACGCTTCATTACCTCGCGGGCAGAAGGCAGGTGTTCGGGTTTCATTCCCACAAGCCCTTTGCGCGCGGCATAGGCGTCAACCTGCAGGATCAGACCGAAATAGAACAGCGCCGACGGCAGGATCGCAGCAATCATCACGGTCGCGTAATCCACCCCGATGGTGATCGCCATGACAAAGGCAATCGCCCCCATCACCGGCGGCATCACCACACCGCCAGTCGAGGCACATGCCTCGATTGCGCCGGCGTAATGGGCCGGGTAGCCGACCTTTTTCATAGTTGGAATAGTGATCGACCCGGTGCCCGCGATGTTGGAGAAAATCGACCCCGACAGCGACCCGAAAAAGGCGCTGGCCACGATAGACACTTTCGCAGGGCCACCGCGGTATTTGCCAAAGCCCGCATTGGCGAGATCAATAAAGAACTGCCCCGCTCCCGTCGCAATCAACACGCCCGCAAAGACCAGAAAGCCCAGCACGATCTCGGCCACGATCTTGGTCGTGATGCCCATCAGGCCTTCGGTGCGAAAGACATGCGCTTCGATCATGCGTTCGAACGTATAGGGGATGCCCATAAGGAGCCCCGGGAAATAATCTGCGACCAGTGGGTAGAGTCCAAGGATAAGGACCACCAACAAGAACGGCACGCCTCCCGACCGCCGCGCGATCTCGAGCATCAGCAGCCACAACACCACACCGGCGTAAAAGTTGGTCCAGCCCGCCTGAACGATCTCCCATGCGTACATGGAGAACCACATGCAGATGCCAAAGCCCACGGCGGCCGCCACGATGTCATAGATAGGCACGCTTGTGTGCGATTGCTTTGCCGGCAGCGCAATATAGGCCGCGGCAAGGAAAGTGCCGATAAAGACCCAGTAATACTGCCCCTCAATCAGGCGCCGCCCGCCAATGGGCACGCCAAACACATAGGCCAGCCCCAACCCGAGGCCAAAGGTACACAGCACCACAAAAGCAATGCTGGTGAATGAAAATAATCCCCCTAGGCGCGTCGTCTCTGACGCGGGATCGACAGCCGCTTCAGCCGCTGGTTGTTGATGAGTCGCTGACATGGAAAATCCTGCAATTAAAGCCGCTTATGCGATATCTTTAAGAGGACGGAGCAGCGGTACCACTCCGTCCTTTTGTCGGTCCGGTGGCGTTACAGACGCGAGCGGAAAGGCTCGAGGCCGTCGGTGTGCTTGGCCAGAATGTCGAGGTATTCCTGGTTCTCAAAGTTCATCTCGACGCCCTGTTCCATCGCTTCTTTCATGCCGGCGTTACGCGCGGCGATCCAGGCGTCCATCTTTTCGATGGCTGCGGTGTTCCAGGTATCGTCTTCTTCGGTCCACTGGCCGATTTCGCGCAGGTATTTCACCGTGCCCTCATGCACCGGGATCGGGTTGGCATCCAGGAAGTTGCGGAAATGCTCGATCGACATACGGGTCGCCAACGCATGCGATCCTTTGTAGTTGTCGTGGGATTCATCGATCCATTTCGCCATGTTGTAAACGAAGTCCTCGTCTGCCGTGACCGGCACGGCGTAGACAAAGTTCGATGTCATGGAATCAACGCCTTTGGCGGTGCTTACGCCCATGGACATCTTCGACGGGATGGTCATGGGGCGGTGGCTCAGATAGCCGTCCCAGCCCTCTTTGTTGGCAGGATCCATCGGCAGCCAGCGAATGCTGCCCGGCGCGCCTTCCATCTCGGACAGGACCGAGGAGATCGGCGAACAATAGGCAACGTCAGATTTACCTTCGACGACCGAGCGGCAGTTTTCACTGTAGCTTGAGGCAGGAACGAACTCGATCTTTTCTTGCGCTTCCTCTGGTGTCATGCCGATAAACGCGGGCAAAGCTTTGGTGATCGCGGCCACAATCGCGGGCGAGAAAACGCCGGATGTGACGCGCACGCCGCCTTTACCAATGTCTTCAAGGGTTTGCAGATCGGAATCCCCGGCCACAACAAAGCCCCACGGCGTATCGTTATGGTGCCACATGATGCGTTGCGGCATTGGTTTGGCCGAGGCATAGCCGCCGACCCCTTCCGCCTGCAACGCCATTTCCGACGCCGAGACAGAGGCAATTGCGACATCCTCGCGGTCGGTCAGACGCTTGTAGCGCATGGGTTCGCTGTCTTCGGGTACAATCCGAACGGTCGTGCCGGTTTCTTTTTGCAGCGTGGGCCCCCAGCCGTTGGTCGAGGCAAAGCTGCCCGTCGACGTACCCGGCGTGGCGATCACCAGCAGGCGCGGCCATTCATAGTCTTGCGCCATAGCAGCACCGGAAAGCGCCATGGATACGGCGATAGACCCGACGGCGGCCTTGGCAAAACGTGTCATATTTTTCATGTGGTTTCTCTCCCTGTTTTTCATCTTTGGATTGTTCGGGATTGCCGCATCACGGCTGCCGCAGAATATGCAGATGTCACGCGGCACCTCCCAATGCTCAACGTAACGCGTTCGGTATGACCCGCTGAACGGGCAAAAAAACGCGTCCTCCCGAGTGCCGAACTCCCTCCTCCCGAGGTTGTCCGACTCAATCTATTTAACAGCCTAGGGGTTAGATATTTCGATGCCAATACCGCAGAACAGAACTTGATACCGCAGCGAGGCATGGGTTTTTGGCAAACCGCCTTAGCTTGCTGATGCCAAAGGGTTAACGGCGTCGAATATGGGCTTCGTTACGTTACGTTGCTTTGGGTTACGAGGTGTTATTTCGACTGACAAGCGTCAGGAGAGCTGTCGAAACAGGCCGGATTTTGCCCAAATAAACGCCACTATCGGTCGAATATTTTGCAGCTTGCACCGATCGGTGAACTTGGCTACGCCTAAGGCAACGACGCTGTTCGCCCCTCATTTGGGCAGCAGCATTAACATCTATCCGTCGGGGTGCCCTTTGGGGCTGAGAGGTGCAAGCACCGACCCGTCGAACCTGATCCGGGCAATACCGGCGTAGGGAACGGGTATCTTTGTGCAGCGGCCTGGTGTCGATATCGCAAAGCTCATTCTTGCGTCCGTTTGTCCGCCACTGAGAGGCGAACACGTGACCAAGAAGACCCCCATTTCCCTAACCATCGCCGGTTCGGACAGCGGCGGCGGCGCCGGCATTCAGGCGGATATCAAGGCGATGTCGGCCAATGGTGTTTATGCCGCCAGCGTGATCACCGCCGTCACCGCGCAAAACACCCGTACCGTCAGCGCCGTTCATGAAATCCCCGCCCAGATTGTGTCGGCCCAGATCGACGCCGTGCTGTCGGATCTGGATGTGCAGTCGATCAAACTGGGGATGCTTTTTTCGCCCCAGATCATTCAGGCGGTGGCACAGGCGCTAGTCGGTTTCAAAGGGGCCGTCGTGGTTGATCCGGTGATGATCGCTAAATCCGGTGATGCGCTGTTGCAGGACCAAGCCGTCGCAGCGCTGATTACTTATATCCTGCCAGGCGCCGATCTGCTGACCCCCAACCTGCCCGAAGCCGCCCGCCTGCTGAACCAGCCCGAAGCCACCACCGCTGACCAGATGGTAGCGCAGGCTCGATGTCTGCTTGATATGGGGCCTAAAGCAGTACTGATGAAAGGCGGACATGGCGCGGGCGACATCTGTAGCGACGCGCTTGTCACCGCGCAGGGTGTTGCATGGCTGTCTGCACCGCGCATCGACACGCGCAACACCCATGGGACGGGTTGCAGCTACGCCGCTGCCATCGCCGCACAGCTCGCGCATGGCGCCCCCTTGGCCATCGCGGTACAGGCGGCCCATAGCTATCTCCACGAGGCTATCCGCGCCGCCGACCGTCTTTCTATCGGTACCGGCCACGGCCCCGTGCACCATTTTCACGCGATCTGGCCATGACCCGCATCACCGTCATCGGCGCAGGCGTGGCAGGGCTGTGCATCGCGCGCGTCCTTCTGGATCGCGGGGCCCGCGTGCATCTGATCGACCGTGCCAACCAGCCCGGCCCGCAGGGGTGTTCGTGGTGGGCGGGTGGGATGCTCGCCCCCTATTGCGAAGGTGAAAGCGCCGAAGAACCCGTGGTGCGGCTCGGTCAACAAGCGGCGGACTGGTGGGCGCAGCATACGACGTCCCTCCAGCGCTGCGGCTCGCTTGTCGTCTCGCCAGCGCGGGACACAAGTGATCTGACGCGCTTTGCGCGACGCACGGATAGCCATAAAACTTTGACCACCACAGAGATCGAAGCGCTTGAGCCCGATCTGGGCGATCGCTTTGCCAAGGGCCTGTTTTTCGAGGACGAAGCTCATCTGTCCCCCCGCACTGCGCTGGCAGAGCTGTGGCGCGGACTGGTCGCCGACGGGGCCACCTTCGAACAATGCGAAGCCGACCCGGATGCGCGCGCGAAAGACGGGTTGGTGATCGACTGCCGAGGCTACCATGCACGCGCCGATATGCCCGCGTTGCGTGGGGTGAAGGGTGAGATGGCGCTGCTGTCCTGCCCCGACGTCTCCATCAACCGCCCTATTCGCGTGCTGCACCCGCGTGTGCCAATTTACCTCGTGCCGCGGGGGGACGGTGTTTACATGCTGGGGGCCACGATGGTCGAAGGCCGCGCAGGCTGTCACGCCAGCGTCCGGTCTGTGCTGGAACTGCTAAGCGCGGCCTACGCGCTGTCGCCCGCTTTTGGCGAGGCCGAGATCCTCGAGATCGGCGTCGACAGCCGCCCCGCCTTTCCCGACAACCTGCCGCGCATCGAACGGCAGGGCAATCTGATCCGCGCCAATGGCCTTTATCGCCACGGTTTTCTGCTGGCCCCCGCGCTGGCAACGATGGTGGCCGACCTGATCCTTGACGCCAAAACACCGGAGATATTCCATGAAACTACAGCTTAACGGTGCCCCGATCGACAGCGACGCGACCACTCTTGCCGCCTTGCTTGAGGCCGAAGGATTTGGCGGGGCCAAGGTCGCCACGGCCGTGAACGGCAGCTTTGTCCCAGCCACGCTGCGCGCGACGCATCCCCTTAACTCAGGCGACAACATCGAAGTGCTCGCCCCCATGCAGGGAGGTTGAGATGCGCAGTTTCTACGGCGAAACGCTTGCCAATGGTCTGATGCTGGGCACCGCGCAATACCCGTCGCCCAAAGTGCTGTCCGACGCCTTTGCCCGCAGCGGTGCGGCGGTGGCAACGGTATCCCTGCGCCGCGAAAGCGGGCGGGATCGCGCCGGTCAGGATTTCTGGGAGCTGATCCGCGCGCTTGATGTGCATGTATTGCCCAACACCGCCGGCTGCCACAGCGTCAAGGAAGCCGTCACCACCGCCCATATGGCACGCGAGGTCTTTGATACCCGATGGATCAAGCTTGAAGTCATCGGCGAAGAAGACACGTTGCAACCGGATGTTTTTGGTTTGGTCGAGGCCGCGCGCATTCTGACCGAGGACGGGTTTCAGGTCTTTCCCTACACCACCGAAGACCTTGTGGTCGCGGACAAACTTTTGCGGGCGGGTTGCGAAGTGTTGATGCCCTGGGGCGCGCCCATCGGGTCGGGCATGGGGCTGAACAACGTCTTTGGGCTGCGTGCCATGCGCGCGCATTTCCCCGACGTGCCGCTGGTGATCGACGCGGGCATCGGCCTGCCTTCGCACGCGGCACAGGCGATGGAACTGGGGTTTGATGCGGTGCTGCTGAACACCGCTGTCGCCAATGCAGGTGATCCCGCCGCCATGGCCGAAGCTTTTGCCACCGCGATCCGCGCCGGACAGCTTGCCGCCGACGCCGACCCGATGCCGCCCCGCGATATGGCCGCGCCCTCGACTCCGTTGATCGGAAAGGCGTTTCTGGAATGAGCCTCGACCGTTTCTATCCGATTTTCGACAGTGCGGCATGGCTGGACCGACTGGTGCCGCTGGGGATCAAGCTGGTGCAGCTTCGGATAAAGGACACAGCCGCCCCCATGCTACGCCGTGAAATCCGGCAGGCCAAAGCGATCTGCGCGGCACATGACTGCACCTTGGTTATCAACGATCACTGGCAGATCGCGCTAGAGGAAGGCTGCGATTTTATCCATCTGGGTCAGGAGGATCTGGATACCGCAGACCTGTCTGCCATCCGCGACGCTGGTGCGCGTCTTGGGGTCAGTACCCACGACAAGGCAGAGCTGGCCCGTGCCCTCGACCTGCGCCCCGAATATATCGCTCTTGGTCCCATCTATCCGACGATCCTGAAAAAAATGAAGTGGCACGAACAGGGGCTGGACCGTCTGCGTGACTGGCGCGATCTGGTCGGGCAGACCCCGCTGGTGGCAATCGGCGGCATGTCCGTCGCCCGCGCAGCCGGAGCCTTTGACGCCGGTGCCGATAGCGTCGCGGCGGTGACCGACATCACCCTGCACGCCAACCCCGAAGGTCGCATCGCCGATTGGCTGAGGGCCACACGATGACCCGTTACGACCGGCAGACGATCCTGCCAGAGGTGGGCACGACAGGCCAGCAGGCGCTGGCGGCTGCGCGTGTGGTCGTGGTTGGCGCGGGCGGGCTGGCCGCGCCGGTGCTGCCGCTGCTTGCGGGTGCCGGTGTGGGGCATATCACCTTGATCGATGGCGATCATGTGACGCTGTCAAACCTGCACCGACAGACACTGTTCACCGAGGCCGATATCGGCACCGCCAAAGTCACCGTCGCCGCCCGCGCCATGACCGCACGCAACAGCAGCTGTACGGTTGTGTGCCATGCTGTGCCCCTTGCACCGGACAATGTCGCGACGCTCACCCAAGATGCCACGTTGGTGTTGGATTGCGCCGACAGTTTTGCGACCAGTTATGTGCTCTCAGATCACTGCCTTCAGGCGGGTCTGCCCCTGATCAGCGCCTCGGCGTTGGGGTTCGGGGGCTATGTCGGCGGGTTCTGTGGCGGTGCGCCGTCGCTGCGGGCGGTGTTTCCCGACCTACCCGACCGCGCTGCCAGCTGCGACACGGCAGGGGTCATGGGGCCGGTCGTTGCCATGGTCGGCGCGGCGCAGGCGCAGATGACCCTAGCGTGTATTCTGGGATTGTCGCCGTCGCCGTTGGGACAATTGGTCAGCTTTGACCTCGCGTCCTACCGCTTTGGCGGCTTTCGCTTCGACACCGCGCCAGAACCCGATCACGGCTTTAGCTTTATCGCGCCGTCCCAAATCCGCACGAGCGATTGGGTCGTGGACCTGCGCGGCCAAGGCGAAGCCCCAACAGCCGCAACCCCGACTGCGCTGCGCATCACCCTGCCCGATTTTACCCGAGATACCCCCCGCCCCTCGCACCAGACCCGCGCGGTGATCGCTTGCCGGTCTGGTTTGCGCGCGTGGCAGGCTGCGACCCATCTGGCCACCTACTGGAACGGCCCCGTTTCCCTGCTCGCCATGGGCGAACCATCCCCTTTGAAAGGAAAAACCAATGAAAATATGTAATATTCTGGCTGCACTCGCACTGACCTCTGGCCCTGCTCTGGCCCAAGACGAGATGACGCTTCTGCTGGACTGGTTCGTGAACCCGGACCACGGGCCGATCATCGTCGCGCAGGAAAAAGGGTATTTCGCCGAACAAGACCTGAAGGTCGACGTCATCGCCCCCGCAGACCCGTCCGACCCGCCCAAGATGGTCGCTGCGGGCAAGGCGGACCTCGCGATTTCTTACCAGCCGCAGCTGCATCTACAGATCCACGAAGGCTTACCGCTACAACGGGTCGGCACGCTGGTCGCCACACCGCTGAACTGCCTGCTGGCGTTGACGGACGGACCCATTTCGTCTCCGGCCGATTTGGCGGGTAAAAAGGTCGGGTTCTCTGTTGGCGGTGTTGAAGAAGCGGTGCTCGGCGCGATCCTGACCCATCACGGGCTGTCGCTGGAAGATGTGGAGCTGGTCAACGTGAACTGGTCGCTGTCGCCGTCTCTGATGTCCGGTCAGGTCGACGCCGTCATCGGTGCGTTCCGCAATTTCGAGCTGAACCAGATGGATATCGAAGGCGTCGATGGCACCTGTTTCTACGTCGAGGAAGAAGGGCTGCCCCCTTACGACGAGCTGATCTACGTCGCCAACCGCGACACGATGGACAAAGACATGATCGCACGGTTTCTGGCAGCCACAGAGAAAGCGACGCAGTATATCGTGAACCACCCCGACGAAAGCTGGGAGATCTTCGCCGCCACCTCGGCCGACTTGCAGGACGAGCTGAACGCCCGCGCATGGAAAGATACGCTGCCGCGCTTTGCGCTGCGTCCCACCGCGATGGATGTCGGACGCTACGCCACATTCGAGACGTTCTTGCACGACGCGGGACTGATCCCCGAGGTATTGCCTGTGTCGACCATCGCCATTGATGTGACCGCCCCATGACCGCGCCGGACTATGGCGGCAGCTTCGCGCATTGGCGCGGAGCGGCAGCAGAGGACTGGCAGGGCTACACGCATCATCCTTTCGTTGAAGGGTTGCGCGACGGCACTCTGCCGCGCCGGTGCTTCGTGAGCTACTTGATCCAGGACTATGTTTTCCTTGTGCATTTCGCCCGCGCCTGGTCCATGGCCGTGGTCAAGTCCGAGACGCTGGAAGAGATGAAGACCTGCGCCACCACGGTCGATGCACTGGTCAATCATGAGATGGCACTGCACATTCGCACCTGTGCCGCGGCGGGTATCAACGAAGCCGCGCTGTTCAACGCAATCGAAGCCCCCGCGAACGTCGCCTATACCCGCTATGTATTAGATGCGGGGATGCAGGGCGATTTCCTTGACCTCATGGCAGCACTGCTGCCCTGCGTTATGGGCTATGCCGAGATCGGGCAGCGGTTGGCACGCACGCGCAGCGCCGACACCCCCTATGCCGAGTGGATCGATACCTATGCCGACCCCGAGTATCAGGGAATGTGCCAGACAGTCGGCGCGATGGTCGATCAAGCGGTTGCGCGGCGGATCGGCGATCTTGAACAGGCACCCCGTCGCGATACGCTGCAAAAACGCTTTGCGACCGCCACGCGGCTAGAGATCGGGTTCTGGCAGATGGGGCTGGACCTGCCATGACCCCGCCGCCCGCATTGCGCCTTGTCGGGCAGCACCAGATCGACAGCCGCCCGTTGTTCGAGGCCGACATTACTTTGCCCGCAGGCACATGGACCTGTTTGTTGGGGCCGTCGGGCGTGGGCAAATCCACTGTGCTACGGCTCATGCTCGGGCTGGAAACCGGCGGGGTATTTGCGGGCACGATCACCCCCTCGGACGGGCAGCCGCTGGACGGGCGGATCAGCTATATGGCGCAGTCCGATCTGCTGTTGCCGTGGCTGAGCGTGATCGACAACATCATGATCGGCGACCGGTTGCGCGGCGCCCCCCCCGACAGGGACCGCGCAATTGACATGCTTGCGCGCGTCGGGCTGGCGGACCACGCGCAAAAGAAGCCGTTGGCGCTGTCGGGCGGCATGCGACAACGCGCAGCACTTGCGCGGACCTTACTTGAAGACCGCCCCGTCGTCTTTCTGGACGAACCCTTTTCGGCGCTGGACGCCGGCACCCGCGCCGCTATGCAAGAGCTCGCTGCGGAATTGTTGAGCGGGCGCACAGTGTTGTTGGTGACCCATGATCCGGCAGAGGCCGCGCGGCTGGCCGATCACATCCTGATCCTGTCCGCCGAGGGCGCACAAAGCTGGCCAGTGCCCGCGCCCCCCACACCACGCGCCATCACCGCCCCCGAGACCTGGGCCTGCCAGAGCGCGCTGTTATCCCATCTACGCGGTGTTCCCGCATGAGGCGCAGTGACATACCGCTTGCGATCCTGCTGGGATTGGCGCTGTGGCAAGGCATCGTGCTGCTGACCGATGCACCGCATTACATTTTGCCCTCGCCATGGCGCGTGGCGCAAGCGGCGTATCATGCCCGCGTGAGCCTTTTGGAAAATGCCTGGGTGACCACGGTCGAGGTGCTGCTGGGTCTGCTCATCGGGACGGGCCTGGGGGCAGCGACCGCGATCCAGCTGTCGCTGTCCAAAACCTCCGAGCGTCTTTTGCTGCCGCTGTTGGTCTTCACCCAAGCCGTGCCTGTCTTTGCGCTCGCGCCGCTGCTGACGCTGTGGTTTGGTTACGGGATGGGGTCAAAGATCGTGATGGCGGTGCTGATCATCTATTTTCCGGTAACTTCGGCCTTTCACGACGGGCTGACCCGCGTGCCCACCGGCTACCGTGATCTGGCCCAATCGATGGGGGCACGCCGCTTGCGTTTTATGCGCCATGTGCAAATCCCGCAGGCGCTGCCGAGCCTTGCAACAGGGCTGCGGCTGGCAGCCGTCTACGCGCCCATCGGGGCCGTGATTGGCGAATGGGTCGGTGCGTCAAAGGGCCTTGGCTATCTGATGCTGCTCGCCAATGGCCGCGCCAAGATCGACCTGATGTTTGCCGCACTGATCGTGCTGGCGTGCCTGACCGTCCTGCTGCATCTGGCCGTCGGGCAGCTGGCCCTGCGCCTGACACGTTATGCCGAAGGGCGCATGTAAATAGGTCTGGCTCACGCCCGCCGACGAGGCGTGAGCCAAGGAGCTCGTTACTCGGCGTTGGGGCGGACCCGCGCGCCACTTTTATCGGCAAAGGCCGCAAGTCGGGCACGGGCGTCAGGCTGGGTATTGACCAAACCGGCGACCACGGCCTCAGCATAGGCGGCATCCATCGCGGACATGTTTTGCATGTGGCTCACCGCGCTACAAATCGCAAAGTTAGACAGCGGCAGGTTCTGGGCGGCCTGGCGGGCAAGCTCCATCGCCTTGTCCATGCTGGAGCCTTCGACGATATACTGCGCCAACCCTAGATCGACCGCCTCTTGCCCCTGATAGACGCGGCCCGTCAGCATCATGTCAATCATCCGCGCCTTACCCACCAGATCGGTGACACGGATCGTAGCACCACCGCCCGTGAACAGACCACGCTGGCCTTCGGGAAGCGCAAAATACGCGCTTTGATCCATCATCACTCGCACATGGGCAGAGCTGGCAAGTTCAAGCCCCCCACCGACGACAGCCCCCTGCAACGCGGCGATCACCGGCACGCCGCCATATTCCATCTTGTTGAATGCTTCGTGCCAACGCAGACAGACGTGCATGAAATCGGCCGGGCTGCGGTCTGCGTCATGGTGTTCAATCAGGTCCAGCCCGGCGCAAAAGTGATCCCCCGCGCCTGCGAGAACCACGGCACGGACACCGGCACGGGGTGCCGTGGAAAAGAAGGTCACCAGCTCTTCGATCGTGTCGATATCCAGCGCGTTCCGCTTGGTGGGCCGGTTCAGGGTCACCACCCAGACGCCATCGTCATGCGCCTTGATATCCAGGTTGCGGTAGCTGGTCGGATCAATCTGAACGGCCATGTGAAGTCCTCCTCTTTTGGGGCCGGTTTTTTGGTCGGCCCCGATGCCTCGCTGCTGCAAGGTCTTGCTGAATATAAGCAAAAGGCACTCCCACCTTTTGCGTGAATGCCCATTGAGTAACCTGCCCATGACACCCCGTCTATCGGTGTTCCGCTAATTTCAGCACGTCGGGTTCCCCTAGGGCAAAGCCCCCGCTAAGATTCGCGTTACGGCGATCACCTTGAGGCGGCAAAACCGTTTGAAAACGCACTGTTACCGTGGGTGTTCACCGCGAACGGGCACCGCGAAAGAAAAAAATCAAAAATAATCGTCGGGGCGTTAAAAATGGGGTTGAACCCCGCCCGATCCTTAGGGTAGTGAAGCGTTACCGGGTCGTTAGCTCAGTTGGTAGAGCGCTTCGTTTACACCGAAGATGTCGGGAGTTCGAGCCTCTCACGACCCACCATTTCACCACATACACAGTTCTACCAACGCAACCTGCGCCAACGGCGACAGGGTTTTCTGCGTTTGTTTGCAGAGGCTTATTAGCCTGCCCCCGCTTGGATCGATAGCCCGCGCCTTACAAACGGCAAAGCCCCCCACCAAGGTGAAGGGCTATTGTCGCTATCGTATCACTAAAAATAATCTGCGCCGGAAAAGCAGCAGGCCAAGGGATCACACGTCGGGCAAATCGCCATCTGCGTCTTGCGCTGAACCGTCGCCCTGCCCCGGTGTAACCTGACGCACTTTCACGCGGATCATCTTGCCGTTCTTCAACTCTTTTTCATTGATCACCTTCAGCTTGCCAAACGGCAGAAGGTTCAGCTCGCGACTGTCTGACAAGGCTTCCCCGAGAACAGAAAGCATCGCTTCGACGACGGGTTTCGCATCGCGTTTCTTCACGCCAGAACGCTCGACCACTGTATCGATTAGCTCTTTCTTGCGCATCACCGCCCCATGATCACCGGATGTGGGGCATCAACAACGGCGGGTGTTGCGGTATCGTCTGCGATGTCGGCATTGGGCGTATTGGTTTTATTAAGAGTAGTCATAAAGCTGCTCGTCCTTTCAGCAGGTTAGCAAAACCCTAGCGAGGCGGCGGCAGGTCATCCAGAAAGGCCTGGAGCCAAACCCGTATCGGGCGAAAATTCATATGGCTTATGTTAGAAAGCCCGCCCCGAGGGGCGGACTTATAGTCATTGGCGTTCAAGCTTAGTGCGCTGTGGCACTGTCGCCTGCGGCGTTCCGGCGAGCCAAAGCAGCGGCGGCGGCGGCGTCCTCGGCATCTTGATCCCATTCGATCGCTTGCGGTTCGCGGACCAGCGCGTGTTTCAACACCTCAGAGACGTGTTTGACGGGAATAATGGTCAACCCTTCTTTCACGTTATCCGGGATATCCGGCAGGTCTTTTTCGTTCTCCTCGGGGATCAGAACGGTGGTGATACCGCCGCGCAGCGCCGCCAACAGCTTTTCTTTCAGGCCGCCGATTGGCATCGCATTCCCGCGCAAAGACACCTCGCCCGTCATCGCGATATCGCGGCGCACGGGGATTTGCGTCAGTACCGACACAATCGAAGTGACCATCGCCAAACCGGCAGACGGACCATCTTTGGGCGTCGCACCATCCGGCACGTGGACGTGGATATCCAGCGTATCGAACTTGGGCGGCTTTACCCCGATCTTGGGGCTGATCGACCGCACATAGCTGCTCGCCGCGTCGATGGATTCCTTCATCACATCGCCCAACTTGCCTGTGGTCTTCATCCTGCCCTTGCCCGGCAGGCGCAACGCTTCAATCTGCAGCAGTTCGCCGCCGACCGACGTGTAGGCCAGCCCGGTCACAACACCGACCTGATCTTCAAGCTCGGCCAACCCGTAGCGGTACTTTTTCACGCCGAGGAAATCCTCGATATTGTCGCCCGTCACGGTAATCGCGTCGGCCTCTTTTTTGACGATCCTGGTCAGCGATTTCCGTGCAACCTTGGCGATCTCACGCTCAAGGTTCCGCACGCCGGCTTCTCGGGTGTAATAACGGATCATGCTGGTCAAGGCACTGTCTTCGATGGCAAATTCCTTTGCCTTCAGACCGTGGTTCTTGATCTGCTTGGCCACAAGGTGCTGCTTCGCGATCTCGCGTTTTTCATCCTCGGTATAGCCCGACAGGGGGATTACCTCCATCCGGTCAAGCAACGGTCCGGGCATGTTGTAGCTGTTCGATGTGGTCAGGAACATGACATTCGACAGATCGTATTCCACCTCAAGGTAGTGGTCGACGAATGTGCCGTTTTGTTCCGGATCAAGCACTTCGAGCATGGCCGATGCAGGGTCACCACGGAAATCCTGACCCATCTTGTCGATCTCGTCGAGCAGGATAAGCGGGTTCGTGGTTTTCGCCTTTTTCAGCGCCTGAATGATTTTGCCGGGCATGGAGCCGATGTAGGTCCGACGGTGGCCGCGAATCTCGGATTCGTCACGCACACCACCCAGTGAGATGCGAATAAATTCACGCCCCGTGGCCTTGGCAACGGATTTACCCAGCGATGTTTTACCCACACCAGGAGGGCCAACAAGGCACATGATCGGGCCTTTCAGCTTGCTCGATCGTTGCTGGACGGCAAGGTATTCGACGATGCGTTCTTTAACCTTTTCAAGGCCGTAGTGGTCATCATCCAGCACTTTTTGTGCTTTCCCAAGGTCCTTCTTGGTGCGCGACTTCACGCCCCACGGGATCGACAGGATCCAGTCAAGATAGTTGCGCACAACCGTGGCTTCGGCCGACATGGGCGACATATTCTTGAGCTTCTTCAGCTCGGCGTCGACCTTTTCCTTGGCCTCTTTGCTCAGCTTTGTGTCCGCAATGCGGGCTTCAAGCTCGGCCACTTCGTTCTTGCCGTCTTCGCCATCACCGAGCTCGTTCTGAATGGCTTTCATCTGCTCGTTCAGATAATACTCGCGCTGCGTCTTCTCCATCTGGGATTTGACGCGGGTCTTGATCTTTTTCTCGACCTGCAAGACGGACATTTCGCCCTGCATCAGACCATAGACCTTCTCAAGCCGCTCGGACACCGATAGGGTCTCAAGCAGGTCTTGTTTCTGCTCGACCTCGATCCCGAGATGCCCGGCGACCAGATCGGCCAGACGCGCAGGCTCGGACGCTTCGGTCACTGCAGACAGCGCTTCTTCAGGGACGTTTTTCTTGACCTTGGAATACCGCTCGAACTCTTCGGCGACGGTTTTCAGCAACGCCTGAGTTGTGGTTTCATCACCGGGCTCTTCCGTCAGATATTCGGCTGTCGCTTCAAAGAAGCTATCGTTCTCAAGATATTCGGTGATGCGCACCCGCGCCTGTCCTTCGACCAGCACTTTAACAGTGCCGTCGGGCAGTTTCAGCAGTTGCAACACATTCGCCAACACGCCGGTGTTAAAAATGCCGTCGGAATCGGGGTCATCCACACCGGGGTCGATCTGGCTTGACAACAGGATCTGCTTGTCATCGGCCATGACTTCTTCGAGGGCGCGCACGGATTTATCGCGGCCAACAAAGAGCGGTACGATCATGTGGGGGAACACCACAATATCGCGCAGGGGCAACACCGGGTAGGATGCGTTCAGAGGCTCTAACATGCTCTTTTCCTTATACTGCAAGATGACACTGGCCCCTATCTTAGGCGACCGTTCGTTCATCTCCTGTTCTGAGTAGGATATTTGGGGACCCTACTCGCCTGTTTCAATCCCCATTATGCTGTGATCCGTTCGAACGCGGGCCATCTGGCGTGAGGTCCGCCCCAGAATGAACCGCCACCGGCGGACAGACAAGCGCGGATCGCATGATTAGCGGCGAAAAGCGGCAATAACCATGGTTAACCGGCCCGAATGACAAAAAACGGGCCGGAAATCTTCTTTTTCGCGCTTAGCGAGCTTATTCCGCAGCGACCTGTTCGAGGAAGGGATAATCGGTATAGCCCTCTTCCCCACCTGCGTAGAAGGTGCTTGTGTCACCGTCGTTCAGCGGTGCGTCAAGCTCGAGCCGTTTGGCCAGATCGGGGTTCGCGATATAAGGGCGACCAAAGGCCACCAGATCAGCCTTGCCGTTGGCAACTGCGTCAATCGCCATGTCGCGGTCATACAGGTTGTTCGCCATATAGACGCCGTCGAACAGCGACCGCAGCTTGCCAAGGTCTTCGTTGCTGTCCAGATCGCGCGACTGGCCGGTCGACCCTTCAACCATGTGAAGATACGCCAGATTGTATTTATTCAGCGCGTCGACAACGTAATCAAAGGTTTCTTGCGGATTATCGTCGGCGATCGCGTTCGCAGGGGAAAACGGCGACAAGCGCAGACCGACGTGATCGCTGTCCCACGCATGAACGACACCGTCCAGCACTTCGAACAGCAGGCGCGCGCGGTTTTCGACCGATCCGCCATAGGCGTCATCACGTTTGTTGCTGGAGGTTTTCAGGAATTGATCCAGCAGATAGCCGTTGGCCCCGTGGACCTCGACTCCGTCAAAACCGGCCTTACGCGCCATTTTGGTCGCGTGGACATAATCGGCGACGATGCGTGGCATCTCGTCGAGTTCCAGCGCACGGGGTTCGGATGTGGGGGACATCCCGTTCTTGGTAAAGGTTTTAACATCCGCCGCGATGGCCGACGGGGCGACGGGTTTCTGACCATCCGGCTGGATATCAACATGGCTGATCCGGCCCACATGCCACAGCTGGATCACGATCTTGCCGCCTTTGGCGTGCACCGCATCGGTTACCTTTTTCCATGCGGCAACCTGCCCTTCGGTGTAGATGCCCGGCGTTTTGATGTACCCTTTGCCTTCGGCGCTGATCTGGGACGCTTCGGTGATGATGATCCCGGCCCCGGCGCGCTGTGCGTAGTATTCGACGTGCATATCGCCGACTTCGCCGGTGTCGTCATTGGCGCGGCTGCGGGTCAGCGGGGCCATAACAATGCGGTTCGCGGCCTCGATTGCGCCGGTTTTCAACGGGGTGAATAATGCCTCAGTCATGGAAAGCTCCTATGGGGTGTTGTCTCTTGACTACAGCACCTAAACCTCCGCCCCGTCATCACAAGGACCGGGGCGCAGGTTTATTCCAATCAAAGGAAGGTTTTCCTAAAGCGGGTCGATGTCGCCCTGTGCCCGCTGGCTATGAAAATCAGCCTGCCACGCATCAAATGTGCCCGCCGCAATCGCACCACGCATACCGGCCATGATCTCTTGGAAATAGTGCAGGTTATGCCATGTCAGCAGCATTCCCGAGATCATTTCCTGACTGCGGAATACATGATTCAGATAGGCGCGGCTGTAGTTGGCACAGGCCGGGCACGTGCAGGCTTCGTCCAACGGGCGCGGGTCGTCAGCGTGGCGTGCATTCTTGATATTCACAACACCGTGACGGGTGAAAACCTGCCCCGTACGCCCGGACCGCGACGGCAAGACGCAATCCATCATATCAATGCCACGCGCAACGGCACCGACAATATCGTCGGGTTTGCCCACCCCCATCAGATATCGCGGCCGGTCCACCGGCAGCATATCTGTGGCAAAATCCAGACAGCCGAACATCGCCTCCTGCCCCTCGCCCACGGCCAGACCGCCCACGGCATAGCCGTCAAAGCCCACATCAATGAGCGCTTTGGCGCTTTCCTCGCGGAAATCCTGTTCAAGACCACCTTGCTGGATACCGAACAGCGCATAGCCCGGACGGTCGCCAAAAGCGTCGCGGCTGCGTTTGGCCCACCGCATCGACAGGCGCATCGATTCAGCAATACGCGCCCGATCCGCTGGCAAGGCAGGACATTCGTCGAAACACATCACAATGTCCGAGCCGAGCAGCTTTTGGATTTCCATCGAGCGTTCAGGCGTAAGCTCGTGCTTTGATCCGTCGATGTGGCTTTTAAAGGTCACGCCCTTTTCGGTCAGCTTGCGCAGATCCGATAGGCTCATGACCTGAAACCCGCCGGAATCCGTGAGGATGGGTTTATCCCAGTTCATGAATTTATGCAGACCGCCCAAACGGTCGATCCGTTCAGCAGTGGGACGCAACATCAGATGGTAGGTGTTGCCCAGCAGGATATCAGCCCCCGTGGCCGCGACGCTTTCGGGCATCATAGTTGACAGTGGCCGCGGTGCCCACGGGCATAAAGGCGGGTGTGCGAATATCGCCCCGTGGGGTAGAAATGACACCGGTACGCGCCGCGCCATCGCGGGCCTGAAGATCAAACGAGAATTTTTTCATGACTGCGGCTATAAGATGTCACCAAGACAGGCGCAATCATGCAGTTCATTTGCCCGATCACGGCGGCTGTCATGGAAGGTCCGCAAAACCGCGCTATATCCAGCGCGAACCGCCGGGGCGCTGCCCCGGACCCCGGGATTTATGCCATTTGGAAGCCGGTGTCGTGGCTTGAGTAGACGCGGGCGACCTGCTAGGCGGCGGGATCATTTAGCTGTGCCGGAGTGTGTGACATGCAAGAATTGACGTTTGGCTGGGAAGAATGGATTGCCCTTCCTGATCTGGGCCTGCCTGCGATCAAGGCAAAGATCGACACCGGCGCGCGCACCTCGGCGCTGCATGCCCATGACATCGAAGTCTTTGGACCCGCGTCCAAGCCAAAAGTGCGTTTCACCGTGCACCCCGTAGCAGGCAACGACGACATCACCATCACCTGCTCTGCTCCGATCATCGACCGGCGCGAAGTCACCTCTTCGAATGGCGAGGCCGAACTGCGCTATGTCATTTCGACCAAGATGGATGTTGCGGGTCAAAGCTGGCCTATCGACGTGACCCTCACCAACCGTGCCGGCATGACCAGCCGTATGTTGCTGGGGCGTCAGGCGCTGACCGATCACATCACCATCTCGCCCACCGAAAAACGGCTACAGCCGGACCTGAGCTATGACGTCTACCACACCGCTGCCGTACGTCACAAAGCGCCGCAGCGGGCCTTGCGCGTCGCCGTGCTAAGCCGTGAAGCCAGTAACTATTCCACATCGCGTCTAGTCGAAGTCGGCGAAGCCCGCGGCCACACAGTCGAAGTGATCGACACCACCCGCTGCTATATGGCGATCAACGCCATGGCGCCCGAAGTGCATTACGACGGCAAACGTCTGCCGCGCTATGACGCTGTGATCCCGCGGATCGGGGCGTCGGTCACACCCTATGGCTGCGCCGTCATTCGCCAGTTCGAAACCATCGGCACCTATTGTGTCAACGGTTCTGCCGGCATTCTGTCCAGCCGCGACAAGCTGCACGCGCATCAGGTTCTGGCTTCGAAAAAAATCGGCATGCCCACGACCGCTTTTGCCGCCTCGCCCAAGGACACGTCGAACCTGATGGCGCTGGTGGGCACCGCGCCCCTGATCGTCAAGTTGCTGGAATCGACCCAAGGCAAGGGCGTCGTGCTGGCTGAAACCAAAAAGGCCGCTGAATCCGTGATCGATGCGTTCCGCGGGCTCAAGGCGAACTTTCTGGTGCAGGATTTCGTCAAGGAGGCGGCGGGCGAGGATCTGCGCTGCCTTGTGGTCGACGGCAAAGTCGTTGCCGCAATGAAGCGCACGGGCGCGGATGGCGACTTCCGGTCCAACCTGCACCGCGGCGGGACGGCGCAGTTGTGCGCATCACCAAGCTTGAACGCGAGACCGCCCTGCGCGCGGCGCGGGCCTTTGGTCTGGGCAAAGCGGGTGTGGATTTGCTACGCTCTGACAGCGGGCCCAAAGTCCTTGAGGTCAACAGCTCGCCCGGATTCGAAGGAATCGAGAAAGCCACCGGCAAGGATATCGTCGGCATGATCTATGACATGATCGAAGCGCGGGTAAAGCCGCAGCCTGTGCGCAAGCGCAAAGGATAGATCAAACCATAGATCATGGGGCTGTCCTCTGGACGGTGCTGGATGCAATCCCTATATAAACGATAAGATAACGCAGCGAGGCCCTGATGACTGACAGTACCCAATCTCTTGAAGGCACCCCTTTGATCGCGCCCTCGTCAACGGATCATCCGCTGTACGAGCAGATCACAGAGGCCTGCCGCACGGTATATGACCCTGAGATTCCAGTGAATATCTATGAGCTGGGGTTGATCTACACGATCGATATCAACGCGGAAAACGAGGTCAACATCAAGATGTCCCTGACCGCGCCCGGCTGCCCTGTCGCGGGTGAGATGCCCGGCTGGGTTGCCGATGCGGTTGAACCTCTGCCCGGCGTCAAGACCGTCGACGTTGAATTGGTTTGGGAACCACCATGGGGCATGGACATGATGTCTGACGAAGCCCGTCTTGAACTGGGATTCATGTAAGCTCATGGGCAAACATCGGGGCGTGACTCACGTCCCGGTTGATTTTACATCACTTTCACGCAATGGTCGCATCATTGTAACATCCGGTAGCCACACCGCAGCCAGATGATTTATATTGGAGCGATCATGCGACTAACAACTGCCCTTACAGCTTTGGCCTTGGCCCCGACCGCGCTGCTGGCCGATGCCCATAGCACCCCCACGCCCGTCGAATACGGCCCCCGTCCCGCCTATCTGGTAGACAAGCTCCCCGATGGCGATCTTAAGGACAAGCTGGCTTCCTGCATGGGCCAGACGCCGTCGAAAACCGATTTCTCGATCGGACACCGCGGCGCGCCGCTGATGTTCCCCGAACATACCGTGCAATCCAACGTTGCTGCGGTACGCATGGGGGCCGGCATTCTAGAATGTGACGTGACCTTTACAGCAGATCACGAACTGGTCTGCCGCCACGCCCAGAACGATCTGCACACCACCACCAACATCCTGTTGACCGATCTTGCTGATAAATGCACCGCGGGCTTTACCGCTGCTGCGGGCGAGAATGGTGCCAGCGCCGAATGCCGCACCTCTGACATCACCTTGGCCGAGTTCGAAACGCTGACCCCCAAGATGGACAGCGCCGATGCGACAGCCACGACTGCCGAAGAGTATCAGGGCGGCGTCGCCAGCTTCCGCACGCAGCTTTATAGCGACGGTGCCGATCTGATGACCCACGCGGAATCGATCGAGCTGTTCAAATCCCTTGGTGCAAAGTTCACCCCCGAACTAAAGTCCGCCTCGGTCGAGATGCCGCATGACGGCTTCAGCCAAGAAGACTACGCGCAAAAAATGATCGACGAATACAAATCCGCAGGCATCCCTGCCTCGGACGTGTGGGCGCAGTCGTTTAACCTGGATGATGTGCTTTACTGGATCAAGGCCGAGCCCGAGTTCGGGAAGCAAGCCGTTTATCTGGTGGAATGGAGCGAAGGTTTTGACGAGCAGGACCCCAGCACCTGGACGCAGGATTTCGCCCAGTTGAAAGAGCAAGGCGTGCAGTATCTGGCCCCCTCGCTGAACATGCTGCTGACCAACAAGGACGGCACACTGGCCGCCTCTGACTATGCGATGAAAGCAAGCGAAGCCGGTCTGAACCTGATTGCCTGGACGCTGGAACGCTCTGGTCCGCTGTCCACAGGCGGTGGATGGTACTTCCAGTCGGTCGGCGACATCATCACCGACGACAGCGACTATCTGGTTGCGCTTGATGTTCTGGCGCAAGAAGCGGGCGTAAAGGGTGTCTTCTCTGACTGGCCCGCAACCGTAACCTATTACGCAAACTGCATGGGGCTGTGAACAACAGCATATGACCGTGCGCAGCAGCGTTTGACGACAGGGCCGTCCCTTCGGGGGCGGCCTTTTGCTATTGTGCAGACCCCCGCTTGAGAAACCGCGCCAAAGGCCTTATCTTGTCAGTAACAGGAGTATTCAGCATGTTCGCGATCCCAGGCAAGCAAGCCGTCACCATCACCCCCAAAGCCGCCAATCAGATCACCAAGCTGATGACGTCCGCAGGCCATGCCGGTCTGCGCATCGGCATCAAAAAAGGGGGCTGCGCCGGCATGGAATATACCATGGAGTATGTGAACGAGGCCGACACCAACGACGAAGTTGTCGAACAGGACGGCGCGCGGGTGATGATCGCGCCGATGGCACAGATGTTTCTTTTCGGCACCGAAATCGACTATGAAACCTCGCTGCTGGAATCCGGCTTCAAGTTCCGCAATCCCAATGTGACCGAAGCCTGCGGGTGTGGCGAATCCATTAAATTCGGCTAACGGCAGCCGGCCGCTCGCGCTGCGTGTGACGTGAGCTTGACGTTGCCCTGTCGGGGTGGCGCTGGTATCCCTTTGTAAAACCACATGAAGGATATGCACATGCGCCGCAAGCTTGCCGCTGGAAACTGGAAGATGAACGGCTCGCTGGCCGGTCTGGACATGCTGGCCGATGTTGCCGCTGCGATGGACAGCGACAGTGCAGAGGCCGTGATCTGCCCGCCTTCCGCCTATCTGATGCCGGCTGTCACTGCTGCGCAAGGTTCCTCCGTCGGCATCGGCGCGCAGGATTGCCACGCAGAACCGAAAGGCGCGTTCACCGGCGATATCTCTGCCCCGATGATCAAGGACATCGGCGCGACTTACGTGATCGTCGGGCATTCAGAACGCCGCGAGGCTCATGCCGAAAGCGACGCTGACGTCGCCCGCAAAGCGCAAGCCGCTTGGGCCGCAGACCTGACCGCCATCATTTGCATCGGCGAAAGCGAAGCAGACCGCAGCGCAGGTACAACATTGGATATCATCGCCAAGCAGCTCGCGGGCTCCCTGCCCGATGGCTGCACGGGCGATAATACCGTCGTCGCTTACGAACCCATCTGGGCGATTGGCACTGGCAAAATCCCGACGCTTGATCAGATCATCGAAGTGCATGATTTCATCCGCGCCCAACTTGCCAAACGCTTTGGCTCCGATGTCAGCGGCGCGCTGCGGCTGCTGTATGGCGGCTCGGTAAAGCCGGACAACGCGGCGGATATCTTCAAGGTCGAAAACGTGGACGGTGCCCTGATCGGGGGCGCGAGCCTTAAGGCCGCTGATTTCGTCCCCATCCTCAAAGCGCTCTCTGCCGCCTGACCTTCATTTTGCCAAATAAACTCACTGCAGGACATAAACAAAAGGCGGCGCATCCACTGGGATACGCCGCCTTTTCTACTTCTATGTGTTGGGCCTCATCCCCCTAGCGGGTGATAATTTCGGGCCCCATCATCAATGTCGGCAGCCAAGTCGAAATGACCGGAATATAGGTCACCATCAGCAGGAAGACGAACAGAACTGCGGTGAATGGCAGTGCGGCTTTGACCACATTCATCATCGGCATATTCGCCACGCCTGAGGTCACAAAGAGGTTTAGACCAACCGGCGGAGTAATCATCCCGATTTCCATGTTGACCACCATGATGATCCCCAGATGGATCGGGTCGATGCCCAGTTCAATCGCAATCGGGAAGACCAGCGGCGCGACGATGATCAACAGACCCGACGGCTCCATAAACTGGCCACCGATTAGCAGGATCACGTTGACGATCACAAGGAACATAATCGGGCCAAAGCCGGCATTCAGCATCGCAGCAGAGATTTGCTGCGGGATCTGTTCATCGGTCAACACGTGCTTGAGGATCAGTGCATTGGCGATGATGAACATCAGCGTCACGGTCAGCTTACCGGCGTCGAACAAGGTGTCGCGGGTGTCGCGGTGGAAGAACACGGTGACCAGCGCCATCGGCTTGCGCATCAGCGACAGGTTGCGCCCCTCACCTTCGACGTGCAGTGGCCCCATGTCCCGATAGACGAAGGTCGCGATCAAGAAGGCGTAGACGGCGGCCACCGCAGCGGCTTCAGTGGGGGTAAAGATACCGCCATAGATACCGCCAAGGATAATGACGATCAGCATCAGACCCCAGCCTGCTTCACGCCCCGAGGCAAAGACCTCGCCCCAGCCGCGCCATTCGCCTTGGGGCAGCTTTTTAACCCGCGCCATGACGTAGATGGTCAGCATCAGCATGGTGCCCGCCATGAGACCCGGAATAACGCCTGCAAGGAACATACGCCCGACAGAGACATCCGTGGCAGAGGCATAGACAACCATCACGATGGACGGCGGGATCAGGATGCCCAAGGTGCCCGCGTTGGCGATGACACCTGCGGCGAATTCCTTGGTATAGCCAGTTTCACGCATCCCCGCGATCACGATGGAGCCGATGGCAACGACCGTTGCAGGCGAAGACCCGGACAGGGCCGCGAAAAGCATACAGGCAAAGACACCCGCAATCGCCAGACCACCGGGAAAATGCCCGACCAGCGCGATAGAGAAACGGATGATCCGCTTGGCCACGCCGCCGGTCGACATGAAGGAAGACGCCAGAACAAAGAACGGGATCGCCAGCAGCGTATAATGCCCCGCCATTGCCTGAAAGAACGTCTGCGCGATAGACGCAAGAGAGCTGTCGGACAGCACCAGCAGAAAGACGATCGACGAGAAGCCGAGGCTGACGGCAATCGGAACGCCCAGCAACATCAGCCCGACGATCATGGTAAAGAGGATAAGGACTTCCATGCGTTTAGGACTCCGCGTTCATGTGTTTGACGGCTTCGATATCATCTTCGGCCTCGTGACTAACGATCAGCGCTGTGGCCTGCCCGTTAAGGACACGCAAACCGGCCTGAATGAAACGGAACAGCAACAGCGCCATGCCGAAGGGCAGCATGAAATAGGGGATGAACCGTGGCAGTTTGCCGTAGGTTTCGCCCTCGTTCATGATCGGCTCGATAAAGCGCAGCCAGTCCGGCATTGGGATATCGACGGTTTCATACCACGCCTGATCGCGGCTATCGGCAAAACCTGTGGGGAACCAGCGGCCGGTGGTGGCATCCAGCCCCGCGAACGGTGCCCAGTAATCCCACGCGCCCTTCATCAGCAACGCGGCATAGACCACACAGATCACCGCTACGACCAGCGCCAGAATCCGACGTTTGGGCAGCGAAAACAGGTTTACGACCGCGTCGACCCCCAGATGCGCCGTGACCTTTACCGCATAGCTCATGCCGAACAGGACCAGCCAGGCGAACAGAAACGTCACGGCCTCCAATCCCCAGATGATGCCGGTGTTAAAACCATAGCGCAGGACGACGTTGATAAAGGTGATGAGGGTCATCAGGCCAAGGATGAGGGCAATCGCCGTTTCCTCAAGCTCGTTGACGATGCGCCCGAGCGCAGAATGAGATTGAACACCATGTGACATGGAAATGCTCCGCTGTGAGAGGAGAGTGGATCAGGCCCGCACGCCGCGGGGCATGTCGGGGCCTGACGCAAGTGATATGCCCCGCCTGCAGTCAGACGGGGCAGAACAGGTCTTAGTGCTTGGCGTTGATCGCTTGGGCTTCGTCGATGTTTTCCTGACCGACGTCCGCTGTGAACTCTTCCCAAACGGGCTTCATAGCAGAGACCCACTCTTCGCGCTGCGCTGCGTCCAGTTCACGCACAACACCACCGGCGTCGATGATCGCCTGCTTGGCTTCGGCGTTCACTTTGGACGATTCCGCGTTGCGGGTCTCGGTCACTTCTTGAACGATTGTCGCCAGCTGGTCGCGCACATCGGCGTCCAGGCTGTCCCACCAGTCGGTGGACGTCACGAGCATATAGTCCAGAACACCGTGGTTGGTTTCAGTTGTCCCGTCCTGCACCTCAAAGAACTTCTGGCCATAGATGTTGGACCAGGTGTTCTCCTGACCGTCAACAACGCCGGTTTGCAGCGCGCCATAGACTTCGGAGAAGGCCATCGGCTGCGGTGACGCACCCATTGCTGCCATCTGTGCTTTCAACACGTCAGAGTTTTGAACGCGGAATTTCAGCCCGTTTGCATCCGACGGCACGTTCAGTGCTTTGTTTGCCGACATCTGCTTCATGCCATTGTGCCAGAATGCCAGCCCCCGCAGGCCACGGCGCGTCATGGATTCTTTCATCGCCACACCGGTGTCGGAGTTCTGGAACTCGTCTACAGCGTTGATGTCTTTGAACATGAAGGGCAGATCGAAAATGCGGAACTGTTTGGTGAACTGTTCGAATTTCGACAGCGATGGTGCCGCCATCTGAACGTCGCCTTGCAGCAGCGCTTCTAGAACCTGGTCATCGTTGTACAGCGTGGAGTTCGGGAAAACCTCCATGCAGGCCTTGCCGTTCATCTCGTCATTGACGCGCTGTTCCAGCAGGGATGCAGCGATACCTTTTGGGTGGCGGTCGCTGTTGGTCACGTGGCTCAGCTTGATGACGACTTCGCCATCATCACAGGCCGCAGCAACAGCACCAGCGCTTACGGACAGCGTCATTGCCACCAGAGTGGTTGTCAGGAATTTCATGTGATGTCTCCTCCCAGAGAACTGTTTTTCAAGTCTCGGCATCTGGTCGTTCCAAATGCGGTGGCGATACTAGAGCGTTATTTTGCCGACCTCACAAGACAGAGGCCTTGAAAGATGAAGGAGACGTTAAATATATTCAATATCAGAAGCTTAAATGCCGTCATTAAGGTATAAAGAGACCGCACCCACCTGACCTGTGCGGAAAACCGCACACCGAGCACGGCCCTTGTGCGAAAAACCGCACATCCTAGCCGCGAAAGTCCTCTGGCCGAATCCCGTAGCGGGCCAGCTTGTCATAGAAAGTCTTGCGCGGCAGCTTGAGCGCCGCTGCCGCCGAACTCGCCTGCCCCTGCGCACGGCGTAACGCAGCGCGTAGCAGCGACTGTTCGACTTGTGCCATTTGATCCGACAGGCCAAGGGTCGCATCCGGCGTGACCTCGTCCGACACGCCCATGACAAAGCGCATCGCCTCTGACATCAGCGCACGCGCATTGCCCGGCCAGTCCCGCGCCATCAGACCCGCGATCATCTGCGGTGTCACCTCGGGTGGCTGGACGCCGGATTGCTCGGCCGCCTGATCGACATAGCGGCGAAACATCGTGGCAATATCCTCGGGCCGCTCTGACAAAGACGGGATGCGCACGGTCATCACTTCAAGCCGGTAATAGAGGTCAGCGTGGAACTGCCCCTCGGTCACCAAGGCTTGCAACTCGCGCGCACTGCCTGCGATCAGGCGCACATCGTGGACCTGATCCAGCGCTTCGATCAGGCTCAGCTGGGTCTGCGCGGGCAGTTGCGCTACCTCATCCAGAAACAGACTGCCCCCTGATGCCGCATGCAGCGCATCGCTCACGTCATCGGGGCTTAGCCCCGCGGCGGCGCGTTTCACGAAAGGACCCTTTGATCGCTGCGAGGACAGGTGGATCACTTCGGCCACCTTTGAAATACCAGACCCCGACGGACCGGTGACCAGCACCTCGGCATTCGCCTGCGCCACGCGCCGCACTTTATCGCGCAGCCGTTCCGACAGATCGGAAGACCCAAAGATCATCCGTGCGGCCGGGTCACCAGTTTCCACGATATGCAGCAAGCGGCGATTTTCCAGCACCAGTGCCCGCGTCTTCAGCGCGCGTTCAATCACCGTCAAAAGCGCGGCAGGCGCACAGGGCTTTTCCAAAAAATCAAAGGCCCCCGCCTCCATCGCGCGTACAGCCATAGGGATATCGCCCTCGCCCGTCAGCAAGATCACCGGCAGATCGGGGTCCTGTTCATGGGCGTAGGACAGCAGGTGAAACCCGTCGCGCCCGGGCATGCGCATGTCTGACAGGATGATCCCGTCAAACCGTTCTGTGATACGATCCTTGGCGGCGACGAATGACCCTGCTGCGACCACTTCGATATCCGCAAGCTCAAGCGTCTGCGCCAGCGCCTCGCGGACAGAGGCATCGTCATCGATCAAAAGAACGGTTCTGCTCATGCCTGCCCCTCCTCACCCGTATCTGCGCTTTCCAACGTCACAGAAAACATCGCACCGCCCGCGTCAAGATTTGAGCCGCGAATGTCCCCGCCAAAGCTTTGCACGATGCCATAGCTGATCGACAACCCCAGTCCCATGCCGCTCATGGTGCCTTCGGTATCGTTGCCCACCGACTTGGTCGTATAGAACGGGTCGAACACCTTGTCCGGCATTTCGATTCCCGGACCGGTGTCGCAAAACGTCACGCGCACGGGATCCGAGGGATCGACGGTGATGGTCAGCCGTTTGCACTCGCTGCCGCCCATTGCGTCGACGGCATTGGTGATGAGGTTCACAAACACCTGCCCCAGCCGCACCTCGCCGCCCCGCACCCAAACAGGCGCATTGGCGGGCCCGTATTCAAGCGTGACCCCCGCATCGCGTACATAGGTTTGGGTCAGCTCGAGTGCGCTTGCCACCACGCGGGTCACATCCACACGGGTCTGCGGCACACTCTCCTGCCGTGCAAAGGCCCGCAGGTTCTGAATGATCCGCGCCATACGGTCGGCCATCTGCGAGATACGGGTCAGGTTTTCAGCCGTCCGGTCCGGGCGGTCACGCTCAAGGAACTGCACCGCGTTTTCCGCAAAAGACCGGATCGCCATCAGCGGCTGGTTCAGTTCGTGACTGATGCCCGCCGACATCTGCCCAAGCGCAGACAGCTTGCCCGCCTGCACCAGATCCGCCTGCGCACGGCGCAGCGCGGCTTGTGCCTCTTCGCGCTCGGTGGCCTCGCGGCGCAATTCGGTGTTGCTGGCGTTTAGTGCGGCGGTCCGTTTGGCAACCTGACGTTCAAGGGCCGCATTTGCATCCGACAGTGCGCGACGCCTTTCGGTGGCCAGAAACAGCAGCGCGCCAAAGGCAAGGCAGAGCGCTGCCACCGCTGCCGCCTGTGACAGGGCCAGCCGCTGCGCGCCCTCGATGTCCAGCAAGACTTCGCCCGTCATGCCCACCACCGGCAATGCACGCGTCAGGTGCAGCGCGGCGTCGGGCAGATACGGCCCCCAGCCCATGCGCCAGATTTCATGGGTGCGGACCTCTGACACGGCGAACTCTAGTTGCGCACCATCAGGCGGTACCAGCCTTTGTGCGCCCTTGGGCCGCGCCCAAAATAGCAGCTCTGATCGGTTGGCAATTTGGACAACGCCATTGGTATCGGTAAAAAACGCAGCCGGATTGCTGCCGCGCCAGTCATAATCGATGCCGTTCAGATCGGTCGACACCACCACCGCGCCGCGCACCTGACCGTCCGGTGCAAAAACGGGGGCCGCGTGGAAATAGGCCCGGTCGGTCAACGGCGCGGCCGGGCCGTGCCCCCAGCCAAGCGCGCCACGCAATGCGCGCTGGACAAAGCCCTGATCCGCCCGCGGCACCTGCGCCCCGTCTGGCCCAAGCGCGGATACAATCACATCGCCTGACCGGTCCAACACCTGCACATCCAGCGCCGTGGTCTTGTCAGCAACCTCTTGCAGGAACGCTTGGGCCTCGACCACGGGCCGACGGTCCAGCACTTGCGCCACCTGCGGGTGATCCGCCAGAAACACCGCCAAATCACGATAGCGTTGCAGCTGCCCGACCAGCCGGTCACTGACCAGCGACAAATCGGCCTGCCCGCGTGCATGCAGCTGGTCCAGCCCTTGCAAATAGGCATAGCGCCAGACCCCGCCGGACAGCGCCAGCACGGTGATCAGAAACAGCACAAAGGTGGCGATGCGGCGGCGCATTCCGGAGGTCATAGCGTTATTTGGCACAGACCCGCTTGCAAAGACCAGAGCCGCAGCTATTGCTAGGCCCCATGAAAATGCTGAACCTTTCCCCGCTTGATACCGAATTCGTCCAAAACCCCTATGTCGCCTATGCGCAGGCCCGTGCGGATGGCCCTGTGCTGTTCTGGCAGGACTATGGCATGTTGGCTGCCTTTGACGCAGCCACGGTGCAGGCGCTGCTGCGCGACCGACGTTTGGGCCGCGAGGTCCCCGCCGACCAGCGCCAGCCGACACCTGACCACATGCGCGACTTTTACGCGGTAGAAAACCAGTCGATGCTCGAGCTGGAGCCGCCGACCCACACCCGTCTGCGCGGTCTGGTGCTGCGCGCCTTTACCTCGCGCCGGATCGCCGGCCTCGCCCCCGAGATCGAAGAGATCGCGCAAGGCTTACTGGACGATCTGCCCAAGGGAGAACCGTTTGATCTGATCCCCGCATTCTGCACCCAGCTTCCCGTGCGTATCATCGCGCGGCTGCTTGGCGTGCCCGAAGAGATGTGGCCCGACCTCCTGCGCTGGTCCAACGATATGGTTGCGGTCTATCAGATTGGCCGCACCCGGGCGACCGAAGAGGCTGCCAATACCGCCGCCGCCGATTTCACCGCCTTTCTGCGGCGCTATGTCGACGAGCGTCGCCAAGACCCGCGTGACGACCTGATCACCCAGTTGATCGCCGCTGAAGAGGATGGCGAAAAGCTGAGCACCGATGCGCTGATCGGCACCTGCATTCTGCTGCTGAATGCGGGCCACGAGGCGACGGTGCATGCGCTTGGCAATGGGATCGCCTGTCTATTGGCACACAACACCCCTGTCAGCGCGCTTGCACCCGATACGATCAATGCCACGGTCGAAGAGATCCTGCGCTACGACCCGCCGCTGCATGTGTTCGAACGTTTCGCCTACGAGGATATCGAACTGGGCGATGTCACGCTTGAACAAGGCAAGAAAATCGCACTGGTGCTGGGGGCCGCGGGCCGCGATCCCGCGCTATACGACCAGCCCGATGTGTTCGACCCTGCCCGTCCGGCCAAGGCACATGCGGCCTTTGGCGGCGGCTTGCATTTCTGCGTCGGCGCGCCGCTGGCACGGCTGGAAATGCAGATCGCGCTGCGTGCGCTTTTTGATCATGCGCCGAACCTGCAACTTGCCGAAGCACCGCGCTTTGCCAACACCTACCACTTTCACAAGCTGGAACGGTTGATGGTGACGGTCTAATTCGCGCCGCCCCGCACCACGGCGTTACAGCGGCAGCATGGTGGTAGATTTGATCTCTTCCATCGACAGCAGCGCTGTGACGTTGTGCACGCGCACCTCTGAAATCAGCGCCTGATAAAACGCATCATAGGCGCGCGCGTTCTTGACGCGGACCTTGAGAATATAGTCGATGTCCCCCGCCAACCGGTGCGCCTCTTGCACTTCGGGGCGGTTTTTCAACGCCTTGAGGAACGCGGCCTGCCAATCGGCCTCGTGGGACGAGGTGCGGATCAACACAAAGAAACACGCCTCGAAGCCAAGCGCCTCTGCATCCAGCACAACCGTATGCTGCCCGATCACCCCTGCCTCGCGCAGTTTGCGAATCCGGTTCCACACAGGGGTCTTGGAACTGCCTACCTCGCGGGCAATATCGTCCAGGGACTGGCTCGCATCACGCTGTAACTGCGCTAGAATTTTCCGGTCTACGTCGTCGATCCGAACATCCATTCTGTTTTCCCTTCAGTCTGTGGTCTGCTGTTCTGTCTGCTGCGCAGAATAGAACGCACGTTCTTATATCCGCAAGCACCTAGCGCCATATCGGAATTATTTCCTATATAGAGGTCAAGCTAAGCGCAAGGACCGAACCTTATGGATCACTTCCCAATCTTTCTCTCCACCAAGGGCCAGCGCATCGTTCTTTCGGGCGGTGGCGAAGCGGCACTGGCCAAACTGCGCCTGCTGCTCAAGACCCAAGCCAAGATCAGCGTCTTCGCCCCGACCCCCGCGCCCGAGATCACCGCCTGGGCCGATGCAGACCGTCTGACGCTGCACACCCGTGCCCTGCGCCATGGCGATGTGCTGTGCGCGAAATTGTTCTATGCCGCCGATGAGGACGACGCCGAAGACGCCCGCACCGCCGCCATTGCGCGCGCCGAGGGTGCTTTGGTCAATATCGTCGACAATCTTCACGACAGCGCCTTTATCACGCCTGCGATCGTGGACCGTGACCCCGTGACCATCGCCATCGGCACCGAAGGCGCGGCCCCGGTGCTCGCCCGCGCGATCAAGGCTGATCTGGAAGAACGCCTGCCCGCGACCCTTGGCACGCTGGCACGCATTGGCAAAGGTTTCCGCAAGATGGCCGATGCCCTGCCCTTTGGCCGTCCGCGCCGCGACTTCTGGCGGGACTATTACTTTGCTGCAGGCCCCCGCGCCGTGGCGGATGGCAAGACGGCGGTTGAAAACGCGCTGAGCACGCTGCTCGCCGACCACCAGTCCCGCGCCGCACGCGCCGGTCACATTGCCTTTGTGGGCGGTGGCCCGGGTGACCCAGAATTGCTGACCCTCAAGGCCCGCCGCGCGTTGGATGAGGCCGATGTGGTGATCTATGACCGGCTGATTTCCCCCGAAATCCTTGAACTGGCCCGCCGCGAGGCCCTGATGATCGACGTGGGCAAGGAAGGCTTCGGCCCCTCCACCGCGCAGGAAACCATCAATGACCTGTTGGTTGAACATGGCCAATCCGGCGCGCAGGTTGTGCGCCTGAAGTCAGGCGATGCGACGGTCTTTGGCCGTCTGGACGAAGAGATCGACGCGGTGGACGCCCATGGCATCGGCTGGCACATCGTGCCGGGGATCACCTCTGCTTCTGCCGCCGTGGCCACCATCGGGCAAAGCCTGACGAAACGCGGGCGCAACGCTTCGGTCCGGTTCCTGACGGGTCACGATATGAAGGGGTTTGCTGACCATGACTGGGCCGCGCTAGCGCGCCCGGGTGAAGTCGCCGCGATCTATATGGGCAAGAAATCCGCGCGCTTCATCCAAGGCCGCCTGCTGATGCATGGCGCGGACCGCACCACGCCTGTCACCTTGGTTGAAAACGCCTCCCGCGCCAACCAGCGTATCGTCGAAACCACGCTGGACCGCTTGCCCACTGACCTTGCCGCGGCTGACCTCGCTGGCCCCGCCCTTACCTTTTACGGCCTTGCCCCGCGTGCTGCAGCCCGTGCCACAACCGAATTTTTCCAAGAGGAGATGGCATAATGGCCAAGCCCTTTACCCCCAAAGTCGTCACAGCCAATGCCTTGCTTGAAGGCGACGTGATCTACCAGACCGCGACCGGCTGGACCCGCAAGCTTGAAGAAGCCGAAGTGCTGACCGACGAGGCCGATGCGGACCTGCGCCTGATCGATGCGATCCAGCAGGCCGACCTGACTGTCGGGGCCTATCTGGCCGATGTCGACACCAGCTCTGCCGCACCCAAACCAACGCATTTCCGCGAAGCATTCCGCGCCAAGGGCCCAAGCAACTATACCCATGGCAAGCAGGAGGAGGTTCAATAATGTACAGCTACACCGAATTCGATGACGCCTTTATCGCCGAACGCAACGCGCAATTCCGCGGGCAGGTTGAACGCCGCATTGACGGCTCCCTCACCGAGGACGAGTTCAAGCCGCTGCGCCTGATGAACGGGCTCTACCTGCAACTGCACGCCTATATGCTGCGGGTGGCCATTCCCTATGGCACGCTCAGCAGCCGCCAGATGCACAAGCTAGCGGAGATCGCCGCTAAATGGGACAAGGGCTACGGCCATTTTACCACGCGCCAGAACATCCAGTACAACTGGCCCCAGCTGCGTGATGTCCCCGATATGCTGGACGCGCTGGCCGATGTGAACATGCACGCCATCCAGACCAGCGGCAACACCATCCGAAACGTGACCGCCGATCATTTTGCCGGTGCCGCAGCGGATGAAATCGCTGATCCGCGCCCGGTGGCCGAACTGATCCGCCAATGGTCCACTGATCATCCGGAATTCCAGTTCCTGCCGCGCAAGTTCAAGGTCGCCGTCTCTGGTGCGGCGCACGACCGTGCGGTCATCAAAGCCCATGATATCGGGCTACAAATCGTCGAGAAAGATGGCGAAGTCGGCTATCAGGTCATCGTCGGTGGCGGCCTTGGCCGGACCCCGATGATCGGCAAGGTGCTGTATGATTTCGTCAGCTCCGAAGACCTGCTGCCCACACTAGAGGCGATCGTCTCGGTCTACAACCTGTTGGGCCGGCGCGATAATAAGTACAAGGCGCGGATCAAGATCACCGTGCATGAGAACGGCATCGACGACATCCGCGCACGGGTGGACGCCCGTTATGCGCTGATCCGTCCGCAGTTCACGGGCGTCGACCAGCAGATGCTGTCGCGCATCGAGGCGGATTTCGCCAGCCCGACGTTTAAAACGGCCCCCATCGACACGTTTACCGCCGCCTATAACAGCGATCCGGTGTTCAAAAGCTGGGCCGACACCAACCTGACCGATCACCGCGAAGACGGCTATGCCATCGTGTCGATCAGCCTCAAGGCGCATGGCGAAACACCGGGCGACGCCACCGCCGAACAGATGCACCGCATGGCGGAACTGGCCGCCGAATACGGACACGACGAACTGCGCATCAGCCACGAGCAAAACGTGATCTTGCCCCATGTGCACCGCAGCGATCTGCCTGCTCTGCACGCGTCGCTCAAGCAAGTCGGCCTTGCCACGGCCAATATCGGCCTGATCAGCGACATCATCGCCTGCCCCGGTATGGATTACTGCGCGTTGGCCACAGCGCGGTCGATCCCGATCGCACAAGAAATCGCGACCCGCTTTGACGAGCTCAAGCTGGAACACGATGTTGGCCCGCTCAAGATCAAGATCTCGGGCTGCATCAACGCTTGTGGTCACCACCATGTGGGCCACATCGGGATCCTCGGTCTCGACCGTGCGGGTGTGGAAAACTATCAGGTTACCTTGGGCGGTGACGGCACTGAAAACGCTGCCATCGGCGAACGGGCTGGCCCGGGCTTTTCCGCCGACGAGATCATCCCGGCGATTGAGCGGCTGGTAATAGGCTACCTTGATCTGCGCACCGACGCGACCGAAACCTTCTTGCAAGCCTACCGCCGCCTTGGTCTTGCCCCGTTCAAGGCCGCCCTCTACCCGGAAGCACAAGCCAATGCCGCGTGATCAACTGACACTTCCAAATGGGGAACAAATCCTCCCCGAAGGGCCGGACCGCGTCGCGGCGCTGACCCGTCAGATGGAGGCGCTGAACGATGGCCTGCGCCATCACAGCGCCACTGACGTGCTGCGTGCTGCAATCGACAATGTGCCCAATCTGGCGCTTGTTTCCAGCTTCGGGGCGGAATCCGTCGCGCTGTTGCACCTTGCGTCTATGGTTAAACGCGATTTGCCGGTGTTGTTCATCGACACGGAAATGCTTTTCGCCGAGACTCTGGTTTACCAGCAAGAGCTGAGCGAGCGGTTGGGCCTGCGCAATGTGCAGACGATCCGTGCGCAAGACGTGGCAGAGAAAGACCCCGACGGGACGTTGCACCTGCGCGACCCCGACGCCTGCTGCGCCTTCCGCAAAACCGTGCCGCTGCAACATGCGTTGCAAGGGTTTGACGGCTGGATTACGGGGCGCAAACGCTTTCAGTCGGGCACGCGCGCCAGTCTGCCGTTCTTTGAGGTCGAAGCCCCAGCTGATGCGCCCGCACGGATCAAGGTAAACCCGCTGGCCCATTGGCAGGCCTCTGATGTATCTGACTACATCGACGAGAACCGCCTGCCCCGGCACCCGCTGGTCTCCCAAGGCTATCCCAGCATCGGCTGCGCGCCCTGCACCTCCAAGGTGAAACCGGGCGAAGACCCCCGCGCCGGACGCTGGAGAAACATTGAAAAAGAAGAATGCGGTATTCATTTTGTCGATGGCAAGATGGTCCGTGTAGGAGCAAAGACATGACACAGTTGATCAACGATCAAGGGTTCGTCGCGGATGATTTTACCGCGACCTATGCCCCCTTCGATGCCACAGACGGCGCAGATGCGGATTCGACAGCGCTTGATGTGCCCTCTGACGCGCAACCTGAAACGATTCCGGTTGACGGGTCGGTGTCGATGATCCGCGTGGCATTTCCCAGTTCGGCTGACGGGCGCGGTTTCACCATTGCACGCCAGCTGCGTCTGCGCGGCTATACCGGGCGGCTGCGGGCCCATGGCCATGTGATTGCGGACCAATACGCTATGGCCCGCCGGTCCGGCTTTGACGAGGTAGAGATCCCCGATGATCTAGCCGCCCGTCAACCGCAGGACCAATGGCTGGCCCGCGCAAACTGGCAGGAGCATAATTATCAGGCGCGACTGCGCGGCTGATCGGGCTTTCTGGCCTTCGATGCTTTCCCTGTCCTCTTCCTTCCCCTAGAGAAAGGCTGCGCACCGCGACCTGCGCGCAGATGAAATTATGACCGAGCAAAAAGTAGTGACCCAAACCGACGCCAAACCCGTGCCGACCCTACCTGACGCGCAGACCGTGACCTCCGTTAAACACTGGACGGACCGGCTATTTTCATTCCGCGTGACCCGTCCGGCGTCCTTGCGCTTTCGGTCAGGCGAATTCGTGATGATTGGCCTGATGGGCGACCCGCACCCCGAGACAGGCAAGCAAAAGCCCCTGCTGCGGGCTTATTCCATCGCCTCGCCGTCGTGGGACGAAGAGCTGGAGTTCTATTCGATCAAAGTGCAGGACGGTCCGCTGACCTCGAAGTTGCAGCACATCCAGCCCGGCGACGAAATCATCCTGCGCCCCAAGCCCGTGGGCACGCTGGTCCATGATGCACTGCTGCCCGGCAAACGGCTGTGGCTTTTTGCGACCGGCACAGGTTTCGCGCCTTTCGCATCCCTGCTGCGCGAACCCGAAACCTACGAGAAATTCGATCAGATCATTATGACCCACACCACCCGCGATGTGGCCGAGCTTGAGTATGGGCGCACGCTGGTTGAAGGTCTTGCCGACGATCCGCTGATTGGCGAGATGATCGGCGACAAACTGGTGTACTACCCCACAACCACCCGCGAGCAGAGCCCCAAGATGGGCCGCATCACCAACCTGCTGCAAGATGGCACTGTGTTCAAAGACCTTGGCATTGATGGCATCACCGCCGAGACCGATCGCGGTATGGTCTGCGGCAGCCTGGAATTCAACAAGGATATCAAGGAAGTGCTGGAAGGGTTCGGGCTTGAGGAAGGTGCGAATTCCGACCCCAAACACTATGTCGTTGAAAAGGCTTTTGTCGGCTGATCCGATGTAGCGGTGCCCCCCGTGGGCTCTCTATCAGAAATGAAAAAGCCGTGCCCTTGTCAGGGGCGCGGCTTTTTCTTGGCTTGTCGTCAGGCACTGGTAGCGGCCTGTGCTTATAGCGCCAGCGCCTCGCGGATTTGCGCAAGGATCACACGCAACGTGTCCGGGTTTTCAGCCGCAGTCGCCAGACCGTTTTTCAACAGCGTTTTCTGCGTTGCCGGCAGGTCAGACGTGTCGATCAGGGTCTGCACCTTCTCCAAATCGAACCCGTCAACGGTGGTCAGCTGCTCTGGCGTGTCGGCGTCGGCGGTGACATCGGCCTGAACATCTGCGGTTGCTTCTGGTTGCGTATCAGCGCTGGCCCCTTCGGATGCGGTGTCGGACCGGGTGGTGCTGGCAGCGTCGTTGTCGCCCTCGTCGCTGGTTGCCATTGCATCGGCCTCGGCGCGACTGTCCGCTTCAACGCTAGCATCAGCAGTCTCATTGGCAGCCTGCGTTGCATCATCGGCCAGCTTCTTGGTCGCATCTACGGCGCTTTCACCTGCCGCGGCAGCAGCATCCGCCACGTCTTCGGCAGCTTCGGCCAGCGCATCGGCTGCAGTGTTTGCAGCTTGCGTTGTCGCCTCGACCGCGTCGGTCACGGCACCCTCTGTTGCCTCGACAGCGTCGCCCACTGCTGCGGTAGCGCTTTCCAACGCTTCGGGCGCATTGACCGCATCAGACGCATCGGTCGCGATCTCTTGGACGGACCGGCCCGAATACAACATGTACGCGCCAAGCGCGATCACCCCTGCGATGACAATCCAGATGAGGTTTTTCATGATGCTGTTGTTCCTTTGAACTTTGTTAATCCCCTGCAGCACATACTATATGCCCATGCACAGCGTCAAATGCGCGATACGCCGCTTCACCTTGGGGAAATCACCAGCAAAACAGCTATTTTACCCTGTATATGCGCCATTTTGCGGCTTGAAGAAGACCATGAGCAGGTTTACCTTCCGTTCTCGACATCACTATAACAATCAAAGGACGATCATCATCGCTCGCAGACCGCATAACGCGCCGCCGCAAAGAGATACCGGCCCGCGCATCAACGAAAATATCCGCTCCAACGAAATCCGGCTCATCGGCGCGGATGGCGAAAACGTTGGCGTCGTGACACCGGATCGCGCCATGGAAATGGCTGTTGATGCCGGACTTGATTTGGTCGAGATTTCGCCCAATGCCAACCCGCCCGTGTGCAAGATCATGGACTTTGGCAAATTCAAGTATGAGACGCAAAAGCGTGAAGCCGAAGCGCGTAAGAAGCAAAAGATCATTGAGATCAAAGAGGTCAAGTTCCGGCCCAACACTGATACCAATGATTATGACGTCAAAATGCGTAACGTGTTCAAGTTCCTCGAGAACGGCGACAAGGTGAAGGTCACACTGCGTTTCCGTGGTCGTGAGATGGCGCACCAGAATCTCGGCCGCGAGCTGCTGGAACGTGTCGCCGAAGACACCAAAGAGATGGGCCGCGTTGAAAACTTTCCGAAAATGGAAGGCCGTCAGATGGTTATGCTGATCGGACCGCTGCCTAAATAATTCCAGACAATCAACAGTCTGAGACGTAAAAAGCCCCCGCAGTTTCCTGCGGGGGCTTTTCTTTGTTTATACCGATGGCGTTACTGGCGCAGCAAACCGGTGATATTACGCACAACCGCACGGCGGTTGGCCGGCTCGGCTGTCGGCGTCGACACCTTCAGCGCGCTTTCGCCATACCCCTGCGTAATTAGGTTGGCTGGTGGTACGTCAAAGTATTCCGTCAAGGCCAAGGCCACGGTCTCGGCACGGCGGTCGGACAGGGCAAGGTTGTAGCCCGCGTCGCCAACAGCATCCGTATGCCCTTCGATCAAGATTACAGTACGTGGATCTTCTTTGATCGCATTACTGATGACAGTCCCGATTTTGGACAGCGCGCGCGCTTGCTCAGGCTGGATCGCAGCAGAGCCTGTCGCAAAGCGCACGGCATCCAGCTCGATTTCAGGTGCCAAGGCACGGACCTGACGCACATCACGGACCTGACGCAGCGAATACCGCTGGGCCTGCTCGCCACGAAGCTGGGTTTGCAGCGCGGCACGCAACGCCTCTTCGTCATGCTGGCTGGCAAAGGTGTTGGTCTGTGTCTCAATCTGCGGCAGCTCGTTTACGATGATGCGTTCTTCTGCACGTGTATCGTCGAACAGCACATATTCATTGCCCTGTGGGTCGACATTGATCCGACGCAGAACGGTACCGTCACGGCCCAGAATGGTCACGATCTGGCTGCCGTTCGGCTTGATCACTGTGGTACGCGAAGACCCATCGTTAAAGGTCTCGCGGCGCACTTCATCGCCGGCCTGACGCACCAGCGCGTCGTCGTCTTTCAGCACGCGCAGATCACCATTCGTGTCTTGGACAACCAGACGGTCACCAGAGTTGCTGACCACTTTGGAGCCGTTCTTCAAGATGGCCCCGACTGCAACAGCACCGATGCCGACCAGCAGCGCTTTTTCAAACTTGCTCAGGCCGTCATCATCTTTTTTAGCTTCGGTGTTCGCTTGCGCAGCAGTATCGCCGGACACGTTGGTCGAGAACTCTTCGTTCGACGCGCGTGTGTCTTCTTCGGTGATTTCTTCTACGACAACTTCAGCTTCCGTCTCACCGGAATCTGCAGCAGCTGCGGCTTCGGCAGCGGCGGCTGCATCGGCAGCGCGCTGTTCTTCGCGTGCGTCTTCGGCGGCTTGCTCAGCTGCCAGATCAGCGGCGATCTGTTCTTCCGTCCGCTGTTCAGTCTCGGCGTCGGCTTGTGTCGCGGTTGCCGAAGATGTGCCGGCTGGAACCTCGGTTTCAGCTTGGGCTTCTACGCCTGCATCGCTTTGCTGGGCGGTGTCCGCATCGGAGGTCGATGTGGGCTCGACTGCGTCAGCAGCGGCTTGCTCGGCCTCCGCTTCGGCGGCAGCATTTGCCTCGGCATCAGCCGCAATTTGTGCGGCTACCGCGTCTTCACGCTCGGCCTCAGCTTGGGCTTCGGCTGCGGCGGCTTCTTGTGCTTGCGCAGCTTGGGCGTCAGCAGCAGCCTGAGCTTCAGCGGCCTCTTGTTCAGCGGCTTGTGCAGCAGCTGCGGCTTGGGCGTCAGCAGCGGCCTGGGCTTCAGCGGCTTCTGCTTCGGCTTGCGCGTCAGCGGCCTCTGCGTCAGCGGCGGCTTGCTCTTCAGCAGCCTGTTGAGCTTCAGCGGTCGCGTCAGCTTCAGCTTCGGCTGCGGCGGCAGCTTGCTCTTCTGCGGCATCTACAGTTTCAGCAGCGGCTTCTGCATTGGGCTGGGCCTCAGCCTCAGACTGGGCTTCTGCTTCCAGACCGAGCGCCTCGGCCAGACCACCGTCAGCGCGCAAAGTCATCATCTGATCTTGATCAGCCACGACGCTGCCGTCAGGCAAGACGCATGGAAAAACAGTCTGTTCCCCCTCGCTCACGCAGCTTTCAGTTGTTTGGGCAAAACCACCTGCGGGCAAAGCAAGCGCCAGACACATGGTCAGTGATGTCGTGGATTTCAAAAGTTTGTACATTCTATTCCTCACGGTATTATGGACGCCGTTCGGGCAGCGTTACGACACAACGCCGATGCTGCGAATTCGTTCCGCTCTACGCGCAAGCAACAATCATATAGTTGGCAAAAAACCGCCCCGAGGTTTCCCAAGGGACGGTTCCACCGCGATGTATACTATGGTTAGACCAATGCGCCGACAGCGCGCTTGGTCATGACTGCAACCAGATGGGCGCGGTAATCGCCGCTGCCGTGCAGGTCGCTGATCATGCCATCGCCAGACACGCTCAACCCCGACAACGCCTCGGCGGTGAAATTGCCGCTTAGCGCGGTTTCTGCCTCTGACCAACGGAACACCCCCTCTTCCGAGGCACCGGTCACGGCGACACGCACCCCATCCGCAAACTTGGCCACGAAAACGGCGACCAACGGGAAGCGCGAAGCAGGCTGGATGAACTTTTCGTAATGCGCCTTTTCAGGGATTGGAAAGCGCACTTCTGTAACAATCTCGCCCTCGTCCAGCGCCGTGGCGAACATCCCCTCAAAGAAATCGTCGGCCGCAATCTCGCGCGCGTTAGTAACCACAATCGCGCCGCTCCCTAGAACGGCTGCCGGATAACAGGCTGAAGGGTCGTTGTTGGCAACGGACCCGCCGATCGTGCCGCGATTACGCACCGCCGGATCACCGATCCGTGCGGCAAGACCAGCCAGCCCAGGGTAATGCGCCTGTGCTTCCTTGGCGACAACCGCGTGCACAGTCCCGCCACCAATGCACAATTGGCCATCATCGCCCATACGCACACCGCGCATCTCTTCGATCCCGCTCAACGACACCAGAACCGACGGCATCGCCAGCCGTGCCTTGAGCGTAGGGATCAAGGTTTGCCCGCCGCTCAGTGGTTGTGCCTCATCCTGCCCCAGTGCCGTGATCGCCTCGGCGACCGTCGCGGGCTTCACTACGTCGAAATCATACATCTTGCGTCCTTCCAATCACAGAGCGGGCCTTGGCCTTTACGCCGCTCTTCATTTTGCCAATAAACTCCGGGGGCGCGGGGGCTGGCCCCCGCTTTCCCTTACTTTCTGCGCCAGGGGCGCTGAGGGGGCTGGTCCCCGCTTTCCCTTACTTTCAGCGCTAGGGGCGCAGAGGGGGCTGGCCCCGCTCCTGCCCTATTCCCTTATCCGTTCATCGCCGCCCAAACCCGCGCCGGTGTGACGGGCATGTCGATATGCCCGACATCCTTACCGCCCGAACGCATGGCGTCCAAGACCGCATTCACCACAGCCGGAGGAGACCCGATGGCCCCCGCCTCGCCGCAGCCTTTCACGCCCAAGGGGTTATGAGTGCAGGGCGTCTGGCACGAATGGTCCACCGTATAGAACGGCAGATCACTGGCCCGTGGCATCGCGTAATCCATGTAGGATGCGCTCAGCAGCTGGCCGTCGCTGTCGTAGGCGCAGTTCTCCATCAATGCTTGTCCGATGCCCTGCGCGATCCCGCCATGGACCTGACCGCTGACGATCATCGGGTTCACGATGTTGCCAAAGTCATCCGCCGCCGCGAAACGGTCGATCGTGACGTGACCGGTTTCGGGGTCTAGTTCGACCTCGCAGGCATAGGCCCCCGAGGGATAGGTAAAGTTCGACGGATCATAGAACGCGGTTTCTTCCAGACCGGGTTCGATATCCTCCAACGGGTAGTTATGCGGTACATAGGCCGCCAAAGTCACATCACCCCAAGCGACAGATTTATCGGTACCAGCCACACTGAACGCCCCATCCTTCAGCTCGATATCCCCTTCCGAGGCTTCCAGCAGATGCGAGGCGATCTTTTTGGCCTTGGCGATAATTTTTTCCGTGGCGCGCACCATCGCCGAGCCGCCAACCGCAAGGGACCGAGACCCGTAAGTCCCCATACCCATTGGCGTATTCGCGGTATCACCGTGCACGATCTCGATCATATCCTCGGGAATACCGATCATTTCGGCGATCACCTGAGGGAACGATGTCTCGTGGCCTTGGCCGTGGCTGTGGCTGCCCGTCATCACCACTAGACCGCCGGTCGCATTGACCCGCACGGTGGCGGATTCATACAGACCCGCCCGCGCGCCAAGCTGGCCTACGAGGTTCGACGGCGCGATGCCGCATGCCTCGATGTAACAGTTCACCCCAAAGCCGCGCAGCTTGCCCTTGGCCTCTGACGCTTTGCGGCGGGCATCAAAACCGGCGAAATCGGCGATCTCTTCCAGCTTGTCCATCGTCGCCACATAGTCGCCCGTGTCGTATTCAACCGCGACAGGCGTGGCATAGGGGAATTCGGTGATAAAGTTCTGCCGCCGCAGGGCAATCGGATCGACGCCCAGTTCGTGGGCGCATTTATCAACCAGCCGTTCCAGCTGGTATGTGGCCTCTGGCCGGCCCGCGCCACGGTATGCATCGACGGGCACGGTATTGGTAAACACGGCCTTTACGTTCACATATATGAGCGGCGTCTTATAGTTGCCCGCCATCAAGGTGCCGTGCAGCCATGTGGGGACCGACGGCGCAAATGTGGACAAATACGCGCCCATGTTGGCGTAGGTATCAGTGCGCAGCGCGGTAAAGTTATTGTCTGCATCCAGCGCCATCTGGATCTTGGTCACATGGTCGCGCCCGTGCGCGTCGGACATGAAGGCCTCTGACCGGCTGGACGTCCACTTCACCGGACGGTTGCACGCTTTGGCCGCAAAGGTGCAAAACGCCTCTTCTTGATAGTGGAAAATCTTGGTGCCGAACCCGCCACCGACATCAGGGGCAACGACACGCAGCTTGTGTTCAGGGATGCCCAGAACAAAGGCCCCCATCAACAGACGGATGACATGAGGATTCTGCGACGTCGTATAAAGTGTGTGATCGCCTGTACCGCGGGCGTAATCGCCGACAGCCACACGCGGTTCCATCGGGTTGGCGACCAGGCGGTTGTTAATGAGTTCAAGCGTGGTGACATGTGCGGCGTCTTCAAACGCTTTATCCACGGCACCTTTATTTTCCTCAACAAAACCCCAGTCGTAACACAGGTTAGAGGTCAGATCGTCATGCACCTTGGGTGCGCCGTCCTGTACCGCTTGCTTCATGTCCACCACGGCGGGCAGGTCGGTGATATCAACGACAATCGCTTCTGCCGCATCGCGGGCTTGGGACAGGGTTTCGGCAACAACGGCGGCGATGGGTTCGCCCACATGTCGCACCTTGCCCTCCGCCAGCACGGGGTGGCGCGGTTCCTGCATCGGTTGCCCGTGTTTGTCGGTGATTTGCCAGCCACAGGGGATAGAGCCCACTTCGGTAAAATCGGCACCGGTAAAGATTTTTACGACCCCCGGCATCCCTTCGGCTGCCGATGTATCGACCGAATTCAGCACCCCATGGGCGATATCCGAGCGCAGAAAGAACACGTATGCCTGTCCGCGTAGATTGATATCGTCGGTATAATTCCCCTCACCGGTCAAAAACCGGATATCCTCGCGCCGCTTGCTGCTGGCACCAATTCCGCCGTCCTTTGGCATGGTAAATTCCTCCCTATGGGGTACGGATCAGGTCCGCACCATCGTATGTGGCTTATGCGATTAGCTGTATTCTTATGTCTTCAATCTTTAGGTGATGCGGGTCCCCCGTCCACGTGGGGAAGCGCGGTTTTCGAAAGGGGTGCGCCGTGTCCTCCCGACCCTGCGCAAACAGGGCCACACGGCACACCGGCGTTTATTCGGCGGCCAGCGCGCTGACGTCTTGACCAGATGCGGCCATGATCGCTTTGACGATGTTGTGATAGCCGGTGCAGCGGCAGATATTGCCGTCAAGATAGTGGCGAACCTCGGCTTCGGTCGGCTTGGGGTTGTCTTTCAGAAGCGACGACGCAGACATGATCATGCCCGGCGTGCAAAAGCCGCATTGCAGCCCGTGGTGATCCTGAAACGCCTGCTGGATCACGGTCAGCGACCCGTCGGGATTTGCCACGGATTCGATGGTCTTGACGTCTGCGCCTTCGGCCTCGACCGCGAGCATGGTGCAGGCCTTGACCGCTTCGCCGTTCACATGGACCACGCAGGCCCCGCACTGGCTGGTATCGCAGCCGATGTGCGTGCCAGTGAGGCTCAGGTTGTCGCGCAGGAATGACGCCAGCAACGTGCGCCCTTCGACGGCACCAGATGCAGGTTTGCCGTTCACGGTCATTTTGACCTCGGTCATGATGTTCCTCCCGTTTTATGTCATGTGTTAGGCAGAGTTAAGCACGCCAAAGAGGCCTTGAGAACAGAAATTTTCGGCGCGGTTGAACTTCGCCGGTATATCGCGCCGCTCATCACCCGTGCATAGGGGGTCAACCGCGTCTTGGCTGCGGGCGGGTTGCGATCTCTTTCAGCAGACCGCCGACGCCCATGCCCGCGATGTCGCGGGGGGTCACATCGACACCGCAGATCACGCGCGACAGCACCCAATCCGCACCATTCAACGCAGGGGACCGCGCACAGCCCGGCAGCCCGATCACAGGGGTATCGCCCCTGTGCCCGAGAAACAGCAGATTGCCCGGATCAACCGGCATACCAAAGCGCGAAACCTCGCCGCCCGCGGCGCGCAAGGCTTGTGGGGCCACATCATCTATGTCGGAGGTAGCAGAGCCGGTCAGGACCAACGTCAGCGCCGTATCCGCCTTTGCGATCGCATCCCGCAACGCGGAAATTTTATGCGGCACAATCACGATGTCTTTCAGGGTGACATCCAGTGCTGAAAGCCGATCCGCTATCGCCTTTTTGCCCTTGTCCCCTGCGCCGCCGTCGATTTCGGTGATGATCAACGTGGCGTCCTTGATCTGTGGCGGCAGCATCCGGATCGCGCCGCGACCTGCCACGCAAGCGGCGTCCAAGTCATGATCTGCCACAGCGTAGGAGATAATCTTGATCGTGGCGACCATCCCCCCCGCTGCCATCTGTTGAAACGGCGGCACCGTGGCCAGCGTGATCATCGGATGCACCGCATTCAGCGCCTCAAGCGCGGCCACATCCAGATGCACGATGCCCGGCCCATCGGCCAGCAGGTTCACGCGGCCGGTAAAGGCTTTGGTCATTGTCAGATGCGGATGATCTGCAAGCACGGCCCGCGCGACCTGTGCCGCGGCGGTATTTTCATCCACATCGCCCGCCGAAAGCTGCGCAACGATGATCTGCTCGATCCCCTCTGCCAGAAGCTCGGCCAGATGCGAGGGCTCCAGCCGCAAGCCTTTGCGCAACCGGCCAGACGGCAGCGCGATAGAGTGGGCCAGCACTGCGCCCCCGGCCTGCGCGGTCTCGACGGGTCCGAACCTCACGGTTTTCTCAAGGTTTGGATCATCTGCGACAGGATCGACACCGCGATCTCGGGCGGACCGGCGGCGCCGATATCCAGCCCGATGGGCCCTTTGATCCGCGCGATCTCGGCGGCGGTAAAGCCTGCTTCTTCCAGACGCGACACGCGGGCGGCGTGGGTCCGCTTTGACCCGAGCGCCCCGATATAGAACGCGTCCGAGCGCAAGGCGATGTGCAGCGCGGGGTCGTCCAGTTTGGGGTCATGGGTCAACAGCACGACGGCGCTGCGGGTATCGACGCCGACGGTATTCATCGCCGCGTCGGGCCAGTCATTCACCACTTGTGCATCGGGGAAACGCGCTTGCGACCCAAACGCCTCGCGCGGGTCAATCACCACGGCGTCGAACCCCGCGACCTGCGCCATGGGCACCAGCGCTTGGGCGATATGCACCGCCCCGACGATGACCAGCCGCAGCGGCGGATTATGGATCGCCACAAATGTATCGCCGTCTTCCTTTACACCGGACCGGTCCATCCGGAAGCGATCCGCATAGCCGTCGTCTACCAGCCGGCCGGCCCCGCCAGACAGCGGTACCTGATAGGCAACGGGCTGACGTGCGGCGCGGGCGCGCACCAGATCAGACAAGACGTCAAACGGCATAGCGCCTGCGCCAATCGGTTCGACCAACACGCGGATGCGCCCGCCACAGGCCAACCCTACTGCAAACGCATCACCATCACTGACGCCATATTCCAACAACCGCGGGGTGCCGTCCTCGATTGCCTCAAGCGCTTCGACCACCACGGCCCCCTCGACGCAACCGCCCGAGACAGATCCCTGCATCTCGCCATCAGTCGCGATAGCAAGCTGTGCCCCGACGCGCCGCGGGGCTGAGCCCCATGTCTCTACGACCGTCGCCAGCGCAGCCCCACGGCCCGCTTGCGCCCATGCATAGGCGCGTTCGGGCGCGTTCTCGAAAATTTCCATGGCGGCTGGCCTCCTTAACCTTGTCGCGGCGGCGACTGTTCTTATGTAGGGCCTCCCAGCCCCCCGCTCAATCAGATAACGGGGAGATAACTTGCACGCCGCCGTTCACACTACTACATCTTGGCCAATGACATGCCAGACGGAGCACCCCACACATGCCCATGCAAGCCCGCGAAATCGAAGACCTGCTGCGTGAAACCTTTCCCAACGCCAAGATCACCGTCGAAGGAAATGACGGCGTTCACATGGCCGCGATGATCATCGACGAAAGTTTTCGCGGCCAGAACCGCGTGCAACAACAACGTGCCGTCTATGCCGCGCTCAAGGGCCGGATGGACGGGTCGAATGGTGAACTGCACGCACTGGCACTGACCACCAAAGCGCCGGACTGATCCGGTGGACCCGATCCTGATTGTGATCCTCAGCGTTCTGGTGTTGATCGTGGCCGTTTTGCGCGGCCTTCAGTCGCTGAAACACACACGCGACACCGAACGCGGATCAAAGCCGGGCAAGGGTTATCACGAAATCGACGCGACCTATCATTCGGGCGGCGGCGGCGGCGGGCACCAGACCAACTACCGCATCCCCCGCGACCCCCAAGAATACGCGAAACGCTTTATACCAAAGGACAAATCGAAATGACCGATGCAAAGACGCAAATTCAGGAAACCATCACAGCCCATACCGTTGTGCTGTTCATGAAGGGCAACAAGACGATGCCGCAATGCGGGTTCTCTTCCCGTGTGGCAGGGGTTCTGAACTATATGAACGTCGATTATACCGACGTGAACGTGCTGGCAGACGAAGGCCTGCGCCAAGGGATCAAGGAATTCTCTGACTGGCCCACCATTCCGCAGCTCTATGTCAAAGGCGAATTCGTCGGCGGCTGTGACATCATTACCGAAATGATGCTGTCGGGCGAGCTGGACACACTGCTGGAAGAAAATGGCGTTGGCTTTGACAAGGATGCTGCCGACAAGATCCGCGAAGCTAATGGCTAAGCAATCGGGCCAGATCAGCGGCCCAACGAAAAACGGGTGCGCCTTGTAGCAAGGTGCACCCGACATACGCTTTGAACGGGATACCCTATCGTCGGGCGCTCGCGTTATTGCGTGCGACACTCCGCATAGATTGTCGTGTCGTTGTCCGCCACCGCGTCATGCCAGACGAGCGTTGCAGCGTTCCCCTTGTTCCACCAGATATAACCAGAACCGTCCGAGGGCCATTCGTACCGCGCGCCTGAAGCTGCGCGCGATTGTACCAGCGTGATCATGCGGTTTTCGACATAAAGCACCGCAGTCGAATTGGCCTGGTCCGGGCTTGAATATGACACCGGAACCTCGACGCCCCGCTCGCAGATATAGGTCGCCGAAAAGGGCAGTTCTTGCGCGACGGCTTGGCTCCCTGACGTGCAAATCACGGCAGCCATCGCGAGTGCCGCGCGCGGCATCATCTGGCCTTGTCTTCGATTTCGTCTGCCAAGGCTTCCGCGCGGGCAGCCATTTCGGCAAGACTATCGGTCACGCCTTGGGGAATAACGGCGACTTCGATCCGCTCTGGCTCGACCACAACGTTGCGCAGACTGGCAAGTTCAGCGTCCCGCTCTGCCAATTGGGCGCGGGCTTCCTTTATCTTGTCCTCGACGGAGGCGGTCTTATCGGCAAGCAACAGACCCGCCATCAACAGCATCCGCGCTTCGGGCATCCGACCGACCTGATCTGACAGCACCTGTGCCTCGTCATCCAGCATCTTGGCGGCAGAGTGCAGGTAATCCTCCTCGCCCTCTTGGCAGGATACTTCGAACTGGCGACCGCCGATAGAAATGGAAACTTCGGGCATCAGGCAGACTCCTCGGCAGTGGGGACAAGCGGCGTTAGAACAGACAGGATCGCGTCAGCCTCTGCCACATCAGCGCGGCGGGCGGCGTGCACGGCATCAAGCTCGGCTTGCAAAGCGGCATTGATAAGCCCGGCGTCACCGACCCCTTCGGCATTGGCCTCGCGCAGCGCGGCGCAAGCATCGGCCAGTTGCGCATTGGCGCGGCGCACCCGTTGCAACTCCATATCAAGCTTTTCGGTCTGGGTCCGTGCTGCGTCAGCGCTGTTGTTTTGCGCCTGCGCTGTCGCCAGTTCCGCACGCAGATGAGACGTTTCATCCGCAAGGCGCTTTTTCAGAGCGTCGACCTGTTCCGCCAGCTCGACGTTGACAGCGCGCTCTTGCGCCAGATCTTGAGATAGATCGGGGATCTCGTCTTTGGCGACCGCCAGTTTGTCCGCTCCGCGCGACGCCCTTTCAAGCGCCGCCAGAATACGGCCTTGCAAGTGTTCTATGTCGCTCATCGCAGGGTTCCTCGTAAAACGTCGTATGTCAGTCGTATATCACAGTTTGCCAACCATCGAATCGCTGGTCAATGTGGTTTCAGCCAATCCTACCCAAACCAAAGGCGGAATACTGCCCCTTTAAGAACAATGCCTTGGCAGGGCGGAAAAGCGATACCACTGGCGGAGTCCTGTGGCCCTTGATCTTTGTGGGTTGGCTGGTATTGATCCGCGCAAACCCTTTCCCCCTTTATAAGGAAGCTTGCACCGTGGATCTGAACGCCCTCGCCAAAGCCCATCCCGCCCATTGGTCCAAAGCGACCGCCATTCGCGCCCTGACACTGGACGCCGTCGCCGCCGCCAATTCCGGCCACTCGGGCATGCCGATGGGCATGGCGGACGTCGCCACCGTGTTGTTCGAAAAGCACCTGAAGTTCGATGCCGCCAACCCACTGTGGCCTGACCGCGACCGGTTCATTCTGTCCGCGGGCCACGGGTCCATGCTGATCTATTCGCTGCTGCACCTCACCGGTTACGAGCAATTCCCGCTCGAAGAGATCAAGAACTTCCGCCAGATGGGCGCTCGCACGGCGGGCCACCCTGAAAACTTCCTTGCCGATGCGATTGAGACCACCACCGGCCCGCTGGGTCAGGGGATCGCAAATTCCGTCGGCTTTGCCATGGCCGAAGAAATTCAGCGCGCGCAATACGGCAAGAAGATCGTGGACCACTTTACCTACGTGATCGCGGGTGACGGCTGCCTGATGGAAGGCATCAGCCACGAGGCGATCGCCCTTGCAGGCCGTCACAAGCTAAGCAAGCTGATCGTAATGTGGGACAACAACGACATCACTATCGACGGTCCGGTATCGCTGTCCGACAAGGTCGATCAGGTTGCGCGTTTCAAAGCCGCAGACTGGCACGTGATCGAGATCGACGGCCACAATCCTGATGAAATCGACGCCGCCCTGACTGAAGCGCGCAAATCCGATCTGCCCACGATGATCGCCTGCAAAACGCATATCGCCCTAGGTCACGCCGCACAGGACACGTCCAAAGGCCACGGCGCGCTGACCGACGCCGACCAAATGGCCGCCGCCAAAGCCGCCTATGGCTGGACAACCGGCCCGTTCGAAGTCCCCGCCGATGTGAAATCCGCATGGGAAGAGATTGGCAAACGCGGTGCAGACGACCGCCGTGCCTGGGAAGAGCGTTTCGATGCCATGTCGCGCAGCAAACGCGAAGAGTTCAACCGCGCATTGGCCGGTGACGCTCCTAAGAAACTGAGCGCGACAATCAAGGCGTTCAAAAAGCAAACCTCTGAAAACGCGCCGAAACTGGCCACCCGCGCCAGCAGCGAAAAAACGCTTGAGGTGTTGAACCCGCTGTACACGGAAACCGTTGGTGGCTCTGCTGATTTGACCGGCTCGAACAACACCAAGACCGCTGATCTGGGCGTGTTCGATGTAGACAACCGTGGCGGGCGCTATGTCTATTGGGGCATCCGCGAACACGGTATGGCCGCTGCGATGAACGGCATGGCGCTGCACGGCGGCGTCCGCCCCTACGGCGGTACGTTCATGTGCTTTACCGACTACGCCCGCCCTGCGATGCGACTTGCAGCGTTGATGCAGGTACCGACCGTATTCGTTATGACGCACGACAGCATCGGCTTGGGCGAAGACGGCCCAACGCACCAGCCGGTCGAACACTTGGCAATCAGCCGCGCGACACCCAACACCTATGTGTTCCGCCCCGCCGATACGGTCGAAACAGCCGAGGCGTGGGAAATCGCGTTGAGCAGCAAGAAAACACCGTCCGTGCTGTCACTGACCCGTCAGGGCCTGCCCACTGTCCGGCTTGAGCACAAGAACAAAAACCTGACCGAACAGGGGGCCTATGTTCTGGCCGACGCCGAAGGCAAACGTCAGGTCATCCTGATCGCCACCGGTTCCGAGGTCGAGATCGCGCTGAAAGCCCGTGACCTGCTGCAGGCCGAAGGCATCGGCACACGCGTTGTTTCCATGCCCTGCATGGAGCTCTTTGCCGAGCAAGACGAAGCCTACCGTCGCCGTGTCCTCCCCGCTGGCCCCGTGCGTGTCGGCGTGGAAGCCGCTGTGAGCCAAGGCTGGGATCGCTGGCTCACCGGCGAGCGTGGTAAGTGGAACAAAGCCGATTTCGTTGGCATGGACCGCTTCGGTGCCTCCGCCCCTGCCGAAGAGCTGTTCGAAAAGTTCGGTATTACGCCCCAAAATGTCGCCGATAAAGCCAAAGCGCTGCTTTGATCTGAACGGACACGATCAACACGAAAAAGGGGGAGCATTTTGCTCCCCCTTTTTATTTTTATTATTCGGTATTGCTGGCCGTCTGAAGCTGGCAGAAGCTTCGAGAGGCGTGGTACACGCTCCCTCTCTAGATTCAGCGCGGCTTTAAAAAATGGCGCGTGCGATCCGGATGAGCTGTAGTGTCTCGAATGCGCTGTCCTGCAACGTCACCAGCTCACCATTCACAACAGCATAGTTATTGCCCGTCTCTAGCTGTGGCAGCTTGTAGGTCTGGCGCAGTTCGTTCTGCGTCAACGCTGCTGTGGGTGCAATGCGCACGCCCTCTGGCAGGTTTTCTACCCGCGCCAGTTCATTGATCCGCAGCAGCGATGTGTAATCTTCGTGGGTGAGCAACACAGGCTGGCCATCGATCAACGCATAGCGCTTGTCTGCCGGTGCGGGACGAAGATCGTAAAGCGATGCAATCTGGTCCGAGCTCAGCAGCAGGGTATCGTCGTCAAGGAAGACGTCCCGATCCAGATTTTCGTCACGGGCGATGTCCCGATCCATATCTTTTCCGCCATCGACAACAATGTCCCGATCCAGAAAATACTCACGCTGATCAAGATAGATGTCGTCAAGCTGCTTATCGTCGTATGCCACCCATTCCTCATAGCTCACGCCCTTTTTGGCAAGACCAGGGGGTACGCAAGGTGGGTCCATTTTTGCCAGGCCCGGTGGGCAGTTGCGATAGGTCAGCAGTTTTTCTTCGGGGACGTCAGCAAAGGCGATCTGAGAGCCCAAAAGCGCCAGTGGCACGGCACCAAGTAGCACGCTCATGTCACGACCTTCAGGTGCGCGCACTTCCAGAATCTCGCTTGAAATGCGTGAACGGTCCTCTTTCGACCGTTTGACTTTCACTTTTACCTTATCGTGCTTTTCAAGCTTCTTCTCTAGCTTCTTGGCCTGCTTCTCGTGTTTTTTCTCTTTTTTCGCGTGTTTTTCCTTCTTATGTTTTTCCTTTTTAGGCTTTTCTTTTTTAGCCTTTTTAGGGCCCTTTTCCTTGTCGTTCTTGATCTTCACGATCTGGAAATCCTGCGCCATTGGCACGGTCAGGGAAGAAATTGTCGCACTGGGCAACGCGACACCTGCGTTAAGAACGGGTGCTACGGCGCAAGCCAGTATGGTTGCACAAGCGAGGGGGGTGAATTTCATAAAAAGACCTCCATATCAAAGTGGCGGATCAAGCATCCTGCACTGAATTTCAAAAGATGACATGTCGGGGTGAACGTTATGGCGTCCCATGCCTTACCGCTTAACCGACGAGGCGTGACAAAGGTTCCAATGCACCGTGGGCTCCAGGTTTTTTCCAGCCGCAGCTCCTATCGGAACCAAGGATATATCTTGACGTTCGCTGATAGGTCTTGCTGTAAGGTCGCCGCGGCGTTCCCCCACATACTGAAGCGACGCTTATAGAGGGCACGCAGCAGCCCCCCAACGTCCGACCTCATCCAGCCATTAAAAAAGGGGACGCAACCTGCGCCCCCTTTCCCTTCTTCTCACCTACGCCAATCAAGCGTGAGCGTCAGCATCCTTGCGGTTGAAGATAGCGCGCCACAGCGGGGTAATGATCTTTTCACCCACCGGGATCAGCACCAGCCCAAGGGCCAGACCGAACACACCGTCCATTGCAGCCTTGGCGATCCATTCAGCGGCCCCAACATAAGCAGCGGGGACCAGATGGCCAAAGGCGACAGCGTAGTCGTGGATCAGATGGCCGAGGCCAGCAAAGCCGAGCTCTTCCATACCGTGTACAATGATTGATCCGCCGACCCAAAGCATGGCGGCTGTGCCGATAATGGTCAGCGCCTTGAGGAACCACGGCATACCGCGCACGATCCCACGCCCGAGACCCCGGGTCAGACCCAGATTGCCGTTCTTCGCCATATAGAGGCCAACGTCGTCCATTTTTACGATCAGCGCGACCGAGCCATAGACGGCGACCGTGATAATCACAGCCGCGGCGGCTAGGGCACCGGCCTCCATCCAGAAGTTCGACACCTCTAGGTTGGACAGAACGATTGTCATGATTTCGGCGGACAGGATAAAGTCGGTCTTGATCGCGCCTTTTGCCTTTTGCTCTTCGAGCTTGGCGGGGTCTTTGATTACATTTTCATCGGCACCGGGGGGATGCTCTTCGTGGCCCTTGCCCCCCACCCCAAGCGCATGGGCGATCTTTTCAGCCCCCTCAAAACACAGGTAAGCCCCGCCCAACATCAACAAAGGCGCAATGAGCCACGGGGCGAAATTCGACAGCAGCAAACCTGCGGGCAGCAAGAACACCAGCTTGTTTTTCAGCGACCCTTTGGTGATGCGCCAGATGATGGGCAACTCGCGGTCGGCCTCGAAACCGCTCACGTATTTGGGGGTCACGGCAGCATCGTCGATCACGGCACCCGCAGCCTTGGCACTGGCCTTGGCCGCCTGCCCGAACACATCATCCACACTGGCCGCGGCCACCTTTGCAATTGCTGCAACATCATCCAACAGGGCTAATAGGCCGCTCATTTAATCTCTCCATCTTTGTTGCGCTAAGGGTAGCGCAGCGCAGGCGGAAGGCAAAGCCAATCAAAGGGTTATCGCTAACACTAACATTTATCGCTAACATACGGAAATTAGAGGGTTTTGGCCCTTCCCCCCCTTCACGGCCACCAGATATAGAACCGGAAAGTTCCAGATCTTTGCCAAAGGACGTCCCCATGACCATCAAAGTCGGTATCAACGGATTTGGCCGCATCGGCCGCTGCACCCTGTCTCATATTGCGGCATCGGGCCGGGATGATATCGAGGTGGTCCGGATCAACGCGACCGGTCCTCTGGAGACTGCGGCCCATCTGATCAAATACGATTCAGTGCATGGGCGCTTTCCCAACGAGGTTAAGGTCGGCAACGGCACGCTTGATCTGGGCCGCGGCGAGATGGAGGTCATGTCGACCTATCAGATGAACGACCTGAACTGGGAAGGCTGCGACGTCGTGCTGGAATGTACTGGCAAGTTCAACGACGGCCTGCTGGCCAAGGTGCATCTGGATCAGGGGGCCAAGCGCGTGCTGTTGTCTGCACCGGGCAAAAACGTTGATCGCACAGTCGTTTACGGTGTGAATGACCACGAGATGCAAGCCTCTGATACGATGATTTCCAACGGGTCCTGCACGACCAACTGTCTCGCCCCGCTGGCCAAGGCACTGCATGACGCATTCGGCATCGAAAGCGGCATCATGACCACAGTGCACAGCTATACCGGTGACCAGCCCACGCTCGACCGCCGTCATGACGATCTGTACCGCGCCCGCGCGGCTGCTATGGCGATCATCCCGACCTCTACCGGCGCGGCCAAGGCGTTGGGTGAAGTACTGCCTGCGCTGAAGGGCAAACTTGACGGGACTGCGATGCGCATCCCGACCCCCAACGTCAGTGCCGTCGATCTGACCTTTACCGCGGGTCGCGATGTAACGGTCGAAGAGGTCAATGACGCGATGCGCGTCGCGGCGAACGGCCCAATGTCGGGTGTCTTGGCCTATGACGCCGAACAAAAGGTATCGGTTGATTTCAACCATACCGAACATTCATCGATCTTCGCCCCGGACCAAACCAAGGTTGTCGGCAAGCGTCTGGTGCGCGTTCTGGCGTGGTACGATAATGAATGGGCCTTCTCTGTCCGTATGGCCGATGTGGCCGTCGCCATGGGCAAACTTGGCTAAGACTTGCGACGCGCGGGTTGCCCTGTCATATCTGGGCCACCCGCAGGCAAGGACCACCGCCCCATGGACACCCCCATCGCCATCTCCCTCGCTGTTGTACTGCTAACCGCACTGGGAATTGATGCGCTGGTCTATGGCAGCGAGCACCTGATTTTTCTGACCAAAAAATTTGTCGACCTGATTGATTGGCTGGCATTCTGGCGCTGATCCGTGCGCTTGCCCTGCCCTTCTTAACTTCCCCCTGACGCAATATTACCCCGCACAGCTTGACACTTTGTCATAAATGCCGATGTTAGCGCTATCACATTCAGGAGGACGCCCCATGGCAACCAAATTGGCAATCAACGGCTTTGGCCGCATCGGTCGTAATGTCTTGCGCGCATTGATTGAGCGTGGCGACAATGATTTGCAGGTGGTGGCAATCAACGATCTTGCCCCGCTGGAAACCAATGCGCATCTGTTCGAATTCGACTCTGTGCACGGTCGCTTTGGCCGCCCCGTAACCTTGGGTGAAAACACAATGGATGTGGGCCAAGGCCCGATCCGCGTGACCGCCGAACGCGACCCTGCAGCGCTGCCTTGGGGCGACGTGGACATCGTGTTGGAATGTACTGGCATCTTCACCACCCGCGACGCCGCCGCCAAGCATCTGGCGAACGGGTCAAAGCGGGTTGTGATCTCTGCACCGGGTAAAGACGCGATGAAAACAATCGTCTACGGTGTGAACCACGATCTCATCACTGCCGAGGACACCGTGCTAAGCAACGCGTCCTGCACCACCAACTGCATGGCCCCACTGGCCAAAACCCTGCATGACGCCTTTGGCATCAAGCACGGGCACATGACCACAATTCACAGTTACACGGGCGACCAACCGGTGCACGACACGGCTCACAGCGACCTGTACCGCGCCCGCGCCGCGGCCCTGTCGATGATCCCCACAACCACCGGTGCGGCGAAAACGCTGGGCAAGGTATTGCCGGAGCTGGACGGGCTGATCGGCGGTACCGCTATCCGTGTGCCCACGCCCAACGTGTCCTGCGTCGATCTGGTGGTCGAATTGTCCAAAGAGGTCACTGTGGATCAGGTCAACGACACCCTGCGCTCCGCCGCTCAAGAAGGCCCACTGAAGGGAATTCTGGGTCTGGTAGAGCGTCCGCTGGTGTCGATCGACCTGAACCACGATACACATTCGTGTGTTGTCGCCCTTGATCAGACGTCGGTCCAAAGCGGGACGCAACTGCGGGTTTTGGCTTGGTACGACAACGAATGGGGGTTCTCGAACCGTATGCTCGACACCTCGCGCGAGGTTGCGAAAACCCTCTGAACGTTATTGATTAAACCGCTTTAACAGCTCGGCATTGACGGCGGGCGTCACAAATTTACTGACGTCCCCGCCAAGCCGGGCAATCTCCTTGACCAACCGGCTGGCAATCGCCTGATGTTCGGCCTCGGCCATGAGGAATACCGTCTCGACGCTATCATCGAGCTTCCGGTTCATTCCGACCATTTGATATTCATATTCAAAATCAGCCACAGCACGCAGCCCGCGAATAATCATTTGGGCACCCACATCATGGGCGCAATTGATCAGCAGGTTTTCAAACGGGTGGACAACGATCTCTGTACCGGTTTCCGCATTCAGCTTGCGGCATTCCTCTTCGATTTGGGCGACGCGTTCTTCCAGCTCGAACAAGGGTCCCTTGTCACGGTTGATCGCGACCCCGATCACCAGTTTGTCAACAAGCGTCGCCGCCCGCCGGATGATGTCGATATGGCCCAAAGTAATCGGGTCAAAGGTGCCGGGGTAAAGGCCAACGCGCATGGGAGAGTCCAGTCATTTCAAGTCGTTATTCTAAGTGTAAGCAAGCATTTACACCACAAAGATGCAACGCCAAATTCGCCGGGGCTAGTGCCCCCGGATCATTCCTTCCAGCGCGTCTTTCTCCATCGAAAGCTCCATCAGGCGCGCCTTGACGACATCGCCGAGCGATATCAGCCCGATCAGTTCGCCGTCCTTCACCACGGGCATGTGGCGGAACCGGCCTTGGGTCATCTTGGCAAGGATATCATCAGCGGTTTCATTCATGGCACAGGTCACCAGATCGCGCGTCATCAGCGCCTCTACGGTGTCGTCCAGACAGCCGCTGCCCTCGCGGCCAAGGGTGCGTACGATGTCACGCTCTGACAAGATACCGTCAGGGGTTTTGCCATCCGCCGACACGACCAGGGTCCCGATCCGCTTTTCCGACAACATGGCCGCTGCTTGGGCGATGCGTGTCCCCGGTTTGACCGTCGTAACACTATCGTCTGCCTTGGTTTTGAGGATTTGGGAAACTAGCATGATCGGCCCCTTCGCAAGAATATTACCTTTAAGTCAGGTTCCCTTTAATACTGTTGCGTGTCAAGTAATTGCCTCCAGTTTTGCGACTTCGGCACGGACACCTTGCGCCAATGCTTCTGCAAAACGGCTCAGACGCAGATTGCGGCGGTCGTCCTCGTGGCGAATTAAATAAAACGCGCGGCTTAGGCTGACATCCTTCGTCAAAATGCGCGTCACCCCCGGCGTCGCCGCAAGCGAAAAATCATGCACGATTCCTACCCCGCCACCCTGACGGATCATATTGACCTGCACTGACACCGAATTTGAGGCCAAGGGCACCCGGGTCATGCCAAGCGCTGCCAGATAATCAAGCTCGCGGTCAAAAATCATATCAGGGATATAGCCCACCAAGCGGTGCCCCTGCAGATCGGCCACCGATTGTATCGCGGGACGCTCCGCAAGATAGCTATCGGCAGCGGCAAGATGCAGTTGATAGTCGGCAATTTTCTGCACGACCAGCCTGCCCGCCGTCGGCGCGCTGACCCCGATCGCCATATCTGCCTCGCGTCGCGACAGGTTGAACACGCGCGGCAAGGCGACGATCTGGATATCAAGCCCCGGATTTTCGGCCACCAACCGGGCGCAGACCTGTGGCAACAGATAGTTGGCACACCCGTCCGGGGCCCCGATCCTGATCTGCCCTGCCAACTGATCTGACGGCACGGCAACATCCGCCGTGGCCTGTCGCATCGCCTGCTCTGCGGCCTCGGCCCGGGCCAGTAACTGCGTCCCCGCCTCGGTCAAGGCATACCCCGACGGAGATTTCACAAATAGCACCGCTTGCATGGCCTTTTCCAACCGCGCCATACGCCGCCCCAGGGTCGCCGGATCAAGCCGCAGCAGTTTACCCGCCCCTGACAGGCTCTGTTCGCGGGCGACTGCCAGAAACAATCGCAGATCGTCCCAGTTTCCCATCATTTGTCACGCTCCCTCACGCTCTTCATTTTGCCCTTAAACTCCGGGGACGTCCAAAGGACGGGGGCAGCGCCCCGCCTCCACTCTTTCAGCCACAACAGGGCTTTGCAATAATGCAAAACGATTTTGACCTGATGCCCCTTTTCCTTTGTTTTTTGCAAGGCTAACCTGCCGCCAAACGCAGTAAAGGAGCATTCAATGCAAGAATTGACCCACTACATGAACGGCGCCCACGTCAAAGGCACCTCAGGCCGCTTCGCAGACGTGTACAACCCCGCCACGGGTGAAGTGCAGGCCCAATGCCCGCTGGCCAACGAATCCGAAATGGATCAGGCCGTACAATACGCTATGGCAGCACAGCCTGCTTGGGCCGCGGTGAACCCCCAGCGTCGCGCGCGGGTCATGATGAAATTCGTGGACCTTCTGAACCGCGATATGGATAAGCTGGCCGAAGCACTGAGCCGCGAACACGGCAAAACCCTGCCCGACGCTGCCGGTGACGTTCAGCGCGGCCTTGAAGTCGTGGAATACTGCATCGGCGCGCCAGAGCTGCTGAAGGGCGACTATACCGACAGCGCCGGCCCTGGCATCGACATGTACTCCATGCGCCAGCCTTTGGGCGTGTCGGCGGGCATCACCCCGTTCAACTTCCCGGCCATGATCCCGATGTGGATGTTTGCCCCCGCCATCGTCTGCGGCAACGCATTCATCCTCAAACCGTCCGAGCGTGATCCATCCGTGCCGTTGATGCTGGCAGAACTGCTGGAAGAAGCAGGCCTGCCCAAGGGCATCATTCAGGTCGTCAACGGCGACAAAGAAGCGGTTGACGCGATCCTGCATCATCCAGTCATTCAGTCCGTCGGCTTTGTCGGCTCCACCCCGATCGCCGAATACATCTATGGCACGGGCTGTGCGAATGGTAAGCGGGTTCAGTGCTTTGGCGGTGCCAAGAACCACATGATCATCATGCCAGACGCCGATCTGGACCAAGCCGCCGATGCGCTGATCGGCGCGGGCTATGGTGCTGCGGGCGAACGCTGCATGGCGATCTCGGTCGCCGTGCCTGTGGGCGACGAAACCGCCGACCGTCTGATTGAAAAGCTGGTGCCACGTATCGAAAAGCTGAAAGTCGGGCCCTATACTTCGGGCAAGGACGTCGATTACGGCCCCGTGGTCACCGCGGCTGCCAAGGCAAACATCGAACGGCTGGTGCAAACTGGTGTTGATCAGGGTGCCACGCTGGTCGTAGACGGCCGCGACTTCAAACTGCAAGGGTATGAAGACGGCTTCTTTGTTGGCCCGCACCTCTTTGACAATGTCACCCCCGACATGGACATCTACAAGCACGAGATTTTCGGGCCAGTTCTGTCCACCGTACGTGCAAAGACCTACGAAGAGGCGCTTGGCCTCGCGATGGATCACGAGATGGGCAACGGCACCGCGATCTTTACCCGCGACGGCGATGCGGCCCGTGATTTTGCCGCCCGCGTGAACGTCGGCATGATCGGCATCAACGTGCCAATCCCCGTGCCGCTGGCCTACCACACCTTTGGCGGCTGGAAAAAATCGGTCTTTGGCGATCTTAACCAGCACGGTCCGGACGCGTTCAAATTCTACACACGCACTAAAACCGTGACCTCGCGCTGGCCCTCGGGCATCAAAGAAGGTGGCGAGTTCAACTTCAAACCGATGGAATAAGCCCTATCCCTACCCTTCGGCGGTTTCCCCGCCGGAGGGAGCTTGCGTGATCGCCTTGGTCGTGCTTACAATTTAACATACGTTCAATTCGACAGGTCTTGGGAGGGACACCGTTTATGGATTTCGCACTTTCAGAAGAGCAAACCGCGATTTTCGACATGGCTTATGGCTTTGGCCAGGACCATATCGCCCCTTTCGCCCGGAAGTGGGAGAAAGACGAAACGATCCCCAAAAACCTTTGGCCCAAAATTGCAGAGCTTGGCTTTGGCGGGCTTTACGTGTCCGAGGACGTCGGCGGCTCCGGATTGACGCGGCTGGACGCGACGCTGGTGTTCGAGGCGCTCAGCATGGCCTGCCCGTCGGTCGCGGCGTTCCTGTCGATCCACAACATGTGCGCCAAAATGCTGGACAGCTTTGCCAGTGATGAGCTCAAGGCGCGGATCATGCCTAACATCCTAAGTATGAACACGGTGCTAAGCTACTGCCTGACAGAGCCCGGATCCGGCTCTGATGCGGCGGCGCTCAAGACGAAATGCGAACGCACGAACGACGGCTACAGGCTGAACGGGACCAAAGCGTTCATCTCGGGCGGCGGGTATTCCGACGCTTATGTCGCGATGGTACGCACGTCGGATGACGGTGCGGCGGGTGTGTCCACTGTCTATGTCGAAGAGGGAACCGAAGGGCTGTCATTTGGCGGGCTAGAGGATAAAATGGGCTGGCGCAGCCAGCCGACGTCGCAGGTCCAGTTTGACAATTGCAACATTCCTGCCGGAAATCTGGTGGGTGAAGAAGGCAAAGGTTTCAAATATGCGATGATGGGGCTGGATGGGGGCCGTTTGAACATCGCCGCCTGTTCCTTGGGGGCTGCGCAGACCGCGCTGACCGCAACACTGAACTATATGGGCGACCGCAAGGCCTTTGGCAAACCTATCGACCAGTTCCAAGGGCTACAGTTTCGCCTTGCCGAGATGGAGATCGAACTTCAGGCCGCCCGCGTGTTCTTGCGGCAGGCCGCGTGGAAGCTGGACACCGGCGCACCCGATGCAACGAAGTTCTGCGCCATGGCCAAGAAGTTCGTGACCGAAGCCGGTAGCAAAGTCGTGGATCAATGCCTGCAACTGCATGGCGGCTATGGCTATCTGGCAGATTACGGCATCGAAAAGCTGGTGCGCGATCTACGGGTGCACCAGATCCTTGAGGGCACCAACGAAATCATGCGGGTCATTGTCGCGCGCGACATGTTGAAAAACCGATGACCGATATTTCCATCCGTATCTCAGGCCGCGCGGGTCGGATCACCCTGACCCGCCCTCAGGCGCTGAACGCCATGACCTACGACATGTGTCTCGCCATCGAAGACGCTTTCGACGCATGGCAACATGACCCGAATGTTGATCTGATTATCCTAGATGCTGAAGGGGATCGTGCCTTTTGCTCGGGCGGCGATATTGCCGAACTCTATGCCACAGGCACCAAGGGCGACTATGCCTACGGGCGCACGTTCTGGGCCGATGAATATCGTCTGAACGCCAAAATTTTCGCCTACCCTAAGCCGGTTGTGTCCTTTCTGCAGGGGTTCACGATGGGCGGCGGTGTCGGTATCGGATGCCATGGGTCGCACCGGATCGTGGGGGAAAGCAGCCAGATCGCGATGCCGGAATGCGGCATTGGTCTGGTGCCCGATGTAGGCGGCAGCCTGATGCTGGCGCTGGCCCCCGGACGGGTGGGTGAATATCTGGGCACGACGGCGTCACGAATGAAGGGTGAAGACGCGATTTATGCAGGCTTTGCCGATACTTACATTGCAGAGCTAAACTGGCCTGATGTGATCGCCGCACTAGAGAACTCTGGCGATGTCGCTATTCTGGCAACCGCGAGCACGACGCCCCCCGCCTCCGCTCTGGCGGCGCAGGCCGAAGAGATTGACAGCTTCTTCGCGGGCGAGACATTGGCCGATATCCTTAATGCCCTGCGCGTATCAGACAGCGCCTTTGCCACTGACACGCTCAAGAAAATGCAACGCAGCAGCCCCCTCGCAATGGCCTGCACAATAGAGATCATTCACCGTCTGCGCGGTCCGTCGCTAAGCATAGAAAAGGCGCTGGATATGGAATACCGCTTTACCTTCCGCGCAATGGAGCATGGCGATTTTCTGGAAGGCATCCGCGCCGCGATCATCGACAAGGACCGTAACCCAAGCTGGCAATTCGCCGATATGAACGTCCCGCTTGCCGCGACAGCCAAGATGCTGCGCCCGCTGGCCGAAGACGCCCTGACACTGGAGAAAACGACATGAGCATGAAGATCGGATTTATCGGACTGGGCAATATGGGCGCACCGATGGCCGCCAACCTCGCCAAAGCGGGGCATGATGTGGCGGGCTTTGATGTCGCGGGCACCACTGCGGAAGGCGTGCGCGTTGCAGACAGCCTTGAAGCCGCTGTCGCTGGCATGGACGCGGTCATCACCATGCTTCCCAACGGGTCGATCTTGCGGCAGGTGGCAGCGCAGGCGATCCCGCATATGGCGCAAGGTACCCTGTTTATCGACTGCTCCACCGTGGATGTAGAAAGCGCGAAGAACACCGCGCAAGCAGCTGAAGACAAAGGTATCATGGCCGTTGACGCACCTGTCTCCGGTGGTATTGGCGGGGCCTCTGGCGGCACGTTGACCTTCATGGCTGGCGGATCCGAAGAGGCGTTCGCCAACGCCAAGCCCCTGTTCGACATCATGGGACAAAAGGCCGTGCATTGCGGCGATGCCGGTGCTGGTCAGGCCGCGAAAATCTGCAACAACATGATCCTTGGTGTTACGATGATCGCCACCTGCGAGGCCTTTGCGCTGGCCGACAAACTGGGGCTGGACCGTCAAAAAATGTTCGACGTCGTCAGCACGTCGTCGGGGTATAGCTGGTCAATGAACGCCTATTGCCCTGCGCCCGGTGTTGGCCCCACCTCGCCTGCCGATAACGGCTATACGCCCGGATTTGCTGCCGAACTGATGCTCAAAGACCTTGGTCTGTCCCAGCAGGCCGCAGAGATGGCAAACGCGGATACCCCAATGGGGGAGCTGGCCCGTGCGCTTTACGCTCAGTTTGTCGAGAATGAAGACGGCCACGGCAAGGATTTCTCGGCCATGCTGCCGCGCTTTGAAACACGCGGCCGCAACGGCTGACCACGCGTCATGACAAACGGGTTTCTGCTGCAAGAATAAGCGACGGAAACCCGATGCCCGTTCGTTCGTTACTGTATCGACACAGTGAACGGAGAACGAGTATGAAAACCCTTACCCTAGCTGCAAGCGCCTTTGCCGTGATGGCATTCAGCCCTGCTGTACAGGCTGGCGCTGCCACCTATGGCTCGCAGGGGCATTTTATCGGTGCTGCCCCACAGGCGACGCTGATCAGTCATGACAAGCACGACAAGCAGCATAAGAAGGCTGTCAAAGAATATAAGAAAGCCGTCAAAAAGCACGAAAAGACCTACAGCGACAACGGGCGCCATCTGGCGAAAGGCCATAGTAAGCACAAGCACGCCAAAGGCGACAGGCTGACCCACTATGTTGTGGTTGAACGCCCCCACACCCACGGCCTCACGCGGTATGATCGCTATGTCCAGGACAACGGTTATATCTACGCCGTCGACCCCCGGACCAACGACGTTCTCGCGCTGATCGGCGTTGCCTCTCGGCTTTTGAACTGAGCCTAAGATCATAAATAACCCATAAAAATGCCCCGCCTGTGAAGGACGGGGCATTTTTTCTCGTACCTATGATGGGCGCGACAAGCCGACTATTCAGCCGCAACCTTGCGTTGGGCCAGCATCTGCTTGAGGTAATACCCAGTATAGCTTCCCTCTACCTCTGCCACCTGCTCTGGCGTACCAGTGGCGACCACCTGACCGCCACCGTCCCCGCCTTCGGGCCCAATGTCGATGATGTAATCGGCGGTCTTGATCACATCGAGGTTGTGTTCAATGACGACCACCGAATTCCCCTGATCCACCAGCTCGTGCAGCACCTCAAGCAGCTTACGTACGTCTTCGAAATGCAGACCTGTGGTGGGTTCATCCAGAATATACAGGGTCCGGCCCGTAGATCGTTTGCTGAGCTCTTTTGACAGTTTGACGCGTTGCGCTTCGCCGCCTGACAGCGTGGTCGCCTGCTGGCCCACCTTGATGTACCCAAGGCCCACGCGCATCAGGGCATCCATCTTCTCGCGGATGCTTGGCACCGCCTGAAAGAAACCCTGCGCATCTTCGACGGTCATATCCAGCACGTCGGCAATGGATTTGCCCTTGAACTTCACCTCAAGCGTTTCGCGGTTATAACGCTGCCCCTTACAGGTTTCACATTCGACATAGACGTCCGGCAAAAAGTGCATCTCGATCTTGATAACACCGTCGCCCTGACAAGCCTCGCAGCGCCCGCCCTTGACGTTAAAGCTGAAACGACCCGGCTTGTACCCGCGCGCCTTGGATTCGGGCAGACCGGCGAACCAGTCGCGGATCGGGGTGAAGGCACCGGTATAGGTCGCAGGGTTCGACCGCGGCGTACGGCCAATCGCACGCTGGTCGATGTCGATCACCTTATCCAGATGCTCTAGGCCTTTGATGGTTTCGCAGGGCGCGGGCGTCTGGCGGGCACCGTTCAGGTTCATTGACGCGGTCTTGAACAGCGTCTCGATGGTCAGCGTCGATTTACCGCCGCCCGACACGCCCGTCACACAGACGAACTTGCCCAACGGATAGTCCACCGTCACGTTCTGAAGGTTATTCCCCGTGGCCTTGACCACGCGGATTTTCTTTTTGTTCCCTTTACGCCGTTTGGCAGGCACCGCAATTTGCCGCTTGCCGGTAAGATACTGACCCGTAAGTGAATTCGGGTCATTCGCCACCTCTTCGGCTGTCCCATGGCTAACGACCCGCCCGCCATGCACCCCGGCACCCGGACCGATATCAAAGACATAATCCGCCTCGCGGATCGCTTCTTCGTCATGTTCGACAACAATCACTGTGTTGCCTTGATCGCGCAAGTTTTTCAGCGTTTGCAACAGACGGTCGTTGTCGCGCTGATGCAGGCCGATGGACGGTTCGTCGAGCACATAAAGCACCCCCGTGAGCCCCGACCCGATCTGCGAGGCAAGACGGATACGTTGGCTTTCCCCGCCGCTCAATGTGCCGCTTGACCGCGCAAGGGTCAGATATTCCAGCCCTACGTTGTTCAAAAATCCTAGCCGCTCGCGGATTTCCTTGAGGATCGCACGCGCAATTTCGTTCTTTTGCACGGTCAAATAATCGGGCACGTTGGTGCACCAATCGAAAGCCTCGCGGATCGACATTTGCACGACCTGGCCCGCATGGAGCAGCGTCTCGGGCTTTCCCTCGGACGGTCCGATCTTGACCGCCAGCGCTTCGGGTCGCAAACGGTACCCACTGCAGGTGCCACAGGGACGGTTGTTCTGGTAGCGTTCAAACTCTTCGCGGATCCAGTTGCTGTCGGTCTCGCGGTAGCGGCGCTCCATGTTGGGGATCACCCCTTCAAACACACGGCTCACCTCGTAAACGCGGCCGCCTTCGTCATAGCGGAACTTGATCTCTTCCTTGCCGGAACCGCGCAGGAAAACCTGCTGGACGTTTTCAGGCAGGTCTTTCCACCGCGTATTTTCACTAAATTTATAGTGTTTCGCGATAGCTTCGATAGTTTGCAGGAAATACGGGGACTTACCCTTGCGCCACGGGGCCAGCGCGCCGTCATACACCTTGAGGTTTTGATCTGGAACGACAAGGCGTTCATCAAAAAACAACTCTTTGCCCAGACCATCACAAGACGGACAGGCACCAAAGGGGGCGTTGAATGAAAACAGCCGCGGCTCGATCTCGGGGATCGTAAAGCCGCTGACGGGACAGGCGAATTTTTCGCTAAATGTATGGCGCTCGGGCTCGCCCTCGGCCGGGGCGGTTTCCAGCACAGCAATGCCATCCGCCAGATCAAGCGCGGTACGCAGGGAGTCTGCCAACCGTGTCTCTAGCCCCTCGCGCACGACAATACGGTCGACAACAACGTCGATGTCATGACGGAATTTCTTATCCAACGTGGGCGGTTCGTCCAACTCGTAAAATTCACCGTTCACCTTAACGCGCTGGAAACCCTGTTTGCGCAGATCAAGGAACTCCTTGCGGTACTCGCCTTTACGGTCACGAATAATCGGGGCCAGCAGGAAGGCCCGCGTACCCTCTGGCATGGTCATGATCCGGTCGACCATATCCTGCACCTGCTGCGCCTCGATCGGCTTGCCGGTCGCGGGGGAATAAGGCGTGCCAACGCGCGCAAAAAGCAAACGCATATAGTCATAGATTTCAGTCACCGTCCCCACGGTCGACCGCGGGTTCTTCGACGTTGTCTTTTGTTCGATCGAAATCGCGGGAGACAGGCCGCTGATATGATCCACATCAGGTTTCTGCATCATATCAAGGAACTGGCGGGCATAGGCGCTCAGCGACTCGACATAGCGCCGCTGGCCTTCCGCATAAATCGTATCGAAGGCCAAGCTCGATTTACCTGACCCTGAAAGGCCAGTGATCACGACCAATTTATCGCGCGGAATATCCACATCGATGTTTTTAAGATTGTGCTCGCGCGCGCCGCGCACTTCGATGTTCTTTAGCTCAGCCATATCGGACCCCCGTTAACGCTTAGTACATAGGTGCGTGATACGGATTCTCCAACGGAAAAATAAGAACACAAGAGGAACATCTGTATCCCAGTCCATTTTCATGCGTCCTTTTAACGCCAAACGCCCGATAACATTGAAGATGTCACCGGGCGTTGCAAAAAGAGACTACCACATATGCGCTAGCGTCACCTACATGTGAATAACGCGCCCATACGCGTCTAGCACGGATTCATGCATCATCTCTGAAAGGGTCGGATGAGGGAAGACCGTGTTCATCAAGTCTTCTTCGGTGGTTTCCAGCTGACGCCCCACAACATAGCCTTGGATCAGTTCGGTCACTTCCGCACCAACCATATGCGCCCCTAGCAACTCTCCGGTGTTGGCGTCAAAGACGGTTTTGATCATGCCTTCCGGTTCGCCTAGGGCAATCGCTTTGCCGTTACCGATAAAAGGAAAACGTCCGACCTTAACATCAAAGCCAAGCTCCTTGGCTTTCGCTTCTGTATAGCCGACCGACGCAACTTGCGGATGACAATAGGTACATCCAGCGATGGATTCTGGCTTGACCGGATGCGGGTGCTGACCGGCGATGAGCTCTGCGACCATCACACCCTCGTGAGACGCCTTATGCGCCAGCCAAGGAGCGCCTGCGATATCGCCAATGGCGTACAGCCCGTCGACACCGGTGCGACAATATTCATCCGTCACAACATGTGTGCGGTCGATCTTTACACCCAGATCTTCGAGCCCCAAATCTTCAACGTTTCCAACGATACCTACAGCGGAAATCACTGTATCGAAATCGTGCTTGGTCACTTTGCCGCCCGTTTCAATATGCGCTGTCACCTTGTCGTCGGCACGGTCCAGCTTTTTGACAACAGATTTCTGCATGATTTTCATGCCCTGCTTTTCAAACTGCTTTTTCGCGAATTTGCTGATCTCTTCGTCCTCTACAGGCAGAATGCGGTCCATCACTTCGACCACGGTCGTGTCTGCGCCCAAAGTGTTGTAGAAACTCGCGAATTCGATGCCAATCGCGCCAGAGCCGATCACAAGCAGCTTTTTCGGCATGTGGGGCGGCTGGAGTGCGTCTTTATACATCCATACACGTTTACCGTCCGCCTCCAGTCCGGGGAGGTTCCGCGCCCGTGCCCCCGTCGCAAGAACGATATTCTTGGCGATCAGCGTCTCTTCGCCCTCTTTCGCCTTAACAGTGACTTTGCCTTTGCCAGCCAGACTCGCACTGCCCATGAACACCGCGACTTTGTTCTTTTTCATCAAATGGCCGATACCGCCCGACAGCTGCCCCGCGACCTTGCGCGACCGCTTGACCACCGCATCCAGATCATAGCCGATATTATCCGCCTTAAGCCCAAACTCGCTGGCACGCTGCATCAGATGGAACACCTCGGATGAACGCAAAAGCGCTTTGGTCGGGATACAGCCCCAATTAAGACAAATGCCGCCTAGATGCTCCCGCTCGACAATCGCGACGGAGAGCCCAAGCTGGGCACCACGGATGGCCGCAACATAGCCCCCAGGGCCCGCACCGATCACAATCAAATCAAAGGATTTAGCAGCCATTATGCAACCTCGCAGCACGTATTGAAATTTAGTTTAGTGGTAAACTATCTTGCGATTGGCGGCAACTCGGAGAATTGGTCAGCCTTTGTAAACGCAGCATTCACGCCATAGAGCGCAAAGTGTGCGCATACCCGCCTGCGTCCAGATAAGAGGACTCGGCTGGGGTCGATCGCCGCCCTAAGGCATCATTGCGATAGGGAAACCTGCCGAATTTTCGGATCACCTGTCGATGGGCCTGTGCATGCAGCAATGTGTCGCCAGCATCCGGCATCCGCTCACAGATCAAGCGAACACAGTGATCTTGATCAGTCAAACTTTCCGAATGCATGAACGGAAGGTAAAAGAACTGCCGTGCTGGCGCGTCAATCAGTTGGTCCCATTCCTTACGAACAGACGTTTGCGCTGCTCTTAGGGCACGCACATCCGTCGAAAACGCGCGTTCGCTCCCTCTAAACATATTGCGGGGAAACTGGTCCGCCAGAATGAGGTAGGCCAAGGCCCCTTCCGCACCGGTCAACCAGCTGTCCAATTGCCCTGTCCCAATGAGCCCCCACGTATCTAAGAACTGCGCGCGAATTGTGTCGTCCAATTCATCCCGGACGGCATACCAGCCTTCCGGTCCGACCTGGTCAATCCAGAACTCTCGGACCTCTTTTGCCGTTTTCATACTTTAGCACCCTTTCATTTATTTCTGCGATGATCACTTCGGTCTGTTCTACGTACAAACTATAGCGACCTCGCAGAACGTCTAGGGCACCTCGGCGTCAGCAGCCTGTTCGCTCTCGATGGCATATTCTTGCGCAAGCTCCACCGCGACGGTCGTCGCAGCGGGATAAATGGGAATGTAGTTGCCCGTTTCATCTGTAGGAATCGCCGGTCGCACGGTCGCACGATAGGATGCATACACGGACAAGGCGAAAAACAAGACCGCCGTAAAGAGATAGAACCCCCCCGGTCCAAGCGCAGTACCCATCATCCAACCGGTAATCACAGGCCCCAAGATCGCCCCCAGCCCGTTAATAAAGATCATCCCGCCAGACGCCGCGGCCATATCCTCTGGTTCAAGAAAATCATTCGTATGCGCAATAAGCAAGGAATACAGGGGGTTAGACATGCCACCAACAACAAAGGCTGTCAGTAAAAGAATCGTAAAGTTATGCCCCAGCAGCATCCCGACGATGGATCCGATACCGCCGATCACCGATGTAATCACAATCAGGAGGCGACGATCCATGCGATCGGACATCCATCCGATTGGATATTGCAGGATGACCGACCCAACAAAAAACGTCGCTACAAAAATCGAAATCTGCGCGACCGTCAGCCCCGCCTCAGCGCCGTAAACAGATGCCATGCCGAACTGCGCCGAGAAGACCCCGCCCAATAGGAACATCCCAACGCAGCCAAGCGGCGAAAACCCGGCCAGTTCACGTAGGCTCATCGGTTTGGTCGTATCAAACGCAGGCGTGGGGCTGATCGACAGCAAAATCGGCGTAACAGCGACGCTTACCAGAACGGACGGAATCACAAAAAGCACAAAGCCCGACGGGTCCGCCGTGAGCAGCAATGCCTGGGCGATTACGATGCCAAACGTCTGCACGATCATATACAAAGACAACGCCTGACCGCGATTTTCGTTGGTCGCGGCGTTATTTAGCCAACTTTCCGCCGTGACGTAGACGGCAGAGAAACAAAATCCGATCAGTACGCGCCCGGCTGACCAGACCAAGACGTTCGGGAACGTCGGATATAGAATCATGACGGCAGAAATCATTGACGCGAGCGCGGCAAAAACGCGTACGTGACCAACCCGACGGATCATGCCCGGTGCCATACGCGAGCCCCCCAGAAAGCCCACAAAATAAGCCGACATTACGATCGACATTTCAAACGTCGAAAATGCTTCGATCCCGCCTCGAATACCCAAAAGCGTGCCCTGCATGCCGTTGCCCACCATCAGCAAACACATGCCCAACAAAAGCGCCCATGCGCTGGTCAGTACCTGAAGCATCTTACGAATCCTTTAACACCACGTGATCCCTCCCTGACGACGATCACGGTAGGTGTCACCCCCCTCAACGACGTTCAGGCGCTTATTTACGTCTTAGGGAACAGCAAGGACGCATCGCCATAGGAGAAAAACCGATAATTCGATTCAATCGCATGCTTGTAAATGTTTTGTAAAGTTTTCTGCCCCATTAAGGCCGACACGAGCATCATAAGAGTTGATTTGGGAAGATGGAAATTCGTCATCAAAGCGTCAGCCACGTTAAATTCAAACCCCGGGGTGATGAAAATATCTGTATCACCTTCCCACGGTTGGATAATTCCCGATCGCGCCGCGGTCTCGACCAGCCGCAACGCGGTTGTGCCGACGGGTATGACCCGCCCACCAGCGGCTTTGGTCTCGACAATCTCGGCAGCCGCTTGCGCGCTCACCTGCCCCCATTCGCTATGCATCTTGTGGTCGGCAATATCGTCGACCTTAACCGGGAGAAAGGTACCCGCCCCCACGTGCAGCGTGACATGGCTGAAACTGACCCCCATGGCGGCCAGCTGATCAAGCAACGGTTGATCAAAGTGAAGCGAGGCCGTCGGTGCCGCGACGGCCCCGGCATTCTTGGCGAACACGGTTTGATAATCCGTCAAATCCTGAGCGTCGGCAGGTCTTTTGCCCGCGATATAAGGCGGCAATGGCATCGCGCCCGCGCTATTGAGCGCCGCATCGAAATCTGGGCCAGAACAGTTAAAACGCAACACGCCTTGTCCGTTCTCTATCCCCTCCAGTCGCGCAGAAAGATCGCTGCTAAAGACAACCGTTTCAGAAAGCTTCAGCTTTTTCAGAGGTTTGATCAATGCTGTCCAGTCGGAATCGCCACGCGGCTCCAACAAGGTCACTTCAATACGGGCCTGCACGCGCCCTTGGGCGCTGTCGCGGCTGCGATACCCGGTCAATCGCGCGGGAATCACACGGGTGTCGTTCACCACAAGCCGATCGCCGGGGCGCAGCCAATCCGCGATCTGGGATACGGTGCTGTCTACAATGATATCGCCTTGTGCAACCAACATTTTGGCCGCAGTCCGTGGAACCGCGGGCCGCGTGGCGATCAGGCGTTCAGGCAGGTCGAAGTCAAAGTCACTGAGTTTCATCCTCGCCGGTTAGCGCCCCTCAAAGCGTTCAGCAACAGGTTTTTGCGTAGCGGGTGCGACAGGTGCAGCTTGCAGGCCCCCTGGCTGACTTGGCGTCGTCCTCGGCGCAGTCCGAAAAATATCGCGAAGCGCGCCCGGCAGGAAACCCGACAAGGGATTAACAGAGACAGACGGCGACTGTACCGTCCCCCCGATTGTATAGTTAAAGCCCAGCAGGCCCTCTCCCTTGCGGGTCAAAAAGCTCGCAATTCCATTCAGCAGATAGACCGGCGAGATCACCCCCTGCAATGCCATCTGCCCGGTATCAGTGGCAAAAATCCCGTCCATGGAAATGCCAAGCGACGCGCCCGTCGCGCTGGCTTGCGTCAAATTCACCCGATTGGAGGAGAGGCGGAAATCAGCCTCGACCGTATCAAAATAGATCCCATCGCCGTTCAATTCGTTGATCAATCCCACGACAGATACAGCGTTTACAAGGGCAGCAATGGTTGGTGCATCTTTAATCCGCACGTCTTTTATCTCTGCATGCCCATCAAATGCACCATCCGAACCGACCGGCACCAGCGTCAGCGACAATGCGCCGCCATGTACCTGTTTCGCTATATTAGCGGAGCGCAAAACCCCGCCCGCATCGGTTGCGGTCAACTGAACTGCACTACGGCCATTCTTGGGCACAACGCGCCCCGAGACCGCAGTACCACCATTCAATGCTGCAATAAATTGCCCATCCAAGCCACGAGCGACGTCAAATTCACCCTTCATATCGGTAAGCGCGATCTTGTCCGTCACCTGCAGGCGGTCCAACGCCACCCGCATGGGGGGGCTGGCGACACCGCTGGGCTTGGTCTTGCCAAAGCTCGCCCTCCGCAGATCGAGGCTTCCGCCTTTCACCATGACCTGAACGGGTCGCCCGGCACCCTGCCCTATCAAATCGACGGGCACGTCCAACCAATTACCAACAGACAATCTGTGCAAGCGCAACCGATCCAGCCCACCGCTTGGTTTGAGCGTCACATCACCATGCGCAGACAGACCCGGTGCGTTGATTTTCAACGTATCGATGTCGGGAATCGGCCCGAGCCGCCCCGATATTTCAAGCTTGCCAGTTTGCGATTGGGACTTGGTCCAGCCGATCTGCGGCACCGAAAGACGTAGGCCGCTCAGGTCGGAGGAGACAGAAAATTTGGGCGTCTTGCCTTTGACCAAGTCCATCGCGAACCAAGCCCGACCTTCGCCCCTCACGGTATCAGGGGGCAGTGCGATGTTGAAGCTTTCCAGCGTCTGTGCGTTCAGCGCGATATCCGCCCTTACAGTGCTGGCAGCCCCCGGTTTGCCAAAAGGTTGGGCCCATTCCCCGTCAAAGCGCACCCCGTCCAGCTGCCCTTGCCCCCTGATATCAAGGCCCCTGTTGGACACATTCAAGGTCAGCACGTCTGCACGCAGCGACCGACCTTTGACTAAGCGATCGCTTTTAAAGTCGGCCAGCGTCCCGCTAATGTCAAAGATCGTGAGCTTCGGGTCAGACCCTTTTTTCATCGGAAACGACAGGGTCCCGGACACGTCAGCCACGGCATCAACGATATCGACGGGCAGGTTCGCCTTGTCCATTGCGTGCAGCGGCGGCCGGTTCAGCAGCGACAGGATAGAGGTGATTTTAGCCTCCGCCTGAAGTCTGACAATGCCGGGGGGGCCATCCTTGACGGTGACATCGGGCATAATGAACGACGTTCCGTTAACCGATACTGGCGTCGCGTCAGGCGGCGTGATGGTGCCGTTGTCCACACTCACCACAAAGCGGTTTGCCGACAGGCTCGCATGACCGCTGCCCGACGTAATGTTTGGCATCGTACGCAAAAAGCGTACCTCTGCACCCTGAAAATCAAAGTCGAGATAGGTTTGGGGCGTCTCACCCGGCTTCAGGCGAAAGGCAAGATCGACGTCGCTCAGCGCGCCGGCATAGACGTTCTCGGCTACCCATTTGCGCGTCTTTGGCTTGACGTTCTCCGGCCAAAGCTCCAGCAGGCGATCGGGTTTCAACGCGTTCAATCCTGCATCCAACGCCACCTGCCACCCTTGCGTACCGGCGCGCAAATCTCCCGACAGGTTCAGGGTCGTATCCCCGTCGATGATATCCATGCGTCCGACAGACATGTGAAACGGATTGAACGTTATTTTGGCATCGACGTCAGCACCCTCAATCGACACAGGGGTAACGTAGAGATCCGCAGGATCAGCGACCAGATCCCGCAAGCGGACTTGCGCCACCAACTGTCCCAGCTTCCCGCTTGCGTCGATGCCCAACGTTGCGTCACCTTCGATCCGTCCCGACACCCACTTACTTTCGACAGACAGTTCATCAAAACGCAGCAGGCGTTGGTCCGGATCGTAACTGAAATAGCTACGTGCACCGTCAAAGGGAATGGGCGTCGCGCTTTCGCTCGGCTGCACGACCCCCGCGCCAATTTGCAACGCGGCATTCAGCGGCTCGAAGGTTCCATCTTCGTCAAGGCTGCTGCGCACCGCACCCGAGATGGGTGCGCGCAATATATTCAGCCAAGCGAAAGCGGGACTTTGGATCGCGATGTCGGCGGCGCTCACCCCGTCGAAATTCACACCAAACTGCGACGCGGTATCGCCAAGCTTGCTGGTGTAATTGGCCGAAAGCGTCGCCACATCGGCACCACCGCCCAAAACTGCAAGCTCCGCCGTGATGTCCAAACGCGTCCCGTCCCGATCCAGCAACATGCGCCCGCCATCCACGGTCCACATCCTTTCAGACTGCAGATCGGTGTAGCGCAGCGTCAGTGCGCGCAGCTCGATCGACCGCAGCCGGCGCATTGCCTTGGCCTCGAACACCGCATCCAGTTGGCCAATCAGCTGAGGCATGGTCGCCGCGCGCCGCTCGGCTGGCGCATCCCCCTTGCTCGCGCTCAACGCGACCCGGCCGTCAAGGTCACGCCGCAGGTTTGCGACCACACCGAACATTGAAATGTCCCGGGGCTGCAGCTCGCCGGCCAAAAGCCCCTGAACGGAAAAACTGGCCTGCACTTCACGAAACGCGGCAAAGCTGACGCCGTCCGGATTGGAGATATTTACATCCCTAAGCCTGATGCGTGGGCGCCAGCCTTTGTCGACGATCAGAACCATCTCGCCGAATCCGACCCGCGCCCGTGGCATATCTTGGGCAAAGCGCTCCTCGATACGGGTCTCCAGCCACTCTGGCACCACAATGGGGCTACGGATCAGATAGATAGCGGTGCCGGCGATGGCCGCGACGATCAGCGTAATAACCAGCAGCGACCATTTGGTCGCCTGCCAAAGTCGTCTCCGCTTGGGGTGGCGGGGGGCTGCGCTGGTGTTTGGCATGAGCGTCCGGATTTTGGGGCGTCTTGGGGTTTAAGTTTCGCCAAGCCCGACTAGTATGACAGCGCAGACAAAAGCTTCCAATACATAAGAAAGTAACCAATGCCAGAGATTTCTCAACCAGCACCAGACTTTAAGCTTCCTGTTACAGGCGGCGGCGAAATTTCGCTCTCCGATCTGCGGGGCAAGGCTGTGGTTTTGTATTTTTATCCGCGCGACGACACACCGGGCTGCACCAAGGAAGCGATCGGCTTTTCGGAATATCTGCAAGCGTTTGAGGATGCGGGTACCGTTGTTTTGGGCGTTTCGCGCGATACGATGGCAAAGCACGACCATTTTGCAGCCAAACACGGGCTGACCGTTCCGTTGCTGGCGGATATCGACGGTGCCGTGACCGAAGCCTATGGCGTCTGGGTCGAGAAAAACATGTATGGCAAGAAATCCATGGGGATCGAACGCGCGACCTATCTGATTGATGCAAATGGAAATATCGCTCGCATCTGGCGCAAGGTGAAAGTCGCCGGCCACGTAGAAGAGGTACTGGACGCGGTGCGCGCGCTATGATTGCGCTGGCCCAAATGGCAGAGAATGTGCTGCGTACCGCCGATGGCCGCGAGAAAACCGCGCTGTCGCATCAATATGCTGCCGAATGGCGTGCCGCGCGCGCTGCCGGAGAAACGCCGGAGATTGGCACATCAAACCCGCCTCTGCGTCCCGCCCGCCCCGACAGGCCCGAGCTTTTATCGCCCCGCGATGTGCCCCATCGCAAGCCCGGCTCGCCCGAGGGCCGGATAGCTTTACTTCATGCCGTGGCGCACATAGAGCTGAACGCGGTCGATCTGCATTGGGACATCATTGCGCGATTTACCGACATCAAAATGCCGATGGGATTCTATGATGACTGGGTCAGCGCCGCGGATGATGAATCCAAACATTTCAACCTGATGTGCGATTGTCTTGAAGCATTGGGCAGCCACTATGGAGCCCTGCCTGCCCATGCTGGAATGTGGCGCGCGGCCGAGGATACGATGGATGACTTCATGGGTCGCCTTGCCGTTGTGCCCATGGTCCTAGAGGCGCGCGGGCTGGATGTGACCCCCAATATGATCCAGGTGTTCAAAAGTGCGAAGGCCAAGCAGGCCGTTGAAGCGCTTGAGACGATCTATGCTGAAGAGGTTGCGCATGTGGCTTATGGATCAAAGTGGTTCCATTTCCTCTGCGGTCGCCATGAACTGGACCCAAAAGAAGCATTTCACGGCTTGGTTCGTAAATATTTTCATGGTGCGCTCAAGCCGCCCTTTAACGAAGAAAAGCGTGCCGAGGCGGGAATTCCGCCAGATTTCTATTGGCCCCTGACCGAGAATCTTTGATTGACGCCGTGCGCTAAACCTTTGTTTCGGCAATTTATCGCCAAATTTAACGTTAAAGTTTCATTAACCGCCGGTCAAAAAGCCTGAAGGGTTGCCCGAGGGGCACCCGATGGCTAAGCACTACCGGTGACTATCAGCGCGCGGCGGGGGCCCGGTGTGCTGTGACTGGGACGAAACAAGGATACCACGCGTGCGAACAAGGTTGGCAATCAAATTTAATGCGACGCTCGAAAGCTTCTTTCCGGAACGCCGCGTCTTTCTGAAATCCGACGCCGACACACGTTTTATCCGGTTGCGCCCCGTTACCCAGCTTTTCGTGTTTTCCGCAGCCTCACTCTTTGTGGCCTGGTCCATCGTGGCGACCGCGGTGATTTTGATGGACAGCATCGGGTCGGGCAACTTCCGCGAGCAAGCAAAGCGTGACCAGCGTACCTATCAGGCGCGGCTCAGCGATCTTTCGGCACAGCGTAACGGCCGCGCAGAAGAGGCCGTGGCGGCGCAGGAACGGTTCAACGCCGCGCTCAAACAGATTTCGGTCATGCAATCAGAACTGCTTCAATCCGAAACCCGCCGCCGCGAGCTGGAAACCGGCATCGAAGTGATCCAGAGCACCCTGCGTGACACTATGAAAGACCGCGAAGCCGCGCGCAGTCAGGTGGCCGAACTGGAAGGGGCCGCTGCCGGCGAAGGTAAGACGACCACAAAGGCCAGTGTATCTTCGGCCCCTATTTCGCTGCTCGCAGAGGCGCTTGAGCGCACGGCCGCGCAACGGGATCAGGTGGTCATCGACGCACAGGACGCCTTGATTCAGGCCGACGAGCTGACCCAAAAATTGGCTTTGATGCGCGATCAGAACGACGCGATTTTCCGCCAACTCGAAGAAGCAATGACTGTCTCTGTTGCCCCGCTCGACAAGATGTTCCGCAGCGCGGGCATGCCCACCGACCGGATGCTGGCGACGGTGCGACGCGGTTATTCCGGTCAAGGCGGCCCGTTGATGCCCCTCAGCTTCTCCACACGGGGGGAGGCTCCCTCTCCTGATACGCTGCGTGCCAACCGGCTGCTAAGCCAGATGGACAAGCTGAATATGTACCGCATTGCCGCGCAAAAGGCGCCTTTTGCGAGCCCGCTCAAGTCGTCGTTCCGGTTCAGCAGCCCCTATGGCTATCGCCGGGACCCAAAGACGGGCGGGCGCAGAATGCACAGCGGAACCGACTTTGCCGCGGGTATGGGCACGCCCATTTACGCAACAGCCGAGGGCGTCGTCACCCACGCCGGCTGGAGCTCGGGATATGGGCGGTTGGTTAAAATTCAACATGAATTCGGGGTCGAGACACGTTACGCGCACCAATCCAAATTGCGCGTAAAAGTCGGCCAAAGGGTATCGCGCGGACAGCGGATAGGTGATATGGGAACATCAGGACGGTCTACTGGCGTCCACCTGCATTACGAAGTCCGTGTCGGTGGCAATGCTGTAAATCCAATGATCTTTATCAAGGCTGCAAACGATGTTTTCTAAAAGCAAAATCAATGATCCCGCTCATAAGTCCGACGCAGACACGTCCAGCACTGCTGCACCGTCACACTCTGCACCGGCTGCCCCAAAGCAAAGCGAATTCAAGGCGAGCGCGCCCAAGGCAAAACCACCTGCCTCCGTGCTTTCCTCTGATCTGCACATCACCGGCAACCTAAAGACGACCGGCGACATCCAAGTCGAAGGCACCGTGGAAGGCGATATTCGCGCCCACCTGCTGACCATCGGCGAAACAGCGACCATCAAAGGCGAAGTGATTGCCGATGACGTTGTCATCAACGGCCGTATCGTGGGCCGCGTGCGTGGCCTGAAAGTGCGCCTGACATCGACCGCCCGCGTCGAAGGTGACATCATCCACAAAACAATCGCGATCGAATCTGGCGCCCATTTCGAAGGCTCGGTTCAGCGACAGGACGACCCGCTAACCCCCGGCGCGAAATCCGCACCAGCTCAAAAGCCAAACCCCGCCTCCTGATCGGACAAAGGGTGATGAATTAAAAAGGGCGTCGTAGTAGTGCGACGCCCTTTTCGTTTTGAACTCAAAGCCTTTGACTGCCCCAGCACGAAGCGGGCAAAGCGGGGCAAAGGCGCAAACGCCCCTGCCCGACGCCATGATTATTCGGTGACTTTGACCTCGACCATACGGTCAGGTGTGCCGCTCACGGCTCCGTTGCCGCCGGTTCCGCGCTTGATCGCGTCCAGCACGTCCAGCCCTTCGGTCACTTTGCCCACAACGGTATATTGCCCGTTCAGGAAGTGCCCTTGGTCAAACATGATGAAAAATTGCGAGTTCGCAGAGTCAGGGCTTTGGCTGCGCGCCATGCCAACAACGCCCCGGTCAAACGCGATGTCCGAGAATTCGGCAGGCAGGTCTGGCAGATCTGAACCGCCCATACCCGCACGGCCTGTGTCGCCGCCAGCCTTGCCGAATTCAACATCACCAGTCTGCGCCATGAACCCGTCGATCACGCGGTGGAACACCACGCCATCATAGGCACCCGATGTGGCCAGCTCTTTCAAGCGGGCCACATGCGCGGGGGCGACGTCTTCGGCCAGATCGATCTTGATCGTGCCTTGTGCCTCACCGTCGACGGTGATTGCCAGCCCATCGGCAAAGGCAGTCCCAGCCATCAAGGCCGAGGCGACGCCTGCTGCGACCAGATTACGCATCTGCAGCAACCTTGACGCTGATCATGCGGTCAGGGTTCGCGGCGGGTTCACCACGGGTGATCGCATCGACATGTTCCATCCCGGAAATGACCTGACCGTAAACGGTGTATTGACCGTTCAGGAAGTCGTTGTCCTTGAAGTTGATGAAAAACTGGCTGTTGGCGCTGTCCGGACTCGCGGACCGTGCGGCACCAATGCTGCCACGGGCGTGCGGCACTTTCGAGAACTCTGCCGGCAGGTTAGGCAAGTCGGACCCGCCCGTCCCTGCTGCGCGCAGGTTAAAGTTCTCTTCCATGTTGCCGTTTGCCACGTCGCCGGTCTGCGCCATGAACCCTTCGATCACGCGGTGAAAGGCCACGTTGTCGTATTTACCAGCACGGGCCAGTTCTTTCATACGCTCGACATGCTTGGGGGCAATGTCGGGCAAAAGCTGAATGGTGACAGTCCCGCCCTTAAGCTCCATGAGGATCGTGTTTTCGGGGTCTTTGATCTCGGCCATGCCGGTCTCCTTTAAGAATTTCGTTGGCAATTACCTAGGGCGTGCAAGCGCAATTGCCAAGCGGGTCCATTGACCCTGACGGCAATAACGGCAAAACACGACGGGAATTGTGGATCTACACGAGGGACAAGATGGGCTGGAAAGCATTGGACGACATGGACCTGCGCGGCAAGCGGGTTCTGGTGCGCGTGGATATCAACGTGCCGGTTGAAAACGGCAAGGTCACGGACGACACCCGCATCCAGCGGATCGTGCCCACCCTGCGCGATATTCTGGCCAAAGGCGGCACGCCCGTTTTGCTCGCACATTTTGGCCGCCCCAAAGGCAAGCGCGTGCAAGATCTAAGCCTACGTGTCGTGCTCCCCGCGCTCGAGGCCGCGTTGGGGCGCAAGGTTGTGCTGGCCGAAACACTGGAAGCAGCCGAAACCGGCACCGAAGAAATTAACGCCGCCGATGTTTTGTTGCTTGAAAACATTCGCTTCTACCCTGGCGAGACAGAGAACGATCCTGAATTCGCCAAACGGCTCGCCGCTTTGGGTGACATCTATTGCAACGACGCGTTTTCCGCTGCGCACCGTGCCCATGCGTCCACCGAAGGCGTGGCAAGGCTGTTGCCATCCTGCGCAGGCCGCTTGATGCAGGCCGAGCTTTCCGCGCTCGAGGCCGCTTTGGCGACGCCCAAACGCCCCGTAGGCGCGGTGGTTGGCGGTGCGAAGGTATCAACCAAGATCGAGCTGCTGGAAAACCTCGTCAACCGGCTGGATCTTTTGGTGATCGGCGGCGGCATGGCCAATACGTTTTTGGGCGCGCAGGGGGCAGATTTGGGCAAGTCCCTGTCAGAGCCCGATTTTTACGACACTGCCAAGGATATCATGGCCCAAGCTGAAAAGGCCGGTTGCCGCGTGCTACTGCCCGTCGATGGGCTTGTCGCGCGTGAATTCGCCGCCGGTGCCGCGCATGATACGATTGCCCTTGGGGCGGAAACTGTACTGGAACCTGACCAGATGGTTCTGGATGCAGGCCCCAAGACGGTCGACCTGATCAAGGACGCCTTTAGCGGGTTGAAGACGCTCATCTGGAATGGCCCCATGGGTGCATTCGAAATTGCCCCTTTTGACACCGCAACGGTCGCCGCCGCCAAAGCCGCAGCCGCGTTGACACAGGACGGGGCGTTGATCTCTGTCGCAGGGGGCGGCGATACTGTCGCGGCTTTGAACCAGGCGGGTGCTGCCGATAGCTTCACCTATATCTCTACCGCGGGCGGGGCCTTCCTTGAGTGGATGGAGGGCAAGACCCTACCCGGCGTCGCGGCATTGGACGCCTAATGTTCTTCCCCGGCGGTGGCAGTGATACTGCCAGCTGCCGGGGGCTAGATATAACGCATAAGCCCCACCTAAAAAATTAAGCAGTTTTCTACCAATCAGAAGACAAGGGATTCCCTTTGCGAATCACCTGTGTCATACTGGGGAAACGTCCATTAAGAGACGATTAAAGGCAGAGACATGAACCGCAGCAGCAAGCCCGCATTCGGCACACTTTTGTTTTTCGCGATCGCCTTCGCGCTAAGCCTCTATTTCGCCTTCGCTGCGATTCAGGGCAACTTTGGCCTGTTCCGTCGTGCTGAGATCGTAGCCGAGACGCAGGACCTGCGCGTGCAGCTTGCTCAGGTCCAGATTGACGTAGCGCGGATGGAAAACCTGACCCATCGCTTGTCTGACGATTATCTTGATCTAGATTTGCTGGATGAACAAACCCGCAAGGTGCTGGGGATGATCCGCGCAGACGAGATTGTCATCCGTTAATAGCGGCGCGACCTTCAATGGCCCCCCTACGCGATACGTTAGATTTGCCCCCTTTTCGGCAGGGCTTTTCCATACGCGGCAAATGTCTCTCGCCAACAATCGTCGAATCCGATAAGAGATAGTTTAACACTAAACTACTTTGCGCGTGCGCGGGACAACTGTACGGAGGAATTGCCCCATGGCTGCCCAGAAACCGACCAAGAAGACAAACGCCAGCGCTGAAGAGCTCAAGGCCTATTACCGCGATATGCTGTTGATCCGGCGCTTCGAGGAAAAAGCCGGCCAGCTCTACGGCATGGGCCTGATCGGGGGCTTCTGTCACCTTTATATCGGGCAAGAAGCCGTGGTTGTCGGGCTTGAAGCCTCGGCCAAGGACGGCGACAGCCGCATCACCACCTACCGCGACCACGGGCACATGTTGGCTTGCGGGATGAACCCGGACGGCGTGATGGCCGAGCTGACGGGCCGCGAAGGCGGGTATTCCCGTGGCAAGGGCGGCTCCATGCACATGTTCTCGAAAGAGAAAAAATTCTACGGTGGCCACGGCATTGTGGGCGCGAACGTCCCCCTCGGGGCCGGCATCGCCTTTGCCGACAAATACAAGGGCAATGACAACGTTACCTTTACCTATTTCGGCGATGGTGCCGCGAACCAAGGTCAGGTCTACGAGACATTCAATATGGCGGCGCTTTGGAAACTTCCGGTGATCTTCATCATTGAAAATAACCAATACGCCATGGGCACCTCGCAGCAACGCTCCACCTCCAGCGCTGAAATCTGGGAACGTGGCAAGGCGTTCGGCATCCCCGGCGAAGCAGTGGACGGCATGGACGTGCTTGCAGTCAAGGAAGCAGGCGAACGCGCGGTGAAACACTGCCGTTCGGGCGACGGCCCCTATATTCTGGAAATCAAGACATATCGCTATCGCGGACACTCTATGTCGGACCCTGCGAAATACCGCACCCGCGAAGAAGTGCAGAAAATGCGCGATGAACGCGATCCCATCGAACAGGTCCGCAACATTCTGCTGGAACACAAACACGCCAGCGAGGATGACCTCAAGGCGATCGACAAAGAGATCAAGGAAATCGTTAACGCAAGCGCCGAGTTTGCCAAAGAAAGCCCCGAACCGGCGGCCGAAGAGCTTTGGACAGACATCTACGCAACCGAAGTCCCACAGGAGGCTTGAACCATGGCAATCGAAATTCTCATGCCCGCACTGAGCCCCACAATGGAAGAAGGCACCCTTTCCAAATGGCTGGTCAAAGAGGGCGATACCGTGTCCTCCGGTGACATCATGGCCGAAATCGAAACAGACAAAGCGACGATGGAATTCGAAGCCGTTGACGAAGGCACTATCGGCAAGATCCTGATCGAAGCCGGCACTGAAGGCGTTAAGGTCAACACCGCCATCGCCGTACTGCTCGAAGAAGGTGAAGACGCTTCTGACATCGACAGTGCATCCAGCGCCGCCCCAGTCAAAGAAGCGACATCCGACGACAGCGACGTTGCCAAATCCGACAAAGCCCCTGCGGCTGCCAAGCTCGACGTCGCTGCGCCCAAGGCCCCGGAAACGGACAGCACACCCGATTGGCCCGAAGGCACCAAGCTCAAGCAGCAGACCGTGCGCGAGGCCCTGCGCGACGCCATGGCCGAAGAGATGCGCCGCGACGACGACGTGTTCCTCATGGGTGAAGAAGTCGCCGAATACCAAGGTGCCTATAAAATCTCGCAAGGGTTGCTGGACGAATTCGGTGCGAAACGCATCATCGACACGCCCATCACCGAACACGGGTTTGCCGGGATCGGTGTAGGTGCCGCCTTTGGCGGGCTGCGCCCCATCGTCGAATTCATGACCTGGAACTTTGCGATGCAGGCCATCGACCACATTCTGAACTCTGCCGCGAAAACACTGTACATGTCCGGCGGCCAGATGGGCGCCCCAATGGTTTTCCGCGGTCCAAACGGTGCCGCCGCCCGCGTCGGTGCGCAGCACAGCCAGGATTACGCTGCGTGGTATATGCAGATCCCCGGCCTCAAGGTGGTGATGCCCTATTCGGCCTCAGACGCCAAAGGGTTGATGAAAACGGCGATCCGCGACCCCAACCCCGTCGTCTTCCTTGAAAATGAAATCATGTACGGCAAATCCTTCGACGTGCCGGATGTCGAAGATTACACTGTACCCTTTGGCAAGGCCCGTATCTGGCGTGAAGGCAAAGATGTCACCATCGTCAGCTTCGGCATCGGCATGACCTATGCACTGGAAGCCGCTGAAAAGCTTGCCGAAGAAGGCATCGACGCCGAAGTCATCGACCTGCGTACCCTGCGCCCGATGGACACTGCCAGCATCATCAAATCGGTGATGAAGACCAACCGCTGTGTCACCGTCGAAGAAGGCTGGCCGCAAGGGTCGGTCGGCAACTACATCTCGAGCGTGATCATGCAAGAAGCCTTTGACTATCTGGACGCTCCGGTGATCAACTGCACGGGCAAAGACGTGCCCATGCCCTATGCTGCAAACCTCGAACGTCTGGCGCTGGTCACCACCGACGAGGTCATCGCGGCGGTCAAAAAAGTCACCTACAAGTAAGGAGCGGTCAACATGCCCATAGAAATCCTCATGCCCGCCCTCAGCCCCACAATGGAAGAAGGCACGCTCGCGAAATGGCTCGTCTCCGAAGGCGATACCGTCTCCTCCGGCGATATCCTGTGCGAGATCGAAACCGACAAGGCGACGATGGAGTTCGAAGCCGTGGACGAAGGCACCATCGGCAAGATCCTGATCCAGGACGGCACCGAAGGGGTCAAGGTGAATGCCCCCATCGCCGTGCTGCTGGAAGAGGGCGAAAGCGCAGATGACATCGACGCCAGCGCCCCTGCCCCCGAGGCAAAGGACACCAGCGCCAAAGAAGACGCGCCAGATCAGGACGCCACGGCCGAAAAAGGGTATGGCCGCGGCGAAAGCGACGCCAATGACACTGGCAATGCGGCACCTGCTTCACCCAAAGACAGCGACGGGAAACGGCTCTTTGTGACCCCGCTGGCCCGCCGCATCGCGGCAGACAAAGGTGTGGATCTGACCGCCCTCTCCGGGTCCGGCCCGCACGGGCGCATTATCAAGGCAGACGTGGAAGCGGCCTCCGCCTCCGACAGCCCCAAGGCAAAATCAGCCGAAGCGGCAGAAACGTCTAGCGCTCCGGCCGCCAAAGCTGCCCTTGCGACTGGCCCCTCTGCCGATGCTGTCATGAAAATGTACGAAGGCCGGGAATTTGAAGAAATCTCTCTCAACGGGATGCGCAAAACCATCGCCGCGCGCCTGACCGAAGCCAAACAGTCTATCCCGCATTTTTACCTGCGCCGGGATATCGAACTCGACGCATTGTTGAAATTCCGGGGCGAGCTAAATAAACAACTCGAAGCCCGTGATGTAAAGCTTTCGGTTAACGATTTTATTATCAAGGCCTGTGCATTGGCGTTGCAAACAGTCTCTGACGCCAACGCGGTTTGGGCCGGCGACCGCATTCTCAAGCTAAAACCATCGGATGTCGCGGTTGCTGTGGCCATTGAAGGCGGCCTGTTTACCCCGGTATTGAAAGACGCCGAGATGAAATCGCTCTCCACCCTCTCGGCAGAGATGAAAGACCTCGCTGCCCGCGCCCGCGACCGCAAGCTCGCGCCGCATGAATATCAAGGGGGCAGCTTCGCCATCTCGAACCTCGGCATGTTCGGGATCGACAACTTCGACGCGGTCATCAACCCACCGCATGGTGCGATTTTGGCCGTCGGGGCTGGAATCAAGAAACCCGTCGTTGGCAAGGACGGCGAACTTGCCGTTGCCACAGTCATGTCGGTCACCCTGTCTGTCGATCACCGCGTCATCGACGGCGCTTTGGGCGCGCAACTGCTTAGCGCGATCAAGGACAACCTCGAAAACCCCATGATGATGCTGGCCTGACGCCACTTCCAAATGGGTATAAATCCTCGGGGGTCGGGGGGCAGACAGCCCCCCGCCTAACCACAAAAAAGGTCGGACCCGTTAAACGATCCGACCTTTTTCACATCCGAAACTAAAGCGCGCGCGGCCCCAAGCCCCAAGAATTACATATTAATGTCGCCCTGCGGCCCAAGCATGTGGTCCATCAGAACCGACGGTTGATCGCAGCCCGCCTCGCCCACCACACGTGCGGGGATGCCCGCCACGGTCTTGCAAGGCGGCACGGATTCCAGCACGACAGACCCCGCCGCGATGCGCGAGCAATGCCCGATCGAGATATTGCCCAACACCTTTGCCCCCGCGCCGATCAACACACCATTGCCAATCTTAGGGTGCCGGTCCTGTTCTTCCTTGCCGGTCCCGCCCAGAGTGACCGAGTGCAGCATAGACACGTTGTCGCCCACCACCGCTGTTTCGCCGATCACGACGGAGTGCGCGTGGTCGATCATGATCCCCTTGCCGATGGTGGCGGCAGGGTGGATATCGACGCCGAAAATCTCGCTCACCCGCATCTGCACAAAATAGGCCAGATCCCGTTTGCCCTGCTTCCACAGGTAATGGCCCACACGGTACGCCTGCACGGCCTGATAGCCTTTGAAATAAAGGATCGGCTGCAACAGCCGGTGGCAAGCGGGGTCACGTTCATAGATTGCCACCAGATCAGCGCGCGCGGCCTTGATCAGATCGGGATCGCTGGCAAAGGCTTGTTCGACCATTTCGTGCACCACCATCATCGACATCTCGTTCGACGCCAGCTTGGCCGCGATGCGGTACGACAGTGCTTTTTCAATGGATTTATGATGCAGGATCGTAGCGTGGACAAAGCCGCCGATCAGCGGCTCGTCGCGTACCGCGTTTTGGGCTTCTGTCTGGATTTGATCCCAAACCGGATCAACCGAGGCGATATTTGTGCGTGCATTTGCCATGAAACCATCCTTCTTTGACATCACGCTATAGCAGGTTCCACCCAAGTGCCAAACGCAAAGCCGCCCGTTAATACTGACAGGTTATCACAAATTGATCTCACCAAACAGTGCCGGACCGGCCCCATACAATGCGGATATCTGCGCGATACTGATCAAAGCTGGCCCGCCCCCCCCATCGCCTGACCGCATCGACGCGGTATAGCTCCATCGGGGGTTATCGACGATTTCTTCGCGCTTCACCGCGCCATTTTGCATGATACGCACCTGATATTGTTCGCTTTCCTCCCCAATGGGCAGATCGAACGCCGACCACTGGTCGCCATTAAGACGCGTCCGTCGCACCCAGTTAAAGGTCATATCACCCGCATCGACCTCCACCCGCAAATGACAGGGGCGGTAGGGACGCAGCCCGTTGCCATTAAAGCTCTCGTTTTTTTGAACGTAGCTCGGATCATCCAGCGGGCGGGCTGCGGGGCCAATGCGATAGGTCTGGGCGATCCGCAGAAGGTTCGGGCCAAGCTCGATCTGACGCGGTACCGAGTTGAGCAGAACAAACTGCGAGCCCGTAGGCCACACCTCTGGCATTAGCCCATCCGATCCCGCCTGCCCCCGCAGCCGGTCGCGCAGCAGATATGTCTGCGGTGCGATCAACTCGGCAGTGGTGAACTGGAACACCTCCCACCGGTCGGCGGTACCGTCTCCGATCGCAGCCAGATTGCCCCCACCCAGCAGATCGTCGGGCTCGATACTCTCTAACCCGCCGCTCGACAGCGTTACCTGCAAAGCCCCCCCCCGATCCAGAACCCCGGGGCGCGCCCGCAGCAAATCATTATGCGTCACACCCATCGTCGCACGCAAAGGCACCACCGTGTTCAGCCTGAAATTCGATGCCCCACGAGACGCATAGACCGCGACATTGCCCGGCCATTGCCGCGCTGTCGCGGCAACATAGGGCGCGTGTGGCACCTCGTCGCCGCGCAGCAGCGGCAGGTCCAGAAACACCGCATGCACCGGCACAGGCGCGACAAACGGCTTGAGCGCGACCAGATCATCATCGAACGGCGCGGGGGCGTACACCTCCGGCTCAATGCGTACAGCATCGATCAGGCTTAACTCTCCCATTTCGACCCGATCCACACGGTACAGCGCATCGCCTTCCCCCTCATCAGGCGGCACAGCGATCACATCCCCCGCACCGACATCCATCATAGACGGCGGCAGCGCCAAACGCACACCTTCCCGGGCGACACGTGCCTCTGTCAGCCAGCGTTCGGCTGTCTGATGCCCCTCCGCCCGGGTAAGCGCCATATTCAACTCCGACGTCGCCACCGCATGGGTCGCATCGTCAGGCAAGACCGCTTCTTCGGCGATCGCATCGTAATCTCCATCCGCCTGCACAAACCGTAAACGCATCCGGCCTGATAGTTCGGCCTCGGCCTCGCGGGTTTGTTCCAACGATACCTCCAGATCGCCAGAGACAGCAAACATTTCACGGGCCAGCGGTACGGCATCCAATCCATCCCGCATGATGAAACGCAACACGCCGTCGCGTTCAACGGCATCAAAGCCAAAGCGCAGCATCAGCGGCTGCAATGCCGCACGCGCATCGGCGATTTCGGCCACCACATAGCCGCGCACATAGCCATATAGCCCAGAGGTATCAAAACCGTTAATGCCAGCACGACGACAGATCGAGGATACCAACACCGACAGCGGCAGCGCCGTGCTGCGTCCGTTCAACCAATGCCCGCGTGCATAATTTTGACCATCGTCCCACAAGGTCCGGTTATTGGGAAAAAACGGATAGGGCCGCGTGTCCCATGCCCAGACAAAGGCGCGGGTCATATCCACCATTGCGCCACCATATTCTGCCGACAGAGGGTTTTTTTCTGCATCCCCCCAATGACGGGCCATCGCCCGCAGATATTGCATCTGCATCAACTCATCCCGCGCGCCGGTCGAATACCGCGGCAGGCTGCTTTCCGAGCTTTTGAGGTCGAGAAACTTGTTGGGTTGGTTTGTCCCCTTGTCCACCGCAGCACAGCCGTATTCCGTGAACCAGATCGGCTTGGATCCGGGTTTCCAGCCAGTCGGTTCCGCCGCGCGTACGCCACCAATCCGGTCGTGATGCAGGTTTTCCCACCAGCCGCGCAGGTCCTTATACCGGTAGACCCAAGGTTCCCCATAGGCACCGTCGGTGATCGGCGTGCGGATCTGCGCCGCGCGCGCTTCGTCTGAATGGTAGAACCAGTCAAACCCCTCGCCGCCCGCCACATTGCCCGACAGATAGCTCAACGCGTAGATGCTATCGCTGTGCTGCGCGTCCAGATGATCCCTACCGTCGCGCCAATCGGACAACGGCATGTAGGTGTCGATACCGATGAAATCGATGTTGTCATCGGCCCACAATGGATCAAGGTGAAAGAACACATCGCCGCTGCCATCCTGCGGATGATAGCCAAAATATTCTGACCAATCAGCGGCATAGCTGATCTTAGTGTCCGACCCCAATAGGGTACGTGCCTCTGCGGCCAAGGCGCGAAACGCCTGCACCGCGACAAAGCTGTTACCTGCCCCCTTGATTTGCGTCAGCCCGCGCATCTCTGTGCCGATACAAAACGCGTCGACCCCACCAGCGGCTTTGCACAGCGCCGCGTAATGCAGAACGAACCGCGACATCGACCATTCCTGTGGGCCGGTATAGACCACGTCCCCACCCGAGACCGAGAAATCAGCCGCCGTGACAGTTCCGAAAAACTGCGCCACCTCGTTGTGCGCTGCCAGTGTCCCATCCGTGCTGCCCGCCCGCCCCGGAGCCCTGTCCAGCGTGATCCGCCCGCGCCACGGCAGTTTGGGCTGTGTGGCCGCGTCGCTATGGGGATCGGGCAGCGTATTACCGTCCAGCTGGTCCATCAGAATGAACGGGTAGAACATCACTGCCTTCCCCGCCACGTTCATCGCGTGGATCGCCTCAATCACAGAGGCATCCGTCGGCGTGCCACCATAGACGGGACGGTCGTCCTCGCGGGCGATCACATCGGCGTCGCCACGGGCGAGCCCCGCCACCTGCCATGGCATATTCTCGCCTTCGATGACCGCGCTTTCAACCATTGGGCGCACACGGCATTCCCCGCAGCGCAGGTCATTGCCGAACCACGACACAACAAGCGACGCGGCCGCCAGCTGCGGTAGCTCCTGGGTCACGTCCTCCAGCGACGCGACGAAATCCGTGCGCCCGTCAGGGGTAGAGACATTGGCGCTCCACCGCCCGCCTTTACCGTCGCTGTAATGCACAGGCGTCGTGGCCAAGGCGTATTCACCCGTACCGGGGATCAGCGCGACCCCTTTGACGCTGTGTGTGACGCTTATCTCGGCGTCGGGCGCGCCGGGTTCTTCGGCGCGCAGCACCTCGAACGAGAACTGCGGCACACGGTTGCCGAACTGTCCAAGCGCGAGGTTCTCCATCACCACATAGGCCGTCCCGCGATAGGCCGGTACATCATCCGCGCCCTCGATTGCGGCAATCGTCGGATCGGGCAACTGGTCTTGCGTGCCACGATAAACGGCCATGTTCAGCGCTTGGCCCGAGATTTCCTCCCCATCGGCCCAAATCCGGCCAACGCTGGTAATTTCACCCTCGCACAGCGCAATCGCAAGGCTGACGCTATAGCTGTATTCGGTCGTTTGGGGTGTCGAAGGGGCCCCCTTGCCGCCGCCGCCGCCCGTTACCGTCGTCGTTTCGGAAAAGTCAGCGGCCCAGATCACCTGCCCCCCGACCCGCATCCGGCCAAAGACCTGCGGTACAGCCGCGCCCTCGCCCGCTTGCGTCAGCCGAAACCGGTCGACCTTGCCGGTCTCTACCGCCTGCGCCCCTTGTCCCAACAGCCGCTGGTCGATCACGCGCCCAAGGGTCGCACCCACCGCACGCCCCACCGCGACCGAGGAAAGCCCCGCGAGCGTCCCCCCGACCGATCCGCCAATCGCGGCACCTGCCGTTGAAAGAAGTATCGTCGCCATCAGATCGCCTCCGCCGGAAATTCAAAACGTGCTACAATGCGCCTGCGCCACGGCATGCTCAGGGGGCTTTCAGTAACCCCGTGACCGCTGTAGGCATGGATAAAGCGCGCCTGCGGGCCGACCTTTGTCGCCATGCCCAAATGTTTCGCCACCGCCCCGCTGCGCATGCGAAACAGCAGCACGTCGCCGGGGGCTTCATCGGTCAGGGATTTCGCCGACAGGTGGCGCAATGCGGCCTGCCACAAGCGCTCCTCGCCCTGCGGCTCGGACCAATCCATCGAATAGGCAGGGATCGCCTCGGGCACCTGCCCGACGACCTCTAGCCAGACGCCGCGCAGCAGGCCCAGGCAGTCGCAGCCCGCCCCCTTGCGCGCCGCCTGATGCACATAGGGTGTACCGATCCATCCCCGCGCTGCTTCAACCACGGATGCCCCTCGCGCGATCATCGCAGTGATCCCCCGGTATTGCTGCCCGAGGATTTCGGCACCGCCATCATCCAATCCGCGCTCGGCAGATCGGGAAAGCCTTGAAAGTTCAGCAAGTTGTTGAATTTCAACCGGCAGGTCGCTTGGCGTTTGTCGCACCCAGCGATCAGTCGAAGCTGTTGCCCGGTGGCGACAATACCGCGTATCGGCTCCCACAGTTCGACCTCGCGCTGACCGTTTAACACGAGGTCGTGTTTGATGATCCCCCACAGCCCTGTCGCAGGGCCGTCTAGCACCTCAAGCCGCCCTCGCGCGAACCACCCATCCTCAAACCCGCCGATGCCATCCCAGCGAAACACCAGCCCGTCGTCGTGGTCCTCGGCGGCCAAGGTGACCGTATAGCCCGCAGTCGCTAGATCGAACCCGCAGGCCGCATCCCCCAGCACCGCCGTGCAGGGCTTCTGAAACACCCGCCCCATAGGCCGGTTCAGCGCCTCGGTCAGCCCGCGCAGCTCCGCCCGAAAGGCCCCACCGGCGCGCTGCATCTCACCGATACTGCCGCGAAAGATCACGCATCGCGCGGTCAAATCGGCCCAGTTCACCCGCCAGCACCGCACGTCCGCCCCATCAAAGCGCCCCTGCTCGATCTCGTCTTCGCGGATTGCGTCATCGCTCAGCGCGCCCAGCGCCTCTGTATTATCCACCGACAACCCCGTGCTCTGCGCCAAAGCCCGCGCGCTAAGCCCGCTGTCTGCCCGAAATTCCAGCCCGTCAAAGGCCAGCGGCCGGTCGTGATCGGTGAAAGCCAAAGTCACACCGTCCCGTCGCTGGATCGCCCAAGCATAGCACAGCGTCGTTAGACCTGTCCGCGCATGGGTCAACAACGCGCTCTTATCCGCGCCGTTCATACCCGCACCTCGATCACGGGCACATCAGGCACCTGCCCCGCTTGAAAGCTTGCGACACTGACCAGAATGCGGTCCGTGTCAAACCGCACGGGCACGTCGAATTCATAGCCGGCAGAGACATGCATATCGATGTCCGGCGCATGGACAAATTGAATGACCCCGGTGCTTAGATCGACGTGATAATCGCTCCCCTCTTGTAGGGCATCCTGCTCTATCCCCACCCGCACCGTTCCGGCAACAGGCTTGGTGATTGGCCGCAGATAGCTGTGTCCACCAGAGGCATAGGTCTTCACCAACTGGTATTCCGTCCTCACACCATCCCCGTACCCGAGGTTCTGATCCTCGAACGCGACACCGACAGAGGAAGCACAGGATTTAAAGTCAGCCCAGTCCTTCCAGCGAAACCCGTACATCTGTCCCATACGTGCTTCAAAGAACCCCGTAAGCGCCTGGACATCATCGATAGACCGCATACCTAACCCCGCATCATAGACACGACGGGAATGGGCCCAGGCCGTGTTGCGTTCCTCGTACCCGTTGGCAAGGGTCACAACATCTGTACGTCGTTGTGGCCCCCCTAAAGATCCAAAGCTAAGGCCGGGCGGAAATCTGACATCGTGGAAATTCATAGGTTTGCTCCCTTAGCGGTTTCGATTGCCACTGCTTAATGCACGGCTCAGCTGAGCGGCGATCTGGCTTTGACTGCGCTGGAACCCCTGCACATCGGGGGTGGCGATATTCATGACCACGGTCGGCCCTCCGCCTCCGCCACCTTTGACACCCAGCTTGCCGTCCGGCCCCCGTGCCAGTGGCATGATTGCTTCCGGCCCCGCTTCGCCCATCAGCCCCATCCCCCCGCGCATGCCAAAACCCGTGGCGGTGCTGACAATTCCCCCTTGGGCAAAGGGCGTCACCCGCCCCTGCGAGAACGGCGCTCCGTCCGCAAAGGGCAATATCCCCTGCATCAGCGATCCCACCCCCTGACTGATCAGCCCCCCCACATGATCTGTGACCGGTTTCATCGCCGCGCTATAGGTCGTGCTCACCATGGACCGTGCCACCGTCGACAAAGCGTCGGACAGCTTCATCCCGTTAAAGGCAACGCCGTCAAATGCCTTGCGCAAGCCGCGGCTCAGCCCTTTCTCCAGCGTGGCGACATCCTTGCCCGTCGCGGCCAAAGCACTCCGCATGCGCCGCAGCTCGGTATCGAAACCGGCAACCAGCGACTGAGTTAGGTCAAGCGTGCCGTTCAACCGTTCCGCTCCGTCCTCCAGTGCGTCGAATGTATCATCCTGTGCCATCAGTCTTCCTCTCTCTCCCTATCGGGATAAGCCGCCATCAAGGCCGCCAGCCCATCCCCCAGCAGCGGTGCCTGCGCTGTCTCACCCCCCAGCATCAGCTGAAGCTCTGCAGGGGTCAGCGCCCAAAAAGCATCGGGCGTGAGACGCAAGCCTCTCAGCCCCGCGCGCATCAAGGCGGGCCAGTCCATGCCCTGCGCTGTCTCTATCCCCGCATTCAAAGCCCTACGCTCATATCGGCACCACAAACGCGCGCGCCAAAAGCTCTGCCGCCGCTTGTGCAGCGACCACCGGTCCGCCCTCGATCTCGGCCAGTGCCAGCGTCTCGGCGCTGACCTCGGTCCCCCCTGCACGCAGCCCTGCGGCAAGCAGCAACAGCACGTCCCGACTGCTGAACCCGTTCCCCTCGAAACGTTCGACCAAAGCCACCAGTGACGGCTCTTCCAGCGCATCCTCCAGCTCGGCCAATGCACCCAAGGTCAACCGCGCCACGCGCCGCTGCCCGTTCACCACCAGCACCACATCTCCTCGCCACCGGTTCACCATCCCCTAGTTCCCACCCTGCGGTGCATCATCAGTATCGGCGGTAAAGCTCAATTGCCCCGCCGATTGCAGGCTCAGCTCATAGGTCGCCTCCCCATTGAGCGACCCGCCGTATTCGATCGCGGCCACCTGAAACGGGCCCTCGATGATACCGAAACTGGGGATCACGATCTGAAAGTCCGGCGTCAGCCCGTCAAAGAACAGCTGCCGCGCCCGTTCGTCCGTACCGGCATCGCGAAACACGCCCGATCCGCTAATCGCCGCAGATCGCACACCGGCCCCCGCCAGCAGCTCTCGCCACCCCCCGTCACTATCAAGCGAGGTCACCTCCACTGGCTCCGCATTGAAACTCACCCGCGTGGCACGCAGCCCCGCGATCGTCTCGAACTGACCATCGCTTGTCATGTCCACCTTAACCAAAAGGTCTTTTCCCGCTTGAACAGCCATATCCACTCTCCTGATAATTTCCTGAAACTCCGGCTCAGCCGTCCTGAACCCGTGCCTTGAACCGCATCTCTATCTGGCGACGCGCATCCGCCCCGACCTGACGCGCCACGGCCCGCTCGAACCGCAAGCTCACCAGCCGCCCGCGGCTCAGGGCAAACTGCCCTCCGATCAGCGCATCACTCACCGCGGTCGCGACCTGTTTTGCTGTGGCAAACCCCGCGTGATGCGTCACCACGACAACCGTGAACCGATGCTCGGCCCCGCCGCCTGTCCCGTCAGAGGCATCGCGCACCGCTTCTGCCCCTAACTGCACATAAAGCGCAGGCACCTCACCCGCCGGAGCCGCGTCAAAAACCGCATCCCCCACCAGCGCCGTGACCGCCTGATCTGTGCGCAGCACACCAAAGACGGCCTGCTGTAGTGCAAACCCCATGCCATAGCTCATACCGCGACCTCCTCATGGGTCAGGCAGGCCAGATACCGCCCCTGTGCGTCTTGTTCGGCCACAGACTGGATCTGATAGACCCGCGCGCCCTCGCGAAACCGCTGCTGGGGCAAGGGGCGGGCCGGATCGCCCACAGGGGCACCGCGTACCGTCACCACATAAACCCCGCGACTGACCGCGATACCGCCCTTGCCCAATCGCCGCCCCCGCCGTGCTGTGACATCCGCCCACAGATCGCCCACCCGCACCCATGTCCGGCTCTCTCCACCAGCGCCATCAGGCTGGGGCAACTGCGCCTCCAGCACCAAGCGGCGGTTCAACGACAGCCGGCTCATGCGCGTGCCCCCAAGCCGATCCGCAGCGGGCGGTAGCGTTCCATCAGGCTGCTTACACCAAAGGGCATACAGCCGTCGCCCAACCGCGTTTCGTGGCGATACTCATAGTAATGCGCCGCCAGCATCAGCACGGCCTGCTGCAAATCCGCAGGCACCGCGCCCCAGCTTTGCCCAAGCCCGGCCTCAAACACGATCTCGACCGATCCCTGTGGCGGGATATAGGGCAGCATTGCCCCCGACGGTTTTAGCAGCGGCACCTGCATGTCCCGCACCAACCAATACCGCTGCGGCTCAATCATCGTCTCCAGCCCATCCCGCGACACCACCGTAACGCTCACAATCTCCCGCACGGGTGCCACAGGCAAAGCCTGCGCCTGAGTGTCTTTCCACTCCTGCAAAGTCAGCGCGAACTGTCGCGTGATCAGAGCCTTGCCCGTGCGTGCCTCTATCGCTGCGATGGCTGCGCGCAAAAATCCCGCCAGCACGGGCTTTTGTACCGTCTCAGTGCCAAAGCCGCTGCCCATCCGCAAATGCGCCTTGAACGGCTCTAGCGGCAGATCGGCCTCCGCCACCCCTGTCTCTTCGATCAACATCTCATCGCTCCAAATCTAGCCCGCCAAAGCCCCCCGGACGCGCACCCCGACTGCATCGCTCGGTCGGAGGCAGCAGCTAGGCAATGCACCCGGCGCATCATCGCGCGCCCGGGGGTGAGGGCCGGACATCACCGGCCCCCCCGTGTTCGACCCCGCGCCTTACGCGGTGCCGAATTTCAGCAACTTGATCGCGGCGAAATCGCTCACGTCGCCACCCACCCGTTTGGTTGCGTAGAACAACACATGCGGTTTGGCGCTAAAGGGATCGCGCAGAATACGCAGGTCTGGCCGCTCCGCCACGGTGTAACCGGCAGCAAAATCCCCGAACGCGACCGAAAATGAATCCGCCGCCACATCGGGCATGTCCTCGGCCACCAGCACCGGATAGCCCATCAGCCGCGCGGGCTGGCCCTGCGTCATGCCGTCCGACCACAAGAACCGCCCGTCCAGATCCTTGAGCTTGCGCACGATACCGGACGTCTTCGAGCTCATGACAAAGCTCGCATGCGCGCGGTACTGCGCCCCAAGCGCATAGACCAGATCAACCACCGCATCCGCCGTGATCTCCCCCGCGACGCCGGTAGGCACATAGCCCAGGTTGCCCCATTCCCAGATCACATTGTCGACCGTGGCATGGGCCAGAAACCCCTTGGGCTTGTCGATCCCGTCGCCGTGGATAAAGGCCGCAGCCTCGGCCCGCGAGAATTTGTCGGCAATCCGTCCAGCCAACCAGGCCTCGATGTCGAACGCACTGTCATCCAGCAACCGCTGCGACGCTTTGGGCAGCGCGCTTAACTCGTGCAACGGGATGGTGATCCGGTCGATCTGCGGCGTGTCGGTCTCTGACACGGCACCCGTCTCTGTTGCCCAACCGGCCCCCACGTCGGCATGGTCCACCAGCACATCGTAGGACGTCGCCTCCACCTGCACGACCGACGCGATAGCGCGGATCGACGCCGTGGCATTCAACACCGACTTCACCCGATCCGACGTCTGTGGATCCACCAGATAGCCGCCATCCGAATTCACCGCCGCCGACAGCGCCTTGCTCTCCAGTTCAAGCCCCCGCAACCCGTCGTCGTCGCCATTGCGGATATAGGCCTGCAACGCTTTCTGATGCGGCGCGCCCGTCTCTACAGCCCCCGCCAAAGGGGTCCGCGCCGGCAAAGTCATCTTTCGATCCAACATAGTCATTCGCTCTTCTGTTTGTTGCAACTTGGTCGTCATCTCGTCTTGAAACCCTTTGAAATCATGTACAAAATCACTCACCGCGCGGCGCATCTGCTCCACTGCACCGTTTCGCTCGGCATCCGTGTCATCCACTGTCTGCTCCATCCGCTCACCCTCCGTTCCGGTTTAAATTCTGCCGTGCCTCGTCAAAGACACCTGCCATGCCGCGCAAGACCTCTCCGACGGTAATGAAATCCCCCTTCGCCGCGACCCGCGCGGTGGGGAGCATGGGAAACGTCACCAGCGACACCTCCCACAGATCAAGCGTCTGCAGCACACGTTGGCCCGCGTCATTCTTGGCCGCACGCAGGGTGCGATAGCCGATGCTCAGCCCGTCAATCGCCCCCGCCTCGATCAGAGCCGCCGCCTCGCGTCCCCGTGCCACACTGTCCAGCAGCCGCCCCTTGACCCAGAGGCCGCGCGCGTCTTCGCGCAGTTCGTCCCACACCCCAATGGGCTGGGCCGGATCATGCTGCCAAAGCATCTTGATCCGCCGACCCGCTTCCCCGGCAGCCGCCAGCGACGCGCCGTAAGCCCCCCGCGCCACCAGATCGCCGCCCTGATCGACGCGGCCGAAAAGGCTGGCATAGCCGCTGATCTCGAAGCCGCCCTCCACCACAAGCCCCTCGTCAAACCGCGCGAACTTATGCTCCAACCCGCCGCCCATGTGGGGCAAACCTCTCCCGTTCTCCGACCCGAGGCCGAAGCGCATGCCATCTTCCATGACACCCTCCCTTGCGTTCAAATTGCTACGGCGCGACCACCAGAAACGACTGCACCGCCTGCGCCAAAATCACTGCGACCACACCGTAGACGGTCAACCACAACCGCCGCTCCAGCCGCTCCATCATCTCTTCCAGCCGGTCCAACCGCTGCAAAAGGTTCTCGTGGTGGATCGCACTCACCCTCTCATGCGCCTGCAACCGCAAGCCCGGCGCACATTCAAACCGGTCAAAGCCCATTTCCTCACCCATCCGCCGCCACCGCTGGCAGCCCCAACAAAGACCGCTTTTCCGCCTGCGTCAGAAAATCGGCCCCCGCCACCCGCGCCCATTGGGCATCGCGTTCCTGCGCCAAGGCCGACACCTGATCCAGATCGGGCTTCAACGTCACCGCCTCATTCGTGAATCCCGCCAGCCAAGCCCCAAGTGCGGCCGCAACCCGCGTGGCCAATGGCAACACCGTCAACCGATAGAACGCCCGATGCGCCTCTTGGTAATTGGCATAGGTCGCATCTCCCGCGATCCCCAACAGCATCGGCGGCACACCAAACGCCAACGCCACTTCCCGCGCCGCGGCCTCTTTGGTGCGGTGAAATTCCATATCCGACGGCGAGAAACCCATCGGTTTCCAATCAAGCCCGCCTTCCAGCAACATCGGTCGCCCCGCATTGCGCGCGCCCTGATGGTGGCTCTCCATCTCGCTCACCAAACGGTCGTACTGGTCGTCGCTCAGCTTGCCCTGCCCCTCGGCCCCGCGGTACACAATCGCCCCCGAGGGGCGCGCTGCGTTGTCCAACAGCGCCTTGCTCCAGCGCGACGCCGCCGCGTGCACGTCCAACGCCATCGCCGCCGCCTGCATCGGGCTAAAGCCATAATGATCGTCCTGCGGGTGAAAATTCTTGATGTGACAGATCGCGGCCGTATCCCCTGAGACGTCAAACCGGTGCTTGCGCCCGCCGACGGCATATTCATAGGCCACCGGCCAGCCATCCGCCCCTGGCACCACCGACATGCGATCCGACCGCAAAACATGCAGCTCCGATGGCACCGGGCCAGCCCCAACCGCCTCGATATACCCGTTCCCGGTCAACAGCAGCTGCGCATAGAGCGCCTCCAGCAGCTCTGCCCGCCCCTGCGCTCCGTTTGGCCGTGCCACCAGCTCCAGCAGTGGGTGGGTCTCGAACCGTTGCTCTGCATCCTGCAACACCAAGGGCAACGCCGCCGCGGCCTCGGCAATCAGCTTGACCGAACGAAAGCCAACAGGGTTGCCGCAAAAGCCGGTGCGCGTCAGGCTGACGACGTCGCGCGGGCTCCAGGCCACGCGCCCGCTGGTCTGATAGGCAACGACAGGCCCAGCGGCAGAGGCTTTCGTCTGCGCAACCGCCTCTACCGCCCCCCGTTTGAGAAAATCAAAAACCATGCCGCTGCTCTCCCTGCTCATTGACCGCCCCATGAAAATCTCACCAATCCCTTAACGCCGCCCGACCAGACCGAACGCAGCTCTCGCAACACCGCTTCATTTTGCCGGTTAAACCCTCCCCGAAGGGCCGCTTTCCTCCGCGAACCGCTCACAACCCGCGCACCCCGGGCATCCGCCACCGCGCCGCAGGCTCGATCATCAGCTCGTGCAGCGCCCAGACCAGCGCATCCACGCGGTCCGGCGATCCGCCGCCCTCGTACCCCCGCGCCGTCATCCGGCACATCTGGTCCTCCAGCGCGTCCAATCCCGCGACATGGCCCACGCGGCCCTGCTCGTACAACGCAGCCACAGGCTCTGCCCGCGCGACCTTGCCGCGGCTGGCGTGGACGGATTTGACCGGCACCAGCGGATCGACCTGTCGCAAGACCTCCACCACCATCTGCCCGCCTTGATTGACCTCGGCGACCAAGCGGTCCGCGCCGAACTGCTCCATCGCGCTGATAGCGGCCCGCGCCCAAGCCGACGGGGTCGCCCCCTGCACCGTGCAATCGGCCAGCACCACCGCACGCCAGTCCTGCGGCGGGCCTTGCGTCTGCGCGCCCACAACCACGATCCCACATTCATCCGACCCTGCTCCGGCGGTCGTGGCAGGGTCCAGACCCACGACAATGCGGTCCAGCACGGGCAAATCCCGCACCCGGCCCGCTTCGATCATTTCCGACGTCCAAAGCGCCCCTTCCGCATCCGCCAGCAACACGCCATCCAGCTCCTGACGCCCCAGCCGTGTCCCGCGATACCGCGCGCGCACCTCCTCCAGAAACGACCCCGCAAGGTTTGCGGCATTGGCCTCCGTCGGCGCATGGGTGGTCACGGTCGATGGCGACGCCAGCAAGGCCTTTAGCACGCCTACATTGCGCGGTGTCGTGGTCACGCACACGCGAGGGTCATCGCCGAGGCGTAACGCAAACTGCAGCTGGTCCCACGTCTCTTCGGCCTTCTTCCATTTCGCCAACTCGTCTACCCATGCCGCATCAAATTGCGGCCCGCGCAGCCCTTCGGGGTCATGCGCGGTATGAACCGTCGCCACGGCACCATTGGGCCAGACCAGCCGCTTGCGCGTCGCCTCCCAGTCCGGTCGCCGATCCGCAGGCGAACACGCCAATATCCCGCTGTCGCCAAAGATCATCACTTCGCGCACCTGCTCTATCGTCTCGCCCACCAGCGCCACACGCCTGCAGCGCCCCGCATCCAAGGGCCGCGACCCTTCGACCTGCGCACGCACCCATTCCGCGCCCGCGCGTGTCTTGCCCGCACCGCGCCCGCCCATGATCACCCAGGACCGCCAGTCACCTTCAGGGGGTAGCTGATGCGGCATCGCCCAGAACTCGAACAAAAAAGGGAGAGCCAAAAGCTCTCCCTCATCCAGATCATTCAAGAACCGGTCTTGCACCGCAACATCGGCGGAGCCGATCCAGCTTGCACCCGATGTCAGCCCGCGCCTGCTCCATGTCCAGCGCGTATCCGCCTCGGGCAATGCCCGCTTGTCTGTTTCTGCACTCATTCAGATAGGTCTCCACTTTGACGCAGGTCGCCACCATGCCACTGGCTTTACCCAATGCTTTCGACGCTGCTGTTTCGTTTATTTCCTCCCCGGATCGGGCCTGTTTTCTCAGGCTCTCTATCTCGCGGCGCAAATCACGGATCGCGGTCTGCAACGCCTGAAGCTGCTCTTGGCTGGCAGCAATTTCTTGTTCCGGGGTATTCATCGTCATCTTGCTCTTACCTCTCGTTTTGGACCTCCAACCCGAGCAAACACGAAAAAACGGCCACCGGAACTTAATCCGGGGCCGTTTGCCCATGTCTTCTAGCATGGACGTATTTCTATGTCAGAGCGGACGCAAAGTCAAGGAAAACAAGGTTACCGAAACCTTTCAACCCCTTACGATGGTTAACAAATTCCTAATTTACACCCGATCGGACGCTTAGTTTCCGCCCGTTGACGCATTGCCCGCCGCTTCCGCGCCGCGCTCTGCCTCGATCTTGCGCCAGCGTGCCACATTGGCGTTATGCTCTTCCAATGTCTCGGCAAAGGCGTGACCGCCCGTGCCATCGGCAACAAAGAAAACATAGTCTTCGCTGGCCGGTTGTGCGGCGGCCATCAGGCTCGCACGACCGGGGTTGGCAATGGGCGTCGGCGGCAGCGCGTCGATGACGTAGGTGTTGAACGGTGTCTCCTTGCGCAGCTCGCTGCGGCGCAGACCACGCCCCAAAATGCCCTGACCGTTGGTGATGCCATAGATCACAGTCGGGTCGGTCTGCAGACGCATGCCTTGATTCAAACGGTTGACGAACACGCTGGCGACCTGCTCGCGCTCTTCCGGCACGCCTGTTTCCTTTTCGACGATCGACGCAAGGATCAACAGCTCCTGCGGCGTTTCAATCGGCAGATCAGGATCGCGGGCATCCCAGGCCTCGGCCAGACGCAGTTCTTGGGCAGCAGCCATGCGGGTCAGGATCGCGGCGCGGTCGTCCCCCTCGGACACCTCATAGCTGTCGGGGGCCAAGGTCCCCTCGGCGGGCACGGCCTCGATCTCGCCAGCCAGCAAGTCGATGGATTTCAACGCCTCGGTCACCTGCCAGCTTGTCACGCCTTCGGCCATTGCGATGCGGAACCGTGTGTCAGCTTTTGCCTTGGTCTGGGTATAGACCTCCGGCACCTCATCCTCCCCGGGAGAGAACTCAGCCCTTTCGACAAAACGGTTGGTCGTGGGGTCCAGCTCGCGTACCTGAGTGCTGATACGATTGACGCCGATCCGGTACACAACCTCGGTGCCGCAGGTGCTGGCCCCGCCGCGCGTGACCGTCTCTACGATCTCCTTCATCGAGGATTCGGGCTGGATCAGAAAGCTCCCCGCCTTCAAGGCGCGGGTCTTTTCCTCATACTCGGCCCCCAACCGGAAGATCGCGGCCGAGCTTACGGCCTCTTGTGTAGCAAGATCATCGCCCACAGCCCGCATGTTCGACCCACGTTCCACCTGCAAGCAAATCGCCTGCGACAGAGGTCCGGGCGCATCATACTGCCCCCGGCCCCACAGGATAATCCCGCCTAACAAAAACAAACCTAAAATCAAAAACGTAACAGCGTTAGACGCGATATGCCGCCACATTAGGATGCTTTCCCGAAGATAACGCTCGCGTTGGTGCCACCAAAGCCGAACGAGTTGCTCAGCGCGATGTCAATCTTGCGCTCGACCTTCTTGTTCGGTGCCAGATCGATCTTGGTTTCAACGGCAGGGTTGTCGAGATTGATGGTTGGCGGTGCCACCTGATCGCGGATCGCAAGAATAGAGAAGATCGCTTCGATTGCGCCGGCAGCCCCCAACAGGTGACCGGTGGCAGATTTGGTCGACGACATCGTGACCGTTTCAACAGCATCGCCCAGCATCCGCTCTACGGCACCCAGTTCGATCACATCGGCCATAGTCGATGTGCCATGAGCGTTGATGTAATCGATATCGGTTGGTGCCAGACCGGCATTGCGCAGCGCGTTGCGCATGGACCGCTCCGCCCCGTCGCCGTCTTCGGCAGGTGCGGTGATGTGATAGGCGTCGCCCGACATACCGTAGCCCAGAACCTCGGCATAAATCTTGGCCCCACGCGCCTTGGCGTGTTCGTATTCTTCCAGCACCACAATGCCCGCGCCTTCGCCCATGACGAAACCGTCACGATCGGCGTCATAGGGGCGGCTTGCCTTGGTCGGATCGTCGCCACGTTTGGTAGACAGCGCTTTACAGGCGTTAAACCCTGCCATGCCGATCTCGCAAATCGCGGCCTCGGCCCCGCCAGCGATCATCACATCGGCGTCACCATGTTGGATCAAACGGCTTGCATCACCAATCGCGTGCGCCCCGGTAGAGCAGGCAGTCACGACCGAATGGTTCGGACCGCGGAAACCATAGCGAATCGACACCTGACCCGAGATCAGGTTGATCAGCGCACCGGGCACAAAGAACGGGCTCACGCGGCGTGGGCCTTTTTCGTGCATCATTACTGCGGTGTTCGCGATAGAGTTCAAGCCGCCGATGCCAGACCCGATCAACACGCCGGTGCGTTCCAGATCTTCACGGTCGGTGGGCATCCAGCCGGAATCCTCGACCGCCTGCTGTGCTGCCGCCATGCCGAACAGAATAAAGGTATCAACCTTGCGCTGTTCCTTCGGCTCCATGTATTTGTCGCCGTTGAACGTGCCGTCGGTGCCATCACCAAGAGGTACTTCGCAGGCGTATTGCGTGACCAGTCTACTGGGATCAAAGCCCGTGATCGTGCCCGCACCGGACTGACTATCCAAAATTCTGGACCAGCTGGCCTCTACGCCATCGGCAAGCGGCGTTACCAATCCCAAACCTGTCACAACTACTCTGCGCATATCCAAGCCCCTTGGTGTTTCTTTGCGTTGACCGGCTATACCTTGCCGAGCCCGTAAATTTCAAGACGCGAAGCGTTCAAGCTGCGGCCAGACCGGCGGGCCTTCGCGCGTCATTGAACGTATCTTGTCGCCATAAAGCCCTATGTTACGCGGGGTAAGACGCGCAACATAGGGAACTGTCGCGCCGCGGTTTCCCGTCTCGCGCCCACAAGTGACATGCCGCGAACGCACAGGCCAAGCAGCCCGCGTCAGCCTGACGTAAAAACGGCGCTCCTCCCTTAGGAAGAACGCCGTTCTTTAAAACTCGCGCCGCCGCCATGCCCCTTGGGGCCCGACTGGCGAAAACGTCTTAGGACGCTTCTTTGATGAACTTGACCGCGTCGCCGAAGGTCTGGATGTTCTCAGCTGCGTCATCGGGGATCTCGATGCCGAACTCTTCTTCGAACGCCATAACCAGCTCAACAGTGTCGAGGCTGTCTGCGCCAAGATCGTCGATGAACGATGCGTTCTCAACAACTTTGTCTTCTTCAACACCCAGGTGCTCTACAACGATCTTCTTTACGCGGTCTGCGACGTCGCTCATATTCTGTCCTCATTCATTCGGGCAGTCCTGCCCTCTTCTGTTTCCGTCAGAACCTTATGCGGTCCTTTTGGATCGTGCCCCGAGGGGCGGCTATGGCCCTTGTTGTCACAAGGTAAGGGGGGCAATCAAGCCTCCCTGTCGTGGATTCTGCGCCCCATTTAGCACAACACGCGGATTTGGCAAACGCTTTGCAGCGCAGGCTCACAACATGGCCATACCGCCGTTCACATGCAAGGTGGTTCCGGTAACATAGGCGGCTTCAGGGCTGGCCAGATAGACGACAGCCGATGCGATTTCGGATGCTTCGCCCATGCGACCCGCAGGGATCTGCCCCATGATTCCCGCCTTTTGGTCGTCGGTCAGCTTGTCGGTCATTGCCGTGGTGATGAAACCGGGGGCAACAGCATTCACGGTGATCCCGCGGCTGGCGACCTCATAGGCCAGTGATTTCGACATCCCCACCATACCGGCCTTGGACGCGGCATAGTTCGCCTGACCTGGGTTGCCGGTGGCACCGACAACGCTCGAGATATTTACGATCCGGCCCCAACGCGCCTTCATCATGCCGCGCAGCACGCCTTTGCACAGCTTGAAGGTCGCGGTCAGGTTGACGTTGATCACCGAATTCCATTCGTCATCCGACATGCGCATGAACAGGTTGTCGCGGGTGATGCCGGCGTTGTTGACCAAAATATCAACCGATCCCATCGCCTCGGCCGCCTGCTTGGGCAGCGCGTCAACGGCATCCATATCGCTCAAGTTACAGGGCAGCACATGGGCGCGTTCGCCCAATTCCGCCTTCAACGCCTCCAACGGTTCGGTGCGGGTGCCAGACAGGCCCACGGTCGCGCCGCGTGCATGCAGGCTGCGCGCGATTTCAGCGCCGATACCACCCGAAGCACCGGTAACCAGCGCATTTTTTCCAGTAAGATCAAACATATATAATTCCTTTCGCGACCTGTCTCAGGCCGTTTTCACGGCAGCGACATCGGCAGCGGTGCCAATGTTCACGCAGGTGATTTCCTTGTTGATGCGACGGATCATACCCGACAGAGCCTTGCCCGCGCCGATTTCCCAAACCTCGGTTACCCCCTGCGCGCCCATCCATTCAACCGACGACATCCAGCGCACCTGACCGGTCACCTGTTCGATCAACAGTTTGCGGATCTGATCGGGGTCGGTGACCGCTTCGGCCACCACATTCGCCACAACGGGCACGGCGGGGGCGTTCATCGTCACATCTGCCAGCGCGCCGGCCATTTCGTCTGCGGCGGGGGCCATCAGGGCACAGTGGAACGGCGCAGACACGGGCAACAGCAACGCACGCTTGGCACCGGCAGCTTTCGCCAGATCAATCGCGCGTTCAACGGCGGCCTTGCTGCCCGATACAACATTCTGCGCCGGATCATTCTGGTTGGCGACCTGACAGACATCGCCCTGCGCGGCTTCTGCGGCAATGGCTTCGGCCTGATCAAAGCTGAGGCCCAAAAGTGCTGCCATAGCACCCTGCCCCACAGGCACAGCCGCCTGCATCGCGCGGCCACGAATGCGCAGCAACCGCGCCGTATCCGCGAGCGAGAATGTCCCCGCCGCGCAAAGCGCTGCATATTCTCCCAGCGAATGGCCCGCGACATAAGCCGCCTTGTCGACAGTAATGCCTTCGGCCTTCAACGCCGCCATCGCCGCCATTGACGTCGCCATCAGCGCAGGTTGCGCGTTTTGGGTCAGCGTCAGCGCGTCCGCGTCACCTTCCCAAATCAGCGTCGACAACTTTTCGCCCAAGGCTTCGTCCACCTCGTCAAACACGGCTTTTGCCGCCGGATAGGCGTCAGCCAGATCGCGGCCCATTCCGATAGTTTGCGCGCCTTGGCCCGGATATACGAATGCAATGGTCATAAAGTCCCCCGAATTTGCGTTTCCAGCGCTTTAGCGCGTGGGTGCCCGTCAAACAAGCCTGCACGGCGACTGTGCGCTGATCCGCATTGGTCCCGACCAGCCACTATAGTATGGATAAGCCACCTTAATTCCCGACGGAGCAACCCGATGGCCTATTCCAATACCGCAATCCGCTATGGCGGGGTGACCAAGTTTTTTCACTGGCTCACCGCCCTGCTGATCCTGACGCTGATCGCGCTTGGCCTTTATGCCAGCGACCTGCCTCACGACACCCAAGACGCCCTGACCCGCAAGGCGTGGTTCTTCTCGTTACATAAAACGCTGGGTGTCACGGTGTTCTTTGTCGCCCTCGCCCGAATTGTCTGGGCCTTCACCCAAACGAAACCGGGGCTGCTGAATGCGGATCACAAACTGGAAAGCTGGCTGGCCGAAACGGTGCATTGGGTGCTCTACGGGTCTTTGGTGATCGTGCCGCTGGCCGGCTGGATCGGCCACGCCGCGGCCTCCGGCTTTGCGCCGATATGGTGGCCATTGGGGCAATCCCTGCCGTTCATTCCTAAAAACACCACTCTCGAACACGCCTTTGGCGCGGTGCACATTATCGCGGGCAAATTGCTGATCGGGGCGCTGTTCCTGCATGTGGCAGGCGCGGTGAAACATCATGTGATTGACCGCGATTCGACGCTGCGACGCATGTTGCCGGGCGAGCCGGCGATTGGCCCGCTCCCTGCGCAACACCACTCTGCTGCGCCGGTGGTAACCGCGACCGTGGTCTGGATCGCGGCAATCGGCCTGGGTTTGGGGCTGGGTCTGGGCCAACCGGCCGATACAGAAGAGACCGCAACGCTCGACGCCGTGGCGTCCGAATGGCAGGTCCAAAATGGCACCATCGCGCTTGAGGTCACGCAGTTCGGGTCCGTCGTGGCAGGCAGCTTTGCCGATTGGACATCCGCGATCACCTTTGACGAGACCGTCCAAACTGGCAAAGCCGGCGAGGTGACGACCACGGTCGCGATCCCATCGCTCGGCCTCGGGTCGGTGACGGATCAGGCGATGGGTGCGGATTTCTTCAATACCGAGGCCTTCCCCACAGCAACCTTCCAAGCTGATATCAATGTCGCCGCAGATGGCTACATCGCGGCAGGCACGCTCACGATCAAGGACCAGTCCATGCCGGTCGAACTGCCCTTCACCCTGACACTTCAAGACGACACCGCGCAGATGACGGGCACCACTACGCTGGACCGTCGCAACTTTGGCATCGGGGAAACGGTGACGGATGAAACCACGCTCGCCTTTAGCGTCACCGTCAACATTGATCTCACCGCCACACGGGGACAGTAATCCGATCAACAACGGCGCGGGCCATATGGCCCCGCCCCCATAAACGCAAAAACGCCGGGGACCTGCCCCGGCGTTTTCGTTTTCTCAATCAAAAAAAAGCTTATTCAGCCTTCATCGCTTCGATAGAGATGTTCACTTGTACTTCGTCGCCGACGAAAGGCGCGAACTGACCGAGGTTAAAGTCGGTGCGCGTCACAGTGGTGGTCGCGTCGAAACCGGCCCAAGGCTTTTTGGCCATTGGATGCTCGCCCATCTGGTTCAGCTTGGCGTCCAGCACAACGGATTTGGTGACGTCATTCATGGTCAGGTCGCCGGTGATCAAGGCAGTTTTCTCGCCCGTGACTTCGATGCCCGTGGAGACAAATGTCACCATGTCGCCATCTTCGGCCCCAAAGAAGTCACCTGTCATAAAGTGCTCGGTGCGCGGATCCCAGCCCGTGATCATGTCTTTGACGGGGAACGATACCGAAACGGAGGAATTCGCGGGCTCCGCTTCGTCCATCATGATTTCACCGTCAAAACCGCTGAACATCGACGTGGTGGTCGAGAACCCAAGGTGGTTATAGGTGAAAACGATCTGGCTGTGGCTTGCGTCCAGCACGTATTTCTCGGCTGCGAACGCGGATGTGGCACCCAGTGTAAGGGCAGTAGCAAGAAGGACAGACTTCATGTTCATTGGAATTCTCCTGTTGGCGTGTGTCTGGAGTATACATGAAGCATTTCAACATTTCAGCAACCCAGCAGCGTTCAACAGTTAGTGCGCATTGGCGAACAGTCGCGCGCCCTTTAGGTGCCCGCTTTGCCGTACAACACCCGGATAGGATCAGACCACCTGACCGGAATCCCGCAGGCTAAAGGTCAGATTATCGACCACACGACGTTCTGCGATATGAACATCCACAATGAAATTGCCCCGCCCGTCCCAAAAGTGGAAATTCCGGCCGATACGCTCTACCCGTCCCAGATCGCAAAAGTTGCACCGGTGCAGCACGCGTTTGGCCCCGACCGCGCGGGGGCGTACAAGACGCAGCTCGCGGCGCAGCGTATCAATCTGTATGTCGGGCAACGCGGGCTTTTGCCCTGATAGCATCAGGCTTGCGCCCAGCATAAGCGAAAGCACAGACAGCCCCACCTTGAACAACATCACATCAGAGCCAAAGTTCGACCTCGGCGTCAGCCACAGCCCCGTCGCTGCCAGCACCAAAGCCACCCCGAGCACCCGCTGACCGCTGCGCAGCACTGCCCGCGATCCATCCACCATTCCGGCCTGCGTGGAAAACTGCACGCTGTCTGCTGTAAAATTCGTTACTGCGCCCATTGCTCTGACCAACCTTCATCAACCTATGTTCTCTCCCCATCAGTTCTCGTATGAGTTCATGACGAAAAAGAGGCGCACTCGTGACCCATCCGTGATCAAGGTGGACCTATTCAAACGTCCGTCCAAAGATACGTCTGTGACAAACCCGAGGTCCGTGTGTCCCTGCGCGTCACGCGCCCTTGCCCTGCCCGCAAAACCGTGTATATCGACCCTTCGTTTTGCATTATCTTTTGAACCGCGCAGACTCTCGTGGTGGGGCCGCAAAACGCAAATGCCCTACCTATGAAATGCGCCTTGATATAAATAGGAGTGCACATGCCGCTTTATGAGCATGTTATGATTGCGCGTCAGGACTTGTCCAACACGCAAGCAGAAGGTCTTATCGAACATTTTGGCACAGTTTTGGCTGACAACGACGGCAAGCTCGTCGACAGCGAATACTGGGGCGTCAAAACGATGGCCTACAAGATCAACAAAAACCGCAAGGGCCACTATGCCTTCCTGCGTTCGGACGCACCTGCGACCGCCGTTCAGGAAATGGAACGCCTGATGCGTTTGCATGATGACGTGATGCGCATTTTGACCATCAAAGTTGATGAGCACAAAGAGCTGCCATCGGTCCAGATGCAAAAACGTGACGAACGCCCCGAGCGTGGCGAACGCCGCGAACGTCGTTGATCATCAGCTTGCAATAAAGGACATAAACCATGGCCGCTAAACCATTTTTCCGCCGCCGTAAGGTCTGCCCCTTCTCGGGCGACAACGCACCGGCAATCGATTATAAAGACACACGTCTTCTGCAGCGCTACATCTCTGAGCGCGGCAAAATCGTTCCTTCCCGTATCACCGCAGTCTCCGCGAAAAAGCAGCGTGAATTGGCCCGTGCCATCAAACGCGCCCGCTTCCTCGCCTTGCTGCCCTACGCCGTTAAGTAAGGAGAAAGCACATGCAAGTTATCCTTCTGGAACGTGTGTCCAAGCTGGGCCAAATGGGCGAAGTCGTGGACGTAAAGCCAGGCTACGCACGCAACTATCTGCTGCCTCAGGGCAAAGCGCTGTCGGCTTCCAAAGCCAACATCGAAGCGTTCGAGGGCCGCAAGGCACAGCTTGAAGCTGACAACCTCGAAACCAAAAAAGAAGCCGAAGCCATGGCGGACAAGCTGAACGGTCAGCAGTTCGTTGTGATCCGCTCAGCTTCCGATTCGGGCGCTCTGTACGGTTCCGTCACAACACGTGACGCATCAGATGTGGCAACAGCCGAAGGCTTCACAGTCGACCGCAAGCAGGTCATTCTGGGCAGCCCCATCAAAGATCTGGGCCTGCACGACGTTACCGTCGTTCTGCACCCCGAAGTCGAAGTCACCATTCAGCTGAACGTTGCACGTTCCGCCGAAGAGGCCGAGCTTCAGGCTGCTGGCAAGTCGATCCAGGAATTGGCCGCAGAAGAAGAAGCTGCAGCCGAATTCGAGATCTCTGAACTGTTTGACGATCTCGGCTCCGCCGCATCCGACGACGATGATCTGCCACAAACAAACGAGAAATCGGACGAAGACGAAGCGTAAGCTCAAGTCTTTCGACCTGATTCCAAATGAAACGCCGCCGCTGAGCCTTCAGCGGCGGCGTTTTTCGTTGTCCAATCGGCGACATGCCGCCCTTAGGTAAGCGACGCCCTGCCCATCCGAAACCGGCATTGTTGCGCAGCATCTCATGGATTGTATGCATGGGGCTCCCATCAACGATGCGAGTCACCCGCATGAATACGCTCACACGCCGCTCCCTTTGTCAGATGTTGCTTTGCGCACCCGCCCTATCCGCCTGCGCAAGTACCGAAGCAGAACCGCCCGCCGTGGCCCGTAAAATGCCCTTACACCCGAACGAGACGCCAGAGCTGCGTGGCCTGATCAACAAATGGGCCGATCACTACGAAGTGCCCCGCCCCTTGGTCCACCGCCTTGCCATCCGCGAAAGCACGCACCGTCCAGAGGCGCGCAATGGGCCGTATTTCGGCCTACTTCAGATCCTGCCCGCTACCGCACGCGGCATGGGCTTTAGCGGCGACGCCGGCGAACTTTTAAATCCTGATGTCAATTTGAAGTACGGCGTAAAATACCTGCGCGGCGCTTGGCTGCTGTCCAATGGCGATCACGCCACAGCAATCAAATGGTACGCCCGCGGTTACTATTACGAAGCAAAACGGCGCGGCATGTTGGTTGAAACCGGCCTGCGCAAGGGCTGAGCCGCTGCGCTGACGTCCGGCACGAGGCCGCTGCCAGCATCGCCCCCCAGATAGCAAAAGGGCCACCCAATCGGGCGGCCCTTTCTTTTTACGTCACCGGCGAGGGTGAAAGACTTATTCGTCGTCCAGCTCTTCTACGGCTTTCTGCAGATCTTCTTTCGACACTTCTTTTTCGTTCAATGTCGCTTGTTCGAACACGTGGTCGACCACTTTATCTTCGAACAACGGTGCGCGCATCTGCTGCTGCATCTGCTGGTTTTGTTGAACGAATTCAAAGAACTGACGCTCCTGACCAGGGTACTGACGTGCCTGGTTCATAATCGCTTGGGTCATTTCCGCGTCGGTCACCTGAACTTCGGCTTTCTGACCCAGCTCGGCCAGCAGCAGCCCAAGACGCACGCGGCGCTCGGCCAGCTTCTTGTGCTCGTCTGTGGTCTCGATCTCGGGGTGATCGTGGCCTTCAACTTCGGGGTTGTCTTCGTGCCACAGCTGGTGCGCGATCTGGCCGGCTTCGGCTTCAACCAACGACGGGGGCAGATCAAAGCTGACCATTTTGTCCAGCTCGTCCAGCAGGCCGCGTTTCATAACAGCGCGCGAGGCACCGGTATATTCCGCTTCCAGACGCTCTGCGATCTGGCTTTTCAACGCGGCGAGGTCTTCTGCACCGAATTTCTTGGCCAGCTCGTCGTCGATTTTGGCAGCGACGGGCTTTTTCACTTCTTTAACTTTGCACTCGAATACGGCTTCTTTGCCCGCGAGGTGAGGTGCTTGGTAATCTTCGGGGAAGGACACGGTGACGTCTTTTTCGTCGCCCGCAACAACACCGACCAGCTGCTCTTCAAAGCCGGGGATGAACGAGTTGGAACCCAGAACCAGCGGGTAGTCTTCTGCAGCGCCGCCTTCAAAGGCTTCGCCGTCTACCTTGCCGAGGAAATCAAATGTGATCTGATCGCCATCTTCGGCCTTGGCACCCTCTTCGCGGGCTTCAAAGTCTTGAGCGGTCTCTGCCAGATTGGCCAGCGCTTCATCGACGGCAGCGTCGTCAGCTTTGACAACCATTTTGTCCAGCGTGATGGACGACAGGTCGACTTCGGGGATTTCTGGCAGCGCTTCATAGGTCATGGTGACCTCGACGTCGTCGCCTTCTTTCCAGTCTTCGTTCGCCATTTTGACGTCAGGCTGCATCGCGGGGCGATCGCCGGACTTTTCAAAGTGTTCCTGCATGGCGCCATCAATGCTTTCCTGCATGGCTTCGCCCGTAACCTTCTGGCCGAACTGCTTTTTCAGCAGCGCCATTGGCACTTTACCTTTGCGGAAACCCTTCATCTCGACTTCGGGCTGCGCTTCGGCCAGCTTTTCGTTGACCTTGGCCTCCAGCTCAGCTGCTGTCACAGTGATGGCATAGCCGCGTTTCAGACCTTCGTTCAGCGTCTCGTTGACCTGCATGTTTGCTCCATAGGGTAAGGCCGCGCATTGCGTGGCGCGGGCGGAAAAATTTCCGCTCTTCTATTGGGGCCTGCGCTTGGGCGCAAGCGGATTTGGCGGCGGGGGTCCCGTGGGACGGGGCAATTTGCCCCCTGCCCCCGCCTACCGGTGGTAAATAACGTCTCGCGTGGTCCTCAAGCGGCGAAGGGTCACCGCCTCAGGCCCCGATCAAGCCTAGGTCATGCCCAGTGCTTCTTTATACATCTCAAGGACGGCTTCTTCTTCGGCGATATCATCCGCCTCACGCTTGCGCAGCGCGATGACCTTGCGCAGAACTTTGGTGTCGTAACCGCGCGACTTGGCCTCTGCCATGACCTCTTTTTGCTGCTCGGCCAGGTCTTTCTTTTCTGCATCCAGCCGCTCGATCCGCTCTACGAACTGGCGAAGTTCGTTTGCGGTGACACGATACGTTGCATCACCGATGGCGTCTGCGGATTCGGGATTGGTAGCACTGTCGCTCATCTGGGGCGTCCTATGTCTTGAATGGGTCAGCGCAGTGACTACCCCCGTGCCTGCCCTGCCGCAAGCCACTCTTGCCCATTGGGCGGAATTCGGATAGCTCGCGCCCTATGGAAAACGCATCTCTATCTATCTTTGACGCCCTAATCTGGGCTGGCGCAGCTATCTCATTTGTTGGGCTGGTCGGGCTTGTGTGGTGTATCGTGCGCGTGGCCCGCGCCAAACGCGCCGCCCTGTCCGAAGAAGAGATGCGCGTCGTCTTGCAGAAAGTCCTGCCGTTAAACCTTGGCGCGTTGCTGTTGTCGGTGATCGGGCTGATGATGGTCGTCGTGGGTATTATCCTCGCGTAACGCTTGTTTGCAGGGCATCGCGCGCTCTGCCGGCCGCGCTCACAACGCTTGCGCCTTGCCACACATTCAAAAGTCACTATATGTTTCTCTGACACCTGCCACTTATGGCGGTCTTTGAGGGCGAAATAGCATATGATTGAAGCAGATTGGATTTGGGGCCTGATTGGCGGACTGTTGATTGGATTTGGTGGCGCGGTGTATCTGCTGGGCAACGGCCGCATCATGGGGGCCAGTGGCATCGTGGGCGGGCTGGTCGACGGGTCGGGCCGAAGCACTTGGGCCGAACGCGTCAGCTTTTTGGCCGCCCTGATTGTTATTCCCGCGGCAATCGCGGCCTTGGCCCCGACCCAAGCGACGACCCACCTGACCGAAAACCTTTGGCTGGTTGGCGTGGCAGGGCTGTTGGTCGGTCTGGGCACCCGTATTGGCAACGGCTGCACGTCCGGCCACGGCGTTTGCGGGATTTCGCGGCTGAGCCCCCGCGGCATCGTCGCCACGTTGGTCTATATTGCGGCGGGGGCCTTGATGGTCGTCGTCTTGCGCAGCTTTGTCGGAGGGATTTGAGATGCGTAACATGATTGCCGCGCTTGCGGGCGCTCTGTTTGGCACCGGACTGTACCTGTCTGGCATGACAGACACCCAAAAGGTCCAGGGGTTTCTGGATTTCCTTGGCAGCTGGGACCCGACATTAGCCTTTGTCATGGGAGGGGCCATTCTGCCTATGGCGGTGGCGTGGGCGATGACCCGTACCCGTCGCCCTGTTACCGGTGGTGACTTTCCCGCCCGCCCCGATGCGCGCTTGGATCGCAAGTTGATTATCGGCGCAGTGCTGTTTGGCGCAGGCTGGGGATTGGTCGGGCTGTGCCCGGGTCCGGCGCTGGCGTCGCTGGGTTTTGGCGGCTTGGGCGGCATTATTTTCCTGATCGCCATGCTGGCAGGCATGATGATCGCCCCCAAAGCGCGGCGGATACTAGACACACCGCGGACGGCTGGATAAATCAAGCTATGGATATTCGTAAAATCACCCCCCGCTTCTATGCTTCCCCTCAGATCGACCCGTCCGATATGGGCGCGATCAAAGAGGCCGGCATCACCTTAATTTTGTGCAACCGCCCCGACGCCGAGGTTCCCCCCAGCCATCAACATGCGGCCATTCAAGCCGCCGCAGAGGCTGCCGGACTGCGTTTCGCGTTTCAGGAGTTGACCCATCAAACGATGACCCCCGACGTCATTGCCCACAATCGCGAAATCGGCGTGGCGCAGGACGAAGTCGTTCTGGGCTATTGCGCCTCTGGCACACGGTCCACGATTGCTTGGGCTTTGGGTCAGGCTGGCAAACAACCGGCTGACACGCTGATAGAAGCCGCCCGTGCCGGCGGCTATGACCTGAGCCATATGCGCGACGTGCTCAGCGCCCCCTACGCCTAAGAGCCGCGCACAAGGGCGCGCCTGGTCCGTCACGACAGCAGATAGCGCCGCTTTGGCGCTATCCCCCACACAGCCACGTTCATCTACATCATCCCATAGTGCGCATCCTTTACCGCTGCTTCATCCCCTTCAAGATGACGCACAAAGGTTACGAATCTGCTTAGATGCGATGAGAAATCGGCTTAAACGTCAGTCTGCGCGATCGGCAGCTCAACACGGAATCCGGTGCCCGAGACATCAGTGAGATACGATATATCCCCCTGTAACCGCTTGATAATCTCGCGGCAAATGGCAAGACCCAGACCGGCCCCCTCACCGCCTTGCCCCGGTAAACGACTAAATTTTTCAAAAATCAGTGCTTGCGAAGCGGCGTCAATTCCTACGCCATTGTCTATCAGATCAACGATGATACGCCGCCCACGCTGATGTGCCCGTATGGACAGCTGCGGGTCATCGGCCACACAATATTTCTGTGCATTAGTAATCAAGTTTATGAAAACCTGCACCAAACGATCCAGATCGGTATCCAGCACGATATCTTCACCCGCGCTTTCCCGATCAATCTTGATCACACGCGTATTCGCCGCCCGCGCTGTGATGACCGCCTGATCCAACACATCGCGCAAAACGCCGCGTTGCCGGTTCAATGAGACCTCGCCGTTTTCAAGCACAGACAAGTCCAGCAGATCATCCAACAAGCGTGTAAGCCGGATGGTTTCGGAGTGAATAATCGACGCGTAGCGGGTCTTTTCTTCCGGCCCCAACCCTTCGGCATCGCGCAAAATCTCTGAAAATGCGCGGATAGAGGTCATGGGCGTGCGCAATTCATGGCTGATCTGGCTTAGAAAACTATCTTTTTGATGTGACAGTTGGGTCAGCTTGTCATTGGCGCTGCGCAGTTTCGCAGCGGTATCTGTCAGCGCACGGGATTTGATTTCCAGCTGGCTGGAATATTCCAGCATCTGCGCCGATTCGTCCGCCACAGCGAGCAGATCCTGAACCGAAACAGAGGCCCCGCCCACCAGTTGCGCCACCATTGCATGCGCCGTGGCGGCCCCCACAGATGCTGCGAGCTCGCGTTCTAGCGCCTGAACAAATCGCGGTGTCGGTTCGGGTAGGCCATCGTGTTTTTCTTGCAACTGCGCTTGCGCCCGAAAGAAGCCTTGCGCCTCTGCAGCGCCCAAAATGCGCTGTGCCATGATCATCAGATCCTCGCTCGCCGCGACCGACGCGCTCCATCCGCGTGCGGCCGTGGAATGGTCAAAGATATTCACGAATTGCGCACCTTGCAGCCGCTCTACGGGGGCAGGAAAGCTGAACAGGGACACGGTGACAAAAACCAAAGTGTTGATCGAAAGGCTCCAGAGAACGGCATGAACTGTCGGATCTAACCCATTGATCCCAAATAAGGCCTCGGGTCGCAGCCACTGCAAGCCGAACAACCCGTCCTGAAAGGTAGACGCCGACAGCGCGGCCCCTGCGCCAAAGCTTGGCAACAGCATCGTATAGACCCACAACGCAAAGCCGATGGTCAGCCCGCAGATCGCCCCCGTCCGCGTTGCACCGCGCCAGAAGATGCCCCCCAGCAGCACCGGCAAAAACTGCGCCACCCCCCCGAAAGAGATTGTCCCGATCGCCGCAAGCGCACCGCCCCCGCCCGACAGCCGGTAATAGCAATACCCCAGCGAGATGATCAGCAGGATCGACAACCGCCGCGACAGGATCACCACGTGACGCACGTCGCCCGACTGCTGGACCGTTTTTTGTCCATAGGTCAGCCAGATTGGCATAACGATATGGTTGCTCACCATTGTCGACAGCGCCAGTGTCGCGACAATCACCATCGATGTGGCAGAGGAAAACCCACCGAGAAAGGCGAACATCGCGAGCGAATTCTGCCCCTGGCTCAGCGGCAGGCTCAGGACGAACAAATCAGGGTTCGACCCTTCGGGCAGCAGATCGAGCCCGACCACGGCAATGGGCACGACGAACAGGCTCATCAGCATGAGATACAGCGGGAAAGCCCAGCTGGCGGTCTGCAAGTGGCGCTCGTCGCCGTTCTCCACGACCAAGACCTGAAACATGCGCGGCAGGCAGATAAAGGCCGCAGCGGCCAGCAGCGTCAACGCGGTCCACCGGCCCCCTTCGACCTGCCATTGCCCGATCGCGGACCGGTCAATCTGCGCCAGTGTCTGTTCGACACCACCTGCGACCCCCCAGACCACGAAAGCACCAACCGCCAGCAGTGCCAGCAGCTTGACCACCGCTTCTACTGCGATGGCGATGACCACGCCGTGATGGCGTTCGTTGGCGTTCAAATTACGGGTGCCGAACAACACAGTGAACAGCGCCAGCCCCACCGCGACCCAAAACGCCGCCTGTGCCGAATTGATCTGGCTGCCCCCGGTCGTGGCCTGTGGCTCGGCGCTGGCAAAGATCGACAAGGACAGGGTAACTGACTGTAGTTGCAGTGCAATATAGGGCGTCACCCCGATGACTGCCATGATCGTGACCAATATCGCCAAGAGGTTCGATTTCCCGTATCGCGAAGAAATAAGATCCGCGACCGAGGTCACGCGATGGGACCGACCGATGCGCACCAAACGGCGCAAGATCCACCACCAGCCGATCATCACCAGCGACGGGCCAAGATAGATCGTCACGAATTCCAGCCCTGATCGCGCCGCATAGCCGACCGCGCCATAAAACGTCCAAGCGGTGCAATAGATCGACAGCGACAGCGTATAGACCAACGGCGAGCGCAACAGCCAGTCTCCACGCCCGCGGGCGGCAGCGCGTTCAGCGGCAAAGGCCACGGCAAACAGCCCCACCACATACAGCAAACAGACGGCAACCAGCTGGTTCAGCGACACCATCAGCCTTGGGTTTCCTGTTCGATCTGACGCGCTGTCCGCCGCCACAGCAAAAAGCAGCAGGCGATCCCGATCAGCCAAACGCCAAAGACATAGCGCAGCGCATGTGACATGGGGACAGCATCGCCCGCAGAGGTATCTTGCACCGGCCACAAAAGCGGTACCATCCAGAACCCCAGCACCAGCAGCGGCAGCAGCCGAACGGCGTCCATCATGCGGCGAAACCTGTAGCTGCGCCGTTCAAGAAACAGCGGCGAGCCGGGCAGTTTACTCATGCTTCTGCGGTGCCTGCAGCTGTTAGATCGCGCACGGCCGCCAGCATATCGGCATTAGAGAAAGGTTTGGTCATAAAGCGGCTGACGCCCGCCTCTAGCGCGATTTCGCGGTCGCGGGTCTGGCCGCGGGCGGTCAGCATCAGAATAGGCAGATCGGCCAGCGCTGCGTCCGCGCGTAGCTCTTTAAGGATTTCGAAACCGCTTTTACCGGGCAGCATCACATCCAGCATCACCAGATCGGGACTGGCATTGCGGATGACCTCGACAGCGGTGGCCCCGTTGGCCAGCGTTTCGACGCGCCAGCCTTCGCGACCCAATAAAAATCGTATCGCCTCGGCGATGTTCGTCTCGTCTTCTACGAGCACGACGTGTTTGCCCATTGGCAAAATCCCTCCCTGTGGCCCTGGTCGCATTATAACGCGATCTTGGTAGGCCGAGAGGCAGGATGCACGGAAAACCCTGCCCTGTCAAAAGCCTGTTACCCGCCCTTATACACCATCATTCAAGATTGACGGCTCGCGGCGTGCAGGACATTCGGTGCGCGGACAAACCCGGCACGTGGCACCGACATCGTGCACAGCTACGGTTTCGGGGCTGGCGGGTAGGATCAACATGACCGACTGCAGCAAAGGCATCGCGTTGTAATCGCGCACGTTCTGGGGTTCGCAGGTCGCATAACAATCAAACGACGCATATCCCCGCCCCAGCTGCGCCACCCGTTGTTTCTGCACCATGCCGGGGCTGCCCAAGACGCTGAACAACGGCCACAGCGGGCAGCACGCGCCAAAGCGGGGCACGACAAACCCGTCGATGGATTTGCGAAAGATCAACGTACCCGACCGGTCGCAAACGACCAGTCCTGCGCCCAGTTCCGGCACCGTCGCCATACGGCGCAAAACACGCGCGACGGGCTGCCGCAGCAGCGCGGCAAGTGCGACGGGGTCCGGCCCTAGGTGACCGAGTGCTTGGGTCAGCCCGGCAATCGGCAGCGCCTCTGCATCGATTGAAATCTGCTGTAAAACATCGCGCGCGATATGCCGTGCAGCAACGCTTTGCAGGTCGGGGGCGGCCTGGATCAACGTCTCGATGGCCCCTGCATCCCCATCCGTGACCTCCAGCGTTGCAAAACGATAGCGGTGCGCGGCCAGAAACGCTTCGACCTCCTCTTGCGGAGAGTTGGCGGCGGGGGTGATCTCGGGGTCGGCCTCAAGGTACCCCACAAGCGCCTGCGCGCTATCCGCAAGGCGGCGGCTGTCCTGATCGATGTTGATGTGAAACCGGTCGCGCCATTCGGGTTCAAGCGTCTTGGTATCGGCAAGGATCGACGCGGTTGACCGGATCGCCGCCGCGGTGGTCAGCAGTTCGTGCATAGAGGCCGCCAGATGCGGGTCATGGGCCAAACGGTCGGTCAGCGTCTCGACGGTGCGTTCAAGCGTGGCGATCCGGCGTTGCGCGCTGGCCAGCACATCGGCCCAACCGGGAAAACGTCCGGCAAATTCGTCGGCGCGGTTCACCTCTGGCCCGCTCAGCCGCGCATCATCCGCGGCCTCGCGCAGGGTAGCAATCAAGGCGGCTTCAGCCCCTTCGGTCAGCGCCGTCGGCTCCACCCCAAGCGCGCCTGCGATGTTCAGCAGCAGTTTCCCGCCGATTCTGCGCCGGTTGTGTTCGATTAAGTTCAGATAGCTGGCCGAAATGCCGATCCGCTTGGCCAGATCAGCCTGCTTTTGCCCTGCCATCACCCGCCGCTCGCGGATGCGACTGCCGGTCAACGCATCGCGGGTCATGCGACACAGCTGCCGGATTTATACCGCATTATCAACGGCTTTCTGCGCTGCAATATCATTAAATTTACAAATCCCCCTAGGCCTCTGCGAATATATTTACAGAATAGTTGTTTTTATCAAGGGGCTTGTTGATCGGTTTTCAGTTTTCCTCTCATATCATATTTGCACCTCTGTGCATCATGGACCCGGAAAAATAATCGGGCCGTGGTTTCAATATTTGGGAGGAAATACATGACATTTTCTAACTTGACGCGTCGCGGCGTGATCAAAACCGGCGCTGCTGCCGGTGCTGGTCTGGCCTTGCCGACGTATCTAAGCGCTGCCGCGCATTCAGGTTTTACGAACGCGCCAACGGGCGACACGGTGACGCTGGGCTTTAACGTGCCACAATCAGGCCCCTACGCGGACGAGGGCGCAGACGAACTGCGCGCGTTCGAGCTGGCGGTCGAACACCTGAACGGTCAGGGCGACGGCGGCATGCTGAACACCTTCAGCTCCAAGGCGCTAGAAGGTAACGGGATCATGGGCAAGAAGGTCCAGTTCGTCACCGGCGACACGCAGACGAAATCGGACGCGGCCCGCGCATCGGCGCAGTCGATGATCCAGAAAGACGGCGCGATCATGATCTCGGGCGGCTCGTCCTCCGGTGTGGCTGTTGCTGTTCAGGGTCTCTGCCAAGAGGCTGGCGTCATCTTTATGGCGGGTCTGACCCACTCGAACGACACAACAGGCAAAGACAAGAAGGCCAATGGCTTCCGCCACTTCTTTAACGCTTACATGTCCGCTGCCGCTTTGGCACCGGTGCTAAAGAACCTCTATGGCGACGACCGCAAGGTCTATAGTCTGACAGCCGACTACACATGGGGCTGGACACAGCAGGAATCCATTCAGGCCGCGACGGAAGCCATGGGCTGGGAAACCATCAACGATGTGCGTACGCCGCTCGCCGCGACCGATTTTTCGTCCTACATCGCGCCTGTGCTGAATTCCGGTGCCGATGTTCTGGTTCTGAACCACTACGGCGGAAACATGGTCAACTCGCTGACCAACGCCGTGCAGTTCGGCCTGCGCGATAAGCAGGTGAACGGCAAAAACTTCGAAATCGTTGTGCCGCTGTATTCCGAGCTGATGGCCCGCGGTGCGGGTGAGAACATCACCGGTATCGTCGGTTCGCAAAACTGGGACTGGAAGCTCGAAAACCAGATGGGCGACCGCTATAAAGGAACAAACGCTTTCGTTCAGTCCTTTGGCGAAAAATACGGCTTCCCACCCAGCCAGGCGGCTCAGACATGCTATGCGCAAACGCTGCTTTATGCGGATGCTGTGGCCCGTGCCGGTTCGTTCAACCCATGCGCCGTTGGCGAAGCCCTTGCCGGTTTCGAATTCGACGGCCTGGGCAACGGTCCAACGCTGTACCGTGCTGGCGACCACCAGTGCTTTAAGGACGTTGTGGTTGTGCGCGGCAAAGAGAACCCCGAGAACGAATTCGACCTCGTGGAAATCGTCGAAGTCACACCAGCCGAGCAAGTCACCTATGACGTCGACCACCCGATGTTTGCAGGCGGCGCGTTGGGCGACTGTAACCCCGGCGCTTAAATCCAAGTCTAAGGCGGGGGGCTTCCCCTGCCTTACCTTGCCGGCGGAATTTTTCCGTCTTTCACTTCTTAAAAATTCGAGGGCACCGCGATGGACGCCATTCTTTTGCAACTTCTTAACGGGTTGGACAAAGGTTCAGCTTATGCGCTCATCGCGCTTGGTCTGACCCTGATCTTTGGCACCTTGGGTGTCGTCAACTTTGCCCACGGGGCATTGTTCATGATCGGCGCATTCTGTGCTGTGACCCTAAGCAAGATTTTCAACCTAAGCCACAAGGCCGCGGAATCCTCTGGTACCGACTTTTTGGGCAACCCGAAATTCGAAGACGTGCTGTATATCAAAGAGTGGTTCGGCGATGCAGCCGGTGCGTGGCTGCTGGATTGGTCGGTTCCCCTGTCGATCCTCTTTGCCGTGCCGATCATGCTGGTCATCGGCTTTGTCATGGAACGCGGGTTGATCAAACACTTCTACAAACGCCCCCACGCGGACCAGATCCTTGTGACTTTCGGTCTGGCGATCGTGCTGCAAGAGGTGATCAAGTACTTCTACGGTGCCAACCCGATCCCGACCTCTGCCCCCGAAGCCTTTCGCGGGTCGTTCGATTTCGGCGTGTTGCTGGGCTTTGATCCCAATGCGATCATCTATCCCTATTGGCGTCTGATCTATTTCGCCTTCTCGGCGCTGATCATCGGCGGCGTCTTCGCCTTCTTGCAATTCACCACCTTTGGGATGGTTGTGCGCGCCGGCATGGCTGACCGCGAAACCGTGGGTCTGCTGGGCATCAACATCGACAAGCGATTTACCATTATGTTCGGCATCGCCGCGGCGGTGGCTGGGCTGGCAGGCGTCATGTATGCGCCGATCAATTCGCCCAACTACCACATGGGCATGGATTTTCTGGTGCTGAGCTTTGTGGTCGTCGTTGTCGGCGGCATGGGGTCTTTGCCCGGGGCCGTTCTGGCGGGGTTCTTGCTGGGTGTCCTAGAATCCTTTGCCTCGATGAACGAGGTCAAGAACATCCTGCCCGGCATTGACCAGATCATCATTTACGTTGTCGCGATCCTTATCTTGCTGACACGCCCCCGTGGCCTAATGGGCCGCAAAGGCGTGATGGAGGAATAACCCATGCAATCACTCACTAAAAAAGACTTTCTCCTTCTGTTGGTGGTGGCATTCCTGACCATGGCAGCCCCCGTCATCCTGAACCCCTTCCCTGCGAGCTCCGGACTTGCACAATTCAACGCCGGCTACCCTGACCTGATGCAACGCTTTGTGATCTTTGGCATCTTTGCCATCGGGTTCAACATTCTGTTCGGGCTGACCGGATACCTGTCCTTTGGCCACGCGGCCTTTCTGGGGGTCGGTTCCTACTCTGCCGTGTGGATGATGAAGCTGTTGTCGATGAACGTGATCCCCGCGATTGTGTTGTCGGTGATCGTCGCGGGGTTGTTCTCCGTCGTGATCGGCTTTGTCTCGCTGCGCCGGTCGGGGATCTACTTTTCGATCCTCACGCTCGCCTTTGCGCAGATGTCGTTCAACCTTGCCTATTCGGTCCTGACGCCGATCACCAATGGCGAAACCGGGCTGCAAATCTCGCTCAGCGATCCGCGCATTCTGGACGGTGCAAACGCGCCCAGCTACCCCAACCTTTTCGGGGCGCAGATGAATGCCGCGACGACGTTGGATTTCGGGGCTTGGTCCTTCACCTTCTCGGTCGGGTATTACCTGTGCGCCGTGATCATGCTGCTGGCGTTCTATATCTCGATCCGCGTCTTCCGGTCGCCCTTCGGGATGATGCTGCGGGCCGTGAAATCGAACCAGCAACGGATGAACTATACCGGCCTGAACACCAAACCCTACACGCTGGCGGCCTTTGTTATCTCTGGCATGTATGCCGGTCTGGCGGGTGGTTTGCTGGCCGCAATGGACCCGCTTGCCGGGGCCGAGCGGATGCAGTGGACAGCCTCTGGCGAGGTCGTGCTGATGACGATCCTTGGCGGTGCGGGCACCCTTCTGGGGCCGGTACTGGGCGCGGGCTTTATCAAGTATTTTGAAAACATCTTTTCCAAGATCAACGATAACGTTCTGCACGGCTGGTTCTCTTTCATGCCCGATGGGCTTGAAGACATGCTGATCGCGGTGATCCACCCCTTTGTCGGCAAGGGCTGGCACCTGACCTTGGGTCTGCTGTTCATGCTGGTCGTGATCTTCTTGCCCGGTGGTCTGGTCGAAGGTGGCCAACGCATCGGTCGCGTGTTCCGCCGCAAGGACCGGAACGCGGGATCGGTCGAAGCCGACGCCGCCGCACAACGCAACACACCCCCAGCCGAATAAGAAGGAGCTGAACAAATGGCCATTCTCGAAGTCAAAAATGTCGGCAAACGTTTCGGCGGGTTGCAAGCGCTGAGCAACGTGAACCTCAGCGTTGCGGAAAATTCGGTCCATGCCATTATCGGGCCGAACGGGGCGGGTAAGTCCACGCTGCTGAACTGTTTAGTGGGCAAGCTGATCCCCGATACCGGATCGGTCATGTTCGACGGGCAGTCGGTGCTGGGGCGCAAGCCCTACGAGATCAACCAGATGGGGATTTCGCGCGTGTTCCAGACGCCCGAGATCTTCGGCGATCTCAGTGTGCAGGAAAACATGCTGATCCCCTGCTTTGCCAAACGCGATGGCGCATTCCAGATGAATGCGCTGTCCTCGGTGTCCAGCCAGCGCGACGTGATCGAAAAAGCCGAAGAAATGCTGGTCGAGATGAAGCTCGCCGACAAACGCCATATGCACGCGGCTTCTATGTCACGCGGCGATAAACGCCGGTTGGAAATTGCGATGTGCCTTTCGCAAGATCCGCGGCTTTTGCTGCTGGATGAACCCACAGCGGGTATGGCGCGGGCCGATACCAACAACACCATCGACCTGCTCAAACAGATCAAGGACGAACGCAATATCACCATCGCCATCATCGAACACGACATGCATGTGGTGTTCTCATTGGCGGAACGGATCACCGTGTTGGCTCAAGGCACGCCGCTGGTCGAAGACACACCCGACAACATTAAAGGCCACCCCAAGGTGCGCGAGGCGTATTTGGGCGAATCCCAAGACGCCGCCTGATGCGGGGGCGCAGGTCCCCGCCCCCGCCACAGCACCTCGGCTTTGCAAGGATAAGAACATGAACACGAAACCCGATTTCTCGAACAGCGCCAACCATGCCTCTACTGCGCCCGCCTATCTGTCGGTATGGGACATCCACGCCTACTACGGCGAAAGCTATATTGTGCAGGGCGTCAGCTTTAACGTCCATGAGGGCGAAATTCTGGCGCTTTTGGGCCGCAACGGCGCGGGCAAAACATCGACCCTGCGGGCCATCGCCCAGATTGGCGACCCCGAATTGCGCAAGGGCGAGGTCTGGCTCGACCACAAGCCGCTGCACAAAATGGCCAGCCACGAGGCCGCCGCCAACGGTCTGGCGCTTGTCCCCGAAGACCGCCGCATCATCGCGGGCCTCACGGTCGAGGAAAACCTGCAACTGGCGCAGATCGCCCCGCCGATCGGCTGGTCGCTTGAACGCATCTATGACCTGTTTCCCCGTCTGAAAGAGCGCCGCAAGCAAGAAGGCGTGACCCTTTCGGGCGGCGAACAACAGATGCTGGCGATTGCCCGCGCGCTGGCCCGTGACATCAAGGTGCTGCTGCTGGACGAACCCTATGAGGGGCTTGCCCCTGTCATCGTGGACGAGATCGAAAAGACCCTGTCGCTGATCAAATCCCAAGGCATCACCACCATTCTGGTTGAACAAAACGCCGTGCGTGCGCTCAAGCTCGCGGATCGTGCGGTGATCCTTGATACCGGCGGCGTGGTCTTTGATGGCACCGCCGACGAGGTGCTGAACAACGCCGAATTGCGCTCCGAATATCTGGCGATCTGACGACTAACACTTTACGGGCGCGGGACGTTCTGGCGAAACATGCGTTTCATACCAGCACTTTCCCGCGCCTGCGCCCCCTTGCCCCATTGCATATACCCCCTGCCCCGGTCCGCCGCCTCTCGCGGCCAAGGTGACGTTAGGCAACTGCTTGCTTTTCATGACTGCGCCCATGCCCTATAAGGCAGCAATTCAAGGGCACAGGCAGCGCCCTATCGACTTTGACTGGCTGAGGAAAATATGACAAAAAACACCCATGACGCCGATGTGGCTTTTATCCAGGCGCTCGCCGAGTTGCTGAACGAAAACGATCTGACCGAATTGCAGGTCAAGCGGGATTACGCCGAGGATGACAGCCTGAATGTGCGCGTCAGCCGCAAACCACCGCAACAGATCGTAGCACCGCATCAGGCGCAATCGGCCCCTGCGCACTATGCAGCGCCCGCGCCCGCCGCCCCGGCAGCCGCAGCCCCTGCAGCAGAAGCCAGCGATCCCGCGGACCACCCCGGTGCTGTCGTCTCTCCGATGGTGGGGACGGTATATATGCAAGCCGAACCTGGCGCGCCTTCGTTTATCTCTGTCGGGACCTCCGTTTCCGAAGGGGACACGCTGCTGATCGTTGAAGCGATGAAAACAATGAACCACATTCCAGCGCCACGTTCCGGCACGGTAAAGCGGATTTTGGTAGATGACGGCGCCGCCGTTGAATTTGGCGCGCCCTTGGTGATCCTGGAATAAGGCGAAACCTATGTTCAAAAAAATCCTAGTCGCAAACCGCGGCGAGATCGCGTTGCGCGTGATCCGTGCGGCCCGCGAGATGGGCATCGGGTCTGTCGCGGTCCATTCGACGGCAGACAGCGATGCGATGCATGTGCGCATGGCAGACGAATCTGTCTGCATCGGCCCGCCCTCCTCGCAGCAATCCTATCTGTCGATTCCGTCGATCATCGCCGCGTGCGAAATCACCGGCGCAGAGGCCATTCACCCCGGATACGGCTTTTTGTCCGAAAACGCGGGCTTTGTGCAGATCGTCGAAGACCACGACCTGACTTTTATCGGACCCACAGCGGCACACATCCGCATTATGGGCGACAAGATCACCGCCAAAGACACTATGAAAGAGCTTGGCGTGCCCTGCGTTCCCGGGTCTGACGGTGGCGTGCCCACACTGGCCGACGCCAAGCGTATCGGCGAGGAAATCGGCTATCCGGTGATCATCAAGGCAACCGCCGGTGGTGGTGGCAAGGGCATGAAAGTGGCGAAAACCGCCGCTGAAATGGAACGTGCCTTCATGACTGCCCGCGCCGAAGGGAAATCGAACTTCGGCAACGACGAAGTCTATATCGAGAAATACCTCACCACGCCGCGCCACATCGAAATTCAGGTGTTCGGCGATGGCAAAGGTCGCGCTGTCCATCTGGGCGAACGCGACTGTTCGCTGCAACGCCGCCACCAGAAGGTCTTCGAAGAAGCCCCCGGCCCGTCGATCACCGCCGAAGAACGTGCGCGTATCGGCAAGGTCTGTGCAGATGCGATGGCCAACATCAACTACATCGGCGCGGGCACGGTCGAATTCCTGTATGAAAACGGCGAGTTCTATTTCATCGAAATGAACACGCGTTTGCAGGTCGAACACCCCGTCACCGAAGCCATCTTTGGGGTCGACCTGGTGCGCGAACAAATTCGCGTCGCTGCCGGAATGGATCTGTCCTTTACCCAAGAAGACCTGAAGATCAACGGACACGCGATCGAGGTCCGGATCAACGCTGAAAAATTGCCTAACTTCTCGCCCTGCCCGGGCAAGATCACGCAGTATCATGCCCCAGGCGGGCTTGGTGTGCGGATGGATAGTGCGCTGTATGACGGCTATAAAATCCCGCCCTACTACGACAGCCTGATCGGCAAGCTGATCGTTCACGGGCGCGACCGTCCCGAAGCGCTGGCGCGTCTGCGCCGTGCCTTGGGAGAGCTGATCGTGGACGGGGTCGACACGACGATCCCGCTGTTCCATGCGCTGCTTGACGAACAGGACGTGCTGACAGGGGACTATAACATCCACTGGCTTGAGCATTGGCTTGAAACAAATCTGGGCAATGCCTGACCTGACGCCAGAGCTGTTATTGCACGGCTATTCCATGGGGATCTTCCCCATGGCCGAACACCGCGACGACCCGGAAATCTTCTGGGTCGATCCGCGGCGGCGGGGCATCTTCCCCCTAGACGGGTTCCACATCTCGCGGTCCCTAGCGCGCGCGATGCGGCGGACCCACTTTACCATCAGCATCAACACCGCATTTGAAGACGTCGTATCCGGATGCGCCGACCGCGCCGATACATGGATCAACGCCGAGATTTTTGCGCTGTACGCGCGGCTACATGCCCAAGGCCAAGCCCATGCGCTTGAGGTCTGGGAAGGTGATGTATTGGTGGGTGGCGTCTACGGCGTCACACTGGGGCGGGCGTTTTTTGGCGAAAGCATGTTCTCGCGGCGCGATAATGCATCGAAGATCGCGCTGGCCTGCCTGGTGGATCGGCTGACCCGAGGCGGGTTTACCCTGTTTGATACCCAGTTCCTGACGCCGCATCTGGCGTCTCTTGGTGCGCAGGAAATAACCCGCGCCGCCTATCACGCCCGGCTAGAAATGGCCTTGATGAAAAACGCGGACTTTACCGCGCCTGTTGCTGCCACACCTCAAGATGTGGTGCAGCGGATGACCCAGATATCATAGCGCGGATGCTCCAGCGCTGAAAGCGCGGGCGCAGAGGCGATCATCCAGCCGGCAAAAAGCCGGTTCTCGTCGCCCGTCTCGACGATATCAAGCTCGGCATAGGCGTCGCCCGCAGGGTTGCCCGCAGGATAGCGACATTCGTTCAGGGTCACATTCAGGCTGCCCACGCGCGAAGTCTCTCCGCGCTGCATCTCCACGTCACGCGACACGCCCGATACCTTGTCCAGCGCCCGCAAGACGCCGCCCTCGGCGCTGGCGACTTGCTGTGCCTGCACGGGTGCGGCCATCACGGCGAGGATCATCAAAATCTTGCGCATCACATGGGTTCCTTGAACGTCAAAACGGCGTCTTTCAGTGCCACGCACCGGCCAGACGTCCGCAGCTTCGTGCGCCCCCGTAAAGGCGCACGGGGGCTTTTATTCGGGCTGCCATGCCTCGTAGTCACCGCGGTCGGCAGGCTTTTCACGGCGGATTGATCCCGCAGGCGCATAGGCCAGCGCGGTGCCGGTCAGGTTCTCTTGGTGGGGCTTTTCCCACGTCTTATGTACCAGCGGGCGATCTTGCGGGGTTTCATCCCACGAATGGTGCAGCCAGCCGTGCCAGTCAGCATTCACGCGGGTCGCTTCGATCTCGCCGTTGAAGATGACCCAGCGTTTGCTGCTGTCCGCGTTGCGGTAGTACACATTGCCCTCGGCGTCTTCGCCGACCTTGATGCCCTTGCGCCACGTGAACAGCTGTGTGTTTAGCGTCTGGCCGTTCCACCACGTCACGCCGCGCAAAAGAGAGTTGAGAATGCCCATAGTGGTCTCCTGAAGCTTTGATGGATATATGCACCAAGGCCGCGCAAAGGTCTAGCGGGCTTCGGGGCGCATAGCCGCGGTTTTCAGCCGGGTAGGCAGGCGGTGACTTCGATTTCGATGCGGTATTTGTCATCGATCAGGCCACATTCGATCATGGTTGCCGCTGGTGGCGCATCGCCAAAAACCTCTGACAGGATCGGCCAGCAGGGTTCAAATTCGGCGCGATCTGGCAGGTAGTAATTCACGCGAACCACATCGGCCATGGTGCAGCCTGCCTCGCGCAGGGCCCCTTCGATGGTCGCAAGGGCGGCGCGGCATTGGTCGGTCACAGTATCGCCCTGCCCCACGGTGCCCGCCACATGAACAAAGCCCCCCGCCACAACGGCGCGGCAATAGCCGATCTTGGCCTCAAATTCACCGCCCGAAAAAATACGTCTTGTCATGATGCGCCTCTTGTCTGTCATGCCTACGCCTCTGTCAAAGCGCTTGGCCCGCCAGAGGTCAAGCGGCAAAGCTGGAACCTGCGGCTGGATGTGAAAAAGGCGCACCATCTCAGGCGCGCCTTGATCGGATAATATGCAGTCGATATTAGCCTGCGGTAGCGGGCTCTTTCTCGGCATCGGCGTGGATCATCAGCGGTGCCGCGTCAGAGTTTACGGCCTCTTCGTTGACAACCACTTCGGTCACACTGTCCATGCCGGGCAGATCGAACATCGTGTTCAGCAGGATATCTTCGAGGATAGAGCGCAGACCACGTGCACCGGTTTTGCGTAGGATAGCACGTTTCGCAATTGCCGAAAGCGCATCATCGGTAAAGGTCAGCTGCGTGTCCTCGATCTCGAACAGACGTTGGTACTGTTTGACCAATGCGTTTTTCGGTTCGGTCAGAATTGTGACCAGCGCATCCTCGTCCAGATCCTCGAGCGTTGCCAGAACCGGCAAACGGCCAACGAATTCCGGAATCAGGCCGAATTTCAGCAGATCTTCGGGTTCAAGGTCGGTGAAAATCTCGCCGATACCGCGGGAATCCTTGTCACGCACATCGGCACCAAAGCCCATGGCAGACCCTTTGCCGCGCGCTGCAATGATCCGGTCCAGACCGGCAAAAGCACCACCACAGATGAACAGGATGTTCGTGGTATCCACTTGCAGGAATTCCTGCTGCGGATGCTTGCGCCCACCTTGCGGCGGAACAGAGGCGACGGTGCCTTCCATCAGTTTCAGCAATGCCTGCTGCACGCCCTCGCCCGAGACGTCACGGGTGATGCTGGGGTTTTCGGACTTGCGCGTAATTTTATCGACTTCGTCAATATAGACGATCCCGCGCTGTGCGCGTTCAACGTTATATTCCGACGACTGCAACAGCTTGAGGATGATGTTTTCAACATCTTCGCCGACATAGCCTGCTTCGGTCAGTGTCGTCGCATCGGCCATGGTGAACGGCACATCCAGAATACGTGCAAGCGTTTGCGCCAGCAGCGTTTTACCACAACCGGTCGGGCCGATCAGCAGAATGTTGGATTTCGCCAGCTCAATGTCCCCACCCTTCTGGGCGTGGTTCAGACGCTTATAGTGGTTGTGCACGGCAACCGATAAAACCCGCTTGGCCATTGCCTGCCCGATCACGTAATCGTCCAGAACATCACAGATGTCCTTGGGCGTCGGCACGCCATCGGTGGCTTTCAGCCCCGAGGCTTTGGTTTCCTCGCGGATGATATCCATGCAAAGTTCGACGCATTCGTCACAAATGAAGACGGTCGGACCTGCAATCAGCTTGCGCACCTCATGCTGACTTTTGCCACAAAAGCTGCAATAAAGTGTGTTTTTGCTGTCGCCGCTCGAAGTATTAGCCATTTCAACCCTTTCAGGTCTGTCGTTTGATCGTGCCCGCCATACGGCAGCCATCTATATTTTTTTGCTCGGTGCCAGCTTAGGCCAGCGGTGCGTGGTCCACAATCGTAAAATAACGGGCCACGCACGCCTTATTTACTTGCCTTTTTTGTTGCCAGCTTTTGGCGCGTCAGGATCATCCATCTTGCCACGATTTTCGACGATCTCGTCGATCAGGCCCCAGTCTTTGGCTTCCTCGGGAGACATAAAGTTGTCCCGCTCAAGTGCTGCTTCGACTTTTTCCAGCGGCTGACCGGTGTGTTTGACATAAATCTCGTTCAGGCGCGTTTTCAACTTTTGCGTTTCCTGCGCGTGAATCATGATGTCTGTCGCCTGACCCTGATACCCGCCGGACGGCTGGTGGACCATGACGCGGCTGTTGGGCAACGAGAATCGCATGCCCTTTTCACCCGCTTGCAACAACAACGACCCCATGGACGCCGCTTGCCCGATGACCAGCGTCGATACCTTCGGTTTGATATACTGCATCGTGTCGTAGATCGACAGACCGGAGGTCACAACACCGCCTGGGCTATTGATATACATAGAGATTTCTTTGGAGGGGTTCTCTGCCTCGAGGTGCAAAAGCTGTGCAACGATGAGCGAGGACATACCGTCATGGACAGGCCCGTTCAGGAAAATGATCCGCTCTTTCAGCAGACGCGAGAAGATGTCGTACGCACGTTCGCCCCGGCTGGTCTGTTCAACCACCATAGGGACCAGCGTGTTCATATATGTATCGTGTGGATCGTTCATAAAGCCTGCCTGATATTGCCGTTCGCCGGACCATACCCGCGAAACCTTGGCTTAAGATTAATCGCGGCATCTAAGGGGTTCAAGGGGGGCAGGTCCGATCATCTGGCTGGCTGAGGATTCTACGGCCTGGTTATGCAGTGCGCATCGCCCGAATCATCTTTACAAAACTAGTTTTATAGTTTTATCTCAGTTACATGACAGCACATCAAAAAACCGCGCGCGCGCTCGCCGCCCTTGGCCACGACACCCGCCTCGAGATCTTTCGCCTTCTTGTGCGCGCCGGAGACGACGCGCTGACCGTGGGTGAAATCGGGGCTCACCTGAACGCCGCCCCTTCCACTCTTGCGCACCATCTTGGGGCGCTTGTCGATGCCGGGCTGATTATCCAGCGGCGGGACGGGCGGAGCGTCGTCAACCGCGTGGACTTCGACGCCATGCGCGCAACGCTTTCGTTTCTGACCTCGGAATGCTGCACCGGCGTTTCGCTCAATAAGGATGCCGCCGCATGACCGATCATTCCCACCCCTCCCGCAGTGCCTTGCGCGACGCGGTGCATCACATCTGGACCCGTGAACGTGTATGGCTGGCCTTTGCTGGCCTGCTGGCGGTGGTCTTTGTGGTCGACGCACCGCTGGGGGCCAGCAGCGTGCAGTTCACAATCCGCAACCTGATCGATGTTGCGCCGTTCTTGCTCTTGTCTATCGGCGTCGCTGCCTACGCCAGCGCGACAGGGGCCGACGGGTTGATTGCACGCGCTTTTACCGGATCGCCCGCCGTGATGATCGCCGTCGCAGCCGTGGCGGGCGGGCTGTCGCCGTTCTGTTCTTGCGGGGTGATCCCGTTGATCGCGGCGCTTCTTGCCATGGGGGTTCCCCTATCCGCTGTCATGGCCTTTTGGCTGGCGTCGCCTGTGATGGACCCGACGATGTTCATGCTCACCACCGGCGTTATGGGGGCAGAGTTTGCCATCGCCAAAACCCTTGCCGCCGTGGGGCTCGGCATCTTCGGAGGGACCGTCGTGCACGCCTTGTCGCGCGCTGGAGCCTTGGCAGACCCGTTGCGCGACGGTGTCGGCAATGGCGGCTGCGGTGCGTCAAAGGTGCGCGCGCCCCAGCCGGTCGTCTGGGCCTTTTGGCACGACGACACGCGGGTGGCAAAATTCCTGCGCGAAGCCGTTAAGACCACGTTGTTCCTGACCAAATGGCTGGCGCTGGCGTTCTTGCTCGAGAGCCTCATGCTGGCGTGGATTCCCGCAGAGCTGGTGACCCGCGCCCTTGGCGGCACCGGAATCGTACCAATCGGGGTCGCGACATTGGTCGGGGTACCGGCCTATCTGAACGGCTATGCGGCGCTGCCGTTGGTCGGCGGGCTGCTTGGTCAGGGCATGGCACCCGGTGCGGGGCTCGCGTTTCTGGTCGCAGGCGGGGTCACGTCCCTGCCCGCGGCCATCGCTGTTTGGGCGTTGGTCAAACGCCCTGTCTTTGCGCTGTATATCGGGATCGCGTTGACAGGGTCGTTTGTGTCGGGGCTGCTGTTCCAGCTTTGGGTATCACTGTAACACCCAAAAACACCCAAAGCTGGTCGTTACTTTGCCAGACAGCTGGCGAAAGCCGCCGACAGATCGCGCAGCAGGGATGGATACATCTCGACGCCCGGTGCCAGCTGCGCGCCGATCGGGTCAAGCGAGGCAGACTTTAGGGGTGCGCCGTCTTGCAGGGCCTCGATCAGGCCCGCGTTGAACTGCGGCTCTGTGAACACGCAGGCGGCTTGTGTCTCTTTCACCACATCGCGCACGTCGGCCAATCGTGCAGCACTGGGGGCCGCCCCATCGCTCAGGGAGATCGACGCGCTTGCCTCTACGCCAAAGCGGGCTTCGAAATAGTGATAGGCATCGTGGAAAACGATGAACTTCTGCCCCGCAAGCGGCGCCAACTCTGCCTGTAGATCGGCTTGCAAATCCGTCAGACGGGCCTGCGCCTGTGCGGCATTATTGCCATAAATCGCTGCATTTTCAGGGTCTTGCTGTGACAGTATGGCCGCGATCTGATCCAGCCAGACGATCGCATTCTGCGGGTCGAGCCACATATGCGGGTCCAATGCGCCCGCCGCGTGATCGTGCCCTTCGTGCGCGTCAGTGCCTTCATGATCGGCGTGGTCTTTATCGTCGCCATGGTCATCGCCGCTATGGTCGTGCCCTTCGTGATCCTCATGGTCGTCATGACCTTCGTGGGCGTCATGATCCTCATGCCCCGCTTCATCGTCGTGATCATGGGCCTCGAACGCAACACCGCTGCGGTTGGTCAATAGGCGAATGCCGTCCACATCCTGCAGGGTCAGGCGCTGTGCATCCTGTGCCAGACTATCCAAAGGCCCCTCCAGCCAAGCGGTCAGCGACGGCCCGACCCAGACCACCAGATCAGCCTGCGCCAGATTGCGGGCTTCGGTGGGGCGCATGGCATAGCTGTGGGGCGACGCGCCGGGCGGGATGATCAGATCGGGGCTGCCTGCCCCCTGCATCACCATAGACACCAACGAATGCACCGGCGCGATGTCGGTGGCGACGCGGGGTACCTCTGCGTGGGCCAGTCCGGCAGAAAAAAGGAGGGTGGTGCAAAGCAGACGGCGCATAAGGGGGCTCCCATAAAATGTTATACTATAACCTTGATAGATCACACGTTATAACATATCAATACCGAACCCTGCTACGGAGGCAAATATGTCGACCCTTGGATTTGAAACGCATGATCACGGTGCCTGTGTCGACGACGCGATGGCCGCCGCAGAGGCGCGTTGCGCGGCCTCGGACTTAAGACTGACCCCGGTGCGCCGCCGGGTGTTAGAACTGTTGCTGGCCGAACACCGCGCCCTTGGGGCCTATGACATTCTGGGGCATCTGTCCGCCGAAGGGCTTGGCGCGCAGCCCCCTGTCGCCTATCGCGCATTGGATTTTCTGGTAAAGGCCGGACTTGCGCACCGGATCGAGGCGCTGAATGCCTATACCGCCTGTAGCCATGTCGGATTGGACCACACGCCGGCCTTTCTGATCTGCCGCAGCTGCCAATCGGTCGCCGAAAGCGAAACGGCGTTGACACAGGGTCGTTTGGGCGACGCGGCCCGCGCGGCGGGGTTCCAGATTGAACGCACGGTGATCGAGGCCCAAGGCCTTTGTCCCGCGTGTCAGAACGAGGCCGCCGTATGAGCCTGATCGCTACCCATAACCTGACCCTGCGCATTGGCGGTCAAACGGTGCTGCGCGACGTCGACATTGCCGTAAATGCCGGAGAGATCGTCACCATCGTCGGCCCCAACGGATCGGGCAAGTCCAGCCTGCTGCGCGCCCTGATTGGCGCGCTGAAACCTGCCGCGGGCACAATCACCCGTGCGCCGGATTTGCGCATCGGCTATGTGCCGCAAAAGCTGCAGATCGATGCGACGCTGCCGCTGACGGTGCGCGGGTTTCTGAACCTGCCCCGTCGTCAGCCGCGTGATACCGTGGCGCAGGCCTTGCTGCAGGCGGGGGTGACCGACCTTGCGAAAAAGCAGATGACCGATCTGTCGGGCGGTCAGTTCCAACGCGTCCTGTTGGCGCGCGCGCTGCTGAACAAGCCCCATATCCTCATTCTGGACGAAGCGACGCAGGGGCTGGATCAGCCCGGCTCTGCCGCGTTTTACCGCCAGATCGAAGAGGTGCGCCGCGATATGGGCTGCGCCGTACTGATGGTCAGCCACGATTTGCATGTGGTGATGGCGGCCTCGGATCGGGTGTTGTGCCTGAACGGTCATGTCTGCTGCGAAGGCACGCCCGAAATCGTCGCCGATGCGCCGGAATACCGCGCATTGTTCGGCACTGGCACCCAAGGGGCGCTGGCGCTGTATCGGCACGAACATTCGCATTCGCATGATCACACCCACGACCATACACATGATGCGGGCTGCAACCACGCGCACGGGGACCAAGATGCTAGATGACTTTTTGATACGCGCCGGGCTTGCCGGTATTGGCGTGGCATTCGCAGCCGCCCCTTTAGGGTGCTTCGTGGTCTGGCGGCGGATGGCTTATTTCGGCGATGCGACCTCGCATGCGGCTTTGCTGGGGGTCGCACTGGCCTTGGCGTTTGAACTGCCGATCTTTGCCGGGGTCCTGTTGGTCGCCCTGTCGATGGCGCTGATTGTGACGGCGCTGAACGGGCGCAGCCTAGGCACGGATACGCTTCTGGGGGTGCTGGCCCACGGGGCGCTGGCCATCGGTCTTGTCGCGGTGTCGCTGCTGCCCAACCAGCGCGTTGATCTTAGCGCCTATCTATTCGGAGAGATTCTGGCCGTCACCAAAGGCGATCTTGCGATCATCTGGAGCGGCGCATTGCTGTCGATCGCCCTGTTGGTCTGGCGCTGGCAAGCATTGTTATCGGCGACGCTGAACCCTGATCTGGCGACAGCGAGCGGCGTTAACCCGCGGCGTGAACAACTGATCCTGACGCTGGCGCTGGCGGTGACCGTTGCAGTCGCGATCAAGGTCGTCGGTGCTTTGCTGATCGCGGCGATGCTGATCATTCCCGCCGCCGCGGCACGCCCCTTTGCACGCACGCCCGAGGTCATGGCCGCGACCGCCTGCGTCATCGGGGTGATCGCCGCCTTGGGCGGGCTGGCCGCGTCCTTTGCATTTGACACGCCCACCGGCCCCAGCATCGTCAGCGTCGCGGCGCTGCTGTTCATCGTATCCTCCGGCGTGGCCCCCTTGCTGAAACGCTAGGTTTTCTGCGCGGCACAAACACCAAGGGCCGCAGCATCGCGCTGCGGCCCTTGGTGTTTGGCTCGAACGCTAAAGGAGCGCGCTGATCACGCCGCCACGGGCAAAGACGGACGCCCGGTGCTGACCAGACTATGCGGGAAAAAGACCGAGAACTTCGTGCCCTTGCCCACCGTGCTTGAGACAGAGATATCGCCACCATGCGTCAACGCCAGCTTTTTACAGATCGCAAGCCCCAGCCCCGTGCCACCTTCTGACCGGTTGTCGGCGTTTTCAATCTGGGTAAAGGCCTGGAAGATGGACTCCAGATCTTTTTGCGCCATCCCAACACCGTTGTCCTCTACCTCGAAGCGGAAGCCACCGCCGTCGACTTCGGCCCGCAGGAATATGTCTTTGGCCTTGGAGAACTTGAGCGCGTTGCCCACCAGATTGATCAGGATCTGCAAGCAGCGCCCACGGTCGGCCATCACATCAAGACTGCCGTCGGGCACATGGAGCGTGACGTCCTTGCCCTGCGCCAAGCCCTGAAACTGATCCTCGACCTGCGCCAACAGCGACCGTGTCGAAAAGGTGGTTTTAGCCAGTTTGATATCGTTCAACTCGATGCTGGTATAGTCGAGGATATCGTTAATGATGGTCAGCAGGTGGTTGCCCGCAAACTTGACGCGTTGGCCGTAAAGCTCTGCCTGATCGCCAATGATGTTATAGTGTTTTTCGGTAATCGGCTCGGACGGGGATAGCTTGGCCGAAGTGGTGGATTTGAGCTTGGTCAGAAAGCTCGCGTAGCCAATCACGATGGTCAGCGGGGTACGCAGCTCGTGGCTGAGGACGCTCATGAATTCGGATTTGGCACGGCTCGCCGCTTCGGCAGCATCACGGGCCTCGCGCAGTTGTTCGATGCTTTCCATGCGGGTGCGGATTTCGATGAAATAGGTAAATAGCCCACCTAGAGTGATCATCGTCGCGGTCCCTGCAATAAGCAACGCCAGCAGTTTATATTCCTCGGGGTTGGTGTAGCCGGGTTTCAGGCCGATACAATCCACATTGAACGCTGCCATACCGGTGAAATGCAAGCCGACGATGGACAGCGTCAGCACGCCAGCCATTTGCAGGCCACTGTGGCGCGAAACACGGCTGCCCAGATACAGCGCGACGGTCGAAAAAAGGATCGCAAGCACCACAGAGCCGATGAGATAGCTGCGGTCCCAAGCCACGACCCCTTCGATACGGTATGCCACCATGCCTGTATAGTGCATGGCCGAAACCGCCATACCAAAGACCGCGCCGCCGATGATGGTGGTCACGAGTGACCGGAACATGCCCGCGATCATAATGCCCACGGAACACCCTAAAATCGCTATCAGCAGCGATATAAAGGTCAGCTGCAGATCAAACGTCACCGGTGCCGAAGGCTGGTAGGCCAACATCGCGATGAAATGCGTACACCAGATGGCGACACCCGCTGTCAGCGCCGTCAGCACATACCAGATCGCCGCCTGACTGCGCGAACGCCCCAACGCATGCTGATACAAGCGCGAAACCACCCAAGACCCGAAGGCACACAACAACAGCGCCAAGAGAACCAGGCTCAGGTCGTGGTCATTGTGGATCGTGTGGGCAACTTTAAACATATCGGCGTACTCTAACTGCTAACTTCAGGTACGCTGATCGCCTCGGAAAACGGCAGATTTGAGGCGCGTTTACGTTATACTGGTGTTGGACAGCGAATTAACCGCGATTTTTCTTTATGATAAACAACAGGTTGCCGCCTTGTAAAACGCGTCACACGCCTTTGGGCAAAGGCGCTGCGTTAACCTTAACGAAACATTCAACCACCGGTGCACAAGGCACGCAGCCCGGCTTAGCGCAGTTTGCGCAGATAGGCCCAGGACACATGCCCGCGCACACGACGCGCCTGATCAAGCGAGACTTCGCACCAACGTGTGCCGCCGGTCTGCTGGCATTCGTGCACCTGCAAAACGGTGCCGTTGGGCAGTCCCAACAAGACGATAAACCCCGTCCCCGGCCCTGCCCGCATCTTGAGCATGTCATCCCCGTCCACGCCGCTGACTTCAAAGCGGCCCAGCGATCCTGCGGTTGCGGGGGTTGCGGATACTGTGGTGCCAATCACCAATGCCGATACTGCGGCGGTCACTGCTTTGCGCATTGTTCTTGCCCTTGTTCTGATAGCCTCGGGTTCGGTGGTAGCCTGCGCAGGCCGCAAAATAAACCGTCATATCAACCGGCGGGTGTTGATCCGCCGACCCTGCGCTCTTTGGGACGACAGCGTCAGATGTTGTGAACGATGAAATCCGGCGACAGGCCAGCCTGCGCAATCGCATCCGCGACATCCAGCCCCGTGAGCGACCCATAGCCCGTGACCAGCGCCGTGGCAAAACCTGCCTGTGCACCGCCCAGAATATCAGTGTGCAGTGTATCACCGACCATCAAAACACGCGCGGGCGAGATCGCACAATTGAACCGGCCAAGCGCGATGTCAAAGACCTGCCCGAACGGCTTGCCCAGAAACACCGGCGTGACGCCCGTGCGATCGGCCAGACGATGTGCAAACCAGCCCGGTTCGCGCGACAGACCGGTTTCACGCGGCGCGACCAGATCAGGGTTGCCCACCAGCACCGGACGCGGGGCGCGTTTCAGCGACGCCTCTAGCAATGCCTGCCGCCCGTCGGTCCAGCCGTCTGCGCCGACCAGCAAGAAACCATCTTGCGCGTCATACGTGTCGGCACTGTCATCCAGAACCGTTACAGTGTGCGTTCCCAGTTCCCCCAGATCAACGGCGGGGTTGATCATCACGCCCCATCGGCACGGCGGCAGCCCAGCGATATGTGCGGTCAGCGCTTCGCGACTGGTGGTGACCTCGGATGCGGTGAAATCAAACCCCAGACGGGCATAGCGGGCCATCATATGCGCCTTGGGATAGGCGGCAGAGTTTGACACCACACCAACCGCCTTGCCCGCCGCGCGCAGTGCCGCGATGGTATCGGTCGCACCGGGGATCGCGGTTTCGCCGACGTTCAACACACCGTAGGCGTCAAACAGGATCAGATCGAACCGCGCCGCGATATCGAGGAACTCTGCGCTTTCGGCCAGACCGCACGCCGCAGTGCGCGGCAGGCGGTCGGCAATCTGCAGGTACCGCGCAAAGGCGGTCTGGGGGTCAACGCCGTGGTCTTGGATCACAGGATACGGCGCCGTAGATAGGCAGAGATGACCTCCCCCACGATCACCAGTGCGATGATCGCCAGCAAGATGGTCGCGACCTCGGGCCAGTTGAAGGTGTCGATCGCGCCTTGCAGGATGATCCCGATGCCGCCCGCGCCCACCAGACCCAGCACGGTGGATTCGCGCAGGTTAATATCCCACCGTAGGATAGCGACCGCCCAGAAGGTCGGCATGACCTGCGGCACGATGGCGTAGACGATGACCTTGAACCGTGACGCGCCCGTGGCCTCGAGAGCTTCGACAGGGCGTGTGTCGATCTCTTCGATCGCCTCGCCCAGCAGTTTGCCGATAAACCCGATAGAGCGGAACATGATCGCCACGATACCGGCCACAACACCGGGCCCGAAGATCGCCACAAACAGCAGCGCCCAGATGATCGTATTCACTGACCGCGATGTCACAAGGATCAACCGCCCCAGCCACAAGGTCGCGCGGTTCGGCGTGGTATTCTGCGCCGAGATATAAGCGACCGGCAGCGACAGCAGCACCGCAAAAGTGGTGGCGAATGTCGCGATGTTTACCGTATCCCACAGCACCTTGAGGATGGTTTCAAGGTTGGTGGGGTCCGGCGGATACATCCGGCTAAACAGATCCCCGATCTGTTTAGGTGCGCCCCAGACCCAAGGCCAGATCACCTCTATCGAGGTCAGCGCCCAGGCGATCGCCAGCCCGCAGCCCAGAAAGATGGCATAGCGCGTCATGCGTTGCTTGAGGGTAAAGCGGGACCAGTCGTCGCGCCCGAATTGCGTAGAAAGTGAGGTCATTGGATACGCTTTCGGATAACGCCGCTGACGGCCTCGGAAAAGAGGATGACGGCCACGATGACGATGGTGATGGCAAGGGCAAAGTCATAGTCATAGCGCCCAAAGGCATTGGCGAGCGTCGCACCGATGCCCCCTGCCCCCACGATCCCCACCACGGCAGAGGCCCGCAAGTTGGAGTCAAGCTGGTAGATCGTCAGACCGATCTGGCGCGGCATGATTTGCGGAAAAATCGCATACGACAGCGTCGAGAAGTACGGCGCACCGGCGGCACGCAGGGCTTCGACTTGACCAAAGTCGATCTCCTCGATCCGCTCTGCCAGCATCTTGGCGACGAAACCAATGGAATAGACGGTCAGGGTCAGCACGCCCGCAAAGGGTCCGAACCCGACCGCTTTGACGAAGAGGATCGCCACAATCACCGGATGGAAGCTGCGTGCAATGATGATGATCGCACGACCCAGATAGAACACGGGCTTGGGGGCGACATTACCTGCGGACATAAAGGCGATGGGGATCGACAAAAACACGCCAAGCGCCGTCGCAAGCACCGCGATCTTGAGGCTTTCTAGAAAGCCGTCAATCAGCAGACCGCTGCGTTCAAAGCTGGGCGGAAACGCCCCACCGAAAATCTTGCCCGCACGGCCGATACCTTCGGCGACGCGGCCCCAGTCGATGGGCATGGTTAGCCCGACCCATCCAAAATAGGCGATGACCCCAAGATACACGGCCCACCGCAGCACGGGATTGGCAATAAAGGGCGGCTTGGCCCAGGTGTCGCGCGGCGCGGTCATGATGCGGCTGCCTTTTCGTCCGGCCCGCCACTGCGGTCGGCATGGGGGCTGCCCGCATAGATCGCCTCCATCGCGGACTGGTCCAGCATGTCGGGTTTGTCGTCAAAGATGATCCGGCCATAGCGCATACCGACGATCCGGTCGGTGTATTCCTTGGCTTCGTTCACGTTGTGAATGTTGATGAGCACCGGCAGTTTAAGTTCATGCGACAGGTCGCGCAGCAGCCCCATGATCTGCTCGGATGTTTTCGGATCGAGCGATGCGGTGGGTTCATCGGCCAGCAGGATATCGGGTTCCTGCATCAAGGCGCGGACCACCCCGACGCGCTGACGTTCGCCGCCCGACAGCTGGTCGGCGCGGGTGTCGGCGTAATGGGCGATGCCCACCCGCTCCATCAGTTCATAAGCGCGGCGGATGTCTTGCTTGGGATAGCGCCGCGTGATCGCGGACCATGTTGAAATATAGCCCAGACGGCCCGACTGCACGTTCTCCATCACGGTGAGACGATCCACGAGGTTGAACCCCTGAAACACCATCCCGATCTTGCGCCGTGCGGCACGCAGGTTCTTGCCACGCAGACGGGTCAGGTCGGTGCCGTTCAGCTCGACCGAGCCCGATGTGGGTTCAACCAGCCGGTTGATACAGCGCAGCAGCGTGCTTTTGCCCGCCCCCGACGACCCGATGATGGACACGACGCTTTCACCCTGAATGGTGAGGTCAAGATTCTTGAGGACCGGATCGCCAGAGCCGTAGCGTTTGACGAGGTCAGTAATTTTCAACATGTAAGATACCTTATGCGTAAGGCCGGCCCATTGGGACCGGCCTCGACGGAAAAATCATTCAGCAGCAAGGCCTTGTGGCGTGTACTCGACACCATTGGCAGACTGGATCTGGCGAATGACGGCCCACTGGTCTTTGTAGGTGATCGGAACGAATTTGCTCACGCCCGAAAACTCTTCGCCCAATGCGGTGCCGGTGAAGTCGTAGCTAAAGAACGCTTCCTTGATCTTGTCCTTCAGCTCTGGCGTCAGGTCGTGGGCAACGCCGTAGGATGTCGTGGGGAACGGATCGCTTTCCCAGACGATGCGCACCTCGGCAGGGTCATAAAGGCCGCGTTCCGCCATGCGGTCCACCACTTCGGACGCAACCGGTGCCGCGTCGTAGTCGCCCGCGACCACACCCAACATGGATTGGTCATGGCTGCCAGAGTACGTCACTTCGTAGTCCTGATCCGGCACGACGCCCAGATCGGGAAACAGCGCGCGCGGTGCCTGATTGCCAGAATTCGACGTGGGCGATGTATGCGCCACGCGTTTACCTGCCAGGTCGGCCATCTCTTTGATGTCGCTGTCGGCTTGCGTGTAGACTTGCAGTTTATAGCCGAACTGCCCGTCCTCGGACCCCATGATCGCAAAGGGTTCAACGCCCGCAAGGTTCACAGCATATGGCGTGGGCCCGGTCGAGAAACCCGCGATATGCAAACGGCCCGAACGCATGGCTTCGACCTCGGCAGAGTTGGACTGCACGGCGAAGAACTGGACTTTCTTGCCGGTCACTTCGGACAGGTGGTCGATGAAGGGCGTCCAGATGTCTTCGTAGATGGCGGGATCTTCGACGGGCGTATAGGCAAAGACCAGCGTCGACGGATCCTTGAGCATGCTCTCGTCTGTGGGCGCATCGGCGACCAGATCGCCATTGGCGTCACAGAACATCGCATCCAGCGCACCGCGCTCTGCGCATTCTTCGGCCAGCGTGGCGGTACCGCTCATGGCAAAGGCCGCCAAAAGGCCAGCCGTTATAAAGCTACGTTTCATGTGTTTCTCCTCCCCGAGAATACCCGCGCAGAGGGTACTGCGCGATTAATTAATCGATACGAGCATTGAAGCTTTCGATTCGCAACATTTTCCGACTAGATATTTGGGAAGTGCCAAATTCAAACGGCATATTCGGATGGAGGGGAACCGCAGAATGGATACCGGAACCGAACGCCGCAATCTGCGCAAGCCAGAACGCCACGCGCAGATTTTGCTGGAGCTGCGCCTTGCGCCCCACGTGCGGGTGTCGGACCTTGCAGCAAGCTTTGAGGTCACAACCGAAACCGTGCGCCGCGATATCGCAGAGCTGAGCGCACAGGGGCTTTTGCAGAAATCCTACGGCGGGGCCTCCCCTCGCGCACCGGGGGCGCAAAGCGTGCTGGACCAACGTCAGCGCGAGCATGTCGATGAACGTCGGCAGATGGCGCAGCTTGCCCTAACGCGGGTGACCGACGGGCAAACCATGATGATCGACGCCGGTGCAACGATGATGGAATTTGCCCGCGCCTTGGCCATGTCGGGCAAAGCAGTGACCGTGCTAACAAACAGCCTGCAGGTCGCTATGATCCTTGGGTCATCGGATGCGGTGCGCGTCATCATGACGCCGGGCGACTATCTTAACGCCGAGGCCGCGTTGACAGGGACCGCAACATGCGACTTTTTACGCGGGTATAATGTCGATGCCTGCTTTCTGGGCGCGTCGGCCTTGGATGAAACCGGCGTCACCGAAGCGATTGCGGGCTTTGCCGAGGTGAAACGCACCATGCTCGCGCAAAGCCGGACCAGGCATTTCCTGATTGATGGCAGTAAGTTTGGCAAACGTCATCTGACGCAGGTCATTGCCCTTGACGAGATGGGCTGCCTGATCACCGATATCGCCCCGACCGGAGCGCTTGACGCCGCTTTGGACTGTCATCGCACGCCTATCATCCTTCCGAACCAAGGCTGAGAAAGCGCAGTACGCAAAAGTCTAAAAAATGCCGCGATTGTGCCTGCATTTTGTCCGCAGCAGAACCGATGATGCGGGACGTTAACGAGGATCAAGCCAAGCCGCGAAGACATCGACAAAAAGTCGGGCACCGCGCAGCTTGGACGAATGAGGGTGGTGATTTGCTTAACAAATTTACGGGGTATCTTGCCTCTAAGGTCTTTATCGTCCTGACGATTATCCTGCTCGTCAGCGTCGGCAGCATCGCCTATTCTATTGTTAAGCTCGACCGCGACAATCATCTGGCGGCCCTGCGTCTTGATGTCGAGCAGGAGCTGAACTCCGTCACCGATCAAATCCAGCTGCGCTTCTTCGAGGCGGTTCTCGTCGCCAAAAATATCGAGAATACGCTTGCGATTGACGGGGAAATCGACGAACGTCAGATCGCCCGCACCGTGCGCGATCTACAGCGCCACAACCCCGATGTGATTGCCGTAGCTTTGGCCCCTAACCTATCGATTACACACAGTTTTCCCCAAACGGACAACGGCGTGACAATCGGCATGAATTACTCGCAACTGCACGCACAGATGCCCAGCGTGGCACAAGCATACCGCACGCGCGCGCCAGTAATTGATGACCGCGTCGACCTTGTCCAAGGGGGCAAGGGCTATATCATGCATTATCCGGTTTTCCTGCCCAATGCCGAGCTGTCGACCGAACAGTTCTGGGGCGTCATCTCTGTTGTGATGGATCAAAAAGGCCTGCTGCAAACCCAGCAGCGTGATTTCTCTGACCCCGCCCAATACAGTTTTGAACTCTATCCGCTGAAAGCCTCTGGCTTGGTAGAGGCCCTGCCCAATCACCGCCTGACCAAGCAGAAAGACAAGCCGGTCGTCACCACGTTTAATGTTCTAGGTGTCACTTGGGAGGCCGCCGTGCGCCCAGCCGGAGGCTGGCCCGCCTATTCACCCCAAAGCCGAAATCTGGTGGGTTTTGCCCTCATTGCCGCCATATTTCTGCTGGGTGTCCTGCTCGCCTTCCGCCGCATGGCGCTGGACCAATCCAACGCCCATGCGCTGTTGTCCGAAGCCGTGGGCGCAATCAATGAAGGGTTCATCGCCTTTGATGCCAAGGAACGGGTAATGGTGGTGAACCAGAAATACCGCGACTACCACCCTCAGATTGCTGATTTGATCGTTCCCGGTGCCAAGATGAAAGACCTGGTCGTGCATTGGGTCGACCGGTCCGATCACTTTGAAGACGCGGCCAGCAAACATACTTGGATCCGCGAGCGTCTGCAGAGTTTCCGCAATCCCGGCACTGCTTTTTTGCAGGATAGCGGTGATGACGGCTGGCTCAAAGTGACAGAGGCCAAGACGCCGCATGGCTATACCGTTGGCATCTGGACGGATGTAACGGTCGAAAAACGCGCTCAGGAAGCCGCCGAAGCAGCCGACCGCGAAAAAACCGAATTCCTTAACAATGTGTCTCACGAGTTGCGCACCCCGCTAACGGTGATTTTTGGCCGCGCCTCCTTTATGCGCCACAGCGATAAAATGCCCCAGTCTCAGCGTTTGATGGATGCACTTGAGGCGGATGGTACGGGCTGCCCGGTGGCCGCCGCCGCCGCACGCGACTACCAGCGTTTTATGACCGACCAAGGCGCTGGCATTGCCGAATCCGCGCAGCATATGATACGTCTGGTCGAAGATCTGCTGGATTGGACTAAAGTCTCTCGGGGGCAGCTTGAACTGGATATGGCCCCGATCCAGCTTGATGAAATCGCCCGCACCGTGACCCAAGAACTGCAACCCGCCGCCGAGGCCAAAGGGCTGACGTTAACCTACGTCGGCGACGGCCCCGTTACGGCGATCGCGGATAAAGTGCGGGTTAAGCAGATTTTGTATAACCTGATCACCAACGCCATCAAATTCACCAATGAGGGCAAGGTCAACTTGTCGATGCTCCATTCAGCCGACGAGATTGTGTTCAGTGTCAGTGACACCGGAAACGGCATTTCCAAGGCCGATGCGCGTCGCGTCTTTCAGCGGTTCCAGCAGGTCGACGGGTCGATGACGCGGCACAACGGAGGATTAGGTCTGGGATTGGCGATCTCTGAACAATTGGCCACGCTGCACGGCGGATCGCTGTCAATGGATAGCGAACTTGGCGTCGGCAGTACCTTTAGCCTGACCCTGCCGCGGGACACCGCCAGCACCGTCCAAAAGCGCACTTGATGATCAGCTGGCCCAGATAAATCAAACTCTAACGATAAAAATTTGGTCCGACGGCAGATTTCGGGTATAACAGCCAGATTAACGATTTATTTTTTTCCACATTAAATTTGTCTCAAAGGATTTCTTTTTGGATCTCCAAGCGAACAGTTATGTCGTGGATGGCCAGAACCGCATCATTTCAGTTGGGTCTGAATGGGATCAGTTCGCGCTTGAAAATGATGCACCGGGGGCGACATCTTCCCGGGTGATCGGACGCGAGGTATGGGATTTTATCGAAGGCGATAACACCCGCGCCTATCTGTTCGGCGTGTTCCAGACCTGTCGGATGGAACAGCAGCTGTTCAGCATCCTCTATCGCTGCGACGGGCCCGATATGCGCCGGCTTTTTCGACTGACGGTCTGGCCCTCGCCAGATCACAGCCTGACCTTGGGCAGCATGTTGGTCCATTCCGTTGCCAGCCGCCCCGCCGCCACCACCAGCGCGTTCGAGGGCTATTATGACACCACCCGATGTTCCGTCTGCTGCGCCTTTCAGATCGGCGAAAAATGGATCGATCTGCGCACCCCGCCGGACCCAGGTAATTTTGCCAAAAGCTATTCGATCTGCCCCTCCTGCATAAAAGATGCAGATCAGGAGTTTGCCCGAATGAGGCGCCAAAACAACGTCTTGCCCATGGTGCAACGCAAACATTAGCCCCAAAAGAACAAGGCCAACCAGGGCCGTCACAAGATGCGCCGCAAAGACGCCACGCTTGCGCGCCACGGCGACTAAATCACTGAATTTTAAGGATTAAGTGGTGCCCCCACACGGCGAGGCGTGAAGATTTGATAGCATCTAACATACTGACAAAATTCGATAAATCAAGATGCCACGTTTTTGCGCGTCACCCCATGTGTTACCTTACAACTTCGAGGGCCTCCAAGGTTTCCCTTTTTGAATATGGTGACTTACGGCCCAGAGCCGCCCTTGCCCATAGCCAAAAATGCTGCGATGCAGCTTACGCAAAGCAGCCGTTCACTTTAAGCAGATATCAAGCTCATCCGCTTCTTTAGGGCCGTTGTAACCTCTGACTTCACTGCAATCTTTGAGATATGCTCAGACAAACTATTTCCGTTGTAAATGCCGTAATCCTTGCGCGCAGTTTCTCCGACGCTGATACTCCAGTTTTCAGCATCAAGAATAATACTACCAGCGTCAAATAGTCGATGTAGGTCTGCTCGGAGAGGGATGCCATTCCAAGCCTCATCCCCACCACCGCAAGATACAGGTATGATGTGCGCAGCCTCCAATACTGCCAAGGCCTCGCATCCAGAAATCAGACAACGCGCACCAAACATCTCGAATACCTTATGTCGAAACTTGGCTTGCCCTGGTCGCTGCCAGACGTCGGCTAATCTGCGTTGCCGCTCTGCTGCGATCTCAGCCTCGTTGTTCGCATTCTCGATCAGTTGAAACCCAAGTTTCTCGAAGTGCCTTCGAAACACGTTTGTGATAGGGTTATCAGTCATAGGGTTTCCGGCGAGCTCGTTAGCAAGACGACCTAACGGCTTCACAGGATAAGCTACACCTTCATGCATTAAGAAACCGGTACTGGACTTTCTCATCTGCCCATTTGGCTTGGGATAATTTTCATACAGCCAAGCTTGGCCTTCGGCTTTCACACGGTCGATGGCCTCTTCGGCTTGATTTCGATCAAAGGTCAACTCGGTCATCTTGTCGGTATCATCCTTCAAACTTCCTGATCGTAAAACTATTGTAACGTTGCTCTGGAGATAATCTCTGAGCGAAGGCTACTTCGGCCCGAAGCCGACATACAAGGCCCTAGCGCATGCCGTGTCGCAATATCCCTTTAGCCGACATTCGTTGCAGTCGTTTTCACTGCGCTGCAGATTCTGAAGAGCTGCCGTTCAGAGCTCATCAATCACAGGCCCTTCAAACCATTGGTGTCGAACCAGTCGTAGGTCGGCTTCAGATCCTGTCGACAAACGCAAGAACAATCCGTTTTGGTATCGCAACTGCCAACATAGCGCCTGCAATTTAGCGAAATCATGATCATCACCGACGGCATTGGTGGACTTCTTCACTTCAACAACCAAGAGGTTGCGAAGATTGTGCCCACGCTCATGCACTATGATGTCCGGAAACACTCGACTGGTCGTCAAAACACCGTTCTCATCCGGCATGTCGATGTCCTTCGGTTCTATGCCGGGCCCCTTGCGGTTGTACTCAATATCCACGTTGTATTGCGGAAATTTTGGGCCCATCAGCATAGCCAGTCGCCCACATATTGTTCGCTCACCGATGTCTTGAGCTAAGATCTGAACATCTTGATCGTAGAGTTCTTGCAAGCATGTGCTCACTAATTCATCGAGCTGATTGCGGTCCAAATCTATATTTCCAATACTTGGTTGTAAGGTGTTCGTGCGGTCAAGGATGCACTCTTAAATAGCAGCAGGCAATGAACGGCCCAAAGCCGACGTCCAACAGCAAGGGCGGATGCTGCGGTGCGGCCCGTCGAAGGAGACATCCATGCATCACGCAGCATTGTGTCTGCCAAAACGTAGGTCAGCTGACTCTACTGCCGTTCCCAGTTTCCAATTAAATGTCTTCTTTTGAGAAATTAGCAACTGACGGCGTGTTCGCTCGATGGAAAGTTGAGTGCAGCGAGTTTGCGCTGACACCAGACTATCACATGAGGCAGTGGATCGCTGTATCCGGCAGTACCAAACCGAAAGTTACGCACAAGCAAATCGGCCGTCCAGTGCGCCAGAATCTAATTCTGGTGCATTGGACGGCCAGACGCCCCCATTCTGCACTCTGATGGGACGATGTGCCGTAAGCGATGCGTACGGGGCACGGTAACGCATACTTCGGCGATGTGAGATTGCGGCCTCCAAGTGACTTGGAGGTGATTTGATGCTCGATGACTGATCCACATCAATGCGTTGCCCACCGGGCAGTGTCATATGTAACCCAACGCAACCATTTCATGAGGATTACCTTAATATGAACCATAAAACTCTTCTCGCAGCGACTGCCCTTGCCGCCACAGTTATCGGCGGCGCCGCTTTCGCAGAATCCCATTACGGGCACAAAGGTAAAACCGGATCGAATGATCAGGCCGGGATGATGCACAATGGCGGCCCTGGAATGATGGACATGATGGGAATGATGAAACGCATGCATGGCGAAATGATGGGCGGTGGCATGATGGGCGGAATGGGTCCTATGGGCGGCGACATGATGCAAAAGTTTGACACGGATGGCGACGGCACCGTGACGCCCGATGAAATGCGGAGTCAACTGCAGGCCAAGTTGACGGAATTTGACAGTGACGGTGACAGCGCGCTCTCAATAGCGGAATTCGAAACTCTCCACAGCGCGATGATCCGCGAAATGATGGTGGATAAGTTCCAGCACCTTGATGCGGACGGTGACGGTGCTGTTACGGCTGAAGAAATGACCGCACCAGCGGAAATGATGGACCGCATGGAGAAAATGCGCGCAAAGATGGGAATGATGCAGGGTCAGCAAGAGGGTGACGGCACCATGAAAACCGACAACTAAGCGTTTCGGCGTCGGCGTGATGTCGGCGCCGGCACCAATCCCCAGGACCGGTAAAAACTTTATAAAGTCGGCTAACAGCGCGAAACAGCCGATTGTGTAATCTACGGTCAAGGACGGATCCTGCTCACCTTCAACGTACCGGCGCCCGATGAAGGGGAATTGTATGGGTTGCCTCATCCTTTGAAGTTCCAGGGCAGAAGCTGGTCGATATCCTTCTGGTTATGGCGATTGGCGATAGCTGTGAGCACGCCTGTTAGGAATTGCCGAAGAGGCTGATCACCGCCTCGCCCCTCTTTGGGGAACACATGGCAAGACGGCGGGTTGAGCCATGAGACGCGGAAACCACAACAGATAGAATGAGGAGAATAACATGATGGGCTATGGAATGGGCGGCATCTGGATGTTGCTGATCATCGTTTTGGTCGCCTTGGCGATCTTCGCACTTATCAAATACCTTTCAAAATAGACGCGAGGAAACCGATATGACCTATACCTACAATCGCACCCTGACCGACGTTGATATCGACGCGGCAGATGCCCGCATCCGCACAGCTTTGACGGAAAGCGGCTTTGGCATCCTGACCGAGATCGACGTCAAGATAACCATGAGGAAAAAGTTAGATGTTGATATGGAACCGTACCGCATCCTTGGTGCCTGCAATCCGAAGATGGCTTATAAAGCGATTGGGATCGAGCCGCGCGTGGGTGCAATGTTGCCTTGTAACGTCATCCTTCGCACCGTAGACGGCGGCACCGAAATCAGTGCAATCGACCCCGTCGCATCTATGCAGGCGATAGATAATAAGCAACTGCACGATGTGGCCGGCGAAGTCCGCGATATGATGCGGGCCGCCGTCGATGCAGCCTGAAAGAAACTCCACAAACAAAAAAGAGAAGGGCTGATAAATGCCACTGACACGACGTGATCTCATGAAGTGCGCTGGCGCGGCTGGCCTTGTTGCTGGCTTTCCTAGGTTCGTGGGAGCACAAGCTGGCGGTGGCATATTGCAAATGCCGCCGATGGTTGATGCGACCACGTCAGGAGCTTTCGATCTGCTCGCGCAGGCTGGTGAGACAAACTTTCTCGGCCAAAGTGCTTCGAAGACCTGGGGGTTCAATAGTCAAGCGTTCCTTGGCCCGACTCTGCGCCTTGCCACGGATAGTCCGACAAAGGCGTCTGTTCGCAACGCTTTGAGCGAACCCTTTTCATTACATTGGCACGGTCTTCTGGTTTCGGGTCAGACCGACGGAGGACCGCATCAGCCCATCGCACCGGACGACACATGGTCTGTGGATCTCAACATTGATCAGCCGCCTGCGACGGTCTGGTATCATTCCCACACCCATCTGCGCACAGCCGATCACGTTCAGAAGGGCCTGGCAGGTGTTATGCAGCTCTCTGACGGGCGTGACGATGAACGCGGTTTGCCCTCGGATTACGGCACGGATGACCTGACGCTCGTGATACAGGACCGGCGCTTTGATCGCCGCGGACGAGCAGTCTATGACCCCGGCATGCACGACGGGATGATGGGCTTTACCGGTGACGTCATACTGGTCAACGGTCAATACGGAAAGCAAGCCGTTGTTCCACAGGGCATCATACGGCTGCGCCTGTTGAACGGGTCAAATGCACGCATTTACGACCTGACCTCTCGAGATGGACGGCCGATGCATCTCGTGGCGACCGACGCAGGATATCTGGATCGGCCCATTGCTCTTGATAGCCTGCTGTTAGCACCGGGCGAACGTGCAGAAGTATTGTTAGATTTCTCGGACGGCGCGAGTGACATGCTGGTCGGCAACTCGGTTGCCAGCGGAGGCATGATGGGCGGCGGGATGATGGGCGGCGCGGGCCGCGACAGTTTTGACATCCTTCCAATCTCGGTGGATCCTTCGCGCCGAGCACGGATTGATCGTCTGCCCGATACCATCGGTGGCTTGATGCCCAATCTGGATACGCGCAGCGCCAAGCGGCGCGAGTTCACGCTTGAGTCCGGCATGGGCGGTATGTTCCGGCGCAGCCGCAACCAGCACTCAATCAATGGCCAATCGTTTGATATGGACAGGCTAAACTTCAGTGTTCAACGCGGCGCAACCGAAATCTGGGCGATCGACGGCCAAACCATGGCCCATCCTTTCCATGTTCATGGCGTAAGGTTTCAGGTCCTGAGCGAGAATGGAGGCACGGTTTCAAACCGAAACCGCGGCTGGAAGGACACCGTTCTTGTGGACGGACGCGCGGAAATCGCAATGCAGTTCGATCAACCTGCAGCCAGTTCCAGCCCGTTCATGTTCCACTGTCATATTCTTGAACACGAAGACGGCGGAATGATGGGTCAATTCAGCGTAGTTTGAAACGGTGTTCGAGGTGGCAGGTCCGTCAGGGTCTGCCACCCGAATTGCGAAAAGCTGCAGTACATCTATTGGAGAGCGCCGGAACGGATATGCGGGATTTCCTCGTTCCACCAAACTGGGTTTCATGGGCGCAAAAACGGTTGTTCCATGGGGATTTGTGACGTGGCCTCTTATCCGCCCCCCACCTGCTGTCAAAGTGGATGCACGCAGATGCCAAGCAAAAAACCCTCAAGGCTCCAGTGGCAAGAAGGGTTTCATCATCCGCGCTGATACGTAACCATGCTCATGCATGAGGGGTCGCAACATCCATGACGACATTGATCGCCATCATTTTAATTTTTGCATTTTCAATCCTGTTCACCGCAGCATTGCGTGCGGGTACAGGCGCGCTGACTACAGCCGCGATTACCTCCCCGCAACAGCGCCCGGTAATGGGCGGGAGTGATCCTGAAACGCACGCATGGCAGCGCTTTCATGTACGGTATTACACAATGACCCTCCTATTCGTCGCCTTTGAGATGGAGATGATGTTCATGTATCCTTGGGCCGTGGTTTTCGTAGAAGAAGGCCCCAAGGCGCTGGCTGAGATGGGCATGTTCCTGGTCATTCTATCGGTCGGCATCGTCTACGGTTGGCGGGAGGGTATATTCCGGTGGGAATGAACTGGCTTGCAAAGATAGCCGGGCTGGCCGAAGTGCCAGTGTTCGTGGCAATTGGTGAGGGTGCCCCTGCCGATACGGCGAGCGTGCTCGGCAAAAACCCCGCAGTGCGCAGTGTGGAGACTCCGCGTGCCGCAGCGATTTTACTGGTAGTGGGCACGGTCCCGGACGATCGTCTTGCGCAACTGCACCGTTTGCATGACCAATTGCCCCATCCGCGTGCCACTGTGCTTTGGCATTCTCGCAATCAGCTGACAGGTGCCACATCCGTCGGGGAAGCCGAAGATATCGGTGACGCTTTGCGAACCATCCACAAAGGTCTGCTTGCTGGAAAGTTCGATACAGAGCCAGATATCCTCCCCGACGCCCCGCCAAACGAATGGCGCGGAATCGGACCGCATGGTCAGGGTGGCAAAGGGATGATGGGCGGCACGCCTTACGGAAGGCCGATGGCGATGACTGCACCCGACCTGCGCGACGGGTTGGAGTTGGACGCTTATACCGCCGATTTCGGTCCGTTTCTGCCCATGTTTCCACCCGGACTTGTCTTAACCTTCACGCTACAAGGTGATGTGATACAAAGCCTTACGGTCGTGCATCCGCCCTTTGAAACGCAAGAAAAGCGCGGTTGCGTCCTGCTAAATCTTCTGGGCTTGCCCGCGCTGGCTGAAAGGCTTCTGCAGGGAAGCAACGTAAGCGATGCGACCTTAAAACGGCTCATTCGTTTTTCAGGCGCGCGGGTCGCAATCCCAAAAGGTCTGGGTCGCACTCACGACGGGTCGGATGTGCGCACACGGTTTGACGTACTTACCGGCACCTCGGAGCATTTCATAGACGTACATGCACATCGAACCGGCCTTGATGATCTATTGATTGGCCTTGAATGGCACGAAGCGATGTTGGTGTTGAACAGCTTTGACAACGCGACCTTGCGTGCCATTTGCGCCAATACCTTTGATCCCGAAAAGTCCAAGGGAATGGCGAGCGACATGGATCACGGCGCCCATGCAGGCCACATGTCATGAGCTTTGCACTCACCTTTGTCGCAATGCTCACCTTCATGATCTTCGGAGTGGTCCTTGCCGCGATACTCGATGCATTTCTGTACCGTTGGATCGCAGGTCGTGCCGGACACTCAATGCTGATGCCTCTCTACGCCGCTGCCGCGTATCTGTCGCGGCAGCGCGTGACCACCGAGGCACCGGATCGGCTGAATTGGTTCCTGTCTATCTCTGGATTTCTGGCGCTTGGGGCCATTGGCCTCGCTGTCGTACCGCTCGGGCCACAGTCTGCGGTGATCGGCATTGAAACCAGCGTGGTGCTTTGGGGTGCGTGTGAGTCCCTTGTGGTCGTCCTCGTCTTCTTGCACGGCTGGTCGCCGAATTCTCCGCTCGCGCTGATCGGAGCCTATCGCTACGTCGCTATCGGCCTTCCGATCATGCTGCTGAGTATGTTTGTCCTGATCGCTGCCGCCCTGCCCGCAGAGTCGCTTGATCTGCGCGCGATCGTGGCCTCACAGGAAGGCCTGTGGAACATCATCCGCCAGCCTCTCGGATTGCCGCTCTTCCTTTTGTTGGGTCTCTCACTCACGCTGCGCGGTCCCCTGGACTATGCGGATAGTGCTGATCTTGCGGGCGGCACGTCGATAGAGGATTCAGGCGCGAACCGGGCGGGTTGGCAGGTAGCGCGATTGTCCATGCTGGTCGGTTTCTCAGCCGTTGCGGCTTCGGCGTTTCTGGGTGGCTATCTTGGGCCTGTTCTTCCGGGCATTGTTTGGTTGGCATTGAAAGCTTTGATCATAATGGCGGTCATCATTGCGCTGGGGCATTTGCTGGCACGCATGCCCGTTGCGCGGATGCTCGGGCTGATCTGGAAGGTTCTGCTACCGGTCGCTTTCCTTGATCTGCTGCTGGCCGGACTGGTCGCGCTCGCATGACTGATATTGCTTTCTATATCCTTTCGGCCATGGCCATCTGGAGCGGTTGGCGGGTGTTTCGGGTCGACTCGATGATCCGCGCGACATTTGCGTTAATGGTCTCGTTTATCTGTGTCGGAGGCATCGCGCTTTTGATGTCTGCCGACTATATCGGCATTGCAACCGTCTTTATGATGGCGGTCGAAATGATGGTCATGGGCCTGTTCATGGTGATGTTCATGATGAACCCCGCAGGGCTAAACCCGATGCAAATGGTGCATCAATACCGCCTGTCGATTAGTGCCGGCATCGTGGCTTTCGTAGGTCTCACAGTTGCAGTTTTGGCGACTGATCTGCCGCATAACCCGCTGCCCGCTGGCCGCGATACCATGCGTGATCTCGGCATAGAATTGCTGGGCGGTTCGATGCTGATCTTCGAGACGGCAGGGGTCACCCTTTTGGCTACCATGCTCGGCGCGGTCATCTTATCAAGCCGCCGCGGCCGGTTCGGAAACTCGGATGACGGAGCCCTCCCACCGGGATTGCATCCGGGAGGGGAGCCAGCTGGGCGAAAGGTTGAAACAGGCGGCGGTCACGGTGGGCATGGCGGGCACTCTGGCCACAGTATGAAGATGACCGAGATGCCCGTTCACGAGGACACGGGCGATATGCAGCACGATATGTCGGAAGCAGTACCCATGGCCCACGGAGATCACGCTGCGGGTCACGATGGTGCCGCGCCCATGAAGCATAAGCACAGCCACGCTCCGGACCCTCACAAGGGTCACGGCACCATGCCGAAGAAGGAGCATTGATATGACATTAACCGCCATATTGATCGTCGCCTCGGCACTTTTTGGCATCGGGCTCTTCGGCGCGCTGTCACAGAAATCTTTCGTCATGCTGATGATGGGTTTGGAGCTGATGTTGAATGGCACCCTGCTTGCGGCTGTTGGCTTCTGGGCTTTCACGCTCGAAGGCGCCCCTCAAGGACAATTGCTCGCCATCCTTGTAATGGCGGTGATGGCAGTCGAACTTGCCATTGGCTTTGCCTTGGTTGTCGCCGTCTATCGCAAACGTCAGGCCGACGTGGTCGAAGCTCTCGGGACGCTAAAAGAATGACACTTTGGCTGCTCCCCTTCCTGCCAATTGTGGCAGGCGCGATCATCGCCGCGATGGGGGACCGATCGCGCGGCTGGCTGGGATTTTGGGCCGTTGCGGTGTTGGGCGCGACCTTTGGAGTAGCACTGCTTGCCGTTGTCCAAGACTGGACCGCGTCGCTGATCTGGACTGATGGAATCCGGCTTTCGGCCGCCTTCACGCCCATCTCGGCGGCGGTCGCATTGATGGTACCGGCGGTAGCACTTGCTGTCGTTCTTCACGCCACACAGCATGAAAAGGCACAGGGGTTAGGACGGTTGACCGGTATTATGATCCTGTTCACTGGCGGCATGGAGTTGGTTGTGGTCGCCAACGACCTTTTGACGTTGCTCATCGGGTGGGAGCTGATCGGAGCATGTTCTTGGGCCTTGATCTCACACAAGTGGCGCGACATCGAGAACCCGTGTTCGGGCCTTTATGCCTTTGTCATGACGCGGTTCGGAGATCTCGGATTGTTTGCGGCTGTCATGGCGCTGTTCGCCGCGACCGGATCGTTTGACTATGCCGGGATCGCGACGCTCAACGGGCCGCTCCAGTGGATCGTGGCCTATGGCATTCTGTTGTCTGCCGCGTCCAAGGCCGGACAGGTGCCTTTTGCACCATGGCTTTTCCGCGCGATGGCGGGTCCCAGTTCGGTTTCAGCCTTGCTCCACGCGGCAACGCTGGTGGCGGCGGGCGCCTATATCATTGCGCGGCTGGAGCCAGCCTTGGCGCTGACCCCCGGCTTCAGCGTCACGGCGATCACAATCGGGCTGATCACGGCGCTCGCGGGTGGCATTACCGGCGTATTGCAAAATCACGCCAAACGGTTACTTGCCGCCTCCACTTCGGCGCAGCTTGGCTTCATGTTTGTGGCGGTCGGCGCAGGGTATCCGGTTGTCGCGGTATTGCACTTGATCGTTCACGCCACCTTCAAGGCCCCGCTATTTTTGTCAGCGGGCCTCGCTGGCGAAGCGGCGGGCGGCTACCGGTTGGATAGGATGAAGTTGGGCCGGTCGATGCCCTTGGTCGCGGTGCTAACGGGTATTGCAGCGATCGGGCTTGCCGGTTTGCCAGCGGCCGGCGGGGGCTGGAGCAAAGAAGAGATTATCAAGGCCGGTGAGCACGCGGGGGTCTGGCTTGCATTGGCGGTGATGATTGGCGGCGCGCTCAGTGCGGCCTATGCCACTCGCTTTGTGCTATTGGCCTTTGGATGGCGCTGCGATGATGAGCGATCTGTGGAGAAACCCGACTGGGCAGAAACCATTGGTCTTGCTGCCCTTGTGGCACTTACCTTGGCGACAAGCCTGCTGTGGTATCCGCCTTTGTCCGAGGCCGTTGCCGCCGCTTTAGTCAGTACGCTCCCGAAGGGCAGTGTGCTGATGCTGGGCCTTTCGCTGACCTTTGTCGCTGCAGGCCTATTAGGGGGCGTATTTCTGGTGCGTCGCTATCCGGCCTTGGGCGCCAGTGGACCCACTGCTGCGGCATCAGATTGGCTTGGGCTTCCGACACTGATCACCTACGCGGTGGTGCGGCCAGTCGATACGTTGGCGCACGCGGCGGCATGGGCGGATGATGCCCTCATTGACGCAGGTCCGCGCGGGGTCGCGCGGCCGGTCGATGCGCTCGCCCGTGCGGCGGCATGGGCAGATGATACCTTGATTGACGCAGGTCCTCGCGGGGTCGCGACCTTGGGCCGCAAAGGCGCAGCCCTAATCGCAGAGCTGGACAATCGCGTGGTCGATCAGGGTATCCGCAGTACTGCGGCGTTTGGCGACTGGCTTGCCTATGTCAGTGATCGTTTCGGAGAGGCAATGTCCGATGGGATCCCCGAAGGCAGCGCACGTCTGACCGGTATGTTAGGCCGCGATCTGCGCCGACTACAAACCGGCCTGTCCCACCATTATTACGCATACATCATCGGCGGTGTTATCGCCATAATCGCACTTCTCGCCGCAGGAGCATAACATGCTGACACTCGCCATCCTGATCCCGATGCTGGGCGCTTTGGCGCTGACCCTTCTTCCCGGCGTAGGCCATGCCACGGCGCGCATCATTGCTGTGGCCACCTCAACCTTATCGTTCTTGCTGCTGCTCATCGTTTGGTACCGGTTTGACACCGGCGCAGGGGCGCCTGCCTTTCAGTCCTATGCCGAGGCCCCTTGGATCCCGTCACTCGGAGTGTTCTGGCGCGTCGGCGTCGATGGCATGTCACTGTCGCTGTCGTTGATGAGCGGCGTCCTCTTTATCGCTTGTATCGCATGGCCGATGGAAAACCCCGAAAGGCCCCGCGCCTATTATGCGTGGTTCCTGTTTTTGGAAGCGGCGTCGCTCGGTCTGTTCATGGTGCTTGATCTGCTGATCTTCTATGTCTTCTTTGATCTTAGCCTCGTCGGGATGTTTTTTCTGATCGGGCGATGGGGCCACGGCGATGCCCAAGGGGCCGCGCTGAAGTTCTTTATATACACGCTCGCGGGCTCCCTCGCGATTTTGCTGGCAATCATCGGGTTGGTGCTGACGGTTGACCCGATCACCTTCGACATGCGTGCCCTGATCGCCGCCCAGCCATTGGCGGGAATGGACCTACGCGGCGGTCTGATCTTGTTGGGGTTCGTTCTGGGGTTCGCCGTCAAAGCGCCGCTGTTTCCTGTGCATACTTGGTTGCCGCCCGCGCACGTGATGGCACCGGGCCCGGTCTCGGCCATCCTCGCGGGGGTACTGCTGAAAATGGGGACTTACGGGCTGGTGCGCATACCGTTTCAGATGATGAGAGAGACCTTTGCTGAATATGCCCTGCCGCTGGCCATTTTGGCGCTGATTTCCATCCTGTGGGGGGCCATCGTCGCCTTGGGGCAGACCAACCTGAAACGGCGCATCGCTTACACCTCGGTGAACCACATGGGCTATACCGTTTTGGGGATCGCGGCAGCGGGGGCATTGCTGAACGGCGCAGAAGGCGCTCGCGAAATGGCACTGACCGGCGCGGTGGTTGAGATGGTAGCGCACGGCTTGATCACCGGCGCATTGTTCCTGATCGCTGGCGGCTTCTGGGCGCGCAGCGGGACCTACGACATCGACGCCTATGGCGGGCTGGCCAAGGTTGCCCCCCGTCTGACCGTGGCAGCCGTGATCGCGGGCTTTGCCAGTCTCGGATTGCCCGGATTGGCGGGCTTTGTCGCCGAGGTGCAAATCTTCGTCGGTGCCTTCGCTGTCTTTCCGGTGATCGCTGCGATTGGCCTGATAGGCATCCTGATCACCGCCGCCCTGTTTCTGAGGCTGTTGCAACAGGTTTTCTTCGGTGACCTGCCAAAAGCGCGTGAGGGATTTGCCGACGTCAGCTTGCGCGAGGGCGGTATACTTGCCGCGCTACTGGCGCTGGTCATTCTGATCGGCATCTATCCGCGCTGGCTTCTTGAACTGATTGGCAGTGCGTCTTCTGCCATCATAGGGGGCTAACCCAGTGCCGATTGGCGACGTATCTCCAGAAATAACCATCATCATCGCAGCAGTACTCGCCCTGCTGTTCGCAGCATTCGCACCGCGTCGGATGCAGGCAGGGTCGGCGCTTATCGCCCTCGCAGGTATCGCGGTCGCGGTACTCCTTGTTCTTGAGCAGCTGGGCGAAACCCGTTTCACGTTTTCGGGGACTTGGGCGCTGGACGGGGCGAGCCTCTGGGCGCGGTTGATGATCCTGCTTGGCACCGCTTTCTGTATTTTGATGTCACCGGGTTGGTTTCGCACTGATCCGCGGCATGGGGAATACTATGCGATCATGCTGCTTGGCGCTCTGGGTGCGATGGCGATGGCAGGGGCTGGAGACTTGCTGCAGCTTACCATTGCGGTGCTGCTGTCCTCGGTCACAGGCTACACACTTGCCGCATGGCACCGCGACTGGGCGCTATCGGTCGAAGCAGGCATGAAGTATTTCCTGATGGGCGCCTTGGCGAATGCCTTGCTGATTACCGGAGTCACGCTGATGCTGGGGCTGTTGGGAAGCACCGGATACGCAGACATTGCCGCATCCTTGAGGCTGGGCACAGGACTTTCGCCGTTGCTGTTCGTCGGGTTCGCGCTGACCATTACCGGCATCGCATTTAAGCTGGGCGCGGTCCCTGCCCACGCTTGGCTGCCTGATGTTGCCGAAGGCGCACCGGTCCCGTCAGCCGCATTCCTGACAGTGGTTCCCAAGATCGGCGCGGCCATTGCATTGGCGCGCCTTGTGCAGCTTGTGCCTCCCGAATTTCTCGGTTTGCGGCCCCTGATCGCGATCTTGGCAGCGGCGACAATGACGCTCGGCAATTTGGCAGCGTTCTGGCAGGACGATATTCGGCGGCTGATCGGATGGTCCTCGGTTGCGCAGGCAGGCTATTTGCTGATGGCAGTGACCGTTCTGGAGCTCAGTCCAGATGCCCTCACCGCATTGCTGGCCTTCATCGCAAGCTACGCTATAAGCAATCTTGCGGCCTTTGCGGTCGTTGCCCACCTGCGGGGCCGGACGGCAGTTGCAGATTACGACGGTCTGGCCAAGCGACGCCCGATTGTGGCGACGGTTTTGGTGATCTCTTTCCTGTCACTGGTCGGGATTCCGCCAACGGTCGGTTTTCTGGGCAAACTGGCCTTATTCATCACCACGATAGACGGCGGCTATACTTGGCTCGCCGTAGTGGCTGCCGCGAACACCGTTGCTTCGTTGTTCTATTATGCGCGGGTCATGGGCCGTGTCTATTTCAACAAACCGCCAGAAGATATCGCGGTGCTTGATGGCTCAAGTGGTCTGGCAATGGTGATCGGCGGCATTTTCGTGATCGGCGGAGCCGTGTTGGCTGGAAGCGCGTTCACAGCCTTTCAACTCAGCCAACTATTGCCGTGATAACTGCATCATGTGGCAAATTTAACAAGATTTTATAGGATAAACGAGATGAAAGACTGCATCATCATCGGTGGCGGGCCAGCGGGTCTTACCGCCGCACTATACCTTGCCCGTTTTCTGCGCGAGGTCGTGGTCTTCGATGCGCGCGAAGGACGGGCGCTGAAAATCCCCAAGACGCACAATCTCGCTCCCTTTCGTGACGGCATTTCGGGCGAGGACCTGCTTGGACGGATGCAATCCCATGCCGAAACTTATGGCGCAGTGATCGTCAATGATGAGGTGCTGGAGGTTTCCAAAACAGATGGCGCATTCCGTGTGACGACCGGAAATGGCACCACCACTGCACGGACCGTTATTGTGGCCTCCGGCGTGGTCAACCATGGCCCGCCACTTTCAAAGCAGGATCATGACCTCGGTCTGTCGCGCGGCCTTATCCGCTATTGCCCGATATGTGACGCTTATGAAGTTCGCGGCAAAACGATCGGTGTGTTGGGGCATGGCGAACACGGGCTGGCAGAGGCCCGCTTTATTCGCAGTTATTCCGACGATGTGACGCTCATCCCACCCGAGGGGTACGTGCCACATGCCACCGATGATATCGGAGTTTTAGCGTCGCCGATGCGCCGCCTGTCTTTGACAGACACTCAAGTTATGGTCGAGGTGGAGACGGGCCAGCAGCATCTGTTCGATACGCTCTATGTGGCCCTCGGCACCAGCCCGCGTTCTGATCTTCCCGTATCGATTGGCGCAAAGTGCAATGCAACTGGATGTGTCGTCGTTGATGCACAGCAGGAAACCTCGGTTGCGGGTCTTTATGCCATCGGCGATATCGTCGAGGGGCTTGACCAGATCGCTTATGCAATGGGGCAAGGTGCGGTGGCCGCGACGGCGATCCATAACGCTTTGCGCATGTAAAGCTGCGAGACTGAACGCTCTTTCAAGATTTGACTGACTGTGTTAGCTGCTCAAGATATTGTAGATTTTTCCAAACGGGATGACATGACACAGGCGAGAAACACAATTTTGGTTTTTCTGCTGGCGCTGACAATGACATTGTCATCGCTCATGACGCATGCTGCTGGTGCTGCACCCGCTGGTTTGACATCCGGTGAAATGGCTTCTGTTCACACGGCTTCGATGTGTGGCCTTCCCAGTGGGATGAGTGGCGATGGATGTGCCGCAATGGCAGGCCACTGCCTGATTACGTCCTGCGATCCCTATACTTTGTCACAACCTTCGGCGATCCGTTTTGATGTCAGCCACCCAGCGCTGCACATAAAATCCTACAGAATTTTCGCCACGATCGAGATCCCGCCGCCACGTACGTTGCAATAACGCCAGAGCCTTAAGTCACGTTCCCCGCCGAGGTGGAGTGTCTTTAGATCTGTGCGCGCGGTCTGCATGTAGCCGTAGTCTCTCGCGAATTCCCAAATAGTTAAACAATGCGCCGCGTTCCCACGCGACGTTTTCAACTGTATATTTTGAAAGGAATGGAAATGAATTCCATTGCCATGTTCCGCGCGGCCCTTTTGGGGTTGGCGGTAACCACTTTGGGCGGGCTAAGCGCCTCTGCTGAAACCTATGACATCAGCGTCGACAACATCCGTATCGACACCGGTGACTTCAAGAAAAAGGGCGTCGGCTATAACAACAGCCAAATCCCTACTGTTCTGCGCTTCAAAGAGGGTGAAAACGTCATCCTCAATGTCAAAAACAACCTGCGCGAGTCGACGTCGATCCACTGGCACGGTCTGATCCTGCCGTTCCGCCAGGACGGCGTGCCCGGTATCAGCTTTAACGGCATCAAGCCTGGCACTACTTTCACCTATAACTTCCCGATCAAACAGGCGGGCACCTATTGGTTCCACAGCCACTCCGGCTTCCAAGAACCTGACGGAGCTTACGGCGCGATTGTGATCGAACCTAAGGGCCACGATCCCATCCATGCCGATCGCGATTATGTCGTGCAGTTGACCGATAAACACCCCCACAGTGGCAACAAGATTTTCCGCAATGTGAAACGCTCGGCGGATTACTATAACCGTTCGCAACGCACGCTTGATGACCTGCTGAACGACGCTCAGGCAGACGGGCTGAAAGCGACCCTTAAAGATCGCAAGATGTGGGGCAAGATGCGGATGACCCCGACCGACGTCGAGGACATCCAAGGCTTCACCGCCCTGATCAACGGGCAGAGCACCAAACAAAACTGGACCGGCCTGTTCAAAGCAGGTGAAAAAGTCCGCCTGCGGCTCATCAACTCGTCAGCAATGACCTATTTCGATGTGCGTGTCCCTGGCCTGAAGATGACGGTCGTCCAAGCGGACGGCAATAACGTCAAACCAGTTGTGGTTGACGAGTTGCGCATCGCTGTCGCCGAGACCTACGACGTGATCGTCGAGCCGCGCAAAAACATGCCCTACTCGGTGATTGCTGAATCGATGGGCCGTACGGGACTGGTGCGCGGTACCCTGTCACCGCAGGCCGGACTTGTCGGCGGTGTCCCTCATTTGCGCCCGCAACCGCTTCTTACCATGGCTGATATGTCCGGCATGATGGGCGGCATGGGCATGGATATGAACGGCATGAGCATGGGCGGCATGGACATGGGCGGTATGAAAATGAACCTTACCGATACCGGCATGAACGACATGGCCGGAATGGAGATGCCGAAAGCTGGCGCTGATCCACACGCAGGCCATGACATGGCAAACATGGACATGGGCGGTATGAAGATGCCCGAGAAGAAGGCTGATGCTCACGCGGGGCACAACATGAAGAACATGGACATGGGCGGTAAGAAAATGTCCAAGAAATCCATGGCAGGCATGAACGACATGAACGGCAAAACCGAGTTCTATGCGAAAGGGAGCGGGCTGACGCCTCATGCAGCGAACGGCGGCAAGTTTCTGTCTTATGACGACCTGAAAGCAAGCCAACCACTGTTCCGGGATCGCAAGGCGACGCGTACAATCGAACTGCGTCTGACCGGCAATATGGAGCGTTATATCTGGTCGATCAACGGCGTTAAAATGCAGGATGCCGACCCGATCGTACTGAACTATGGCGAGCGTGTACGCTTTAAGTTCGTGAACGAGACGATGATGGCCCACCCGATGCACCTGCACGGCATGTGGTCTTTGCTTGATACCGGCAAGGGAAAATGGAACCCCATCAAGCATACCGTCAACATCAATCCCGGCACCACGGTCTATACCGAAACCGAAGTTGATGCCTCGGGTCAGTGGGCCTTCCACTGCCACCTGTCCTACCACGCCGAAGCGGGCATGTTCCGCAAAGTCGTCGTTGTCGGTGGTCCGACATGAGCTCCCATACAAATCTAAAAGGTACTCAGATGAAAAACCTTATCACGTCCGGAGCAGTGGCTCTGGCAACCTTTACTGCCGGCGCTGTCTTTGCAGAGCCTGGTGTGCCACCGCTGATCTATGGCGTCCAAGTCGAGCAGCTTGAATATCGTTTAGGCGAAAATGACGAAGATGTTCTGGTTTGGGATTTCGACGCCATGGTCGGCAACGACGAACTGCGGCTGGTATTCAGAAGCGAAGCGGAGATGGAGACATCGTCAAACGACTTCGAAACGCTCGAAAACCAGCTGCGTCTGCAAATGCCGATTTCAACATTCTTTGATGCTGTGGTCGGTGCGCATGCCAGCACCCCGACCGAGGGCCCGAACCGGTACAATCTGGTGGTCGGTGTCAAAGGGCTCGCGCCGCAGTGGTTCGAAATCGACGCGGATCTCTATCTCTCCGAGTACCCGTTCGGCCGGTTTGAGGCTGAATACGAGGCTCTGCTAACCAATCGGTTGATCCTGACGCCAAGCCTCGAAGTCAACATGCCGTTTAAGGACGACATCGAAGCGGGCCAAGCGGCTGGTGGTGCGACGATCGAAATCGGCGCACGGCTAAGTTATGACCTCGTAGGTCGCGCCATTTCGCCTTACGTCGGGGTGAATTACGAGAAGTCTTTTGGCGGCACGGCTGACCTGATCGAGGCTGGCGGGGGGCAAAGTGACAACCTGTCCCTCGTGGTCGGTACGCGTCTGTTTTTCTAACGCTTGATGAGTAAGGCACCGTCCCGCTGACATTACTGCGGGACGGTGCGACCCGTTGGCCGGCATGTCTCATTTAACTTTAAGATTCGTTCGTACTTTGGCTTAGATGTTTTTATAGTTCTCATCAGCCGCCTTTTTGCGCTGTGCTATATTGAGCATGATCGCGGTAAAACGCTCAGCCCGCCAAACCACAACCTTTCCCCGCACGTTGTTCGGGACTTAGATGGGCAACGCGAATTCGGTGGCGGAATGTCGTGAACTAAAGGTCATCTATTGCGGTTGCCGGCGCGAGCCGGCTGCATGCCGCGATCTAACACAAACTTAAAAAATGGGCTCGTCGAAACGATACCAAAATGTTTCCGCGCTTTGTTGGGTTAATTCAAGAACGGTATTCCGATTTCCTTTTTTTGGTAAGTTAACAAGGATCCGGAACGCACCCATCGGTGCGTTCCTAAGAAACTTATCCGAAGGAATATCGTTTTATAGTGACATGCGACTTTCCGGATGAAGCTGCAATCCTTCTAATCTCTCACTCGGATGTAGTGTCGATGCCCATGTCTTTAAGCATCGCGCGCATTTCCTCGATCTCTGCCTCTTGGGCATCGATCATCGACTGCGCCATTTCCTTCGTCTTTTCGTCGTTGCCGATTTCCAGTTCAACCTTAGCCATCTCAACCGCTGACTGATGGTGAGGGATCATCATCAGCAAGAAGTCAGCGTCCGGCATTCCTGTGGATGTCATTGGCATTGTCGCCATCAGCTTATCCATAGGTACCATAAACGACTTTACGTCGCCTTCAGCCATCTCAGCCATCGCTGGCATGGCATGATTTTCAGCAAATGAAACACTTCCCGCAGATGCAAGCGCAGCAGCCAGGAACAACGATGTAGTCTTCATAATCGGACTCCGATGTTGGGTGAGGACTTCAGCAGATATTCTGCCTCAGTGTTTCTTAACCAATGTGATAGCTCAAAGTTCCCGCCTATGATGCACTTGCACATGTGATTGGGTAGCGCTGGCGGTAGAGAATGCGCAGGAAAGGGAATCTACAAAGTCTATGTGCATTCCACAGATTAGTAGTTGGTATCATGCGCAGCCAAGAACAGGACCGAGGAAAGAAAGCTGGGATGTCAAAAGGCATGATACATGGCACGCCAAAGCCATCTATCCGCCTTCAGTCTGACTGCGACAGGAATTCGTTTGTAAACCAGTTTGAAACATCAGGCATGACGTCGAGCGGCCTGCCGCCTTCCCCCCGGCATGATGCCGCTCTCAAACAAAAAACCGGTAATGTGGCGATCATTGCAGCGTTGATCAGACCGATGGGTTCGTCGGAGGCTCGGAGATAGCCACCATCCACCAAGGCCGTCATCGAGGCGCGTGTACCCATCGACGGACCACCCAATATCGAGCTATCTGCCAGTGTGTGGGGCGCTCTACTGGGCATGGCCGCATTGTCGACGGCACTGGCATACTGCCGACCTTCGCTGCACTTTCAAACGAAATCAGCGTCAAACCGGAGGCGAGCGGCGGCACTGCGGACAAAGCTACTGTGTGCTGCGGATCCACCAATGGCCGCTCTCGGCAGAATTTCATAGCCTGATGACTCAGATACCATGCAACATGGTCGAATCCGGTCGCAAAGCCTGAGGCGATCATGCGCGCAATCATCAGCAAGTCCGCACACTCGTCATCCAGCGGAATGCTTGATGCAGATCAACGCTCTGATTAGACAAGCGGCCTATGGTGATGGAGAGTTCAACTAAATGCTGCACTTCCTTGAAAGGAAACGTTATGAATATGATCGCCACTATTTTTGGGATTTCCGCTTTGGTCTTCGCTACGTCCGCCGCAGCCGAGGGCGACCTGAGCCGTGCAAACGTCATTGATGTAACCATCGAAATGGGTAGCAACGATGAGGGGATGTTCTTTAGCCCTGACAATTACGAGTTCGTGACCGGTCAAGCCTATCGGCTGATCTTAACAAACGTCGACGAAATCAAGCATGAGTTAGCTCTTAACGAGATGGGTGAACGCATATTCACCCGCAAGATCGAGGCATCCGACCCCGACGGCAATTTGATAACAGAAGTCAAAGGGTCAATAAACGAAGTCGAAGTTGGCCCGGGAATGACCGTTGAATGGTTTATTGTTCCAGTGCAAACGACAGATGGTCCAGTTGAGATCACATGTGAAATTCCGGGCCATCTTGAAGCAGGAATGCGTGCAAGTGTCGTAATAAATTAGCACATTCAGGGTTGCTGGCTTGATAGGCCAGCCCCGCATGGAAACGAAAAGGACGATGTTTGCAGATCGGTAGCGCATCCTATCGCTAACACCAGTGCTTGGTTGTGCAATGAACCGCGACATGTCTCGATCCAGCAACGGAAACAGTTGAATGCGCCCCTATTTCTTCATTGATTGAGTTGGCAACGAACAACGGATCCCCTCAATCCGCCGTTTTTTTGTCTTATACTGAAATAGCAGCCATTCTCTGCGTGGCAGAATATTGATAAGAAGGGCTCACTGCCGACCTTTGCTGCAGATGCACCCAGACAAAAATGTGTCGTGACCCTGAGCGTCTGCTTTCTTAGGACGCGCCCGTTTAGTTTGCAGGTGCAGCGAATGTCGGCAAACCGCCCTTGAGTGCAGCTAATGGCCGAGGACCGATAGATCTGTTGGTGACACCAAGCGAAACCATCACTTGGTGTCACGCTAAAACGCTCTTCGTCTCTCGGAGCGCCAGCTTCCTAGCTACACTGTTTCCACCTAAATTACTAAGGTACTCTTGATTACCCTATACACCGACCTTTCTGACATCCCAAGCTTCTCAGCAGCCTCCCGTTTTCCTAGACCCTGACCCAACAATTCCAGAACACCTTCCCTCTGCATCATCGCAGTCGGCCTCCTTCCCTTGTACTTGCCTAGCGCCTTGGCCTTGGCGATGCCTTCAAGCTGCCTTTCCAGCATCATTTCCCGTTCAAACTGGGCCACAGACCCCAAGACGTTCAGCATCAGCTTCCCTGTCGCATTGGACGTGTCTAGGCCCAGCGCAAGTATCCTAAGGCCCACACCTTTGCCCTCAAGTTCCTCAAGAATCTCTCCCAGATGCTTGATTGATCTGGCCAATCGATCCAGCTTTGTAACGACCAGCGTATCCCCTTCACGGGTGTAGTCGATAGCAGCCCTTAGCTGCCCCCTGAGGGCCACGGAACTGATTTGCTCCTCATATACCCGATCACATGAGATTGCCTTCAGTGAGTCCCTTTGGGCCTTTAGGGATGTGTTCTGTTCTAGGGTTGATGTACGTGCGTATCCGATCATCATTGTGATGTTCTCCTTACCTGACAATAGGGTTTAAGGAGTGGTGGCAGACCACCTGCCAAAAGCTAAATACCACTCCATTGTCAGTTCAAAGCGACACCCTAACAGGCTGACACATGGGCATGGTCTATTGGCAGGGGTGATTTGGCGGAGATACGGATCTAAGCCTTCGGTTGTGCAGGTAGGCTCAGAAGATGTTTTCTAAGTGGTAAATTCGTTGCCTTTCACGATAGAAAACACCGTGGTGCGACTATTTAGGAGAGTTCAGTGCAGAACGAAAACTCAGAAGAAATAGATTACCCTGAAATCCGCCGTGTTAGGGGGGATAAAAATAGCCAATCTTTGATGCTGCAAGGCGGGCGTTTTCGTCACAAACTTAGGATTTCTTTTGACACTATGGTTTTTCAGTATTGTGCAAACGAACGAGTCGATGTGCAGGAAGTAATGGTGGCAGATGGTCCTTGGAAAGGCCTTCGTCAGGGGGTTCGAAAGACAATCTCGGGAAGGCAACCCAGCGGGCGAGATGATGATGCTGACGAGCAGGGCTATATCTACGCTCTCTGTGAACTTGGCCGACGTGGTGATGCGGAAATTCTCAAGCTTCCGACTGTCTCACGGGAACGACAACACCCTATACATGGGCATTACCATGGGCTTGAGCGGCTTGATTTTGATGTTTTGTTTACCCACTATCCAATACTTTGCAGCAAAATGAGGCGGGTTTCTTCGCGCATCCTCACTAGTTCAGAAACGCCTGAAGGCTGTTTGCTCGACGTGGCGAATTACGCCCCAATGGTTCAACATTTGAAGGGTGAAGGGCAACTAAAAGACGTTCAGGCCAATATTGAAGCAGACATGGCCGATGTAGACGTTTTCATTTCACTTGACGCTAAGTTCATTAATCCCTTCAGGCAGGTTGAAGCCAAGCTTCGAAAGGCTAATGTTAGGACTTTAGTGATGAGGCCTAGCGAGTTCTGCAAAGAAGCGAAGTTGCTCCCCATACCATTCCCATCACCAAACCCGCGGCAGTCAATGGGTTCGCCTCCACCTAAGCGATAGCAAACATGCAGCAACTCAATCTAAAACCTTTTGAATTCGAATGACGGCGTCTGCAGCCAAGCCGAATGATAACTTCGTCTCCATAGTCGCTAATTGCCCTCTTGAGCTGCAAACTTGGGCCTTAAATATCTTGGCAAATCCATAAAGTTTAGAGCCACCCAAACGAAGGGCTGGGGGTTCATCAAAACCGTTTTCAAAAACAGGGGTTATTGGTGTTGTTCTTGTTGCCATTTTCTTCGATTGACATTGAAACGCTTAGGGTCGAATGCCGTGTGCTTTTAGAAGGGGCCGGCAGAAGCCCCTACAGCGGCTTCTACCGCTTTCGTGGGGACTTGGCAGGCTAGTGTCTCAAACGGCTCTGGGTGAATCGTGATTTGTCGATTTACTGGGCAGATCTGAACCGCAACCGTTGACTTCGTTACGCTGAAGGATTTGCTTTGGACTGGCCCAAGGGAGAAATTTAGTGCTGGGATAGCCAAGGTCGGCAGTGAGCCCAGAGTGAGCGAACTATTGCAATGACGCGAATGGCCGCTATGCTTTGAGAGACAGCTATCTTCAAATAACGTTTGTTTTGAATTCGTATAAACTGAACAACTTTGGAATCTTTATATCTCTTACATAATTGCACACGTGGCATTCGATAAGTCAGGAAAGACCTATCCAGTTAATTGCCTCCGCACCGATATCGCAGTTGGCGATAATGTCGTCGTAAATATGAACAATCGACCGCCAAAATGGGCGCATGTTGATGATATCAACTACCTCAACTGGGGTTGTCAGCATACTATCGAATGCCTTGCTAGCGAAGCCCAGTTTACTGCTGATGGTATCGTCCTTCCACCTGGGGAATCTCTAAGCATTAAGGGTTTGGCACGGCCATACGAACTGGCCGTAAGCCTATTCAAGATGGGCTGGGTGCCCCGTAGAGCCGCCAGCAAGATGTATCGAATGGCCTATTCCGCTGCGAACCAAACTCAAACCGCTCTAATCTTAATGCGGAAAAATGGCATTGATGTTCAACTAATCGAAGGTCTACCTGCCGAGGGGATGAAGCCAAATTCTGTATTATCGATCAGTCGAACGGACGGTCCATTTATTGGACAGCCGTTTCATGGCAGCCTTCACAACATCTTGGAACGGACCGTTTCGTTTGCGGAAGCATTCTTACGCAACGCTAAGCGCCTTGAAGAAATGATAGCTCCCTTGCAGACCAACAAAGTCCTACCATCACCGCCTCCACGAATGCGGTCAGGAGAGGACGATCTCTATTCCGCCCTCGGTGGTTCAGGAGAGCCAGTTTATTTGTCGGACGGAGTGTGGCTAACATCGGGGGGTAGCACACATGACTGGGGAAGATAGCATTTGTCGCGTACAGTAACTAGTTCACTTGATCAACACGAGGGAGCCCATCCATGGCAATCATCACCAAATCAGAAAAACTCGTAACGACTGGCGAACTTGACCAGACCAAGATGGTTTCCGAGCAATATGTTTTGGTTCGCATTATCCATGAAACGAACAGCTACACTTTAATGACGGCAACGGCGAAGGAGGACGACGGCTCTTACCTTGCTTATCCTGACCTAAACAAATTGGTTGCTGCGGCGGAGAGCGTGCTGGGTCGCGGCGAGCGTTGCGTCGACAGTTGGGGCCGCCCGTATTTTCTCTGCAAAGAAATTGATCACCCGACTGAGATCCGCAATACAGCCAATAAGATCGCCCGCATTCTTGGTCTTCCCGCTGTCAAAGCACCATGGGCTGACGAAGAGATGCGAGATATATATGGCGAATTCTCGGTTGGCGAAGATGGTGAGCCTACTTACCTTTCAGATGGTGTTTACATCAACATGCGTGGTCGGATGGAGGAGTAAACGTCGCACCCGATAACATGGGGCGAAACGAGTAAAATCGCCTTATCAATTATTGTTGGTTGGATACCTGATCTCCAAAAGCAGCCATTGGTTCGCTCAAAACGAACGGCGGCAAAATCCTGCACAGCCGACATTCAGACCTTCCCCTTGATGAAAGTCCAGACCTTAAAGCGCTGGGCGCAACCTCAAACCAAAACAGCCACAGGCAAAACGCTGGGGGTTCATCAAAACCGACTTCAAAAACAGGGGTAATTGGTGTTTTTCTTGTTGTCGTTATCTTGATGGCTATCTTTGAAGGGTTGGGGTTGGCTGCTGTATGCCCTGAGGGACTCTGTGGGTGGCCTTAAATGGGCTTGAGGCGATTTCATAGGGGTATGGCAGGCAATGCCCTCCACGGGGCCTGTATGAATCGTGATTTGGTGTTTTACTGTATTGGCTTGGTCATAAGTGACCCAACTGCTCAGGATAAATTGCCGTTGCCTTGGACTGGTCCAATGGAGGAGTGCTCTTGGGTTGCATGGCTGTGGCTGTGCCCCACAAGCGGCTTATAATTATTCAGATTGCACTTATGTCCCAGTTATCCTTGGCCGTTGGACAACAACCGGACACACAATAGTACAAGAACCCATTCATGGCTGTTCAGTGTGCGTGATCCGTGGCCAAAGCGTCACCTATTTCCAACGGGCTGATTAGCTTTCTCACCGCCGATTGAAGCCACAGCCATTCCCCAATCAAACATAGGAGACCTCATGACCGAAGCCCCAGCGATATGCCCTGCATGCAAGGTTCAATTTGCAGCTAGGAGATCAAACCAAAAGTACTGTTCTGACAATTGTCGGAAAGCGCACTATCAAGCAAAAGACCGAGCCAAGAACCCTGCGAATTCACAATACAGCAAATCCGTCAAACGTGCCAATGCTGAGTTTTTTGATAGAGCGATGTGCTACTCTGAAGAACTCTATTCAATTCCCCCAGACCAAAGGCTGAGGTTGATGAAGACCCTTATTGAAAAAGCGAGGGAAGGTGACGTAAGGCTTCGGCAGATGCTTTCGAACCAAATCCTTTTGAAAGCCACACCTACGGACCAAAGATATTATTGGCGTAGATCAAGTTCTTTCCCAAACATCGCTCAGGTCGCCAACAATTACTGCTGGAAATCATGGGGGACGAACGTAAAGCAAGCTGTCTACTGCAAAGTTGACGCAGCTAGTATGGTGCATACTGAGGGCTATGATCCCTCACAAATCATACGAACCAAAAAGCTTGAAGTTCGTCAAACCGTCGTCAGTACCTATATAGAGGCAATTGTTGGTCCTTTGTTGGTTCTTCTTGATTGCAGACCCAGAGTTTGCAGACCAAATGACTGGAGGAACATTATAGGGTTTATTCGGACAGCCTATGGCATTGGCCCAAATTTTCACAAGCCGCCGTCATTACAGGTATAGGAGTACCTTTGGTACATTCGTGCCCTATAGAGAAAGTGCCCCATCTATATCGGGAAAAAGCACTAGTTGGAAAATTCAATGCATAAAGTGCAAGTTTTCGGTCGGGTTTGGTCGAGAAGTGAAGGTGTCACTCTCTGAGGCATTCTGACCTTCGGGTGCAACCGAAAACGCCACTCACGGTAATAGCCTTTCCGCTCTCAACGTTAACGCAACCTTAACACGGCCACCGTTCAGTACTTCTGCTCGCTGATATTACAGACATCAAAGGGCTGGGCAAAATCTCCAGCTCAGAATTCCAACCAAACGAAGGGTTGGGTTGCTAGCCGTGCCCTCTGATGGAGTCTGTAGGGGGCCATAGAAGCCCGTCTTGTAATTTCATCGGGGTCATTAGCTTAGGCGCTGAAAAGCCTCTGTGTGAATCGTCGTCTACTGTTTTGCAAATCAAATTTATCGGCATGCCATGCAGCGAACTACCCAGATAATCTTTCTCTTGGACTAGTCCGAGGTAGAGCGTAGCATTGGGATCCCTGAGCATTGCAAGACAGGCTTTCAATACAGCTGAAAAGCTTGAATTCCTTACGCTTCATAGCAATGCCTATGGTAGCTCTAAGGAGGCTTATCGGACTTGGGTATGCGTTGATGCTATCAGATAGAGAACAGAGACCCATAGGATATTGTTAGTGAACTCTATCTACCCAAACATTACAAATAACCCCATTACTTATCTAGTTAGGATATTACTGCTACACGTAATCGACTGCCCAATTCGAAATCTTCATTGAAGGGGTTAAACCTAACCTCGTCTTGGGGAAGATTGTGCAGGGTTTCTCATATTTGTTCCCTCTGGATTCCAATGGCTCAAATGGTCTGGTGAGAGAAGTTAAGATCACCCTCAGTTATTTCAGGAGTTACGATCTGTTTCATATGCTCTGCTAGAACGGCTACTGTGAAGCCCTTGCCGTAGCCCTCCCCTATACCCTTGTTGGTCCACCCACAGATGACGTTTCGCAACTCTTGGGGGGTCTCTACCTCGCGAAGCCGATCTTGAACACTGTGTCGGAATGAATGGCAGCTCTTTTGCTTGGGGTCAGCAATGGGAAACGTTCTGAGCCACTTGGCTAATGTGTTCGAAGCGTGGGTACTCTTATTGGCCAGAAGTTCCCCAGTAAAGTCGATGTATCTGGGGAACATAAACCCTTTGGATGCTTTGGTCTTCGCTCTCTTGATTGCCCAGAGAGAAACCCCTACCAGCGGCACGTTGCGCTCAGACCCGTCGGTTTTCAAACGTCGAGCGTCATTGGGTCGGATTGAAATGTAAGGATTTGGTACGTCAAGAAATACGTCCTGCTCCATTAAGCCAACGGCCTCAGCCAATCGTAGTCCAGAATCGGAAAGCAACCCAACAATCCACCTAAGATCGTCATCTTTTTCTAAGCAAGCTTTCTGAATCAAGCTGACTTCAGTTTCCGTGAATGGTAGTCGTTTAACTTTATCTTTGCCTTCATTTGGAATATTGACGGCTTCAAAGATCTGCTTATCGTCCAATTCTTTTTCAAGAGACATCTGCCTAAACACAGGCCTTATAGAATTCAGACGCCTTTTAATGGTCGACGTCTTATTACCCTTATTGCTCAGAAATTTAACAAAACCATTTGCACTTTCTCTTGTATATAAGTCGATAGGTAGATCGCCGAATTGGCCAATAAATGCAGGAACGACCCCTTGCCTAAGCTTTCCGCCTTTCGAATTAGGATCTTCGCCTTGTAATTCCTGAAACTCAGTAATTGCTTGTGACAGGGAGAAGGGTACTCTCTTCCCGTAGTAGAGGTCTGCAACTAGTCGGTGCAACGGAGGCAGATCGTCAGCCCAGTTTGCAGTGTTGTTCTCCGGCTCTCTGGCATCAGCCTGATACCGCAACTCTTCCATGAACCTTTCAGGCTCAAGCCCCGCTTTTTTATATTCAGCATATTGGTTTGCCTTGATTCCGAAAGACTCCAAGAGTGCGTTCGCTGCCTTTACCAAATCTGGACCCTCAGACACCGAGCCATCCCGTAGACTTGCCCAAAGTGCGTCTTGCTCCAGTGAATGCCGGTTAGCTATCTGCGCCGCCTTGCTGGCGTCCTCGGTCTGAAGAGAGAAGTAGAGTTGGCCAGTTTTTTTAGCTGGGTAATGCTTGCGCAAATCATCAGGAATTCGTCGTCGGAAATACCAAGGACCACTAGCGCTCCTTTGGGAAATGTACTTGGCCATAATGATCAAGGCTCCGAATTCTAAGACTACAACGGACATATGTGCTACCCTTTGTGTCACCTTGAAGGCAGCATAAAGACTTCTAACGCATTGGTTTTGTAGCGAAATTTGAAGAATTGATGGTGCCCCCACACGGACTCGAACCGCGGACCTACTGATTACAAATCAGTTGCTCTACCAGCTGAGCTATAGGGGCACTGAGGGTGCGTTTAAGAGATTGCTGCGGGCCGTGCAAGAGGGGAAATGTCAAATTTTTGCAGTTTTACACAAGTCGCGGAAAAGGCTATTGGAATGCGGGTACCAGTAGGGGTGGGAAAGCGTTCATGCAGTTGATTTTGCACACAGGTGGCCATTACACCGAAGAAGACAGATTGCTGAAAAGCCTGCAATCTAACCATGATTTACTGACCCAGGCAGGAACCCATACGCCAAGCCCCAGCACCTACCGCGGTTTGTTTCGGGATACGTTGAATGCGATGTATAAATCCTCTGCCGCTGAAGGGGCGCGGGATGTGCTGCTAGACGCGGTCATGGGGGATTCAGACGCGGATCGGGTGATTTTTTCCGACGCGAATTTCTTTCGCACCCCCGCCACGGCTGTTGTCGAAGGGATGCTCTATCCCGCCGCCCCTGTGCGTATGATGCGCATGGCACAGTTGTTTCCTGATGACGAACTGCAGATTTTCATGGGGATCCGCAATCCGGCAACGCTGTTGCCTGTGCTGTATGATGTGGCGGCTGACAAATCTCCGACACAGTTCTGGGGCGACAAGGATCCGTTGGATGTGCGCTGGTCAGACACACTGGGATTGCTGCGCGATTCCGCCCCCGAGATCAATATTACGGTCTGGTGCAACGAAGATGCGCCGCTGATCTGGGGACATATCATGCGCGACATGGCAGGCCTGCCTGCAACGACCCCGCTCAAGGGGGAGTTTGACCTGCTCGAAACGATTATGCGCCCCGAGGGGATGAAACGCTTTACGTCCTATCTGGCCGCCCACCCCGAAATTACCGCGGCCCAACACCAGCGGGTGATTGCCGCATTTCTGGATAAATACGCGATAGATGACGCGCTTGAGGAAGAGCTGGATATGCCCGGCTGGACCGAAGAACTGGTCGAGGATATGACCGAGGTCTATGACGAAGACCTCGCGCGTATCCAGGAAATTCCCGGGGTTCGGGTGATCCTGCCGTAAGCGAGGCACGGGCGGGCGACCGTTAATTTTAGCCCGACATGCGAAAAGCCCGCGCTTAATAGCGCGGGCTTTTCGATCTGTTCAACCGAGAACTCAGGACTTTTTGATCTCGCCGACCTTCTGTTTGTCTGCTTCGGCCTCTGCCGCATCAACGACCCGCTGACCGGAAGCCTTGGCCTTTTCAACAAACGCATCAGCAGCTGAGGCGCCAGGTGCAGCGGCGTCCGCATCCTCTTTGGTTTCGCGCAAGACTTTCTTGGCCTCATCAGATGCCGCCTGCGCTACTTTACCCAGCTTCGACTTCTCTTCGGCAAAGATACGCTCTGCATCGGCCATCAGCTGGTCGCGGTGCTGACCCATATAACGGTCTTCGGTCCGGCTACGCGGCAATGCTGCGCCAATGGCGGCCCCGACGGCCAGTGCAAGCGCACCAACAACCAAGGGCTGTTCTTCAAAGATATCGACTGCACGATCACGCCCTTCGCGACCATAAGACGCCGCCGACGCACGTGCACGCACGGCGCTTTCACGGGCCGCAATCACACGTTCGCGTGCGTGGTCGGACAGCTCTTCGGTACCCTCGGACAGACGGCGGCGCAGCTGCGCGGCACGATCCGCTGTGGAAGATGCGAAATCACGCGCGCCTGAGGCTACCGAATGACCGGCATCAGACACCGCGCCCGCGGCACCTTTTGCCTTGCCCGCGACGGTCGACCCTGGGTTGGACGCGGCACCGGATACGCGGTCACCTGCGCGCGATGCGGCGTCGCCTGCGCGTTGTGCCAGACCGGGGGTATGGTCGTCGTCGTCATGACGTGCCCAAGATGGCACATCACCAGACCGTGCAACCTCGCCCGAATAGTAGGGCTTGGACGGATCACCAGGCTGTGGCCCAAGATCACGGCGCTGTCCTGCGGGGATCACGCCATGCTGCTGTGCAGCGACGGGCAGACCACTGTGGTCGTCGCGATCGCCATAGTAGTTTGCGCGGTTGCGCGGATCACGGTGGTCATAGCTGTCACGTGTACCCATGCGGTCACGGCTTGGGGCTCTGTCGCCTGCCATCAGCCATGCCAGCCCTGCCCCTGTCAGCGCCAGCGCGATCGGATTGCGTTTGACCGCGTCAGTAACCGATCGGCCAATGTCGCCACCATGCTCGCGGAACTGATCCGAGAACTGGCGGGCAATGGTCTCTACCGAGAATTTATTTTGCAGATCATCCAAGGTGCTGGTCAATCCGGCGCGTTCACGTTCGATCTCGCGTTCGATTTCTTCGGGCGTGCGGTTATCATTTGTCATTGTAAACCTCCTTCACGGCTTGCGCGTCGCGCTTTACGTTTTTAGTGGCACGGCTCGGTGCCAAGCTGCTGAGCTTGAGCGCGCCGGTCCCTTTGTTCGCCATCACATAGGCGATCAGTGCAAAGGCAACGCCAACGATCAGTGCAGACCAGCCGGCAGAAATTCCCGCCTCGGTCAGGGCCGCGACCAGCGCCGCGGAAAGTACGTTCAATGCCGTCAGGGCAACAACAACGGCCCCCACGATCAGACCGATGGCAGCACCAGCCGATTTCAGGTTTTCGTTCACTTCAGCGCGGGCCAGATCGACCTCGCTGCGCACAAGCGAGCTGACGTGGGTCAATGCATCGCTCAGCAGGCTTCCTGTGGATTTGTTAGGATCGGTGGTCATTGTGTGCCCCCCTTCGGTGTGGTGTTCACAGCCGGCGCGGCCACATTATTGGTGTTCAGACCTTGCGCACTTTCGGTTGGCACCGGGCGCTCCATTTCGCGGCCCTCATAGGCATAGCGCTCACCACGGGCACCCGTCTCAGAGGCCTTGGCAAAACGAGTTGCGGCAAAGCCTACCAGTGCAGCACCGCCCAAAAAAACAAACGGGTTACGCTTGGCAAAATCGGTGACCGCGCCAACCATCTCTCCCAGATCCTTGTCACGCATCGAATCTGACGCATCGGCAAGCCCGTCTGCAAGCTGGCTAAAGGTACGTTCTTGGGGCGAACCGCTGCGCAATTCGTCGGCTGCGGTGCGCAATGCGCTGGCCACGCCTTTGACTTCATCTGCAGCGGCACCCTTGGCGTCGTCTGCATAGCGTGCGGCGTCGGAAGCAACGGTATCGGCCACATCTTTAGCCCGCGTTTTCGCCTCTTGCGTGGCGGATGCAGCGGTTGCTTTTACTTTTTCATTCAAGTCCTGCGCGCCGGCAGGATTGCTTTTTGTGTGATCAGTCATGGTGCGCTCCTTTTGGTTAGGCGACTAGGTTGAGAACGGCGAGAACGACCACGATCAGGCCGATGAGGTAAAAAACTCCATGCATTCAAATTCTCCTTAGTTGGTCACGTTCCTGTCATCGAAGGACAAACGGCCAGAGCTGAATTTCGTTCCGCACCCACAGCGTCGAAAGCAATAAAAATCTGCTGCGGGCCGCATAAATTCAGCCTGCATATAAAGGCACGCGCGAGGCGGATCATCGCTGAACACACCATGGAACACATTCGCGCGTCGCGGCGTTTGACACCGAATGCAATCACATCCCAAAGGAGATCGATATGCCGATGAACAGTCTAAAAGACGTGTACCATGACCAATTGCAAGACATGTACAGCGCCAACAAACAGTCGCTTGATGTGGTCGTCGCCCTTGGCCGCGCCGCCAAGGACAAAGACCTGTCCGAAGCCCTGATCGCAGGGTCCAACGGCATCAGCGAAGGTATGGAAAAGCTCGCCGAAATTTGCAACGCCCATGATATCAAACCAAGCGGCGAACACTGCAAAGGCATGGAAGGTCTGGTCGCTGAGGCCAAGGCCCATGTGCTTGACGAAGAGTTCGGCGATGACGACGTTCGCGACGCGATGATCATCACGCAGTACCAACGTATGGTGCACTATGCGCTGGCCGGCTATGGCTGCCTCGTGGCCTTCGCCAACCGTCTGGGCAAAGACGAAGACGGTGCGGTCTTGCAAGAATGTCTGGATCACACCTATGACGGCGACCGTCGCATGACCGAGATTGCAACTGGCGGCGTGAACAAAGCCGCTGCCTAAGCTGACGTTGGCGGGCCCTACCCCTCGTCGTTCACACGCAAAAGCCCCGCTGGATCAGCGGGGCTTTTTCTATGTCTGTAGGTGCCGAACAACCTGTGATGCAGCAGGGCCTAGCTTGCCTCTGCCGCCGACACTTGCGGAAAATACTCCACCCCCTGCTTTTCGGCGAGTTTGTGGATTTCGACCATGATGCCTTCGCGTGCATCGCAGGCTGCCTCCCACGAGGTATTGGGATCGGCGCAGGGGACAAGGAACCAGACCTCCATGCCAAAGACATCCTGCCCGCCGACCCGCACGCAGGCGTCATCGCGTTTACCGATATATTTCTCTTCCATCTCGTCGATCACTTTGTCAAAAGCGTCGCGCAGCGCGGCGATATCTGCCGCGTGAGAGAGCTTAATTTTGACGCTCCGCAGCATCTCAGGCTCCTGCATGGTCCAGTTTTTGAATGGGGTGGAAACGAACTCCGTCACAGGCACGACCAGCCGCGTTCCGTCCCAGTCTCGCAGCTGGACATAGGTGAAATGGATACGCTCAACATGACACAGCGCGTCGTTGAACACGATCCGGTCCCCGATCTTGGCGGACCCGTTCAACGCGATTTGAAGCGATGACATGATGTTGCTCAGAATACTGCGCGCGGCAAAGCCCAAGACAAGGGTGACCGCCCCAGCGGTGCCTAACAATGTCAATCCAAGGTTCTGAAACACATTGGTTTGCGACAAGAATATACCGCCGCCCACCAGTACCACCGCCACGACAAACACCCGACGCGCGGCTGAAATACGGGTCGCGGTGGTGCGTTTATGGACTTCTTCCTTGAGCGTCAGGTCGGTTTCTTCGACCTTCGTCAGATGATCCAGGATCACTTCGACGCAGTTGACCACAAACCACAACCCGGCACCGATCAGACCCAGCCACGCCGTCGGGACCAAAATCGTCGTCAGCTCTGCCGAAAACGAGAAGATCTTGGCCTCGAGCACCATCACAAACAGCGTCGAGACGACAACACAGGCAGGCCCGCGCACCGACTTTAGGATTTGCTGCGCCAGTCGGGACGGTATGCGTTGCGCGACCCAGCTGGTCAGCAGCCAGACCAGACGCGCAACATAGATCGCCAGCACGATCAGAACCGGCAGACCGATCAGTTCCCACAGGGCAAGGTCGACAACCGTGTTTTGCGTCAGCACGTCGGGCAGCATCGTCTCGAGCCGGCCAGGCCCGTAGCGCTCGTAAAGACGCGGGATATTTTGAACGGTATGACGCGAGAACACCCAGACCGGTTCACCGTTCTCCGCCTTGATCCGGTTCAGACGGATCGACGCAGGGTAGTCCTCCATATCCAGCGTCCACAACAGCAAGGACTTGCGCGGCGTCCCCGCCATCGCCCGATCAGACGTCGCCGTCGCGTCCAGCGCATCGGGCCGGTCCAGCAGTTTGTCCCAATCAATCACGGTTTTGCGGCTGATCACGGTTTCAAGCTGACGGATCAGCGAGGTGCCCACCTGCTGTTGGCGATCCTGACGTATATCCGACAGGTCAAGAAGATGCGCCGCCCCGACCCAATCATCACGCCGCACCGCCCGCACCAGGCTCTCCATGGTGGCGCGCGGGGTTTCGCGATCAATCTCGGACGGCACAGCGGCCAAGCCGACATTCAGGGTCTCTACGCAATACCAATGTGCGCTATCGCAAGCGTTTTCCTTGTCTTGCGCCCAAAGCGGCGTGGTAAAAATCAACAGCGCGCCCAATAGCCCCGCAATATATCTTAGATTGCTCAAAACACTCTCCATTCCGGCATCACGAACCCGCGTGACAAGTCGTTATTGAAACTGAGCTAGCGCAGCCGGCCCATTCTACCAACCTTGATCTTATACCATGGATATATCAGGCGATGCCCCCGCCCCGCGGCACCACGCCGCAACACGGGCCAACGCACCGGTCATACGAACGGAGGAAGTTATGGGTGACGCCGAATTTGTGGGGAAATTGGCGGAGGAGGTGGGATTCGAACCCACGGTACGCTCTCACGCACGCTGGTTTTCAAGACCAGTGCATTCGACCACTCTGCCACTCCTCCGCAGCACGCACCGCATAGAGGCATGCCATTGATTCTGCAAACCTCGAAATTGACGGACATGTCGTTAAACCGCTAGCGCCAGCAGACTGTGCAGGAAGGCGCATGTGGGGCTGGTTTCGGTGTGGGTGGGGAAATTTGCCGACGCGGGGCTGTCAGCCTTTCCAAAGCCCCTGCACCCGCGCTAGTGTAGCCCAAAGACCCCGGCAATGGGGCATCAAACATGCCGTATTGACGGCGCGATAAGGCGGCGGCGGATAACCCCGCGCCAGCAGGCAAGGACGACGGACATGAACAGCCCCAGGCTTCACCCCTTTTCAGGCAACCGGCCGCTTCGCTGCACGGTGGGGGTCTTGCTGATGATGACAACCTTGGCGGGCTGTGACGCGGTCGGCAATCTGTCCGGCGGTCAGAAAGGCGCGGCTGCGGCATCCTCTAACTCTACCAAACTGGTGGAACGTGATGTCGAAGCGCCCGAGGTTTTTTCGGTCAGCGATCAGGGACTTTGGGACGGTCGCCCCAGTCTAGGCGGCGTCTGGGTGGCGCATCCCGACGTGACCGACCCCGAACGTGTGATCATCCGCAACGAAACCAACGGAAAGTTTGTGATTGGGGCGCTGTTCCGCCGTGAACGCGACCTGCCCGGCCCCAAGCTGCAAATGTCATCAGATGCTGCCGCCGCCCTTGGTATCCTTGCTGGTGCGCCGGCGCCGCTCAACGTGACCGCCCTACGCCGACAAGAGGCCGACAGCCCTGCCCCCGACGCGGCCCCCGAGGGGACGATTGAAACCCCCTCCGAGGTGACCGAGACCGCACTGGCCCCCGTCGCCGTTACCGCAGGCACCGCGATCGAAGCCGCCCCGGCAGCGGCCAAGCCCGCCGTTCCTGTGGCCCCCAAACCCGCTGCGGCCAAGCCTGCGTCATCGCTGGCGAAACCCTTTGTCCAGATCGGTATCTTTAGCGTCGAGGCAAATGCCGAACGCGCCGCCAACCAGATGCGCAGCGCGGGCATGTTGCCCACCGTCAAGCGCAGCGAGATCAACGGTAAGGCGTTCTGGCGTGTCGTCGTCGGCCCGGCCGGTTCGAAATCCGAGATGAACACTTTGCTGAAATCCATCAAGACCGAAGGGTTCTCTGACGCCTACGCCGTGTCGAGCTGACCCACCGCCAAAGGAAACTGCCATGATCCGTATTTTTGCAGCCACGATTGCGACCCTTCTGTTGGCCCTGCCCGTACAGGCGTTCGAAACACAGGCCCGCGCGGCCTATGTGATCGACCAGACCACCGGCACTGTGCTGCTGACCAAAAACGCGGATGAACCGCTGCCGCCGGCCTCTATGTCCAAGCTTATGACGCTCTATATGGCGTTCGAAGCGATTGAACGCGGTAAAAGCAACGGCGGGCTGGATCTGACCGAAGAGCTGCCCGTGTCGCAGCACGCCATGTCCTATGGCGGGTCGACCATGTTTCTAGACACCACCGACCGCGTCAAAGTCGAAGACCTGCTGCGCGGGATCATCGTGCTGTCGGGCAACGACGCCTGTGCGGTCATCGCCGAAGCGCTCAGCCCCGATGGGTCAGAGGCCGGTTTTGCCCGCCTGATGACGCAGCGGGCGCAGCAGATGGGCATGACGAATTCAACCTTCGCGAATTCCAACGGCTGGCCAGCCGCCGGTCACCGCATGTCGCTGCGCGATCTGGGGCTGTTGGCCACCCGCCTGATCGAGGATTACCCGCAGTATTACCCCATGTTCTCGCAGCGTGAATTCCTGTTTGACGGGCGCGCACCCCAGAACAAGACCAACCGCAACCCCTTGCTGGGGCTTGGCATCGGCGCGGACGGGCTGAAAACCGGCCACACGTCAGAAGCAGGCTATGGGCTTGTCGGCTCTGCCAAACAGGGGGACCGCCGCATTGTGTTTGTGCTCTCCGGTCTCGACAGCGCCGAAGCACGCGCGCAGGAATCTGAATCGATTGTAAACTGGGCCTTTCGCCAGTTTTCGCAGCGCTCGATGGGCAAGGCCGGCACGATGATCGCCGAAGCCCCCGTTGCCCTTGGCGCACAAGGTGCCGTGGGTCTTGAACTGGAAAGCGATCTGTCGGTGCTGGTGCCTGTTTCGGGCGGCAGTGATGTCTCGGCCGAGGTGGTTTATACCGGCCCCCTCCGTGCGCCCATCACCAAAGGCCAGACCGTCGGCGAGCTTGTCCTGACCCGTGGCGACCTGCCCGAAGTGCGCGCCCCGCTGGTGGCCAAAGACAGCGTCGCGGCGGGGGGCTTTATGGTCAAGCTTGAAGCAGCCGCGCGCCACCTGCTGACCCGATTGAACGAAGGGCCAGAGGCGGCCTCGTGAGCGATACCCCAAAGGGCCTGTTTATCAGCTTCGAAGGCATCGACGGCTCGGGCAAATCCACCCAGACCAAACTGCTGAAAGACCGGCTTGAGGCAGAGGGCCACGAGGTGATCCTCACGCGGGAACCCGGTGGATCCCCGGGGGCCGAAGAAATCCGTGCGCTGGTGCTGCAAGGCGACCCCGACCGCTGGTCTGCACGGACCGAGATTTTACTGTTCACCGCAGCCCGCCGTGATCACCTTGAACGCACGATCCAACCCGCGCTTAAAGCAGGCAAAATCGTGATCTGCGACCGCTTTGCCGATTCCACCCGCATGTATCAGGGCCTCAGCCGCGGTGATCTGCGCGGTGCGGTGGACCAGCTGCACAGCCTGATGATCGGCGTCGAACCGGATGTGACTGTGCTGATTGACATGGACCCGGGCGAAGGGCTCAGCCGTGCCCTGTCGCGCAATACGGTCGAGGAACGGTTCGAGGATTTTGGCGAAAGCCTGCAGGTCGCCATGCGCGCAGGGTTCCTGTCATTGGCCACTGAATTCCCCGACCGTTTCGTGACCATCAATGGCGCGCAATCGATTGATCAGGTGGCTGCGGATATCTTTGCGCAGGTGCGCCCGCGTCTTGATCCGCGCTAACCCCTTTTCCTGCCGCTGCAATCTGCTAGACCACAAACCATGAGTGATGACGCCCCCCAGCCTGACCGTATCGACGGTGCGCGCCACCCGCGCGACACGCCCCAGCTGTTCGGCCAAACGGCGGCAGAGGCGGCGTTTCTTGATGCGTTTAATTCGGGCAAATTGCACCACGGCTGGCTTCTGACCGGCCCGCGCGGCGTCGGCAAGGCCACACTGGCGTGGCGCATTGCGCGATTTCTGCTGGCGACGCCGGACGCAGAGGACGACGGCATGTTCGACACGCCCGCCCCCACCAGCCTGGAAATAGACCCCGATCACCCCGTAGCGCGTCGTGTGGCCGCAGGGGGCGAAGGGGCTCTCAAGGTGATAACGCGGTCGGTGGACGAGAAAACCAAACGTCTGCGCAAGCAGATCGTGGTAGATGACATTCGCAAGCTGAACGGGTTCTTCCAGATGTCAGCCGCCGATGGGGGGCGCCGTGTGGTCATTGTTGATGACGCCGACCTGATGAACCCCAACGCCGCCAACGCCCTGCTCAAGATGCTCGAAGAGCCCCCCGCCCGCGCGATCATCCTGTTGATCAGCCACCGCCCTTCAGGGTTGCTGCCCACCATCCGCTCGCGCTGCCGGACGCTGCGGCTTGGTACGCTGACGCCGGACGACATGGCACTGGCCCTTGGCCAATCAGAGGTGGACATTCAGGGCGATCCCGCAGCGCTCGCGGCGCTCTCTGGTGGGTCGGTCGGCGGCGCACTGTCGCTGTCGCTGATGGGCGGGCTGGCGATGTATGGCGAACTGGTCGCCCTGCTCGATACGATGCCCCGTCTGGATCGCGCCCGCGCGCTCAAGCTGGCCGAGGCCGCCGCCGCCCGCGGGGCCGAAGAAAAACTGTCGCTGCTGTTCACGCTTGTTGATCTGCTGATGCTGCGACTGGCGCGCACCGGTGCCCTTGGCCACCCGCCTGAAACCGCCGCCGCCCCGAACGAGGCCGCTGTCCTGACCCGACTGTCGCCCACACCGGCACAAGGACGGGTCTGGGCAGAGACCGCCCACGACATCGGCACCCGTGCGCGTCACGGGATGGCGGTCAACCTTGACCCTGCCGCACTGGTCCTAGATACCCTGTTCAAGATGGGCGACGCCGCACCCCGGTAGCCCACACAAGACGAACAGGCAGGACCCCAGGCATGACAGACAGTACTCTCGACATTCACCCGATCACCGACAGTCATTGCCACCTGGATTTTCCCGATTTCGACGGCGAACTGCCCGATGTGATCGCCCGCGCCCAAGCCGCAGGCGTCACGCGCATGGTCACCATCTGCACCAAGCTCAAGAACGAACCCGCCGTGCGCGCCATCGCCGAGGCACACGCTCAGGTCTTCTATGCCGCTGGCACCCACCCGATGAGCGTCGCAACCGAGCCCATGGCCAGCTATGACGATCTGATGGCCCTGACCAAACACCCCAAGATGGTGGGCATTGGCGAAACGGGGCTGGATTACCACTACACCGCAGACAGCGCCGAAGCGCAGCAAACCAGCCTGCGCACCCATATCGCCGCGTCCCGTGACAGCGGCCTGCCCCTGATCATCCACGCCCGCGACGCCGATGACGATATGGCCCGCATCCTCAGAGAGGAGCACGCCAACGGTGTCTACCCCTGCGTGATGCACTGCTTCTCTTCGACGCAAGCGCTTGGTCGGGCCGCGCTGGATCTGGGGTTCTACCTGTCGATGTCGGGCATTACCGCATTCCCCAAATCCCAAGACCTGCGCGACATCTTTGCCGAGGCACCGCTGGACCGGATATTGGTGGAAACCGACAGCCCTTATCTGGCCCCGCCCCCGCATCGCGGTAGACGGAATGAACCAGCCTTTACCGCGCACACGGCACGGCGCGGGGCCGAAACCTTTGGCATCGACTACGCCAGCTTTGCTGCGCAAACACAGGCGAATTTCGACCGGCTGTTCACCAAGGTGGCACAGTATCAGGACGCCGCCTGATGGCGCAGATGAAGATCACCATTCTGGGCTGCGGCTCTTCGGGCGGGGTGCCGCGCCTTGGCGGACATTGGGGGGCCTGCGATCCAGCCAATCCCAAAAACGCACGGCGGCGCTGTTCCATTCTGGTAGAACGCATCACGGACGCAGGGACGACATCGGTGCTGATCGACACCTCGCCCGATATGCGCAGCCAATTGCTGGATGCAGGCGTCGGCCGGCTGGATGCGGTGCTGTACACCCATTCCCATGCCGACCACGTACACGGGCTGGACGATCTGCGGATGATCGTGATCAACATGCGCCAGCGCCTGCCGGTCTGGGCCGACACACCCACGCGCGACGCACTGTTGGACCGCTTCGGCTATGTCTTTATCCAGCCCCCCGGATCGTCCTACCCGCCTATTCTCGAAATGAACCACATCGACGGCGACGTGACGATTGACGGCCCCGGCGGGCCGCTGACCTTTACGCCCTTCCTCGTGAACCATGGCGGAATGGATGCGCTTGGCTTCCGCGTCAACGATGTGGCTTACCTGCCCGATGTGGCGCAGATCCCCGACGACATCTGGCCCCACCTGCGGGATCTACGCTGCTGGATCGTCGACGCGCTGCGCCGCGATCCGCATCCGACCCACAGCCACCTTGCCCAGACCCTCGACTGGATCGCACAGATGGCCCCGCAGACAGCTGTGCTGACCAATATGCACAACGATCTCGACTATGACACGCTGGCCGCGGAAACCCCCGACCATATTGAACCTGCCTTTGATGGCATGACCCTGAATTTTCCCGTCTAAACAGCGCCCTGCCTGCCTAGACTTCATTTTGCCCACTAAACTCCACGGGGGGCGTGGGGGTGTGAAACCCCCACTGCGACAGCGCCTCCCGCACCCAAGGCCATATTTCACGTGCAAACCCTTCTCGAAGTCATCCTCCCCGTCTTTCTTGTCATCGGCTTTGGCTATGTCTCTGTCTGGCGGGGGTATTTTCCAGTCTCGGGCATCGACGGTGTCATGCGGTTCGCGCAAAGCTTTGCGATCCCCTGCCTGCTGTTCCAATCCATCGCGCATCTCGATCTGTCGGCCTCTTTCGACCCACGACTGCTGTTCAGCTTTTACACCGGTGCAGCGGTCTGCTTTACGCTGGGGCTGCTTGGCGCGCGGTTCTTGTTTAAACGTGACTGGGAAGACTGCGTCGCCATCGGTTTTTGCAGCCTCTTTTCCAACTCGGTCCTGCTTGGCCTGCCGATCACCGAACGCGCCTATGGCCCCGACGCCCTGATCGGGAACTTCGCGATCATCGCAATCCATTCGCCGTTTTGCTACGGGTTGGGCATCACGGTGATGGAGTTTGTGCGGAACCGCGGCCAGTCTGGCACCGCTTTGGCACGCAATGTGGCGCGGGCGATGTTCCACAATCCGCTGGTCTTGGGCATCATCGCGGGCTTTGCCGTGAACCTGAGCGGGCTGGCGATCCCCGGCGTGATTGATGACGCGCTGTCGTTGATCGTTCGGGCCGCCCTGCCAGCGGCGCTTTTTGCACTCGGCGGCGTGCTGATCCAATACCGTCCCGAAGGCGACACCAAGACCATCGCGATGGTCTGTATCCTGTCCCTAATGGTGCACCCCGCGATTGTCTGGATGATGGGCAGCAGCTTTGGCCTGCCCCAAGACCTGTTCCGCTCGGGCGTGTTGACGGCGGCGATGGCACCGGGGTTCAACGCCTATATCTTCGCCAATATGTATGGCCGTGCGCGCCGTGTGGCCGCAAGCTCGGTGTTGGTGGCGACAATGGGATCGGTGCTGACGGCATGGCTGTGGCTGAGCGTGCTGCCATGATGCCGGTGCTCTATTCCTTCCGCCGCTGCCCTTATGCCATGCGCGCGCGGTTAGCGCTGCGGGCGTCGGGGAGCCAGCAGGTGCAGCTGCGCGAAGTTGTTCTGCGCGACAAACCGGCTACCTTTCTGGCAACCTCGCCCAGTGGAACGGTGCCCTGCCTTGCGCTTGGATCGGGCGATGTGATCGATGAAAGCCTCGACATCATGATCTGGGCGCTGCGCAAGAACGATCCCGAAGGGCTGCTGGATATGCCTGACGCGGGATGGGACTGGATCAGCCTTTGCGATGGGCCGTTTAAACAGGCGCTAGACCGCACCAAATACGCCACCCGCTATCCTGACGCCGACCCTGTGGCAGAGCGCGCTAAGGCGGCGACCCACTTGGCGGCACTGGACGGGCAAATCGGAACCCATATTTTTGACGCCCCCAGCATTGCCGACTTGGCGATTGCCCCCTTCGTGCGCCAGTTCGCTTTCATCGACAAACAATGGTTCGACGCGCAGCCCTGGCCACGGCTTCAGGCTTGGCTAGAGCGGTTTCTGACGTCCGACAGTTTTGCCGCCGTGATGGACAAATACCCGCAATGGGCAGAGGGCGACGCGCCCACGGTTTTTGCCGCCTAAAGCGGCAACCGCTACGCCCTGCCCCCATTTACGCTGCATTGCAGCACATGTTACCCTACGTCACGAACGCCGCTCTACGTCCTGACACCTGTCAGTCAGGTTGCCACAGCGTCCCGCCCCCTCCTAACCTCGGGTCGTGAGCCCACCGGGCCACGACAATCGGGAGGAGATATAATGAACCATTTCAGATCAGGCTTGGTCGCCGGGGCGCTGGCCCTTGGCACCGCCTTTGCCACCCTAACACCTGCATGGGCCCAAGAGCTGCCACGCGGCGACGCGACCGCCTTGGGCTTCGACCCTGACCGGCTGGCGCGGATGGACGCGACTTTTGGCGCGCTTGTCGACAAGGGGATGACGCCGGGGGCTGTGCTGATGTTGATCCGCGACGGTCAGATTGCGCATGTATCGACGATGGGCAAACGCACCCCCGACGGGGAGCCGATGACCGAAGACACGCTGTTCCGCATCTATTCCATGACCAAACCCATCACCAGCGTCGCTGCAATGATGCTGGTGGAAGAAGGCAAACTGCTGCTGAACGCCCCCGTTTCCACCTACCTGCCCGCCTATAAAACACTGACGGTCGCCACTGGCGAGAAAGACGCCGAAGGCAAGCCTGTGACCCGCCCTGCCAAAGGCGTGATGACCGTGCAAGACCTGATGCGCCATACTTCGGGGCTTACCTATGGCTTCTTCGGGGCCGGTCCCGCACGCGAGGCGTATAACGCGGCAGAGGTCGGATCGCAGGAAAACACTGCGATCGAACAGGCCAATCTGCTGGCGTCACTGCCGCTAGAGCATGACCCCGGCACCACATGGGAATATTCCCGCGCCACGGATGTTTTGGGTGCCGTGGTAGAGGTCGCGTCGGGCCAAACGCTCGAAGCGTTCATGAAGGCGCGTATTTTTGATCCGTTGGGGATGGACGACACCGCGTTCTATATCGACGACGCGGCAGATTTCCCCCGCATCGCCGAACCCTTCCCCGATCAAGCCAAACTGGGCAGCCGCGATGTATTTGATCCGCGCGTGCGCAAACCAAACCAGTCGGGTGGCGGCGGGCTGATGTCGACCGTGCATGACTATGCCAAATTCGCGCAGATGATGCTGAACGGCGGCGAGTTGAACGGCACACGTTTGCTGTCGCCCAAGACCGTGCAGCTGATGACCTCGAACCACCTTGAAGGCATCAAACCCGGAAAATATTACCTGCCCGGCCCCGGGTACGGCTTTGGTCTGGGATACGGTGTGCGGCTTGAAACCGGCAATGCGCCGTCGTCAGGCTCGGCTGGGGAATACAACTGGGGAGGTGCCGCAGGCACCGGCTACCACGCAGACCCCGCCGAAGATATGATTGCCCTGTTGATGATCCAGTCGCCGGCCAATCGCGGGCCGCTGCGCCTGATCTTCAAGAACCTCGCCTATAGCACCTTGGCCGAAAGCCGCATCGACGACTGACCCCCTTGGGGCACGCGTGCCCTACCCCTAAACCCGCGCAAAAGGCCCCCAATGTGGGGGCCTTTTGTCGTGTGGGACGACAGATTACTGGCTTGGCGTAGAAAATACCCCTAGAATTTCATACCGGCCATTGTCACCGTAATGGCGCGCGTTAAGTCATCGCATTGATTATAAAGGGTTCACATTGTGGCAACAGAAACACTCGGCGCGCTTAATCCTGTAACAGCTATCGCATTGGTGGGCGCGATCGGGGTGGGGTCACAATGGATCGCATGGCGGCTGCGCATGCCTGCGATTGTGCTGATGCTGGTGGCGGGGATCCTGATCGGGCCGGTTCTGGGCATCTTTGATCCCGCACGTGATATCGGACCGTTGATGGGGCCGATGATCTCTATCGCCGTCGCGATTATCCTGTTCGAGGGCGGGCTGTCGCTGAACTTCCACACGCTTCAAGATGCGGTCGGCGGTGTCCGGCGGCTGGTCTATATCGGCGCGCCGCTTGGCTGGCTGATGTCGGCGCTGTCGCTGCACTATGTGGCGGGCCTCAGCTGGTCGAGCTCTGCCGTGTTTGGCGGGATCATGATCGTGACCGGTCCGACGGTGATCGCACCGCTGTTGCGCACCGCACGGCTGTCACGCCGCCCTGCCACCCTGCTGCAGTGGGAAGCGATCCTGAACGATCCCATCGGTGCCCTTGCCGCTGTGCTGGCGTTCGAGGTGGTGATCGCGCTGAACACGGCCACCACCGCCTCTGAGGCGATGCTTGAGCTGCTGATCGGTGCCGCCGTGGCCACTGCTGCCGGTGTCGCTGCTGGCATTGGTCTGTCGCGGGCCTTCAAACGCGGCTGGGTTCCGGAATACATGAAAGTGCCGGTGCTGTTTGCCCTGCTCTTGGGGGTCTTTGCGGCATCTGATTCGGTGCTGCACGAAAGCGGGCTGCTGGCGGTGACCATTATGGGCATCGTGATCGCGAACTCCAAACTGCCCAGCTACGAAGAAATGCGCCGCTTTAAAGAGCACGCGACTGTGTTGCTGGTATCGGGCGTGTTCATCCTGCTGGCTGCGGGTCTGGACGTCGAAGCGCTAAGCAACCTTGATTGGCGCGCCGCGGTCTTTGTGGCCGTGGTGGTGCTGGTGGCACGGCCCGCGACAGTCTTCATCTCGCTTATCGGGTCGGGCATTCCGTTTCGTGAAAAGCTGCTGGTCGCCCTGACCGGTCCACGCGGCGTGGTGCTGGTGGCTGTGGCGGGTCTGTTTGGCGAACGCCTTCTGAGCCTCGGGTTCGAGGACGCCGCCCTGATCGCACCGTTGGCCTTTGCACTTGTCGCAGTGACGGTGGTCGTGAACGGTTTCACCCTCGCCCCCTTTGCGCGGCTGCTGGGTCTTACGGGAGCTGATACGCCCGGTGTGGTCATCATCGGCGGGTCCGACTGGACCACACAACTGGCCGAAGTGTTGAAGAAAGTGGAAATTCCCGTCCTGATGACCGACCCCAACTTCATCCGCCTGCGCAAGGCCCGCGCAGCAGGGATCGATACGTTTTCAGGCGATATCCTGTCAGAGGCGGCAGAGCAGCGGGTCGAGCTTGTGAGCTATGCGACCCTGATTGCAGCAACGGAAAACGACGCCTATAACACCTTGGTCACCACCGACCTTGCCCCGGAATTCGGCCGCGAGAACGTGTTTCAGGTGATGCGCGAAAAATCCGAAAGCAGCCGCCACCAACTGCCCCGCACCCTTGGTGGACGGCCCCTTGGGCTTGATGCGACCCACGCCGAACTTCGCCAATTGGTGGCTGAAGGATGGCAGTTCCGCAGCACGCGCCTGTCAGAGGAATTCACGCTGGAAGATTGGCGCACCGAAAGCCCTGACGCCCGTCTGCTGGCGCAGATCACCACCAGCGGCGAGATCAAGTTCATGCGCAAGAACGAGGAATTCAAAGGTGGGGCCGGCATCCAGGTCATCGCCCTACGCCCGCCAGAGGCGTAATCGGCAGCGTTGCCCGCGCCCCATTCCACCCCGACGGGTATTGAGGCATTGTATATACCTCAATTGCACCATTTTTTCGCCACACCGATCAGGCAGTTGCTTCAGTCATGTAGGTAACCAACTGAAAAGGCACATCTATGTTAGTAAGTTCACTTTTCTCTGGCTCTAGCCAGCAGTCCCAGCCCAAAGCGGCCGAGACGCAAAAAGACACGGCCGAAACCAACGAAGCCGAAACACAAAGCAATCAGGAGGCCGCGCAAGAAACGCAGCCTTCTGCCGAAGCTGCTCCGGCGCAGTCGTCACAGGCCGCGGCCCCTGCGCAGAAAGCGCAAACTACCGAGGCACCGGCATCCGCCACTGCCACGCCAGATGCGAAAGACACCGGCATGAGCGAGGCGCAAGCCCGCGCCGCTGCCGAAGCCCGCATCGAAGCCGCACAGGCACGCAGCCTGATCGACCAGATCGCACCGGTCAGCAGCTCGCCCCAACAGGCTAATAAATCCTACCTGTCGGCACTGCTGAAATCGAACGCCCCAACCGAGGCAGCATCGGCGAAATCTATCGCTGAGCCCGTCGCCGATAAAGCCGTCAAACCGCTAAAAGCAGCGGCATAGCCCACGCAAATCCCGTCGCGCCCGACATCTTTGGGCGCGACGCATTGGTTTCGACACACAGATCAGGCCAAAGCCGCCACGCGGCACCAAGACGACATATTTCATCAGTATAAATATGGGAAAAGTGGTGCGGGTGAAGAGACACTTAACTATTTGATAAGTATAGAATATATAGCATCATTCGTAATATATTCGTAAACAAATTTTGGCAAAGGCGTTTATTTTCAGCAGGAATTTGCGAGGATCTTAACTATCCATCTAAGCTAATCCGCATGATCAATAGCTCAATTGCGGCTAGTCTCGTGTGACCTTGCCTCGAGACAGACGCTGCGTTCTATATTCGAAAGTTAAGTGGGCCGTCTTGGGGAAGAACTTCGATTGTGAGCAATTGCTTCAAACGATTTTGAACTTCGTCGACTTGGGCCACACTTTCTGACCATTTTTCGACCCCCGTGCAGACATCACGGCAGAATTGATCCACTTGTAGGATCAGCTGCCCTCCTCTTTGATTACAATGAATAAAAGACCCGTCACGTGGTGCTAAGAAATGGAAATTATCCAAGGCTTCTCGAGCGCGTTGTTGAGAGATATCCACTTCACCTTGATGAAGCAGCGAGCATCGGAGCGCATAGCAATCGGCACCTGATAAAAAAACATGTTTCTTATTTGCCGCGCCAACGTGCGCAGTGTACGCGGGTTCAACCCAAATTTGGAACCAACCAGCGTACCTTTCGCCCGACCCCAGATCTGGGTTTTCAAGTCTGCCACAAATGTCAGGAAGAACAAGCGTCAGAGCTAAGGCTGCATACCAATTTTTTGACGCTAATGCTGCATCGACCGCGCTAGTGAAGCTATCCATGTTATTCCTTTATGATCCGTCCGTCGAACCTACTGGCTGTCGCTGCGCTGCATTTTCCAGAAAATGCGAGCTGCCCCGTTCAAGGCTCATGCGAAGCGATTTCATCTCTTTCGAGACTTCAAGCGTGTTGTGTGCTCCGGTCTCGACACCCTAAGTGCTACCAAAGCAGCTTCGCTAGATTGCGCCACTAGTGACTGGCTGATTTCAATTCGGCCATTTGAGCCTTAAACACGTCAATCTTCATGAGCCATGATTATCGTTAGAGAAATAAATTGTCACGCGATTTGCTTTGCAGCTCTGTCTCGCACATGCATCGCAACCATATGATTTTAAATTGGCCCGACTGAAGGAACACCTAAATAGATAAGTAGTAACGGAAATTTAGGGGAATTCGTAGCTAAATTGGAATAAAGTTGATTGAACCTAGCCACTTTGCAGCACTAATCCCCAAGCAGTCGCTCGGCAAGGCCCCCCAGATCCGACCATCTGTCCTACCACCTGTATAATGGGCATCAAGCAAGCGCGGGGTGTGAGCGATAATTAAGACTCCACAATCGAGACGCTGTTGTTCATATCTTATAATATGTGGGAATGGATTAAATCTCAGAATCAAAAACTTAATGGGTCTAGGCGCTTTGCGGCTGGCGCGCTTGCTTTATATCTAGTCGGCTGGTTAGCTGATCGAGGCTTCACTTTGCTTTGGGAAAAAGTGCTCGAAAAGCAAACTCCGCTGGCGTTGCGCCAGATGAGTGAGTTTCTATCAACAGATATAGCGACCGGAATGGCCCTGATGGCTGTATTCATTCTTTTCGTTCCGCCAGTTACGTCTGTTATCTTCGATTTATCCGCAAGCCTCGCACGGACTATTGAGCTTAGAAATCGACGTATGAGCCGAAGGGATTACATCGCTTCTATTTCCTACGAAGCCCTTGAGATAAGTAAAGAGGCTAGGTCCATCTCGTACCACGGGCGCTGGGTATATGAAGATCCTTCATACGTGGGTTTGAACCCAGAAGAGGCTTGGAAGGCACGGGAAAAGCTACGTGCCGAACAAGACAGCAAAAAAGCGATGAGATTGCAGGAATTTATTGCTAATCGATCTGGAAGGGCAAGATTTTTGATGAAAGAATTCGTTTCCTTCGGTTACGCTAAGGACGTTCCGCGCGTATTTGACCACATTACCAACTACTTTTGTGTCGAAGAACTCTCAAACATTTTGGAAGAAGCTGCGCATCGTGGGCATTCCGAGTTGCGGCGTGATGGATACCCAGTCAAGGCAGTTGAAGATTCTCAACCTCATTAGTATCTAATGATTGGAGAAAAGCCGCACGTAACTTTACCCTTGATAGCTTTTGTCGCGCACTTTTTCAGCAGCACAGCCTACCCATAGCCTTCGCGGTATCTATAAGGCCGGCGAAGATTTAGCGCACAATGTGTTTTGCAAAATGCGCGGGCCTGAAGCTCTGGCGTTGGTGAGACGTACAAGATCACACGCGCCGCGAGTTCAGATGCAAGGCGTGTCACCACCATTACAGCGTGGCCAGCGGCACAATCTTCGCATCACACAGGATGACCTTCGTAGACCGCCTAGCCAAAATCCGCATCATCGTGGCCGGGTCCAGCGGCGTGAGCATGGTTTAACTTAGCCGAAATCATTATTGTAAATCCGAGAATGCGTTCGTTCTGCCCCATGAACTTTAACATGTTGTGAGTGGCATATGGTCTTCTGGCTAGAACTAACTTTCTTAAAACTTTCTGCGCAGATCGTTTTCGTAATCCGAGCGAAGTTTTCGTAATCTATTCGTAATGCCACGACGTTGTTAGATAGGCGCTTTTTAAGGCAAATCGAAGCAACACCTTGATTTCCTTACCTTTTGACGGCCTTCGCAACACCAGTGAACGATGTTGAGCCGCACCATAACTTCCTGATATTAAAGGATAATCTCAAGAGTGGTGCGGGTGAAGGGACTCGAACCCCCACGCCATAGGCGCCAGAACCTAAATCTGGTGCGTCTACCAATTCCGCCACACCCGCATTGCGCGTTCAGTATCAAAGATATCTGCCAGTGGCGAGAGGGAAAAACACCCGCGGCGCAAGGTTTTTGTCCTGCACAGTGATGACTGTGAGACGCTAGAGGTTTAGCGCCGCAAAGACATGCGGAATCTCTTCAATCAGATCTTCGGCGATCAGCCCCGGACCAAAGCGGCGCGCGGCTTCTACATGCAGCCACGTTGCATATTGCGCGGCCTCGAACGGGGCAAACCCGCGCGCGAGCAGCCCGGTGATCATCCCTGACAGCACGTCGCCCGCGCCGGCTGTGGCCAACCACGGGGCAGCGCGATCTGCGGTGCTGTCATGGGTGGCAACACGTCCGTCCGGATGTGCGATGACGGTCATGGCCCCTTTGTATAGCACCACGGCCCCCGCCTTTTGCGCAGCTGTCAAACACTTTTGGACCTTGGTGGCATCGTCATCCGTTAGCCCTTTGAACAGACGTTTAAATTCGCCGCCATGGGGTGTCAGCACACAGTGCGGGCCCAAACGTTTCCACAGCTCGGGGTCCTGCGCGATCAGGGTCAGCGCGTCGGCGTCCAGCACGCAGGGCTTGCCGCTATCCAGCACCGCTTTGACCAGTGCCGCCTGCGCCGGCTTCAATCCCAGCCCCGGCCCGATACAGATCGCGCCGATGCGCTTATCCGACGCCAGCTCTGCCAGCTCCTCGGGGCCGGCGACACGGGACAGCATCAATGCGGTGATTTGCATCGCCACTTCCATCTGCGCAGCCGGAGGGACAGCCAAGGTGACCAGCCCCGCCCCGATCCGCAAAGCCGCGCGACCAGAAAGACGTGCGGCCCCGGTGCGCCCGGCACCGCCTGTCATGACAACCGCATGCCCGTGATCGAACTTGTGCCTCTGCCCCTTGGCCAGCAGGTCAAAATTCAGCGTCTCAGAGGTGATGGCAATCGGCTGCATTGGGCCCCCTTCCGGTCGGTCGTTAACGTCAAGATAGACCATCTGCGCGCGCGGCATCCAAGCCCAACCGCAGGTCGATTTTCAAACTGACTTATTTTTAATCGTACCGCACATAAATCAGGCGATACGCACAAATTTTCGCCTCTTTCGGTGGACTTCGCCGCGCGTCTGGTAGACCGTCGGCTCGCACGGTGAGATGACACCGATGTAGAACGAAAATCACCCGTCTGGCAGGGAGGCCTCAGATGAAAAAGATCGAAGCTGTAATCAAGCCGTTCAAGCTTGATGAAGTCAAGGAGGCGCTCCAAGAGGTTGGCGTTCAGGGCCTTAGCGTTATCGAAGTCAAAGGCTTCGGTCGTCAGAAAGGCCATACTGAACTGTATCGTGGCGCTGAATATGTCGTCGATTTTCTGCCCAAAGTGAAAATCGAAATCGTTTTGGACGACGATCAGGTCGACGGTGCTATCGAAGCCATCGTCAACGCGGCGAAAACCGAAAAGATCGGCGACGGCAAGATTTTCGTCAGCCCCATCGAACAAACAATCCGCATCCGTACCGGTGAAACCGGATCAGACGCGCTTTAATCGAATTTCTGAGATTCAAGAAAAGGATATCATCCAATGAGCACCAAGGACTTCCTGAAGAAGATCAAAGACGAAGACATCGAATATGTTGATGTCCGCTTTACCGACACACGCGGTACGTTGCAGCACGTGACAATCGTTTCCGATTTGGTCGACGAAGACTTTATCGAAGAAGGCTTTATGTTTGACGGCTCTTCGATCGCGGGCTGGAAAAGCATCGAAGCATCCGACATGAAGCTGATGCTGGATACAGACACGGCCTATGTTGATCCGTTCTATGCTGAAAAAACCATCTGCGTGCACTGCTCGATTGTCGAGCCTGACACCAATGAACCATACGAGCGCGACCCCCGTGGTACCGCGCAAAAAGCCGAGGCTTATCTGAAGTCCTCCGGCATCGGTGATGTAGCATATATGGGTCCGGAAGCTGAATTCTTCCTGTTCGACAATGTCAAATTCTCGAACACGATCAACAAGGTATCCTACGAAGTTGACGCATCCGACGCGTCCTGGAACTCCGACACCGACTACGAGATGGGCAACATGGGCCACCGGCCTGGGCTCAAGGGCGGCTACTTCCCCGTCAACCCCGTTGACGAAGCACAGGACCTGCGCGCCGAAATGCTGTCGACGATGAAACGTCTGGGCATGAAGGTCGACAAGCACCACCACGAAGTGGCGTCCTGCCAGCACGAACTGGGCCTGATCTTTGGCACGCTGACCACGCAAGCTGACGAGATGCAGAAATACAAATACGTGGTGCACAACGTCGCCCACGCCTATGGTAAATCCGCAACCTTCATGCCCAAGCCGATCTATGGCGACAACGGCTCTGGGATGCACGTGAACATGTCGATCTGGAAAGATGGCAAGCCTCTGTTCGCAGGCGACAAATACGCTGACCTTAGCCAAGAAGCGCTGTATTTCATCGGCGGAATACTGTCCCACGCCAAATCGCTGAACGCCTTCACCAACCCGACGACGAACAGCTACAAGCGTTTGATCCCCGGTTTCGAAGCCCCCGTTCTGCGCGCCTATTCCGCACGCAACCGTTCGGGCTGTGTTCGTATCCCATGGACAGAATCCCCCAAAGCAAAACGCGTAGAGGCCCGCTTCCCCGATCCGGCAGCCAACCCCTACCTGTGCTTTGCAGCCCTGCTGATGGCCGGCCTTGACGGAATCAAGAACAAGATCGATCCGGGCGAAGCCATGGACAAGAACCTCTATGATCTGCCCGCCGAAGAACTGGCCGATATCCCAACCGTATCCGGCTCCCTGCGCGAAGCGCTGGACGAACTGCAATCGGATATGGATTACCTGCTGGCCGGTGACGTCTTCACCAAAGACCAGATCCAGGGCTATATCGACCTGAAGATGGAAGAAGTTCTCAAGTACGACCAAACACCTCATCCGGTTGAATTTGGCATGTACTACAGCTGCTAAAGCCCTCGCTCACCCTCAAGGGTGGACCTAAATACCAGCCAAGGGCGTCCCAATGGGGTGCCCTTTCGCTTTCAAAGCTGCTTCTTATTTGAAGTTCGCCGCACCTGAGCTAGAGTCAGCCGAAGTCAAATTTAGCCAGAGGTACTTTTATGCGCCCCACCCAACGACTTGCCACTGCTCTTATGCTGTCCATGGGCTTCGCTGCCCCCGTTGCTGCGGCCCAATGTGGCAACAATGCAGGGGGCTTTGAGGCCTGGAAGCCCGCCTTCGCCAAAGAGGCCGCGGCCGCAGGGGTTGGTCAACGTGGCCTCGATGCGCTGGCCAATGCGCGCTATGCCAGCAGCACCATCGCCGCCGACCGCAACCAGAAATCCTTTAACTACTCGCTGGATAAATTCATGCAGGTGCGCGGTGCCGATACAATCGTCGCCCAAGGTCGCAAACGCAAATCCCGTGACGCAGGCTTCTACCAGTCTCTCGAAGCACGCTATGGGGTGCCTGCCGGGGTGATCATCGCGATCCACGGCATGGAAACGGCCTTTGGCGGATTCATGGGCGATACCTCGGTTGTCTCGGCGATTACGACGCTGACATACGACTGCCGTCGCTCAGATTTTTTCGCCCCCCACGCCATCGGCGCCCTCAAACTGGTCGATACGGGCGCGATCAGTGGCAGTACTAAAGGGGCCAAACACGGAGAGCTCGGGCACACACAATTCCTGCCCGGCAATGCCCTGCGCTACGGCGTGGATGGCAACGGTGATGGCCGTGTCGACTTCTACAACCAGACCGATGCGCTGGCCTCCACGGCGAACTTCCTGCGCCAAAAAGGCTGGCAACCCGGTGCGGGCTACCAAGAAGGCCAGACCAACTTTAACGTAATCAAACAATGGAACGCGGCTGGCGTCTATCAAAAGGCCATCGCCATCATGGCAGCCCGCATCGACGGCTAATCCCGCCCGATCCTATACCGACACACCAACGCGCGCGCCTTTTACTTAAGGCGCGCGTTTTAATTCCAAATGGCAAAAATCCTCGCCGAAGGCATCCCGCCCTTTCGGCTCCATCCCACGGCAAATGTCGTCCACGTCCCCTCACTGGCCGCATCCCTGCTTTGCCCCTTCTCAGGCAGCTGTGTCCCCGTCACGCACCACATACGTGTGGATGGTAAAGACGACCGCGTCGCTTTCGGGGAGGCGCAGGATGCACTGCCGCTCTGATCGGGTAAAGGGCATGTCACTACCTGTCTCGCGGCGGCGGGGCTGGTGAAGATCCGCATCGGCATAGCGCAGCTTGTTAAAGCGCCACAAAGGTCGCCCTGCCCGCACCCCGTCAAACAGACGTTGTACGCGCCGCGCAATATCGGCGTCGTATTCCGCGACCGGGGTGTGAATAGCGGTCAACGGCTGTTCTATCTTGTCCGCCAACCGCCAGTTCGCCGGAAAGCACAGCGCCGCTGCGGTGAGCACATGTTCATCGCCACGCTTTTGCAGAATGCAAACGTCTTCCTGCACCAGATGTGCCAGCGTCCAGAGCGGTTGTGAACGGTCCAGCGTGACCTTGCGCCCATCGGGGCAAACCACGGCCTTTGTGTCGATCCCAAAGCCAAAGCGCGGCAGCAACGCGAGCGCGTTTTCCAGCAGTTCGGACGCGGCGGGCTTTGCCGCCTCGCTTTGGTAGAAGACCGCTTCGGGCCGCTCTGCCAGCAGCGCCTCGCGATACGCCATCTGCGGGGCATAGGCTTCGTCCATCAGCAGCCAATCCTCTGCCCCGCAGGGCCCCGTGCCTGGCAGCCCCGGCGTGCCGGTTTGCGATTCCGGCAGTCTGGTTTGCAGTATCACGGGCATGGGCTCTCCCTGTCAGATAGGTGGATCAGGTTTGGTCAGTGGGCGACACGGGGCAGGATCAAAGCGCGGTGCGCCCAGACCCGCTGCGCGGACATTCACCGTGCCTTCGGCGAGGATTTACCCCCATTTGGAAGCGGGCGTCAGTTCCCGAGCGCGTCTTGCAGCGCGGGCAGGAAGCGTTGTTCATAATCGCTCCCCACCAGAGGGCCCGCATAGCGGAACAGGACCGTGCCATCACCTGCGATGATAAAGGTCTCTGGCGGGGCAGTGACGCCCCAGTTGATCGCGGTGCGGCCCTGCGGGTCAAACGCAACGCCCTCGAACGGGTTGCCATCGTCGGTCAGGTAACTGGACGCGGCACCAACGAGGTCTTTGAAATTGACCCCGATGATCGACAGCCCCTGGGCTTGCATATCCAGCAACTGCGGGTGCTCTGCGCGGCACGGCGGGCACCAGCTGGCCCAAAAATTCACCAACGTCACCTCGCCATTGGTCAGCACGTCCGGCGCGGCGGCAGGAAACCCTTCGAGCGGTTTTTCCGGCAGCGCGGGGGCCATTTGCCCGACCAGCGTAGAGGGCAACCCCTCGGGATCGGCGCGGAACATACCAAAGGCGGCAAGTGCCACGAAGCCTGCAAACACCAGCGGTGGCGCGATCATCAGCGGAGAGATTTTACCCATGTTTACGTGCCTCTACTTCGGCCAGTGTGGCGCGGGCCTTGCGTCCCTTGCGCAGGCTAAGCACCACGAGCCCTGCCAGCAGCAGCAGCGACACGCCATAGGCCGCAAGGACTTCGGCGGCGTATTTTCCAAGGTCTGGCATCATGCCCCTCTTTCACTGCGGGCCAGCAACGCACGGGCGCGGCGCAGGCGGATTTCGGTTCCTGTCCGGTACAGCACCAGTGCCAGAAACAGCAGACCAAAGCCGATCATGCTGATCAGCAACGGGTAGAAAAAAACATCCGACACGGTGCGCCCGCCGGTCGCCAGCGGGACAGAGGTGCCTTGATGCAGACCCTGATTCCAGAACTTGACCGCATAGCGCGACAGCACCGCAAAGACCGACCCCACCAGACAAAGCACTGCCGTCAGGTCCGCCGCGGTGTCGGGGTCTTCGACGGCCTCCCACAGGGCGATATAGCCAAGATAGAACAGGAACAGGATTAAAAACGATGTCAGCCGCGGATCCCACGCCCACCACGTGCCCCACATCGGCTGGCCCCAGATCGCGCCGGTGATCAGCGCGATCACGGTCATAATAATGCCTACGGGTGCTGCGGCTTTGGCCGCAAGCGCGCTGACGTGGTGCCGGCGGATCAGCCAGATCAGCGACGCGATCAGCATCATGAACCACGCATTGATCGCCATCAGCGCAGCGGGCACATGCAGATAGATAATCTTGACCGTTGATCCCTGCCGGTAGTCATCGGGCGTGGCGAAGAACCCCCAAAGCAGGCCAACCGCCAGACATAAGGCAGCGCCCCCCCAGACAAAGGGTTGCACACGGGCCGAGAGGCCCAAAAATTTCACCGGATTGGCGTATTCCCATAAAGACATGGCGGGGTTCTATCGCTCCGTTAATTGGCACTCAATGGTCAAAAGCGCGCACTCACCTTAAGGTCATCCGCAAAACCGCGGCAGAGGCAAACGGCATCAGCGCGATGGTGCCAAAGGTAATACCTGCCAGCAGCATCAGCGGGGTTGTGGCGTCCAGCCCCATTGCGCCACGGCGCGCGGCCTCTGCGCCGAAAATAAGCGTCGGCACATAAAGCGGCAGCACCAACAGCGACATCAACAGGCCCCCGCGTTTGATCCCGACGGTCAGCGCCGCACCGAAGGCCCCGATTACGGAAAGCGCGGGCGTGCCCAGACCCAAAGATGCCACCAGCCACAGATATCCCGACGGCGCGAGGTTCAGCATCACCCCCAGCAGCGGGGCGGCCAGCACCAGCGGCAACCCAGTGGTCAGCCAGTGGGACAGCGCCTTGATACTCAGCGCGGCCTCAAGCGGGAGCGGGGCTGTGGCCAGAAGATCCAGCGTGCCGTCCTCGAAATCCAACGCAAGCAGGCGGTCGAGCGACAGTAAACAGGCCAGCAACGCCCCCAACCACAGGACACCGGGCGCAATGGTTGCCAGCAGGTTAGATTGCGGCCCAACCGAGAATGGCACCAGAACCGTCACGATCAGAAAAAACGCCAAGCCCAGGCCAAAGCCCCCGCCCGCCCGAAAGGCGAGCATCAGGTCACGGCGCAGCAGGGCGATCATAGGAAAGCCTCGTCGCTGGCACCGCTGCGCTGTGACAGCTTGGCGCGAAAGGGCGTGATGTCAAAGGTTTGCGCGTCTAGACCAAGATTAATATGGGTCGCGATCAGCGCCATACCCCCGCCTGCCAGATGCGCCGTCACGGCAGAGGCGAATAGCCCCACGGCGGCGACATCTAGCGACACGGTCGGTTCGTCCAGCACCCAGACGGGCCGCCCCGTTACCATCAGACGTGCCAGACCCAGACGACGTTTTTGCCCCGCCGAAAGGGTGCCCGCCAGACGATTTTGCAGCGCTTCAAGGTCATAGGCGATCAGGGCTGGCGCGATATCATGTTGACCAAAAACCTGCGCCCAGAATTCAAGGTTTTCGCGCACGCTGAGCATGGCTTTCAGCCCGTCGGCATGGCCCGCATAGGCGATGGTTTCTTCGGCACCGTCGATGCGGCCGGACAAGGGTGGCTGCAGCCCCGCGATGCAGCGCAGAAGCGTCGTCTTGCCTGCGCCGTTTGGCCCGCGCAGGATCAGGGCCGTTCCCGGCGCAACCGTAAAAGTGACCCCGTCCAGCACAGGCACGCCACCGCGCGCAACCGCAAGCTCGGAGACACGCAAGGTCATGTCAGACAGGGATCAGGGCCAAGGCAATGCGTCGGCCTTCGCTCAGCAAGACGTTATAGGTGCGCGCCGCTGCGGGGGACGACATGACGTCAACGCCGATACCTGCGTCTTCCAATACGCTGCGCAGATCGGCGGGGATATGGGTGATCTCGGGGCCCGTACCGATGAAGAGAATGTCGATCTTGCCCGCCAACGCCAACAGCGGTGCATGGTCGTCAAAGCCGGCCCAAGGCGACACGCCGGAGGCCCCTGCGATCACCGGCCCGTTAAACACCTCGCCACCGATACGAAAGAAGCCGGGGCCATAGCCTTCGACGGGTTTGGCATCAGAATACACGACCTCGTTCAAACGCATGATGTTCTCCTTTGGACAGGGGCTGCGCCATCATAGCCGATCCAGCGCGCAGAATACAGGTTAACTGGCGGTGGAACGGGGCGGTCGCGCAAGGGCGTGACGTCGCGCCGGATAGTGGCGCGGGCTGCGCTGCCAGCGCGAGGAACACCCCCGCTGGCAGAAAAACGCTTTACGCGTCGATGTTGGCGTATTGGCCAGTGTTGTTGCCGTCTTTCTTGGACCAGTCGCGTTTGACGCCCAAGAACAACACGACGTTCTTGGCGACGTAGACCGAAGAATACGTCCCCACGACAACGCCCCATGTGATCGCGAATACAAAGCCACGGATCACATCACCGCCCAGAACAAGCAGCGCGATCAACGCCAGCAAGGTCGTGCCCGATGTCATCAAGGTCCGGCTCAGGGTTTCGTTGACGCTAAGGTTCATGATCTCGCGCAGGTCGCGTTTCTTGTACTTGCGCAGGTTTTCACGCAGCCGGTCAAAGATCACGACTGTATCGTTGATCGAATACCCGATGATGGTCAGGATCGCCGCAATCACCGGCAGGTCAAAGCGGATTTGCAAGATCGAGAACACGCCGATGGTCAACACAACATCGTGGAACAGTGCCGCCACAGCGCCGACCGAAAACTGCCATTCAAACCTCAGCCAGATGTAGATCAGGATCGCGCCAAGCGACGCGGCAACCGCCAGAAACGCCGTCTGGATCAGCTCGCCCGATACTTTGGGGCCAACGGATTCAACCGAGGTAAAGATGATATTGGGGGCAACAGTCTGCAGCGCTTGCTCGACGTTCTGGATCATCTCGGGGGATGCGGCCTCTTCGCCTTCTTGCGACTGGATGCGTACCATGGCGACGTGTTTGGTGCTGTCGCTCGCGGGGTCGAATACCTCCGAGATGGACACATCGCCAAGCTCGAGCGGTGCAATCGCCTCGCGGTAGGCAGCGATGTCTACGGCGGCGTCACTTTGCGTGCGAAGGGTCGTACCGCCACGGAAGTCGATGCCATAGTTCAGGCCCATGGTGAACCACACGGCCAAGGCCAGCAGCACCGCCACACAGGACGCACCAAAGGTCAGTTTGGCATGTTTGAAAAAGTCGATATTCGTATCGTCGGGGATCAGTCTCAGACGCATGACGTGAGGTTCCTATACCGTGATTGTCTTGGGACGGCGACGTTCAAACCAGAACACCACGATCAGACGTGTGACGAAATATGCCGTAAAGACCGACGTGATGATGCCAAGCCCCAGCGTCACCGCGAACCCGCGCACAGGGCCAGAGCCAAGCACAAAGAGGATTGTCGCAATGATGAAGGTCGTAATGTTGGCGTCCAGAATGGCGCTGAGCGCGCGTTCATAGCCAAGGCTAATTGCGCGGGCCGGTCCTTTGGCGGTCTTCAGCTCTTCGCGGATGCGTTCAAAGATCAGCACGTTGGCATCCACCGCCATACCCACGGTCAAAACGATCCCCGCAATACCGGGCAAGGTCAACGTCGCTCCGATCAGGCTCAGCAGGCCAAAGATCATACCCACGTTGACGATCAACGCGATATTGGCGAACAGACCGAACAGCCCGTAGCTGGCCCACATAAAGAACAGCACCGCGGCAAAGGCGACGCTGGTCGCGATCTTGCCCGCGTCAATGCTGTCTTGGCCCAGTTCCGGCCCAATGGTGCGTTCTTCGACGAAGGTCAAACCGGCAGGCAAGGCCCCTGCCCGCAGCAAGACGGCCAGATTGGTCGATTCCTCGACCGAGAAGTTGCCGGTGATGATCCCCGACCCGCCGGGGATCGCGCTCTGGATGGTGGGCGCGCTGATGACTTCGTCATCCAGCACGATGGCAAAAGGCGCGCCGATGTTTTCGGCCGTGTAGGTGCCAAACTTGCGCGCACCCGTCGTGTCAAAGCGGAAGCTGACAGCGGGGCGGCCGTTCTGGTCAAAGCTGGGCTGCGCATCGACCAGCTGTTCGCCGGTCACCACGGGGGCGGTTTCGACAATATAGAAAGTGCCGGGCGCTTCGGCATCAGGCAACAGGGAATTGCCCAGACCGGGTGCAGCGTTTTCATTCGCGCCGCGGTTGACCACAGGGTTAAAGGTCAGCTGCGCGGTGGTGCCGATGATCGCCTTCAGCTCGGCGGCTGAACCGATACCCGGCACCTGAATCAAAATACGGTCCGACCCCTGACGCTGGATCGTTGGTTCGCGGGTGCCGACTTCGTCGATACGGCGGCGAATGATTTCCAGCGATTGCTGCATGGTACGTTCATCCGTCGCCTGCTTTTCGGCGTCGGTCAGGGTGATGGTGATGATGTCGTTGGTACCGTTTACCACGATGTCATTCTGTCCGGTGCCGGTCAGCGACTGCACCGGCCGCGCCAGTGCGCGGGTCGCTTCAAGCGCTTGTGCCATGACAGAGCCGTCATTGATGCGCACGCGCAACTCGCCCGTGGGGGCTTCTACACGGCGGACCGGCGTGATCGACCGCAACGCATCGCGGACCTCGGGCCAGGCGGCCTCCATCCGGTTGGCGTAAACGTCTTCGACGTTCACTTCGGCCAACAGATGGGCACCGCCGCGCAGATCGAGGCCCAGATTTACCAGTCGTTCCGGCATCCATTCGGGCCAGAGCGCTTTTTGCGCTTCTAGCTCAGGGGTGGATCCAGCGACGTTAATCGCCTTCACCGCATCATTGTGCTGTTCAACGGGACCGTAGAACGCATTGGGCAGCGCCAGCCACAGGCCAGCGGCACAGGTGAGGATGATCAACACCCGTTTCCACAGATCAATCTGAAGCATGGTACTGCCCTTTTCTGGACACGCCCTCAGGGGCGCTTACTTGGCTGGTTCGGTCTTGGAGACAACGGTGGCGACGGTCGACTGCACGACACGTACTTTGACGTTTTCCGCCAATTCGACTTCAAGCTCGCCGTCATCTTTGACTTTGACAACTTTGCCGATCAGACCGCCAGCGGTGACCACTTGATCGCCGCGACGCAGGCCTTCTACCATGGCTTTATGTTCTTTGACCTTCTTCTGCTGCGGGCGGATGAGCAGAAAATACATGATCGCGAAGATCAGGATCAGGGGTACGAATTGTTGAATGGCTTCCATGGAAGGTCGTCCTTTGTGTTGGGCGCATGCCGCAAACGGCCTGCCGTCTAAGTTTGGCGGAACCTATGTTCAGACGCAGGGCATTGCAAGGCGGGTTCCGGGGGAAATAACGCAGTCCGGTGTCGCACTGCGCAATTACCTGTTTGCGCAAGCATCCAAGGCCCGTTTGCCCCCTCTTGGCGCAACCACATCTGGCACCGCGATCCACAATCGGGCATAACGCGCGCAACGCAGATCATGCGACTCGGACGACAAAGGAACAGCCCATGCACGACATCAAAGCCATCCGCGAAAACCCCGATGCCTTCGACGCGGCCCTCGCACGGCGCGGCGACGCACCTGTGAGTCCACAGGTATTGGCACTGGACGAGGCGCGGCGGGCCAAGATTTCAGCAGCTGAAACCGCACAAGCGGACCAGAACAAAGCCTCCAAGCTCGTGGGCGCTGCCAAGGCCAAGGGCGACGAGGCCGAATTTGAGCGTCTGCGCACATTGGTAAGCGACAAGAAAGCCGAAGTCACCGCCATGCAGGCAGAGGCCAAGGATCTCGACGCGCAGTTGACCGACATGCTGGCGCGCATCCCCAACCTGCCCGCCGATGATGCACCCGACGGCGCGGACGAGGCCGACAATGTCGAAGTGAACCGCTGGGGCGACGTGCCGCAGTTCGATTTTACCGCGAAAGAGCATTTCGAGATTGCCAGCGTCGCGGCGTCAATGGATTTCGAAACTGCCGCCAAAACTTCCGGCGCGCGGTTCGTCATGCTGAAAGGAGCCTTGGCACGTGTACACCGCGCGCTGGCACAGTTCATGATCGACACCCATGTCGATCACAACGGGCTGACAGAATATATGACGCCGGTTCTGGTACGTGACGAGGCGATGTACGGCACCGACAAACTGCCCAAATTCGGCGACGATAGCTATCAGACCACGAACGGCTGGTGGTTGATCCCCACCTCCGAAGTGACGCTGACCTATTCGGTGGCGGGGGATGTGCTCGACCAAGCCGCCCTGCCCCGCCGGATGACCGCCCACACCCTGTGCTTCCGCTCTGAGGCCGGCAGTGCGGGCCGCGACACCTCGGGTATGCTGCGCCAGCACCAGTTCGAGAAGGTCGAGATGGTGTCGGTCACCCACCCCGATCAGTCGGACGACGAACAAAAGCGTATGCTACGCTGTGCCGAAGACATGCTGGAACGTCTGGGCGTGCCCTACCGTACCGTTATCCTGTGCACCGGTGACATGGGCTTTGGCGCGCGGCGCACCTTTGACATCGAGGCATGGCTGCCCGGTCAGAACGCCTACCGCGAGATCAGCTCTGTCTCGACCACGGGGGATTTTCAGGCCCGCCGGATGAATGCACGGTTCAAGCCCGCAGATGGTGGCAAACCGCAGTTCGTGCACACGCTGAACGGGTCTGGTCTGGCCGTCGGGCGCTGCCTGATCGCCGTGCTGGAAAACGGCCAGCAAGCAGATGGTTCGGTCAAGCTGCCCGACGTGCTGGCCCCGTATCTGGGCGGCAAAACGACTTTGGGCGTCGACGGCACACTTAGCTGATTGAATGCGTGCATACTCGGGCTATCTCACGCGAAAGTAACTTCACGCAAGGTAGCCCGATGTCCCGTCCCTTCATTGCCCTGATCACCTTTCTGCTGGCGATCGGCTTTGCCGTATCGCCTTTTTTCGTGTCCGGCTTTAACGGTTTTTCGCCGGATCAATTCCCGATCCCCCAAGACAACCCGCCGGTGCAGCCCGCGGGCTATGCGTTTTCGATCTGGGGGCTAATCTATGTCTGGCTGATCGTCGGCATGGGCTGGGGCCTGTGGAAGCGGCGCGATGACTATCTCTGGCACGACATGCGCCTGCCGCTGGCTCTGTCGCTGTTTGTGGGGTGCTTCTGGTTGGCGGTCGCGGTGGCAAGCCCCGTCTGGGCGTCGGTGCTGATCTGGGTGATGCTGGTTTCCGCGCTTTACGCGCTGTTTCGATCCCCACGCGAGGATCGCGGTTTTGCAGCCCTGCCTGTGGGTCTATATGCCGGCTGGCTGAGTGCGGCATCCTGCGTGTCGCTGGGACTTCTTGCGGCAGGCTATGGCTGGATGAGCGGCCCGACCGCGGGGCTGGTGTTTGTCGGGTTAGCAATTGTGATCGCGGCGGGGGTGCAATCCTCGCTGATGCGTGCGCCGACTTATGGCATCGCCGTGATTTGGGCGCTGGTCGCAGTGGTCGTGGCGAATATGGCGACAGCACCATCAGTCGCTGCACTGGCAGCGGGGGGCGCGATTGCGCTGATTCTGCCGACCTATCGGTCATGGCGACGCGGTTAAGCAGCGTCTAGAACGCAAAGAACCGGCGCTTGGGATAAGCGCCGGTTCTTTTGTTTTAATCTCTCGAAAACCCTACCGGTCCTTGCGATGTCCGTCGGTATGTTTGCGCAGCTTCGACGGCTTGGCCTTCTTGCGCCCTTTATAGGGATTGGCATCCGACTGGCCGCGCATCCACAGACGGATGGGCGTGCCCGGCATGTCAAAGTCGATCCGTAACCCGTTGACAAGATAGCGATTATAGCTTTCTGGCACTTTATCGGGGTGGCTACACATGACCACAAACCCCGGTGGACGGGTCTTGGCTTGGGTCATATAGCGCAGCTTGATGCGTTTGCCTTGGGGCGCGGGGGGCGGGTGCGCCTCCATCATGCCCGCCAGCCAGCGGTTCAGCTGCGCGGTGGTGATACGGCGGTTCCAGACGTCATAGGCGCGCATGATCGCTTGCTGCAAGCGGTCCAACCCCCGACCGGTTTTGGCCGAGACAGTCACCAACGGTGCACCTTTTAATTGCGGCAAAAGACGTTCAAAGCTTTCGCGCAGGTCTTTCAACTTGCCTTGCTTGTCCGTCTCGAGATCCCATTTGTTGACCGCTATCACCACAGCGCGGCCCTCGCGTTCGGCAAGGTCTGCAATACGCAAATCTTGCTGTTCAAACGGAATATCGGCATCGAGCAGAACAACCACCACTTCGGCAAATTTGACGGCACGCAGACCATCGCTCACGCTCAGCTTTTCCAGCTTTTCCTGAATTTTCGCTTTTTTACGCATACCGGCAGTATCAAAAATCCGCATCGGGACGCCGTCCCAGACGGTGCGTAGAGATATCGCATCGCGGGTAATCCCCGCTTCGGGGCCAGTCAGCAAGCGATCTTCGCCCATGATCTGGTTAATCAAAGTCGATTTGCCGGCGTTCGGGCGCCCGACGACGGCAACCTGAAGGGGTTTTGTGTCAGTCGGTACGGGCATTGGCGCGTCTTCGTCACCCAGCTCGGCTTCTTCTTCGGTCAGATCCACGTCAGTTTCGGGCGCATCGGTCTGTGCGCGCTCTGCAAAACTGTCAGCGATCGGCATCAGATGGGTGTAGAGATCGTTCAACCCTTCGCCGTGTTCGGCAGACATTCGAATGGGTTCGCCCAGCCCAAGGCTATACGCCTCGATCACACCGGCGTCGGCGGCTCTGCCCTCGGCCTTATTGGCAGCAAGAATGACATGCGCAGATTTCTTACGCAGGATGTCGGCGAAGACCAGATCGGACGGCGTGACCCCAACGCGGGCGTCGATCATGAACAGGCAGACATCTGCCATATCGACAGCGCGTTCGGTCAGACGGCGCATGCGCCCCTGCAAGCTGTCGTCGGTGACTTCTTCAAGTCCGGCGGTGTCTACAATTGTGAATCGCAGGTCGGCAAGCCGCGCAGCACCTTCGCGCAGATCGCGCGTCACACCGGGCTGATCATCGACCAACGCCAGTTTTTTACCGACAAGACGGTTGAACAGCGTGGATTTCCCAACGTTGGGACGGCCCACAATGGCGAGGGTGAAGGACATGGAACGGCTCCGAAGACTAGATCAAGCCTGCCGCTTAGCCTATTTGCAGCCTAACGGAAAGCGTGCAATTGCCCTTTCGCGGATACGACGTACAGAACGCCCCCAGCAACGACCGGTGCAGTGGTCGCGCCACCGGGTATATCGGCCTGTGCGACCAGTGCCCCGTTGGTCGGATCAAAGCTACGCAGCTTGCCATCGCTTGACGCCACGATCACGCGGCCACCGGCGATGATGGGACCGTAATTGCCGAAAACCTCGGACTGGCGCTTGGGCTTGTCCTTGACGAAATTCGGCAGCGGCGTGCCCCAGATGCGCGTGCCCGTGCTGGCATCCAGACGCACCAGTTCATTCAGGTCCGTCACCACGAAAACGCTATCGCCTGCGGGCCACACAGGGCCGATCGCCCCTTCGCGTGCGGTCCACTGACGGTCGCCACCACCAAGGCTCAGCGCGGCCAAACGGCCCGACTGGTTGCCGACGTAAACGGTATCACCGGAAATCACCGGCGCGCTGGTCACGTCAGAGACATTGGCCAACGCGCGACCGGGGCGCTTGCCCACGACAGATGTGCTCCAGCGGTCAAGGCCGCCTTGACGGAACAGCCCTTGCACCTCGCCCGAGCCGAAGGCCAGAACCGCAATCTGCGATCCGATGGCCGGGGCCGGTGCACCAAGCACGTTGCTGATGCTGGCGGTCGACCCGGTTTGCCATTGCACGCGGCCATCGGATTTGTTCAGCGCCCAGCCAGTGTCATCACCGGAGGTAAAGTAAACCATATCGCCAAAGACCGTGGGTGCACCCGATCCGGTGCCATCGATGTCTTGCGTCCAGCGCGTGCCGCCGCTGTCCACGTCCAGCGCGGTGACCGATCCAAAGCCGAGCGATACATAAACCGTATTACCATCCACAGCCAAGCCACCGCCCGTTGCATCGCCCTGGCCGTCGTTTTGCGGCGTCAGATCGCGGGTCCAGAGCGTCGCGCCGGACGCCGAAGTCGCGGTAACTGTCGCACCGGAATCAAGGGTAAAAACGCGCCCGCCGGACACCACAGGCGTCGCGGTGATGCGTTGCTTGCGGCTGTCACCATTGCCGATGGCGGCCGACCACGCCAACCGCGGTGCCGCACCAAGTGCGGGGTGGCTGGCGCGCGTGCTGGGGGTGCCAGAGCTTTGCGACCAGCTCGCGTTGGCCGTTGCGGCAGGCAAAGAGATCGCACGCGTTGTGTTGGCAGGCACCGGCAGATCCGCGGGTGCGGTGAACCCGTCGTTGCCTTGAAGCACAGACCGCACATCCTGACGCACGCCGGGCAAGATCACCTCTGGTTCGGCGCAGGCCGACAACAGCAGCGATGCCACCACCGCCCCCATCCCAAGAGAGGCACGGCGCGTCGACGTGGGTTTCGTGAAGATGCTGTGGAGAATGGTCATGGCCCTGCTCGCTTTGCTCTTAAAGTCCGTGTCACCTGAAGGGATCAGGCAGGATTAGTTACTGTCTGCATCCAGCGCCGGCACGGTATCCGTTTGCGGCGCGGGGGCTGCGGCACCCATTTGTGGTTCCCCCCCCAAGGCGACAATCACCTGAAGGGCGCGTTGTTGCAAGTCCGAGGTCACATCGGCGTCGTTCAGGATACCCTGATAGCGTTCAATGGCCGCCTCGGGCGCGTTTTCTTCGATGTCGATCATCGCGAGCTGCTCTTGCGCGAGCAACCGCAGGCTGCTGCCCGGCTGCGCCAGATTTTCCAACGCCAGACGGCGTTCATTGGCGGGTATATCCGATCCTTGCAGGGTAATCGCCTTGAACTGGGCGATTTCGCGGTAGATCGCGGGCACATCCGCATCCAGTCCGATGCCGTTCAATGTGGCAACCGCTGCGTCGGTCTCGCCCGCTTCGGCCTGCTCTGCCGCTTGCAGCATCCCCAGTAGGACACCGGCACGCGGGTGCGTCGCTTCGATGTTTTCGAACGCGGCGGCGCGGGCCGCGGTATTTTCGGCAGACAGCGCGGCAAATATCGCATCGCCAAGGGTTTCTGCCTCGGCGCGGGTCTGTGCCTTGTTGTATTCGTTCCACGCCGCCCCGCCGACCAGCAGGACCACGGCAAGGATCGCGATCCAGCCATATCGCTTGAGCATAAAGTAGAACCGGTCGCGGCGGACCTCGTCGTTAACTTCGTCGATGAAACTGTCTGTATCGCTCATGTGGTACCCGTCCCGCCTGATTTAACGCCCCTCTTAACCTGCGGGTGCAGGGCTGCCAAGGGCTTGGCTGCACAGCATTGATACACACCTCTGTCGACAAGGCCGCTTTGCCGAAGTTTTTTGGACCGTGAGCTATGCAGAACAGTTATTTTCACTTAATCCCTTGGCCCTATAGCATACGACATACTGCGGTGCCGCAAAGCCCGCGTTCTACTGAACCGAGGCCCGAATGCGTATCTTCCCCCTTCTTGCGGCACTCGCTGTTTCCGCCGTGATGTATATGGCGATTTTCGAACGCGACGCCCTGATGGGGCTGACGCAAGGGACCACGCTGACGCCCGCAGCTGAAACCGGCGCGCCTGATACCGCCGGCCCGTCGGATGTAGCGGATCCTGACCGCGTCAAAGTCATGGTGCTACGCAGTGCCGCGGCCCCGCTGGCGTCTGCGGTCATTGTGCGCGGCCAGACCACCGCCGCGCGGCAGGTGGCGGTCAAAGCGGAAACCTCTGCGGTTGTGATCTCGACGCCGCTGCGCAAAGGGGCCACGGTACGTGCAGGCGATGTGCTGTGCGAACTGGACCCCGGCCCCCGCGGTGCCCAGCTCAAAGAGGCGCAGGCCCGTCGCGAAGAGGCCCGGTCGCGCGTTCCCGAAGCGCAGGCCCGCGTGGCCGAGGCGCAGGCACGGCTGGAGGAAACCCTGATCAAGCTCAACGCCGCGCAAAAGCTGGGCCAAGGCGGGTTTTCATCGCAGACCACACTTGCCACAGCCGAAGCGACCGCTGCTGCCGCCCGCGCCTCTGTCAGCTCGGCCAAGGCGGGGCTGAACGCCGCCCGTGCGGGCATCGATGCTGCAGATGCCGCCGTTGCCAGCACCCAAGCCGAGATTGACCGCCTGACCCTCACAGCCCCCTTCGAAGGGCTATTGGAAAGCGACACTGCCGAACTCGGGAGCCTGCTGCAAACCGGATCGCTTTGTGCACAGGTGATCCAGCTCGATCCGATCAAACTGGTGGGCTTTGTCCCCGAAACCGAAATCGACCGCGTCATTTTTGGCGCGCAGGCACAGGCACGACTGGCCGCAGGCAACCAGAGAATCGCTGGCACGGTCTCCTTTGTTTCGCGCGCGTCCGATCCCACGACCCGCACCTTTCAGGTGGAAATCGACGTACCCAACCCCGACCTGAGCATCCGCGACGGCCAGACTGCAGAAATCGCCATCGCCGCGGCGGGGGTAGAGGCGCACCTGCTGCCGCAATCGGCGTTGACACTGAACGATGACGGCACCCTTGGCGTGCGGATGATCAATACCGAAAACATCGTTGAATTTGCCGCCGTCGACCTTTTGCGCGACACGCCGCAGGGCATCTGGGTGACGGGTCTGCCCGCACAGGCCAATGTCATCGTGATGGGGCAGGAATATGTGACCAGCGGCGTCATGGTCACTCCCAGCTTCCGCGACGAGGCCCCGCAATGAGCAGTATCGTCGATTGGGCCGCAGGCCGTGCCCGTATGGTCATGGCCTTTATCCTGCTGAGCCTTGTGGTGGGCGGCTATGCCTATTCGACCCTGCCCAAAGAGGGCGAGCCCGACATCGAGATCCCTGCCCTTTTCGTATCGGTCCAGTTTCCGGGCATCTCTGCGGCGGATAGCGAAACCCTGCTGGTCAAACCGATGGAAACAGAACTGTCCGATCTGGACGGCCTGATGACCATGACCGGCACAGCGGCAGAGAACTATGCCGGTGTCGCGCTGGAGTTTGAATTCGGCTGGGACAAGTCCAAGATCATGGCCGACGTGCGCGACGCGATGAGCACGGCAGAAGCAAAATTTCCCGAAGGCTACGAGAAATATTCGATCACAGAGATCAACTTCTCCGAATTCCCCATCATCATTGTCAACCTGACCGGCCCCGTGCCCGAACGCACCATGGCCCGCGTCGCGCGCGATCTTCAAGATGCGCTGGAAGGCGTGGATGCCGTGCTTGAGGCGGGGTTGGCGGGCGACCGTGACGAGATGCTCGAGGTGCTGATCGACCCCCTGCGGCTGGAGGCCTATGACGTCACCGCGGGCGAGCTGATCAATGTGGTGCAGAATAATAACCAGCTGATTGCTGCGGGCGAAGTGCGATCGGATCAGGGCAGCTTTTCCGTCAAGATCCCGTCGTCGTTCAACGACCCGCGCGATGTCTATGCCCTGCCGGTTAAAACCAACGGCGACCGTGTGGTGACACTGGGCGATCTTGCGACAATCAACCTGACGTTCGAAGACCGCCAAGGCACGGCACGGTTTAACGGGGAAAAGACGCTGGCGCTGCAGGTGGTCAAACGCAAAGGCTATAATCTGATCGACACCTCCACGCAGGTAAAAGAGATCGTCGCCGCCCAAAGTGCCGCCTGGCCCGAGGGGCTGAAAGCCGCCGTCACGCTTGGCACCTCCAACGACCAAAGCCGGATCGTCAACAGTATGGTGCAGCAGCTTTTGGGGTCGGTCTTTACCGCGATTGCGCTGGTGATGATCGTGGTGCTGGCCGCCCTTGGCATCCGCGCGGCACTGCTGGTGGGCTTTGCGATCCCCACGTCGTTCCTGCTGTGCTTTGCCTTTCTGGCGCTCATGGGGATTTCCATCTCGAACATCGTCATGTTCGGGCTGATCCTCGCCGTGGGCATGTTGGTGGATGGCGCGATTGTTGTTGTGGAATACGCAGACGCCCGCCAGCAACAGGGCGAAGGCCCGATGGCCGCCTATGTAGAGGCTGCCAAGCGCATGTTCTGGCCGATCATCTCTTCTACGGCGACGACGCTATGTGCCTTTTTGCCCATGCTGTTCTGGCCCGGCGTACCGGGTGAATTCATGGGAATGCTGCCCGTCACGCTGATCTTTGTGCTATCCGCCTCGCTGGTGGTGGCGCTGATCTATCTGCCTGTCATGGGCGGCGTCACCGGACGGCTGGAACGTTGGATGGCGCAGAATATGACCGCTATTTCCAAGCTGCCCTTTTATCTGCATCTGCTGCTGTTCCCCGTCGTGTTTGCCATGATCGCCTTGCCGGTTGCGCTGATGCCGCCGCTGTTTGCCGTGATCTCTGGGCAGTTTGCGGGGATGGACGGGCTGGATATTCCGGGATCGGTCATTCCGGTCTTTGCCGTGGTCTTCGTTTGCATCGCCGTGCTTTGCGCGCTTGTGGCGGTTGCGGTTGCTGGGGTGCTTTTGGGACTGACCAGCTTTTTCGCGCTGTTCACCCGCTTGGGGCGCGGCGGGAGGTGGGTCACGTCGCGGCTGTTTCGCAAGCGGCCTGATGTGATCAAGGCAGGCTACCGCCGCTCGGGCTTCGGGCGGGTCATCGCCTTTATCGCAGGCAATCCGGTGATGCCATTGGTGGTTGCGGGGGTCGTTTTTGTTTTCGTTGGCACCACAATGATTTTCTTTGGCAACAACAGCAAAGGCGTTGAATTCTTTGTCGAATCCGAACCCGAGCAGGCGATTGTTTATGTGCTGGCACGGGGCAACCTGTCGCTGGCTGAAAAAGACGCGATCATGCAGCAGGCCGAGGCCATCGTGCTGGCGCATCCCGGTGTGTCCACCGCGTTCGCTTTTGCGGGTGAAGGCGGGTTGGACAGCAACACCGGCGGGGTCCAAGCGCCCAAGGACAGCATCGGTCAGGTGCAGCTGGAAACCATCCCGTGGGAGGACCGCGCCCTGCGCCCCGAACTGGATGGTGACATCGTCATAGCAGAGCTGACAGAGGCGCTGAGCGCGATCCCCGGCATCAAGATCGAGATCCTCGCACAGGCCCTTGGCCCCGCCTCGGGCAAGCCGGTACATCTGCGCCTGAAATCCGACAGTTTCACCGATCTGATCAGCGCCACCGCCGTGGCACGCGACACCTTCGATAAAATGCCCGGGCTGACCCTCATCGAAGATACCCGCCCCCTGCCCGGCATCGATTGGCAGATCGACGTGGATGTCGCCAAGGCAGGGCAATACGGGGCTGATGTGATCACCGTGGGGGCGATGGTGCAGCTGGTCACACGCGGGCTGCTGCTGGACACGATGCGGGTCGACAGTTCGGACGAAGAGATCGAGATCCGCGTGCGTCTACCGCAAAAAGACCGTGTGCTAAGCACGCTGGACACCCTCAAGGTGCGCACGGCGGACGGGCTGGTGCCGCTGTCAAACTTCATCACCCGCACTCCGGTGCCCAAACTGGCAGAGATCAATCGCATCGACCAGAAACGCTATCTCGACCTCAAGGCAGATGTCTTCCCCGGTCTGGTCAAGCTGGTGCGCACAGTCGGCGGGCCAGAGGCTGACGCTAGTGCCGCGGAAAATGGGGCAACGACGCTCACCCTCGCCACGATGCGCCCTGCGGGGGGGGCGGGCGATATCACGGGGCCGGACGGCGCAGCCTTCAAGATCACCCACCGGACCAATGCCGCCCAAGGCGTCGATCTACAGCAGCAGCTCGACAAGGGCACCCTGCGCATGATCCCGATCAACGCCAACGAGCGGATTGCGGAGCTGACAAAATGGCTCGAGACGCAGCCTCTGCCCGATGGCGTCAGCTATGAATGGACCGGCGACCAAGAGGATCAGGCCGAAAGTCAGGCATTTCTGTCCTCGGCCTTTACGGCGGCACTGGGGTTGATGTTCATCATTCTGCTGGCGCAGTTCAACAGCATCTACAACTCGGTACTGGTGCTGCTGGCGGTGGTGCTGTCGACCACCGGCGTGCTCATTGGCATGCTGGTGATGGATCAGACGTTCTCGATCATCATGACGGGTACGGGCATTGTGGCGTTGGCGGGGATCGTGGTGAACAACAATATCATCCTGATCGACACCTATCAGGAATTCAGCCAGTACATGCCCCGCATCGAAGCGATCATCCGCACGGCCCAAGCCCGCATCCGCCCTGTTTTGCTGACCACCATCACCACAATGGCAGGGCTTGCGCCGATGATGTTTGGGCTGAGCCTCGATTTTGCCAATGGCGGCTACACCATCGACAGCCCCACAGCGCTGTGGTGGAAACAGCTGGCGACGGCGGTGGTGTTCGGCTTGGGCATCGCGACGGTGCTGACCCTGCTGGTCACGCCGTCGATGCTGGCGATCCGCGTGTGGGCCACGACCTATGCCCGCTGGATTGCGCGGCTGCTGGCCAAGATGTCGCTGGGGCGGGCGAGCCAATCGGCGCAGGACTGGGCACTGGCACGCGATGCGCGTCGGCTTCAGACGACCGTGATCCAGTGGGAAGAGATGGGGCAGTCGGCACATACCCCACCGGCCACATAAGCCTCAGGCAGCGGCGCGCATCTGCTGAGCCGCTACGGCGTCTTGCTGCTGGCGCAGCTTGGGCATGGTAAAGATCACCAGCCCCAACCCCGCCACGCCGCACAGCGCAATGCTCACCACCATTGGCACGGCAGTCCCGTCAAAGAACGGTGCCGTGGCCGCGATACAGAAGGCACCGGTCAGCATGGTCAGGCTCCCGCTCAGCGAGGACGCCATGCCCGCGCGTCGCCCGTGTGCATCCAGTGCCGCGACCATCGCAGATGGCACCACGACCCCCAGAAACGAATAGGCCAGAAACAGACCGACAAGCAGCACGGGCAGCGATCCGAACCCTGCCAGCACGACGCCCGTCAGCACCGCCGAACACACCGCAAATCCGGTAACCCCGCGCCCGATCAGCGTGGCAAGCCCCCACATTTCGGCCAGACGACCGGCGGCTTGCGTTGCGATAAAGAACCCCACCGCGTTAAACGCAAAGGCCAGCGAGAACTCGGTCGGGGTCAGCCCGTATTGGCCGGTATAGACAAATGACGCGCTCGAGATGAACAAAAAGAAACTGGCCATGCCAAAGCCCGCAATAAAGGTCAGACCGACGAACACGGGATCGCGGAACAGAATACCGCAACTGCGCGACAGCTCTCCCAGATTGACCTTGCGACGTTTCTCAGCGGTCAGCGTTTCAGGCAGTGCGATCTGCGCCATTAACAGCGTCGCCGCTGCAAGGATCGCCAGCGCTAGAAAAATCTCGCGCCAGCTGCCAAAGGCGACAACTGCGCTGCCCGCCAAGGGGGCCAGCATCGGCGAGACAGAAATCACCAGCATGATCGACGACATCAACCGCGTCGCCTGCGCGCCCGTGTACATATCGCGCACGATAGCGCGGGGGATCACCATCACCGTCGCCCCGCCAATGCCCTGCACCAGACGCCCCAGCACGAGAGTTTCGATGTTCGGGGCCACCGCACAGATCACGGCACCGACGCAAAAGATGCTCATCCCGATGGCAAGGGTCTTTTTGCGACCGATCTGGTCCGACAGCGGCCCGTACACCAGCTGCGACACCCCATAGGCCAGAAAATAGGCCACCAGCGTGATCTGCGCCGCCGAAACAGAGACATCCAGCGCCTCTTCGATCGCGGGCAGCGCGGGCAGATACATGTCGATGGCAAAGGGTCCTGTCACACAGATAGAGCCAAGAATAAGGGCGGTACGGAACATTCCGGCGGGCATGGGCGGTCCTTTGAAGTTGAAAGAGTGCCGTTCGCTTGCGCTCGGCCAGCGCTGAGCTAGCACATACGCCTCCATGAGCAAGAATACACCCCGTCGTTTGTGCACATATAGCGGCAGAATACTGCGGGCTGATTAAATTTCGGTCGCTCGGACGCCGGACCGCACTAGGTATGGGGGTACCCATGACCAATAGGTCAATTAAATCAAAGGAGACACCCCGATGATCCGCAAGACACTTGCCGCGACAACGCTTGCTTTGACGACGCTCACAGCCCTACCCGCTGCTGCCGAAATCGTGACCAAGACAAGCCCCCACTCTGTGCCAGAAACGATCGATCGCCTTGAAAGCGCGGTGACCGAAGCAGGGGCCACGGTCTTTGCCCGCGTCGACCACGCAGAAGGTGCCGCCAACGTAGAGATGGAGCTTCGCCCCACCATGCTGCTGATCTTTGGCAACCCGCAACTGGGTACGCCTGCGATGTTGGACGGTCAAACCGCTGGGCTGGACCTGCCCCTGCGGGTGCTGGCTTATGCGGATGACAGCGGCATGGTGCATGTCAGCTATCACGATCCCGCCACGCTGGCGGCAGACCACGGCTTGCCCGCGGACGCGGAATATCTGACCAAAATGACCGGCGCGTTGGACAAACTGACCGACAAAGCGATCGCAGAGGAATAACCCCTGCCCTAAACGATGCGCGTGACGCCAGCTATTCGCTTTCGGATTGCTGGCGTTGCCACAGCTGCGCATAGCGCCCGTTTCGTGCCAAAAGATCGTCATGGGTGCCCTGTTCAACCACCTCGCCCTGTTCGAGCACGACAATCCGGTCGGCTTCGGCCACAGTGGACAAACGGTGTGCGATGGTCAGCACCGTGCGGCCCTTGCCCGCCTGACGCAGCGCATCCTGTATTTCGTGCTCTGTTTCGCTGTCCAGCGCACTTGTCGCCTCGTCCAGCAGCAGGATCGGCGGGTCTTTCAGCAAGGTCCGCGCGATGCCCACGCGCTGCTTTTCCCCGCCCGACAGTTTCAGCCCGCGTTCGCCCACGGCGGTGTCATATCCAAGCGGTAAGCGCTGGATAAAGTCGTGGATCTGCGCGGATCGCGCCGCGGCCTCGATGTCTTCTTGTGTGGCATTATCGCGGCCATAGGCGATGTTATATCCGATCGTGTCGTTAAACAGCACGGTATCCTGCGGCACGACGCCAATCGCGCGGTGCAGGCTGTCTTGGGTCACATCGCGCACGTCCTGCCCATCGACGCGCAAAGCGCCGCCTTGCACATCATAGAACCGGAACAACAACCGCCCGATGGTAGATTTACCCGATCCGGTAGAGCCGACAATCGCCACCATTTCGCCCGGGGCTGCCTCGATCGACACGCCCTTGAGGATTTCCCGGTCGTCATCATAGCCAAAGCGCACATTATCAAGCGTGACCCGCCCGCCCGTAACCTGCAGCGCAGGGGCGTCGGGTTTATCAGAGATTTCAGCCGGTTGGTCGAGCAATGTAAACATCTGCCCCATATCCACCAGCGCCTGCCGGATTTCGCGGTAGACAGTGCCGAGGAAGTTCAGCGGCACAGTGAGCTGCACCATATAGGCGTTAACCATGACAAAATCACCAACAGTCAGATCACCGTTCTGCACACCAATCGCGGCAAGGATCATCACGCCGACCAACCCGCAGGTGATCAACAACGACTGGCCAAAGTTCAGAAATGCGAGCGAGTAATTCGTCTTGATCGCCGCCTCTTCGTAGCCCGCCATCGCCGCGTCATACCGCTGTGCTTCGCGTTGTTCAGCGACGAAATACTTGACGGTTTCATAGTTCAGCAGACTGTCGATGGCCTTTTGGTTCGCGTCTGTGTCGCGGTCGTTCATTTGGCGACGTAGCTTCACGCGCCATTCGGTCACAGCAAAGGTAAACCAGACATAAAGCCCGATAGTGACAGTCACAATCAGCAGATACCACGCATCGAACAACACCGTCAGGATGATGCCCACCAGCAGTAGCTCAAGGATCAACGGCCCGATCGAGAACAGCAAGAAGCGCAGCAGGAATTCCACGCCTTTGACACCGCGTTCGATGATCCGGCTCAGCCCGCCGGTCTTGCGCGTGATATGATAGCGCATCGACAGCTTGTGAATATGTTCAAATGTTTCAAGCGCAAGCATCCGCAGGGCACGCTGCCCCACACGGGCAAACACCGCGTCGCGCAGCTGTTGAAAGCCCACGTTCATCGCGCGGGCCATACCATAGGCAATCGTCAGCCCTACCGCGCCAAGCGCCAGAAACGGCACGCCCTCGTTCGCAAGTGCGTCAACAGCGTCTTTGTAAATCACCGGAATGACGACCGAAATCAGCTTGGACACCACAAGGAAGATCAGCGCCCACACGACCCGCTTTTTGACCCACGGCATATCGTCGGGCCAGAGATAAGGGGCCACTTTGCGCAAGACAAGCAGGTTCGATTGCCGCTCTGCAGCTTGGGCAATTTCCTCTTCGGTCATGGGATATTGGGTGGCGGGTTTGGGCTGGCTTGCGGTGCGCGGGCTATCGGCTGACATGAACGATCCTGTGTAGTTGCCCCTTACATAGGGCCCTCTTTCAAATCATGCCAGTGCGGCTGCCCAATCCGCATGCATAGCCGTTAGTCAATCCGGCAGGTCAAAGACCTGACCTGGGTAAATCAAATCGGGATCGCGGATGGAATCGCGGTTCGCCGCAAAGACACGCACATAGAGCGTCGGATCCCCATAGCGTTCCCGCGCAATCGCCCAAAGCGTCGCCCCTTCCTGCACAGTGACCGCCTTGATCGGGCCGTCGATGCCTGCCGTGGCGCGCGCCAGCACTTCGGGGGATTCACGTTTGAACGGGGTTTCGACGCGGCTGATCACGTCCCCGCCTTGATCCAGTTCATCCACGCGCAGGGTATAGATGCCGGTTTTGATATCGGCGATATCGCCGCGCCAGCGCCCTTCGGGATCGACCTCAAGCGCGCCTACATTGCGATTGTCGAGATAGACCCGCACCGAGGATGCCGTGGCCTGAGCCCGCCCCGCCAACCGGACCTGCCCCGCTTCGGAATAGGTGATCGTATCCAGCGCAATGCGGTCGGTGACCTCGGGTGCTGAAGCTGACAGCAGCTCTACCCCGTCGGCGTCAGATTTGAGCAGCGCAACCGTCGTGTCGGTCGCAGGCGGCGATGGGGCTGTGCGGGCAACAGGTTCGGGCTGCGGCTCAACCGCGGCCATCTCTGTCAATTCTGGCGCTGTGTCGTTTGGCATACCGCCAGGCGCAGGCGCGTCGGGATCAATCGCGGCGCCAACCGACGGCACTGGATCACCGCCTGAAGTCGCTTGAGCCACCGCCACTTGCGCCACCGCAGGTGCGGTGATCGGGGCCAGAATGACCTCCTCAATCGAGGCGACGGGGCCGCCATCAGCATCCGCGGTTAGGCTCAGGATTTTGCCGCCGCCATCGGCAGGCAAAATGGCAAGGGTTGCGAATTTACCAGAACGGTCGGCTTGCGCGCTGGCGACCTCTGCCCCGTTGCTGATGACGCTGACGCGGGCACCGGGGGCAGCACGGCCAGCGATCACGGTCATCCCGTCACTTTCGCGGCGGACTTCGTCGAAACTGGGTGTGGCGGGCGATGCAGCCGGTTCGGGTGTTTGCGGTGTGGGTGCAACATCGGGCGTAGCGACGGTGTCTTGGGGGACGACGCTGGTCTGCGTGGTTGTAGCATGCGTGGTGCCAGTCTGCGTGGTGCCAGTCTGCGTCGTCATGACTGCATCAGGCGCGGTGTTTTGCGTTGCCGCGGGCGGCACAGGATCAGCGTGTTGCGACCAGAAATATCCGGCCACTGCAACCGCCACGACCAAAGCCGCGCCTGCAAACTGAGCACCCCGCGTTTGAAACACCGACATTCCGTTCATCCCTTTGAACTTCCCCACATTGAGGACTTGTACCAAGCAGGCTATCACCGGTCAAAATACAGCTGCATGCCAAGTGCATATTCGCAAAAAGGACCCCCGCTTATGATCCAGAAATCCGTGTGTGTTTACTGCGGCTCGCGCCCCGGTGATGACCCTGAATATACCACACAAGCCGACGCTTTGGGACGGGCTTTGGCGCAGAACGACTGGCGTTTGGTCTATGGCGCAGGTGATGTGGGGCTGATGGGTACCGTCGCGCGGGCGGCACAGGCAGCGGGGGGCACGACCTTTGGTGTGATCCCCGACCACCTTGTGAAATGGGAAGTCGGCAAGACCGATCTAACCACCTATGTCGTGACCGAGACGATGCATGAACGCAAAAAAGTGATGTTCATGAACTGCGATGCAGTGGTGGTTCTGCCGGGTGGTGCCGGATCACTGGACGAGCTTTTCGAGGTCCTGACCTGGCGCCAGCTCGGCCTGCACCAGAAGCCGGTAATTCTATTAAATACAAAAGGTTACTGGGACCCGTTGACCGCGCTATTGGATCACGTCGTCGCGCGTGGCTTTGCCGAAGAAAGCCTGCTGAGCTATATCGACACCGTGGATGATGTCGATGCCGCGCTCGAGGTTTTGCGCCGCGGGCTGACAGCTTAAGTAGTTGTTAGGTACGGCAGAAAAAAGACTGCAAGTAGCCGCGCTGCATCAGGTGCGCGTAAGGAAAGCGCCGAGGAGACATCTCACGGAGCGGCGCAGTCAACGGAGCTTCTGACTGCGCGCTTCGGTCCTTCTCAACTTTAAATGTGAAAGGGCACCCACGAACAGGTGCCCTTTTCTTTTCCGCTAAATATCACAGATAATCAGCTGCAAATCCGGCGGCAAAACTACACCTATGGTGTGTCTATGCCGCCACAGTATCACGCTGCTTCCAGTGTCGATTTCACGATATTCTCGATCTCTTCGATGGGGTGATTGGTCAATGTCTTGGGGATTTCGCCTACAACCTTGTTTGCGACCTCTTGGTGCATCTCGCGGCGCAGCTCGCCTAACGTGTTCGGCGGGGCTACAAGGACGATCTTGTCGAACTTGCCCTTATGCGCCTGTTTATACAGGATTTCGGCCAGCTCTGCTGCGAAACGGTCCTTGGACAGCTGGTGCCAATCGGTGTCATCCACAGCCGAACGGTGCACCGATGGACCATCGTTAAAGCGTCCCCGTCGGTTTGCGGCCTGATCGCGGTTCGGTGGATTCTCTTGCTCTTCTTCGCGAAACACTTGGAAGTAAGGGTCTTCTCCGTCGGTCTCATTCACCATGAACAGGGCTTTCTCACCGTCTGCGATCAATACCCAGGTGCCATTTTCAATCTTGGTCATGCGTTATCTCCATGGTTGCGGTTGGTGTGGGGGGTGACGCGGGTGATGGTGACCTTGGTAATGTCTGCCGTGATAATTTCGGCACCGTGGCCGCCCTCGTCATCCTATGGGTTCAAAGATAAAACGCTGCGATCGGGCCCTTGGTTCCATAAGAAAAGGCCCCGCAGCGGAATGCTGCGAGGCCTTTCACATAGGTATATCAATAAGTTGGCGTAGCGCCTTAACCTATCAAACTGCGATTACATGCGCGATGCAACGTTGTCCCAGTTCACCAGATTGTCGAGGAAGTTCGACAGGTAGTCAGGGCGCGCATTGCGGAAATCGATGTAGTAGGAGTGTTCCCAAACATCGCAACCCAGCAGTGCGGTCTGACCAAAGCAAACGGGGTTCACGCCGTTTTCGGTCTTGGTCACCTTGAGGCCACCGTCGGTGTCCTTAACCAGCCACGCCCAACCGGAACCGAACTGACCGCCACCTGCTGCCTTGAATTCGTCCTTGAACTTGTCGACCGACCCAAAGCTCTCGGTGATCGCTTTTTCCAGCTCGGACGGCATGTTGCTGTCTTCGGGGGACATCATTTCCCAGAACTGGTTGTGGTTCCACAGCTGGCTGATGTTGTTGAAGATACCGCTTTGCGCGACCGCATCAGGGTTGTAGGTGCCCTTGATGATTTCCTCGAGGGTTTTGCCTTCCCACTCGGTGCCTTCGATGGCTTTGTTGCCGTTGGTCACATAGGCGTTGTGGTGCTTATCGTGGTGATATTCCAGCGTTTCCTTGGACATACCTTTGGATGCAAGCGCATCGTGGGCATAGGGAAGATCAGGAAGAGTAAAAGCCATGAAAGAAGCCTCCGTTATTGAATTGCGTCTGGGTCACATGAAGCGCGTCGCATCATAAGGTCAAGTGCTGATCGCCCCGCGAAAGGGAAACCGGCATGGCTGACAGGGCGCTTCTATCGTCACCCGCTTAATGGTAAAACGGCTGGCCAGCAGGAATGTTCCCGCCAGCGCACCGCCCTACCCTTGATCGGCGACTTATGGCTTGGCGCTATAAAATGCAGGGGCCGAACCGGGCTGCGCCGCGATTTTAAGCAGATCATACACGTACTGCGCGACCGACCGGAAGCAGACAAGACGGAAGCTGTCGCCCTCTTCGATCCAGAACGCCGCAGGTACTTGCGCAAGCCGCGTGCGGCGGATCATGCCGGGGGTAAAGGCGGCCGGCGACAGGTCCACGGGGGCGAGCTTGGCCAGCACGTCGCGGCTGTGCGCCCCGCTGATGCGAAAGACCGCGCGCGCATCGGATACATTGACCGCCAGCGTGTGATTGCTGCCAAAGCCCTTGGTCAGCGTGTCGATCATATCGCTGACCTGATCATAGGGGCAGATCAACAGCAGCTCGTCCGGTGACATCCACGCGATACCGCTGTCACCATTCATCTGGACGCTACGAGTGTCGGGCACGCCCAGTCCGACGGCCTTTTTCAGCGTCTTCTTCATATAGCCCGCCGTCAAATCCCCGCGCACAGAGATCATGCCAATGGGATCCATCAAGGACACTTCGGCGATGCCACCGGTGAATGCTGCCGCTTTCAATGCGCTTACCGCCTCAGACATTTTGCTTGGCCCCTTCTTTGTCGTAGAATACCGGATCGACGATTTTCGCCTGATAGGTCTTGCCGTCAGTACCGGGGAAGTCGAGCACCTCGCCCATCCGGTCCGGCCCGTTCAGCACCAGCCCCATGGCGATCCCCTTGCCCAAGGTCGGCGAATGATAGGTCGAGGTGACGCGCCCGATCATATTGCGCTGGCCGTTCTCGTTGTCGCCCTCGCCCACGGCATAGGCGCCGTCAGGCAAGGTGCTGCCGTCAGTGGTTTCCAGACCGACCAGCTTCCACCGCGTTGGATCGACCATATGCGACCGCTGCTGCGCACGTTTGCCAAGGTAATCTTCTTTCTTTTTAGAGATCGCCCAGTTCAGCCCCAGATCCTGCGGGATCACAGTGCCGTCGGTTTCGTCCCCGATCATGATAAAGCCCTTCTCGGCGCGCAGGATGTGCAGACATTCGGTGCCATAGGGCATCACGCCCAGATCATTACCTGCGACCATCAGCGCATCCCAAAACGCCTGTCCCTGCCCTGCGTCAACTGCGATCTCGTAGCTCAGTTCGCCCGAGAAAGAGATCCGGTAGACGCGGCATTTGAACCCGCCAAGCGTGCCGTCCGCCCATTCCATGAATGCCAGCGCTTCTTTGCTTAGATCCATGCCGCCGAGCTTTTCAAGACATGTGCGGGCATTGGGACCGACCACGGCGATCTGCGCATATTGTTCGGTGACATTGGCCGTGTAGACGTTGAAATCCCACCATTCGGTTTGCAGCCATTCTTCCATATGCTGGTGAATGCTTTCCGCGCCGCCCGTGGTCGTGTGGCAGAGGAAGGTTTCGTCATCGATCCGCGCGACAACACCATCGTCGATCAGAAAGCCGTTTTCCGAACACATGAGACCATAGCGGCATTTGCCCGGTTTCAGCGATGACATCATATTGGTGTAAAGCATATCGAGGAACTTGCCCGCGTCCGGCCCTTTGACGATGATCTTGCCAAGGGTCGAGGCATCCAGCATCCCCAGTTTGCTGCGCGTGTTGGTGACCTCGCGCATGACCGCATCATGGGTGCTTTCGCCATTGCGGGAATAGGCGTAGGGGCGTCGCCAGTGGCCGACAGGTTCCCAGTCGGCACCGTTCGCCTCGTGCCAGTCATGCAGGGGCGTGCGGCGGATCGGCTGGAACACGTCGCCGCGCGCCTCGCCCGCGATCGACCCCATAGAGATCGGGTGGTACGGCGGGCGGAAGGTGGTGGTACCCACAGCCGGAATATCGGCATCCATCGCGCCGGCAAGCGTTGCCAGCCCGTTGATATTGCTCAGTTTGCCCTGATCCGTGGCCATACCCAGCGTGGTATAGCGTTTGGCGTGTTCGACACTGACAAAGCCCTCTTGCGCGGCAAGCCGCACGTCTGACACCTTGACGTCGTTCTGATAATCCAGAAACGTCTTTTCGCGTAGTTTGACGTTGGCACCCTGAGGCATCATCCAGACAGGGGCAAGCGGCGCTTCCTCTTGACGATCGGCGTTCGGGGATACGGCATCTGCCGGCAATTTGAACCCCAGCGTGGTGACCACGCCATCGGCTGCGGCGTGGGCGTCGTGCAGGATGTCATCCAGCGCAAAGAAGCCACCCGCGGCACCGGCAGCGGTCACAAACCCGTGCCCGTCGGCCCCCAACGGCGGATTGTTCACATCAGGGCGGAACATCGCACCGGCCGTGTCCCACGTCAGTTTGCCGCCGCAATGGGACCACAGATGCACCACGGGCGACCATCCGCCCGACATGGCCACTGCGTCGCAGGGGAAGGTTTCCAGAACGGCCCCCTCGCCTGCCTGACTGCACACTTCTACGCCGGTCACACGCTTGCCACCTGTGACCCGCGCCACGTCGTGGCCCATCATCACGCGAATGCCCAGATCTTTGGCCCGTGCCATCAACGCGGAGTCCTGTGGCAATACGCGGGCATCCAGAATGGCGGGCACGGTCAGGCCTGCCTCTGCCAAGGCGATGGCCGTGCGGTAGGCATCATCGTTATTGGTGACGACAACTGTGCGATCCCCGGCCGAGACACCATAGTTCACCAGATAATCCCGCACTGACGCGGCCAGCATCACGCCGGGTATGTCATTGCCCGCAAAGGACAAAGGCCGTTCGATCGCGCCTGTTGCCGTCACGATATGACCGGCACGGATGCGCCACAGCCGGTGACGCGGCCCTGTCATCTTGGGCGCGTGATCGGTCAGTCGTTCATACCCCAGCACATAGCCGTGGTCATACACACCTGCCCCCATGACGCGGGTGCGCAGGGTGACATTCTCCATCGCGGAGAGATCTTCTACCAGAGTATCAACAAAGGCCCCAACGGGCGTGCCATCCACGGTGCCACCATCCACCGGTGCACGTCCTCCCCAATGGGAGGTTTGTTCCAGCACGATGACTTTCGCACCAGACAACGCCGCAGTACGCGCGGCCTCTAGACCCGCAACGCCGCCACCGATGACCAGCACATCGCAAAAGGCGTGAAAATGTTCATAGGTGTCGCCGTCCATATCCTTGGGCGCTTTGCCCAAACCGGCAGAGTGGCGAATGATGGGCTCGTAGACGTGTTTCCAGAAGGGACGCGGGTGGATGAACATCTTGTAGTAAAAGCCCGCAGGCAAAAACCGGCTGAGGTGTTTGTTGATCGCGCCGACATCGAATTCGAGGCTGGGCCAGTGATTCTGGCTCTCGGACTGCAGGCCGTCGAAAAGCTCGGTGGTGGTGGCGCGTTGGTTGGGCTCGAACCGGTCGCCCTGCCCCAGATTGACCAGCGCGTTGGGCTCTTCCGGTCCTGCCGCGACAATGCCGCGCGGACGGTGGTACTTGAACGAACGCCCCACCAGCATCTGGTCATTCGCCAGCAAAGCCGAGGCCAGCGTATCGCCCTCGAAACCGCGCAGCTGCTTTCCGTTGAACGAAAAACTGACTGCATTTGATTTGTTCAGCAGGCGGCCGCCTGTGGCAGTTCTGGTGCTCATGAAGTCAAACCTTGGTGTATTGCGAAAGCGCGGGTGCCTCCGGCGGGAGTTTTCTTGGCAAAATGAAGGAGCGCAGCGATCATGGGGCGGTCGATGCCTGCCAGTCGGGGCGACGGTCCTTAATCTTGTTGATGGTATCTTGCGGAACGGTGCTGGTCTGGGCGGTATAGGTCCCGAACACCTCGAGCGTCATGGTATCGCGCGCGGCGTGAAACCACTTGCCGCACCCATAGACATGGCGCCAGCGTTCGAAATGCACGCCCTTGGGGTTGTCACGCATAAACAGGTATTGCTCGAATTCGGTATCAGAGGAACCCGGGCCGAACCGTTTCAGATGCGCCTCGCCGCCGGCGTGAAATTCGGTTTCCTCGGCGGTAATGCCACAGTTGGGACAAGTCAGGATTAGCATGGGGCGCTCCCTTTGAGATTGGCGTGAAACGCAAAAAGGCCGGCCCCATCGCGGGGGCCAGCCTTGGTCATCATAGATAGAGTGGAAAGCGGCTTAGTTGCCTGTTGCTTCCTCTGCAGCGCCTTCAACGGCATCGGCAGCGCCATCTGTGGCCCCTTCGACATTGACGTTGATATCACTGGAGTCGGTCGCAGTGGTGCCGCCAGAAAAGAAGAAAAAGCCGAAGCCAAGGACCAGAACGACGAGAACACCGATGATGATACCGGAACCTGCGCCGCTGGTCTTGTTGACGGTGGTGTGGGGCGCTTGAGTGTTGTGTGGCGCTTGGTTGTGGTCAGGGTCTGCCATGTGAATGGTCCTTCATAAACTTGATATGAAGTGTAAACGCCGCTGCGCCCTAAAAAGTTCCATACTTTGCCGAAATGAACCGAGATACGCAGGCCGATCAATGGGCCACCCCTGCCGCCACGGATTCGTCGATAAAGCGCCCTTCCTGGAACCGGTTGAGACCAAATGCGTCGGTCAATGGTGACCGCCCCTTGGCCATCAGTTCTGCCATGGCCCAGCCTGATCCTGGGATCGCCTTGAACCCGCCGGTGCCCCAGCCGCAGTTCACAAATACGCCCTCCACCGGCGTTTTCGACAGGATCGGAGACCGGTCCCCCGTGACATCCACGATCCCGCCCCATTGGCGCAGCATCTTGAGCCGCGATACCATCGGGAAGGTTTCCACCAAGGCGCGCACAGTTTCTTCGATGTGATGGAATGACCCACGTTGGGTGTAGTTGTTGTACCCGTCGGTGCCGCCGCCAATCACCATCTCGCCCTTGTCAGACTGGCTCATGTAGCCGTGCACGGTATTGGCCATGATCACCACATCCATGCAGGGTTTGATCGGTTCGGACACCAGCGCCTGAAGCGCGACGGATTCGATTGGCAGACGGAAGCCCGCCATATCCGCCAAATGCCCCGAGTGCCCCGCGACGACCATACCAAGCTTGTCGCAATCAATGTCGCCCCGGTTGGTAGAGACGCCGGCGACTTTGCCATTTTCCTGCCGGATGCCGGTGACTTCGCATTTCTGGATCACGTCCATGCCCATATCAGAGCACGCGCGCGCATAGCCCCACGCCACAGCGTCATGGCGCGCCGTGCCGCCGCGCTTTTGCCAGAGCCCGCCCAGAACCGGATAGCGCGGCCCGTCGATGTTGATGATCGGCACCAGTTCTTTGACCTTTTCAGGCCCGATAAAATCGGTTTGCACCCCCTGAAGCGCGTTGGCATGGGCGGTACGTTGATAGCCGCGCACCTCGTGGTGGGTCTGCGCCAACATGATCACGCCGCGCGGGCTGAACATGACGTTATAGTTCAGGTCCTGGCTCATGGTTTCATACAGCGACCGCGACTTTTCGTAGATCGCAGCAGAGGGGTCTTGCAGGTAGTTGGAGCGGATGATCGTCGTGTTGCGGCCCGTGTTACCACCCCCCAACCAGCCTTTTTCAAGGATCGCGACATTGGTGATGCCAAAGTTTTTACCCAAGTAGTAGGCTGTCGCCAGACCATGCCCGCCGGCCCCGACAATGATCACGTCATAGCGTTTCTTGGGCTGCGCATCGCGCCAAGCCCGCTGCCAACCGGTGTGATGGCGCAGAGCTTCGCGGGCGACGGCAAAAGCTGAGTATTTCTTCATGAAAGCGGTCTCCGGCAGGGATTCGTGGGCAGCCGCACTCGGCTTGGCTTCTTTCTGGGTCCTCGGGCGAAAAAGAGGATACCCGTCGCGGCACTCCATAACAGTTTTACGACATCCGCCGCAATCTGGCAAAAACCATGCCCCGGCCGCGACGAGGTGCATCAATATGGCCCCTTTTGTCACAGCCCCGCAGCGGTTAGGTGTGCAGCAGCTATAATTACTGGACCGCATTTTTATGAGTTTCTGGATCATTGCCGCCGCCGGGGCCGCCCTTGTGACCGTATTGCTGGCACGCGCCCTGACCCGCGGGGCGGGCATGCCTGCCCAAACGGGTGCTGCGCATGACGTTCAGGTCTACCGTGACCAATTGGCTGAGGTCGAACGCGATGTGGCCCGCGGTGTTTTGCCCGAAGCCGACGCCGCCCGTGTGCGCACCGAAATCTCGCGCCGCATTCTGGCCGCTGATGCCGCAGGCCAAATCGTTGTTGCCGCGGGGGGCAAACCCTCGCCTGTCGTTACCTCGATCATCTCGATTGTTTTGCTGGGCGGCAGCTTGGCCCTTTACTGGCAGTTGGGTGCACCAGGGTATGGCGATCTCGCGTTGCAGGACCGCATCACACGTGCCGAAGACATGCGCCTGAACCGTCCTGATCAAGCCACCGCCGAAGCAGAACTGCCTGCCGCCGACCTGCCACTTGAACTAAGCCCAGAGTATCAAGCCTTGCTGACGCGTCTGCGCGACACAGTTGCCGCGCGACCCGATGATATCCAAGGCAATGTGCTGCTGGCCCAGAACGAGGCGCGCGTGGGCAACTACGCCGCCGCGGCGGCTGCACAGGGCACGGTCGTGCGTCTGAAAGGCACTGAGGCCTCGGTTGAGGAAGTGTCGGGCTATGCCGAACTGATGGTGATGGCCGCAGGCGGCTATGTCTCGCCCGAGGCCGAAGCCGTGCTGCGTGCTGTGCTTTCGCGTGAGGTCGAGAACGGCACCGCACGCTATTATTGGGGCCTGATGTTGGTGCAGACGGGGCGCCCCGATCTGGCGTTCCGCATGTGGGACGGGTTGCTGCGTCGCGGCCCCGAAGACGCCCCCTGGATCGCGCCTATTCTCGCACAGATCGGTCCTATCGCCACAATGGCCGGCGTGGACTATACCGTCCCCGAGATTGGCAGCGGTGCCCTGCGGGGCCCTTCGGCAGAAGATGTGGACGCAGCGCAGGACATGACCCCCGCCGAGCGTATGGAAATGATTGGCGGCATGGTTGAAACCCTGTCGTCGCGGCTGGCGACCCAAGGCGGACCCGTCGAAGATTGGGCGCGACTGATTTCGTCGTTAGGGGTGCTTGGCGAAACGGCACGCGCCCGGTCGATCTATGAAAACGCAGTAGAGGTGTTTGCCGATGACCCTGCCGCAATGGATGATATTCAACGCGCGGGCGAACGCGCCGGAGTGACCGAATGATCTATGACGACATCACCGAATTCGCCGCCGCCCTGCCCCCGATGCAGGCGCTGATCGGCCTGGACCTTGGCGAGAAAACCATCGGCGTTGCTGTCACAGACAGCTTCCTGTCGATCGCCACGCCGCTGGAAACCGTGCGCCGGAAAAAGTTTGGCGTCGACGCTGCCCGCCTGTCAGAGATCATCGCCGCGCGCAGGATTGGCGGGCTGGTGCTGGGACTGCCCCGCAATATGGACGGATCAGAAGGCGCGCGCTGTCAGTCCACGCGGGCCTTTGCGCGCAACTTTGATCGGTTGGGGGATATCCCCATCGGGTTCTGGGATGAACGGCTCAGCACGGTCGCGGCAGAACGCGCCCTGCTCGAGGCTGACACGTCGCGACGACGCCGCGCCGAGGTGATCGACCACGTGGCTGCGGGCTATATCTTGCAAGGGGCGCTGGATCGCTTACGTGTCATCAAGGCGCAAGGGACATCGGCATAAGGCCACGACGTCAATCGCGAGAAAGCGTAAGGAAACAGGCATGAGCGACGATATCTGGAAACGGGACGAAGTAGAAAGCCCCTGCGTGAAGCTCTGCGTGGTGCATCCCGAGACCCGTTTGTGCACAGGTTGCTTTCGTTCCATCGACGAAATCGGTGCCTGGTCGCGAATGTCGCCCCACGAACGCCGTAGCGTCATGGCCGACCTTCCATCGCGGGCGGGAACATTGGCAAAACGGCGTGGCGGTCGGGCCGCACGGCTAAAACGCGGTGCCAACGATTAAACTGTCACTCGACTGGATCAGCGGGCGACGCGGTACAGGAAATCAAGCATTTCACTGCGGGTTTGCGCGCCTTCGTGATCTTGCGGCGCGTAGTTTTCATTCGCTGCCGGTACCACCGGTGTCGACCCGAAATGCTGGGCCACGGTGATACATTTCCATGTCGCAACAGCGGGCACGAACGTGAGGATATTGGTCTGCTGATCTTGCACTGTATTTGTCATTTTCATCTCTGCCATCTCTCGTGTCGTTCAATTTGTGCGCCGATAGATTCGATTCTCGGTCGCCTGTCGGTAGTTTGGCTCCGACAGTGTGATATAAGTGTGAAGATATGGCAGGATTTAGGCAAAATCAGGGTAATAAATGCGCTGACCGCCCAAGGGCACAAACTGATGCCTCTGATTTAGGCAGACCGCTGGCGCGCGGTATGTGAACCGCTGGCCCTTGCCTCCGGCGCGCGGCTATAGCATTGACCCTTCCGAACCCCCATATTTCCAGTTCGATAAACGACAAGGCTCAGACCCTCATGGGATATAAATCCAATATCACCCGCGCTTCACGGCTTTCCGTTGCACCCATGATGGACTGGACCGACCGTCATTGCCGCTACATGCACCGGCTGTTTTCGCAAGAGACGTTGCTTTATACGGAAATGGTGACCTCGCCAGCTTTGGTGCGCGGCGGTGCTGTGCATTTGCTGGATCATGATGTGTCAGAGCATCCCGTGGCCTTGCAGCTTGGCGGGTCCGATCCGGACGAGCTGGCAGAGGCGGCGCGGATCGGGGCGCAGGCGGGGTATGACGAGATCAACCTGAACGTGGGTTGCCCGTCGGATCGGGTGCAGTCGGGCTTCTTTGGCGCGGTGTTGATGGAGCAGCCGGCCCTTGTGGCCAAGTCCGTCGCGGCCATGCGCCGCGCGGTTGATGTGGACGTCACGGTCAAATGTCGGATCGGTGTCGATGACCAGAACCCCGCAGAGGTGCTGCCCGAATTTTTGGCTCAGATCGTCGGTGCGGGCTGCGAACGGGTGACGATCCACGCGCGCAAGGCGTGGCTGCAAGGGTTGAGCCCCAAGGAAAACCGCGACATCCCGCCGTTGGACTACGAGATTGTCCACCGGATGAAGGGGCTGTTCCCGAATCTGCATATCTCGGTTAACGGCGGCATCACGTCGCTTGATCAGGCAGAGGCGTTTCTGGATGCAGGGCTGGACGGTGTGATGATCGGGCGCAGCGCCTATCACAATCCGACCGATATCTTGGCCCAGGCAGATCGCCGGATTTACGGCACGGCGCAAGACACCACCCCCGAAGATGTTGTGGCGCAAATGCTGCCCTATATCGACGCGCATCTTGATCAGGGCGGCAGGCTGAACCAGATCACGCGGCATATGATGGGCCTTTTCGCGGGGCGCACCGGCGCGCGGGTCTGGCGACGGACACTGTCCGAGCAAGCCTCTCGACCCGGTGCCGACCGTCAGGTCTTGCTCGAAGCGCTGGACGCCATGCAAACATTGGCCGAAGCCCAAGAGGCGCTATAGCAACAGCGATCCCCTACGACACAAGGGCCGCCGTTTCTCAAGGTGCCGTCCCCTTTCATCAGATTGGTATGACGAACGGTGTTATCGCTGCGGTCGCCAAGCTGCTTGAATTCATAGGGGTTTGATGCCCCCCGCACGCCACGTCAGGCGCGCAGGATCGCGATAAGCTCGGTTTCGGTCAGGGCGAAAGGCGTGCCTTTCATTGATGACGCCCCGGCCGAAAGCTTGGCCACCTGCGCGTGATCCTCGGGGTCCAGTCCCATCTGAGCCAGATCGCGCAACCCCATGTCGCGGGACCAGTTGCGCAAGGCAGACAGCCCTGCCGCTGTCTCCACCTCGAATGCGGTATCGATCAGGTCCAAGACCCACATCAACCGTGTGTGCACCTGCGTGCCCGCCTTTGCCTTTTCAACGTGAGACGCAAGGACAGCAGGCAGTAAGGCACCGCAAATCTCTCCGTGCGGGGCACCGGTCTGGCCACCGATGACACCGGCAAAACCGTGCACGGCCCCCAGACCTGCATTCGCGAGGGCCAAACCACCGCAGGTGCTAACCCACGCCATGTCGTCCCACGCATCTGCTGCGTCCTGCTCTACGATCGCGCGCAGCGCAGCCAGCCCTTTGGGGATGGCCGCCTGACACAGCGCATCCGTCATCGGCGTCGCTTTGACTGACAGGTAAGGTTCAATCACCTGCGTCACCGCATCCAACCCAGCCGCGAGGGTCACACGGCGTGGTGCGCCCTGCATCAGGGCCGCATCCACGATCGCGATGTCAGGGATCATCCGCGCGTCGCGCAGGCTGACCTTGACCCCATGTTCCGGCACAGCGATCACCGCATTCTTGGTGACCTCAGCCCCCGTGCCTGCCGTGGTCGGCAGGGCAATCATCGGCAAAGGTGCCGTCTCCAGCGGTTTGCCGCCCCCTACCCCTTCAAGGTAGTCCAGCGGCTTGCCCGCGCAGGGGATTAGCGCCGCAAGCGCCTTGGCAAAGTCGATAACGGAGCCACCGCCAAGGGCGATGACCACATCGGGCTGATCTGCGCCTATACGGCCAAGTGCGGCCTCCAGCGCAGGTAAACTTGGCTCTGCCCCACAGCTTTCTCTGACAACAGACAACCCAGCCGCGTGGCAGTCTTCGATCAGCCACGCAGCGCGGGCAGTATTCGACCCGTGCACGATCAGCACCCGCGCGCCAAAGCCAGCCGCCAGCGCTGCGGTCTGCGCAGCTTGTCCACGCCCGAAATGCAGCGCTTGCGGAGAGTAGAACGAAAACATCGCTTTAGCTGTCTGTGGCATCTGCGTGATAGGCGTCGAGCACGGCAACCTCGTCGCGCGAACCAAGGATCACCGGCACGCGCTGGTGCGGTGCCGTGGGGGCGACATCCATGATCGCGCCTTGGCCTGTAGAGGCAGCACCGCCCGCGGCCTCGATCACCATCGCCATCGGGTTCGCCTCGTACATCAGACGCAGCTTGCCGCCGGTCTTTTGATTGTTGCTGTCCGCGGGATACAGGAACACGCCCCCACGCGTCAGGATGCGGTGCACGTCTGCAACCATCGACGCGGTCCAGCGCATGTTGAACGACCGGCCACGAGGGCCTTCCTTCCCGGCGACGGCCTCATCCACATAGCGGCTGACAGGCGCGTACCAATAACGTGCGCGAGACGTGTTGATCGCGTATTCCGAGGTCTCTGCCGGCACGGTCATCTGGGGATGCGTCAGGCTGAATTCGCCCGTATCAGGATCGCTGCTAAAGCCCGCCACTTCGTCGCCCTTGGTGAGGACAAACATGGTCGAGGGGCCATAGATCGCATAGCCCGCGCAAATCTGGTTGCGCCCGTTGTGCAGCACATTGCGGTCGCCATCGGCCTGCACCTGCATCACCGAAAAGATCGACCCCACAGACAGGTTCACATCAAGGTTGGACGACCCGTCCAGCGGATCGAAATACAGCAGGTAGTCGCCCTTTTGCGGCTCTTTCAGCCAGGTGACCTCTTCGACCTCTTCGGACACAAGCGCGGCCAGACGCGGGCTGTTGGCACACTCACGCTCGAACACATCGTTGGCCATAATATCGAGCGTCTTTTGCGCCTCGCCCTGCACGTTGATCTCTCCGGCGGCACCAAGGTTGCCCTCGAACGCGCCACGGCGTACCAGACCTGCGATCAAACGCGACGCAGATGCGATGTCTTCAAGCAGAAAGACCAGATCGGGGTCAAAGTTGTTTTGCGTCAGATACCGGCGAAGCGTGGGGGCTGTCATGAAGAGTTCCTTAAAAATTCAGGGTCGCGTCAACGGCCTTTTTCCAGAGCGCATATTTCGCGTCGCGCTGGTCATCGTCCATTTTCGGCGTGAATTGGGTTTCCTGCGTCCACGATTTCGCGAACTGTTCCTGATCAGGATAAACACCCGCGTGCATCCCCGCAAGCCACGCCACCCCAAGTGCCGTGGTTTCATGCACCGTGGGCCGGTCGACGGGGGCGTTGATGATGTCGGACAGGAATTGCATGGTCCAGTCGCTGGCAGACATGCCGCCATCCACGCGCAAAGTAGGCTGCACGCCATCGGCTTTCCAGTCGGCGGCCATCGCTTCGAGCAAGTCGCGTGTCTGGTAACCGACGCTTTCCAGCGCTGCCTTGGCCATTTCGGCAGGCCCCGTACCGCGGGTCAGACCAAAGACAGCGCCGCGACAATCGGGGTTCCAATACGGCGCGCCAAGTCCGACAAAGGCCGGCACCAGCACCACGTTCTGATGCGGGTCCGCCTGCTCCGCCAGGCCTTGGGTCTCGGCCGAATCCTGAATGATCTGCAACCCGTCGCGGAGCCATTGCACCACGGCACCTGCGACAAAGATTGACCCTTCGAGCGCGTAGGTCGGCTTGCCATCGAACTGATAGGCAATGGTCGTCAGCAGCCGGTTTTCTGACCGCACCGGCGTGTCGCCCGTGTTCATCAGTGCGAAACAGCCCGTGCCATAGGTCGATTTCAGCATCCCCGGCTCGAAACACGCCTGCCCCACGGTCGCCGCCTGCTGGTCGCCCGCGACCCCGTGTATCGGTACGGCAGCCCCCAGAATATCGGGATCGGTGCTGCCAAAATCGTCGGCGCAATTCTTGACCTCTGGCAACATCTCCATCGGGATGTCGAGCAATTCGCAGATCGAACGGCTCCACCGGCCTTTGCGGATGTCATACAGCATAGTCCGCGCGGCGTTGGTGGCGTCCGTCGCGTGAGAGGCCCCACTGGTGAGCTTCCAGATCAAAAAGCAATCGACGGTGCCAAACAGCAGCTCGCCCTTGGCCGCACGGTCGCGTGCACCTTCGACGTTGTCCAATATCCACGCCAGCTTGGTGCCCGAGAAATACGGGTCCAGCAGCAAACCGGTGCGGTCGGTGAACATTTCCTCGTGGCCCGCATCGCGCAGGGTGCGGCACTGGCTGGCCGTGCGGCGGTCCTGCCAGACGATGGCGTTATAAATCGGGCGTCCGGTTTCCTTGTCCCAGACAACGACCGTTTCGCGCTGGTTGGTGATGCCGATGGCCGCGATATCGCCTGCCTTGATCCCCGCCTTGTCGATGGCCTCGCGGCAGGTCGCCTGCGTGGTGCGCCACAGATCGTCGGGATCATGTTCAACCCAGCCGGACTGGGGGAAATGCTGGGGGAATTCTTCTTGGGCGCTGGCAATGGACGTCATCGTGTCATCGTAAACGATGGCCCGTGTGGAGGTGGTGCCTTGGTCAATGGCAAGGATATACGTCATGCGCGTCCCTTTGGAAGTTTAGCAACCGTCAACTATGGCCGCATCCTAGCAAGGGTCGGCAGGCCCGACCAGATGTCAGGGCAATGACGGATGTAGGTGTTTTCAGAAAATTAAAGGTTCCGGGGCCAGCGAACCGGCCCCGGAAAGATTGGCTTACTGCCAGGATTTAATCAGCTCATCATAAGCGATGGTCTGTGGCTCTTCGTCTTCGCTTTCCAGTTTCGCTTTGGGCGAACCGGGCTGCGACAGCCAGTACTCCGGGTCACGCTCTTCGTTCATCTTGGGGCCAAATTCCCCTTGAACGCCTGCGCGCTCCAGACGGATCAGGACTTTTTCCTGATCGGCGCACAGTGCATCCAGCGCTTCCTGAGGTGTCTTCGCACCGGACATTGCGTCGCCGATGTTCTGCCACCACAGCTGCGCCAGCTTTGGATAGTCAGGCACGTTGGTACCAGTTGGGGACCACTGAACGCGCGCTGGCGAACGGTAGAATTCAACCAGACCACCCAGTTTCGGTGCACGCTCTGTAAAGCTTTCGTGCTGGATCGACGATTCACGAATGAAGGTCAGGCCAACGTGGCTTTTCTTTACGTCCACTGTCTTGGAGGTGACGAACTGCGCATAAAGCCAAGCGGCCTGTGCACGGTCCACCGGAGTGGATTTCATCAGCGTCCACGATCCGGCATCCTGATACCCGATCTTGGTGCCTTCGGTCCAATATGCACCGTGGGGCGAAGGTGCCATGCGCCATTTCGGCGTGCCATCTTCGTTCATCACGGGCAGATCAGGCTCTACCGATGCTGCGGTAAAGGCGGTGTACCAGAACATCTGCTGGGCGACGTTGCCCTGCGCCGGAATTGGGCCCGCTTCAGAGAAGGTCATGCCTGCAGCTGCCGGAGGCGAATACTTTTGCAGCCATTCGATCGCTTTGGTCACAGCATAGACCGCTGCTGGACCGTTTGTGGCACCACCACGCGCAACGCAAGAACCCACAGGTTGCGAGTTTTCGTTGACGCGGATACCCCATTCATCGACGGGCAGACCGTTTGGTTCGCCTACGTCCCCGGCACCAGCCATCGACAGCCACGCATCAGTGTAGCGCCAGCCAAGCGACGGGTCTTTTTTGCCGTAGTCCATGTTGCCAAAGACGTCGCCTTCAACGCCAAGACGTGACAGGTCGCGACCGGTGAAGAATTCGGCGATGTCTTCGTATGCGGACCAGTTGACCGGAACGCCCAGATCATACCCAAACTTCTCTTTGAAGTCGGCCTTGTTCTGTTCGTCGTTGAACCAATCGTAGCGGAACCAATACAGGTTCGCGAACTGTTGATCGGGCAGCTGGTAGATCTTGCCATCGGGGCCGGTTGTGAACGACAGACCGATGAAGTCTTCGAGGTCGAGACCGGGGTTGGTCACGGCCTTGCCTTCGCCTTCCATCCAGTCGGACAGATTGCGGGCTTGTTGATAACGCCAGTGCGTCCCGATCAGGTCGGAGTCGTTGATATAGGCGTCATAGATGTTCTCGCCCGACTGCATCTGTGTTTGCAGCTTTTCGACAACGTCACCTTCGCCGATCAGGTCATGGGTGACCTTGATGCCGGTGATCGCTTCGAATGCGGGGGCCAGAACTGTGGATTCATATGTGTGCGTGCCGATTGTTTCGGACACAACGTTGATCGCCATGCCTTCAAACGGTTTTGCAGCGTCGACAAAGAACTGCAGTTCGGCTTCTTGGTCTTCCCGCGACAGCGCGGACAGATCGCCGATTTCCTTATCAAGGAAAGCCTTTGCGGCCTCCATGTCGGCGAACGCAGGTGCGGCAAACATGCAAGCAGCAAGTCCGATCGCAGTCGTTCCCTTTAAGCGCAAGTTCATGATGTTCCTCCCTAGAATTGAACATTTGAGAGGTCCGATTCTTGCAGACCGGCCCCCCTTATATTCCTCTTTTATACCCAGCGGAAAACCGCGATGGCATAGAAAAGGCAGACAACCAATGCCCCCCATTGGGGTGCACTGAGCAGCCCGAGCCAAGCCAGATTGATAAAGGCCGAGCCCAGAAGCGTGATGAACAAACGGTCACCGCGCGTCGTTTCCATCCCCAGTATACCGGCGCGCGGCACTTCGGGGAATTTGATTGCAAGGATCGTAAAGGTGATCAACGTCACCGCGATGATCCCAAAGAAAGCGGCGGTGGGCCAAGTCCAAGCCATCCAGTCCATAATGTGTCCTCCGGTCTTTCTTTTATTAAACGCGGCCCAAGGCAAAGCCTTTGGCGATGTAGTTGCGCACGAAATAGATCACCAATGCGCCTGGCAAGATGGTCAGCACGCCTGCCGCGGCCAGCACACCCCAGTCGATGCCGGCGGCCCCGACGGTGCGGGTCATGGTGGCGGCAATCGGCTTGGCATCCACGCTGGTCAACGTCCGGCTCAGCAGCAGCTCAACCCAGCTGAACATGAACAGGAAGAAGGCCGTGACCCCGATCCCCGACGCCACCAGCGGCGTGAAGATACGGATGAAAAAGCGCGGGAAGCTGTAGCCGTCGATATAGGCCGTCTCGTCGATCTCCTTCGGGACGCCGCGCATGAACCCTTCGAGGATCCACACCGCCAGCGGCACGTTGAACAGACAATGCGCCAGTGCCACCGCGATATGCGTGTCAAATAGCCCGACCGAGCTATAAAGCTGGAAGAACGGCAGCGCGAAAACCGCAGGTGGGGCCATCCGGTTAGTCAGCAACCAGAAGAACAGGTGCTTGTCGCCCATGAAGGAATAGCGGCTGAAGGCATAGGCCGCCGGCAGCGCCACCGCGAGCGAGATCACCATGTTCATCACCACATAGGCCATCGAATTCAGATAGCCCGTGTACCATGACGCGTCCGTCAGGATCGTCATATAGTTGTCGAACGTCAGATCGGCTGGCCACAGGGTAAAGCTGTTGAGGATCTCGGTGTTGGTCTTGAGGCTCATGTTCAGCAGCCAGTAGATCGGCAGCAGCAAGAACAGCAGATACAACGCCATGACAATCGCATTACCCTTGATCTTGGGCAGGGAACGCCCGCGTTTTTGTGCAAGATCAGACATCAGTGGCCATCCCTTTTATCAAGGTTCGTCATCACGGTGTAAAACACATAGGAGATCAGCAGGATCACCAGATAATACATGATCGAGAACGCCGCCGCAGGACCAAGGTCAAACTGCCCGAGGGCCATTTTAACCAGATCGATCGACAGGAAGGTGGTAGAATTACCAGGCCCCCCGCCCGTCACGACGAACGGTTCGGTATAGATCATAAAGCTGTCCATAAAGCGCAGCAGGATTGCGATCATCAATACGCCCATCATCTTGGGCAGCTCAATGTAGCGGAAGACTTTCCAGCGGCTCGCCTGATCAATCTTGGCAGCTTGGTAATACGCATCGGGGATGGATTGCAGACCGGCATAGGCCAGCAGCGCCACCAGCGACGTCCAGTGCCAGACATCCATCACGATCACAGTGATCCACGCGGCATAGAAGTCTTGGGTGTAGTTATAGTCGATCCCCAAGGCAGACAGAGTATAACCCAGCAGGCCGATATCGACGCGACCAAAAATCTGCCAGATCGTGCCAACCACGTTCCACGGGATCAGCAGCGGCAGCGACATCAGAACCAGACACAGCGACGCCCAGAACCCTTTTTTCGGCATATTCAGCGCCACGAAGATTCCCAGCGGGATTTCGATGGCCAGAATGATCACCGAAAATGAAATCTGACGGCCCAAGGCGTTCCACATCCGTTCGCTCGCCAGCATTTGTTTGAACCACTCGAGTTTGTCGTCAAGCGGGTAGAAATCTCCGGCGAAAGCATCCTGCACGGAATAGTTCACCACGGTCATCAGCGGGATCACCGCAGAGAAAGCCACCAGCAGCAACACGGGCAGCACAAGGAACCAGGCCTTTTGATTGACGGTCTTGTTCATGACGCGGTCCTTTCAGCGAGGGTCAGCGGGAAAGCGGCGGATACGGTCATCATGCCCCCTGCGGCGCAACGCGCCAGCTGTTGGCATAGACATTCACCCCGGCAGGGTCGAAAATAATGCGGTTCATATCCGGCGTAATCTCGGCACCTTCTTCGGCGATCACGTTGATTTCGGTGCCGTTAAAGTCAGCGCGCACGATCTTGTGGCGGCCTACGTCCTCGATCCGTTTGATCGTGACAGGTAGACCCGCCTCGCCCGTGGCAAGGCGGGTGAATTCAGGACGCACGCCCAGTTCGACCTTGCCGTCCAGCGGCGCAAAGCCGTGACCCAAGGCGATCTCGTGGCCGCCGATAACGGCCTTGTCGCCGGTCACGGTCGCGTCCAACACGTTCATACCGGGCGAGCCGATGAAATAGCCCACAAAGGTATGCTGCGGTGTCTCGAACAGCTCTTGCGGGGTGCCCATCTGGACCACGCGGCCATCATACATGACGACAACTTTGTCAGCAAAGGTCAGCGCCTCTGTCTGGTCGTGGGTCACGTAAATCATCGTGTGACCAAATTCATGGTGCAATGATTTCAGCTGTGTGCGCAGTTCCCACTTCATATGGGGGTCGATCACGGTCAGCGGTTCGTCAAACAGCAGCGCGTTCACGTCTTCGCGCACCATCCCCCGCCCGAGCGAGATTTTCTGTTTGGCATCCGCCGTCAGCCCGCGCGCCTTGCGGTTGAGCATGTCTTCCATGCCGATCATGCCCGCGATCTGCTGCACGCGTTCGGCAACATAGGCCGCATCCGCACCACGGTTGCGCAGCGGGAACGCCAGATTGTCGCGCACAGTCATCGTGTCATAGACCACCGGAAACTGGAAAACCTGGGCGATGTTGCGCTTGGTCGTGGGATCGTTGGTCACATCACGGTCGTTGAACAGAATGCGCCCCTGACTGGGGTGCAGCAGGCCCGAGATGATGTTCAGCAACGTGGATTTCCCGCACCCCGACGCGCCCAAAAGCGCATAGGCCTCGCCGTCGACCCAGTCGTGGTTCAGTTCTTTCAGCGCGAAATCATCTTCGCTGGTGGGATTGGGCAAATAGGAATGCGCCAGGTTATCAAGGGTGATTTTTGCCATTGGTCCGGTCCTCCCTTAGGCCGCTGCCGCATAGGATGCGGGGGCCACGGATGTGCCGTCTTCGGCAAAGATATAAACATGTTTCGGGTCAAGATAGACGTTCAGCGGTGCCCCGATCTTGAGGTCTTTGACCCCGTGCACCAGACCGACCCAGTTTTCGCCGTGGTGATCAAGGTGGATAAACGTCTCGGATCCCGTGATCTCGGTCACGTTCAGCTTGCCCGCAAATTCCAGCGCGTCGGCGGACTGCTTGGACAGCTCTAGGTGGTTGGGCCGGAAGCCCGCGACATAGCTGCCATCGCCCACAGTCTTGAAGCTGCCGAATACCGCGACTTTCTTGCCGTCGCCAAAGGTCAGGATGTCGCCTGCTTTGGTGATGTTCAAAAAGTTCATCGGCGGATCAGAGAAGACACGCGCCGTGGTGGCATCAACGGGCTGGCGGTACACCACAGGGGTCAAGCCAAACTGTGTGATGCGCCCTTCCCAAAGGGTTGCCGTGTTCCCGCCCAGCAAAAGTGCCTCTTCGGGTTCGGTTGTCGCATAGACAAAGATCGACCCTGCCTCTTCAAAGATCTTGGGGATCTCGGCACGCAGCTCTTCGCGCAGTTTATAGTCGAGGTTCGCCAGCGGTTCGTCCAGCAGCACCAGCCCTGCGTCCTTGACCAACGCCCGCGCCAAGGCACAGCGTTGTTGCTGGCCGCCCGATAGCTCAAGCGGCTTGCGGTCCAGCATGGGCGTCAGTTGCATCAGATCAGCAGCCTTGCGCACGGCACTGTCGATCTCGTTCTTGGACTTGCCCAACAACCGCATCGGGCTAGCGATATTGTTGTAAACGGTCATCGATGGGTAGTTGATGAACTGCTGATACACCATGGCAACCCCGCGGTCTTGCACGCGCATGCCGGTCACATCCTGACCGTTCCAGATCACTTTGCCGGTGTTGGGCACATCCAGCCCCGCCATCAACCGCATCAGGGATGTCTTACCCGCAGATGTCGGCCCCAGCAGCACGTTCATTGTGCCTGACTGCAGCTCAAGATCTGTCGGATGGATATGCGTCTGGCCATTTACGACCTTGGACACGCCTTCCAAAACTAGCGACATGTTCCTCTCCCCTTCACGCGCCGGTGGCGGCGGTAGTGTTTCCTGTGGGCAAGGCGGTGTTTTTCACCATCCATGCCTCTAATTCGTTCAATTCATCCCCGCCAAGCCGCAGCCCCAGCTTGGATCTGCGCCAGATGATGTCATCTGCGGTGCAGGCAAATTCCTTGTCGATCAGCCACTTGGCTTCACGCTCGGTCAGGGTTGCGCCAAAGTCGCGGCCCAGATCAGCTGCATTCTGCGCGTCGCCTAAAACATCGAACGCCTCGCGGCCATATGCCTTGACCAGACGGTCCGCCCATCGGGGCGTTAGAAAGCCATAGCGGTCCTGCAACTCTTGTTTCAACGCCGCCACGCCGTCTACCGGAAAATCGCCGCCGGGCAAGGCGACACCCGCCGTCCATGGCTTTGCATCATTGGCGAAATAAGGCTGGATTTTTTCCATCGCGCTTTCAGCCAAGCGACGGTAGGTGGTGATCTTGCCGCCAAAGACGTTCAGGATCGGCGCACCAGCAGAGTCGTCGACCTTAAGCACATAATCCCGTGTCGCCGCCGTGGCAGAGCTCGCCCCGTCGTTATAAAGCGGGCGCACGCCGGAATAGGTCCAAACGATGTCATCCGTGGTGATCTGCTTTTTCAGATACTTCGACGCGAACCGGACAAGATAGTCCTGCTCTTCAGGCGTGCAGACCGGCTTTTCGGACACATCCTCGTGGTCGGCATCCGTGGTCCCGATCAGGGTGAAATCCGTCTCGTAGGGAATGGTAAAGATAATGCGGCCATCTTCGCCTTGGAAGAAATAGCATTTGTCGTGGTCATAAAGCTTGGGTGTCACGATGTGACTGCCCCGCACCAGACGCACCCCTTCCGACGAATTGATGCGCACCGTGTTGCGGATCACGTTTTCGACCCACGGACCGCCAGCATTCACCAGCATCTTGGCCCGCACAACACGTTGCGCGCCGCCGTCCTTTGGTTCCAGCGTGACCTGCCACATGCCATCGACCTGCTCGGCAGAGACAACCTTGGTGCGGGTATTGATCCGTGCGCCGCGGGCTTGGGCATCACGGGCATTCAACACCACCAGACGGCTGTCTTCGATCCAGCAGTCGGAATATTCATAGGCCTTTTCGAATTGGTCGTGCAGCGGTGCGCCCTCGGGCGTGTTTGTCAGATCAACCGCGGTCGTCCCCTTGAGGATCTGCCGCCCGCCTAGATTGTCATACATGAACAGACCCAAGCGGATCAGCCACGCAGGGCGACGCCCCTTCATCCACGGCATAAAGACATTCAGCAGCTTGGACGTGGGCGTGTCGCCCTCGAAGCGCATATCTTTATGATAAGGCAGCACGAACCGCATCGGCCATGAGATATGCGGCATCGCTTTCAACAGGGTTTCGCGTTCGATCAACGCCTCACGCACAAGGCGGACCTCCCAGTATTCCAGATAGCGCAGCCCGCCGTGAAACAGCTTGGTCGAAGCAGAGGATGTCGCAGAAGCCAGATCGTTCATCTCGGCCAGCTCAACGCTAAACCCACGGCCCACGGCATCGCGCGCAATGCCGCATCCATTGATGCCCCCGCCAATCACGAAAAGATCGACGCTGTGTTCTGTATCAAGCTGGCTCAATGAAGCCTCCCCGCATCATTATCGCGTCTCGCAGACAGGTTTGCGGGACGTCGTGATAAAAGACACCAAGCCCCTTCGTTTTTCAAGATCGAACGTTCGTTTCTTTTCGTTTTTGCCTAGAGCCTTGATTTCAGGCGTCTTAATCTGCCCATAGACGCGCATTTCCGCGCACTTTGAACGATATACCACGATTCGCGGCCTTGACGTGCTTCGCTTAACGTAGATTGTACGATTTGGACGGGCGTGCAGAAAAGAACAGCATCCACGGCCCAAGACCGGGGGGATATATGTCAAATTTCAGACAGCGCGAGATTCTAGAGCTGGCACGCAAAGACGGAAAAGTCACCGTCGACGGGCTGGCAGAGGCGTATAATGTCACCGTCCAGACCATCCGCCGCGATCTGTCGGAGCTCGCCGAAAGCGGCAAGCTGGAACGGGTGCATGGCGGCGCGGTGATCCCGTCGGGGGTGGTGAACATCGTTTATGACGAACGCCGCCGCCTGAACGAAGAAGGCAAACGCGCCATCGCCGAACAATGTGCGCAGGCAATCCCGCACGGGGCATCGGTGTTTATGAACATCGGCACCAGCACCGAAGCGGTCGCGCAAGAAATGCTGCACCACGAAAATCTGCTGGTGGTGACCAACAACCTCAACATCGCCAATATCCTCGCCGCCAACCAAAGCTGCGAGATCATCCTGACCGGGGGCGTGTTGCGCCGTGCAGACGGCGGCATGGTGGGCGGGCTGACCGCCGAGATGGTCAAACAGTTCAAGTTCGATTTCTCGGTTCTGGGCTGCTCTGCCATTGATGCGGACGGGGATTTGCTGGATTTCGATGGGCAAGAGGTGCTTGTCAGCCGTTCTGCCATCGGGCGGTCGCGCACGGTGATGGTCGTGGCCGATCACCTGAAGTTCCAGCGCAAGGCCCCGCTGACCATCTGCTCGTTGCGTGATGTTAACACGCTCTTTACCGATCACCGGCTGCCCGAAGCCTTAACGGCCGAATGTGTCGGCTGGGGCACCTCTGTTGTCACGGTCTGACCTTGGCCTAGCGATGAGAACCAGCCCATGAAACAGTTCGACCAGACCGGCTGGTTCTTTGTGGCCCCTGCCTGCATCCTTCTGGGCGTTGTCGGACTGATCCCGCTGGTCACGGTCATCAACTATTCCTTCTTCGAGATTTTCACCCTGCAATCGCGGTTCTGGATCGGCACCGAGTGGTTCCGCGATCTGATCACCGCACCGCGCTTTTGGGCCAGCTTTGGCCGAAGCGCGTTGTTTTCGACCTTTGTGCTGTGCATTCAGATTCCGCTGGGGATCTTGCTGGCGCTTTGCATCCCGCGCGGGCGGTTCTGGGCGGGGGCGGCATTGGCAATGCTATCGCTGCCCCTGCTCGTACCGTGGAACATGATCCCTGCCCTATGGCTGAGCCTGATGAACGGCGATACAGGGATTTTGGGGCAGTGGTTGGCGGGATACGGCTGGCCTGCCGCGTGGAAAGACAGCGCCGTGCTGACGTGGGTGGTGATCCTTGCGATGGACACATGGCATTGGACCAGCCTTGTGATCATCCTTGCCTATTCCGCGCTGACCACCATCCCCGACCCGCTGTATCAGGCCGCGGCCATCGACGGCGCGCGCGCCTGGCAGGTGTTTCGCCATATCCAATTGCCGCGTTTGCAGCACGTATTGCTCATGGCGGTGCTGTTGCGGTTTATGGACAGTTTCATGATCTACACCGAGGCCTTCCCGATCAACGCAGGCGGCCCTGCCGGCGCAAGCCTGTTTCTGGCCGTCGATCTGGGCGAGGAGATCAAGGCCTTCAACTACGGCCCCTCGGCCGCGCGATCTGTTCTGTATTTCCTGATCGTGCTTTGTGTGGCGTGGATGTTCACCAAGGTTCAGGCCAAGCTTGATGACCCAAAGCCCGAGGTGCCGCGATGATACCGCGTCGGGCATGGCCAGTGATCAAGCTTGCGCTGCTGGGGGCGTTTATCCTCTTTACCATCCTGCCGCTGGTGCAAATGACCGTGCTTAGCTTTACCGCGACGCTGGCGCAGGACGGGCTGACATTGGGCGAGACGACGCTGCGCAACTATCGCGCGATCTGGGCCGATCCGAGCCTGCGCGCGGCCTTTGGCAATTCTGTCGCCTATGTGCTGATCAATATTGCCATCACCATCCCCGTCGCCCTGCCCGCCGCCTATGCCTTTGCGCGGCTGTCGTTTCTGGGGGACAAACACCTGTTCTTCAGCTTCATCGCCTTTCGTATCACGCCGCCGGTGGTGCTGACACTGCCGATTTTCCAGCTGTTTTCCGTGCTTGGTATCGTCAATTCGGTCACTGGCATCGCGCTGGCGCATTGTCTGTTCAACTTGCCGGTGTCGATCTGGATCTTGCAGGGCTTTATCGCCGCCGTGCCGCGAGAGATGGACGAGACGGCGTTCCTCGACGGCTATTCGCGGCCCCGCTACATCTGGAAAATTCTGCTACCGCAGATCGCGCCGGGCATCGCGGTCACGGCGTTCTTCTGCTTTATGTTCTCTTGGGTCGAGGTCGTTTTTGCCCGCATCCTGACCACCACGAATGGCAAACCAATCTCTATGGCGCTCAGCGCGATGTTCGGGTTTCACACGGATATCGGGATGGTCATGGCGTTCACGCTGACCTCGATGCTGCCGGGGGCGTTGCTGCTTTTTGCCATGCGCAACCACTTATCGCGCGGGTTCAAGGTCGGGCGGGTGTGACCCGCCCCACCCTTAAGATTACCCTCGCGCCGCTTGCCGCGAGGTGCGGCGCGTCACCAGCAGGCGGTTGATAAACGCCAAAACAAAGATCATCGTCAGGATCAGCACGATCGTGGGTGCCGGTGCGCTATCAAGGAAAAAGCTGGCGTAGACACCTGCAAACATCGACGCGATACAGACCACCACCGACACGATCAGCATCGGGCCAAAGCTGCGCACCACCAGAAATGCAATCGCCCCCGGTGTGACCAACAGCGCCACCGCAAGGATCAGCCCCGTCGCCGTCAGCGTCGCCACGATGGTCAGCGACAAAACTGCCAGCAACCCATAATGCAAGAACCCCGTGTGCAGCCCGCTTGCCTGTGCCTGTGCCGGATCGAATGCATGCAGCAGCAGGTCTTTCCACTTGAGCACCAGAAACGCCGTCACAAAGACCGAGATCAGCCCAGCCGTCCAAAGGTCCTGCGCGCCGACGCCCAGCATATTGCCAAACAGCACGTGATCGAGATGCTGGTTCGTGGTGATCGAGGTGTACATGATGATGCCGATCCCGAACATGCCAGAGAAGACGACCCCCATCACGGTATCCTGTTTGATCCGGCTGTTATGGCTCAGGTATCCGGTCAACATCGCGCAGGACATCCCCGCGGCAAAGGCTCCGACGATCAGGGGCAACCCCGTGATCCACGCCAGCACCACCCCAGGCAACACAGCGTGACTGACCGCATCGCCCATCAGCGCCCACCCTTTGAGCACGAGAAAACACGACAGCAGCGCCGTGGGCGGGGCGACCAGCAGCACGATCCAAAAGGCGTTCTGCATGAAGGGGAACTGGAACGGAAACAGCAACGTGTCGATCATGGGGCCACCCCGTCTCGCAAAGATTTCAGGGCAGACTTCGCCTTGCGTCGTGCGGCCAGCACACCGTGTTTCGGGGCGAACACAAAGGCCAACAGGAAGATCGCGGTTTGCAGGGTGACGATCACCCCGCCTGTGGCCCCGTCGAGGAAATAGCTGGCATAGGCCCCCAGAAAGCTGGTGATTGTGCCGATCAGTACCGACACGATGATCAGCCGTGGGAAACGGTCACACAGCAGATAGGCCGTCGCCCCCGGTGTCACGACCATTGCGATCACCAGAAAGGCCCCGACGGTCATCATCGCGGCCACCACCGCCGCCGACAGCAACATAAAGAACACTACTTTCAACAGCTCGGGCCGCAGCCCGATGGACCGCGCGTGATTTTCGTCAAAGAAGGTAACCATCAGGTCTTTCCATTTCAGCAGCAGCACGGTCAGGCAGACCACGCCAATGATCGCCAGCTGCACGATGTCTTGCGGGGCGATGGCAAGGATATTGCCCATAATGATGGTCTGGATGCTGACAGACATGGGCGACAGCGACACCATGAAGAGGCCCAAACCAAAAAACGCGGTAAAGATGATGCCGATGATCACGTCGATCTTTAGGCCCGACCGTCCCGACAGAAACAGCATCGCCCCCGCCGCCATGCCGCCCGCCAAAAACGCGCCAAGCGCAAAGGGCAGCCCCAACATATAGGCCCCCGCCACACCGGGCACGACCGAGTGGCTCAGCGCGTCACCGATCAGCGACCATCCCTTGAGCATCAGATAGCACGACAGAAAGGCGCAAACTGCGCCGACCATCGCCGATACCCACATGGCATTGAACATATAATCATAGCTAAACGGCTCTAGCAGCAGGTCGATCATTTGTCGTCCTCGGTCGTGTTGATGCGTTCGCCGTAATGCACGAAAGGCCGTTCGTCGTCGGTGATGATCCGCAGTTCGCGCCCGTCATCGTCGTCGTGCAGGTCTTGGCCCCCAAGGGTGAAATGCCGCAGTACCCCGCCAAAGGCGGTTTCCAGATTGTCGTGGGTAAAGACCGTTTCCGTCGGGCCATAGGCCAGCACCGTGCCTTTGACCAACACCGTCCGGTCGCAGAATTCGGGCACAGAGCCTAGGTTATGGGTCGACACCAGCATCACCCGCCCCTCGTCGCGCAGCTCGCGCAAAAGATCGATGATCTGATCCTCGGTCTTCACGTCCACGCCGGTAAAGGGTTCATCCAGCAAGATCACCTGACCGTTCTGTGCCAGCGCCCGCGCCAGAAAGACCCGCTTGCGCTGCCCACCGGACAGCTCTCCGATCTGGCGGTGGCGGAACTCGGTCATGTTGACGCGGCGCAGGGCGTCGTCCACCGCCGCATGGTCTGCAGCCTTCGGACGGCGCAAGAACCCCATATGCCCATAGCGTCCCATCATCACCACGTCCTGCACCAGCACCGGAAAGGCCCAATCGACCTCCTCTGACTGGGGGACATAGGCCACAAGGTTCTCGCGCAGCGCCTCTTTTACGGTCTTCCCCAACAGCGTGATCTGCCCTTGCGCGGCGGGCACAAACCCCATGATCGCTTTGAACAGTGTGGATTTCCCCGCGCCGTTGACGCCTACTAGCGCCGTGATCGTGCCGCGTGGGATCTCAAAACTGGCATCATAAAGCGCGGTATGACCATTGCGATAGGTCACCGTGACATCCGTGGCCTTGATGCCAATGGCATCGGCGGCAAGCTCTGATACGGGGGCGGTAGTGGTGGCGGGGTTCATATCGGTTTCCATTTACTTCAGGCCTGCATCCAGCCCGTCTGCGACAGTCTGCGAAGTGACGCGCAGCAAGTCCAGATAGGTTGGCACGGGCCCCTCGGCTGTGCTGAGGCTGTCGACATAAAGCACACCGCCATAGGCAGCGCCGGTTTCGCGCGCCACCTGTTTCGCAGGCGAGGTGTTCACCGTGCTTTCGCAAAAGACGACCGGAATATCGTTGTCACGCACGGAATCGATGACCTTGCGGACCTGTTGCGGCGTGCCGGTCTGATCGGCGTTCATCGGCCAGAGATACAGCTCTTTCATCCCGAAATCGCGTGCGAGATAGCTAAAGGCCCCTTCGCAGGTCACAAGCCAGCGCTGGTCTTCGGGGATTTGTGCAATCCGGTCGCGCAGCGGCGTGATCGTGTCGCGAATCTCTTGTTTGTAACTTTCAGCGTTGGCCGCATATGTCGCGGCATTGTCGGGGTCATGTTGGGAAAAGGCAGCGGCAATATTGTCGACATAGATCAATGCATTTTCCAAACCCATCCATGCGTGGGGGTTCGGTTTGCCCTCATACTCCCCCTCACCGATCGAGATGGGGTCGACACCATCTGTCAGTGTGACCGACGGGATTTCGCCAAGGTTGGAGATGAACTGTTCAAACCACAGCTCAAGGTTCATGCCGTTCCACAAGATCAAATCTGCGCCTACCGCACCTACGATATCGCGGGGCGTGGGCTGATAGCCGTGGATTTCTGCGCCGGGCTTGGTGATCGACACCACCTCGACCCCATCGCCCCCCACCTGCTGCGCCATGTCGGCCAGCACGGTAAAGGTGGTAACGACTTTGAAATCAGCTGCGACCGCGGGCATTCCCGCCATCGCTGCAACGCCTAAAACCGACGCCAGCACACTCTTTTTCATTCTGTTCCTCCACGGACCAATGCATTCGCTAGATGTAAATGCGAATTAATCGCATATGTCAAACATGCAATTAAGAATAGGTCGCATAAACTTGCGGACAAGGGGAATCTCGCCTAAAAGAACCACAGACGACAAAGGATACCGGCATTGACCCAGAGCATTGATTACAAACAACTGCTACGCGAAGCGGGCCTGCGGGTCACGCCACAGCGGACAACGATCGTGTCGTTGCTGTCGGAGACCGACGATCACCCCAATGTCGAAGACCTGTATGAAAAGGCGCGTAGGCTGGACGACACCGTGTCTGTCGCCACGGTCTATCGTACCATGTCAGTGCTTGAGAATGCAGGGCTGGTGCGCAAACTGGTGCTGGAGGACGCCCCCGCACGGTACGAGATGATGCCCCAAACCGACCACGACCATTTGGTCGACATGGACAGCGGCGAACTGGTGGAAATTCCGGGGACAGAGATCGCAAGCCTACTGGACCGCGTCGCCGCCGAAATGGGCTATGAGCTGGTCAGCCACCACACGGTGATCCGCGCGCGCAAGGTTTAGGTCTGCGTTTGATCCGCGAGGGATTTGACCATCGCCGCGGCACCGGCTGAAATCGTGCGCAAGATCACTTCGTCGGGGATGTCGCGGATCAGCCAGTCGCGCATGGGGCCAAAGGCCGACAAGAACACCATCAGGTTTGCAACAATATCAAGCCGTTGATCGTCGCTTTGCAGCCCCAGTCGCGGACCAAGCTGATCGGCCAGGTCCTTCATCACCGCGAATTCACGGGCATGCAGGGCACGGCGATCTTCGGCCTTCATATGTGGCACACAGCGATAGGCCAGCAGGGTGCCGTCCCGTTTCATCGACCAGCTTTCTCGGAAATATTTCTCGAACGCGTCTTCCAGTGACAGGTCTTGATCCAGCAGGATAATCGGCAAGGTCGAAACGTCTTCGCGAAACCACAACTGGTTCAGCAGCCGGCGCAGGATGTCGTTCTTGTTGGCGATGTAGTCATAGATGCTGGCCTGATTGACGCCCGACCGCGCACAGATGTCGCGGATCGTCGTCGCGGCAAAGCCCTTTTCCAGAAACAACGACAGCGCTGCTTCGCAAATCTGCTCGCGGCGGCTTTGGATCAGCGACTGGTTTTGCACATTGGTAATTTCCGCCTCTGCCAGCATTTGCGTGCGCAGTACAGACAGCCTGTCGCTGCGGATGGCCAAAGAGGATGTATCGTGCATGTAGCTGTCCTTTAATTCTCCTAAATCCTATCGGCTTTCGATATGCGAAACAACCGACAAGCGTTTGCGCCGGCGCCACGCAAAACCCCCGCCGGTACAGGACCGACGGAGGGCAGCGTTTTCATCAATCTTTAGGGGTGGTTTAGTCGTCCAGACCCAAGGCCACAAACCGTGGATCGCCCGCGCGGCGAACCAGCAGCAGCAGCGATTTGCGACCACCGTCTTTGGCCTCTGTGATGCGGTTTTCCAGATCGGTGATCGACAGGATCGGCTGCTGCCCTGCCTCGGTGATAATGTCACCAACGCGCAGGCCTTTTTCAAAGGCTTCCGACATCTCGTCGACCTCGGTCACGGCCAGACCTTCGACGGAATCATCGGCCCCGAGGTCGGTGCGCATGTCGTCGGTCAGCGGCGTGACGGTCAGGCCAAGGACAGATTTCACTGCAGGCGCTTCGGGCTGTGCCTCGTCCTCTGGTGCGGACACGGTTGGTCCTGTCCCTTCCGCATCTTCGCGGCGGCCAAGTTTAACCTTGAGCGTCTGGGATTTGCCTTCGCGCAGAACGGTCACGCGGACCGATGCCCCAACGGTGCTGTTGCCCACCTGACGGACCAGACCACGGGTATCTTCGACCTCGACACCCGCAAAGCTAAGGATGACGTCACCGGTTTTCAGGCCGGCCTCCTTGGCGGGACCTTCGGGCACATCCGTGATCAACGCGCCAGTTGCTTTGGCGAGCCCCATCGCGTCGGCCACGTCTTGTGTGACATCCTGAATGCGGACGCCCAGCCAACCGCGGCGCGTTTCGCCAAATTCTTTCAACTGGTTGACCACACGAGTCACAACATTGGACGCCATCGAGAAACCGATACCGATGGACCCGCCATTGGGGGATAGGATCGCCGTGTTCACGCCGATCACCTCGCCGTCCATGTTGAACAGCGGCCCCCCCGAGTTGCCACGGTTAATTGCGGCGTCAGTCTGGATATAGTCATCATAGGTGCCGGACAAGGCACGGTTGCGCGCCGATACGATACCGGCCGACACAGAGAACCCCTGCCCCAACGGGTTCCCCATCGCCAGCACCCAATCGCCCACACGCGCGGCGTTGCTGTCGCCAAAGCTGACAAACGCCAAGGCGCTTGGGGCTTCGACCTTCAACAGCGCGATATCGGTGTTGGGGTCGGTGCCGATCACTTCGGCCTTCAGTTCAAGGCCGGTGAAAAATTCGATGGTGATCTCGTCCGCGCCTTCGATCACGTGGTTGTTCGTTACGACAAAACCGTCCTCAGAGATCACAAAACCCGATCCGAGCGCGGATGATTTACGCGGCGTCGGGACCTCGTCGCCATTGTTGCGGTCACGGAATTCCTTGAAGAAATCCTCGAAGGGTGATCCCTCGGGGACGATGCCGCGGGGGCCAGTGCGACCTTCGACGGTGGTCGAGGTGGTGATATTCACAACCGACGGGCTGATCTTTTCAGCAAGCGGCGCGAGGCTTTCAGGTTTGGCCATCGCCATCACGGTCTGCATCAGGACAAAGGCCAGCGCCAGCATACCCATCATTAACCATTTGATCTGGGGTGATATTGCGTCGGTACGCGACTGGGAAACGGCCTTTGGCTGCATTCGTCAACTCCGGTTATATAAGGGGCGCTAGACCCCGTTTTTGATGTCTAGGCAGAGTGCATCTGCAAACTCACTGCTGCAAGGTGAAAGATGGTCATCCTCACGCGCATGTCAACGCGTGCAGCGGTTTCTAACCGAAATTGCCGCTCGTAACACGGTCGGCAGCACATTCCGCGCCCCAAACGAAACAGGGGCCGGCATTGCTGCCAGCCCCTGTTTAAAAGTCAACCTGATTGGGATCAGTTGCCGGACGTGGTGCCGATTCCGGTCCCAGTGCCCTGGGTCGTCGTGCCGGGGGCCGTCGTCGCGCTTTTGCTCCGGCTGCCTTCTTCTGAATTGAAGTAGTTAAAGAACTCGCCGTCAGGTGACATAACCATGGTGGAGTTTTCACCCTTCAACGCCGTCTCGTAGGCGCTAAGCGAGCGGTAGAATTCAAAGAACTCTACATCCTTGGAATAGGCCTGCGCAAAGATCTTGTTTCGCTCGGCGTCTGCTTCACCTTCGGTGATGCGGGCATCACGACGGGCTTCCGACAGGATTTCGGTATAGGTACGATCCGCAAGGGCGGTCACACGCAGAGCCGCCTCGCGACCACGCGCCCGTTCGTCAGTTGCTTCGCGGTCCCGCTCGGCAATCATACGCTGCAAAGTCGCATCAAAGTTCTGCTCGGGCAGATTGGTCTGGCGCAGACGCACGTCGACGACTGTGAGACCCAATGCCTTTGCACGTTGATCGCTGCGTACTTGGATCTGGTCCATGAGGGCAGAGCGCTCGGGCGACAGGATCGTATCAGACGTCACACCCTGTGAACCAAGCACCGCACGGATCTGACCGTCGAGGATACCGTTCAGCTGGATTTCAGCCTGACGCCCACCATCAACACCCAAAGCTTGGCGAAACTGACGAATGTCGGAGATCCGGTAAAGAACAAACGCGTCCACCTCAAGCCGGCGGTCATCAGCTGGGGTCACCTCGATCATCGGGGTTTCAAGCGTCAGAATGCGGTCTTCGTAACGCACAACTTCGTCAAGCAAGGGCATCTTAAAGCCAAGGCCCGGCTCTTCGCGTACTTGTTTGATCTGGCCAAACCGCAGTACCAGCGCCTTTTCACGCTCGTCCACAATATAAACAGATGACAGCAAGCCCACGAGCACCACGGCGATGATGGGAACAATAAATTTTAGTTTGTTCATCAGTTTGACCCTCCGGCGTTGCCAGCATTGCGGCGCAACTCATTCAGCGACACATAAGGCACGATACCTTGTCCGCCGCCTTGTTCGTTGTTCTCAAGGATAATCTTGTCGACATCCGCCAGAACCTTTTCCATCGTCTCAAGATGAAGCCGCTTGCGTGTTACTTCAGGCGCTGCGGTGTATTCCTGCAAAACGGCTTCGAACCGGCTTGCTTCACCCACGGCTTCGTTGACGACGCGGGCACGGTAACCTTCTGCAGCTTCCAAAATCTGTGCCGATTCACCGCGTGCCTCGGCAGTGCGCCGGTTCGCATAGGCGTCCGCCTGACGTTCCACCCGGTCGCGCTCCTGTGCGGCGGCCTGAACATCGCGGAAGGCATCAATCACGGTCTGCTGTGTCGTACGACCTTCGGCGTCAGTCATTGTTACCGTCTGGCTGGGCGGATCCACCTTGTTAAAGTTGACGCGGATGATGTTGATCCCGGTCTGACGGTTGTCCAGCGTCGTTTGAATCAACTCGCGCGCAGCGGCTTCAATGGCGGCACGGTCGCGGTTCAGGATCGGTGCCAATTCGGATTGGGCGATAATCTCGCGCATTGCGGACTCAGAAATCGCGCGCACGGCCGAATCCGGATCACGCAGCGAGAATTTGAAATCCTGCGCGCTTTTCACGTTCCAGACCACCTGAAAATCGATGTCGACGATGTTCTCGTCGGTCGTCAGCATCAGACCATCGTTGTCGTCCGAATTTCGACCTGCACCGATGGTTTCGGCGCGGTTTGTGGTCACGTCAAATACTTCGGCTGTCACAAGCGGCCAAGGTGCAAAGTTCAAACCCTCGGTGCCTATACCCGAGAATTTACCCAAGAAAAGCTCGATCGACTGTTGCTCGGGACGCACGGTATAAAAGCTAGCCATACCCCAGACGACGACAGCCGCCAGCACACCCAGACCGACTGTGCCACGGGTGAGTTTCGGGCCCGCACCGCCGCCGCTGCCGCCAGCACCACCGGAATTCCGCGCGCCGCCTTTACCCCCCATGAGAACGCGCAGTTGTTCCTGCCCCTTCTTCATCAGATCGTCGATTTCGGGTCGTTGGCCTTTATCACCGCCCGGTCCACGTCCGCCGCCACCGGTGGGTCGTTCACCACCGGGACGGTTCTGGTCACCGCCGTTGTTACCTCCGCCTGAGTTTCCACCGCCGCCCCAAGGACCGCCTGTATTTCCAGCCATTAATTCTTCCCTATTTTTTGACCGCTTCAGCGGCCCTATCCCAACCGCCTAAGCGGTTTGATCGTGTGCAGAGTCGGGCATAATCGCCCGGACTTCAAGCAGTGCGTGTCGGGCTGCGCATGGTGACCAGTTCTTCGGACATGGTCGGGTGCACGGCGCAGGTCGCGTCAAACTGCTCTTTTGTGAGCCCTGCCTTGACGGCAATGCCCACCAGCTGGATCAGCTCGCCTGCGTTTGGTGCGACGATGTGGCACCCCAGTACAACGCGTGTTTCCTTGCTCACAACGAGCTTCATCATCACACGTTTGTTCTTGTTCGCAAAGGCCGTTTGCATCGGCCGGAACGATGCCGAGTAAATCTCGACCGGTTCTTGCTCTGCTGCTTGCTCTTCGGTCATCCCGACAGTGCCGAATTCAGGCTGGGTAAACACGGCCGACGGGATCAGATCGTGATCCACCGGCGTCGGGTTCCCGCCAAAGACGGTCTGCACAAAGGCCATCCCTTCGCGGATTGCGACAGGTGTCAGGTTCACGCGGTCGGTGACGTCGCCAATGGCATAGATCGACGGCACGCCTGACTGGCTGTATTCATCGACTTCGATCTCTTGGCGGCGGCCGAGCGAAATGCCGACCTCTTCCAGCCCCATATCCCCTGTGTTCGGCGCGCGCCCTGTGGCGAACAGCACCATATCGAACACTTTGTCGGACCCGTTGGATGCCTTGACCCAAATCGGCCCCTGCGTGCCTTGGGGTGCGGCGCTGCTGTTCAACTCGTTCGACTGCTCAGCTGTGGCACCCATCGCCGCATCAGAGTTGCTGGGCATGGTGCCGGCTTCGTGTTGGGATTCCAACGCCATTTCGACGATATTGGTGCCGCAATGGATATCGATACCCGCCTCTGTCATGGATTCCGCGATCAGCCCGCGGGCTTCATCGTCAAAGCCCCGCAGGATCTGTGCTGCACGGTTGTACATCGTCACTTCGACGCCCAACCCGTTCAGAATACAGGCAAATTCGCACCCGATATAGCCGCCGCCGATGATCAGGATCGACTTGGGCAGGCTTTCAAGATGGAAGATATCATCCGACACGATGCCGAGCTGGGCGTTGGGCACGTCAGGACGGACGGGGCGGCCACCGGTGGCCACCAAGATATGCTTGGCAGTGCGGGTTTCGCCGTTCGCCAGCTGCACCGTATGCGCGTCCTTGATCGTGGCGCGTTGGTCAAAGGTATCAACGTCGGAATTGGCCAGCAGCTTGCGATAGACGCCTTCAAGCCGGTCCAGCTCGTTGTTCAGACGGCCTTTGAACGCGTGCCAGTCGAACGTACCAGGCTTGATGTCCCAGCCAAAGCACTGTGCTTCGTCCACCAGTTCGGCATAGCCCGACGCGAACACCATCAGCTTTTTCGGCACACAGCCCCGGATTACGCAAGTCCCGCCATACCGGTCCTCTTCGGCGAGGGCGACCTTGGCCCCGTATTCACCCGCAGCAACACGCGCGGCGCGTACCCCGCCGGAACCGCCACCAATGACAAAAAGGTCGTAATCAAAATCGCTCATCTGGGCCGGGGCCTTTCTTTGTTAATCGCTCAGGTCGGAAAACAGATTATCTGTCTCGACGAACTCCATCTTAGCGCGATCAACAGTACCTTCGTTGATGTCGCGCACTTCGACGCGGCCATCGCCATAGCCGATCACCACAGCATCACAGATATCAATGAACAGCCCGTTTTCAACTACACCCGGCATCTGGTTCATCACCAGAGCCATCTGGCGGGCGTTGCCGATCCGCTTGAGGTGCAGGTCAAGGATGTAGTTTCCCTCATCCGTTATAAAGGGGATCTCGCCGTTCATCCGAAGCGTCGAATTGCGCCCCAGCACATCCATAGACACCAAAGTCTCTTCGACAAGCGCCTGTGTGGTCTGCCAGCCAAAGGGAATAACCTCTACCGGAAGGGGAAATGCACCCAGCGTTTCGACCTCTTTGCCGATGTCGGCAATCACGACCATTTGATCTGACGCGGTCGCCACGATCTTTTCTTGCAACAACGCACCGCCGCCGCCCTTGATCAGGTTCAGCTCGCCGTCGAATTCATCCGCGCCGTCGATGGTCAGGTCCAGCCACTTGGCTTCATCGAGGCTGATCACCTCGATCCCCACTTCGCGCGCCAGCTGTGCTGTGCGGGTGGAGGTGGGCACGCCCTTGATCCGCAACCCGTCGTCGCGCACCATTTCGCCTAAACAGCGCACCAGCCACGCAGCGGTGGAGCCGGTGCCCAATCCGACGCGCATGCCGTCTTCTACAAATTGCGCAGCGCGTTTGGCGGCGACAAATTTGGCCTTATCGATGGGTGACAATTCTCCGGTCATGGCAGCGACTCCTCGTTAATCGATGCCCTTATAGACGCAGCCGTCCGCACGCGCGACCCTCAAAACCGCGATATTGGTGGCTCTTGTGGCCCTCGTGCCCGCCAAGGTGACCCGCGCAGGGGTTTTATGCAGCGATTATCACGATAGAGTACCGCAAACCGCGCAGATCGGTCGTTTTCAATCGCCCGCCCCAAATGCAATGAGATACCACCACCCTATGACCGATCACAGCCTGCAAGGACGTGCCACCTGATGTTTCTCTCTGTCTTCGATATGTTCAAAGTGGGCATCGGCCCGTCCTCGTCCCATACAATGGGGCCCATGGTGGCGGCAGCGCGTTTTTTGGACTTGATGCGCGCCTCGCCGTTCAGATTCTCGGGCCTGCGCGCGTCGTTGCATGGCAGCCTCGCCTTTACCGGCGTCGGCCACGCCACTGACCGCGCCACGATACTGGGCCTCGCGGGGTTCACGCCGCAAGACTATGACAATGACCGTGCCGAAGAGGTGCTGGCCAAGATACACGAGACGCAACAGATCACCCTGCCCGGTCTTGGCACGCTGAAATTTGCGCCCAAGGCCGATATGATCTTTGACTATGACACCAAGCTGGACGGCCATGCCAACGGGATGATGCTGATGGCCACCGACGCCCAAGGCGACGTCAGCCTACGCGAGACGTATTATTCCATCGGCGGCGGCTTTGTGATGACCGAAAGCGAGCTCGCCGGGGGCAAGGACTCGGACGAAGGCGCGCCTGTCCCCTTCCCGTTCAAATCCGCGGCCGAGATGCTGCGAATGTCGGCGGCATCCGGCAAGAGCATCGCGCAGATGAAACGCGCAAACGAAGAATCCCGCGGCGGGGCAGAACACCTGCGCGACGGCACGAAACGTCTGTGGCAGGTGATGAACGATTGCATCAACCGTGGGCTCGAAACCGACGGCATCCTGCCCGGTGGGTTAAACGTCAAACGCCGCGCCAAGGCGATCCATGACGCCCTGCTGCAAGAACGCGGCCAGAACCAGCGCGCGCCCCACACAATCAACGACTGGATGAGCGTCTACGCCATGGCCGTGAACGAGGAAAACGCTGCCGGTGGGCAAGTTGTCACCGCTCCGACGAACGGGGCCGCTGGCGTTATGCCTGCGACCTTACGCTATTATCTGGACCACGTACCCGGTGCCTCCGAAGCGCATATCGAGGACTTCTTGCTGACCGCCGCGGCGATTGGCGGGCTGGTCAAGTTCAACGCATCGATCTCGGGGGCCGAAGCAGGCTGTCAGGCCGAAGTCGGATCCGCCGCGGCGATGTCTGCCGCGGGACTTTGTGCCGTGATGGGCGGGACGCCCGCGCAAATCGAAAACGCCGCTGAAATCGCGCTGGAACATCATCTGGGCATGACCTGCGACCCCGTGCGCGGTCTGGTGCAGGTGCCGTGCATCGAACGCAACGGGCTTGGCGCGATCAAGGCAGTGTCGGCGGCCTCGCTGGCGCTGCGCGGCGATGGCACCCATCTGGTACCGCTGGATGCCTGCATCGAAACCATGCGCCAGACCGGTGCGGATATGTCCGAGAAATATAAGGAAACCTCGCTTGGCGGGCTGGCGGTGAACGTTCCCAACTGCTGATCTTACGCAGCGGCACGCAGCCCTGCCCGCGCTTGACCCCACCGCGGAACTACAACAGTCTGACAGCCGTCAGGAAATTTGCGGGAGGGGCATCATGGAACTGAAACAGGCAATGCAGGAAAGACGCAGCATCAGGGGTTTCAAGAAAGAACCCGTGTCGCGCGAACTGCTTGAAGAAGTCGTCGCACTGGCCAACCGTGCGCCATCGTCGATGAACACGCAGCCGTGGTATCTGCACGTCCTGACGGGTGACCCGCTGGAAAAAGTCCGCGAGGGAAACTCCACGCGCATGTTGGAAGGCGTGCCGCCCGTGCGTGAAATCAGCGACCACGGGGCTTATGCGGGGGTGCACCGGGACCGTCAGGTGGGCATCGCGAAACAGCTTTTTGCCGCTATGGGGATTGAACGCGAAGACAAGGAACGCCGTCAGGATTGGGTCATGCGCGGTTTCCGCCAGTTTGATGCGCCCGTGTCCATCGTGGTGTGCTTTGACAAGTCGCTGAATGACAATGGCACCATCGCGCATTTTGATCTGGGCGCGGTAACCTATGGCCTTGTCCTTGCCGCATGGAGCAAGGGACTGGGCTGCGTCATTAACGGTCAGGGTATCATGCAATCGCCCGTGGTCCGCGAACACGCGCAAATCCCCGACGATCAGGTGATCATGACCTGTGTCGCTATGGGCTGGCCCGACGAGGATTTTTCGGCCAATGCCGTCATCTCTACCCGCCGTCCCGTCGAAGAGGTGACCCGCTTCGTCGGCTTCGACGACTGATAAAATCTGACTGTGTCGCACGGGGGAAAGCATCGCTGCCCGCCCTGTGCGACCATGCACACTTATGGTTCGCACAGCGACTATTGCCGCATGAACGCACGCCCCTTATCTAAGTTCCAGACCAGGATAAGGAGAGCCCCTATGTCGATCCGCCCTACCCTAGAGACCCGCGCGGCCCAGCAAACGATGGAAGGCGCAGGCGTGAAGCTACACCGTGCTTTCGGGTTTCAGGACCCGTCCGAGCTGGACCCCTTCCTGCTGTTCGACGATTTCCGCAACGAACGTCCGCAGGATTTCGAAAAAGGGTTCCCGTGGCACCCGCACCGCGGGATCGAAACAATCACCTATGTGCTGGAAGGCACGGTCGAACACGGGGATTCCCTGGGCAACGTCGGCACGCTTGGTGCTGGTGATGTGCAGTGGATGACGGCGGGCTCTGGCATCCTGCATCAAGAAATGCCCAACGGAAACGCCAAGGGTCAAATGCACGGGTTTCAGCTTTGGGGTAATCTGCCATCTGCGCAAAAGATGACTGCGCCGCGCTATCAGGATGTCACGGCCAAGGATATCCCCGTGGTCACCGATGACGATGGCACGACAGTACGCGTGATCACAGGCGAATTCTGGGGCAAAAAAGGCCCCGTGGACGGCATCGCCGCCGATCCGCAATATCTTGATATCACGGTCCCAGCCGGTGTGCGCAAAACCTTTCGCATCGACACCTACCGCCGCGCCTTTGCCTATGTTTTTCAGGGGTCAGCCGCCTTTGCCGATGCCTCTGCCCCGTCAGGTGTCTTGCTAGAGAAAGAGGTCGGCGGCGAAGAGGTGAACATCCGCGATCTCAGCGGCGACCGCACACTGATCCGTTTTGGCACGGGTGACGAGGTCACGATGCAGGCAGGACCAGAAGGCGTACGCTTTTTGCTGATCTCGGGTGCACCGATTGACGAACCCGTCGCGTGGCACGGTCCGATCGTGATGAACACGCAAGAGGAGCTGCGTCAGGCGATGCGCGATCTGAACAACGGGACGTTCATCAAACCCGCACACTAAATACCAAATCAAAGGGGTATGGGCCGGCTCGGCCCTACCCCGCCATGACGGATTTGCGCACCATACCCCAATATTGCGCTATCACCTCGTCCAGCGACAACCGCCCGCCCGCGCGATACCACGTGTTTACCCCCGTCAGCATCGCAATCACCGCCAACGTGGCAATCTTGGTATCTGCGATGGCGAAATCTCCGGCGGCGGCCCCATCGCGCAATATCGTCTCAAGCCGGTCCTCATACTGACGGCGCAGGGCCTCGACAGTGGCAAAATTCTCGGGCGTCAGGTTGCGCAGTTCCATATAGGAAATGAACACCTCGTCCGGGCGATCCGCGTGGAACCGGATGTGGAAATCAACGAAATGCCGCAGGCGTTCAAGCGCGGTCGGGGCAGCGTCACTGGTGCAGGCTTCAAGCAGATCGTTCATGTGATCCTGAAGTAGTGTGAACAGCAGCGTTTGCTTGTCCGGCGTATAGTTATAGAGCGCCCCTGCCTGTACCCCCACCTCGGTCGCGAGCGCGCGCATGGACACGGCGGCAAAGCCGTGCCGCGCAAACAGCCGCAGCGCAGCCGCGCGAATTTTTGGCCGAGTGATGTCAGAATGTGATCCGGTTGTACGCCCCATGGGGCAAAGGTTAATTGAACACATGTACAAAGGCAAACCCCTGCTTGCGCGATTTCTGTCGCTGGTGCATGACTGAGAAATGAAGAACCGTATCCTCCTATCATTCTGCCTTGCCGCGCTGGTCCTGCCGGCGGCGTGCACCCAGTTTCCCGCGCTCGACAGCCGTGCCACGCCCGAGCTGCTTGCCGCGGATTACCCCGCGCTGGTGCCAATTGATCCGCTGCTGGCCAAGGCAGACGCCGGAGAGGTCAACATCCCGCAGATCGAAAACGGCCTGACGGCACGGGTCGAACGGTTACAGGCGCGTGCTGCACGGTTGCGTGGATCGGTCCTGTCGGGGTCTGAAAAGCAGCGTTTGTCCCAAGGTTTGCGGTAAAGCAGATGCAATGTCGCGTTGCGTGCGCGGCGGGAAAAGGATACATCGCGGCGAACCCCGTTAAACGCCGCAGCCCGCTGCCGCGCACCACCAAAAGGATTGCACCATGTCACAACCGCTTCGTCTTGGGATTGCCGGATTGGGCACCGTTGGGGTTGGCGTGGTGCGGATCATCCGCAAGCAGGCCGCACTGATCGAAGCGCGCACAGGCCGCCCTATCACCATCACCGCCGTCTCTGCACGCAGCCGCGACAAAGATCGTGGTGTGTCCCTGTCCGGCTACGCTTGGGAGGACGATCCGGTCGCGCTGGCGAAACGCGACGACGTCGATGTGTTTGTCGAACTGATGGGCGGCGACGAAGGTCCCGCCAAGGATGCCACCGAGGCCGCACTGGCCTCGGGTAAGGATGTGGTCACCGCGAACAAGGCTTTGCTGGCCATCCACGGTCAGGCGCTGGCCGAACAAGCCGAAGCTGCCGGCTGCCTGATCCGCTATGAGGCCGCCGTCGCAGGGGGCATCCCGGTGATCAAGGCGTTGACGGAAAGCCTTGCCGGGAACGAGATCACCCGCGTCATGGGCGTGATGAACGGCACCTGCAACTACATCCTGACCCGCATGGAAGAGACCGGCAACGGCTACAACTCGCTGTTCGAAGAGGCCGAGGCGCTTGGCTACCTTGAGGCGGACCCGAACCTTGATGTTGGCGGCATTGACGCCGCGCATAAGCTGGCGATCCTGTCGTCTATCGCCTTTGGCACACAGGTGGATTTCGACGGGATCGAAATCGAAGGCATCCAGCGCGTCAGCATCGACGACATTCTGGCCGCCGCCAACATGGGCTACAAGATCAAGCTTCTAGGTGTCGCACAAATGACCGGCCGCGGGCTGGAACAACGCATGCAGCCCTGCCTTGTGCCTGACAGCTCTCCGCTGGGGCAGCTGGCGGGCGGAACCAATATGATCGTGCTGGAAGGCGACGCAATTGGGCAGATCGTCCTACGCGGCCCCGGTGCGGGCGAAGGCCCCACGGCCAGTGCTGTTTTGTCAGATATCTGCGATATCGCGCGCGGCTGGCATGGACCGGTCTTTGGTCAGAAGGCGACGACGCTCGCCTCGGCCACCGCAGCGCTGTCGCAACGCCCTGCCGCGTTCTATCTGCGCATGGGGCTGCTGGACAAACCCGGCGCATTGGCCAAAGTCGCCACCGTTCTGGGCGAGGCCGGCATCAGCATCGACCGCATGCGCCAGACCGAACATCGCAGCGATCAGGCCCCGGTGCTGATCGTTACGCATAAATGCAGCCGTACCGCGCTGGACGAGGCGCTGGACGCGATGGCGCATACCGGTGTACTGGCAAGCGACCCTGTGGCGCTGCGTATCGAGGATCTTTGATCCCGAAGCAGGCGAGGTTTGGGCCCCGATCTGCGGAGTATGCGCAGGACAGGCCGGATGCCTTCGGCGAGGATTTTTGACCATTTGGAAGTGAGGGATGCATGAGCTTTCTAGGTGTTGATGCGTCTTTGACGGGGCGTCGCTGGGTCGGCCCCGGTGTCGAGGTGGAACGCGCGACGGAAGTTCTGGTGCAGCAGACCAGCCTGCCGCTGGCCCTATGTCAGGTATTAGCGCGGCGCGGCGTGGCGGCGGAAGAGGCCGAGGCCTTCCTTGCCCCCTCCTTGCGCGACCTGCTGCCCGACCCACGATCCCTGCGCGATATGGAAAAGGCCGCGACCCGTTTTCTGGCTGCGGTTAAAGCCCGCCAGCGGATTGCGGTCTTTGCAGATTATGATGTGGACGGCGGTAGCTCTGCCGCGCTGCTGCTGGTCTGGCTGCGCGACATGGGCTGCGCCGCGACGCTGTATGTGCCCGACCGGATCGACGAAGGCTACGGCCCCAATGACGCGGCGATGGCCGAGCTAGCGGCTGCGCATGATCTGATTGTCTGCGTCGATTGCGGCACCCTGTCTCATGGGCCCGTGGCCGCTGCCGTCGGGGCGGATGTGGTCATTCTGGACCACCACCTTGGCGCAGAAACCCTGCCCGACGCTTTGGCCGTGGTGAACCCGAACCGACAGGATGAAGACGGCGCGCTGGCACATTTATGTGCGGCGGCGGTCGTATTCTTGATGCTGGTCGAGGCCGGGCGGCAGCTGCGCGAGGCGGGTGCACGAGGGCCCGACCTGATGGGTTTGCTGGATCTGGTGGGGCTGGCCACGGTGGCGGATGTGGCCCCGTTGATCGGCGTCAACCGTGCCTTTGTACGACAGGGACTGCGCGTCATGGCGCGGCGCGACCGGGTCGGTCTTGCGGCCCTCGCCGATGTGGCACGCATGGATACGGCCCCCGCGGCCTATCACCTTGGGTTCTTGCTTGGCCCCCGAATCAACGCAGGCGGACGCATTGGTCAGGCCGATCTCGGGGCGCGATTGCTGGCCTGCGATGACCCGCACGAGGCACAATCCCTTGCTGAAAAGCTCGACCTGTTGAACACCGAGCGGCGCGATGTAGAGACCGCCGTACGTGCCGCTGCGCTCGATCAAGCAGAAACACGCGGGTATGACGCGCCGCTGGTTTGGGCGTCGGGCGCTGGCTGGCACCCCGGCGTGGTGGGCATTGTTGCGTCTCGTCTGAAAGAGGCGTCAAACCGTCCGTCGGTTGTGATCGGGTTCGAGGATGGCATCGGGAAAGGATCCGGGCGCTCTGTCTCGGGGATCGACCTGGGTGCCCCGATCCAGCGGCTGGCAGCCGAGGGCCTGTTGATCAAGGGTGGCGGACACAAAATGGCCGCAGGCTTGACCGTGGCCGAGGACAAGCTCGAGGAAGCGATGGCGCGGCTGTCAGAACTGCTTGCCAAACAGGGCGCGCATCTGGCGGGCGCTGCAGACCTGAAGCTTGACGGCATGCTGATGCCCGCCGCTGCCACTGTTGAACTGGCGCAGCAGGTGGAACAGGCCGGTCCCTTTGGTGCCGGTGCCCCTGCCCCGCGATATGTGTTTGCCGATATGCAAATCCGCTTTGCGAAACGGGTGGGTGAAAGCCATCTCAAGATCAGCTTTGGCGACGGCAACAATACAAAAATGGACGCGATCGCCTTTGGCGCGTTTGACGGGCCGCTTGGTCCGGCACTGGAAAACCACGGCGGCGCGCGGTTCCATCTGGCGGGGCGTCTGGACATCAACACATGGCGGGGGCGACAGTCGGTGCAGCTGCGTCTGGAAGACGCGGCCCCTGCATAAAAATTTTTCACTTTCTTTCGATTTCTGCTTGCGTGCCTGCGCCGCTTTCCTTAGAGAAACGCTCACAAGCTAAGTGGCCCGTTCGTCTATCGGTTAGGACGTCAGGTTTTCAACCTGAAAAGAGGGGTTCGACTCCCCTACGGGCTGCCACTTGTGCCTACTTCCCCCATTCATAACAAATACTTAGCGCCGCCATGCGAAAGCGGCCCCCAAATGAACCCCCAAGAGTTGGTTTGGTCCCTAAGTTTCGATTCCCTGCCTGACGTCAGTCGTGGGGATTGTAGAATCCCCGTATAGTGGTTCTGGGCTTAGTCGGAACTTGGCAGGCCCTGAGCTTTGAAGACCTCTCCGCAAATCGGAGTTGTTAACGCGCGGAAGCGGTCAGCGGCATATTCTTCGAGACAGACCTCTGCTACCGCTTCAACGTATCTGAGTTCCCGTTGCCGCGCTGCTTCACGCTTTGCCTCTGCATCCTCTAATGCAACAGCCTGTAGCTCTGGGCTAATGAAGCGTCCCCCGATGAATTCGAATGCTGCGCCGTATGTCGCTCCTAAACATTGCTGCCCTTTGCGTGTGTTTTCTTCACCAAGGTTGAAACCACTGCGCGACAGAAGCTCCGCTGCTTGTCCGGATGCATCCCCTCCGGCGTCCAGAACGTCTACGCAGTTGCTCACCAGTTCAGAATGAGAGAGCGCCGATAGATCGCCTTCGGCCCAGAGAGGTGTGCATAATAATGCGGTAGCTACTGCTAATAATATCTTCATTTCAAAATGTCCTATCGGTGAAAAATGGAGGTCTCTGCCTTCGCCTAGATCACCATAGGCAACGCGCTTGCTATGTAAACTGCACCGCTCTAGCCTTCTCGAAAGGGAGAAAACGCATGGACCTGAAAGAATTTATTACTGAAACTATCACGGGGATCATCGAAGCGACGAATGAGTTGCAGGAGAAGTGGAGCGATGATGGTGTCATCGTGAATCCGCCTGTCGACTCTAAGCAGTCCAATTTATTTAAAGAAGGCGGCACAGGCCACGTCTATAGGCAGATTCAGAACGTAAGCTTCGACGTTGCCGTAACCGCCGCAACTGAAACAGGCGGCGGCGGCAAAGCTGGACTCAAAGTATTCTCTGCAGAGGTCGGGGTTAACGGTGCACACACCCGTCAGAATGAAGAGGTTAGCCGCGTTCAGTTTAGTATTCCTCTGACGCTGCGGGCTAGTGTTGCAGAGAGTGTACATCGCGAACAGCGACGAAAAGCTAGTGAGGAATCCGCTAAACGAACCGAAGCCGCTAAGCGGCGGCGTTCAAATAACATTGGCGGACTAACCTATTAAACTGAGTCAGTAAGGGGAGAGTGTCCGATCTTCTGTGTAATTGCGATCTGGTCCATGCTTCCTGAGAGGAGCAAGGACGATGACCATATCCAAGGAACTGCTGGACGAACTACTGAAGGGCTGCGAGCGGCCTGAAGATCTGCTTGGCGATGCCGGGCTAATGAAAGAGCTCAAGATCAAGCTGATGGAGCGAATGCTCGGTGCTGAGTTGACGTCACATTTGGGCTATGAAGACGGCAAGGATGCCCCGCCTGATCAGACCAACCGTCGCAACGGGTCATCCGCCAAGAGATTGAAGGGGCAAGACGGCGAACTGCCTATCGCTGTGCCACGGGACCGGGACGGTAGCTTCGAACCTGAACTGGTGAAGAAGGGTCAGACCCGCATTGATGGGATGGATGACAAGATCATTGGCCTCTACGCAGCCGGTCTGACGGTCCGCGATATCCGTGCTCATCTTGAGGACGTCTACGGCCTGCAAGTTTCGCCAGACTTGATCAGCCGCGTGACCGATGCGGTGCTGGATGAGGTTCGGGAATGGCAGTCCCGGGCGCTGGACCGGATGTATCCCATCGTCATTTTTGACGCTCTACGGGTCAAAATCCGTGACGCCGATAGCCGCATGGTCAAGAACAAAGCCGTCTACGTGGCCCTTGGCGTCAGCAAGGATGGCGTGCGCGAGGTTCTCGGTCTTTGGATCGCTGACAACGAGGGCGCCAAATTTTGGCTCTCCGTGATGACAGAGCTTAAGAACCGTGGGCTGCAAGACATCCTGATTGCTGTCGTAGACGGCCTCAAGGGTTTCCCTGACGCCATCACTGCAGCCTTTCCGGACACGGCCGTGCAAACGTGCATTGTCCATCTCGTGCGCCACTCGTTGAACTTCTGTGCCTGGAAAGATCGCAAGGAAGTGGCCGCTGATCTACGGCGGATTTACAGCGCCCCTACAGCCGATCAAGCTGGCTTGGAGTTGGATGCCTTCGAGGAAAAATGGGCCGGAAAATATGCCTCCATCGCACCGGCCTGGCGCAGGGCTTGGCAGGAAGTGATCCCGTTCTTTGCTTTTGATCCCGCCATCCGAAAGATCATCTACACCACCAACGCAATTGAAAGCTTGAACCGTGTAATCCGCAAATCGATTAAGACGCGGGGATCGTTCCCGACCGAAGACGCAGCCACGAAGCTGATCTACTTGGCGATCCGCAAGTTTGAGAAAGGCGGCCGAAATGTTCGAGAATGGTTTGCGGCCCGCAATCATTTCGCCATAATGTTTGAGGATCGCTTCAATGCGTGACTGTATCTAAAACCCGCATGGGCCAGACCAGATACACAAAGTTCATGACACTCCCAGTAAGGGCGGCTAACGCCGCCTCCACTAACTTCCCCGGGGATTAAGATATCCACCGTAGCGGGAATGCTCGATCATCTTCTCTTCGATCATCATCTCCATGCGCTCAGAGATTGATGTCGCGATGTTCATGGCGTTCTCCTGATCATCTTCTGAGCCTTCCACCGTCACGTTGTTCACGACGCTGAACGTCATCGGAGCTGGACCGCCTGCGTTACCCATTTCCACAGGAACCTTCCTGTTGTTGGAAAGCGGGATGACAGCTTCATTCGGATGTAGAACGGCAGGGATGCCCGACGTATTGGCGGTACCCGCTGCATAGCTGGGGACGTCGTCTGGACCATAGTAGCTGCTGACCTTCGTCACGGGTGTGTACGTGGAGCTGGAGGAGCTGCTACCTCCTCCGCCACCTAGGAGACCGCCTAGCAGGCCTACACCGATGCCCAGCCAGTTGCCGCCGCTGAACATACTACCGAAACCTCCACCACCATTACCGCCGCCGGATGTTGCAGACTCCATCTTCTGTGCACCTACCGTGGAACCTGCGATGATGCCTGATTGCATCTGTGTTGCGCCTGCAGAACCTGCGGCTGAGACGCCTGTCGCCATCGAAGTTGCAGAGGTTATACCAGCACGTTGTAGAGCACTTGCGCCCTGTATAGATGCCGTTCTGACGCCTGAGCCTAGTTTCTGGCCTGCTCCGGTTGCTCCGGTTGCCATCGCAGCTCTTATCTGTTGAGCAGCGTTAGCCCCGCCCGCTGTCAGCGCGGCCTGCATCTGCGCTGCTTCTGATGCGCCGCTATTCAGCTCTGGAAAGATCGCGTCTGTGATCTGCTCCGCCATAGCGTCAGCTAGGCTTGCGCGGATGCCTTCGGCGATGCTGGATAGGTCAAAATCGCCTTGCAGCGCACTGGATAGAGCGCTTTTAAAATTGCCCTCCAGATCACCCATCACGGCGTCCATGGGGCTGGCCTGTGCGTCCTTAAGCTGTTCCGCTGCATCGATCTGGGCAAGCATAGCCCGCGTCTTTGCATCGACATTAGCCGCGCCGGACAATTCAGCATCGGCGAAGAGCTTGGCAGCTTCCATCGTGGCAAAACTTCTATTGGACACCAACTCCATCGCACGTGCTTCACTCAGTAGGGCAGCGTGTCGGGATGCGATGGCATCAGTCGTGTTCTTGATTGCCTTAGCCTCGTCGGAAAGCTTGGCGGTGCGACCACCACCACCGCCGCGTACCTTGCTTGCCTTGGCCTGTGCCTTGTTGAAACGGTCAATATATACCTGCGGGTCTACGTAGTTGAGATCGCGTGTGTACTGGTCATTCATCTTCCGGGGATCACCACCGCGACCGGAATATACCAAACCGTCCTGCATATTCTTCAATGATAGCGCAGCGCTCAGAGACAGTTGCAGATTGCTAGCGAGCTTAAGAGCTTCTGCGCTGGCACTACTGATGCCACTGGTCATATCCACGCGTGACAGGTCCAGACCAGCGATAGCGCTGGCGGAGATTCCTTGGCGCAGTAGTTCTGCGGTAAGTTCGTTCTCGGCTAGCTGGCGTCCGGTGAGCTGCATCCCCTCGCCGACAGTTCGTTCATCATCTGCGAGGGTCCGGGTGGATGCGATCAGGCGTTCCTTGGCGTCCTGCAAAGACTTGATGGTCGAAAGTTGATCTTGTAGCGCGGCCTTCTCCTTCTGCAATGCTTCCAGAGCTTGGCGCTCGCCACCGATGACGTCCATATACATACGCGAGCCTTCCATACCCGCGATCTTCTCTTTCTGCTTTGCGATCTCAGCGCCTTTGGCAGCTAGCAAGTCCATGGCGATCAGTTCGTCACTGGACACGCCTAGACGCATACCGCGCACTGTATCGTTTAGCGTCCGCTGCGTCTCTGTTAGCTGCTTATGCTTCTCTGTCAGGCGCTCTGCCTCTTCGCTGGCATCGCTGGCACTGGATGCCCACTGGTACAGCGCTGCGCCCCCGGCGATCACACCCATGGTCGCTAGCGAAACAGGATTCAGCATCCCCCCAACGGCAGCACCTAGACCACTGATGACGCCCTTCGCGCCTCCTGCGGAGCGTGACATATCGTTAAGAACCATCGAAAGCTGCGAGCCTTGCTGTAGAGCGATGCGCATCGGCGACATGCCCATTTCAGCCGTAACGAAGACGTCCTGAAGCTGATAGCTGGCGTTTTGAGCCTGATGGCCTGCGACCTTCATAGAGGCCCCATACTTGCCCATGACACCGCTGGCGCTGGCGAGTGTCGTGGCGGCGTCCTTGCGGGCGGTGCTGGCCTGTACGGCGCTGATAGCACCCAGCCGCTCTGCTTCTGCGATCTCGCGAAGTGCACCCTCATACTGTGCCGATGCCGCGTAGAGGGGGTTATACTTTGCGCGGAGCTGATCCACCGCCGCCGCATGGCTTCTGTTTGCTGTAGCCGCGATATTGCTGGCACGTTCCTGCAGTTCAAGCTGGCGATTCAGGGACATAACACCTGCTGCGGAGTCCTGCCATTTGCCCTTGGCATCGGCGATATCCAGCGGCGTCTGTGCACGTGCTAGGCGTGTCTCAAGCCTTCCCATTTCTACAGTGAGTGTGCGGATGCCATCTGTATCGGATAGGCGCTGGGCCTTCTCGTAAAGGCGGTCAAACTGAGAACCAGCAACGCGGGATACTGACTTAGAACTAAGCTCCAGACGCTTCGCGGCGGCATCGAAGCTGGATAGCTCCGTCGAAGCCTTTTTGATGCCGGATGTATCGACTGTTACTTTCTTGTTCTGAAGCTTGCTGAAAGCGTTTTGGCTGTCGCGGTCGAGGTCTTTGATGGCGTTCTTTACTGCGATGATCGCAGCAGTAAAATCACGGCTACCGCGCTTGGCAGCAGCCGCGTTAATATTCAGGCGAATCTCGTGTGTGTTTGTCATTTTGGTATCTTTCGTGCTGGGTAAATTGGGGGGAGCGCACCCAGCAGCTCCCCCCGGTGGTGCGGTGACTGCCGCTCCGTCCTTGGATACCTAAAGTATAACACATGTCAGCACTTATGACCTAATTGCCAACGGGTCATTTCGAGCAACCTGCCAGCTAAAAAGTGAAAATTTCTGAGAAGGTATTTGCGATTCAGATGAGGGGGTGGGGGTACCCCCTCCCGACCGATGAAAAAATATTGCTACGCAGAGCAGAACTTTAACAACTAGCACTTGTGCCGCTGGTCGCTTGAGGCACCTGTGCGCTCGACTCACCCCCTCCCTACTCCCCGTCTTGGGTCCCTCCGTCGATAGTTATATATAAATATCAATTAGTTACACGTCTCTGCTAATGTGTTTCGCTTTGCGATCTGGATTGAATGGTGATGGTGATGGCACGGGCAGACCTGCTGACGCAGGCCACCACCGACTAACCGCCCCGGGTACATCGCTGGTCTACCGTGTCACCCGTGCCGATGCGTTCGCGGTAGATCGTGTCAGGTGTGTCGGTGGATCAGGTAAAGGTCGCTGACGTGCGTTAGCACGTGAGACGCATGCTGGAGCGCGTCAGCGCTGTTAGGCGTCAGCCTTGGCCTTGTGGTCCGCTAGGATGCGGTAGACCGACGCAACGCCGATGCCGAGCTGTTTGGCGATCTCAGGTGCTTTGAAGTCACGACCGTGCAATGCCAGCACATCGGCTGTCTTGGCCCGTGCCGTAGGTGCTCTGCCCTTGTACTTGCCCTCCTTCTTCGCCTTGGCGATGCCGACAGCGCGACGCTCTGCGAAGCGGTCTTTCTCGAATTGACCGATAGCGGCAAGGACATGGAAGTGCAGGCTCTGCGCGGCGTCCGTGGGGTCCAGCGGCGTCATAGCGATGTCATGCAGCGTAAAGCGGATACCATGCTTGTGTGAGCGCTTCACGGTCCGGATAGCATGTTCAATATCTCGGAAGGCGCGATCCATCTTAGTGATATGGATGTTGACGGGCTGGCCTGTCTGTTCCGCGCGGTCCATTGCCTGCTCTAGCATGTCTTCAAAGATAGGTCGGTGATGACCTGCGCTCGACTCTTCTTTGAAGATGTTCGTTGCGCCTGCCTGCGTCAGCAGGTCTGCTTGATGTTGCCATGTAGCAGCCTGCTTATCGGCATTCGTGCTCACCCTCACATAACCCCAGTTTTCCACGATACTCTCTCCTTTACCACATGCTACTAGAAAGAGATAGTGTATCACTAGGATGGAGTCCAGCCTCAATTGATAGTGTATCAAAGATATCTATCAAATATCTTTAGGGACATCTCTATTGATAGCGATCCAAATCAGAAACCGGAGGGGCGCGGCGATCAGGTCCCCGCTAACGCGGGGGGATGCCCATTCGATAGGTCAAAGGGGCGATAGGTCAGCGGGATGTGGATGTGGTTAGGTCTGTGTGTCGGTGATGCCCCGCGTTAGCGGGATACAGGTCCACTTTGGCGAAAAGTAATTTTATTACATTCTCGGTGCTTCATGCGCAACTTTGTTACTTGGTGGTTGCAGGGGTCAAAGCCCTGTGTTTTATGATATTATATTCAATTTACCGAATGTGATGGATGATTTCGCAGGGTTGCACCATCACGGTCGTGCAGCGGCTGGAGGCTGGTTTACGGGGATGACCGGACCCCGTTCAGAAAAACGGGACTTAGCGGGGGTCCCGTCATAGTCCCGTTTTTACTAAACAATTGAAATAAAAAGATAAATATGAGTTTAACGGGAATAACGGGACAACGGGACCCAAATCGCCGTCGGCCCTATTATTATTTTTTTTTTCTGATTGGTTAGCGAAGAGAGGGGTATTTAGAAAAAAAAATATTTTTGAAAGAAAATGAGGTATATAGTCCCGTTGTCCCGTTTTTTACGTATTATTCAATAAAAACAGACACTTAACGATGACGGGACTATGACGGGACCCCCGCTAGGTCCCGTTTTTCTGGACCTAGGTCCCGTTCCTAACCTCGCAATATTAGAATTTAAACATAAAAAACAATAGGTTGCAAAAAACGGGACCCCGCGTAGGGTCCCGTTTTTGTCTGACGGGGGGGTCCCGTCGATGTTCGCCCATCAGGAAAGGGGCTAACGCCCTCCGCTACTTCTTCAGCCGCCACAGCTTAACGCCCGAGCTGCTATGCGTCTCCACTTCAAATGACATCTGTACATCACCTACACGATGAGGCTCGCCACCAACATCTCGCGTCCATCCAGCCGCCAGCTTTTGCGGAATGGTGTATGTTCCATCATTTTCATACCCCCATCCCGGAAGACGCAGGCATCGCGCCGCAGGGTCATCCTCTTCTTCGAAGAAGTCTTCGAGAATGCTGCGTACAGAGACCGTGCCTGCTGGAAGTCGCTTCGACACAGCTCCGGTCACGAACAGCGTACCCGCTGGATATGTAAACAAGCGCTCTAGCAGCAGCGTTAGCGGATCGTCAGAGATTGCCGAACGGGCCTTCATGTCGCTTTCATTTCCAAGGAAACCTACGAAACCAGCGGATTCAAGAATTCCGCCCATGACACGGGACCATGCGCCATACGAGGCCTTAGACACCGCACCGGGCTGACGCCCGCCAGCAACCCAATGCTGGATCAAAGTAAGGCAGGCCCAGATGAGCTGCCCCCGGTTCTCCGTCACCCACGTCTCAATCTCAGCATGTCGGAACCCTGTCCGGTCCTCTGGCGAGGCCATCTTAGGATCAAGGAAGGTTAGCACAAAACGACGCGATAGCTCTGGCGATAGCTTGAGCTTGTTACCTGCCACGATCCACTGATTGCGAACCTGTACCAACGCCGTCTCAGACTTACCCAAAATTCGCGCCTCATAATAACGGGCGGTCATGACAGAGGCTAGTTCACCGCTATCCATGGCGGAGCTGATATTGTCGAAAAACACATTCGGTCTACCAGAGCGGACTGCAGGCAAAAGTACCTTGGTCATGTCTTCAGGGTTACCGGGAAGCGCGATAGCGGATGTAGCGTGACCAGCGTATATAATGCTCATCGCTGCTTCCAACTTCCCCGCACCTGTGCCCGGCTTGAGCTTATCGATAGCGATACCTGGAGCATTCCCGTCAATCATTTCCCGGACGAAGGGGAAAAGGCCCATTACCAAGGCGTGACATACGTCAGGCGCTGCTGTGGGCTGCGCACCTTCGATATGTACCAGATTGCCCTCACTATCCTCTTCGGCGCACAGAACGGCCCGTAAGATTTCAGCTCGTGACATGCCGCCTAGCGGGAAGTCCGCTAGAATTTCTTGGATTAGCAGCCGCTTCGCTTCTTCTACCTCTTCGGCTGAAGGTTCTGGCGAAATTTCTGGGACCTGTATTCGATCATCTGGCTTGTAGTACAGTTCGCTGTCAGCATGGTAACCATGGCTTTCAAGAAGCGTACCTTCGGCGGTGAAGCTTGGAGTCGTCACGATTCCACGAATAACGGGATAATCACAATAATCACCTGCAAACAGGTGGTTCACAACGTCCTGCGGTGCAGAAACGCCAACGCTATTGTTTTCGGTGGTACGAACGAACGGCGCAACGGTATTCAGAATATGCGCCATACCATTGGCGTGTACCTTGTGCATACCTGCACGACCATCTGAACCTATTCGAATAGTTACAAGATCGAAAACGTTATAAAAGAGACGAGGCGTTTCTTCGTTTGCGGCATGCAGCGCCTTCTGGGCGTAGTCCACCTGATCAGTAAAGTCCCACATGTTTACGATAGCGGCGTCACTGACCTCGACCTTCTTCGTTTCCTTAGCTACGCCCGCCCATAGATGCTTAATCTCGGTCTTCGAATAGTTAGTCTGCGCCTTGATCTGTGAAACTAAGTTATTCTTCATGGTCAGGTCTGCCCCGGCCTTGAGCTGTAGCCGGAAGAAGTTTTCGATTTCTTCTTGCGTTGAGTCCTGATTGATCTGAGTAGCGTCCTCTGCCGCAACCTTTGCATGCTTCTTGCGCTGATCGATAGTCAGTTCTTCGATTGAATCGTCGTCACCTTCGAGAAGGAATTCTGCATCCTCTGTCAGCGCATCCTCTTCGAACCACCCCTGTCGCAGAGCCTCTTCAAGGTGCTGTAGCTTGTGCCGTCCTTGGCATGAATCGTGGTGACAGAACCAAGTCCAATACTCGTTCTGGGCATCGATAGCGTTTACCGCCATCGTCGCTGTACCACCTTCTGAGGTGTGCTCGTGCTCGAACGGACATTCGGTGTGGACGTGTCCCTGTGCTTCACCACCTGCTGGACGGACACGATCAGGACATAAGGTCTCCATCAGGTCCGCAAGCATAAAGCGGCCCTTATAGCGCGTGTGCCAGTCGTTCAGGCTCTTCCCGGACGGTGTCAGCGCCATCGGCGGGCGTTCGTCACCGGACATGTCCGCCGCCATCGTGAAGGCGTTAACCTCCCGATTGGACGTGTAGGTGCTCTTCCGCATCGGAGCTACATCATCGAAGCACAATGGAGTGCCCATGACGACAGCCGCATACCAGTCATCCGAACCCTTCGGGTGTCTGGCGGTATAGAATAGCCGTGAAGGATCACTGCACGATGTATCGAAGTGAATGCCAAGAACATTCTGGGCTAGGCCGGTAATCTTGTCTTCCCACAGGTCTAGAGAGGCCTGCTGCGTGTCAGCCAAATCGATAAGCTTAACCGAAGTTTCCAGCGGGAAAATTAGACGAAACTTTTCAAGAGGAGGAGTATCAAGAATGATCTTCACACCCTCGGTCGTCTGCTTCTTCTGGGCACTGATGGAACAACCAGAGATAAAGGATTCTTCATATCGGTTCTTGTCGAACTCGCGCAGGTATTGCTTGATTTCACCTTCAGTGGGATCACGAGTGATCTTCAGCTTGCGCAGCACTTCGTCGCGCTTCAGCTCAAGTCCGCTCGTTCCGTTGTTGTATGAGGTGTAGACAAGACACAGAAGACCCTTCTCCTCAATATCAGCGAGAACGTCATCGAGCTTTGCGCCGGAGTCAATATCCAGACCCATAGCAAACATGGTGTCCATGGCCTTGGCCTTGCGGGCACCCCCTACAGACGATCCGAGCACGATACACGGTCCAGCCTTGTTCTTGCTTTCAGGGTGACGAGAGAATCCCCACGCAGGAGCGTTGCCGGTTCCAGCCCCACCCCCAATCCACTGCCCCCATGTCATTGTGGGAGACTTCCAATCACCGTCGAGGGTGTTCCGGCGGTCGCGAGCACCCCACATCTCCCCGGTCAAGAAGGTCACTTCTCGATTAAGAAAATCCCCAAACCCGTCCGGCTCGGTGCCTAGGATTTCGGCATCATTTAAATACTTCGGCGGGAAAACTTCCCGGATTCTACCATCGTTCAGATCCTCCGGCGGAAGGATTTCCCGGCTCCCAGTGCCATTATAATCGTTGAAGTATACGACGTTCTCAAGGGTATCACTTACTGCGTCCAAGGCGTTGCCATGTGTATCAGGACACCTAGCTTCAAGATCGCTGATAGTTGGCGCATCGCTGCGCTGGGTAGTAGTCATAAATCGTAGTCTCTTTCTCTCTTTTTCGCCCGTGGCGGGCTGCTGTGTTATTTTAGCTTCAAGCTGATATCTCTCTAAAATACCGCTTGCAAATTATTAATAAGTGTGAATCTCACACAAGTCAACGAATCATTCGGCTGATTCTGGCATTCACAATTTGTGTAGCGACTGGGACACAAAATAACGTCTATACCCCGGATTCTCTTGACAAATTGTGTGATCCGCGTTACCGTAAAGTCAGCAGGAGCTGTGCCTGTTATCTCTTAGTGGCGGCCCTTTCTCCCGCCCAGAAACGTCGCTCCCCACGGGGCGGCGTTTTTTATTGCTCATCCCTTGCCGCTGCCCGATGCGCTCTGTTCCGGGCCAGCGTCGAAACTTCTCTGGAATCCTCGCCGGGGTGTTTCTGATCATCGACGATCTTGGCTGTAGGCGCTGCTAGCTTCGCAAGAATGGCCATCATATGATCAATATCGATCTTTTGACCGCTGGTCTTCTTAGGTGCGTCACTGCCCTGCGTTTCTGCATCTCGGATCATCTTTTCCAAGGACCGCGTCGCGTCGGTGGATGCCTTGAAATCTGAGCCCGCTAAAGCCCTGGTGGCCACGATTTTATACTGGTCCGCTACCCAACCCAAGGTGATGCCTAGGTCAGCGAGGCTCCCGCCTGAGCTTCCACACATATTCGCGAAAATCCTTGCGTATTCCGCATTGCGGAGCTCCTCGACTCGAGCTGCGACCTTTTTCGCGAGGCGCGATGCCGCCGCCCTGTTGTTGGTGGCGGCATATCCGGCGCGGGCGTATGCATCTCGTTGCTTGACTCCACCGGCGATAAGCTTCGCAAATTCCTCGTGCCGCTTGTTGGGCAATTCTGCTGCCATTACACAGGCTCCAGAATGTCTAGAATGTCGACCAGTCCACCGTCCGGGAATGCAGTGAAAAGGTCAGACTTCCCTCCTGCACCGCGTGCCGTGGTCCACTCTCCATCGGTGTTTGTAGACTGGGCAAAACCAGCTTGAAGCAGCACCGACATGGTCAGAACTGCATCGTCATCCAGTTCGCGCTTTAAGCGGTTAAAGTTGACGTAAAATCCTTGCCCGCGTGATTCAAACGCCTCCATCGAATTTGTTAAAAATCTGGCGAGCTGCGTGCTCAAACCTGCTGTCTGTTCGTACATTTATCAGTTCTTTCTCTTGAAATTTGAGGGTGCTCCGAGGGCGTGGAGATCGCCGCTCCCGGAGCGACTGGCCATGGGTAGGCCAGTATTCTATGCTGCTTGATCCTGCTCACGGCGGGCGGCGAGGATTGCAGTGATCTCCGCCTGAATCCGGGCCTCTTCCTCTTCTAGCTGATCAGGCGTCCACTCTTTCCTGCGCTGAAGACCTCGCTCCAACCGCTCACGCACCTGTTTCCGCCGCTTATTATCCTGCTTTGATCTCTTCCGAGGTGGTGTCGCGGTGTCGCCGTGCGCACCGTATTGAAATCGCCCTGCATCGTTCATGACTCTGTCCAAAAAATCATTCATGTCAGGAGATGCCGTGTCTACGCGCATAGGCCATTCGCTGCTGGGGGCCGAGCGATTTAAGGATGGCGAGATGGGAGTTCAATGACATACCTGCCGCTACATCACCCCGGGGTCGATCCAGACCATGTTCACGTGCATAATTCATCCTCTCCTGCCTGCTCATGCTGGCGGTATCGGTTTGAATCTTATTGATTTCTGCCGCTTCCACCTCAGCGGCGATCAGCTTTGCTGAAATAGACGGCTCATTCCGCAGGGAGGCAGTCGCCGCTTCAAGGTCCAGCTCGATGGCACCGCCCGAGAGGACGTGCTCACGCACGGCAGGAAGGTTTTCGATCAGTGCTGGATTATCAACCTCAACCTTGGTGTACTCCGCAAAAGCTGACTTTACGGCGGCTAGCGCTTTTAAGTGATTTGCTCTGTCCTCATCGCTGAGATGTTGTAGCAGTTCGTTAATATCGCTCATTTTTCTTACCTCAAGTTGTTGTATTTATGTGTTTTTCTCAGGGTTTACTGCCCACAGGGCGCTGATCCAGCTTCGCCAGCCTGCATCACCCCATGGGAGTTCATCGGCTTGATTGCTCAGGACGTACCGCACCACCGCTGGGTGGATCAGAGTGATCTGGCGTAGATGTTCCACCCCCGGCAAACCGCTTCGGATAGCCGCTTCTCTTACTTGGCGCTGGATACCTCTGGCCCGCTCGGCCTCCTCAGGGGCTAGGGAGCAAGCAAACTCAGCAGATCGACACTGAGCGTGTTCACCTAGGTAGATATCGTCACCACGCCGGGCGCGTACCTGTGAGTCGAAGGTCACGACACGATGCAGAACATCGCCAGACAACCCACGCTGAGAGCGCTGCCGGATGCGTGCCACGACCTCAGGAAGAGGGTACAGGACGCCCTTAGGCGAGCCTGAAACCACGTGGGCTACTGGTCGCGGCTGGAACCACCGCACCAGTGATCTTTTGGTTGCAACACCGAGGTTCTGTAGATCAAGAATGCGCAGCGTCGCGCTGTTCGTATCAAGGCTCATCGACAGATGACTCCTATTATTTTTTTTTTGGGGATCGCTGGAACGCTCTGCGTCTTCCTGCTTGACACCTGTATGACAGCAAAAGTGACATCTGTCAACTTTTTGAGCAAAAAGGGTCATTTTATCTTGCATAAATGATTATATTGTGAATCAAAATTGCACCACGCCACTTTGCGTGCCATTTGCGGGCAAGAATCTCTTTCGTTTACAGTCACATAGCGAGGTTATAGCTTCCTAGGTGTTAATCACACCAATGGAGAAACCGAATCATGACAATTTCTGAGCAGATGCACGGCGACCTAATTACCGCGACATCGAGGATGGCTGACGCGGCTCTAGCCCCCATTTCTGCGGCGATGATGCGCCAGCTTAGCGGGATGTTGGATCACGCACAGCAGCAGCTATCCGCGATGCAGGAGGCCATACCTAAAGATAATGTGGTGATGCATCCACGCCGCTAACGCGGCTGAAGTAGAAACACACCTGCGTGCCACACTCGAGGTCCTGAAGTCGATAGGAGAGCCAATGCAGGCCATATCCGCGATGCTTTGGCGGGATGGTATATAGAATGAGCAGATGCCCCGTCAGGGGCCTCTCTGTAAGCCTGACAGGCCTTGCCTCTAACGCGGCTCACTCTTCATGTGTCATTTCCTTATGCACCCATTCCAGAACCTCGCGCTTCGTTCGCCCACTGCTAAGCTCAATCACGTCATCCAAGGAGCGCCGCTCCTTATCCCGACGGTAACGCACCTCCGCGAGACTGCGTAGATAGGTATCCCACTCCTCCAGAACCTCGCGACGCCTCTCCAGCTTATCGGATCGGAGATAGGCACGCTGATCGCGATCCCCCCGACCCTTCATGTGCTGGATGATGTGTTCACCTAGCATGAAGTCGATCCGCAGAACGTCATCCGACCAATTGCGGAACGTGGTCCGCAGACCATGCGCTGTGGCGAGACGCCCTTCGGCATCTTTCCATTCATACTTGCGGAGCCAAAGGCGGTGCGCGTTGTTACTAAGATGCCCGCTCTTCGATGCCTCTGACGGGAAGACATATCCGGAGTCACCCCATTTGCGCCGTGCAGTGCGCAGGATATCGATCATGGCCCCCGTCAGGGGGACGCGGAAGACGTACTCCCAGTGCTTCACCCTGCCCGCTGGGATGGTCCAAACCTTTTCTTTGAAGTCGAACTCCTCCCATTCGGCGATCACGATGCAGTTTACCCGCACCCCCGTTAACATCAGGAGCTTCATGGACAGCCCAACAGATGTATCTTGTAGTGCACACCATAGCGCAGGCGCATCCTGCCACGGGATTGCAGGATGGTTTTCATGTTCGATGTTCTGAGGCCCTAGGCGATTTGCGACACGGTCCATCAAGTCGCGGTCGACTCTTGGATCATCTACCGACACGTAGCCAACTACAGCGTTAATCCACTGGCGCAGCTTGCGTGTCTTCTCCTGCCCCCACATGGGCTTGAGGAACTTGATAAGATCATCGGCGGTGAGGTCCGCGACGCCTTTCCTTCCGATATGCGGGAAGACGTTAAGCTCCATTCCGCGAAGCCAATTCAGGGGCCTCGCGTAGTGCTGGCAATGCACTTGCCAATACTCCCGGGCAGCTTCTTCAAATGTCACACCTTGCCGCCTAACGGCGGTACGTTCCGCAATAGGGTCCCTGCCCTCTGCCTTAATGCCCCGGGCCTTCGACGCCAGCTCTCTGGCCTTTGCCAGTGATACTTCAGGATACTTACCTAAACCCATCTCACGGGCGGCTCCGTTCAGCGTGTACTTATATATCCACGACGCGCCCCGCTTTTTCTTATCGAAGTAAAGCCCTGCGCCATCGTGGTGCTTCTTAACAGGTAGCCCGGGCAACTCTGCCGCTTTCAGCTTTGACATCTGGAGGTCACTTTCTATCGGTCGGGCTTCGCGCCCCTGAAAACTGACCCCCAAACTAACCCCCAACTACATGTTGCGCAAATAGAATCTAATATTCGTTAAGTTATTGATTTCATTAACTTCATATTGATGCATGTTCTACATTTAGCCCAGTGTGATTCCCCTACGGGCTGCCACTTGTACTTTCCCCCAACCTATATTTGCCGCAGTTACTGGCCCACCCGACGGTCGGTTAAGGCCTGCAGTGGCATGGCGCATCAAGACCGGGCCGCACCAATCATGCCTGACGCCAAGGGTAGCGTGCAAAACGCGGCTTGACGGGTGCCGGAACAACTGTCATCGAAATGCGGTCGGTTTCCTTCGGGAAATAATAGGGAATTCGCCATTCGAGCTTGGTCTTGAATGAACCGAAACTGCCCCCGCAACTGTAGACGGTGAGCTACCTCCATCATGCCACTGGGCCCTTTGGTCCGGGAAGGCGGGGACAGCCGCGATCCGTCAGTCAGGAGACCTGCCGACACTGAACCTGAAACACCGGGCGGGGTTGCTCGGGAGAGGATGATGATGGGACCGAGCCTTACGACACGCGCAGACCACCTTGCGCCCTCGCGCCGTTTTGCTGGCCCCTTCTCTTTCTATTCAAAGACCCCGGCGTCGGACCAACCGGAGCCTTCGACATGACAACCACACGCGCAAAAGCGACATTTACCGGCCTGACCCTGATCGCCTCCCTTGCAGGTAGCACCGTGCTGGCGGCAGAAACAGACTATCCGCTGACGATCGATAATTGCGGCCACAGCCTGACCTTTGACAGCACCCCCGAGGCCACCGTGACCATCGGGCAATCCACGACCGAGATCCTGTATCTTCTGGGCCAGCAGGACCGGATCAAGGGCACGTCGGTCTGGTTCAGCTCTGTCCTGCCAGAATTTAAAGAGACCAACGCCGCCATCGACAGGTTGGCCGACAATGACCCCAGCTTTGAAAGCGTTCTGGCCAAACGTCCCGATCTGGTCACCGTCATGTATGAATGGCACGTCGGTCCCGAAGGTATGGTTGGTACCCGCGACAGTTTTCACGAGGTTGGCGTTCCGACCTATGTGATGCCCACCGACTGCGCCGCAAAGGACAATACGGTCGGGGCGGATGGCACGCGATCTGAACTGTTCACCACCCAGCAGCTCTATACCAGCATCGAGGAACTTGCCCGGATCTACAACGCGCAAGATGCTGGTGCCGCCCTGCTGCAAGATCTGCAATCGCGCGAAGCAAAGGCCGTGGCGAAGGCCAAATCGCTGAACCTGCCTCAGGGTACATCAGCGTTGTTCTGGTTCTCTGCGTCGGAAATGGCGGCGGACCCCTATGTCGCCGGCCAGCAGGGTGTGCCCGCCTATATGATGGACAAGCTTGGCGTCGAAAACGTTGTGACCTCGGCCGAGGAATGGCCGCTGGTAGGCTGGGAAACACTGGCGAAATCAGATCCGACCTTCATTGTTCTTGCCAAGATGGACCGTCGCCGCTTTCCGGCTGATGATATCGAGAAAAAGCGCGAATTCCTGATGACTGACCCCGTCGCCCGCGAGATGACGGCCGTGGAAGAGGGCCGCATCATCACCATGGACGCCCATGCGATGGACCCGACCGTGCGCGCGATCTATGCGCTCGAGACGATGGCCGACGCGCTGTCCGGTTTCGATCTGGCCGAATGACCGCAATCGACCGCCCCGTAATGCGCAGGCCGCAGTGGCACTGGTGGGTGATTATCCCGCCCGTGCTGCTGGCCGCCCTGCTGTTTGGTGCCGCTATTGGCGAAGTCTCCATCCCGCCGCAGGTGGTGCTGAAAGTGCTGGCCAACAAGGTGCTGAACGCGGGCTATGCGGTCGACAAGATCGACGAAGGCATTGTGTGGAACTACCGCATGGCACGGGCCGTGGTCGCGATGTGTTGCGGGGCCGGTCTGGCGCTGTCAGGCGTCGTGTTGCAAGCCCTGCTGCGCAATGCGTTGGCGGACCCTTATCTGCTGGGCATCTCGGCGGGCGCGTCGACGGGTGCCGTCGCGGTGACCATCCTCGGGCTGGGGGGTGGTGCGATCTCGTTGTCCATCGGGGCATTCAGCGGGGCGCTTGTGGCCTTTGCCTTTGTCGCCGTGCTGGCGCAGGCAGCGGGGGGCGGCGTGGGACTGCGGGCGGCGGGTGTGATCGTGCTGGCAGGCATTGCTGGCAGCCAGATGTTCAACGCCCTGACCGCGCTGATGATCACCAAATCCGCGAATGCGGAACAGGCCCGCGCCATCATGTTCTGGCTCTTGGGAAACATGTCGGGCGTGCGTTGGCCCGATGTGTTCAGCGCGCTGCCTGCCGCGATGATCGGCTTGGTCGCCTGCCTGTGGCACGCCCGTGCGTTGGATGCCTTTACTTTTGGCAGCGACAGTGCCGCGTCCTTGGGCATTCCGGTGCGCCGCGTGCAGCTGCTGCTGATCGGCACGGCGGCACTGGTCACGGCGGTGATGGTATCGGTGGTCGGGGCGATCGGCTTTGTCGGGCTGGTGATCCCCCACGCCATGCGCATTGTCGTAGGGCACCGCCACGCGATCCTTGTCCCGGCGTCCGCCCTGGCGGGCGCTGTGTTCCTGGTCTTTGCCGATGTGATTTCGCGGGTGATCGTACCGGGCCAAGTGCTGCCCATTGGCGTCGTTACCGCTTTGGTCGGCGCGCCTGTGTTTGCGCTGATCCTGATTGGCAAAAGGACGTCGCCATGATCCTGTCGTGTCACGAACTGGGCTGGCGGGTGCGCAACCGCGCCATTGTCAACGATGTGTCCCTGTCCTTGCGTCCGGGCGAAAAGCTGGGGCTGATCGGGCCGAACGGATCGGGTAAATCCACGTTGCTGCATATGCTCGCCGGCATTCAGAAACCGTCGCGCGGGCGGGTCGAACTGGACGGCGCACCGCTGGCAAAGATGCGCCAGCGCGATATCGCGCAACGGCTGGCGTTGGTCGAACAACACGCCGACACCGCTGACCGCATCACCGTGCGGCATGCCGTTGAACTGGGCCGCACACCGTGGCTGTCGGCCCTGCGCGGGTGGAGCCATCAGGATGATGCCATCGTGACACAGGCCTTGGCGGATGTGGACCTGTCGGGCTTTGGCGACCGGCACTGGCACACGCTGTCGGGCGGTGAACAACAGCGCGTCCATATCGCGCGCGCCTTGGCACAAAGGCCGCAAGTGCTGCTGCTGGACGAGCCGACGAACCACCTTGATATCCGGCACCAACTGTCGATCCTCGAGCTGATCCAACGCCTGCCAACCACCGCCATCATCGCGCTTCATGACCTGAACCAAGCCACCCTTTGCGACCGTATCTGCGTGCTGCAAAACGGCACCTTGCGTGCCATTGGCACCCCGTCCGAGATCATGAACGAACCTCTGCTGCGCGAGGTGTTCGGCGTCTGCGGCCACTTCCTCACGGATCCGGCGGACAACGCCCAAGTGATCCGCTTTCACACCGCCGCCCATTAACTGGCACAACCTGCGCAACATTTAACGCCTATCTTAAGCATCCGGTCGGGAACCTTCCGCGCTCTCCTTAGGTTTAACCTAAGGATCCTGAAGGAGTAGCTACAGATGACCGATAAAAAGCAGACCCCTCCCACCACCACTGACGCAGGTATTCGCGTTCAAAGTGATGAACATTCGCTGACCGTTGGCCCCGATGGCCCGATCGTGCTGAATGATGCCTATCTTCTTGAACAAATGGCGAATTTCAACCGCGAGCGCATCCCAGAGCGCCAGCCCCACGCCAAAGGCTCCGGTGCGTTCGGCACCTTCGAGACGACGCAGGACGTGTCGAAATATACGATGGCGAATATCTTTCAGCCCGGTGCGACATGCGATGTGGTGATGCGGTTCTCTACCGTGGCGGGGGAACGCGGCAGCCCTGACACATGGCGCGACCCGCGCGGCTTTTCGGTCAAGATGTACACCGACGAAGGCATCTTTGACATGGTCGGCAACAACACCCCGATCTTCTTTGTGCGCGACCCGATCAAGTTCCAGCAGTTCATCCGGAGCCAGAAACGCCGCGCCGACAACAACATGCGCGACCACGACATGCAGTGGGACTTCTGGACCCTGTCGCCAGAAAGTGCGCATCAGGTAACCTATCTGATGGGCGACCGCGGCATCCCCAAAAACTGGCGCGAGATGAATGGCTATTCCAGCCACACCTATTCGCTGGTCAACGCGGAGGGTGAAAAATTCTGGGTCAAGTTCCACTTCCACACCGATCAGGGCAACGGCAACGCCTATCTCAGTCAGGACGAGGCCGACAAGCTGGCCGGGACCAACGGTGATTATCACCGCGCCGATCTGTTCAACAACATCCGCGACGGGAACCACCCCAGCTGGACGCTCAAATGGCAGATCATGCCGTACGAGGATGCCAAGACCTATCGCATCAACCCGTTTGACCTGACCAAAGTCTGGCCGCACGACGATTACCCATTGATCGAGGTCGGCAAGCTGACGCTGAACCGCAACCCCACCGATTTCCACACAGAGATCGAACAGGCCGCGTTCGAGCCAAACAACATGGTGCCGGGCGTTGGACTGTCACCGGATAAGATGTTGATGGCACGCGGCTTTGCCTATGCTGACGCGCACCGCGCGCGGCTGGGGGTGAACTACAAGCAGATTCCCGTCAACAAGCCCGTCTCGCCCACGCATAGCTATTCAAAGGATGGTGCGGGCCGGACTGAAAAGGTCTCTGATCCGGTTTACGCGCCCAACTCCTACGGTGGCCCGTCTGCGCAGCCGCACCGGCATGAGGCCGGCCTGTGGTATTCCGACGGTGAAATGGTGCGTCAGGCCTATACCCTGCGCCCTGATGATGACGACTGGACCCAAGCCGGCAAGCTTGTGCGCGAGGTCATGGACGCGGACGGCCGCGAACGTTTGGTGTCAAACGTCGTGGGTCATTTGTGTGACGGTGTCAGTGAAAAGGTGCTGGTCCGCGCCTTTGAATACTGGCGCAATGTCGACAAGGAAACCGGCGACAAGATCGAGGCCGGAGTGCGTGAAAAGCTGGGCGGTGAATCCAAAGCGCCCGGTATGGCGTCAGCGCTAAGCATTGGCGGCAAGTAACGCCAACCTATCTATTGCACGCTATCAGCGGGGCCTTAACGGGCCCCGCTTTGCTGTGTCTAGCTTCGCTGTGTTATCCGACGGCGATATTGTCGATCAGCCGCACACCGGCCAACCAAGCAGCTGCAAGCAAGCGTGCAGGACGGTCGGGCGTGGTCATCAGTTCCAATCGGTCGGCGGATCGCAAATCAAGGTATTCCACTTGCGTAAAGCCCGCGCGTTCAATCCGCTTCACTGCCACCGCGCGCAATGCTTCAAGATCCCCCCCCGCGCGCAGCCCCTCTGACATCTCTTCCATCGCGCGGTGCAATTCTGGTGCCCACGTACGGGCGCGATCCGACAACATCAGGTTGCGCGACGACATGGCCAGCCCGTCCTCTTCGCGGATGGTAGGGCAACCGACGACCTCGATCGGGAGGTCCAGATCGCGGGCCAGACGGGTGACCACCTGTAGCTGCTGATAGTCCTTTTCGCCAAAGAACGCCTTGTCGGCTTGGGTCTGGGTGAACAGCTTGGTCACGATGGTCGCAACCCCGTCAAAGTGCCCTGCCCGATGCGCACCGCACAACCCTTGGGTGATGCCATCGACGGATACGGTCGTCGCAAAGCCATCGGGGTACATCTGCGCCCCGTCAGGCACGTAAACCACATCCGCCTTCAACGAGATCAGCTTGCGCGCGTCCTCTTCTTCGGTGCGGGGATAGTTCTTGTAGTCATCAGGGTTATTGAATTGCTTGGGGTTGATAAAGATCGTCACGATCACGCGGTCGCAGACCTCTTTCCCCGCCCGAACAAGGCTCAGGTGACCCTGATGCAGCGCACCCATCGTGGGCACGACGGCGACACTTTCGCCCGCGGCTTTCCATCCGGCGACTTTGCTGCGCAGCTCGGTCAGGGTGCGGATAATTTGGGGTGTCATGTTTTGGAAACCTCGTCAGAAAATATATGGTCGGGCCCGGGGAAGGATCGCGCCGTGACCTCGTCGGCATAGGCCTGAACCGCGGCCTTTGCGTCATCACCCAGATGGGCGTAGCGTTTTACGAATTTCGCCTTGAAGGCGGTGAACAGTCCCAGCATGTCGTCGACCACCAGAATTTGCCCGTCGCATTGCGCGGATGCACCGATGCCGATGGTGGGAATGGCGACGGTTTCGGTGATCTGGTTGGCCAGCGCTTGCGGTACTTTTTCAAGCACCACGGCAAAGGCCCCTGCCCGCGTCACCGCCTGCGCGTCGACCATCAGCTGCGTGCCTGCCGCGCCGCGCCCCTGCACCTTATAGCCGCCAAGCGTGTGGATCGACTGCGGCGTCAGCCCGATATGCGCCATCACCGGAATGCCCCGCTTGGTCAGGAACGCGATGGTGTCTTCCATCACCTCGCCCCCCTCGAGCTTGACCGCCCCAGCACCGGTTTCGCGCATCAAACGCGCCGCGTTTTCAAAGGCTTGAGCCGGGCTTTGTTCATAACTGCCAAAGGGCATGTCGATCACCAGCATCGACTGCTTCAGCCCGCGCCGCACGGCTTGACCGTGCAAGATCATCATCTCCATCGTGACCTCGAGCGTCGACGGCAGCCCGTGCAGCACCATCCCCACTGAATCGCCCACCAGCACAAAGTCGCAGATGCCATCCATCACCTGTGCCATCGGCGTCGTATAGGCCGTCAGGCTCACCAGCGGAGCCCCCCCTTTTCGAGCCAGAATATCCGTCGGCATCGGGGCAGTCTTGCGGGCTGTTGCGCTCATCTTGGCGGTCCTTTGTATAAGGTACGTCATTGCAATCACTGTGGCGCATGCACAGGCATGGGCCGGCTTGCGCATGCTTCTAGACCAAAACATCGCGGTTGAGGTAGCAAAACCCGAAAGAATTTTCGCGTGTCGCAGCGTCAGGCGACGTGGTGCTACTTTGACGGGATGGGCGGGACGGTCTGGGCACGGTGTCCCATAGGCATGGTCAACACCAGCAGGCACATCACGACCAGTCCCACACCGGTCCACCCCAAGGCGGGCAAGCGTTCGCCCACAATGACCACGGCCAGCACCGCTGCGACCACGGGTTCGATCAGCGTCAGCGTGGTGGCCGTACTAGCACGCACCCGTGACAGCCCGTACCCAAAACAGATATAGCCCAGAAACATCGGCACAAACGCCATATAAAGCCCCACCGCCGCATTGCCCCATGATGCCAGCAGCGGGCCACCCGTTACGATCAGCACGGGCATGAGCATCACCCCTCCCAGACCAAAAGTCGCGCCCATGACGACCGATGACCGCACGCCACGCAACATCACCGCCCGCGCCGTCCAGCTATACAGCGCATAAGTAAAGCCCCCCAGCAGACCAAGCGCCACCCCAAGCGGGACAGATGAACCGCCCACAGCGCCGTGGCTGCTCCCCTCGGCCAGACAAATCAGCACTATCCCCGCAACGCCCGACAGCGCACCGACGGTCCAGCGCAGGGTCAGCTTGGATCGTTCCATCACATATTCAATGAGAGCGGCAAACAAGGGCGCGGTGCCGATGGTGACGACGGTACCGATGGTCACCCCCGCCAGCCGCATCGCGCCGTAAAAGGCCAGTGGATAAATCATGACGGCCAAGGCCCCCAGCAGCAGCAAACCACGATGCTGCCACAGTTGCGCACGCGCATGGGCCATGCCCCGCAGCGCGAGCAGCGCCTGTCCGAGACCGCCAATCCCCATGGCAGCAGCACCGATGGCAGCAGCACTGACATCGGGGGCGAAAGTCGCGGCCGTGCCTGTCGTGCCCCAAACGGTACCCGCGAACAGCACACCCGCGATGCCACGCGCATTGCTTTGACTGCCCGCATTGGCTGCGTTTGTCATAGGGTCACGCCTACTGCCTTGAAGCTTGCCACGCCCGCGCAATGAAGGCCGCCGGCATCATTGAGTTATTCAGAGTGCAACCGCGACACGATGCTGCTGGCTGTGACCGTCCCGATCGTCTCTCCGTCTTCGACGACGGGGATCGCCTGTCCATCGTCGCCGATTTTGCCAATCAGTTCCGAGACCGGCGTTTCTGCGGCAACGGCCCCGTCCGAGCTGGCGGCCGGTGGTCCCATCACGTCGCGCGCCGTCAGCACGCCAAGCGGGTTCATATTGGCCACAAACTCCGCGACATAGTCCGACGCGGGGTTCGAGAAAATCTCGCGCGGGGTGCCGCATTGCACGATGCGCCCCCCCTCCATGATCGCGATGCGACCGCCGAGCTTGAAGGCTTCGTCCAGATCGTGGCTGACGAAGATGATCGTGCGTTTAAGGTCGCGTTGCAGATCAAGCAGCTCGTCCTGCAAGCGGGTACGGATCAGCGGATCAAGCGCAGAGAAAGGCTCGTCCATCAAAAGGATCGGCGCTTCGGTGGCAAAGGCACGGGCCAGACCCACACGTTGCTGCATGCCGCCCGACAGCTCGCTGACCTTGCGGTCGGCCCAATCGGCCAGTCCGACCAGTTTCAGCTGCGCCTCTGCCCGTTCAAGGCGTTCGCGTTTCGGCACATCCGCCAGTTCCAGCCCAAGCGCCACATTGTCACGCACTGTGCGCCACGGCAGTAATCCGAACTGCTGGAACACCATCGACACACATTCACGGCGCACACGGCGCAGGTCAGCGGCAGAGCTTGCGGTGACGTCACAGCTCCAGTCGCCATCATGCACCCGCACCGATCCGCGCGCCAGCGGGTTCAACCCGTTGACCGCGCGCAGCAAGGTGGATTTGCCTGACCCCGACAAGCCCATCAACACAAGGATCTCGCCTTGTTTGACGTCGAGCGAGCAGTTGTGCACCCCGAGGATCTGGCCGGTTTCGACCTCGATCTCGGCGCGGTCTTTGCCTGCATCCATCAAGGGCAGCGCCTTGGCCGGTTTCGTGCCGAACACGATGGATACGTTGTCGAATTCGACGGCGCTTGCGGGGTTGTTCATTTGATCGCTCATTTACGTGTCACCCGTAGCATCCGGTCCAGCATGATGGCGACCACCACGATGATCAGCCCCGATTCAAAGCCAAGCCCTGTGTTCACCTGATTAAGCGCCCGCACCACCGGCACGCCCAGACCATCGGCCCCCACAAGTGCTGCGATCACCACCATCGACAGCGACAGCATGATCGTCTGGTTCAGACCGGTCATAATCTGTGGCAAGGCATAGGGCAGTTCGATTTTCCACAAGGTCTGGCTGGGCTTTGCGCCAAAGGCTTGCGCGGCCTCAAGCAGCGCCTTGGGGGTCGATGCGATGCCAAGCTGCGTCAGCCGGATCGGCGCGGGCAGTACAAAGATCACCGTCGCGATCAGCCCCGGCACCATGCCGATGCCGAAAAAGACAATCGCGGGAATTAGATAGACGAAGGTGGGCAGCGTCTGCATCAGATCGAGCACCGGTGCCATATAGCGATACATCCGCGGGCGGTGCGCAGCGGCGATGCCGATGGGGACGCCGACGCCCATACACACCACACAGGCCGACAGCACCAGCGTCAGGCTTTCGGTCGTTTCCTCCCAATAGTCCTGATTGAGGATGAACAAAAACCCCACCACGATCAGCAACGGGGTTTTCCAGTTGCGCTGTATCGCCCATGTCAGCGCGCCGAAGACGGCGATGATGAACAGCGGATGTGGCGTTTGCAGCACCCAGAGGATTGCGTCAATCAACCACTCCATCGCGACGGCCAGCCCGTCGAACAGCCACCCGGCGTTGATCAGCAACCAATCAAAGATCGCCTCTGCGGCGTCATCAATCGGGATCTTATTGTCGGTGAGCCAGTTCATGGGAACCTCCGGAGGACTGTTATCGTGCGATCATAGCAAAAAGGGCCCGCCCAGTGGCAGGCCCTTTTCACATTTTGTTGGATCAATTACTCGACGATGGTCTTAGCGGCGGCCATCGCGTCGCCACCGTCACGTGTTGTGACGCCGTCCAGCCATGTGTTCAGCACGTCAGGATTGGCCTTGATCCAGGCCGTTGCCGCATCGCGTGGCTCTTCGCCGTCATCCAGAATGGCGCCCATGATTTCGTTTTCCATGGCGAGCGTGAATTCCAGATTGTTCAGCAGCTTGCCGACGTTCGGGCATTCTTCGACGAAACCGGCGCGGGTGTTGGTCGCAACTGTCGCCCCGCCCAGATCGGGCCCAAAGAAGTCGTCCCCGCCTTCAAGATAGGTCAGGTCAAAGTTCGCGTTCATCGGGTGCGGTTCCCAGCCAAGAAAGACGATCGGCTCGTCCTTGGCGGACAGGCGTTTCACCTGCGCCAGCATCCCCTGCTCGGAGGATTCCTTGACCTCGAATTCGGCCAGATCAAAAGCGTTGTCGTCAATCATCGACTGGATCAGACGGTTGCCGTCGTTACCGGGCTCGATGCCATAAATCTGGCCGTCCAGCGCGTCTGCATTGGCAGCGATATCGGCGAAGGTCTTGATCCCCAGATCGGCGGCGGCTTTGTTCACCGCCAGCGTGTATTTCGCGCCGGTCAGGTTGGTGCGCACAGTGTCAACCGTACCGTCTTCGCGGTAAGGCGCGATGTCGGCCTCCATTGTGGGCATCCAGTTGCCAAGAAACACATCTATATCGCCCGCAGCCATCGACGTATAAGTCACCGGAACGGAAAGGATTTTTACGTCGGTTTCATACCCCAATGCGTCCAGCACAACGGTGGTCGCAGCGGTTGTTGCGGTGATGTCGGTCCAGCCCACGTCGGAAAAAGTTATTTCGTCACAGCTGGCCGCAGCAAGGCTGCTGGCGAGCGATAAGGTAAGCGCGGTGGTTGCTGCAAGGATTTTCATGGCAGAGGAACTCCCGTTATGTTTATTGTTGGTCGCGCAATAGAGCGCTATCGCGCCCTTCGATGCAACCCGATTTCTATAGGACCGCGCGGCATGATGCAGCGCGGACAAGGAGAAAACCAATGATCTGCATGCCCCATTATCACCGTCCGTTTTACGCAGGTCGCCCCGCGTGAGCGGCGCAAGCCCTGCGTGGATCGGCGTCGATGTGTCGGACGGACACGTGCATTTGTGGGTGCATGATCCCCGTGGTGACGTGCTGGCACAGGCCGACGGGCCAGTTGCCGATTTGCCCGCCGAGGCGGGGTTTGTTGCCGCACTGACCGACCTGCTGTCACCCTATTTGTCAGAGCACCAGCGCTTGCCGGTGATTGTGGCTGGGCTGCCCGCCCTGCCCGCACACAGTCTGAGGCCGGTGCCAGCGCTGCCCGTTGACGGGTTGTTGGGTCTGGATGCCGACGACCCACGCTTGGATTTACGCGCGGTGCCGGGGCTGAAACAGGTCAGTCCGCCCCAGATTATGCAAGGCCCCGAAACCGCGATCGCGGGCTACCTGCAGGGACTGCCAGAGTTCGACGGCGTGATCTGCACCCTTGATGCGCAGTCCACATGGAGCCACATCAGCGCGCGCGAGGTGGTCAGCTTTCAAACATTCGTGACACCCGCGATGGCACTCCAGCTTGGCGGTGCCGCCCCCCTGTCGCAGGCCGTTGCCGGCACGACGCTGATTGAAGAGACGTTTGACACGGCCGTGAATGACATCATGGCCCGCCCTCAAGGCTTTGGTACCGCCCTTGCCGAGATTTCTGCGCAAGCCGCCCTTGAGGGGACCAGCCCCGATGCAGGCTGGTCGCGGCTGATGGGGGCTCTGATCGGGCTCGAGCTTGCCGGATCGCGCCCCTACTGGCTGGGGCGCGAAGTCGTGATCCTATCGGACAGCCCGCTGTCCGCGCTATATGCACGCGCCCTAAAAGCGCAGGGCGTCGTGGCACAAGATGTTTCGCGCAGGGAGCATCTGCGCACAGGGCTTCAGGTCTGTGCAGAGGCGAGCGTCGGCTGACCAGACGAGCCCACCTAACAAGACGGGCCCACCTAAGGGGAAGCCCCCGGCCTTAGGCCGGGGTGCCACCGTTTTCGGGAAAGAAGCAAGCCGCCGCATGGTGGCCTTGGGTCAGTTCGGGCCGTTCAGCACGGCATTTATCCTGCACCTTCCAGCACCGTGGCGCAAAGGGGCACCCGTCGGGAATGGCTAAGGGCGATGGCAATTCGCCCTGCAGCTTGATCCGTTCTTTCGCGGCACGCGGGCCTGCCTGCGGCGTCGCCGACAGCAGCGCTTTGGCATAAGGATGAAACGGCGTGCCGAACACATCCTCGCGGCTACCGCGTTCGACGGCACGGCCCAGATACATCACGATCACCTCGTCGGCGACGTGACGCACAACGCTGAGGTCGTGCGAGATGAACAGATAGGCCAGCTGCAGACGTTCTTGCAGATCAACCAGCAAGTTCAGTACCGAGCTTTGGATCGACAGGTCCAACGCCGAGACAGGTTCGTCCAGCACCAACACCTTGGGGTCCAGCATCAGCGCGCGGGCAATCGCGATCCGTTGGCGTTGCCCCCCCGAGAACATATGCGGGTAGCGGTCAAAATGTTCGGGACGCAGGCCCACTAGACCCAGCATTTCACGCGCTTTGGCGGTGCGATCCTTGCGGCTCATGTCGGGGCGGTTGATCTTGAGCGGTTCCTCGAGGATCGCACCGATCCGCTGGCGCGGGTTCAGCGATCCATAGGGATCTTGAAACACGATCTGCACCGATTTGCGCAACGACGCCCAGTGTTCGCGCACCACCGGTTTGCCGTCCAGCGTCAGCGATCCCGCGGTCGGGTCTTCGATCATGGTGACCATCCGCGCGAGCGTCGATTTCCCGCAGCCGCTTTCGCCCACAACGGCCAATGTCTTGCCGGGGTAGAGCGTGAAATCCAGCCCTGCCACCGCCTTGAGAGTTTGCGGCTTGCGAAACAGCCCGCCGCCGACCTCGTAGTGGCGTTCAAGCGCGGTTGCAGTCATCACAGGTGCGGTCATGATGCGACCCTTTCGTCTGTGTTCAAGGGGTAGAAGCAACGCGCATAGCCCAGATCAGGGCCCAAAGCGGGCGGTGCTTCGGCTTTGCATTTGGCGTTGGCGAATTTGCAGCGTGGCGAGAACAGGCAGCCTGCGGGGCGGTCGAACTGCCCCGGCACCACGCCTGGAATTGTCGGCAGCCGTTTCTCCGTCGCCCGTTCTGGCAACGCATCCAGCAGCGCCGACGTATAGGGGTGATGCGGCGTGTCAAACAGCGGGATCACCGGCTGCTCTTCGATCTTTTGGCCCGCATATTGAACGCTGACGCGTTCGGCGGTTTCCGCAACGACGCCCATATCGTGCGTGATCAAGACCAGCCCCATGCCGGTTTCCTCGCGCAAGGACGCCAGCAGATCAAGAATCTGCGCCTGAATGGTCACATCCAGCGCCGTGGTAGGTTCGTCCGCAATCAGCAGCTTGGGCTTGCAGGCAATCGCCATGGCGATCATCACACGCTGGTTCATCCCGCCCGACATCTGGTGCGGAAAGGCGGACAGCCGCTTTTCGGGATCGGGGATACCGACCTGTTCAAACAGCTCAATCGCCCGTTTCTGACGTTCGCGGCGGCCCATGCCAAGGTGGACCCGCAGGGCCTCGCGGATTTGCCAGCCGACGGTGAAACACGGGTTCAGTGATGACATCGGTTCCTGAAAGATCATCGCCAGATCATTGCCGACAATCTTGCGGCGCGCTTTGGCGCCCATCGTCAGCAGGTTGTGCCCGTCAAAGGTCAGCTCGTCCGCGGTGACGGTAGCCGTCCAGGGCAGCAGCCCCATCAACGCCAGCATTGACACGGATTTACCCGACCCGCTTTCCCCCACAATCGCGAGGATTTCGCTTTCGTTCACGTCTTGGTCGACGCCGTCCACCGCCCGGAACTTGCCCGAGGCCGTGGCGAAATCAACGCTTAGGTTTCTGATACGCAAAAGTGTCATGGCTCAGCTCCGTTTCAGTTTCGGATCAAGCGCGTCGCGCAGGCCGTCACCCATGAGGTTGATCGCAAGCACGGTCACAAGGATCGCCACGCCGGGGAAGGTCACGACCCACCATGCACGCAGGATGAACTCGCGTGCTTCGGCCAGCATGGTGCCCCATTCAGGTGTGGGCGGCTGCGCCCCCATCCCCAGAAAGCCCAAGGCAGCCGCATCAAGGATCGCGGTCGAAAACGACAGGGCGGCCTGCACGATGATCGGCGCAAGACAGTTGGGCAGCACGGTGACGAACATCAGCCGGACTATCCCTGCCCCTGCGACACGCGCCGAGGTCACGTAATCTTTTTGCCGTTCTGACATGACGCTGGCGCGGGTCAGACGCACATAGTGGGGCTGCAAAACAATCGCGATGGCAATCATCGCGTTGGTCAGCGATGGTCCGAGGATCGCCACCAGCACGAGCGCCAGCAGCAACGACGGGAATGCCAAAACGATATCCATCACCCGCATGATGATGCTATCGACCCATTTAGGCGCAAAGCCCGCGATCAGGCCGATGATGATCCCGCCGCTCGCCGCGATGGAGACGACAACGACCCCCACAAAGAAAGAATAGCGCGCGCCCACGATCAAGCGCGACAGCATATCGCGTCCCAGCGGGTCGGTGCCCAGAATATGGTTCCAGCTGCCGCCCTCCTGCCACGCGGGGGGCTGTAGGGTGGCGGCGCGGAATTGCTCGGTTGCGTCATGAGGCGCAACCCAAGGGCCGAACAGCGCCAGAAAGGCGAAGACCGCAAAGATATACAGCCCGATGACAGCGCCACGGTTTTCGCGGAAGTAGAACCAGAATTCGCGCAAGCGGCCCGGACGTTCCTGAACCATTGCGGCTTCGGCAGAGAGTGCGTCGTCCATATTATCGCTTTCTGATTTTGGGGTTGATGACGCCGTACAGCATGTCGACGGTCAGGTTCACGACCATCACCATCACAGCAATCAGCAGCAGCCCGCCCTGAACCACGGGGTAATCGCGGCGGAAAATACTATCGACCATCCACTTGCCGATGCCCGGCCAGCTAAAGATCGTTTCGGTCAGGATCGCGCCGGCCAGCAGCGTGCCCACCGACAGACCAATCACGGTGATCACGGGGATCAGCGCATTACGCAGCGCGTGGATGCCGTTGATCCGTCCCGGAGACATGCCCTTAGCGCGGGCGGTACGGATATAATCCTCGCCCAAGACTTCAAGCATAGCCGACCGCGTCTGGCGTGCGATCACGGCCAGCGGGATCGTCCCCAGCACAATCGTCGGCAAGATCAGATGCCGCACCGCCGAAATAAACGCGCCTTTCTGGCCTGACGCCAGACTGTCGATCAGCATAAAGCCGGTGGGGTTGGGGAAATAATACAGCAGATCGATCCGCCCCGACACAGGCGTCCATTGCAGGTTGCCCGAAAAGACGATGATCAGCAGCAACGCCCACCAGAAGATCGGCATCGAATAGCCCACCAGTGCCGTCGACATCAGCGCCCGGTCAAAGAACTTGCCACGGTTCACCGCCGCAATCACCCCCGCCGGAAGGCCAAGCGCGATGGCAAAGATCATCGCACAGACCGACAGCTCAAGCGTCGCGGGGAACAGCGTAAAGAATTCATCGAACACCGGGCGTTTGGTGACAAAGCTGTTGCCCAGATCGCCCTGAAGCACGCCGGTTAGATAATCCCAGAATTGCACATAGATCGGCTGGTCATAGCCGAATTGTTTGGCCAGTTGGGCATAGCGTTCGTCAGAGATGCCACGCTCGCCCGCCATCACCTGAATGGGGTCGCCGGGCAGCGCGCGGATGAACCCGAAGGAGATCAGCGTCACCCCGATAAAGGTCGGGATGAACGTCAGCAGACGTCCCAGAACATAGTTCAGCATTTTATCACCATCAGCTCTTTGGGGAAGTTGGTCAGCGTTTCATAGCCATCGTCGGTAATCAGCACGTCATCTTCGATGCGCACGCCAAAATTTCCGATCTCGTAGAGACCGGGCTCATTCGTGTAAACCGTTCCGGCGGGTAAAGTCATGTGATTGCCGCGCATGATATAGGGGGCCTCGTGGACTTCGCGGCCCAGACCGTGGCCGGTCTTGGTACGGATACGGTCACCATAGGGCGACGCTTCAAGCACAGAAATCACGGCGTCGTCGATGTCGTGCGCAGACACCCCTGCGCGGGTCACGGCAAGGCCGGCCATATTGGCGCGCAGCACGGTATCATACACATCGCGCCCCTCGTCGGTCACGTGATCCAGAAAAACGGTGCGGGTAATGTCGGCGGCAAAGCCGTTCTTGCGCGCGCCGAAATCCAGCAGCAGCGCGTCGCCTGCCTTGACCGCGTAATCCTCGCGCGCGTGGGCATGGGGGCGGGCCGATCCGTCTGCGGCGGCCACGATGGGACCAAAGGACAGGTCATCCGCCCCTTCGGCAAACAGCGCCTGCACCAGCGTCTGTTCAATCTGCTTTTCGCTCTGGCCCAGCTTAACGCTGTCCAACGTCCGCTGCAGGGCGCGTTCGGAAATCGCGATGGCTTCGCGCAGGGCAGAAATATCTTCGGGGGTTTTGATCATCCTCAGTGCCGATATTTCGCGCTCTGCATCGGTGATGGTCAGATCGGGCTGCGCGGTCTTGAACGCATGGTGCACGAACACGCGCATCACCTGCCCCTCAACCGCCAGCGACGAGATGCCCAAATGCTGCGTCAGCGCGGCAAAGGCATCGGCATAGCCCGTCTGATCACGCCAATCGAATACCGCGCCGTCAAATCCGACCGTGTCCCAGCTGCCCAGCTCGAGGTTCGGCAACAGCACAGCCGCGGGTTTATCCGCGGGGATCACCAGAACAAAGGGGCGTTCGTGGCTCATAAAGCTTTGGCCAACGGCACGCGAAAAATTGGGCCCGGGCACCAGCGCCACGGCATCGACACCCAAAATGGCGGCCACAGCGGCATAGTCGGCAAGACGTTGGGAGAGATTTTCTGACACGGGGGCTTGCGCCTTTCGTTAACGTGGCCGGGGCCTAGAATAGAGGAAGGGACGGCGTGATATGCACCGTCCCCATTGCTTTGTGGTCGCTGTTATTGCGACAGACCAACCTGGTTGAAGATGTGGCCACCCAGCGGGTGTACGACATAGTTTTCAACTTCGGGACGCATTGGCATGTAAACAACCGAATGCGCGATGGTTGCCCAAGGGGCTTGGTCTTTGAAGATTTCCTGCGCTTTTTCATAAAGCGGCGCACGTTCTTCTTGGGTTGGCAGAACCTTGGCTTCCTGAACCAGGGCGTCGAATTCCTCGTTGCACCATTGTGCGCGGTTGGATTTCTCTACGCCGTCACAGCCCAGCAGAACCGCGAGGAAGTTGTCGGGGTCACCGTTGTCACCTGTCCAACCCAGCAGAACGGCACCATCGCGGTCTTTCGCTTTGGAACGCTCAAGGTATTCACCCCATTCGTAGGAAACGATCTCGACGTCGACACCGACCTTGGAGAAATCTTCCTGCATCAGCTCGGCCATACGGCGGGCATTGGGGTTATAGGGACGCTGAACCGGCATCGCCCAGATTTTCAGCGTCAGGTCAGACACGCCTTCGGCTTCCAGCGCGGCTTTCGCGGCTTCGGGATCGTATTTGTCATCCTCGATCGCGTCGTTGTAGGACCACATTGTTGGCGGCAGCGGGTTCTTGGCGATCTCGCCGGAGCCCTGGAACACCACGTCGATGATCGCCTGTTTGTCGATCGCCATATTCAACGCTTTGCGCACGTTGGCGTTGTCGAACGGAGGCATCTGTGTGTTGTACGCCAGATAGCCCACGTTCAGGCCCTCTTGCTCCATCACGACGACATCTTCGGCGTCTTTCATCGCCTGCACGTCGGCAGGGTTTGGATAGGCCATCACGTGGCATTCGCCCGCCTGAACCTTCTGGTAGCGCACGGACGCGTCTGGTGTGATCGCAAAGATCAACGCTTCGACGCGTGCTGGGTCACCCCAGTATGCGTCATTGCGCACATAACGGATCACGGCGTCTTTCTGGTAGGCTTGGAAGGTGAACGGACCGGTGCCGATGGGCGCTTGGTTCATCATTTCCGGCGTGCCGGCTTCCAGCATCGCGTCAGCATATTCCTTGGACACGATCGACGCGAAATCCATTGCCATGTTGGCGATGATTGGCGCTTCGGCGCGGGTCAGGTTGAACTGAACAGTGTAATCGTCAACTTTTTCAATGCTTTCGACCAGATCAGGCATCGACATCGCACCGTAGTATTCCCACGTGCCGCCCGATACTTTGTTGTAAGGGTTTTCGGCATTGCCCTGACGGTCAAAGCTAAAGATCACGTCATCGGCGTTGAAATCACGTGTGGGCGTGAATTGCGCGTTGCTGTGAAACTTGACGCCTTTGCGCAGCTTGAACGTGACGGTTTTGCCGTCTTCGGAAACGTCCCAGCTTTCGGCCAGCGCGGGAATGGTTTCGGTTGTGCCGACCTTGAATTCCGCCAAGCGGTTGTAAACCGGGTGGCTGGACGCGTCAAAGGTCGTGCCCGATGTGTACAGGGCCGGGTCAAAGCCTTCGGGCGACCCTTCCGAGCAATAGACCAGCGACTGCGCCTGCGCCGCAACGCCAAGCGTGCTCAGCAGCAGGCCAGTGGCCATGATTTTCTTAAAAGACATTCGATTTACTCTCCTGGTTGGTAAAGTGGTATGTCCCCACGGCCTCTTTGGGCCGATGAGGGCGATAGGGTTAACGCCTGAGGGGTAACATTTCGCGCGAGCTCTCTGCTGGCGCGGCCTCATTCTGTCCGATTTCCCCGGACTTATCGTATTTCATCCGACCGACCCATAATATGCGGGCCTGCCGATCTGTCTTGTTGGACCAGCAATGCGGCGTGGTACCCAGATAATGCAGACTGTCGCCCGCGGTCATCAGATACTCCCGTTCGCCAACCATCTGCGAGATCTCTCCCTCGAGGATATAGATGATCTCTTCGCCAACATGGGTCACTGTTTCGGATTCGTAGCCGGGCGGGACATTCATCACATAGGATGTCATCTCGTGGCCCGCGCGTTCGGCACCGATCTGTTCATATTCAATCGACGATCCTGCCACCGCAAAACGGGGGCGTCCGGCACCGCGGGTCAGACTGTCGACCGTACGCGGGGTGCGCACAAAGAAATCTGTATTAACCTCAAGCGCGGCGGCGATCTGGCTGAGCGTGCCAAGGGTCGGCGTCGCATTGGCACGTTCCACCTGGCTCAGATAGCCGACCGACACACCGGACGCGGCGGACAGCTGCTGCAATGTCATCGCCATACGATGACGCTGCATCCGCATGCGGTCGCCCAATCCATCCGGTGGCGAAAGCGTTGCCGCCTGTATCGCTGTTGTTGACAAATAATCCCCCGAAAGCACGCTTTGGCGTATCTTGGCGCACAGGCTGTCGCGCAACTTTGTTTACGTCAACAATAAAAATTATTGTCAGAGTGAAAACACTGCCAGTTGCCGCGACGGCACTATGCGTTGAACCCGACACGGATCGCCCACCGTGGCACAGGACCGTTTCCATTTATACGTGCACACTCCCCGCAGCCCGATGAGTGCACATTTTTTAGGCAACCGCTAGAAAAAACGACGCGGACCGCGCCATCGGCCCGTCTGCCCCGTTGCAACAATCAGCCCCGCGACACACGCTAAACAGATGAATATGCCCCCATCTCTGCTGGTGTTTACCGACCTTGATGGCACGTTGCTGTCGCATACCTCCTATCGCTGGGACGCGGCCACACAGGCGCTGGATACACTGCGCGATATCGGCGCAGCGCTGGTGATCGCCAGCTCCAAATCCGCCCCAGAGATCATAGAGATTCGCGCCCAGTTGGGCTGGACCAATTGCCCCGCGATCATTGAAAACGGCGCAGGCATTCTGCCCCCCGAGAGCACCGACACACCCAACACGGATACCTATGTCCGGCTGCGCCGCGTGCTGGATAGTTTGCCCGCCGATCTGCGCGACCCGTTTTGCGGGTTCGGCGATATGACTGTGGCGCAGATTGCGCACATCACGGGCCTGTCGCACAGCGGTGCCTCTAACGCGGCAGAGCGCGCGTTTTCCGAACCCGGCATCTGGTCCGGCAGCGCCCAACTGCGCACCACATTTATCGACGCCTTGCACAACCACGGCATCCATGCCCGCGAAGGCGGCAGGTTTCTCACACTGTCATACGGGCGCACCAAGGCCGATCAGATGGCCGCGCTGACCGATGGTTTTGGGGCCCGTCATACACTTGCCCTAGGGGACGCCCCCAACGACATCGAGATGCTGCAAGCGGCAGATTTTGGCGTCATCGTTGCCAACCCGCACCGTAACCCCCTGCCCCCGATGCCCGGCGAAGGCACGGGCCGGATCACCCGCACCACCCTTGCCGGCCCCGCAGGGTGGAACACCGCCGTGCTTGATCTGATCGCGCGCCTTAACCTGAACAAAGGATAGACAAAGCATGGCTGATTTTCATCAGAACGGAAACATCGCGACACTGCACAATCTGCGCACCCGCTCGCAGGCCGAAATGACCTACGAGCTTGAAACCTTCGCCCAGACCCGCAAAATGACGCTGATCCTGCCGTGCCTCTATTCCGAGCTGGAAACCGAAGCGATGCCCCGCATTCTGGATGAGCTGTCCAAGGTCACCTATCTGCACCGCATCATCATCGGTCTGGACCGCGCCGACGAGGCACAGTTCCGCCACGCCAAAGAGTTTTTTAAAGGCTTGAACCAGAACCATATTGTGATCTGGAACGACAGCCCGCGCATGCAAGCGCTTGAGGCTCAGCTACAAGAAATGGGGCTCGCCCCCGCCGAGAAGGGCAAAGGCAAAAACGTCTGGTCCTCTCTTGGGTATCTGATCGCCTGTCAGGACAGCGCTGTGATGGCGATCCACGATTGCGACATCGTCACCTATACCAACGACCTGCTGGCCCGCCTGATCTATCCGGTCGCCAATGCAAATTTCCCCTATCAGGTGGCCAAGGGCTATTACGCGCGGGTGGGCAGCGACAAGCTGAACGGGCGGGTCACGCGCCTGCTGGTCAGCCCGCTGCTCATCGCGTTGAAAAAGGTCGTGGGGGATCGTGACTATATCGATTACCTGCGCGCCTTCCGCTATCCGCTGTCGGGCGAATTTGCCATGCGTACCAATATCCTGCCCGACCTGCGCATCCCGTCAGACTGGGGGCTAGAGATTGGCGTTCTGTCAGAGGCATGGCGCAACCTTGCCCCGAAATCAGTCTGTCAGGTCGAAATCGCGGACGACTATGACCACAAGCACCAGGACCTGAGCGAAGCGGATGCCGACGCGGGCCTAAACCGCATGTCCACCGACATCTGCAAAGCGATCTTTCGCAAGCTGGCAGCGGATGGCACGGTGTTCACACCCAACGTGTTCCGCACCCTAAAAGCGACCTACTATCGCTGCGCGCTCGACCTGCTGGATGCCTATTACAATGATGCCAAGATGAACGGCCTCAGCATCGACCGCCACCAAGAAGAGCGCGCGATTGAACTGTTCACCGAAAACATCATGCGGGCGGGGCATTTCTTTTTGGACAACCCGCACGAGACGCCCTTTATTCCCACGTGGAACCGCGTCCATTCAGCGGCACCGGATTTTCTGTCGAAACTACGCGAAGCCGCGGCGGCGGATGATGCCGAATACACCTAATCACGGCAGTGTCTTTCGCCCAGTCAAAAGCGATTGGTGATCCACATGCATTGATAAGGCTCCAGCGTGATATGATCCGCGCCGGCGTCAATCATTTCACCGCTGATCAGGTCCAGCCACGGCTGGTCCTCGATCAGGTTCAGTGCCGCAGCAGAGATCGCAACAGACGCATCACTGACGTTATGCAACGCAAAGATCGACTGCTTGCGATCCAGACTTTGCCGCCACACACCAAACACGCGGTCGTCTTGCAGATTTACGGTGAACTGTGTGGCATTGGGGTGAAACGCCTTTTGCTTCTGCCGCATCTTCAAGCGCGCCGACAAATCGCCCAAAACCCGCGACTGCGCGCTGGCCCCATCGGCCAGCCGGTCGCGTAACGTCGGATAGTCCCACCGATGGCGGTTGATCGCGCGGCTCATCCCGCGGTGTTCGACCTGCGCATGATCATTGGGCGTCGCCAGCATCGCGTGAATATAAAAGGCCGGTATCCCCTCCAGCGACATGACGATGGTCTGCGAACAGATAAAGCGCGTGTGGTGATGGTCGTCTTCGCCCTTAAAGGTCCGAGATAGCGCATCGTAAAAGGTCGTGTTCAGCTCGTACGGGCTTTGCCCGCCGTCTGGCAAGCTGCGCATCGACACCAGCCCGCCGACCTGCAGCACCGTATCAATGACCTGTTGCTTTTCGTCTTCGGGCAACAACCCTTCGGCAGGGCGCATCCCGATCCCGTCGTGGCTGGCGGTAAAATTCAGATACGCGCAGCCCATCGGCGCGGGCGGCATGGTGCGCTGCCAGCGCCGCAGATGCGCCCCGTTTCCCGACATCATCGCGTGCAAAATCAGCGGCGGCAGCGGAAAGTTATAGATCGCATGCGCCTCGTCCCCCGCGCCGAAATAGCTAAGGTTTTCGGCCTTGGGTACATTGGTTTCCGTCAGCAAAATGATCTTTTCGGGCGCATAATCACACAGCAACCGCATCAACCTGATGATCGCATGGGTCTGCGGCAGATGGATCGACGGTGTCCCGATCTGCTTCCATAGAAACGCCACCGCATCCAGCCGAATGATCTGCACGCCATTGTCCACATGCAGGCGAATGATCCGCAGAAACTCCAGCAGCACCTCGGGGTTGCGGAAATCGAGGTCGATCTGATCGTGGCTAAAGGTGCACCACACGTGACGCGGCCCGTTTGGTGTTTCCACCTCTTGTAGCAGCGGCGTCGTGCGCGGGCGCACCACATCGCGCAGATCATCTTGCGGCGAGGCTTCGAAAAAGAACGTGTCAAAAGGGGGCTGACCCTGACGGTAAGCGTTGAACCAATTGCCCTGACTTGAGACGTGGTTCAGCACCAGATCCGACATCAGCGTGAAATCGGCGGCGATGCGATTAATGTCAGGCCAGTCGCCCAGTTGCGGGTTCACCGCGCGGAAATCGGACACCGCAAAGCCGTCGTCAGAGGTATAGGGAAAGAACGGCAGAATATGCACGCTATTCAGAGTTCCGCGTAGATAGCGATGCAGGAAATCGTTCAGTAGATCCAGCGGCTTATGCGCACCATCTACAATCGAATTGCCGTATGTAATCAACAGCGCATCCTGTTCCGACCACAGCGTATTGCCCGCCACACGGCCCCTCTTGCGTCGGGTTGTGCTCTCCGGCCAAAAGGCGTCCAATACCATGCTGGCTAAAATGTCGGCATCCAGTTCAGGGTAGATTTCGCCCAGCAATGCACTAAGCCGATAGCCGAGAGAACGCGCGCTGTCCGTCATGATCTATTGCCTTGTATAAGTGCCATTTCCAAAACCCTAGCGCAGACAACCGCGCGCGACGAGCCAGCATGCCGCGCCCCCCGCCCTCAGGGCACTAAACCCAGAAGGTCAGGAAAACCCGTCCGATTAACAGGCGCAACGCCCAATCGACGGGCATTTTACGGACCCCGAGGACGGGATCAGCCTGCAACGGGCCAGATATTTCAGAGAGGCTAGGCAAAACAGTCTGGTCCCGACAGCTTGCCCACTTGCCAATACAGCGCCTCGGGGTGCGAAGATGATCGACGGCGGCTTTCACCCACGACGTCAAAGCGGTTCGCCGCAAGATTGAAATCCCCCCTCGCCCAGCGCGACATTTGGTATTTTCAGTTTGGCTTTCCGACTTAAAATCGGCCCTAGCGGGTGAAGACACCTTCTGCCAGCGAGGGTAGCTTTGGCGCTTTAGCCTTCTGGTCCCGCAATCTTCCATTCTAGGGATGCCTCCTATTCTGGGCCTGCGTCACCCCATCTAGCTGGTATGGATATCATGCTATTTTGCCGCGATAGCTCGCCGATCTCTTTCCTCACCCTCTTCCACTAGGGTTTCGTCGCATCGTTGCTTTGCGCTTAGACGTGCAGCGTATGCTGCGCACGGCCAGCGTGCTTGGAGCGGTAGAGCGCCGCATCAGCGTCCGACAAGACATCCTCCGCGACGGCATCCTGCCCCTTGCCAACCCGAATGCTACCAATACTGGCAGAAATCCTGCAGGCCGCGCCGTCAAAATCAATTGGCCGCTCCAGCTGCGCTATGATCCGATTGCCAACTTCGGTGAGATGGGCACCGTCTGTGATACCCGGTAGAAGTACCGTAAATTCGTCACCGCCGACGCGGGCAATAGTATCGATCTCTCGTGTGGTGTCGATCATCACCCGCGCGGCGGCCTGTAGCACATGATCGCCCGCCGCATGACCCATGCTGTCATTCACCGCCTTGAAGTAATCAAGATCGATCTGCATCACCGCGAACCCCTTTTTTCCCGCAATCAGACGTGCCAGCACATGGTCGATCGCACGGCGGTTTTTGAGACCCGTCAGCGTGTCAGTAAAGGCTCGCTCTTCCGCCGCGATCTTGGCGACCTCTAGCTTCTGGTTCAACGCACGCGAGGCCGCCATCGCCGCCGATTTCGCCTCGATGAGATAGAGCATTTCAACGGCTAGATCCGTGGCCGCAAAATCTGCATTGCTCAGCCGATAAGCACGTACCCCGTTCAGAATTGAGATACCAAAGGACAGGTTGATCACGCAGTCATCTTCCGCGACATTTGCATCCCGCCCCCCGCTGCGATCAGGCAGCGGTACCAATACTCCCTTCAATACCAGCTCCGGGCTGTCACGTAGCGCTAGATGCAGCTTGCGCCCTGCCAAGGGGCGGATTTGCGCAATGCTGCAAGCCATATTCGGGCGCCGTATGACGAATTGATCAAAGAAGTTGCTGCCAACCCATGTACCGCGATGGCACAGCTTCTGAACCGTGGGCCCCACATGGCGAATACGTCCACAGGGCCGCACGATAAGATGCATCGGGCAAAGCATATCCAGCGCCGCCTCATAAGCAGCAGCCGTGGTCATACGCTTGTGCCCAACTCAAAGCTACGTCCCTGCGCATAGTTCCGGTCGATGATCGTGACGCTGATGATCTCCTCCCCCGTGGTGAACCCTTTGCCGTCCAATAGGGCCAATGTGCCATAATCATCCGCGATCACCCGCATAATGCCCATCATCACGTACCCGAAGCCCGATACCGGCCCGCGACACGTCAGCGCGAAACGCCAGTCGTCCAGCTGCGTGACCTCCATGGCGGGCAGACGAAGTTCCTCTATCGCGAGGGTGGCACGTTCAGGAAGATCATTGAGAGAGTGGAGAAACTCTTCGAAATCGACGCCGCCGAACCGCAGCAGACGGCGCACCCCGTCGCGTGCGGGGTTAGACACCAACCAAGCGCCTAAATCCTCAAGCAGGTCCGGTATCGGGCGGTCCACCACCGCAGACAGGCGCGTAACGACCCGTGGCGTGATGGCGTCATCATAGGTCAGCATCGGTTCAAAGTCGCTCGACCCCATTGCGCCACATAGATCGGCGCGCAGGGCGACTTGCGTCCATACCGCCCCCCCAAAACTGTCCAGCACGAACCGTTGGATCGTATGGTTGATCAGCCCGTGCATCGCACCCCCTTCTGCCGCATTCAGGGGGGAAGATGACGAAAGACCGTTAATAAACGCCGAACGGAAACAGCCCCCGAGGGTCGAAAGCCGATCAAATTTATATCAATTCAAAGGCAAACGTCCGACAGCGCGCCTATTGTGACCGACTGTCAAGCCACGCAGGCAGGTGGCCAATGTCAGGCAGCACCACATCCGCTGCGGCCTCAAGATCCTGCCGTGTGGCCATTCCAGTCAGCACCGCAACACACGCCATACCCGCTGCACGACCCGCTACCATATCATGCAGACTGTCACCGATCATCGCCACTTCGGATGGGGCCAATCCAACAGCCTTGGCAAAGGCCAGCAATTGCCCTGATGTGGGTTTTGCACCGTAGCCGCTGTCGAAACCCGCGATAAAATCAAAGTGCCCAGTCACCCCCGCCTCGCCCAGATGCGCCCGCGCGGGGCCTTCGGCGTCATTCGTCGCAACACCAAGCGCCAACCCGCGCGCCTTGAACTCTTCGAGCAATGCAATGAGAGGCACGGCCTCTGCCTGCGGGGCGTTTTCGGCCTCGTAATTCAACAGCTGCAACAAATCCGCTTTTGTCATATCGCTGACCTGAGGGGCAAGCGCCTCCACGATCTCCCCCGGGGTGCCGGCAATGGCAATACTGTCCGCAGAGAACGTTTGCGTCCGCACGTCAAACCCGATTTGTTGTCCCAACAGGGCGGACCGATCCGCATCCCCCTTGCCAAGCCGCGTGAGGAAGGAATTGGCCCATGCCTCCCATGTTGCGGCGAAATCGAATAGGGTTCCGTCTTTATCGAACAGCAGGGCTTTGATCATTCTCAGGTCCAATTCATCTGCGCGCCGCCCGGCAAAGACTGCCGCGCCTGCATGATACGGTCGTAGGGCACATTAATCGTGTCGCATAGCCCCGTCACCCATGCGTCATCCATCATGATGAAATCAAGCACAGCGCCAAGAAACACCGGGTCACCAGCTTGCGTGCGCAGATCTTCGGCCGACGCGCCGGTGGCCCCCATGAATGTCGGCATGAGGTCCTCGTTGGCGGCCAGCCAACCCAGCGCCTGCAAGGCGACTGTTTCGGCGGCATCTTGCTTCATCATATTAAATTCCCTCGCGGCTTCATAATCGAAACACTTTGTTAACCATTCACGGCAACAAAGAGCATTCAAGCCAATTACACGCGAGCGGAGAATGAAGACAAGTGCCGGGTAAAGTCCTTATCGTCGATACTGTTGCCACCAACCGCATCGCATTGGAAACCAAACTCACGACTGCCTCTTACGAGGTACGCGAGGCGACAACAGTATCGCAGGCCGTTGAAATAGCGCAGCAATATGAACCAGATGTCATTATCGCTGCACACCGCACAGGCGGCCAAGATGCAGCACAGCTGTGCCGTGCGCTTGCGTCGTCCCCCCTTACATCATGCATGCCGGTTTTTGCGCTTGCTGACGGGGGTGATCCGGCGATCTGTATTCATTTATTAACCCATGGCGCACAGGAGGCGATGGTGAAGCCGGTTTGCGACTCTCTTTTCCTAGGGCGGGTGCGCAGCATCATACGCGCACGAAATAGGCCCGCCCCGTTTTATATGCACGAGGCTCTCTCCCCCGCGCCCGGACTGGCGGAACCTGCCGGTGGCTTTGCGCTTCCGGGAAATTTCCAGATTGTCAGCAGTGGCCAGCCGCGTACGCCAGCCTGCCTTTCGCAGCTGCGCAAACGACTGGGCGGCACCGTGACACAAACGACGCCCCGCGACGCGCTTGCCTGCCTCAGGCAAAATAACCTGCCCGATGTGTTTATTCTGACCCTGACCGGCGCGGACGAGACGGACGAAGAGCAGCTGCGTGTGATCTCTACCCTGCGGGCGAACGCAACCGCGCGCCACTGCGGCATACTTGTCCTACAGACGCAGCCCCACCCCGTTGCCGCGGCGCATGCGCTGGATCTGGGGGCAGATGACCTGATGCAGCACGGCTTTGACACAGAAGAACTGGTCCTACGGCTTGAAGGCTTATTGAAGCGCAAACAACAAGGGGACACGATCCGGCGCGACGTGGATGCCCGCCTGCGCGAGGCGGTGTTTGATCCGCTTACAGGCATGTACAACCGCCGCCATGCCCTCTCCGAAGTGGCACGTCTTGCCGTGCGCATGCGCCACAAAGGACTGCCGCTGGCGGTGATGCTGGTGGATATAGACCACTTCAAACGGGTGAACGATGCTTTCGGCCATGCATCCGGCGACGCGGTGCTGGTCGAAACAGCGCGCCGGCTGAAATCATGTCTCCGCCCGCTGGATGTCGCTGGCCGCATCGGAGGGGAGGAATTCTTACTTGTGCTGCCCGGAATAACCGAGGACGAAGCGGCCCAGATGGCCAAGCGTATTTGCCGCGCCTATCGCACCACGCCCTTTACCATCCCCGCAAGCGTGCAGCCGATCCATACCACCATCAGCATCGGGCTGTGCATCGCGCAGCCGGAAGACAGCCCGCCTTTGGGCACATCGCAAAGCGCACAGGATCTCGCCGCCCGTTTGATCGACCGTGCGGATCAAGCACTGTACAGCGCGAAACACGGCGGGCGCGACCGTGTGGGGCTGATCCCGTCGGCCGCATGATGGTGCCACGCGGGGTATTTGCAATGCGGCGAAAAACGCGCCACTCTCGTGCTTGCGTGTTCAGGCGTGCCCGGACGCGTATCCCAGATCCACAACAAAGGCCTCGCCATGCTGCCCGATAAACCGATGACCGGTATTGCCATGATGCTTGGCTTTTGCATCATCGCCCCTGTGGGGGATGCGATCGCCAAACTGCTCGGGGCATCGGTGCCGCTGGGCCAGGTGGTCTTCCTCCGCTTCGCCGTCCAGCTGCTGATATTGCTGCCGATCGTGATATTGACCGGTCGGCCCCTGATCCTGCGGGGCAAAACGCTGTGGCTGACGTTTGTGCGCACGGTGCTGCATGTCATCGGGATCGCGATGATGTTCTCCGCGCTGAAATACCTGCCCCTTGCGGATGCGGTGGCGATTATCTTTGTCATGCCCTTCTTCATGCTCTTGCTCGGCAAATATGTCCTGAAGGAAGAGGTCGGGCCCCGTCGGCTAATCGCGTGTATCGTCGGCTTTTGCGGCACGCTGCTGGTGGTGCAACCCAGCTTTGTCGAGGTCGGCTGGCCCGCCTTGCTGCCGGTTGGCGTTGCGCTGAACTTTGCCCTGTTCATGCTGGTGACCCGGCAGATTGCGAAACACACCGACCCGATCAGCCTACAAACGGTCAGCGGGTTTATGGCCTTGGTGATCATGCTGCCGTTCCTGGCGCTTGGTCAGGGCGTGGCGCTGCCAGCCTTGGGGTGGATCGCGCCTGACACAACAGATTGGTCGCTGCTGATCGCCATGGGCGTACTGGGAAGCATCGCGCATCTGCTGATGACATGGTCCCTGCGCTACGCCCCCTCGGCAACGCTGGCCCCTATGCAATATCTCGAAATTCCCGTGGCGACGCTGGTCGGGTTGATCGTTTTTGGCGATTTCCCCAATGCGCTGGCGGGGCTCGGCATGGGGATCACTATGGCCGCGGGGCTTTATATTATTCTGCGAGAGCAGGCCACCCAGCGGCGTCTGGCTGCAGCAACGCTTGTGCAACCTGCTGCATGAGGTCCCGTGGCACCATCAGCAGCGCGGCGGGGCGGTCCATCGAAAGCGTCAGGGCACCTGTGGCCCGGTTCGATGTGCCCAAACGCCCAAGCGGCGACAGCTCTAGCCCGTCAAGCGGCCACTCCAACCCGCGGCTTTGCCCCCGCACTGCGGCCAGCGGATATACCGACACAATATCGCCTGCCCGCGTCGGCAGGGTTAAGTTCGGCGGTGCGAGAAAGATAAGCTGCGTGCCAGCGATCAGCAGGCAGCGTTGGTGGGGGTGGCGCGCCAGACTGCTCAGGGCCGCAAGCTGATGGTCCACGCGCCCTCCCGAAAAACCGACCGCCACGATCAAGGGGGCAGCCACCGACCGGAGCGCTTTGTCAAAGTCGGTCGTCTCTTGCTCTGCCAGTTTGAACTGACGCGCAGACGGGATGCGGGACAGGGTTTCGGACGTTACGGAATCAAAGTCGCCGACCAGCGCCGCGACCTCTACCCCCTGGGCAACGGCCAGATTGGCCCCGCCGTCGACCGCTACGCACATCGGCGCAAGCTGCAGCGCGTCGTTCAGGTCATCCGGACCCACCTGCCCGCCCCCAACGACCGTTATAGGGCTGTTGCTTGCAACAATCGTTGTTTTCACGGCGATTTACCTCAAATTGGAAACAATGCCGCAATTTTGACATTAAATGATACGTTGCAGGGCACAGATTCGAGCCGAATTGGTCTTGAACCTTATGGTAAACAGTAAGCTGCAAATAGGCAGAGGACGACCATCCGATGATGAATAATAACAAAATTCTGACGGTCTCATACGGCACTTTCTCGTGCACGTTGGAAGGCTTTGACGATTCATTCGGCACCATGAAGGCCATCGCGGAATATTTTCGCGATTTGTCGTCGGAGGATCGGTATTTCGGTGCAGAACCCGCACAGCCCGATGCGGAGATGCTGGCACATATCGCACAAAAAGAGATTTCGCGCCGCGTCGAGGCGCGTCAGCAAGACGGACAGATTGTCCTGAGCGCACAAACGCCCGAAAAAGCCGCAGCGCAAGCGCAGCAAAGCCCTGCCCCTGCACCTGCGAGCCCGTCGGTCGTATCGACCTCTTTTGCGCCCCGCGGGCCTCAGGAAATTTCCGCCTATTACGACGCCTACAGCGTCAACGCCTTGAAAGCCGACACAGCTGAAACCGCCCCTGCAGCGCAGGCCGAAACTGTCACGCAGCGCGTTGATGCGGTCAGCCGCGCCGTTGAGACACCGCAGCCTGCCTACCAAGCCCCTGCTCCGCAGGCCGAAGCCCCCAAAGCGCCGGCCGCCGAGGTGGATATCGTTCCCGGCCAGCCCGACGAGGACGTCGAGGCGTTCTTCGCCGATAGCCCACGCAACACCGTGACCCTCGACGACCAGGACGCCGAAATCCAGCCGGTAGCGGCACCCGCCGTCGATAGCATCGCGGCCAAACTGCAGCGCATCCGCGCCGTGGTCGCCAATCAGGATGTGCCCGCTGCGCAACATCCCCAGATCTCTGAGGATGACGCCGCAACCGACACCAAAGCAGACATCGATGATATCATCGCCAGCGCCATTCACGACATCGAGGATGCGTTGAATGCGGATGATACCGTCGAAGACATCGCCCACGCGCCTTCATCCGATACGCAAGCAGAGGAATCCGCAGCGCCGGCCGAAACTGCGACCCAAGACCACTACGACACTCCAGAACAGCAGCCTGACGCGACGGCGCAAGACAACGCGTCCGACGAAGATGATGCGCAGGACGACGACACAGCTGAAAGCGAAGAGTTTGAAGCCGTCGAAGACACCGCGCCCCGTGGTCGCGTGCTCAAGGTGAAGCGCGCCGACATCGACCGCGCCATCGCCGCGGGCGAGCTGGAAGAAGTCGAAGAAGACGCCCCCGCCGTGCTGGAAGAGGCTGACAAGCCCGCCGCGCGCCGTGCGCGTGATCCCGAATCGACGCTCTCGGACGAGGACGAAGACGATTTGGCCCGCGAGCTGGCCGAGCTTGAGGCGACATTGCCCTCTGCCTCCGCCGACACGCTGGCCGACGCGCCCGAAGAGGATGCGGACACTGCGGTGGAAGACGAGATCACTGCGGAAGACGAAACCACCGCGGAAGACGTGTCAGAAGATACAGATGCCGAATTGTCGGAAGACGACACCGAAACGGCGGCAGAGCCCGAAGCCGAAGCGCGCAAAGATGCAGCCCAGCGTCGCAGCCTGCCAACGCTCGACGCGGATACCGGACCGGACATGAACCGCCTGCTTGCCGAAACCGACAACCAAATGGACGAACCCGAAGCCGCCACCCGCCGCGACGCGATCACCCATCTGCGTGCAGCGGTTGCCGCGAAAAAGGCCGACATCGCCCTTGGCGCGCCCGCCACGACCGAGCAAACGAATAACGCCTACCGCAGCGATCTGGCAGAAGTGGTTAAACCCCGCCGTCCCGCGACGACCACCGCCCGTACCGAGCGTCCGGCAGAGCCACGCCCTGCACCGCTCAAGCTGGTGGCGGCACAGCGGATCGACACCCACCAGCCGCGCAACGTCACCCCTGTACGCCCCCGTCGCGTGGCCGCAGTCGCGCCAGCCCCCGCGCCAGTTCCACAGGCCGGTGGGTTCGCCGAATTTGCCGAAGAGATGGGTGCGACCAAACTGCCCGATCTGCTGGAAGCCGCCGCGGCCTATATGGCCTTTGTCGAAGGGATGGACGAATTCTCGCGCCCGCAGTTGATGAACACAGTGCGCCAAGGCGGTGCCGATGACTTTAGCCGCGAAGAAGGCCTGCGGTCGTTTGGTCTACTGCTGCGCACCGGCAAGCTTCAAAAGCTGGACGGTGGCCGGTTCAAAGCGTCAGAGCAAATCGGCTTTCAGCCAGATGAACGCGCCGCCGGCTAAGCTGGCCAAGCAGAAGGCTCGGAACGCAAAACGGCCCCCTCGGGGGCCGTTTTTATTATGATGCAAGGTCGTGTATCCGCAAGGCGGGCCGACCAAAGCGGTTCTATTCAGCGTCGTCGCGCGCGTTCGGATCGGCCTGACCGATGCCTTTGAACACGAACTTGAGCGGGATCGCCCAGACCACGCCAAGCGCAATATAGATCAGCAGTTCGACCCAGAACGGCGGCCGGTCAAACAGCGACACCGCGACGACAGCCGCAATGATATAGAGCGGCAGACCGACCAGAAGAATGACCAGCGCCCAACGGCGTCGTGCTTTATACCCAAGGGCCATCGTAGTGTCCTTTCATCAGGTGCCAAGGGCCCCGCAGGGCCCCCGGCGATATAGATCAATCGGCGAAGGGGTCAGTGACCAGAATCGTATCTTCCCGCTCTGGCGAGGTCGACAGCATCGCGACGGGGCACTGGATCAACTCCTCGATGCGGCGCACGTATTTGATCGCGTTCGCGGGCAGATCAGCCCAGCTGCGCGCGCCTTCGGTGCTTTCGGACCACCCCGGCACTTCCTCGTAGATCGGGGTGCAGCGGGCTTGTTGATCGGCTGCCGTGGGCAGGTAATCCAACACTTGACCGTCCAGATCATAGCCGGTGCAGATCTTGAGCGTCTCAAACCCGTCAAGCACGTCAAGCTTGGTCAGCGAGATGCCGGTCACGCCACTGGTGACACAGGTCTGGCGCACCAGGGCTGCATCGAACCAGCCACAGCGACGCTTGCGCCCGGTGGTGGTGCCGAATTCGTGGCCGCGTTCGCCCAGACGTTGACCGTCGGCATCGTCCAGTTCAGTCGGGAACGGGCCTTCGCCGACGCGCGTGGTATAGGCTTTGACGATCCCCAGCACATAGTCGATCGCGCCCGGACCGATGCCCACACCCGTCGCCGCCTGCCCTGCAATCACGTTAGAGGAGGTGACGAAAGGATAGGTACCAAAGTCGATGTCGAGCAGCGCGCCTTGGGCACCTTCGAACAGGATACGCTTACCGGCTTTGCGCTTTTCGTTCATCACCTTCCAGACAGGTGCCGCATATTCAAGGATCTTCGGCGCGATCTCTTTGAGCAGTTCAACCAGTCCGTCGCGGTCAATCGCTTCGACGCCCAGACCCTTACGCAGCGGATCGTGGTGCTGCAACGCGCGGTCGACGCGTGCCTCGAGCGTGGCAGGGTCGGCCAGATCGGCAACGCGGATGGCGCGGCGACCGACTTTATCCTCGTAGCACGGCCCGATGCCGCGACCGGTGGTCCCGATTTTGGTACCTTTTGACGCGGCCTCTTCGCGGGCGCGGTCCAACTCGCCGTGGTAGGGCATGATCAGGGGCGTGTTTTCCGCGATCATCAGCGTTTCGGGCGTGATCTCGACGCCTTGGGCGCGGATCGTTTCGATTTCTTTCAGCAGGTGCCACGGGTCAAGCACAACACCGTTGCCGATAACCGAAAGCTTGCCGCCGCGTACAACACCCGAGGGCAGCGCGTGCAGCTTGTAGACCTTGCCGTCGATGACCAGCGTGTGGCCAGCGTTATGGCCACCCTGAAAGCGGGCGATGACATCGGCCCGTTCGCTGAGCCAGTCAACGATTTTGCCTTTTCCTTCGTCGCCCCACTGGGCGCCTACGACTACGACGTTGGCCATGAAGATATTCCTTTAACAGTTCAAATAACCGTGCAAACCCGTGGAGGTATAGCGACGACCGCCAAGGTCCGAAACTGTAAAATGCAGCCAAAACGCCGCGGCGTCACATTTCTCGGCATTTATCGGCCTCGAGCGGTAAAACTTGAACCCGTCCCCATAGACTTTGCTGCGGTAGCGCCGATATTCCAAGCCAGACCAAACAAGGAAGTACCACAGATGGGTTTTTTCATACGTTGGGCCTGCGCCTTTGTGCTGTTGGCCGCGACCTTTAATCCGACGTCTTATAACTATGTCACATGGGTCATGCGCTACGGCCATATGAATCTGTCCATCGCCGTCTTGCTGGGGCTGCTGCTGCTCATCGGCTACGTTGTCTATCTGCGTGCGACGCTGCGCTCTATTGGCGGGTTGGGGATGTTGCTGGTGCTGGCACTGGTCGGGGCCAGCCTCTGGGTGCTCTATGATCTGGGGGTCCTGCGGCTGGATAACGGCAGTTTTAACCTGTGGCTCGGCCTTGTCGCGCTGAGCTTTGTACTGGGCATCGGCCTCAGCTGGAGCATCTTTCGCCGCGCCGTATCGGGGCAGGCAGATGTGGATGATGTGGAAACCTGACGCGGGCTTTCTGCCCAAGCGGGGCAACGCGGGCCAATCCTCCCTTGCCCCCATAGGCAAACTTGCCTAGACACGCCCAAAGTCAAAACCGCAGAGCCGTAGGTACCAATGGAAAATGTAGTCCTGATTGTCCATCTCATTCTGGCCCTTGGCCTGATTGCAGTCGTGTTGCTGCAACGGTCCGAAGGGGGCGGCCTTGGCATGGGCGGTGGGGGCGGCGGTGCCGTTTCCGGTCGCTCGGCAGCCACTGCCATGGGCAAACTGACCTGGGTTTTGGCCGCGGCCTTTATCGTGACCTCGATTACACTGACCATCATCGCGGCTGAAAAATCCGCCGGTTCTTCGGTAATCGACCGTCTGGGCGGCACGCCACCAGCGCTGAACCAAGGTGACGCACCAGCGCTGCCCGATACCGATTCACTGCTGCCGCCGACACCTGCGGAAAACACACCGCAAGTTCCGACTGCGGATTAATCCAGACGCTACAACAGCTTGAGGTTAGGCCAAGATACGCAACATGATGTTGCGGCTTGGCCTTGCTTTTTCCATCCGAATCCTGTTAGGTATAAGTCCCGTGATGCTGCGGTTTTCCGCAGCTCAATTGCTTGGCTTTTGCCACATCAAATCTGAACTCACGGGGGCCTTCATCACATGGCACGCTATATTTTTATCACCGGCGGTGTGGTTTCCAGCCTTGGCAAAGGTCTTGCCTCTGCGGCTTTGGGGGCCTTGCTGCAAGCGCGTGGCTTTTCCGTCCGTCTGCGCAAACTGGACCCTTACCTGAACGTCGATCCCGGCACCATGTCGCCCTTTGAACATGGCGAAGTTTTTGTGACCGACGATGGTGCCGAAACCGATCTGGATCTGGGCCACTACGAACGCTTTACCGGCGTCGCGGCACGCAAGACGGATTCGATCAGCTCTGGTCGGGTCTATTCCACCGTGCTCGAGAAAGAGCGTCGCGGTGACTATCTGGGCAAGACCATTCAGGTGATTCCCCACGTCACCAACGAGATCAAGGATTTCCTGCATATCGGCGATGACGAGGTCGACTTTATGCTGTGCGAAATCGGCGGCACGGTCGGCGACATCGAAGGCCTGCCCTTCTTTGAAGCGATCCGCCAGTTCAGCCATGACAAACCGCGCGGCCAGTGTATCTTTATGCACCTCACCCTACTGCCCTATCTGGCAGCCAGCGGCGAGCTAAAGACCAAACCGACGCAACACTCCGTCAAGGAATTGCAAAGCATCGGGATCGCGCCCGACATTCTGGTCTGCCGTTCCGAACACCCGATCCCCGAGAAAGAGCGCGAGAAGATCGCCCTTTTCTGTAACGTCCGCAAAGAGGCCGTGGTTGCGGCCTATGACCTGAAAACCATCTATGACGCGCCGCTGGCCTATCACGCGCAAGGGCTGGATCAGGCCGTGCTGGATGCCTTCGATATCTCCCCCGCACCCAAGCCTGAACTGTCGGTCTGGCGCGATGTCTCTGACCGCGTGCACAACCCCGAAGGCGAAGTCAAAGTCGCCATCGTCGGCAAGTATACCCAGCTTGAGGACGCCTATAAATCCATCGCAGAGGCGCTGACCCACGGTGGCATGGCCAATCGGGTCAAGGTCAAGATTGAATGGGTCGATGCCGAGGTCTTTGATCAAAGCGACGACCTGTCCTCGCACCTCGAAGGGTTCCACGCGATCCTCGTGCCCGGCGGGTTTGGCGAACGCGGTACCGAAGGCAAGATCAAGGCCGCACAATATGCCCGCGAACAGAAAGTCCCCTATCTGGGGATCTGTCTGGGCATGCAGATGGCCGTCATCGAAGCCGCGCGTAACGTGGCGGGCCTGACGACTGCGGGCTCCGAAGAATTCGACCACGAATCCAGCGGCAAAAAGCGTTTTGAACCCGTCGTCTACCACCTCAAGGAATGGGTGCAGGGCAACCACAAGGTCGAACGCAAGCTGGACGACGACAAAGGCGGCACAATGCGTCTTGGTGCCTATGATGCGACGCTCAAAGAAGGATCGCACGTGGCCAATATTTATGGCACCACGTCCATCGACGAGCGTCACCGTCACCGCTATGAGGTCGACACCGCCTACCGCGAGAAATTGGAAAAAGCCGGTCTGACCTTCTCGGGGATGTCGCCCGACGGCATGCTGCCCGAGATCGTGGAATGGTCCGATCACCCGTGGTTCATTGGCGTCCAGTTCCACCCCGAACTGAAATCCAAACCCTTTGATCCGCACCCCTTGTTCAAGGACTTCATCCGCGCCGCCAAGGAAATGTCGCGGCTGGTCTGACCCTCGCGAAAGGCGGCCCTCGGCATGCTCAGCTACCAACATATCTACCACGCCGGCAATCTGGCCGATGTTCACAAACACAGCCTGCTGGCGTGGATGTTGGGGTATCTGACGCGCAAGGACAAACCGCTGTCCTATCTGGAAACCCATGCGGGTCGCGCGTTGTATGACCTGTCCGACACCCCTGCCCTGAAAACCGGCGAGGCGGCGCAGGGCATTGGCCGTGCCCGTGGCTGGTTTGGCAATACGCATCCCTACGCGCAGGTGCTCGATCAGATCACGCGTGAGCAAGGGGCCGATGCCTATCCCGGTTCGCCGCTCTTGGCCGCCAAGCTGCTGCGCGACAGCGACAGCATACAACTGGCCGAGCTGCATCCCGGTGAACATGCCGCCCTTGATCTGGCGATGTCGCCCTATAATGCCAAGTGTCACTACCGCGACGGGTTCGACATGGCTTTTGCCCTGACGCCGCCCACCCCGCGCCGTGGCCTGATGCTGATCGACCCCAGCTTCGAGATCAAAACCGATTACGTCGATATCCCGCGCCACATTGGCAAGCTCGCCCGCGCCTGGAACGTCGGCATCATTGCGCTGTGGTATCCGATCTTGACCAGCAAGGCGCACCAGCCGATGCTGAGCGCGCTGATGGGGGCCCACCCCGAAGCACTGCGCCACGAGGTCAGCTTTGCCCCTGCCCGCCCTGGTCACGGAATGGTCGGATCGGGCATGTTCGTGTTGAACCCGCCATACGGGCTCAAGGAAGAAACGGCCCGTCTGACGGCCAAGTTCAAAACTCTCCCCAGATAAGGAGCTACCGATGCCCAAAGGATACTGGATCGCAAATGTCGACGTCCGTGACGCCGAGGTCTACGACAAATACCGCGCTGCAAATGCCAAGCCTTTTGCCGATTTCGGGGCAAAGTTTCTGGTCCGTGGGGCCACGCCTGACATCCGCGAAGGTACGTCACACCCGCGCATCGTTGTGATCGAATTTACCTCTCTTGCTGATGCCGTGGCCTGCTATGAAAGCGACGGGTATCAGGCGGCCAAAGACATCCGGTCGTCGGTTTCGGATGGCAATCTTGTCATCGTCGAAGGCTATGACGCCTGAGGCCACGAACAGCAGTTGCGCGCGCGTTTAGAATTGCGCTTTTTATACATCACCCCTTTGCGATTATGGGCCGATTGGAACGTCGGGCTTTGATTTGAGTTAGCCTAGAACGCCCCGAACGATAAAGAGTTGCCATGTTTGAACGTCTATTCCCCCGCCGCAAGCCGGACCCCAAGCCGCTGCCACAGCCGACCCCACAGCTTGCCCTTGGTGCGTTGCTGGTGCGTGTGGCGCTGGCCGATCGCACCTACCGTGCTGCCGAAGTCGGACAGATCGACCGCATTCTGGCCCAGACCTTTGGTTTAAAACCGATCGAGGCCGCGAAACTGCGTGCCACCTGCGAAGCCTTGGAACGCCATGCCCCCGGCACGCCTGAATTTGCGCAAATCCTGCGCGAGGAAGTCGCCTATGACGACCGCAAGGCGCTTGGCGATGCGATGTGGTCTGTGGCGCTGGCCGATGGGGCGCGGGACGACGACATTGAAATCCAGCTGCTGGCAATCGAAACCGCGCTTGGGCTCAGTGACAAAGATATGTCCGCCGCCCGCGAAAAAGCGTTGAAAGCTTTGTGACCTTGGCCTTGCGCCGCAACCGCTCTATATCACGCCCATGTTTGCAGAATTCATCAAACGGCTGACCCAGCCTGATCCCGCCCAGCTTCCCGACGCGGATGCCCGCCTTGCGCTGACCGCGCTTTTGGTGCGCATCGCCAAGTCGGACAATGAATACGCCCCGTCTGAGCGCGCGCGCATCGACCAGATCATCGCCAAACGCTATGCGCTGGATGGTGACGACACCGCCTCCCTGCGTGCCGACGCCGAAGCGCTTGAGGCCGAAGCCCCCGATACCGTCCGCTTTACCCGCGCGATCAAGGATGCTGTGCCCTATGACGCCCGCCTTGCGGTGATCAAAGCGCTGTGGGAAGTCGTGCTGGCTGACGGCATGCGCTCTGACGAAGAGAACGCCCTGCTCCGCTTGGTGACCAATTTGCTGGGGGTCTCGGACACCGACAGCGCCATCGTACGCAAACAGATTGAAGACAAAGACTAGTTTACGCGCAGGTGGCGATCTTACGCGGGGTCAACCTTTGAATTATTGGGCGAAACCCAAGTTCAAGATTGCAAATCCCTGTGAAAATCACCTTAACTTGCTGCGGAATGCACAATAAGGCAGCACAGTGACAGAACAGCCCCCCGTTATCGAGATCAACAACCTGCACAAGGCCTATGGCCCTCTGGAGGTGCTCAAAGGGGTGTCGGTCAAGGCCCCTCGGGGGCATGTCATTTCGCTGATCGGGTCGTCGGGCTCTGGTAAATCCACGTTGCTGCGCTGCTGTAATCTGCTCGAAGACAGCCAGCAGGGCGATTTGCGCTTTAACGGCGAGGCGGTCACATGGAAAGGCACGGGCCACAACCGCCGTCCCGCCGATCCCAAGCAAGTGCTGCGTATCCGCACGAACCTGTCGATGGTGTTTCAGCAGTTCAACCTGTGGGCCCATATGACGATTCTGCAAAACGTGATGGAGGCCCCCCTCACCGTTCTGCGCCGCGACCGCGCCGAGGTCGAGGCCGCGGCACGGGCGTACCTCGACAAGGTGGGCATCGGCGACAAATGCGATGTCTTTCCGGCGCAGCTGTCGGGCGGCCAACAGCAACGCGCCGCCATCGCGCGCGGGTTGTGTATGGAACCCGAAGCACTGCTATTTGACGAACCGACCTCGGCGCTTGATCCCGAGCTTGAACAAGAGGTCGTCAAAGTCATCAAGGATCTGGCCGCCGAAGGGCGGACCATGATGATCGTAACTCATGATATGAAACTGGCGGCCGATGTGTCGGACCACGTCGTTTTCCTGCATCAGGGTTTGATCGAAGAACAAGGGGCCCCTGACGTATTGTTCGGCGCCCCTAAATCGGAACGTCTGCGCGGGTTCCTCTCGGCCACCCACGCGGACTAAAAACGACCTAAAAACAATAAACTGGGAGACTTCAAAATGAAAACACTCGTTCTTGCCACTGCCGCACTGGCGCTCAGCACAGGTTTCGCCATGGCAGACGCCCACGGCAAAACCATCCGCATGGGGACCGAAGGGGCCTACCCTCCCTATAACTTCCTGAATGATGCTGGCGAAGTAGACGGCTTTGAGCGCGAAGTCGGCGACGAGCTGTGCGCCCGCGCCGAGCTGACCTGCGAATGGGTCACCAACGAATGGGACAGCATCATTCCGAACCTGACGTCGGGCAACTACGACACCATCATCGCCGGCATGAGCATCACCGACGAGCGCGAAGAAGTGATTGATTTCACACAGAACTACTTCCCGCCAGCGGCCTCTGCCTATGCTGCGAAATCGGCTGATGCCGACATCACAGGCGGCGTCGTTTCCGCACAAACCAGCACGATCCAAGCGGGTCACGTCGCCGAATCCGGTGCCACCTTGCTGGAATTTGCCACCTATGACGAAACCGTCGCAGCCGTGAACAACGGCGAAGCAGACGCGGTTTTCGCCGATAAGGACGCACTGGTCCCCACGGTCGAGGAATCCGGCGGCGAGATGATATTTGTCGGTGACGACGTGCCACTGGGCGACGGCATCGGCCTTGGCCTGCGCGAAAGCGACACAGAGCTGAAAGCAAAGTTCGACACCGCCATCCAGTCGATGAAGGATGACGGCAGCCTGAACAAGCTGATCATCAAATGGTTCGGCGAAGGCGCCAAAACATTCTGATCTTGATCGGGGCGGCGCATCTGCCGCCCCCTTTTCTCTTACTGCCGATCTGACTAAAGACCCCAATACAGACGCCCGCAAAGGGCGCATACCACCGGGACATTTCGCTATTTTTGCTTGCACTGACCCAGAAACGCTTTCCGGCCTGTCATGGCTGACGTGCTACCTGACCACGGGCAAGCATTTGGCATTCTATGGCGCATTCGGCACTGTATTGCTGTTGCTTGCCATCACCGCCCCCGCAGCGCTTGCCTTTGGCTTTGGGGGCGCAATGGCCGCACGGTCACCCTTTGCACCGCTATCATGGCTGGGCCGCACCTATATCGCTGTTGTGCGCGGCGTGCCGGACATCGCGTTCTTTTTGTTTTTCGTCATCGCCTTGGATCAGGGCATTGAATACCTGCGCCATAAGGTGAAATGCCCCGACTGGGATCAACCGATCCGTCAGGGCAGTGACTTTCTGGTCTGTCAGGCCGCCAAGATGCCGCTTGGGAATTCGGCGCAATGGGTCCACGAGGCCTATGGCTTTTCCCTCGCCGTCCTGACCTTTGCGATCGTGTTCGGCGCCTTTGCGGCCAATGTGCTTTATGGTGCGATGCGCGCCGTGCCGCGGGCGCAGATCGAAACCGGCGAAGCCTACGGCATGTCGCCGCGCCAGACCTTCTGGCGTATCCTTGTGCCACAGATGTGGGTCTATGCGCTGCCCGGGCTCGGCAACCTGTGGATGGTGCTGATCAAGGCGACCCCGCTGCTGTTTTTGCTGGGCATCGAAGACATCGTGTACTGGGCGCGTGATCTGGGCGGGGCCAAGACGCCGCGCTTTACCGATTACCCCCATCCCGACTGGCGCATGTGGTATTTTCTGGCGCTGCTGGTCTTTTACCTTTGCTTTACCCGTGTGTCCGAAATCGTGCTTGACCGGCTGATGCGGCGACTGACCAAAGGTCAGGCCACTGCCGGTGGTGAAGCACAGCGAAAGGCCGCCGTATGACCTGTTGGGACACGATCCAATCCTACGGGCTGCGCTCTCTTGGCTATGGTGAACGGCTGCTGCCGCGCAGTGACTTTACGCTGTGTGATCAATTCACCCTGATCGGGTCGGGCATGATCTGGAACGTCTACTACGGATTTTTTGCCCTGATCAGCGGCTTTCTGCTGGCAACAGTTCTGGCCGTGGGCAAGGCGCACCCCAGCCCTTGGCTGCGCAAACCGTCGGAATGGTTTATCTTTCTGTTTCGCGGCTCGCCGTTGTTCATCCAGTTCTTTTTCGGCTATTTCTTGTTCCTTAGCCTAAAATCTGTGCATCCGTTCTTTGATATGTTCACCTCCGCGTGGCTCGGGGCGTTGATCGTTTTGTTTTTTAACACCTCCGCCTACTCGGCCGAGATTTTCTATGGCGCGCTGCAATCCATCCCCAAAGGCGACACCGAAGCTGCTGATGCCTATGGCATTTCGGGCTGGCCGCGTTTCAAGCGCATCGTCTGGCCGACCATGCTGCGACTGGCCTGGCCCGCCTATACCAACGAGGCAATCTTCTTGTTTCATGCGACAACGCTGGTCTTTTTCACCGGTTTTCCGGCGCTGCAACAACGCGGCGATGCGCTTTATTATGCCAGCTATTTTGCGGACAAAACCTTCAACCCGTTCGTCCCCTATCCCATCCTCGCCGGCTATTTCATTTTGCTGACACTTGTGATCATCTCTGTCTTCGGGCTGATCAATCGCCGTCTTAACCGCCACCTGCCCCAGTCATCGGTGCGGAAAATTCGCTTGCGTCTAAATCTGATCCGGTAGTATCTATTTTTTGATCAAATTATTTAGCGCGTGGGCGCACCCCTCGGTTTTCATGTTTTAAGAACTCCGTTCATGCCCGCCGCTTACAAGGTGTGATATGAAAAACTGGCTTCGCAAACATCCTCAGGTCCGCACAATCCGTGTGGCCGCCGCTGACCTGAACGGTCAGGCCCGAGGCAAGCGCATTCCCACGCGTTTTGCCGACAAGGTCGTAGAGGACGGCACGCGCTTTCCGATGTCGGTGCTTAACCTCGACATCTGGGGCGAAGACATCGACGACAGCCCGCTGGTATTCGAAAGCGGTGATGCCGATGGCATCCTGCACCCGACAGAGCGTGGCTTTCTGCCGATGCCGTGGCTTGATGCGCCGTCAGCCCTGCTGCCGATCTGGATGTTCCACGAGGATGGCCGACCCTATGGCGGTGACCCGCGTCATGCCCTGCGCGCGGTGGTTGATCGCTATAAATCGCGCGGGCTGACACCGGTCTGCGCAGTCGAGCTTGAATTCTTTCTAATCGACGATTCGGGCCGCAAGCTTCAGGTGCCCCTGTCGCCGCGGTCGGGCAAACGCCGCAAGGCGGCTGAAACCCTGTCGATCCGCGCGCTAGACCAGTTCGATGAATTCTTCACCGACCTTTATGACGCCTGCGAAGAGATGGATATCCCCGCCGATACCGCGATTTCAGAGGCAGGTCTGGGCCAGTTCGAAATCAACCTGATGCACTGCGACGATGCCCTGCGCGCCGCCGATGATGCGTGGTTGTTCAAGATGCTGGTCAAGGGCCTTGCCCGCCGTCACGGCTTTGCCGCGAGCTTTATGGCGAAACCCTACGAGGATTACCCCGGATCTGGTCTGCACACGCATTTCTCTGTGCTCGACAAGAACGGCAACAACGTCTTTGACGACGGCGGCCCCCAAGGCACCGCGATCATGCGCCACGCGGTTGCGGGCTGTATGAACGCCATGGTCGGCTGCGCGCTGGTCTTTGCCCCTCATGCCAACAGCTTTGACCGGATGGTACCCGGTGCCCACGCGCCCACGGGCATTTCATGGGCCTATGAGAACCGTACCTCGTCGATCCGCATCCCGTCGGGCAGCCACAAGGCGCGGCGTATCGAACACCGTGTGTCGGGCGGTGATGTGAACCCCTATCTGATGCTGGCCGCCGTGCTGGGGGCCGCGATGAACGGCATCGAAGACGGGGCCGAACCCCCTGCCCCGATCACCGGCAACGCCTATGCCGCCGAACTTCCGCAAATTCCGGGCGACTGGAAATCCGCGATCGATGCCTTCGAGAACTCGGAAGAGGTGAAACGCATTTTCGCCCCCGAAATGGTGCGCAACTTTATCCTGACCAAACGCCAAGAGCTGCATTATATGCAAGAACTGACCCCCCAAGAGCAGGTCGAAATCTATCTGGACACGGTGTAGACAGATGGCTCTCATGAAAATCGGCATCCTCCAGACCGGCCACTCCCCCGACAACATGAAAGACGCGCTTGGCGATTATGGCGATATGTTCGTCAAACTGCTGGGCGGGCATGATTTCGAGTTTCAGATCTGGTCGGTTGTCGATGGCGACTTCCCCGCGTCGGCGGTCGACGCCGACGGTTGGCTCATTACCGGATCCAAACACGGTGCCTACGAAGACCACGACTGGATCCCACCGCTTGAACAGCTGATCCGTGGCATCCGCGACGCAGGCCGCCCCTTGGTCGGCATCTGCTTTGGCCACCAGATTATCGCCCAAGCCCTTGGCGGCAAAGTCGAAAAATTCGCGGGGGGCTGGTCTGTCGGCCGGACCGAATACACCATCGACGGCGAAACGCTGGCGCTGAACGCCTGGCATCAGGATCAGGTCACCGAACTGCCCCAAGGCGCGAAGGTTGTCGGCGCATCAGATTTCTGCGCCAATGCCGCCTTGCTCTATGATGATCAAATCTGGACGATCCAGCCCCACCCCGAGTTTACGCAAGATTTCATCGACGGGCTGATCCGCACCCGCGGCAAGGGCGTGGTACCCGACCACCAGCTTGAATCTGCCTCGGCCCTGCTGGGCGCCCCCACTGACAACGCGAAAATCGCCGCCCACATTGCAGACTTCCTCAAGAAAGAGAGATTATGATGTCCGACTGGCTTGAAGAGCTTCCCCCCGCAGCACGTGCATATCTAGAGGGTCGACGGCTCGACGAAGTCGAATGTATCATCCCTGATATTCCCGGCATCGCACGCGGCAAGGCAGTGCCCGCGACGAAATTTGCGCGTCAGGAGTATTTTCACCTTCCCGACAGCATCTTCTACCAGACCATTACCGGCGAATGGGGCGATGCCGCCGGTGTTGACGGCTTCATCGAAAAAGACATGATCCTGCGCCCCGATATCTCGACCGCGACCGCCGCCCCCTGGACGGGTGACTGGACCTTGCAAGTCATTCACGACGCCTATGATCGCGATGGCAACGCTGTCGGCTATTCGCCACGCAATGTGCTAAAGCGGGTCGTCGAGCTGTATCGCGCGCAAGGCTGGGAACCCGTTGTGGCCCCCGAGATGGAATTCTTTCTGGTCGCCCGCAACCTTGACCCCGCCCACGAGATCAAGCCGATGATGGGCCGCTCGGGCCGCCCCGCCGCTGCGCGTCAGGCCTATTCCATGACCGCCGTGGACGAATTCGGCCCCGTGATCGACGACATCTATGATTTCGCAGAGGCGCAGGGCTTCGAGATTGACGGCATCACCCAAGAAGGCGGCGCGGGCCAGCTGGAGATCAACCTGATCCACGGCGACCCTGTGCGTCTGGCAGACGAAGTGTTCTATTTCAAACGTCTGATCCGCGAAGCCGCGCTGCGCCACGATTGCTATGCCACCTTCATGGCGAAACCCATCGCCAATGAACCCGGCAGCGCGATGCACATCCATCATTCGGTGCTCGACGCGACAACGGGCAAGAACATCTTTTCTGACCCGGAGGGTGGCGAAACGGAAGCGTTTTATCACTTTATCGCCGGTATGCAAAACCACATGCCCGACGCGCTGGCCGTCCTTGCACCCTATGTGAACAGCTATCGGCGCTACGTCAAAGACCACGCCGCGCCGATCAATCTGGAATGGGGCCGCGACAATCGCACCACGGGCATCCGCGTGCCCCTGTCCGGCCCGTCGTCGCGCCGCGTCGAGAACCGTCTGGCCGGGATGGACTGCAACCCCTACCTCGGCATCGCGGCGTCTCTGGCCTGCGGCTATCTAGGAATGATGGAACAGAAAGACCCCAAACCCGAATTCAAGGGTGATGCCTATGACGGCGACGGGGATATCCCGCAGGTTCTAGGGTCAGCACTTGATCTGTTCGAAGAGGCCACAACCTTGCACGAGGTGCTTGGGCCCGAGTTCGCCCGCGTCTATGCGATCGTGAAACGCGCCGAATACGAGGAATTCCTGCATGTCATTTCCCCGTGGGAACGCGAGCACCTGTTGATGAACGTCTAGGCCCGCATCGCCTGCGGGAGCCTTCGGCGAGGATTTAGGACCATTTGGAAGCGACTGCGGGGGCCGATCTGCCATGAATCTGCTATATGCAAATGACGCGCCGGGGCGTTACCCCGACAGCTGGTACGCTGCGACCGCGACCTCCAGCACACCCTACCCAACCCTAAAGGGGGACCAGCGCGCCGATGTCTGCATCGTGGGTGGCGGCTATACCGGACTGTCCGCCGCCTTGCATCTGGCACAAGCGGGGCGCCGCGTGGTGCTGGTCGAAGCGCAGCGTGTGGGCTTTGGCGCATCGGGCCGCAACGGCGGTCAGCTGGGCAGTGGGCAGCGGGTGGAACAAGACGCCTTGGAAAAGATGGTCGGTGCTGACGCCGCCCGCCGTCTGTGGGACCTGGGCGAAGACGCCAAGGCGCTGGTCAAGCAGCTGATCGCGACCCATGACATCGACTGCCACCTCAAGCCCGGTGTGGCCTGGACCGCCAGCACGTCGGCGGATGTGGATCACCTGCACGCCTACGCCGGCTTTCTGCAAGAACGCTATGGCTACGACCAGATAGAGCTGTTGGACCGCGACGCCCTGCGTAACGTCTGCGCCTCGCCCGCCTATGCTGGCGGTATTCTGGATATGGGTGCCGCGCATCTGCATCCCCTGAACCTCGCCCTTGGGCTGGCCCGTGCCGCGGCGGCCGCGGGGGTAGAGATCTATGAACGCAGCGCCGTGCACCATATCGCCGAAGGGGACCCTGCCATCGTGCAAACCGATGGCGGGCGGGTGACGGCCGATCATGTGATCCTTGCCTGCAACGGCTATCTTGGCGGGCTGAACCGCAAGGTTGCGGCCAAGGTGATGCCGATCAACAACTTTATCGTCGCCACCGAACCCTTGGGGGATCGCACAAAGGAAGTGTTGCCCCGTGACGTCGCCGTGGCCGATAGCAAATTCGTGGTGAATTATTTCCGGCTTAGCCATGACGGGCGGCTGCTGTTTGGCGGCGGCGAAAGCTATGGCTACCGGTTCCCCAGTGATGTCGCGGCCAAAGCCCGCAAGCCCATGAGCCAAGTTTTCCCCGCTCTGCGCGACGTAAAAATCGATTACGCTTGGGGCGGCACGCTGGCGATCACCATGAAGCGTCTGCCGTTTCTCGCACGTGTTGCGCCGAATATCTTGTCGGCCTCGGGCTATTCCGGCCACGGCGTCGGCACGGCGATCCACGCAGGCCAGCTGATGGCACGTGCAATTGAAGGCGACGGCGATGGCTTTGACACCATGAGCGCCCTGCCCACCCCCAGCTTCCCCGGCGGCGGAGCCTTGCGCAGTCCGCTGCTTGCGCTGGCAATGACCTGGTTCAGCTTGCGCGATCGGCTGGGGATCTAGTCACAAAACATTCATAAGGCGGAGCCGGAAAAGGCTTGGTCCCACAGGCGCATTGTTTTACCATTCTGAAAACAAACATTCAGGATATTGAAATATGACCCTGCCCGACATGCACAGCGCCGAAGCCATTCCCGACTCTGCCCGCGCCGAGATAGAGCAGCTGTTGCAAAGCGGCGATCTGTTTCGCTACACCGCTGCTGCCGACGCGCCGGTCTCCCTGCTTGAGGCCGAGTTCGCGCAGATGATGGGCAGCCGCTATGCGCTGGCAGTGTCTTCGTGCTCTGCCGCGCTGTTTTTGTCGTTGCTGGCGCTGGACCTGCCGCCGAACGCCAAGGTGCTGATCCCCGGCTTTACCTTTGCTGCCGTGCCCTCTGCCGTGATCCACGCCAATTATACGCCGGTGCTGTGCGAAGTCGGGGCGAACTACCGGATTGATATGAAAGATTTTGCCGCCAAGCTGCCGACGGTAGATGCGGTGATCATAAGCCACATGCGCGGGCATACCTCGGATATGGATGCGATCATGCGGCTGTGCGACTCTGCAGACATACCCGTGATCGAGGACGCAGCTCATTCGCTTGGCACGCTGTGGCATGACCGCAAGATAGGGACCATCGGTAAAATCGGCTGCTTCTCGTTCCAGTCCTACAAGATGGTCAACGCGGGCGAAGGCGGTATCCTGATCACCGATGACGCCAATCTCGCGGCCCGTGCGATCATTATGTCGGGGGCGTACGAGCACAACTGGAAGAAACATCCCGGCATCGCTGACGCCTGTGCGCGGTGGCAGAACCAGCTGCCGCTTTACAATCTGCGGCTCAATAACCTGTCGGCTGTGTTGGTCCGCGCCCAACTGGCAGAACTGCCCCGCCGCGTGGCGGATGGGTTGCGCAACCACGACTATGTCGCGGCCAAGCTGAATGCCGTTCCACAGATCGACGTCCCCGCCCCGCTCCCCCCCGAGACCCGGGCACCGGATTCCATCCAGTTCAATCTGGTTGGCCTGGACGACGCCGCCATCCGCGCCTTTGCAGATGCCAGCGCCAAGGCGGGCGTCAAGGTCCAGGTCTTTGGTCAAAGCACCGACAATGCGCGCGCTTTCTGGAACTGGCAGTTCATTCAGGATTTGCCCGACCTGCCCCAGACCCGCGCCATGTTAATGACCGCCTGCGATGTGCGCCTGCCCGTGCAACTGCAAACCGCCGATCTGGATGCCATCGTCAATGTGCTGCTGGGGGCGCTGGCCTCGGTTACAAAATCCGCCGCGGCCTAAGGCTTCATTTTGCCAGATAAACTCCCGCCGGAGGCATCCGGCAGACACAGCAAAGCCCACCCGTCAGCGGGTGGGCTTTGACCGTTCTAACGCACCGAAAAAGAGGCTACTTCAGCTTGGACAGTTTCTCTTGCAGCTCGGCCAGCTGCTGTTTGATCGCATCAAGACTTTCATCCTGACCGCCCCCCTTAGCGGGGCGCGCATCACCACCCCCCATGCCATTCCAAGGCGTCGGAATGTTGCCTGTCATCGCTTTCATAAAGGCCTCTTGCTGGGCCTGCATGACCTCGAAGCCCGGCATTTTCGACATCGGGTTGATCGTGTTAATATTCTCGAGCACCCGTGCCTGACCATCGCGCAGCATATCGAACGACGATTTCAGGAACTGCGGCACGACACTGGCATCGGGGGACATATAGCTGCGGACAAGATCGTTCAGCACATCCACGGGCAGCACGGATTCACCGCGGCTTTCGTGTTCGGCGATGATTTGCAGCAGGTATTGGCGGGTCAGATCGTCGCCTGATTTCAGGTCCACAATCTTCACCTCTCGGCCATCGCGGATAAAGCCCGAAATATCGTCTAAAGTGACATAATCACTGGTTTCGGTATTATACAGGCGGCGGCTTGCATATCGTTTGATAAGCAGGGGCTTGACTGTTTCGGTCACACTAGGTCCTTCCCAAATAGGCATGCTGCATTGCAGCTTAGGGCAGCTTAAATGAAAAAGATAGGCGCCACAAAAAAGGGCAGACCGCAAAGTCTGCCCTCATCAATCTTTACTGTACCAAAGGCCAGAGCGATTACTTCGCTGTGGCTTTCTTTGTCGCGGCTGTCGCGTCGGAAGTTGCCTTTTTGACAGCAGCCGTTGCTTCTTCGGACATGTCTTTGCCAGCAGCCATCATCAGCTCAACAGTGTCCATCTGGACCTTCTTGGCGATCTCGGCGAAAGCGGCCATGTGCTCGGACGCAACTTCGGCAGAGGCCGAGGTGAACTCGGTCATTGCTTTGGCGTAGTCAGCAGGCTCTTGCTTGGCTTTCGACATTTCCGACATTTTTGTCAGGGTGTCTTGAGTCCATTTGCTGGAAATCGCTGCGGATTTCTCAGCGGCGCTCAAGGCCACACCGGACAGCTTTTCGTTCAGCGTCGCGGTGGTTTTGAACGCATCGTTCATTGCGGATGTGTCAACGGGGAATGCACCCATCATGTCTTTCATCATCGCGGCGAAATCTGGTGTCTTCGTCATGGTAAACTCTCCTTATGGGGGTAAGCGGCGTCTACCGCTTCGTTATGACTAAACTTAAGATAGATGCTGCAGTGCGGCATTGCAAGCTTTTTCTGCATTGCAGCATCGTCATTTCTCGACACTCACGCCCCTAAAAAATTGGGCAATCAGATCAACCTCTTGCCCTGCGGGCCACATAGGTGCCGGGCGCATCGCCAAACGTCTCACGGCCATTTTCACCCGCAATACGTGCATCCACCTTACCGTCGGACTGATTCTCGAGCCACGCCCCCCAGCGGGGCCACCATGACCCTTCATGGAAGGCCGCGCCCTCTAGCCAGTCCTTGTGATCCAGCGATACATCAGCGTTCGTATAGTGGCCGTATTTGCCCTTGCTGGGCGGATTCACGATGCCTGCGATGTGCCCCGACTGCGTCATGACAAACGTCTTGTCAGCGCTGCCCATCAGCCCCACGCCGCGATAGCTGTCTTTCCACGGCGCGATGTGGTCCGTCTCGCAGCCGACCGCCATCAGCGGCACGTCAATGTCTTCGAGCTTCAGACAGTGGCCCAGCAGGTCGAACCCGCCGTCGACCAGCTTGTTCTGTTGGCAAAGCCCCCGCAAATATTCCATCGCCATGCGCTGCGGCAGGTTCGCCCCGTCGCCGTTCCAGTAAAGCAGATCAAAGGCGGGCGGCGTATCGCCCAGCATATAGCTCTTGATCGCAGGTCCATAGACCAGATCATTCGACCGCAAGAAGGAAAAGGTACGCGCCATGATGAGCGACGGCAGCATGCCTTTGTCCTGGGTCTCGGCCTCGATCCCGTCAATGAAATCATCTGTCAGGAACGGCTGGAACTCTCCTTGATCGGAAAAGTCGGTCAGCGCGGTAAAGAAGGTCGCGGATTTGACCGACGTATCGCCCCGCTGTTTCATCAGCGACAGCGCCAGCGCCAGTGTCGTGCCTGCAATGCAATACCCCACGGCATGCACATTGTCTTGACCGGTGATCGCCTTGGCCTCGTTGATCGCGGTCACAAAGCCGTCTTCGATATAGTCGCCCATTCCGACGTCACGATAGCTTTTGTCGGGATTAACCCATGACACCATGAACAACGTATAGCCCTGATCCACGATCCATTTGACCAGACTGTTCTGCTCCTTCAGATCAAGAATGTAGAATTTGTTGATCCACGGCGGAAAGATCACGATGGGGGTGGCGTCCACCTTTTCGGTACTGGGGCTATACTGGATCAGTTCGAACAGTTTGCTGCGGAACACGACCTTGCCAGGGGTTGTGGCGATGTTGCGGCCCAGCTCGAACGCGCTGTCATCCGCCAGCCGCACGACCAGCTCGCCGTTGTTGGCCTCCAGGTCCGCGATCAGGTTCTCAAGCCCGCGGATCAGGCTTTCGCCTTCTGTGGCGACGGCGCGTTCCAAAGCATCGGGGTTGGTGGCCAGAAAATTTGTCGGGCTCATCAGATCAACGATCTGGCGGCTAAAGTAGCTCAGGCGTTTGCGTTCGTGCGGGGCCAGATCGGCGACGTTCTCGACCGCTTGGCCAAGCGCCTCTGCGTTGATCTGGTACTGTTGTTTGACAAAGTTGAAATAGGGGTGCGATTTCCACAACGGGTTGGCAAAGCGGCGGTCCTCGGGCGCGGTATCTTCAGGGGCTGCCAGCTTGCCTTTGGCCAGCGCCTGCTGCGCCTCGACGAAGTGGCTGACAGATTTGCTCCAGTACGACACCTGCTGCTCGATCATCTTGGCCGGATTTTGCACAGCTTCGGTCCAATAGGACGTCGCAGCCTTTGTGAACAGCTCCTGATTCGGGCCGTCCAAACTCGCCTGATGCGTGTCCCGACCGACCATGATCTGCGACAGCCGAGCCCCCAGCGCTTCGACCTTGCGCAGGTTTTCCTCCATACGTTCCTGTGCCTTGGAACTCTCAACGTCGGTCTTAGTTGTTTTTATTGTCATGTTAACCGTTCCTCCCTATGTTTGCACCTGCAGCATCGCGCCGACCTTTGGGGGAGGGTCCGACAAGATGCAGGGCGCAAGGCCCCCCAACAGGAGACCCCTTACATGAAGTATATGGCATCTTACGATTTAATGGAAACGATGAGAAACACCAATCAGTGGCTTGGTGCCACCGCGTTGGCGATGGCATCGTATCCCGCTTTTGCCGCTGTTCCGAACCCCGCGTTGAACTGGATGGCCGCTTGGGGCGAAGTAACCGAACGCAGCTTTTCGCGCATGGTGGTCAAACCTGATTGGGACATTCCGCCGGCTGTTGGTGCCGATGGTCTGGATCATCCCGTCCTGATTGAAAAAGAGCTTGAAGGTCCGTTTGGCGATCTGGTGCATTTTGTTGTGCAGGGCCGCGACACGCCCAAGCGCAAGATCCTGCTGGTCGCGCCCATGTCTGGCCACTATGCGACCCTGCTGCGGTCTACCGTGATCAGCCTGATCCCCGATGCGGATTTGTACATCACCGACTGGCATAATGCCCGCGACATCCCTGTCAGCGCCGGCAAGTTCGACGTAGAAGATTATACCCTGCGGCTGGTCGACTATATGCGCCATCTGGGCCCCGACGTGCATGTGATCGCCGTCTGCCAGCCTGCGCCGCTGACCCTTGCCGCGACCGCCTATCTGGCCGAACAGGATCCCAAGGCACAGCCCAGCTCGCTCACGTTGATTGGCGGGCCGATCGATACCGCCGCCAGCCCCACAGAGGTGACGGATTTCGGCCACCGCGTGAACATGAACCAGCTGCAAGAAATGATGATCCAGCAGGTCGGCTTTCAGCACCAAGGCGTGGGCCGCAAGGTCTATCCCGGTCTGTTGCAGCTGAACTCTTTCATCACGATGAACGCCGAAACCCACGCCAAAGCCTTCCGCGACCAGATCATGCGCGTCGCACAGGGGACGGCAGGCGACCACGACAAGCACAACAAGTTCTACGACGAATACCTCGCCGTGATGGACATGCCCGCCGAATTCTACCTGTCTACCGTGCAGCGGATCTTTAAAGACAATGAAATCGGCACCAACAGCTTCACGATCCAAGGCCAGCCCGTCGACATCGGCAAGATCACAGATGTCGCGGTGAAAACCGTCGAAGGCACCAAGGATGATATCTCGGCCCCTGGCCAATGTGTCGCCGCGCTGGAACTGTGCACCGGCCTGCCCGACGACAAAAAGGCCAGCCATCTTGAAGACGGCGCAGGGCACTATGGTATCTTCGCAGGCAAAAGCTGGCGCGAGAATATCCGCCCGCTGGTGCTGAAATTCATCGATGAAAACCAGCGCACGGCCAAGGTAGCGGCACCCCAAGCAGCCGCCGCCCCAGCCAATGTCGGCAAGACCCCTGTCCCGGCCCAGAAGTCGACAGCATAATGCCCGCCGCGCCGCGTGATCTGCCCTTTGCCTGCAACTGCGGGACCATCAAAGGGACCTTGCGCGGCGTGACACCCGCACGCGGCAGCCATGCCCGGTGTCACTGTATCGATTGCCGCGCGGCCGAGGTGTACTTGAACCAACCCGACCCTGCGCCACAGGCGGTCCAACTGTTCCAAACCACGCCCGACCGGTTCGACTTTGATCAGGGGTTCGACCAGCTGGGCGTGTATTCATTCGGCGATAAGAACCTGCTGCGCTGGTATGCGACCTGCTGCGGGACGCCGATGTTCAACACGCTGCGCAAGCCCAAGCTTGCCTTTGCCAGCATCATGACCAGCGTTCTGTCCGACTCTGCGGCGCTTGGGCCCATCGTCGGCACCGGATATATCCTCACAGCGTCAGGCAAAACCCGCAACGAGGGACTGCCGCGGTTGATCTGGGGGGCGCTGTCGCGTGCTGCGGCGGCCAAGATAACGGGACGGTGGAAAACCAACCCCTTTATCGATCCCGATACCGCGACGCCCAACCGCCCTGTGAAGATCGTGCCGCACGACCAGCGCCAAGCCATCCTCGACGCCCTGCGTTAATTCCGTCCTCAGACGCTAGGCAGGGACCAAGGGCAGCTTCATCCATTCCTTGATCGCTGCGGTCGTTGCTTCTGGCTGCTCCAGCGTGGGCAAATGCCCTGCCCCTTCGATCACGCGCAAAATGGCATAGGGCAGCAGTTCGGCCATAAAACTATGGCGCTTGACGGGGTTCAGCTTGCCCACCTCGCCACACATCACCAGCGTCGGCACCTTGCATTTACGCAGCACAGCCTGCTGATCACGCGCCCGCTGCAAGGCGCGGGCCTGACGAATGTAGACCTCGGGTCCCAGCGTATCAGCCATATCCAGCGCGATCTCTAATATCGCCGCGCGGTTCGGGCCGGGGGCCAGCCACAGAGGGTCCAGCTCTTCGCGCATCGCATCCGCCAGCCGCCCCGACTTGACCTTGACGATCAGCATCTCGCGGGCCGCAGCGGCCTGCGGTGGTTCGGCCAGCGGACTGGCCCCGATCAGCGCTAACCGTGACAAACGGTCCGGCGCACGGCGCAAGATCTCGAGCGCGACCGCCCCGCCCAGCCCCATCCCTGCCAGCGCAAACCGTTTGGGTAATTGATCCAGCAGACCGGACGCGATTTCCTCGATCCGTTCGCCTTGGGTGATCGGAGCCACGGTGACGGCGGTTTTCGCCGACAGTTCGGCAATCTGCGGCCAGAACACCCGCGCGTCAGACATGAGGCCGGGCAGAAGAACAAGAGGGTCAGCCATGTATGTCCCTGTCATTAGTCATAAATTCGCGCCACTTCGGGACACTGCTGCTGCGCCGCACCTCATCATGGATAGGCGATGCCACGCAAGGGCGGAAAATCCCTATAACGTGCGCGGCGCTGCGCCAAGGGCTCTGACGGCGACTTCCCGCCACGCAACAACATCCCGCGCGGCGCGATATAGCTTGAAATGCTGCGCTGCGGCTCTGGTCGCCACGTCAGGTTAAATGCGGCAAGCTTGGGGAAAAACCACATCTCGGAATAGGGCAGATGATCATGCACCCACCACGCCAGATCGCGCCAGTCGCGCCCCTGATCGTACTGGTCGGCAAACCACGGGATCACGATGCAGGCACCCGCGATTGCCTGCGCCCCTGCCCCGCGGTCCCAGATGTGACATTCGATCGGGTTGTCATTGGCCGCGCAATTCAGCTTGTGCCGGTTGCCATAGGCATTCAGCGCCGCCGACCGATACCCCGACCGCACGGCGATACGTCCAAAGGTTTCCTCAAGCGGGTCCAGCAGCGTGGTGCAAAACGCCCGCCCGTTTTCAATCGCAAGATCAGGATCGTCGGGGATATTGGGCTGTCCGTGAAAGCCCGAAATTTCGGAATACATAAAATCGCGCATAAAGAAATGCTGCGACAGGCGGACCCGCCCAAAAGTCTCAAGGCTCCACATGCTGGCTGGTTTGCGCATGCTGTTGCCCCTCCCTACCCCATGTCCGGCGGGGCCCGTTTCAGGCCGCCAATGCAGCGACCTCTTCGACGGCAGTCAACAGCATAGCAAGACACCTGTCATCGGAAAAGCGGTGATCCGCGTCCTTGACCAGTTGCAACTGCATGTCAGGCCCCTGCGCATGTTCCAGCAGCCGCACAGCGGTGGCAACGCTGACGGCGGTGTCTGCCGTGCCCTGCAAGAACCGCGTGGGAAACGGCAGATGCAGCGGATCGCGCAAGACCAGCTGCGTGCGCCCGTCCTCGATCATGCGGCGGGTGATGATGTAGGGCTCCATATAGTCTGACGGCAGTTCGACTTGCCCCGCCTCGGCCAAGGTTTGCTTTTGCGCATCGGTAAAGCTGGCCCAATAGCCGTCTTCGGTGAAATCAGGGGCCGCAGCGATGGTCACCAGACCCGCGATCCGCGACGGCAGCGCGCGCGCCAACAGCAGCGACTGCCAGCCGCCCATGGACGACCCCACCGGCAAGATCGGCCCCTCGGTCAGCGCTTCTACCGCCGCGCGCGTGTCTTGGGCCCAATCGCCAATGCACCCCTCGGTAAACACACCCGAGGATGCCCCGTGCCCCGAATAATCAAACCGCAAAAAGGCCCGCCCCTCGCGTTTTGCCCAATCTTCAAGGAACACCGCCTTGGTGCCCATCATGTCGGATTTCAGACCGCCCAGAAACACCACGCAAGGGCCTTTTCCGTCGGTCTTGTGGTAAGCCAGCCGCCGCCCTTGGGGCGTTTCCATATACTTGGGCGCAGTCATCATCAGCCTCCCAGATAGGTGCCCTTGGCGGGGCGGTAAAAGATTTTCTGATTGTGCAAACGGCCCAGCAGATCGTCGATCCGGCGCAGGCTGTCTTTGGCGGCATCGGCGGGCAGCATCGATGCCGTGTCATTCAGCGCGTCCATCGACAGGTCGCGTTTGGTCACATGCAGCGCCGCTTCGATCAGGTCGATATCGCTGATCGTCAGCTCAAAGTTGCGGTTGTGTTTGGACATGGGCTTCCCCCCCTTTGGGTCAAATGCGCGCCCCAGTCATACGGCGCGCGGCCCCGACGATCAATCCGCCGCTTCGACTTCGCGCAGGCCAAGCGCCGCAAACGCTGCCGCCGCGGACATGAGCGCGAATAAAACCAGCGTCGCCACGGGGCCGATCAGTGCCGCGCCGCCACCCGCCACACCGGCGATCAGCAGCAGCCCCCCAATCACGGTGTTGGACACGGCGGCATAGGCCGACCGCTGGTCCTTTGGCGACATATCCACCAGATAGGTCGACCGCCCCTGCCGCACCCCGTGATAGGCGATCATCAGGACAAACAGCACCAGCGGCATCGCCCAGATCTGCGTCGCCATGCCAATCAGCTCTAGCCCCACGGCACCGACCATTGCCACGGCCCCCACGATGCCCGTCAACATCAGCACGCGGCGGCTGGACTGGTCTGACAGCCGCCCCCAGACATAAGAGCTAAGCAATGCCGCAAGGGCCGACGCCAGCACCAACGCGCCCAGTTGGCCGAGCGCGGATTGATCCTCTCCGCCTGCCAGCACCACAAAATACGGCGGCGCAAGCGAGGTCGCGACCAACAGCCCGCGCACCAGAATGAACCGGCCCAGGTTCGCGTCTTCTTTGAGGATGGCAAAGCTGGCCGGCGTGGCCTTGGCGCTGTCGCTGGGGGCCTCGTCCAGGGTTGAAAACAACAGCGCCGCCCCGCCCCACAGCAGCGCGGCCAGCGCAATCGCCGCAATCACTACGCCGCGATCCTGCACCAGCCCCGACATCAGCAACAGCGCCAGCACCAGCACACCGGCCGAGGCAACAGACCCCGCCGTGCCCGTGATCGACCCGCGCCGCGACTTGCCCACGGTCTTGCCCAAAATATCTTTATACGACACCGAACAGGCGGCACGGCTGACCGCCAGCCCCGCCAGCGCCCCGCAAATCGCCAGCCCCGCCGCTGATCCGTCCAACGTGAGCGCCGCCAGCACGATCAACGCCGCGAAAATGCCCTGCCCCGCCGATCCTGCGACCCACGCCCATTTGCGCCGCGCCATCGCTTGCACCCAGCTGGCCATCACGATCTGCGGTAGCAGCGCCCCCGCCTCGCGGATCGGCACCAGCGCCCCCGCATAGACCGCCGGCGCGCCAAGCGATGTCAGCAGCCACGACAGCATCAGCTTGGGGTCAATCAGCCCGTCCGCGACTTTGGTCATCGTCAGGCTGGCGATATGGCGCAGGGCGTTCCGGGCCTCGGCCTCTTGCGCGTGGGGCGACAGGTCCTGCGCGTCACCCTCTGCCCCCGAAAGCGTATCAAACGCCCGCTGCGCCACATCATCTTGCATATCTTCCGGTCCCGTCGCTTCTTGGTAATCCCCTGCAATCTATCGCACGGGGCCGCCAAGGAAAGGACGCCACCGCGTTTCATGCGCCGACACCGCTGACCCCACCGCGATATTGACAACCCAGACCACCGACGCCAAACAGGCCGAACGCATATAACCCGCAACCGGGCGTCTCGTAGGCGCCAAACCGACGAGGAGGCCCGAATGGCCCAGATCACCCTCACCCTTCCCGATGGCAACGCACGTCAGTACGACGCAGGTATCACTGCGGGCGACGTCGCGAACGACATCTCCAAATCGCTTGGCAAAAAAGCGATCAGCGCCACCGTGGACGGTGCGCATTTTGATCTGGCCTGGCCGATCAACGCAGATGCCGACATCGCGATCCACACCATGGCTGACGAAGCACAAGCGAACGAGCTGGTACGCCACGACCTTGCCCACATCATGGCCCGCGCCGTGCAGGACCTGTGGCCAGATACAAAAGTCACCATCGGCCCCGTCATCAAAGACGGCTGGTACTATGATTTCGACCGCAAGGAATCTTTCACCCCCGAAGACCTTGGCCTCATCGAAAAGAAGATGAAGGAAATCATCAACAAGCGTGACCCCGTGCGCACCGAAGTCTGGGACCGCGCCCGCGCGATCAAGCATTACGAAGACCTGAACGAACCCTATAAGGTCGAGCTGATCAACAGCATTCCCGGCGACGAGCCGCTGCGCATGTACTGGCACGGCGACTGGCAGGACCTCTGCCGTGGCCCGCACCTGCAACACACCGGCCAAGTCCCCGGCGACGCGTTCAAACTGATGTCGATTGCGGGCGCTTACTGGCGCGGCGACAGCGACCGCGCGATGCTGCAACGGATTTACGGCGTGGCCTTCACCGGCAAAGAAAAGCTGAAAGCGCACCTGAACATGCTCGAAGAGGCCGCCAAACGCGACCACCGCAAGCTGGGCCGCGAGATGGACCTGTTCCACATGCAAGAAGAAGCGCCGGGCCAGATCTTCTGGCACCCCAACGGCTGGCACATCTATACCGAGCTTCAGGATTACATGCGCCGCAAACAACGCGCCGGCGGCTATGTCGAGGTGAACACACCGCAGGTCGTGGACCGTAAACTCTGGGAAGCCTCCGGCCACTGGGAGAAATACCAAGACCACATGTTTATCGTCGAAGTGGACGAGGAACACGCCCGCGAAAAATCGGTCAACGCGCTGAAACCGATGAACTGCCCCTGCCACGTGCAAATCTTTAACCAAGGTTTGAAATCCTACCGCGACCTGCCCCTGCGCATGGCCGAATTCGGGTCCTGCAACCGCTATGAACCGTCGGGTGCGCTGCACGGCATCATGCGGGTGCGCGGCTTTACCCAGGACGACGGCCACATCTTCTGCGCCGAAGACCAGATCGAAGCCGAAACCGCGAAATTCATCGAATTCCTGTCGGGCATCTACAAAGACCTCGGGTTCGAAAACTTCAGCGTCAAATTCTCGGACCGGCCTGAAAAACGCGCCGGCTCGGATGAAGTCTGGGACAAGGCCGAGGCCGCGTTGCTCTCTGCCACCCGCGCGGCTGGCATCGAACCGACGCTCAACCCCGGCGAAGGCGCGTTCTATGGCCCGAAACTGGAATTCGTGCTGACCGACGCCATTGGCCGCGACTGGCAATGTGGCACCCATCAGGTGGATTTTGTGCTGCCAGAACGGCTTGATGCGACCTATATCGGGTCGGATGGCGCGAAACACCGCCCCGTCATGCTGCACCGCGCGACATTGGGATCATTCGAACGTTTCATCGGCATCCTGATCGAAGAACACGCAGGCAAGCTGCCCTTCTGGCTGGCCCCGCGTCAGGTTGTCGTGGCCGCCATCACCTCAGAGGCCGATGACTACGTCCACGAGGTCGTCGCCACTCTCAAGGCACAAGGCGTCCGCGCCGAGGCGGATGTCCGCAACGAAAAGATCAACTACAAGGTCCGTGAACATTCGGTTGGCAAAGTGCCGGTGATCCTTGCCGTTGGCGGCCGTGAGGTCGAAGAGAAAACCGTTTCGGTGCGTCGTCTGGGCGAAAAGCAAACCTCCGTTCAGGCGCTATCGGACGTGGCAGATGCGCTTGGCATCGAAGCCACACCGCCCGATCTGCGCGGCTGAAACCTGTAACAAACCTCTCGGGGCGCAATGATCTTGCGCCCCGAAGATGTCACTATGTTTCAATATTTCGCCCCCCAGAGGGTAATCTCGCGAATTGTTACAAAAAAACCGGCGATTTCCTGACGCCCGCGTGACACACTGCGATGTGAGTAGATTTGTCGCACCCGCCTGGCTTTAATGGCTGTATCGACACGCAACCCAATCAGGAGGAAACACCAATGTCCAACACGATGAAAACGCTCGCCGTTGCCGGCGCTGTCGCCGCAGCCATGTCCGCACATGCCACCACAGCAAGCGCGGCATCCAAGGAAAAATGCTACGGCGTAGCGCTTGCCGGTCAGAATGATTGCGCAGCAGGCCCCGGCACCACATGCGCCGGCACATCCGTCACCGATTACCAGGGCAACGCCTGGACGCTGGTTGACGCAGGCACCTGCGCAGAGATGGAGCTGCCCGAAATGACCGACGGCTCCGCACGTATGGGCTCGCTCGAAGCGCTGGACCGCGACATGCCAGCCTAAGGCCCCTTGCGGCTTAAACCCCTCGCCTGTGCAGCACGGAGCATCCGGCTGCGCAGGCCCCTTACGCGACCCCTCGGATAGGGAGCCTCCCATGCCAGACGGAACCGCCCGTTTTGCCACCTTGCCCGCCAGTCCGGGCGTAGGATATAAACCCCAGCATTTCAAAGACCTGCAAGACGATCCTGGTCCGGTAGAATGGGTCGAAATCCATGCAGAGAATTACATGGGCGACGGCGGCCGCCCCCTTGCGCAGCTGCGCGCGCTGTCCGAAAAATTCGCCCTGTCGGTTCACGGTGTCGGCCTCAGCATCGGTGGTGAAATGCCACTGGATCGTGACCATCTGGCCCGTCTGAAAAAGCTGTGTGACTGGGCAAAGCCGGCCAGTTTTTCCGAACATCTGGCCTGGTCCACCCATGACAGCGAGTTTCTGAACGACCTGCTGCCCCTCCCCTATACGGAATCCACCCTGTCCCGCGTAGCTGACCATATCAAACAGGTTCAGGACACAATCGGGCGTCAAATGCTGCTGGAAAATCCCTCCAGCTACCTCGCCTTTGATGAATCCACCTTGTCTGAATGCGACTTTTTAGCAGAAGTTACCCACCGAACATCCTGCGGTTTATTGCTGGATGTCAACAATGTGTTCATTTCGGCCCAAAACCTTGGTCTCTCGCCCCGCGACTACATCGACGCCTATCCGGTTGACGCAGTGGGCGAGCTTCACGTCGGCGGCCACGAAGAAGACAGCGTTGGGTTCAACCAGCCGCTTTTGATCGACAGCCACAGTCGCCCCGTTGTCGATCCCGTCTGGGATTTGCTGGCCTATACGCTGGATCGCACGGGCCCCAAGCCGGTGCTGGTGGAATGGGACAACGACGTGCCCGACTGGCCCACCCTGCGCGCAGAGGCCGTGCGGGCCGCGGATGTGTTGGCGCGATGACCACGCTTCGCCGATTTCGCGCGCCCTTACTCGACCCGACACAGGACCGCCCTGAAGGGCTGCGCGGTGCCGCTGGCGCACCGGCGGACACCCGCTATGACGTCTACCGTAACAACGTGACCCATTCCTTAATTGCAGCACTGCACAGCGCTTTTCCCTTGGTGCTCAAAGTATTAGGCACGCAGAATTTCGACCGGTTGGCCCCTGGCTACGTCCGTGCGCACCCGCCGACCTCTCCGTTGATGATGCATTATGGCGCTGATTTTCCTGACTTTCTCGCCGCACAACCGCAATTGTCAAAAATGGGCTACCTGCCCGACTGCGCCCGCCTCGACCTTGCCCTGCGCCGATCCTACCACGCAGCCGACAGTGCGCCCTTTGATCTCGAAACGTTCCAGCAGCTTACGCCAGAAGAGATGATGCAAACACAGCTCATCCCCGCCCCTGCGACGGTTTTGCTGCGGTCAAGCTGGCCGCTTTTCGATATCTGGCGGTTCAACATGCAGGCCGATGCCCCCAAGCCGCAAATGCAGGCCCAAGGCGTGTTGATCACCCGCCCCGAGTTTGACCCCGCCCCGCATCTGTTGCCCCCCGGCGGCGGCAATTGGTTCGCCGCATTGGCCGAAGGCGCAACACTCGACCAGGCCCATGACACCACGCTGGCGCTCGTGCCTGATTTCGATCTTGGTGCGGCCTTAGGGCTGTGCTTTGCAACTGGCGCATTTTGCGCAAAGAACGGCGGATAAGATGCTGAAGACCCTCACCCTTTATGACCGCGCCACCCACTGGATTTCAGCGCAGGACTGGCTGCTGCCGACGCTTGCACGGTTTCTATTTGCTGCCGTACTGTTGCAATATTTCTTTGCCTCTGGCCTCACCAAACTTGACGGGCTGGTGACGCTGAGCACCGGTGCCTATGTCCAGATTTTCCCCCGCGCGTTCGAGGCGGCGGGCTATGACGCGACAGCGCTTTCGCCGCTGCACGGGCTGGTGGCCTATGCGGGGACGATGGCGGAATTTGTGCTGCCGGCGCTGATCGTGATGGGGCTGTTCACGCGGCTTGCGGCCTTGGGGATGGTGGGGTTTGTAGTCCTGCAATCGCTCACGGATCTTTACGGTCACCAACAATGGAGCGCGCTGGGCCAGTGGTTTGACCGCCTGCCGGACGGGACCATTCTGGACCAGCGCGCGCTTTGGGTGCTGCTGTTGGTGGTGCTGGTGGTTAAGGGCGGCGGGCCGGTGGCGCTGGACCGTATTTTGCTGGCGCGCCGCCCCTGAGCATTACTGCGCGGCTTTGACCTCGGCTTGGGTCGTGTCATTCCAGCCGAGGAAAAGATCCTCCCCCGCGGCGATCAGCGGGCGTTTCATCAGCGCGGGATGGGCGGCCAAAAGTTCGAGCGGATCGGAGGCGCGTTCGGCATCGTCCAGACCACGCCATGTGGTGGAGCGCGTGTTCACCAGTGCTGCGCCAAAGCGGGCATGGGCGCGGGCCAGCACCTCGGCGGGGACACCGTCTTGGCGGACATCAACCAGCTGCGCGTCGGGCAGCGCTTTGATCGCCTTGCGGCAGGTATCGCAGTTTTTCAGACCGTAGATCAGCATTCTCGTCTCACTTTTTCGGGTTTCATATGTCCTAGGATAATCGTGCGCTGCAAAATTTCTTGATTTTCGCCACGGGCGAACAACCTTTTACCGCATGGGGCGGCGAAAGCAATTTTCGGGCCTGCGACAGCGAGTAATGAGGAGCGTTGAGATATGCCTACGGGTACAGTCAAATGGTTTAACACCACCAAAGGATACGGATTTATCGCGCCGGAGAGCGGCGGGTCGGATATTTTTGTCCATATTTCGGCAGTGGAACAGTCCGGTCTGACCGGTCTGGCGGACGATCAGAAAGTGTCGTTCGAGATGTCCGAGGGGCGCGACGGGCGTCAGATGGCGACGGAGCTGGAACTGCTGTAAAAAAATCCGATGCCCGAGGGGCACCGGATTTTCTGGTCGTTATTCGGGCATCAAACGGGGCTGCGGCTTAGCGGCAGCCCTTTTCGCCCGGCACGCAAGAATAGCTGGCGCGGCGCGGGTGATAGTGGCGGACCTTGTGCTTTTTCGGCGCGGGGTGCGACATCATCTGCTGGTAGCTGGTGGCCGTGTTCGGCGTACCGCAGCAGATCACGCCGGAGATCGTGACCGGCTGAAGCCCTGCGGGGCAGAAGTTGGCGGAGGACGGATAGGCGTAGATTTTAGGCTCTGCCGAGACCTGCGCGGGCAGCAAAACTGCGCCCATCAAACCCAATCCGGCGATCATTCCTGTTGTCAGACGCATCGTATCCCCCGTTCTTTTCAATTCTCTTTAATTTGCCCAGACTTAAGCGCCAAGTCTAGCTTTTTCGCCTTTTGGGGCTGGAGGCTGGCGGGATTGGCGGGGCGGGCTTTGCGCAGCCGTCGGGCCTCGGGTTACCCATGGGTAACTTAACCTATTGTTATTGTTTGTTTATTTTTTGTTATGGGTGCGTTCGTTGTGGGTAGCGAACGCGGAATGCGCGGGCGTTTCGCTGGGGATATATGAGGTAACCTAGACAGGAACCGCCGCGCCCGTACCGAGGGCAGGAAGCGTAGCGCCGACTCCGCGAAGGCAAGCCTTCGCTCTGTCGGTGACGCGGATGCTTTGCATCCGTTGACCCGCTCGGTGGGGGGAGTGAGGCACGGTCCGGCAAAGCCAGATTGAACAGTCCAGTGGACTGTTCAAAGGGCCGAACGCGGAATGCGCGAGCATTTCGCCGGGGATGTTTGAGGTTGCCTAAATCGGGACCGCCGCGCACGAACCAAGGGGCTGGTGCGAAGCGCCCGCCCCTTAGGAGCGGTTCGGGCGCTGCCAAACCAAAGATTGGGCATGGGTTCAGATCGCAATCTTGTCTACCAATTGGCCTTAAAAAGATAGATCGCCCGCGAATACATATATTGACTAAAAATTAATACCAGAGTCTTCCGATATTTGATCTTCAAGCGCTTTGATATTACTTGGGAGTACGTATAAATAGTCAATTAAGTACCCCAATAATTCAATTATACTTTTAGCCATTTCTGCGTCTGGTTCTTTAGTTTCATCGAAATGAGCGCCAAGATTACCACCTGATCTAATCGCGTCAGCTAGGCGCTTCAGGGGCTCCGCAAAATCCACATATTCTTCTACCTCTTTTATTAATTTATATAGACCTACGTTCCTGCTGGCTTCAGGAACCATATACTTAAAAATTCCCTCAAGGGTGCGCCTCCCAGATGTAGCAGCAGAACCGTAAATCCTCGCATTGAACGCTCTTACAGTGTCCTCGTAGGACCTTCGCAAAGGTTCGGGAACGCTCTCCGGCAACTCCGGCATGTCAACACTTTGCTGCAATGCAGGAAACATCCTTACTTCTAATAATTGAGGTTTCGGCTTCTCGAATGAGAATACAAAAACAAACTGCGTCGACTTATCACAACTTGGACAAATGCCAGATGCCGATCCTACGCGAGCCTCAGGATTAAGCTTGTAGTTAAGGGCAGCAAAACTCGCCCAATGTCCACAGTATGGGCAGGGTGTCTTTAGATGCGTTGGATAATCACAAGTTGTACCATCGACCCTCATCCGGCCAAATGCTTCAGTTCCTAAAGCAATAGAATTACTCACCCAATCACTCCAATAAACTCCCGCCATTCCCCCTTGCTCATGCCAGAGGTCTCCTGCGTGACGTCCTCACCTTTCACCATCCGGCGGATACACTCAAGAGCTGTATTGGACATAGTCGCACCACCTAGACGGTAATCTTCGAAGGCGCGGTAGGCGGCGGGGACCCAGTCGGCGACGATGTTGCAGATGGCATCGGCGTAGACGCGGATTTCGTATTGGGCGTGGGCATCGGCGCGCAGACGCAGGAAGTGGAACAGGTTGTGCAGGTCCACCTTCCAATACCATTGCGTGTAGATGTTCGACGGCAGGTTCATCCGCGCCAGCTCTCGTGCCAGACCGTCTTGGGGTTCGCCGTCGGGGCCGGTTTCGGCGATCATCGCCTCGTAGTTGTCATAGGCGCGGTTGCTGTCGGATTTGAGGGTCTCGAGCACGCGGGCGGCCTCGGGTCCTTCGAGCACGCCACCGCGGCCCTGATTGTTCACCACGCTTTGCGCGTTCACATGGGCGGGTTCGGGGATGTAGAATTCACGATCAAGGATCGAATAGCGGGCGGAGTATTCGTTGACGTTGGCGGTCCGGTGACGGATCCACTGGCGCGCGACAAAGACGGGCAGTTTGACGTGGAGCTTGATCTCGCACATCTCGAAGGGGGTAGAGTGCCAGTGGCGCATCAGGTAGCGGATCAGGCCTTCGTCGTTTTGGACCGATTTCGTGCCACGGCCATAGCTGACGCGGGCCGCCTGACAGATCGCTTCGTCGTTGCCCATATAGTCGATGACGCGCACAAAGCCGTGGTCGAGCACGGGAATGGCCTTGTAGAGATGCGCCTCCATGCCTTCGGAGACGGCGCGCAGGGTCTGTTTCGGCTCGGCCCGCAGGGCGTCGATTTCGGCTTGTTGGTCGGGGCTGATCGGCATGGGGGGCGTCCTGTCATATGGGCTTGGATTCGGAGTTTACTATATCCGGGGCAGCAATGCAGCAAGGCACAGGAACCGCCGTATGCGGTATTGTTTTTGGGATGCACTTTGCCGGCAAATGCACGGGCGCTGCGGTGTAGCGTTGACAGACGGGCGCGGGATTGGCGACTGTCGCGGCAATAAACAAGAAATTTTCGAGGCAGACAGTTATGAAATTCGGGACATCAGCGCTGGCGCTGTGCGCATTTATTGCAGCATGCGGCAACGGCACGCCGTTTAACGGCAAGGTAGACGTCGATACGGGCACGGACGGGAGCACGGGGGAAAGTGCGATCCCCGAAGCGCTGACCAATGACCTGAAGAGCTTTAGCTATGATCCGGCGTCGGAAACGCTGTCGATCACCGGCATCACCGCAGATGACAGCGCGTTCACTGCTGACTATCGCCGCCGCCCCGGTTTGGACCGCAATGGCTATGAGGCCTACACCGCGCAGGACGGGTCGCTGGACCGCCATGTCACCGCGTATGTCAAGGATATCGACGGCACCCGCGCGGCTATCGTGATGACGGGCGGCCAGTTCGAGCAGTTCTTTTCAGGCGCGGCCTATAGCAGCACATCCTATTCCGCGCCGGTCGCTGCGGGCACGCAATCCGAGGGCGGTTTGGTGACCTATGCGGGGAATTATGTGGGGCTTTTGAACGGACCCGGGTCTGATGAGGATCTATTGCCCGTGACGGGGGGAACGGCGTCTGATCCGCTATCGAAACAGGCCGCAGAGGTGACCGGCAAAGTGGTTCTGACCGGAGACTTTACCGACGCTGCGGTTGCAGGGATCATCTATGACCGCAAGGTTACCGACTATGACGCGGCTGGTGATTTTGACCCCAACTCGGCCGATCCGTTCAAAGCGAAGAATATTGCCCTCGACAGTACTGCTATCGCGGATGATGGCACGTTCTTTGGCACGGCGTCGCAGGAAAATGGTGCGGTTGGGGAATACGGCGGCATTTTTGGCGGCATTGGGGCGACCGAGGTGGCAGGGGTGATCCATGCCGAAAACCACATTGAGATAGGGGGATCAGGCACACCCATCGAATATGGCGCGTTTGTGCTCAGGCAGTGCGGCCAGCCCGGTGAAGACCCGATCTGCGACCAGCCCGCCCGATAGCCCTCGTGCGTATCGCGGCCCTATCCCAGCAGGTGAGGAACGGCGCGTTGGCCTGCGGCTGCCTGCTGGCGGCTGCTCCTGTCCATGCAGAACCGTCGGTGGCGTTGACCCTCCCCGAAGCGCGGTCGCTGGCCGTGCATGCGTTGCAGGGGGATCGGCCTGCCCTCGCGTCGCAGATTGCGCAAGGTTTGCTGGTTGCTGACCCACGTTCGCCCTATGCGCATTACGTATTGGCGACGGCACATGCTGATATGGGCGACGCGACTGCGGGGCGAAGATCAGCGGCGCGGGCTTACCGCTATGCCGAGACGACGGTACAGAAGTTTCAAGCAGCAGAGCTGGCCGCACGCCTGACCTTTGCCGAAGGGCATCCGACACGCACACAGCTTTGGCTGCGGCGCGCGGTGCAAAATGCGCCCTCCCCCGAGATCGAAGAGCAGCTTGCACGGGATTATGCCCGTGTGCGGCGCGAAAACCCGTTTCGTTTTTCCATCAGCGGTGGCGTGAAGCCATCGAGCAACGTCAACAACGGGGCCGACACCGCACAGCAGGTCATCGACGGGCTGCCGTTAACGGGGCGGCTTAGTGGTGGTGCGCAGGCCTTGTCCGGCGTGGTGGGCACCGTTGACGCTGTCGCGGGCTATCGGTTGCGCAGCACAGACAGGGCACGCACAGACCTCGCTGCGCGGATTTTTGTGCAACGTATCGCGCTAGATAGCAAATCGCACCACCTTGCGCCTGAAGTACGCAACCGTGACTTCGGCGCGACTTATGCGGACGTTACATTGCGGCAGACCTATGCGGTTGGGGCACGAGGCAACACGGTTGATGTGACGGGATCGGTAGGTGAATACTGGTCCGGCGGCAACCGCAGCTATACATTCGCGCGGGTCGGACTAGGGCACCGTTGGCAGGTTTCAGCTGCGACGTCCGTCTCGTTCGGGGCCGCTATCGAAGAGCGTTTTAGCGACCGGGCGCATTTTTTCGATAGTAGCACTGCGTCGGTAAACGCGGGCGCGAACTACACGGTGGCAGGGGGCGACGGGATCGGGCTTTCGGTCAACCTGCGCAAGACCGAAAGCGATTTCATCAACTATGCGTCGACGGCGGCTTCGCTACGCCTGACCTATAGTTTTGCCGACCAGATTGGTCCGGCCATAGTGAGGGCGGGTCTGGTCTTGGGTAAAACCGACTATGACGACTATGTCGCGGTCTTTAGTGTGCCCGGCGGCAAACAAGATTACGCGACCTATGCAGATGTGAACGTCCTGCTGCCGGATGTGGATTACGCCGGCTTTGCCCCTAGCGTGAATTTTCGCGCCGGACGGACACGTTCAAACGTCAGCCGGTTTGAAACACGCGAGCTTTCTGTGTCGCTGGGGTTTCAGTCAAAATTCTGACACCCGCTGGCAACTGCTGCCAGCCGTGTTACTCTGCGTGTCAAAGATGAAAGCAAAGGAGCCGACCCCATGCCGATCAAATATTTGCACACGATGGTGCGCGTCAAAGATCTGGAGAAATCGCAAGCATTCTATGAGCTGCTGGGCCTGAAAGAGCGGCGCCGGATCGACAATGAGGACGGGCGGTTTTCGCTGATCTTCATGTGCCCTCCCGGGCAGGACGACGGCCATGCCGATGTCGAACTGACGTATAACTGGGACGGCGACGATGCGCTGCCGGACGACAGCCGCCATTTCGGGCATCTCGCCTATACCGTTGAGAATATCTACGAAACTTGCAAAATGCTGCAAGAGAACGGGATCACGATCAACCGGCCTCCGCGCGACGGGTATATGGCGTTTATCCGGTCTCCCGACAATGTGTCGGTTGAATTGCTGCAAGAAGGTGACCGGCTTGAGCCGCAGGAACCCTGGGCCAGCATGGAAAATACCGGCCACTGGTAGGCCGATGATCCGGACGGCTTTCCTTGCCACTGCGCTGGGCTTTGCACCTGCTACCCTATGGGCGGCGGAGTGCAGGCTGGCGCTGGTGCTGGCGATGGACGTGTCCAGTTCGGTCGATGCGGTCGAGGACCGTTTACAGCGTGGCGGGACCGCCGCCGCGCTGCTGTCCGACCCGGTGCGGCGGGCGTTTTTCGCCAGCGATCTGCCGGTGGCGCTGGCGGTCTATGAATGGTCGGGGCGCTATAACCAGAAAATGGTGCTGGACTGGCGGATGATTAACACGCCCGATGATCTGATGCGCGCGGCGGGCGTGGTGGCGGGCAGCGCGCGCAGTCATAATGATTTCCCCACGGCGATGGGCTATGCGCTGGGCTTTGGCGCGGCGGTGATGGCGCAGGCACCGCTTTGCTTATACAAGACAATTGATCTGGCGGGTGACGGGCAGAACAACGAAGGATTTGGCCCGCAGCTGGCCTATCAGTCGTTTGATTTTGACGATGTGACGGTGAACGGATTGGTGGTAAATGCCGCCGATTTCGAGGCCGAGACAGGGTTGATCGCCTTTTATAAACGCGAGGTTTTGCACGGGCCCGGCGCGTTTTTGGTGATCGCCAACGGGTTCGAGGATTTTGAGCGCGCCATGCGGATCAAGCTGGAACGCGAGCTGACGCCTCCTGCGATCGGCGGCCTGCCTGTGGCCGAGGACGCGGGATGATCCGCGCCGGTGCTGTGGCTGCTGTCGGCGCAACGCTTTGGGCGTCGGCGGGTTTGGCGGACTGTCGGCAGGCTTTGGCGCTGGGGCTGGATGTGTCGGGGTCCGTTGATGCACGAGAATATCACTTGCAATTGGATGGCGTCGCGGGGGCCTTGGACGACCCTTTGGTGCGCGCGGCGATCCTGTCGGCACCAGAGGCACCGGTGTCCCTGCTGGTCTATGAATGGAGCGGCCCGGCAGACCAGCGCGTGATCGCACCCTGGCGGTCGATCACGGATGGTGCCGCCTTGCAGGAGGTGATTGACAGGTTGCGCCAGGTTGAACGCGCGGCAGCGTCGCCCGGGACCGCGCTTGGCGTGGCGATGGCGGCGGGGGCGGCGTATCTTGCGCAGCAGCCCGACTGTTTAAAGCACACGTTGGATATTTCAGGCGACGGCATCTCTAACCTTGGGCCCCGCCCTCGCGATGTGAAACAGCAGTTGGCTGGCAAAAACGTGACCGTGAATGCGCTGGTTATTGAACCGGCGGGGAATGATGCGCCCCTGACGGCGTATTTCGCGGCAGAGGTGGTCACCGGCCCCGCAGGTTTTGCCCTGCCCGCCGCGGGGTTTGACACCTATCAATCGGCCATGACCACCAAGCTGCTGCGCGAACTGGCAGTGCTGTCGCTGGCGCAACTGGCCGAATAGCATGCCCTCCCGCCGCACCGTTTAGTAGATATAGCGGATCTGGTCTGTCCAGTATCGTTCCATCCGTTTAAGAGAGCGGGTGATGTCATCCATGCCGGATGCGCCCAGCGCACCCTTGTTCATCAACCCGCTGGCGTGGCGGCCAAAAAGGTCCGAGACGACGCCGCTGATGTGACGCCCCTTGCCGGTCAGCCGCACCCGTACCGAGCGGCGGTCGATCTGGCAGCGTTGGTGGTGCATATAGCCCATATCCACCAGTTTTTTCAGATTATAGCTGACGTTGCTGCCCTGATAATAGCCGCGGCTTTTCAGCTCTCCGGCGGTGACTTCATTGTCGCCGACATTGAACAGCAGCAGCGCCTGCACCGGATTGATCTCAATCACGCCGACACGTTCGAATTCGTCCTTGATCACGTCCAGCAGCAAGCGGTGCAATCGTTCCACCAGACCAAGTGCGTCCAGATAGCTTTGCATAAATCCAGCCTGAGACGGCGGAAGGGGGATGGGGTTTTGGATGCTCATATTCAACTCCGACATTGCGATTGGGGCGGAAGCTGAAGATAAAACTAAAATATATCGTTAAACTGGGCGGATGCCGGCGCAGCGCGGCCGACATCCGTGGGGCAAACTGCGCCTAAAGCGGGTTTGCAGCCAGATGAGTCTGGATGTCCGCGATCAGCGCGGCAAAGGATTCAGGCGCGGGGGATTGACCCGTAACCCATTGATAAATATCGTGATCATTTTCGCTTAGCATTTCGTCATAGAGCGACAGCGCGGCGTCATCCATCGCCGCAAGGCGGGTTGAGGCATAAGAAGGTAAAATGAGATCCATTTCCTTAATACCGCGCCGCATGGAGCGCATATGCAGACGTTTGACCTTGTGTTCGTGCAGCTCAGCCATGGGTGTTCCCTTTGAAAATCCGGCGTAGTTTCTTTTCGAGACGGCCCATTTGTTCCGCCCGTTTCAACATATCGGCGCGCATGTCGCGCAGTTCAATCAATGCTTCTTTGATGTTGTCATCCGAGGTCTGGGCATCATCGGGGGCGTCGATCCCGTCACCCTCGCCATTGATCAGCCACATCATCGACACGCCCAAAACGCCCGCGAGCGTCGCCAAGCGGTTGGCGCGGGGTTCGGACAGGTCGTCTTCCCAGCCGCGCAGGGTGGATTGTTTGATCCCCAAGCGCTTGGCAAGCGCGGCGTGCGTCATATCCGCATTCTCGCGCGCGGCAGCGACCCGGTCGCCAAAGGTTGCCACGTCGGATGCGTACCAGTCTTCGTTCTCGGCCATTGCGTCTCTCCTGTTTGGACCGATCTGGCTTGATCGGTGCGGGGGTGCGCCCTATGAGGGTGCTGCACACATATCAAACTGAGGCCGAAATGGAACTGCTGTCCAAGACCCTTGCGCGCGTAAAACCGTCGCCCACCATCGCCGTGACCCAAAAAGCAGCCGAGCTGAAGGCCGCAGGCAAGGATGTGATCGGGCTGGGTGCCGGAGAGCCGGATTTCGACACACCGCAGAACATTAAGGACGCAGGGATCGCCGCGATCACCGCGGGCAAGACCAAATACACCGCCGTTGACGGCATCCCAGAGCTGAAGCAGGCGATTTGCGCCAAGTTTAAGCGCGATAACGGGCTGGACTATACCCCGTCGCAGGTCAGCGTCGGCACGGGCGGCAAGCAGATCCTGTACAACGCGCTGATGGCCACCATGAACCCCGGCGAAGAGGTCGTGATCCCCGCGCCCTATTGGGTCAGCTACCCCGATATGGTGCTGTTGGCCGGTGGCACGCCGGTGATCGCGCCTGCCACGCTGGAGAACGACTTCAAGCTCACCCCTGAAGGGCTGGAAGAGGCGATCACGCCCAATACCAAATGGTTCATCTTCAACTCGCCCTCTAACCCCACGGGCGCGGGGTATAGCTGGGACGAACTGAAGGCGCTGACGGATGTGTTGATGCGGCACCCCCATGTCTGGGTGATGACCGACGATATGTATGAACATCTGGCCTATGATGATTTCAAGTTCTGCACGCCTGCGCAGGTGGAGCCCACGCTTTATGACCGTACGCTGACGGTCAACGGTGTGTCCAAAGCCTATGCCATGACCGGCTGGCGTATCGGCTATGCTGCGGGGCCGGAAAAGCTGATCGGCGCGATGCGCAAGGTACAGTCGCAATCCACGTCGAACCCCTGCACCGTCAGCCAGTGGGCCGCAGTAGAAGCGCTGAATGGCACGCAGGATTACATTGCAGAGAATAACAAGATGTTCACCCGCCGCCGCAATCTGGTGGTGGACATGCTGAACGAGATCGACGGCGTGATCTGTCCCAAACCCGAGGGCGCGTTCTATGTCTATCCGTCCATCGCAGGGCTGATCGGCAAGACCACCAAATCTGGCGTCACCATCACAGATGACGAAGTCTTTGCCACGGCCTTGCTGGAAGACACCGGCGTTGCCGTGGTGTTTGGCGCGGCTTTCGGGCTTAGCCCGAACTTCCGTATTAGCTATGCTACCTCGGATGAGGCACTGAAAGAGGCCTGCACGCGTTTGCAGAAATTCTGCGCCGCGTTAAGCTAAGCCGGACCCAAAAGGAGCCGCCATGTCGAGCGATCTGCCAGAGTATTACTTTCGCGTGCGCGAGAATGGCGCGGCTGTGTTTCGTGTGGACGCAGAAAACCGACAGCGCCGGATCGAGATGGACCAGATCGCCGTTGTGAATATCCGCAACGGCGAGATCAAGCCGCAGGGCGACCGTGTGCTGTCGGACGGTGATATCGAGCGTATCCGCCAGTGGATGAACGCGCGCGCACAGGTCCTGGCGCAGCGCGACATTGACGACATTCACCGCGCTGTGGATCACCTCAACCTGACCACGCAGTGGGTGCAGTCAAAGGCCACAGATGAACAGCTTGATGCCGTGACGGATGCGCTGCTTTTGGCGATGCATGATCTGCGCAGCACGCTGGTGCGCAAGAAAGCCGACCGGCTGCCCTAAGCTGCCGGTCGCGGGTGTCGTTAAGCGGCTGTGGGTGCGGTTGGCCCCAGCCGTTTCAGCACGCTGCCCCAGAAGCGTGCGTTCAGCAGGATTGCCGCCACCCCAAGGCCAAAGACCAGCCCGAGCCAGACCCCCACCCCTTCGAGGTCGAAGACAAAGCCCAGCAGATACGACGCTGGCATGCCCACTATCCAATAGCTAAAGCCAGCAAGGATCATCGGCACCGTGGTATCCTGCACCCCGCGCAGAATGCCCAAGGCCACGGCCTGCGCGCCATCGACAAGCTGGAACAGCGACGCCATCGCCAGCAGTGCCACGCCGATCGCAAGGATCTGTTCGCGGGCGGGTTCATCACGCTGCATGAACAGGTTGATCAGGGGTTCGGGCCATATCACGAAGACAAAGATCGTGAGCACCGCCACCAGCGCCGACATCACTGTCGCCATGATCGCACCACGCGCCAGATGCGCCGGATCGCGGCGGCCATAGGCATTACCCGCACGGATGGTTGCCACATTGCTGATGCCGAGGTGCACCATAAAGGTGATCGACGCCAGCTGCAGCGCAATGCCGTGGGCGGCGAGTGCCACCGTGCCCAACCACCCCATCATGACGGCGCTGGCAGCAAACAGCCCGACCTCGCTTAGGCCGGTGAATCCGATGGGCAGGCCCAGACGGAACACGCGGGCCAGCATCTCCCAATCGGGGCGCCAGAGACGGACAAACATCTGGTGTTGCGGCATTTTCCACAAAACATAGATCACCACGGCGACCAGCGACACGCTGTGCGAGGTGACAGAGGCAAGGGCCGCACCGCGCACGCCCAGTTCGGGCGCGCCCCAGTTGCCAAAGATGAACGCGTAGTTGGCCAACACATTCGCAACGCCTGCCAGCAGCGTGATCCACAGCACGACCTGAGTCCGCTCCAGCGCGGCAAGGTAGCTTTTGAGCACCATGACCATCAGCGCGGGGAAGATGCCCCAGCCTGCAATAAACAGATAGCCGTCCACCATATCGGCCAGCGCCTGATCCTGCCCCATCAGCGCCATGATGGGGCGCGACCAGATCATCAGCGGCAGCGCCAGCACGGCAAAGCCCATCGACAGCCACATGCCCATACGCGTGGCGCGGCGCAAGCCGATCTCGTCTCCTTCGGCGTCAAAGGCGGCGACCAGCGGCATCACGCCCCATGCAAAGCCCGAGCCAAAGATCAGCAGCACAAAGAAATAGGTGCTGGCGAGGGTCACAGCAGCAAGCGCTTCGACGCTGTACCAACCCGCCATAATCGTATCAGAGACCCCGATCGCGATCTGCCCCAGATGCCCGCCCACAAGCGGAAGCCCCATCACGGTGATGGCTCGGGCGTGGCCCGGATATGTCATGTGTTTTCTCATCCGCCTTTCCTACGCCGGAGCCGCCGCCAAGGAAAGGGCCGATGGCCTTGGGGTGGCGCTGCCAGACGGGCTTGCACGCTGACGCTGCGCGGGCCACAGTCCGGTCAACGGGGCCAAAGGGTCTGCCCGTGTTGAACCGTAGCGATTTGCCGCAGCCCATCGCCGGCGGGCAGCCAAGGTATCGGCGCGCAGGCCTTGCCCAGGACAGTGATGAAAGGAAGACGAGATGACCGCCCATTGGACCGAAACCACAGAGCTGAACGGCAACCCGTTCTTTATCCGCCACTGGGGAGACAAGGATGCCCCCAAACTGCTGATGTTGCACGGCTTTCCAGAATACTCCGGCGCGTGGAACGATCTGGCCCCGCTGCTGGCCGACCGGTTTCACTGCATCGCCCCCGACCAGCGCGGCTATGGTCAAAGTTGGCGACCCACAGAGGTAGAGCACTATAAAACCGCAAAGCTGGTGTCGGATATGGTGGCCCTGATCGGGGATGAACCGGTGATCTTGCTGGGCCATGACTGGGGGGCCTCTGTCGCCTATGCGCTGACCATCGGGCGGCCTGATCTGGTGTCGAAGCTGATCATCATGAACGGCGTCCACCCTGCCCCGTTCCAGCGCGAGCTTGCCAAGGGGGGCGCGCAGACGGACGCGTCGCAATACATCCATTTCCTGCGCCGCGACGGGTCCGAGGATATTCTGGCCGCCGATGATTTCGACAAGCTGATGGGGCTGTTTTCAGCGCATATGGATATGAGCTGGCTGCAAGGGGACACGCTGGCGGGGTACAAGGGCGCATGGCGTGATGCAGCGGGTTTGCGCGGGATGGTGAACTGGTACCGCGCCTCACCGCTGAGGCTGGGCGACGCAGGCGAGGCGATTGACGACGCGCTGAGCTTTGATCCTGCGCGGTTGCAGGTCCGCTGCCCGCACCTGTTGGTCTGGGGGACGGACGATACCGCGCTGCTGCCCGAAACGACCCGCGGGCTTGAGGAGTACGCCCCAGACCTGACCCGCGTCACCATCGACGGGGCCGACCACTGGCTGCACCACCAAAAACCAGAGGAAGTGGCCAAGGCGATCCTCGACTGGCTTTAGGCCGCGCCTGCCCCGCGGGCCGCGTCATTTGCGGGCGCGGCTGAACACCATCTTTTGCTGGTGCAGATCGGCAGGGTCGCCCATCCACGCATAGGCCAGCAGCGCCGGTTCGCGGTCCCCTACCGTGATCCGGTGCAGATGTTCCGGCGGGTTAAAGATCATCGAACCGGGCACATAGACGCCCTGATGGTTTTCCGACACCGCGCCGGACAGACACACGTAGCTTTCGGTGATCCCCTTATGGGCATGCGACGGATATGTGCAGCCCGGCGCAAAAAGCACGACACCCAGAATGATATCATGGCTGACGACCGGCCCCTGCGCCCCCGCCAGTTCGGCATAGGCATAGCTGTTGGTCAGCCCTTTGGGGACTTTCTCGTAGCCGTATTGCCAGCTTAGATCATGGGCTATCGCATCCAGCGCCCGCACCGCCGGTGCCAAAGCACCCTGTTTGCCTTCGTCAAGCGCGCGACGCAGATGCGCTGTCACGGGTTTTACGGCAGGCGGTTGCAAGCGCAGCTCTGCGTTGCCGCGCAGCAGCCGCGCAATGGCCTCGCGGGCTTTGCGCTGGTGGCTTTTGATCCGGTCGCTGCCCCCTGCGGGAAGATAGCGATATAGCTCGTCACATTCCTGCATCATATAGCGCCAGTCAGGCACGTCGCGCAGGGTGGTGGGCACAGTGGTGTCAAACGTCATAGTGGGCCTTCCGACGGTTTCGTGCACCATTGATACCAAAGGCACAGGCGCAGGAAACACCGCTTTGCGACGTCATCCGCCCTTCCCCCGACCATGGCGCTCTGGCATAGTGGCAGGCTCAACAAAAGCAACAGACAGGCAGGCCCCTACATGTCCGATCTTCTTTCCGGTGCGCAGACCAACGCCAAGGAATATGATGCCTCATCCATTCAGGTACTTGAGGATATGGAGCACGTGCGCCTACGCCCGGGCATGTACATCGGGGGCAAGGACGACCGCGCGCTGCACCATATGGTCGCGGAAATCATCGATAACTCGATGGATGAGGCGGTCGCGGGCCATGCCACCTGGATCGAACTGGAACTGCACGAGAACGGCCATGTCACCGTGCGCGACAACGGGCGTGGCATCCCCACCGATCCGCACCCCAAAGACCCCAGCAAATCCGCGCTTGAGATCATCTTTTGTACGCTGAATGCGGGCGGCAAATTCTCGGGCGATTCGTATGAAACCTCGGGCGGTTTGCACGGGGTCGGGTCATCGGTGGTCAACGCCCTGTCCGATCACCTGCGGGTCGAGGTCGCACGCAATCGCGAGCTTTTCGCGATGGAGTTTTCGCGCGGCATCCCCCAAGGCAAGCTCGAGAAAATCGGCGCGGCCCCGAACCGGCGCGGCACGGCTGTCACCTTCAACCCCGATCCCGACATCTTTGGCGCGCTCAAGCTCAAGCCTGCGCGCTTGTTCGCGATGGCACGGTCCAAGGCATATCTGTTTTCCGGCGTCGAAATTCGCTGGAAAACCGCCCAGACCGACGGCGACACCCCGCAAGAGGCGACGTTCCACTTTCCCGGCGGCCTGTCGGACTATCTGAATGAAACCCTGAAAGGATCGACGACCTACGCCGAACACCCTTTTGGCGGCACCGTCGACTTTCGCGAGAAGTTCAATGCGCCGGGCAAGGTCGAATGGTCGATCAACTGGACGCCGTCGCGCGACGGGTTCATCCAGTCGTATTGTAACACCATCCCCACCCCCGAAGGCGGCACCCACGAGGCCGGTTTCTGGTCCGCGATCCTGAAGGGCGTCAAAGCGTATGGCGAACTGGTCGGCAACAAAAAGGCTGCCACCATCACCCGCGACGACCTGATTACCGGCGGCTGTGCGCTGGTGTCGTGCTTTATCCGCGAGCCTGAATTCGTCGGCCAAACCAAGGACCGGCTGGCCACGGTGGACGCGCAGCGCATGGTGGAAAACGCCGTGCGCGACCACTTTGACAACTGGCTGGCAGCGGATACCAAATCTGCCGGTGCGATCCTTGATTTTCTGGTGCTGCGCGCCGAAGAACGCCTGCGCCGCCGTCAGGAAAAGGAAACCGCCCGCAAGACTGCCACCAAGAAGCTGCGCCTGCCCGGCAAGCTGACCGACTGTACATCAAAAACCCGCGAAGGCACCGAGCTGTTCATCGTGGAGGGCGACTCTGCTGGCGGCTCTGGCAAGGGCGCGCGCAACCGCGTGAACCAAGCGCTGCTGCCGCTGAAGGGCAAGATCTTGAACGTGTTGGGGGCGGCCTCGGGCAAGCTGAACACCAATGCCGAGATCAACGATCTGTGCGAAGCGTTGGGCGTGGGCATGGGCAGCAAATTCGTGCTGGACGACCTGCGCTACGACAAGATCATCATCATGACCGATGCGGACGTCGACGGTGCCCATATCGCGGCCCTGCTGATGACGTTCTTTTACACCCAGATGCGCCCGATGATCGACGCCGGCCACCTCTACCTTGCCTGCCCGCCGCTGTACCGTCTGACGCAAGGGGCAAAACGGGTCTATGTGTCTGACGACGCAGAGAAAGACATGTGGCTGGAAAAAGGTCTGGGCGGCAAAGGCAAGATCGACCTGCAACGCTTTAAGGGTCTGGGCGAGATGGACGCGAAGGACCTGAAAGAAACCACGATGGACCCCAACACCCGCAAGCTGATCCGCGTCACCGTCGACGAAGACATGCCCGGAGAGACCAGCGATCTGGTCGAGCGCCTGATGGGGAAGAAACCGGAGCTGCGGTATCAGTATATTCAGGAGAACGCCCAGTTTGTGGAGGAGCTGGATGTTTGACCTTAAGGATCACATTCCGACCTACCAAAAGCTGATGCGACCGGTTCTGAAATCTGCGGAAGGTGGCCCCCGAAAGATATCGGAAGTTGTGGAAGAAATCTCCAACTCATTGAACTTGTCGAGCGAGCAACGAGAACTTTTACTTCCCAGTGGCAAACAGACCGTAATTGCTAACCGCATACACTGGGCGAGGTCTTACCTAAAACAGGCTGGGCTTGTAAAAAACACCCAGCGGGGTTGGTTCGAGTTAACTGAAACTGGTTTTGCGGCGCTCAAAGACGCTAGCCGCGAAATAGACGTCAAATATCTGGAACAGTACGAAGCATTTCAAGAGTTTCGTCAGCGATCAAACAAGACCGATGACTTGGAGGTTTCTGATACAACTGCGGATAAAGACGAAACGCCGGACGAACAAATTGAGGATGCCCTCAAACGTTGGAACAAAACTCTTTCAAGCAGTTTATTGAAAGCCACACAAGAAGCCTCACCCGCGTTTTTTGAACAACTCATTGTCGAATTATTAATTGGCATGGGATACGGAGGTTCGTCAGAAAACGCCGGTCGTGCACTTGGGAAGTCAGGTGACAACGGTATTGATGGTGTAATTGATCAAGATCCTCTTGGCGTTGACCAGATATACATCCAAGCAAAGCGGTATGCTTCCGAAAATGTTGTTGGGTCTGGTGATATCAGAGATTTTTTTGGTGCGTTGAGCATCCATAAAGCAACCAAAGGTATATTTGTAACCACCTCAAAGTTCACCACTTCCGCCAAGGAAACCACAAAAGCATTAGGAGGCCGCATCGTGCTAATTGATGGTGAAAGGCTGGCAAACTTGATGATCACTTACGGAATCGGATGTCGCCAAAAATCAGTCGTTAGGCTGATGGAACTGGACGAAACCTTTTTTGACGAAGTTTGATTTTGAAAGCGACATAGGTACGGCGTCACGCCCGAGGCCCCTGCCTCGGATCGCGCCCCCCGTCCGGGGCTCCGCCCGTTCGACCCTGAAACCTTCCACCGGAAGGTTTCCGAGACGGGTCTCACCCCCAAAATACCCCTTGATCCCCCACCCGCTTTCACTCAACGTTTCTTTATGATCCGAGCCTTCATCCTCCTTATGTTTCTTGCCTCCTGCGGGCGGCCGTTGACGGAGAACGAGATGCTGTTCGCGGGCGATATCATGGGGGATACACTGAATTATCCCAAGGTGCGGCTGCATGACGGGTCGCCCTCGCGGGGGGTGACGATGACGCGCAAGGCGCGGCCGCGCACGACCTGTCGCGAACGTATTCTGCCGCCCGAAAAAGTGGGAGAGGTGATCACCACCAAACCCGCGGCGGTGGCGCTGTGGAACACGGTGCTGTTTGACGAGGACTGGTATCTGGACGATTATCTACCCGATTACCCCGACCGGATCGGGCTGATCGCGACGATGATCTTTGCGCATGAGCTGACCCATATCTGGCAATGGCAGAACCGCAAGACGACGGGCTACACCCCGCTGCGTGCGGCTTTTGAGCATGGCGGCAGGGCTGATCCGTACCTTTTTGATCTTGAAAGCGACCCGCAGTTTTTGGATTTCGCCTATGAGCAGCAAGGCTCCATTGTCGAGGAATTCGTCTGTTGCCGTGCGTTGGACCCGCAGGCCCCACGGACGCAACGGTTACACGCGCTGATCTCGCAGGTCATGCCTGTGGCCCCACTGCCCCAAAGCCGCGCCTCTGCTGTGCGGATGCCGTGGGACGGGGTCGAAGTGAACGGGATTTGTGGTTAACGCTGGATGCTTTCGAGATAAACCAGCAGACCGGCAAGGACGCGTGGCGTCGGCGTCAATTGTCCGTCGAGATCGACCGGCACCAGATCCAGCGCCATGCCCTCGCCAAAGTTCGGCATCACCCGTTTCAGGTGAGACCCGCCGAAATCATCATCAGGATCGCCATAGATATAGGCCAGCGTCTTGGTCTGCGGGAACCGTCCGCCGTTGTCGCGCGCCAGCAAGGTCAGGTCGCGTGGGTGCGGCTGCATGCCTTTGGCAGCCGCGCCGTCGCCTTGCGCGTTACGCCCGTGGCATTGCACGCAGTTCTGCGCGAAGAACGCGGCCCCTTCGGCACGGTCGGGGGCGTCGGGCATCGGCTTGGCGGGCATACAGGCGGCAAGGCCCAGCAAGAGCGTCACGCCGAGGGCTGTGGTGGTTTTTGTCATATGATCCTCCGGTAGGTCATTGGGATGCTTGCCCTTGGTACGGGTCTTCGCCATGATCCAGATCAAGTAATTGAATTAATTAGGGCATATCATGGCACATTATGCAATCGTGATGCTGTTGGCCGGGATCGGCATTCCCGTTCTGGCCGCGCTGAACGCCGGTCTCGGCAGCCGGATCGGGTCGCCTGCGGCGGCGGCAACGGTGCTGTTTGTGGTGGCTTTCACCGTCAGTCTGGTGGTGGCGATGCTGGTCGGGCGACAGGGGTTTGCGCAGATCCCCGCGGCCCCGAAACACCTGCTGCTGGCCGGTTTTCTAGTGGCCTTCTACATCTTGTCGATCACCTTTATCGCGCCGCATTTCGGCGTGGGCAACGCGGTGTTCTTTGTCTTGGTGGGGCAGCTGTTCAGCGCGGCGGCGATTGACCATTTCGGCCTGTTCGGTGCGCAGGTGTCGCCCTTGGGTGCCGCGCGCGCCGGCGGTATCGCGGTGATGTGCGCCGGCGTGTGGCTGACCCAGCAGGCCTGATAGCAGCGCGCTAAAGGTTGACCAACTGCCCCGCATCCAGCCGGATCTGACGGTCCATCCGCGCGGCCAGTTCAAGGTTATGGGTCGCGATCACCGCAGACAGCCCCGTGCCGCGCACCAGCGTCATCAGCGCCGCAAAGACCTGATCCGAGGTTGTCGGGTCAAGGTTGCCCGTCGGTTCATCCGCCAGCAGCAGGCGCGGCGCATTGGCCAGCGCACGGCAAAAGGCGACCCGTTGCTGTTCACCGCCCGACAGCGCCGCTGGCCGGTGGTCGGCACGGTGGCCGATACCGACCTCGTCCAGCAAGGACCGCGCACGGGTCTGGGCATCGGCTTGCGACACGCCATTGGCAAGCTGTGGCAGGACGATATTTTCCAGCGCCGAAAACTCGGGCAGCAGGTGGTGGAACTGATAGATGAACCCCACATCGCGCCGCCGCACGCCGGTGCGTTTGCGATCGGACTGCCCCGTCATATCGGTGCCCCCGATTTCAACTGTCCCCGCGTCGGGCGTATCCAGCAGCCCTGCGATATGCAGCAGCGTCGACTTGCCCGCGCCGGACGGGGCGACCAGCGCCACGACCTCGCCCGGGGCGACAGTCAGGTCGATCCCGCGCAGCACGTTGACTTCGTTCGGTTGGCCGGGGTTGTAGGATTTGCCAATCCCCGAGAGCCGCAAAACAGGATCATTCATAGCGCAGCGCCTCGACTGGGTTCATGCGCGCGGCACGGCGCGCAGGAAAGATGGTGACAACAAAGGACAGCCCGAGCGACAGGCCGATGGCCGACATCACGTCGCCGAACTGCAGCTTGGCCGGCAGGAAATAGATGCCGCGGATTGACGGGTCCCATGCGTTGCCGCCCGAAAGATAGTTCACCGCGGCAAATATCTGATCGACGTAAAGCGCAAACAGACAGCCCAGGATCACCCCCATCGCCGTGCCGATGATGCCGGTGAAGGCCCCGCAGATAAAGAACACGCGCAGGATCGACCCTTCGCTCAGGCCCATGGTGCGCAGAATACCGATGTCGCGGCCCTTGTTTTTGACCAGCATAATCAGCCCAGACACGATGTTCATCGCGGCGATCAGGACGAGGATGCTAAGGATCACGAACATCACGCGGTCTTCGATATCAAGCGCATTCAGAAACGACCCCGACGCATCACGCCATGTCCAGATCATGCCGCGATCCCCTGCCGCGGACAGCAGCGGGACGGTCAGATCATCCACGTTGTCCGGGTCTTCGACCATCACCTCAAGCTCGTCGGCGACGCCTTCGCGGTTAAAGAACGCCTGCGCCTCGGCCAGTGGCAGATAGGCGCGCGTACGGTCGATGTCATAGCGACCGGCGGTGAAAATATAGGTCACCTCATAGCCATTGACCCGTGGCGACGTGCCAAAGGCGGTTTTGACCCCGTTCGGAGAGATGATTTTGATCGTGTCACCCAAGCCGACCCGCAACGCCTGCGCCACGCCGGACCCGATGGCGATGCCCTGTTCGAAATCGGCCAGATCACCCTCGGCGGTTTCGGGGTTGGCGATGCGCGGGATATTCGCCAGATCGGCGGCATCAATGCCGAAAATTTCGATGCCCGCGTTGGCCTGCCCTTTGTTGGCCATCACCTGACCACGTACCAAGGGGGCCACCTGCGTCACCCCCGGCACTTGGGCCACGCTTTCAGCCATCTCGGTGTAGTTCGCAATCCCCGTCTGGGAGACCCCGTTATCGTCCACAGTCGCCATATTATAAACGGTCACATGGGCATTGGCCCCAAGGATCGTGTCGACGAATTCAGCACGAAAGCCCGAGCGTACGGCAAGCGTCGCGATCAGGGCAAAGACCGCCAAGGTGATCCCGATCAGGCTGATCCAGGTCATCACGCTGACGCCGCCTTCGGCGCGACGCGCCCGCAGGTAGCGCCAGGCGATCATCCATTCAAAAGCGGCAAAGGGCGGTGTCGAGGAAACTGGTTTGGCCAAGGGATGGCTCCGATCTGGGATCAATCGCGCGCAACCTCGCGGTTTCGGCGCATCGGGTCAAGCGAGGAGTGGTCAGTGGCAGTCTGCAAGGCGGGCATAGGAGGAAAGGTCAGCGGCCCTGCGCCGGTGTGGGGGGACGCCGTCGCCGGAACGGGGCGCGCAGCAGCCGCATCAGCACCCCCAGCCCCAAGCCCCCCGCGACAAAGCCCACGCCCGCAAAGACAACCCCCGCAAAGTTCAAGGGCACGGCGGGCTGGAACACCTGCCATGCCGCCCGCGCAATCTGCGGATCGGACATCTGCGACAGGTGATAGGCCCGCATGAACGGCCCCTGCCCCTGCAATCGGGTCAATGCGGTATCCAATGTATCAAAGCGTGCAAAGGTCTCTGCCATATCGGTGCGACGTCGCTCCATAAAGGCGGTGCCGGTCATCTGCGCCAGCGCATCGTTGCGCGACAGACCGACCGCTTGGGCGCTGGCATCGAAATCGGCAACGACCTCGTGCAGCGCATCAACCGCACCGCCCAACCGTTGCAGGTATTGTTGCGAGTATTCGGGAAACTGCGACGTTACCGCAGCCCCCGCCACGCCGCCAGCAAGGGTCAGCGCCCGCAAGATCATGAAACGCCCCGAAGGTCCGTAATGCAGCGCTCCATGATCCGCCCCCGTTTTTTAAAGCCCGTCGTTCAAGGTTAGGCGATACCGCGATAAATCTCGGCGATTTTTTCAACCGCGGCCTCGGGCGTCATCTCTTCGCTCTCGCCGGTGCGCCGCGAGGTGAGCTCGACCACGCCGTTTTTCAGACCCCGCGGCCCAACGGTGATCCGCCACGGCAGACCGATAAGGTCCATCGTCGCAAACTTACCGCCCGCGCGTTCTTTGGTGTCGTCATAAAGCGGATCCAGCCCCAAGGCCTGCAGGCTGGCATAGAGCGCGTCACACGCCGCATCCGCCTGATCGTCGCCCTGCTTGAGGTTAACGATGCCTACGTGGAACGGCGTGACGCCTTCGGGCCAGATGATGCCCTTGTCGTCGTGAGACGCCTCGATGATCGCGCCCAGCAGACGGCTGACGCCGATCCCGTGCGACCCCATGTGAACCGGCACAGGCTTGCCATCCGGCCCCTGCACGGTCGCGCCCATCGGTTCGGAATACTTGGTGCCGAAATAAAAGATCTGCCCCACTTCGATCCCGCGCGCGCTGCGCTGGCGTTCGGCGGGCACTTCGGCAAACAGCGCCGCGTCGTGAGTTTCGTCGGTGCGGGCGTAGCGCGAGGTGAACTCCTCCATCACGGCCTGACACTGGTCGACGGAATCATAGTCGATCTCGCGGTCGCCGAACTTCAGCTCGGTGATCTGGCTGTCATAGAACACCTCGGATTCGCCGGTTTCCGCCAGCACAAGGAACTCGTGCGTGTCGTCGCCGCCGATCGGGCCGGAATCCGCGCGCATCGGGATCGCTTGCAGGCCCATGCGTTCATAGCTGCGCAGATAGGTCACCAGATGGCGGTTATAGGCGTGCAGCGCGTCTTCTTTCGTCAGATCAAAGGTATAACCGTCCTTCATCAGGAACTCGCGGCCGCGCATGACGCCGAAACGGGGACGGACCTCGTCGCGGAATTTCCACTGGATGTGGTACAGCGTCATTGGCAGGTCTTTGTACGACCCCACGTGGCTGCGGAAGATATCGGTGATCATTTCCTCGTTCGTGGGACCATAAAGCATATCGCGGTCCTGACGGTCCTTGATGCGCAGCATCTCGGGACCGTAGGCGTCAAAGCGCCCGGATTCTTTCCACAGGTCGGCCGATTGCAACGTCGGCATCAACATCGGGATGTGGCCGGCGCGCTGCTGTTCTTCGTGCACGATGGCTTCGATCTTGCGCAGCACTTTAAAGCCAAGCGGCAACCACGAATAGATGCCCGCAGCCGATTGCTTGATCATGCCGGCCCGCAGCATCAACCGGTGGCTGACGATCTGCGCCTCGGACGGGTTTTCCTTGAGCACAGGCAAAAAATAACGGGACAGACGCATGATGATCCTCTCAGAGTGAATTGGCACCTGACTATGATAATCCCCGCGCCGAGACAATCACCAACAAGCGGGCACCAACAAGCGGGCACCAACAAGCGGGCACCAACAAGCGGGCACCAACAAGCGGGCACCAAGACGGGCGCACGCTTGGTGATTGACCCTTCGGGCGCAGACGCGTTTCTTACCGGCATCGCCAAACCACAAAGGACGCCCCATGACCATGATCCTAGAGCCCGCGCGCGAAACCCCAGTGATCCATGAGACCGGCGTGCTGGTGATCGGGTCCGGCCCCGGTGGTCTGGCCGCTGCCCTCGCCGCGGCCCGCGCGGGGGCCGACGTAACGCTGTTGGACCGTTTCGGCTGCTTTGGTGGCAATATTACCGTGGTCGGGGTTGAAGGCTTTGCCTGGTACCGCCATGAACAAACGATAGAGGCCGGCGGCATCGGCTGGGAATTCGAAGAACGCGCCAAAGCGATGGGGGCCGCCAGCCCCGAATCCCAATCGCTGAGCTACGAGTTGGACAGCGAAGGGTTCAAACTTGTCGCCGACCGCCTGGTGACCGAAGCAGGCATCCACCCGATGCTGCACCGCCAGTTCGTCGCCCCGATCATGGAGGGCGACACGATCAGGGGCGTCATCGTCGAATCAAAATCGGGCCGCGAGGCGATCCTTGCCAAAATCGTGATCGACGCCACGGGCGACGCCGATGTCGCGCATCGCGCTGGTGCCCCCACACATAAAACCCCGATCGAGGACATGCAGGCCGCATCGGTTATGTTCCACATCGCGGGCGTCGACAAGGCCGCGTTCATGGCCGGCGTCAAAGCCGATCCGCAAACCTATGCCAACTGGTCCACCGGCGAATGGGTGGTCGAAACCGATGGCAAGGAAGACGCGATGTTCTCTCCGTTTCTGGCCAAACCCTTTGCCCAAGCGATCCGCGACGGGCGCATGCCCGCCAACCTCAACACCATTGGGGGCACGTGGGGCGCTGTGCATGACAGCGGCGAGATGACCTATATGAACCTGATCCACCTTGCCGAATGCGACGGCACGGACCCCGACAGCATGACCCGCTTTGAAATAGAAGGCCGCGCCCAGGCGATGCATGCGATTGACGCGCTCAAGGCCTATACACCGGGCTGCGAAACCGCGCGGCTGCGCAATTTTGGCATGAGCATCGGCATCCGCGACACCCGCAAGATCGACGCGGTCTATAATATGACCGAAACCGACGTGCGGCAGCAGGCCCGTTTTGGCGACAGCATCGGCATCTACCCCGAATTCATTGACGGCTACGGCGTGCTGATCATCCCCACCACGGGGCGCTACATGCACATCCCCTACCGCGCGATGCTGCCCAAAGGGGTCAAGAATCTGCTGGTCGCAGGGCGCGCTATTGGCGGCGACAAGATCGCCCATGCCGCCACCCGCAACATGGCGTGCTGTACTGTGGCGGGCCAAGGTGCGGGCGTCGCGGCGGCAATTGCGCTGGCCACAGGCTGCCCGCTGGACGCCGTCCCGCTAGAGCGCATGCAAAAAACCCTGCAAGATCAGGGCGTCCGCGTGTTCTGACCCGCAAGGGCTGCTTCCAGATGGTAAAAAATCCTCGCCGAAGGCACCTGACACGTCCACGCGCGCAGGCCGTCCATTTCACCACGGGCCTTGAAAAACGTGCCCCGTTGCGCAATGTCGACCCAAACCAAATTGCGAGGACGCGGCATGGGCCTGCCAATCAGAGATCAGATGAAATACTGGGGCATCGCAGGGGCGGTCTTTCTTGTTGTCTTGTGGTTCACCGGCGACATACTGCTGCCGTTTCTGATCGGCGCGGCGATTGCCTATTTCCTTGACCCCGTAGCTGACCGGCTGGAAGCACTCGGCTTGACCCGCGCGATGGCCACGATGGTGATCACGCTGATGGCACTGCTGATCTTTGTGCTGATGGCGCTGCTGGTGATCCCCGCGCTGATCAACCAAGCCGTGAACCTGATAGAGGTCGCGCCCCAGCTGGCGCGCAATTTCACCAACTTCCTGACCGAACGCTTTCCCACGCTGCTGGTCGAAGGATCGACGCTGCGCAGTTCGATCAACTCTATCGGGTCCACCATTCAGGAACGCGGCGGAGAGTTTCTGAACACCGCGATCGCCTCTGCTGCGACAGTGCTGAACGTGCTGCTTTTGTTTGTGATCGTGCCGGTGGTTGCGGTCTATCTGCTGCTGGACTGGGACCGGATGGTTGGCCGCATCGACCAGTTATTGCCACGCGACCACGCGCCAGTGATCCGCCGGCTTGCACGTGATATCGACCGCACGCTGGCAGGTTTCATTCGTGGCATGGGGACGGTCTGTCTGATTCTAGGCACCTATTACGCCATTGCCTTGATGTTGGTGGGGATGCAATTTGGTCTTGTGGTTGGCTTTATCGCCGGTCTGGTCACCTTTATTCCCTATCTCGGGGCTGTTCTGGGCGGCGCGCTGGCCATCGGTCTGGCGCTGTTTCAATTCTGGGGGGATTGGTTCTCTATCGGGATGGTCGCGGGTATCTTTGTGCTGGGCCAAATGATCGAGGGCAATCTGCTCACGCCTAAACTGGTCGGCAACTCGGTCGGGCTGCATCCGGTCTGGCTGATCCTCGCGCTGTCGGTCTTTGGCTCGCTGTTCGGGTTTGTCGGCATGCTGGCCGCCGTCCCCATCGCCGCCGCCCTTGGGGTGATCGCGCGGTTCGCAACAGAGCAATACGTCGAAAGCTCGCTCTATCAGGGCACGCAACGATCGACTTTGGACGAAACGGCGGACTGATAGCATGGCACAACAGCTTGGACTTGACCTTCCCAGTCGCCCCGCACTGGGACGGGATGACTTTTTTGTCGCCCCGTCAAACGCGATTGCAGTGGCCATGATCGAAGGCTGGCAGGCGTGGGCCGGCCGCAAGCTGGTGCTGACCGGCCCATCCGGATCGGGCAAGACCCATCTGACACATGTCTGGGCCAACCTGTCGGGCGCACAGATCATCGACGCGGCCGATATTGCCACGGCAGATATCCCCGCGCTGGCGCAGGGGCCTTTGGCTGTTGAAAACATCCCCGCAATCGCCGGCGACACCACCGCCGAGACAAATCTTTTCCACCTGCATAATCTGGCGCTGGCCGAGGGTCACAGCCTGCTGCTGACCGGCGCGCCGGCGGTGCCCCACTGGGGGCTGCACCTGCCCGACCTCACCAGCCGTATGCGCGCCGCCACCGCTGCAGCGCTTGAAGCGCCCGATGACAGCTTGCTGACGGCAGTTATGGCCAAGCTGCTGGCCGACCGGCAGCTGACACCAAAACCCGATGTGATCCCCTATCTGCTGCTGCGGATGGACCGGTCATTTGCAGCGGCGGGAGATCTGGTGGCTGCGCTGGATGCCGCCAGTCTGGCCCTACAAAGGCCGGTGACACGCACACTCGCTGCACAAGTGCTGGACAATGGGATTTCCGCTGCGCGATAGTCTTGGTGAATTGCGTCATAAACCCATTACAATCCAACGCCATAAGGCCGTCATGACAAACGCTGACTTTCTCGAATCCGCCTTCGTACCGGCCCAAGATATGCCCGAACTGGATATCACCGGGCCAGGTCGCTTTTACAACCGCGAGCTCAGCTGGCTCGGGTTCAACTGGCGTGTGCTGGAAGAGGCCAAGAACCCCCGCGTGCCGCTGCTGGAACGGCTGCGCTTTTTGTCGATCTCGGCGGGCAATCTGGATGAATTCTATACCGTGCGCGTTGCTGGTCTGCGCGAGCTGGCACAGGCGGGCAACACCACGCCCGCCAGCGACGGGCTGACCCCTGCGCAACAGCTGGTGCTGATCAATGAAGACGCGCGCCGGCTGATGACCGAACAGCAAAATGTCCTGGTCGATCTGATGTCAAGGATGGACGAACAGAACATCATGCTTGAACGCGCCGCTGATCTGGACGAGGCCGACCTGGCCTATCTGGATGATGTGTTCTTGCACCGGGTCTTTGCCGTACTGACCCCGCTGGCCGTCGATCCGGCACACCCTTTCCCGTTCATTCCCAACACCGGCTATGCGCTGGCGTTGCAATTGGAACGCACCAGCGACAAGCGCCCCTTGCAAGCCTTGCTGCCAATTCCGGCGCAGATCGACCGCTTTGTCTCCCTGCCTGCCGCCGAAGGATCGCTGCGGTTCCTGCCGCTCGAGGATCTGCTGGTGCTCAAAATTCCAGGCCTGTTTCCGGGCTATAAGCTAAAGGCCCATTTTGAATTTCGGGTTCTGCGTGACAGCGACCTTGAGGTCGAAGACGAAGCCGAAGACCTTGTGCGCGAATTCGAAGTCGCCCTGAAACGCCGCCGCCGCGGCGAGGTCGTGCGTCTGACCCATTCCGCCGGAGCGCCTGAAAAGCTGAAATCCGTGGTCATGGCCGAATTGGCTGTGCGCCCGCAAGACGTGATAGAGCTGGACGGGATGATCGGCATCAGCGATCTGACGGAACTGGTGGTCGACAGCCGCCCCGATCTGCTGTGGCCGCAATTCACGCCGCGCATCCCCGAGAGGGTGACCGACCACGAAGGCGACATGTTCGCGGCGATCCGGTCCAAGGACATGCTGCTGCACCACCCCTACGAGACGTTCGACATGGTCGTGCGCTTTCTAGCGCAGGCCGCACGTGACCCTGATGTGGTGGCGATCAAACAGACGCTCTATCGCACCTCGCGCGACAGTCCCATCGTAGAGGCGCTGTGCGAGGCCGCCGAAGACGGGAAATCGGTTACCGCGCTGGTCGAGCTCAAGGCACGTTTCGACGAAGCCGCCAACATCCGCCAGTCGCGCCGGTTAGAACGCGCAGGCGCGCATGTGGTCTATGGTTTTCTCGACCTTAAGACCCACGCGAAAATCTCGACTGTGGTGCGCCGCGAAGGCGATCAACTGGTCACCTATACCCACTATGGCACCGGCAACTACCACCCGATCACCGCGCGCATTTATACTGATCTGTCGCTGTTCACCTGCGACCAGAAGCTGGGCCGCGATGCAACCAAAGTGTTCAACTACCTGTCAGGCTACGCGCAGCCCGACGCGCTGGACAATCTTGCGATATCGCCCATCACGCTGAAACCGCGCCTGCTGGCCATGATCGCCGCCGAAGCCGAATATGCCGCAGCGGGCAAACCGGCAGAAATCTGGGCCAAGATGAACTCCGTCGTCGATGCGGATGTGATCGACGCACTTTATGCGGCATCGCAGGCAGGGGTGAAAATCAGCCTCGTGATCCGCGGCATCTGCGGGTTGCGCCCCGGCATCAAGGGCCTGTCCGAGAACATCCGCGTGAAATCCATCGTCGGGCGTTTTCTGGAACATTCGCGCATCGTCTGCTTTGGCAATGGCCACGGGCTACCGCATAAAAAGTCGCGGGTTTTCATGTCATCTGCTGACTGGATGGGGCGCAACCTGACCCGCCGTGTCGAAACACTGGTCGAGATTGAAAACCCCACCGTCAAGGCGCAGATCACCAGTCAGGTGATGGCGGCCAATCTGGCAGATGTGGCCCAAAGCTGGGTCATGTCACCCGATGGAAGTTTTTCACGCCCCGAAATTGCCGACGGCACCTTTGCGTTCAACTGCCACCGCTTCTTCATGGAAAACCCCTCCCTCTCGGGGCGCGGCACGGCGGGGGCGTCCGACGTTCCGAAACTGACCCATACCGAAGACTGACCGCTTCATTTTGCCCCTGTAAACTCTCGCCGAAGGCGCATCTATCCGCCCGCGTTGTCGCTGGCGATTATACACCCTCGATCCCTTTGGGTTTTTCAGCCGCCTGCCCGTGTTAGCGATTGACGTAGCAGTCCGGCTGGGCCACCTTGCCCCCCCAAGACCAAAGCCCCCGCAGGAGCGTTCGTGGCAGATAAAACCGACACCCCTCCGCCCTCTCCCGTCCCTGAAACGGGCGTCGCTGATTTAGGCTTGTTCGGAAAACCCCTGTTTCTTGACCCTTCGGCCCGCGCGCTGGCGCGTGTCGGTGTGGTGGATGTGGGGTCGAACTCTGTCCGCTTGGTCGTCTTTGACGGGGCCGCGCGATCACCTGCGTACTTCTATAACGAAAAGATCATGTGTGCGCTTGGGGCCGGCATGGCCGAAACCGGTCATCTGTCCCCTGTCGGGCGGGTCCGGGCGCTTTCAGCCATGCGACGTTTCAGCAAACTGGCCCAAAGCATGGGCCTGTCCGAGCTGACCGTTGTGGCCACCGCCGCGGTGCGTGACGCCAGCGACGGACGCGACTTTTGCGACGAGGTCCAGCGCGAGACGGGCCTGAAAATATGGGTTATCGACGGCGAAGAAGAGGCACGGCTGTCCGCACAGGGCGTCCTGCTGGGCTGGCCCGGTGCCTATGGGTTGGTCTGTGACATCGGTGGATCCTCGATGGAGCTGGCCGAGATTTCCGGCGGGCGTGTTGGCAAACGTGTGACCTCCGCGCTTGGTCCATTGAAACTGCGTGACATCAAGGGCGGGGCCAAGGCGCGTCAGGCCCAGATCAAGACCGTGATCGAAGGGCTGGCGGAAAAGATGGGCGCACAGCGCGACCGTCTGTTTCTGGTCGGCGGGTCATGGCGAGCGATTGCGCGGATCGACATGGTGCGCCGCGGCTATCCGCTGCACGTGCTGCATGAATACCGTATGACGCCCACATCGGTGCGCGAAACTGTCAAGCACATCCAGTCCAGCGACCATGAAGAACTGCGCAAAATCAGCGGCGTATCGGCCAGCCGGATGGCGCTGGTGCCCTACGCCGCCGAAGTCCTGTCGCGGCTGGTCAAGACGTTCAAACCCAAGGATATCGCGATTTCCAGCTACGGCATCCGCGAGGGGATGCTGTACGAGCAGATGCCGCAGCGCCTACGTGACCGTGATCCGCTGATCGAAGCCTGCCGCTTTGCCGAAGCCAAAGACGCGCGGTCGCCGGGGTTCGGCAAGGCGCTGTTCGACTTTATCCTGCCGCTCTACAAATCGGCCTCGCCGCAGCGCAAACGACTGGTCAAGGCCGCCTGTCTGCTGCACGATGTCAGCTGGCGCGCGCACCCCGACTACCGCGCCGAAGTCTGCTTTGACAATGCCACCCGCGCCAATCTGGGCGGGCTGAAACATGCTGAACGGATCTATCTGGGGCTGGCATTGCTGCACCGGTATTCCAACAAGCGCGAGAACACCCGTTTCGAAGACCTCTATGAAATGGTCGACGAAAAGAGCCGCAACGAGGCAGAGATCCTGGGTAAGGCCATGCGCTTTGGCGCGATGCTTTGGATGAACCCCGAGGAAGAGCGCGGCCATCTGCGCTGGTTCCCCAAAAAGAAGCTGCTGGAACTTTGGCTGACCGACGACATGATGCCCCTGTTCGGAGAGGTCGCCGAGGCGCGGCTAAACTCGCTCGCGCTGTCGCTCGGCGCCGAGGTGCAGCTCAAGACCTGCAAAAAATAAAATGCTGATCAGAGCCGGATCGACCGCTCACAGGTCGAACTGTGGCACCTCGTCCAGATAGATCGCCGGCGGTGCGGGCGCGTCGTTTGGCGTTTCGTCTTCCGGCTCTGGGTCTGTTTTGCGGCGGATCACGATATCACCATTGGGCATCTTTTGGGGCGGCTCGTAGACGCTCCAATCTTCGACCTCATCCAGCAAATCGGTCAAGGCGGGCCCCATCTCGGAGACGAAATTGCGCAATGCGGGGCTGGCCTTGCGGCCCCAATCGCTGAGCCCGTCCAGCGCGGGGGCCATCTCTTTTTTCATGCCGTCAAAGAAATTTCTGGCCCCGCGTTCCATCAAAGAAAAGCCGGAGGTATCGTTGTCATTTTCCTGTGCCAGCGCAAAACCGGACAGACAAATCAGGGTGGTGGTCAAAAGAAACTGTCTCATACATCAGACACTGCCCTATTTCCTGACATGAGGAAAGCGGCATTAAAGGGCCGCTCAGAGCGCGAGATCAATCGTCACTGGAAAGTGATCCGACGCCGTGATCAATGCATCGCGCAAACCTGCATCGGCCCAGCATTCCGGATCGTCCATCGGGTGCCAGATACGCCACTGGGGGTGGTGCGCGGTCAGGGCCGGGCTGATCATGATGTAATCCAGCAGCGCCTGAAGATAGCGTTTCTCGGGCGCGATCCAAAAGCGCGAGGTCGTGGGCATCGCCCCAATCCGCTGCCCCAACGCACGGGTTGCATGTGGGTCGACCAAAGCCCGATCCTGCCTGTGCCCCATCACGATCTCTACCGAGGACCGCCCGAAAAGATCCTCGAAACTGTCCAGCCCGGGCCCGTCGTTCAGATCGCCCAGAACCATCAACGGGGTGCCCGCGTCCAGCTGCGCATCAATCCGACGTCGCAGCCAGACCGCCTGTGCCAGTTGTTTGCGCCGGCTTGCGATCCCGATGCGCAGCGCATCTTGCGGCGTCTTGGCCCCATGCGGTGCTTTGGATTTCAGATGCGCACCGATCATATGAAAAGCGACCCCGTCACGGGTCACGATATCCAGCTCAAGCGGCGGCTTAGAGAAGACCACGTGATCCTCGCGCGCGTCGATATCCAAATCAATATCAAAGGTGCCATCGAACCGCGGGGCCTGCCCCCGCCCGACCGTCCCGCCGGGTGCATGGGTGGCCGTCAGCTTGTCGGGATCAAATAACAGCGCGATTTCCTGCTGGGTATCATTGGCAAAACCGATCAGCGCCTTGCGCGTGCGCAAATTAAAATGCGCGGCAAAACGTTCCAGCGCAGCCACCGTCCCGCGTTTGCGGCTTTGATCCGGGGCCTCGATCACCATCACGGCATCGGCGTCCAAGGCACGAAACACAGCGCCCAAAGCCTGCGCCTGCTGCGCACGGGTAATATCGTGGCGGGCCGACCAGCCGTCGTCCAGCAGCAGCTGGTCATTGTCGTCAAACAAACCGGTGAACCATTCGACATTATAGGTCGCGATCCGCATTACCGCGCCTTGCCTGACCAGGTCTCCCATGCGCGGTTGATGTCGATCATGCGTTTTTCGGCCATCGCCACGGCCTCTTGTGGCAGACCGCGTGCAACCAGCGCGTCAGGATGATTGGCGCGCACCAGCTTGCGCCACGCAGCACGCCCCTCTTCACGCGAGGCATCGGGCGGAATGCCCAGAACCGCATGGGGCAGCGGCGATGTATCGGGCACAAACCGCGCCCGAAGCGAGGCAAAGTCACTGTCATCCATCGCAAAAATCTGCGCCACCCGTACCAGAAACGCGTCTTCGTTCGGGTGGTACATGCCGTCGGCCATGGCAATGTGGAACAACCCTTCGATCAGATCATGCAGCATCTCGGGCTGATCCGCGAACATCTGCGCAATGCGCGCGGCGTAATCCTCAAAGCCGGCCACATCATGCCGCGCTAAATTGAATACCCGCGCAGCACCCTGCTGGTCGGCCTCGGCAATCTGGAACACCTCTCGAAAGGCGGTTACCTCGTCTCGGGTCACCTGCCCGTCGGCCTTGGCCATCTTGGCCCCCAGGGCAATCACGGCAATGGTAAAGGCCACCGACCTCTCGGGCGGGGTGCGCAGACGGTCGAAAACGGCCGACAGCCCCTCACCGGCGGTGAGCGCTGACAAAGCTTCGGTGATGCGTGACCAAATAGACATGACGCCCATCATACGGGGCACCGCCAAGGAAGTCAGCGGGGCGACAGCATTTTCTGCATCAAAATTAGGTCAAGCTGCTGCCCGTTCTTCTGCCCGATGCGCGGCATCCTGCCCACGTGGTCAAAGCCAAGTGCGGTATGAAACCCGACGGCACCCGGATTGGCCCCGCTGATGGCCGCCACCATGATGCGCCGCCCCTGTGCTGCTGCGGCGTCAAAGGCGGTTTGCATCAAGCCACGCCCCACGCCAGTGCCCTGCACCGAGCTGTCCAGCACGATCGAATGTTCCACCGCATCGCGGTATCCCGGCCCGCTGCGAAAGGGGCCGAAAGTCACAAACCCAACGATTCCATCAGCCTCTGCGACCCAAAACTGGTCTGCACGGACAGCAATAAGATCCTCGACCTCGGCGGCCGTTTTAACATCCGTGGTAAAGGTAAACAGCGTATCGGCGATCATGCCACTCCAAAGTGCTGCCACCGCAGCCCCATCGTCACCGCAGGCCGCCCGCAGGATCACGCCAGCACGCCCCTGCCCACGGGGGTATCAAAGGTTGCAAACAGCCCCGGCGTTCCGGCCTCGAACACGACCCGCGCATCCACCAATAAAGGTGCCAACGCAGCCGCCAACGCCTCTGCCTGTGGATGCTGAACCGTTAATGTCACCAGTCGACAGCCCGAGCTTTCAAGCCGTTGGGTCGGATGTGCATCCCCGTCCCACTGCATCAAAGCAGGCGCGCAATTATCATACGGCAACACACCGTTTTCCGGCACGGCCATACGCCAGCTTAAATCACCGCGCTGCAACTGTACCGGCGCGCCATAGCCTTCTGGCAAAGCGTCCAGCGCCGCCTCCAGATCATCGCAGCGGCAAATCCAGTTGGACAGACGCGCCGGCCCGTTGAACCGATCCAGATCAAACCACCTTGCATAGGCGGGCTGTGGCGCATCGGGATCAACAGCAATCGCCTCTAGATAAAGCGTATCTGACAGGCCTAACAGTTTGTTATGCGTCCCAAATACCGCATGCGCGCCACCCGATTGCAACGGGACCCCTAGCACCTGCGCGGCATAGTCTGATGCTGCCTCAAGGCTTTCGCCTGCGACTGCAAGGTGATCCAGTTCAATCATGCTTCATGCTTCCAAATGGCTCAAATCCTCGGGGGAGTGTGAGGGGGCAGACAGCCCCCTCGCGCCCAGCTCAGTCCCGCGCGGCGCGGATCAGTTTCAGGATATCCTGCGCCGCATTCGGAATGTTGGTGCCCGGCCCAAAGATCGCCTTAACCCCTGCATCTTTAAGGAACTTATAGTCCTGTTGCGGGATAACGCCGCCGCAGATCACCAGAATATCCTCGGCCCCTGCCTCTTTCAGCGCGTTGATCAATTGCGGTGCCAGAGTTTTATGGCCCGCCGCCTGTGACGAGATGCCGATGACATGCACGTCATTGTCCACGGCGTCCTGCGCGGCTTCGGCAGGGGTCTGGAACAGCGGACCTACGTCCACGTCAAAGCCGATATCGGCAAAGGCCGTCGCGATGACCTTGGCCCCGCGATCGTGCCCGTCCTGACCCATTTTTACCACCAGCATACGCGGGCGGCGGCCTTCGGCTTCGGCGAAATCTTCTACGGATTTTTGGATTTCCGCAAAGCCGCTGTCGCCTTCATAGGCCGCGCCATACACACCGGCCAGCGTTTTGACCTCGGCGCGGTGACGTCCGAATTTTTCTTCCATCGCCATGCTGATCTCTCCTACGGTGGCGCGGGCACGGGCAGCTTCGACCGCCCCTTCCAACAGGTTTCCGCCCTCGGAGGCACGGCGGGTCAGTTCGGCCAGCGCGGCGGTACATGCCAATTCATCCCGAGACCCACGGATGGCTTCCAAACGCTTGATCTGGCTGTCGCGCACCTTGACGTTGTCCACATCGAGAATGTCGATCTCGTCCTCGACCTCGCGGCGGTATTTGTTCACGCCGACGATCACCTCGGTCCCGCGGTCGATCTTGGCCTGACGGGTGGCAGCGGCCTCTTCGATGCGCAGCTTCGGCATGCCGGAGGCGACGGCTTTGGTCATACCACCCAGCTCTTCGACTTCCTCGATCAGTTTCCAGGCTGCATCTGCCAGATCGGCGGTCAGCTTTTCGACGTAGTAGCTGCCCGCCAAGGGGTCGATGACGTTGGTGACGCCGGTTTCTTCTTGCAAAATCAGCTGTGTATTGCGGGCGATGCGCGACGAGAAATCCGTGGGCAGTGCAATCGCCTCGTCCAGCGCGTTGGTGTGCAGCGACTGCGTGCCGCCAAGCACTGCGCTCATGGCTTCATACGCCGTGCGGACCACGTTATTATAGGGATCTTGTTCCTGAAGGCTGACGCCCGAGGTCTGGCAGTGGGTGCGCAACATCGAGGACTTGGGGTTCTGCGGTTTGAATTCATCCATAATCCGCGACCACAGCAGACGTGCCGCGCGCAGCTTTGCCGCCTCCATGAAGAAGTTCATGCCGATGCAGAAGAAGAAGCTCAAACGCGGCGCGAAACGGTCGACATCCATCCCTGCGGCGATGGCGGTGCGCACATATTCGCGGCCATCGGCAAGGGTAAAGGCCAGTTCCTGCACAAGGTTCGCGCCCGCCTCTTGCATGTGGTAGCCCGAAATCGAGATCGAATTGAATTTCGGCATATGGTCCGAGGTGTATTCGATGATGTCGCCAATGATCCGCATCGAGGGTTCAGGCGGGTAGATATAGGTGTTGCGGACCATGAATTCCTTCAGAATGTCGTTCTGAATGGTGCCGGACAGCACGGATTTATCGTGCCCCTGTTCTTCGCCCGCGACGATAAAGCTGGCCAAAATCGGGATCACCGCGCCGTTCATTGTCATGGAAACAGACACTTTATCCAGCGGGATGCCGTCGAACAGGATCTTCATGTCCTCGACGCTGTCGATCGCAACGCCCGCCTTGCCCACGTCCCCTTCTACGCGGGGGTGGTCACTGTCATAGCCGCGGTGGGTGGCCAGATCGAATGCAACCGAGACACCTTGCTGCCCTGCCGAGAGTGCGCGGCGGTAAAAGGCGTTCGATTCCTCAGCCGTGGAGAACCCCGCATATTGACGGATGGTCCAGGGACGACCGGCGTACATGGTCGCTTTGACGCCACGGGTAAAGGGCGCTTCGCCGGGGATTCCGCCGAGGTGATCCAGCCCTTCGGTGTCTTCGGCCGTATAAAGCGGTTTGACGTCGATGCCTTCCAGCGTGTTCCACGTCAGGTCATCCAGGCTACGCCCCCGCAATTCCGCCTCAGCCAGATTGCGCCAGTTTTCTTTGTCCGCTGTCATGGTGGTGTCCTTTTATTCTGTCGCCTTCTGGCCAGCTTGTGCTGGTTCTTGTGGCGGTTGAGTTCTCTGTCAGGGTCGCAAGACCATCGGCACCGGCAGTCAGCCAGAACAGATCGTCCGCATAGGTTTCTCGCAAAGCCGCTGTCTGGTCCTTGGTAAAAGGTTGCCAGTGGCCCAGACCATCGCTGGGCAGTTCTGCCGTGTCGGGGTCCATTTGCGCGTGCAAGGCGGCCACATCCGGACGGCGGTTCAGCCAGTATCCGGTGTCTGAGACAGGGGCAGCGCGCCCCGTCAGTTGCGAAAATAGCAGGTCGGGGTGGCCGGCGAAATCGTCATAGCGGGCGACGGTGATCTTCGCTTCGGGCATGGCGCAGGCAAGATCGGTGATCACATCGCGCCAGCCACGCGGATCATGGGCGATCCGCTCGAGCTGATCCGCATCTGGTACCGGATGCCCGCGCCCCACCGTGTACGCCACCGCAGAGGTCCACCACTGGTCGGTTTGCCGGATGGCCAGCACCACCTGCGTCACGCGCCCGCCAAAGCTGGAACCGAACCGTGCCATACGTTCGCCAATCGCAGGAAAAAGCCGCGCGCTGCGCACCGAATGACGTGTAGACCCGATCATGTTTTCGTCTGAAATCAGCAGTTGGTCCGCACCAAGCTCGCGGGCCTTGCCCATCAACAGCGAAACGCGCCCGTTTACCAGATTGGGGTCAGGTCCAAGGCCGCCCGACGCAGGAAACAGCCCCGTAAAAAGCCCCCCGCGGGTCTGGCGCGGCCCCCAGACGCAGGTGCCACGCGCCGCGATCGCATCGGAATGATCCGCCAAATAGTGTTGAAAACTGGTCGTGCCTGTCCGGTGCGCACCAACGTGAAGAAGGATATCCATGATCTGCTTGCCCAATCCTTGAAAGGAGGTCAGCCCAAAAGGCCCACCGAGAGTGTGAGCCACAGTCATGCCTGCAAACCTGTTGCAGAGTGCTTAATATGCGCAGATGTCGGGTTGTGCATCGCAATCGCGTCGCGCAAGCTTATATCTGTACGGACAGGAGAAACGATGAAATCAGTGATAGCCCTTGTTTTTGCAGGATTGTTTGCGGTCTCGGCGGGGGCGGAAACGGTCTCTGAACCACAGGTTCCCGACTTGTTCTTGCCCGCCGATATGGAAAATTTAAGTGAATTCCACTGGAAAAAAAGGCCGGTGCTGGTCTTTGCAGACAGTGAGGACGACCCCGCATACCAGGCCCAGATGGAGCTTTTGCGCGAGCAGCCCGTAGACTTGGTTAGCCGAGATGTCATCGTATTGACCGACACAGACCCCGCCGCACGTAGCCCGTTACGGCTGCAGATGCGGCCGCGCGGGTTCATGCTGGTGCTGGTCGGCAAAGACGGCGACATCAAGTTGCGTAAGCCCCGCCCGTGGGACGTGCGCGAAATTACCCGCAGCATCGACAAAATGACCATCCGGCAGCGCGAAATCCGCGACGCAAAGGAACGGGCAGGCAAACTCTTTGACTGAAGGTACGCCAGCCGCAACGATATGGGGCGGCGCTGCGCAGAAATCCCCCGCAGCGCCGTATTGTGTCCCATGATCGCAACGGCTGGCATGGTGTTTATTCAAACTCGATGATGACATCGTCCACAGCAAGGCTGTCGCCCGCTGCGGCGTTGATCTTGGACACTTTGCCCTTTTTCTCGGCGCGCAGGATGTTTTCCATCTTCATCGCCTCAATGGTGCACAGGTTCTGGCCTTCTTGGACTTCATCGCCTACCTCGACGTCGATCTTTACCACCAGACCCGGCATCGGGCAAAGCAGCAGCTTGGACGTGTCGGGCGGCAGCTTTTCGGGCATCAGACGCGCGAGTTCTGCCTGACGGGGGCTGCGCACATGCACTTTCATATCCGCGCCACGCGCCCGCACGCGGAACCCGCCCGAGATCTTGCCGACCTTGAACACCAGTGGCGTGTCATCGACGGTCATTTCTGCCAGTTGGTCGCCCGGCGTCCAATCGCCCGCAACCCGGAGCGATGTGCCGTCGTCAAAGGTGACCGTAGCACCCTTGGGGTCCGCCTGAATATCCACGTCAAACGAGTGGCCTTGCACCGCAACATTCCATGCGGTGCCGACCTTGCGTTCGTGGTTATCCATACGGCCCGACACGCGCGTCCGGCGAATTTCGCCGACGCGGTGCATGGCTGCTGTGGCGGCCGCAATGCGACGCAGGTCTGCTTCGGGCAGGTCTACCCCGTCAAACCCATCCGGATACTGCTCTTCGATAAAGGCGGTGGTCATGTTGCCTTCGACAAAAATCGGATGATCCATCACGGCGGACAGGAAGGGCAGATTGTGTCCGATGCCTTCGACCTCGAAGCTGTCCAGCGCCACGCGCATCCGTTCAATCGCCTCGGCGCGGGTTGGTGCCCATGTGCACAGCTTGGCGATCATCGGATCGTAATACATCGAAATCTCGCCGCCCTCATAGACGCCGGTATCGTTGCGCACGGCCATTTCGCCCGCTGGCGCGTCGCCCTGCCATTTATCGTTCTCAAGCAGGGGGCCTGCCGCAATTTCCATCGGAGGACGGTAGCGCGTCAGACGCCCGATCGAGGGCAAGAAGCCGCGATAGGGATCTTCGGCATACAGACGGTTTTCAATCGCCCAGCCGGTCAGCTTGACGTCGTCTTGGGTGATGGTCAGCTTTTCGCCATTGGCGATGCGGATCATCTGTTCAACCAGATCAACGCCCGTGATCAGTTCGGTTACGGGGTGTTCCACCTGAAGACGTGTGTTCATCTCGAGGAAGAAGAAATTCTTGTCGCCGTCCACGATGAATTCGACCGTACCGGCAGAAGTGTAACCCACGGCCTGCGCCAATGCGACGGATTGCTCGCCCATGGCTTTGCGTGTCGCTTCGTCCAAGAAAGGCGACGGGGCCTCTTCGACAACCTTCTGGTTGCGGCGCTGGATCGAACATTCACGTTCGCCCAGATAGATGCCGTTGCCGTGGCTGTCGCACAGGACCTGAATTTCGATGTGGCGCGGCTGGGTCACGAATTTTTCGATGAATATACGGTCGTCGCCAAAGCTGTTGGCCGCTTCGTTCTTGGACGACTGGAACCCCTCGCGGGCTTCTTCGTCATTCCAAGCGATACGCATGCCCTTGCCGCCGCCGCCCGCAGACGCCTTGAGCATCACCGGATAACCGACCTCGTTCGAGATTTTGACGGCTTCGTCAGCGTCGGCGATCAAGCCCATGTAACCGGGCACGGTGGAAACGCCGGCCTCTTGGGCGATTTTCTTGGACGTGATCTTGTCGCCCATCTTCTCGATCGCGCCGACAGGCGGGCCGACAAAGGCGACGCCCGCAGCGGCAAGCGCTTCGGCAAACTTGGAGTTCTCGGACAAAAAGCCATAGCCCGGATGCACAGCCTGAGCGCCCGATTTCTTTACCGCCTCCATGATCTTGTCGATTACGATATAGGACTGGTTCGCGGCAGGAGGGCCGATGTGGATCGCCTCGTCCGCCATCTGGACGTGCAACGCCTGCGCATCCGCGTCTGAATAGACAGCGACGGTTTCAATGCCCATCTTCTTGGCGGTCTTGATAACACGGCAGGCAATTTCGCCGCGGTTGGCGATCAGGATCTTATTGAACATCGACTGTCCCTTTTGGTCTTGAGTGAACGGAAAAACCCCGCATCAGCACGAGGCTGAGCGGGGCAAAATCTTGAGCAATACAGCTACCGCGGCGCGTGGCCGCAGCAGATGTCAGATTATTGGCAGCGTACCGCGCCGGACTGGCAGGCCAGTACGTTTGCGCCGGCACCGATGGCTGCACCTTGTGCAAGGCTACCGCCTGTGACCGCTGCGGCACCAGCGCCCACGACACCACCGCCAAGCGCTTGCTCGCCCAGTGTATCGCCACAAGCGGCAAGGCCAGCGGACGCAGTAACGGCGAGAAGAATTGTTTTGATGGACATGGGTATAAACCTTTTATTGAACGTGCGTTATTCGCGATGTGATACTGCTTAACGCACGATTTTGTAGAAGGTTCCACAGCCGTCGGGAAAAGAGCACGCGCCCCCGTCAAACTGGGCATACTCTTGCCCAGTACGCAAAGCGCATAGCGAAAAGCAGCCGGAATGATGGGGGCAACGCGCATCATTAATCCCCGAACGCGTCAGGAAAAGACGCGCGGGCCAGCGCTTCGTTGATGACCAGCATCGCCTCGTAGTCGGCAGGATCAAACGGATCGTCTACCGCAACCACTTCACGGCCAAATAGCCACGACAAACGCCCGGCATCAAGATTGCCCCTCTCGAACGGCTGGTCGCCAAAGGCTTCCCAGAGCGCGCGCATAAAGGCGGTGTCAACGCGACGGTCCGCCGCCTTGCGATCAGACCGGCGTTCGCGGCGGGTCAACGGGGTGATCCCGCGCGGGTTGGCGCGACGAATGACGAATTGATAGTCTGAACCGGGCATACGCCCCGGGAAACCGCGATGCTTCAGCATGATGCCCCCCAGACTGCAGGGGAAATGCGCGGTGAAACCCCTGCGTTAATCGCCGCAGAGGGAATGGAGACAGGCGCAGACGCCTGCCCCCAGCAAGTCTTACTTGTACTTGCCTGTGTACACGGGCTCAACCGAGATGGGCTCGGGTGCGACCACGACATATTCTTCTTGCTGCTTGGGTGCGCATGCCGAAACGGCTGCGATAAGGCCGAAAGCGGCCAGCATTGTGATGCTCTTGGACATCTAAGTCTCCTGTCACTGTTTAAAGGGCCTGGCACTGCCTCATGCCAATCAGACCCCGGTTTTAAAGTGGGCAATACATCGGTATTCCCCGCCGCGACATTATCGCAGTTCAAAGCGGTTGGATACGGTGTGGTTTCCAATCCGCCCAAATGTGACGCCAAAGTCGCAGTTCGGTGCGCTGGTACCGCAGCGCTCGCAAGATGTTGTGGGTGCATCAAAGGCCCTCCCAGATACAGGTGTCGTTGCTCAGGCGAAACGCCTCGAAAAACTGTGTGGCCTCGGGGTCTGACACCCCGAATTCCGTGACGCGATCAGCCAAAGAGATCACAATGACCTCTCCGTTCAGCGCGTGTTGCGCCATATAGGGAATGGCCAGCGCGTCGCACAGATAGGTCATATCGGCCCCTACCTGCGCAAAGTCCACAGTGCCTGTATCACGCGCGATATATGGTGCGACGAAACGGAAGCGCAGCCATGTTTCGGTCTCCACCTGATCAACCAAAACTTCTTGCAGTTCCAGGCTTTGCCCCGACGGCATTTCGACCGCGCTGGCCGCGACGGCACCCGCGGATGTCGCTGCAAGCAACACCGATGCAGCAAACCACGTCAACGCAGACGCCCGGTGGGGGCGGTCCGTGCAACTGAGTTGACAAAGGGCGGGGCGAACTGTCACCGAAAGGGGTCTCCTGCCCCTTGTGGTCCCTGCGCGGACACCACAAGGGTTGCGAATTGTACCGACGTTAAAGCGGGATGTTGTTGTGCTTCTTCCAAGGCATCGCGGCTTTCTTGTTGCGCAGCGAGGCAAAGGCGCGGGCAATCCGCTTGCGGGTCATGCGGGGCTGGATCACCTCGTCGATAAAGCCGCGTTCTGCCGCAACAAACGGGTTCGCGAAACGCTCCTCGTAATCGGCCGTGTGGCGGGCGATCTTTTCGGGATCATTTAGATCGGCACGGTGGATGATCTCTGTCGCGCCCTTGGCCCCCATCACGGCAATCTCGGCTGTGGGCCACGCATAGTTAAAGTCGGACCGCAGGTGCTTGGACGCCATCACGTCATAGGCACCGCCATAGGCTTTGCGGGTGATAACCGTCACCATCGGCACCGTTGCTTCACCATAAGCGAACAACAGTTTTGCGCCGTGTTTGATCACACCACCGTATTCTTGCGCGGTACCGGGCAGGAAGCCGGGCACGTCGACCAGCGTGAGGATCGGAATTTCGAAGGCATCACAGAACCGCACAAACCGCGCGGCCTTGCGCGAGCTGTCGATATCCAGACACCCCGCCAGCACCATCGGCTGGTTCGCAACGACGCCCACAGTGCGCCCTTCGATGCGGATAAATCCGGTTAGGATGTTCTTGGCGTAATCTTCTTGAATCTCGTAGAAATCAGCCTCGTCAGCCAGCTTGTGGATCAGCTCTTTCATGTCGTAGGGCGTGTTGGCGTTGCTCGGTACCAATGTATCCAGCGACGCCTCGATCCGGTCAGGTTCATCAAAGAACGGGCGGACGGGTGGTTTTTCACGGTTATTCGCGGGCAGGAAATCGACCAGACGACGGACTTCGGCCAGCGCTTCGACGTCATTTTCAAACGCGCCATCCGCGACAGAGGATTTGCGCGTGTGCGTGGACGCGCCGCCCAGTTCTTCTGCGGTGACCTGTTCGTTGGTCACGGTTTTCACCACGTCAGGGCCGGTCACAAACATGTAAGAGGTATCTTTGACCATGAAGATAAAATCGGTCATCGCAGGCGAATAGACCGCCCCGCCCGCGCAAGGCCCCATGATCACGCTGATCTGCGGGATCACGCCCGAGGCTTCGATATTGCGCTGGAACACTTCGGCATAACCGGCAAGGCTGTCGACGCCTTCCTGAATACGCGCACCACCGGAATCGTTAATACCGATAACCGGCGCACCATTCTGGATCGCCATGTCCTGAATTTTGCAAATCTTCTGCGCGTGGGTCTGCGACAGCGAGCCGCCGAAAACGGTGAAATCCTGACTGAACACATAGACCAGACGACCATTGATGGTGCCCCAGCCTGTGACAACGCCGTCGCCTGCGGGTTTTTGCTGTTCCATCCCGAAATCCGTGCAGCGGTGTGTGACGAACATATCGAATTCTTCGAACGACCCTTCATCAAGCAACAGGTCGATCCGCTCGCGGGCGGTCAGCTTGCCACGGGCGTGCTGCGCGTCGATGCGCTTTTGCCCTCCGCCCAATCGAGCATCATCACGGCGGGTTTCAAGCTGTTCCAGAATATCTTTCATCACGCACCTCTATAAGATTTCCCGTATGCTAACGCCGGGCCGGTGCGAACCAAAGCTCATTTTTGCAAATTTGCAAATATTATACATTTGCATTTTTGCTAATTGAAAACTTGCAAATTGTTCGGTTACCGTATGGTTCTGGATAGACAAGGTTCAACCGCAGGCATACTTATATGTAATGACCAAGGATAACCCCGTCCGCTTTCTGGATAAAACCTCCCCCCCGCATATTTCGACGTTGATCCTTTTGTCGGGGATTGGCGCGCTGGCGATGAACATGTTCCTGCCAAGCCTTCCCGCTATGGCTGAATATTTCGACACAGATTATTCCGTCATGCAGCTGTCAGTCCCGCTTTACCTGCTGTGCAGCGCGGTATTGCAGGTTATTATCGGGCCCGTTTCCGACAATCTGGGGCGGCGTAATGTGCTGCTGTGGGGGCTTGCGATATACATGGTCGCGACGGTCGGGTGCATCTACGCGCCCACGACGGCCGTGTTTCTCGCGTTCCGCTGCGTTCAGGCGATCGTGGCCGTATCAATGGTGCTGAGCCGTGCGGTGGTGCGCGACATGTTCGCCCAAGACAAAGCCGCGTCGATGATTGGCTATGTCACGATGGGCATGGCGCTGGTGCCTATGATCTCTCCCGCTGTGGGCGGGTTGCTGGAACAGTCGTTTGGCTGGCAGGCAACCTTCTGGGCAATGTTCTGGATCGGCGGACTGGTGCTGGCGATTACATGGTTCGATCTTGGCGAAACCCATGTCGCATCGGGCCGCACACTGGCCCAACAATTTGCCGAATACCCTGAACTGCTCGGCTCGCCGCGGTTCTGGGGGTATTCGATGGCCGCAGCCTGCTGCTCAGGCGCGTTCTTTGCTTATCTGGGCGGTGCGCCCTTTGTCGGCAGCGTGGTCTTTGGCATGGAACCGGCAGAGCTTGGTCTTTATTTCGGTGCGCCCGCCGTGGGCTACTTCCTTGGCAATTTCATCACGGCCCGCAAAGCAACGGTCGTCGGTGTGAACACGCTGGTGCTGTGGGGCTGTCTGGCCAATGCAGTCGGTGGCTCTGTCTCTATGTTGATCTTCTTGCTGGGCTATGGCTCGCCGCTGTCGTTCTTTGGGATGATGACGCTGGTCGGGCTTGGCAACGGGCTGTGCATCCCCAACGCGACGGCGGGCCTTTTGTCGGTGCGTCCGCATCTGGCGGGCACGGCATCGGGGCTTGGCGGGGCGATCATGATCGGCGGCGGTGCAGGACTGAGCATTCTGGCCGGTGCACTGCTGAGCGAAGAAACAGGCGCCTACCCGCTGCTGTGGATCATGCTGGCCACAGCCGTCGCAGGCGTGGCGTCGATACTGGTCGTGATCCGCCGCGAACGGGCGCTTGGCATCGCCTGACAAGCCTTGCCGCGGCAAGTTTGCAAAGATACGGTTTGCAGAACAGCAAACTTTGCAAAGGCCCCTCCCCTGATGGCGATCCAAAAGCTTTACGCTGGCGCAAAACTACGCGAGCTGCGCACCAAACTGGCCCACACCCAAAAGGAATTCGCCGCGCGGCTTGGCGTGTCTCTCCCGTACTTGAACCAGATGGAGAATAATAACCGTCCGGTCAGCACCACTGTCGTGTTGGCGCTGGCATCGGAGTTTGGGATGGACGTGACCGAACTGTCGAGCGGCGACAGCGCACGGCTGGTCAGTGACATGCGCGAAGTGCTGTCGGACCCTGTGTTCGAAGGTGATGTGCTGCCGTTGGCGGATGTGCAGCTTGCGGCTTCAAATGCGCCGGGGCTGGCGCGGGCGTTCATCAAGCTGCATCAAAGCCATCGACAGACGCAGGAACGTCTGGCCTATCTGGACGAAGCATTGGGCCGCGAGGATGCCCGCCCGTCCCCCAGCCCATGGGAAGAGGTGCGCGATTTCTTCCATTATTGCGACAACTACATTGATGCGGTGGACCGCGCCGCCGAATATTTCGCCCGCGATACCGGCAGCGGCCAAAGCCTGCGCGACACCACCAAAGCCGCCCTATCCGCCGCCGGGATCACAGTCGCGTTCGACGAGACGGACGCCCTGCGCCGCTATGATCCGGCCAGCGGCGTGCTGCATGTCTCTGCCCGCGCCTCGCAGGCAACGCAAACGTTCCAGATGCTGTTGCAAGTCGCGCTTGTGCGGCAGAACGACCTGCTTGAAGCGACACTGGATTTCGCCCGCTTCAACAGCCCTGCTGCCCGTGACATCGCGAAGATGGGGTTGGCGAACTATTTTGCCGGGGCCGCATTGATGCCCTATGGCCGCTTTCTGGAGCACGCTCAAAGCTGTCGTCATGACCTTGAGGTCCTTGCGACGCAATTCGGGGCCTCGATCGAACAGGTCGCGCACCGGCTGTCGACGCTGCAACGCCCCGGATCAAAGGGCATTCCGTTCTTCTTTGTGCGCGTGGATCAAGCCGGCACGATCACCAAACGCCATTCGGCCACGCGGCTGCAATTTGCCCGTTTCGGCGGAGCTTGCCCCCTATGGAATGTGCACAGCGCGTTCGAAACGCCCGGCCGTTTTCTGCGCCAGCTGGCCGAGACACCGGATGGGGTGCGCTATATCTCGTTGGCGCGCGACATATCGAAACCGGCGGGGCGGTTTGGCGCACCGGTCCGGCGCTATGCGATTTCGCTGGGATGCGAGGTCCGCCACGCGCCCGCGCTGGTCTATGCCGACGGAATGGATACAACACGCGCCTCGGCGTTTGAACCGATCGGTATTTCCTGCCGCATCTGCGAGCGCAAGCATTGCCATCAACGGTCTGTGCCGCCGCTGGAACGTCAGTTGGTGGTCGATCCGAACCTGCGCGACGTGCTGCCCTATCAGGTAGAGTAATGTGCTATCGCCGTGCGGCCCGCCATCCTGCGGCACGTGCTTGCGCGGCGGTGCAGAACCAATGTTCGCCCTTATCGGTGCGGATCACGGTGCGGTCATAATCGCGCTGGCCCGGCGTATGGAATATCCGCGTGCCCTTGCTGCTGACGTTGCCTTTGATCTCGCAACCACCCGGACCCGCTGACGCGGCGGGCTTTGTCGCTGTTTTCGACGCCTTGCGAAAGACATCAGGGCGCTGCGTTTCATAGGCGTGTACCCCGCGTCGCGCCTGTTTGGCAGCCGCTTCGGTCTTGACGTAATCGCGGCTGTAGCGCGCATAGGAAAACGCCAGCCCTGCCGCGACCAGAGCCTGCCCCATATCCTGCCCGAGCGCTTTGCAGCGTGCCACGGTCCGACCATAGCGGTCGGTATCGACCCTCACACAATCAGCGCGTTGCCCGTCATAGCTCTGGCGGACCAAGGACGACACCCAAGCGCCGCAGTTCAACACGGTACCATCCGCTGCCGTGCAGGGTTGATCCCCCTCGACGGCATCGATACCGAATAGTCGGATGCGGGTTTTGCCAAGGGCGATTGTATCGCCGTCAATCACCCTGATCACACCGGTGATACGCGGTTCGACCGCCGCAGACGGCTGCACGGTTGCGACCACAAAAGCCGCGGATAATAGTGTTTTAAGTATTAATTTCATATCCGGCTGATTGGGACGTTTCCGCGCCCTAATCAACCGGAGATATTAAGAGAGGTTAATTTTCATGCACCACCGTGTCATGTCGTCCCTGTCACCCAATAGCGCCTGCCTTAGCGCTGCGAGGTTTCCCAATCGGGGTGAATCCAAGGCGCGTCATTTGATGCTGCCAATGGGTCAAGGCCCAGCACATGGTCCGAGATTTTCTCGCCGACCATGATGGACGGCGCATTGAGGTTGCCGTTGGTGATCCGCGGAAAGATCGAGCTGTCGGCGACGCGCAGCCCCTCTACGCCGATCACGCGGCCCTGAGGATCGACGACCGCCTGCGGGTCATCGGCGCGGCCCATGCGGCAGGTGCCGCAGGGGTGATAGGCGCTTTCGGCATGTTCGCGGATAAAGGCATCAAGTTCGTCATCGCTTTGCAGGTCAGCCCCGGGCTGAATCTCGTGTTTGACGAAGGGTTTGAACGCGTCCTGTGCAAAGATCTCGCGGGTGAGGCGAATGCAATTGCGGAACTCCTCCCAATCTTTTTCCTGCGACATGTAGTTGAAAAAGATTTTGGGCGCGTCGGCTGGGTCGCCGGACGCCAGCGTGACCGACCCGCGCGACGTGGATCGCATCGGCCCGACATGGGCCTGAAACCCGTGCCCCTCAGCCGCCGCCTGCCCGTCATAGCGCACGGCAATCGGCAGGAAGTGATACTGGATGTCCGGGTATTTGATCCCCGCTTTGGACCGGACGAACGCCGCACTTTCAAACTGGTTCGACGCGCCCATGCCGGTTTTCGTAAACAGCCACTGCGCCCCGATGACAGCCTTCGAGAAGACGTTCCAGTGCTTGTACAACGTGATCGGCTGGCTGGCGGCCATCTGGATATACAGTTCAAGGTGGTCTTGCAGGTTTTGCCCGACGCCCGCGCGGTCGGCGACCACGTCGATGCCGTGCTCTGCCAGATGTGCAGCTGGGCCGATGCCCGACAGCATCAGCAATTTAGGAGAGTTGATGGACGACGCCGCGATGATAACCTCACCGCTGGCACGCAGAATTTCGGTTTTGCCACTGCGCAGCACTTCGACGCCGACAGCACGACCGTCCTCGATCACGATCCGCTGCGCCAAGGCACGGACCAGTTCGACATTGCCGGTCTTTTGCGCGGGCCGCAGATAGGCGTTGGCCGCGGACCAGCGGCGGCCTTTCCAGACCGTCTGCTCCATCGGGCCAAAGCCTTCTTGCTTTTCGCCGTTATAGTCGTCGGTTGCTTCATAGCCCGCTTGCTTGCCCGCCTCGACAAAGGCTTCGAACAACGGGTTTTCACGCGGGCCACGGCTGACATGCAGCGGGCCGTCGGTGCCGCGCCACTCGGGGTCGCCCCCGTGGCCACCATCGTGCCAGCTTTCCATACGTTTGAAGTAGGGCAGCACATCGGCATAGCCCCAGCCATCGGCACCCTGTTCGGCCCAATGATCATAGTCCATCGCATGACCGCGCACATACACCATGCCGTTGATCGAGGATGATCCACCAATCACCTTGCCGCGCGGGGTCGCCAGACGGCGGTTATCCAGATGCGGCTCTGGCTCTGACTGGAAGCCCCAATCGTAGGTTTTCATGTTCATCGGGTAGGACAGCGCCGCAGGCATCTGGATGAACGGTCCGGCATCACTGCCGCCGTGTTCGATGACCAGAACCTTGCGCCCCGCTGTCGCCAAACGATACGCCATCGCGCAGCCCGCGCTGCCCGCCCCTACGATAATAAATTCAGCTTCCATCTTATCGCCTTTCTTCCGTATGTCTCGGGCGGGTCAGGGAGGCCCTAGGCCGCCGCGCGTCTGGCGCGGCTTGTCCTTGATGCGCTCATGACTTGCATCCCAACAGTGACGAGGTGCCTTGAGGATCAGGCCGATCCCCAAGGCACCTCTCAACAATTTTCCCTGCGCCTTAGAAAGGCGCTTCCATATCGCCCATGCGCACGTAGACGGTTTTCAGCTGGCTATAGTGATCAATCGCCGCCTTGGAGTTTTCACGCCCCACACCGGAGTTTTTCATGCCGCCAAACGGCGCTTCGACCGGCGCATCGTTATAGGTGTTGATATAGCAGGTGCCTGCTTCGAACCCCGCCGCGACGCGGTGCGCGCGGGACAGGTCTTTGGTGAACACACCGGCGGCCAGACCGAATTCGGTCGCATTGGCGCGGGCCATGACCTCTTCCTCGGTGTCGAAATCCAGAACGGACATGACCGGCCCAAAGATTTCTTCACGCGCGATAGACATGTCGTCGGTCACATCGGCAAAGACGGTGGGCTGCATGTAGAACCCTTCACGGTCAATCGCCGAGCCACCAAAGACCAGACGCGCGCCTTCGGCCTTGCCCTTTTCGACATAGCTTAGCGCGATCTCCATCTGGCGCTTTGATACCATCGGGCCAAAGCTGGTGTTGGGGTCCATCGGGTCGCCAATCACCGCGGTGTCGAGACGTTCAGCCAACCGCTTGAGGAAAGCTTCCCTGATGTCGCGGTGCACAAAGACGCGGGTGCCGTTCGAGCAGATTTGACCTGAGCTGTAGAAGTTACCCAGGATCGCGCCGCTGATGGCGTTTTCGATATCGGCGTCTTCGAACACGATCATCGGGGACTTGCCGCCCAGTTCCATCGTGACGTGCTTGATGCCTTCGGCGGCGGCGGCATAGACCTTGCGGCCTGTCGGCACAGAGCCCGTCAGCGATACTTTGTCGACGCGCGGGTCGGTCACAAGGGACGCGCCCACGTCGCCCATGCCTTGCACAACGTTATACAGACCGGCGGGCAGCCCTGCCTCGACCAGAATTTCCGCGACTTTCAGCGCACACAGCGGCGTTGTTTCGGACGGTTTGAAGATGATCGAATTGCCACAGGCCAGCGCCGGTGCGCCTTTCCAGCAAGCGATTTGCGTCGGATAGTTCCACGCGCCGATGCCGACACAGACCCCCAGAGGTTCGCGTCGGGTATAGACCCAGTCTTCGCCCAGCTGGATATGCTCGCCCGTCAGCGATGCGGCCAGCCCGCCGAAATATTCAAGCGCGTCCGCGCCACTGGTGGCATCCGCGACAGAGGTTTCCTGATAGGGTTTGCCCGTATCATAGGTTTCGAGGATCGACAGATCGTGGTTGCGTTCGCGCATAATGTCGGCTGCACGGCGCAGGATGCGGCCCCGTTCGGTACCGGTCATCGCCGCCCAAGCCCGCTGCGCTTTGCGTGCGGCGGTGATGGCCTTGTCCACGATTTCAGGCGTGGCGGCGTAGACGGTCGCGATCACTTCGCCGGTGGCCGGATAGATCACCTCGATCGGGGTGCCATTGGTGTCTTCGACGTATTCGCCGTTGATGAAGTGGCTTGCTTTGGGTTGCGTTTGCATAGGTCTCTCTTTTTCGGTTGGGCCCCGCCCGTACGGCGGGGCCTGATAGGTTTAAGGTTTATTCGGCAGCCACATTGGGGTTGCCATCCAGCCCGTGCAGGTGGCGGCGTTTGACAAAGAACATATAGCCAAGCGCCAGCAGGTAGATGCCTATGACGATGGTCCCGACCCACTGGATTTGCAGCCACTGGCTTTGGAACAGCAGGGTCAGCACGAACAGGCCGATGGCGTTGGCAAAGACGTAAGACACCGTGCCAAAGCGTTCTGTCGTGAAGTTCAGGTTATCGGTGTAAAGGCGGATCAAACTGTCGAAGGAGTTGATCACGAACACGATGCCCACGATGGTCATAGCCCAGTTCGGGAAGCCTTCGGTGCCGATGCCATTCAGGTGGTAATAATACAGCACCGAGAACCACAGCCCCAGCGGGATCGACGGGAACACCAGCAAGGAAGCCAGCAGCTGCCACGTTTTCAGCCCGCCGACAAAACGGCTAACGAACTGTCCGATCATGATCGACCATGCGAACCACCAGAACAGGTAGAATTCGTGGTAATCGGTCAACGGGATGACGAACTTGTGGATGTTGGTGAAATAGCCGCCCAGATTGCTTGCGGTTGAGGCGAATTCGCCCAGTCCCATGCCGGCGTTCAGCCACATGTAAGCAATCAGCGCCAGAAACAGCAGCGTCGAGCTGACAGAAAGCACGCGCACGAACTTGAGGTCCGTCGAACTGAATGCCGCAATCAGGATCACGAGGAAGCAGATCAGGTAGAAGACCGGCAGGATCGTCTCTCCGTCGCCGACCTCGGCGATGTAATAGGGCATATAGATCAGGAACAATGCACCCGTGAAGGCGCAGGTAGTGATGATGACGATGTTGTTCAGCAGCTTGATCGCGGGAATTTCAAAGAACTTCACCCGCGGTTCAATCGCGCAGAAATAAAAGGTCGTTAGGAAATAGAAGGCCCAGATCAGAAAGCCCCAGAACCCGAATTCGAGCGCCAGCGGATTGGTGAACGCATAGGCAGGCTCCGCGCCCGTATCCGCATAAAGCGGATAGTCAAAGGCCAGTGGGAACATGATCAGCCCCACATCCAGACCCGAGGTGAAAAGGATCGCGATAAAGGTGAACAGCGGCACCGGCGTCACACCGGTCAGCGGCAGGTTCCACCACTTGATCGTACAAAAAACGGTTAGGCTCAAGGCCATGATGACCCCGAACGAAATGATGGTTGTTAACATATTGTCCCTCCGTATTGGGGGTGCATTATTATTTTGGGTGCCCGCACCCCTTGGGCGGTTGTGCTATTCGCCGCGCGGAAAACGTTTGTTGTCTTCGAGCACGTTCAAATCCATGTGGTTGCGCATGTATTGCTCTGACGCTTTGCGCAGCGGCTGGTGATCCCAAGGATAATATCCGCCCTTGCGCAGCGCCTCGTAGACGATCCAGCGGCGGGCCTGACTTTTGCGCACATCAGCGTCAAAGGCAGCCAGATCCCAGCGGGCATCAGCCTTGGCCGACAGGGTCAGCCGCGTCCCCTGATGGGCGGGTTCCTCGGCAAGGTTGGTCAATTCATGCGGATCAGCGTCCAGATCGAACAACTGGTCAGGATCAAGGGCGCAGCGGTTGAACTTCCACTTGCCATAGCGCAGCGACACCATCGGCGCGTAAGACGCCTCTGCCGCGTATTCCATGGCGACGGGTTCGGTGCGTTCAATCCCCTGCCCCATGGGCACCAAAGATTGCCCCGTGGTCCACTCCATCAGTTCGTCCATCGACACGCCGGCCAGATCACAGACCGTCGGACAGACATCGATGTTGCTAACGGCGGTTGTCTGCAGACCGGGCTCCATCTGCGGCGCGGCGATCATCATTGGCACGCGGGACGACCCTTCGAAAAAGCTCATTTTGAACCACAACCCGCGCTCGCCCAACATATCGCCGTGGTCCGAGCAAAAGACGATAATCGCCTCCTGCCGCGTCTCCTCTAGCGTTTGCAGAATTTCCCCGATCTTGTCGTCGAGATAGCTGATGTTGGCGAAATAGGCCTGACGCGAGCGTTTGATGTCCCCCTCAGTGATGTCAAAGCTGCGCCAGTCGTTCGCATCAAAGATGCGTTTGGAATGGGTGTCCTGATTGTCGTACCCCAGATCGGGCACCTCGGGCAGCAGGTGGTCACAATCGTTGTAGAGATCCCAGTATTTCTTGCGCGCCACATAAGGATCATGCGGGTGCGTAAAGCTGGCGGTCAAGCACCACGGGCGCGGATCAAGACCGCGTGACAGGTCGTAAATCTTGCGCGTCGCCTCATAGGCAACGGCGTCGTCATATTCCATCTGGTTGCTGGTTTCAGCCACGCCCGCACCCGTGACGGACCCCATGTTGTGATACCACCAGTCGATGCGCTCGCCGGGTTTGCGGTAATCCGGCGTCCAGCCAAAATCGGCGGGGTAGATATCAGTGGTCAGGCGTTCTTCGAACCCGTGCAGCTGGTCGGGGCCAACGAAATGCATCTTGCCCGACAGGCAGGTCTGATAGCCTGCGCGGCGCAGGTGGTGCGCATAGGTCGGTACGCTCGACGGGAATTCTGCTGCGTTGTCATAGACACCCGTGGCCGAAGGCAGTTGCCCCGACATAAATGCCGCCCGTCCCGGTGCGCACAGCGGGCTGGCGGTATAGGCGTTCTTGAACCGCGTCGACCGCGCGGCCAGTTTCTTGAGGTTCGGCGCGTGCAGCCAGTCGGCGGGACCGTCGGGAAACAGCGTACCGTTCAACTGGTCAACCATCAGGATCAGGATATTGGGCTGGGTCATACCGCGGTCCCCACAAGCATATGCAGGACGGATAAGGCACGGTCACTGGCGGTGCGCGCATTTCCATCATCGGACAGTGCGGCCCGTAGGTACAGCCCGTCAATCAAGGCGGCCAATGTGTCGGCATCCCCGGACGGATCGTCCGAGATCGGGCGCAGCGCATAGGTCAGGTTCGACCGCAAGCGCCGCTGATACACCACCAGAAGGCGATAGGTTTCAGTATTGGTGCGCGACGAGGCATAGAGCGTCATCCAGGCGCTGACGGTGGCCGGGTCGAAATAGCTTTCCTCAAAGCTCGCGCGGATGATGGCTTCGGCGCGCCCGAGAGGGGATTTGGTCAGCCGGAGTTCGCGCCGCACCTCGGCGCTGTATTCCGACAGGATATAGCGCATGGCTGCCAGAAAAATCTGATCCTTGCCGCCAAAGTAGTGGTGCGCCAGCGCCGATGACATACCAGCGCGGCGCGCGATCTGGCCAACCGTCACATCCAAAGACTGTGCGGCACCGATTTCGGCAATCGTCGCTTTGACCAATGCGTCGCGGCGAATAGGCTCCATTCCGACTTTGGGCATAAAGAATCCTTAGTGGTTTGATAGCGTCTGGCTATCAAACCTACGTTTATTGACTGGCAAGTCAATAAAAACCTCAGGGTGGATCAACCCCCGATTTAGTCACATCCAAGCAGCCGGTGCCGCTAGAATTTCGTCGCCGGTGCGGCGGGTGTGATCTGGCGTTTCAGCATCGCTTCGCGCCAAGTGATAAAGGTGACAGAGCCGAGGATCACGGCACCGCCAAGAACGACCCAGATATCAATGGGTTCGGCAAAAGCGATCGCCCCAAGTGCCGTCGCCCATACCAGCTGCAGGAAGGTCACGGGCTGGGTCACCGTCAGGGGTGCAGCAGCAAAGGCGAGCGTCATCGTGTAGTGACCTGCAGTTGCAAAGCAGGCGACAGCGGCAAGAATTCCGACCTCCTCCCATGTGGGGGTAATCCAAGATGCCAGCGCAAAGGGGGCCAGAAACAGCGTCACAAACAGCGACATCATCGCCACGACAACCGAGGGGCGCACCTCGTCCGCGAGCACTTTGGCCAGTAAATATGCCCCGCCAAACACCACCGCCGCGATCAGCATAGCGAAATGCCCACCAGTCAGTTCCCGAAACCCCGGCCGCAGGATGATCGCGGCCCCGACCAACCCGAGCACAACCGCAATAATCCGGCGCAGCGCAAGCGTTTCGCCCAAAAACAGCGCGGCCCCGACGGTAACATAAATGGGCGCGAGATAGTTCATCGCCGTTACCTCGGCGATAGAGATGCGGGTCATCGCGTAGAACCACAAGATCACCCCGATCGCGTGCAACCCGCCCCGAACACTAAAAAGCGCCCATTGCCGGCGCGACAGCTTGGCCGCGCGCAGCGCCCCGATGGCGGGAAGCAGGAACACCAGACCAAAGCCGTAGCGGATAAAAGCAGCCTCTGAGGATGGCAGGCGCGGCCCCATATGCTTGACCAAAGCGGTCACACAGATGAAACAAAGGCCGGTCACGACCATCCAGAAGATACCGGTGACGGGGCTTTGGGGATGTGCAGTTTTCATCTGCGCAACATTCCGCAATGCTTCGGCAAGAGCAAGGTCACATCAGCAGAAGTTTCAACGCAATGGCCCACATTGTCAGGGCGATGACGCCGTCCAGTATCTGCCAGCTGCGCGGCTTGCTGAAGAATGGCCCCAACAGCCGCGCGCCATAGCCGAGAGAAAAGAAGAAGAAAAAGCTCGAACTGACCGCCCCCAGCCCAAAGGCAAAGCGGTTGTCATATTGCGCAGCGATCGATCCCAGCAGCACGACCGTATCCAGATAAACATGCGGGTTCAGCCATGTCAGCGCCAATAGTGTCAGGATCGTGCGGCGCAGGCTGGTCGGCGCGGTGCCATCGACCGACAGCGCATGCCCCCCCTGCCACGCAGACCATGCATTCTGGAAGCCGTACCAGATCAAGAACGCCGCGCCGCCAAAGCGCATGACCGCCTCAAACCACGGCACCGCCACAGCCAGCGCGCCAAATCCCGCCACCCCCGCCGCGATCAACACGGCATCGGATAGGGCGCAGGTCAGGCAAACCCAGAAAACATGCTGCAGCCGCAACCCTTGACGCAACACAAAAGCATTCTGCGCGCCGATGGCCAAAATCAAGGTTAGACCAAGCGCAAAGCCGGGGAAAAAGGCGGTCATGTCTGGCAGGCTCCGTCGGGTATTTGGGGTGGTATCGGCAGGATGCGGCACCGCCGTTCACCAAAAAGTAAAACCTTCCCCCGCGGCAACCCCAATTTTATTATTGCGGCCGCGAAACATTTGCGTGATTGGGCCCGTTACTACTAGCGAACCACAGATAGAGCGCCTATCTGACCCCTCTAAGACAACCAAGGAATACTGTCATGTTCGACAATAAACAGAAGCTGGAAATCAGCCAAGATGAATTGGCGCTCATCGAAGCAGCCCTGCACACGCAATCCAAGATCCTGAGCGTTCAGGCAAGCGCAGGCGGCTCCAAGGCGTTGGGCCGTTTGAACGAAGTCAAGCGCGTGCTGTCAGCCATTGCGCAACAGCGTGCCCCCGAAACGAGAACTAAACCCGCATGGGGTGGTCTGTTTCGTATGGCGCGCCTTCTGGGGTAAATTTCGGCCCAAGCGCTGATTAAAAAAAACCGCCCAGCTGGCAAGCCAGGGGCGGTTTTTTTATGTCTCTAAAGTCGTGGTGACCGGTGCCTGCATAAGCTAACCCCGCGCCCCGACTGATGTCAGAGGCGGGGCGCGCTGCTTACAGCTGCTCCATCACCTCGTCAGAGGCTTCGAAGTTCGTCGTGACGCGTTGCACGTCATCGTCGTCTTCCAAGGCGTCGATCAGCTTCATCAGCTTCTCCATCCCCTCGAGGTCCATCTCGGTCGTGGTGGTCGGACGCCATACCATCTTGGTGCTGTCGGATTCGCCGAGCTCGGCTTCGAGAGCGCTGCTCACCTCGTTGAGGTCGGTGTCCATGCACCAGATCACATGCCCCTCGTCCGAGCTTTCAACGTCTTCGGCACCGGCTTCGATCGCGGCCATCATGACCGTATCGGCATCGCCTACGCTGGCGGGATAGGTGATCTCTCCCTTGCGGTCGAACATAAAGCCGACGCTGCCTGTCTCGCCCAGATTGCCGCCGTTCTTGGTGAACGTGGAACGTACGGTCGACGCGGTGCGGTTGCGGTTATCGGTCATCGCCTCGACGATCACTGCGACACCATTGGGGCCGTAGCCTTCATAGCGGATTTCTTCGTAATCCTCGCTCTCGCCGCCCACGGCTTTCTTGATCGCGCGATCGATGTTGTCCTTGGGCATGGACTGGCCCTTGGCCTCCTTCACCGCAAGGCGCAGACGCGGGTTCTTGTCCGGGTCGGGTTCGCCCATCTTCGCCGCGATGGTGATTTCCTTGGAGAGCTTTGAAAACACCTTGGCGCGCAGTTTGTCCTGACGGCCCTTACGGTGCTGGATATTTGCCCATTTTGAGTGACCTGCCATGGTGACCTCATATGCTAAAATTCAGTGTTGGCCCTCTATACGGCAGCCTAGGCACCTGAACAAGCCACCGCGCACGCGGCCCCCCGTGGCAGCGTTTGGGGCAGACAGCCTGTGGTGCGGCTGCTAGTGCTGCAAGCGCAGTTCACCCAAGGTATGCCGAAATGACCACTGACCAAATTATTCTGTTTACGCTATTTGCCGCCGTGTTCGGCATGCTGCTGTGGGGGCGTTTTCGCTATGACCTTGTGGCCTTTTCCGCGCTGATGGTCGCGGTGGTGCTGGGGGTCGTTGAGAGCAAGGATGCCTTTGCCGGCTTTGGTCACCCTGCGACGCTGGTGGTGGCACTGGTGTTGATCGTATCGGCGGGATTGACGCGGTCGGGGGCGGTGCTGCTGATCACCCGCACGCTGGTCGATGCCTCGCGCAGTTTGGGCGGGCATATTACCCTGATGGGGGTGATCGGCGGGGTGCTATCGGCCTTTATGAACAACGTCGCCGCACTGGCGTTGCTGATGCCGGTAGACATCCAGACCGCCCGCAAGGCGGGGCGATCACCGGGGTTAAGCCTGATGCCACTGAGCTTTGCCACGATCCTTGGCGGGATGGCGACGCTGATCGGGACGCCGCCCAACATCATCATCGCCTCGATCCGGCAGGAATCCCTTGGGGAACCGTTTCGCATGTTCGACTTTGCCCCCGTGGGCGGGATTGCGGCGGCGGCGGGGCTGGCCTTTGTCGCGCTGATCGGCTGGCGCTTCATTCCGCAACGCGAAAACAACGTATTGGGCCCCGAAGACCTGTCCCCCTATCTGGCAGAGCTTACGATCCCCGAAGGCAACGCCCAAGTTGGCAAACGTCTGGCCGAACTTCAGGATGTCGCCGATAAGGCTGATGTCGCCATGCTGGGGGTGATCCGCGACGGCAAGCGCCGCTACGGCCAATCGCGCAACCTGCCCCTGCGCGCGGGCGATGCGCTGGTGCTTGAGGCCACGCCGGATGCGCTCGACGAGTTTCGCAGCACGCTGGATTTGCACGTCGCCGACGCCGACCGCGAGGACCGGCTGCACGCCGATGGCGAAGGCGTCGAGATCATCGAGGTCGTGGTCACCAGCGATTCCCGTATGAATGGCCGTTCTGCACAGGCAGTTGGCCTGTCGTGGCGGCAGCGCTCTGTGCTGCTGGGGGTGTCGCGGCGCGGCAAACGTATTACCTCTCAGCTGCGCAAGACCGAGTTGCAGGTGGGCGACATTTTGCTGTTGCTGGTACCCCGCGATACCGCCTCGCATGTGGTCGAATGGCTGGGCGTGCTGCCATTGGCCGACCGCGGGCTGGCGGTGACCGAAAACCACAAGGTATGGCTTGCCATTGGCCTGTTCGCCGGCGCGGTGACGGCGGCGAGCTTTGGGTTGATCTATCTGCCTGTGGCCTTGGGGCTGGTGGTGATCGCCTATGTGCTGGCGCGGATCGTTCCGCTGTCGGAACTTTACACCCATATTGAATGGCCAGTCGTCGTCCTGCTGGGGTCGATGATCCCGCTGGGGGCGGCACTGGAAAGCTCTGGCGGGACGGAGCTGATTGCCGGTGCGCTGGTCGGATTGACCCAAGGGATGCCCGCGTGGGTGGTGCTGACCGTGTTGATGCTGGTCACGATGACCCTGTCGGACGTGCTGAACAACACCGCCACCACCATCGTTGCCGCCCCTGTAGGCATCCAGATGGCGCAAAGCCTTGATGTATCGCCCGACCCCTTCCTGATGGCGGTCGCCGTCGCGGCTTCAAGCGCGTTTCTGACGCCCATTGGACATAAGAACAACACGCTGATCCTTGGGCCCGGGGGCTATAGCTTTGGCGATTACTGGCGCATGGGGCTGCCGCTTGAGATCATCGTCGTGGCGGTATCTATTCCGGCCATTCTGGTGTTCTGGCCACTTTAGGGCGCAGGGCAAGTGAAGGAGCCGGGGGCCAGCCCCCGGACCCCCGGGATTTAATCCATTTGGAAGCGCGGGCTGTGCGCTACCAGAACAACGGGATCATCAGGGAGACGAGCAACGACATCGACAGGTTCAAGGGGATACCGATGCGCATGAAGTCGGTGAAACGGTAGCCGCCCGGACCGTAGACCAGCGTGTTCGTCTGGTAGCCAATGGGTGTCGCAAAGGCGCAAGACGCTGCGATCATGACCGCGACCACCAAGGGGCGCGGGTCCATGCCAAGCGCGGACCCGAGGCTGATGGCAATCGGCGTCATGATCACTGCCACCGCGTTGTTCGACACGATTTCTGTCAACGTTGTCGTCAGCAGGAACACCGCAAAGATCACATAGAAGGGTGACAGCGTGCCAAGGAACGGTGCGATATTATCAACGATCAGGCTGATCGCACCGGAGTTTTGCAACCCTGCCCCGATGGCGAGCATCGAGAAAATCAGCGCAAGCAAGCGGCCGTCGACAAAGCTGAAGGCCTCCTCGGCGTCGATGCAGCCTGTGACCAGCACCAGGGCCACGGCCAGCACCGCCAGCAGCAGGATCGGCGCGATGTTAAGAGCGGCCAGCACCACGATACCCACCAGTGCAGCGATGGCGATCGGGGCGTGCCCACGCCGGAATGCGCGGGCTGAAGGCTGCGATACATCGACCATATCCATATCTGCGGCAAGACGCTGGATATCCTCCATCGCGCCCTCGAGCAGCAGCGTGTCACCGACTTTGACGATAAGATCATCGAGCTGGCGGCCGATGTTCTGGTTCCGGCGGTGCACCGCCAGAGGGTACACGCCATAGCGCCGCCGCAGACGCAGCGCCCCCAGCGTGCGGCCCACCATTTTGCAGCCCGGTGTAATCAGCACCTCTACGGTAGAGGTTTCAACGGCGGAAACCTGATCGACACGTTTCAGTTCCTTATTGGCCTGAAGGCTCAGGAGTTCCGTCATCTGGGTCCGCAGAACCACACGGTCACCAACCCGCAGTTCGACACTGGCAAGATCGCGGCGCAAGGATTGGTCGCCGCGCACCACGTCGATCAGCCGCACGCCTTCGCGTTTAAAGAGCTGCACATCCAGCACCTCGCGTCCGATCAGGTTGGAGTCCGGCGGAATCACGGCTTCGGTGAAGAACTTCATCTTGGATCGGTCCGACAGCATATTCGCCATACTGTCACGCGCAGGGAGCAGCTTGGGCGCGAAGACAGCCATATAGATCAGCCCCCATGCGCAGACCACCAGACCGATGGGCATGATTTCAAAGATGCCAAACGGCTCTAGCCCCTGAGACCGCGCGACACCGTCCACCAGAAGGTTAGTCGATGTCCCGATCAGTGTCAGCGAACCGCCCATGATTGCCGCATAGCTAAGCGGGATCAGCAGCTTAGAAGCTTTGGTGCCGAGCGTCTGGCTCAGCTGCACCACGACCGGAATCATCACCACCACCACGGGCGTGTTGTTCATCACCGCAGAGGCCGCCATCACGGCCACGATCACGCCGACCACTGCCGACTTGGGGTGGGTCTTGGCGTAGCGTTCGGCCATCCGCGTCAGGACATCCAGCGCGCCCGTGCGCACCAACGCGCCCATCACGATAAACATCGCGGCAATGGTCCAAGGGGCCGAGTTCTGCAACACCGCCTGCGCATCATCATAGGGTAAGATGCCAAGCGCCAGCATGACGGCCGCCCCCGATAGCGCCACGACCTCGGTCGGGAGGGATTCGCGCAGGAACATGACGAACATGATCACAACAACGGTCAACGCCAGGATTGCAGAGGTGCTATCCGACAGGTTTAGAAAGTCCATTCAGGTATATCCGGCCTTGGGCAAAGGAAAATCAGACTGCAGTTTCGTCGATTGCTTCGTCCACGGCAAGCGCCGCCTTGGGGCAACTGTCAGATGCCCCTGCCCTGCGCTATTCCGGATACGGGTCTGTCATCCCCCGCAGCATGGCGGTTATGGGGCGCTTTGCTGCAGCTTGCCGCCTTGACGCACGGGCACGATGCGCGTCGCCTTGCCGGTGCGGTCGTCCGTCTCGATATAGACGCCGGACAGGGTCGCCTCTTCGTTGGCGGGGGTGAACCGGTCCTTGGGCATGCCCGTGATAAACCGGCGCAGGGGTTCGGTTTTTTCCATCCCGATGACCGAATGATAGTCGCCGGTCATGCCAGCATCCGTCAAATAGGCTGTCCCGCCGGGCAGGATCATCGCGTCAGAGGTCGGCACATGGGTATGCGTGCCCACAACAAGGCTGGCGCGGCCATCGCACCAATGCCCCATCGCCATCTTTTCGGATGTAGCTTCGCAATGCATATCGACAATCACCGCAGAGGCCATGCCCCCCAGCGGATGGGTTTTGAGCACGGGTTCGAGCGCCGAAAACGGATCGTCAAAGGGGCGTTTCATGAAGACCTGACCAAGCGCTTGCGTCACCAGCACCTTGCGCCCGTTCTGGGCGGTGAACAACCGTGCGCCTTTACCCGGTGCGTTTTTGGAAAAATTCAGGGGACGGATGACGCGCGGTTCTTGTTCGATAAAGCTCAGCATGTCTTTTTGATCGAACGCGTGGTCGCCCAGGGTCAGGCAATCTGCGCCCGCGTCCAGGAGCGCTTTGGCGTGGCTGCCAGACAGCCCCATGCCAGAGGTGGCGTTTTCACCGTTCACCACGACAAAATCGAGCTTCCATTCCGTCCGCAAACGGGAAAGGTTTTCGCTGATTGCGCGGCGGCCCGCGCGGCCCATGACATCGCCGAGGAAGAGTATTTTCATACCCCCAGCGTTAGGCTGCGCAGCGCCCGAGGGCAAGGGGCGACGCTGGAGTTTTTGCGCTTGTGCCGGTCGGGCTAGCCGATCTCGATCACGCCCGTCTCTGTCACGATCAGATCAAGCGGCTGGTCTGTGGGTTCAAGCGGCAGATCGTCAACCTCTTGTCCCGCAAAAGAAAATCCGATCGCCAAGGTCGCGCGCCGCGCGCGCAGCTGTTCAAGCGTGCGGTCGTAAAACCCGCCGCCATACCCCAGACGCCCGCCAGAGCGGTTGAACGCCAGCAGCGGCACGATCACAATCTCGGGGTCGAAAAAGTCATCTAAAGCGGGGATTGGCGCCCCAAATACACCGTCCACCAGCGCGGTCTCGGACGTCCAGCGCGAAAATCGCAAGGGTTGCGCCGGCCCCATGATCACCGGCACGCCCACGGGCCCATGCGCTGCCGCTTCGGCCAGGGCCGGGCGCGGGTCGATCTCTGTGCGGATGGGTAGAAAGCCGGACAGCGGCACGCCACGATACCCAGCCAGCACTTCGCTTAGATACCCCGCCTGAGCGGCGTTTGCCGTATCAAACAGCGGCTTGCGACGGGCGAAAGCAGCCTTGCGTGCCGCAGCTTTGGTCGCAATCATATCCATCACAGCAAAACCGCAGCGGCCAGCCCGAGAAAGGCAAAAAAGCCCACGACATCCGTCACTGTGGTCACGAAAGCCCCAGAGGCAAGCGCGGGATCGACGCCGAACCGTTCAAGCAGGATCGGGATGCCCGTCCCTGCCAGTCCCGCCACGACCATATTGATGACCATCGCGGTCGCTATCACATACCCGAGGGCGGGCGAACCGAACCACAAGAGGCCAACGACCCCCATGATGATGGCGAAAATCAAGCCGTTCACGAGGCCCACCAGACATTCACGACGGATCACGCGCCAGACATTCGATCCGGTCAAATCGCGGGTCGCAATGGCGCGCACGGCGACGGTCAAACTTTGAGTGCCTGCATTGCCGCCCATAGAGGCGACGATGGGCATCAAAACCGCCAGCGCGACGATCTGCGTAATCGCGGCCTCGAACTGCGAAATCACCATCGACGCTGCGATCGCGGTCAAAAGGTTCACTGCAAGCCAAGGCAAACGCTGCTTTGTCGTTTCTATCACGCGGTCGGACAGAGAGCCCTCCCCGACACCGGCAAGCCGCAGAATGTCTTCTTCGTGTTCCTCGTCGAGCACGGACATGGCGTCATCAATGGTGATCACACCGATCAGACGGCCTTCGTCGTCGACAACCGGGGCCGAAATGAGGTGGTACTGGTTGAACGCATAGGCCACATCGCCTTCGTCACGTAAGGCGGGGATGACCTGAAACGTGTCTTCTAGAATATCACGCATCGGCGTGGCGCGCTTGGACCGCATCAGTTTGCCCAACGTGACATTACCCACCGGATGTAGACGCGGATCGACCATAACAATGTGATAGAACTGGTCAGGCAGGTCTTCTTCGGGGGTGGCGCGCAGGTGGTCGATCACCTCGCCCACCGTCCAATGCTCCGGTGCCATCACGACCTCGCGCTGCATCAAACGACCGGCCGAGTATTCAGGATAGTTCAGCGCCTGCTCAACCGCGACCCGGTCGGCATCTTCCAAGGCACCCAGAATGGTTTCGGCCTGCGCATCCTCAAGGTCTTCGATGAGGTCGACAACATCATCGCTGTCCATGTCGCGTACAGCATCCGACAACACTTCGGGCGTCAAAATGGCAATGACTTCTTCGCGGATCGATTCGTCGAGCTCAGACAGGATTTCACCATCGAACTCACGGTCATAAAGCCGGATCAGCTTGGTCCGCTCGAACGCGCTGATCTGTTCCAGAAGGTCGGCGATATCGGCCGCATGCAGCGGTTCCATCAGCTCTGTCAGCTTGGCGGCGTCGTCGATTTCCACCGCATAAAGGATGGACGCCACAGCCTTTTTGTTCAGCCGGTATGCCTCGGCTTCGTCCTCAGCATCGGGGGAGAGTTCAAGTTCCTGCGCGTCGTCAACCATAGCTGCCCCCACTTACGAATTTGTGCAGACCATATGCGGGGCAAAGCGCGGATACAATGGCGCGGAACCGTACCCAAACGGATTGTGGCCGCTGCGGGCTGGGGTTAGACAAGCCGCATGAAAACACAAACACTCCTCCTTGGCCAAACGCTCCGTTTTACGGGCAATCCCCTCTCTGACCCGTGGGAGGATACAGTCCGTATCGATAGCGACGGCGCGGTTCTGATTGAGGGCGCGCATATCAAGGCCGTGGGCCGCGCCGGCGATCTGCGCAAGGCACATCCGCAAGCAACGGTCAAAGACTACGGCGACCGGCTGATCTGCCCGGGATTTGTGGACGCCCATGTACACTACCCCCAAACCGCAATCATCGCGAGCTGGGGAAAACGGCTCATTGACTGGCTCAACACCTACACCTTCCCCGAGGAAATGCGCCTGTGCGATCCCGCATATGCCCGCGATATCGCCGGGCGCTATCTGGACCTGACACTGGCCAACGGTACCACCACAGTATGCTCCTTCGCCACCATCGCCCCCACCAGCGTCGACGCCATATTCGAGGCGGCGGCAGCGCGTGGCCAAAGGATCGTAGCGGGCAAGACCTGCATGGACCGCAACGCACCCGAAGGGCTGCGCGACACCGCGCAATCCGCCTATGATGACAGCAAGGCACTCATTGACCGCTGGCACGACAAGGGCCGCGCCAGCTATGCGATCACGCCGCGGTTCACGCCCACGTCGACGCCCGAACAGCTGGCGGCACTCGGGGCGCTTTGGTCGGAACGCCCCGCCTGCCTGATGCAGACGCACCTGAGCGAACAGGTCGACGAAATTGCCTGGGTCAAAGACCTTGTGCCTCATGCCCGCGATTATCTGGACACCTACGAAGAACACGGGCTGGTGCGTGACCGCGCGGTCTTTGGTCACGCGATCCATCTGACCCCGCGCGAGGTCGACCGCCTTGCCGATAGCGGCGCATCCGTTGTGCATTGCCCGACATCGAATACCTTTATCGGATCAGGTTTGTTCGACATGGCGCAGATCGCGGCGCGGCGCATCCCCATCGGTTTGGCGACAGACACCGGCGGCGGATCATCCTTTTCCATGTTGCGCACGATGGCCGCAGCTTATGAAATCGGTCAGCTGCGCGGCACCCCCACCCACGCGGCACAGCTGATGTGGTTGGCAACAGCTGGCTCTGCCCGCAGCCTCCACCTGCACGATAAGATCGGCACGCTCGGCGAAGGATACGAGGCTGACATCACGATCCTTGACCTCGCCTCTACCCCAGCGATCAAGCAGCGAAGCGAGAATGCCCAAAACACCTGGGACCAGCTTTTCGCGACCATCATGATGGGCGACGACCGTGCGATCGATGATGTCTGGGTTAACGGGGTGCGGCGGGGCTAGCGCCACACTCGGTCGCTTCATTTTGCCCCTGAAACTCCCCGCGGCGCGTCCCGCACGAACAACAGGCAGCGCCGCCACGGGTCTATCCTAGCAGGGCGCAGCCAAGACCATCGCCCAAATGCGGTCTGGGCCCTGAAACAGGCCAAAGGCGCGCGCATTGCTGTTCATCATGTTGCGGAAATGCGGTGGTGACTGCGCCCATCCCTGCATCACCTGCGCCAGTTCACGCTGACCCTTGGCAAGGTTTTCAGCGACATAGCACCAGTGATACCCCTGCGCGCGCGCCCGGTCGCCAACACCCGAGCCATCCAGACCGCTATGAGCGAAATACCCGTGCCGGGCCATGTCCAGCGCATGGGCGCGCGCTGCAGCTTCCAAGCTGAATGAATAAGTTAACGGCGCGACGCCCTCTCGTGCGCGCATCGCATTCAGCATCTTTACCGATAGCGGGTCTGCCGCGGCAGAGCAGATCGCAGCAACGATCATCACAATCGCCATGCCAAGCTGTCTAGCAATACGTATTATCAAACCACCCTCGTTCCGCAGCGCTTATACAAACGGACTTCCTTCATAAACTCGCGCCGCCAAATGCGGTATCAAAGAGTATCGCGAAGGGCCCGCGCCAGTTGGTTCTGCCGCGCGATTTGCGCGGGCAAGTCTATGGTCACAACCTGCCCGTCCCTTACCACCCTGCGCCCTTCGACCAGTAAGTCTCGGACAGAAGTTGGTCCGGCAAGCAACAACGCGGCCGGATCCCAGCTGCCCGCGCTTGCAATCCCGCTGACATCCCAAATGGCAATATCCGCACGCCCACCGACGGCGATCCGCCCGCATTCGGGCCGCCCTAGAATATCCGCCCCGCCGCGCGTCGCTATCTCTAGCGCCTCACGTGCACTCATGGCGTTGGCCCCGCCCGAGACCCGTTGCAGCAGCATAGCTTGCCGGGCTTCGGCCACGAGATTTCCTGCGTCATTGCTGGCCGACCCGTCGACCCCAAGACCCACCGGCACGCCTGCATCCCGCATGGCCCGAACGGGAGCTATCCCCGACCCCAAGCGGCAATTCGAACAGGGGCAATGCGCAACGCCTGTTTTGGTCTGCGCAAACAGCGCGATTTCGCTGGGGTCAAGTTCGACGCAATGTGCATGCCAGACATCGGGACCGACCCAACCCAGATCTTGCGCATATTGTCCGGGGCGACACCCAAACCGCGCCAGCGAATAGGCAACATCTTCGGCGTTTTCGGCAAGATGGGTATGAAGCATGACACCCTTGTCCCGTGCCAACAGCGCCGCATCGCGCATCAACTCCCTACTCACAGAGAAAGGTGAGCAAGGCGCGATCCCAACACGGCACATAGAGGATGCCGCCCCGTCATGGAAACCGTCGATCAGCCGTATGCAATCCTCCAGTATCGCCGCCTCACGCTCGACCAAAGCATCAGGCGGCAAGCCGCCGTCGCTTTCCCCGATGCTCATCGCGCCGCGCGTTGGCTGAAACCGCATCCCCAGTTCTGCTGCAGCATGGATCGTATCTTCCAGCCGGCTGCCATTGGGATACATATAGAGATGATCCGAACTTAATGTGCACCCCGACAAGGCAAGTTCGGCCAGCCCGACCTGCGCCGAAACAAACATATGATCCGGCGTGAAACGCGCCCAGATGGGGTAGAGCGTCTTCAACCATCCAAACAGCAGCGCGTCCTGACCACCTGGCACTGCCCGCGTCAGGCTTTGATAGAGGTGGTGATGGGTATTCACCAATCCAGGCGTCACAACACACCCTGATGCTTCAATCACCTCCCCCTCGGTTGACAGGTTATGTCCTACCGCTGCAATGACACCATCGGCCAACAGGACATCAGCCGCGACCAATTCGCGACGCGTGTCATCCATAGTAACAAGATGATCAGCGTTGCGTATCAGCAGTTCGGTCATAGCGGACAATTCTTAAGGAACTCTAAAGCTTCGGCGTGTATTTCGCTATTGGCTGCCGCAATTGCACGGCCGCCGTTATGAGCCGGGCCACCGTCCCAATCCGTCACGATACCGCCCGCCGCCTGCACCACAGCAATAGGTGCTTGAATATCATAGGGTTGCAGCGAGGCTTCTATGACCAGATCGACCTGACCTGAAGCCACCAAAGCATAGGCATAGCAATCCATCCCAAAACGCGTCAGCCGCGCATGTTGTGAAACTTTGGCAAAGGCCGCACCTTCAGGGGCCGAGCCGACTTCGGGAAATGTCGTGAAAACGGTGGCTTGGGCCAAGGGCCGAGGGCTTCGCGTTTGCAAGGCGTACGCCCCCGACGGCCCCATGACCTCGGCCCGTTCGCCATACCCTAAAAAACGCTCGCGGATATAGGGTTGGTCGATGATACCGAAAAACGGGCCGTTCGCATCGCTGAGCGCGATCAACACGCCCCAAGTGGGCGTACCGGATACAAACCCACGGGTTCCGTCGATCGGGTCCAGTACCCAGGTTAGTCCGGAAGTTCCTTCGGTGGATCCGTATTCCTCGCCCAAAATTGCGTCGTCTGGCCGTTCGCGCTCTAGAATCTCGCGCATTGCCCGTTCGGCAGCTCGATCAGCTTCCGTAACCGGATCATAGCCAATTTGAAACTTATTGTCCGCAAGCAGATCAGGTTGTCGAAAATGGGGGAGTATTGCCGTACGCGCTGCATCAGCCAGTAGATGACCCACACGAAGTATATCGGGATCCGAATGCAAGTTCTGTATCATGGCTACCGATCTGACACTTTCGCCAGATCCTTGCAAGATAACAGTTTGCGTTAGCGATTAAGCAACATCACTCAGCACACGCGCCAATTCGAATAACCGCCGACGCTGGTTTTCTGGGATGGCATAATAGGAGCGGATGAGGTCCATCGCTTCTTTATCCCCGACCAGATCAGCAGGTATGTTTTCCAGCCCTTTCTCGGTCTGAGGTTTTTCCGCCTCTAGCCCCTCGAAGAAATGGGCCACATCGACATTCAGAGCAAAGGCAATATCCCAGAGCCTAGAGGCGCTGACGCGGTTTGCGCCTGTCTCATACTTCTGGATCTGCTGAAACTTTATGCCAACAAGCTCTGCCAGGCGCTGCTGGGTCATGCCGGTCAACCAACGGCGCTGTCGTATCCGCTGGCCAACATGAACATCTACTTTGTGAGGCATCACGATCTTCTTTCTAATTCAGCGCCCATAATTTCGACGCTTGCAATTGTAGTATTGAGGAAGTGACCAATTCACGTGGTCCTTTCCGACAAAACGTGCTAGTTACAAATCTCATCGCTATGCGCAAATAAAATGAAAATGGACATACGTTCAGTTATCATCTCATTTAACCGCAACACCCAATCACGCGTTGATTGAGTGAATGAATTACCCCTTATACGAGAAGTAAACCTAGCGGGCGAAATGTAGATTGCATATGATCTTGGCCAATCATGCACCTGTAGCTTTGCGGCATCCTTGGTTATTATTCCCCTTCAGTGACCCTGCCCTGCTTATGCACGAAACAGATTCGGTTACATATCAACACCGTAGCTCACCCTGCATGTGACACTTTGACATCGCACGGTAGTACGCGGTCTTTCGCTCACAGCAAAAATTATTCGCGTCAATCGCAGTGGGAACGAAAACGTTACAAAAAGTGCGAGAGCTGCGGTCGGCGAGAATCATCGGTTTCATTGACTGAAGATTGCACCACAAACCTTAATACATGGTGTAGGGTTACGACATCTGCCGAAACGGCCCATCCTAATGCCGTCACACTCCCAATCTAGCGCCCGCGTTAGGTAAATGTGCACAAATGTTCTATAGACAGCATTCAGAGCACGACAGAAGTCGCTAGGATTAATCCTTTATCGCAAGACATCGCCCAGTTGCGCGGCATTTGGCAAAGCACCGCGTCGAACTTACGCTACCTTGCGTATTTGAGTGTGAAAGCACTTGAAAACAATGGCGTGGATGCCGATATTTGACACAATACCGAGGTCGGAAAACCGACTTTGCAACACGTCTATTATTTGGAGGATATTCATGGCTGACGTGAACACAATCCGGTCCGCTGCCGGATCCCGCGCCGCCGCTATCGATGAAGGGCTGCGCACCCATATGAACAAGGTGTATGGCACCATGTCTATCGGCATGTTGATCACCTTTGCAGCGGCTTGGGCCATCTCTGGCCTCGCTGTTACGACGGATCCCTCGGCCGCAGCGGCGCAGATCGGCCCTGACAAGTACCTGACGGCCTTAGGGGCTGCGTTGTACACGTCGCCTTTGAAATGGGTCGTGATGCTTGCTCCGCTCGCCTTTGTGTTCGGACTTAGCGCTGCGATGAACAAGATCTCGGCTGCGACTGCACAAACGCTGTTTTATGCCTTTGCTGCGGTTATGGGCGTCTCGATCAGTTCGATTTTCCTGGTCTTCACCGGATATTCGATCATTCAGATCTTCCTCGTCACCTCTATTGCGTTCGCTAGCCTTTCGCTCTGGGGGTACACCACCAAAAAGGACATTTCTGGCTGGGGAAGCTTCCTTATTATGGGGGTGATTGGTCTGGTGGTCGCGTCGATCGTGAACATCTTCCTTGCCTCGCCTGCACTGGTCTTTGCGATTTCGGCCATTGGCGTTCTGATTTTTGCTGGTCTTACCGCTTATGACACCCAAAATATCAAGAACACCTACTTGGCCCATGCGCACCACGGCGATCAGGAGTGGCTGCAAAAATCCGGTATCATGGGTGCCCTGAGCCTATACCTGAACTTCATCAACATGTTCATGATGTTACTTCAGCTTTTCGGCAACCGCGAGTAAAACACGCTGTCCGCCCTGTTTCGGCAGACGTGAAAAATAACGCCCACCGACTTTCGAGCCGGTGGGCGTTTTTTTTTGTCTTGGGTAGGGGGTCTCTTTCGCAACTGAAAACAGGTCTGGCCGAACAATTCATCGTACGTTCAGACCGAGATACTTAGGTAAGACACTACCTAGAACGGATGGTCCGGTCGCTTTTTAGGGATCTTCGCCGCTGCACTTTACGGCGCGTCGCAACCCTACACCGCCACATTAAAGATCTGGCCCAGCCCAGCGGTCACCGCCATCGCAAGCGCCCCCCAGACCACGGCGCGGATAATAGCAGCCCTCATGGGTGCCCCCCCGAGCCGGGCACCGCCGCCACCAAGTAAAATCAGCGCGAGCACGGCAGTCAGGGCAATTGGCCATAGCCCCTGCCCCTCGGGCGCACAGAGCGCGGCGAGCAGAGGGAAGGCCCCACCAAGGGCAAAGGCAAGGGCCGATGCACCTGCGGCCTGTAGCGGGTTTGCCTGTCCTGCCAAGCCGAACATGCCAAGCTCTTCGCGCGCATGCGCCCCCAGGGCGTCATGGTCCGTCATCTGCGCCGCAACCTCAACGGCAAGCGCGGCATCGACACCGCGGCTCTCCAACCCTTCGGCCAGCTCTTCCAGCTCGTAGTCGGGGTCTTCTTCCAGAGCGACGCGTTCACGCTCTAGATCAGCGGCCTCCACATCGGCCTGCGCCGAAACGGATACATATTCCCCTGCCGCCATCGACAAGGCCCCGGCCGTCAATCCGGCGAAACCGGTTAGGGCGATATTGCCCGTCTCCATCCCTGCCGAGGTGACGCCGACCAAAAGGCTCGAGATTGACACGATTCCATCATTTGCCCCCAAGACGGCGGCGCGCAGCCAGTTGCTGCGGTTGATGTAATGGCCTTCCTTGGGCATGACCCGCCTCCTTGCGCTCAAACGCGACACAGGCCCGCAGCGACAGGCCTGTTCAACTGTCCGGGGTATAGAAACGCAAAAGGCCGCGCACTAGGCGCGGCCCTCATATCGCGTCGACAGTAAGATCTTACTTGATCTTGCCTTCTTTGTATTCAACGTGCTTGCGAATAACGGGGTCGTACTTCTTGATGACCATTTTCTCGGTCATGGTACGTGCGTTTTTCTTAGTGACGTAAAAATGGCCTGTGCCCGCGGACGAGTTCAGACGGATCTTGATCGTGGTTGGCTTCGCCATAGTCGTTCTCCTGCAACGACGAGCCGGCCGCCGTTCGACCGCTCGTGAAATCCTGAGTTTTGGGTTCTAGTCACGCCTGCGCCTGAGTCAACCGCTATTTCGAACTCACGGCCCAAACGAACCGTAAAAATTGATATTTTCCGGCATTCCCACCCCGAAATAAGGAGAGCTGGCCCGTAAATATGCGCGGAAGGCCTATAAGCCGGATTTTGTCCCCGCTTTACAACGGGGGATGACCATTCCTCTGACCACACAGTTACCTGCATGGCTACAGCTGCCAACCCGGACCTGCTGGGGCAGAAGTAGCCCCGCCTTGCCTTTTGCCAGACACGGCGCGCGGTCCCTATTTGGCATTGCTCCCGGTGGGGCTTGCCTTGCCAGAGATGTTACCACCTCCGCGGTGCGCTCTTACCGCACCGTTTCACCCTTACCTCTCCGGTGGTATCGGTTGCCCGACCCGTCAAAGCGGCGGTCTATTTTCTGTGGCGCTATCCGTCGGGTTACCCCGCCCGGGCGTTACCCGGCACCGTTTCTTCTGGGAGTCCGGACTTTCCTCGACCTTGTTGCCAAGACCGCGGCCATCCAGCCTTCCGCGCGCTGCACGCCTAGCGCCTAAATTCGGGTGGGGTCAATGTGTTTCGCCAGACGGATGCCTTCGGCGAGGATTTTTAACCATTTGGAAACGGGTGTGATGCTACAGATTATGCCCAAGGACCATATCATCAGCGCAAAGTGGCCCCTTGCGCCAAGGTGCAAAGCGCAGGCGTGTGCTTTGCAACAAAAGGTCTATGTCATGCGTGGCCGTGTAGCCCGCCGCACGTGCTGCTGAGACAAAGGCATCGACCGTAGGATCGGCAGTCGCGCGCTGGCTGTTTCCTTTTCCGGCGAGGTTCTGTCGTGCCAGACGGGGCCAGTCGAACCGTGGGCCGGGGTCTACCTTGCGCCCAGGAGCCATATCGGAATGGCCTATGACCCCTTCTGGCAGGATCGCCCAACGGTCCATGATGCCACGCAGTAACGTCTCGAGCATGGCCATCTGCGGTTCGGGAAACGGGTGAGAGCCCCGATTATCGAGCTCGATCCCAATGGAGCGGGAATTGATGTCAGAGTGCCCCCGCCACTCTCCGGCTCCCGCATGCCAGGCACGCTGATCCTCTGGCACCAGCGGCACCGTGTCGCCCGTCATGGTGATGAGGTAATGGGCCGAAACTTCGGCCTCGGGGTCACAAAGGCGCGCACAGGCGGCTTCGGCGCTGTCCATTGCGGTATAGTGCAACACGATCAAAGAGGGCCGCAGCCCGTTCCGGCGCGGCCCATGATTCGGAGATTTACAGTGCAGCGGCGTGCCAACCATCAGCCCTAGCCCTGCACCCCTTTGCGGTAGGGGCTTGGATCCCAGTTGCAGGCATATCCATCGCCGTCAGGGTCCATGCCATCGCGGTCTTTGGTAGGCCCGCCAGCGCTCAGAAAGGCGATCTGCGCTTGATCGGGGTGTGAATACTGTGCGCAGGCCCGCGCGAACTTGCGTTCTTTGTTGAACCCGCGACGGGTATATTGCGCGGTGCCAACGGCATGGGAATTCTGCAATGCGTAGGCTACGATATTAGGGCCGGCGTCGGCGCGATCCGGAAGCGCCTCGGGCTGCACCACACGGTATTGCGCACGATTGGCCGCGATGCGGGCCGCATCCCCTTCGATACTGCGCTCATCGGCCACCGCGTCAAAGTTGTTCTCTTGCGATATCCCCCCTGCCCCCAGCACCGGTGGCGCAGGGTTCGACGGGCTGGCGTTGACCGGTGCCACGCCCGAATTGGTCGCGGCATCGTTGCCCAGACCACCGGGGCGCGTGGCATCCAGAATACGCGCCGTTGCAGCTGCCGTAGCGGCGGGGGAGCCGTCATTGACGGCATCCAGCGGCGTGGCATCTACAGTGGCTGGTGCCGGCATACTTGCCACCGCCCCGCCTGCCAGTGCCGTATCCCGCTGCGCTTGCGCGGAATCGAATGAACCGTCGAAACCGACGCCCCGTCCACTGTCGGGGACCGCGGGTTGGCAGGCCGAGAGGGCGAGCCCCAAGGCTGCAACAATTGAACAACGTATCATCATCGGACCTGCTTTATCTGCTCTGGTTTATCGGCGGGGGTTTACCACCATTTTTGCGGCTTGGCTACAAAGCCGGCCGCCTGCTCTAGCGCATAGGCGGTAGACAGTAGATCGGCCTCTTCCCATGGGCGACCAATCAGTTGCAAACCAAGGGGCAGCCCTTTGTCGCTGATACCGGTCGGCAGCGCGATGCCAGGCAGCCCCGCGAGGTTCACGGTGACCGTAAAGACGTCGTTCAGATACATCGCCACCGGATCGGCATCCGTCATCTCGCCCAGCCCAAAGGCCGCCGACGGCGTGGTCGGTGTCAGGATGCTGTCGATACCTGCTGCAAATACGTCTTCGAAATCTTTCTTGATCAAGGTACGGACCTTGCGTGCCCGATTGTAATAAGCGTCGTAGAACCCCGCGCTTAGCACATAGGTACCGACCATAACCCGGCGCTGCACCTCGGCCCCGAACCCTTCGGCGCGGGTCTTTTCATACATTTCTGTGATGCCGTCGCCGTGGTCCAGTTTGGCGCGGTGGCCATAGCGCACCCCGTCATAGCGGGCGAGGTTCGACGAGGCTTCCGCCGGCGCGATCACGTAATAGGCAGGCAAAGCGTATTTCGTGTGCGGCAAGGAAATATCGACGATCTCGGCCCCGGCATCGCGCAGCATGGCAATACCGTCCTGCCACAGTTTATCGATCTCTGCGGGGATGCCATCAATGCGGTATTCGCGCGGGATACCGATCTTTTTGCCCCGAATGTCACCCGTCAGCGCCGCTTCGAAATCGGGCACGGCCAGCTCGGCAGAGGTGCTGTCTTTGGCGTCATACCCGGCCATAGCGCCCAACATGATTGCCGCGTCGCGTACGGTTTTGGTCATTGGCCCCGCTTGATCCAGCGAAGAGGCAAACGCCACAATGCCCCAGCGGGAACAGCGCCCATAGGTCGGCTTGATCCCGACGGTGCCGGTAAAGGCCGCAGGCTGGCGGATGGAACCGCCCGTATCGGTGCCGGTTGCCGCCAGACACAGGTCGGCTGCTACAGCCGCCGCCGACCCGCCCGAAGACCCGCCGGGCGTCAGCGCAGTGTCATCGCCGGACCGCCGCCAAGGGTTCACAGCATTGCCATAAACGGAGGTTTCATTCGACGAGCCCATCGCGAATTCATCCATGTTGAGCTTGCCCAACATCACCGCGCCACTATCCAGCAGGTTTTGCGACACGGTGCTCTCATACTCGGGCACGAAGCCTTCAAGGATCCGCGACGCGGCCTGCGACGGCACACCTTTGGTGCAGAACAGGTCCTTGATGCCGATTGGCAAACCACACATCGCAGGCGCATCACCGGATTTGATCCGCGCATCTGCCGCCTTGGCCTGATCCATCGCAAGATCACCGGTGTGGTGCACGAATGCATTCAGCGCGCCCGCGCCTTCGATGGCGGTCAAACATGCGCCGGTTAGCTCGGCCGAGGTCACGTCGCCTTTGCGCAGCGCGTCACGTGCTTCGGCAAGGCCCAGTTTGTTCAAATCAGCCATTATTCAACCACCTTCGGAACCGCAAAAAATCCTTCACGCGCATCGGGCGCATTGGCCAGCACTTTGGCCTGCTGGTCGCCATCGCGCACCACGTCCTCGCGCTTTTTCAACACCTGAGGTGTTACGGATGTCATCGGCTCTACCCCGTCGACATCGACTTCGTTCAGCTGCTCGATAAAGCCGAGGATATTGTTGAACTCTTGCGCCAGCGCGGGCAAGGCGTCGGGTTCGACCTTGATGCGGGCCAGTTTCGCCACCCGTGCGGCTGTGGACTCGTCAATGGACATGGGCGCTCCTTCATCTGATTGGGTGCCGTTTATCGCCCCCTGCCCGCCCCCGCAAGTCTGGCCACTGCTTCTAGCCCTTGATCGCGCCGGTTGATCCTTCATTTTGCCAAATAAACTCCAGCCGGAGGCTCCCCATAGCACAAACACGCGCTACAGTCCGCGAAAGACACCACATAAAGGGAGACCAAAATGGATATCATCTGGCTAGGCCACGGCAGCTTTCGCATCGAGATCGAGGATCAGATTCTGCTGATCGACCCTTGGCTCACCGGCAACCCGATGCTGGACGACGCGCAGCACGATGCCGCACTGTCCGGCGTGACGCAAATCCTGGTGACCCACGGGCATTTCGACCACACCCAAGACCTCAAGATGGTCGCGGAAAAAACCGGTGCACCGGTTGCGGGCATGGTTGAACTGATGGGGTATTTCGGCGCGCAAGGCGTGGAAAACACCACGGGCTTCAACAAAGGCGGCACGATCCGCTGCGGCAAGGTTGACGTGACGATGGTGCCGGCGTCGCATTCCTCTTCGGTCGATGGGGACGCGGGTCCGGTCTATATGGGGGCTGAAATCGGCTTTATGATCAGGGGCGAAGGTCACACGGTCTATGTGTCGGGCGATACCGATATTATGGCGGATATGGATTGGATGGGCGACTACCACAAACCCGACATCGGCATCCTGAGCGCGGGCGGACATTTCACTATGGATATGGCCGGCGCGGCCTATGCGGCCAAGCGGTATTTCGACTTCAAAACCGTGATCCCCTGCCACTACCGCACCTTTGACGCGCTAGAGCAATCGGCTCGGGTGCTGGTCGACGGTTTGCCCGGCGTGGACGTGATCGAGCCCGAAGTGCTCAAGGCCATCACGCTATAGGATCCCCCTAATCGATAGAAACGGCACGCTCCCCGGTAAAGCAGAGGGTGTCGTCGGCGCGCAGGGCGATGTTGCCTTGATCAAACGCAGCTTTGCGCGCCTTTTGCGGGTTCAGGGCCAGCGTCGTACAAACCTCGAACGCGGTGTCACTGAAACGGCGGTACACATAAGGTGCGCCGCTCGCAGGATCGCCACTGGTTAGGATATCGTGCAGGCTGTGGCGCGTGCTGGGACAATAGGCGTCATCCGTCAGGGTCTGGGGCAGCGGCTTGCGCGGGGGGCCGATGCACATGAGATGACTGCGAAGGATCCGCAGGTCACTGATGCGCTGCTTGTCCTCGCGCGCCAGTCGCGCCTGCTTTGGTCCACCTACCACCATCAAGCCACCGACAATGGCCCCGCCGACCAGCAAGCACATGCAGATCAGTAGCAGTTTGTTCACGCAGGGGCCTCTTCGCGCAGGTCCCGCACATAAAAACCGAATATGCCCCCCGCCACGACCAGTACCACCAGCGCCTTAACGATAAATTGCAGGGTCAGATCACCGGTCAGCAGTGCATAGATCGTGGCAATTGCATCCCCGAGCAGGGTCAGCGCAGCCAAGAGCAGCCCGATATAGATCATCCATTTGCGGATCGCGGACCGGTAATGCGCAGGGTCGCGCGCCAGTTTCCGCCGCTCCCGCAGGGTGAGCCATAGGTACAGCGGCGCAGTCACAATCAACACGGCAACGCCCCAGCGGATTGGCCGGTCACTGCCGCCATCCCCCGTGGCAAAGGCCAGATCAACCAGCGCCTGCAACACAACCACCAGATTGAATGCCCCAAGAATCAGTACGCAAAACGTCAGCGCATAGGTAAAGAAATCCCGCGCAGACACCGTCGCCACGGGGCGAGGAACGGGCGGAGAGAACGGCATCTCGTCCCATCCGTTCAGGGCGTCCTGCACCTCTGCGCTGCGCCAGCCCGCGTGGGCCAACGCGGCAGTAATCTCGGTGCGGGACTTGCCTGCGGTCAACGCGTCGCGCACGAAAATGCTCAGTTCATCCCGTTGGGCCATGGCGCTTATCCTTTTCGTTTCGCAGCAAAAAACGTCTTCAGCAGCTCTTCGCTCTCGGCGGCTGCGATGGCGTCATAGACGTCGGGGGCGTGGTGGCATTGGGCATGGGAAAACACCCGCGCGCCCTGTGCCACTCCGCCTGACTTAGGGTCGGACGCGCCGTAGTACAACCGCGCCACCCGCGCCGCCGAGATCGCGGCGGCACACATCGCGCAGGGTTCAAGCGTCACATAAAGCGCGTGCCCGCCCAGCCGTTCGGACCCCGCCGCAGCACAGGCGGCGCGAATGGCCAGCACCTCGGCGTGGGCGGTCGGATCATTCAGCTCGCGCGTGCGGTTGCCAGCTTGGGCCACGACAGTGCCATCAGGTGCGACGATGACCGCACCCACGGGCACTTCACCGCGGGCAGCTGCGGCGCGGGCCTGTTCTAATGCGATGGACATATAAGAGGTAAAGCTCATTCATGTCTCATGCCCGCAAACGGCGCCCTTTCGCAAGCGCAGGAAACAGGGTAAGCGCTGTGGTATGAGCGAAGATACACCCTCCCAGCCCCCGAAATCCGGCACCCCTCCCGGTGACCGTATTGCCAAAGTCCTGTCCCGTGCCGGACTTGCCAGCCGCCGCGAAGCCGAGCGCATGATCGAGGCCGGCCGCGTGCGGGTCAACGGCGCGCAAATCGATTCGCCCGCGTTGAACGTGACGCCTGCCGATGCGATCACCGTGGACGGCAAGCCCGTCGGCGAGCCCGAACCACCCCGCGTCTGGCTGTACCACAAGCCCACGGGGCTGGTGACCACCAATCGCGATGAAAAAGGCCGCGGCACGATCTTTGATGATCTGCCCGAAGACATGCCCCGCGTCATGAGCGTCGGTCGGCTTGACCTTAACTCCGAAGGGTTGTTGCTGCTGACTAATGACGGCGAGGTCAAACGCCGTTTGGAACTGCCATCGAACGGCTGGCTGCGGCGCTACCGCGTGCGGGTGAATGGCCGGCCCACCGATGATATGCTCGAACCGCTGCGCAAGGGCATCACCGTCGATGGCGAGGATTTCCAGCCCATGACGGTATCGCTTGATCGGCAACAGGGTGCAAACGCCTGGCTTACGATCGGGCTTCGCGAAGGCAAGAACCGCGAAATTCGCCGCGCGATGGAAGCGGTGCACCTGTCAGTCAACCGTCTGATCCGCACCAGCTATGGTCCGTTCCAGTTGGGCGAGCTGAAACCCGGTGAGGTCGAAGAGCTGAAACGCAAGATCGTCCGTGACCAGCTTGGGCTTGAGATTGCGGATTCCACTGGTACCGCCGTCAAGAAAAAGCCCGCGCGTATCGTCAAACGAAAGACGCGCAAACCCGGAGAGCCAGGCCCCGGTCGCCCCGGTCTGCCAAAAGAACCCGGCGACAAGACCGCCACCGGCAAAACCATCCCCGGCAAGCCCAAGCCCGGCTATGGCAAATCCAAGCCTGCCCGCACTGCGTTCGACGCCCCTGCGCCGCGCAAATTCGGCACCCGCGTGAAATCCACCCGTAAACCCTGATTTCTTTGGGTTTACGGCCCCTTGTCAGCTTCTTTTACGTGCTCAACCCTAGTCGGTAGCCGGTACGGCGACTATATGTCGTACAAAGGAAGTTCTGATGGGTCGATTGCTAGTCATTGTCGCCACGCTGGCGCTGATTGTTGCGTTTGTCGCCATTTTGGTGACAATCGTCGCAAGGATACTGGACGCAAGCCGTCGCGCATCGGCACCCGCGCAGGGACAGGAGATCTATCGCCCCATGGCACCGACACCGTTTCAGAAAATCACCTATGTTGCCCTGATCGTTTTGCTGTTCGGCGTGTCCACCGGCTGGCTTGGGGGGCTTTGATCCATGGCACAGCGCTTTGGCGGTAAATACAGCAATCAAGACAGCAGCGGCGACGCGTCAGCCCCGCGTGAAGCCCGTGCAAAACGCATAGAGGTTGACCCCGCAAGCGGGCGGGCAACGCTCTTGTTCATCCCCGCCATTCCGCTGGTGTTCCTGTCATTGAACGACGGCGCTCAGGGGCTTGCCCTTGGCTTGGTGGCCGCAGCGACGTTGACCGGTGCCGCGTGGATGCTGCGCGAAGGATTAAAAGCCGAAGCCGCCTATACCGCGCGCAAAGTGGCTGAACGCCCCGCCCTACCGCGCAAGATCATCGCCAGCCTGCTCACCGGTGCGGGTGTGGCCTTGGCTGCCTATAAGAATGATCCCGGCCTGGTGGCCCCCGTGCTGTATGGCTTGGCCGCGATGGGGCTACATGTGTCGGCCTTTGGCATCGATCCGCTGACCGCCAAAGGGATGGAAGGCGTGGACAGCTTTCAAAAAGATCGCGTCGCCCGTGTCGTGGACGAGGCCGAAAAGCACCTTGCCGCGATGAACACCGCTATTGTGCGCGCAGGCGACCGACAAGCGCGGGACCGCCTGGCCCAGTTTCAGGACACGGCGCGCACCCTGATCCGCACTGTACAGGATGACCCGCGCGATCTGACCGGTGCCCGCAAATATTTGTCGGTCTACCTTTTGGGTGCACGGGACGCGACGATCAAGTTCGCTGACATATATGCCAGCACAGGCGATGCGCAGGCGCGTGCCGATTATCTGGCCTTGCTGGATGATCTGGACAAAAATTTTGCCGCGCGCACCCAAAAATCGCTATTGGAAGACAAGACCGACCTGAACATCGAAATCGACGTGCTGCGCGAGCGGCTTTCCCGAGAAGGCGTGCGCCTCGATTAATCTGTCGCACCCGCAAGAACATAGGAATACTTGAACCATGTCTGATACCATTCGTGAAAAAGCCACCCAATCCGTAGCGCTGGTGGATGAGGTAAACGCCCAAGTGCTGGCCGACCCCGCGCCCGCGGATGCTGTCGTTTCGCTTGAAAAGGCAGATGCGCCACAATCGGCCGAGATCAAAAGCCGCATGGCAGAGATCGACATGGGCGACACGCAATCGATTATCGGTTTCGGCTCCGGTGCGCAGGCTGAGCTGCAGGAAATCAGCCAAGCGATGTTGCAAGATGTGCGGAACAAGGATGTTGGCCCCGCCGGTGACAGCCTGCGCAATATCGTGACGACCATCCGCGGTTTTTCGGTGTCGGAACTGGACGTTCGCCGTGAACGCAGCTGGTGGGAACGTCTGCTGGGTCGCGCCGCCCCCTTTGCCAAGTTCACCGCCAAGTTCGAACAGGTTCAAGGTCAGATCGACCGCGTCACGGACGAGCTGCTGACCCATGAGCACACCCTGCTAAAGGATATCAAATCACTTGATATGCTGTATGAAAAGACGCTGCAGTTCTATGACGAACTCGCCCTTTATATCGCAGCAGGCGAGGCCAAGCTGGCAGAGCTGGACGCGACCACTATTCCCGCCAAACAAGCGCAGGTCGACGCCGCGCCCGAGGCGGATCAAGTCATGGTCGCGCAGGAATTGCGTGACATTCGCGCCGCGCGCGACGATCTGGAGCGCCGTGTGCATGACCTCAAGCTGACCCGTCAGGTGACAATGCAGTCGCTGCCCTCTATCCGCTTGGTGCAGGAAAACGACAAGTCGCTGGTAACCAAGATTAATTCCACCCTCGTGAACACCGTGCCACTGTGGGAAACCCAGTTGGCGCAGGCGGTCACCATCCAGCGCAGCGCCGAAGCCGCCGCTGCCGTGCGCGATGCCAACGATCTGACGAATGAACTGCTGACGTCGAACGCGCAGAACTTGCGCGAAAGCAACAAGGTCATCCGCACCGAGATGGAACGCGGCGTTTTCGACATCGAAGCGGTCAAACAGGCCAACGCCGACCTGATCGGGACCATTCAGGAATCCCTGCAAATCGCGGACGAAGGCAAAGCGCGCCGCGCCTCTGCCGAAAAAGACCTACAGGAAATGGAAGCCAATCTGCGCGACACGTTGGCCTCTGCCAAAGCGGCCAAGCCCGCACCCTCTTCGGTTTAATCCCTTTTACGCTTGGAGCGCGCGATATGGCATGGCAACGGTTAGGGCAGGCAGGATGGTTCGGCACGGTGGCAATGCTTGCCGCGCTCGCCGCCTGTACCCCGCAGCCCCCGGTTGAACCGACGCTGAAGCCCATCGCGCGCCCCGAAACGCCACCGGCCCCGCCGCCTGTGGTGGCCAAGCCGACGTCGCAAAAAAGCGCCAAGCTGCGCAGCTATTTCCATCAGGTTCAGCAGGCGCAGCTTAGCCAAGGCCTTTTACGACGTGATGGTGGCGGGCAGGATACCCCTTTTTCTGCCGGTATGCTGGTGCGCAACTTTGAACAAATCGCCTTTTACAACGAATACAATGCCACCCTGACCGGCCGTGGGGACAAATCCCCGATGCGTCGCTGGGAACGCCCCGTGCGGATGGAGGTGGTTTTCGGCGACGGCGTGCCCCCGTCTGAACGCGCGCGTGACGAGGCTTCTATCAAAGATTACGCCGCCCGTCTGGCCGCGACGACGCAGCATTCCGTCTCAGTCGGGGGGAAACCGAACTTTATGGTGATCGTCGCCGGCGAGGACGACCGGTCCGATGCTCTGGCCCTCGCAGCCAAGCGCATCCCCGGTGTCACTGCCGAAAGCCTTGCCGCGCTCAGCGATCTGCGCCGCGATACCTATTGCGTCGTCGCAGCCTATGCCGGGGGTGCAGACCCCAACATCTATACTGCTGCCGTGGCCGTGATCCGGGCAGAAAACCCGTCCCTTATGCGGCTGTCGTGCATCCACGAAGAGCTCGCGCAGGGGCTTGGCCTTGCCAATGACAGCCCCACCGCACGCCCGTCGATCTTCAACGATGACGACGAATTCGCGCTGCTGACCCGCCATGACGAGCTTTTGCTCAAGATGCTTTATGATCCTCGCTTGCATGCTGGCATGACCGCCGAAGAGGCCACCCCCGTCGCCCGCGAGATCGCAAATGAACTACTTGGCGGGCCCGTTTAACCCGCCTCCGACTTCCCCCGAAAGGACCAAGACATGGGTATTCTCGATTTTCTCTCTGGCCAATTCATCGACGTTATCCACTGGACCGATGACACCCGCGATACGATGGTGTCGCGGTTCGAACGCGAGGGCCACGAGATCAAATACGGGGCCAAGCTGACCGTCCGCGAGGGTCAAGCTGCGGTGTTCGTCCACGAAGGCCAGCTGGCCGATGTGTTCACGCCCGGGCTTTATATGCTTGAAACCAACAACATGCCGATCATGACATCGTTGCAGCACTGGGACCACGGCTTTAAAAGCCCCTTCAAATCCGAGATTTATTTCGTTAACACCACGCGTTTCAACGATCTGAAATGGGGCACCAAGAACCCGATCATCGTGCGCGACCCCGAATTTGGCCCCGTGCGCCTACGGTCCTATGGCACCTACTCTGTCAAAGTGTCGGACCCTGCGCGGTTCCTCACCGAAATTGTCGGCACCGACGGCGAATTCACCATGGACGAGATCAGCTATCAGATCCGCAACATCATTGTGCAGGAATTTTCGCGCAGCATCGCGTTGTCGAATATTCCGGTGATGGATATGGCCGCCAATACCCGCGAATTGGGCAAACTGGTGAGCACTGAAATCTCGGCTACTATTGCAGAATACGGCCTGACCATCCCCGAGCTTTATATTGAAAACGTCTCGCTTCCCCCTGCCGTGGAAGAGGTGATGGACAAGCGATCCTCGATGGGTGTGATCGGCGATCTTAACAAGTTCACCCAGTTTCAGGCCGCCGAAGCCCTGGGCCGCGAAGGTGCTGCCGGTGCCGCCCTGCAAACCGGCCTTGGGGCTGGGTTGGGGATGCAGATGGGTCAGGCTGCCGCCGCGCAGGCAGGCCCGTGGGGCCCCCGCCCCGCTGCCGCGGCCCCTGCCTCCCACACTCCTCCCCCGCCGCCTCAGCCCGACAAGGTCTGGCATCTGGCCGAAAACGGCCAAACCAAGGGCCCGTTTTCCAAGGCCGCCTTGGGGCGCATGGCTGCCGATGGCGGGCTGAAACGCGAAACCTATGTCTGGACACCGGGTCAGGATGGCTGGCTGAAAGCTGACGACGTGGCAGAACTGGCGCAGCTCTTTACCGTGCTGCCGCCCCCGCCGCCGCCCGCCGGTGCATAAAGCGGTCTGAAACTCAGATGGGGCGGCCCACGTGTCTAGGCTATGATCACACCCCGCCGCCCCTTGTTGCCCCATCGGCGCACCCTGATGAAACTGTTACATTGGGGCATGGTGCCCCTGTTCGTCTGGTTCTTGCTGGTGCAGCCGTCCGACGTGGCGCGGATCGGGCCTGCGGCGGTGCGGTTTCATTCTGTCATGGGACTTGTCTTTGTCAGTGCGGCGCTCCTGTGGTGGGTCCACTATATGCGACGTGGATTACTGGGCCGCCCCGGCCCCAAACTGACAGGCTGGGTCCGCTGGCTGCATCCTGTGCTGCATAAAACCCTGATCTGGGGTATCTTAGGTGTCGCGCTCACGGGGCTCATGATCGGGGTTACATCTACTGTGCAGCTATGGGCCGGGGGCATTGTCCCGATTGCCGTACCGCTTGACCTGCCGCGTGCCAACGACTGGGTCGGCCTGATCCACAGTATCGAATTTTACGCCCTTGCAGGCATCGTGCTCGCCCATGCAGGGTTTCACATCTGGCGCCACATTCATCTGCGCGACAACGCCTTGCGCATCATGGCCCCCAAGCTGCTGCACCGTTTTTTGTAGCCCCGCTCTGGTCGCAGCCTGCGCGGTGCCCTATGTCTGGTGCAGGCCTGACCAAAGGACAGCTCTATGCCCGCCAGCACCGGCTTTGACGACCCCGCGCTCCCTCCGACGCCAAGCGAGGAACACCGTTTTCCCTGCGATACCTGCGGATCCGATCTGCGGTTTGATCCCGAAAGATATCTGCTGGTCTGCGACCACTGCGGCAATACCGAAGAAATCTCGGATGCGCGCGGTGTGCATAGCCCCATCGCCGAGCTCGATTTTCAAGCCGCCCTCGCCAGCGCGCTCCCCCAATCCCAGATGGAGGAAACCCGCGTTACCACCTGCCCCAACTGCGCGGCGCAAGTGGAATTTGACCCCGGCAAACACGCGACGGAGTGCCCGTTCTGCGCGACGCCTGTGGTGATCGACACCGGCCTGAACCGCCACATTAAACCCCGCGCTGTGCTGCCCTTTGGCCTGACCGAAAATACCGCACGCGATGCCATGACAGATTGGCTTGGCAGCCTTTGGTTTGCCCCCAACGGCTTGCAAGAATACGCGCGCAAGGGCCGCAAGATGCAGGGGATCTATGTGCCCTACTGGACCTATGACGCCGACACCCGATCCAGCTATTCCGGCGAGAGGGGGACGGTCTATTACGTTACCCAAACCGTGATGCGCGACGGCAAGCGCGTGCAGCAGCAGGTGCCCAAAATCCGCTGGCGGGCGACCTCGGGTCGTGTGGCGCGTTTCTTTGACGATGTGCTGGTGCTGGCGTCAACGTCGCTTCCGAAACGGTTTACCGATGCACTGGCTCCGTGGGATCTGGCGGCGCTGGAACCCTATGCACCGGAATACCTCGCAGGGTTTCGCGCCGAAGCCTATGCGGTGACGCTTGACGAAGGCTATGCGCAGGCCCGCGAGGTCATGGACGGAATGATCCAGCGCGACGTGCGTTTTGACATTGGGGGCGACCGCCAGCGCATCCACAATATCCAGACGCAGGTTAGTGATGTGACGTTCAAGCATATCCTGCTGCCGGTCTGGCTGGCGGCCTATAAATACCGCGGCAAGACCTATCGTTTTGTCGTCAACGGCCGCACCGGCAGTGTTCAGGGGGAACGCCCCTATTCCACCGTCAAGATCACCTTTGCGGTGATCCTCGGCCTGATTGTCGCCGGGATCGTCGGATATTTTATGGCGCTGCAAAAATGACCCAGATCGATACGTTCACCGATATTCTAAAGGCGCGATCGTCCTGCCGTGCTTTCCGCCCCGATCCGGTCGATGAGGCGGTGATCACGCGCATCGTCGAAACCGCCCGCCATGTGCCGTCGTGGTGCAATGCGCAGCCGTGGCAGCTGACCGTCACCAAAGGGGCCGCGACCGACCGCTTCCGCGACGCGCTGGCGCAAGAGATCGCCAAGGGGACACCCCCCGCCGCCGATCTCGATTGGCCCACATCCTACAGTGGCGTTTACGGCGATCGGCGGCGGGCCTGCGGTTTCCAGCTCTATGACGCGGTTGCCATCGACAAGGCAGACCGCGCAGGCCGCGCCGCGCAGATGGTGCGGAACTATGCGCTATTTGACGCGCCGCATGTGGCGATTGTGACCTCTCCGGCAGAGCTCGGGGCATATGGCGCGCTGGACAGCGGCGGCTTTGTCACCGCCTTTACGCTGGCTGCCACAGCGCTTGGCGTTGCCACCATCGCCCAAGCCGCCATCGCCGCCTATGCGCCCACCGTGCGTAACCATTTCGGCCTGTCCCAAGACCGTCTGATCCTCTGCGCGATCTCTTTTGGCTATGCAGACGAAGCAGCTCCGATCAACCGGTTCCGCACGCAGCGGGCCAGGCCCGCCGACATTATCGACTGGAAGGCCTGACATGCGCGCACTTCTCCAACGCGTTACCGACGCCTCTGTCACTGTCGACGGCCAGATCATCGGGCAAATCAACCATGGCCTGCTGATTTTCGTCTGCGCCATGCCCGACGATACCCAAACGACCGCGCAGGCGCTGGCGCAAAAGATCGCCAAGCTGCGCCTGTTCAAGGATGATGCAGGCAAGATGAACCGCAGCCTCTCCGATACGGGCGGCAGCGCACTGATCGTCAGCCAGTTCACCCTCGCTGCCGACACGTCCCGTGGCACGCGTCCCGGTTTCTCGCGCGCGGCCAAGCCCGATCAGGCAAAGATGCTGTACCAAGATTTTATCGCTTGCGTCGAAGCCCTCGGCGTTCCCGTCCAGACAGGTGCGTTCGGGGCCGACATGTCCGTGGCCCTGACCAATGACGGCCCCGTCACCCTCTGGCTCGATACGGAAAACCCCTGATCTTCCAAATGGAAAAAATCCTCGGGGGGTCAGGGGGCCGACAGCCCCCCTTGCCAGGCCTACGGCTCGCGAAACGCCTCTTTAGATTTATAAAGCGGCTTTAACAGATACTGCAAAACCGTCTTTGACCCTGTGTGCAGCTCGACGCTCGCCTGCATCCCCGGGCGGATCTGCAAAGACGCCTGTCGTGGGGTGAGGTGTTCAGTATCCACCTGCAACGTCACCTTATAATGCGGATCGCCATCCGCCGCGCGGGACCGTTCGTCCTTGAACGTATCAGCCGAGATCAGTTTGACCGTCCCCTTGAGTGTCCCGTAAATCGTGTAGTCATAGGCCGACAGCTTGACCGTCGCCTCTTGCCCCGGACGCACACCAGCGATGTTTTCTGGCTTGACGCGGGCTTCTACGAACAGCTCTTCGTCCAGCGGGATGATCTGCAAGATCTCCTCGCCCGGACGCACGACGCCGCCGATGGTGGTCACACTCAGGTTGTTGACGATGCCGCGCAGCGGGCTGACCAGCACGGTCCGGTTCAACTGGTCGGTGCTCGCCTTGAGGTTCTGTTTCAGCGTCGCCAGCTCTTTCAGAACGTCCGAATATTCCTGCGCGCGGTCCAGCTCTGTGCCGGTGACGATCTCGTCCAGTTTGATCCGTGCATCTGCATGGGCCTTGCGGGCACGCGTGACCTCGATCAGTGATACGATCTTTTTCTTGAGCATATTTTCAAGCAGCTCACGCTCTTTCGTGGCCTCGGTCAGCACCCGCCCCGCCCCCTCAGAGCGCGAAACGAAATCCGATTGCCGCGCCTTCAGCAACGTGCGCTCCGAGGCGACGATATCAGGGGTGCGCGTGCTATAGGCGTCGGGCACGTCAAAGTCGTATTGCCCCGCCAGCTCTGCCTCCAGCCGCAGGCGGCGGATTTCAAAGGCGCTGATCTGATCGCGCAGATCATCCACCGAGGACTGGAACTGCGTGCCGTGCAACCGTGCCAACACGTCGCCCTTCTCCACGTGATCGCCCTCGCCCACGGCAAGCTCGGCCAGAATGCCACCTTCGAGGTTCTGGATAATCTGTGGCCGCGAGCTGGAAATCATCGACCCTTCGGCGCGCACGATTTCATCGACCCACGCAAAAGCGGCCCACAGCAAAAACACCAGCACCGATGCGCCGCAGAGCCAGATCACTATGGAAGGCCCGCGCATCTGCCCCGTCATCTGCGCCCCCAGCGGCGTGGTGCTGACAGAGTTCATGCGACATGCCCCTTCTGACCCGCCAGATGGGCGAGCACTTTTTCTTTTGGCCCGTCAACGGTCATACGGCCATCTTGGAGCACCAGCGTACGTTCTGTCAGTGCAAGGATCGGCGCACGGTGCGTCGCGATGATCGCGGTGCGCCCTGCCATCCAGTCTTGCAATCGCGAAACCAGTGTCGCTTCCAGTCGTTGGTCCAGCGCAGCCGTCGGTTCATCCAGCAGGCAGATCGCCGGATCCTGCAACCACAGGCGCGCCCAACCAATAGATTGTCGCTGTCCGATAGACAGGCCCGCGCCTGCGTCCTTGATCTCTAGGTCCAGACCCTTGTGGTGGTTGCGCACAAACGGCCCCAGACCCGCAAAATCAAGCGCGGCGTGCAGGCGATCATCGTCACGCTCCAGCATGGTGAGGTTCAGGTTGTCGCGCAGCGTGCCCGAGAACAGGCGCACGTCCTGACCCAGATAGCCGATCAGCCGGCGCAGGTCGCGCGGCTCGATCTGGCCCAGCTCTGTGCCGTCAATCAGGATGCGCCCTTCGGTCGGGGCATAGAGCCCGCTGAGCATTTTCAGCAGCGTCGATTTGCCCGATCCGTTGGCCCCAAGCACGGCAACATGCTGCCCCGGCTGGATCAGTATCGCTTTGATATCAACCGTCGGTGCGCCGTCGTCCTCATAGCGGAACATCACATCGCGCAGCTCGAACTGGCCTTTCAACTTTTCGCGCCGCAAATAGGTGCGCGCCTCGGCGGTGTCCTGCGGTGCGGCGACAATCGCGTCGAGCCCGTCCAGCGCGCCTTTGACATTGCCCCACCGCGCCATCGTACCCGAAAGCTGCGTCAGCGGCCCCAGCGTCCGGCCCGTCAGGATACCGACCGCGATAATGGACCCCACGGTGAATTCACCCGCAAACACCAGATAAGTGCCCACGATCACCGCGGCAACATAGGTAGCCTGCTGGACCCCTTGGCTCCAAAACGTGAGGAACGACGCCAGCTTCCGTTGCTCTGAGGATTTAACCGACGACAAGGTGTTCAGCTCGGTCCACAGACGCAGCACGCGGTCCTCTGCCCGCTGGGTCTTGACCGTATCCAGTTCGAATATCGCCTCGTGCAGCAGCCGCGAGGATTTAGTCGACGCCCCTTGGGTTTCCTGCGTCAACTGGATCGCTTTCTTTTGCAGAAAGAACCCCGGCACCAGCATCAAGATCCCGCCAAGCACCAGCACCCAGACCACATTGCCCGCGATGCTGGCGACGAGGAACAGGAAGACGAAAATAAACGGGATATCCGCGATCGTGCCAATGGTCGACGCAGTAAAGAATTCGCGCACCGACCCGAATTCACGCATTGCGGAGAACAGCTGGTTGGGCGCTTGGCCGCGCGCGTCCGACCGCATGCCCAGCAACCGGCGCATCAAGACGTCTTGCACCGATAGTTCGATCTGCCGCCCTGCCCCGTCCATCAGCCGCGCCCGCGCCATCTTGAGGAAGGCCTCCATCAACAGCGCGAGGCCTGCACCGGCGGCGAGCACCCATAGCGTCGCTTCGGACTGGTGCGGGATCACGCGGTCATAGACTTGCAACGAAAACAGCGCCACGGCGACAGCCAGCAGGTTCGCCACAAACGACCCCGTTGCGACCTCTATCAGCTGGCGACGAAAACGCGGAAATTGCCCCCAAAACCAATGCGCAGGCGCACCGTCGGTTTTATGGGTTTCCGCCACTGTCTTCAGCGAGGCTTCGGCGCGCAGCACCAAACCTGCAAAGAAGGGCTTGAAATCGCTGATCGGCACCATCGCGCGGTTGTCGGTGCAGGTGGTATCATAGAGGATCAGATCGCCGCGCTGCTGGCCCATCACCAACAGCACCTGCCCCGATGTCATATAGGCCAAGGCCGGCCACATATCTTTCGAAATGCCCTGCACGCGGCTGACCTGAGTGACCAGCCCTGCTGTCTCCATCCCACGCGCTAGCGCTTCGGCCTCGACATGCGGATCGTTGCCATGCTGCGGGGCCGCGGCAACAACGTCAAAGATATCGCGGGCGGCAGTGGTGACCCCCAGTAATCCGGCATAGGTCGCGGCCAGTTTTGCCCGCGCCATGATACGGTCCTCGGGGCGATTGGCATTCTCTGCCTTGGGCTGCACCGCCTCCGTTGCCGCCATTCGACCTTGGTTGCCGTTGGTGATCGTCAGCGTAAAGGTCGGCTTCTGGGTCAAATCGCGCTCCCGTCCGCCAGCACGCCCTGTATTTGCGCCATCTCGATTTTCAGACGCACCGCCTCGTATTTAAGGGTGATTTGCGATTGTTGCTGGCGCGAGTATGTTTCGTAGACGCCGACCACATCCATGACCTGACGCTGACCGGCGTCATACTGTTCCTGAAATAGATCTAGGTTGCGTTTGGCCTGTACTGCAAGGGTTGCGGCTTCGGCGGCCTGACGGGTTTTGGCGCTCAGCTGTTTTTCCAGACGGCGCAACGTGCGGTTCGCGTCTTCGATCGATTGGCGCACTTTGCGCGTGGCGGTTTCCTCGGCCATGCCCGACGCGTCAAGCGACGCCTTGGTGCCCAGACCCAACAGTTGATCCGACCCAAGCGACAGTCCTGCACCGCCCCCTTCACCGATGGTCGCGCCCGCGGACAGGCCCGGCAGAAATCCGGCACGTTCGACCTTGGACGCCGCAATGGCGCGGGTCTTTTCGGCTTCGGCACGGACCACGGACAATGGCGCGCCGGCAAAGCTGTTTACGGGGACCTCTGGCACGCCGTGCATGGCATCCAGAGGGTGGATCGACATGGCGTTCAGCTCGGACATCGATGTCGCTTCGCGCTCAACCGAGGCATCAAGCGTGGCGCGGATTTCCAGCAGCTTCTGGCGCAGGATGGTCAGGTCGGACACATCCGATACGCCGCCTTTGACACGTTCCTGCATCACCCATTCGAAATGGGTCATATCCTTGAGCGAGACACGGTTTAGCGCGGCGGTATCGCGCGCCTCGATCGCGTTGGTGTATAGTTTCAGCGCAGTGGACACGCGGTTATTGGTGTCTTGCGCCAGCGACACGGCAGCGACTTCGACGTCGGCCACAGCAAAGGCGCGTTCGCCCGCGCGGCGGCCATTATCGAACAGCACCTGATCCACCACCAGATTGGCCGCGAGCGACCCCAGCGAGGTGAGGTTGACCTGTGGCCCGATCTTGGGGAGCCAGTTCTTGCTCGCCGCCTCGGACCGCAACGTTGCGGCGCGCAGCTCTGCCTCGGCGGTGCGGCTGTTGGCGGCCAGCACGGCCGCGGCAACCTGATCCGACACGGTACCATCGGGCAAAACAGAAGACCGCAGTGCCAGACCTTGAATGATCTGGCTGTCTGCGGTGATTTTTTCAGCGTAGGTGGGTTTCATCGCCTGCGAGGCATCGGGGGTGCGGAACCGTGTGACGATGTCGGTCGGCATCAGGTCACCGGGCATCATGCCGCTGCCGAAATCCGACATGCAGCCGGATAGGGCCAGCGCTGCTGCGCATATGCCCCCTGCCCGTTTTACACTCTGCCTCATTATCCTGCCCTTAGCGTGCCGGTTTTTTTATTTTGGAAACGCCTGCGGTCGTTGCCGCCTGCGTGTGCCACCCGCGCCCCCTTGGACAGAGGGCGCGGTGCAGTCGTTAGACGATGACGTTGATATCGTTGTCGATCAATAACGTGGCTTCGTCACCCAAGGTGTAGATGTCGTAGGTCTGGTTGCCACGTACTTCGGACCCCCCACGCTGCGCGCCGGTGATCGTCACTGTGTCGTCGTTGTGCCCGTCGATGATCAGCTCGTTTGTGTTGCTCGACAGGTTGACCAATGCGGTTTCGGTAATGGTCAGTTGCGCCTCTTCGGCGAACTGCAGATCAACGGTTTCGATGTTGTAGTTGCCCAGGTTCGGGTTGGTCAGGTTAAGCTGCGTATTTGCCGCCTCGTCATCCAGCGCCAGATATGTGCCCGAGAAGTTTCCCGCCGCATCCGTTGCCGTCACGATCAGGTCGGACCCGTCCGGTACATTGCTGTTGAACTGAAAGTTCCGCTCGCCGATGGGGTCGATGTCAAAGCTGGTCGATTCCACTTCGGAGATAGAGCGGTCTGCATGCACTTGATGCACGTCCAGTGTATCGGGGCTGATCTCGGTCGAGATACCTCGGATGCCGTCGCCGTCACGGGTATAGGACGCGATGACGGGGCCTTCGGGGGCATAGGTGTCAATCGCCAGTGTGTCGGTGATTGATGCGATGTTGCCGACACGGTCCGTCGCCGTGACCGAGATATTGGCATCATATGTGCCTTCGCGGATTTCGGAGGGCGGGATCGTCACCGACCAGTTGCCCGCACCATCTACGAAAGCGGTGTAGTTGGTGCCGTCAAAGTTGACCACAACGCTTGAGCCGGCTTCAACCTGACCGTTCAAATCAATGCCGGCTTGCGCTTCGCGGGAGCTGACCACACCGTCATTCCCGCCTGCTTGCGCCATCTCGAGCGGGTCAACGACCGTGTCGATCAGCACGCCGTGGCTTGCCGTGGCGGTATTGCCTGCTGCATCGGTTGCCTTGACAGATACGGTGGTGTTGATCGTGCCTTGGGACACCTGACCCGGCGCAAAGGTCACGGACCAGTTGCCATTGGCATCCACGGCCCCGTTCACCGACGCGCCGCCAAGCGACACAACGATGGACGACCCGATTTCAGAGGTACCAGTGACCAGCACGCCGCCGTTGGCCAGACGCTCTGCCCCGCTGATGATGTCATCCCCTTCGACCGTGTTCAGCGACAGGTTGTCGACGCGGGTATCCACGCGCACGCTGTCAGAGGCGCTGCGGCTGTTGCCGGCGGCGTCGGTCGTGGTCGCGCTGATGTCGGCGGTATAGACGCCTTGGGCAACCTCGCCGGCGGCGTAATATGCTGTCCACTGGCCGCTGCCATTCGCCACAACCGTATGTGTCACACCGGCCAGCGTGACCTGTACGACCGCGCCCGCATCTGCGGTACCGGAAATGGCCACACCGTCGCTTGCTTCGGCGGCGTTAACCACATCATCGCCTTCAACCGGCAGCGGGCTGATGGTCAGCGATCCGGCTTCGGTATCAACAGTGACTGTTTGCGACACGCTATCCACGTTGCCCGCCGCGTCTGTTGCGGTGGCGGTCATTGTGCTGGTGTATGTGCCTGCAGAAATATCGCTGGGTGCAAAGCTGACGGTCCACGTGCCATCTGCCGCAACCGTTGCCGCGCGCGAGATCTGGCCAAGCTGGACCATAACAGACGAGCCAGGCTCGACCGTGCCGGTCATGACGATGCCCTGCGCGGCCTCTGTCGCGTTAATCACGCCGTCGTTGCCGCCGGTCTGACCCGTGAAGGCCAGATTATTTACCAGTGTGTCGATCTCGACTTGGCTGGTTGCGGTCGCGGTGTTGCCCGCCGTATCCGTCGCCACAGCCGTGACGGTCGCTGTTGTCTCTCCGGTTGGAATGTCAGAGGCCGCGAAATCCGCGGACCAGTTGCCGTTTGCATCAACCAACGCATCGCGTGTCGCGCCGCCAAAGCTGACCTGAACGGTCGATCCCGGCTGCGATGTGCCGGTCAGCGTCACGCCGTCGCCGCGCTCTGCCGCGTTGATCACGCCGTCGACTTCGACCGCATCCGCCGCAATCGTGACCTCGGAGACGGTATCCACCACCAGCTGCTCGGTCGAAGTAGAGCTATTCCCAAAAGCATCGGTCGTTACGATGGTAACATCGCTGATGTATTCACCTGCGGGCAAAGTGCCTGCCTGCCATGTCGCGGACCATGCGCCATTGTCGCCCACGGTCGCGTTACGGGTGATGCCACCGATGGTCAGCTGCACGGTCGAGCCGGGTTCGCCGGTGCCGTTCAGCGTGACGCCGCCCGCAAAGGAAGCCGCGTTAAAGCTGTCGCCCACGGATTGCGTGCCGGATGTGACAGCGACCGTCGGCGCAACAGTATCCACCACCAGCGTTTCAGTGCTGGTCGAGGTGTTGCCATATTGATCGGATGTCGAAATCAGCACGTCGGATTCGTATTCGCCGCCCTGCAATGTGCCGGTTTCAAAGGTGACGGACCATGTACCGTCTTCGGCCACGATGGTGCTGCGCGTGATGCCGGCGATTGTCACATCGACAGATGCGCCCGCCTCGCCGTTGCCGGCCAAAGTAACGCCATCAGCGAAAGCTTCACCGTTAAAGAAGTCGCCGACGCTTTGCGTACCTTGGGACAACGTGACCGTGGGCGCAGTGGTGTCGATAATGAACGTCGGACCGTCTAGCACTGCCTCGGTTCCGTCGGTTGTGACAACCACCTCGGCCTCATGATCACCGTCTTCGGGGAAGTTGTCGCCCTCGAACACCGCTTCGAATGTGCCGTCTTCGCCAATGATCGTTGTGACGTCCTTGTCGCCGATCGTGACGACAACGTCAGAGCCCGGCTCGCCGCCGCCCGTGACAATAATCTGTTCAACCGCATCGTCACCGCCCACGGTGCCGGTGGTTTCCGCATCGTTCACAAAGGGTGCCGCCGCAGAGGAACCACCACCACCACCGCCGCCACCGCCGCCGATGACCGCCGCGCCACCCACAACTGCCGCACCGGCTGCTGCTGCTGCACCACCGCCGCCGACAACGCCACCCAACAAGGGGGCTGCGAGCATGGATACTTCGTCATCGCCCGGCTCTACGCCGCCCGGCACTGATGCCACATCGCTGCGACCTAGATAGATCAGATCGTCAGAAGGGCTCCATTTGCCCCACTGCTCTGTCGGGCCGTACTGGGCATACAGACCGCCACCCTCGCCCTCGACAAAGGCGACTTCGTTCAGATAGCCATCCGCCGAAATAAACAGACGGTTCGCGGCACCGGTGTCGTTAAAGTAATTCTCGATGGTGATGACCGACCCGTCATTGAGCGTGAGCACAAGATTGTCGCCCGAGCGCTGATGCGACTGGAAATCGGTCTGACGCAGGTTCAGCGATATTTCCTGACCTGATGTAGCCTGAATGACGTGGAAGTTTGCGTTTTCGGCAACCGTGCCACGTTGCAATGCGCCCGCTTGATCGCGAACGACGAAATCTATCGTCTTCATAATATCTGCTCCACCTCGGTACGCATTCTACGCGCGACACCTGAGAAAATTTTATGGCCGCCAACGCGTTGATCGCATCGTGCAGCCGCCTGAATATTTTTCGTCTTTAAAACGACGCTATTATTGAGGCAGAAGATAGCCGCCTAGACACATAAAAGCCAAGTTTAAACTGACACGCCACATTCTTGCCTTATTTCAACGGTGCATCGCGGCCACAGTTTCTATCAGAGCGGGAAGTTGTTAACTAAGGTTAACGTGCTGCATTATTAACCATTTCAATTTATTCAGGAAAAGCTCTTGAGCGCAGGCCCCTTATCCCTACCTAAACGGTTGACAAAAATAGGTTCCCTCGCAACCTTCGGGACATGAACACCCCCCCAAACACCCCGCTGCCGCTGATCGAAGACCCGGATTTGGGTATCACTCTCTCGGACGGATGCCGGCTCTCTGCGCGGATCTGGCGCCCTGAAAATTCAAATGCAACGCCGGTTCCCGTTATCCTTGAATACCTGCCCTACCGCAAACGCGACGGAACGACGGCCCGTGATGCGCTAACGCACCCGTGGTTTGCCGAACGTGGCTATGCCTGTGTGCGGGTCGACATGCGCGGGAACGGCGACAGCTACGGCGTGATGGAAGACGAATACACCCCGCAAGAACAGGCCGACTGCCTAGAGGTGATAAACTGGCTAGCCGCGCAGCCGTGGTGCAGTGGCGCCGTCGGCATGATGGGTATTAGCTGGGGCGGCTTTAACGGCCTACAGGTCGCAGCCCATGCGCCAGACGCGCTGAAAGCGGTGATCACGCTGTGCTCCACCGTCGACCGGTTTGCCGATGACATCCATTACAAGGGCGGGTGCCTGTTGAACGAGAACCTCGGCTGGGGGGCGACGATGTGGGCCTATTCAAGCCGTGCGCCCGACCCTGCCTTGCGCCCCGACTGGCGCGAGATGTGGCAGGAACGACTGGAGGCAGAGCCGTTCCTGCCTGCGCTTTGGCTGCGCCATCAGTCGCGCGACGCCTATTGGAAGCAAGGATCGGTGATCGAGGACTACAGCGCGATCAAAGCCAAGGTGCTGGCGGTCGGCGGTTGGGGCGATTCCTACAAAAACGCTGTGCCCCAGTTGGTCGAAGCCCTGCCCGATGCGAAAGGGATCGTCGGCCCTTGGGTGCATAAATACCCGCATTTCGCCATCCCCGAACCGCGCATCGGCTTTCTGCAAGAAGCCCTTCGCTGGTGGGATCGTTGGCTCAAGGACATCGACACCGGCGTTGAAGACGACCCCGATTATCGCGCCTATCTGATGGACGGCATGCGCCCCGCGACATGGACACACGAGCGCCCTGGCCGCTGGATCACCGAAGCCACGGGCGCGACCTCGCACCTTCCGGCTGAAACGCTGCACCTGACCAACGACGGGCTGCATGACACACCGGCCCCACTGGACCAAAGCGTCGCCTCCCCCGCCCATTGCGGTGCGGATAGCGGCGAATACTGCGCGATCTGGCTTGGGCCCGAGATGCCCGGCGACCAGCGGCAAGACGATGCGCTGTCGATCTGCTTTGACAGCGGGCCGCTGGATCAACAGATGGATATCGTTGGCGCACCCCGCCTGCATTTGCGCCTGGCTTGCGACAAACCGCAGGGGCAGATCGCCGTGCGGCTGAACCATATCCATCCCGACGGCGCGTCGGCGCGGATTACTTACGGCGTGCTGAACCTCAGCCATCGCGACAGCGCCGAACACCCGCAGGCAATGACACCGGGCGCCGCCACAGATATCACACTTGATCTGGACCACATCGCCTACCGTATTCCCAAAGGGCACCGGCTGCGGGTGTCGATTTCGACCGCATACTGGCCCCTGCTTTGGCCCGCGCCAGAGGCCGCCGAGGTGACACTGTCGTCGGGCCATATCGACCTGCCGCAGCGCCCTACCAATGGCGGCGACGAATACAGCTTTGCCCCGCCCACCTCTGCCGCCCCGTGGGAGACAGAGACACTGCGCCCTGAAAACCACATCCGCCGACAAGAGATCGACCGCGTCACCGGCAATATTTCACTGATCATCGAGGATGATTTCGGCAAGCTACGTGATGCCGATCACGGGCTGATCGCAGGGTCCCTTGCACGCGAAACATGGACCATCCATCCCGACGATCCGCTCTCGGCCAAAGGCAGCTGTCACTGGACCGAAGAGCTGGAACGTGACGGTATCCTTCTGCGTACGGAAACCCGGTCGCAGATGTGGTCGGACGCTACCCACTTTCACCTGTCTGCCCGACTAGAGGCGTACGAAAACGACAAAATGATATATGAACGCGACGTGACGGAAGACATTAAGCGACACTTTATATAACAAACTCGTCAAATGGCCGCTGGTAATACTGCTTGCGACACGGGCTGAAATGCTTAACGTTGTGCCATCAGTCAATAAAAAGCCTGCGCTAAAATGCGCGGATATATCACCTAAAACAGGGAGTTTTCATCATGGATGATCAACTGAAACATATGACCGGCCAAGTGGCCATGGGCACGATGACACGACGCGAATTCGTTGGTCGCGCCGCTGCTTTGGGCGTGACAGCCGCCGTCGCCAATTCGATGTTGGCGAACAATGCCCAGGCGGCTGCCCACGAGGCTCCGATTCGTGGCGGCACGCTCAAGATCGGGTCGTCGGGCGGTGAATCCACCAACACGCTCGATCCGGCGCTGACCGCTTCCGAGGTTCCGCTGAACAACCTGCGCCACCTTTACGAAAGCCTCGTCGAGGTCGATCCGAACGGCAAAATCGAAAACCGCATGGCCGAAAGCTATGAGGCCTCTGCCGATGCGAAGACCTGGGCGTTCAAGATCCGCAAGGGTATCCAGTTCCACAACGGCAAGGACATGACCCCCGAAGACGTGCTGAAAACCATGCAGCGCCACTCGAACGAAGACAGCCAGTCCGGTGCCTTGGGCATCATGCGCGGCATCGAGAACATGAAGGTCGACGGCGACAACTTTATCGTTGAACTGGGTGTCGGTAATGCTGACCTTCCCTATCTGCTGGCCGACTACCACCTGATGATCCAGCCCGATGGCGGCATGGACAACCCCGGCGCGGGCATCGGCACCGGCCCTTATACACTTGAGGTCGACGAACCCGGAGTGCGCCACGGCTTTACCCGCAACGAAAACTACTGGGATGCCGAAAACCGCGGCCACACCGACTATAACGAAGTTTTGGTGCTGAACGATGCGACCGCCCGTACTGCGGCATTGCAATCGGGTCAGGTCAATATGATCAACCGCGTCGACCCCAAAGTTGCCGCCCTGCTGGACCGTGCCCCGAACCTGTCGGTGAAATCCGTCGCCGGTCGTGGTCACTATGTGTTCATCGCGCACATCGACACGGCCCCATTCGACAACAACGACCTGCGTATGGCGCTGAAATATGCGATCAACCGCGAAGAACTGGTCGACAAGATCCTGCGCGGCTATGGAACCGTCGGGAACGACATGCCGATCAACGCGTCCTACCCGCTGTTCGACGACACCATCCCGCAGCGTGAATACTCCGTCGAGAAGGCGAAAGAGCATTACGCAGCCTCTGGTCATGACGGCAGCCCGATCATCCTGCGCGTTTCAGACGGTGCCTTCCCCGGTGCGGTCGATGCGGCGTCCCTGTTCCAGGAATCCGCCAAAGCCGCCGGTATCCCGCTGGAAATCAAGCGCGAACCTAACGATGGGTACTGGTCCGAAGTCTGGAACAAACAGCCGTTCTGTGCCTCTTACTGGGGTGGCCGTCCGGTACAGGACCAAATGTATTCGACCGCCTATCTGTCGACAGCAGACTGGAACGACACACGCTGGAAGCGTCCCGAATTTGACGAGATGTTGCTGTCGGCACGCGCCGAGTTGGATGAAGCCAAACGCAAGGAAATCTACTCCAAGATGGGTCAGATGGTCCGCGACGAAGGCGGGTTGATCCTGCCGATGTTCAACGACTTTGTGGATGGCGTTGCCAACAATGTCGGTGGCTGGGTCGTGGATCCCAATGCCGAGATGTCCAACAACAAAGCCGGAATCAAATGCTGGGTCAAAGACGCATAAGGTAGACCCAGCTTATGCATCCCATCGTCAAACTGATCGCCCAACGCTTAGCGTTGGGCCTTCTTCTCCTCTTTGCCGCGTCGATCCTTATCTTCGTAGGCACCTCGATTTTGCCCGGCGACGTGGCACAATCCATATTAGGTCAATCGGCCACGCCCGAAGCCTTAGCAAACATGCGCCGCGAGCTTGGCCTAAACGATCCTGCCATGACCCGCTATTTCGCTTGGCTTGGCGGCGTGCTTCAGGGGGACTTGGGCACCGCGCTGACCAATGGCCGCGACATCGCCGAAAGCCTTGGCGGGCGTCTGAAAAACACCCTGTTCCTCGCCTTCTGGGCCGCTGCCATCTCTGTACCATTGGCGATCTTTCTAGGCCTGTTGGCCGTGCGCTATAAAGACCGCTGGCCGGACAAACTGATTTCGGCGATCACGCTAACGACGATCTCTATCCCCGAATTCATGATCGGCTATGTGCTGATTTACTGGGTGGCGATCAAATGGCGTCTGTTCCCGTCTGTGGCGATCATCAACGACAGCATGTCCCTTGGGGCCAAGCTGAACGCGATTGCCATTCCGGTGATGGTGCTGACGCTGGTTGTGCTGGCGCATATGATGCGCATGACGCGGGCTGCGATCCTGAACGTGATGCAATCGCCCTATATCGAAACAGCCGAGCTCAAGGGCTTGGGCATGCTCAAGATCATCCGCAAACACGCCTTCCCCAACGCCATCGCCCCGATCGTCAACGTGGTGATGCTGAACCTCGCCTATCTGGTGGTCGGCGTCGTCGTGGTAGAGGTCGTCTTTGCCTATCCCGGCATGGGGCAATATCTGGTGGATCACGTCAGCAAACGTGATGTGCCCGTGGTACAGGCCTGCGGCTTGATCTTTGCCGCGGTCTATATCGGGCTCAACCTTGTGGCGGACATCGTGTCGATCCTTGCCAACCCAAGGCTGAGGCATCCCAAATGAGTTTATTCCAGAACAAACGCGCCATGCGCAACCGAACGTTTGTACAAAGCAAATGCGTAGGGAACCGCCCATTTGCCGCATCACCGCCAATCGTTGCCCCCTTTATCTGTTTGGGAGCCAACCCATGAAAAATATCCCAATCTCGGCCATGATCGGCCTGTTCTTTACCAGCATCTATTTCTTCATGGCCCTCTTTGCGCCTTGGCTTGCCCCCTATGGCATGGCTGAAATCGTCGGTGACGTATGGGAGCCCTCCTCCTCGGAGTTCCTGTTGGGCACGGATAGCATCGGGCGCGACCTGCTGTCGCGGATGATCTATGGCGGGCGCACGACGATCTTTATCGCCACTGCGGCGACGATCCTCAGCTTTACGCTGGGGTCCATTCTGGGCTTTTTTGCCGCTGTGTCCGGTGGCTGGGTGGATCAGGCTATCTCGCGGTTTGTCGATCTGATCATGTCGATCCCGTCGCTGATCTTTGCGCTTGTCGTATTGTCGGTCATGCCGACCACGGTGCCGATCCTGATCATCCTGATGGGCCTGCTGGACAGCACCCGCGTGTACCGTCTGGCGCGCGCTGTGGCCGTGGACATCACTGTGATGGACTATGTCGAAGCCGCCCGTCTGCGCGGCGAGAAAATCGGCTGGATCATCTTCCGTGAAACCCTGCCGAATGCCCTATCGCCGCTGATCGCGGAGATGGGCCTGCGCTTTATCTTTGCAGTGCTCTTTGTGTCGACCCTGTCGTTTCTGGGACTGGGCGTGCAGCCGCCCCAAGCGGACTGGGGCGGCATCGTGAAAGAGAACAAGGAAGGCATTAACTATGGCATTCAGGCGGCGCTGTATCCTGCCTATGCCATCGCCACGCTCTGTATCTCTATCAACCTTGTTGCGGACTGGATCCTCACCCGCACCACATCGCTGAAAGGGGGCCGCGGATGACCGAGCCACTTCTCAAAGTACGCGGCCTGAAAATCGGCGCGACGGCCTATCCGCCCGGCGAAAAGCCGATTGATATCAAGATCGTGCATGGCGTCGACTTCGATCTGCAACCTGGCAAGGTCCTGGGGCTGATCGGGGAATCCGGTGCGGGTAAGTCCACCATCGGGCTGGCCGCGATGGCCTATGGCCGGGGCGGTGTCGAAATCACCGGCGGCGAGGTCTGGGTCAACGGGCGCGATATCCTCAAGGAACGTTTGCGCGCCGTGCGGCGCCTGCGCGGTGCCGAGGTGACATATGTCTCGCAATCCGCCGCGGCGTCTTTCAACCCCGCGAAAAAAATCATGGATCAAGTCACCGAGGCCGCGATCTATCAAAACAAGTTCACCAAGGCCGAAGCCGAGGAACGCGCGGTCGATCTGTTCCGCAAGCTTGGCCTGCCCGACCCTGAAACCATCGGAAACCGGTATCCTCACCAGGTGTCGGGTGGGCAGTTGCAGCGTTGCATGACGGCGCTGGCGCTGTGTCCGCAGCCCGATCTAGTGGTGTTTGATGAACCGACCACAGCGCTGGATGTGACGACGCAGATTGACGTCCTGGCCGCCATCAAGGAAGCCATTGCGGCGACCGGTGTGGCAGCGCTTTATATCACCCACGACCTCGCGGTTGTGGCGCAGGTCAGCGATCACATCATGGTCCTGCAACAGGGCGCAATGGTCGAATACGGCACTGTTGATCAGATCATCAACGCCCCCAAGGAAGAGTATACGCAGGCGCTGGTTTCAGTCCGGTCGATCCGTCACGAAGAGAAAACACCGACCGACACCCCTGTCCTGCGCGTGGAAAACGTGACCGCGCGCTATCCCGGTACGGATTTCGACGTGCTCAAGAAGATCAATGTGGACGTCCACCCGGGCCAGACACTGGCGGTGGTCGGGGAATCCGGCTCGGGTAAGTCGACATTGGCCCGCGTCATTACCGGCCTGCTGCCGCCAGGCGACGGGACGATCACCTTTGACGGACGCGAACTTGCCCCCGCGTTGGCCCAACGCCCCATCGAAGACCTGCGCGAGATGCAGATGATATACCAGATGGCCGACACCGCGATGAACCCGCGTCAGACCGTGGGCACCATCATCGGCCGCCCGCTTGAGTTTTATTTCGGGCTGAAAGGCAAAGCCAAACAGAAGCGTATTCAGGAACTGCTGGACGAGATCGAACTCGGCGACGGGTTTCAGGACCGCTATCCAGCAGAGCTTTCGGGCGGGCAAAAACAACGTGTCTGCATCGCCCGTGCGCTGGCCGCCAAGCCCAAGCTGATCATCTGCGACGAGGTCACAAGCGCGCTTGACCCGCTGGTCGCTGACGGCATCCTCAAGCTGCTGCTGAACCTGCAAAAGATCGAGGATGTGGCCTATCTGTTCATCACCCACGATCTGGCCACGGTAAAGGCCATCGCTGACAGCATCGCGGTGATGTATCAGGGCGAAGTCGTGCGCTATGGCACCAAAAGTCATGTGCTGTCGCCGCCATTTGACGATTATACCGACCTGTTGCTCAGCTCGGTCCCCGAAATGAAGATCGGCTGGCTGGAAGAAACCATCGCACATCGCAAAATGGAAAGCGCTGGCAATTAAAGCTGTGGATAGTGCAGAGGTTCGTATCGGACAAATGCCATATCTGCCGCCTGCCAAAGGGAAGCCCACATGAAGAACAAGTTGCTTTTGATCATCCTTGATGGTGTCCCCTACCGCAATTTCCGCCGTCTGTTCGGCAATCTGGAAGGTTGGGTCGACAGCGGCGACGCGCGCGTGTGGACCCAGCGTGCAGTGCTGCCGTCGATCTCTGCCGCGTGCTATGCGTCGATACACACGGGCGTGGCACCGGCAGAGCATGGCTGCACGGGCAATGGCAATGTCTTTCGGCTCAAGCACAAGGACGTCTTTGCCCAGACCCGCGCCGCGGGCGGCGTGACGGGTGCTGTCGCCCATTCCTTTTGGTCACAATTTTTCAACCGCCATCCGTTCGACTATGTGCGTGATATTGAATATGACGAACCCGACAGCGATACGATCAACCACGGGCGGTTCCACACGATGACCGGCTATGGGCTGGTGAACCAGATGACGCCCTCGGATGTAGACCTGTTCGGCTCTCTCACCAATCTGGCGCTGCGGTTCGGTCTGAACTACGGGATGCTGCACACCTGTACGCTGGATAGCATGGGGCACCGGTTCTTTCACGATTGTCAGGAAATGGACCACGCCTGCGCCGTGATGGACGAGATGCTGGCCCCTTTCATCCCCAAATGGCGAGCGATGGGGTACGAAGTCATCGTTACAGCCGATCATGGTCAGGACGCGCGCGGCCACCACGGCGGGCGCGGCGCATTGCAGCAGGAAACGGCGCTGTATTACTTTGGTGATGCCGAGGGCCCATCAGAGGATACCGTGATCAACCAGCTGCAGCTTGCGCCGACGATCCTTGGCCGTTTGGGCGCGCCTATCGCCGAAACGATGAAGGCGCAGTCTTTCCTGAAGTAGCCCTCGCGTTTTAGCAGTCGTCGCCGGATCGAAGAACGCGGTAGCCGTTCAAGCAAACACCCTGTCCTATGACACGCGCGCCCTCCCCCTAAAACGCGACATGGGACGCTTCCGAAAGGAACGTCCCATGTGCTGCCCCGTCGGGGTAAGGTAGGTGAAAAGCAGCGCACATCCGATGATAGACGATGCGCTGCTAGCCGATGGTCAACGACCTTGCATTAGATCACGCGGCCTCCCAACCGAAGGTAAAGGCGTTCAGCAATGCGCCCACATCGGCCTCGCTTGCGCCGTTCATAGCGATTTGCGCGACCAGCCCGCGTTTTTTATCGTCGGTGACAGAGGCAACCCGCGCAGGCAGGCCCGCGGCCTCGAGCGTTTCATCATAGACGCGGGTGATGGCGTTTTTGCGCAGGTCAGGCTTGAAGATTTTGCCAACGGCGGTTTTGGGCAATTCGCTCATGATCGTCATGTGCTTGGGCTGCGCCGCGCGCTCTTGCACGTGCTCTTTGCAGAACTCCAGCAGTTCGGCTTCGGTGACCGACGCCCCGGCAACCAGTTCGACAAAGGCGCAGGGCACCTCTCCGGCGTGGGCATCCGGTTGACCGATGGCACCAGCAAAGGCCACCGCTTCGTGACCCAGCAAAGCCTCTTCGATCTCGGCGGGGTCGATGTTGTGGCCACCACGGATGATCAGATCTTTGGCACGGCCCGTGATCCAGAGGTATTTGTCGCTGTCGATACGGCCCAGATCCCCTGTGCGCAGGTATTTGTCCTGATAGTAGAGGTCTATGTTTTTGTCCGCTTCGGTATAAGTATTGCCCGCAAAGACACCGGGGTTCGAGATGCAGATTTCGCCGATCTCGTCCACGTCAGCCTCGACAAGCCCCTCGCCGGTGCTTTTGACGATCTTCACATCCGTATAGGGGAAGGTGATGCCGATACTGCCCACTTTACGCAGGCCATCCGTCGGGTTCGACGACACAAGGCAGGTCGCTTCGGTCAGGCCGTAGCCTTCGATCAGCGTGATGCCTGTAGCCTTTTCGAAGCGGCGGAACAATTCCAGCGGCAACGGGGCCGAGCCCGAAAAGGCGGTTTTTACCGTAGAGATGTCCGCATTGATCGGCCGCTGCATCTTGGCCGAGATCGCCGTGGGTACGGTGATGATAAAGGTGATTTTCCAGCGTTCGACCAGCTTCCAGAAGTTATCGAAGACGCCTTCGCCGCGATAGCCTTGGGGCGTCGGGAACACGACATGGGCACCGGATTTCACCGCCGCCATCAAGATCACGTGGCAGGCGAAGACGTGGAACAACGGCAGCGGACACATGATGTTGTCGTTTTCCGTATAAAGCAGCGTGTGCCCCAGCCAGCCATTATAGACCATGCCCGAATATTTATGCTGCGCCACTTTTGGCATGCCCGTCGTCCCACCGGTGTGGAAGTAGAACGCGACGCGATCCTCTTGCGGATCATCAAAGGTCAGCTCGGCGGGTTGTTTGGCAATTTCCGCGTTAAAGTTTTTGTAGGTCGCCCGATTGGTCACCGTCATTTTCGGGCGGATCAGCGGCACGATCCACGACTTTGGTGCGGTCAGATAGCGGCATAGGTCCACTTCGAGCACGGTCGTGACATTCGGGGCCAGTTTGACCGCCTCGGCGGTTTTGTCAGCCACGTCCGTCTTGGGGAAAGGCCGCAGGGTCACAACGACCTTGGCATTGGTTTCGCGCAGGATCGACGCAATCTGTTCCGCTTCTAGCAGCGGATTAATCGGGTTCGCGATCCCTGCAACGGCACCGCCCAAAAGCGTGATGACCGTTTCATTACAGTTTGGCAGAACATACGCGACAACATCTGTCGGGCCGACACCCAGCGACCGGAACAGGTTGGCAGCACGCCCCACCTGCCCGCGCAACTGCGACCAGCTTAGGGTTTCTGCGTGATCTTTTGGACCCGAGAACAGTTGATAGCTGATGGCATCGTGGCTGGGAAACTTTCCCGCGGTATCGCTGAGCATACCCCATAGGGTTTTAGGCACATCGCGGTCAGCCCACGGCATCTCTGCTTCGATTGCATTACGGTCTTCTATACCGGCAAATGACATTATTTTCCTCCCTTAGTGGTGCGGTTTGCCCGCATCCCGTTATTCCCTGTCGTCAAAGATGATTGCTAAATTCAGCTTTCGCAAGCATTTGCAGGCCCCCAAACGCTGTGTTCACGCCCACTGACCCAACGGAAGGCCAAAAAAAGAACGGCAGACCCTGCCTGCCGCTCTAATTTATGGGGAAATGGCGTGTAATGCCCCCGTTTTATGTCTGGTACGATTATTTGGTAGGAATGCGCAGCATCTGGCCTGGATAGATTTTATCAGGGTGCGACAGCATGGGTTTTATTCGCTTCAAAGATTTCTTCGTAGCGTGCGCCGTTGCCCAATGTCTTGGCCGCGATCGCCCAAAGCGTGTCACCTTTTTCAACCGTGTGGAAGGTGCCGTCGCCCTCGCCGCCGTCCATGTCTTCCTCAACCGCGGCAACGCCTTCGACGTTCCCCACAGCAAGAATGACCTTTTCTTTCATCTCTTGGCTGGCAGCCTTGCCGGATACTTTGACCTTGTCGCCCTCGACAGAGATGTCGAGCCCGTCGGCATCAAGCCCGAGGTCTTTCAATTCGTCCTGAAGCGCGGCTCCGGTGACTTCGGTATCATCACCGCCGCCAAATACTTTCTTGCCAGCGTCTTTTACGAAACTCCACAAACCCATGTTGCTCTCCTTCTGGATCCACTCGGGTACGAGTGTTTCCACCTCGCCAAGTATTTCACAAGGTTTTTTTATGCGTCACCGCGCCCGTCGGTGAATTGTAGCCGTGCCAGCCGCGCATAAAGCCCGCCTTTGGTCACCAGTTCGTCATGGGTGCCCATATCGACGATCTGCCCTGCTTCCAGCACAACGATGCGGTCGGCCTTTTTCACGGTTGCCAGACGGTGCGCGACAATCAGGGTCGTGCGGTCAGCGCTTAGCCGGTCCACGGCGGCCTGCACCGCACGTTCGCTTTCGGCGTCCAAGGCGCTGGTCGCTTCGTCCAACAGCAGCACCGGCGCGTCGCGCAAGATGGCGCGGGCGATGGCGATACGTTGCTTTTGCCCGCCCGACAGCATCACCCCACGCTCGCCCAAGTAGCTATCGTAGCCGTCGGGTAGCGCGGTGATGAACCCGTGCGCGGCGGCTGCCTCGGCGGCGGCGGTGATTTCCGCGTCTGTGGCGTCGGGGCGGCCAAAGCGGATGTTTTCGCGGGCAGAGGCCGCAAAGATCACCGGATCTTGCGGGACAAGGGCAACCGACTGCCGGAAGACCGCACGCGACACGTCGCGCAGGTCAACACCATCAAGGGTAATCCGCCCCGAGGCGGGGTCATAGAACCGCAGGATCAACTGGATGATCGTTGTTTTGCCAGCGCCCGACGGGCCGACAAAAGCGACCGTTTCACCGGGGTTGATCGACAGATTAATCCCGTCCAGCGCCTGAACGCCGGGGCGCGCAGGGTAGGTGAAATGCACATTCTCAAAGGCAATGCGCCCTGCGACGGGGGTGGGCAAGGCAATGTCGGTTTCAGGGTCTTGCACGGTGTCTTGCGTGCGCAGAAGTTCGACCAGACGCTCTGTCGCGCCGGCGGCACGCTGCAATTCGCCCCAAATCTCGGACAGGGCGGCGACCCCGCCTGCGACCATGACGGCATAGATCACGAACTGGACCAGCGCACCGGGGCTCATCTGATCGGCACGCACATCGCGCGCCCATCCACAAGACGCCCACCACACCGGCAAAGACCAAAAAGATCACAATAATTGTCATCAGCGCACGGGTCTTGATCCGCCGCTGTGCAGCATCATAGGACGCTTCGGTCATCTGCCCGAACTGCGCCTGACTGGCGGCCTCGTTGGTAAAGGCCTGTACGGTCTGCACTGCACCAAGGCTTTCGGACGCATTCCCCGAGCTCGCCGCGATCCAGTCCTGATTTTCGCGACTTAGCACGCGCAGGCGACGCCCCAACACAAGAATGGGCACAATTACCGCGGGCACGATCAGCAGCACCATCGCCGTCAGCTTGGCCGAGGTAAACAACATCAGCACCAGACCACCGGTCACGATCAGCATATTGCGCAATGCGATCGACATCGACGACCCGATCACCGACAGAATCAACGTCGTGTCGGTCGTGATCCGGCTGAGCACCTCGCCCGTCATCAGGTTCTCGTAGAACGCGGGGCTCATGGAAATGACGCGGTCGAAAACGGCCTTGCGGATATCAGCGACGACCCTCTCGCCAAAGCGGGTGACAAGCGCATAGCGCAGCCCCGTGCCGACGGCCAACAGCCCTGCGATGATCAGGGCCGCCACAAAATACTGGTCCAGCAATTCGGCCTCGCCGCTGCCAAAGGTGTCGATCACCCGGCGCACAGCTAAGGGCAGCGTCAACGAAATCATCGCCGTCAGTACCAGCGCCAGTATGGCAGCGATCATCAGCCCCCGATACGGCGCGAGAAACGGCAGCAACGCGCGCAGGGCCCCCAGCTCACGCGATTTTTCGCGTTCTTCGGTGCCGGGGCCGGGCGTCGGGGTACGTGCCATGAGATATCCTTTGGAGTGCTGCTGTGTCATCGCCCGCACGCCGCGCGGGGTCAAGTGCTGCCCCCTTAGCGAACTTGCGACAAAAGCGCATTGATCCAGCGCAAATGCGGGTAATCAAAGGAATTTCAGGAAAGAGTGGAGCGGGCGGCGGGAATCGAACCCGCGTCTTCTGCGTGGAAGGCAGAGGTCTTACCATTACACAACGCCCGCGCTACGAAAGGAGAGGTAAGTCATCCGCCACGGGTCGTCAAGGCCGTCTGCGAGGGCAAGATGTCGGAAAGATCAGAATGCGCCGCTCGCCGCCCTTTACCTCGTCCGGCCAATGACGCAAATTCGGCAACGCGAAAGAACACAAGGAGACGACAATGCCCAACCCGCTTTACGACGCTTTATTCGGTCGCCATATCGGGCAATCCACGGCATTTCTGATCCTGCCCGACGGGCGCACCATCACCCATGATCAATTCATCCGCTCTGCCGCACGCTATGCCAACGCGTTTGCCGACAAGGGGCTGACAGTGGGCGACCGTGTGGCGGTGCAAATCGGCAAATCCCCCGATGCGCTGGCGCTTTATGCGGCCTGTGTTCAGGCGGGGCTAGTGTTTTTGCCACTCAACCCCGGCTACACCGCGTCCGAGGTGGATTACTTCGTCGGCAACTCAGGTGCGCGGCTGCTGGTTTGTGATCCTGCCGATGTCAGCGCACTGGCCCCCGTTGCCGCTGCCGCTGGCGCGGCTGTTGAAACCATGGACGCCACCGGCCGCGGCACGCTGCGCGATCTGGCAGCCACACTGCCCGACACATTCGACACCGTAGACCGCACCGCAGAGGATCTGGCCGCGTTCCTCTACACCTCCGGCACAACGGGCCGGTCCAAGGGGGCAATGCTGAGCCAGCAAAACCTGCTCAGCAACGCCGAAACCCTTGTCGATGTCTGGCACTTCACCAAGGCTGATGTGCTGCTGCACGCGCTGCCGATTTTTCACACCCACGGGTTGTTTGTGGCGACCAACATCATGCTGCTGAGTGGCGGCGCGATGGTGTTCCTACCCAAACTCGATATCGACCAGTTGATCCGCTTTATGCCGCAGGCCACCGCGCTGATGGGCGTGCCGACCTTCTACACCCGCTTACTCTCCTCTGATGATTTCACCGCCGGATTGACCGCACATATGCGGCTGTTCATTTCGGGCTCTGCGCCGCTGCTGGCGGAAACTCACAAGCAGTTCGAAGAGCGGACAGGTCACCGTATTCTGGAACGTTACGGGATGACGGAGACCAATATGAACACGTCAAACCCCTATGACGGACCACGACGCGGGGGCACGGTGGGCACCCCGCTACCGGGTGTCGAGCTCAAGATTTGCGATCCCGAAACCGGAGAGACCCTGCCCCAAGGCGACATAGGCGTCGTCGAAGTGCGCGGGCCAAATGTGTTTCAGGGCTATTGGAAAATGCCAGAGAAAACCGCCGCAGAACTGCGCGAAGACGGCTTTTTCATCACCGGAGATTTGGGGCTGATCGACGATCACGGCTATGTGCAAATCGTCGGACGCGGCAAAGACCTGATCATCTCGGGCGGCTACAATATCTATCCCAAAGAAGTCGAACAGGTGCTTGACGATCAACCCGGCGTGCTGGAAAGCGCGGTGATTGGCGTGCCTCATGCCGATCTGGGCGAGGCCCCTGTCGGCGTGCTGGTGGCCGATGGTACCGCTGATCTGGACCTTGATGCACTGTCGCAAACCATCGGGCAAGCACTGGCACGGTTCAAGTGTCCGCGCCGCTTGGTGGTGGTCGACGCCCTGCCCCGCAACACGATGGGTAAGGTGCAAAAGAACCTGCTGCGCGAGATTTACGCGGACCTGTTTACAGCATAACCGCGCGTTTTACGGGTCGCCGACACAGGGTGTCCCGCCTGCTACCCAAATTGCCAGCGCTTCCTGCATCTCGGGGATTGATCCGGGGGCGGCCGCGCGCCCTGCGCCGGGGTCGAACCCCCACGCGACAAAGGCCGAGGTGCCGACGTGATCGGACAGTTCTTCGGGCGTGAAAGCACCGTTGCGGTCGGGGTCACGCAACTGCACGCAAATCTCGGCGCTGGTTTTGCCTTTCCACGTCATCTCAATCGGGGGAAGCCGCCACGCATCTGCAATCATCGGCGGTGCATGGGGCACGCTGTTGGCTGACGCGGCGCTGATGTGACAGGTCCGGCATGGCATTGTTTCCGCTCCGATGCGGCTGTCATCGGCACGCACATTCATGCCGTGCACCAGCTCCTTTCCCAACGTTTCGCCGCGTTCCAGCCCTTCCCACAGGGGCAGACCAGAGGGGCCGACGTGGCAATTGGTGCAGCGCGGATGCGAGACGACGGCGTGAATATCATCCCACGCGGCCAGCGCCGCGGCGCGATCGGACGCGTCTTGCGCCACCGCAGCACTTGCCATGGACAGCACAAACCCGATCACGCCAGCGGCCGCTAGGCGAAAAATATTCATACAAAATCGATCGACTTAGACAGCGGCAGTTCACGGATACGCTGCCCTGTGGCGGCAAAGATCGCATTGGCCAAGGCGGGCGCGGCAGGGGGCACGGCGGGTTCGCCGATACCCCTGATCTTGTCGCCATTCTCAAGCCCGCGCACCATAATCTGCGGGGTCTGATACAGCCGCATGCCCTCGTACACGTGGTAGTTATCCTGCTCTGCCACGCCGTCGCGATAGGTCAGCTCGCAGTTCATCGCGTGGCCCAAGCCAAAGATCACGCCGCCTTGCAGCTGCGCCTCAAAGTTCACAGGGTCCAGCACGCGGCCCACATCGGCGGCAACAAAGACTTTGTCGATGCGAATGCCGTCGGAGGTGTTGGTGACCTCGACCACCTCGGCCACGGGCACGCCAAAGGCCAGCGTAAAGGCCAGCCCCCGCCCGCGGTTCGGCCCCAGATCGCTGCCCCACTCCGACATCTCGCCCACGGCTTCCAAGACCTTGCGCGAGGCATCGTGCCAGCACAGGCGCAGTCTTTCTTGCAGCGGGTCGACGCCGGCGGCATGGCACATTTCATCCATGAAGCTTTCATGCATAAACCCGTTGCCAGACGCACCCACCGACCGCCACGAGCTGACGGGCACCATCGCGGGCGTCCGGTAGCCGGTGACGCGGTAGTTGGGGATCTGGAACGGCTGGTCCCATGCCCCTGCGACAATCGCCACGTCTGGGCCAAAGGCGGGTTGGTTCAACCGCGCGAGCGAGGATTCAGCGACCGAAGGGGCGGCAATGGATAAATCAAACGCTGCGATACCGGCATCCGCCACAGCTCCGCGTCCGCGCGCAATCGCCAGCGGGCGCGGGAAGTCATGGGTGAAGTCTTCTTCGCGCTGCCAGATCATCTTGATCGGCGTGTCGGGCAGCTGCATCGCGATCTCTACCGCTTGGGCGATATAGTCATCCTCAAGGCGTCGCCCAAAACTGCCGCCGGACATCAGCACATGCACATGGATGTCATCGCCATCCATCCCCGTCAGCCGCGCCATGTTGGCTTTGACAAAGCGGGGGATTTGCGTGCCGGTCCAGATATCAAGGCGTCCATGGGTCAGCTTGACCACGACGCTCATCGGTTCCATCGGGGCGTGGGCCAGATAGGGGATGCGGTATTCTGCCACGACAACTGAGGCGCCTTGCAGCGCTTCCTCTACGTCGCCTTCATCCTTGAAACGGCTGTCGCGGTGGTCGTCGGTGAAGGAGGCCGCCACTGCCGCGAACTGGTCGGCGCTGTTGCCGATGTAAGGCGACGGCCCCCAGTCACAGTCAACCGCCTGCGCGGCCTGAAACGCGCGCCATGTGTTATCGGCAACCACAGCAATGCCACCTGTGATCGGCAAAACCGCATGAACACCGCGCATCTGTTGCGCCGCTTCGGCCTCAAAACTGTTCAACCCGCCGCCAATCGCCGGATTGGTGCGGGTCGTGGCGATCACCATACCGTCCATCTGCATATCGATGCCATAGATCTGCGTGCCCGTGGATTTGGCCACCACATCGGTGCGTTTTTGCGGCTTGGTCAGATAACGCCATTCCGACGGGTCGCGCAGGGTGACATCCTGCACAGGCTCGATCTCGGCGGCGATGCTGGCAAGGTCGATGTATTCAATCTTCAGCCCGTCCGGCAGCACGATACAACCATCTTCGGTGCCCAGTTGATCGCGCGGCAGGCCGGTCTGTTTCATCGCGGCCTTGATCAACGTCTCGCGCGCGACGGCACCAGCCATACGTAGGCGGTCGTACATATCGGGCACAGTCGACGACCCGCCGGTGATATGCAGCCCCATCAGCTTGCCCACAACATCCACCGCGCCGCGCCCGCCGCGTGCCAGCAGCGTGTCAGAGGTCGCGGCAATCGGCAGCGCCTCTGCGCCGACAACGCCATTGTAATAGATCGCATCCGCCGGACCAGGCGATAGCTTGGCGTTGCGCGGATTGATATCAAGCTCTTCTGCGATCATATGCGCCTGCATCGACCACGCACCCTGCCCCACATCCGCACGCGGCGTGATCAGCGTGACCCCTTGGGCATCGATCTTGACGTAAGGCGTGATCGCGGTTTCACCGGGTTTCAGCCCGTCAAGCAGCGGGTTTTCGCCCTCGCGTTTGTAAAGATAAGTGCCAAAGACAACGCCCCCCGCAACAGCAACAGAGCCGACAAGGAAGCTCCGGCGGGCAATGGTTTTCACGCGCCCCATATCACACCGCCTTGAGCTTGAGCGCGGCGGTCTTCACCGCCTCGCGGATACGGGGATAGGTACCGCATCGACACAGGTTGCCGCTCATGGCGGCGTCGATCTGGTCGTCGGTGGGCGTCGGGTTCAGTTCAAGAAAAGAGGCCGCCTGCATGATCTGGCCCGATTGGCAGTAGCCGCATTGCGCGACCTGCAGGTCGATCCATGCCTCTTGGACGGCATGGCGCACGGCGGGGGTCCCCAACCCCTCGATGGTGGTAATCTCGCCCTCTACGTCACCGGCAGCCAGCTGGCAGGCGCGAACCGCGATCCCGTCCATATGCACGGTACAGGCCCCGCACTGTGCGATGCCACACCCATACTTTGGACCCGTGATGCCCAGAATATCGCGCAAGACCCACAGCATCGGCATGTCTTCCTCGACGTCCACATCATGGATCACGCCATTCACCGTAAGTTTCATGCCCTGTCTCCCAACGTTCACTCTATAAATACCAGCGGAAACGAAGTGGTAAACCCACCCTGTCCCGCAGCCCCCTCTCCCTTCACGTCAAAACATGAGGGCCTAGGGGGCTGTAGAAAGCATAAAACGCCGCCCCACTGGGACGGCGTTTGCCATAGATTTTACAAATTTACGCTTAGAATTCAACGACCGCACGAATGGATTCACCTTTGTGCATCAGCTCGAACCCTTCGTTGATCTGGTCCAGCGTCAGTTTGTGGGTGATCATCGGGTCGATCTCGATCTTGCCGCTCATGTACCAGTCGACGATCTTGGGCACGTCGGTGCGGCCCTTGGCCCCGCCGAATGCAGTCCCTTTCCAGACGCGACCCGTCACCAGTTGGAACGGACGGGTCGAGATTTCGGCCCCTGCCGGTGCGACACCGATGATGATGCTTTCGCCCCAGCCCTTATGTGCGGCTTCAAGCGCCTGACGCATGACTTTGGTGTTGCCCGTCGCATCAAAAGTATAGTCCGCGCCGCCCTTGGTCAATTCAACCAGATGCGCCACCAAATCACCCTCGACTTTGCTGGGGTTCACAAAGTCTGTCATGCCGAAGTAGCGGCCCGTCTCTTCTTTGTCGTCGTTGAGATCGACGCCGACGATCTGGTCGGCTCCGGCCAGGCGCAGGCCTTGGATGACGTTCAGTCCGATGCCGCCCAAGCCAAAGACCACGCAGCGCGCGCCGATTTCGACCTTGGCGGTGTTGATCACCGCGCCGATGCCCGTGGTCACACCACAGCCGATATAGCAGATTTTATCGAACGGCGCGTCCTTGCGGACTTTGGCAAGCGCGATCTCGGGGATCACCGTGTGGTTGGCAAAGGTGGAACACCCCATATAGTGGTGGATCGGCGTGCCATCCATCATCGAAAAGCGCGTTGTGCCGTCGGGCAGCAGGCCCTGACCTTGGGTCACGCGGATCGCCTGACACAAGTTGGTTTTGCCCGACAAGCAGTATTCGCATTCGCGGCATTCGGGCGTGTAAAGCGGGATAACATGGTCGCCGACCTCGAGCGTGGTGACGCCTTCGCCGATTTCCAGCACAACACCCGCGCCCTCGTGGCCCAGAATGGCGGGAAAGATACCTTCGGGGTCGTCGCCCGAACGGGTGAATTCATCCGTGTGGCACAGGCCCGTGGCCTTGATTTCGATCAGGACTTCACCCCGCTTGGGGCCTTCCAGATTTACGTCCATCACTTCAAGCGGTTGACCTGCGGCAACGGCGACGGCGGCGCGTGTTTTCATCATAAGAAGCGTCCTTTTGCTGTTTGGGACAAAAGGGAGAAAACGAGCCGATTTGTCAAGGTCAAGGGGGCACGGCTACGCGGCAAGGTCTGCCACTCGGGGCGCTGCCCCCGGAGCCGCTTTGCGGCCCCTCCCCCGGGATTTTAGACCCTTTGGAAGCACGGATATGCGTTTGCGCGCCGCGTGTTTTTCCTGTCCAATCGGTTCTGCGACAATGATGACGTTCCGTGACCGAGGAGAAGACCATGGTAGACCGAAGCGAGATCGGAATGAAAACCCGCCGCGCCGTTTTGGGCGACGCCCATGTCGACCGCGCCGAGGCGGCAAAGACCGATCTGGATGCACCGTTTCAAAACCTGATCACCGAAGCAGCCTGGGGCACGGTCTGGGCGAGTGACAAGATCAGCCATCGCGAACGATCAATGCTGACGCTGGCGTTGCTGGCGGCGACCGGCAATTTTGACGAGATCCCGATGCACATCCGTGCCACCGCCAATACCGGTGCCAGCAAATCCGACGTGATAGAGGTGTTCCAGCATGTTGCCATCTATGCGGGGGTGCCAAAGGCGAACCATGCGCTTAAGCTCGCGAAACAAACCTATCAGGAAATGGAAGCCGGCGAATGACCGATCAGAACGGTGCGTTCTTTCACCGAGACCGCAACTGGCATCCGCCCGCGCTGGCACCGGCCTATAAGGCGTCGGTTGTGCGGTCGCCACAAAAGGCGCTGATTTCCATGAACACAACGTTGAGCGAGCAGACCGGACCGGTCTTTGGCCACAACATGCTGGGCGCACTGGATAACGATCTGATCCTTAACTACGCCGCCGACGGCGAGATGGCGATTGGTCAGCGGATCATCGTGCATGGTCGTGTGCTGGACCAGAACGGGCGCGGCGTGCCGGGTGCCTTGTTGGAGTTCTGGCAGGCCAATGCGGGCGGGCGCTATCGCCATAAGAAAGAGGGCTATCTGGCCCCGCTCGACCCCAATTTTGGCGGTTGCGGGCGCACGGTGACGGACGAGAACGGCGGCTATAGCCTGCGCACGGTCAAACCCGGTGCCTATCCTTGGCCAAATGGGGGGAACGACTGGCGCCCTGCGCATATCCATTTTTCCGTGTTTGGACAGGGGTTTGCGCAACGGCTGATCACCCAGATGTATTTTGAGGGCGACCCGCTGATCTGGAAATGCCCCATTGTCCAAAGCATCCCGTCACGCGCCGCCGTTGAACAGCTGATCGCACCGCTGGACATGGACAATACCGTGCCAATGGATGCCCGCGCCTATAAGTTCGATATCGTGCTACGGGGCCGCCGGTCGACCCTGTTTGAAAACCGGATGGAGGGGACCTGATGCAAGAGCTGACCCAGTTGAAAGAAAGCCCGTCCCAGACAGCAGGGCCCTATGTCCATATCGGCTGCGTGCCTAATTTTTGCGATATCACCGGTGTTTACCCTGAGGATCTGGGCGCGCAGATGGTCAATGCCGATACCAAGGGCGAACGGATCACCCTCAGGGGCACGGTCTTTGACGGCACCGGCACCGCGATCAAGGATGCCATGATCGAGATATGGCAGGCCGATGCCGCGGGACTTTACCCCGGCAACGATCCACGCGGCGCGGCGGACCCGAGCTTCACCGGCTGGGGACGCAAGGCGGGGGATTATGACACCGGCGAGTGGGTGTTCCACACCATCCGACCCGGTGCCGTGCCCTTTCCTGACGGGCGGATGATGGCCCCGCATATCAGCTTGTGGATTGTCGCGCGGGGTATCAATATCGGCTTGAATACACGCATGTATTTCCCCGATACCGACAACAGCGCAGACCCGTTGCTGACCCGCATCGAACATCAAAACCGCGTACCGACCCTGATCGCGGAGAAAGAGGCCGATGGCGTCTATCGGTTTGATATTTATCTTCAGGGCGAGAAAGAGACAGTGTTCCTAGATGTCTGATCCATGCATTCTTTGCGTTGCCATCACCGGCAGCGTGCCCACCAAAGCCGCCAACCCCAATGTGCCTGTCACGATCAACGAACAGATCGAAAGCACCCATGCGGCATTCGAGGCCGGGGCGAGCATCTGCCACGCTCATGTGCGCAACGACGACGAGACCCCCTCGTCGGACCCTGAAAAATTCGCGCGGCTGAAAGAGGGCGTCGAGAAACACTGCCCCGGCATGATCATCCAGTTCTCGACGGGCGGGCGGTCCGGTGCGGGCGAGGCGCGTGGCGGCATGCTGTCTTTGCGGCCCGACATGGCGTCTTTGTCGGTGGGGTCGAACAACTTTCCCACTCGCGTTTACGAGAACCCGCCGGATCTGGTGGAATGGCTGGCGTCGGAAATGCGCACCTACGAAGTCGTTCCCGAGATCGAGGCCTTTGACCTTAGCCATATCTTGCAAGCCATCCAGCACCACAAGAACGGCAAACTGTTCGGGCGGCTGTATGTGCAATTCGTCATGGGCGTCAAAAACGCCATGCCCGCCGACAAAGAGGTCTTTGATTTCTATGTGGCACAGATGAAGGCGCGGGCCCCCGAGGCAGCTTGGTGTGCCGCAGGAATCGGGCCGAACCAGATTGTCGTGAACGAATGGGCCATTGCCGCCGGCGGCCACACGCGTGCCGGCCTAGAAGACAACGTACGTCTGGACAAAGACACGCTGGCCCCGTCGAACGCGGCCTTGATCAAGCGTGCCGCAGATCTGTGCGAGAAATACGAACGACCCGTTGCGACATGGCAGCAAGCGCGCGACATTCTCGGGCTGCGCAGCGTCGCGGGTTAACCGCTTTTATTGCCCCCGCTTGTGACACCATAAAGCGGGGGCGGCACCGGCCTTGGCGCAGATTGCATTTGGCCTGAACCGCATTAAACCCATATGGCAAACGCCCGCCCCTTAACCCAAGGACCCCACGTGACACGTATCCTTGCTGTAACCTGTATGCGCAACGAAGGGCCCTACTGCCTTGAATGGATCGCGCATCACCGCGCCGCGGGGGTGAGCGATTTTCTAATTTTCACGCATGATTGCACTGATGGCACGCCAGAACTGCTGGATCTGCTTGGCGACGTGACCCATGTACCTTTTCTGCCCGACTGCGATAAATCGGTTCAGTGGCAAGCGATGCGGCTGGCGGATCAGCATGATCTGATGAAGCAGGCCGATTGGGCGCTGTTCTTTGATTGTGACGAATTCCTGTGCCTTCAGGCTCCGATGGGCAGCCTCACTGATCTGATTGCCGCGGTTCCCGCTGACACCGATGCGATCGCCCTGCCGTGGCGATTTTTCGGTGCGGATGGCCAAGAGGCTCTGCAGGACGCGTTGACCCCGCTCCGGTTTAGCCGTGCCGCACCCGAGCCCTTTCACCTACCCGCTGGCAGCTTTTTCAAAACCCTGCACCGCCCCGCGGCCTTTCAGAAGCTCGGTGTGCACCGACCCAAGAAAAAGGGCAGCACCAGCCCGCAGTGGAATCTTGGCGGTGTGCAGGCAGCCCCGGACGGGTTCGCCGAAAATGACAACCGGATCAATATATTCGGCGCCCTACAGACTCACGCGCGGGCGCGGTTGAACCACTATTCCTTGCGGTCAGCGGCAGAGTTCATGGTCAAACGCGGACGCGGCCTGCCCAACCGGACGACCAAGCCACTGGACCTGCATTACTGGGCGGAACGGAATTTCAACACGGTCAAAGACACGATGATCGACCCGATGATAGCCGCGACTACGGCAGAGATGACCCGCCTGCGGGCCCTGACGGGCGTCGCTGCCGCGCATGAGGCTGCGATCCAGTGGCACCAAGACGCCTTTGCTGCGCTGATGTCGGACCCCGCCGAGGTTCAGTTTTACTGGCATCTGCTGTTGCTGGGTACCAGCACGCCCCCGACCGCCGAGCAAACACAGGCCCATTTGTTGCGCCACGTCGGCACCTGACGGGCCTCTACCCGCGCCCCGTCCCACAAAGGACACTGGCATAGAAAAAGGCGCGACCGGAGACCGGCCGCGCCTTGGAGTGTCGTTACGCGTGTTTACGCGAGGTCGAAACGATCAAGGTTCATCACCTTGGTCCATGCCGCCACAAAGTCAGTGACGAATTTCTCTTTCGCGACGTCGCCGGCATAGACTTCCCCGATGGCGCGCAGCTGCGAGTTCGACCCGAACAGCAGATCGACAGCGGTACCGGTGTGCTTGAGCTCACCCGTGGCGCGGTCGCGGCCCTCGTAGATGTCGTCGGTGGCAGTCTCTTCCGCCTTCGACCACACGGTGCCCATGTCCAGCAGCGTGGTGAAGAAATCGTTGTTCAACGTACCGGGCGCATCTGTGAACACGCCGTGTTTGGAGCGGCCTACGTTCACGTCCAGTGCACGCATACCACCGACCAACACAGTCATTTCCGGCGCGGTCAGCGTCAGAAGCTGGGCACGATCAACCAGCAGCTCTGCCGTGGTGACCGAATAGCGGGTCTTGGCAAAGTTGCGGAAGCCATCTGTCACAGGCTCGAGATAGGCAACGGAATCGACTTCGGTCTGCTCAAGCGAAGCATCGCCGCGGCCTGGTGCGAAGGGCACAGTCACGTCGTGGCCTGCGTCCTTTGCAGCTTTCTCGATCCCGGCCGCACCGGCCAACACGATCAGGTCAGCGACCGAGATTTCCTTGTCGCCTGACTGGGCGCCGTTGAACTCGGTACGGATGCCTTCCAGTACGTCCAGCACTTTGGCCAACTGATCGGGTTCGTTCACTGGCCAGTCTTTCTGCGGTGCCAGACGGATGCGCGCGCCATTGGCACCACCGCGTTTGTCCGACCCGCGGAAGGTCGCGGCAGAGCCCCAAGCGGTGGCTACCAGTTCCTGAACGCTTAGGCCCGATGCCAGCACTTTGGCTTTCAGCGATGCAACGTCCGCGTCATCCACCAACGCATGCGTCACGGCGGGGATCGGGTCTTGCCAGATCAGCTCCTCGCTTGGCACGTCGTTGCCCAAATAGCGGGCAATCGGCCCCATGTCGCGGTGGGTCAGTTTGAACCATGCGCGGGCAAAGGCATCGGCGAATTCCGCGGGGTTCTCGTGGAAACGCGTCGAGATTTTGAAATACTCGGGGTCTTCGCGCAGCGCGAGGTCAGAGGTGAACATGATAGGCGCGTGACGTTTGGAAGGGTCATGCGCATCCGGCACGGTGCCTGCGGCGTCGCCATTCTTTGGTGTCCACTGCACGGCACCGGCAGGGCTTTTGGTCATTTCCCACTCGAGCCCCAGCAGGTTGTCGAAATAGGTCATGTCCCAGCTTGTCGGGGTCTGCGACCATGCGCCTTCAAGCCCGCTGGTCAAGGCGTGGATGCCGTGGCCGGTCTCGTGCTTGTTGGTCCAGCCAAAGCCCTGACTTTCCAGTGGCGACGCTTCGGGATCGGGGCCGGCATTCTCGCCGCCCACGGCACCGTGCGCCTTACCAAAGGTGTGACCACCTGCGATCAGCGCCACGGTTTCATAGTCGTTCATTGCCATCCGGCCAAAGGTGTCGCGGATGTCATTGGCAGAGCCTTGCAGATCGGGTTTGCCGTCTGGCCCTTCGGGGTTCACATAGATCAGGCCCATTTGCACGGCGGCCAGCGGGTCTTCCAATGCGCGCTCTTCGCTATAACGCTTGCTGCCCAGCCATTCGTCTTCGGGGCCCCAATAAACGTCCTCTTCGGGTTCCCAACGGTCTACACGGCCACCGGCGAAGCCGAATGTTTTCAAGCCCATCGATTCAAGCGAGATGTTCCCGCACAGGATGATCAGATCGCCCCATGAAATCTGGTTGCCGTATTTCAGTTTGATCGGCCACAGCAGGCGGCGCGCTTTGTCGAGGTTGGCGTTATCCGGCCAGCTGTTGAGCGGCGCAAAACGCTGTGTGCCCGTGCTGGACCCGCCACGGCCATCCGCCGTACGGTAGGTGCCCGCTGCGTGCCACGCCATACGGATGAAGAAAGGGCCGTAGTGGCCGTAGTCTGCGGGCCACCAGTCCTGCGAATCTGTCATCAGCGCGTGCAGGTCTGCCTTGACCGCCTCGATGTCCAGTTTCTTGAACTCTTCAGCATAGTTGAAGTCCGGGCCAAGCGGGTTCGAATCGATGGTGTTTTGGTGCAGCAGCTTGAGGTTCAGCTGGTTCGGCCACCATTCGTTCAACGACCGCGCACCGCGCTTTGAGTTGCGGCCGTGACTGCCGTGGCTGCCGACAACCGGGCATTTGCTGATGTTTTCGACGTCGTTTCCGTCCATGGTGGTCTCCGTTTTTATCTGTCTGGGTGCGCGACGCATGCGGCGCGGCACGGGGGATGGATGTCAGGGGTAAGGGTCCAATCTGCCCGCCCCCTTCTTTCTGGAACCGTTCTAACAGGAGTTATTGATTAGTTTAAGTTGGCATTTCCTATCAGTTTGATAACTATAAGCTATGACCAACATCACCCTAAAGCAGCTTCGCTATTTCGAGGCCGTCGCCCATCACCGTCATTTCGGCCACGCCGCTGAGTCTTGCGCGATTTCGCAGCCTGCCTTGTCGGTACAAATCAAGGAGCTAGAGCAGAACCTGCAGACGCCCCTGTTTGATCGCGGCGGACGCACTATCACGCTGACCAGCTTTGGCGTCGATTTCGCGCCGCGCGTACGGGCGATTTTACAAGGCGCGGACGAGCTGCAGGATATGGCACGGGCGTCCAAGGACGGGCTGATGGGCCGGCTGAGAATCGGGATCATCCCCACCATCGGCCCTTATCTGCTGCCCTCGATCATCACCAAGCTGACGCAGATGAACCCCGCGCTGGATATCCACGTCCGCGAAACAATGACGCCACGTCTGATCTCTGAATTGACAGAGGGGCGCATCGACACTGCCATTGTGGCCCTGCCCGTGTCAGAACCGTCACTGACCGAAGTTGCCCTGTTCGACGAGAAATTCATGCTGGTCCGCCCCAAGGCAGACCGTGACAAGCCGATCCCTAGCAGTGCGCGCTTGAACGAGATGAAGCTGCTTTTGCTTGAGGAAGGGCACTGTTTCCGCGATCAGGCCCTGTCGTTTTGCGATATGCAGTCAGAAACCGCGCGCGAGGGGCTGGATGCGAGTTCACTGTCCACACTGGTGCAAATGGTCGGTGCGGGTATCGGCGTCACGCTGATCCCCGAAATGGCGGTCGCGGTTGAAACGCGGTCGGCGCAGGTGGCGGTCAACGCCTTTCCCGCGCCCGAACCGACGCGCCGTGTGGGGATGATCTGGCGCAAGACCAGCCCGCTGGCGAGCAAACTGTCCGAAATCGCCGATCTGATCCGCCCGACCTGACCGGACGGATCAATGTTTTATCGCGGTGTTAGCCCAACCGTGCCAGCAGCGCGCGAGAGGGGTCACCGCTTGCGGGCAAACCTTGGCTTTGCTGGTACGCGGTGATCGCCTTGCGGCTGTTCGGGCCAATCACGCCATCGGTGCCGTCGGTATCAAACCCGCGTGCCGTCAGCCGTTCCTGCAACGCCTTGCGGTCTTCGATCGTCAGCCCGTATTTGTCCGGTCCAAAGCTTGCCTGAATTGGCCCGCCCCCCGCGATACGGTCCGACAGATGCCCGACGCCAATCGCGTAATTGTCCGAGTTGTTATAGCGCTTGATCGCTTTGAAGTTGTTAAAGATCGCAAAGCGTGGCCCGCCTGCATCCGGCTGCAAGATTTGTACCGGCGTGGCAGAGCTTGCCGCCGCTGTGCCCATCTCTGCGCCCCATTTCTGGCCGGATTTCCAGCCTGATTTCGCCAGATAGGCTGCGGTCGAGGCCAGCGAATCCGACGGGTCATCCGACCAGATGTCGCGCTTGCCATCACCGGTGAAATCTACAGCGAAGGACTGGTAGGAGGTGGGGATGAACTGCGTGTGCCCCATCGCGCCGGCCCAGCTTCCGGTCAGACCGGCTGCCGACACATCGCCGCGTTCAAGGATGCGCAGTGCCGCGATCAGCTGCTTTTCAAAGAACGCCCCGCGACGTCCGTCATAGGCCAGCGTCGATGTGGCCGACACGACGGGGACATTCCCGCGTCGCTCACCGTAAAAGCTTTCAAGCCCCCAAACGGCGGTGACCACTTCGGCGGGTACGCCATAGCGTGCTTCGATCTGGCGCAGCACGCCTTGGTGACGCGCAAACGCGGCGCGTCCCTTAGTGACCCGTTCATCCGATGCGGCAATGGCGAGGTAATCTTCAAGCGAGCGGCTGAACTCGGTCTGGTTGCGGTCGCGCTTGACGACGCCCGGCAGATAGCCCGTACCGGCAAAGCCACGGCGCAGCGTGCTGTCGGAAACCCCTTGCGCAGCGGCACGTGACTTGAACGCCGACACCCACGCATCATAGCCTGCATTCGGCTGCGGCTGTAGGTCTGCTGCCAGCCCCGCATCGCCACGCGGTGCAGAGCTGCCCGCCCTGTTCCCCGTGGTACATGCCGCAAGGCCCAACGCGGCCACTCCGACTGCAAAACTTCTTCTTGAAATACTCATACTGCCCGCGCCCTTATTCATTATGACTTCGGCATAGAATAGCCGAAGAGCGGGGGCGGGCAAAGCGGATGATACGCCTTGGCAAAGCTTTGCCTATTTGGTCGGCACGTAGAGCGGCACAGTCGACATCGACATTTTGGCGGACCCGTTCTGCACATCGCGCGCGTGGCTGATATAGACCAACGTGTTGTTCTCTTCGTCGAAAATCCGTTTGACCTTCAGCGTCTTGAAGATGACGGACCGGCGTTCGCTGAACACGGTCTCCCCTTCGTCATCGCGCGAGATATCGCCGATTTCGATCGGGCCTGTCTGGCGGCAGGAAATGGAGGAGTTCGACGGGTCTTCGAACCAGTTACCTTTTTGCAAACGGTCGATCAGGCCACGTTCAAAATAGGCCAGATGGCAGGTAACGCCTTTGACATCCGGGTCGGCGACAGCCTCAACCACGATGTCATTGCCCAGCCAGTCCACGTCCACGTTGCCCACAACATCGGCAGTTGCGGTCATTGGAAGGACAAAGCCAAGGGCGGCGATGGGGACGAAGGCGGCGCGTTTGAATATGTTCATGCATCCATACGCGTCACAGCCGATATAGTTCCCACACGCGCCCAAGAACCCCCTACCCCCGCCGTTTAAGTGACGCGCGTCCAGAACGCGGCCTTGCCCGCATATCGCTTGCGCAACCGTTGGACAAAGGCGTCGTGGCTCTCAAAACGTCCATACTCTTCGATTTCGAGGTCCGCCGCCGCGCAATCCATCAGGTGATCAGCCGCCTGCCCATAGCGCGTCTTGGCAGCGTCCCGCAGGGTTGCTTCGATCATCGTTCGCCAGCACAGCGCCGCCGCCAAAGGATGGCGGGACCGCAGCGCATCGGCTGCCTTTGTCAAAGGGACGACTTGGGTACCGCTCAACCTGTCGGCACGCGTTTCGACCATGGTGGCCAACCCGCGCAAATCGGGCCACGCAAGGAAAAAGGCAATTGCGGCGTTCAGGTCTTTGAACGCTGCGGCATGCGCCTTGGCGGCTTCTTCTACCTCCAGATCGTCGAAATCCGGCAGTTGCTTGAGGTGCGCGCGCAGCATGTCAGGGTCGAGCGTTTCGGCAAAGCAGTGCCAGCGGTGCGCTTGGGCATCGTCCTCCCGTCCCAATGCCATGAGCACGTTGACATAGGCCGCATCCCATTCGCCGCGCCCCGCGACCCTGCCCTTGGGCTGCGCCCCATCAAGGACGTCCAGCGCGGCCGTGTGGTCGCCCTGCGCGGCCCATAGCTCGGCCACCTCTACCGCAACGGTGGGCCGCGCCAGATCGGTGGGTGAAAACAGCGAGATATAGGTTTCCGTATCCCCCTGCGCCAAGGCGATCTCGCGCAGGTGCATCTGGATAAAGCGCCGTTTGCGCTGAGCGGCGTAATTCCCACTCCGCCCCCGCAGTTCACGCAAGAATTGCAGCGCAGGGTGATCGTCGGTGGCGTCCAGCGGTGCGGCTTCGAACTGCTGGATCAAGGATTTCAGATGCGCCATCCCCGTTTCGCCAAGCGACGGGGCCATGCGCGTGATGATCGCGTCAAACGCACCATCACTGTTGGTTTGCACCGCCTCCCACGTGCGTTCGGCCAGCGGGACCGGGTCCAGCGGGGCACGGGCCGCAATCGGGCCGATCTCTTCACGGGCATCAAAGAAAACCGCCCCCACATCGCCTTTGCTATCGTCCACCCTGCTCATGACAAAGGGCGCAAGTTCAAGAAACTCCCACAGCAGATCAAAGGCGTCTGCGGGCGCGTCTGGGGCGATCTTGTCGATGATCATCGCGGACTGCGTGCGCAGGTCCTTGATCAGAGCGTTCCGCTTGCGCCACCCGACATAGCTTTTGGCCCGCCGGATCGTGACCAGCCGCTTGCGCACGTCACGCGCCAACTCCGCGGGGCCAAGGTTATGGCTGAGCTCAAGCCGCAGGCGGCGCTTCATATCGGCGCTGCCGGTGCTGACCTCGATCAACAACTCGGCCAGACGGTCCGCCCCGAGGGCGGCAAGATTTGCGGTGTTCAGGGTCTTTTTCGACATGGGGCCTTGCTACATCGGATTTGCGGCCTGTCAAAGGGGCGCATGATCCAAGCTTTACCCGACAAGATAAACGGCGACGCCCCAGCCCGCCAGTTCGGCCAGCTTTTGCATCGCCCCGATCACATCGCCGGTCTGACCGCCGATCTGGCGCAGCGCCAGCGCCGCGATCAGCGCCGTCGACACCACGACACCCGCAAAGATCACAGCCCCTGCGCCGAACCCCAAGGGCAGCACCCCAAACAGACCAAGGGCGACCGCAACATAGACGCAGGTCGCAGGCACCTGCGCCGCCCCATGCCCCAACCCGTCGGCCCGCGCGGCAGGCATCCGCGCCAGCCAGAAAGGCAGCATCGCGCGGCTTGCCATCGACAGCCCGAGGGCGGCAGGTACGACGAGCGCCGGATTATCCAACCGTGCGATCAGCGCCACATGCAGCGCCACCGACAGGATCAACGCCATGACACCATAGCTGCCGATGCGGCTGTCGCGCATGATCTCTAGTTTGCGCGCGCGGGTCTGCCCGCCGCCGAAACCGTCGGCCATATCGGCCAGCCCGTCCTCATGCATCGCCCCCGTCAGCAGGGTCGCGGCAAAGATCAGACCAAGGGCCGCGACCGTCGGCCCAAAGCCCGCCGCATGCAGTCCCCAATACAGCAAGCTTGCGGGCAGCATCGCGATCAAGCCTGCCAAAGGCCACGCCCAGGCCGACGCCCCCGTCGCAGGGATCGGATCACGCAGATTTCCCACGGGGATACGGGTCAGCAGCAGAATCGCCAGCCGTGCCTCTGCCAGCCGTGCACGCAGCATCAGCCGCCCGCCACGCCTGCTTCGGCAAAGGTCGCCATGCCGCTGTGACACGCAAGAGCCGAGCGCAGGATACCAAGCGCCAGCGCGGCGCCCGATCCTTCGCCCAACCGCATATCGAAATCGAGCACCGCGGTTTTGCCGATCGCGTCCAGCAGACGTTTATGCCCGGGTTCGACGCTCAGGTGGCCAATCAGGCAGTGGTCCAGCGTCGCTGGAGACAGCGCGAACAGCGGCGCGACCGAGGCCGTGCAGATAAAGCCGTCAAGGATCACGGGAACACGCCGTTGCCGCGCCGCGAGAACAGCGCCACAAATCGCGGCCTGCTCGCGTCCGCCCAAGGACGTCAGGATCGTGGCACCGTCCTGAGGTGTCGCGGTATGGCGGGCAAGGCCGCGCGTGATGGCGTCAACCTTGCGGCGCACGCCTTCGTCGTCAGAGCCAGTGCCGCGCCCGACCCAGTCCTGCACAGCCCCCCCAAAGACCGCAGCCGTTAATGCCGCCGCGACGGTGGAGTTGCCGATCCCCATTTCTCCCAGAATCAACACGCTTGCCGCCGGATGCAGCGCCGCGGCACCTGCGTTTAGCGCTGCCACACACTCGGCTTCGGTCATTGCTGGGCCTTCGGTGAAATCAGCCGTGGGCCGGTCAAGGTCCAGATCAATCACCGACAGGCGCGCGTCATTCACGTGGCACAGTTGGTTGATCGCCGCGCCGCCCGCCTTGAAGTTCTGTACCATCTGGGCCGTCACCTCTTGCGGAAAGGGATTCACCCCCTGCGCGCAAATCCCGTGGTTCCCAGCAAAGACCAGCGCCTGTGCAAAGTCGATCTGTGGCACAGCCTGTTGCTGCCAACCCGCCATGAACACCGCCAGTTCTTCCAGCCGGCCCAGCGATCCGGGTGGCTTGGTCAGCGCATTCTGACGGTCACGCGCGGCGTCTTGGGCGGCAGCGTCAGCCTGTGGCAGGTCGCGGGTCAGCGCACCGAGGTCGGACAGGGAAGTCAGGGGAAAAGTCACATGCGCCATGCAAAGGGTCTCTTTCGTTTTGAATAATATCGTATGTCGGGATCAGGGATCAGGCAAGCGACGCCGGAGCAGCAGCACTGCCCTTGAGCGCAAGTGGCAAGCCGCAAGTGACTATCACCACATGCCCCGCACTTGCCGCCAGACGCTGGTTCATCAGGCCCGAGGCATCGCGGTAGCGCCGCGCCAGTGCGGACATCGGAACAATGCCGCCGCCCACTTCATTCGTGACCAACATGACGGGGGAGGATTGTTCACGCAGGGTTTGTAGCACTTTTTCAAGCTCCGCCTGCCAGTCCAGTTCTGCATGCATCACATTGGACAGCCAAAGCGTCATGCAATCCACCAAGCGCGCGCCCGCTCCGTCCGTACGTGCCAGCGCACCGCACAGATCCAGCGGTTCCTCCACCGTGTCCCAACCAGCCCCGCGTTGGGTTTTATGAGCGGCGATACGGTCTTCCATCTCGGTGTCAAACGCCTGACTGGTGGCGATATAGACCAGTGGCAGCCCATAGGCGCGGACGTGGGTTTCGGCAAAAAGGCTCTTGCCCGATTTTGCACCGCCGGTGACCAGCGTGATCTTGTCCATATGTCCGCCCTTTGGCTGGCAGGGCAAGGCGCGATGCCCTGCCCCGGTGTCGATCAGAATTCCACACCGGCTTGTGCTGCGATACCCTGTTTGCGGAACGGATGTTTGATTTCTTTCATCTCGGTCACCAGATCCGCCATCTCGATCAACGCGTCGGGCGCGTTGCGGCCGGTGATCACCACATGGGTCATATGGGGTTTTTCGGCCTGCAAGAAATCGACCACGTCTTGCGCGTCGATATAGCCATAGCGCAGGGCAATGTTCAGTTCGTCCAGCAGCACCATGCGGTTGTTGGGATCGCGTATCAGCTCTTTGGCCTTGTCCCACGCGCGACCGGCGGCGGCGACGTCGCGTTCGCGGTCTTGCGTGTCCCAGGTAAAGCCTTCGCCCATCACGTAAACCTGACAGATATCGCTAAAGCGGTCTTCTAGCAGTTGACGGTCTGCTGACACCCGCGCACCTTTGATGAACTGCACAAGGGCGCAGGGGAAACCATGACCGATACAGCGCATGATCATCCCGAAGGCCGAGCTGCTTTTGCCCTTACCGGTGCCAGTGTGCACGATGATAAGCCCCTTGGTCACCGTCTTTTCTGCCATCATCTTGGCGCGGGCAGTCTGGACCTTTGCCATCTTCTCGGCGTGGCGCTTGTTCTCTTCTGGGGTGCTGTCGGTCATCTGTTATCTCTCCTCGTGGCGTATGTTATTGCGTGCCCTGCGCACGTCCTGCACCGCCCTTAGTGCCAGCGGCGTGCCGCAGACCCAATCGGGGGAGCTATACACCATCCTGTCGGTCTGGGCATATTGCGCGAGGGCAGGATGTAGCATGATCTCTTCGGATCGGGAACCACCGCGATAGGGGTGCGTGGTGACCAACAGATCAGGGGCGTTCATCACCAGCTCCTCAAGTGCCAGACGCCCGCTGTTTCGTCGGCCCAGCTTTTGCGACAGGTTGCGCAGGCCGCCCGTTGTCACGATGTCATGCCCCAAAGTATCCACCCCCAGCGAATAGCCGTTAGGGTAGTAAAACGCGGCCACGGGTGCATCTGGCGGCAAAGCGGGCTGCGCCGCCAATGTTTGCTCTACCTGACGTGCCATCGTGTCTGCCCGCGTGGACTGTCTCAATAGATCGCCCATCTGGCGGATTTGCGCAGGTATATCGTCAAGCTTTTTGGTGAGGGGCATTTGCGCCACCTGAAGGCCAAGATGGCGCAGCATCGCCAGCGTCGCCCTGTCAGAGTACCGCCCCGCCAGCACCAGATCAGGGTCCGACAGGTAAATCTCTTCGGCACCACCCGCGTTTTGAGGATAGGCCTCCGCCTCTTGTGCCAGCGAGGACGACCGCGGGTCACGCGCCAAGCGGCTGAGAGAGACGATTTGATCAGCATCGGCCAGCAGCAACACCATCTGATCGGTGCACAGGTTCATCGACACCACGCGCGGCAGGTCTTGGGCATAGACCTTGGCGGGAACGGCTAACATTGTGCCGCAAGCAATGGCAGCAGCCAACACGCGCGATGCCCGCTGCCGGATCACGCCCCGCCCTTCAGGGCAGCTTCCAACCGTGCCCAATCGGCGGGCGGGCCTGGCAGGCCGAGGCGTATCCAACTGTCGGAATACGGAAAAATTCGCGACCAGATGTGATGTGCGGCCAAAGCGTTCTGGGCCGCTGCGGCATCCGGCGTGGCATAGGTGCGAAACAGCGGCGTGCCGCCCTTCAGCGTCCACCCTGCCCGCAGCGCCATAGCATCCAACTGCGCCGCCTCGCCTTGTAAACGTCTTGTGGTCTGCGCCGCCCATTCCGTATCGTTCAGCGCGCGCAATGCGACCTCTATCGCCATGCCCGACACCGGCCATGGGCCTGTCATCGCGCGCAGTTTTGCGGCCATTGGCTCTGCCGCCAAGACGAACCCCAGACGCAGCCCCGCCAGCCCGTAGAACTTGCCAAAGGACCGCATGACAAGGATATTCTTCGGCAGATCCGCCCCGCCGCGGACCAGCGACACCTCTGGATCAGGATCAGCAAAGCTCTCGTCCACAATCAGAAGCTCGACCGTTTCAGCGAGCGCACGTAGGGCGTCGGGGGCGTGACGCTGTCCGTCGGGATTGTTGGGATTCACCACCACGGCAAGGGCGTACCCCTCAAGCGCGTCAAGGTCAGAGACTTCGGTCACCTGCCAGCCTTCGGCCCGCAACGCGGCGGCATGTTCATTATAGGTGGGCGACAGGATCGCGGCCTGCGCGGGCTCGATCAGGCGCGGCACCAGCTGGATCGCCGCCTGCGCCCCCGACACTGGCACGACCGCGCAGCTTGCGCCATAGGCCCGCCGTGCCGCGTCTTCCACCGCATCAAGCGCGCTGCGCTCCGGCAGCCGCGTCCACGCTTCGGGCGTCAGCGACCCCACCGGATATGGCACCGTGTTGATCCCTGTCGAAAGGTCGATCCAGCTGGCGCGGTTCCCGCCGAACGTCCTGATCGCCCCATCCAGATTTCCGCCGTGGTCTCGCATCGCTTGCCCCTGTCAGATCAGCGCCACTAGCGCCAACACGACTGCTAATACGAACATGGCGCGAAGGTAAAGCGCCAGCCCCCGACGCAGCCCTGTCGCGTCCGCCTCTTGACCCTCCGCATTCAACCAAGGTTCATCCGCGATTTCTGCACCATAGACACGCGGGCCGGACAGGCGGACGTCAAGTGCGCCGGCCATCGCACCTTCGGGCCAACCGGCATTGGGGGACCGGTGGTGGCGCGCGTCGCGCAGCATCACGGCGGCGGCCCGCTGCGTGTGACCCGATACCAGCACAAAGAGCAGCCCCGTCAGGCGCGCCGGAATCAGATTGACCAGATCATCCAGCCGCGCAGCCACCATGCCATAGTGGCGATACCGCGCCGACCGGTGGCCGATCATCGAATCCATCGTGTTGATCGCTTTGTAGCCGACCAGCCCCGGCAACCCTAAAACAACGCCCCAGAACACAGGAGCCACCACCCCGTCCGAGGCATTTTCAGCCAGACTTTCAAGCGAGGCGCGCGCAATTGCGGCATCGTCCAGCTTGTCAGGATCGCGCCCGATGATCATGGAAACGGCATAGCGGGCTGCGGAAGTATCCCCTTTGGCCAAGGGCTTGGCCACCGCTGCTACGTGTTGAAACAGCGACCGTGGTGCCAGAAACGGCCAAGCCAGCACGCCGCCAATCGCGTAGCCGACCCACCCATCGGGCAGCACCGCAGCGACCGCAATCGCAGGCACGACAGCAAGCGTCAGCACCATGCAAACGCCGACGCCGCCCAACAGACGCAACCGCGCAGGCGTTTTTTCTGCGGTATTCAACCGCGTCTCGATCGCGCGGATGGCATGGCCAATCCATGACACAGGGTGCCCGATCTTGGCATAAAGCGGCGCGGGCCACGACAGCGCCGCCTCGACCAGAAATCCCAGCAAGATGCCTGCCGCACCGATCATGCCATACCTCCGGTCTTGAACCGCATTGCGCCCGTCAGGCCGTAGTCTGCCAGCACCTGCTCTGCATCATCCGGAGCGCTGCCGGGCGTAAATATAAAGGCGCGGGCAGATCCGGTGTGCGCGCGCGCATAGCCCAAAGCGCCAAGCCGCTGCGCCAATGCCGCGCTTGGGTCGTTTCGGGGGCCCCGCAATGCTGTTGTCCGGTCTGCACTGACGCTGGCCAATCGCGCGGCCTGTGGCAAATCCTGCTGTGCGGTCGCGTTTTCCCAAGCCGGCAGCAGGTCAGAGATGTCTGCGAAACCGTCATCCGCCGCATCGGTCCGGATCGGTGCCCCAAAGTATCCGCCGATGATATCGGCCCGTGGCGGTGCGGCAATCACACCCTTGCCTTGGGCCAGACGCGAGGCCCAGACGACCCTGTCGGGATGGGGGAGCATCAACGGATCAGTGGCCCCTTCGACCGCCAGACAAAGCGACGGCAACCGGTCTTCGGCCACGCCCGCCGCCCGCGCCACTGCGACCAAACCCGCCGTAGACGCTCCGGCCCCGACGGCAACGGGCAAATTACCAGACAAAGCAAAGCGACCCTTTTCCACCCCGGCGATATCTATCAGACGCTCAAGCTGTTCACGGTTGATCGCCGCTGGCCCGTCATGCACCAATGTCAACTTTCTCCCCCGCGTGAACCGTGCCTGCACCCCATGCGCAGGGCACACCATCGTCACCAGTACAACCGGCCCCGCCGGCCCCAAACGGCCCTGCAGCCATTCACCGAAATGACCGAAAACAGGCGCAGTTTCTGCAGACGCTCCTGAATTATCGAAAATTGTCTGCAAAATAATGGCTTTCGTCCGGAGGCAGGGAATTGGTGACGCCATATTCACGATCCTCAGGCAAACGGCAACAAGGCAAGCGACTATGGGGCAAAGGCTTTTCCGCCCCGCCCTGCCTACCGATTCTGCGCGCCGCGCTCTCGAAAGTATAGGGGCCTATTCTGGAAGGCAGTCAGATTGTACCTGAGCATTCTCGCTCGCGTTAACCTTGTGTGAGAACTTTGGACTTATCCCGGGGGGCAGGAAAGGCGGCGCGTTCGTCTTCGGCCAATGTAAAAGGTGTTTGGGACACCGCAACAAGAGGTCCGTATGATGTCGATCGCAGATTTAACCTATACCACGCTCCGCGGTGCCGCTTTGGCAGCTTTGGTTGTGGCAGGCACCGGCAAGGCCGATGCAGGTGAGTTCGTCCTTGATTGGAGTTTTTATGACTGGCCGGCAGGCAATCTTGGCCCGCTGACCGCGACGCTGCGCGACCAATACGGGTTCGAGGTTGATTTTAGAATAGCACACACCGGTATCTTCGCGGAGTTCGGCTCGAACCAGACGCCGGATGACGTGGCATTTCTTGGTGGCAATGTCGAAGCGCTTGTCGTCTTTTCCGACGCGCCCGAGAACAGCGGCGCATTCGGCGATGCCAGAACGACCACTTCGGTCTCTACCAGTTCGGGCGGCGTTGCCTTTCCGATCGACAATCTGGTGATCGATGTTCTTGATATCGACACAACTGATACAGATTCATTAGGCGATCGATGTGACTTTGTGACCGGTTTTGGTGACAACGGGAATCCGACCTTTGCAACCGTCAGTACGACCCCGGTTGTCCTTGTAGGTCCAGGTCCCGGTTCGGGCTTTACCGGACCGATCGGTGCGAACCAGGCTCAGTGTATCTACTTCGAAGGGGCCACCCCCTCTGCGTCGTCGGGCAATGATGATCGGGGCACGGTGCGCGCGACATTCCCCGATGCCACGTCTGCCGTGACTTTCTGGTACGATGAATCGATTGCGGACGTGCGAAACTATAGCGCGTTGACGGAGTACGACCCAGGGGCACGGGCGATTGGTGTGTTGGGCAATGCATCGTTTAACGTCGATCAAAGCATTTCCCTGACCCGCAGTGCCAGCCCCAGCACGGGGACGCAGGGCGAAACGGTTACCTATAGCTATACCATCACGAACACCGGTGCCCTGCCCTTTAACACCGGACAGGATATCGTGATCGAGGATGATCTGCTTGGGCCCGTACTTTGCCCGGCCATCAGTATACCGGTCGCCCCCGGGGGCACAGTGGTCTGCCAAGCCGACTATACCATTCAGGCGTCAGATGTGCTGACCGGCACCATAGACAGCAGTGCTGTGGCCGGTATCGGGCGTATCGGTCAACCCTTCGTGTCCCGCCTGCAATCGAACGCGCAATCGCTGTCCATTGTCAGCAGCGTTCTATCCGGCGAAACCGGCTCGCAAAGCTGCACGCCCCAATCCGTATTCAGCCAACCCTCTAGTCAGCTCGCGGGTTCGGGCAGCCAGTCGAATGTGACGCTGTCCGACATCTTTTTGTACGAAGACGTGACAACCGACATCAACGGCAATCCGATCGATGTCGTGATGCAGGTCACCAGCATCAACAACGCGAGTTCGCTCGAGCTGGACACCTCGCTCGAGGCGCAGATGACGCCCGAAGATAATGCCTATATCACATATAGGCTCCGTTTGGTTCAGGATGGCAGCGCCACATCAGCAAATCCCCAAGGTCTGGCGATTGACCAAAGCCGCATCAACGGCATTATCGTCCAGCAAACCGACGTGGACAGCCGCGACGATGATGACGATTCCTCCGATGTGGTGGGCTCTCTGACCACGCCGACAGATACCTCTTTCTTCAACACCACGCCCTTGTCGTCGTTTCCGGCTGGCCCGAATGCAATCTCGATGGACCCTGCAAAGGTAGGCAATCCGTCAGACTGGGTGGACGAGCCCAACGAGACGAGCTTTGACAACTATGTAACCTATGAATTCAGCACCTTCGTCGAGGCTGAGTTCATCCACGGCTACACCGGGTCGTCCGACCGCAGTGCCACGCGCGGCTCCGGCATCCAGCTGTGCGCGATTTCAAACACCTCGCCCAATGTTGTGGCGCAGGACGATGATTACACCGCGTCGCCCGTAAATACACTGCTCGGGGGGACTGCTGGCGAGGTCATGGCGAATGACACCATCAATGGCTTGCCCGCAGCCTTTCCGACCGGCACGCTCGCCGTCTTGACCGAAGCCGTCCCGCAAAACACCGGCGACCCGGTTCCCGTCTTGGAGGTAAGTGGTGCCGAAGCGGGCCGCGTCGTCGTACCGGCCGGTGTACCAGCCGGCGTTTACACCATCGAATACCAACTTTGTGACGCGCTGGAACCCAGCGATTGCGACCGCGCCTTGGTGACGATTGCAGTCTTCGCTGGCTTGGGCGTAGACTTTGGCGATGCCCCTCTGAGCTATCTCACGGCGACCCACGGCGTGGATGCATCACCGAGTGTGTACCTTGGCCTGATCGAGCCTGATATCGAATTGGTTGCCCAGTCCGATGCGACTGCGACCGCAGATGACCTGATTGGCACCGATGATGAAGACGGGGTCGTTTTTCCCGTCCTCACCCAAGGGATGATTAGCACCCTTGATATTGCGGTCACTGGCAGCGGCAACCTGCAAGCCTGGATCGACTTTAATGGTGACGGCCTGTTCGAGGAAACGCTCGGCGAGCGCATCGCGCTGGATCTTAAGGACGACGGTACGCAGTTCGATAACGTCGCAGGCGACGGCGTCATCCAAATCGATGTGACTGTGCCGTCAGATGCGACGACATCGACCACCTTTGCGCGCTTTCGCTATGGTTCGGAGCCCGGTTTGTCCACCTCGAGCTTTGCCGTGGATGGTGAGGTCGAGGACTATTCACTGGTCATCGCGGCCGCTGATCTGTCCGACCGTGGCGATGCGCCCGCCTCCTATGGCGATCCGCGACATGTCGTTGTGCCGGACATCTATCTGGGTGCCGGCGAACCCGACACCGAACAAACGCCACAGCACAGCCCTGATTCCGACGCGGATGACCTGTCCGGCTTTGACGACGAAGATTCCATCGCCGTCTTTCCCATTCTCGAGGCGGGCACCACCGTGCCGCTGACGATCGTCACTCATGAAACCTTAAGCCTGCAACTTGCCTTGGGTATTCCAGTGGTATCGGGCGTCACGAACCTGCAACTTTGGGTGGATTTTGACCAAAGCGGCACGTTCGACACATCAGAGCATATCGCGATCGACTACCGCGATGGTGGCGCAGGGGACACGGACGGTTTGTTCAACAACCAGATCACGCTGAACATCCCGGTGCCTGCAAATATCACCAGCGGCTTTACCCATGCACGCATCCGCTGGTCTACGTCCAGTGCGGTTGCGGCAGACCCTTTTGATGGGCTGAATTTTGACGGCGAAGTCGAAGATTACAAGGTCATCCTCTCGGCGGGGGCTGTGCCTTTTAGCTGCGACGGCTCGCTCTATCGCGTGACACAGGCGAATTCGCAACTGCAACGTCTCAGCTTTGCGGAATCGGGCGGCGTGTACAGCATTACGGCAACCGACATCGGCACATCTGCCGGGGCGCAATATGATGGGGGCTGGGGGTATAATGCGCTCGACGGGTTGTTCTATGGCGTGCGAACCGGAACCCGCGAACTGATCCGCCTGGACGCCACCGGTGCCTACGAAGTGGTCGCCACCCTACCCGCCACCGCTGCTGTTGGGTCCTCGGCGGGCGATATCCTTCCAAATGGGGTCATGGTTTACCGTGTGGAGGGTGCCAATGCATTGCAACTGCTGAATCTGACCGACCCAGCAGCGCCGGTGGATCTGGGATTGATCATGCTGTCAGCTGCCGTTGAGCCCTCTGACATCGCTTATAACCCCAACGACGGTATGTTGTACGGCGTGAACGAAGCGTCTGACCGTCTATTCTATATCGACCCTGCCGACGGGACGCCGGGCACACGCGCGCCGCTGGAATTCGGCCCGACCGCCTGGGATCAGTCTTATGGTGCGGTATGGTTCGACCTTTATGGCAGAATGTACCTCAACCAGAACGTGACCAATGATATCTATGAAGCAGATGTCGGCGTTCAGGGGTCAGGCTCGGGCGGCGGTCAGTTGATCAATACGGTGCCCTCCGGTGATGGTGGCTTGAACGACGGGCTGAACTGCCCTTCTCGCTTGGGTCCCCTACCACCCGAAGGCACCTTGGCGGGCATTGTCTACCGCGACACCAATTACTCTGACACCTACCAGCCCGGCGAAACCGCGATCAGTGCCGTGACTGTCTCTTTGTATGACGACAATGGCACGGCCGACACGGCAGATGACACGTTCCTGAGCAGCGTAGAAACGGCCAGCGACGGTACCTATCAGTTCCTCAATCTGTCTGCCACGACCACCTACCGCATAGAGGTTGACGAAGCCGACCCCGACATCCCCGCCGGGCTTGTTGCAGGTTCGGTGACCCCGCAGACCGGCGTCACGATCACAGCCGGCAGTGTGCGCAATGTTGATTTTGGCTTTGTAAACGGCGGGGCGACCGCGGATTTGTCGCTGACCAAGACTGTGTTCGACACCGGCGGCCAGCCAATCACCCAAGCAGGGCCGGGTACCGCGCTCGACTTTGTCCTCACCGTCACAAACGACGGGCCTGATGGCACCACCGGGGTCCGGGTTCGCGACCTTATCCCCGACGGGTTCACCTTTGTCTCTGCCACTCCGGCAGATGGTACGGATACCTATGACGCCGGCACCGGTATTTGGGAGACCGGAGATGTGGCCAGCGGCGCAAGCGAAACATTGACACTGCGGGTCACCATGAACGCCACGGGCGAGCATACGAACGCTGCCGAAATCACCGCCGCTGATCTGCCGGACCCGGACAGTGACCCCAGCGTGGGTGCGCTGACGGACGATTTTGGCGACGGGATCGCCGATGATGACGAAGCGTCCGTCAGCGTCACCTTCGCAGGTTCAGGTCCGACATTGTCGGGGCGTGTCTTCATCGACAATGGCGCGGGGTCGGACACGGCTTATGATGCCCTCCAAGGGGCCACCGAAGCGGACACCAGTGCGGCCCAGATCCGGATCACCGACAGCAGCGGCACGCTTGTCGGATCACCTGAAATCGCCAGCGATGGAAGCTGGAGCTTGACCCTACCCGAAGGCTTTTCCGATGCCGTCACCATCACGGTCGTACCTGATAACGGGTATCTCGCTGTGTCGGAAAATCCGGGTACCCCCCCGGGGCTGGAGAACCCTAATACACGCGACGGCGCGTTCACCTTCACGCCAGCAGCGGGAACCTCTTACCCCGATCTAAATGTCGGCTTGGTCAAGGATGCCCGCCTGAGCGAAAGCCAGCAAAGCGCGATCAGGCCTGCACAGGTGGTGAGCCTGCGGCATGAATACTTTGCCGATGCAGAAGGGTCCGTGGTGTTTGATACCGACATCCAGTCGATCACCGCGCCGGGTCTTTTCTCTGTTGCGCTGTATGAGGACGCGGCCTGCGACGGGACGGCAACCAGTCCGATCACCGCGGCCCTGCCTGTCACCATCGGCACGCGCATCTGTCTTGTGGCACGGGTTACCGCCTCGGGTGCTGCGGCACCGGGGTCGACCATCGCATTCGATGTCATCGCTGACACTACCTATGGCGCGTCGGGTGTGACCGAACAGGACCGCAACACCGATCTGGTGCGGGTGGAATCCTCCGAAGGGGTACTGAAGCTGCGCAAGACGGTACGCAACGTGACCCAAGGCACGCCCGAAGGGGTTAGCAACGGGGCAGCTGCAGGGGATGTGCTGGAATACCGCATCTTCCTCGACAACCCCGGACAGCTGCCGGCAACCAACATCGTCATCCACGACCGCACACCGCCCTATACCGAACTGGCCTCCGCCATCCCGAGCCCGGTTTCCATCAGCGGGGACGTGGTCTGCAACGTGACCACGCCGGGGACAAATGCGGCAGGTTACGCGGGGTCGCTGCAATGGAACTGCACCGGGTCGCATGACCCCGGCGCGACGGGGTCCGTCTCTTTCGAGGTGCGTATCGCGCCCTAAGGCAGGCCATCAATCGGTTAGAAGAAAGGACTGTTTCGCCCGCTTGCAAAAAAGCCCCCTCGTCCCGCAGCAGCGGCACGAGGGGGGGCACACGAAAGGGTTCAGCCGCAGATGACAGGGCCGCGCGACCGCGGATCAGCCCAACAACCGAACGAGCATCCAAAGCCCCATACCCAGCATCATTAGGTTCTCAGTCAAAGATACAAAACCAAGCGGCACGTTGCTGCTGCCACCGACACAGGCACATTTCAGTTCGCGCTTGTCGATATAAACAGCCTTGATCACCGACACTGCGCCAATGCCGCCGATCACGATCGCAACCGGTGCTGCCAGCCACAGTAAGGCCCCCGCGGTCATGGCGATGCCCGCAAAAGCCTCGCCGAAGGGATAGACCTTGCCATAGGGCACCCAGCGTTTGGCGAGCAAATCATAGTTTAGGAACATCGTGGAGAAGCTCTCGATGTCCTGCAGCTTTTGCACCGCCAGAAAACACATGGAGATTGAGACGAACCACTGGAACGCCTGCACAGTCAGGATACTCTCAAAGGCGAACCATGACAGGCCAAGCGCCATCAGGAATGCAACCGCAAAAATGGCGATCACCGGCTGGTAGGACGTGTCCGATTGCGCGTCCTTGGGCTTGTCCAACCCAAAGTAGATGCGCAGATCATCATAGCCACCGATCCGCTCGCCTCCGATAAAGGTTTGCGGCGTCGTTTCGACATCATGCTTTGCTTTGAACGCGTCGGTTTCCTCGCGGGTTGTGAGGGGATGATCCTCGACCTCATATCCCTGACGCTCCAGCAGGTCCTTGGATTTCAGTCCGTAGGGACAGGTGTGGTCGGGCATCATCATCCGGTAAAGTTTGGCGGGTTGTGTGTGTTGATCAGCCACGGCTTACCTCACTTCCCGTCGATTTCAGGTGTGGCCGCCGGCCCACCTTCAAGGTCCGCAATCAGCGCTTTCATCTCGTGGATTTCCAGCCGCTGTGCTTTGATGATATCATCGGCCAGCTTGCGCACCCGCGGGTCCGATATATTGGCCCGCTCGCTGGTCAGAATGGCAATCGAATGGTGCGGGATCATGGCGCGCATCCACGAGGTATCATCCACTGTGGTCTGGCTGCGCACCAAAAATAGCGACACCGCAAAAACCAGCGCGCTGCCAACAAAGATAGCAATATTCGCGCCGCGGTTGCTGTACATGCCCAACATAAATGCGAGCATAATGATCGCCATCACCGCGCCCATATAAAGCGCCATATAGCTGCGGGTTTCACTAAAGAACACGTGATCGATCGCATAGGTGTTCAGATACATCAAACCGAACATCACCACGGTCGAAGTAATGATCATTGCAAAGAAGCGCCAATATGACATGAGAAGTCCTTTCGTGAGATTGCTATGCCAACAAAACGGCCTTCCCACGCAGGAGGGTTCCCGCCGATATCGATTTTTTTCTTAAATTACGCATTGCTCTATGCGGGCGGAAGGCTACCACCGCCCGCAAAAATCCGCTCGGTTAACGATAGGCACCGGCGGAATAAGTCAGCTCGTAGCTGTGGCTATACAGCTCGAATACAATGCCAAAGGGGTCTTCGACATAGACCATGCGGTAGGGTTTATCGTTAGGAAAATATTCCCGTACGGGCATCCGTTGTTTGCCCCCCGCCGCGACAATCTTGGCCAGTAGATCTTCGAGATTTGGGTCTTGGATGGCGAAGTGAAAGGTGCCGTGCTGGCGAAAGTTCAATGGGTCGGCGGGCGCGTGGTTGCCCTCAAATTCGAATAGTTCGATCCCGATGCGGTCCGCCGTCGCAAGGTGGGCGATACGCAACCGCCCCCATCCCGCGCCAAAGACATCGGTACACATCTGCCCGATATCGCTGCCGTCCTCGACGATCTCGGTCGGCTGCATAATGACGTAAAAGCCCAGAATATCGGCGTAAAACTGAACGGCCTGATCAAGGTCGGGTACAGAAAGCCCGATGTGAGAAAAACTGCGTGGTGTCGGTGTCATGATCTATCCTTTGGTCACTGATACCCCCATGATTTAGGTGGACCGCCTGCAAACATAAAATTATCATATGGAATGGATTTAATAACATTTCGGGATATACCATGTTGAATGCTTCATGGTTGGAGACGTTCACGACCCTTTGCGACATCGGTCATTTCACGCGCACTGCTGATCAGCTCGCCATGACGCAACCGGGGGTGTCGCAGCATCTGCGCAAACTTGAACAGCAGGTGGGTCAGCCCTTGATCTTGCGGGAAGGCAAGTCTTTTACCCTGACCCCTGCAGGAGAGGAACTGCTGTCCATCGGTCGCGCTCGCCGGTCAGAGGAACGCGCGCTGCGCGACAGGATGCAGCGCGATGACCCCTTGATAGGCACCGTGAGGATCGGCTGTTCGGGGAGCTTTGCGCTTTGGCTTTATCCGCAACTGATCGCGCGGATGTTGCAGGCACCAAAGCTCGTGGTTGACCTGAACGCGGCACCGCAGTCGCAAATTGTGGCGGAGGTGGCGGCGGGCAGACTGGATCTGGGCGTGGTGACCCGGGCCCCCGATATGCCGCGTATCAAGGCGACCCCCCTATGCCGTGAAGAGCTGTGTCTGGTTCTGCCAGCCGCTTTCGATACCACTGACCTGACCCTACAGCGTCTTGATGCGTTGGGGTTCATCGCGCACCCCGACGGCAACGCCTATGCGGACGACCTTTTGGCGCGCAATTTTGATGATTACCGTGGGGCAGAACATCTGCGGGTCCGCAGCTCGATCAACCAGATCGGGCAAATTCCCCTGCCCGTCGCCCAAGGGCTGGGCTATACGATCTTGCCACGTTCCGGGGTGGAGGCGTTCCCCAAGCGCGATGCGCTATCGGTGCATGCGCTGCCCGACCGGCGGTTTCATGATCTGTGGCTGATCGCCCGTAAAGACCGAGCCGAGTTCGCCCGTGTCGCCGCCACTGCGGAAGGGATCACCGCGGCCGTCGAAACGCGTGGCTAAGGCCGGCTCTCGGGCGGGGCATCATCATCCAGCAAAACCCGCGCCGATGCGCCCTGCGGGTCGTCATACTGGCCGGACTTCAACGTCCAGAGAAACGCACAAAGCCCAAGGCCGCCAAGGATCACGGACACGGGTATCAGGATGAAAAGCACGTTCATTGCAAATGCCTCATTTCACATATTTCACGCGCATGGCGTTGGCCAGAACGGTCAATGACGACGCCGACATCGCAATCGCGGCCAGCAGCGGGGTGGCATATCCCAGCAGCGCGACCGGAATGGCGATGGCATTATAACCCGCCGCGATGGCAAAGTTCTGACGTGACAAACGGGTCAGAGCGCGCGCGATTACGATCAGCAGCGGGAACTGGTCCAGCCCCTCGCGCAACATCACCACATCAGCCGCATTGCGCGACGCATCCAGCGCCGAGGACGGCGCGACAGAAGCATGCGCCAGCGCCAAGGCAGCCGTATCATTCAACCCGTCGCCAACCATCAACACGCGGTGCCCCTGCGCCTGAAGCTGCGCCAGCCGGTCATGTTTTCGCGGTGCGCTTATATCACCAAGGGCCGACTGCACGCCAAGCTTTGCGGCGAACGCCTGCACCGTAGCTTGCCGATCGCCACTTAGGATCTGGGGCGTGATCCCTTGGGCGGATAACCATGCCAACGTATCTGCGGCCCCCTCTCGCGGGGTCTCTGTCACGGCCAGCGGGACGGCCGGTGCGCTCCCGATGCGCAGCCCGGTGCCGGAGAACGCAGCCCCCAGCCATTCGCCACGTCCCAGCCGCACAGTCACGCCGTCGATGTCCCCCTGCATCCCTTGCCCGGCGACTTCGGTGACATCGGCCAGCACAGCGGGCGTATGAACGGGCAATGCTGCCAGAATAGCCTGCGCCACCGGATGCGCCGATGCTTGGGCCAAGGCCCCCGCGATGGCACTCTGTTGGACCGAAAGCTCTGCCAGTGGCGCGGGTTTCCCCTGCCGCGTCAGCGTGCCGGTTTTGTCGAACACGGCCATGTCCACCTCTGCCAGCCGTTCAAGGGCGGTGCCTGATTTGACCAGAAACCCCATATCGAACAGTCGTGCAATGGCCGTGGTTGCCACCGCAGGCACCGCCAACCCCAACGCGCAGGGACAGGTGATAATCAGCACGGCAACCGCCACGTTGAGCGCGTGGCGCAGGTCGCCGTCATAGGCCACCCACCCGACAAAGGCCGCCAGCGCCAGCAGATGCACCATCGGCGCATAAATGCGCGCGGCGCGGTCGGCCAGATTGGTATAGCTGTTGCGGCTGTTCTCGGCCATTTCAACCAGCGCGGCAACGCGGCGCAGGGTTGTATCTTCGCCCACGGCAGTCGCTGTCATCTCGAAGGGCGCGCCCAGATTGATCTCTCCGGCCTGAACCACATCGCCAAGGGTCAAGGCGACAGCCGCGCTTTCGCCGGTCAGAAACGACCGGTCGGCCTGCGCCGCGGCACTGTTCAGCACCCCGTCAACAGGCACGCGCATGCCCGTCGGCACCAGCACCGTGTCCCCGACGCGCAAAAGGCCGACCGCAACCCTTTCGACACCGGTTCCATGAACGCGCTGCGCGGTCTGCACCTCGAGCGCGGCCAGTTCCTTTGCGGCGGAATGGACAGAGCTACGGGTCCGGTGATCCAGATAGCGGCCAACCAGCAAGAAAAACGTCAACGACAATGCCGCGTCAAAATAGGCGTGATGCCCGCCGTTCAGAACCTCATACAATGACATCCCCGCAGCCAGCAGGATCGCAAGCGAGATCGGCACGTCCATGTTTAGCCCGCCCCTGCGCACCGCCCGCATCCCATTGGCAAAGAACGGCTGGCCGCAAAACAGCACCGCAGGCAGGGTGATCACGGCAGAGATCAGGTGGAACAATGCGCGGGTTGCATCTGACGCCCCTGACCAGATCGCAACGGAAAACAGCATGACGTTCATCATCGCGAAACCGGCGATGGCAAGCCGGATCAGCAGCCCACGCCCGATGTCGTCTTGCCGGCTTTCCAGCAGGCTTTGGTCCAGCGGATGCGCCTCTATTCCTGCGCGATCCAGCGCGGCGACCGCCTGTTCGGCGTCAAGATCGCTGGCGTGGATCGAGACACGCTTGAGCGACAGGTTGACCCGCGCCGACCGGACCTGCGGCAAGGCGCGCAGGCTGCGTTCGACCGTATTGATGCAAGTAGCGCAGTGGATTGCGGGCAGTGACAGCACCAGATCCGGCGGGCCCGATTGCGGTGCCATCTGCGCGATTGCCGGTGCTACAACGCAGCCGGGGCATGCGGCGATGGCGCTCATTCCTTTACCTTTACGATAACACGTTGCTGAAAGAGCGTGCCTTCGGCGTCGCGCAGTTTCAGGCGCAAATTCCAGTTGCCCGGTCCCGCGACAACAGGCGCGACCAACGCCTGGCCGTCAAAGACGAAAGCCGGGGTCTGGTCATTCGCAACGCTGGTCGCCCGCCCGAATACGGCACTTGTGACCTGCGGTTCTTGCGGCTCTCCCTCGCGCAGCACCGCGACCCGCAACACGCCCTTCGTAACGGTCGCCGACACCTCCCAACCAAGCGCCTCTTGCGCCTTGCGGTCCACATCAAAGCTTTGCGATGCAACGTAGGAGTTCTTGACCTCCAGCCCCGGAAAACTGTGCACGGCATTATACGCCAGCGTCAGGTTCACCGCGATGATCACGCTAAACGCCGCGGCAAAGACACCGAACACATGCCAGCCTTTGATTTCCTGTACCATTCTAGCGGTCCTTTCCATTGAAACTGGTGGCTTTCGACGCGCGGTCGCCGGTGCCGGTATCCTCGATCCATAGCCGCAACTGCGTCATATCGGCGGTCGACGCTTCGGTTTGCGGCGCGGCGGTGACATAGACCCGTTGCAGGATCGTCTGGTTGGCAGGCAGCACGACGGTTGCGCCCGCGTTTCCCTGCCCTTCGAGCGTGACAGTCAGCGCGCTGTCGCTCGTGATCCCGATTTGAACGGTGGCATCACGCCCCTGTTTGTTGCGCAGGCGTACGTCATAGATGTTGCGCACTGCGCCGTCCGACAGGGTGACATAGGTCGGGTTGCGCACGGGGCTGACGGTCAGTTCAATCGCACTGCGGATGAACAGCGCATAGACCAGCGCGACCCCGATCAACGCCCACGCGGCGGTATAAAGCAGCGTGCGCGGTCGCAGAATATGACGCCACAGCGGTTTGGGCGGCTGGCCGGCCCGTTCGGCTGTCTCGTCCGACAGCGCCAGATAGTCGATCAATCCGCGCGGCTTGCCAATCTTGGCCATCACATCGTCACAGGCGTCGATGCACAGGGCGCAGGTGATACACTCCATCTGCTGGCCGTTGCGAATGTCGATGCCCACGGGGCAGACGTTGACGCAGGCCATGCAGTCGATGCAATCCCCTTGGGTGTCTGCGGACGGAACGGGGGGCAGATCGGTGGGCAATGCGGCGCGCCCCCGGTCGGGGTATGGGGTAGGCCCGTAGCGCGCGGCCCCCGGCCCTGCTGCGGCGATCTGGTCTTGGGCGCGCTGAGCGGCGGCACGTTCGCGTTTGCGCAGATTACCCTTTCCGCGCGGCTCGCCGCGCCAGTCGCGATAGGCGACCGTGATCGTGTCGGTGTCCATCATCGCGGCCTGGATACGCGGCCAGGGACACATATAGATACACACCTGTTCCCGCATGAAGCCCCCCAACAGAAATGTCGTGGCGGTCAGGATCGCGATGGTCATATACGCCACCGGAGCCGCGTCGAGCGTGACCAGATCCCGGGCCAGCTGCGGCGCATCGGTAAAGTAGAACACCCACGCCCCGCCTGTCGCCACCGCGATCCCCAGCCAAAGCACCCATTTGGTGACGCGCAGGCGCAGTTTGTGTACGCCCCAGCCCGCGTGATGCAGCCGGACGCGGGCATTGCGGTCGCCCTCGATCCAGCGTTCGACAAGGATGAACAGATCGGTCCAGACCGTTTGCGGGCAGGCATAGCCACACCACACACGCCCCAAAGCAGAGGTAAACAGAAACAACCCAAGCCCCGCCATGATCAGCAGACCGGCCACGAAATAGAATTCATGGGGCCATATCTCGATCCAGAAGAAATAGAACCGCCGATGCGCCAGATCGATCAGCACCGCCTGATCCGGCAAGTTGGGCCCGCGGTCCCACCGCAGCCACGGCGTGAGGTAATATATCCCCAGCGTGACGGCCATGATGCCCCACTTAAAGCGACGGAAGAACCCGTCGACGCGGCGCGGGAAAACCGGCTCTCGCGGGGCATAAAGAGATGGAGGTGACGTTTGTGTCATCAGATGTATCCTGTTCGCACCGCCACCTTATCGAAGGTCAAGACAGCACACTTTGATCTGAGTCAAAAACACCCCCAAAGCGGTTCGTTTTGCGAACAGGACCGCCTTGGGGATGGACAGTGGCACTCGGGCAGAGCCGCCACCGTCAGCTTTCTGCGCTATTCCCCCCCTCCCAGAGAGTGGACATAGGCAGAAACCGCGCGGATATCGGCCTCTTCCAGACGCCCGCCCCAGGGGGGCATGACGCCGAAACGCGCATTCGTCACGGTCTGGGTCAGCGCCTGCCGGTCGCTGCCGTACAGCCAGATCGCATCGGCAATATTGGGGGCACCCTGACTGCGATCACCCTGCCCCGCATCACCGTGGCAAGCGCTGCAATTATCTGCAAACACCTCGGCACCCGTTTGGGCCAGCGCCACGTCAAAATTGGACGATGAAAGCGAGATCACGTGTTCAACAACCGCCGCGATGTCATCCTTGCCCAATATCGCGCCAAAGGCAGGCATCTGGCTGTAGCGCGCATCGACGTCCTGTTCGTTGCGGATGCCATGGCGCACGGTGTATTCGATGTCCGCCATCGCCCCGCCCCAAAGCCAGTCGTCGTCCAGCAGGTTGGGATAGCCCTTGGCCCCTGCCGCGCCCGACCCGTGACACTGCGAACAATTCGCGCGAAACACCGCACCGCCACGCGCGATAGCATAGCGGTTGAGGTCAGCATCCTGAGGCAACGCCTCCATGTCGGTGCCCAGCAATTCCGCCACCAGCTGCGCGTTCTTTTGCGCGTGCGCGTCGATGTCCTGCGCTACTTTGGCGCGGGTGGACCAGCCCAACAGACCGCTCGTCGCCCCTGAAATCATTGGCCACGCAGGATAGGCCACACTATAGCCGATGCCCCAGATGATCGTCAGATACAGCGTCCAAAGCCACCAGCGCGGCAGCGGGGTGTTCAGCTCTTCGATGCCGTCCCAGCTGTGCCCCGTCGTCTCGATGCCGGTCACATCGTCTTGCTTGTGATCAGTCATTTCGGGCTCCTTTCTTGGCGGCGCAGTCTGCGCCGTTGCAGCCCGCGCACCCCGCGGGCGCGTCTTCGCGCAATGGAATGCGCGCCACGGCGGCATAGGTGTCAGAGCTGCCGGGCCGGAAAGCCCACAAGATCACGCCCACAAAAAAGCTGAACATCGCCAGCAGAACCCAGCTGTCTGCCAGCTGACGCAGGAAAGAATAGGTATCCATTGCAAAACCTCCTTATCGGCTGGCGTCGGGGGTAAAGGTCGAGAAATCGACCATCGTCCCCAGCACTTGCAAATACGCGATGAGCGCGTCCATCTCGGTCAGTTCGGGCGCACCGTCAAAGTTCGACACCGCAGCACCGGGATACCGCGCAAGCATCGCGTCGTAGTCGGCATCCGGGTCGGCCTGCACCTTGAAATCCGACGCGGCCTGTTCGATCTGCTCGTCCGTATAGGGGACGCCCACAAAGCGGTGGGTTTTCAGCAGATCCTGCACGTGGTCTGCGTCAATCCGCGTGTCGGAAAGAAACGCATATTTCGGCATGATGGATTCCGGTACGACCGATTGCGGATCGGACAGATGGTCCACATGCCACGCATCGGAATACCGCCCGCCCACGCGTGCCACATCCGGTCCGGTGCGTTTCGACCCCCATTGGAACGGGTGATCATACATGGATTCCGCCGCCAGCGAATAATGCCCATAGCGTTCGACTTCGTCGCGCATGGGGCGGATCATCTGGCTGTGGCATAGATAGCACCCTTCGCGCACATAGATGTCGCGCCCCGTCAGTTCGAGCGGGGAATAGGGACGCACGCCCTCGACCTTTTCGATCGTGTTTTCAAGCCAGAACAGCGGTGCGATTTCGACGATGCCGCCGATCGACACCACCAGCAGCGATGCGATCAACAACAGCGTCGGGCTTTTCTCGAGGATCGCGTGCCGGTTCACCAATGCGGTGTGATGCGGCAGCTCGTTCGGGATCTCTTGCGGAGCGTCCGACAGGGTTGAGACATTGGGATCCTGCGCGGGATCGGTGATTTTAGTGTTATGTGCCATTGCGATTGCCCTTATTCCGCCGGAACGCCAACGGGTGCGGACTGTTTTGCGCCCCCTTTGATCGTCATCCACATGTTCCAGACCATGATCAGCGCGCCGCTGAGATACAAAATACCGCCCATACCACGCACCACATACATCGGGAATTTCGCCGCCACGGTGTCCGCAAAGGAGTTGACCAAGAACCCCTGATCATCGACCTCGCGCCACATCAGGCCCTCCATGATGCCGGTGACCCACATGCTGGCCGCGTATAAAATGATGCCGATGGTCGCCAACCAGAAGTGCCAGTTGATCGCCGACATAGAATGCATCTTTGCCCGCCCCCAAAGCCGTGGCGTCAGGAAATAAAGTGCACCAAAGGTGATCATGCCATTCCAGCCAAGCGCACCGGAATGGACGTGTCCGATGGTCCAGTCGGTATAGTGGCTGAGCGAATTAACGGCGCGGATCGACATCATCGGCCCCTCGAACGTGGACATGCCGTAAAAGCCAAGCGACAGTACAAACATCCGCAAGATCGGATCGGTGCGCAGCTTGTCCCACGCCCCTTGCAGCGTCATCAGGCCGTTGATCATACCGCCCCAGCTGGGCATCCACAGGATGATCGAGAACACCATGCCAAGCGTCGACGCCCAGTCAGGCAGCGCGGTGTAATGCAGGTGGTGCGGCCCCGCCCAGATATAAAGAAAGATCAGGGACCAGAAGTGGACGATGCTCAGTTTGTAGGAATAGACAGGGCGGTTCGCCTGTTTGGGCACGAAGTAATACATCATCCCCAGAAAGCCCGCCGTCAGGAAAAAGCCGACCGCGTTATGCCCGTACCACCACTGGGTCATGGCATCTTGAACACCGGCAAAAACCTGCACCGATTTCGACCCCCAGAGGCTGACCGGCACCGATAGGTTGTTGACCACATGCAGCATCGCGACGGTCACGATAAAGGCAAGGTAGAACCAGTTGGCGACGTAGATATGCCGCTCGCGGCGGATGATCAGCGTGCCCAGAAACACCGCCAGATAGCATAGCCAGATGATCGTCAGCCAGATATCGACGTACCATTCGGGCTCTGCGTATTCTTTGGATTGCGTGGACCCCAGCAGATATCCGGTGGCGGCCAGCACGATGAACAGCTGATAGCCCCAGAACACAAACCACGCGAGGTTGCCGCCAAACAACCGCACCGAACAGGTGCGCTGCACCACATAGAAAGAGGTCGCGATCAACGCGTTGCCGCCAAAGGCAAAAATCACCGCCGACGTATGCAGAGGGCGCAGCCGGCCAAAGTTGGTAAAGGGTTGCCCCCAGTCAAAGTTCAACGCCGGAAAGGCCAGTTGGAACGCAATAAACGTCCCCACTAGCAGCCCCACAATTCCCCAGAAAGCCGTGGCAATCACGCCTGCGCGGATCACCCCATCGGCATAGCCGGTGGACATGGGCCGCGGCCGTTCAGGCTCGTCCGTGTGGCGCAGGACCCATAAAAACATGCCCCCCGCGACGCCCATGATGATCAGCGCATGCACCTGATACGCGATATCACGTGCCCAACTGGCCCCCATCGCAGCGATCAACGCCACCAGCGCCAGAATGACGAGTTTCAAGTAATTCATATCGGACCTCTATGTATGCGCCCGCCCTGATCGGGGCGGCGCTTTCCTGTTCGCGCTTTGGGCGTAAAGGGGCCACGCGAACCGGTCTTTGATCTGGGTCAAGTTTGCCCGTGAGGGTGCCGATTATCTGACGACATGCACCGCGCATTTGGCGTGGCGCACCACATATTGCGCAACAGAGCCAAGCAGAATGTCCGAAAACGCAGGCTGGTGCGACGCGATGACGATGCAGTCCATCCCGTTTTCCTCGGCCCAGCGGGTCACCCGCGGTCCCGCCCGCCCGTCAGCAATGGCGGTGGTACATTCGGGCAGCTCTAGCGCCAACGCCTCCAGCCGCGCCTGCACCGTCTCGCGGGCAACGCTAAAAACGTCGGTGGGAATGTAGTCCGCGACATAGATCGGCACCGTTTCAATCACGTGAAGCAACGTCAGCTTGGCATCCCTTGACGCCAGCGCCTGCGCCGCGTCAAAGGCGGTCTGGGTGATTTCGGGGGTCTCGAAAACGACGGGGATCAGGATATTCTTGTACATGCTGCACTCTCCTATGAAGGTGCAGGCATCAGACACTACTGTTTGGACACCCGCGTTGATGCAGATCAAATCAGTAGAAAAATATCTTTAGGGGCAGTCGTCACCTGACGCCACGTGCAGCGCCTTAAGGTCGGTCACGCGGAACCGGCGGCGGTCAACGAACTGCACGATACGCTCTTTCTTCATCGCGCCAAGCTGGCGGCTGACAGTCTCGAGCGTGAGACCCAGATAGTTGGCGATCTCGTGACGTGTCAGGGGCAGAACGAGCTCCTGATGCATTGCGTCGGCGATGGTAAGCTGTTGTCGGCGCACCAGCATTTCGATGAAGGTCGCGATCTTTTCGCGGGCGGTCTTGCGGCCCAGCAACAGCATCCAATCGCGCGCGGCGTCCAGTTCATCCAGCGCCATTTCCATCAGCCGTTGGGCAATATGGGGCGTGGTTTCGATCAATGCCTCGAAGGGTTTGCGGTGAAAGCAGCACAGCGTCACATCGGTCACCGCCACCACATCGAAATCAATCGTCTCGCGCCCGGGACGGCCGATAAAATCCGACGGCAGCAGCAAGCCGACCATCTGGGTGCGCCCGTCTTCCATCGTTTTCCCAAGGCTGGCGACGCCTGCCACGACCGACGCGACATAAGTCAGCCCATCACCGCGCCACAGCACCTGATCCCCCGCCTTGAACGATTTATAGGTTTTGATCTGTTCAAGCATCAACAGCTCGTCGTCGTCGCAGCGCGCACAAACGGCACGGTGACGGATCGGGCATTCACTGCATTTCGGACGGGACTGTAGATCAAGCATGGCACAACCATAGCGCCCAACTGCGCGAATAACCATCGCCAAGACGCGCCCCGCCACAGCGCTGCGTCCCGATGTCGCTTGCTGTGGCAGAGCATGGTTTGTGCCGGTCAGGTCACATCGCGCTTTTGATGATACTCGGGTCGGTCCCAGCTGCGGGTGTTCAGGATATCGGCCAGAATATCCACCGCACCGCGCACGTCGGCCTCGTCGATATAAAGCGGCGTGAAACCAAAGCGCATGATGTCGGGCGCGCGGAAATCACCAATCACATCCCGCGAAATTAGGGCCTGCATCACCGCATAGCCATTCTTTGACGCAAACGACACCTGACTGCCGCGGTGGCTTGCGTCGCGTGGGCTGGCCAGCGTCAGCTCGGGGCAGTGCTCTTCGACAAGCTGGATGAAAAGTTCGCTCAGCGCGACGGACTTGGCACGCAAGTCGGCCATATCCACGTCGTCCCAAACGCCCAGCGCGTGTTCCAGCGCGGCCAGTTGGATCACAGGGGGTGTCCCGACGCGCATGCGTTCGATGCCGGGTGCCGGACGATAGCCTGTTTCAAACGCGAAAGGCGCATCATGCCCCAGCCATCCGGCCAGCGCGGGTTGGATTTCGGCGACAATATCAGGCCGCGCATAGATAAACGCCGGGGCCCCCGGCCCACCGTTGAGGTATTTATAGGTGCAACCGACGGCGAATTCAGCATTGCAGACAGCCACATCGACGGGCACGGCCCCTGCGCTATGCGCCAGATCCCACAGCATCACCGCCCCAGCCCCATGGGCCGCCGCCGTGATGCCCGCCATGTCGTGCATCCGGCCCGTGCGATAATCGACCTGCGTGATCATCGCGACCGCGACATCGTCGGTCATGGCACCTGCCACCTCTTCGGGGGCGACGATACGCAGCTCGTAGTCCTGCCCCAGTTGGTTGATCAACCCTTCGGCCATATACAGATCCGACGGAAAGTTGCCGCTGTCCGACAGGATCACCCGCCGGTCAGGGCGCATCTTTAGCGCGGCAGACAGAGCCTGAAACACTTTGACCGATAGCGTGTCGCCCATGGTCACCGACCCCTTTGGCGCGCCGATCAAACGGGCGATGCGGTTACCCACACGGGCGGGCTGCGCCATCCATCCGTCAAGGTTCCAGCCCTTGATCAGATGCGCGCCCCATTGCGCCTGCACCACATCTTGAACCTTTTCGGCCGTGCCCACTGGCAGCGGCCCTAGCGAGTTTCCGTCAAGGTAGATCATGCCCTCGGGCAGGGAGAAGCGGTCTTTCATCGGCAGTTGGGTCACAGGACACCTCGTAAGTTCCAGAGTTCGGGGAAAAGTTCGACTTCGAGCATCCGGCGCAGGTATTTCACCCCCGACGTGCCGCCCGTGCCACGTTTAAATCCGATGATGCGTTCCACCGTGGTCACATGGTTGAACCGCCAGCGGCGAAAGTAATCTTCCAGATCGACCAGCTTTTCGGCCAGCTCGTACAGCTGCCAATGGGCGCGCGGGTCTTTGTACACGGTGACCCACGCCTGCATGACCGCATCATCCGCCGCATGGGGGGTGTCCATCGCATAGACATGCGCGTCAAAGCTTTGCCCCGTTGCCTCTGCCAGCAGGTCAAGCGCCACGTGATACAGCGATTTCGTGCCCAGTTCCTGCGTCAACATGTGGTGCAGTTCAGGGCGGTGTTCATGCACCTTCATCATCGCACGGTTGCGGTTCCCGAGGATGAATTCGATCAGCCGGTATTGATGCGACTGGAACCCCGACGACGCGCCAAGGTCATCGCGGAAATCAGTGTATTCGCTGGGGGTCATTGTGCGCAGCACGTCCCACGCGCTGTTAAGCTGTTCAAAAATACGCGCCACACGGGCCAGCATCTTCATCGCGGGGGCGAAATCGCCTTGCGCCAAATGCGTCCGGGCGGAAGAAAGCTCGTGCAGGCAAAGGCGCATCCACAGCTCGGACGTCTGGTGCTGGATGATGAACAACATCTCGTCGTGGGCGTCCGATTTGCAGTTCTGCGCCCCGAGGATCGGGTCAAGTGACAGGTAGTCGGTATAAGACATATCCTTGGCAAAGGACATTTGTGCGCCCTCGTCAGCGGGGTTGTAGCCGGTCATGCGGGAGTCTCCGATTGGGGGCCGAGGGTTTTAGCAAACGGCGAATGGGCAGGCATCAAGGTCGATAGCTCCTCGAAGGCGGCGATGCTGAGGCCGGTGTGATGGCGAAAGGCCGCAAGCGCCGCAGCCGGATCGTGATCAAGTGCTGCCTGATAAAGCGCACGGTGCGGTTCCAGCGCCATGCCAGCAGCAGAGCCAGCGGCCGCTTTGGTCGCAAGCGATGGCGCGGTTTGGGTCAGATCGCGCAGGCCTGACTGAATAAAGCGGTGATAGCGGCCCAGCTGATCCTGCAACTGCCCTGCAAACCGCGCCATCCAAGGCGACCGCGCACCGGCGACCAACGCTTGGTGAAAGGCCAGATGCCGCCGTGTCCATTGGGCAAGCGCGTCATCTTCATGAATTACCGACGGCACGGTCGTTTGCGACAGGTGGTGATAGGCACCGATGACCCCTGCCTCCCATGCATCATCGGCCTGGCTGACGGAATGGGCCAGCATCGCCCCTTCGACAGCGTCGCGGCTGCGTTCTAGGTCCAGAAGGTCGGCGCGGGTCAGTGGGGTGACGCGAAAGCCCTTGTTATGCTCGGGCACGACCAGCTGTTCCACCGCAAGCCGGTTCAGACATTCGCGAACGGGCGTCAGCCCGATGGCATAGCGCTCGGACAACGCAGGCAGGCGCAAGACCATGCCAGGCGGTAATTCTAGCGTCAGGATGTCGCGCCGGAGCCTGTCGAATAGGATGTCTGATTTCGAGTGCCGAAGTGTCATAGGCGCGCCCCTCTCCCCGCACATTCTGACAAGTAAATACGATCATGTAAATCGTATATTATTATTTCCGCAGGTGATCTGGTCTTTGGCCGGCGACGCTCTACCTGTCCTGCCACAAACACACGGCGCAGCGCTTTTGACTGTGATGCCCGTGATCGCCCTTTGAAGAGATAGGAAACCTATGTGTCGCGTTCTCGCCTATATCGGGCCCGAAATTCCGCTTGAAAGCCTGCTAACCAAGCCGGAAAATAGTCTGATCAACCAGAGCCTTGATCCCGAACTGCACCCGAACCTGCAACTCGCGGGCTGGGGATTTGGGTTATGGAGCGCGCATCTGCTGAAACCCGAAGAGCCGCTGTTGTATCATCGCCCAATGGCGGCGTTTCATGATGACAACGCCCCCGGGATCATTCCCAGTCTTCAGGCCAGCACCATGCTCGCCCATGTCCGCGCCGCGGCCTATGATGCGCGCAACGTGTTGGCCGATGAAAACTGCCACCCGTTCTCGTTCAAGGGCACGCCGTGGATCATCGCACAGAACGGGGCCCTGCCCCATTGGCGGCTGCTGCAACGCGAATTGCTGACGCTGTGCAAGGACGACTATCTTCGCCAGATGAAGGGCACGACCGACACCGAATTCTTCTACGTGCTGCTGCTGTCCCTGATGGAGGGCGACAGCGATGACGATGTGCAAGCGGCGTTTGAAAAGCTGCTTGGCGCGGTGCTGGAGGCGATGCGCAAACTGGACTTGGTGGCCCTAACCAAGCTCAAGATCGCGCTGGTGTCCCCCGACCGGATCATCGGCGTGAACTATGGCGCAGGCCACAAGGGCGAAACGGCCCCCGAGGGCGACTGGAAAGAGCTGCGCAAGGCAGGCCCCGGCACCGACGACTATTCTTTGTCGATGCTACTGGAACCGATGTACCTGCTGATGGGCCAGAATTATCAGGACTACGCCGACAGCTACAAGGTCGACAGCAGCGCCGAGGGGGAAGCGACCTCGGCCATTTTCGCGTCCGAACCACTGACTGAAGACGGCGATGACTGGTTGCGTATCCGTTTTGGAGAGATGGTCGCCCTGCGCCGTACAGATGGCAAAATCTCCAAGACCGTGACAAAGCTGGACGTATAGCCCGCCCCCCTCTGCACGTTGGAAAGGACATACATGGCCGACCGTTATCCCGATTTCGCCACGCTTGCCGCCGCGCATGAGGCGGGGAAAGACTACCGTATCACAGTCAAGGATCGCGGCACGCCCGTTGTGATCCTTGCGCCGCATGGGGGCACGATCGAACCCGAGACGGCGCAGATCGCGCGGGCTGTGGCAGGGGATGATCTGTCGTTCTATCTGTTCGAGGCGCTGCACCTCGGTGCCCATGGCGATTTCCACATTACCTCGCACCGGTTTGATGAACCCGACGCACTGGCACTGGTGGCGCGGGCAGTCACGTCGGTCGCCGTGCACGGGCGCAAGAACGACGGCACCGACGCGGTCTGGCTCGGGGGCCGTGCCGAAGGCCTGCGCGATGCCATTGGCGAAGCCCTGCGCGCCGCGGGGTTTGCGGCTGAACTCAACACGGCGTTGCCCGGCGTGCATCCGACCAACATCTGCAATCGCACCCTCAGCGGCGCGGGCGTGCAGCTAGAACTGTCGCGATCCCTGCGCCACGCGTTGTCACAAGATACCGCGATGATGGACCGCTTTAGCGCCGCGCTTTGCAAAGCGATAACGAAGGCCGGTACCTCCGACAGAGCCTGACTGGCACCCTGTGCAGGTACTCTGATCGGGTCCGCCCGACGCATGGCAATCCAGCCCGCCTGATGCAGGCTTGACAGCAGCGGACGCATCTGGTCCGCCTGCGGCACTTTTAAGAGAGGCCTTTGCAGGGGCAATCAGCACAAAGGGTGCAGCATGGCGATATTATTGATCCATACCGGTGGCACAATTGGCATGGCCCAGACCCCCGACGGATTTGCACCGCGTGCGGGCGTGGTCGAAGACGCCGTGGCTGCCTTGGTTGCCAGTGGTCTCGTCGCAGACACGGTCGAGGTGCTGCGGCTTGATCCCTTGATCGATTCCGCCCAAGCCACGCCGCAGGACTGGCTGCGTATCGCCGAAACCATCCACCAGTACCGTGATCGCTTTGACGGGTTTGTTGTAACCCATGGCACGGATACGCTGGCCTATACCGCCGCTGCGCTGTGCCTTGCGCTGCCCGGACTGGCACGTCCCGTGATCGTGACCGGAGCCATGCGCCCGCTGACCGTCGCCGATACCGATGGCACCGCAAATCTGATCGATGCGCTGACCGCTGCCCGTACGGCGGCGGCTGGTGTCTGGGTCCAGTTCGGCGGCAAACGGTTGCATGGCGCACGCGTGCGCAAGGCCCATTCGCAAGCACTGGACGCCTTTACCGCCGCGCCCACAGACAGCGTGCCGCGCATTGCAGCCCCTGCCCCCGAACTTAGCCCGCTGCGCCCGCATGAGGTCGCAGTGCTGACTGTCACCCCCGGTTTCAGCGCCGCTTTGCTGGATCCGGCTGCGGGCATGTGCGACGGGATCGTCCTGCGTTGCTATGGTGCCGGCACGGTCCCCGACAGCCCTCCTTTGCGCGCTGCCCTGCGCAAGGCCCAAGACAGGGCCGTTCCGGTGGTCGCCGTCAGCCAATGTGCCGAAGGCGGCATGCAGATCGGCACCTATGCCGCGGGCAAGGCGCTGCGAGACAGCGGCGCGGTCGACGGTGGCCAGATGACACCTGAAATGGCCTTTGTAAAAATCCAGTTCGCGCTGAGCCAGCACAGCGATTTCGACGCGCGACAACGCTATCTGGCGACAGATCAATGCGGAGAAATGGCGGATTAACCTCTGAAAAGCCGTCCCGTCTCGGCTTTGCCAAAAAATTAAGCTCATAAGTTTCAACGCACTAGACGCGGCATGACCGGCACATCCGTCCTGCCGCGTCATTCGGCTTTACGCTTTGGGCACGATCGCCTTAAAACGCGGCAAAACATAGGGACATAAATATGGAATTTCTTGAACTTCTCTTCGGCTGGATCGGAGACTTCACCTGGGGGTGGTCGCTGATCCCGATCCTCGTCATCTTCGGTATCTTCATCACCATCACGACCGGTTTCGTGCAGATCGAATACTTTGGCCGCATGTTCCGCGTCCTGTCGAACAAGAACAACGCGGACGATTCCAATCAGATTTCGGCACGCGAAGCGCTGCTGGTATCGGTCGGCGGACGTGTCGGCGGCGGGAACATCGCAGGGGTCGCAGTTGCGATCTCGCTTGGCGGTCCCGGTGCTGTCTTTTGGATGTGGGCCATCGCGCTGGTCGGCATGGCCACCAGCCTTGTCGAATGTTCGCTTGCCCAGCTGTTCAAACGCAAAGTCGGAGAGCACACCTACCGCGGCGGTCCGGCTGGCGCGATCATCCACGGGTTGGGCAAAGAATACCGCTGGCTGGCCGTGGTTTACGCGATCTGCCTGATTGCCGCCTTTGGCCTCGGCTTTAACGCGTTCCAGGGCAACACGGTCGCTGGGTCCATGCAAGACAGCTTTGGCATTGACCGCATCTGGACCGGCATCGCGCTGGCGATCGTCTCGGGCTTTATCATCTTTGGCGGCATCCACCGCATCGCCAAAGTGTCCGATGTTGTGGTGCCGATCATGGCCATCGGGTATCTGGGAATGGCGCTGATCGTGATCTTGCTGAACATCACCAGCCTGCCCGGCGTGATCTATGACATCGTCACCAACGCCTTCGGCCTGCAAGAAGCCGTCGGTGGTGGCATGGGGGCGGCCGTCGCCCAAGGTCTGCGTCGCGGTCTGTTCTCGAACGAGGCCGGCCTTGGTTCAGCGCCGAACGTGGCTGCCACAGCAGAGGTACGCCACCCGATCAGCCAAGGCATCACACAGTCGTTTTCGGTCTTTATCGACACAATCATCATCTGTTCGTGCACGGCCTTCGTGATCTTGCTGGGCGATGTCTATGTCCCCGGTGCCGAAGGCATCGACGGTGTGGCGCTGACACAGCAAAGCATGGTGTCGCATCTGGGCACATGGGTGCAGTATTTCCTGAGCGGCGCGATCTTGCTGTTCTCGTTCTCGTCGATCATCTACAACTACTATCTGGGTGAAAACGCGATGACTGTGCTGACCAAAAGCCCCTTGGGTATTCTGGGTCTGCGGATCGCGATCATCGCCATTGTCTTCCTTGGGGCGACAGCACCGGCGGCGACAGCGGTGTTCTTCTTCTCGGATCCGATGATGGGTATTCTGGCGCTGGTCAACTTGCTGGCGATCATGATGCTGTTTCCTGTGGCCATGCGCCTGCTGCGCGACTTCCGTCAGCAGCTTAAGGCCGGCATCGAACGTCCTGTGCTGAACCCCGATGACTATGCCGATCTGGACATCGACCGCGACGCGTGGAAGCTCCCCGCAGAGTGATCTGAACGCATCTTACCTGACTTCGAGACGGGCCGTAGCATCTGCTGCGGCCCGTTTCTTTTGCACCCCGACGCAGCGTTCCAGAACTCGGTGATGGTCAATACCGCCTGCCTCGCCCCATAGTTGCGCAAAGACATGCAACCAATCGGGGAGGAACGGCACATGGCTGAATTCGATATCATCATCTACGGCGCAACTGGATTTACGGGGCGGCTGGTCGCGGAATACATCCACGCGACCTATCCGGATCGTCCCTGGGCCATGGCCGGTCGCAGCGCATCCAAGCTTGCGTCGGTGCGCGACGAGATGGGCCTGCCTGGCGATACGCCCCTGATCGAGGCAGATGCCTCTGACCCGGCGTCGCTGGACGCGATGGTCGCACGGGCGCGGGTTATCATCACCACGGTCGGCCCCTATCTGCTGTATGGCGAACCGCTGGTCGCGGCCTGTGTCAAAGCCGGCACCGATTACGTCGACCTGTCGGGCGAGCCGCCGTTCATGTGGGACATGATCGAGAAATACAACGATGCTGCCAAAGCCAGCGGTGCGCGGATCGTGCATTCATGTGGCTTCGACAGCATTCCCTTCGACATGGGTGTCTATTTTCTGCAACAAGAAGCGCAGAAACGCTTTGGCGCGCCGCTTCGGGAGGTCAAAGGTCGGGTGCGCGGCATGAAGGGGACCTTCTCTGGCGGGACAGCCGCGTCGGGCAAAGAAACCATGAAGCTCGCCATGGGCGACCCAGAGGTTATGAAACGTCTGGTGTCGTCCTTTGCGCTGACACCGGGGTTCGAGGGGCCCAAGCAACCCTATGGCAACAAGCCCTACGAAGACCCCGATTTTGGCATCTGGGTCGCACCCTTTGTCATGGCGTCGATCAACACCAAGAATGTGCACCGATCAAACATGTTGATGGGCCACCCCTACGGCACGGAATTCACCTACGAAGAGATGATGTTCACCGGCAAGGGCGAGAAGGGCGAAGCGATCGCCAGCAGCATCGCCAAATCCAACCCTATGGGCGACGGTGATATCAAACCGGGCGAAGGCCCCTCGAAAGAGGAACGCGACAACGGCAGCTATGACCTGATGTTCACCGGCGTTTCCGACGGGGGCGAGCGGCTGACTGTCGGGGTCAAGGGCGACCGTGATCCGGGCTACGGGTCTACCTCCAAGATGTTGACCGAAGCAGCGATCTGCCTGATCGAAGAGGCCGCAGCCGCCCCCGGTGGCGTTCTGACAGCGGCACCCGTTTTTGGCAGCGCGATCATCGACCGGCTGACCGCCAATGCGGGGCTCAGCTTTGACGTAGAAAGCTGACGAATGCCTCCCTCGCGGTGACCATCACTGCGGGGGCTCCGCGTGCTGCCTCTTGAACCGGCGCAGCGGATCGGCAACCGTACACTGTGCGCCACTACCTACGCGCGAATCCTGCGGAGGATCCCCCATGAGAAAACTATTCACTCTACTCGGCATCGGCCTACTGGCAGCGCTGGCATATCTGGCGTTCTGGCCCGTGTCTGTCGCCCCCGTCGCGTGGGAGGCACCGCAAGATCAGGGCTATACCGCAGACTACGCACCCAACGACCGGCTGACCGCGCTGGAGATCATTGACCTAGATGGGCGCAGCGGGCCGGAGGATGCGGATATCGGGCCGGACGGGCTGGTATATGTCGCCACCCACGATGGTGAAATCCTGCGGGTCGAAGCCGACGGGGCGATCAGCGTCTTTGCTCAAACCGACGGTCGCCCATTGGGGATAGAATTTGACGACAATGGCACGCTTTTTGTAGCCGACGCCTATCGCGGCCTGCTTGCGATTGACCGTAAGGGTGCTGTGACCCTGCTGGCCGAGACGACCAAAGACGGCAGCCCGATCCTTTACGCCGATGATGTAGATATCGCCGCTGATGGCAGCGTCTATTTCTCGGACGCCTCGACCCGCTTTGGGGCAGAGGGCAATGGCGGCACGCTGGCAGCATCCGTGCTGGATCTGGTGGAGCATTCTGCGAACGGGCGCATCCTGAAATACGACCCCGCAACGGGCGAAACCACAGTGTTCGCGGGTGGCCTGAACTTTGCCAACGGGGTCGCGGTGGATGATGCAGAGGGCGCGGTTTTCGTGATAGAAACAGGCAGCTACCGCGTCTGGCGCTTCCCGCTAGACGGCAGCGCGGGATCGGTTGTTCTAGAAAACCTGCCGGGGTTCCCCGACAACATCAACAATGCGCCGGATGGCACGTTTTGGATCGGTCTGGTCAGCCCGCGCAATCCCGCGATGGACACGCTGGCGGGCTACCCCGCCCTGCGCCGTGTGATTATGCGCCTGCCGGACAGCATGAAACCCGCACCGCTGCGCTATGGCTTTATCCTGCGTATGGATGCGTCGGGTAAGGTGCTGGAAACGCTTCAGGATCCGGCTGGCGACTATGCGTTGACGACTGGTGCCGTGACCCTGCCTGACGGGCGCATCGCGGTGACTTCCTTGACCGAACCGCGGCTGGGGATACTGGACGCCCTTGCACGCTGACACGCGCGGGCGCGGGCGCGGGTCCGACACTTGGGCCCGCGTCACGCATCGGTTTCCCGCTTGGGTCGGCTCGCCAGCATGACGCCTGCGCAGATGATGAGAACGGCCAGGATCGTGCCCATTGACAGCGCCTCGTGCAGCAGCGGCACGGCCAACACAGCAGCAATCGCGGGGGCGAGCGCACCGATGGCGGCACATTTCGCGACCCCCAGACGGGCGATGGCGATGGCGTAAGTCAGGCTCGAGATAAGGCCCACGCCGATGCCTTGAGCGAGGATATACGGCATCGCCTCAGCCAAACGCACCTGCGTCAGACTGCTTGGCAGCACCCCCGTTGCCAGCAACGGCAGCAGCACCAGCGTCGACGGCAGCGCCAGCACCAGCGCGCAACCGATCGGGTCCAGCCCGCTGCCACGCAGCCCCAGCGTATAGCAGCCCCAAAGCAGGCTTGCCGACAGCAGCAATGCCACGCCCGACAGGCTGCCCGCCGCCAGATTGCCTGACGCCCCGATCAGCGCTGCCACCCCGACAAGCACAATCCCCAACGGCAGCAGCGCGTCAGGGCGTTGGCGGTAGAACACCCACGTCAGCACCGCGACCGACACCGGCGTCGTCCCCGCAATCAACGCGCCGACATGCGTCGCCGAGGTTTGCGCACCGCCCATGGCCGCCAGCCCAAAGAACGGCAGCCCCGCACCGGCTGCGATCATCAGCCAGCGGTGCGGCGGCAGCCGTTTCAGCATCGCCATCCGCTTGGGCAGGAAGGGCAAAAATACCAGTGCCGGAATTGCCGAGCGGATCAACGCCACGTCACCAAGGGTCAACTGCGCCCCGCTGGCCGCACGGGTCGACAGCGCGAACCCCGCCCAAACCAGCACGGTCACCGCAATCGCGAGGTAGCCGACCAGCGGTCGAAGGGGGATTTGCTGCGGGGAAAATCCGTTCGTGGCGGGTATCGAGGGGGAGCTGAGCATTATATTCCTGCGCATTGTATCTGCGCCGTTTTACGCTGTACCGCTCGGCAGATGGTTGCTAATGATTGCGCCAAAATACGAGTTTGAGGCACATCCTGCCCCTAAGAGGCCAAAATGGACAGCAAGGATCGCGAGATCATAAAAGCGCTTCAACGCAATGGTCGGCTGACCAATCAGGATTTGGCCGCACAGGTGAACCTGTCACCCTCCCCCTGTTTGCGCCGCACCCGCACACTTGAGGAGAAGGGCGTCATCAAGGGCTATACCGCCATTGTCGACGAACGCGCCTATGGGCTGCCGGTGACCGCACTGGTACGCATAAGGCTGAGCAGCCACACGGGCGAGGTGGTGAAACTGTTCGAAAAGAAGGTGCACGAGACCGACCAGATACTGGACTGCTATGTCATCACCGGCAGCGAGGATTATTTGCTACGGGTGCTGGTCGAGGACCTAAAAAGCTACGAGGAATTCGTGCGCCACAAGCTGCATAATATCCCCGGCATCGCGTCGATTGATTCCAGCTTTGCCTACGGCGTGCTGAAACAGTCGAACGTATTTCCTGCCGTGACCTAAGCCGCGCTACGGGTCGTCGAACCGGTCGTGGACGCCTTCTAGCAGCGTATCCAGCGACGATAGAAAATGCGCGGCCGCCTGGCGGTCGAGCTTGCCCAGAAACCGTGCCTGATGCGTGTCGACCAGCACCCGCGCCCGCGCCAGCAGGTCTTGCCCCGCGCCGGTCAGCGTGATCGCACGGGCGCGCCCGTCCCCATCCGTCAAGTTCTGCAGCAGCCAGCCCTTGGCGCGCATCTGCTTAAACGTCCGTGACGCGGTGGGGCGGGTGATCCCGATATTCTCGGCGATTTCAGAGGGTGCGGTGATGCCTTCCAACGCGATGCTGGCCAACACGCACCATTCCAACCGTGTCAGCCCAAGCTGCGACAGCTCTTTGTCCAGACTAGCGCGCATAATTGCCGCCAGCCGCGACACGCGAAAGCCCAGCCTGTCGTGCAGGCTGTAGGAAGCGGCGGAATTTTCGGGTTCGCTCGTAAGGTCGGGTTCGCTCATAACGCATGAATACTTCATTTTTGCCGCGCCGCTACTGTTTGCTTGCAAAATAGTTGATCAAAGGCAACTATAATGCCGAAATCAAAGGTAGTGACCATGACCCCACGGCTGCGCTCGCGCAAAAACCGCCCCCCCCACATGGGCGCATATCAGACTGAAAAGCTGCAGCGCGCAGATGGTGCGGCAGGGCCTGTGCCAGCTTTCAAAGCTTTGGGGCCTGCGGAGGATGACCGCCCTCTGGCGCAGGCCACGCGCGATCATCGCGCCATGCTGGATGCGATCCGCGAAGGTCTGGTGAACACCGCTTTGGCCGACATCCCCGCCGATCTGACAGAGCGCGCGCAGCACCTCAAGGCGTTTGCCTATTTCAACGACGCGACGATGGTGGGGATTTGCAAGCTCGCCCCCGATCACCATTTGGCACAGCCCCTCCGCAACGCGGATGTCGCGCGGTTGGCCCAGGATTTGCAGACGCGACAGGTCAAGACGCTGGCCTCGGGCGTGGATGCGATCATGGCGGACCTGCGCGATTCAGTCTCGGCACCAGAGACAGTCATCAACGCGCATACCCATGCGCTGGTGGTCCTGTTTGCGCACCCCCGCGCCGTTGAGCAGAATGAACCCGGTGCCGCGTGGATTGCGGGGATGGAGGATCACCGATCCTCTCTGCTGGCCGCTGAATCGGCGGCGGTGCTGTCAAATTACATCCGTTTGCTGGGGCGTCCGGCGCGCGGGCATACCATGACGGCAAGTGATGTGGACCTGAGCCAGCTGGCGGTGGCGGCGGGGCTCGCCCTGCCCCAAGACGGCCAGTTGACCGCCCCCTTTGTCGGCACGCGGTTTTCGCTGGCCGCGATCACCATGGCAATGGACGTGGCCTGCGACCGGCCCTTGGCCGCCACAGCCACCCTGCCCCGCACACCGCCCGCCTATGCGACGCGGCGCTTTGCCGATGGCGCGCAGCCGTTCGAAAAGCTTAAACGCGTGGACAGCCCCACGACCTATATGGATGAGCCCCGCATCCCGCGCCTGCCCAAACGTACCGATATGTTCAGCCGTGCGCTGTTCGGGGATATGGGCAAGAAAACTGCAAGACGGGGCCACCGGCGGGCGGTACATTCGCAAAACGCCGACATCCATGGCGCAACGGCGTGCCTTGGGGGCTTTCTGCCTGCTGCAGGATGGCAAGGCGGCCGAGACACAAATATCCCCAGCCCCTCAGCAAGCCGCAGAGATGGTCAAAGCCGTCGCCTATTTTCTGGGGGCCGATGCCGTGGGCGTCAGCCGTTGCCCCGACTGGGCGTGGTACAGCCATGACGCCACCGGCACCGCGATTGACCCGCCCCATGATCAGGCGATCAGCCTTGTCATCGATCAGGGATTTGACACGATGGAGGGGGCCTCGGGCGATGACTGGATCAGCGTGGCGCAATCCATGCGGGCCTATCTGCGATTCAGCCTTGTGGGCGGCGTGCTGGCGCGGTTGATCCGCGATCTGGGCTATCCGGCCAAGGCGCATACGGTGATGGACGGCGATGTGCTGCAACCGCCCTTGCTGTTGCTGTCGGGCCTGGGCGAGGTCAGCCGCATCGGCGAGGTGATCCTGAACCCCTACCTTGGCCCACGTCTGAAATCGGGAGCGGTGACGACCACCCTGCCGATGATCCACGACAAGCCGATCGATTTCGGCCTGCAGAAATTCTGCGAAAGCTGCCAGAAATGCGCCCGCGAATGCCCCTCGGGGGCGATCACGGCGGGGCCGAAGCTGATGTTCAACGGCTATGAGATTTGGAAGTCGGACAGCCAGAAATGCGCCACCTACCGGATCACGACCGAAGGCGGTGCCATGTGCGGGCGCTGCATGAAAACCTGCCCGTGGAACCTTGAAGGGATATTGGCCGACAGCGTATGGCGCTGGACCGCGATGAAGCTGCCTGCCACGGCCCCCGCCCTTGCCAAGCTGGACGATCTGCTTGGCCGCGGCGACATCAACCCCGTCAAGAAATGGTGGTGGGACCTGGAGGTGCAGGACGACGGCGGCTATCGACCCACCGACAAGCCGGTAAATACCCGTGGCCTGCAAAAAGACCTGAAGCTCAGCCCCAAGGACCAGACGCTTGCCGTCTACCCTGCACCCTTGGCCCCGCATCCTTATCCCTATCCCGACCCGATGGACCGCGAGGCCGGTATCCGAGCCTATGGCGAGATGATACCCGCCGCAACGCACCGCGCGCGGGTCGCACGCGGCGAGACGAAAGGATTGGTGCCCGCGCTCAAACCGCTGGCCGACAGTCCGGTGCTGGCGCTGACCGTCACGCGCGCTGACGTGCTGAGCGACGGGATCACGCGGTACGAGCTGCGCGACCCAGACAGGGCGGATTTGCCCGCGTGGCAGGCAGGGGCGCATCTGGATGTGGTGATCGCGCCCGAGTACCTGCGCCAGTATTCCATGTGCGGCGATCCGTCAGACCGGTCGCGCTACGTCATTGCCGTTCAGCGCGAGGATCAGGGGCGCGGTGGTAGTGCGCTGATGCACCGTATCTTTAGCCAAGGCCGCAAGATTTTCGCGGCGCGTCCGATCAACCATTTCCCCCTGACCGAAGACGCAGCCTTCAGCGTGTTGATGGGGGGCGGCATCGGGATCACGCCGATGATCGCTATGGCACATCGTCTGCACCAGCTGGGCCGGCCCTTTGCACTGCACTATTCGGCCCACACTGCCGCTGATCTGGCCTTTGCCGATGAAATCACCGCCGCCCCTTGGGCCACGCGCGCGGTGCTGCACATCAGCGATCAGGGCAGTCGGGCAGACTTTGATGCGATCCTGTCAGATCACCCCAAGGGCAGCCACGCCTACGCCTGCGGCACGCCAGCCTATATGGAGGCCGCGATGGCCGCCGCAGCCTATGCGGGTTTTGCCGAGGATCATTGCCATATCGAATATTTCGCCGTCCCCGAGGCCCCGCCGCGCGAGAACCACAGTTTCACGGTCCATCTGGCAAAGACCGGCAAGGATATCCACGTTCCCGCAGATCGCAGTCTGTCGGATATGCTGACAGAGGCAGGCGTGCCCGTGGACGTGAAATGCGCGCCGACGGTATTTGCGGCGTCTGCGCCTGCGGGCTGTTACAGGGCGACGCTGACCACCGCGATTATGTGCTGTCGCAGGCCCAACGCGAAACGACGCTGATCACCTGCCAGTCGCGCGCAACACAGGCGGATGGCCATCTTGTTCTAGACCTATAAAAACCTACCCGCCAAAGCGCCAGTAAAGACAGGGCGGGTATGCGAAAACTGCGCTTGCAATACCCCCTGCCTTTCTGTCTACGGGCGCCACCGCAACCGACCTCAGGCTGGACCGATCATGACAGAACCCAACGGCGCTTCGATCACGTTTGAAGACGTGGGCAAAGCCTATTCCAAATCCGGCGGTGCGACTGTCACGGCACTTGAAGGCGTGTCTTTGGCGATGGTGCCAGGGTCGATCACCGGCATCATCGGACGGTCCGGCGCTGGCAAATCAACGTTGCTGCGCATGGTCAACGGGATCGAGCAGCCCACGACGGGTGCGGTGCTGGTGGGTGGACAGAATGTCGGGGCCGCCAAAGGGGCCAAGCTGCGCGCGATCCGTCGCGATGTGGGGATGATCTTTCAGCACTTTAACCTGCTGGCCTCGCGCACCGTGGCGGGCAACATCGCCCTGCCGCTGGAAATCGCCGGTGTGCCATCATCCCAGATCAAACAACGTATCGCCGACCTGATCGAACGGGTCGGGCTGACCTCGCACGCCACACGCTATCCGGCAGAGCTGTCTGGCGGGCAAAAGCAACGGGTGGGGATCGCGCGCGCACTGGCCACAGGCCCCAAGGTGCTGCTGTCGGACGAGGCGACCTCGGCGCTGGACCCCGAAACGACACAAACCGTCCTGTCCTTGCTCAAAGACATCAACCGCGAACTGGGGCTGACCATCCTGCTGATCACCCACGAGATGGGTGTGGTCCGTGACATCGCCAGCCATGTCGCGGTGATCGACAGCGGGCGCATCGTCGAACATGGCGAGACCTATGATATTTTCACCGCGCCACAGCATCCGACCACACGGTCCTTCCTGTCGGGGGTGACCGGCGTCACCCTGCCCGCTTTCGTGAAGGACCGTCTGATGCCAAACCCACCCGCGCAGGGCGGCGAAGAGGTGATCCGCGTGACCTTTGCAGGCCAGCATGCCACCGACCCGATGCTGGCGCGGCTGACGCAGGACATGGGCATTCCGGTCAACATCCTGGCCGGTGCGGTCGAGGAAATCGGCACGCGCCCTTTCGGGAACCTGCTGGTGTCGCTGCCCGTGGCCAAGGCCGCAGAGGCGCGTTCATTTTTGGAAAGCCACGGGCTTATGACGGAGGTGCTTGGCTATGTCGGCTAACCTTATCAACCTACTGATCGAGGCCACGGGCCAGACCCTGTATATGGTGGCGGTTTCGGCGCTGCTGGGAACGCTGCTTGGCCTGCCCGTGGGGTTGTTTCTGGCGACCTCGCAACGCGGCGAGCTGCTGTCGGCACCGTGGGTCAACAAAATCCTCGGCCTCGTAGTCAATGCCACACGGTCGGTCCCGTTTATCATACTGGTGGTCGCGATCATCCCCTTCACGCGGATGGTCGCTGGCACGTCAATCGGCACGACAGCCGCTATCGTGCCGCTGACCATCGCCACCGTGCCCTTCATCGCGCGTCTGGTCGAAAACGCGATCCGCGAGATCGATTCCGGCCTCATCGAGGCGGCGCGGGCCATGGGGGCGACCCCGCTACAGATCATTATCAAGGTGCTGCTGCCAGAGGCGCTGCCCGGTATCACACTGGGCCTGACCCTCGCCATCGTCAGCCTGATCGGCTATTCCGCGATGGTCGGTGCCGTGGGCGGCGAAGGCCTTGGTGATCTGGGCATTCGCTATGGCTATCAACGGTTTATGCCGGATGTTATGGCGGTCGTTGTGATCATTCTCATCGTGCTGGTGCAGCTTGTGCAATCCATCGGTGAACGCATTGCCGTTGCCGTCGACAAGCGCGCCACCAAAAGCGGCGGGCAATAGCGCACCGTCGCCTCCTCCCCCTACTTCGTTTCCTAGTTAAAGGAGCATACACATGCTACGTCTTCTAACCCTGACATCCACAATTGCGCTGATGGCTACATCCTTGATGGCCGAGCAAATCAAAGTCGGCGTTTCCCCCGGCGAGCACGCCGAGATCATGGAAGAAGTCGCCCGCGTCGCAGAGCCGATGGGTCTTGAAATCGATGTCATCGAATTCTCTGACTACGTTGTGCCAAACCAAGCGCTGGCCGATGGCGACATCGAAGCGAACTCCTTTCAACACGTGCCCTACCTTGAGGCGCAGATGAAAGACCGCGGGTTTGCGCTGGCGGTTGTGGGCAACACGATCACCACGCCCATGGGCGTCTATTCGGACAAAATCACCGACATCGCCGACCTTGAAGAAGGCGCGACCTTTGGCATCCCGAACGATCCCACCAACGGGGGCCGTGCGCTGCTGGTCCTGCAACAGCTTGGCATGATCAAAATCGATCCCGCAGCTGGTCTGGTGCCGACGGTTCTGGACATCACCGAGAACCCCAAAGACCTGTCGTTCAAGGAACTCGACGCGGCACAACTGCCCCGTTCGCTGGCGGACTTGGACGCGGCGCTGATCAACACCAACTACGCGATTGCATCGGGCTTGAGCCCCAAGGAAGATTCCATCGCGATGGAAAGCGCCGACAACCCTTATGTGAACGTGATCGCTGTGCAGAAGGGCAAGGAAGACGCACCTTGGGTCAAGACCCTGCTAGAGGCATATCATTCGGACGAGATCAAAGCGTTCATCGACGAAAGCTACCACGGGACTGTGATTACATCCTGGTAAGGTAATTGCCGGATACCGCCTGTTGCACGGGCGGTATCCGGCGCATTTGTGCGTTGATAGCAGTGCCCACCGGTGACAGCGCAAACGCAAGACATTGATATTGGCGACACTTGCGCCAGTTTGACATGCAGCGGCATGTCGTGTGACCGTCCCCGAAACCTATAGCAAGTTGAACCGATGGACGATCTTCGCAGCACGCTCAAATCTTTGTACGACGGGCGCAGCACCCGCGCGCGGCGGTTCCGCTATGGCCTGATCCTGTTTGATTCAATCTCGATCGTCTACTTTATCGCAACTGCAGCCCTCACTTCGACGCCCCTTTTCGTCACGCTAAACACGGTCTTTGGCGTGTTTATCGTGCTTGATCTTGCCGCGCGGCTGTGGATCTCTACGAACCTGCGCAAAGAACTGCTGCGCATCTATACGCTTGCCGATCTTGTGGTGGTGATATCGCTGGTGCTTGCGCCGCTGATGGCCGAAAGCTTTGCGTTCTTGCGGGTGCTGCGCGGACTTCGACTGATCCATGCGTACCATCTATTGTACGATCTCAGGCGTGAAAGCATGTTCTTTCGCAAACACGAGGATGCGATCCTTGCGGCGGTGAACCTGCTGGTCTTTATCTTTGTCATCACGTCGCTGGTTTTCGTCCTGACCTTTGATGGTGATGCAGGCATCGCGGGCTATGTGGACGCGCTCTATTTCACTGTGGCGACGCTTACAACAACAGGCTTTGGTGACATCACGTTGACCACGACGGGCGGCAAGCTGTTGTCGGTTTTCATTATGGTGGTCGGCGTCGCGCTTTTTGTGCAGCTGGCGCGTACGATCTTCCAGCCCGCCAAGGTGAAACACACCTGTCCAGAATGCGGGCTAAGCCGCCACGAGTCTGATGCCGTACACTGCAAACATTGCGGCACCACGCTCAAGATCGAGACCAAAGGCGACACCACCGGTTAGGCCGCGCAGATCGGGCGGGCAGCGCGTCCGACCCGACCGTACGGCGCTCTCCCCTATCGCCTTTAAGCTTTCATAAAGGCTGGGCGTTGGTCTTTTCTGATAAAGGACCACGCGATAAACCGGCTTGTTTTCTGCCCCTGCGCCATTTCGACAACGTCGCAGTTGGCCACTTTGGCCTTTTTCAGGATTTTATATAGCGTCTGCACATTGTCCTTTTTCGACACGAGCGACGTGAACCACAGACATTGATCGGCAAAGGCCCGGCTTTGGTCGACCATATTGGCGATGAACTTTATCTCGCCGCCCGGGCACCAAAGCTCGGCGTTTTGACCGCCGAAGTTAAGCTTGCCAGAACGCCCCTTGCCAAGATTGGCCCATTTTCGCTGGGTGCCTTTGGCGGCTTTTTCCATCGAGGCGTGAAAGGGCGGGTTGCACAGGCTGACGTGGAAACGGTCGTCGGGCTTTATCACACCGTTAAAGACATCTTCGCGGGCGGGCTGCAGCCTCAGGTCCACGTCCAGATTGTTATCACGGCAAATCTGTTGCGCAGACTTAAGCGCCACAGGGTCGATATCCACGCCGGTGAAATGCCAGCCGTAAACGCTCTGCCCGGTGAGGGGGTAAACCAAGCTGGCACCGGTCCCGATATCCAACGCCTTGATCTTCGGCCCGCGCGGAATTTCGTTCCCGTTACTGCGCGCCAGCAGGTCCGCCAGATGGTGGATATAATCGACACGCCCCGGAATCGGAGGACAAAGATAATTGGCGGGAAGATCCCAGACCTCGACATCGTAGTGCGACTTGAGCAGCGCCCGGTTCAGCATACGAACAGCTGCCACATCCCGAAAATCAATAGTGGTCTCACCCGCGGGGTTGCGGGTCGTAAAGGGCTCCAATTCAGGGAGGCAAGCGACCAAGCGCGCGAAATCATAGCCCTCTTTATGCGGGTTACGGGGGTGTAGATTGGTCTTGGTGGCCATCGAGAAGCCTTTTTTGAAGGGGTGGGAAAGAAGCAAAGCTCTGCGCCCGTCTTACGCCCATGCGCCCCCAGAGTAAAACCAAAGCGAAAGGCCCCTCCCCGTGGTTCATCCAACGGGTCAATTATTTTTATCGCTCTCCCCAAAAAACCGTTGTTAGTTACAAATGCAACCTTTAGGCAATCAAAGAACCGGACCCATGGAGGCGACGATGACTGATAAAAAATATCCAACCCGCATGACCCAGGCCCCCTCCCTTGCAGGGCCAAACGCGGGATACATGCCTGGTTTCGGCAATGATTTTGAAACCGAAGCGCTGCCTGATGCCCTGCCCCAAGGGATGAACAGCCCACAAAAATGTAACTATGGCTTGTACGGCGAACAGCTGAGCGGCACGGCTTTTACCGCGCCAAGCCATCAAAACGAACGTACGTGGTGCTACCGCATTCGTCCGTCGGTCAAACATTCGCATCGCTACGAAAAGATCGACCTGCCGCACTGGAAATCCGCGCCCAATATCGTGGACGAGGTGACCAGCCTTGGCCAATACCGCTGGGACCCGCTGCCGCATAGTGACACGCCGCTGACATGGTTGACGGGCATGCACACGATGACGACCGCAGGCGATGTCCACACACAGGTTGGCATGGCGACGCATGTGTATCTCGTGACTGAATCCATGATCGACGCGTATTTCTTTTCCGCCGACAGCGAGATGCTGGTCGTCCCGCAAGAAGGCCGTTTGCGCTTTTCAACCGAGCTGGGAATTATCGACGTCGCGCCGCAAGAGATCGCCATTATTCCGCGCGGGCTGGTCTACCGTGTCGAAGTCCTTGAGGGTCCGTGTCGCGGGTTCGTCTGTGAGAACTATGGCCAGAAATTCGAGCTGCCCGGGCGGGGGCCCATCGGGGCCAACTGCATGGCCAACCCGCGTGACTTCAAGGCCCCCGTGGCCGCGTTCGAAGACCGCGAAGTGCCGTCGACCGTAACCGTAAAATGGTGCGGCGCGTTTCATGAAACCAAGATCGGACAATCGCCGCTGGATGTGGTGGCCTGGCACGGAAACTACGCGCCGATGAAATACGATCTGCGCACCTACTGCCCCGTGGGCGCGGTGCTGTTCGATCATCCTGATCCGTCGATCTTTACCGTTCTGACCGCCCCGTCCGGGCAAGAAGGCACCGCGAACATCGATTTTGTCCTGTTCCGCGAACGCTGGATGGTCGCCGAAGATACCTTCCGGCCTCCTTGGTACCACAAGAACATCATGTCCGAATTGATGGGCAATATTTACGGGCAATACGATGCCAAGCCCAAAGGGTTCATCCCAGGCGGCATCAGCCTGCACAATATGATGTTGCCCCACGGGCCTGACCGCAACGCCTTTGAGGGGGCGTCCAACGCGGATCTTAAGGCTGAAAAGCTCGATAATACGATGTCGTTCATGTTCGAGACCCGTTTCCCGCAGCAACTGACAAAATTCGCCAGCCATGAGGCCCCCTTGCAGGATGATTACATCGATTGCTGGGCCGACATCGAAAAGAAGTTCGACGGGACGCCGGGTAAGAAATGAAACTCTATTCCTACTGGCGATCGACCACATCCTACCGCATTCGCGCTGCGCTGAACCTTAAGAGTGTGGCGTATGACACGGTGCCGGTTGACCTTGTTGCTGGCGATCAGCGCGCGCCCGATTACGTTGCGCTGAACGCCGGCAAGGGCGTGCCGACCTTGGTGCTAAAGGACGGCACGGCGCTGACCCAGTCGATGGCGATCCTCGAGTATATTGACGCGACGTGGCCCGAACCGCGCCTGATCCCTGCTGATGCTTTGCTGCGGGCGCGGGTGATGGCGGTGGCGCATACCGTCGCGCTTGATATTCATCCTGTGAACAATCTGCGTCTGATCGGGCAACTTAGATCCCGTTTTGGTGCCACGCCCGATCAGGCAACCGATTGGATGTGCCACTGGATGAACGAAGGGTTCGCAGCGCTCGAAGCCATGCTGCCGGCCGGCGACAGCTTTGCCTTTGGTGACGCCCCCAACATCGCCGATATCTGCATTACGGCTCAGGTTTATAACGCCCATCGTTGGGGCGTTGACCTGACGCCATTCCCGAAAATCGCGCGCATTGAACGGCTTTGCCTGAATATCCCGGCCATCGCCGATGCGCATCCTGACACTCAGCCCGACACTCAGACTGACGCGAAAGTAGCCACATGACATTGATGAAAAGCTGGGTAACCAGCGCCAACACGCCCGACACCCCCTTTCCTCTGAACAATCTGCCCTATGGCGTATTTTCCGTCGGCGACGAAGACGCCCGCTGCGGGGTCGCGATTGGCGACATGATCCTTGATATGGCGGCGCTTGAAACCGCAGGGCTGATCCGTCTGGACGACGACGCCGCCTTCGACCTGCCGTTCTGGAATGATGTGATGGAACTGGGCCCCGACGTCTGGGCCAAGCTGCGCGCAAGGCTGCATGAAATGTTGGCCGAAGAGGCGGCGGATCAGGCGGCGATTGAACCCTACCTCGTCCCGCGCGCGGATGCGCAATTGCATATGCCGCTGATGGTATCCGAATACACCGATTTCTATGCGGGCCGTCAGCACGCACAGAATATGGGCGCGATCCTGCGCGGGACGCCAGATCTGCCGGCCAACTGGCTGCACATTCCGGTCGGCTACAACGGTCGCGCATCCTCTGTTGTTGTTTCCGGCACCGACATCCACCGCCCCAACGGCCAATCCAAGGCCCCTGACGCCGATGTGCCGTCTTTTGGCCCCTCCAAACGGTTGGATATCGAGCTTGAGATGGGCGCGATCGTCGGCACGTCTTGTGAATTTGGCACCCCGATCACGGTCGATCAGGCGGATGCGATGATCTTTGGCTATGTGCTGCTGAATGACTGGTCTGCCCGCGACATTCAGGGCTGGGAATATCAGCCGCTTGGCCCGTTTCAGGGCAAGGCTTTCGGCACGTCGATCTCTCCGTGGATCGTCACTGCGGCGGCACTTGATCCCTTCCGCACGGCGACACCAGCGCGTGAAAAGGAACTGCTGCCGTATCTCGACAGCACCATCGACGGCTTGTTCGACATCGAGCTCGAGGTTTTGATGCAGCCCGAAGGTGCCGCCACGGCGACGTCTCTGTCGAAAACCAACTATAGCCGGATGTATTATTCCGCCGCCGAACAGCTGTGCCACCATGCCAGCGGCGGCTGCGGCATGAACTCTGGCGATCTGCTGGGCTCCGGTACGATCTCGGGGCCAGATAAATCCGAATACGGGTCCCTGATGGAGCTGAGCTGGGCGGGGCGTGACCCCTTCACGCTCGATACCGGCGAGACCCGCACATTCATCGAAGACAACGACACGTTGATCCTGCGCGGTGCCGCAAAGGGCGACGGGTATCAGATCGGGTTCGGCACGTGCGAAGGCACGATCCGTCCCGCCGTTAAATTCCCCACATAAAGGACCAAGACAATGGCAAAAGCATTCGCATCCCAAGGGGATCTGTCCGAAAAGAAAATCACGTTCGACGAAGTCGGAGAGGGTCTGTGGGCGTTCACAGCCGAAGGCGACCCGAACTCGGGCGTCATCATCGGCGACGACAGCGTCATGATCGTCGAAGCGCAGGCAACGCCGCGTTTGGCCAATAAGGTCATCGAAAAAGTGCGCGAAGTCACCGACAAACCGATCAGCCATGTGGTACTGACCCACTATCACGCCGTGCGCGTGTTGGGTGCTTCGGCCTATGGGGCGGATCAGATCATCATGTCGGACGCCGCCCGCGCCATGGTCGAAGAGCGCGGTCAGGAAGATTGGGACAGTGAATTCCAGCGTTTCCCACGTCTGTTTGAAGGCCATGAATCAATCCCGGGCCTGACCTACCCGACGACCACCTTTAACGACAGTATGACGGTCTATCTGGGCAAACGTCGCGTTGATATCAAACACATCGGCCGTGCGCATACGGCAGGTGATGCGGTTATCCACGTGCCCGACCAGAATGTGATGTTCACCGGCGACATCGTCGAAGACCATTCTGCGTGCTATTGTGGTGACGGGTATTTTGGCGATTGGGGCCAGACGCTTGATAATATCAAAGCATATGATGTCGACGCCATCGCACCGGGTCGCGGGGCGGCATTGATCGGCAAAGACGCTGTTGAACGGGCAATTGAAAGCACGCGCGACTTTGTCCAAAGCACGTACAAGCCCGCACAAAGGGTCGCCATGAAGGGCGGCACATTGAAAGACGCATGGGATGCCGTGCGCGCCGAATGTGATCCGAAATTCCACGACTACGCGATCTATGAACACTGCCTGCCGTTTAACGTCAGCCGCGCCTTCGACGAGGCCCGCGGTATCTGGCACCCCCGTATCTGGACCGACAAACGCGATTTGGAAATGTGGACGCAGTTGCAGGGCTAAGGCCAAGTCTGGGAGGACAACTCATGGTCGACGTCCGTTACGACATCGCGTTCAAACTGTACCCATACGAAAAGGTCGCAGGTCAAGATCTGGCACCTCGACGACACCCTGTGGTGATCGTCGGGGGTGGGCCTGTTGGGATGGCAACGGCCCTTGATCTTGGGCGCAAGGGCACGCCTGTTCTGGTGCTCGATGACCACGAAGGCGTCGGACAAGGCAGTCGCGCCATCTGCTTTGCCAAACGCACGCTTGAAATCTGCGACCGTCTGGGGGCAGCCAAGGGAATGGTCGACAAGGGCGTCGTGTGGAACGTCGGCAAGGTGTTCCACGGCGACAAACGCGTGTTCGAATTCAACCTGTCGCCCGAAGACGGGCACAAGGCACCTGCGTTTATCAACCTGCAACAGCCGTATTTCGAGAAATACCTCGTAGAGGAAATTCGCGTGGCGCAGTCGCAAGGCGCGCCCATCGAAATTCGCGGGCGCAATGTGGTCACCGGTATGGCGCAGCAGGGCGACCATGTGCTGCTCGACGTCAATACGCCCGACGGCCCCTACCAGCTTGAGGCGGATTGGGTAATTGCCTGTGATGGGGCGCGTTCGCCCACACGCGACATGCTGGGGCTCGGCTTTGCGGGGCGCGTCTTTGAGGATAATTTTCTCATTGCCGATGTCAAAATGAAGGCCGACTTTCCGACCGAACGCTGGTTCTGGTTTGCCCCCCCTTTCAAAGACAGCGGTGCCTCTGCCCTGCTGCACAAACAGCCCGACGATATCTGGCGCATTGATTTCCAACTTGGGTGGGACATTGACCGCGCCAAAGAGCTTCGCGTTGAAAACATCCGTGCGCGCGTGGATGCGATGCTGGGCAAGGATGCCGAGTACGAGCTGGAATGGACCTCGATTTACACATTCCAATGTCGACGCATGGAAAAGTTTCGTCATGGGAACGTGCTGTTCGCGGGCGATAGCGCGCATCAAGTGTCGCCGTTTGGCGCACGCGGTGCGAATTCCGGCGTGCAAGACGCGGACAATTTGGCGTGGAAGCTTGATCTGGTGGTCAAAGGTCTTGCCCCCGATACGCTGCTGGACAGCTATTCAGAAGAACGGGTGCACGGTGCGGATGAAAACATTCTGAACTCCACCCGAGCGACCGATTTCCTGACCCCCAAGACCGAGATGAGCAAAATCTTCCGTGACGCTGTGCTCGAGCTTGCCCATGACCATTCTTTCGCGCGGGTTATGGTGAATTCCGGTCGACTGTCGCTGCCTTGCAGCTATGACGGTCTGTCGTTGAATGGGCCCGATGCGCTGAACGGCCCGACGGTCAGCCGGGTCGGTGCAAATTGCAGCGACGCCCCCCTGAAAGCCGGGTTCTTGCTGGATGTTCTGGGGGGGGATTTTACTGTTCTGGCGATCAACACAGAGGCGCCGCAGCTTGCGGACGTTGACGGGATCGCACTGAAGACAGTGACGTTGGATACCGGCCGTGACGACGCAAGCGGCGCTATCGCTGCGCGCTATTTGGGTGCCGCCCCCAGCGGCATTTATCTGATCCGCCCGGACCAACATGTCGCGGCCCGTTGGGCAGCAGCCAGCGCTGCCGACATCCAGTCCGGTGTGCGCATTGCGACAGGAAGAGGGCAGTGAACATGGAACTCAATCTGAACCCGAATATCAAAGATCCCGACGGATTTTATGATGAACTGCTTGGGGCGCACAGCGGGCTGAGCAAGGACGAAAGTGATGCGTTCAATGCGCGGCTGATCCTTATTCTGGCCAACCACCTGGGCGACAGGGCGATCCTGCGCGCCGCGTTGAACGCCGCAAAGTAACACCGTTCGAAACATCGGACATCGAAACATCGCGGCAGGGAGGCCGCGTTGAAACAACCCAAAGGGGGGAATACTCATGACGAAATTCACATCCATCGCGCTGATCGGCGCATTGCTATCGGGCACAGCTGTTGTGCCAGCCTTCGCGGATACCGAACTGGTGTTGTCCAGCTGGCTGCCACCGCGCCACCCGATCGTGGTCAACGCGATCAAACCTTGGGCCAAAGAGGTCGAAGAGGTCACGCAAGGCCGTGTCACCGTGCGGGTTCTGGGCCGTGCTTTGGGCAGCCCACCGGCGCATTTTGACATGGCCAAAGACGGCATTGCCGACATTACCTACGGGCTGCACAGCTTTAGCCAGGACGATCGTTTCGATGCGTCTCAAGTTGGGCAGTTCTCCTTTATCGGTGACGACGCCGTGACCGCATCGTAAGCGTTCTGGACCGTCTACACTGAAGATCTGGGCGCGCGTGACGATCACGAAGGCACCCATTTGCTCAGCCTGTTCGTCCATGGCCCCGGATTACTGCACAACAATGTGCGCCGCATTGAAACGCCCGAAGATTTTAGCGGCCTAAATATGCGCGTCCCCGGCGGCTATATTGCCGAATTCGTGGAAGACCTTGGTGCGACGCCGTTGTTCATGTCCTCTACCGAGGTCTACGAGAAACTGTCGCGCGGCGTGATCGACGGCGCGGCCTTTACCTACGAGGCCCTGACCGCGTTCAATCTGACGGACGACATCAAGTATTCGATGACCGTCCCGGGCGGGATCTATAACACGTCGTGGATTCTGGTGATGAACCAAAAGAAATGGGACGGCATAAGCGCCGAAGACCAAGCCGCGATTGATGCCATCTCGGGTGTTGCTTTTGCAGAGCGGGTTGGCGCGGCATGGGACGCGGCGGACGCCGCAGCCGTGGTCGCGATCGAAGAGGCCGGCATCGAGGTCTATGCCGCGCCAGCTGCGGTTCTTGACGCCGCGCGCGCATCGGCAACAACACTAGAGACCACATGGGCCGAAAGCCTTGGCAGCGAATTTGACGGGCGCGCCGCGCTGGCACGTCTGCGCGAAATCTCTGGTGTTGCTCAATGATCATGCGTCTGTTGGGCCGGGGGCTTGAAGTGTGTTCAATCGCACTTCTGCTTGGCCTGATGACCGTCACGGGCCTTGATGTGATCGGCCGATACTTCTTGAACGCGCCCTTGAAGGGGGCGTTCGAACTGACCGAAATTCTCTTGGCTGCCCTCGTGTTCACCGCGCTGCCACTGGTAAGCCGTGCGGGGGAACATGTGGATGTCGACATCGCCACGAGCTTCCTGCCCGCCCGCCTGCAACACGTGCTTTCGCTGGCCATCGCGATCCTGTGCGCGGGGACCTTACTGTTCTTTGCGTGGCGTTTGGGGCTGCTCAGCCAAGCGCAGGCAAATGATGGTGCACGGTCAGTGGCCTGGGGCGTCCCCTATGCGCCGCTTGCGCTGCTCGGTGCCGTCATGTGTCTGCTTGCGGCTGGCTATGGGATCATAAAAGGGACTGCCAAGAATGATTGAATCGACCGTCGGGATCCTGGTTCTTCTGGGTCTCATCTTTTTGCGGATGCCGATTGCCTTTGCGATGTCGCTGGTGGGCGGCATCGGTTTTGGCCTCATGCGTGACTGGAATGCCGCTGGCGCGATGGTGGGCAATGCGGTGTTCGAAACCGGGCTCAGCTATTCGTTATCCGTCGTGCCCCTGTTCATCTTTATGGGCAATATATTGGCGCAATCGGGCATCGCGCACGGGTTGTTTGCCGGTGCTGACCGGTTGTTCGGACGTATGAAGGGCGGGCTTGCGCTAGCCACGATCCTAAGCTGCGGCGGATTTTCTGCTGTCTCTGGGTCATCGCTTGCGACCGCTGCCACAATGAGCCGTGTCGCCATGCCGCCGATGCGGAAATTCGGCTATTCCGATAGCCTCGCCTCCGGTGCAATCGCTGCGGGCGGGACGCTCGGGATCCTCATTCCACCCTCCGTGATCCTGATTATCTACGGCCTTTTGACCGAAAGCGACATCGGCAAGCTGTTTATTGCGGGGCTTCTGCCGGGGCTGCTTGGGATCATCCTGTACATGGTCGCCGTAGTGGTCGCCGTCAGGTTAAAGCCCGATCTTGCCCCGCCTGTGACGCAGTCGGAACCGATGACGAAACATGATCGTATCGGCGTATTTGGCACATTGGGACTGTTTGTTTTCATCATGGGCGGCATCTATGGCGGGTTCTTTACCCCTATCGAAGCCGCGGGCATGGGGGCCATTTTCTCGCTCGTCCTTGCGTTGCTTATCCGGGGACTGAACCGGAGCGGTTTCGTCGACGCTTGCCGCCAGACCGTGTCGTCGTCGGGCATGATCTTCGCGATCATCATCGGTGCCGAAATTTTCTCGGCGTTTGTGAACTTTGCAGGGTTGCCCGATGGTTTGGTCGATCTGGTCTACACTTATGATCTGTCCGCATGGGGCGTGATCTTTATCATGGTTGCGATCTATCTGATCATGGGCTGCGTCTTTGAAAGCCTGTCGATGATCTTGCTGACCGTTCCTGTGTTCTATCCGGTCGTGAGCCAGCTGGATTTCGGCGGCGGCGTATTGGGCGACCCGGAACTTGTTCTGATCTGGTTTGCCGTGATTGTCGTCGTCGTGACCGAGATCAGCTTGATCACACCGCCTGTCGGTATGAATGTCTTTGTCCTGCGCTCTGTCCTCAAGGACGTTTCGCTGAGCACGATCTTTCGCGGCGTATTGCCGTTCTGGATCGCCGACATCGTACGTCTGGCGCTGCTACTGGCGATCCCGTCGATCTCGCTTGTTCTGCTGACCTAGCCCGCCTCAAGCGGCAAGGAACGGACCGCCAATTGCCCTAAAGCTGGGCGAACCGCGCTTTTAGCAGCGCTTCGTCATATTCGCTTTGGGCGGTACTATCGTACACGACCCCGCCGCCGACGTTCAGCTTTGCCTGACCGTCGGCGGTGCAGGCTAACGTCCGGATGGCGACATTGAATTCCATCGTCCCATCGGGCGCAATCCATCCGACCGCGCCACAATAGGCGTCGCGGGCCGTCGTTTCGAGGTCCGAAAGGATCTCCATCGCGCGAATTTTTGGCGCACCTGTAATTGATCCGCAGGGAAAAACAGCCGTCAGGATATCAGTCAGTGTGCAGTCGGGACGGATCGTCGCCGTCACCTCCGAGATCATCTGATGCACCGTCGCATAGCTTTCGATTTCGAACAGGGCCGGCACCCGTACGCTGCCTATCTCTGAAATACGGGCGAAATCATTTCGCAGAAGGTCAGTGATCATCAGGTTTTCGGCCTGATTTTTCTCGGACGCACGCAGCCACGTTTTTAGCGCTTCATCCTCTGCGGCATCCGCGCCACGGTTGACCGTTCCCTTCATTGGACGGGTGCGCAGCTGTCCTTGGGCCGAAAGCGAGAAAAACAGTTCGGGCGAACGACACAACAGCTTTGCGCCGCCAAGATCAACAAAGGCACCGTAGGGCACGGGCTGTTTTTGTTTCAGCTGCTCATAAAGACGATCAAGACGGCCCTCGTAGGTCGCCGTCATAGGGAACGTCAGATTGGCCTGATAGATATCCCCGTCGCGCAAGTAGCTCTGAATGGCATCAAAAGCCGTCTTGTAGGTTGGAAAATCCCACTCAGGTTTGAAACGTCCAAGGCTGGCGTCGCCTGTCGAAACCGGCGCGGGCGGCGCATCAACCCGATCAAAGACGCCAAAGCGCAGCAACGGTTCGCTCCGATCTGCCGGCAATCTGCCGCGCAGTTTCGGAATGAGCGCGTAGCCCAGTTCGTAGGACGCGGTCCCTGCGAGCCATTTTCCGGATTTGTGTTCGGTTTCTATCGCGCGCAGGGTATCGGCCACCTCGTCGGGGTGCCAAGCCTCGATGAGGTGTGCCGGTCGATGAAACCAAGAGCCGGTTCCAAGCGGCCCCCGGTCAAACAGGATCGACGGACCTTGCGCGGTGTGTGCCATTTAGAAATCAGCTGCGATACGCATTTCACGCAGCGGGCGGACGATGTCGATACAGTCTTGATAAATCTGATGCGCCCGATACGCCGTCAACGCAGCCTCGTTTTCGAACTCGGCATAGACGATCACATCAACGTCATTGCCAAAGCGATCTTCATTCCTGTTCCGCGAGACCTCGAAATGCTTCACCGACGGGATGGTTCCGAGCATGGACAGACCTTCGACAATTTGGTCAATATCCTTGGCGTCTTTGCTGCTGAAAAACACGACGTGACGAATGATCTGGCCGTTAGATTTCTTGTCTGACATTTGACTGTTCCTATGCACGGTTAGCGGTGGGACTTCGGGTGTGGGACATGCTGTTCCCGCCGCTGCTGCTCATCTCACGAGACCATCTGCAACACAATACTGGCAGCGGCGGCGCGCGCATCCACCTTGCGCATCTCAGCAAACCGCCGGCCCGTGGCCTCGCGATGCAAGGCCACAGCGCACATATCAACCAAGTCACCCTCGTGGCTTGGCACGACCGCTTCAGGCAGGGAAACGCCCCTATGTGGACCAGCACCCCTGCCCTTCAGTCAGTGCCGGCTCAAAAGCCGCCCAACACCTGCTTGCCGATCACGCGGCCGCTTTCTTGCTTCAGATGGGCGGCGCGCAGGGCTTCGATGGTAAGGGCGTCTCCTCTTTCGGTGACGGTGGATTGCAGGGTGCCTGCGTCGATCATCTCGGCGACACGGTTCAACAAATCACGCTGGGCACAAATATCTTCAGTGCCAAACATCGAGCGGGTGAACATAAATTCCCAATGGATGCTCAAAGCCTTGGGCTTTGCCGCCTTGATGTCGAGAGCTTCGGGATCATCAATCAAGGCGATCTGACCGCGAGGTGCAATCAGATCGATGATCGCGGGCCAGTGCTGGTCCGTCGCGGTCAGCGCGGCGACATAGGTGGGGACAAGACCAAGGTCAGCCACCTGCGCAGCCAGATCGCCACGGTGGTCCACCACGTGATCCGCCCCCATCTTGCGCACCCAGTCCTGCGTTTCGGGCCGCGAGGCAGTGGCAATAACCGTGAGCCCGGTCAACGCCTTGGCGAGTTGGATCAAAATCGACCCCACCCCTCCGGCACCGCCGATGACCAGTAGCGTCTGGCCACTGCCGCCCCCCTCGGTCAGGCGAAAGGCGTCAAACAGCATTTCCCAAGCGGTGATCGACGTAAGCGGCAGTCCGGCGGCATCGGCAAAGTCGAGGCTGGCAGGCTTACGTCCCACGATCCGTTCGTCCACCGCATGAAATTCGGCATTGGTACCGGCGCGGGTGACATCACCGGCGTAATATACCGCGTCGCCGACCTTGTAGCCTGTCACCTCATCGCCGGTTTCAGTGACGACGCCAGCCGCATCGAACCCAAGCACGCGCGCAGCGCCTTCAGGCTCTACGCCGGCGCGCAGTTTGACGTCCACCGGATTGACCGAGATCCCCTCGACCGCGACCAAAAGATCGCGTGGTCCGACCACTGGCTGGTCCATTTCAATAATTTCGAGCGTGTCTGCGTTGCCCGCTGTGCTGTAGCCGATGGCTTTCATGTGTTGGTCCTTTTTTCTGTTGAATGACAGATAGCCCTTGCGAAACCATAAAAATACGGCAGTTTTCGGATTTGATTATTCGGTTTTTGGAGATAATACCGTGGATACTGACAACCTGCGCCTTTTTGTCATGGCCGCCGACAGGTTGAATATCTCTGCCGCTGGACGGGACCTTGGTCTTGCGCCGGCTGTGGCCAGCGCAAGGCTCGCCAAGTTGGAGCAAGAGCTTGGTGTCGAGCTGCTGCACCGGACCACGCGCAAGGTGTCGCTGTCCCTCGAGGGGTCCGATTTCCTTCCCTATGCCCGCGAAATTCTGGCACAGGCAGAGGCAGCAAAAGCCGTCCTTGGCGGCAGTGAAACCAGCCCGAAGGGTACGTTGCGCTTTGCCGCGCCAAGCAGTTTTGCGCAGCGGCATATCATGCCTTTGTTGCCCAGGTTCCACGCATTGTATCCAGACCTGACGCTGGACCTCCGCCTATCCGACACCCGCTTCGATGCGATCGAGGGCAGTTTTGACCTTGCCCTACGCAGCGCGCCCCTGACAGACAGCAGCCTCAAGGGGCGCAGGCTGGCGGAAGACACCCGCGTGTTATGCGCCTCTCGCGATTATATCGAAGCGCATGGCGCACCGCAGACCCCGGCAGAGCTTGATGGGCATCGGTTCACTGCCTGGAAAGACCTAGAGCCACGCGAACTGATCGGACCCGAGGGGGCGACCGCGCTTCTTGATCCGGCATGTATGAACTGCCGTACCATCGTGGACGACGGCGACGCGCAGCGCGAAGCGACCCTTGCCGGTGCGGGCGTGTCGATCAACTCGCTCTGGAGCGTCACTGACGAGCTTGCCTCGGGCCGCCTGATACGGGTGTTGCCGAAATGGAAGCTGAACGACAATTCGGTTTTGTGGCTGGTCTATCCCCGCTCGAACGTGCTCACCCCGAAAACACGGATCTTGATCGACTTTTTAATCGATAATCTAGCCACCCGCGCCGAGTGGGGTGCCTGACCGCGGTGCGCCAAAATTGCTCGGAACGATCATGGGCACAAGCTCATGCGGCGTGTGCAGTTCCTGCCCCACCCATTCGACGCGGATCACGCGCGAATAGGCGAGGCAAGTCAATGTCAGCACGAGATGACTATCGTGACCTAAGGTTCAGGCCCCCGGCGGGTCATTGGCACCGCGTCCGATCGGCAGGGCGACCGGCGTTGCAGCACAGATCTCGCGTAGTGCCGATTTCAGCCCTTCTTCGAGGGTTGGATGGTAGAACGGCATCTTCAAAAGGTCGCTTGCCGTCTCGCCGCGCTGGATCGCGTGGATCAGCAGATGCGCCATGTGGTCCGCTCCGGGGCAAAACAATTCGGCACCCGTCAGACGCCCGTCAGGTGCCGCCGCATAAAGCCGGACAAGACCCTTCGCGCGCGCTTCGACTTTGGCGCGGCCCTGATCTGCATAGGAGGCGCAGCCGGTTAACGTGTTCTCATCGGGCCCCTCGCCGAGTATGGCGAGCGGCGGATCGCTAAAGGTTAGCGTGAAGGTCGGCATACGCGGGTGGGCATCCATCGACGGAAAAGCGGCGGCGTTGCTCCCTGCCACGCTTCCCTCGTCGCTTGCCTCGTGCAGCACGGCCGCGTCAGCGTTCACGTCACCCGCGATAAAAACGGGCGTGTCGCCGCATTGCAGCGTGGTACGGTCAAAGACCGGCACACCATGTTCGTCAAGCTCAAGCCCTGCCGCGTCAAGCCCGAGACCGTCAAAGGCAGGCGGACGGCCGGTCGCGACAAGAACGCGGTCGAACGCGCGCATGCCGCTGGAAGCACCGGACCACGACAGTTGCACGCGACCATCGAGTTTTTCCACACTCACGTCGACGCCAAGATGGAGCGGAAGCTCCTCCCCGATGATGTCGACAAGTGCGGCCTGCACGTCTGAATCCTGCGCCCCGCCGAGTGTGTCGCCATGATCAAAAAGAACCGTGTCGACGCCAAGCCGCGACATAGCCTGCGCCAGTTCCAGCCCGATCGCACCGCCCCCGATCACCGCGAGAGACGCGGGCAGATCTTGCATCTCGAACACGCTCTCGTTGGTGAGGGCAAGATCGCCGAGGCCCTCGAACGGCTCGGGAATACGCGCATAAGATCCGGTCGCGATCACAATTGCCTTGGCGCTTACCGTGTCGCCGTTGTCGAGGGTAAGCGCGTTCTGACCTGTGAAATGCGCGCGTGCCTGAATACAGGTCCCAGCCGGCAGAGTGTCGAACGATGCACGCGTTGCTCTCACAAATTTGTCACGCTCGCGGCGGACGCGTTCTAGCACCCCCTGTCCGTCGACTTCGACATGTCCCACATCAACACCGAATACGCCCGTGCCACGAGCATTATGCGCCGCGTTTGCGGCAGCGATAAGAAGCTTGGACGGCATGCAGCCGGTGTTTGCACACAGCGTGCCACGGAAGGCCTCGTCGATCAGGAGAGTGCGCGCGCCGTCGCGACGCGCGCTCCGCTCGGCAGCGAGGCCGGCAGTGCCGGCCCCGATGATAGCGACATCGATGTCATGATGCGCCATCACTTCGCCTTTTGATCCGTCATATAAATCGATTTGGCGTTGACGAACTCCTTCATGCCAAAGCCGCCATGCTCGCGCCCGTAGCCCGAGTTCTTCACACCGCCGAATGGCATGTTCGGAAGCGCAATATTGTACCCGTTGAGCGTGATCATACCGGTATCGAACTGCTCGCTCGCCAGCTTGCGTGCGCGCGCCTCGTCACGGCTGAAGATACCACCACCAAGGCCATAACGACTATCGTTGGCGATACGCATGGCGTCTTCGTCGTTCTCGGCACGGATCACGGAAGCGACGGGACCAAACAGCTCATCGTCATAGGCGGGCTGGCCAGGCTTCACGTCGACCAGCACGGTCGCGGGGTAATAGGCACCCTTGCGGTCCGGCGTCTCGCCTCCGACCACGGCGCGTGCGCCTTTTTTGACGCTTTCTGCCACCTGCTCCGCCAGTTTGTCGCGCAGATCGTTGCGCGCCATTGGTCCAAGGCCGGTGTTGGCGTCCGTCGGATCACCCATCTTGATCGCTTTCATCTTCTGGGTGTAGCCCTCGACGAAAGCGTCGTAATTTTTCGCCGTAACGATAAAGCGCTTACCGTTCACGCAGGTCTGGCCGTTGTTGTAGATCCGCGCCGTGACACAAGTATCCACCGCGAGATCGATATCGGCATCGTCCAGAACGATGTAAGCGTCGTTCGATCCAAGTTCGAGCACGGACTTTTTCAGCTGCTCCGCCGCTTTCTGCGCCACGGTCCGGCCAGCGGTATCGCTACCCGTCAGGGTCACGCCGCGCACCAGATCGTTTTCAATAACCAGATCGGACTGGTCGTGGTCAATCAAGAGCACCATAAAGAGGTTCTTTGGAAGGCCTGCTCGCTCCATCAGATCACGCAGGAAAAGCCCCGACCCGGTACAGTTTTCCGCGTGCTTGAGAAGAACCCCGTTGCCCGTCATCAAGTTGGAGATGGCATAGCGCACCACCTGATAGCAGGGGAAATTCCACGGCTGGATACCATAAATGACGCCCAGAGGGGCATAGTGGACGACACCCGTGCCACCGGGAATATCGCGTTCCTCGTCGGCCAACGCGTCAGGTCCGTGATCAGCAGTGAAGTTACAGATTTGCACGCACAGATCGATCTCGTCGCGGCTGTCGCCGATCAGCTTGCCGACCTCGCGGGTCATGAGCTGGGCAAAATCTTCTTTGCTATTGGAAAGCTCCTCACCAATCGCCCGAATGATCTTGGCGCGGTCCGTGGTCGATTTCAGCCGCCAATCAAGGAAAGCGTCATGGCATCCGCGCACGGCGTCGCGCGCCTCGTCGTTGGTCATGAGGGTGTAGGTTTCCAGAGTTTCCTCTGTCGCTGGATTGATGGTGGTGATCTGGCCGGTCATGAATGCCTCCGTACTGATTACAAATGAATTCTAGGGAGACAACGTATCCTTTCTGCATTCGTTCCTTGTGTGCGATTATGCTGCGCGCACATTATGGAGAGCAGATTGAAACCTCCAAGGGTTTCTGCCCTGTTTCGGTGAAGGCGATCCATGATGGAGCGCACCCCCCTTGAAAAACAAACAATCGAAAGTGAATAGAATATGTCGTCACATAGCTATGAAACGGGGCGGCTCGACCTGCCTTTTGTCGGGATCGCGACTTTTGGCAAAAGGCCCTACGTGCAGGATTGGGACAAGATCGACGCTGATGTTGCGGTTCTAGGGGCACCGTTTGATTTCGGGTGTCAGTTCCGGTCAGGGGCACGATTTGGTCCGCGTTCTGTTCGTGAAGCGTCCACGCTTTTCAGCTTTGGTCATGCGGGTGCCTATGATCACGAAGACGATGCGACGTATCTGGATGCCTCTGTGCGGATCGTGGACATTGGGGACGCCGATATCATCCATACCAAAACCGACGAAAGCCACGCCAATATTGCCTATGGGGTTAAGAAGATTCTCGACGCTGGTGCCCTGCCCGTGACCATTGGTGGCGACCATTCGATCAACATTCCTTGCATTAAAGCCTTTGAAGATAATTGTGCCGAAAACGGCCCGATCCATGTGGTGCAGATCGACGCTCATCTTGATTTCGTCGATGAACGCAAGGGCGTCACCGACGGGCACGGCAACCCGATGCGCCGCGCCTTAGAAAGGGACTATGTATCCGGCATGACCCAATTGGGCATCCGCAACGTGTCCTCGACCGCAAGAGAAGGCTACATTGATGCGCGCGCACGGGGATCCGATATCTTGTCTGTGCGCCAAGTGCGCGCGCTTGGCACGCAGTCGGTTCTCGAGCGGATTCCGGAAGGTGCTCGCTATTACGTCACAATTGATATTGATGCGTTTTGCCCGTCTATCGCGCCGGGCACTGGCACGCCAAGTCATGGCGGGTTCCACTACTATGACGTATTGGAAATACTTCAAGGTCTCAGCAAGCGGGGCGATGTGGTCGGCATCGATCTGGTCGAAGTCGCCCCCGCCTATGATCCCTCTGAAAGCACGCAGATCTTGGCCGCACAGCTTTTGCTGAACTTCATCGGCTTTATTTTCCATAATAAAAAGCAGACATCAGCATGATGGACCGTCCCTGACATCTCTAGATTTCTACGGCTGCAAAAATACTGCAGTTTCAGGAGTGCTGAGTTAAGGCCCACAGCCGATCTTGGATACATCGATATAACGTCCCGCCAACGTTGGGTTGTTGATGTCAGCGGGCGTGGTGGATCAAAAGGTCCACCGATGCCCAGACTAAGCGCCTATGGGCCTCAATTTCGCCTAATTCGCCCACTAGGAGAAAAGTTGGTTAAATTAAAAAGTAACGCAGAAGCGTAAAATTTTATGCTAAACGACAGGGCTTTGAGTTCCTCTCAAAAGCGGCGTTTGGACATTAGGAAAAGTGCATGAGCAAATTTAACAGCACTCCCCCCAGCGCAAACGGAATTACCGCCCCAACAGGAACTGTGCCCGCACGTATTGATCCAAAATTCATCATAGCCGTTACCTTCGGATTTTTTATCCTGTTGGCGTTTATGACCTATCAGATCGCGACCGTTATGGTTCACCATGGGGTGGAACGTGATGCGTCCCGGCGGTCGCTCGAGTGGGCGGAATTTGCGGTAAAACAGGTTCCTGAAATAGCTGCCTTGGCTGACGGGGCGCCGATTAAACCAGAAAATTGGGACGCGTTCCGAGATCTCGCCAGCTTTGGCGGCGTCTTCCGATTCAAGATTTTCAGCCCCGATGGGGTGCTCCGCTTTGAGTCGGATGATCCCACCGCCACAGGCGAAAGTCTGGGCAAGCACAATGCAATTGCCGCATCCGTTGTGAAAACCGGCGAGGCCTATACTACCGTAGAGAACGGGCGGTCGAAGCCCAATCGGCCTGATTTATATAGCGAAACCTATTTGCCGGTATATGACAGCGGGCGACTGGTCGCGATCGCTGAGACCTACATGGACCAAACGAGCAAGACGGCGGCCGTGCGCGTTGAATACGCTTTCGTCGGTGTGCTGATGGCCGGTATGATCCTGCTGGCACTCTCCATCCCATCGGCTGGCTTATGGCTTATGTTCCGGCGGCTCAAATACAACAATGAACAGTTAAAGTATGCCCAGATACGCGCAATGGCCTCTGACAAAAGCAAGAGCGAATTTATTTCGACGGTTAGCCATGAGTTACGGACGCCATTAACGTCGATAAAAGGCTCCCTCGAAATGTTAAAATCAGGAAAGATAATTGAATTGTCGGTCGCCGCAGAAAGATTGGTGGCGATGGCGGCAAAGAATTCGAATATTCTAAATTTGCTCGTAAACGATCTATTGGATTTCGAGAGAATTGATACAGGAAACCTTGAGGTGTCCAAGCGCCCTTCGGATATCGTCTCCATTGTAAGAGATGAAATCGAGACCATGATGTCCTATGATACGGAACAAGAGGTAGAATACTTCTATACAGGGGACGACGGGCCGCTCATCGGCAATGTTGATCCTGACAGAATAGCCCAGGTTGTTCGAAACTTGCTTTCAAACGCTGTCAAATTCTCACCGAAAAATGGAAAGATTTTCGTTTCTGTTAGAAAGGAAATCGGGGCAGTGCGGATTGACGTTGCGGACTCTGGGTGCGGTATCTCACCAGGCGATTGCACGAGAATTTTTGACAAATTTACCCAAGTCGATTCATCAGACACACGAAAGCACCGCGGCACAGGACTGGGTTTGGCTATTTCTAAAGGTATAGTCGAGGCCCATGGCGGTGATATCGGCGTGACCAGTGTCGAGGGTGTCGGGAGCGAATTCTATTTCGTCGTGCCAATTGGCATCGAAGATAAACGGGTGCCTTTGCAAGACGCCGCCTAAGCCTTCTTTTGCTGGCAGCGCAGGCATCCTAAGCGCGGTAAAGAAGACGGTGAAGAAACCGCCTGAATTCTACGTCTGGCCCCCCTTGAAAATGGGGGGTTACCCCCTCAATACAGGCCCGCTCATTTACCCAGCGACGACACTGCTAGTCGCCCTCTTGCCCGGCACCCGCCCCGGCGCGGCTTTCTGCGGTGGCGGGGGCATAGGTGCGGTGCGCATAGCTTTCCAGCGTACGCATTGTCTCTCTTGTTACATCACGATCAGAACATAGCCGAACCGCCCCGTCTGCCTGTCCAATGGTCCGGGACAGGGTAACTATTCCCGTTTCCGCCACGAGCAGCACAGCCTCTTCCCCCTTCATCCGCGGCGTGCTGTCTCCGAGACTAAGAGTGACCCCGCCCCATTCCAAAGCCACGCTGACCCCGGCAGATCGGGCGGCCTCGCAGGCAAAGGGGGCCAGCAGAAGGGGCACCGCGACATCGCCCAGTTGTAGTTCCTTTCCGTCCTTCAGATCGTCTGCCTGATCGCAAATCAACGCGCCTGCAATAATCGGGCAGAGCAGACCGTTCCGCGCGCGCGAGATACCCTCCTTTTCTTGTTGCAGCGCGAGGTCGGAATAAGGCTTTCCATCGTTCTGGCGCAATAACTCGGATAGCAGCCAAGGGCCGGGGAACCCATTATCACTGAGCCAGCGCACCGCCTTGCCGGCCTCTTCGGCAAGCCCCCAGCTCATGCCACCGCCCCGCGCGGCCTTACGTGCGAGGACTTCGATTTCATTGAGCGAACAGATCACACCGGCACCTCCACCAGAGCGGGATAGGTCCAGCCAGCGAACTCCATCTCGGCCAGTTCATGCGGGAACGGCGCGTTGCGGAACATGTTGATCCGCACCCAACGGTCTGAGCGTGGGTCGAAATGGCAGGCGCCGAAAAAAGACAGTTTGGCGCGCAACAGGTCGATGGGCAGGATATCGGCGCTGACGGTGTTGTCGCGGATTTCGGCATAGGGGTGGCGGGCGACAATCTGCACGCGGCGCAGGATGTGACGATGCTCCGGATGGCGCAGGAGGAAATCCGCAACGCGGATCTGGTCAGGCTCGCCACTGAGTTGGTTGAACAACATCGCCGCATCACGACCCGGTGCCAGCGGCTGTTCATAGGGCGCGACCGGCTCCAGATGGCGCTCTCCCAAGCGTGGCTCGAGTTTCTCGGCGGAAACATACCACGCCTTGGCCTGACTCTCGGGGCTGTCCCAGTCGATCTTGAGCGCCCAAGCATAGTCACGCTCAAGGATGCCGCGCAACTGGGCCGCGGTCATGCTGCCGTCGATGCGGAACCCAGCGCCCTCATCCGCGCTCATCCGGCTGGGCAGGTCGTCGACCAGCGCGCCGTAAGGTTCCATCATCAGCGCTACGAGAAGCTCTTGCCCCTCAAGGCTCAGCGCGCCTTCGGCCCAGCGATAGAGCGTATCCCACGGCATTGGCGCATTAAGCGCGCCGCTTCCCAAATGCGCGTCGAGCCGGTCAAGGTCTGTCTTTAGCCCAGCAATCTTGTCGCATTGTAGCGGATGTTCTGAATGCCAGTCATCCACGTTGCGCCGTCCCCGGCGCAGCATGGTCAAAAAGGCCTCCGTCTCTTCAGATGAGACAACGGGGAGAGCGCGCACACGGGCCAGCGCGGTCTCGCGTGCTTTGATCCAGTTGTTGAGCAGAATGGGGTGGTTCAGCAAGAAGGGCGCCATGCCGAGCCCCGTTGAATTGCCGATGCCAAAGCGGCGGCGCAAGGCGCCATCAAGTTTGACGGCCCCCTCCCCGCCGCGACGTGCACCAAGGTGCTCGACAAGATCAAGCACGAAGCCACGGATCAAGAAAACCGTCAGCATCTCGGCTTGGAAGGGCGCGGCAAACTCGGGCCGGTCGGCGATGCTCTCGCGGTCTGCAGCACCAAGCTTGCCGGAGCCGTAGACCGCCGTGGTGCGCATCAGGTAGCCCACCGCATCGACGTCCGCCGCCTGCGGCTGTTCGCCCCGGCTCAGACAATCGACGACATGATCGAACAGGCGCACCGAACGGTTCGCGCGGGAAACCGTGATCTCGGATGTCGTGACCCGTCCGGCCTCTTGCAGCGGGATATTCTGCGACAGGCGGGTGATGTCGGCGTCAGTGGGCAGGCCATCGAAGAGGGTAAAGGTCGTGTCCCAAGCGGTGGCGATCACCCGGTCGGAACGTTGTTCGGGCGGCAGATCATGGGCAAAGGCGACAAGGCTGTAGCTGCGGGACGGGCCGTGCATGGTATATACCGCATGGCCCACGCCTTGAGCGTCAATCTCGAAGGCGCGACGTTCAAAGCGCCAGTTTTCGGCCTTGAGCCGCCGCAGCAGCACCCGCATGAAAGACAGCCGCGATTGGTGGAACGATCCCATCCGCGCCAGCCGCATTACGGTCTGTGCAGGGCGCAGGGCGACGCGGTCTGGGTTGAGCTGGCCATGTTTCATCACGCGCCTCCTCTTGCATGATATCATAGTCTCATGCCGGGCACCCCATTTCGGGCCGCCCGGCGACGTTCTCAAGCCGTGCCGCGACCCTTGGCCAAGGTGATGCGAAGTGCATCCCAGAGCGAGGGCAGAAGCACCAGCGACACCGGCACCGCGGTAACGACGATAAAGCTTTGTAGCTTGCCGACACCGCCAGCGCCGAGCGAGATGAGGATCACCGCCATCAGCCCCATGCCGATGCCCCAGAACACCCGGACTGGCATCGACGACATGTCCTCGTCCGACATGGCGACCGAAATCACATAGGTCATCGAGTCGCCCGTCGTGGCCACGAAGATCGTGGTCAGGATCAGGAACAGCAGCGACACGATGAAGCCCAAAGGCAGTTGTTGCGTGATCGCCAGAAGGGCCGCCGGCAGGTTGAACCCCTCAAAGGCGGTCGAGACCGAGCCGGTGTTGCCAAGTTCAAACGCGATCCCCGAGCCACCGACGATGGTGAACCAAAAGGTGGTAACGATCGGCGCGACCAGCGACAGCATCACGATGATCGACCGGATCGACCGCCCTCGCGAGACACGCGCGATGAACATCGCCATCAGCGGGCCATAGCCCATGAACCAGCCCCAAAAGAACACCGTCCACCAGCCCAGCCAGCCCGGTTCTCCGAAAAGCCCTGCCTCGCCGCGATAAAGCGCCATGCCAAAGAAGTTCCCAAAGTAGGAGCCAAGGCCCGCGAAGTAGCTTTTGAAGATAAAGACCGTCGGGCCGAAAACCAGCATGAAGAGCAGCAACCCGGCAGCGAGGATCACGTTGATCTTGCTGAGCAGTTGGATTCCACGGGTTAGCCCCGTCATGGCCGAAATCGTATAGAGCGCGACCAGCGCCGCGATTACCAAGGCCTGCGTGGCAAAGCTGTCGGGGATGCCAAAGAGCGTGTTTAACCCGTAGCTGACCTGTAGCCCCAGGAAACCAATCGGCCCCACAGTGCCCGCGACCACGGCAATGATGCAGGACGCATCTGCAGCCAAGCCAATCGGCCCCTTTATTGCACGCTCGCCAAACAGCGGATAAAGCAGCGTGCGCGGCGCGAGCGGCAGGCCCTTGTCATAGTGGTAATGCATCAGCATCACCGTGGTCAGCGCACCAAGGATCGCCCAAGCGAGGAACCCCCAATGCATAAAGCTTTGCGCGGGCGCGACAGCTTCGGGTGTGCCTGCGTCGGCCCCGAAAAGCGGCGGCGAGGACAGGAAATGCGCCATCGGCTCACCCGCAGCCCAAAAGACACCTCCCCCGGCAAGCAGGGTACACATGATCATCGACCCCCATTGGAAGGTCGAGAATTCCGGTCGTGCCAGCCCGCCCATGATCGCGCGACTGCCCGGCAGGACGATCAGCACCAACCCGATCAGGAAAGTGGCCAGCAGAAGCACCTGCCAATAGAGACCGAAATACTTGGCCGAGAAGGCAAAGCTGCTATCGACAATGGCCGAGAGCATTTCGAGGTCAAGAAGCGCCAGAAGGCAGAAGACCGCGATGAAGCCTCCCGTGATGGCAAAGAGTGGTTTGTTGATATGTCCGGCACTTGGCGTTTGCGCCACCGGGCTTTGTGTTTGGTCCGTCATCCCATCCTCCCTGAAGGAAATTCGTCGTTATGCGTCGGGCTTGCGGATTATTCCGCGGCCCGCCGAGCCTGCGTCTTACGCGCAGTGCCAAAGCTCAGATCAAAGAAGCGCAGCCAGTTCTCTCCCATGATCCCGGCCACTTCCTGTGCGTCGAAACCCACGGTCCGCAGACCGGTTTCAACGTTTCCAAAATCGAGGTTGTCGCGGAACCAGTCGGGCATGTCCGGAAACCCCGGTGCCGCGGCCGATCCTTCGCCGTAGTCGATCCGTTTGGTCCAACGTCCCATACGCATCCAGTCAACCACGCTGTCAGGGTGATCTTGGCAAAGGTCCGATCCGATCCCGAGGCTGCCCACCCCGACCATCTCGGCTGTCCGCGCTACCATTTCGCAAAAGCTCTGCAAGGTGCAGGCGCTCTTGTCTTTCAAGTGATGCGGGTAAAGCGAAAACCCGATCATGCCGCCGCTTTCCGTCAGTGCACGAATGACCGCGTCGGACTTGTTGCGCCGTGCCGGTGCCCATTGCGCCGGGTTCGCATGCGTAATTGCGGTCGGGCGTGCGGAATGCTCAATCGCCTCTAAGGTGGAGCGGTCCGCCGAATGGCTCATATCGACCACGAGGCCCACGCGGTTCATCTCTTCGATCACTTCACGGCCCATGCGGGTCAGACCCGGGTCTTCGGCCTCGTAGCAGCCCGTGGCCAACAGCGATTGGTTGTTGTAGCTCAGCTGCATGAAGCGCGCGCCGAGGGTGTGGACGATCTCGACAAGGCCGATGTCATCCTCAATGGGGCTGGGGTTCTGGAAACCAAAGAAGATCGCCGTGCGTCCCGTTTCCTTCGCGCGGCGCACATCATCGCCCGTTCGGCCTTGAAAGATGAGGTCCGGAAACTGCTCGAACCGGCGGTTCCAGGCTTCGATGTTCAGCACCGTTTCGCGGAAGTTCTCGTGGTAGGCGATGGTCACATGCACCGCATCCACGCCGCCTTCGCGCATCTGGCGGAAGACCTTCTCCGACCAATTCGCGTATTGCAGACAGTCGATGCGGTAGCTCACGCCAGTTCCTCCGGCGTGCCCGCGGCGATATAGGCGGTCTTGACCGTGGTGTAGAATTCGGCGGCATAGGAACCCTGCTCGCGCGGGCCGTAAGACGAGTTACCCCGCCCGCCAAAGGGCACATGATAGTCAGTGCCAGCAGTGGGCAAATTGACCATCACGCAGCCGGTACGGGCATTTCGGCGGAAATGCGTGGCCCGCGCGATGGAGCGGGTGACGATGCCCGAAGTCAGGCCAAATTCGGTATCATTCACCACGGCCAGCGCCTCGGCATAGCTACCGACCTTGATGACGCATGCAATGGGGGCGAACATTTCCTCGCGATTGATGCGCATGTCATTGGTCGTGCCTGTGAAGACCGCCGGGGACATGTAGTAGCCCTCAGTCTCCATGCTCAGCCGCGCGCCACCACATTCCAGCACCGCGCCTTCGGATTTGCCCAGTTCGATATAGCCGAGATTGGCTTGAAGCTGCTCTTCGCTGACCACCGGACCGATCTGCGTGCCTTCCGCCAGCGCGGGGCCGACCTTCATGGCCTTGGCCCCCGCCACCAGCTTTTCGACAAAGACGTCGTGCACCGCCGCGTGCACCACCAACCGCGAGGATGCCGTGCATTTCTGTCCCGACCCGCCAAAGGCACCGCCAAGCGCGAGACTGACGGCGAGGTCAAGGTCAGCGTCATCCATCACAGCAAGCGCGTTTTTCGAGCCCATCTCCATCTGGATCTTGGTAAAGTTCTGCACGGCGGCAGCGGCGATCCCGCGCCCCACTGGCACCGAACCGGTAAAGGAAATCGCATCCAATGCAGGGCTTTCCACCAGCGTTTGACCAATCTCGCGGCCTGCGCCCATGACGAGGTTGAACAGGCCGTTGGGAATATCCTGACGGCTGATGATCTCGGTCAGCGCCACGGCTGAGGCGGGAGTGACATTGGCGGGCTTCCAGACCACCGCGTTGCCATAGGCCAAGGCCGGCGCGATTTTCCAGCTCGCGGTCGCCGTTGGGAAGTTCCAAGGGCTGATCACAGCCACCACCCCAACCGGCTCGCGCCGCACGTCGATCTCTACGCCTGCGCGGACGCTGTCGGCCGTGTCCCCAATCTGGCGCAGGCATTCGGCAGCGTAGTAGGTAAAGAACTGTCCGGCGCGGTAGACTTCGCCCTTGCCTTCGGCCAGTGGCTTGCCCTCTTCGCGCGACAAAAGTTCGCCCAGCTCGGGGGCGCGGCGCATCAGTTCGGTGCCAATAGCCATCAATACGTCATGCCGGCGCTCGGGGCCGTAACCTGCCCAAATCGCCTGCGCCCGTCGGGCCGCGCTCAATGCCTCGTCAAGCTGCGCAGCGCTGGCCTGTGCATAGCGGCCAACAATCTCGGTCAGGTCCGACGGGTTTCGGTTCTCGATCTCTGCGGTGCCCGCGACCCACGCGCCTGCGATGTAATTGCGATTGAGGTCCGTCATGACGTTCATTGGGCTGTCTCCTGTCTGGCCGGGGTGTCCCGGATGCTTGGCGACAGTAAGCCTGAATATGACGATTCAATCAAATTCGATTAAATTGAATTTACTACAGGAAAATTGAATTTACTGCCCCGCCTGTTCGGCTTCGAGCGCTGCCAAGAACGCCTGTGCTGCTGGCGGCAAGAGGCGGCGGGGTTGGGAAACGAGGTAAAGATGACGATGTGCATTGCTCTGCGCGAGCGGCAGAAATACCAATCTCGGATCGTCCTCTGGCACCGCACGGCGCGGCAGCAAGGTAAGCCCAACCCCACCGCGCACCAGCGCCAGCAATGACGCAGTATTGGGCACCGACATTGCCGCTGCGTCGAGAATGGGGGCAAACTCCGGGTCCTCGATGAGATGGCACAGCCTATGTGTAATGAAATCACGCGCTGCGAGGTCAGCCCAAATCACAGGCTTCCCACGCAGCGCCAGCGCATCTTCCGGCGCGCAGACCACGCCGAAGGGATCAGAGAAAAGCAGCTTGCGATCAAAATCTGGCCCACCCGCGATGCTGCCCAGCCCGATGTCGGCGCGTTCGGCCTCCATCTCGCGCTGCACGGCCGCGCTGTCCATGTCGCGCATGTCGATGCGTACTTTGGGGTGATCGCGGCGGAAACGCCGGATCACAGCGGGCAGCACCACAGTCGCCACCGAGGGCGTCACCGCCAGCCGCACCTGTCCTTCTTCGGCACGCGATAGCCCCTCAATGGCCGAAACAGTCCGCCCGAAGTGATCGATCTCGCGCCGAGCCTCGCTATAGATCATGTCACCCAAAGGTGTCAGCCGCGCTTTTCGCGCCGTCTCGAACAGGGCCGCGCCCACATGTTCCTCAAATTGCTTGAGCATCATCGACACCGCCGAAGGGGTGCGCGCCAACTGCAATGCGGCATCGTTCAGGTTGCCTTGTTCCACCACTGCGCAAAAGCAGCGCAGCATTTCGATCTTAATCGCCAATTTCAAATTCCCTGAAGTAGATTTCAGATAATGAACTTTGCCTGAACATACTCCTCCTGTCTACATGGCGTCAGATAGTTGCAAGGAACACTTCATGACAAACAGCCTCAGAAAAATCGGCGGCTCGGCTCGCTTTTCGGCAATTTCCATTCACAACGGCCAAGTGCATCTTGCCGGTCAGGTTTCACAGTTGAAAGAGGGCGATATCGCGGTTCAGTCGCGCGACGTTTTCGCCAAGATCGATGAGCTTCTTGGTCAGGCTGGCACCAGCCGCGAGAACCTCATTTCGGTGCAAATTTGGCTTGCGGATATGGCCGATTACGCCGGGATGAATGCGGTCTGGGACGATTGGGTCTCGTCCGTTGTGCCGCCAACCCGTGTCTGCGTCGAAGCACGCATGGCGCAGCCGCATTATCTTATAGAGGTGCTGGCCATCGCCGCGGAGGAATAACGCTCGGTGCCCGCGCCATTCTGACCGTGCTATTCGACAACACCCTCAAACAGGCGGCGTATCACATCGCCTTTCGCAAGGCGGTCATGGCCGCTTGTGGATACTGTTGAGCGAGCTGGTGGGCGGCCCCTGAACTTCACTCAGGTTTCAGTCCGCCCACCCGATGGGGTTGGCGCTCGGCAGATATGTTCCTATAATGTTCCTGTGATTATAGAGTAGCATCAAATGACGTATCAGTTTCGAGGCCAAACCCACGCAGTGGAACGGCTATACCTTGATTTCGATAGCTTTTTTGCGACGGCAGAGCAGTATTTCAATCCCGACCTGCGCGGCAAGCCTGTGGGGGTGATCCCGCTCGATTCGCCTCATACGGGCTGCATTGCAATCAGCCGCGAGGCAAAGGCGCTCGGGCTAAAGTCTATGGCAAAAATGTCAGAGGCGCGGGCACTGATCCCTGACATGATTTTTGTCGTCGCGCGGCATGATGTTTATGTACGCCTGCACAATCGCATTTTGGAGGTCATAGAGACCTGCCTGCCCGTGGCCAAGGTCCGGTCGATTGACGAGGTGGTCTGCCATCTGCTGCCCAGTGAGGCACGCGAGGGCGAAGCTCTGGCGCGCCGCATCAAACGGGCCTTGGCGAAGAATTTCAGCGATTTGCTGACGTGCTCTATCGGGATGGCCCCCACTGAAACGCTGGCTAAGATCGGGGCCGAAATGAACAAGCCGGATGGTTTCGCCCTGATCGAAGCCACTGCGCTACCGGATCAGTTGGTGCATTTGGCACTGCGAAAGTTGCCAGGAATTTCACAGGGCATGGAGGCACGTCTGAACGCCGCCGGTATTTCGGATTTTGAGGGGCTTTGGCGTCTTGCCCCGAAACAGGCGCGTGCGATTTGGGGCAGCGTCGAGGGAGAGCGGTTCTGGTGCGAGCTTCATGGCACGCATGCGGAACGCCCAGCCACGGTTAAGCGCATGTTTGGGCACAGCCGGATGTTGCCGGCAGATTGGCGTAACCCCGATAAGCTGCGCGAATGTGCGCAGCAACTCACGATCAGCGCAGGCCGTCGGCTGCGGCGCGCTAATCTGCGAGCAACCAAGCTGTCGCTGGGTTTTCGCGGCGGGCAACGCCCGATGTCACGCACAGGCAAAGCCGACCTTCGTTGGGGGTGGGAAGCGCAATTTCTCCCTGCGCGGGACGATCACCGTTTTCTCACTGCTCTTAACGAAGCGCTGACCGCTGCGCGTGCCGCCCTACCCTTCCGGCCAAGATCGGTCAGTGTGATGTTGCATGGATTGGTAAGCGATGAGAACATGACCGAGGATCTTTTCAGCGACCACGACACCGGCAATGGCACAATGCGTGATGAACAAAACCGCTGGGAGGACGTGAGCGATGTCATGGACAGATTGCGTGCGACCCATGGGCCGGATGCGATTTCACTCGGCCCGCGCAGCACCGTGCCGGGCGGCTATCTGGGTGCCAAAATCGCCTTTGGTCGGATTCCGGATCAAGCTGATTTTGGCGATGCGCCCGTTTCGGACCACGACACACATTTTTGCAGTTTCTGATGGCCGGTAAAGCCTATCCCGTGACCCCGGACGGTCGTTATTTTCTGGTGAAGGACCGCTTGTGGCGCTGCACCGACCCTGCCCTTTCCGAGGCGGAACGCACTGCGCAGGTAAAGCGGCTTATGCAGGCGCGGTCTTTGGTAAAAACAGCAAAATCCGATGATGAATTGAGAGAGGCGCGCAAGCAGGTGCAGGCGGCAAAGGTTGCGCTCGGCGAACGGGGGCCGGTCTGGTGGGACGACGGCGCGCCGGACGTGAACCGTCACCACCCCAAGAATTCGCCCTATGCTGATTGGTGGCGCAGCCTTCCGAGCGACTAACGCGTGTCCTTAACGATGGCGATGCGGTAGATTCCGCTAAGGTCCTTGGTGTCGACCGGCGTGCCACCTTGCTTGATCAATATTGCACCCTCGTCGGCCAGCTTGATCGCCTGCTCGCGTATAGGATCCATCAAAGGCCGCCACGCCGCCTCGTCCTGCCCTCCAAGATGGCGGGCAACTTCGGAGGGGCAAATCGTCTTATCCGCGCCTCGCGCTGCGGCGAGGTCAACAATAGCGGCGGCAATACGCGCGGGGTCTGCAAAGGGCTTCATGCGGTCAACCTTCCGTAGCCTCGATGCACAGTCCATCGCGTAAAGCCCAATCCGACAGCCCTGTCTTCATACCACCCCATCTGCGGATCGCGCGTTCATTTGAAGACCTTATTGCCCCAATATACACGCAAATTAATGTTCATATACCCTGTGTGTAACCACTGACGCTGCGCTCAGATATTGAAAGTCATGCGTCTCAGAACCAAAAATGGCACGCTTTTCAGCGCGCCATTCAGAACGTCGTTTATCAGATTGAGAGCGTCTTCTTATTCGGTGCCCGAGACCTTTTTGACACCTTTGACGGCCAATCGGCCCGCGCCAACAGTGCCTTTGACCGCAGTTTTAGCGACGAAACCAGTTGCCCCCACGGTGTTGTCCACGACTTGTTCGGTGGAACAGGCCGAGAGGCTTGCCAGTGCGCCGATCATTGCGGCGATAAGTACTACTTTTGAATTCAACATACTCAGTTTCCTTTTGTGCATCAGGCCTTGGCCTATCCTTCAAAGCGACCCCCCGGAAAGGAAGCGGCAGCAGCAGCTACCCTTTGGGCTCGAATACCCGAATCTCCGTTCTTCGCCTTGCTGACATCTACATAAGGACTTTTATGCCATTCCAATAACGAATAAGAATGATGCTTGAGGCAAGTTTAGCTTATGGATTGACGATGGATATTACCCTGATCAAAACGTTCCTTGAGGTTGCCAACACAGGTTCGTTCGTTGCCGCGAGAGATCGGCTTTTTGTAACGCAATCGGCCATCAGCCTGCGCATTCAGCGTCTCGAGGATAGTTTGGGGCACCAGCTGTTCATCCGATCCAAGGCGGGTGCAGTCTTGACGGCCGAGGGTCAACAGTTCGAGCCCTATGCGCTGAGCCTTTTGAAAATCTGGGAGGAAGCGCGGCAAAAAATCTCCATCCCGCATGGGTATTCGCGCGCCCTCAGTATCGGCGCGCAATATTCGCTTTGGCCGGGCTTGGGCTTTCGCTGGCTCGATGCGCTACAAACGAGGATGCCCGAGCTTAGTGTGCATGGCGAGGTTGGCATGCCAGACCGCATCACACGATTTCTTGTTGAGGGCGTGGTTCAGGCAGCACTCTTATACACGCCCCAGCTTCGGCCCGGCCTGATCGTTGAACCGGCATTGGACGATGAGTTGATACTTGTTGCCTCTTATCCCAACGCGACGCTGGAAAACCTCGACGGGTATGTTGCCGTGGATTGGGGACCAGAGTTCACCCACGCGCTTGCGATTGCTCTCCCTCATCTTACGGATTCTGGCCAGTCACTGGCGTTGGGTGCCTTGGCGATGGAGTATATCGTCAACCGGCATGCGGCTGGTTTCTTGCCCGCCAGATCGGTCAGGCGCTATTTGAACGAAGAAAAGCTTTACATTGTGGCGGACGCGCCACGGTTTCATTACCCTTCTTGGATCGTTTGGCGCGAGGACATTGATGCTGATCTAGCCGAGTTGGCCCGTACGACATTGAAGGCCGTCGTGCATGCGGCTGAAAAAGATCAGGAATATCTCGTAGACGAATTATCCGCCATGGAGGATTATGAACCGGTGCTACCTCCCCAAATTACAAACGACTAATTATCGTTTTATGTATAACTAAATTGAATTATCCTCACCTTAACTGTGACGTTAAACCCTGATCCAGCAGAGATGCTTTCGGACCATTCCCGGTTCGGATCACTTCTTTTGGGGAAGGATTGACCCATGAACACTCTCGCAAAATTTGCCACAGTTTCCACTCTGGCGCTGATCATTGCTGCACCTGTATCAGCCCAAAGCACATTGACCGGCGTAACCGGTTTGAATGACCAAATCGACGACATCACAACCGAAGTCGAGCGCGACCAGCGTCGCGGTCAAGACGCAGATCGCTTTGGCGCAAATGGCGTGGCCCAAGGCTGGCGCGGTTCGTTTGCGCTCTCTGCGTCCGGTACATCCGGCAACACCGACAACGGTGAATTGGCAGGCGCTGGCCGGCTGACCTACGGTATTGGCGACTGGAACCACCTTGTCGGGTTCGCCGTGGAATACGGCGAAGCCAATGGCATTAAGAACGAAGAAAAGTTCTTTGGCACATATGAAGCCAGCCGTTACTTCACACCGGAATTCTACATGTTCGGGATTGGCCGTTTCCAGTATGATGGCCTGCTCACAGACAACACAGGCGCGATTATCCCCGGCACAGAAACCGATGCCTTCCTTGGCTTTGGCCCCGGCTACCGGGTCTTGAACGAACCTGACCACACATGGCGCGTTCAAGCAGGCCCCGGTGCGCGTTACTACAAAGACGCAGCTGGCGTATCTGATACTGAATTCGGATTTATTGTGTCTTCGCGCTATTTCTACGCTTTGACAGATACGGTTTCTTTCACCAATGACACCGACATTCTTGGATCGGATGCAAACACGATCTTCTCGAACGATGCAGGCATCAACTACAAGATGTCGAACAATCTGTCGACACGCGTGAGTTATCGCACAGACTACAACACCGACCCGTCTGCCGGTCTGAAATCGACCGACAATACACTGGGCGTTTCGCTGGTCCTGGGCTTCTAAAACCAGGCTAGACCTTCGGTAGGTTTTACCTCGTACTACCGAAGGGTGCTTTGAACAGAGAATGGGGGAACCCATTCTCTGTTTCTATTTTGGCCTGTTGCGAAATCACGTAGAACAGGCACGAGCACGCGCCTGTTCTACTTCTTTTCAGACGCCCTTCGCCCGCAGGCGCAGCGCGCGGATACCCGGCAACAGAACCAGCAAGACCGCAACGATCAGAAGCCCCAATGTCATCGGACGCTCCCAAATGAAAGATAGCCCGCCATAAAGCTGCATTGAACGGGCAAAATTATCTTCCATCATGCCGCCCAGGATAAAGCCGATGAGCAAGGGTGGCAGCGGAAAATTCGCGAATTTCAGCGCAATGCCGCAGACCCCAAAGGCGACCAGCAGCAGCAATTCGGTAGCGTTGTTTTGACCTATATACGCGCCCATCAAAGTGAAAAACAAAATGAACGGGATCAGATAATTGCGCGGGATTGCGAGGACCTTGGCGATATAGGGGATCAGCGGCAGGTTCAGGATCAACAAGACGAAATTACCGATGAACATGGACATGATGACAGCCCAGAAAATCTGCGGCTCGTCGATCATAAGGCGTGGCCCCGGTGTGACGTTCAGCGCGATCAACGCACCCAGTAGAATGGCCGTCGTGCCAGACCCCGGGATACCAAGCGTAAGCAATGGCACGAACGATCCGGTACACGCGGCGTTGTTGGCGGTTTCGGGTGCAGCAAGACCTTTGATCGACCCTTTGCCGAATTCGTCCTGCTCGTGTTTTGGCGCGATATTACGCTCGACGGCGTAGCCCAAGAACGAAGCGATTGTCGCCCCAGCCCCTGGCAGAACACCGATGAAAAACCCCTGAACGGATTGGCGACCGATGACAGGTGCTATGGCGCGAGCCTCTGCGCGGGTAATGCGCAAATCTTTGATTTCGCCACCGCTGTCACCCATGTTCTTAGGCTTGAGGACAAGAAATATCGCTTCTGGCAGAGCAAACATCGCCATCGCCAAGGTGACAAATCCGAACCCCGACTGTAGCTCCATCATGCCGCCGGTAAAGCGGGGCATGTTGAACAACGACCCAAGACCGACGGTTGCCATCATCAGACCCAGCACCGTCATCAGCAACGCTTTGGCGACCTGACCGTTTCCTGCAAAGGCCGCGATGGCCGACAGTCCGACGACCATCAGTCCGAAGTATTCGGCAGAGTGGAACAGCAGCGCGACAGAGCTTAGCATCGGGGCAAAAATCATCAGCAATATAGCACCGACCGTGCCGCCCGCGAAACTGGCGATGGCCGCGATCGTCAGCGCCTTGCCCGCTTTGCCCTGCATCGCCATCGGATAGCCGTCAAAGCTGGAGGCAACGGTCCCTGCGACACCGGGCGCATTAAGCAGGATTGACGATGTCGACCCGCCAAAGATCGCGCCGTAATACACCCCTGCGAGCAGGATCAGCGCAGCGGATGGATCACCCAGTGAAATGGCAATCGGGATCATGATCGCGATGATCGACATCGGCCCGAGACCCGGCAGCATCCCAATGAACGTGCCGATCAGACAGCCGCCAATGACCATCGCAAGGTTTTGGACAGACAGGGCCGTTTGCAGGCCAATCAGTATTCCTTCGAGCATGCGATCAGTTCCCCAAGAAGAATGGCAATGGGCGCAGAAAAATCCCGAGGATTTCCTGCACTAGATACCAGATGGTCCCCGCCGTCAGCAGCGACACAGGGATCATCACATGCCATCTGCGTTCACCCAAGATGAACGATCCGGCGACCAGAAAGACGGTGGTTGATCCAAGAAACCCCAACGGGCGCAGGCACAGCGCATAGGCCACCATCAACGCCAGCATCAAGACCGCCTGCCCGAGCTTGTAATCCGTCAGACGGCGGTGATCGATCTCGCCGATCACTTGCTCTCCCTTTTCAAGGCCAAGCAGAATGACGAGCGACAGCACAGTGCCGAGTATCGACAGGATTTTCGGGAACGAGCTGGGCCAAACTGGTTTGCGCTGCATAAAAGGCGCCAAATTGGCGTCCATCGTGAACCACGCGACGTAGCCATAAAGTAAACAAGTGCTCAACAGAACAAGAGCGATCCAACGATCCAAGGCCATGCGACCAATCCCCCCAAATTTAAAAGTTAAAGCGGGCGGCGCAGCCTATGCGCCGCCCGCTTTATTAGGCTTACAAGAAGCCCAGTTGGCGCATCAGATCACCGATAACCTGCTCTTGGTTATCAAGGAATGTCCGGAAATCGTCGCCGGGGTTGTGGATGTTGACCCAACCGTTGCGGGCGCGCACGGCCTCCCATTCTTCGGTGTCATACATCTTTTTGATCACATCCTGATAGGCCGCTAGATCTTCTGCTGGAAGACCCGGTGCTGCAAAGAAGCCGCGCCAGTTGACGAACGTCGTGTCGATGCCTTGCTCCATCATCGTCATCGACTCTGGCGACGCCGGCACGCGTTCTGGGGATGTAACGCCGATGATCTTAATTTCGCCCGCTTCGGACAGATCAATCGCCTCGGAGAGACCCGTGGACAGCGCCTTGATCTCACCCGATAGCAACGCTGCCATCGCGGTGCCGCCTGCATCATAGGGGATGTAGTTCACATCGAGCGCATCGCGCCCGGCTGCTTGCATCACCATTGCCGCAACAACGTGATCAAGGCCGCCGGGAACAGACCCGCCACCGATGGGCGTGCCAGCAGCGTCCGCGTCATAGGCCGCGAGGAAGTCTTCCATCGAGTTGATCGGGCTGTCTTTGCCAACCACAAGGGCCGCATAATCACCGATCGTCCCCGACACCAACGTCAGATCGCGATAGGTCTGCGAAATCTCACCCGTCAGGCCACGGATGACTAGCGGGGTCGAATTGACCATCAGCGTGCCATAGTTACTCTCGGCGTTTTCGATCAGATACGCGATCGCTGTTCCGCCGCCCCCACCGGACATGTTCTCGTAGGACGCAGCACCAATAAGCCCGGATTCCGTCAGAGCTTCCCCCGTGCCGCGTGCTGTTCCATCCCAACCGCCGCCAGCACCGCCGGGAACCAGGAAATGGATGCTGTCGAGCATTTGGTGACTGTCCGCAAATGCAGACGTTCCAAAACCAAGCGTCGCGACAGCCGTCGCGATCAGGGCACGACGGCCCATCTTAAAAGTTGTCATTGTCTTCTCCCTTTTGATAGCCGTTCTCCCTACGGCTCTGTCGGACGAGACAATCACATCAACCTGACATAGACCTGTCATCAGCCTTCTAAAGGACAAAGAGCGCATGAAATTCCTCCTCGTCGAAGACAATCCGGAGCTGGCAAATGCGATCTGTTCCCGCATGGGACTGGATGGGCATCAGGTTGATCACGCTGCAAAAATCAGCGAGGCTGTGGCCTTCGCGCAGGTCGGTGAATACGATCTTATCTTGCTCGACATCATGTTGCCCGACGGGGATGGGCGCAGCTTTCTCAAGCAGCATCGTGCTGCGAAAAATGACACGCCGGTGATCGTTTTGACAGCGCGCAGTCAGGTTTCAGATCGAATCAGCATGCTTGATCTTGGCGCAGATGATTACGTTACCAAGCCTTTTGATCACGCCGAATTGCAGGCCCGTTGTCGCGCGGTGTTGCGCCGCAAAAGCGGTACGGCGCAACCGACAACCCGTTTGGGAGACGTCGAATTTGACCCTGTCAGAGGGTACCTGAACGTCAAAGGCACGACGATCAATCTGCGCAACCGGGAACTGCGATTGCTTGAGCTTTTGACAAACGCCAAGGGGCGGGTCTTCTCAAAGCAAAAACTGGTAGATCGGCTGTTTTCGTATGAGGACGATGTGTCCGAAAACGCGGTCGAGGTGTATATTGGACGGCTTCGCAAACATCTCGAAGGGTCCAGCGTCCAGATCACAACCCTGCGTGGTTTAGGCTACAGGCTCGATCATGACGAATAACGTCGTCGTCTTTGGATCACTGCGCAATCGGCTGGCGATGATACTGACCGGTGGGGCGGCCCTTCTTGCGATGCTGTTGTTCCTTGTTGTACGGGCCTATGCGACCCAGATAGCGCAAGAGGGTCAGGACAACATTCTCGGCGCGTCGGTCTCCTCCATTCTTGACGCCGCTGTTCTGCGTGACGGCGCTGTTGAATTGGACTTTCCCTATGCGTCCCTGTCCATGCTCAGCACATCGGCCGACGATCGCGTGTTCTATGCTATCTACGAGGATGGCGCGCTGCTGTCTGGCTACGATGGATTGGAGGCCGTCCTGCCCGTCCAATCCGGTGAGAGTATGTTCACATCGACGAACTACGACAACGCCATCATCCGCATCGCCACTGCGAGCCGAACTTTGATCGGGATCGATACGCCGCGACAGGTCTCTGTCAGCGTGGCACAGACCCAAGATGCGCTGGCCGAAACGCTGAACAGGATTTCGCGCAACGTGGCCTTGTTCGGGGCGGGTTTCTTCGCCCTTGCGACGGCGTTGGCATTTTGGGCAGCGTCAACGACGATCGGCCAACTAAGCCGTCTGACCACATCCGTGACGCGGCGCGGCCCGCAGGACCTCAGCCCGTTCCTCAAACCGGTGCCCTCTGAAATGGTCCCACTGGTGGGGTCGCTGAATACGCTCATGTCACGCTTGGACCAATCCCTAAAGCAATCCGAAGACTTCATCGCCGAGGCGGCGCACCGTGTCCGCACGCCGCTGGCCACCGTGCGGTCTTACGCAGAGGCCACGTTTCAGCGGGTAGAGACACAGGAAAACCGCGACGCCTTGCGCTCCATGATGCGCGCAATTGACGAAAGCTCGCGCGCGGCGGGGCAGTTGCTTGATCATGCGATGGTCACCTTTAGAGCCGAGAACCTCGAACGCGAAGACGTAGAACTTGATGGGTTGTTGCGTGACCTCGTGCAACGGATGATGCCTGTGGCCGATATGCGCGATGTAACAATTGACCTTGAAAGCACCGAACCCGCGATCATACGGGGCGATCCGGTCTTGCTGCAAAACGCCTTTCGCAACCTCATCGACAATGCGCTTAAATACGCGCCGGCGGACACGTCGATTACGATCCACGTTCAAACAAAGCCGCGTATTTCGGTCGATGTCCTTGATCAGGGTCGCGGGTTCTTACCCACCGAGATGGACAAGCTCGCCGGACGGTTTGTCCGCGGCGGTGATACGCAGGGGCACATCGGGTCCGGGCTTGGGCTGACAATTGCGCAAGACGTGGCAACCGCGCACAACGGCACCATGGTATTGTCCAACAGAACGGAAGGCGGCGCATGCGTTACTTTGCAATTCTAATTCTGTCTGTCTGGCCAGTGTTTGCGGCCGCTCAAGAGTGGGAGGATCGGCGGATATTCGGGGGCGAAAGCGCGCCGCACTCGCTACGGATACTCTCCAGCACAGACACATCGTTTTTCATTCCGATAATCGAGAGTTTTATTGCACAGCGGCCGGGCATTTCCGTTGAATATCTTGTCACAGGTACAGCCGATCTGGATGATCTATTCCGCCGGAACCCTGGCCAATTTGACGTCGTCATTTCAAGCGCGATGGATTTGCAACTCAAGCTCACCAATGACGGCTTTGCACAGCGGCTGGGAGAGTTGGAGCATCCCGACTGGGCGCAATGGCGCAGCAGTCTGTTTGCGTTCACCATCGAACCGGCGGCCATCGTCATCAACGCCGCCGCGTTTAAAGGACTGCCGTTACCCGCCACGCGCCAAGACTTGATCGAAGTCCTGCGTGCCAACGCAGAGCTGTTTGACGGAAAGGTCGGGACCTACGATGTGCGCCTTTCGGGATTGGGGTACCTGTTTGCAACGCAAGACGCCCGTGCCTCCGAAACATTTTGGCGGCTCATGGAAGTCATCGGCAGTCTTGACGCGCAACTCTATTGTTGTTCGGGTGAAATGATTGACGACCTCGCAGAAGGTCGCATTTTGGTCGCTTATAATGTGCTTGGCAGCTACGCACTGGCGCGTGCAGACACCCAAGACGCGTTGACCGTTATCCTGCCCTCCGACTTTCCGACGACCATGATGCGATCCGCATTCGTGTCCAAATCTGCATCGGACCTGATCTTGGCTGAATCTTTCGTGAGCCACCTGATCGGTCTGCAAGCTGAAGGCTCCTCTGAAAACTTCCCCTTGCCATCGCTTGATGCATTTCAAGCCACCAGTGGCCGTGCGTCCATCAGCCTCGAACCTGCGTTGATGACGTATCTTGATCGGCTCAAGCAGCAAATTTTCATTCGTGAATGGGAAAGTGCGATTATCCAAGAGCGGTAGAGGTTTCGACGTGATCGGGGAATGCCTAGGACTTCGCGCACGCGAAACTTGCATCTATGTGTCTCGTGGCTACGCAAATCAACATTCACTGCCATGCGTTGGGAAATTGAAGGCGTGTCTGCTGTAGATTAATGGATGTCCAATGGTCTGGTGGGGTTCGTTTTTCGACGTGTCGAAGCGAAGAACGTTTAGCCCAAGGGTGCGATCTTCGTCGGTGGTCCCAGTGCCTGCAACCGGCCATTCACATTGGAACCTTGGACCGGCAAATGAGGCGCAAGATGATTGAGCCGAACCTATCAGATCTGTCAGTCAGCAAGCAGTGTGCGTTGCTGTCGATCTCGCGGTCGTCGTTTTATTATGAGCCTAAGGGAGAGACGGAGATGCCCCTCGAACTGATGCGGCTGATCCATTGCCCGGCAGTCGAAACGCAGTTTCGATGAGAGGGGACAAGCAGTTCCTGGAGACCCCGTTTTACGGTGTGCGGCAGCCTCTCGGGACATTGCTTTCGGCATTACCCTGACGGCCAGCGGATGACGTGGCATTTACGCAATGAAGACCATCTGCTGAACGAGAAGCGGATCAGACGCCTGATGCGGATGATGGGCCTCATGCCGATCTATCAGAAACCTGACATCCCGCCGCCCCACTCGGGATCATGCTGCGCATAACCCTGCCGGGCAACGGATCAGCATCTTTGTCGAACGACTGTGGCGGTCTCTGAAGTACGAGTGCGTCTAGTTGCATGCTTGGAAGACCGGTTCAGAAGCTAAAGCGGGCGTCAGAAAGTGGATCGAGTTCTACAATCACAAGCGACCGCATTCTACCCTTGGCGGCAGGCTACCAGCCGTGGTCCATTGGCATAGAAACAAAACAACCAACCCCGATCAGCCGGTGCAAAAATTAGCTTAATTTACGCTAGATACTGCCCAACCAATGAGGAGTAGCTCATGCCCTATTCTTTTTATAAAACCTGTGTTACCTGATCGAGATTAGGAAGCCCTCTCGAACTGGATGACATGTCAAACCTGCGCAGCTATTTTCTGGTTTTCCTGCTGGCGCTTACGGTGACGTTACCGTCGCTGATGACGCATACTACCGCATCAGCGGGAGCGGCGTCCGATGAAATGGCCGGTGTCCACGCAAGTTCTATGTGCGGCCAGCCGAGCGGAATGAATGGTGCCGATGATGGCTGCGCTGCGATGGCAGGCCACTGCTTAATTGCGTCGTGCGCCACCTACAAGCTTTCACAGCCCCCAGCGATCCGGATTTCCATCAGCCACCTTTCGCTCCAGACCAAATCCTACAAAATTTTCGCCGCAATCGAGACGCCGCCACCGCGCGCGACAAGCTAAAGCCAACGCCTGTTTTTAACCAATCTTAAAGGTCGGTTATCTTTAGACGTGTAACCGCGATCTGAATGCATCCGCGGCTTTTGGCGAACTCACATATAGACAAAGAAACTCACGTCGCGTTCTCGCGCGCCGTTCTCATTTGTAAATCATTGAAAGGAATGGAAATGAATTCCATTGCCATGTTCCGCGCGGCCCTTCTGGGGTTGGCGGTAACCACTTTGGGCGGGCTAAGCGCCACTGCCGGAACCTATGACATCAGTGTCGACAACATCCGTATCGACACCGGTGACTTCAAGAAAAAGGGCGTCGGCTATAACAACAGCCAGATCCCGACTGTTTTGCGTTTCAAAGAGGGTGAAAACGTCACCCTGAACGTGAAAAACAACCTGCGCGAGTCGACGTCGATCCACTGGCACGGTCTGATCCTGCCGTTCCGCCAAGACGGCGTGCCCGGCATCAGCTTTAACGGCATAAAGCCGGGCACGACCTTCACCTACAACTTCCCGATCAAGCAGGCGGGCACATATTGGTTCCACAGCCACTCCGGCTTTCAAGAGCCTGATGGTGCCTATGGAGCGATCGTGATCGAGCCAAAAGGCCACGATCCTGTTCATGCCGATCGCGACTATGTCGTGCAGTTGACCGATAAGCACCCCCACAGCGGCAACAAGATCTTCCGAAACGTGAAACGCTCGGCCGACTATTATAACCGCTCCCAACGCACGCTCGATGATCTTGTTAACGACGCTCGGGCAGACGGGCTGAAAGCGACCCTCAAAGACCGCAAGATGTGGGGCAAAATGCGGATGACCCCGACTGACGTTGAGGACATCCAAGGCTTTACCGCCCTGATTAACGGGCAGAGCACCAAACAAAACTGGACCGGCCTGTTCAAAGCAGGCGAGAAAGTGCGCCTGCGGCTCATCAACTCGTCAGCAATGACGTACTTCGATGTGCGGGTACCGGGCCTGAAGATGACTGTCGTGCAAGCGGACGGCAACAACGTGAAACCTGTCGTCGTTGACGAGCTGCGCATCGCTGTCGCAGAGACCTACGACGTGATCGTCGAGCCGCGTAAGAACATGCCCTATTCGGTGATCGCTGAATCGATGGGCCGTACGGGACTGGTGCGGGGCACCCTTACACCGCAGGCCGGACTTGTCGGCGGTGTCCCTCATTTGCGCCCGCAACCGCTTCTTACCATGGCTGATATGTCAGGCATGATGGGTGGTATGGGCATGGACATGGATGGCATGAGCATGGGGAACATGGACATGGGCGGTATGAAAATGAACCTTACCGATACCGGCATGAACGACATGGCCGGAATGGAAATGCCGAAAACTGATGCCGATCCACACGCAGGGCATGACATGGGAAACATGGATATGGGCGATATGAAGATGCCCAATAAGGAGGCCGATGCTCACGCGGGGCACAACATGAAGAACATGGATATGGGCGGCATGAAGATGCCCAAAAAGAAGGCCGGTGCTCACGCGGGGCACAACATGAAGAACATGGATATGGGCGGCATGAAAATGTCCAAGAAATCCATGGCAGGCATGAACGACATGAACGGCAAAACCGAGTTCTATGCGAAAGGGAGCGGGCTGACGCCTCATGCAGCGAACGGCGGCAAGTTTCTGTCTTATGACGACCTGAAAGCAAGCCAACCACTGTTCCGGGATCGCAAGGCGACGCGCACCATTGAACTGCGTTTGACCGGTAACATGGAGCGTTATATCTGGTCGATCAACGGCGTTAAAATGCAGGATGCCGACCCGATCGTACTGAACTATGGCGAGCGTGTACGCTTTAAGTTCGTGAACGAGACGATGATGGCGCACCCGATGCACCTGCACGGCATGTGGTCCTTGCTTGATACCGGCAAGGGCAAGTGGAACCCCATCAAGCATACCGTCAACATCAATCCCGGCACCACGGTCTATACCGAAACCGAAGTTGATGCCTCGGGTCAGTGGGCCTTCCACTGCCACCTGTCCTACCACGCCGAAGCGGGCATGTTCCGCAAAGTCGTCGTTGTCGGTGGTCCGACATGAGCTCCCATACAAATCTAAAAGGTACTCAGATGAAAAACCTTATCACGTCCGGAGCAGTGGCTCTGGCAACCTTTACTGCCGGCGCTGTCTTTGCAGAGCCTGGTGTGCCACCGCTGATCTATGGCGTCCAAGTCGAGCAGCTTGAATATCGTTTAGGCGAAAATGACGAAGATGTTCTGGTTTGGGATTTCGACGCCATGGTCGGCAACGACGAACTGCGGCTGGTATTCAGAAGCGAAGCGGAGATGGAGACATCGTCAAACGACTTCGAAACGCTCGAAAACCAGCTGCGTCTGCAAATGCCGATTTCAACATTCTTTGATGCTGTGGTCGGTGCGCATGCCAGCACCCCGACCGAGGGCCCGAACCGGTACAATCTGGTGGTCGGTGTCAAAGGGCTCGCGCCGCAGTGGTTCGAAATTGACGCGGATCTCTATCTCTCCGAGTACCCGTTCGGCCGGTTTGAGGCTGAATACGAGGCTCTGCTGACCAACCGGTTGATCCTGACGCCAAGCATCGAAGTCAACATGCCGTTCAAGGATGACACCGAAGCGGGCCAAGCGGCTGGCGGTGCAACGATCGAGATCGGCGCACGGCTCAGCTACGATCTCGTGGATCGCGCCATTTCGCCCTACGTCGGAGTGAATTACGAGAAGTCCTTTGGCGGCACGGCCGACCTGACTGAGGCTGCGGGGGGCCAAAGCGACAATCTCTCCCTTGTGTTCGGGACACGTCTGTTTTTCTGATGCTTGATAAGTGAGTTATCGGCCCGCAGGCAGATTGTCTGCGGGCCGATGCGCGCCGTTGACCATTGTGGTTTTTCAACTTTAAGTTTTGGCTCCGGCGAACCAAATAGCCGAAACATTTATTTTCAGGATATCAGCAGCGGGTCCAGCCTCAAGGCAGCCAGCGACTTCTCAGCCATCTTCGTAAATGGCGACAGGTTGCGTCCAGTCGTGGTCCGCCAGCCTTACTATTGAGGTATCGCGGATTTCATCCACCGTTCGGTCACGGTAAGCTGCGGCGATGGCGTCGGCCCCAGCGCCGCCCGCAGATTTTTGATAACAGTTGATCGCAGTTGCGCCCATCACATTTATAGGCTCGATTTTAACATCAGGGTCGATCTCGCACTGGTATGGCATTTTCAATGCGGCTGCCGTCAGCCGCGCGGTGATATCGGCGGCCGTCCAGCCAATGCACCCCAAGACCGCCATCGTCATTCGGAGCAAAAGCTACACTTGCCATGCTTGCGTTGCGAACTGCCAACATGCGGAATAACTGGCGTTGTCCAGTTTACCCCCTACCCTTCTGATAATGCGATATTGGCGTCATATTGATAGCTGCCCTGCCCGTTAAGTTCGCAACCGTTCCGTTGTGCCCGCCCGCAAGATTTCCCGATGATTATCTAAACGAGGTGCTAAATGACGTCGTTAACGACGTAATTTAGGTGGGGTTTAGCGATTTACGGTGAGATATTTGGGTTTGAACGTGGGCGGCGCTAAAGCGACAAAGAGAAGCCCAGATGGGCACCGATGAGGCGAGGTTCACATACACTGTATCGGATTGGTAAATGGTTCAGGCCACCGACCATGTCGCAACCGCTAACACCGCCATTCTAACGGCGGTGTTAGCGCCGATCTTTTCTGTCCAGCTCATAGCGCTGCGACCATCCTCGAATGTCTCAAGGTGTGGTTTGCGGGTGTTTATGCCGGCTGGTGCATCAAGCGCATGCAGGTCGAAGCCAGGATATTCCACGGCATGTGCGGGTTAACCGCGATCTCAATTAGACCAAGCCACTCTGCAAGAAAGCGCGTCAGACTTAGCGACATCGGCCCATCGGCTCTTGCGCTTCGAATTCCTGCGCTCAAACGATGGCTGTTGTTTCCTCCGCACGGGTGGCTCAGTTGATACCGTTGGCGCGCTGCAATGCACGAACGTAGGCGACGATATTGAGAACATCGGCTTTCGTCACGCCCTCAACGGCGGGCATGTTCCCAAACCTCCAGTGATGCGCACGAACGCCGGTTTTCGCCGCAAGGACAAAAGCCATGTCACCATGGTGGCCGGGTTCGTAAATCTTATGCACCAGAGGCGGGGCAATGCCGTCCTGACCCTGCGCATTTGCGCCGTGGCACGCAGCGCAGGCTGCATCATAGGCGCGCGCGCCAATTTGCTCCTGCTCGGAAAAGCTGGCAGGCAGGGTAACGGAAACGATCGCACCTTCTGGCAAGGTTGGTTTTCGGTCCGTCGATGGCCTGGTATATTGATTACCGTTCGGAGTGATGTACCAAGCCCCGGCAATCATTACGATCAAGGCAAATGCAATCGCTATCCATTTCATTTAGCTAAATTCCTTCTTTAAAGTTGCGGCGAGGCCCAAGCGTACCCGCAGTGTAATGCTGGCCACGACGATTGACGAATTGCGACATGGTAGGCACTGGATCAACTGGTGGACTTCGTCGTTCTTCGGGTTGAGAAAACTGCTCATTTTTCCTGAAAAAATTCGTAATCTCCTGATACCTTATCTTTGTGTCTTCGAGGGTCTGATAGTATCGGAAGAGTTCCTTCAGGGGTGCCGAAAAGTCCTTGTGAGCGGCTAGCACAGCGACCAGCGCTCCAAGCGTAATCCGGCCCTCGATTACAAAGTACCCGCCCAACGAGTAGAAGAGAAACGGAGTAAGAGCAGTCAGGAAATTGTTCAGTGCCTTGATAAAGAATTTCAATCGAAATATTCTGCGTCGCACCCGCTCAAGTTCTCGAAAACTCGCGCTTGCCGGGCCCAGGCCACCAGACTCGGCTTGCCTTGCGCGCAACTGGTCGCTGAGGTGCCTGCCGAGCTGTCGTACCTCCTTGATCCTTGTGCGCGACAGGACATTGACCCGACGCTGTAATCTAGGCAGCAGGACCAGCTGAATGGGCAAAACCGTAAGTGCGGCAGCGCCCAAAACCGGATCTTGAATAAACATGAACAGCAGGATGGTCGCGAGAGTACCGCCTTGCAGGATCGGCAAGGTGAGAACATCCGCCGCGAAGCCCCCGATCGGCTCAACCTCCTGAGCTAGGATCGGGACGATCTCGCTTTTGTCTGTGGAGTTAGGATCTCTGCGCCACTGCCGGTAGACCAGCAACCTGAAACGCCGCAAAAACCGTTCAGCGACATAGCCGTTAAATACGTTCAGGATGTATTTATTAAGCCCGTTCAAAATGATCGCCAGAAGGTAAAGACCGCAGAGCAGTAGGAGCAGGGAAAGCTGATCCATGTCCCAGCCATAGACGTTGATTGGAAAACGCGGCCCATCCAGCGCATTGTTCACGATCTGTTTTGGCAATTCCAAGGTCAAATAGAGTATCGGCATAGCAATCAAGCTGATCATGACCATGATGGCCTGTTGCCGTTTTGAGTACCTCAAGACGCTGGCGAAAAGACCCGCATCGAGTCCCCGAATAGGCTGGAACTGAATTGCGGGTGCGCTCTGTCTTCGCCAGAACCCCAAAAGCCCGCGAAGTACAAGATAGCCGCCGGCAGTGATCAGCAACGCCGGCGTCAAAATCAGGATGATGTGAATAAACGGATGTACCCAATCGGGCGTCGCGTCGTTGTAGTCGTATCCAAAGATGGCGGATACGTCGTGTACAAACACGTGATATCTATCCATGAACGTCATTAGAATAACCTCACCCGTTGGAGTTTGAGGCAAGGCGCTCATGTACCATGATGACTCCCCACATACCTGCTTCGCGATGAGCAGGCCGGAGGCAGGCAAATTCGAGTTTCGTCGCGGCTGAGAACTGCCATGCTAACTCGTCACTTTGCCCACTTGAGATGGAAACAGCATTGAGGCCGTCATGCTGCATGTCTGGGTGTTCACGCATCCATTGCTTGTGTTCAGCAATTTCATTGAACGAGCCAAGAAAAAAATCGTGATCCAGATCGCCCGGGTTATTGACTACAAACCTTACAACTGAACCCTTTTCGATATGGATCGCGTCTGGCTCAAACAGCAAATAGCCGTTCTCGGTTTCTTTGATCGAAATTTCGATTGTTCTTGTTATAGAAGCGTTATCACCGGGCTTTCCAATCGGATCGTGCCCCGGCAGGTTGTAGGCGGTGGAGCGAGGCTTTTGGCCTTTGCCCGAGCTTGCTTGCGTGAGTGTGCCGATCGAAATCAACGATAGACAGAGGGTAAAAATATTGAGGGCTGCATTCATGATCTGTTCCACAAGGCTGTGTTTATTGGTTCTTGATTGGGTCAAACTTCTCGAAATGGTGGATGACCAGGGATTTCACCCAATGCCCTACGCTCTGAGCCATTTCACTTGAGTGACTGTCAGCTTCCACTTCGCACGCTCGGCAATAAGCTCAATGTCGTGATCTTCAGACATAATGGCAGTCATTGCCCGACCGGCGCTGAGAACCATGGACGTCGGGATCACGCATAGCGATGCGTAATGCGAAGACCCCGCATGGAGCCTTAGATTAGATCAGGAATGGGGAGGTCGGAGAAAACCGGAAGGCTCAATGGACTCGGCTTGTGCGTGGAGGGTCAGGTATTTGCCACTTGTTGCCTGTTCCACAAAATCACTAACTGTGTCGCCCAGAAAAACAGAAAAGCAGACTCCGCTACAACACTGCCCCGAAGATTCAGCATCAGCAGCCGTTTCCGCGACAGCACCGCAATCTCCATGCGGTGCTTTGGGCTGTGCGAATTTATGCATATGTTCGGCATCTTGATCGTCGGCTTGGGATATCATCGCATGATAATCGCCGTGCATTCCAGACGTAGCATGGCTCGCGGAAGGGGCTAGCAGAGCCAACGTCAATATCAGCACTAGACATAAAAATGTCTTTATCACTACCAAGATTGAGCCACTACAATACATAAATAGGTGGTAGCTGTGACCTTAGAGGTTTGTCAATCCTGGATTGAGCGAGCCCATTTTATTATATGACCCGCAGCATGGCAGGGTTGGAAGCCAGGTCCAAATTTGGACCTGGCGCGCATTCGTGCCGCCGCTTTGATAGCATTTACTGCAATAAAGAAGATCAACTTTGGGACTGAAGCGGACGGACGTATTCCGGCAGGACGCGGTGCGGATCGCACTGACAAGCGGGCTGACGCGGAAACAGGTGGCGGATGATCCATTGCCTGACAGGGTATTGCCCAGCAATGTCCCGAGAAGGTGGGCGTCGGGATGTCGACGCTGAACAAATGGATCACAGCGCATCGAGGCACTGATGTGGTGTCGAAAGAAGATTTGAGCCTTGCCAAAGAGAATGATCGGCTTCGACGCGAGATCCAGTTCCTCAAGCAGGAGCGCGATATCTTAAAAAACTGTTCCGGGTTGGAGCCCGCCTGTGCGCGGTAGAAACAGCCTGTGCTATGTTGTGCTATGAAGGGCAGCGGCCGTTCGCTTATTGGTGGTCTCGATGTTGTCGAGAACCCCGTTAAAGAACGTGGTCCATGGGTTGATGCGAACTTGAGAGTGGTGACGCCGTTTTTCGGTGATCCCGGTTAGGAAGATGACGGATTTGCATAGCCCACGCCCTTCTGTTGCCGACAGGAGGATAGATGATGGCAAAGCAAAAGACCGGACGGACCCCCGCAATTGAGACCGTGAACATCGGCGCTGCCGCTGTTGATATCGGCTCGCGCGAACATATGGCAGCGGTGAACCCCGACGTAACGGATACACCGGTGCGTGCGTTTGGGACCTTCACTCATGATCTGCATGATCTCGCTGACTGGTTCAAATCGCACGGTGTGACCAGCGTCGCGATGGAATCCACGGGCGTGTATTGGCTCCCAGCCTACGAGATACTCGAACAGCGCGGCTTCGAGGTTATTCTGGTCAACGCGCGCTACGCCAAGAACGTGCCGGGTCGCAAAACCGACGTCAGTGACGCCAGTTGGCTGCGGCAGCTGCATTCATATGGGCTTCTGCGTGGCAGCTTTCGACCAACAGCTGAGATTGCAACGCTGCGGGCCTATTTGCGCCAACGGGAACGGCTGGTCGAGTATGCGGCGGCTCATATCCATTGACCGGCAGGGTATCGCATAGCGATGTCCTAAGAGGGGAGCACATGCAGAAGGCACTGATGGAGATGAACCTGCAGCTGCATCATGTTGTATCTGATATCACTGGCGTGACAGGGATGAAGATCATCCGTGCGATTGTTGCGGGCGAACGGGACTTGGATGTGTTGGCCTCCCATCGTGATGTGCCTTGTCGCGCCTCAACTGAGACGATCAAAGCCGCGCTTAATGGGAATGATCGGGCCGAGCACATCTTTGCGCTGACCCAATCGTTGGAGCTTTATGACTTCTATCAGACCAAGATGCTGGAATGTGATCGCCACCTCGAGGCGACGCTGGCGGCATTGGGTTCCGTTACTGAACATGACCCAAGTGAGTTGCCGCGCCCACGCACCAAAACCAAGCAGGTCAGCACCCCTTCGTTCGATGGCAGGGCAGCGTTGTTCGGCGTCCTCGGCGTTGATCTAACGCAAATCCATGGGATGGGACCGTCCTTGTCGCTCAAGCTAGTAGGCGAATGCGGCACTGACCTGCGCGCTTGGCCGAGTGCCAAGCACTTCACATCGTGGCTCTGTCTGGCACCCGGTAACAAGATCTCCGGCGGCAAAGTTCTATCATCCCGAACGCGGCGATCATCCAGCCGTGCGGCGGCCTTGCTACGCCTGGCTGCGGTCACCATTGGACGAAGCGATACGGCACTGGGCGCATTTTACCGGCGGCTGGCAGCAAGGGCAGGCAAAGCGAAAGCAGTCACGGCAACGGCGCGCAAGATCGCAGTTTTATTCTACAACACCCTGCGCCACAGCATGACTTATCAGGATCCCGGCGCGTCTCATTACGAGGAACGATACCGCAATCCTGTGCTCGGCAATCTCAAACGTCGGGCCAAGTCATTCGGGTATGATTTGCAAAAATTGCCAATGGAGGCTGACATGGCTGTTTCTTAGGAAGGCCACCGCGTACTTCGCTGGCCTAAAGCAATGAGATTTAGGCTCGCGAGGAACACCGGGCACACCTCCCAGTCAGCCGCCTGTGTCACGTTGTCGGTGTCAGCTCGAGCGGCTTGCGGGCTTTCCGCAGCCGCCCTGCCAGTCGCAGACAACGATCTGATCTGGTGACTTTGGCTCATATCAAGGAACAATCCCGCCTCAGCCTGGGTAGCTGTTCCAGCTTCGCACAAGAACTCCTCAATTCATAAGACAAGAGGGGGACAGCGATCATAAGTTCAACATTGCGCCGAACCTACTGGACCGAAACTGCACCGCAGACGAGCCAAATCAGAAATGGGCGGGCGATGTTAGCTATGTCTGGACGCGCGAGGGCTGGTTGTATCTGGCCGTGATCATGGATCTACATTCTCGGCGCGTCATCGGCTGGCAAACGCCTGCAGAGGCACTCGACCGGCTGCTCAAACAGGATATAAACGAAGATGTTGCGACGACCGGTTGAATCCGCCCAATATTGTTCTCACGACTATCAGAAGATTCTGCGCCAACACAGGTTCAAGGTATCGATGAGCGGAAAGGGTCACTGTTATGATAATGCTGTCGTCGAGACTTTCTTCAAAACCATCAAAGCAGAGCTGATCTGGCGAAATCCTTAGGAAACACGACGGAAGGCCGAGATGGCAATCTTCGAATACATCAACGGATTCTACAATCCGCGCCGCCGTCACTCAGCACTGGGATGGGAAAGCCCTGTCGCCTTCGACCGAAAGGTGGCTTAAGCGAGCCCTTGGGGCCGCACGAAAGCGCGACAGGTCTAATAGACTGATAGTGCTATTACGAGACCTTTGCCGCAGTGCCGATGACGGCAGGGCAGCAGCGGAAGCGGTCAGGGCCACGAAAGACGGTTATCTTACCGAGGGGACAAGATCCTCGAACTCTGCTACGCTTGTATATAGCGGAGGACGATAAAAATGAGTTTTGTTTCAATCACAACTTGGCGAATGGTAGGCGAGACTGAGACTTTGCAACATGTGACAGAGCTCATGATGCGAAAATACTTTCCGGGGCTTCTGGCTTTGGGCGCAAAACATTCAATGCTCGTGGATGTTGAATTAGACCGTTTTGCCATCGTTACGGTTTACCCAAGCCGCGAGGTGCGCAATGCCGCCGTCGCTCATATCTCAGCCCTACGTATCGAAGGTGCCGAGGAATTTGGGGCGGAGCTGATGGATGCTTACGGCGGCGAGATGTTGGCCGCCTCCGAAGCCTAGAAAGCTATGCTAATCTTATTTAGCGATGCTGACCCTTGGACAACGCTAAAGGAACGGCCACTCGGAACCAAAAATTGACGAGCAATTTTCATCCTCGAGCGACCACTTCGGTTTAATCAGCGCTTGCGGTTTCGTCTCGCAGCATAGCGGCGGTCCCGTTCTGCCTTGCGCTCCGCTTCACGGGTTTCTGGTTGAGCTAGCGCTTGCTCGACAGTCTCAGAAAGTTCCGTTTTAAGGGCTGCCTCGTGCACTTCGGCCTGCTCTTCCTCGCGCTTGGCAATCTCAGCCTGCTGCCGCTCGCGGGCTTCTTTTTCCTGTAGCAACTTTGTCGCCTTGGCCTGTCGCGCAGACTTGCGGGCAGCAGCGGCTTCGTCTCTTTGAGCATTCTTCGCCAGTCGCTCCGGATCATTGGCTGCAGCTTTGAAACGTTCAAGTTTATTTTGCTTGGCTTCGGAAGCGTTCTTGAGACGTCCGTCAAAGCGATCTAGATCGGTCTTCTTCATATATTTTTTTGGCTCGTGTTTGTGTGGTTCAGTAATAAAATAGGATTGTAGGCTTCATCAATGCAATGGCCACCTGAGGTATTATCGGACGAGCCTAGCTGGATTTTCTCCAAAGCACACGTTGAGATCATGCATTGCATTGATAGGGCGCACTTTGTGATCGCCTGAGGTCATACTGAATACAGTTGAAAGGTCATGCAGAATAAACGGCTTGCGAATAGATCGGGCTACCGCATGGAAATCCGAAAGCGGGCGCGCCGTCTCCGACCCGCCCGCCATTATCTGTCAGAATTACCCCCTAAAGGGAAAGCCTTAAGCCAAGGCTAGATTGGCTGCGCTTTCACGACCATCGCGGCCGGACTCAATATCGAATGTAACTTTCTGGTCATCACTCAACGAAGTGAGCCCTGCGCGCTCGACCGCTGAGATGTGCACAAACACATCATTGCTACCACCCTCAGGGGCGATAAAACCAAAACCTTTAGTAGAGTTGAACCATTTTACGGTGCCATTAGCCATCGTAATTCTCCTTAAAAAACACTGCCCGCGAAATGCGGCAGTTCGGCTAGTCAGTGCAGGATCGTATCACTGAGCCGTAAGGAGCAGAAAAATCGATAGAGATAACGTAACAGTATCAGGTCTATCCCTCTTTATCCAAGCATGCAAGTTCTATTCGCAGGTCTCGAACAAGGAATCGATGCCACCCCAGTTTGCTGCTCCGGCGTCGCGGCCAGCGAACAGCCCCCTTTTTTTTTCGCGGTTCACAGCTATGCGACGAATCGCGCGTTCGACGGCATTGCTGTCCATCTCGATGCGGCCGTCAGTCAGCAACAGGCGCAGACCACCCCACTATTTTATGATGTACTTGAGCGCCTCGACCAGACCTCCATGCAGAGCGTGACCAAAAGCCGTATTCCGCCGATTGTGTCGACCGATACGTACGGCGCATAGCTGGCCTTGGGCCAGTCTATTCAGGCTGTAGCACGGCCTCCCCGAAAGCAGACGTTGGTCAATCCCGCAGCATTTCAAGAGCCCAAATGGCAGCCAAGCTAACTTTGCTGCCGCTCACCACAAAGTTGGGTGATAGCGATGCAAAAAACCAGATGATCCAAACTCTCTCTTAGTTCAAGCCGCCTTTGGACCCAAGTTTCCTGACGACGGGCGCCGCCAAAAGACAGTGCAAACGGTTTTTATATACCCCAGGGGCAGAGTACTTCGATCTGGCGGCGACCAAGTTTGTTCAATGTTTTGATGTTATCTAAATAAATTTTCTCGGGCTCCAAAACGTGAGCCAGGACTTTAGTCATCTGATCTTGACGCAGAAGATGTATGGTTGGATAGGGTGAGCGATTAGTAAAGTTGCTAAGATCGTCTACAGCCACACCCTCAAATTGATATTGAGGGTGAAATGATGCCAATTGCACATGCTCTGTCAGGTCTGCTTGCTCCAATAGGCTCTGAAACCAGTCGAGCAAATCGAGGTAATCACCGAACTCTTCTAGGCCTTGGGTAAACATGAGCAAGCTTGTGGAAATGTCATTTTCGTTGGCCCCAAGCAGGCGCTGTAATTCAGTCAAATAGAACTGCTGCAGTTGTGCATCGGTGGTCGCGTCACATACGGCATAATACACTTGCTCTCGGGCGATGACGCTAGAGGAAAAAGGGCATAGATTTAATCCTACGACCATTTGGTCAAGCCATCGACGGGTGTTTTTGACCACGTCTTGATGAGCTATTGATAGCGTCTTTAGGTCAAACTTAGTGATACGACAGGTCCTCTCTTGTTTGACAAACATGATGCATATTCTGCCCCAATTTCCAATGTGTTTGCAAAAGCCAAAAAAATCGACGCAGCGCAGTCACAACCGTCAATTGTGTCATTTTGCCCTTCGCCACTGGCAGTCGGCCTATAGCCGGCCTTGAAACCGATCTCCGACTGCTACGCGGGCAGCCCGCGTTACTAACATTCGTGCAGGACGCTGCATTCACCCACCCAACTGAGTGCGCATCGCTTGATAAACGACCGCTGTAGCTACGTTTGCCAAGTTGAGCGACCGTACACGTGTATCAAGCATCGGTAAATTGAATACGCGGTCATTCATGCCATCCAAGATGGCAGGCGGCAGGCCCGCAGATTCACACCCGAAAACCAAATAAGAATTCGGTTGATAGTCCGGAGTATAAAAAGTCTGAGCGCCGTGTTCTTCGAAAAAATAGAGATCATCGCGCGATGGTTTTCGGTCCCCCAAAAAGCTTTGCCAACTGTCATATTCAGTAAGATTAACATGCTTCCAGTAATCCGTTCCGGCCCGCCGCACTGACTTTTCGTCAAGAGAAAACCCATAGGGCTTGATCAGGATAAGCTCCAGATCTAACGCGACGCAGGTCCGCCCGATAGCACCGGTATTGTACGGAATTTCAGGCGTCACCAACACCATCTTCATGCGCAGATCAGACATAGGGTGTGCGTGCTTTCTAAATCACGGGCGCAGGATCGGGCCATCGTTAGCGTCCTCTTAGCCTGATCACCGAACCTTTCACAACGCCAACTTTGCCGCCCAAACGCGGCATTCTGGGCTCTCAACTGATGTTGAATGCAGGGCAACATCCGACAAGAGGCTCCGCCGGACCAGATCAGGAACGGCCCTGTGACGTGGTCTTGCAAAACTGGACAGCGTGCTAAGATTTATCCCGTCTGACGTCAGCGCCTATGGGTCCAAATCGGGTCATTTGCTAAGTCAGGGTTTGTTGCTCATCGTAGCCACCGAGAGGCGGACGATGAGAAAGACAACGAAAAGCCCCAGCGAGAAGATTGTCAAGGATATCAAGCGCGCGCGCCGCTGCCCGGCAGTCGATACGCAGTACCGATGAGAGGGGCGCAAGCATTATTCATCAGAAGAGAAGATCAGGATCGTGTTGGATGCCCTACGTGGCCGACCGAATGCGTCAGGGTGACCGAGACGGGCGGGGAAACCTATCGCTTGCTACGCTCATGCGGTTCACCGGCTGGTTTCTCGAGGTGTGTCTCGACCAGGTAAAATTTATGGACGAACTTCTGGATATCGGAGTTATGGCCGACCGGCACACGCGATATGCCGCTGAGCAGAACTTCCGCGCGGTAGTCGCTGAGCTCTTGCGTGCAGTTCTGACCTGCGGCCATGTTGGGCCAAGGAGATATTGCCGTCATCCTCGGGGTCGCGCCCAACACAGCCAGAGCTGTGATCAAAGCGCCGACGGAGAATGGCATTTTGGGGTCCGAGACACCCCAGTCAGACTTAGAGTTACGTTTTCCGAGCCATACCCATGTGGTGCTTTTTCCGGACCTTATCGAAGGCTGACAGAGTGACTAGCACGGCCCAACGCCGACCTTCAGCATAGGATTGCGATGCCGCAGTGCGGCCCACTCGTCGCAACCCCAAAATTGGGAGACGGATGAAATCACGCACCGCGGAGGACGCTGCCCTTCAGGTTTGTATCGCCAAACTGGCACTTGCGGATCACCCTCGCCCACTGTTGTCGTTTCGTACGAAACGGCACATGCTGGGTCCAAAGAACTATGGAGAGTAGAATGGCAGCACTTGCAGAGAGAACAGCCTATTCGTATCGAGAGGATCCAGCCGTTCCTGCCTTCGACGACAGTGGCCAAATAGCGGTCATGGACGGCGACTGCGCACTTTGCTCCTGGGGTGCGCGCACAATCGCGAAACTGGATAAAGCTGGGACGTTCCGCCTCTGCCCCGCCCAGTCGAAAACGGGCGATGCTCTCGTGCGTCATTACGGACTGGATCCGGTGGACCCTGAGACCTGGCTCTTTATTGAAGACGGGCAAGCATGGTCCGGAATGGAAGCGATCATCCGGATTGGCGAGCGCTTGGGCGGTGGAGCAAGGCTCGCCAGCCTGTTACGCGTTCTCCCGCGAGGGCTCCGCGAATGGATATATCGCCGGATAGCGCACAATCGGTATCGCTTCGGCAAGTCTGACATGTGCGCTACGCCCGACGATAAGCTGCGCCGAAGACTGATGACCTGAGCATTCCGAGCGATCTACGCCATGCGTTCAAAGGACAAATCTCGGCCCAAAGCCGCCTCTGGTCGGTCTTTTCAGCGCTGCGCTACAGCCTTCGATTGCAGTCATTCGTGCATCGCGTAGTACTATCGGTGGGCGATCGCGCGTCGTGCGCCAGATGTCTAACGCTATCGCCGAGCTCACAAACGGCCCGCTTGTGGCAAGCGACGAGTCATAAGCTGACTTTGCGGGGCAAACGGTGGGCTAATCCCGTGATCTTCTGACACAGCCGCCGATGCGTTTCGGTGCGGCAGGCTGACGCAATTGTGTACAAGGCGTGATCAAGAGATGTTCTATGCTGGCGGTACTTTCTTATCCGGAGCTTCTGCTATGACCCGAAATCTCTTCCTGCCCAAGCGCTCCTTCGGACCGTGGCGCTCCTTCTTGCAGGTGCTTGCCGCGCTGCCCCTGCTGGCCGCCGCACCAGCCACGGCGCAGGTGAACCCTTTTGACGCCGCGTGGCCCAACACGGATTTCTCGCGCCGTGCCATTGACCTCGGCGAGGTCGCCTCTGGCGGGCCGCCGCGCGATGGTATCCCGGCGATCCTCGACCCCAGCTTCATCCGAGCTTCCGAGGAGACGCGGCTCAATGACCGCGAACCTGTGATGACCTACCTGTCCGACGACGGCGCGGCCCGTGCCTATCCAATCCGCTACTTGATGTGGCACGAGATCGTGAACGACGTGGTGATGGTCAACCGATCACCGTCACCTTCTGCCCGCTCTGTAACACTGGAATGGTTTTCGACGGGCGGGTTAGCGGACGCACGCTGACCTTCGGCGTCTCCGGGCTGCTACGCCATTCGGACATGATCATGTACGACCAACAGACAGAAAGCTGGTGGCAGCAGGCACTGGGAGAAGGTATCGCAGGTGAGATGACAGGACGCACTTTGATTCAGCTTCCAGCCTGGATGGAAAGCTGGGCGGCGTTCCGCGACGCGCATCCAAACGGGCTTGTGCTCGACGAGCCGGACTGGCGAAGGGCCTATGGAACGAACCCTTATCGCAACTACGATACATCCCGGCCTTTCCTCTATTCGGGCGAGGACCCGCCGCACGGCATTCCACCTCTGGAACGTGTGGTCCGGGTCGGTAACCAGGCATGGCCGCTAACGCGCCTGTCCCGTGAACGCATAATCAAAGAGGGGGGGCTGACATTGAGTTGGGCCGAGGGGCAGGCCTCCGCGCTCGATACCGGAAACATTGGTCAGGGGCGCGAGGTGGGTAATGTCCGTGTCCGCGATGCCCAGGGCCGGGATGTGGCGCATGACATCCCCTTCGCTTTCGCGTTTCACGCCTTCCACCCCGAGGGTCGTTGGATGCTCAGGGACTAAACGGCCCGAAGCCGACATTCAGACCTGGCTCCAATGCCACACTGCGCCTTCCCGAAACCGGCAATTCATACATCGTGCAGCATTCTCGATTGGTGAAAGTCAGCTGCGCAGGGTGGTTTCAACGGGTCGACGCAACACATGCATTGAAACGCTCTGCGGGAGTTTCGTATCCCAGCGTCTTTCGAGGCCGCTCATTGAGCTGTCTTGCGACGGCGCTCAGCTTTGCTTGGCTATGTATCGACAAATCGGTGCCCTTTGGAAAGTACTGTCTTAGCAGGCGGTTTGTATTTTCGTTTGTACCGCGTTGCCAAGGGCTGTGCGGGTCGCACAAAAAGACATCGATATCGGTCGCGAAGGTGAAGACCTTGTGCCCAGCCATTTCACATCCGCGATCCCAAGTCAGTGAACGATAGAGATCTTTGGGTAGCTTGCGCGCCTGCTTGATTAAAGCCTGAATGACGCTGTGACTGTCTTTGTTGCCAACCTTGGCCAGCATCACAAAACGGGTATGGCGTTCGACCAATGTGGCTATAAAGCTGTTGCCAGAACCTGCGAACAAGTCTCCTTCCCAGTGCCCTGGGACAGCCCTATCTTCGACATCTGCCGGTCTTTCCTTGATTTATATGGCATCCTTTATCTGGCCGAGACCGCTGCGTTTCAAAGTGGCATGACGAGACCTACGAATGGATCGCGTCGCCCGCAAATGGGCAAGTGACCTGAGCCCCTAAAACTCCGCCAATTTTGTGTAGAGTCCGCTTAACAAAAGGACGGACAAATGAAGGCACGGTTTACGGACGAACAGATCATAGCGATGATCAAGGAACACGAAGCTGATGAGAAGACTGCCGATGTATGTCGGAGGCACGGGATCAGCTCTGCGACATTCTACAAATAAAAATCAAAGTATGGCGGTATGCACTGCATGACAGGGTATCGCGCAGCGATGCCCCGAGAGTGGAGCCGTCTGACGCGAAGCGGCTGAGGGTTTTGGAAGACGAGAACGGCACGCTGAAGAAGTTATTGGCGGAGCAGATGTTGGACAATGCCATGCTGCGAGACATCAACTTAAAAAAATGGTGACGCCCGTTGTGAAGCGGAAAGCGGTGGCGCATTTGATGGAGGTCCATCAGGTCAGCCAGCGACGGGCGTGTAAAGTGCTGCAAATTGACCGGTCTTCGGTGCGATACCTGTCGCGCCGTGGTGATGATGCCGCGCTAAGGGATGCCATCAAGCGCGTTTCGAGGGAACGGCGGCGGTTTGGTTGCCGCCGCGTCCATGTGATGGTCGCGCGGGAAGGTTTTGCTGTGAACTGTCACCCAGCAGTGCATGTTTACATGCATGAGAGGGCATAAGAAGGTGAGGCGCATTTATATCGAAGAGAAGCTGCAAGTACGGCGCAGAGGCGGCAGGAAACGCGCCTTAGGTACGAGAAAGCCGATGGTGGTCCCGGATGGCCCAAACCAACGCTGGAGCTTAGATTTCGTGTCAGACGCGCTGACAGACGGACGTCGTTTCCGCATCTTGGCGGTTGTTGATGACTTCAGCCGCGAGAACCTTGTACTGGTTGCGGACACATCACTGTCGGGCCAACGGGTTGCGCGTGAGCTGGACCGCATCATCGCTGAGCGTGGCATGCCAAAGACGATTGTCTCGGACAATGGTACCGAGTTCACGAGCATGGCAATTCTGAAGTGGGTTCAGGATACAGGCATCGATTGGCACTACATTGCGCCTGGGAAGCCCCAGCAGAACGGTTTCATAGAAAGCTTCAACGGCAAGCTCAGAGATGAATGCCTCAATGAAACGCTGTTTGGGACATTAAAAGATGCGCGTGAAACGCTGGAAGAATGGCAAGAGTACTACAACTGGTGCAGGCCACATTCAGCATTAGGCAACCTGACGCCAATGGAATTCTTGCAGAGAAAGACGATGGACAAAATGGCCGCCTAAGGCCACAGATTCAACCCCAAGGACTCCGCGCACAACTGCTGGGGTAATCCCCCCTAAAATTAGTGGTGTTCAAAAGTAGAATTTTCTCGGCAAGATATCTGAGGAGATTTACGATGAAGAACGGACGATTTAGCGATGCGCAGATCATGGCTGTGTTGAAGCAGGCGGAGGGCGGTGTGCCGGTCTCTGAGCTTTGCCGGGAGCACGGGATGAGCAGTGCCAGCTTTTACAAATGGCGGGCTAAATTTGGCGGTATGGACGCGTCGCTCATCGCAGAGATGAAGGACATGGCCGAGCAGAATCGCCGCCTCAAGAAGATGTATGCGGAGATGAGCATGCAGAATGAGTTGCTCAAGGAAGCCCTCGGAAAAAAGTCTTGAGGCCGTCTCATCGACGAGAGATGGCCATGAAGATGGTGGCGGTGCATGGGGTCAGTGTCGCGCTGGCGTGCCGCACGTTCCAGATCAGTGAGACCTGCTATCGCTACAGTCCAACGCTGAGCACCGAGAACGAGGAGATCGCCGATTGGTTGGAACGTCTGACGGCAAACAAGCGCACCTGGGGCTTTGGCCTGTGCTTTCTGTATCTGCGCAACGTGCAGGGCTATTGTTGGAACCATAAACGCGTGTACCGGATTTACTGCGAACTGGAGCTGAATCTACGGATCAAACCCAAGAAACGGCTGAAGCGCGACAAGCCAGAACCGCTGGCTGTGCCTGACAAGCCAAATGAGACGTGGTCGATGGATTTTATGGCCGATCAGCTCTCTGACGGCCGGTCGATCCGGACACTGAACGTCCTGGATGACTTCAATCGCGAGGGCCTTTGCATCGAAGTCGACTTCTCATTGCCAGCCGAGCGCGTGGTGCGGAGTCTGAACCAGATCATCGAATGGCGTGGAAAACCCAAGGCTATTCGTATTGATAATGGACCCGAATATGTCAGTGGAAAGCTCATGGAATGGGCAGAAAAACAAGGCGTTAGGCTGGAATACATCCAACCCGGAAAGCCCCAACAGAACGCCTATATCGAACGCTACAACCGCACGGTTCGCGGCGAATGGCTCAGCCAGTACATCTTTGAAACCATCGAGGAGGCACAGGATCAGGCCACGGAATGGCTCTGGACTTACAACAACGAACGACCCAACATGGGCATCGGCGGCATAACACCCGCAATGAAACTGAAAACAGCCGCCTGAATTCTACCGCTGGACCTCATTAAAAATGGGGGGATTACCCAGAAACCCTCGCGCGTGCAATGACCGTCATTGAAACTGCCAAGCTGAATGGTCTCGACCCACTGGCCTATCTCGCCGACATCCTCGACCGTATCCACGATCACAAGATCAACCGGCTGGATGAATTGCTGCCGTGGAATTGGGTGCCGCTGGACACTGCCCATTCACAGGCCACCTGATGGCTGCCGTGACCCATGTCTGCAGCATCGACTACGTAGCCAAAATGTTGGGCGAGGATGCCGAACTTCTCGAAGCGATCATCTCCAACGACGACAACCTGACCTATGGAAACATCGTCAGCGTTTACGTCGGACCCGACGAAACAAGCACCACACTGACCGATGACGGGATCGAAGAGCTGATGGACATGATCCGCGCCGCTCGTATCACCAACAAAACCTGGCATGAGTTCCTTGATGACTTCGTGCATGACACCGATCTGGTGGCACGCATCAAAGCTAAATCGCCGCGGTAACAATGGCGCGGTTACGGTGCCCCAGCCCCGTTCAACACCAACCAGAGCCATCCCGGCGCCTCCCTTCGTTGCATCGACGTCCGCATAGGGAATGTCCAGCGCTGCCGCCAGCGACCGCGCCCAGACACTCTTCCCGATACCGGGCGGGCCGTTCAGGATTACCGGACGGATCAGGACGGGCTCCCCGCGCTGTGCAGAGCGACGCAGGGCATGCCATGCATATTCTGTTGCCCGACCCATCCAGGGCATGTCGTCATGCAACTGAGCAGCAATTTCGTCAGCCCAGGTTTGGCTCTTGGCCATGATGACCTGCATCCCCGTCAGAGACGGTTCCAAGCGGTCATACTCCTCGCGTTTGAGGTGCGAGACACCGGCTGCCGCAACACGGTCCTTGGCGAGCTTGCTTGAGCGCGCGTTGATGCGACGGATGTCTTCGAATGTGAGTTCAACACCGTCAGACAACTCGTCTCCAAACATGTCAAAGTCTTTGACGTCAAATTCTACAGACCGCTCATCGCTACCAATGAGATCTGCTGCGACCTTGTCCTTGCGGTACTTCTTCAAGAATTCAGTCAGGTGTTCGCCGATCACTTTCGGATCGGTTTCATAGTGGGGAACGTCGATAATCTTGATACGCTTCATGGTCAGTTTCCAAATCCGGGAAGGAAGGGCAGGAAACGGCAGCACGCGAAAAAGAGCGGATGGTATGAAAATCGCATGTCTCTGGTGCCGCTCCCGATGGGGAGGCAGATCAGGAAACTCGTATGAGTTGGATATGGCGATGCGTTTTCATACCCCGAACAAACACCGTTTTTCGCTGTGGGGTCAAGAGGAGCCGGAAGCTTCAAACACTCGAAAAGAAAGCGCCGACCCTCTCGGGCCGGCGATTTCTGCATCAAGCAATTTCAATGACTTAGAGGTCAGTGGAAGAAATAGACCTGATCAGTGGCAGACAATTTGGCCAAAGTGGCTCTCAATTGCCTGTCTTTTCATCAATACACATTGAGCCTCATATCACCCGCACTTGCTGTGACCGCAGCTGCCGCAGGTCATACAGCCTTCGACCATGCGTAGGTCGTATTGGCCGCAGCTGCTGCAGGCTTTGCCACGCGGAGCGTCAAGGCCGACGACCTTAGCCTGTGGGTCAGACTTGAGCCCCTGCCCTTCACCGGCGATAAAACCGGTTGCGATCAGGTGTTGTTCGATCACGCCACCGATAGCGGCCAGCATCGACGGGATATACTTGCCGCGCAGCCAGGCCCCGCCGCGCGGATCAAAGACGGCCTTCAGCTCCTCGACGACAAAGGAAACATCCCCGCCACGGCGGAACACGGCCGAGATCATGCGTGTCAGCGCGACGGTCCAGGCAAAATGCTCCATGTTTTTGGAGTTGATGAACACTTCGAACGGACGACGGTGGCCCCCGATCACCACATCATTGATGGTGATATACAGCGCGTGCTCGCTGTCGGGCCATTTGATCTTGTAAGTGGACCCTTCCAGCTCTTCGGGGCGGTCCAGCGGGTCGGACATATAGACGACTTCACCGCCCTCTTCCGACGTGGCCTGCGCTGCAATTTCGCCGGGCGCTGTGTCGGCGCTTTCAGAGACGGACAGAACCGATCCGGTGACATCGTTGGGGCGGTAGGTCGTGCAGCCTTTGCAGCCTTGATCCCACGCCGCCATATAGACATCCTTGAACGCGTCAAAGCTGATGTCTTCGGGGCAGTTGATGGTTTTCGAGATACTGCTGTCGACCCACTTCTGCGCCGCGGCCTGCATTTTAACGTGGTCCAAGGGGGCCAATGTCTGGGCGTTGACGAAATAGTCGGGCAACGGCGTGTCACCCTTCAGATCGCGCCACATTTGCACAGCGTAATCAACGACTTCTTCTTCGGTGCGGCTGCCGTCTTTTTGCAAAACCTTGCGTGTGTAGGCATAGGCAAACACCGGTTCGATCCCCGAGCTGACATTGCCCGCATAGAGGCTGATGGTGCCAGTGGGCGCGATAGAGGTCAAAAGCGCGTTGCGGATGCCGTTTTCAGCGATGGCATCGCGCACATCATCATCCATCTGCTGCATGGTGCCCGACGCCAGATAGGCATCCGCTTCGAACAGCGGGAATGCGCCCTTTTCTTTCGCCAGATCAACCGATGCAAGATACGCAGCCCGCGCAATCGCCTTGAGCCAGGCTTCGGTCTGATCTGCCGCTTCGTCCGAACCATAGCGCAGCCCAACCATCAGCAGCGCGTCCGCCAGACCGGTCACGCCCAGACCGATGCGGCGCTTGGCTTTTGCTTCGGCCTGTTGTTCGTCGAGGGGGAATTTCGACACATCGACGACGTTATCCATCATGCGCACAGCAGTCGCGACCAGCTTGTTCAGTGCCTCGACGTCCAGCTGAGGGTTGTCGCCAAACGGATCGGACACCATCCGCGCCATATTGATCGACCCCAAAAGACATGCGCCATAGGGCGGCAAAGGCTGCTCGCCACAGGGGTTTGTGGCGGCGATGGTTTCGCAATAGCTCAGGTTGTTGGCTTCGTTGATGCGGTCGATAAAGATCACACCGGGTTCGGCGAACTCATAGGTTGCCTTCATGATCCGGTTCCACAGATCACGCGCCTGAACGGTGCGGTACACTTTGCCATTGAACAGCAGATCCCAGCTGGCATCTGCCTTGACCGCATCCATGAAGGGGTCGGTGATCAGCACCGACATGTTGAACATACGCAAGCGCGCAGGGTCAGATTTTGCGGAGATGAAATCTTCGACATCGGGGTGGTCGCAGCGCATCGTGGCCATCATCGCGCCGCGGCGTGAACCGGCGGACATGATCGTCCGGCACATCGCATCCCACACATCCATAAAGCTCAGCGGGCCGGAGGCGTCAGCGGAGACCCCCAAAACATCCGCGCCACGGGGACGAATGGTCGAGAAATCATAGCCGATCCCGCCGCCCTGCTGCATGGTAACCGCGGCTTCTTTAAGCATGTCAAAGATGCCGGCCATGCTGTCGGGCACGGTACCCATGACGAAACAGTTGAACAATGTCACGCGGCGCGCGGTGCCGGCACCTGCAGTGATCCGTCCAGCGGGAAGAAATTTGAAATCCTCCAGCGCCTCATAGAACGCCTCTTCCCATTTTTCAGGTGCGTCTTCGATCTGCGCGAGATCGCGGGCAATGCGCCGCCAGCTGTCTTCGACCGTTACATCGCGCGGCGTGCCATCCGCATCTTTAAAACGGTATTTCATGTCCCAAATCTGTTCGGCAATGGGGGCGGCAAATCGTGACATATTCGATTCCTTGAGAGCTGTTTGGGAAGGTGTTCACCATACCCCAAATCAAAGCGCAAGCACAACAGGTTGAAGCCGACGCCCTAACGTCTACATTATGTCGTGTCCGGAGCATGCGGATGCAGGAGGATTCTGTGAAAAATCATATTAATCTCATCAAGTTGTCGGTAGGCACCGAAACCGTCGATGATCTAGCTGCATGGCAGGAAAAAAAACAGGCGCGGACCAGCGACGGTTTTCCCCGTCACGTGACTCGCATGTGGCCCAAGCGCGAACCCGAAATTCTGAACGGCGGGTCAATTTTCTGGGTGATCAAAGGCGTCATCCAGTGCCGCCAGAAAATCCTGCGTCTGGAAGAGGCTTCGGGCGCGGACGGCGTACGGCGTTGCGCGATTGTACTTGATCCAAAGATTATCCGCGTTCAGGGCAGTCTCAAACGTCCATTTCAAGGCTGGCGATACCTCGCCCCTCAAGATGCCCCAGCCGACCTGCCCGAGGGCCGCGAACACGAAGAGCCCCTGCCCACAGAGCTGAACCGCGCCCTGGCCGAGATTGGCGTACTTTAACCGTACCCCTCGCACCCGCAGCCCCCGCGGGATTTGAGTTTATTTGGCAAAATGAAGCAGGGCTGCGCGTGCAGCTTCATTTTGCCCTTAAACTCCCGCCGGAGGCGCATCAGCAAGATGCCGCGCGTCAGCGCGTTAGGACAGCCGCGCCAGCAGGGCGGTCATCGTGGCGCGATCAGCGTCATCCATATCCGCCATCCGACTGCGCCAAAGTGTCGCCTGCGACCGCAAAATCATCCCATCGGACAGAATCTTGAGGTGGTTGGCGCGCAGGGTCTCCCCGCTTGAGGTGATATCGGCAATCGCCTCTGCGGTTTCGTTCTTTATCGTGCCCTCTGTCGCGCCCTGGCTGTCGACCAGCGCGTAATCCGCAACGCCTGTGCTGCGCAGGAACTCCCGCACCAGACGGTGGTATTTTGTGGCAATACGCAGACGGAACCCGTGTTTGTCGCGGAACGCCGAGGCAGCGGCATCCAGATCGTCGAGCGTATCGACATCGACCCAGGCTTGCGGCACCGCGATGATCAGGTCCGCATGCCCAAACGCAAGTTCATCCACCGGCGCAACAAGCTGATCCCACAACGCCAGTTTCTCTTGCACCAGATCCGTGCCGGTGACGCCCAGATGGATGCGCCCTGCGGCCAGTTCGCGGGGAATTTCACCCGCAGACAGCAAGATCAGCGACACGCCGTCTATCCCTTCGACAGCACCCGCGTATTCACGTTCGGATCCCGTGCGCTGCAAGGTGATCCCCCGTGCGGCGAACCATTCAAAGGTCTTTTCCATCAGACGCCCCTTGGAGGGCACACCGAGTTTGATCGTCATTGACCTGCCTCCAGTTCCAGCATCAGACCGGGGCGCATCACGCCGCCGACCGCGGGGATTTCACCACCCTGCCCCAAACGACGGGTCAGCGCATCATAGCGCCCGCCCGTAGCGATCGTAGGCAAATCTGGCCGCGTTGCGGCGCGGAAGCCGAAAACGAAACCGTCATAATACTCCATCGATACGCGGCCAAAGCTGGCTTCGAATATCAGGTTATCTGTATCGACACCGCGTGCGGCCAGCGCCTTTTCCCGTGCGGCAACACGGTCCACCGCGTCAGAGATGGCGGGCATGTCGACGGCAAGGTCATGCAGTTGGCTGATCGCATTAGGCATGGTTTCCCGCACATCCAGCAACGCCAGTAACAAGGACACCTGCGTGCGCGACAGCGCCGGTTCGGCGGCGTCGGCACGCAGGGCCGCGATGCGGGTTTCGATCTCGTCCAAGCTGCGCAGTCCGATCAGCGGCGCGGTGATCGCACCGTCACTGGCCAGCAAAGCGGCACGCGATGCAGGCATCGGCGTTTTACCAGCATAGCGGTCGAGCAGCGCACGGAACCGGCGGGGCCGCCAGATGTGGCGCATCAACGCCGCCTTGCGCGAAGCCGATGTATCGAGCCCCGCAACCGCAGCCATCAGGATACCGATATCCCCCGTCACCGCCGTGACCGGCAACCCCGACAATGCGCCTTGGATCAGGGCAAAGACTTCGGCATCGGCCGCTGCGGGATCGCCGCGGTCAAAGACTTCGTAGCCGGCCTGGATATATTCGTTGGCACGGTTGGGGTCACGTTCCTGACGACGGAACACTTCGCCCGCGTAGGTATAGCGTGCCGGGTCCGCGCCATGCGCCATATGCATTTGCACCACTGGCAAGGTATAATCGGGGCGCAGCATCTGTTCGCCCCGCATCGCGTCCGACGTCACGTATGCACGCGCGCGGATGTCTTCGCCGTAGAGATCGAGCAGGGTTTCGGCAGGCTGCAAGATCGGCGGCTCAACCACCACTGCCCCCTGCGCCTCGAACAAGGCGCGCAGGCTCGCGGCCTTGGCAAGGATTTCGGATCGGGTCGCCATCAGCGGTTCAGCTCCAGTATTTCACGCACTTTGGCGACAAGGTCACCACGCGCCACTTCATATTGGCTCGGGCGGTCTTTCCATTCCTCGAGCGTCGCGCTTTCAGCAATTTTAGCGCCCAGGATAAGGTCCTTGATCTGGATCATGCCCTTGTCGAATTCATCCCCGCCCGCGATCACCGCTACCGGGCTGGCACGGCGGTCTGCGTATTTCAGCTGGTTACCGAAGTTTTTGGGGTTACCCAGATAGACCTCGGCGCGGATGCCTGCTTGCCGCAGTTCGGCGACCATCGCCTGATAATCGGACATGCGGTCCTTTTCCATCACGGTAACCACCACCGGCCCTTCGGCCTGCGCTGACATCCGGCCTTTGGCCTGCAAGGCCGCCAGTAGACGGTCGACACCGATAGACACACCCGTTGCAGGGACTTCCTGTCCGGTAAAACGTTTGACCAGATCATCGTAGCGCCCCCCGCCCGCGACAGAGCCAAAGTTGCGCACGCGCCCTTTGTCGTCCTTGACCTCGAAGGTCAGCTCCGCCTCGAAAACCGGACCGGTGTAATAGCCAAGGCCGCGCACAACGGATGGGTCAATCTCAACGCGGTCAGAGCCGTACCCACCGGCCGCCATCAGATCGGCGATGGTTTCCAACTCGTCTACGCCTTGCGCCCCTGTGGCAGAACCCGCGACCAGTTCACGCAGCCGCGCGACGGTTTCGGCACCGGTGTCGCGCTTGGCCTGCATAAAGCCCATGACAACATCGGCTTGTGTATTTGTCAGGCCCGCCCCATCGGTGAAATCACCGCTGTCGTCCTTGCGGCCCGCGCCCAACAATGCGCGCACGCCGTCCAGACCCAGCCGGTCAAGCTTGTCGATCGCACGCAACACGATGCCGCGTTCGTGGGCGAAAAGATCAGGGTTGGCGGGGTCCAGCACGCCTGCGACTTCCATCACACCGTTCAAGACCTTGCGGTTGTTCACGCGCACAATGTAATCGCCGCGCTCAATCCCGACCTCTTCCAGACAATCCGCCAGCATCGCGCAGATTTCCGCATCTGCTGCAACCGAAGGTGCCCCGACAGTATCGGCATCGCACTGGTAAAACTGGCGGAACCGGCCCGGACCCGGCTTTTCGTTGCGCCAGACCGGTCCCATCGCATAGCGGCGATAGGGCGTGGGCAGATCGTTGCGGTGTTGGGCATAGACCCGCGCCAGCGGTGCGGTCAGGTCATAGCGCAGGGCCAGCCAGTCGCCGGGCTTGTCGGCCTCGGCATCCTCTTGCCACGCAAACACACCTTCGTTGGGGCGGTCCACATCGGGAAGGAACTTGCCCAAAGCCTGCACCGTCTCCACGCCGGAGCTTTCCAAAGCGTCAAACCCGTAGCGATGATAGACCTGCGCAATCTTGTGCAGCATCTCGGCGCGCTGCGTGACTTCTGCACCGAAATAATCACGAAATCCCTTTGGCGCTTCGGCTTTGGGGCGGGGAGTCTTTTTTGGCTTGGCCATTGGATCACATCCTGTGGGCTAAATATCGCGCTTCGCGTCTAGCCCAACCCCCCGCTAAGGGCAAGCGACGCGGGCCCGCGCTGTCCAGACCTGCGCACGCATCCCCCCTTATCTAACGCAGCGCAACCTGTTAGGAGGGCGGCAAATGCGCAAGTTGAGAAGGTGCCCTCATGGATAAGCTCGAAGAACAAATGGCCCATCTGATCCGCACGGTGGATGACCTGTCCGATGTCGTTGCCCGTCAGGAGAACGAGATCGCAATGCTGACGCGGCGGGTCCATATGCTGATGCAGCGCGAAGGTGAACGCGAGGCGTCAGGCTCCGAAGGCGTCGTTATCGGGAACGAACGCCCGCCGCACTACTGATCTGGGGCTACGGGCGGCGCAGGACAGCTGCCGTCGTGCCAAATGGCCGCCATCAGATTTCCTCGACCTCCATCACGCCGGTCAATGACCGGATTGCGCCCTTGATCTTGGGGGTGACGGGGTATTCGGCACAGAGGTCTACTTCGACCTCGCCGGGCAACGTCGGGTCCATCAGGCATAGTTGCACCGGCCCCTTGCCCGCGCTGCGCGCCGAAGATCGCGCACCTGCCAAGACATCGGCGACCGCTTGAATCGCCCCTGCGTCCTCCACAAAGATGCGCAGCCCCATATTGCCCGCATCCTCGACCACCGTGTCGATCGGCACCACAGACCGGCCCAGCAGTTTCAGCTGGTCGCTTTCCATTGTGGCCTCGACCATGACCACAACCTTTGATCCGGTTTCAAGGTGATCACGCGCCAGTTCCAGCGTGTCCGAAAATAATGTCACCTCGTACGCGCCTGTCGGGTCCGACAGCTGTGCAAAGGCAAAGCGATTGCCGCGCGCCGATTTACGTTCCTGCCGTCCGGCGACGATCCCGGCCAAACGGGCGTTCATCGCGCCTTTGATCGACACTTTTGCAGTTAGCTCGTCCAGCGTCAGAAACGGCACCCCGCCGGTGGCGGATTTACGCTTCATCGGCCCCATGTAGTCATCCAGCGGGTGGCCCGACAGATAAAAGCCGATGGCTTTGAATTCTTCGGTCAGTCGTTCAGCGGCCTCCCAGTCATCGCACGGCACGATACGCGGCTCGGGCAGATCATCGCCCGCCTCGCCAAACAGCGACACCTGATTAGAGGCTTTTTGTTCGTGGATCGCGGCAGAGTAGCTGACCAAACCGTCCAGCGATTGCCAGACACGACGGCGATTATTGTCCAGCTGATCAAACGCACCAGACCGCGCCAACATTTCAAGCGGGCGTTTGCCCACCCGTTTCAGATCAACCCGCCGCGCCAGATCGAACAATGTGGCAAAGGGCTTGTCGACACCGTCAATCTTGCGGCCTTCGGTGATCAGCTTCATCGCCTCGACACCGACGTTCTTCAACGCCCCCAAGGCATAGACCAACGCGCCCTCGACCACCTTGAACGTCGCATCACTGCGGTTCACGCAAGGCGGCACCCACGGCAGTTCAAGCCGCTTGCGGACCTCTTCGAAATAGACAGCCAGCTTATCCGTCAGGTGGATATCGCAGTTCATCACGCCAGCCATAAATTCGACGGGATGGTTCGCCTTGAGCCAGGCCGTCTGATAACTGACCACGGCATAGGCCGCAGCGTGGGATTTATTGAAACCGTAGTTGGCGAATTTTTCCAACAGGTCGAAAACTTCCGACGCTTTCTTTTTATCGACGCCGTTGGCCATCGCGCCTTTTTCGAACTTGGGGCGTTCCTTGGCCATTTCCTCGGCGATCTTTTTACCCATCGCACGGCGCAACAGGTCAGCGCCGCCAAGGCTGTAGCCCGCCATGACCTGCGCGATCTGCATAACCTGTTCTTGGTAAACGATGATCCCTTGGGTTTCCTCTAGGATGTGGTCAATCGACGGATGCACGGATTCCCGCTCGCGCTGGCCGTTTTTGACCTCGCAATAGGTGGGGATATTCTCCATCGGGCCGGGACGGTACAGGGCCACAAGAGCCACGATATCCTCGATGCAGGTCGGTTTCATCCGTTTGAGGGCATCCATCATGCCGCTGGATTCCACCTGGAACACCGCGACCGTCTTGGCGCTGGCATAAAGCTTGTAGGATGCCTCGTCGTCCAACGGGATGGTGGCGATATCGTCGATCAAGCCTTCGGGCGGCGCAAACAGCTCTGTCCCGTCAGCGGCCACATGCAAATGACGGCCCGAAGACTTGATCTGGTCTACCGCGTTCTGGATGACGGTCAGGGTCTTGAGACCCAAAAAATCGAACTTGACCAGACCGGCCTGTTCCACCCATTTCATGTTGAACTGCGTCGCGGGCATGTCGGAGCGCGGATCCTGATACAGCGGCACCAGCGCGTCCAGCGGCCGATCCCCGATCACAACCCCCGCCGCGTGGGTCGATGCGTTGCGCAACAGCCCCTCGACCTGCTGGCCATAGTTCAGCAGCCGCGCGACGACCTCTTCGTTCTTGGCCTCTTCGCGCAAGCGCGGCTCATCCGCCAAAGCCTTTTCGATGCTGACGGGCTTCACGCCTTCGACCGGAATCATCTTAGACAGACGATCCACCTGCCCATAGGGCATCTGCAACACCCGCCCGATGTCGCGCACCGCCGCCTTGGACAAAAGCGCACCAAAGGTGATGATCTGCCCTACTTTGTCGCGCCCGTATTTGCGCTGCACATATTGAATCACCTCTTCACGACGATCCATGCAAAAGTCGATGTCAAAGTCAGGCATCGATACCCGTTCGGGGTTCAGGAACCGTTCAAACAGCAGTTGATAGCGCAGCGGATCAAGGTCGGTGATGGTCAGCGCATAGGCCACCAGACTGCCCGCCCCCGAGCCCCGCCCCGGCCCGACGGGAATATTGTTGTCCTTGGCCCATTTGATAAAATCCGCAACGATCAAGAAGTAGCCGGGGAACCCCATGCCCTCGATGATGCCCAGTTCAAAATCCAGCCGCTTTTCATAGTCTTCGACGCTGGTGGCATGGGGGATCACCTTAAGTCGGTTCTTCAGCCCCTCATGCGCCTGCCGCTTCAGTTCTTCGATCTCGTTATCCGCGAATTTCGGCAGGATCGGATCACGACGATAGGCCATAAAGGCGCAGCGTTTGGCGATCTCGACCGTGTTGTCGATGGCTTCGGGCAGATCGGCAAACAGCGTCACCATCTCGGCCTGCGACTTGAAATAATGCTGCGCCGTCAGCCGGCGGCGTTCGTGCTGCTGGTCGACATAGGCACCGTCCGCGATACAGATCAACGCATCATGGGCCTCGTACATATCGGCCTTGGGGAAATAGACGTCATTCGTCGCGACCAGCGGAATATCCATAGCATAGGCCAGCTCGACAAAGCCGCGTTCGGTAAGCTGTTCGGCCAGCGGTTGGCCGTCCTCGCCGGGGTGGCGTTGCAACTCGACATACAGCCGGTCCGCGAATGCCCCGTGCAACCGCGCCATCAGCGCCTCGGCGGCAGGGCGCTGCCCGCCTTGCAACAACTGCCCCACAGGCCCGCCCGCGCCGCCGGTCAGACAGATCAGCCCGCTGTTCAGCGCCTCCAGCTCCTCCAGCGTGACCTGCGGCAGCGCACCGCCCTTGTCGATATACAGACAAGAGTTCAGCTTCATCAGGTTCTCATAGCCGACCTCGGATTGGGCCAGCAAAACCACAGGGGCCGGATCGCGCGGCTTTTCACCCGGCTGCACCGTCACATAGGCCAGATCAACCTGACACCCGATGATCGGCTGCACCCCGGCACCGCCCATAGCGACCGAATATTCCAACGCGGCGAACATGTTGTTGGTGTCGGTCAGTGCCATTGCGGGCATACCGGCACTCTTGCACAGATCAGGCAGCTTTTTCAGCCGCAACGCCCCTTCCAACAACGAATATTCGGAGTGCGTGCGCAGGTGAATGAATCGGGGTGCTTGTGCCATAGCGCCAACTTACCCAAGCCCACCCGCAGTCACCAGACCCACCGGTGCCACGTACGCAGTTTTCCGGCAATACCACGCACGACCAAGTCCTTATCCCACGAAATCTCTTGCCAAGCCCCCTCGCCCCCGCCTAGCCTCGCTGAACATTTGCCCGCGCCGCGTTCTACGTCGCATCGAACGCCGCGCAGATCACGGGCTAAGGTACCGCGGCGGAACGAACCCTATGGACATCACTTTTCTCCTCAACGGGGAAGTCGTGTCACTGACCGGCGTCTCTCCCACCACGACGCTGCTGGATTGGCTACGCGAAACCCGACATCTGACCGGCACCAAAGAAGGCTGCAACGAAGGCGATTGCGGCGCGTGTTCCGTGATGATCAGCGACGACCAGGGCCACCGTGCGCTGAACGGCTGCATCCTGTTCCTACCCCAGATCAATGGCAAGGCCGTCACCACCGTCGAAGGGCTTGCCGCGCCCGATGGCAGCCTGCATCCGGTGCAGCAAACCATGATCGACCACCATGGCAGCCAATGCGGCTTTTGCACACCGGGCTTTGCCGTCACCATGGCCACCGACCACTTGAACGGGGCCACCGACCACGACACAACACTAGCCGGCAACCTGTGCCGTTGCACCGGCTACGCGCCAATAATTCGGGCTGCCAAAGCGGCCGAGGCAACCCCCGTGCCGGCCCACCTGAGAAACCTCAAACTTCCAGATGGCCCTAAATCCTCGGGGGGGCCGGCGCAGCCGGACGGGGGCGGACAGCCCCCTGCGACCTCGCACCCCACGACCACAGATGAACTAGCCCGCTGGTACGCCGACCACCCCGACACGACCTTGATCGCAGGGGCGACGGATGTGGGGCTTTGGGTCACCAAACAAATTCGCGATCTAGGGCCGGTGGTGTTTCTCAACCAAATCCCTGACCTGCGCGGCATCACCGATGGCGGCGATCATTGGCGCATCGGCGCGGCCACCACCATCGTAGCGCTCGAAGCGCATTTCGCACCGCTCTACCCCAGCCTTGGCGCGATGTTGCGGCGGTATGGCTCGGCGCAGGTGCGCAACGCGGCAACCATCGGGGGCAATATCGCCAATGGCTCGCCCATCGGGGACGGCCCTCCGGCACTCATCGCCATGGGGGCAACGCTGCACCTGCGCCACGGTGACAGCAGCCGCAGCCTACCGCTGGAAAATTTCTTTATCGACTACGGCAAGCAAGACCGCGCCCCCGGCGAATTTGTCGAGGCGATCACCGTGCCAAAGCTGCCAACTGCCAAGGATGACACGCTGCGCTGCTACAAAATCAGCAAACGCTTCGATCAGGACATCTCGGCGCTGTGCGGCTGTATCAACATCACCCGCGAGGATGACCTGATCACAGACGCACGCATCGCCTTTGGCGGTATGGCGGGCACGCCGAAACGGGCGACCCAGACCGAAGCGCTGCTGGTCAATCAATCCTTTGACGAGGCCACGATCCGCCGCGCCATGGATGCGCTGGCGCTGGATTACCAGCCGATGACCGACATGCGCGCCTCGGCGCAGTATCGTCTGCTCACCGCCCAGAACCTGCTGTTGCGCTATTTGCATGATCTAAATGGCGTGCCCACGAACCTGCACGAGGTGACAGCATGAGCGTTGCTAAATCCCTCCCCCATGACGCCGCCAAGCTCCATGTGACGGGGGCCGCGCGCTACGTCGATGACATCCCGACACCGGCCACAACGCTGCACATCGCCTTTGGCCTTAGCACTGTTGCCGCGGGCACACTTGATGGCATGGACCTGCGCGATGTCGCAGCCGCCCCCGGTGTGGTGGCGGTGCTGACGGCGGCAGATCTGCCGTTTGACAATGACGTGTCGCCCTCCAACCATGACGAACCCCTGCTGGCCACCGACGCGGTACATTACGCGGGCCAGCCTGTGTTCATGGTTGTCGCGACGACCCACCTTGCGGCACGCCACGCGGCGCGGCTTGGGCATCTAGACATCACACCGACCTCCCCAATCCTTACCATTAAAGAGGCGCTGGCCGCTGAGTCCCGCTTCGAAGACGGCCCCCGCATCTACCAAAAAGGCGACGCCGCAGCCGCCCTGACCACGGCCCCCAAAAGCCTGAGCGGGACGATCAATATTGGTGGGCAGGAGCATTTCTATCTGGAAGGTCAGGCCGCACTCGCGCTGCCGCAAGACAATGGCGATATGGTCGTCCATTCCTCGACCCAGCACCCGACCGAGATCCAGCATAAAGTGGCAGAGGCCCTAGGCAAACCCATGCACGCAGTGCGGGTCGAGACGCGGCGCATGGGTGGTGGCTTTGGCGGCAAGGAAAGTCAGGGCAACGCCCTCGCCGTGGCCTGCGCCGTAGCCGCCGCGCGCACAGGACGCCCCTGCAAAATGCGCTATGACCGTGACGACGACATGATCGTCACTGGAAAGCGTCATGATTTCCGCATCGACTATACCGTCGGCTTTGACACTGAGGGCCGGATCAGCGCGCTGGATTTCACCCATTACACCCGCTGTGGCTGGGCAATGGACCTGTCCTTGCCCGTGGCGGATCGTGCGATGCTGCACGCGGATAATGCCTATAACCTTGATAACATCCGCATCACCTCGCACCGGTTGCGCACCAACACCCAAAGCGCCACGGCATTTCGCGGCTTTGGCGGGCCTCAAGGGATCGTGGGGATCGAGCGGGTGATGGACCATATCGCACAATCACTCGGCCGTGATCCACTGACGGTGCGGCGGGCGAATTTCTATGCTGATGTGATGCAGCCTGATGCGATCGGTCAGGCCCATGACGACCGCGCCGTGCCCGATGCAGCGGCCGACCTTGCCTCGCGCGGCGCGCCGCCTGCACCACAAGACGGCACGCCACCCAAGCCTAAAGATGCGCAAACCACGCCCTACCACCAACCCGTGCAAGACTGCATTATCAACGCGCTCACCGACCGGCTGGCCCAAACCTCGGACTATGCCGCCCGCCGCGCTGCGATTGCGGATTGGAACGTGACCCAGCCGATCCTGAAACGCGGTATCGCGCTGACGCCGGTGAAATTCGGCATCTCCTTTACGCTCACCCACCTCAATCAGGCGGGGGCGCTGGTGCATGTGTATCAGGACGGGTCGATCCACCTGAACCACGGCGGGACGGAAATGGGCCAAGGCCTTTTCCAAAAGGTCGCTCAGGTTGCGGCAAGTCGCTTTGGCGTCGAATTGTCAGCAGTCAAGATCACCGCGACGGACACGGGTAAAGTGCCCAACACCTCGGCCACGGCGGCGTCTTCGGGGACGGACCTGAACGGCATGGCGGTGCAAGCGGCCTGCGACACAATCCGCGACCGCATCGCCGACCATCTGGCCGAACGCTATCAGACAACGCCAGATCAGGTGCGCTTTGCCGACGGGCAGGTGCAGATCGGGGAGGAGGCCATTAGCTTTGCCCAAGCTGCCGCCTCTGCCTATGAAAACCGCGTCTCACTGTCATCGACAGGCTACTACAAGACACCGGAGATCGAATGGGACCGCATCGCAGGCAAGGGCCGCCCGTTCTTCTATTTTGCTTACGGTGCCGCAGTCACCGAAGTGGTGATCGACACGCTGACCGGCGAAAACAGGATCCTACGCGCCGACATTTTGCATGATGCGGGCGCGTCGCTGAACCCTGCGCTGGACATCGGCCAGATCGAAGGCGGCTATGTGCAGGGCGCGGGCTGGCTCACGACTGAAGAACTGGTCTGGGACGACAAAGGCACGCTGAAAACCCACGCGCCGTCGACCTATAAGATCCCCGCCATCTCTGACCGGCCCGATGTGTTCAATGTGGCGCTCTGGGACGAACCCAACCCCGCGCAAACGGTCTATCGGTCAAAAGCGGTGGGAGAACCGCCGCTGATGCTGGGGATCTCGGCCTTCATGGCGCTGTCGGATGCGGTCAGCGCCTGTGGCGACGGATTTAGCGATCTGCAAACACCCGCAACAGCCGAAGCGGTACTGACCGCGATCGGGAAAACCCGCAATGCCCTTTGACCGCGCAGCCCTGTCCCAAGCGGTCGCAGCGCATGGCGATGTCGCGCGCATCGTTGTGGTGCAGGTCAAAGGGTCTGCCCCACGTCCGGCGGGCACATCGATGCTGGTCTGGGACGGCGGGGCCTTGGGTACCATCGGCGGTGGCCAGCTCGAGCTGCAATCCATGCGCGATGCCGCCATGATGCTGGCGGGTGGCCCCCGCAGCAAACTGACCCGCGCGGCCCTTGGTCCCGCAATGAACCAATGTTGTGGCGGGGCGGTGACCGTGGTGATCGAGGTTTTCGATGCCGTCACGCTGGACGCCCTGCCCGACACCTACCCCGACATCTATCTGCGCGCGATTGATCCGGCCGCCCCGCCCCTTGCCGACAGCTTTCGCGCCAAAATCGACCGTGCCAGTGGCAGCGCGACACCGCTGGCCATTACCCTGCACGGCGGCTGGCTGGCAGAGCCGTTGTGGCAGCCCTCGCGTCAGGTGGTCATCCACGGCGCAGGCCATGTCGGCAGCGCGCTGGCGCGCATTCTGGCCCCCTTGCCGCAGTTCCGCGTCACACTGGCCGACCCGCGCCCCGGATATCTGGATAACCTGCCCGAAGGCGTCACCGGCGTGGATGGCCCTTGGGGTGTCGCGCTGCACAACGCCGACAGCGACGCCGCGCATTTCATCATGACACCGGCGCATGATGACGATCTGGACCTGTGCCACCGCCTGCTGCAACGCGATTTTGGCTTTGGCGGATTGATCGGGTCGGACACAAAATGGGCGCGGTTCCGCAGCCGTTTGGCCGCCCTTGGTCATGCGCCCGAACAGATCGCCCGCATCACCTGCCCCATCGGCGCGCGGCAATTTGGCAAGCATCCTCAAGCGATTGCCCTCGGAGTAGCTACGCAACTCTTGCAATTTGACCCTGCCCGCACGAATAAACAGCCAAGTTTGACACAAAAGGAACGCTGCGCATGACCGACACGCCCCTTCTGGCGCTTTCCGGGCTGACCAAAGCCTACCCCGGTGTTGTCGCCAATGATGACGTGTCATTGCGCATTGCGCCGGGCGAAGTTCATGCGTTGTTGGGGGAAAACGGCGCCGGCAAGTCGACGCTGGTCAAGATGATTTATGGGTTGGTCAAACCCGACAGCGGCACGATGCAGATGCACGGCACCAGCTTTGCCCCGCAAGAACCCCGTGCCGCCCGCGCCGCGGGCGTGGGCATGGTGTTCCAGCATTTTTCCCTATTTGACGCGCTGAGCGTGGCAGAAAACATCGCCCTCGGGATGGAGAACGCGCCCAAGCTGCGCGCCCTCAGCAAGCAAATCCGCGACGTGTCAGAGGCCTACGGCCTGCCCCTGGCCCCCGACCGGATCGTCGGCGACCTATCCGCAGGCGAACGCCAACGGGTCGAGATTATTCGCTGTCTGCTGCAAGACCCCAAGCTGTTGATCATGGATGAACCCACCAGCGTTCTGACACCACAAGAGGTTGAAATCCTGTTCAAAACCCTGCGCAAGCTCAGCGCCGAGGGCACCGCGATCTTGTATATCTCCCATAAGCTCGAAGAGATCCGCAGCCTGTGCGACAGCGCGACGATCCTGCGCTTGGGCAAAGTCGTGGGCCATTGCACCCCGTCGGAAACGACAGCGCGGGACATGGCAGAAATGATGGTGGGCAGCACGCTCAAGACGCCGACGCGCGCGGGCAAGACACCCGGCGCGGTGAAGCTTGACCTCATGGGGCTCTCTGCGGCCTCGCCCAGTTCATTCGGCATGCCGCTGCGTGATATTACCGTGCAAGTCCGCGCAGGCGAGATTTTGGGCATCGGCGGTGTCGCGGGCAATGGGCAAGATGAACTGCTGTCGGCGCTGTCGGGCGAGTTGCTGACCGCCGCTGGCATGGTCGGGTTCGACGGACAGGACGTGGGCCAGATGGGCCCCACAGCGCGCCGCCGCCTGGGCATACTCACCGCGCCCGAAGAACGTCTGGGCCATGCCGCCGCCCCCGATATGTCGCTGACCGAGAACGCAATGCTGACCGGAGCCGTGCGCGAAAACCTTGAGCGTCGCGGAATGTTGAACTGGCCCGCCGCCAAGCGTTTTGCCGAACGCATTATCGCCGATTTCGACGTCCGCACGCCTGGCCCCGGCAATGCCGCGCGGTCGCTGTCGGGCGGGAACCTTCAGAAATTCGTCATCGGCCGCGAGGTGTTGCAACGACCGCAGGTGCTGGTGGTCAACCAGCCGACATGGGGCGTGGATGCCTCTGCCGCGGCCGCGATCCGGCAAGCGCTGCTGGATCTGGCCGAAAACGGCACGGCGGTGATCGTGATCAGTCAGGATCTGGACGAGCTGATGGAGATATCGGACCGCTTTGCCGCCCTGAACGAGGGCCGCCTGTCAGAGCCACGTCCGGCACAGGGGCTGACTGTGGACGAGATCGGATTGATGATGGGCGGGGCCAGCGGGATGGAGGTGGCGCATGTTTGACGCGTCGCATGCGGGGGTTTCACACTCCCACACCCCCGTGGATTTTTCCCTGCAAAATGAAGTGTTTGACAAGAAGTGGTGTGTGGCATGATGCGGCTTGAGAAACGGCCTCAGGCCAGCCGGGCGTTTTCCTATGCCACGCCGGTTCTGGCGGTCATTGCCACGATGGTGTTTGGTGGCGCGTTGTTTGCGGTACTGGGCAAAGACCCGCTAGCGTCGATCATGACGATCTTTTGGGAACCTCTGTTCGGCGATTTCGCGTTTTATTACCGCCCGCAACTGCTGGTCAAAGGCGCGCCATTGGTCCTGATCGCTATCGGGCTGTCGCTGGGGTTCAAGGCGGGCATCTGGAACATCGGAGCCGAAGGCCAGTATATCATGGGTGCCCTTTGTGGGGCCGGGGCGGGTCTGGCGTTCTATCCGACAGAGAGCGTGTTTATCTTTCCGATCATGGTGCTCGCCGGGGCGCTTGGCGGTTGGGTCTGGGCCATGATCCCTGCCGTGCTGAAGGTGAAATTCGGCACGAATGAAATCCTAGTGTCATTGATGCTGGTCTATGTCGCAGAGCAGTTCCTTGCGTCGGCCAGCCTTGGGTTGCTGAAAAACCCCGAAGGCTTTGGCTTTCCGGGCAGCCGCAACCTGCAGCAGTATGCATCAGCCCATAATGGCGAGCTGTTTGCCGGATCGGGCATGCATTGGGGTGTGGTCGCGGCCTTGATCGCGGTGATCTTTGCCTATGTGTTGCTGGCGCGGCACCGTTTGGGCTTTGCCATCCGCGTCACGGGCGAAGCACCCCGTGCGGCACGGTTTTCGGGTGTGAACCCGACACGGCTGGTGCTGTTTTGCATGGGCATGTCGGGGCTGCTGGCCGGTCTGGCAGGCATGTTCGAGGTCGCAGGCCCCGCAGGGCAGATCACCATCGATTTCAACGTCGGCTACGGGTTCACCGCGATCATCGTCGCCTTTCTGGGGCGGCTGCATCCGGTGGGCATCCTGCTGGCCGGTGGCCTGATGGCGCTGACCTATATCGGCGGTGATATCGCACAAAGCCAGTTGGGCCTGCCCGCCGCCGCCATTCAGGTATTTCAGGGGATGCTGCTGTTCTTCCTGCTCGCCTTTGATCTTTTCACCCATTACCGGCTGCGTCTTGGCCGGACGGAGGTCGCGTAATGGATCTGTCTGCAATCAATCCGATCCTCTTTGTCGCGGGCTTTCTGGTGGCGGCGACGCCGCTGATCTTTGCCGCACTCGGAGAGCTGGTGGTCGAGAAATCCGGCGTGCTGAACCTTGGCGTCGAAGGGATGATGATCATCGGTGCGATCTGCGGGTTTGCCACTGCCGTTGAAACCGGATCGCCGCTGTTGGGTTTTGCCGCCGCGGCCGTGGGCGGGGCGTTGTTGAGCCTGCTGTTCGCCTTCCTGACGCAGATCACATTGGCCAATCAGGTCGCATCGGGCTTGGCGCTGACGCTGTTCGGGCTGGGGTTTTCGGCTTTGCTGGGGCAAAGCTATGTCGGGGTAAAACCGCCGCGCCTGCCGGATGTGAATTTCGGGCCCCTGCATGACATCCCCGTCATCGGGCCGATTTTCTTTTCCCATGATATCATCTTGTACCTTGGCTTTGCGCTGGTCGTCGCGGTCTGGGCCGTGTTGAAATTCACCCGCATGGGGCTGATCCTGCGCGCCGTAGGTGAAAGCCACGAGGCCGCCCACGCCCTTGGCTATAAAGTTGTGCGGATACGGACACTGGCGATCATGTTTGGCGGGGCCTGTGCCGGATTGGGCGGTGCCTATATCAGCCTGATCCGTGTGCCCCAATGGACCGAAGGCATGACCGCAGGTGTGGGCTGGATCGCGCTCGCGCTTGTGGTCTTTGCCAGCTGGAAGCCATGGCGGCTTTTGCTGGGTGCCTATCTTTTTGGCGGTATCACTCAGCTTCAACTAAATCTGCAGGGTGCCGGCGTTGCTATTCCCGTAGAGTATCTGGCAATGTCACCCTACATCATCACCATCCTTGTACTGGTGATCCTTTCTGCGGATAAAAGCGCTGCTCCGGCATCGCTGGGCCGCATTTTCCACGCCTCAAACTAGGGGCATATCTTCAAGCGCCCGGCAAAAAGGCGCGTTACTCAGGGGACTACGTTATGAAATTCACCACACTTATGGCCAGCGCGGCTTTGGCGCTTGGGCTTGCAGGCGGGGCCTATGCCCAGGACAAGACCAAGGTCGGCTTTGTCTTTGTTGGCCCCGTCGGCGATGGCGGCTGGACCTACGAGCACAATCAGGGCCGTTTGGCCGTCGAAAAGGAATTCGGCGATGCCGTTGAAACCGTGTTTGTCGAGAGCGTGGCCGAGGGTCCCGATTCCGAGCGTGTGATGACGCAGATGGCATTGGACGGTGCGGATCTGATCTTTACCACCTCGTTTGGCTATATGGACCCGACCATCAACATCGCGGCCAAATTTCCGGATGTGAAATTCGAGCACGCCACCGGCTACAAGCGCGCCGACAACGTGTCGACCTATTCCGCACGGTTCTACGAAGGCCGCGCCATTCAGGGTCACATCGCGGGCAAGATGACCAAATCGAACATCATCGGCTACATCGGGTCCTTCCCGATCCCCGAAGTGATCCGCGGCATCAACTCTGCCTATATCCACGCCAAAAAGGTCAACCCCGATGTCGAGTTCAAGATCGTCTGGGCCTACACATGGTTTGACCCCGCGAAAGAAGCAGACGCCGCCAAGGTTCTGATCGAACAGGGTGCGGACGTTGTCTTGCAGCACACAGATTCTACGGCCCCCCAAGCGGCTGCCCAGGAAGCAGGCAACGTGATCACCTTTGGTCAGGCGTCCGACATGGCGCAATACGCGCCTTCTCCGCGTGTGTCGTCGATCATTGACGACTGGGCCCCCTATTACATCGCCCGCACCAAAGCGGTCATGGATGGCACATGGGAAAGCACTGACACATGGGACGGCATCGGTGCCGGCATGGTTGGCATCGGCGAGATCACAGACGCAGTTCCTGCCGACGTAAAAGAAGAAGCGCTGGCGATGAAGGCCTCCATCGCGGACGGATCCTACCACCCGTTCACCGGTCCGCTGAAAAAGCAGGACGGTTCGGATTTTCTGGCCGACGGCGAAACAGCCGATGACGGTACGCTGGCGGGCATGAACTTCTATGTCGAAGGCATCAAAGGCGACATTCCGAACTAGGCCGGACGTCACGATAAACGATACAAAGGCCTCGCAGACGCGGGGCCTTTTTTATTGTGAAATCATCGCGGTGCCCCCCCCCCCCCTGTCTTGCGACAAAACGCATCTGGCGCGTCTTGATCAAGCGGCCTAGAGAAGGCGCATGCGTTTCTTGCCCGCCTTTCCTTGTCAGCTGATCGCCACCTTTCTGGTGCTGATCTCGCTTGCGACATCGGGGTTTGCGCATCGCTTTGCACCGGTAGACCTGTCGCTGGAATTGCAGGCCTATGTGGCGAATGGCGGCGTATTGGCTGACCTATGCGGCACCGGCAATCCGGCGGATGCTGGCAGCAGGGCCGACTGTAAAACCTGCCGTCTGATCGGTACCATGGCACTGCCCCACGCGGTCACCGGTCTGCCTGTTCCCGTGCTTGGGCAAACCCAAACCCTGCGCTTTGTCGCAAAACGATTGCTGCACACGCGCAAGCCGGACCCCAGCCGCCTGACCCGCGCACCGCCCCAAGTCTGAACACCTATTCCACCTGTTCATTCTTTTCGCCTGCCGATGATGCAGGCCCTTAGGCTTGGAGCCCTCATATGACGACCCCTACCCCCACCGCGCAGCCCCAAGGGCGCGTGAACAAACTCTATTTCGCGGCGTGGCGCTGGCATTTCTATGCCGGATTGTTCGTGCTGCCCTTCCTGTCGATCCTCGCCGTCACCGGCATGGCGATGTTGTGGATCGCGTGGATCGACGGGCGCGACGGTGAATATACCCCCGTGACCGTGCAAGAAACCGTCCTGTCGGTATCCCAGCAATCGCAAGCCGCGGTCGAGGCCGTGGCCGGCGGCAAACTGGTGCAATATGTGGCGCCGCGCGCGCCCGATCTGGCGGCACTGTTTCGGGTGGACCGCGATGGTGATGCGGTCATGGTTGCAGTTGATCCCTATACGGCAAAGATGATCGAGAGCTTCCCGCGTCGGTCCGGCTGGTACGATTTCGCGGACGGCATCCACAGCGACCTGATGCTGGGTGTGACCGGTGATCGCATGATTGAAGCCGCGGCCTCGCTTGCCTTGGTGCTGATTGCAACGGGGCTTTATATGTGGTGGCCGCGCGGTGCAGGCTGGCGCGGTACGCTGGTGCCGCGTTTCACCAATGGTCGCGCCACGTGGAAATCGCTGCACGGTGTCGTGGGCATCTGGGTCTCGGTGTTTCTTGTGCTGTTCCTGATCTCGGGCCTGTCTTGGGCGGGCATCTGGGGTGGCAAGATGGTGCAAGCCTGGAGCCAGTTCCCCGCCGAAAAGTGGGACGCTGTGCCATTGTCCGATGACATCCACGCCAGCATGAACCACCACCGCCGCGAGGTGCCTTGGGCGCTTGAACAAACGCCGATGCCTGCCTCTGGCAGCGACGCGGGGGCTGCGGGCGTTGCGGGGGAGGTCACGATCGACAGCATCGATGCGCTGGCGCGCGAGATCGGTTTTGACGCGCGCTATCAGATGAACCTGCCGCAGGGCGATACCGGCGTCTGGACGCTGAGCCGAGATTCGATGAATTCCGACAGTTCCGACCCGATGTCGGATCGCACCGTGCACATCGACCAGCACAGCGGCAATATCCTCGCCGATGTGCGCTATGCCGACTATTCGCTTGCAGGCAAGGCGATGGCGGTGGGGATTGCGCTGCACATGGGCACCTTGGGGCTGCTGAGCGTACTGGCCAATACGCTGGTCTGCCTGTCGGTCCTGTTCCTCTGCGTTAGTGCGCTGGTACTGTGGTGGAAGCGTCGCCCTACCGCCGCTGGCCGTCTGTCCGCTCCGCCCATGCCGTCAGAGCTGCCGCTCTGGCAGGGGGCTGTGCTTGTCGGTCTGTTTGTGTCGATGGCCTTTCCCATGGCGGGGATCGTGTTGCTGACGGTGCTTGCGCTCGACGCGTTGATCCTGTCGCGCCTGCCCGCGTTACGCCACCGCCTGACATGATCTGAACAGCACCCCCGCGCCACCCGTCAAAGGCAGCGCGGGGGTGCATCCCCACTATTCATCCGGCGGCAACACGCTATCATCAGCGTCATGATTAAAATCCACCACCTGAACCGGTCCCGCTCTCATCGCATTTTGTGGCTGCTCGAAGAAATCGGCGCGCCCTATGATGTCATTCCCTATAGCCGCGATGCCAAGACCAACCTCGCCCCGCCCGCGCTCAAGTACGTGCACCCGTTGGGCAAATCTCCCATGGTCGAGATTGACGGCACGCTGATTGCCGAGAGTGCCGCAATTACCGAAGTGCTCTGCACCCGTTTCGCCCCCGAGATGATCCCGGATCGCGACAGCCCCGCCTATCTGCAGCATCTTGAACTGATGCACTTCGCCGAAGGGTCCGCCATGACGCCGATCCTGCTGAACCTCTATGTCAGCCGCTTGGGTGACGCCGGTGCGCCGCTGCATCCGCGTATCACCTCCGAGCTGGACAGCCACTATAGCTATATGAACAGCCGCGTGCGGGCGTCAGGGCACTTTGTGCAGGATACGCTGTCGGCTGCCGACATTATGCTCAGCTTTCCGGCAGAGATCGCGATGCAGCAAGGACGCGCCAAGGATTATCCGGCGCTGGCGGGCTTTGTCGAGATGATCCACGCGCGCCCCGCCTACGGTCGCGCAACAGAGCGTGGCAAGACCGACGCCTAACCGCGCGGTTGCACGTCCCACCGGCCCGTGTCACCCATATGCGAACAGCTTGGGGCCGGTGAGACAGCCCCAAGCGGAAACCAGTGCAATGGACAGGGGGCGCATATGACACAGCACACATCCGATATCCTTGTCATCGGCGGTGGCATCGCAGGCATTTCGGCAGCGGCGCGCCTGTCCGGTGACGCCCAAGTCACGGTGATCGAAGGGGAAAAAGCGCTTGGCTATCACGCCTCGGGCCGCTCTGCCGCCTTGATCGAAGAGAACTACGGTGCCCCCTCTGTGCAGGCGCTGAACCGCGCCACCATCGGCTATCTGCGCGACGGCGGGTATCTCACACCACGCGGTCTGATGATCATCGCGGATCGCCACGAGGAAGAGGCGTTTCATACCGATCTCGCGCATATGGGCGTTGAACAGATCACCCCCGACGACGCACTGCGCCTTGTCCCGATCCTCGCTGCGGAACGGATCGCTTTTGCGGGCTATCACGCCGACGCCCATGATATTGATACCGACCGCCTGCTGCAGGATTTCGCCAAGGACCTGCGCCGCAACGGCGGGCGCATTTACACTGGGCATCCCGTGACCGCGATCGCCCGCACCGGCGACATGTGGGAGGTCACCGCAGGCCCGCAAACCTACCACGCGAAGAAACTGGTGAATGCCGCCGGAGCGTGGGCCGATCAGATCGCCATTCTGGCAGGCGTCGCCCCACTGGGGATCACGCCCCTACGGCGGTCGATGGCGCGGATCGCGGCACCAGGTGGGTACGACCTGTCGCTCTGGCCGATGTTTTTTGGCGTGGGCGAAACGTGGTACGCCAAGCCCGACGCGGGCGCGCTGTTGATCTCGCCTGCCGAAGAGGACCCGACCGACCCCCATGATGCGTGGGCCGACGACATGGTGCTGGCCGAGGGGCTGGAGCGGTATCAGAATATGGTCGCCGTGCCGCTCACCAAACCCATCTCGACGTGGGCGGGACTGCGCAGTTTTTCCCCTGACCGCACGCTGGTGCTTGGCCCCGATCCCGCCATGCCCGATTTTATCTGGAGCGCGGGACAAGGCGGATACGGCTTCCAGACCAGCGCTGCCGCATCGCAATTGGTGGCCGATCTGACCCTCGGCAATACCCCATCCCTGCCCGACACGGTGGTCGCGGCACTGCGCCCAGAAAGGCTACGCCCATGACCGGCAAGCTTCCCCCCTCCGCCAGCGTGGCGATCCCCGCCAGTGGCGCGATGCTGCACGCGCCCGCTGCCGACCGGAACAAAGACGCCCTGTGTGATCTGCTGCGCGAACACGCGCCGCAAAAAGGGCGCGCGCTCGAGATCGCCAGCGGCACAGGCCAGCATATCGCCGCCTTTGCCCGTGCCCTGCCAAACCTGCAGTGGCAACCGACTGAACCCGCACCCGACCGCCGCGCCAGCATTGACGCCTATATCACCAAAGCGGCCTTGCCCAATGTCGCCCCCGCAGCACCGCTCGACGCCACGGCGACGGGTTGGCACGAAACGCTGCCTGCGCAAGACCTGATCTTTTTTGCCAACCTTTTGCATCTGATCCCGACGGACGCGGCCCAGCGTGTCATCTCCGAAGCCGCCCTGGCCCTCGCCCCCGGCGGCGCGTTGATCTTCTATGGCCCGTTCCGCCGCGACGGCATCCTCACCTCGGAGGGAGACCTGAGGTTCGACGCCGAGCTGCGTTCCGCCGACCCTGCTATTGGCTACAAGGATACGGTCGACATCACACGTTGGCTCAGCAATGCTGGGCTAAGCCCTATCGACCTCATCGAGATGCCTGCCAACAATTTGGCCTTTATCGCACGAAAGCCGTAACCATGCCCCGACTACGCGTTCTTGCCTTGCTCTGTTCTCTTGCCCTCTCTGCTTGTGGCGCGCCGCAGATCTCTGTGCCCTTGGGGGATGTGACGGCGGCTAATTTTGGCGACCGCAAGCCGTTTGATTGGTCTGGCCAAAGCCCCGACCGTTATGCTGTGCACGGAATCGACGTGGCCCGTTTTCAAGACCCGCTGAACTGGGGCGAAGCACGGGTTTCGGGAGTGAACTTTGCCTTTATCAAAGCAACCGAAGGCGGCGATCTGCTGGACCCGATGTTCCAGAACCACTGGGACGGCGCAGGCCGTGCTGGCGTTGCTCGCGGGGCCTATCACTTCTACTATTTCTGCTCGACGCCAGAAAAACAGGCCCGTTGGTTCATCGAAAACGTGCCCAAGACCGCAGGCATGCTGCCCCCAGTGTTGGATCTTGAATGGAACCCGTTTTCGCCCACCTGCACACTGCGCCCGCCCGCCGAAACCGTGCGCAAGAACACCCTAATTTTTCTGCGCATCCTCAAGGCGCACTACGGCCAGCAACCGATTATCTACACGGCACCTGATTTTTACGAGACCAACCAGTTGGGGCGTCTGCGCGATGTGGAATTCTGGCTCCGCTCCACCGCCGCGCACCCGTCCGAGAAATACCCGAATGAACGCTGGACCTTCTGGCAATATACCAGCACAGGCCGCGTGACCGGCGCGCAGGGCGACATCGACATCAACGTCTACGCCGGCAGCCCCGCCAGCTGGAAAAGCTGGCTCGCACGGCGGCAGGTGCGGTAAGGCGCGAAAGCAATCTATCAGGGCGCTACCTTGGACATTGCAATTATAAAGTGAACCTGTCACGATTTCTCAAGCGGAAATGGCAGGCACATGGCGACGCGTCGAAACTGGACCGAAGACGAGGTAACAGAGGCTTTGTCGCTGTATCTGCTGCTGCCCTTTGGCAAGTTCCACTCTGCCACACCGCAAATTATCCGCATGGCCGAACGGATCGGGCGCACGCCGTCGTCTGTGGCGATGAAACTGTCCAACCTCGCCGCATTGGACGAAACGCTGCCGCAAAAGGGGCTCGCCAATCTGTCAGCGCTGGACCGGCAGATGTGGGCGCGATATCGGCAGGATCCCTCCTTTGTATTTGCCGCCTATGAAGCACAGCTTGAGCCGCCAAAGTCCCAGATGCCCGGTTTTTCGGAGCAGCGGCAAGCAGACTGGATCGCCAAGCAATCAGAGGTCACCCGACGTGCGGTGGTGCAGCGCCGCGGTCAAAGCTTCTTCCGCGAGATGATCATGAACAACTACCGGTCACGCTGCGCGCTGACAGGGATCGATGACGCGCGTCTTCTGACCGCAAGCCACATTGTCGGGTGGCAAGAGAACGAGGCGCAGCGGTTTTACCCTGAAAACGGTATCTGTCTGAACGCCCTGCATGATCGCGCCTTTGACCGGCATCTGATCAGTTTTGACGACGACTACCGCATGCTCATCGCCGATGACATGCCTGATGAAGCCAAACGCAAGCTAACTGTCGGAGCCTCCGAAAGCCTGCAACTGCCCGAGCGGTTCCTGCCCGATCCTGCGTATCTACAACATCATCGGCAGCGCATGGCCGAGCGGCAGAACAGGCCGCCGCTCGGTTAAGGTCAGGCTCTAGCCATCCACGCGGATCGTCGCGTTCTTGGGATCATAAGGACTGTCCTCGACGATCTCCGCGTCCCACAGCTGGTCGAACATCTTGATCTTTAGCTTGGTCCCGACCACGGCGATCTCGGGTTTGACATAGCCCATGCCGATGGATTTACCGAATGCCACCGAATACCCGCCCGAGGTCAGACGGCCCACACGTGTGTCCCCATGGTACAACACTTCGCGGCCCCAGGGATCGGCATCCTCTGGCCCGTCAATCAAGATCGTCACACATTTACTGCGGATGCCATGCGCCTGCATCGCGTCCTTGCCGTGGAACTCTTTCGACAAATCAACAAAGCGCGGCAGATCGGCCTCAAGCGGGGTCGCGTCACGGCCCAGCTCGTTGCCGAAGGCGCGGTATGATTTTTCCTGCCGCAACCAGTTCTGCGCCCGTGCACCGACCAGCTTCATCCCGTGTTTCTCGCCGGCTTTCTCCAGCAGATCGAACAGGTGGTTCTGCATCTCGATCGGGTGGTGCAGCTCCCAGCCCAGCTCTCCGGTATAGGCGACGCGGATGGCGCGCACGGGGACCATCCCCAGCTCGATTTTGCGCATGGTCAGCCAAGGGAACCGCTTGTTGCTGAGCACCGTTTCGGGATCAGCGTCCTTGATGATTTCCTTCAGCACGTCACGCGATTTCGGACCGGCAATGGCGAAAACACCCCATTGTGTGGTGACATCATGGCATTCAATATAGCCAAACTCTGGCGCTTTATCGGCGATGGCCTTGCGTAGGAAATCGCTGTCATAGGCGGTCCAGGCACCCGCAGACACAAGGTAGTATTCATCCTGCGCCAGACGCACGATGGTATATTCGGTACGCGTGGTACCGTTGATGGTCAGCGCATAGGTCAGGTTGATCCGCCCGACGGACGGCAGCTTGTTACACGTGAACCAGCTCAGGAATTCCGTCGCCCCAGGCCCTTTGACCAGATGCTTGGTAAAGGCTGTGGCATCGATCAACCCCACGCCTTCGCGGATCGCCTTGGCTTCCTCTACCACATGCTCCCACCACGCGCCGCGCCGGAACGACCGGCTGGCGTGATCGTCAAAGCCCATGGGCGCAAAATAGTTCGGACGCTCCCAGCCATTCACATGACCAAACTGCGCACCACGGGCGGCTTGACGGTCATAGGCGGGCGAGATGCGTAAGGGGCGACACGCAGGGCGTTCTTCGTCGGGATGGTGCAGGATATAGACGTGCTCATACGCTTCTTCGTTCTTGCGCGCGGCATATTCGGTGGTCATCCAGTCGCCATAGCGTTTGGGGTCCAGTGATGCCATGTCGATCTCGGCCTCGCCCTCGACCATCATCTGCGCAAGGTAATACCCCGTCCCCCCCGCAGCCGTAATCCCAAAGGAAAACCCTTCGGCCAGCCACATGTTGCGCAGCCCCGGTGCCGGACCAACCAGCGGGTTCCCATCAGGCGTATAACAAATCGGCCCGTTGAAATCGTCTTTCAGCCCGGAGTCGGCGCAGGACGGCACACGTTCGGCCATCGCCATATACTGATCCGCGATCCGGTCCAGATCCAGCGGGAAAAGATCGGCCCGGAAGCTGTCCGGCACTCCGTACTCAAACCGCGCTGGCGCGCCGTGCTCGTAGATGCCCAGAATCCAGCCGCCCCGTTCTTCGCGCGCATAGGATTCATTGTCGGCGTCACGCACAACCGGATGCTCCGGATTGCCCTGCGCGCGCCACTTGACCAGCTCAGGGTCCTGATCCATCACGATAAACGTATGTTCCACCGGAATGGCAGGCATCTTGATCCCAAGCATCTGAGCCGTCCGCTGCGCGTGGTTGCCAGAGGCCGTCACGACGTGTTCGGCGGTGATAACGATCTGCTCATCGGTAGGCACCAGGTTGCCGCCACGTTCTGCCATCTTAGTGCATGTGACTTCCCAGGCATCCCCATTCCAGTGAAACGCATCCGCCTGCCACTTGCGCTCAATCATCACACCGCGCTGCCGCGCCCCTTTTGCCATCGCCATGGTGACATCGGCGGGGTTAATGTAGCCGTCGGTATCGTGATACAGTGCGCCTTTCAGATCGTCGGTCTTGATCAGCGGCCATTTAGCTTTGACTTCGTCGGGCGTCATGAATGTGTACGGTACGCCACAGGTTTCTGCCGTTGAGGCATAGAGCATGTATTCGTCCATGCGCGCGTCCGTCTGCGCCATGCGCAGGTTGCCGACCACGGCAAAGCCCGCGTTCAGACCGGTTTCTTCCTCAAGCGTTTTATAGAACTTGATCGAATAGTCATGGATGTGCGTGGTGGCAAAGGACATGTTAAAATAGGGCAGCAACCCCGCTGCATGCCAGGTAGAGCCGGACGTCAGCTCGTCCCGCTCAAGCAGCATGACATCATCCCATCCGGCGCGGGCCAGATGATAGGCAATCGACGTGCCGACGGCGCCGCCGCCCACTACCAGTGCTTTGACTTGAGTTTTCATGAATCCGATGCTCCGCCAGAATAGGTCTTAGCGACATTTAGCAGCCCTTGCGCAAAACGCAGAACCCAGCCGACCAAAGACAGCACAAATGCGACCAACGTTGAAAAACTCGCGCACCCGCCGCTTCCAAATGGCAATAAATCCCCGCCGGAGGCATCGCGTCCCTGCCCTAGGCAGGGACCAACTTCGAACTTTGCGCTAGCCTGTCACGCGACGGCTTCGGGTAGAATCTTGCCCGGGTTCATAATGTTATCGGGGTCCAGCGCCCGTTTGATCGCCCCCATGACATCGACCGCGGCGCCAAGCTCTTTGACCAGATAGGGGCGTTTGCCCTGCCCGATGCCATGCTCGCCCGTACACGTTCCCTCCATCGAGATCGCCATCTCGTTGAGCCAGCTGATAAAGCTTTCGGCGCGGGCGACCTCCCCCGCATTTTCCATATCCAGCAGCAGCGACGCGTGAAAATTGCCGTCGCCGGCGTGGCCCACGATGGGCGCGACCAATTCCAACTCGGCGGCCTTGGCGTTGGCCTGCCCTACTGCGTCTGCCAGCCGAGAGATCGGGACGCAAACATCGGTCGCTACCGCCTTGCACCCCGGACGCAGCGCCAAGATCGCCCAATAGGCATCGTGCCGCGCCTGCCACAGCTTGTTGCGCTCTTCCATCGTGGTGGTTGCCTGATAATCGGTGCCACCATTTTCTTCGGCAAGTGCTGCGAAGGTTTCTGTCTGTTCGACCACGCCCGCGTCAGAGCCGTGGAATTCAAGCAGCAACATCGGCGTTTCAGGCAGCGATAGCTTGGCATAGCCATTCACTGCGCGCACGACCAGCGCGTCCAGCAGCTCGATCCGCGCTACGGGCAAACCGTATTGGATGACACTTTGTACCGTTTCGCAGGCGGCCTCTACCGACGGAAAGGAACAGCGGGCCGAACTAATCGCCTCGGGGATGCCTTGCAGCTTGAGCGTGATCTCGGTGATGACCCCCAAAGTTCCCTCAGAGCCGACCATCAGCCGTGTTAGATCATACCCCGCAGACGATTTGCGCGCCCGCGCACCGGTGCGGATCACGGTGCCATCAGCCATCACCGCCTCTACGGCCAGCACGTTGTCTTTCATGGTGCCGTAGCGCACCGCGTTGGTGCCCGACGCCCGCGTCGCCGTCATCCCGCCAAGCGAGGCGTTGGCCCCCGGATCAATCGGAAAGAACAGGCCCTGATCGCGCAAATGGGTGTTCAGCGCCTCGCGGGTCACACCGGGTTGGACGCGACAGTCCAGATCGCCCGCGTTGACCTCGACCACACGGTCCATCTGGGTCAGATCAATCGACACGCCCCCCGCCGGCGCATTGACGTGCCCCTCAAGCGAGGTGCCGGTGCCGAAGGCGATGACCGGCACTTTATGCGCGGCACACACCTTGACCACGGCGGCGACATCATCGGTCGAGCGGGCAAAAACCACCGCATCGGGGGCCTGATTTCTGATCCAAGTTGTTGTGTGCCCGTGCTGTTCGCGGATCGCCTCACCGGTTTGAAACTGTGTGCCGAACTGCTGCTTGAGGATACCCAAGGCGGTGTCGATCCCGGTCTCGTTGCGGGGCATGTCGGTGGCCTGTGCCATATGGTCTTTCCTTTAGGTCAAAGTGGGCGATCACTCGCCAAGGGCGATACCTTCGCGGCGCGGATCTGCCCCGCCGCGCAGGTCGTCACCAATCGAAATCATGTGCAGCCCCGAGGTCAGTGCGCGTGTGTTCACCTCGTACCCAAGGGCTGTCAGCGCATCTGCCATTTTGGCAGTGTCAGTGCCTTCTTCTAAGTCATAGGGACCGAAACGGTTGATCGCATGGGGCAGCGCTGCGGCCTGCTGCACGTCCATGCCCCAGTCCAGATGCGCGATGATCGCTCCGGCGACATAGCCGATGATCCGGCTGCCACCGGGGCTGCCCACGGCCAGAACCGGCGCGCCATCCTTCATCACAATCGTCGGTGCCATCGACGACCGCGGTCGTTTTCCGGGCTCGACACGATTGGCAATCGGCACCCCGTCGGTGTGCGACCGGAAAGAGAAATCCGTCAGCTCGTTATTCAACAGAAACCCGCGTACCATCAGGCGGCTACCAAAGCCGTTCTCAATCGTCGTGGTCATGCTCGCCACATTGCCCATGCTATCAACAATCGACACATGCGAGGTCGAGGGCAGCTCGATAGAGATATCATCGGCAAGGTTTAGCGCGTGATCAAAAGCCGGCGCGCCCGCGGTCACTTCGGGCAGGGCGTCGTCGCCCCGCAACAGCTTGGCACGTTCCGCCAGATAGGTCGGGTCCAGCATTCCAGCCACCGGCACAGGCACATAATCGGTATCCGCGATATAGCGGCCCCGATCCGCAAAAGCGAGCCGCGAGGCATCGCCGATCAGCCGCAGCACCTGCGCGTCCGCCGGACCTGCGCCGAGGTCCGCATTTTCCAGCAGCCCCAGAATTTGCCCCACGGCCAGCGCGCCGGACGAGGGCGGCCCCATGCCGCAGACCTCGTGCCCGTGGTAGGGCGCACAGACGGCATCGCGCTCTTTGACCTGATAGATCGACAGATCGACTTCTGACAGCACACCGGGGTTGCCTTTGGCCCCTTGGACAGCCGCCACAATGTCACGGGCGATGTCACCGGTATAAAAGGCATCGCTCCCGCGTTTAGCCAGCGCCGCGACCGTGCGCGCATAGTCAGGGTTTTTCAGCGTATCCCCGGCCTGCACCGGCGTGCCGTTCGGCATGAAATAGGATGCTGTCGTTTCCGAAGTTGCCAGCCTTTCGGCGTCCTCCGCCACGAGCCCCGCAAGGCGTGGGGAAACGGCGAAACCCTTGTCGGCCAATGCGATGGACGGCGCGAGCAAATCAGCCCACGGCTGGTTGCCCCATTTTTCATGTGCAGCGGCCATCAACGCAGGCGTGCCCGGTGTTCCGACGGAACGCCCACCGACGACCGCATCAAAGAACCCCAGCGGGACACCCTGAGCATCCTGAAACAGCTGTGGCGTCACCGCCAGTGGTGCGGTTTCACGCCCGTCGAGTGTGGTCAGCTTGCCTGATGCCGCGTCATACCAGACCAAAAACGCCCCGCCCCCAAGGCCCGAGCTTTGCGGTTCAACCAGCCCCAGCATCGCTTGGACGGCGACCAGCGCATCGGCAGCGGTGCCGCCCTTGGCCAGCACATCTGCGCCTGCTTTCACAGCATGGGGATTGGCAGCGGCGACCATCCAGTTTTGTGCGACAACAGGTTTCCCTGCCGTCTTGGCGTCAAATGCGGCAGCGATCTGAGGGGATATGTCGGTAAAGGTACCTTGGCTTGCGCCTTCAGGGGCGACGCTGTCGGCGGCCTGCTGCGCCACCACCATACTGCCGGCAAAGCCAGCGACGACGATGGCAAAGCAGGTCTGCCCGATATGTTTTCCGATGTTTTTCACAAGCATGGTCCCCTCCCCGTTCCGGTGCCTAGGGCCAACCTACTTGTTTTTATCGCCAGCGCAAATTGAACCGCGCTGGCGCGTCGCTTACAGCATCGACGGGACAACCTGATCCGGTGGACGGTGCCCGTCTTCGAAGGTTTTGATGTTGATAATGACCTTTTCGCCCATCTCGACGCGGCCCTCTAGCGTGGCCGACCCCATATGCGGCAAGAGCACGACATTGGTCAGCTCGCGCAGACGCGGATTGATGGCTGTGCCGTGTTCATAAACGTCCAGCCCAGCCCCTTGCAGCTCCCCGGCGCGCAGCATCCGCGTGAGGGCATTTTCGTCGATAACTTCCCCCCGAGAGGTGTTTACGATCACCGCATCCGGCTTCATCAGTTTAAGCCGGCGGGCGTTCATCAGGTGGAAGGTGCTTGGGGTGTGGGGGCAGTTGATGCTCATCACGTCCATCCGCGCAACCATTTGATCAAGGCTTTCCCAATAGGTCGCGCCTAGGCTCTCTTCGATCTCGGGGCGCAGGCGGCGGCGGTTGTGGTAATGAACCTGCATCCCGAACGCGGCAGCGCGGCGCGCGACAGCTTGACCGATACGCCCCATCCCTAGAATGCCCAAGCGACGGCCGCTGACACGCCCCCCAAGCAACGCGGTCGGGGCCCAGCCCTGCCAGTCGCCTGACTGCATCTGCGCCATCCCTTCGGACATGCGCCGCGTCACGGCAAGAATCAGGGCCATGGTCATGTCTGCGGTGTCTTCGGTGAGCACACCGGGGGTGTTCGAGACCAAGATACCGCGCTGCCGGGCCGTCATCACGTCAATATGATCGACGCCCGCCCCGTAGTTCGCGATCAGTTTCAGCCGGTCCCCCGCCTGCCCGATCAGGGCCGCGTCAATTTCGTCGGTCACGGTGGGCACTAGAATATCCGCGGTTTTCATGGCTTCGCCCAGTTCAGAGCGGGTCATCGGCGTGTCATCTTCGCGCAACGTCACATTGAACAGTTCCGTCAATCGCTTTTCGACGACTTCCGGCAACCGTCGCGTGACTACAACACTTAGCGGTTGCTTTGACATTGTGGGCCTCCCAAATATGGCTTTGCACTGTGCTTGATGGCATGGTGTCCCAAGCAGAGACGAGGCACAAGAACCTCGCAGGGCAAAACTGCATTAAATCAACGGCAATAGACCAGACAGGCAGTCATGATACCGAAGTTACGTTCCGTCCTTTTAGGCGCTTTTGCAGCTGTTCACCTGTTCAGCGCCCCCGTTTATTCGGAAGAGGTCGGACAGGTGACGAACCTGCCGGTGCCCCGCTTTGTGTCTATGAAAGCCAGCGAGGGGAATGTGCGGCGCGGTCCTTCGCTGACGCACCGGATCGATTGGGTGTTCAAACATCGCGACCTGCCCCTGCGCATCACGGCAGAGCACGGCCACTGGCGCCGCGTCGAAGACCGCGACGGCATGGGCGGCTGGGTCCATTATTCCCTATTATCCGGCACGCGCACCGTTTTGGTCGAACAGGACCGCCTGCAATTGCGGGCGCGTCCCGACCCAAAGGCCCCTATCGAGGCAGAACTTGAACTGGGCGTGATCGCGCGGCTCGGGGCATGCGACCTTGAATGGTGCTACTTGCGGGTCGACGGCTTTAAGGGCTGGGCCCCCAAGGCGCGGCTGTGGGGCGTGGGCGCGCAAGAACTGCGCGACTAGCCCCGCAATTGCACATGGCGCGATCTTGGGCTTAGGTGACGCAACACCTTGCCCAATGATCAGGAGCCCCCATGCAAGCAGTCACCTATTCAACCCTTGGCGAAGCGCGTGACGTGCTGACCCTGACCGAAATGCCAACCCCCGCCCCAGCCGCGGACGAAGTGCTGGTCCGGCTGTCAGTATCGGGGGTAAACCCCTCTGACGTGAAATCCCGGCGCGGCCGCCCCGGCGTGACCCATCCGCCGTTCGATCAGGTGATCCCGCACAGCGATGGCGCCGGCGTGATCGAAGCAGTCGGCGCAGGTGTGGACCCCGCCCGCGTCGGCCAGCGCGTCTGGATCTGGAACGGACAATGGCAGCGGCCTTTCGGCACTGCCGCGACACATATCGCCCTGCCACAGGCGCAGGCGGTACCGCTGCCCGATGACGTGAGCTTTGAAACAGCGGCCAGCCTTGGCATCCCCGGATTGACCGCAGCCCATGCGGTATTCAACGGGGGGGATGTCGCCGGACAAACACTTCTTATTCAGGGGGGCGCGGGCACCGTCGGCTATCTGGCGGTACAATTCGCCACTTGGGCCGGCGCACGTGTCATCGCCACCACCGGGCAAAGCGGGGCCGAACGCGCAAAGTCCGCCGGTGCCGATGTGGTGGTAGATTATAGTGCGACCGATCTGGCGCAACAGGTGCTGGACGCCAACGGTGGCGCACCCGTCGACCAGATCATCGAGGTAGAGTTCGGCGCAAATATCGCGCTGGATGCCGAAGTGATCAAACCCAACGGGCGCATCGCGGCCTACGGGTCTGCCAAGGTGATGGAGCCGACACTCCCCTTCCTGCCCCTGCTCTTCAAGGCGGTCACCATCGACATCATCCTCGTCTACCTGCTGACCGAAACCGAACGTGCCTTGGCAATCGAAAAGACCCACCAAGCATTAGCCGACGGCGCGCTGCACTGTCCGGTAGAGCAGACCTTCGCACTATCGGACACGATCAAAGCACACGAGGCCGTCGAGGCCGGTGCCCGCGCCGGTGCCATCCTGATCGACTGCGAGGGTTAATCCAGGGCTGTCCGCAGCGATTGCCCTGAGCACTATATAAGAAAGAGGCCGGCGCAGCAGTCAGGGCCCGGCCTCTTTCCCCGCCCCTGATGTCTTGTCCCCGCTCTGCCCCATTTTCAGCGAGGGTCCGCCGCGATCGCAAGGCCTGCACAGACCGTGAAACTTCGCGACGCGCGACAGGCCTGACGCCTCGGACCACCGAAGCCCCCAGATTTTTACGCCCCCCCAAGCCTCGGGACCAGACAGATTAATAAATTCCAAGATTCCCACCACTTTTTGTCGATAAGGGTCTTGCGCCCCCCCGCAACCCAGACTAACTACGCCCACACGTTGGGATGTAGCCAAGTGGTAAGGCAACTGTTTTTGGTACAGTGTACCGTAGGTTCGAATCCTACCATCCCAGCCAACTTTCTTAGACACACTCGAAATAACAAAGACTTAACCAAGTCTGGTACGACGTGTGTGTCACAGCATTCTGAGACTGTGACACAGGGTGTGACACATGGCCTTGCGCGCTATGCCCAGCAGCATCGCGTTTCAGCCCGCCGAAACCACCGACAAAAACCTAAATATCGAGCCGGCCCCTACCTGATGCGTAGAGGCCGGATGTTTTATTTCCGTAAACGTTTGCCAATATGCATATCAAAATTCGGTTCAAACCAATTTATCTGTCTTTCTTTGCGAACCCACCTCCCGCTCGACGCCGTGAAGCGTGCCGCCAGGCTGCTTTCGGTCTACGAGAAAAAGGAGTTAGACTTCGTGGACGCACTGACCAAACAAAACTTGAGCCCCGATACCGCTAAAGCGATATTGTTGGAGGCAATGCGTGGCGAACTGAGTAAGATGGCCGCTGAAGAAAGCTTGGCCAATCCGGTATCTGATGCAGATATTGATCAACGGGTTGCAGCACTTGAGGCGGAAAACCGACACTTGCGTCAATCGGCCCGCAACAAGCAATGGGGTGACGTGCAGGTCCTTCTACAGAAGGCCAGTGCTTTGATTTCTGTAGATCTACAAGAGCCTATCTCTAACGATCTGGGGCAACGTGCCATTACGCTAAAGAGACGTCTCAACGATGTAAAAATCGCTATGGATGAAGGCGATGATGTGCGAACAGCCAGTCGAGACCTTTTGGCAGACCATGGCGTTGCGGAATTTGATGCTTTTATTAAGGCTCCTGTCCTCTTGTCCGAAGCAAAGTCCAAAACCGATGAGCTTTATCCCTCAAAAGATATGAAGCGGATTACATCTGGGGTTCACCGACTTCTGGAGGAATTCTTTGGCAACAGTCCCATCTCATTATTGACGAAAGTAAAACAGAAAGAATTTTTGGGGTGGGCTTCACGGTTGCCAAGAACTCAAGGCAGAAGTCATGGCAGGAACCGCCATGGGCAAGCCGGAAAAACCGTAACCAAGGCAGAAGAAATCTCGAAAGCCGATGCAGAGGACCTTCTTTGCTTAGAAGAAATTCGATTGATTGAAGGCGTTTCGGATGCCGAAAAGCGAGCGATGTTGGCGGATCGTCTTGTTCCACGCGTGACCATCAACACGTTTAAGAAATATCGCGACTCCATGAACCGCATGTTCAAATCGGCCAAGGAACTGGGTGCCGATGTACCAGAGACCATCTCATATTCCAAAATGGAACATCACATCAGATCTCTTGCGCCAGAGGACAAACTCTATGTCCGTGTCACGAAACCGAAGATCCGCATGCCTTGGACGAAAGAAAGGATTTCAAAGCTTCTATCGTGCCCGATTTACAGTGGCTGCGCGTCCGAACACCGTCGCTGGCAGCGCGGAAACCTCATCATTCGCGACGCAGACTATTGGGTGCCGCTGGTTGTTTTAACAATAGGATCTCGAATTGAAGAGATCCTATTGCTCAAACGAAGCGATGTTCGATTCCGTGATGGGATCTATTTATTGGCAATCGCATCAGGTGCAGACAATAGTGGTAAAACGGAAGACGCGAAGCGCCTCGTTCCTATCCCACAGATGCTGATCGATCTCGGATTCATCGAATGGTTTCAGTCTTTACAGCAAGATCACGGTATTCTTTTGTTCCCCGAGGCTGCCAGACGCTCCCAGTCCGGAGAAGTAAGTACTGCATATGGCAAGCACCTTCGCCGGATCTTCAATCACATTGGGATTGGCGATTTTGATGAGGATTTCTATGCGCTTCGGAAAACATTCTCGAGTGCCCTGAAGCGAGAGGACGTTGAGGAAGGCCAACGCCAAGCACTCGCAGGGCACAAGCATGGTTCAATCATCAACGTGCACTATACAGCGCATCACCTCAGTGACCTGAAGGATGCCGTCGATAAAGCAGATTTCAAACTACAAATCGGTAAAAAACGTCAGTATGGCTTTCCAGTGATCATATCATGCAATTTGGCGCAAGGCTCATCACTCGATGTAGAGATTACACTTGGTGAACTTTCTGAAGCGGATACCGTCGTTGTGCGTGACCCAAATCTGGCGCAACCGCTTTTCGAGCAGTCGGGTATTGGAAAACTATCGCATGAAAAGGTGCGGCAGTTAGCAGCAAGACTACGCGAAGTAACTGCGCTGCGCCCGTTGAACTTGCCAAAGAACACCATGAAGCGTGCTGGCTTTGAAGCCTTGCAGGCACGGGCCTGAGCTTTGTCAACGCTTGGCAGAAGTACTACGTCAAGTGTCGAGTTCCTTGTCCGCACACCTGCGGAGCTTAGGCATGGTGCCGAAGGCTGCTAATCGCCGCAGCAGCATGCTCGCCTTGTATGCTGAATTGTAGTGCCCATTGCCACGCTAACTTCCTCAATGTCATAGAAATTAAAGGCTGCAAGCTTTGAGGAAGCTTATTAATCGGACGATGGGTTAGAATTGCCGTAAGCTAACTCGCTCAAGTACGGAGCCGCATCCATGCGGCCCCGTCAGTATTCGCATTCAGTGCTCACCAACGTCTGCGAGCAACCGCTTTGCTGCCAAACGCCCACGCACCTGCTGGCGAACCAGGGAGAAGCTCTCCCAGCGGAGGATTAACCAGCGCAGGTGTTCCAGTTGTTCGTCGAAGAGCAGGTCTTCGTACGTACAACTGTTGAGAACGCGGTTGCCGTATCCCGGCCTAATTGCATTTGCTTCTGCTACGAGGGCATCGCCCATGGCAGTGATGCAATCATCGTCCCTCGTATCAAATACATCACCGCACTCTAAGCGTGCCAAAGTTTTTGGGAGCTTTCGGTGGTGATAACCTTTGATACTAAGACCAGTGCGGGCATAGCTGTCAGCAAAGTTGCCCCCCTCGCCTATTGCACGTGCGACCATCGTTTCGAGGCTCTCTTCGCGACGGATATAGCTCATGCTGCCACCTCGCTCAGATCATTTTCAGATGTCTCCGAAAACTCATAGAATCCATCTAATAGCCCCTGTGCGATGTCGGTCAAAACGCAGATTGTCCAAACTACATCGTCCGCCGGATCAATCAGCGGGAAATAATCTGACTCGTCGCTATTGATTTCACTAACTATGCCCAGGCTAAGCAAGTCGCAGAGCCAGTTGAGCTCGCGGCCCAGGTGGTGATATTTTGGTTTCTTGGCTGACAGTGCCTTCCGGAAGCGCGGCAAGCGCATCAGAGCGGCTCTGTCACCGAGCAGATAAGCTGCATTCTGAAGGTCGAGGTCATATTGCGCTATGAATGATTTTAACAGCGCGATTAATTGTTTCCGTGTCATACGGAACTCCTTCTATGTTCCCGTCTCCGCGGACGGACAAGCACGGGGTCGGAATCCTCCTTTCGCCCTCGCGTGGTTTCAACAATTGAGCTGGCTGATTTTTGTTTTTCTTGCTGCTCGCAAAGAGGCAGAAAGCAAAAACAGAAATTAGGCCAACCTATCCCTAACTCTAATTCGCGCAAGACTTCGCTACACTGCTGCGATATTATATCTCGTCAGTTTTCGCCTACTGCGAGTGCGCTAAGCGGCAAGCCATAGGCAGTATTTTCGCGGCGAAAATAAATGGTGGTACCCCCGAAGCGTATTGGCAGAATTGAAGCTACTGCGGACGAAGGCATTGGTCGCAAAATACCATTTTCTAAAGGTCATGAATTTCTCAAAATCCACGGTCATAGAATTTGCTCGAGCACTGTCGAAAGCACTGAAAACTGTCATGTGACGTATTTTACGCCAATGAACGCTGGGCGGACATTCCTGCCGGTCGCTGCGTTTCCGCTGCGGCTGCGAAGGCTCGCATTTAAGGGCGGGTAGCGGTAATTCGCTGCGGGTGCGAGCCAGTCGGACCGCAGCCCAAACAGCGGCCGTTCAGGCGGCCGACAAATCCCGTGTCTTTCCGCGCTGATGCAAGGCCGTTTGGATCACATTTCGACGGATGCTGCGGTTCGCAGGGATGGTTGCAAGGGCGCAGGGAGCCGAAGTCCGCCATTGCCTTGGACATGTCGTGAAAACGTATTGAACTTCCAAGGTGCCTCTATAACTTACTGGAATGAGTTTTGCATATTGCCAGATCGACGCGTTCAATGTCACGGCCCCGCCGCGTACCCTCATGACCGGCATGTCTTTTCGCCGTCTTTGCGGGAAAATGAGAGATATGCTGTTCGGTCTTACGTTGGTGCTTTTCGCGGGCGTGATCGCCTATGCCGATGAAGTTCCGCATGGCTGGGTTCCTGAAGTACTTATGCTGCCGGATGATGCAGCGATAGAGATGGATCGCGCCATCGGGTCGAGTATTCGAATGTTCTCATTCAGCACTGAAACCGACATAGACATCTTGTTTGGAGATTGGTCCACTGCACTCGAAGAAAGCGGCTACAGCATCCGGCCGCAACAAGTCGAACTGGATCAAAACTCGATCGAGTTCTCCGGCCGCAACATCCTAAACGCAAAGATTGCGACCGCAGCGGCCAACACTGGCGACCGAGTGGTCATCACATTCGATGCAACGCTCAAGTAGATGCTGCGCTTGTATTCACCGTTAGTCCAAGTTGCAGTTAAGCACTCAGTTTTCAGCAAAGTCGTGTCCGCTCCCCCGCAAAACAGGATGAGTGTGTTGATATCATAAATGTCAGCTTTGAGAACGTCGTACTGATGGGCCTGGCTGCGTAGCAAAAGTCCGCTAAGGGCCGTTCCTATCAGTCGCAAAGTAACTATCAGGCGCGATTTCTGCGCTCGACCTAAGGGTTGAAGTGAGCCCAAAATACCGAACTCTTTGATGCAAAGAATGGCCGTTTCTGCTAAGTGAAGGCCCTTAACTGCTCCACCTCCTTAGCATCGTGCGCTGCGATTGCAGCATCGACAGTTCATCAAGTCAGCACTACGATATTAAAGATTTCTCTGGATTTTTACCGAGGTACATTATGTCCCAAACAATTTTTGTCACTGGTGCCACCGGCTATGTTGCCAAACATCTGATTTTTCAACTTTTGAAAAAAGGATATACAGTGCGCGGTTCGGTCCGCTCTTTGGATAGTGAAGCCAGGTTGCGAACTGAGATGATTGCGGCGGGAGTTCCAGAGCAAACAGTTGCGAAAAAGCTATCATGTGTAGCATTAGATCTCGGACATGACATGGGTTGGGACACCGCGCTAACAGGTTTTGGTGCGTTAATACATACTGCATCGCCTTTTCCGCTGGACGCCCCAAAAGACGAGGAAACGCTGATCCGGCCTGCGGTAGATGGAACGCTACGCGCTCTGAAGGCTGCACAGAATGCGGGCGTAAATCGCGTAATATTAACATCGTCGACGGCCGCCATTGTCAGCTATCCTCAAAAGCCCGGAGGGACAGCATTTGACGAGAAGGATTGGGCCGACACAACAAAGTCAGCGGCATATCCGAAGTCCAAAACGCTGGCCGAGCGCGCCGCTTGGGATTTCGTCGCAAATCGTGCTCCAGAAATTGCTTTGACGACCATCAATCCTGGCCTGGTGCTCGGACAACCAATCGGGCAACATTATGGAGCATCCTTGGCACTCGTAGAGCGAGCATTATCTGGTAAGGACCCGATGGTGCCAAAAATGGGCTTTTCTTGCGTTGATGTGCGGGACGTTGCAGCCTCCCACATTGCGGCCCTTGAGGACCCCAATAGCGTGGGCGAACGATTTGCCTGCTGCGGCGGGTATTTGGAATTCTCGGACATTTCAGCCATTCTCAAGGCACAATACCCGGACAGGAAAATCGCGACACGCGTGGCCCCGAATTTGGTAATGCGCTTTTTGGCGCTATTCGACCCTGCGATCCGTGGGATCGTTTCGGCACTGGGTCAACGTGCAGAGGTCAGCAGTGTCAAAGCGCAAGCGAAACTTGGGATTCAGTTTCGAGACGTATCTAAAAGCCTATTGGAAACGGCTGCGTTCTTGCTCAAACAAGACCGCATTTGAGCTTGGATGTCGAGTTTAGATCAATAACCACAAAGTACCAATCGGTAGGATTGGCAACCGATAGCAGTCATTGGTGAAAGAACTTCGAATTCACCCATTGTACGCATGTGTGAATTCGAGTGGGTCAGGATTTCGGCAGTGTGGCGAAAGTCCGGTCTGACGGGCCGCACTGCAGCAACTCAACAGCATGACGAACGGCAGGTCTGGGCCGTTCGCTTCGGCCGACACCAAGGGCGGGAAGCGGTCGTTCGCTGCGCGAGGCACTGAGGTCTGCAATGCGGACTTTGCTGACATTTGCTCTTCCAACCCAAATGACCACTTCCAGCTATCTATCCTTGTTTCACCTCAATCTATCAGCTCGAGCGCTTGCCAAAATCGTCAAGCGCTTCCAAGCAATTAAATGTTATGTTATAACGTAGCGAATCATTACTTAACCGGAGAAATCTTTTGCTAAAATTCACCACAAAACGAGCAGCCGTCATCGCCATCGGTGCGTTTGCCACATTTGCAACGCAGGCCATTGCCCAAACATCAACTTCCGCGACAACGCACGCCCAAAGCCACGCAAATCACGACCATGAACCGTCGTTGGTAAATGCTGCAGACGTGCAGGCGCGTGACCTGTCAGATTGGGAGAACGATTGGCAGTCGATCTATCCGTTCCTGCGAGATGGGACTTTGGACGCCGTGCTTGCGCATAAGGCCGAAGACGGCGACAAAACCGTCGAAGAATATCGCTCGTACTACAACACAGGCTATACCACAGATGTGGAGCGCATTCTCATTGTCGGGTCCAGTGTGACGTTCTTTCGGGATGGGCAGCCCGTTCAAGGGCAATACGAAAACGACGGCTACGAAATTTTGACCTACGAGTCCGGCAACCAAGGTGTACGTTACATCTATGAAAAGTCGAGTGGCGACGAGGCCGCGCCGCAGTTCATCCAGTTCAGCGATCACATAATCGTGCCGACCAAGTCGGACCACTACCACCTGTACTGGGGCAATGACCGCGCGGAACTGCTGACGGAAGTTACCAATTGGCCCACATATTTTCCAGCAAATATGAGCGGTGCTGATATCGCGCAAAGCATGATCGCGCACTAACTCACACATCAACGCGGTACGCTTGCGACATCTGGCAGGCGTACTGATCCATCCCGGAACACCTCAGCCCAAAGGCCAAACCAGAATGAATACCCCATCGGCAACCACAGACACGCGCCTTCCTGTTACTGTCCTTTCGGGCTTTTTGGGGGCTGGCAAAACGACGCTTCTGAATGAAGTTCTACAAAACCGTGACGGGTACCGTGTTGCCGTAATTGTAAATGATATGTCGGAGGTCAACATCGACGCCGACACCATTCGCGACGGTGGCGCTAACTTGAGTCACACAGAAGAAGCGTTGGTCGAACTGACCAACGGGTGCATTTGTTGCACGCTTCGTGATGACCTACTGCAAGAAGTTGGCCGCCTCGCTACAGAAGGGCGCTTTGATTACCTCCTCATTGAATCCACGGGTATTTCTGAACCTCTGCCTGTAGCCGCGACATTCGATTTTCGTGATGAGGATGGGGTGAGCCTGTCAGAAGTGGCGCGATTGGACACGATGGTAACCGTTGTCGACACGGTCAATCTTCTGAAGGACTACGCAAGCCACGATTTTCTTCGCGATCGTGGTGAGGTGATGGGAGAAGGAGATGCCCACATGCGACTATACCAAGCGTAGACTGCTGGGGTGCCGTCATATTGCACATAGAGCGGCCGCTTCTCGTCGATGGCCTTGGCGCGCAGTTGGCCAAGATAGCGAGGGTCCTGATCTTGTAGGACCAGCGCGTCAATGAACTTGTTCCAGACTGGAAGGAGAGGGATATTTATTTTGCGACCAGTGCTGAACCGGGTTTTCTGCGGTATGTATCGAAAGCGATAGGCGTTGCGCCCCGGCTCGAATGTGATCCCTTGCCCAAAGACGTGATGTTTGACTACGTCTTCGGGTCGCGCAGGCACGGCGCAACCTAATGCAATGGCGGCCGCACGGTTGCGTAAAGCGTGGCGCTGTTGTGGATGTTTTTTGAGGCTGGCATCTGCCAGCATCTTTTCTGCTTCTTGGTAAAGGTCCAATCGAGAACCAGCGGCCCGTGCCTTAGCAACCTTCTCAGCCTCTTGCCGATTTTCGAGAGTCGCAAGTTCGGTATAGGTGTCTGTCAGCTGGTTGAGGACCGCCGGAGGCAGACCATGGTGCTTGGCGAAGCGGCGCAACTCTTCCCAAGTGCTACGCAGGTAGGCCCAGCGTGGCGTATACACAGATCGAACCTGGCCGTTTTTTTCATCACGGCGACGTTGAATATCTTTCGATCGCTCACGCATATCAACATAGAGCGCTTTGAGAGCGTCGGTGTTTCCGAGGTCGAGGGGCAGACCTGCGCGTTTAGCCGACCAAGCAAACATGCCCAGTCGACTTACCATACGAGCCCAGACCGAAGGGGCAAATCTCTCTTCGAGGCGTAAGCGTTTCAAAGTCGTCTGCCATTCATCGGGTAGCTGGTCGATTGGCATAGAGACCCACCGTAAGTATGCTCGGTTTGCGCCCCTGGTGATCCCTTTGAAGTTCATGCGATGTCGACGCGCTTCCGCAACAATGCGGGAAGTTGTGCATTCCTCGGACAACCCAATCCGATGCAGGGCATCAGCCAAGCTCAGCATGAGTTCTGGTGGCTGTTCACCCAACGCGGCAAACGCGTTGATATCCTCTTTCGATGGATCAAAGACGCGGTTCTCGGCACAGAACCTCATGAAGGCTTCAATCCCTTGCAGCTCGGCATATGGCATTGCATCGAGCACCGTGGCGAAGTGATCCCGGAGAGTTTCCATATGTGGTTGGCGCAGAAGAACGACACGCGGTGTCATAGGCCAGCCTTTTCAAGCTCGAACATCGTATCTTGGGTTTCCAGCACGAGTCTTTCTTCGTCAATCCAGCCGTAATTCTTTTCGCAGACACTGGGCGTGTTTCCGAGCATTTGCGCGGCATGGGACAGGTTGTTCCATGAACTTGCGAGCAGGAGAGAAGCATAGCCATGACGCCATTTATGGAATGTCATTGGAAGCTTTACCGAAGATGCTGCGCGCTGGAACCAAGTGTCAAAAGTCTTGTGATTGAGCGACTGCCCCTGTGCCTGCACAGCGGGGAAGAGGTAGATGCTCGTTGCCTCATGCTCAAAGAGTGGTCGGATCCGGGCAAGGTACCAAGCCAGCACCTGCGGACCACCCATCTTCTTGTTTAGCGGTGTCATAGGCTCTTTCTTACCGGATTTGGTCTCATGCGCTGCCAGTTGAAATTCCCAGTTTTCGTGACTGTTGCCGGGCTTGAAGAAGTTCTGTTGGGAGCCTTTGAGGCGCAGACCCAGCACGTTAGCCATTCGGATCGGACGCCCCGTGTATTCAATTGCACAGGCCGCGGCGCAGGTGCCTATTTGGCGCAGTCTGGCGAGATCATTGGCTGAGAGATGCTTTGCCAGAAACTCACGATAGGCTTGGGAATCTTCGGGCTTCTGCGTTGGCATAGTCAAAGCAGCTGGTGGGATCATCGCTGTGGCGTCGCGTACCATCAAGCGGTGCATATTCCGAAACCGCTTCCTCTTCTCAGGGCTTTGCACCAGCGCTTTGCACCATGCTTCGTTTGAAGCGGTCATACCGTTTGCCAGCTGCGCACCTTGTTTCATGAAGCTGCATTCTTTGATCTTGATGCAGTCGGCGCTGTCGAGAAGATCATTTCGGCTCAAAATCGTCAGCAGGTCGCCATAGTAATTGTAACCGCTGACATGACAAATGTGCCCCGGCAGGTGCTCCATGTCGCGGGTGTGACGCATCGTTGCGTGCAGATGTGCCGGCTCGAACAGCGAGCTTGGATCATTGATTGTTGTTAGATCAGTGATCGGGCGATTGTAATTTAGATCTGGATAGGCAGGACATTTCACCAAGGTCCTGACGTGATGACGCAGAGCCGACCGCCATACCGTCTTGGTTTTTTCGCTAATTGGCTTGTGGTCGTCATTGCCCATGACTTCGTCGACCTTACCAGCGGCGCGCTTAATCAGTTCGAGCAAGTAAACCTCGATATGATCCGGAAGGGACTGATACTGTCGGTATGTTGGGAAAACCGGTAGGGTCGCGGTCGGCAGTACAGCGGCGATTTCCGGGATATAGCGATAGCTATTCAAAAACTTTTGCGCCTTGCGGGCGTTCTGCAAATCGGATGGCGTAACAAAGCCTGCTTCGAGACGGTTGAGAATGTCACCGTCGTTCAACTCCCAAGGTTCGATTCCGATGCGCCGACCGATATCGGAGAGGTGAACCACATGCGCGGTAGCAGCCGGGTGAATGCCCCCACCATTTTTGATATGCGTGATTACGGCCCCAAGAAGATCTGACCAGCCATCCTGGCGCGCGCGTAGCTCTGCCTTCTCAACCGCTGCACCAGTGGTGATCTCAACGGCCTTGCGACAATTCTGTCGCCACTTCTTGTATGCTTTGAGATCTTGATCAAGATCGGGGCGCGGATGCACGTTCTTCTTCGCCTTTGGAAAGTCCTTATCGAACGCTTCAAGATCAGCGGGAATGGTGCAGAGTGGCGCATCGCCGCAGTGGCGTTTGAGCGTTGTCAGGTATTGAAGCCTAAAACCGTGTGGGTTGCCTTTCTTCGGTTCGGCCGGGTCTGGTGCGTGCGAGAGTATCCAGTCCCACACATCTTGCATGGTCTGCACCTGAGCCGGCTTTGGAGTGTTCGAGACGAGGGTTGAAAAAGGTAGGGTCATAAAAAGTCCTTTTGCTCAGGAAGCTCCGTTAAAGACGCTTTTATCCGTCTATTCAGCAGAAAAGGTGAAACCGTCGTTTATTTCCCGCTACCGGTAATGAGGGGAGGTTTCACCTTTTTCCGGCTATTCGGAAGAGGTCCGTTGATCCGGCTTGAAGTCGCCAAAAACCGCCTTTCTGGTGTCCTCAGGGTCCGAAAGAACTGGGTCCGGTTCACATTCACCATGTGTCTCGGATTCAGGCTCGTTCTGGGACCCACCAGTGTCATCGTTTCTCTTATCTGAGGTCCATACAGGCGGTAGCGGCAAATCAAGTTGGATCTCCTCCTTAATCCATAGATCGACTTCCAGAGGCCGGAAGTGACGAAGCCGACCGCCCAGTTGGATAGGTGGAAACGGCAGGATTTCCCTTCCTTCCTTCACTCTCCTCGAAAGTGTGTTGGGCTTCATATCTCGACGCAGGGCCATTTCTGCGAAGCTGATCAGGGGTGCACGGAGCTCTGCTTCCAGATCTTTGATATTGGCGAGAGCCTTTGAGTCCGGGTGGCGCGCTTTCAATTCAGCCAAATGCGCTGCCAAATCTGATCCCTTCACGCCGTAGATCGCGGTCCAGATCCTGCGCCAAGGATAAGTGATGCCATCGCATTTCAGATGGCGCTTCTTTGCGATTGCAGCAGACGTCGCGCGGTCCACGCCAAGGTGATGCGCCAGGGCCAACTTGGAGAGCGGGCGCCCGCTTCGCACGCATGTGGTTAGATCTGTTTTACTCATGAGAATTGTGGTGCTTCCTGTTCTGTTGAACAGGAAGTGAGTCTGCGATGCGCAGGACAGAAGGAATTAGGTTTGATAGCTGGAAATTATCAGATTTCGCTCTGTCGTGAAGGTTGCGCAGTCACCGTATGGTGTTAACCGTCACGCGTCGGGTTTACCCCTGTCAGAGAATCCGATCCGGACGGGAACCTCATATATTTGTTCACCAGTCGTAAATCGTAGACTGTGGGCTCTTGAGCTGAATTGGTCGCAGGATCTGGTTGTGCCTTCATTGGTTGCCATCATCCATGCCAGGGTTCGGAAATTTCCGCTTCAAAAGAGGCCAAGATAGCATCCGCATCGAGAGTGTCCGATCTTCTGTGTATGAGTAATTTGGCCCATGCTTCATTAACGAAGGAGCATGACGACAATGACGATATCCAAGGAAGTTTTAGACGAGCTGCTGAGCGGCGTTGAGAACGCGGACGATTTACTGGGCGATCAGGGCTTGATGAAAGAGCTGAAGGTGCGCCTGATGGAACGGATGCTTGGCGCTGAACTGACCGAGCATTTAGGCTATGAGCCTGACACCCAGCCCACAAACCAACAGAGCAACCGCCGCAATGGCACGTCGCGCAAGATGTTGAAGGGCAATGATGGGGCGCTGCCGATTGATGTCCCGCGCGACCGTGAGGGCAGTTTTGAACCGGAACTGATCAAGAAGGGTCAAACCCGGATCGACGGTATGGATGACAAAATCATCGGCTTATATGCAGCGGGGTTATCGACCCGCGACATCCGCGCCCATCTCGAAGAGGTCTACGGGCTGAAGGTGTCTGCGATCTTGTCAGCCGCGTCACAGATGTCGTTCTGGAGGAAGTATCAGACTGGCAGAACCGGGCTCTGGAGCCGATGTATCCCATTGTTTTCCTTGATGCTCTTCGGGTCAAAATCCGCGATGCGGAAAGCCGTCAGGTCAAGAATAAAGCCGTTTACGTAGCCCTGGGCGTCAACGCCGAGGGCGAACGCGAGGTTCTCGGCCTGTGGATTGCCAACAACGAAGGGGCCAAGTTCTGGCTCTCGGTAATGAACAACCTGCGCAATCGCGGCGTCGAAGACATCCTGATCGCCGTTGTGGACGGCCTCAAGGGCTTTCCAGATGCCATCAATGCCGCATTCCCTGAGACCACAGTCCAAACCTGCATTGTCCATCTCGTGCGCCATTCCCTGAACTTCTGCGGATGGAAAGATCGCAAGAACGTCGCAAAAGACCTCAAGCGGATTTATCAGGCCACGGATGACACCGAGGCGGAGAAAGCCCTTGCTGATTTTGAGGCCGAATGGGGCCAAAAGTACCCGTCAATCGCTCCAAGCTGGCGACGCGCGTGGCAAGAAGTCATCCCGTTCTTCGCCTTCCCACCAGCAGTGCGCAAAATCATCTACACGACAAATGCGATTGAAAGCTTGAACCGCGTCATCCGAAAAACCACCAAAACGCGCGGTAGCTTTCCCACTGATGATGCTGCGACAAAGCTGATCTATCTGGCCATCCGCAGTTTTGAAAAGACAGGCAGGGCCGTCAGAGAATGGGTTGCTGCCCGCAATCAGTTCGCTATCCTATACCCAGAACGGTTCAACAAATGAGCCGCCAAACTCGCATGGGCTAAGCCTCATACACAGAGTTTAGGATACTCCCTCCGCATCTGTCGCCAACCGATCGCAGGGCCGTGCATCACCGAGGCTGCGGTTGGGCAGGGTGAGCCAATGTAACAGCGCCATCTGACCACCCCAGTCTTCTGGGCGCATTTTCATTACCTCTATAAGTGCCGGATAGACACGTTGCTTGGCAACGTCGAACTGGAACAAAGGATAGGCCGCCTGCCCATCAATGTTGAAGCGAAAGATCTGAAATCTGACTTGTCGACGAAGCAAGATGTCGGAGGGATCCGTTTCCGACAGCCCCAGCAAAACGGCAGCTTTATCTTGATCTACCATTTGGACCGAGGTCATGATTTCATCACGCACCTCCGCGACACGCCGCATTCTTTCAAAGAACTCTTCTTCTCTGGGGCCGGGTTCTTCCATTTTTTTGGCGAACCAATCAGACCACCCAGGGTCCGACATATCTGGCTTTGTATCGTCCATCACAGCGTTCTCCCTCCGCTTAACCAACTCTACCACAATATTTGCTTTGAGAATAAGCGTACGCACACAGCGCGATCGAGACCTCGGTCATCGCCAAGTAGAACGCGCTTTCAGTATGGCTGTGTCTTACGCACGGATAACCCTTTCTGGGTCACACAGGTTTTCCCAATGCGCACGCAAACGCATCGCTTTACGCAGTGTAGCCCCTTCAAAGCCCAGCTTTTCGGTCTGTGCCAGCAATTCGTAGAGGTTTGAGATATCCATCCCTTGCTGGGCCGCGGCTGTTACAATTTTACGCACCACAGCGCGCGATTCACGTCGAGTGCTGTCGGCACTGCCCAGGGCGTCACTGAGAGCTGTAAGCTCCGCAGCCAGTTTCTCGGGGACTTTGAGCATTCCGGGACTTCGAGCATCTGGTAGTTGACCGAGAGGCGTCCGGTATAGCAGCCGTGAGAGCTTCGGATCATGCAACATGGCGTCCAGTTCCCTCAGCGCAAGACCAACCATTGCCCGCTTTCTGTAAGGCAGGTCTGCCGATATTTCCAAGATCCAATCGCGGTTGAGTTTAGTAGGTGCCAGGCCGGCTTTAACTGCCGGAGTTATAACAGGCCCAAGGCGATGCGTTTCAAACCCTCTCGATCGCGCGATTTTTCGAAATTCTTGCCAAACTTGCAGCTCTGGCTCGGGTGATGCGGCGAGTGCCTTTTCTTGTGCGGCTCTGATTGCGTCGGGCAGTACATTGAGCGCCTCACAGACAGACGCCTTAACTCGACGCTCCAAAACAAGTCCATCCAACCATCGTACGCTTACGTCATGAGGTCGTAAGAATGATGCCTCAGCGGCCTTGCGTATGGGCGCCAAGGCCGCTTTCATTTCGGCGGGTAAATCCACCCATGCTCGTGCTACGATATGCAGCGGGTCAGTTTGACCGGGTGCGTATTGAAGTAAGATTTTACGCGCGCGTCGCATGAACGCTTTGAACGTTGTGTACGCAACATCGTTCGGCGGAGCGCACCAAAGTGCCCGCCATACGTCGAGTTCGAGCAATTCAGCAGCACTTGCAGCTTTAATGCTTGGAATGTCTGAGGCACGGATCTGGCGCCAAAGGAGATTGAGGTGCCAGCGGTCCTCATTCTCTTGAACCATATTCTCCAATCGAACTGGAAGAGCATCTGGATCCTTTGGCACGTTTGTCCCCGCCGAAAGCAACTGGCTTCGAGCGCGGGTTAGATACTGTGCCCAGCTCGTGGGTTTCAGGTTAATCAGTGATGGAGAAAGCTCTGTGATCCTGGCCCATGTTTCCGGAACGAGGAGGTCATCCGGAGTGGGTTCGTCAGGAAGACAAATGTCCCCAGCGGCACATATAGCCCGCCATATTGGATAGATGCCTATATGCGCGTTCTTCACATCAAGCTTCGGTGGTAAGGTAACCTTCTGACGGCCTGCTCTGTCATAGACTGGCGGATCAGAAATAGGTCGAGGCGGAAGTAAACCACTGTGAGCAATAGCCTCTATACTGAACAATTCGTTGAATTTCGCCACAGATCGACGAAGTCGTTGACGCATAGACGTTGGAAGTTTCTGCTCCGGCACATTGCCGGTTCTTTCTTCGCGCTCTTTGCGTTGTCGAAGCTGGGCTTCGGTGACTATGCCTTTTTCCGCATCCAACGACCAAACCCAGTTCGCGCGAATGTCGGATGGCGCTAAGCCAGCTGCGAGGGCTGGTGTTTTCAGGCCGGGCAAATTTCGCTCGATGTCGTCCCGGCCAGCTTGCCGGATCATCCCTCTAAGGGCTTCCCAAGGATCGTCTTCATGCCCAAGAGTCGCGAGCAGGCGCGAGATTTCGCGCCGTGCTGCGTGATATGTCAACAACGACGGAAATGCCTCTTGTTCGACGGGATCTAAATCATGAAAACTTTCCGAAAAGCGATCTCTGAAACCAGTGATCGGACATTGATCTAAACCACCACACACATGACCGAATAGGTACAGGTGAGCACGCACCTGAGGCCAGTTACTCACGATCGGGTGGCAGTTAGCCGCGGATTCCTCGCCAAGCGAGACGATGTCAAAGAATGTTTTCATTGTGAGTATATTGGCCATTTCGAGAAAAACCAAAGAGGGTTTGGCTTAGCCGGGTAATCCCCCCCCTGAAATCTAAAAAAGACGGCTGACACAAATGGGTTCAAACGCTGGTTGAGAAAAACGTCTCGGGAAAAAATAGGCCGGATATATGGCTATGCGAAGTATAGCTACGCCAAAATCAGGGACCTATAGGAGTTTTCGCCCCGACATCGATAATGGTACTGCGAGGATGAAACTTCCTTAGCTGATCATCGGACCACCGCGTTTCGCCGTGTGATATTTGAATGTTCACCGACGTGATACCGGGCGCGCATTCACTCTGCGCGAGCTCAGCAACAAGTCGGCAGCTCTTCAAGTTCGCCCACTTTCGTAGCACCCTTCTAAGCTTCATTACGAATGCACGTTTATCACTCGCTGAGGGCGGTTTTTTTGTAAGCGTTCTCAGGAGGGCACTGTCGGGTCAGCTTGACGTCTTGAAGTTCCACGGGAGCAGATCGTCGATGCCGCTTTGTGGGTGACCATTGGCGATCGCTGTGAGGGTTGCCTTGAGATAGGCGAAGGGCTCGATGCCGTTGATCTTGCAGGTCTCGATCAGTGAGGCGATGCGGCCCCAGGCGATACCACCCTCGTCATGCCCAGCGAAGAGGGCGTTTTTCCGATTGAGGGTGATGGGGCGGATCAGGTTTTCGACGCGGTTGTTGTCGATCTCGACGCGCCCATCGGCCAAGAAGGTCTGCAGTCCGTCCCAGTGATTGTGGATGTAAGTCAGCTTTTCACCCAGCCGGGATTTGGTGGAGATCTTGCGGCGCTCAGCCTCCAGCCATTCACCGAATGCTGCGACCAGCGGGGCACTGCGGGCCTGACGGGCAGACAATCGCTGGCCGGAGGAGATGCCACGAATGTCAGCTTCGACGGTATAGATTTCGGCGATGCGGCGCAGGCCTTCGGCGGCGATCTCTGAGCCATCTCGGTCAAAGACTTCCTTCAGCTTGCGGCGCGCATGCGCCCAGCAATGGGCCACCCGAATGGGGGCACCGCCCTTGCGCGTGGGTTTGGTCAGCCGATTATAGCCCTGATAGCCGTCGATCTGCAGGATGCCGTCGAAGCCTGTCAGGAAGGTTTCGGCATTCGCGCCCGCCCGACCGGGGGCATAGAAGTAAACCACACCGGGCGGATCTTCACCGCCCCATGGTCGGTCATCGCGGGCCAGTGCCCAGAGATAGCCAGTTTTGGTTTTACCGCGCCCCGGATCCAGCACCGGGGCCGTGGTTTCGTCCATGAACAGTTTGTCGGATCGTTTCAGGTGTTCGGCCAGCCGGTCGACGACGGGCTTGAGGTGGAAGGCCGCCTTGCCGACCCAGTCCGCCAGCACAGCGCGGTGCAGATCAAGACCCGCACGCGCCAGGATCTGGCTTTGGCGGTATAATGGCAGATGATCCGCATACTTGCTGACCAGCACATGGGCGATGGTGGCCTCGGTCGGCAGGGCACCTATGATCAGATGCGATGGTGCGGGAGCCTGGGTCACGCCGTCGGTGCAGGTCCGGCAGGCGTATTTCGGGCGGACGGTGACAATGACGCGCAACTGCGCCGGCACGATGTCCAGCCGCTCACTGCGGTCTTCCCCGATCTTGTGCATAACGCCGCAGCCGCAAGGGCAGCTCAGGCTGTCAGGTTCGATGACTTCTTGGATGCGCGGCAGTGCGGCCGGTAGATTGCCGATGGTGCGCTTTGGCGCAGATTTGGTTGTCGTCTTGTCACCTGTCTGAGCGGCCAGTTGGTCCTTCTGCACCTCGACCTCAGCCAGGGCGATGGACAGATCCTCGAACGCCAGCTGCCGCTCATCCTCGGTCAGCTTTTCCGACCGTTTGCCATGTAGGGCATGGTTCAGCTCCGCAATCAGGTGCTCTTGCCGTTGGGTGATTTCCGTAAGCGCCGCTACCTTTTCCATCAACGCCAAAACCGCCGCACGCTGCGCAGCAGGGATGGTGGATAGGTCAATGGCGGGTGTCGTGATCATGCCATCAGGATACGATAAAACCCCATTAAAAACACACAAAAGACAGCGGTTGATTCACTCTGCCGCAGCAGGTGGGCGCATCTCCAGAGCCTTGACCTTGCGCCAGTCCAGACCGGCAAACAGGGCCTCGAACTGGGCGTGGTTCAGCGCCATCATCCCGTCCTTGATCGCCGGCCAGGTGAAGGTCGCTTCTTCCAGCCGCTTATAAGCCATCACCAATCCGGTGCCGTCCCAATACAAAAGCTTCAGCCGATCCGCCCGGCGCGAGCGGAACACAAAAACCGTGCCGGTGAACGGATCCTTGCGCAGCACCGACGACACGATCGACGCCAGACCATCATGACCTTTCCTGAAGTCCACAGGCTGCGTCGAGACCAGAACCCGCACACGGTTTGATGGGAACATCATGGCTGACCCTCGATTGCCCGCACGATCTCGGCAACCCGGGACGAACTGGTCGTGCCATCGAGCCGGACTGTCACACGACCAATCCCAATCTCGATGGAGGTATGGGATGACTCGTCAGGCTTCGCGGACCGCCCCGCAACGGCCGACATATGCGCACCGCCGCCACCATCCGAGACTACGAGTGGCGCAAAACTAAAGGCGTCGTCATCGCCCGCAGGTAAAACCAACCGGCCATCGCGTGCTTGACTCCGCCATTCCGATAAATGGTTCGCCCGAAGCCCATACCGCGCCGCAACTGCATTCACGCTCACGCCCGGCTGCAAACTCTCAGCCACGATCCGTGCTTTGACCTCATTGGGCCACCGCTTCTGGCCATTGGCCCGTATCTCCACCCCGTAGTCCCTGAGAAACTCTACCGTAGTCGCCATCGCGAAACTCCCGCCCAATATCCGTCAGAAACGGAGTCGCAGCTCAGGCGAAAACTGGGAAGGTGCTGTCCAGGCAACGCTTACGTTTTTTTGGCTGAATCTCCCAATTCGATCTTTTGTCTGAGGTTAACAGCGAAAACGAAGGGTATCGCATTTTGTAGCGGAGCGAAATTTGGGTTAGAAGCACAACGTCGAGATCACAGTTTTCAATGAGCGATGTCTTCACTTTCGATAAGGGCATAGATGTCCATATCAGTCATTAGTGGTGCAGCCAGACCTCCGAATTGCCATGAAACGTAGCTATTCCTCCCAAGCTTTAGACTGAGATCGTCGAACATTTCGCCGGCGCCTAACAGTTCTTTCACCGGCTTTTCCAAGAACGTGCTACTCTTTGAATTCGGTGCAAGCCCCAGCGATCGAAGCTGTGCAACATAGTAGAAGTGTTTTTGCGGTCTTTTATCAGCATAGAAACCTGTTTTGCCACCATCAAATGACAACACCTTAGGCCACTCTTCTTGCTCCAGGTGCTGCAGATAGATCAACACAAGCAGCAGCTTCTTGCTCTGCGCGGTGTACGGACTAAGCTTTAGGTACTCAGCCATATCGAGTGAAATACGAAACTTTTTGTTGTCTTGAACCATGGGTTTTCCTCTTCAACTGTCCATAAACAGTTGGGTCGGTAAGCAGCTGCCCAAATTATGGTTTGATAGACGTAAAATCGGTAAGCCCGAAACGGTATGCGAGTATCCGTTTTGATGCGCGTATACTAAGATCAATGACCTTCCTGGGGGAGCATCCGAAACTCTGTGTATGAGGCTTAGCCCATGCGAGTTTGGTGGCTCATTTGTTGAACCGTTCTGGGTATAGGATAGCGAACTGATTGCGGGCAGCAACCCATTCTCTGACGGCCCTGCCTGTCTTCTCAAAACTGCGGATGGCCAGATAGATCAGCTTTGTCGCAGCATCATCAGTGGGAAAGCTACCGCGCGTTTTTGTGGTTTTTCGGATGACGCGGTTCAGGCTTTCAATCGCATTTGTCGTGTAGATGATTTTGCGCACTGCTGGTGGGAAGGTGAAGAACGGGATGACTTCTTGCCACGCGCGTCGCCAGCTTGGAGCGATTGACGGATACTTTTGGCCCCATTCGGCCTCAAAATCAGCAAGGGCTTTCTCCGCCTCGATGTCATCCGTGGCCTGATAAATCCGCTTGAGGTCTTTTGCGACGTTCTTGCGATCTTTCCATCCGCAGAAGTTCAGGGAATGGCGCACGAGGTGGACAATGCAGGTTTGGACTGTGGTCTCAGGGAATGCGGCATTGATGGCATCCACTGCCCGGCAGGGCATTGCGAAGCAATGTTCCGAGAGGGGGGAAAGCCCTTGAGGCCGTCCACAACGGCGATCAGGATGTCTTCGACGCCGCGATTGCGCAGGTTGTTCATTACCGAGAGCCAGAACTTGGCCCCTTCGTTGTTGGCAATCCACAGGCCGAGAACCTCGCGTTCGCCCTCGGCGTTGACGCCCAGGGCTACGTAAACGGCTTTATTCTTGACCTGACGGCTTTCCGCATCGCGGATTTTGACCCGAAGAGCATCAAGGAAAACAATGGGATACATCGGCTCCAGAGCCCGGTTCTGCCAGTCTGATACTTCCTCCAGAACGACATCTGTGACGCGGCTGACAAGATCGGCAGACACCTTCAGCCCGTAGACCTCTTCGAGATGGGCGCGGATGTCGCGGGTCGATAACCCCGCTGCATATAAGCCGATGATTTTGTCATCCATACCGTCGATCCGGGTTTGACCCTTCTTGATCAGTTCCGGTTCAAAACTGCCCTCACGGTCGCGCGGGACATCAATCGGCAGCGCCCCATCATTGCCCTTCAACATCTTGCGCGACGTGCCATTGCGGCGGTTGCTCTGTTGGTTTGTGGGCTGGGTGTCAGGCTCATAGCCTAAATGCTCGGTCAGTTCAGCGCCAAGCATCCGTTCCATCAGGCGCACCTTCAGCTCTTTCATCAAGCCCTGATCGCCGAGTAAATCGTCCGCGTTCTCAACGCCGCTCAGCAGCTCGTCTAAAACTTCCTTGGATATCGTCATTGTCGTCATGCTCCTTCGTTAATGAAGCATGGGCCAAATTACTCATACACAGAAGATCGGACACTCTCAGCTTCCCCTTTCGGGATCATGCTGCGCATAACCCTGCCGGGCAACGGATCAACATCTTCATCGAACGGCTGTGGAGGTCCCTCAAACAGGAGGCTGTTTATCTGCATGAATCGCAAGGCGGGTTTCAAGCCAAACGCGTGATCAAAGACTGGCTTAGCTTCTACAACACTGAGCGGCCTCACACAGCTCTCGACAAGCAAACCCCTGAAGACGCATTCTTTGATACAGAACGATCCCAAAAGGCGGCATGAAACTGAACCGATTACATCTTAGCTGAGCCGCAATCCTGTCCTAAAAAGCAGGACCACTTCATGGATCTCCCAGAGGAGGAGCGTCAAAGCTGAATTGGCCGACGAAATTCGCCTCGGTTTCTGTAAAATTCATTAGAGTGCCTTCATGCACAGAATAGGTGAATGTTCCTTCGTAGCCCAGCTCACCAGATTCCCAAATTTCCGTTTTGGTCTTCTTCCCTTTTATAACGAGTTCTTCACCTTCTATGGTTCGTTCAGCATAGGACATATTTATGAATTTGACCTTATCGCCAGGATACAGGTAGGTCACCTCTGGAAAGAACGCTCCCTCGTGGATCTCGACATAGTGGGTTTCCGCCCACAGACTGCTTGCGAAAAAAACAGGAACAAGAGCAACAAAGGCCATCGACCCTTTGTAAGATGAAAATAGCATTTGAACTCTCCTTGGGACAATCACGCCCGACTGTCGATGCGCTCGTGTTCCATACGATTATGATTACATTTTGAACTATTTAAGGCCTTTGTTGGACAAAACCCCCGACCAGAACCAATTGGGTCGCAGCTTAAAATCAGCCGACGATATTCGGTGCGCACGTCTCGTATTCGGTTCGAATATTTCTGAGCAAACGCGATGACAACGATGTCGCGGCGGTAGGTGTGAGCCACAGTGTTTAGATCGAGTTCCCCGCCCTCAGCGACACAGCCACTCCCATCAGTCTTGACTGTGACACACATTCGAATCAAACCTATTATCAGGCGATTAATTCAGACAAACTTTCAAATGTTATCAAGGCACTAATATTATGGCAGAAAATCCTACCATCCCAGCCAACTTTCTTAGACACACTCGAAATAACAAAGACTTAACCAAGTCTGGTACGACGTGTGTGTCACAGCATTCTGAGACTGTGACACAGGGTGTGACACATGGCCTTGCGCGCTATGCCCAACAGCAGCGCGTTTCAGCCCGCGGAAACCACCGACAAAAACCTAAATATTGAGCCGGACCCTACCTGATGCGTAGAGGCCGGATGTTCTATTTCCGTAAACGTTTGCCAGCAGACATATCAAGATTCGGTTCAAACCAATTTATCTGTCTTTCATTGCGAACCCACCTCCCGCTCGACGCCGTGAAGCGTGCCGCCAGGCTGCTCACGGTCTACGAGAAAAAGGAGTTAGATTGTCCGTCGTCAGGGTTTTTGGGACCAATGGCGACCTAAACTAAGAGAGAGTTCGGCTCATCTGGTTGGCTTGATTATGCGGCGCGTTGTTTGTGATGCAAGCGTCGCGTTTCGAGCGTCTTACGTTTGATCCTTGCCCTTTGTTTTAGAATGGCTTTGTCGCGCCCGAAGTAGACGTCGGCGGGTGTGACGTTGCTCAGGCTCTCGTGGTAACGCTGATGATTGTAATGATCGACGAAGGCCTCAATCTGGGCTTTAAGATCGCCCGGCAGGAAGTAGTTTTCCAGCAGGATGCGGTTCTTTAGGGTCTGGTGCCAGCGTTCCACTGCCTGTCAGGGTATTGCGTAGCAATGTCCCGAGAAGGATCTTGCCTTGGGCTTGGGGATGATACGGTGCGCCACGCGAGTGCATAATGCCTTTGCCCTGTAGCCATTCGGCCAAGTCACCCGAGACGTAACTGGACCCGTTGTCCATTGCCCTCCCATGCATGGTTACATGCACGGGAGGGGCTGAGCAGTCGAGGTTTATGAATGACGTGAACCTGATCGCAACCGGATGCCTGCAGTGCCAGATCGAGCGTGTCCGTCACGTCTTCAGCCCGCATGTTGGTGCAGAGCTTCCATCCCTTTCGGGACATTGCTGCGCAATACCCTGTCGGGCAGTGGAGACGATGTAGCGGCTGTAATCGTCGAGGACCGTGCTGAGATAGAACCAACCCCACCCAAGGACCTTGATGTAGGTGAAGTCGGTCTGCCCGCTGCCCGGCAGTCGCCGCTTGCGGCGATGAGAGGGGGAGCTGGTTGATCCCAGTTGTCTTGTCTTTGAACTCGCTCGCCGCCTTTATAACGATGAACGCAGGGCTGGTAATCAGATCATGTGCCTTCAAGATCCGATACGTCGAAGCCTCTGATACAAAGTAGCTTTCTGTATCTATGAACGTCACTGCCAGTTCTCGCGGCGACAGTTCCGTTTCCTTCAACGCCAGTTTGACCATCTTGCGGCGCACCTCGTCGGGAATGCGGTTCCAGACATGTTTTGGCTTGGGAGATTGGTCCTTCAGCCCGGCCTCACCACGCTGCAGATACCGATCGTATCCCGTTGACCGGCAGTCGATTGCAAAGCAGTCGATGAGAGGGGGCGGTAGAATGTCGTACGCGGGATGCCCAGCTTGGCCAGCGTCTGACGGGCTGATAGGTGGCTTTCTTCGACCAGCCGAACGATCTCAAGTTTCTCAGATGCCGCCCTCTCATCGCTGCAAACAGCGACTGCCGGGTAGTAGATACCTCATTCGGGGTCGCGCCCACCGTCGAACATGCTTTTTTTGAGAAGACGCAGTTCCAACGTTTGTTCGGCAACGACCTCTTTCAGGTCCTTTGCTTCGCGGCGCAGCTCCTTGACCTTGTCAGTGTTTGCCGCACGTGCTGTGTCGCCTGCCAAACGCCGTTTGCCAGCCTCCATGAAGTCCCCTCTCATGCATGTAAACATGCACTGCCGGGCAGTGCTTGGACCATTTGTAATAGATGCCTTGAGAGATGCCCTCACCCCTCTCGGGATCATGCTTTGCATGACCCTGCCGGGCAGTGGGCGGCACAGCTCGGCAATGCTGTCTTCCCCACGCAGGCCATCCAGCACGATCCGGATTTTCTCTTCGGATGAATAATGTTTGCGCCCCTCTCATCGATACTGCGTATCGACTGCCGGGCAGCGGTGCGCCAGTTTGAGGTCTTTGACGATCTTCTCACCAGGGCTTTTGCGTGTTCCAGTTGTCTGTCTCATCGGCCACTCCTCAGTGGTTATGATGAGCCAACAACACTCTCTTATCAAATAACGCTATTTGGACCCATAAGCGCTGACGTCAGACAGTGACAAAAAATCTGGCGAACCTGAATGACCGCCTACTATTTAGGCGCAAGCCGACCGTAGCGCGTATCTCGGTAGAACAGGTAACCTGAGCCGCACAAAGGACCCTGCATAGCGCACCAAAATGCCCCCCCCCCGAAGGCGGGACCACCATCGGCGACCCGGATTTACCTTATACCATTGGCGGTTCACACCCTGTCCCATTGACAATGAGAGGTGTGCGGAAGGACTATATTCAAGCGGCTTTGGGAGAAACCGCACTCATGGGGGGAGAGAAGCGTTGCTTGAAGGTGAACCACCTACGCAATTACTGCCATTTCCGATACGTGAAGACGGTCGGCAGCATACTGGCGCAGCGCTCAATGCGGTTTTGGGCAAAAAGTACGAAGACGCGGGGAGCCTCTTGCTCGCCTCATCAAAAGGCTTGGGCTGGGGAGGCACGGTCAATGCGGAGCTACGCCGCCACAACTCGTTGAGCGGGGCGTCATTTATTCAGCCGGTCAATGAAGTCGCCATCGCTTTGGCTGGAAGCGCCGAAATCAGGCGCCGTGCTGACGGCGCTGAACAGCGATTCAAGTCTAGAGCCGGCGTATCCTGCATTTGTCCAAAAGGTGTATCAGTTCGCTACCTCAATATTGATGGAGATAGCTTGGACATGCTTCATCTCTATTTATGTAAGGACGTCTCTGGCGGTCTAAGCGATCGAGATACGAATGCCGAAGACGCAGGACTTGTCTACACTGGAGGCATATTCGATCCGCTAATTCATCAGATTGGGTTGGCGATTGCCGAGGAGTTGCAGGCAAGTTCAAAAAGCAACCGGCTCGTATTTGATACATTGAGTTTAGCGCTTTCGGCCCGGATATTGCAGCGGCACACTCGAGCCGACGATTGGGCGCGCTCTGATGCTTACGTTAGCTCCCAAAACGCCAAGGGCCTCGATCCGATGCGATTGAAGCGTGTCGTAGAGTTCATGATGGAAAACCTGTCAGAAGACATTTCCCTTAGCAACTTGGCCGACGTATCGTGCCTGAGCATGTTCCACTTTGCGCGGGCGTTCAAGCTTTCGACGGGGTCATCGCCTATGTTTCATTTCAGTCAGATGCGCTTGAGCAAAGCTAAGGAACACTTGGAGCATGGTAGCATGTCGATTGACGACATTGCAGAAACCGTCGGCTATTCATCCGGTGCCAACTTTGCGCGCGCGTTCAGAAAGCTCTGTGGAATATCTCCGTCAGAGTATCGGCAGCGAATGCGCAACTAAAGCACCTCCTAGACATGTTTAAACGTTACGATCCGTAAGTTGCGCCATATTGCGCAACACTTGCATGCTATTGGGCAAGTCGCGACAGGCCCGCCCCGCCCTTTTTGCATATGCTCGGCAAAGCATGCGGGTCGTAAGTCGCCCTCCATGCCATTGCGTATAATCTGTGGAGGAAAATATGAAGAACGTTGAAACGGTAAGCGTCGCACATCTCGGGGGGGCAGAGATCGGCTATTGCTTTGGGGAGGACTTCGATCCATCTCGTCCGACATTAGTGATGGTGAATTCCTTTGCAACATCAAGTCAGCTCTACCGACCCCAGTTTTCGGATAATGCGTTATCTGACACGGCAAACCTGGTGTCATTTGAATTGTATGGGCACTGTAAAACTCGAACGCCTTCCGAACAGTTTACCTACTGGGATTCCGCAATTGCGAACTTGCAGGCCATGGACAAGCTAAACATCTCTTCAGCATTCGTCTTAGGTACGTCGCAAGGTGGATGGGTCGCCGCGCGCATGGCCATGCTGGCACCAGAAAAGATAAAAGGGATAATCCCCCTGGGTACCTCAATGGACTATGAAAGTCAGCAAAGCCAATCACTGGGTTGCTGGAACGGATCTGAATTCAACAGTCCTCTTGTTGATGCACTTGCCGATCCGGTTGATGAGAGCTGGGAGCCCGCGGACGCGTTTTGCGACGCATTGTTAGCTGCGGGCTTTGGCCCTGACGTCTCGGACGATGAGCGGGCCTTTTGGCACAAGACCCTGAAAGAAAACTACGCGGGTGATGATGGCCGCAAGCGATTGAGAATGTGTGCGATCAACCTTCGCGACCGAGATGGTCTTTATGGTCGCCTCGACTATGTCAAATGTCCGGTTGCTTGGGCGCACGGAACAGCGGACCAGGTCTATTCCGTTGAAAATGCAGAACTTGGGGTATCCAAGTTCACCAAGTCCGAAGATGCTACCCTGACGATCATCGAAGGTGGCCAGCATTTCCTGAGCGCATCACATCCAAAAGAGGTAAACGAACTCGCGCGATCGTTTATCAAAAAGTGGTCGTAACGTCCTACGACAGCGCAAACTGTCGTCATCGGTTAGGCCGCTGTCTGGGCAGATGACAGCAGATTGACGCTATGTGCCGGCGCGCAAGTCCATTCAGATGGATTTGCGCGCCGAACGCCGGGCAAGCTTGGCTGTATTAACATTGCACCCGAGAAGACTGAGCCGGAGGCGAACATCCCCCCTACAAAGGCGCTGCAACTCTGTATTTGCAACGCAACAGAACTGCCAACAGATCGCAGGCCTATACATTCGGTTGAACGGGTAGCTCCGACTTACGACGTGCAAGAATGTCGGACGACACAAGGTAAGAAGACGCGACATGGCTGCACACCAGTTTGCGCGTCAATTCGACATCTAAGTTAAGTATCGCGTCAGCGATCTGACGATGCTCGTTTCGAGAGGACGCCAACCGCCTATTATCCTCGCGGAAATTGGCGGCTCGCCAAGCAAAGGTTCGCATGCTCAGTTCGTCCAAGGTTGAGGCAAGTGTCATATTTCGAGCGCCGAATTTTATAGCCTCGTGAAACTGCCTATTGATATCGCTGTATGTCGTCGGGTCGTCGCAAGCATCGCCGCTGTCAACAATCACCATAAGCTGACGGCGTTCGATTTCACTCATACGTTTGGCCGCAAGAGCGGCGAGAGCGCTCTCTATCTCGCCAGTGGCTTCAAACAGTTCAGCAAGGTCTTCAGGTGTCATCTCGCGCACGAAGTAGGCCCGTCGGGTCCCACGCTCAGCGAGCCCTGCTTGGGCCAGCCGGTGCAAGGCTTCCCTCACCGGGGTGCGCGATACACCGAATTTTTCAGCCAATGACTGTTCGATAAGTGGTTCGCCCGGAGCCAATTGGCCGACCATGATCGTCTCTATCAGGCTTTCAAAGATGCAATCTGCTGCACGAATAATCATCGGCCAATCAATCCAGTCGTTTTGTGCTCTTTTAGCTTCCATTTGTATACATGTGCTTGCAAGCTTTAACCACATGACGCCGAGCAACTGGGAGGGTTCGGTTAAAAATGCCTCAAAATCGACGTGAGGCGGGCGAACTGGGGGAAACCCAGCGCGAGTATTTGTCGGCCGAAACGAACGAAGGGAGGAGACAATGCCAACAGGGATAATAAAATATGAAACCGATCGACCACAAAAAAGTTCTCGCCGAACGACTTTCTGCCCGCTTCGGACGTAGAACTGTACTTAAGGGCCTTGGTGCCGGTATTCTAACTGCCGCGACCACTGGCGCACCTTCTCTTGTGCGCGCACAGCAAAGCGGTCACATCAAAATTGCGTCCATTAAAGTCATTGATACGCTGGACCCCCACTTCACTGGCTTCCTGTCTTCCATCCAGATCATCAACAATATCCATAACGGTCTTCTCAAGATCGCTTACGACGGCAAGAACGTCACCTTTGAACCAGACCTCGCGGAAAGCTGGGATATCGAGGGCGACAAGGTCCACGTCTTCAAGCTGCGCGATGGCGTCAAGTTTCATGATGGGACGCCCTGCGATGCAGAAGCCGTCAAATTCTCTCTTCTGCGTGTCAAAGAAGGAGAACCCAAGTCACCACACGCGTGGAAACTGGCGCTGTTGGACACCATCGAGGTTGTCGATCCGCTGACGGTAAGGCTCACATTCTCCCAACCATATGCATTTCTGCCCGTCGCCCTGAACGGCTCGACCGGTCGCGCAGGCACGATCGTTAGCCCCGCTGCCGTACAGAAATACGGTGCCGACTATGGACGTAATCCCGTTGGGACGGGGCCATTCAAATTTGTGTCCTGGAAAGAAAACGACGCGATCGAACTCGAAGCAAACCCCGACTATTTCGAACCCGGTTTGCCAAAGCTTGAGCGTGCGACATTTGTTCTGATGAACGAGGCGTCGACTGCGCTCGCGGCATTGATGTCCGGCCAGATTGACGGCATGACCGATTGCCCGATGCAGCTTGTCGACCAGGTAGAAGCATTCCCGAATGCAAACCTGTATGGTGAAATTGAGGGCAATTACACCTTTGTCGGCATGAACTGCAAACGCGGCCCGTTTGATGACATCAACCTGCGCCGCGCCGTTGCCTGGGCCCTTGATCGCGACACCCTCGTGAAACAAGCCTACTTTGGGCGGGCGCAAAAAGCGTATACGCCGATTTCTCCTCCGATGACCGACTTCTTTGATCCCGACATCGCGTCCAGTGGCCGTGGTCAGTGGTTTGATCTGGAAAAGGCCAAGTCCTTCCGCGCCAAAGCGGCTAATCAAGGCGAAGTCGAAGCCGTATATATGATGGCGGAACGCGGTCCTGTTGGGACACGTATCGCTCAAACTGTGGCCCCGATGTTGGCTGAGATCGGCATTAAAGCGAAGCTGGAACTTGTAGAGCCCGCAACTTGGGTCAAGCGCCGCAACGCATCCGACTTTGATCTTTACGACTTTGAATGGGTTGCCGATCTCGACCCCGATGAAACGCTGTATCCCGAATTCAAATCGGACGGGGCATGGAACTTTGGCGGTTGGGTGAACACCGACTTTGACGACCTTTGCGCACAGGCTCAGGTTGAACTGGATCCAGCAGCACGACGCACTTTGTACAAGAAGGCCGAAGACCTGCTGATGGATGAAGCCGGCATTGCTGTCATGGCCCACATGCCGATTTACAAAGTGTTCTCTACCAAAGTTAAGGGGTTCCAATATATCCCGGCTGACCTTGTGAACCTGCACACTGTGAGTATTGGCTAATGCTCGTTAAGGCACTGGGGAAAATCGCGCAGACATTCGTTGTCCTATTCGTCGTGTCGGTCGCCAGCTTCGGACTTTTGAAGCTGGCACCGGGCGATCCAATTCAGATCATGCTCGGGTCAGAGTTCTCTCAAGCGAGCTACGATTCTTTGAAAGCCGAGCTTGGGCTGGATCAACCATTCCTCGTTCAATACGCGAATTGGGCGATCCAGTTTGTGCAGGGCGATTGGGGAACATCCTATGTCGCACGCGCAGAAATTTTCACCTATGCCTTCAAGGAGGCGTTGCCTGTCACGTTGACCCTCGCCTCCTTTTCTCTTCTTTTTGCAATTCTCGTTGGTGTTCCTTTGGGCGTGTTGTCGGCCATTAAGAAGGACACGATATTTGACGCCGGATCGGCTGTACTTGCCCTGACAGGCACGGCATTTCCTTCGTTTCTTCTGGGCATCTTGCTGATCTGGTTCTTCGCGGTGAAGCTCCAACTCTTTCCGGTCATGGGCTACGTCTCTCCGTGGGAGAACTTCTGGCTCGGCATTTACCACATGATCCTGCCCGGCCTTACGCTTTCGACCTATTTCATCGCGATGATTACCCGCCTTACCCGCGCGACGCTGATAGAAGTGTTAGAGCAACCTTATATCGCGGCGGCCCGTGCACGCGGTGAACCGAATTGGCGCGTCGTCTGGGTGCATGGTGTACGCAACATCGCTATGCCGCTCGTTACAATCCTTGGCCTGCAATTGGGCGTCCTGTTGCAAGGGACTGTTCTAACAGAAACGGTGTTCAACCTTCCTGGTGTTGGGCAGATGCTGACCTCCGCTGTACTGGGGCGTGAATACCTTGTGGTTCAGGCTGGCGTTATGATGACGGCGGTTTTGTTCATCGGCGTCAACCTGCTTGTCGATTTGTCGTATCCCTTCCTTGATCCACGACTGAGGACCAGCAAATGAGCGTTCAAATGACCAAAGACGTCGCGGCTGTGCCGATTGGGGTCACGCCTTCGCCCTCTGCAAAATCCCGTCGATCTGTTTTCATCCGGCGACCGTTCTTTACCGCAGCTTTACTTGTCGCAGCGGCTTATGTGCTCGCTGCCATTTTCGCGCCCTATGTCGCCCCGTTCGATCCCACAAAGCAGGATTTTAACGTCATGATGAAAGCACCCTCTGCGGTGCATTGGCTGGGGACAGACAGCTACGGCCAAGACATCCTGTCGCGTGTCATATTCGGTGCACGATATGCGCTCATTATTGGCATCTTCTCGGTCATGATTGGCGCGATAGGCGGTCTCATTATCGGGCTGGCCGCTGGCCTTTCTGGTGGATGGGCTGAATGGGGCCTGATGCGCTTGATCGACGCCATCCTTGCATTGCCGTCGCTGATCCTCGCCGTCGCATTCATCGCGATCCTTGGTCAAGGCGTGGACAAAGTCGTCATCGCAGTCGGCCTTTCAATGATCGGGCCTTTTGCGCGCACGGTGCGCAGTGACGTGATGCAGGTGCGTGTGCAGCTTTTCATCGAGGCCGCTCAACTGATGTCGATTTCATACCTGCGTGTGATTTTACGCCATGTTTTGCCTAACGTGATTTTCCCGCTCGCCGTTCAGGTCACAATACGCGTTTCAGAGGCCATTCTGGTTTCTTCGTCGCTCTCGTTTTTGGGCATCGGCGTGACGCCCCCGACACCTGACTGGGGCCTCATGATCGCTGAAGGGCGCGATTTTGTCAGCTTTGCGCCGTGGATGTCTGCGATGCCCGGTTTTGCTCTGGCTCTCTTGCTGATCGCCTTGTCGATTGTCGGCGACGGGGTGCGCGAAGAGTTTGATCCTAAATTACGGAGAGATTCATGAGCGATATGGCTGTAAATCATGTCTTGTCGATCAAGGACCTGACCGTCTTTCGAGGTGCCGCTAAAATTCTGGATCGCGTCACACTTGCGCTTGGACAGGGAGAGACACTGGCTTTGGTCGGTGAAAGTGGGGCCGGGAAATCGACTATCGCCACCGCGATCATGCGCTTGCTTGAAAACGCGAGGGTCACCGGAAGCGCTACCTTGGCGGGCGAAGGCGACCTTCTCACGCTGTCAGAGCGGAAGATGGTGAAGCTTCGAGGCCGCCGTTTGTCTATGATATTTCAGGACGCGGGTACTGCGCTTAACCCGTCGTACACAGTCGGACGACAGCTGAGCACGACCTTGCGACGCATCCACGGGCTATCAAAGGCAGACGCCCGAGACCAAGCGATAGAGCTATTCACCTCTGTCGGGATCAACGACCCGGAAGGCCGGATGTCTGCTTTTCCTCACCAGTTATCAGGAGGCATGCAGCAGCGTGTCATGGTGGCGATCGCATTGGCAGGCAGCCCTGATCTGCTTTTGGCTGACGAGCCGACCTCGGCTCTGGATGTCACGATCCAAGCACAGATTGTGCGACTGATCCTCAAGCTAACCCGTGAACGCGGCGCAAGTTGCGTCTTTGTATTGCACGATCTGGCCCTTGCAAGTCAGGCCTGCGATAGGATCGCGGTACTGTATGCGGGGCAAGTTGTAGAAAGTGGTCCGGCGCGCGATGTGCTCGAACGACATCGCCACCCCTATACCAAGCAACTTAAATCCTGTGTGCTGGAAATTGGCGCCAAAGACCTACCAGCCCCCGAAGGGACTGTGCCGTCTCATGGGCAGATGCCTAAGGGCTGCCGATTTTCCACCCGCTGCCCACGCGCAGTGGCGCGTTGCGCGGACGAAGCGCCCCCCCTTGTGCCAGCCCAGCAGACCGCGACAGGCTCGCTTGACCACCATATTGCGTGTTGGAACCCAGAATGACTGTGCAAACTTTGTCCGAAACCAAAGCGCCCGCGCCTGAACAGCCCATCTTCGAGCTGATCGAGGTCGAGCAGGTGTTCGAAGTCCCCAAACCAGGGCGATCCCTTTTCAGTCGCGATACCGTAGGTCTTCGTGCCTTGGATGGGGTTCGGCTAAATATTCGCAAAGGCACGTCCCTTGCCGTCGTCGGAGAAAGCGGGTCGGGCAAGTCTACCCTGCTTCGGGTCCTGCTGGGGCTGGACCGACCAAGCGGTGGGCGTGCGCTTTATAACAGCAAACCCATTCTGGAAGGACGCGCGACCGGTATCGATTTTGCACGCGATGTTGCGATGGTCTATCAAGATGCCCGTGGGTCACTCGACCCTCGCATGACGATTGGCGCGCTCATTGCAGAACCGCTTCGGCACTTTAATATCGTACCGCGCCAAGACGAGGCCGCACGTGTTTCACACCTACTTGATCGGGTGGGGCTGCCTGCTGACGCTGCTGACCGGTATCCATCGGGACTGTCAGGAGGACAGGTGCGACGCGTGGCTATCGCACGCGCATTAGCATCGGAGCCTACGGTGCTTGTGGCGGATGAAGCTGTTTCAGGGCTCGACGTATCGACCCAAGCACAGCTGTTAACTTTGTTGCAGTCATTACAGCGAGACATGGGCCTGACGCTTATCTTCATTACGCACGACCTTGGCGTCGCGAGCTTCCTTTGCGAAGAAATCGCGATCATGTATCTTGGCCGTATCGTCGAAACAGGCCCGACCGATGCCGTTCTTGATGCGCCATCTCATCCCTACTCTGCGGCTCTTCGTGCCGCTGCTCCACAATTCTTTGAACCGCTTTCAGAGCCATTGCCTGGGGAAATCCCAAGCCCTCTCAACCTGCCTGAAGGGTGCCGTTTTTCGACACGTTGCCCAAAGGCGCAGAACGATTGCCGTCTGAAGGATCCACAGTTGGGAAAGCTCAGCCCTCAGCGCGCGGTCGCGTGTCTGCATCCGCTGGCCTTAAAATAGCCGTCACTCTTCAGATTACACAAGATCATCGCGTGCCCATGGCCGGTGGTGCTAACTACAGGAAACCCGAAATGTTTGACTTCTTCTCTGCTCGCCGCCCCAGTACGCTCGCTTCTTCAGCGATGATCGCAACCTCACACCCGCTATCAACCTCGGCTGGCCATGAAATCCTGACCAAAGGGGGAAATGCGGTAGATGCGGCGATTGCTGCAGTGGCTGTGCAGTGTGTCGTCGACCCTTTGATGACAGGTATAGGTGGGGACTGCTTTGCGCTCTATGCCCCAAAAGGTGGCAAGGTGAAGGCACTGAATGGGTCAGGGCGCGCGCCAGCTGCCGCAACAGTCGAAGCGCTAAAGAATGCAGGTCTCACGGATGAGATCCCGCAGACAAGCCCGCATTCGGTCACGATTCCAGGTGCCATTTCGGGGTGGTGCCTACTCCACAAGGATCATGGCTCTCTCCCACTGGAGCAGTTGTTTGCACGCGCCATAGAATACGCCGAAAGCGGCTATCCTGTGACACCGCGCGTTGCAATGGATTGGGCCGCAAATGCGGATATTGTTGCAGGCGATGAACATGCAGCAAAGCTGTTTCTGCCCGACGGGAAAGCGCCGAAAGCGGGCGACATGCATGCCCAACCCCTATTGGCCGAACGTCTGCGCGACATCGCAAAGAACGGTGCTGCAGGTTTTTACGAAGGCGACGTGGCCGCTAAAATGGCAGCACATCTGCAATCTCTTGGCGGTTTGCACACCGAAGCGGATTTTCACGAAGGTCGGGATCAAGCGCACTGGGTTGAACCGATTTCATCGCGTTACGGCGATCATGACGTCTATGAATGCCCGCCGAACGGCCAAGGGTTGGCGGCCTTGCTAATTCTACGCATCCTGTCACGCTTTGACATGGGTAAGGGACTTTCCGACGCTGACCGCATCCATCTGCACGCCGAGGCGACAAAACTTGGATACCATCACCGCGATGCATTGATCGCAGACCCTGCAGACTGTCCCGATGTGGTTGAAACACTCTTGTCTGACGACGTCGTAGACGCATTGGCCGCGCGGATCGACATGCGCCGTGCCCTGCCCCCTACCCTTTGGGACGAGCCAGAACATAAAGATACGATCTATCTGAGCGTCGTTGACGCACAGGGAAATGCGCTGTCCTTCATTAACTCAATCTTCCACGGTTTTGGCTCGACACGTTTAGACCCGACCACAGGTGTTCTTTTCCACTCACGAGGTGCTTCATTCAGACTTGCTGAAGATCATCCCAACGCCATCGCGCCGCGCAAACGCCCCATGCACACAATCATTCCTGGAATGCTTTGCAAAGATGGGGTCGCCGTTATGCCCTTCGGCGTCATGGGCGGGCACTATCAAGCCGCTGGCCACGCAGCCTTTTTGTCGGGCGTGCTGGACCTGGGAATGGACATACAAGAAGCAATGGATGCACCGCGCAGCTTTGCGCATGATGGTGTGTTGGATATTGAACCAAGCGTTGCCTTGGAAGTCCGCGAAGATTTGACGGCGCGTGGGCATGTGCTGGCCGTACAGGAATCCCCGATCGGCGGGAGCCAGGCAATCTACATCAACCCCGAAACAGGCTTGCTGTCTGGTGGTAGTGACTCAAGAAAAGACGGGATGGCGTTGGGATTTTAAGGGTAGCTTCTTGCAATTTAGGGGGGGTCAGCGCGCAAAAACACCGACGGTTTGCTGCGTCTGAACCCCTAATCGCCCCCTTTTACGATGTCTCGAAGGGCTCTCCGACAGCATGGACGACTTGCAGGCCAGCTTTACCATCCCGTTTTTAACCGATTACATGGCCTAAGTAGGTGCGGTGAAGAAAACCAACAGTCGATACGGGGAAATGATGACGGCAAAATGTGGTGGTAGGTCTGACGCCTCGCCGAAATCCCCAAAATTCAGAAGTCGCGATGCGACGCGGACACAGGCCGAAATCTTGGCTGTCGCTATAGACGAGTTTGCCGAACACGGTTTTCACGGAGCACGGATTGACCGCATAACAAAGGCTGCCAAGTGCAACTCGCGTATGATCTACCACTATTTTGGTGGGAAAGAGCAGCTTTATATCGCGGCCCTTGAGGATATTTTTCAGCAGATCCGAGACCAAGAAGCGCACCTGAATTTTAGCGTAGGGGATCCGGTCGCGAAGTTGAATGAACTGGTGGAATTCACCTTCGATTACTTTAAAAATAACGCCGATTTCCGCAAAATGACGCGCAATGAAAACGCTCTGAACGGGATGTATATCGCGCGTTCAGCGGTGATGCGCGACATGTCGGAGCCTCTCATCGTAGCAATCCGCAATCTGGTAGAACGTGGATATTCAAGCGGAGTGTTTAGTCGAAAGCCTGATCCCGCCCAGCTTTATCTTAGTATTGTCGCCCTTTCAGCCCACCACCTGAACAACGCTGCCACTCTTGGCATTGTTGTCGGCCAGAACCTCCATGACGACGCGTGGCAAGAAGAACGTCGGCAACACGCCAAGGACGTCATTCTGAGCTACCTCGGCATCCAGAATCATTAGCGCTGTTGCCCCTTCGGAAATGACGCCCAAACTGCCTCGAAAGCGAAAGAAGCGTCAATTCCCCCAATAAGGGAACATGGAGTGCTGTAATTTCACGCCAGCACCCAGGACCGCGCCTCTTTCTTGAGCGGAGCCATTTAATTCTAAAACTTTTTACTTAATTTTATTTATAGGCTCACCGCTCTGCAGTTTGATGACTGCATGAACATATTAAATCATCCTGAACAAAGCACCGGCACCCCTCTCCAAGTAGGGCCGTCGCCATATCGCTATGCAGTAGAATTGCAGACGGCGTCTGTTGTTTTCGGCAAGGGAGATGATGCTGTTACAGCACTGTCGCCTACGTCTTTGAAAATGGATGCAGGTGACTTCGTGGCACTTGTCGGCCCGTCAGGTTGCGGCAAGTCTACTATCCTGCGCCTTGTGAGCGATCTGATACAGCCTTCATCCGGCGTAGTCCTTGTCGGCGGGCGAGAAGCATCAGCCAAACAGTTGCGCATCGGTATGGCGTTCCAGAACCCCACAATGCTGCCGTGGCTGACGATCGAGCAGAATGTGATGCTGCCGCTCAAGATCGTGGCCCCGTTCAAGGCGACATTCCGCAAGGATCGTAAAGGGGCTTATCGGGACCGCGTCCATCGTTTGTTAAAACAGGTAGGCCTTCAGGATTTTGCCAATCACTATCCTTGGCAGTTGTCCGGTGGGATGTTGCAGCGATCAAACCTTTGTCGCGCACTCATCCACGAGCCCGATCTGTTGCTGCTTGATGAACCCTTCGGGGCGCTGGACCAATTCACGCGCGAAGAGCTTTGGCAAATTCTTCAAGACCTGTATCTGGACCGCAAACCGACGGTGCTGCTGGTCACACATGACCTGCGCGAAGCCGGTTTTCTGGCAAAACGTATCTGCGTGATGAGCGCACGACCCGGACGGGTCATATCGGACGAACACGTCAACATCCCGCAGCCACGGGACATTGGCATGATCTACAGCCCAGAATTTGTCGAAATGACCCAAGGCCTGCGCGAGCTGATTGCACAGGTGCGTAAATAGGATGTCTATTATGACCGAGAAAAATCGCATCAGAATGCTGTCGTTTTCACTGATCTTCGGCTTCTTTCTGATATGGGAAGTACTTTGCGTTTTACTGGACGTCTCTGACCTTGTTCTGCCGCGCCCGTCCGAAATCCTCGTGACGCTCTGGATCAAGTTTCCGATCTTGGTGCCCCACATCGCCCAGACATTATATTCGACGCTCACCGGCTTTGTGCTTGGTGTCGCGATTGGGACGGCCTTGGGAATCATGGTGGGTACATCCAAAGTAGCCTACGCCGTCGCTTCTCCTTTGCTGGTTGGCTTTTCATCCATCCCTAAAGTCGCTGTCGTGCCGATCTTTGTGCTTTGGTTCGGGTCAGGCACAACTCCTGCGATCCTGACGGCGATGGTGATTTGCGTCTTCCCGATTGTGGTGAATATCGCCACGGGACTGGCCACAACAGAACCTGACCTTGAGGACGTGCTCAAAACGCTTGGCGCATCCAAGCGAGAAATCCTGGTGAATGTCGGGCTACCGCGCACCATGCCCTACTTTTTTGCGGCACTCAAAGTCGCGATCACACTCGCTTTTGTAGGTTCCGTTCTATCCGAAACTGTGGCGTCCAACCGTGGCATCGGAAATGTCATGATGACCGCCTCATCGAACTTCCAAGTGTCGCTCGTATTTGCAGGTTTGATCATTCTCGCGCTGCTTGGTGTCGCCCTCTACTCCCTGTTTTCGCTTCTGGAACGGCGCGTCACGGGATGGGCAACACGCGGCAATGACATCGCAATGTCTTAACCAACCCTCCCCTCATCGAAATAAGGAAAGCTGAAATGAAGAATGTTCTCGTGGGTGCCACCTTGGCGCTAATGGCCGGCGCAGCCCCGGTGTTTGCCGAAATTACCGACATCCGGTTCACCCTGGGTTGGAAGACACAGGGTTCTGACGCGCCTTTTCTACTGGCGCTGGACAAGGGTTACTTTGAAGACGAAGGGCTGAATGTGTCCATCGACCAAGGCGAAGGATCGGCAGCGACAGTGACACGGATTATGGGTGGGGCCTATGACGCAGGGTTCGGCGACATCAACGCTATCATTCAGAATGCTGCGGCGCGTCCGAATGAAGCACCTGTTATGGTCTATCAATTATGGAACCGTCCCCCTTTCGCGATTGTGACACCGAAATCTGCCGGAATTGAAAGCCCTTCGGATTTTGAAGGTAAGACGCTTGGGGGTGCTCAGGGCACGCCGACAACACGGCTCTTCCCTGTTTTCGCCGAGATCAACGGCATTGACCTGGATAAAGTCGCGCAAGAAAGCATGGCACCAAACCTGCAGGAACCTATGATGATCCGCGGGGATATCGACGGCGCATTCGTGTTTACCTCGACAAGCTGGTTCAACCTGATTGCAAACCGCCAAGACCCAGCGAACGACTACAACTGGTTCAACTTCGAAGACTACGGCATGGACCTTTACTCCAACGGCATGATGGTGTCGCGTGAACTGCTGACCGAAAACCCAGAAGCCGTTGCAGGGCTGGTGCGCGCAGTGAACAAAGCGACAATGGAGGCATCCGCCGATCAAGATACCTCGGTCGCAGCGGTCATGGCGTATGACAATCTGGTGGACGCAGATCTGGAACGCGCGCGGTTGGAATTTGCGTTAACCAATCTGATGAACGCCCCCGAAGTCGCGGACATCGGCATGGGTGACCTTGTGGACGAACGGTTGACCCGCTCGATCGAGATCGTTGCAAAAGGCTATGATCTGGAACGCCTGCCAGAAGCGTCAGAGATTTTCGACCGGTCGTTCCTTCCTCCGCTCGATGAGCGCAGCTTTGAGACGACCATTAACTAACGCTTAACCTCACTGCGGCGGGTGATTGCCTGTCGCGGTGAGGTATCTTGAAAGCTTTTCTTCTCCCCCAACTTGTTTGCGGAATTCTGTATGTCCAAGCATCAACTCTTGCTCTGTGGTGGGCTCGTTCTTGTTAAGAATGAAACCTTCGAAAGAGTTTCGATCCTTGTGACGGATGGCCTGATCACGGCCCTACTCGCAGATGGCGATGGCCCCGAAGATGCAAAGCGCATTGATGTCAGCGACCGCCTTATCATTCCCGGTCTCGTGAACGGTCACACCCATTCACACGGTGCGCTTGGGCGTGGTGGCGTTGCTGGCGATCTGACGCTTGAACCGTTCCTTGCGGGTTCAGCATGGCTGAATGCCTCACGCAGTGCCGATGATCTGCGCCTCGCAGCCGAACTCTGCGCAGCTGAACTAATCCGCAAAGGCTGCACAAGTTGCTTTGACCTGTTCATAGAGCTACCAGGCCCGACAGTTGAAGGTATCCATGCGGTTGCTGAGGCGTATCAGGGCGCAGGCCTAAGAGCCGTCGTTGCCCCAATGATCGCAGACCAGACGATCTATCAGGCCTTGCCCGGACTGCTGGAGCATTTTGACCAGCCCCTGCGTGACATCGTTGCCGCCCTGTCAATGCCGGACTGGCAAGACATTATCGCAGTATGCAAAAAGGCCTTCGCGACGTGGCCCATATCGGGTAAGCGTGTACAACCAGGCATCGGGCCAACGATCCCGCTGCATTGTTCAGATGCATTTCTGGCATCATGCGCAAACGTTGCAGCACAGCATGAAATACCGCTGCAAACCCATTTGGCTGAAACGCGCCTGCAACAGGTAACCGCACATCGGAAGTATGGCACCAGCCTTACCGCACATCTGGACAGTTTACAGGTGCTAAGCCCCCGCTTCAGTGGCGCACATGGTGTGTGGTTATCGCGCTCAGAAGCCGACATTCTTGCTGCCCATGACGCGTGTATTTGCCATAACCCCCTTAGCAACCTTCGGCTCGGGTCTGGCATCGCACCTGTACGAATGCTTATGGACAGCGGTGTAACCCTCGGGGTCGGAACGGATGCTTCGAATACATGTGATGGCCAATCCATGTTCGAAGCCATGCGCCTCGCGGCGACGCTAAGTCGGGCACAGGCAAGCGACAGCAAAGAATGGATATCCACCCGTGATGCTTTTGCCATGGCGACGACAGGCAGCGCGCGGATTATGGGGCTCAAGAATGTCGGCATGATCGCGGAAGGATGGGCCGCGGACATGCTGTTCCTGGACGCTGGCTATTGCCACTATACGCCGCTGCGTACCCCGCTCGACCAGATTGTGTTTGCCGAAAACGGTGCTGCCCTGCGGGAAGTGATGATTGCGGGTGAATATGTATTCGCCAATGACCGTGTACTGACCCTCGACGAGGCAGCCCTAGCCAAACGCGCCGCAGATGCCGCCACGCGACTGGATGAAGCGAACGCAGACACGCGTACGCTGAACGCTGCTGCATCCGCTGTCGTGCAAAGTTTTTGCCGCGCGACCTGCGCGCTCCCCTACCCGACTTGAGAAGAAAGTTAACGAAATGAACCAGAACATCGACCCTGTAGCTGCAGCAAAAGCGATTGTGGAAAGTTATCTTGAACGGTCGATGGTGCCCGATCCTGAAGGAGCCGCGGCGTATGTCAGTGACGATTTCAAACTGGTGTTTACCGGGGGGCGCACCTTCGCGGGCCCCGCAGAAAGCGCTGCCTTCAATGCAAAACGCTATGATTGGGTCAAGAAGAAGTTCCTACGTACCGACGCCGCGCTCGACGAGGCGACCGGAGACGTCCACGTCTACAACACCGGCTATCTTTACGGGGCGTGGAAGGATGGGACCACATTCGAAACGAACCGATATCTGGACAAGTTCGTCGTCCGCGACGGCAAGATTGTCAGCACCGACGTGTGGAACGACAGCGCCGAAATTATATTGCACAAGGCTGGTTTAGCAGAAGCGGAACTCTGAATTATGCTCCCTCATCATGGTAGATACGACTACTCCCCAATCTCTAAGCGCGCCGACTACAACTGGCCCGAGGGGAAACGGCTTGCGGTCTATATCGGGCTCAATCTTGAACATTTTAGCTTTGGGACTGGACTTGGTGCCGAACTGGCACCCGGAGGTCCCCAACCAGATGTTCTAAACTACGCTTGGCGCGACTATGGCAACCGCGTTGGCGCATGGCGGCTGTTAGAGTTGTTTGACGCATTGGGCCTGCCTGCCAGTGTGCTGACCAACAGCGAAATGTATGAATACGCACCAGACCTAATGGCGTCTTTCAGCGCGCGCGGCGACGAAATCGTCGGGCACGGGCGAACGAATTCCGAACGTCAAAGCGACCTGACGATGGAGGCAGAGGCCGCGCTTATTTCCGCAGCTACGAAAGTCCTGAAAAATGCCGAAGGTATACAGCCAAAGGGCTGGCTTTCCCCCTGGATCGCGGAAAGTTTGGATACACCCGATCTACTCTCACAGTCTGGGTATAGATACACGCTCAACTGGTGCATGGACGATCAACCTGTCTGGATGAAAACACGCAACGGCCGCCTCTTGTCGATCCCTTATCCGCAGGAGGTTAATGACATTCCCTCTATCGTCGCCCGCAAAGAGGGCGCGGCCGATTTTGCGAATATGATCATCGATAACTTTGATGAGATGCTCGAACAGTCTTCGCGGCAACCGCTTGTTATGGGCATCGCGTTGCATCCCTATCTGGTCGGACAGCCCTACAGGCTTCGACATCTGCGCCGTGCGTTGTCTCATATCGTTTCGAAACAAGACCAGGTATGGCTGACGACAAGCGGTGCTATTTCAGACTACTGTTATGATGTGATACCCGACTTGGTTCCCTGAGCGATACGCCACGCCCCCTTCGCTGCGTAGTATTTGGCGCATTCTGACTTGCTTTTGGATGCTGCGGATCGCAGGTTTTTCGAATTGTCTACTGACAGACACATCACGTGGTCTCGTTAAGACGGGTTTGGCAGGATTAACCGTCGCCGCATGTCTATGGCCCCGTTCACGACGTGAGGAATTGCCCTAGGCGCTTAGGGCCGCCGTAGAGCCCGACATGCCCCTGATAAAGCTCTTTGCCTAGGATCGCCATAACCTCACTAAAAGGCCCCCTCCGTAGGACACGGCTGTATTCTAGCTGGATTTCTTGAAAAGCGGCTCTGGAAGTTTCAGGCCGGTTCGATAAGGGTGATGGAAATCCGCAGCCGAGGCGTTTTATTCTAATGTTCCGCGATCTTTCAGTGCCCGCAGTTTCCATGGGCCTCCTTGCCGCATTCGTCGGATATTCAGCGTCATTCGCGATCGTACTGGCGGGGCTGACCGCGATGGGAGCAACGGGCGCGCAGGCGACGACAGGCCTGTTTTTCGCAACCCTCGGCATGGGGATTTGCAGCATCTGGCTTCCTGCCGTAACGCGCATCCCCGCCGCAGTGGCATGGTCTACGCCGGGGGCGGCCTTTCTTGCGACAACGGCCATCTTGCCCGGCGGGTTTGCTGAAGCCGTGGGCGCTTTGATCTTTTGTGCAGGATTGATCGTTCTGACGGGGTTGATCCCCGCGCTTGGCCGGATCGTGGCCGCAATACCGAAACCTATTGCAAACGCCCTGCTCGCGGGCGTTCTGCTCAAGCTCTGTCTCGCCCCTGCGCTTGCGCTTGGCAGCATTCCCTTGCTGGTTTTGCCGGTGCTCCTCGCGTGGCTTGCGGGCCTGACGTGGAACAGGTTGGCAGCAATGCCTTTTGCTGTGATTGCGTTTATTGTGGTTCTCTTTTACGCCGTCGATACGCCGAGCAGCCCCGTGCAAACCGGCGGGGCGTGGCTTCCTACCTTTGCTCTTACAGCCCCGATTTTTACGGTTCAGTCCTTCTTTTCCGTCGCTCTGCCGCTTTATCTGGTGACGATGGCGGGGCAGAATATCCCGGGCTTTGCGGTGCTGGAACTGAACGGCTATTCAGTCGACCGCCAACCCCTGATCCGCAAAACCGGCCTTGTCAGCCTTGCGTTCGCGCCGTTCGGGTCGATCCCTGTCAACATGTCCGCGATCACCGCAGCGATGATGGCTGGCGAAGACGCGGGCCGCGATCCGGCAACCCGCTATTGGGCGGCAATCACATCGGGGATTGTCTACATCCTGCTTGCGTTTGCTGCCGCGCTGATCACCGCACTGGCAAGCCTTGCACCGCTTGCTTTGATTACTGCGGTGGCCGGACTTGCACTTATCCCCGCGCTGGTTGGTTCGCTCTCTGCTGCCTTCACCACCCCCACCCAACTAGAGGCACCGGCGCTGACGTTCTTGATCGCGGCAAGCGGTATGACGCTTTATGGCATAAGCGGCGCGTTTTGGGGCGTTATCGCCGGCGCGATCATCTGGGGGGCAAAGGCCATCGCGCATCGATTAAGGGCCTGACCTTGCTTTGGCGCCAGAGGTTTAAAAAAGCCAACGCATTGCACATATATTTTCCATGAAGAGATTTATCTCTGATGATAACGTATTCTAACTGCCCAGTTTACTCTTTGACCGAGTGACCTAGTTAACCAAAATGAACAAACTGAAGAAAATGCAGCATGACTGAAACAACGACGCCCGACGTAACGCAAAGATTATCAACCGGGACTTCGGGTCTCGACGATGTGCTGCGCGGTGGCATTACACCCGAACGGCTTTATCTGGTCGAAGGCACGCCCGGAGCGGGCAAGACAACGCTTGCGTTAAAATTCCTGATGGAGGGGCGCGCGGCGGGCCGTCAGGGGCTCTATATCACCCTGTCTGAAACCGTGAATGAGCTGACTGCTGTGGCACAGTCGCACGGCTGGACACTGGATGACATCGCCCTGTTCGAAATGGTGGCAGAAGATGAATTCAGCCCCGACCACGAACAGTCCTTGCTGCACCCAAGCGAAGTCGAGCTTGGTGAAACTGTGCGCGGGATCATTGATCTGGTAGAGAAAACCAATCCGGACCGGGTCGTGCTTGATAGCCTGTCGGAACTGCGTTTGCTGGCCCAGAACCCGCTGCGGTATCGCCGGCAAATCCTCGCGCTCAAGCATTTCTTTGCGCGTCGCAAATGCACGGTATTGATGTTGGATGACCGCACCGCCGAACCGGGCGACCTGCAATTGCATTCGATCGCCCACGGCGTCATTTCGCTGGAACATTTGGCGAATGACTTTGGCTCTGAACGGCGCCGCCTGCGGGTGATCAAGATGCGCGGGCTAAAGTACCACGGCGGCTATCATGACTTCACGATCGAGCGGGGCGGCATTTGCGTCTATCCCCGTCTGATCGCAGCACAACACCACCGCACGCATTCGACGGACCCTGTTACCACGGGTCTAAAAGAGCTGGACGCGCTTTTGGGCGATGGTCTTTTTCCGGGCACCAATGCGCTGATGGCAGGCCCTGCGGGCGTGGGCAAAACAACAACCGCGGTGCGCTGCATGATCGCGGCGCTGAAGCGTGGACAGAACGCTGCCTATTTTCTGTTTGACGAACGCCTTTCGACGCTCATGATCCGGTCCAAGGCGCTTGGCATGGACCTGCAACCTTTCATCGACAACGGGATGCTTCAGATTCGGCAGGTTGATCCGGCAGAGTTGTCGCCTGGTGAGTTCGCCCATGCAGTTCGTAGCGCGGTCGAGGATGACGATGCTAGTGTTGTGGTGATCGACAGTCTGAACGCCTATCTGCACGCGATGCCCAGCGATAACTTTCTGGTTCTCCAAATGCACGAGCTGCTGAGCTACCTCGCCCAGCAGGGGGTGGTTTCGATCATGGTGCTCGGCCAACATGGGGTCACCGGCGATCTGCGCTCGGATATCGACATCAGCTATCTAGCGGACACCGTGTTGATGCTGCGGTTCTTCGAGGCAGAGGGCGAAATCCGAAAATCCATATCTGTCATCAAGACGCGGACGTCGGACCACGAACGCAGTATTCGTGAGTTCAAGATCGATCAAAATGGCATTAGCATCGGCGAGCCGATCCGCGGCTTTTCATCTATTCTGTCCGGTTCCCCTGTCTATAATGCGTCAAAGGATCACCTTTTGGCGCTTAAGGGCGACGACAAGGATGGGTCAAAGTGACAAGCCTGCCGCCACTCGGGGAAACTCAGGAAGCGCCGCCGTTAGATATCTTTTCGTCCGTTGCGGTCATGGCACCGCGGGGGCGGGATGAGGCTGTCGCGCGGCAACTGCTGGCGAAAGACGGGATCGCGTCGATCCCCATCCTAACGCTGTCGCAGTTGTCCGAGCTTATTTCACAGCATGTCGGTGCGGTGCTGATTACCGAAGAAGCCCTGAGCGGCGCCGATGCCGACGCGCTGGCCCTCGCGCTGGATGCGCAGCCGTCTTGGTCGGACGTGCCGTTTATCGTGCTCGCCAATGGTGCCACGCGCAGCCGCAGCGAACGGGCTGTGCAGCGCATGGACCGGTTAAGCAATGCCGTGTTGTTGTCGCGCCCGCTTCATGCCGAAGAGTTGGTCCGCGCCGTGCGGTCATCACTGACGGCCCGCGGTCGGCAGCATCAAGCGCGTCGCCAGCTCGAAGAGTTGCAATTGCGCGAACGCCAGCTGTTCGAGAGCGAAGCGAAATTTCAAGCCATTGCCAATTCGGTGGATCAAATGATCTGGTCCACCCTGCCCGACGGGTTTCACGACTATTTTAACGACCGCTGGTACGAATTCACGGGCGTTCCCGCTGGCTCTACCGACGGCGAAGGCTGGAACGGGATCTTCCACCCCGATGATCAGGAGCGCGCATGGGAGCGGTGGCGCCACAGCCTCAGCACCGGCGAAAACTACGAGATCGAATACCGCCTACGTCACCGTTCGGGCGACTATCGCTGGGTGCTCGGGCGGGCCCAACCGGTGCGGGACAAGGGCGGTACCATTCTGCGGTGGTACGGCAGTTGTACCGATATTCACGAAATCAAAGTGGCCGAAGAACAGCGCCACTTGATGCTGGGCGAGATGAACCACCGTGTCAAAAACACGCTGGCCATGGTCAATGTGATGGTTTCGCAGACCCTGCGGCTGGCGGACAACCTGCGTGACGCCCAGACATCGTTGCAATCGCGTATCGCGATGATGGCCCAAGCCCATGACCGATTGATCGCGGCGTCTTGGGCCGAAACCCGACTGCCCGAAGTGGTCGACGCCGCACTGGCAGCGCACCGCACCGGCGAAGGTCGCTTTGATATCGATGGGCCGGATATCGAAGTGGGTTCAAAGCAGGCGCTTGCGATGACCATGGCGATCCATGAGCTAAGCACCAACGCCAGCAAATACGGCTCTCTTTCGGCTCAGGGCGGCAAGGTCCGCATCTGCTGGGAGGAAAAAGATGATGTCTTCACGTTTACTTGGGTCGAGACAGACGGCCCCCCGGTTTCGCCCCCAACCAAGCGCGGTTTTGGCAGCCGGATGATCGAGCAGGCACTCGGAGGATATTTTCAGGGAAAGGTGGAACTTTCCTACGACCCGGAAGGTTTACATTTTAAGCTCAGTGCGCCCGGCTCCGGATTGCTGTTCTGATATTCCCGTCTCTGCAGAAAGAAAGGTTCCACTGCGCTATGTATTCCGAAAACACTTCACGGCTTGCCGTTCTTGTCGTCGAAGACGAACCCTTGCTGCGCATGGATGCCGTCGACATGATAGGCGATGCAGGTTTCAAGACTTACGAAGCCTGTTCGGCCGATGAAGCGATGGTGCTGATCCGCGACAATGACGATATCGGAATCCTGTTCACAGATATCGACATGCCAGGCTCTATCAATGGGCTCAAGCTCGCGGCTTGCGTCCGCGAAGGCTGGCCGTCGGTAGAAATTCTTATCGCGTCGGGCGTCGTGGGCGTTACAGATGAGGCAATGCCTGAAGGTTCGAAATTCTATTCCAAGCCCTATGTAACAACCCAGATTATCAGCGATATGAAAACGATCGCGGCCTCCGAAGATCATACCGTCTAAGCCGGGGTCAAACGTTGCTTCGGATTGATGCCGGTGGGGTCGCACCCGCCGTCTTTTTGCGGTGTTTTAAGGCCCATCGGCTAGGGGCCTACAGTCTATAGAAAACGCGACCAGACGTAGGCTCTTTTGACAGGGCCAAGGTCTGTCGCGACTTCGATTTAGACGACCCTCAACCGACTGACGCGCCAAGCTGGCAAGCGTACTATCGCAGTTGTACCCTTATCAGTGGCTTGCACCTCGAATTCACCGCCATGAAGTTCAACCAGTTTTCGGGTTAACGGTAAGCCAAGGCCCAATCCCCCGCGGGTATCCCTCGTTCTGAGATGTCCCCCGACGACAAAAGGTTCATACAGCGCCGCTAGATCGACATTGTCGTCCAATGTGCCATTATCAGTGATTGAAAGTTCAAGATTTCTGGAGCCATCCAACCTGCTTCCAATAGTGATTTCTGATCCGCCGTGGTTGATCGCATTAAGGGCAAGCGCATGCAAAGCAAGCTTGATCTGATGGGGGTCGATGTAAATGGATGCAGTGTGCGCCTTCTCATCTAGCGCAATCGACTTCAACTCGCCATCCGCACCCGGCAATACCAATTGGGCAACACCGTTCAGAATATCGCCCAATTCGCAGTCTTGTTCGTTCAGGGAAAGCTCTCCGGTCGACGCGTCACTATAGGTGATAATCGCCTCAACCAGCCCCATAAGATGCTCTGTCGATTTTCGCGCCGAGCTAATCAGTCCTGCGTTGATGCCACGATCGGCCATCGCCTCAAGCAACCGCAAGCTCCCAAAGAGAATGGTCAGCGGCGTACGTAATTCATGGCCGATAAGCGTGACAAAAGTCGATTTCGCACCTTCGTCTTTCGTAAGATCCACCGGGGTTGGCGGCACGCCTTCCAACGCGGCGACGACGGCTTTCCCCAGATCTGTCAGGATCGACATCTGGTGATCCGATGGCGCTTCATGAGGAACCAGATCAAGGACGCACAGGCTCCCGAAACGATGGCCCGACGACAACACCAACGGAACCCCCGCATAAAACCGTGCCCCGGGCCCGCCTTCGGCTACCATAGGATGGGTCTCGAACCGAGGGTCTTTGCTCAGATCCGGCACGACCATCGGTTTGCCCGACATTATCGTATGGGTGCAAAAGCTGTTGTTCTTCGACATCCGATCAAGCTCGATGCCAACGACGGACTTGTACCACTGGGTGTCACCTTCAATGACACTGATGTGTGCGATTGGACAATCCAGTATCTTTCGGGTCGCATCGCAAATGGCGTCGAAAACGCCACTATTTGCTTCGGTCAGGCCGGGAACAGCAAAGACTGATCTAAGGCGTGCTTCTTCATTGAAGGGAATGGGATAGGTTCTCAACATGCACCTCGTTAACTCTTTATTCAGCGACTATTAGCGATAAGTCGTGTGCAATCAATTGTTTATTACCCTTCGGTGCGTCCGAGCTTCGGGCAACTTTTGGCCGCGACTATCAGAGCGGGAAGTTTTCCGTACTATCGCGCTAAGTGGGTACATGATCCGAAGTTCAAAACTCCCCACTGCATTTTCAATCTCATGTCACGCGGTAGGGGGCGAAACCGCGCGGGCTTCGCCTTCAGACCTTGATACCGCCGAACTGCCGCTTACTGGCAGGTCGTCACTTCTCAAACTACGTGATAACACAGGCAGCGTAAGCTGACCCTGTCTTACACAGCTAGTTGCAGATTTGGACTGAAGCGCGCTGTTGACGCCTCTACCGCGTAGGCGTCGGTAAAGTCCTCTGGATTGCGCGCAATACGGGACACGGCGTCGGTGATAAAATCCACTTTGGCGTCGTCCATCAGGACCGAGAATGCAAGCCGGGTCCAGCCGGGCTTTGCGACCTCATTGCCAGATCCAATTTCCGCGCGCAGCCGATCCGACTGCGCCCGGTCGATCCCCAGCAAGCGGTGCGCATAGGGGCCGGCGCAGGCACATCCGCCGCGGGCTTGAATGCCAAAGTGATCAGAAAGGATGCGACAGACCAGTTGCGGGTGCACGACCCTCCCGTATCGGTCGCGGACCATGAAGGAAAAAATAGGCAAGGCCGTGGCGTCGACCGTACCCAGAATAGTCAGCCCCGGCACGTTTCGCCACGCCGCCAAAGCTTTGCGCCGATGCGCGTTCAGGGTCGCGGCCATACGCGCCTCGCCGATTGCCTCTTTCACGATAAAACACAGTGCCGCGCGGATATCGCCGATGACATTGGGCGTGCCTGCTTCTTCTCGTGCGACCACATCGGCAGCATAATCCTGCCCCCAGGGGGATACAAAGCGCACCGTGCCGCCGCCCGGGCTGGTCGGGCGCGCGCGCTTGACTGCGTCGCGGCGCAAGATCAGCACGCCAGAAGCCCCCGGCCCCCCGATGAATTTATGCGGCGACACGACGACCGCATCCATACCCCATCCCCCTATCGATCGAAAGATACGGCCCTGCCCCCGCATAATCCCAGACGCTGATCGCACCGTTCCGCTTGAGCAAACGGGTGATCGCAGCGACATCGCTGACAATGCCCGTGACGTTCGATGCGGCCGAAAAACTTCCGATCACGGGCCGGTCGGCATGGGCCGCAAGCTGTGCTGCCAGATCATCCATATCGGGCCCGCCAGCAGCGGCTTCGGCGATCTCTATGACCTCTGCGCCGGACTCCCGCCATGGCAAGATGTTGGAGTGATGTTCGTAGGGTCCAATCAGCACCAGCGGGTTCTGCCCCTCGGCCAGCATCGTATCGACTCCAAGCAAAGCGGCCAGCTTTGTCAGCCCAGCTGTGGCACCTGCCCCTGCAAAGATAACCGCATGATCCGCGTCGGCGCCACACGCCTGCGCCACAACGCGTCGGGCTTGCGCCCGCAAACGGTTCATATGTTGGCCGCAGAAAGACGCTTCGGTATGCGCGTTGGAATAATAGGGAAGCACATCCTTGGCGATCCGGTCTTCAAGCTGCTTTAGCGCCCGCCCGGAGGCGACATAATCAGCATAGATCAAAGGGTTTGGGCCGCGTGGCCCCGGGACCATCATGCCCTCGCCTATCAAGCCAGAGCGCAGACCGGGTATGATGTCGCCAGCACTCATCCCTTGGCGAAAGCTGTCAAAGAGCTCGGGCGTATCGGTCATAAATCAATCCTTCTATTTTGCCGTAAGTTAAGGTGACAATGACATGAGAAGCTGCAATAAACTTACCCTATTACCACCAACTTTCCGAGGTTTTTCGTTCAAATGACCCAACAGCCAGCCCCGAAGCTCGACCGGATCGATGCCGCGATTTTGCGCGTGCTCCAAAAAGATGCGTCGCTGTCGCAACGTGATGTCGCTGATCGGGTGGGGCTGTCGCAGAATGCGTGCTGGCGTCGCATCGTGCGCTTACGGGAAACGGGGGTCATCACCGGCCAGACGCTGCGGCTGGATCATGAGCGGATCGGGCTGGGTTTGACGGTTTTTGTCATGCTGCGCACGCGGGATCACTCTCCGGAATGGCTCGAGACATTTCGCAAGACGGTCCTTGGGATCGAGAACATCATCGACGTGTTTCGGATCGCCGGAGATTACGATTACATGCTGAAAATTGTTGCGCAGAACATGAACGATTTTGATCGCATCTATCAGCGACTGATCGCAGGGGCCGCGCTAGAGACCGTTACATCCTGCATCGCCATGGAAGCGATCGCCGATCGGCGCGACCTGCCGGTCTGACGCGGCCCGAAGGCGCATTGCGCGTTAAAAATAGGGGCGTTCGGCGCAGTTCTTTGCACCAACGGCAGGGTCCCGCATAAAAGTCAGGCCGCGGCACGATAGCCGCGGCCTGCAGGTTCCAACGCGTCCAGTTGTTGGTCGGCAATACCGCCCCCTGGCCGAACCACGTGGTCATTGGCAGTTACTGCATACCGTAGTTTGCACGGTCCAGCTTGTCGTAGATCTCTGCTTTGGCCAATGCTGCCAATGCGTCCGTTTCGCCGTGGTCCACATCCGCCAGCAGATCGGCCCAGCGATCAACGATGCGCTTATAGTCTTCCAGCAGCGCTTCGGGGTTCTCGATGCCGCGGCCCTTGGCGTTCTCGATCACGACGGCCTCGTCGGCGATCACAAATTCCGCCAGCGCATCCGTCAAAGCCTGATCAGGTTCAAACACCTCCATGCCGCCTTCTTTGGCCGCGGAAACCGCTTTTTCAACATCTTTGTCGAACTCGACCCGGTGCTGCGCAAGGTAGTATGCCATTTGGTCAAACAATACGCCGCGCGACTCTTCCGACAGGCCTTGCCAGAACGCAGGGTTATAGCCCCATTCGAAACCGGCATAATAGTTGCCGACGGCCAACGTGTTCATGTGCGTGACCACATCCGAAAGCGAGAAGGAATCCAACGCATCCGCAGCCGCAACCGCACAATCAAGCGATCCTGTGTCGAGACCAGTGTACATCTCGCTTGACGGGATCGACACGGGTACCGCGCCCACATGTTCGGCAAAGCGTGACCAGGCACCGCCCGCCATGCGCAGACGCTTGCCCTGAATATCCTCGTAGGTAGCGACAGGCGTGTTGCACATCATGTAGTATTGCGAAGTCGAATACCCGCCGCCGAAAACGACGCCATTCTCTTTCCACTCGGCCAGTGCGGCCTCGTTGGTGAGGCCGAATTCGGTCGAGGCAAAGGCCATAACCATCGGATCAGTGTTATAGAAAGCAAAGTTGCCGATCAGGTTGGCAACGGGCAGTTCGGACGGGGTGTAGGTGCCCGCGTGGTAGGTCACTTGTGCCACGCCATCACGCACGCCTTGCAAGGATGCGGCCGGCGGCAGCAGCGACCCACCGGCGAAAACGGTAAAGTTCACGTCCCCGTTGGTTTCCTCGGCCACGCGCTTGGCGAACTCGACATAGGGGCCGCGCACCATCGAATGGCGTTCGGCAAAGAAGTGGTTGGCGTTTTGCGCGATGGCAGCAGTGCCAAGGCCACAGGCCGCGAGGGCCAAAAGGGATGTCTTCAGTTTCATGTTATCGTCTCCTCCGGTTGAAAAGTTTTCACTGCGCCATGAGCGAGGGCAGGAATAGGCTGATCGCGGGAAAGGCGATCAAGATGAACAGGGTTAAAATATCCATAGCGATGAACCATGTGGTGCCCGAGATGATGTCGCTGAGCTTGACCTCGCCCGATAGCGCGCTGTGTAGGACGTAAAGGTTCAACCCGACGGGCGGCGTCACAAGGCCGATCTCAAGCAGTTTGATGCAGATGATGCCGAACCAGATCAGGTTGATGTCAGCGGCCTCTAGCACCGGCAGAAGGATCGGCAGCGTCAGCAGGATCAGACCGATGGAATCGATCACCATGCCCAGAATGATGAACAGCGCAGCGATCATCAGAATAATAACGATCTGATTATCCGAAACGGCCAGCATCATGTCGGTCAGCGCCCGTGGCACACCTGACAGCCCCATGAAACGGGTGAACATCACCGCCCCGATGGACAGAAAGAAGATCGAAGACGTCGCCAACGTCGTCTGACGGATCGCCTCGGCCAGTGCTTTGCGCGTCAGTGAACGACGCAACAGCGCGACGGTTGCAGCCAGAAACGCCCCGACGGCCCCCGCCTCGGTCGGCGTGAAAAACCCGCCAAAAATACCGCCCAAAACGCCCAGAACCAACACAGGAAAGGGCCAGACCGACCACAACAGGCGCAGCAGTTTCTTGCGGTCAATCCGCTCTACTACGGGTGGCGCAAGCGCAGGCGTCACCGTGGCACGCACGGTAATCATCGCCATATAAACAAACGCTGATAGCACGCCGGGAATAACACCAGCGATAAACAGCTGGCCGATCGATTGCTCGGTGAAGATGCCGTAAAGCACCATCAGGATCGATGGCGGGATGAGCGAACCAAGCGTGCCAGACGCTGCGACGACGCCGGTGGCCAGCGACGGGTGGTAGTTTGCCCGCAGCATCTCGGGCACGGCGATTTTCGACATGGCAGCAGTCGTCGCGATGGACGACCCAGAGGCCGCGGCGAACAGGCCACAGGCACCGACGCTCGCCGATGCCAAACCGCCCGGCACCCGCGCCAACAAAACGCGCAGCAGATCAAACGCGCCCGCCGTCAGGCCGGTATTGGCCGCGATAAAGCCCATAAACAGAAACATCGGGATCGCTGTCAGCGACCAGTCGCCGATCAGGTTGAACGGCATCGCACTCACGATCCCAAGTGCTGCTTGCAGGTTGAACATGACGGTGATGCCGACAAAGGACACCGCCATAAGCGCCGTGCCGATGGACATCCGAAAGGCCAGCAGGCCGAACAGGGCACCGACGCCGATCCATCCGATCAAAAGGTTGCTCATTACATGTTCCCATCAAGTTGAGATTGCGTGACGGGCTGCCCGCGCAGCACAAGGATGGCGCGAAGAAAAGCCGCGAGACTGGCAAGGCCAAGCCAAGCGGCAACACCATGCGTGACGGCCAGACGATGACCTCGCGCCCGCCCATGACCACCTCTCCGACGCGCAACGCCCGCACGGCATCAAGCCCCGTACGCCATGTCATCACGGCAAGGATCGCCGCCGCGGCAAGGCAGCTTAGGAACAGGGCCAGCTTCTGAAGCCAGCTGGGAAAGTGATTGAATAAAAGATCGACCGAGATCTGCTGGTCCTGCATTTCAACAAAAGCCATCGGCAGCATCACCAACGTGATCATATAATAATAGGAAGACATCTCGACGGTGCCTTGGATCGGCGCATTCCACACCAGTTTCGCGACGACATCGGCCACGATATTTAGCATCATCGCGATGACCCCAAATCCGCCGATAAACATCAGCGATGCGCATAATTTGTTGAATAGTGTCAGCATCGGGCCTCCTCCCCATACCAAAACGGGGACCAGGCCCGTCATTCCGCCTCAACCTCTCCGCTCAGGGGTCGGTTGACAAATAGCGCGATGATTGATCGAGTGATAACGAAACGCGATCACCCGGGAACATGCGCATGACCGACACCAAGAAACCCACCCGGCTCGACCTGCGGCATCTGCGGTACGCTTTGGCCGTGGCTGACGCCAGCGGGTTTCGCGCAGCCGCCGAGACGCTCAATATCGCGCAGCCCGCCATTTCGAAAGCCGTGAAAGACACTGAAATCGATTTGGGGTTCCGTATCTTTGACCGCAGCGGCCCGCGCGTTCTGCCCACGCCCGAGGGGGCCGTCTTTCTTGAGGATGCGCGCCAGACGGTGGCCCAGTTCGAACGGACCATCCGCGCCTCGCGCCAGAATGCGGCCGGCGCACGGGGGCATATCATCGTCGGGTATTCGGCGCTTGCCACCTCGCGGCAAATCTCTGAAGCGCTGGATGCTTTCCACCGCAGCGTGCCGGGTGTTCAAGTCGAGATGCATGTCATGTCTACCGATAACATGCTGAAAAACTTGAAATCTGGCGTGATCGACCTTGGTTTCCTGCTGTCTCATCCCACCGTCGGCGCGCCGGGGATCGACCAGATGCCGGTTTGGCGCTCGCGCATTGCTGTGGTCGCCCCCGCCGGAGAAGCCCCCGCACGGATCGAAGACCTGACAGGCGTGCCCTTTGTCATGGGGCTGCGCGAGAACTGGCGGTCTTGGCGCGCCCTTCTCGACAGCGCGTGTGATCGGGCGCGACTTAGCCCCGTGGTGGTGGACGAGGCATGGGACGTACAGGTGATCTTGCAGCGCGTGGCCGAGCGGCGCGGCGTGACGCTGTTCCCCACGAGCATGGCAGACAGCCTGCCCGCCGCGCTGGAACTGGCACCGGTCGAGGGGCTGGATGCAGAAGCGACGATCGCAATGGCATGGAGCATCAAGGCAGATACCGGCCTGCTGCGTCAGTTTCGCGGTCACTTCCCCCCGCTGGGTTGATCGCTTTCGGTTATCGCGCGATATCGCAAGTCTATTTGCGTAACCGCCCAATAACGCGATTTTATGGCAGCATGAAACAGATGCCGATTGCCCCATTCGACCTGCCCCAAGCGCAGCCTTTTCTTCTTGAGGGCAGCGATACCGGCTTTCTCTTTTTTCACGGCTTCACCAGCACGCCGCAAAGCGTGCGCGAAGTCGCCCTAGCTGTGCACGCGGCAAGCGGTGCGACGGTGTCTTGCCCATTGCTCGCAGGGCATGGCAAAGACCCGGCAGCCTTGGCGCAGACCGGCCAAAGCGATTGGATAGGCTCTGCTGAAGCGGCCCTTGAGACGCTATCGGCGCGCTGTGCGCGGGTGATCGTCGGGGGGCTTTCCTTGGGCGCAACCCTGTCTCTCAACCTCGCCGCGCGTATGCCCGACAAGATACATGGCGTGGTCAGCATCAATGGCTCTACCGGGCTGTACCGCCCCGAAGTGGTCGCCCCGCTTTATGAGCCTCAGGGTGCGGCGTTCATCAGCGGCATCGGTTCGGATATTGCCGAACCGGGCACCACCGAAATCTGCTATGACCGCATCCCGCGTGAAACCCTGAAAGAGCGTTTCCTTCTTACCAATGCCACCGGTGCGCTGCTGCCACTGATCCGCCAGCCCATTTTGATCTTGCAATCGCGCCGCGATAACGTCGTTGATCCGCAAAATGCACCGCGTATCGCGACCTCGGTGGCGTCTAGCGATATCCAGCTTGGCTGGCTCGAGCGATCCTACCATGTTGCGACATTAGATTATGACCGCGGCCTGATCGCCGAACGGATCACCGGATTTTTGCAGCGCTGCACAGCCTGAGAAAGCTGCAATCCACGCGAACATATCGCCGCCGCCTACACAGATCCGCCATCAGGGCGGAACCCTGACCCGCTGACCGGGGTTCTATTCCCTAGATGTCATCGGACAAAGGGCCCCCTTCTCATGCGAACCACACTGACCGTTAACGGCAAAGACCATAGTCTTGATGCAGACACCCGCACCTCGCTGCTGGATGCGCTGCGCAATCACCTGAACCTCACTGGCACCAAAAAAGGCTGCGATCACGGACAGTGCGGGGCCTGCACCGTCATGGTGAACGGACGTCGCATCAACTCATGTCTCAGCCTTGCCTGCATGCATGACGGCGACGAAATCACCACGATCGAGGGGTTGGGCGACGAACACAACCTGTCAGACATGCAGCAGAATTTCGTGAAACACGACGGGTTCCAATGCGGCTATTGCACCCCGGGTCAAATCTGTTCAGCCACCGCCATGCTCGAAGAGTTCAAAGCCGGCTGGCCCTCCAATGTTTCGGGCAGCCTTACCGCATCGCCCGAGCTGACCGATGCCGAAATATCAGAGCGGATGTCAGGTAATATTTGCCGTTGCGCCGCCTACCCCAATATCGTCGATGCGATCCGCGAAACCGCGGAGGAGCAGTCATGAAGCAGTTCGACTATATCCGCGCCAGTGCAAACAGCGATGTCACCCGCACCCCTGACGCGACAATCATCGCGGGCGGGACCAACTTGCTGGACCTCATGAAGCTAGAGGTGATGACGCCTGACAAACTTGTCGACATCTCGCGGCTGGACCTGAAACAGATCACTCCCACGCGCGACGGCGGGCTGCGTATCGGCGCTTTGGTCACGAACTCTGACCTGGCGGCGGATATGACGGTTCGCGAAGACTATGCCGCATTATCGTCGGCCCTGTTGGCCGGTGCGTCGGGTCAACTGCGCAACAAGGCGACCACCGGCGGCAACCTTTTACAACGGACCCGCTGCTATTATTTCTATGACACCGACCAACCGTGCAACAAACGCGAGCCGGGTTCTGGCTGCGGCGCGATGGAGGGGGCAAACCGGCTTCATGCGATCCTTGGCGTCACCGACAAGTGCATCGCCAGCCATCCCAGTGATATGGCCGTTGCGATGCAAATGCTGGGGGCCGAAGTCGAGATCGAGGGCACCGATGGCGCCTCTCGCACGGTGCCGCTGTCCGAATTCTATCTGATCCCCACCGATCCCGCAGTTGAAACAGTTTTGCAATCGGGTGAACTGATCACCGCCGTCACCTTGCCCGCCCCTGCCGAGGGGAACCAGACGTATCGCAAAGTACGCGATCGCGCATCCTACGCGTTTGCTATGGTATCAGTCGCGGCGCAGATCGAGGTATCGGAAGGCAAGATAACCCAAGCCGCAATCGCCTGTGGTGGCATTGGATCTATGCCGTGGCGCGATCCGGCGGTCGAAGAGGCGCTCGTCGGGCAAGAGCCTTCGGTCACCTTATTCGGCAAGGCCGCCGATATTCTGGTGGCAGACGCAGCACCCAAAGACGGCAACGCATTCAAAGTGCCACTGGCACGGCGCACGTTGATTGCCACACTAAAGGAACTGACGGGGGTACAGCAATGACCGACGGTAGCAACATCTCGACCGCCGAACTGACGATGAACGAACCCGACGACCGCAATCGGCTGGATGCCACGGTTCAAGGGTTGATCCACACCGGCATGGACCGTCCCGACGGTCCGCTCAAAGTCTCTGGCCGCGCCACTTATGCCCACGAAGATCAACCGGCGGGCATGATGACGGGCGTGCTTGTCCGCGCGCCTGTTGCAGGTGGGCAGATCACCGGATTGAACGCCGAAGCCGTGCGCAAGTTTGACGGTGTGCGCGACGTGTTTCACGGCAAGACCTTCCTGCGCAACCCTGCCCAAGGCACCGCAAACGAGGCCCCTGTCCAGCCGGATGGCAAGATTTCCTATATCGGGCAACCCGTCGCGCTGGTTGTGGCCGATACCTTTGAACAGGCCCGCCACGCTGCACATATGATCGAGCTTCAGATTACGCCCGAGGATGCCGTGACTGATCTTGATGTGGCAGAAATCGAAACGCCGAAGGACAAGCAATCGTCCCAAGGCGATCTGGATGCCGCGCTGTCAGATGCCGCCTATACCGTGGATGAAACCTATCGCACCAGCGGGCACAGCTCGTCTGCGATGGAACCCCATGCCGCGATTGCCCAGTGGGATGGCGGCAAGCTGACCCTGCGCGGGTCGTATCAGATGCTCAAATACAATGTGAATGAACTGGCCGACGCGCTTGGGGTTGACGCTGAAAATGTGCATATTCTGGCGCCTTACGTCGGTGGTGGCTTTGGCTCGAAACTCGGGATTAGCCACGAGGCAGTTGCCGCGGCCCATGCCGCACGTGAACTTGGGGCCCCCGTAGCCGTTGTACTAAGCCGCCAACAAGTACTTGAGGCCACGATGCGCCGGTCCGAGACGGTTCAGCACATCAAACTAGCCGCGGACGCTGATGGACGGATGACCGGCATCGGGCATGATTCCACCGTCTCGCAATTGTTGGATGAAAGCTTTGCAGAGCCGGTATCGCAGGCGACGCCTTTCCTTTATCGCGGTGAAAACCGTGAAATCGGGATGCATATCAAACGGATCAACCGCATGTGTGCCGGCTCTGTTCGTGCACCGGGCGAGGCGGTCGGCATCACCGCGCTCGAGATCGCGATGGACGAGCTGGCTGACGTGAGCGGTATCGATCCAGTCGAACTACGCAAACGCAACATTCCTGAAGTGGACCCCTCGGACGGGCGCGAATTCTCATCTCATAAATTGGCCGAGGCGTTGGACGACGGGGCCAAGACCTTTGGCTGGGCCGACCGCGAGGCCGGCAAAACAGACGGAGAGTGGTTGATCGGCTACGGCATGTCTTCGGCCACGCGGGTCAACATGCTGGGCGAAAGCCACGCGCGTGTCACGCTGAACGAAGACGGCAGCCTGCTGGTCGAAACCGATATGACTGATATTGGCACCGGCACCTATGCGATCCTGACCCAGATCGCCGGCGAGATGCTGGGCGTGCCGGCGGACCGTGTGTCGGTGCGCTTGGGCGACAGCAGCCTGCCCAAAGCCGCCGGTTCCGGGGGCAGCTGGGGTGCCGCATCATCGGGCGGGTCGGTCTTTGTTGCATGCGAGGCGCTGCGCAAAAAGATCGCCGAAACCATGGGCGTAGAAGAACGCGATCTGACGCTGCAAGACGGTGTTGCCACCGCCAACAACCGCCGCGCCGATTTGCCAGAGTTCACCAAGAACGGCCCCCTCACGGTCGAAGGCACCATCAATAAGGGCGACACCCAGACCGACCGTCGCCAAGCGACCTTTGGCGCATTCTTTGCAGAGGTCGGCGTGAACAGCGTTACCGGCGAAACACGTGTGCGCAGGATGCACGGCAGCTTTGCCGCAGGGCGCATCCTGAACGCCAAGACGGCGCGGTCTCAATGTCTGGGCGGCATGACCTTTGGCATCGGGATGGCGCTGACCGAAGATCTGATGTTCGACAAACGCGACGGCCATTTGGTTAACAATGATCTGGCTGAATACCACGTGCCGGTGAACCTTGATGTGCCGCAGCTCACAGTCAACTTCGTGCAGGAACGCGACCCTTGGGCCAACCCTATGCAGGCCAAAGGCATCGGCGAGCTTGGCATCTGTGGCGCAGGTTCGTCGATCATTAACGCGATCTACGATGCCTGCGGCGTCCGTGTGCGCGATTTACCCGCAACGATGGACAAAATCCTGCCGGGTCTACCGGATATGTAAGACTGTCTGCGCAAACCCCGACCAAACCGGCGCGGCTTTGCCGCTGCGCCGGTGTCTGGTAGAACGCTGACGGTATGGCCGCCCAGCTTGAGGATCACGTCGTCTGCTCCAGCCTCCGACGCCTCTTTCTGCCTGATGGCGTCTATCTGCCCTGCGGAACCCCCGGCAGTGCACATAGCATTTCATACAGATAACTGGCCGCGATCATTGCCGTGTTGCCCGCCGGATCATAGGGCGGAGAGACTTCGACCAGATCACAGCCCACCAGATTTAGCCCCGCCGTCCCGCGGATGATTTCTAGCCCCTGCATCGTGGTTAACCCTCCCACCTCGACCGTGCCTGTACCGGGGGCGAACGCGGGATCAAGGCTGTCGATATCATAGGTCAGATAGACCGGCGCGTCCCCGATCTTGGCGCGGATGTCCGCCATCAATGGCGTCAGCGATTTGTGCCAGCATTCTTCGGCCTGAATGCAGGTCCAGCCCTGTTGCCGCCCCCAATCGAAATCATCCTTACTATAGCCGGTGCCCCGAAGACCAATCTGGAACACCTTGTCGTTTTGCAGACAGCCTTCCTCCCATGCGCGTCGGAACGGACAGCCATGGGCCTCTTTCTCGCCGAACATTTCATCGTTGGTATCCGAATGGGCATCCACATGGATCAGCGCGACAGGCCCGTGTTTTTCAGCGACCGCCCGCAAGATTGGCCAGCTGAGCGTGTGATCCCCGCCCAGTGTCAGCGGGATCGCCCCATGGGACAGGACCTCGCGGTAGTGATCCGCGATAATGGCCACGGACTTCTTGAGATCAAAAAGGTTGATCGGCACGTCACCGATATCTGCCACCTGAAGATGTTCGAACGGGGCCGCACCGGTCGCCATGTTGTAGGGGCGGATCATGCGGCTTTCGTCGCGTATCTGGCGGGGACCCAACCGCGCCCCGGGACGGTTCGAGGTGCCAATATCCATTGGGATGCCCAGAAAACATGCATCCAGCCCCGCCGCCGTTTCTGCCATCGGCAAGCGCATCATGGTCGCAGGCCCACCCGTGCGTGGCATGGAATTCCCGCTAAGCGGCTGATTATATGCTGGTTTGTTCATCGTCCCATTCCTTTTGGCTCTGGCATGGTTCTTGGCGCACAGACCAATTCCCGCGCCCCCGTTTGCATGCAGCTTCGCAGCTTTACCCGCAAAGCCAAGCAGCTTTCCGCAGCAACGCCCCCCATGCCTCTTGCAAACCGCGCCCGGCTTTGCCACCTATGGCAACGAGAGGACGGCCTCCCCTGAATGGAAAATTGCCGGGACGACCCGGCCCTTCACCGAGGTATACCCATGCGCTCCGCATTAGACCGTCTTCGCCACGCCATCAGTTTTGAAATCATCGCGCTGATCCTTGTGATCCCCGCTGGTGCGTTCCTCTTCGACGTGCCTTTGCGCGACTTTGGCATTGTCGGGGTGGTCAGCGCCACGCTCGCGACGCTTTGGAACCTTGGCTACAATGTGATCTTTGATCTTGCCTTGAAGCGGCTGACCGGAACCACCCTGAAATCACGGTCCGTGCGGGCGGTCCATGCGGTTGCATTCGAGGCGGGTTTGCTCGTTGTCCTGATGCCCTTTATCGCGTGGTATCTGGGGATCAGCCTATGGGACGCCTTTGTCATGGATATCGCGCTGGCTGGCTTTTACCTTGTGTATGCCTATGCGTTTAACCTGATCTATGACACGCTCTTTCCCCTGCCCGAATGGGCGCAAGAGCGTGCCAAAACCGCCTGAGCCCCGACCTGACATTCGCCCTTAAACCGGCAGCGTGAAAGACGCCTTGATCCTGTCCATCACGACAGTGGTTTTGAACCCTTTGATATCCGGGTTGTTATAGAAAAAATCGCGGGTGAAGGCTTCGTAATCCTGCATGTCCTTGGCGCTGACGATCAACATAAAGTCGGTCTCTCCCGTCACGTAATAGGCGCTCATCACCTCTGCCCGCTCACGCACCGCACGTTTGAACCTGTCAATGATATCAGAGCGTTCCCGCGCCAACTCCACCGCGATGAGCATGGTCAGCGGGCGCCCCACCGCTTCGGGCGATACAACGGCAATATCGGCCTCGATTGCTTTGGTGGCCCGCAGCCGCGCCAGCCGCCGCTGGATCGAAGTTTGCGACAACCCCACCAGTTCGGAAAGACGTGCGCTGGTCAGCAGATTGTCACGCTGCACGTGATGCAGGATTTTCCGGTCTATCGCGTCAATCATCCTAAATTCCCCATATCTTCCAAAAGTTTGCAGCTTTTACCCGCGTAACGTTGATATTCGCATAAATGCGGAGGCCGAAAAAGCTAAACTCGCACAATACCCTGGCAGGATTTCCCACATGATTGACCATTCTTTTACGCAGCCCGAATATGCAGCACGTCTGGCAAAAACACGCGCCGAAATGGCCACACGCGGGCTGGACGCGCTGTTTGTTACCGACCCGTCAAATATGGCGTGGTTGGCGGGCTATGACGGGTGGTCGTTTTACGTGCATCAGGGCGTGCTGCTCACCCACGAGGGCCAGCCTGTCTGGTGGGGCCGCGCGATGGACAGTGCAGGTGCCCAGCGCACCACCTATCTGGAGGACGACAATATCGTCGGCTACGACGACACCTATGTCCAGAACCCCGACAAACACCCGATGGAGGATCTGGCCCGCCTGATCGCCGCCCGCGGGCTAGAAAGCGCCCGTATCGGGTTCGAGCTAGACAATTATTATTTCACCGCCTCTGCGTTTCTGACGCTGCAAACACGGCTACCGGGCGTCAACATCCAGAACGCAACCGCGCTGGTGAATTGGCAACGCGCCGTCAAATCCCCCACCGAACTGGAATACATGCGCCGCGCCGCGCGGATCGTTGAACGGATGCACGAGGTAATCCGCGAAAAGGCCGAAGTCGGCATGCGCAAGAACGATCTGATCGCGGATATCTACCACGCCTCTGTCAGCGGTGCCCACGGGCACTGGGGCGATTACCCCGCTTGCGTGCCAATGACACCCTCCGGTCTGGATGCCACCGCGCCGCATATCACATGGGACGACGCCCCCCTGCGCAATAACGAAGGCACGTTCTTTGAAATCGCAGGGGCGCACCGGCGCTACCAATGCCCGCAGTCGCGCACCTTGTTTCTGGGCAAACCGCCACAAAAATATCTGGATGCGGAAAATGCCGTTCTCGAAGCAATTGACGCGGGGCTAGAACAAGCCAAACCCGGCAACCGATGCGAAGATATTGCCCGCGCCTTCAACACCACCCTGCGCAAACGCGGGTTCGAGAAAGACAGCCGTTGCGGTTATGCCATCGGGCTGTCCTATCCTCCCGATTGGGGCGAACGCACCATGTCCTTCCGCGCGGGCGACACCACAGTGCTTGAACCGGGGATGACCTTTCACTTTATGCCAGCGCTGTGGCTGGACGACGGCGGCATCGAGATCACGGAACCTATCGTCATCACCGAAACGGGTGCCGACTGTCTGTGCACCACCCCGCGTGCGCTTGTGATCAAGGAATAGCGCCATGCGGGACAATCCTATCTCTGCCACCATCGATTTTGAGGGCACAGGCGTGCAGCACGGCTATTTGCGCCTTCCCTATAGCCGTAACGACAGTGCTTGGGGGGCGATCCAAATTCCGGTGACCCAAGTGAAAAGCGGCGACGGCCCCTGCGCCCTTCTGACAGGTGGCAATCACGGGGACGAATACGAAGGCCCGTTGGCCTTGGTCGAGCTTGCTCAGACATTGCAGGCCAAGGACGTCACTGGCTCCGTGATCATAATCCCGTTCATGAACCAGCCTGCCTTTGCGGCCGGCACGCGCGTGTCTCCGCTCGACGGGGTGAACATGAACCGCAGCTTTCCCGGTCGTCCCGATGGCACGCCCACGCAGAAGATCGCGGATTACTTTCAACGCGTTCTTCTCCCGATGGCGGATGTAGTGCTTGATTTCCATTCGGGCGGCAAAACGCTTGATTTTCTCCCCTTTGCAGCCTGCCACACACTGGAGGATGCGAACCAGCAGGCCCGCTGCCGCGCCGCGCGCGATGCGTTCAACGCGCCGTTCAGTGTCGAGATGCGCGAGATCGACGCGCTAGGCATGTACGACGATGCGGCAGAAGCTATGGGCAAGACTTTCGTCACCACCGAACTGGGCGGCGGTGGCACCGCCACGCCGGAAACAGCACAGATCGCTCGTAAAGGGGTGCGTAACCTGTTGATCCACGCCGGTATCCTTGAGGGGCGGCCCGTCACCGCCCCATCACGCGTCCTGTCTCAAGACGACGACCGCTGCTTTCATGTCACCAACCACGGTGGGCTCGTCGACTTCAACGTCACCCTTGGGCAAACCGTAGCCGAAGGCGACCTGATTGCACGTCTGTGGGACGGCCAGCACACCGGCGTCCCCCCTCGCGAGATCCGCGCCCAGATGGGGGGCATCATGATCGCCCGCCATCACCCCGGTCTGACACAGCCTGGCGATTGTCTTGCCGTACTTGCCACCGAACTCACCTGAAACTCTCCTAAACAGAAAGCCTGACCTATGCTTCGCAACGATGACCAACTCGCCACGTGGGACCGCGAGAACTTTTTTCATCCCTCAACGCATCTGGCACAACATGCGCGGGGTGAATCCGCAACGCGCGTCATCACAGGGGCATCGGGCGTTCATATCGAAGAACGTGACGGCAACCGGATGCTGGACGCCTTTGCCGGGCTCTATTGCGTCAACGCAGGCTATGGCCGGACAGAGATCGCGGATGCCATCGCCGAACAGGCACATCAGCTGGCCTATTACCATTCCTATATGGGCCACGGGACCGAAACTTCGATCACGCTCGCGAAGATGATTATGGACCGCGCACCGGCGCATATGTCCAAAGTCTATTTCGGCATGTCGGGGTCGGATGCGAATGAAACCAACATCAAGCTCGTCTGGTATTACAACAACATCCTTGGCCGTCCGCAGAAGAAAAAGATCATCTCGCGCTGGCGTGGCTATCACGGGTCGGGGTTGATGACCGGATCGCTGACCGGACTGTCGCTGTTTCACGACAAATTCGATCTGCCCATGAACCCCGTAATCCACACGGATGCGCCCTATTACTACCGCCGCAAGGACCGCAACCAGTCCGAAGCCGACTTCACCGCCCAATGTGCCAACGCGCTCGAGGCGCAGATCCAGGCCGAAGGGCCGGACACAATCGCGGCCTTTATCGGGGAACCCGTGCTCGGGACCGGTGGCATCGTGCCCCCGCCCACCGGTTATTGGGACGCGATCCAAGAGGTGCTGAACCGCCACGACATCCTGCTAATCGCCGACGAGGTCGTGACCGGTTTTGGCCGCCTGGGCACCATGTTCGGGTCCGATCACTATGGGTTGAAACCCGATCTGATCACCATCGCCAAAGGGCTGACATCGGCCTATGCGCCGCTGTCAGGCTCCATCGTATCGGACAGGATGTGGAAGGTGCTGGAACAGGGCACGGATGAAAACGGCCCCATCGGTCACGGCTGGACCTATTCGGCGCATCCCATTTGTGCGGCGGCGGGTGTCGCCAACCTCAAGCTGATCGACGACCTGAACCTCGTGAGTAACGCGGCCGAGGTCGGGGGGTATCTCAACACCTCGATGAAAGAGGCGCTCGGCGACCACCCGAATGTCGGTGACATCCGTGGCGAAGGGCTGCTGTGCGCGGTGGAATATGTGGCCGATAAATCCAACGCGTCCCCGCTTGATCCTGCACGCAAGGTGGGCGCTGCGATCTCTGCCGCGATGCTCGAACGCGGCGTGATCGCGCGTGCTATGCCCCAAGGCGACATTACCGGCTTTGCGCCCCCCTTCTGCATCACCCGCGAAGAGGTCGATACCGTCGTCGCCGCAACCGCCGACGCGGTGAAAACTGTGCTGGGATAAGCGTCTCGGTTCGCCTTGTTTCGCAGGGCGAACCGCACGTTGGAAAGGGTTACCCTATAAGGGCGCTAACACCGCTCTTGGCCGTTGCAGCCCTTGATCGTTTGCGCAATGACTTACCCAAGCTACGGGAGGAGCGCAGATGCCACATTGGTCACAGGCGATCACGGATCGCATACAAACAGAAACCCATTTCGACGGACGCGAGATCAAGTGCTTTAAGGATCGCCCAGCCGATCTGAACGCCATGCTCGCCGCGGCACTTGCCCGCGCCCCCGATCAAGAGGCCGTGGTCAGCGGCGATACCAGACTGATCTACACCGACCTTGATCTGCAGGTGGGCCGCATCGCAGCGGGGCTGCGTGCGCGTGGCGTGGCCAAGGGCGACCGAGTTGCCCTGCTGCTGTCGAACCGCTGGGAATTCATCGTGACGATGATGGGCTGTTTGCGTCTTGGTGCGATTGCCGTGCCGATCAACATCCGCGAAGGAACGCCTGAGCTTGCGTTCATCTTGCGTCAATGCGGAGCCAAGATCGCCGTGCATGGCACGGATGTCGCCGACCGCCTGCCCGCGCCCGCCGATCTGCCCGCTCTGACCCACCGCTTTTGTGTTGGCGGCACCTCAGCCGGATCTGACGCTTTTGACACGCTCCCCGCCGAGGCACCGCTGGGCGACCCTGTCCCGCTGCACGAGGATGATATTGCGGTGATCCTCTATACCTCGGGCACCACAGGCCAGCCCAAGGGCGCGACACTGACCCATCTGAACATTGTCCATTCGGCAATGCATTTTGAACTTTGCATGGAACTGGGTGCCCGCGAACGCTCCCTCCTCTGTGTGCCTGCGAGCCACGTGACCGGCCTTGTGGCCACTGTCTTTACCATGCTGCAAACTGCTGGCTGCACCGTGATGATGGAGCACTTTGGCGCACATGAATTCCTGTCGCTAACCGCAGATGAAAAAGTCACGCAGACGCTGATGGTGCCGGCGATGTACAACCTCTTTCTGCTGCGCTGCAACGTCGATGACTACGACCTGCAACATTGGCGGATCGGTGGCTATGGCGGCGCGCCGATGCCGCAGTCCACAATCACGGAGCTGTCAGAAAAGCTGCCGAACCTGTGCCTGATGAATGCCTATGGCGCAACCGAGCTTACCTCTGCCGTGACGATCCTGCCGATGGGTTTCGGAACCAAACGCGCAGACAGCATCGGTATTGCCGTGCCCTGCGCCGACATCCGTATCGTTGACCCGCAGGGCAATGAGGTGCCCGACGGCACCCACGGAGAGCTTTGGATCAAGGGCGCGATGACCGTGCCCGGCTATTGGGACAACCCCGACCGCACCGCCAGCGAGTTTCATGACGGCTATTGGAAGAGCGGTGACATGGGGTCGCGCGATGCCGACGGCTTTATCTGCCTGCATGACCGCCGCAAGGATATGATTATTCGTGGCGGCTATAACATCTACAGCGCCGAGGTTGAAAACGCGCTGACCGCCCACCCGTCCGTGATCGAATGTGCCGCCATTGGCTGCCCTGATCCGGTGCTTGGGGAAAAGATGCATGTTTTCATCCACACCACCGATACGGCGCTGGATCTTAAGGCGGTAAGAGCCTTCGCGCGCACGCGGATGGCAGATTACAAAGCCCCCGATTTCGCAACATTCGAACCCGATCCCCTGCCCCGCAATGCCAATGGCAAGATCGTCAAGAACACCTTGCGGGACCGGCTCAAAACCACAGCGTAACGCATGAAAAAAACCGCAGCGCGCGATCATGCGCTGCGGCTTTCATCTGTGTGGTATCAAGCGGAATCAGCTTTGCGCTGGTTCCTCGTAAGCCAGTGCATGGTCGCCAAGGTCCATGATGTCCTCGCCGGATTTTTCCCACTCTGCCCGGTCCTCGTCCGTCGCCTTGGGCGAGAACAGTCCGGTTACCGCATAGAACACGCCGATCAACGGTGCGGTCCAGCAGGCAAAGGCCAGCGGGATATAAAGCAGGTTGGTCAGGTTACCATCCATAACCCCCAGCCCCAAGGCCGAGATCACAAAGGCACCGCCTGCGTTCCACGGGATCAGCGGGCTCATCAACGTGCCGCCCTCTTCGACCGCACGGCTCAGGTTCAGGGTCGAATACCCCATCCCACGGTACAGGGGCGCATACATACGGCCCGGCAGCGCAATCGAGATATAAGGATCACCCGCCACCATATTGGTCGCAAACGCCGTCCCGATGGCCGAGCTTTGAACTGCGCCAAAGCTTTTCACGCGGCTGACGATCGCCATAATAATCGCCTCTAGGCAGCCGGTACGTTCCAGCGCACCGCCAAAACCCAAGGCAATCAGCATCAGCGAGATGGTCCACATCATCGACTGGATGCCGCCCGCGTTCAGCAGGCTGTCGATGTCGGCGATCCCAGTGTCGATAGAATAGCCCGACTGCGCAAAGGCAAACACGTCATGCAGACCGGCACCCTGCCAAAAGATCGCGACCAGCCCACCGGCCAGCACACCCGCAAACAGCGACGGCAGTGGCGGCTTTTTCATCAACGCCAGCACAATCACGATCAACGCAGGTGTCAGCGGGATGATCCCTAGGCTGAACCGTTCTTCCAGACCGGCCGTGATCGCATTGATGCTACTTACATCGCCAACACCCTCTTCGATCAGCATGAAGCCGACCACGATATAAATCACCAGCGCGATAATCATCGCAGGCACAGTGGTGGGCAGCATGTTCTTGATGTGGTCGAAGACGTTCGTGCCCGTTACCGCAGGGGCAAGGTTCGTCGTATCGGACAGCGGTGATACCTTATCGCCAAAGAATGCGCCCGATACCACAGCACCTGCGGTCCAATAGGCCGGAATACCAAAGCCCGCACCAATGCCCATCAACGCCAGACCGATGGTCCCGACCGTGCCCCAGCTGGTCCCCAACGATAGCGACACCACGGCACACAAGATCATGGCGGCTGCCAGAAAGATCGACGGCGTCAGCAACGTCAGCCCGTAGTAGATCAACGTCGGCACCGTGCCCGACGCGATCCATACACCGACAATCATGCCCACCACGATCAACACCGCAAGCGACGGCATCGACACGTGGATCACGTGAAACACGCCCTCGCGGATGTCCATCCACGTCTGCCCGCGAAACACACCAAGCAGGGACGTAATGGCCAATCCGAGGATCAGGGGAATATGCGGCGTGAAGTCGCCGTAATAGAAGAGTTGCAGCGCCAGAAGGCCAAGCGTCAGCACGACGGGCAGCAGCGCCAGCGGGAGCGATGGAAGATCTTTATTGTCCATTTTGTCCTCGTTTTTATAGTCTTATTTACTTTTACACACACAGATTCCCTTTAGGGTGGCATTGCAGCCCTGTGATGCCAACCAATCTTATTCTAGGGCGTCTGATTGGAATTTCAGGCAATTTTCCGCTGTTTTTTGAAGGCGCTAGATAAAATCGGCCCCCTGTCACGCTAGAATTATGGAATTACTGGCGGTTGATGCCGCGTTAAAATCGCAATTTTCGCGCAAACCCCGCATTGGGCAGCAAAATTCAGCGCATTACGCTTCATGTCATTGAACTTCCCGCGTAATTATAAGAATTCTGCAATGCAGCAACGAACAGGAATCAGTTTTGATGCATCATTTGTCTCGCACCCGCCCGATGTCTCGCCGCTCTGTTTTGCGCGCAGGGGGGGCCGCTTTGGCTTTCGCGGCTGCAATCGGTGCGCAGGACACTGCTGCATGGGCGCAAACCAGCGATGCGGCAGAGCCTTTTACCTTCGCGTCACTGATCGAACAGGCGCGCAGCCTTGCCGGCGAAGACTATGTCGCGCCGACGCAATTGGGCGACCCGTTTACCTCGCTGGACTATGACGACTACCGCAACATCCGGTTCCGCGAAGACAGCGCGGTCTGGAAAGGCCCCGCGGCGCAGGCTGTGGTACACGCCTATCACCCCGGCTGGCTATTCGACGGCACCGTGGCACTCTACGAGATTGTAGACGGCAAGGCACAGCCGCTTGGCTTTACCTCGGACGACTTCATCTATCAGGCCAAGGCGCTTGAGAAAATTCCAACCGGCACAGAGCTCCCCGGCGTGGCGGGCTTTCGCATGAACGCGCCGTTGAATGACCCGCAACAGTTCGACGAGATCGTGTCGTTTCTGGGCGCGAGCTATTTCCGCGCCTTAGGGGCGGGCAACCGCTATGGCCTAAGCGCGCGCGGGTTGGCGGTGAACACCGCGACCTCTGAGCCCGAAGAATTCCCCCGTTTCAGTGCCTTCTGGCTGCAACGGCCAAAACCCGGCCAGACGGCAATGACCTTCTTTGCCCTGCTCGAAAGCCAGTCGGTCGTGGGGGCCTACAAGTTCACCGTGACCCCCGGGGCCACCACCACGATGGATGTGACCACCGAATTGTTCTTCCGCCAAGACGTACAGCAGCTCGGCATCGCGCCGCTGACCTCTATGTATCTGTTCGGGCTAAACGATCAGGGCAGCTTTGATGATTACCGCGCCCGCGTCCACGACAGTGAAGCCCTGATCGTGAACACCGGCGAGGACACGCTGTTTCGGGTGCTCAACAACCCGCCGAAACTCGCAAATTCATACTTTGGCGCGCAATCACCTAAGTCCTTTGGCCTTGTGCAACGCCACCGCGCCTTTGACGACTATCTGGATGCCGAAGCCCATTACGAGTTGCGCCCCACCCTCATGGTCGAACCCAGGGGCGACTGGGGCGAAGGTATGGTCCGCCTGATCGAGATTCCTTCGGATCTGGAGGGAAACGACAATATCGTCGCCTTCTGGACCTATAAAAACGGGTTCTCTGCGGGGGACAGCAAAAGCATCTCCTACCGTCTGAACTGGGGCATGACCCCACCCGGCGCGTCTTCTACACTTGCTCAAGTTTCACGCACACTTGCCGGACATGGGGGCGTTGCAGGCGTAAAACCGCGGAATGATCGCCGAAAATTTGTGATCGACTTTGAAGGTGCAACTTTAGCGGAACCAAATGCCGAGAACGTTGTTGAGGCCAATGTAAACATCGTCGGCGGCAAGATTGCAGGACAAGTGCTGCAGCAGATCGACGGCCACGATCATATGTGGCGACTGGTTCTAGAGGTCGTCGCCGAAACGAATGCAATGGTTGAACTGCGTGCCAATCTGGCCGCGGGTGACCGCCGCTTGACCGAGACTTGGGTATACCAATGGCTGAAAGAATGAATACGTCTGTGACATCAACTTCTTCCGAACCAATGACCGACTTTGACCGCTACGCGCCCCGTGCTGCCCCGCTGGATATGCCGCGGCAGGTACTTGAACATGATGCCCGCCCGTCGCTTTTCGAGGTGCTGAGCCGTATCTTCATGCGTAATGCCTGACATGCCCTCTTATGTGCGCGATGGTGCCACGCGGTTCAGCCGTGTCGGTGCCATTTGCTTTGCTCTGCTCTGTGCGACGGCCGCAGCCGCGACGCTTGCGCAGGCGGGTCTTAACACGGGGTTTGATATCTGGGACGGCTTTGCCGTTGCGCTCATTGCGCTTACCACTGCTTGGTTGGCGTGGGGGGCGGGGCAGGCGTTTTTGGGCGTGCCGTCCTTTGACCCGCTGCCCGACATGGACCTGTCCAACGCAGACTTCCCCCCCACAGCGATCCTTGTGCCGATCTGCAACGAAAACCCGACAGAGGTTTGCGCCCGCATCACTGCGATGCGCCAATCCATGCAAGCTGCCAACGTGCCGGTCGATTTTGCGATCCTATCCGATACCTTCGACCCCGACGCGCTGATCGCAGAGCGTGCGGCACTCGCCCCGCTATTCGCCGATGATAGCGCGTCTAATCCAGTCTTCTACCGCAACCGCACAGACCGCCACGGCCGCAAGGCTGGAAACGTCGAAGATTTCATCCGCAAATCCGGCGGGGCTTATGAATACGTCGTGATCCTTGACGCCGATAGCTTGATGGAGGGCAATACGATCCGCCACCTCGTCGCGCGGATGGAGGCAGATACGACCCTTGGACTGCTGCAAACACTGCCCAATATTTTCGGGGCGGGGTCACTATTTGGCCGTGCGATGCAGTTCTCTGCCAGCTTTCACTCACCTGTCTTTGCCCGCGGTCTGGCCCGAATGCAGGGGCGTGCGGGCCCGTTTTGGGGGCACAACGCCATCGCCCGTGTACGCGCTTTGTCGCAATGCTGCGGCCTGCCCGAACTCAGCGGCCCTGCCCCTTTTGGCGGCACAATCCTTAGCCATGATTACGTCGAAGCCGCGTTGCTTGTGCGTGGCGGCTGGCGCGTGGAAATGGACCCGCGCATCACCGGATCGTTCGAAGAAGGCCCCGACAACCTTCTTGCCTTTGCCCGTCGGGATCGTCGGTGGTGCCAAGGCAACCTTCAGCATATGCGTCTGGTCGGTGCCCCCGGTCTGCATGGCTGGAGCCGTTTCGTCTTTATCCAAGGTATCATGGCCTATCTGGTGTCGGTCGCATGGGGCGCGTTCCTAATCGTATCGCTGCTGGCCGCCGCGACCAACGCAAGCCCTGATTACTTCCCCAATGCCTATCAGCTTTTTCCGGTTTTCCCCGACGACAAGACCTTTCAGATTGTTGCGCTGGCCTTTGGCATTGGCGTGCTGCTTTTGCTGCCTAAGCTCGCGATCTTTGGCGAAGCTGCTGCAACGGGGCGCGCACGGGGCTTTGGCGGCGCGCTGCGTGCGCTTGGGTCCGTGTTGGCCGAAATCCTGCTCACCGCGCTGATCGCGCCGATCATGCTGATGTACCAAAGCCGCGCCGTAGCCGAAGTCTTTGCGGGCAAGGACGGTGGCTGGCCTGCGACTGCACGTGGCGAAGGGCGACTGACGCTGACAGAAAGCTGGCGTGCAAGCCGCTGGGTGTCGCTGTTCGGGATCGTGGTCACAATTGCGGTCTATCTGTTAGTGCCGAACCTGATTTACTGGCTGCTACCTGTGACGCTTCCCATGTCGATCGCCCCGCTGCTGATCGCCGTGACCTCGCACCCCAGCAATGGCCGTGTCTTTACCACGCCGCAAGAACGGGTCACGCCCGCTGTAATTGCCGCCTACCGCGAGAACCTGAGAACGGGTACCGCCCAACAAGGATCGTCGCATGACCCAATCGTCCAACCGGCCTGACGCCCAGCTTATTCCGATCCGGCGTGGCGTTGATCTGCCACGTCGCGCCCGCGATCCACGCATTGATGCCTTTCGCGGGCTGGCGCTGATAATGATCATCATCGACCACATGCCCGGCAACCCGTGGGAGTATCTGACCATCCGCAACATCGGGTTCTCCGACGCGGCAGAAGCGTTCTTTATCATGTCCGGCATCGCCGCCGGCATCGCCTATTCCCCCGCCATCGGTCGATGGATGTCGGGCGATCTGCGCCTATGGGATGCGATAGCCCCGTTGTGGCGGCGTGCGTGGCAGCTTTATATCGTGCACATCGTGCTGACGGTCGCCGCCATCGGGCTGTATGCTTGGGCGGCGGATACGTTTGTTCGATCCGAATTTCGGGTGATGCACAACCTCGCCTTGCTCTATGAGCAGACGGGTGCCGCGATGGCGGGGCTTGTTACGTTGGGCTACCAAATCGGCTATGTGAACATTTTGCCGTCTTATACTGTCTTGTTGCTGGCAGGCCCTGTTCTGATTGCCGCCGTGCTATATGCGCCGCGTACGACGCTGGCTGTCGCGGGGGCGTTCTGGCTTTATGCGGGTGCCACGCGGCTTACCATCCCGAACCACCCCGGTGGCGGCGGCTGGTTCTTTAACCCGCTCACGTGGCAGCTTATCTTTGTGATTGGTCTGGCAATCGGTGTCCGCCACCGCAAGGGCGAACGGCTGGTCCGCAACTCTGCGCTGTTGTTCAAACTGGCGGTCGGTGTGTTGCTGTTCATCGCGGCGTGGCGCTATGTGCCCGGTCTGGGCAGTTTTATGAACCACAAGATGGCGCAACTTGGCGGGATTGGCCTGCCCGCTAATATCGTGACCCATAATAAGTCCATGCTGGCGCTGCCGCGTTTGGTACACGTCCTTGCGCTGGTCTATGTGCTGTCCTGCCTCCCCGTGGTGACACACGTATGCGCGCACCGTCTGGCCGCCCCGCTCCGGCTGATGGGCAGTCACGGGCTGCTGGTGTTCGGCCTTGGCACCATTCTGGCACTGGCCGGTCAAATCATGATGGACATCGAACCCAACGTGACGGCCTTGCCGTGGATCCTGCCGCCGGTCGCGGTCGCTGTGTGCTATGTCGCTGCCCTGCTGGCCGAAGCTTCACGTAAACAGCCGCAGCCAAAGCAGCCAGCAGCCGCCACAGCCCCACGCCCCGAGATGGTTGCCAGCAGTTCAACGGCTTAAGGCCACGGCCCCGCCCCCCCATTGACGCAACACCCGATGTGCGAACTTATCCCGTGCATCGGGTTTTCTTTGCGTCCAAGACCACCCATAAGCACAAAACAGTGGAAATAGGGATCATTCCCCTATCTCGTAGCGTAATTTAGAGATGTCGAAAGAGGCCCCCATGTCAGGAACCGGAAAGATCGCGATACCAACCCGAGGGTGGCTACAGTTGATGGCGAGCCTTCTGATGGCGGTGTTCCTGACCCTCTCCCCCCTCGCGGTACAGGCGCAGTCCCTGTTTATGGGGGGTGGGCCCTCTGACAAAGAAACGACCGAAGCGGCGCCGGATGCCGAAGCGAAGGCACCGCTGGACAGCCTGCTTGAGGTTCTGAAAGACGATGACGCGCGTGCGGCGCTGATCGCGGACCTTGAAAAATCGCTGGACGCCTCGGGTCAACCGGCGGGCGACGAGAACCCCGCGATTGAAACCATCACCGCTGCGGCCGATGCCGAAGGTGTGTCAGTCGGGCGGCAGATCGCGCTGATTACCCAGCAGATCGGGCAAGACACGGTTAACACGCTTACGTCGTTCTGGACCGCGATCGAAGGCGGCGGCGGCGTGTTCGCCGGCCTTAGCGGATCAGAGCTATCGGTCTTGCTAGACGCCCTGCCCGGCCTGCTGGTCGTGATTGCGATCACCGTCGTCTTGTTTCTGGTGCTGCGCTATCTGGCACGCGGGCTGTATGCCCGTATGGGCCGAACAGCTGAACACGTCGGCATCTTCCGCTCTATCGGCCTGTTTCTGGGGTCGAACCTGCTGGATGCGTTTATCGTCATTGTGGCCTGGGCTGCGGGCTATCTGATTACCATCCTCGCCGTGGGCGAAGCCGGTCAGATCGGCATCCGTCAGTCGATGTATCTGAATGCCTTCCTGCTGGTCGAGATGACCAAAGTCATCATCCGGTCTTTCCTGTCGCCCGTCGCCTCGGGTCTGCGGCTCGTACCCGTGGGAGACGCGGCAGCCAAATCGCTGACCCGGTACCTGAGCGTCGTGGTCAGCCTGCTGGGGTATGGCCAGCTGCTTGTCGTGCCCATCGTCAATCAAAGCGTCAACGCGGCTGCGGGTGCAGGCGTCTCGGCACTGCTGTCGGTGATGGTGCTGCTGTATCTCGTCTATATCGTGCTGCGCCGTCGCAAGGCTGTTACCCGCTGGCTACAAAGCGAGGCGGACCCCGTTGAGGCGACGGCAGCAGAGGGCGTCGATCCGGCTACCATCGCGCAGGCACGGCGCGGGTTCATCGCCCGCATCTTGCATGGGCTGGCAGGCATCTGGCATTGGGTTGCGCTGACGTATATTGCGGTGATGTTCATCGTGGTGATGACCCAGCCTGCTGATGTGACGCTCGAGGCGATTGTCGGGTCGGGCAAGATTTTGGCCGCGATCATTATCGCATCCCTACTGTCGGGCTGGCTGGCGCAGGCCGTGCACCGTGGTATCTCTTTGCCTAAGGACGTGAACGCCAAACTGCCGCTGCTTGAACGCCGCATCAACACGTTTGTCCCGCGTGCCTTTAGCACATTGCGTCTTTTCCTGCTGATCTGCGTGCTGTTCTTTACACTGGACGTGATTGGCATGATCGACATGCGCAGCTGGCTTGAGGGCCAGGTCGGTCTGGCAGTGACCAAGGCGTTAATCTCTGTCGGGTTGATCCTGACGGTGGCCTTTGGCATCTGGCTCGCGCTGACGTCCTTTGTCGATTACAAGCTGAACCCTGAATACGGCGCTGTGCCGACCTCGCGGGAAACCACCTTGCTGACGTTGCTGCGCAACGCGGCGACCATTGCGCTGATCATCCTGACGCTGATGTTCGTGCTTAGCGAAATCGGGCTGGATATCGGTCCACTGCTGGCTTCTGCTGGGGTGTTGGGTCTGGCGATTGGTTTTGGCGCTCAAAAGATGGTGCAAGACATCATCACCGGCGTGTTCATCCAGTTCGAGAACGTCATCAACGTCGGCGATGTGATCACCGTAGGCGGTACCACAGGCACGGTCGAAAAGCTGTCGGTGCGGTCCGTTTCCCTGCGCGATGTGCAAGGGGTGTTCCACATGATCCCCTTCTCGACCGTGGATGTGGTCAGCAACTACATGCGCGGCTTTGCCTATACGGTTTGTGACATGGGCATCGCTTACCGCGAGAATGTCGAAGACGCCAAACAGGCGATGTTCGATGCCTATGACCGGATGATGGCAAACGAGCCTGAAATCGCAAATAGCATCATGGGAGAGCTGGAGTGGTTCGGCGTGCAGTCGCTTGGCGACAGCGCCGTGGTTCTGCGGGTGCGGATCAAGACCGATCCGGGCAAGCAATGGGGCATCGGGCGCATGTACAACGGCTATCTCAAGACAGTCTTTGACGAGCGTGGGATCGAAATCCCCTTTCCACAGCAAACCATCTGGCTGGGCGAGAACAAGGACGGCACCACCCAGCCGTTCAAGATCGAAGGCCCCGCAGCCCAAGATGCGGATAAGGGCCCCAAAAAGGCCAAGACGGTGTCCAAGCCGATCAAGGCGGATGATGTGCCCGACAGCGACGGTGACGGCGGCGCCGACCGCTAGCAGCGGTTGATGGATCAGACATAAAAAAGGCCCCCGATCAGCGATGATCGGGGGCCTTTTGTTTTCAAAGTATCTGCGCGGGCGCTACATCACGGCTTCGATCAGATAGGGGCCCTTGTGTGCCAGTCCGGTCTCGATCGCCAGTTCCAGTGCCGCGCAATCTGTGACCTGCGTTGCCTCCACGCCCATCGATTTCGCCATCTGAGCAAATTCAAGCGTCGGCTGGTCCAGCGACAGCATATCCATCGCCTTGGGGCCCGCATTGCTGACGCCAACATTTGTCAGCTCGCCGCGCAGGATCTTGTACACGCGGTTGGCGAAAATCACGATGGTAATGTCCAGCCCTTCGCGTGCCATCGTCCAAAGCGCCTGAACCGTGTACATTGCGCTGCCGTCCCCGACCAACGCCATCACCTTGCGGTCCGGGCAAGCAACCGCAGCGCCAATCGCTACGGGCATGCCATATCCGATGGACCCGCCGCAGTTGTTCACCCATGTGTGCTTGGGTGCCCCTGCTGTCGCGGGGAAAAAGGCGCGGCCTGTGGTGATCGCCTCGTCGATGATAATCGCATCCTCGGGGATGCTGCGTGCCAAAGCTTGCGCGATGCCGCCGGGTTCCAGCGGGCCGCTGGGTTTATCCGGCACAGAGGCCTCTGCCACATGCGCAGGCGCGGTGCCCGTCGCGTCAGCACCGCTGCAAAGCGCTGCCAGTGCCGCTTCGATATCCTGACCGGTGGTGCACAGATTGGTGATCTGCGTGCCTTCGGCGGTCAGGATGGCGGGCTTGTTCGGGTAGGCAAAGAAACCGACCGGCGCGCGCGCGCCCACCAGAACGATGCGTTTGAACGGAGCCAATGTCTCTAGCGCCTGATCAATCGGATAAGGCACACGGTTGACCACCACACGACCCGCCCCGCGTTCCTGCCGCGCATTGGCCCATTCGCTTAGCAATTTGCAGCCGGTCTTGGCCGCGATCCGCCCTGCGACCTCCAGCATCTCGGCGCTCAGCGCAGCACCACCCAACAGCAGCAAGCTGTCGGAACCGGACAGCGCGGCGACCGCTTCCTCCAGCGCGGCCTCGTCAAAGGCGGGGCGCACTGCGGGTTCAAGCGCGGGCGCGACCGTGCCGCCCTCGTTCCACGCGGTGTCACTGGGCAGCATCAGCGTCGCGACCTGACCGGGGGCCACATTCGCCGCCTGCACCGCACGGGCAGCATCCGCGCCCACATCCGCCGCCGACAGCGACGTATGCACCCAATGCGACACGGGCCGCGCGATCCCTTCGATGTCAGACGTTAGTGGCGCATCCAGCTCGATATGCGTGACCGCATGTTCGCCGACGATGTTCACCACGCCGGACCCGGCCTTTTTTGCATTGTGCAGGTTCGACAACCCGTTGGCCAAACCCGGCCCAAGGTGCAGCAGAGTACAGGCGGGCTTGCCGGCCATACGGTAATAGCCATCTGCCGCCCCCGTCGCCACGCCCTCTTGCAGGACAAGGATAGACCGCATGCCGGGCACGTGATCCAGCGCGGCAACAAAGTGCATTTCCGACGTACCGGGATTGGTAAAGCACGTGTCCAGCCCGCTATCAAGTAGCGTTTGCACAAGGCTATCCGCGCCGTTCATCTTGTCCGTATCCGTTTGATCGTTCATGAATTTTTCCTTGTTCACGCAGAGACCGCCGCCCAGAAGGGCGCACGCAATTCTTTCTTGAGGATTTTCCCGATAGAGCTGCGCGGCAGCTCGTCCCGCAGCTCGACCGCCGACAGACGCTGGCTTTTGCCCAGTTTGGCATTGGCGTCCGCGCAGACGTCATCGCCCGAACGTGTCGCCCCTTCGCGCAGCACAACCAAACCATAAGGCGTTTCACCCCATGCCTCAGATGGCACACCGATGACCGCGGCATCGATCACATCCGGGTCCGCCAGCAGCGCCAGCTCAAGATCGTCAGCGTAGATGTTCAACCCGCCCGAGATGATCATATCTTTCTTGCGGTCCGACAGGATCAGAAAGCCGTCGTCGTCAAAGCGCCCCATATCACCCGAGCGGAAGAAGACGTTGCCCGCTTCGTCACGCCAGATGTAATCCGCCGTCAGATCATCGCGCCCGAAATAGCCCGCCATCATCGTTGGACCACGGCCGCAAATCTCGCCCACCTCGCCCTTGGGGACCTCTTTGCCGGTCTCGTCAATCAGGCGAATTTCATTGCCCGGCGCAGTCTGGCCCACCGTATGCAATTTATCGGGATGTTCGGCAGAGTTCAGCACCGTGACCCCGCCCCCTTCGGTCAGGCCATAGTATTCAAGCAACTTACCGGGAAACCGTGCCAGCACGTCGGCCTTGACCTCGGCCCGCAGCGGCGCGGAGGTCGAGAATTTGACCTGCATCGACGACAGATCAAACTGGTCAAAATCGGGCACATCCATGATGCGTTTGTACTGCACAGGCACCAGCATCGTGTGGGTGATCTTTTCACGCTGCACGATCTCGAGGTAACCGCGTGCGTCGAATTTCGGCATCAGATACACCGTGGACCCGCCGTAAAGCGTGGGCAGGAACGACACGATCGTCGTGTTGGAATAGAGCGGCGTCGACAGCAGAGTACGCGCATTATCGTCATATCCGTTGGGCGACACACGATCCATTTGCGCGGACCGCATCCAGTGGTTGTGCAAGATGCCCTTGGGCGTCCCCGTTGTGCCCGAGGAATAGATCAGGTTGAACGCATCCGACATCTCGGTCTTGATTTCGGGATCGGTGTCAGACGCCGCGGCGACCGCCGGTTCATAGGGGTCGAACGCGGGGTGGTCAAAATCAATGGCAAACCGTGCCAGATCCAGATCAGCAACGAACCCGTCGACCAGTTCAAGGTATTGCGCCGCGACAAAGATCGCACGCGCGCCGCAATCGGTTAGCATCTTTTGCAGCGCGTCGGGCGACGCCATCGTAGACAGCGGCGTCACACAGGCCCCCGCCCGCAGGATGCCCATAAACAGCTCTGCATAAGGAATGGAATTAGGAGAGATGATTGCGATGTTATCGCCCTTGCCCACCCCCAGCGACAGCAGCAGATTGGCGATCTTGTTGATGCGCTGGTCGAATGCCCCCCAGCTGACGGTCTTTGCGTCACAGACCAGCGCGGGTTTGTCCGGATGCGCTTTGGCGTTGCCACGCACGACCTCGACGATGGTTTGCGTAGGTGTGTTCGCCGGTGCCGGCGGATTGATCGGTATCATATCACTGTCCTGAAATAGTTCTCTCCCCGCTGCGGAACACCGTTCCGCAGCCCCTGACAGCAGTAGTAACGATCAATCAGAAACTTGCAAACGATGGGTGACTACGTGGCAGCTTTTCCCAAGGCGACATAGGCCTCATGCTGGGAAAGGAACACGCTTCCTGTCAAATCAGAGATGAAGTGCTGCTTTTTTAGGCGGTCCATGACCGGGCCTTTGACCTCGGACATGTGCAGCTTGATCCCCATATCCCGCAACCTTGTATTGATCGCCTCGAGCGATTCCAGCGCGCTAAAGTCGATCTCGTTGATGGCAGAGCACATCAATACCACGTGGCGCAGGCAGGTATCTCCGGCCAAACGGTCATAGATGCGATCCTCGAGGAAACGCGCGTTGGCGAAATAGAGGCTCTCGTCGATGCGCAGGGTCAGCACGGTCGGGCAGGTTTCGACGTCGTGGCGGTTGATATTTCGAAAGTGTTCGGTGCCAGGCACCAGCCCCACCTCGGCAATATGGGGTTTGGTGGTCTTATAAAGATGCAGGAAGATCGACAGGACCACCCCGCACGTGACCCCCAGTTCGACTCCGCTGCCCAAAGTGATCAGCATGGTGGACAGAACGGCGGCGAAGTCAGACTTGGAATAGGACCATGACTTTTTCAAAATCGTAAAATCAACCAGCGTCAGGACAGCAACAATGATCGTCGCGGCCAGTGTCGCTTGCGGTAGAAAGAACACCAGCGGCGTCAGCGCCAATGCGGCGATGGCCAGCCCCACGGCGGTATAAGCCCCCGCCGCCGGTGTCTGCGCGCCTGCGTCAAAGTTTACCACCGACCGCGCGAAACCGCCCGTGACCGGATAGCCGCCGGTAAACGCCGCCCCGATATTTGCGGCCCCCAGCCCGATCAGCTCTTGGTCCGGATTGATGCGCTGCCGCTTCTTTGCGGCAAGGGTCTGAGCGACCGATATCGATTCCACAAACCCGATGACAGAGATCAGGAACGCGGGCAGCAGCAGGTTGCCCATCAGGTCGAACGACAGATCCGGCATCGTCAGCGGCGGCAGGCTTTGCGGGACAGCGCCCACTATTTTGACGCCCTGCCCCGCGAGATCAAAGAACCAGACCGCCACCGTTGTGGCAACGACAGCCGCCACCGGCCCCGCCTTGGTCGCCACATCCGCCGCCCGCGGGCCGACACCGCGGGCACGCAAAAACGGCTTGAGCCCCTTGCGCACCCAGAACAGGAACAGCGTCGCTGACACGCCGATGGCGACCGTCGTCCAGTTCACATTGCCCAGATTGGCCCAGATCGACATCAGCAGCTCTGCCAGATTGCCGCCCGAGGCATCAATGCCCAGAAGGTGCTTGATCTGGCTGGCCGCGATGATCACGCCTGAGGCGGTGATAAACCCCGAGATGACGGGGTGTGACAGGAAATTCGCAAGAAACCCAAGCTTGAACACCCCCATCACCAGAAGCATGACACCCGACAGCAACGCCAGCGTCAGCGCTGCGACGGCATAGCCCATCGTGCCCTGATCGGCGATATTGCCCAAGGCAGCCGCCGTCATCAGTGACACCACCGCCACAGGCCCCACCGCCAGCGCACGGCTGGTCCCAAACACCGCATAGAGCAGGATCGGCGCGATGGACGCATAAAGCCCCGCCTCGGGCGGCAGTCCGGCCAGCAAGGCGTAAGCGAGAGACTGCGGGATCAGCATGATCGTGACGATCACCGCCGCCATCAGATCATTGGACAAAGCCGACTTGTCATAGTCGCGCCCCCAGTCGAGGACGGGAAAATACCGGCGGGCAGCTGAAGGGATACGCACCCGCTTACAACCCGTTCACCGGCACCTTGAGCATTAAATTTCCATCCTTGTCGCGCGGCATATGCCCTGCGCGCATGTTCACCTGAAGCGACGGGATGATCAGTTTCGGCATGGCAAGCTGCGCGTCACGTTCGGTGCGAAAGGCAATAAATTCGGCGCGGGTTTTACCGCCACCCACGTGGATGTTATGCGCCTTCTCGTCGCCCACCGTGGTCTCCCACTGTATATCGCGGCCGTTGGGGCCATAGTCGTGGCACATGAACAGGCGCATATCTTCGGGCAAGGATAATACCTTTTGGATGCTGTCATACAGCTCTCCGGCGTCGCCACCTGGGAAATCCGCGCGGGCAGAGCCACCGTCAGGCATGAAAAGCGTATCGCCCGTGAAGGCCGCGTTGCCCATGACATGCACCATACAGGCGGGCGTATGGCCGGGGGTGTACATCGCGAAACACGCCATACCGCCAACGCGGTAGCGGTCGCCGTCCTTGAACAACGCATCGAACTGCGACCCGTCGCGCTGAAATTCGGTGCCTTCGTTGAACACTTTCCCAAAGGTGTCCTGCACGGTCATGATCTGCTCTCCGACGCCGATCTTGCCCCCAAGCTTTTGCTGGATGTAGGGCGCGGCAGACAGGTGGTCGGCGTGGACATGGGTCTCTATGATCCACTCCAACGCAAGGCCCTGCGCTTCAACCTCGGCGATCAGCTTGTCCGCGTGGTCATAGGTGATCCGTCCGGCGGCATAATCGATATCCATGACTGAATCGATGATTGCACAGGCGTTGGAATCCGGATCGCGGACAATATAGCTGATCGTATTCGTCACCGGATCAAAATGCCCCGACACGATAGGGGTGACATCCATATTTACAGGGTACTCAGTCATTGTCATCCGCTCCACTTGCGTTTGGCCGGCCCGAAATGCAGGCTTGCCATCAGTCTTCGAGTCGAACATATTCATACTATGGAATTCTTAGTGAGGGAAGCGGATTATGAGACTTGACCGACGCAGTTTCTTGCAGCAAAGCGCTGCGACATTCGCCTTGGCGGGTCTGGCCCACCCCGCCCTCGCGCGCATCACCATCGCAGAGATGACGCTGGATGTTGTCAGCGACGGCCACCTAGAGCTGCCCGGCAGTTTTGCCTTTGAGGGACTGCCCAAGGATGATCTGATGCCGGTGCTGCAAGCCCTTGGCCAACCCTATGATCCGCTGACCCCACCTTGCAACCTCAGTCTGCTGCGCGGCAACGGGCGTACCGTGTTGTTCGACACGGGCGCAGGAACGGGCTTTATGCCAAGCGCAGGCAAGCTGCCTGACACGCTCAATGCCCTTGGCGTTGCCCCCGAAGAGATCACGGATGTCGTGTTCACCCACGGCCACCCCGACCACCTGTGGGGCGTGCTGGATGATTTCGACGATCCATTGTTCGCCAATGCCGGCTATCATATAGGCCAGGAAGAATGGGCGTATTGGACCGACCCTAACACCGTTAGCACCATCGGTAGCGCCCGCCAGTCCTTTGCCGTGGGCGCGGCACGCCGGCTAGAGGTCATTGCAGAACGGATGCAGTTTTTTACCGACGGGGCAGAGGTCCTGCCCGGCGTCGGGGCGCGGCTGACGGCGGGGCACACGCCCGGACATATGTCGTTCGAAGTGCGCGCCGGTAACAGCGCAGCGATGATCGTGGGCGATGCCATCGGCAATGACCATATCGCGCTGGCCCGTCCGTCTTGGGAGGTGCCATCAGACCAGAACCCCGAAGAGGCCGCGCGTACGCGGGTCGGCTTGATCGGCGATCTTGCCGCTTCACAAATGCCGATTGTAGGGTTTCACCTTGGGCAGGGCGGTATGGGGCGGATCGACAAAAGCGCCGAGGGTTTCACGTTTATCCCCGACACCTAAGCACGCAGCCGACGTTCAAAATCCGTCAAGCGCGCTCTGCGTGATCTCGTCCAGCAAGCTCTGGACCTCTTGCATCGGGCCGTCAGGATAGGTCGGGTAGCCGACAGCGACTTCACCCTCGATATCCGTGACAAAGATACTGTAGGGGCAATGTGCGATGTTCATCGGATCTGCCTCCATCATCTTGCGTGACACCACGGCAGAGCAGAACAAAAACACATCCGCCGCGCGAAAAATCTCTACGTCGCTGCCAACATCCCGAGCTGTGCGGGCCAGCATCTCGCCCGTGTGGCTGACGTGATCAATCACCAGCCCCTTGCCGACAATCGCGTTCTCGACCGCGAATGTCGCATCGTCAAAGCTGCCATCATAAGGGTAGGTCATCGCCTGATCCTGCGCGGCCAGCGGGGCCGCACTTAGGCAAAGGGCGGCGGCAATAAGCATCGGTTTCATACTCTGTCCTTTCGTGACGGGCACGCCCTTAGTGTAGCACCGAAAGGCCGCGCCGCCAATCGGGCGCAGGATCAAGGCGCCGGAAAGCTCTTGAGATAGGCGATCACTGCCTCGATCTCGGCATCGCTTTTCAGACCCGCAAACCCCATCTTGGTCCCCTTGATGAACCCGCGTGGCGAGGTCAGGAAGGCGTCAAGCGTCTGGGGTGTCCAGACCAATCCTTGGTCGGCTTGCGCCGTCAGTGCACGCGAATATTTGAACCCGTCGACCTGCCCCGCAGGCGCATCAACGATCCCGTTCAGAACCGGACCCGCGCGGTTCTTCGCCCGCTCGCCCAGTTGGTGGCAGGCTTTGCATTTGCGAAACACCAGCTCGCCATCGGCAAGCAATTCCGGGTCGACGGAGGCCTCTATCGGCGCGTCCTCGGCCACTACAGGTGTCTCTTGCTGTGCTGTATCCGTGGCCGTATCCGGGACCTCATCCTTGGGCGTCACATCCAACGCCAGCGCACGCATTGTCACCTCTACGCTGTCTTTGCAGCCGGTCATACAGGGTTCGGCGCGCCATAGGGCAAGCTCTGCGGTTTCGCGGTCGTCACGGATAAAACCGTCAGCATTGGGCATCTCGACAGAGGTAAAGTTATCCTTCGTCAGCACGAAATCCTCGTCCACTAGATCGTTGGAATACAGGATATAGGCCACGATGCTATAGACCTCGTCCACTGTCAGCGTCCCTGCATCGCCGTAAGGCATGGACCGGCGGATATAGTCGAAACTCGTCGATAGATGCGGCCAGTATGACCCCACCGTTTTGACCGGATCAGCATCAGCAAGCGTGTCTTGTCCGCCCGCCAAGGCTGGCCAGTTTCCGCGCCCCTCGGCAAAGTCCCCATGGCAGGCAGCGCATTTCTCGGTAAAGATTTCCTCGCCCGTGAGGGCATCCCCCTGCCCTTGCGGCAGATCGCTTCCATCGGGGTGCACATCGATATCCCACGCTGCGATTTCCTCGGGCAGCGCTGCACGGCCTAACCCGTAAGGGGCCGCACCCACGGGCAGCGCGGTAACCGATGTGCCCAAACACAGGGCGATGGCCTTAAGATACTTCGACATTTTCAACGCTCCCGTCCTTGTGCAGCCACCACGTCTGGATGCCGTTGTTGTGGTAGATAGAGTTCAGCCCCCGCACATCGCGCAGCTGGGTTTTGGTCGGCTGGACATAGCCGGTGTCATCCATCGCGCGGGATTGCAGCAGCATCTCTGCGCCGTCCCACTGCACATCCAGATAAAAGCGGGTCAGCGCCATGGGCGTGCCCGGCTGCGCCAGTCGCGCTGTCTGCCACGAGGCCCCGCCATCCGTGGAGACATCCACGCGGGTGATCGCACCGCGACCCGACCATGCCAGCCCCGTGATCACCAAAGGCCCCGCGCCATGCGGGACTGACGATTGCGGGCTTGGCGCGGTGATGACGGACTTCGCGTCCATCTCCCATGTCCATTTGCGGCTGGTGCCATCGGCCAGCGTATCGGTATATTTCGAGGTTTCCTCGCGGCTTTCGACGGGCGCGTCCGTGACCTCTATCCGGCGCAGCCATTTGACCCACAGGTTGCCCTCCCAGCCCGGAACGACCAGCCGCACGGGATAACCGTGTTCCTTGCGCAGTGCCTCGCCATTGGCCTTGAATGCGACCAGCACATCGTCAAGCGCCTTGTCCATCGGGATCGACCGCCCGTTCGACGACGCATCCGCCCCCTCGACGTAAACCCACTTGCCCGTGGTGTCATAGCCCGCTTCCTCTAGCAGCAGGCGCAGGGGCACGCCTGTGTATTCCATGTTGTGGATCATGCCGTGCGTGAACTGCGCTCCGTTCAACTGCGCGCCAGCCCATTCCATCCCCGAATTGGCGGCACATTCGCAGAAATACACATGGTTTTCGCGCGGAAAGCGTTCCAGATCGGCGTAGGTGAACACCAGCGGGCGGTCCACCAGCCCGTTCAACATCAGACGGTAATCCTGCTTTGACAGTTCAATCGCGCCCGAATGGTGCCGTTCAAAAGCGCAGCCCTGCGGGGTGATCGTGCCGTCCAGCGCATGGATCGGCGTAAAGTTGATCGAGCTGATGGTATCCGCCGTCAGCCATGGCACATTGCGCCGGACCACATCGTCTTCGAACCGGATCGGCAAGCCATAGGAAGTAACATCTACGCCCTCGCCCAGTCCCTGCGCCCAAGGTTGCGGGTCGGTGATCAACGGGTCCGGCGATTGCGCCGCGGCGCTGCGGGCGGCCATCGCCCCCAGACCGGCCGTCGCCGCGCCGCGCAAAAAGGCCCGTCTGTTTGTTTTGTTACGTGGTGCCATGGCGTTGCCCTCCCGTGCTGCCTTGTTACTTGCCTTTGACGCTGACGCTGGTGTTGGGGTCCAGCGACACCGTGCCCTGCTTGCGAATGTGGTTTTCCACGACATCCCAGATCGGAGGGCCTTCGGTGCCTTCGTTCACACTGGCCCACCCCGCGACCTGATAGGACTTGGCCGGATCAATGCGTTCGCCGGTTTTCAGCAAGGTCAGTTCGGTGATGCGGCTGCCTTGGGGTTGGGTCACATCAATGTGGTAGCCAAGACCGCCTGTGCGCACCATATCGCCGCCCTGCTGGTAATAGGGATTGGGGTTGAACAGGTTGTCGGCCACGTCTTCCAGCACGACATGCAGGAATTCACCGGTCATCTCTGTACGGTAGGCTTCGGGGTAGCTCATGGAGGTGACGTTAAAGATGTCTTCGCGGGTGATGTCCTGACCCGGCAGGATCGAGGGCCCCCACCGTACGCCGGGGCTAAGCGCGATGTCGGCCTCGCGCTCGGACAGCAGTGCGTCGCAAATCAAGTCATCCCATGTGCCGTTAAAATTCCCACGCCGGTACAGCAGCGTGTCCTCTGCGGTGGTGCCGATCACCTCGGTCAGTTGATCGAGGTAAGGCGCACGCTGTTCGTCGATCAATGCGGTCATCGCGGAATCAGGTGCAATCACATCCGAGAAAATCGGGATCAGCTTGTGCCGGAACCCCATCATACGGCCGTTCTGCACGTCCAGATCGACGCGGCTGACGAATTTGCCGTTCGACCCTGATGCCACGATAATCGTCTCGCCCACCAGCACGGGTTCGGGCAGCGCGTCATGGGTGTGGCCGGATAGGATCACGTCGATCCCCGTCACAATGCCCGCCATCTGCTTGTCCACATCAAAGCCGTTGTGGCTCAGGCAAACGACCAGCTCGGCCCCTTTGGCGCGAACCTCGTCTACCATTTCCTGCATACGCTCGTCGCGGATACCAAACGAGTATTCGGGGAACATCCAGCCGGGGTTGGCAATCGGCATATAAGGGAACGCCTGCCCGATCACCGCGACCTTGACGCCGCCGGTCTCGTAGAACTTGTAAGGGGGGAACAGCTCGGCCGGTTCGTCCCATTCGGCGTCAAAGATGTTCTGGCCCAAGGCCGCAAAAGGTAGTCCCTCCACGATCTCGGCAACGCGGTCAGAGCCAAGCGTGAATTCCCAGTGAAAGGTCATCGCGTCGGGCTTGAGCGCGTTCATCACGTTGACCATGTCCTGACCTTGCGTGTGGTAGCAGGTATAGCTGCCGTGCCACGTATCGCCGCCATCCAGCAGCAGCGCGTCAGGCCGGTCGGCGCGGATCTGGTTGACCACTGTCGCGACGCGGTCCAGCCCGCCCATCTTGCCGTAGCCCTGTGCCAACGCGGTGAAATCATTATAGGTCAGCGCATAAGCCGACGGGCTGCCATCGGCGATGCCATAAAGCTTGCGGAAATCCGCACCGGTCACATGCGGCACCTGCCCGCGGTTCTCGCCCACACCGATATTCACCGACGGTTCGCGGAAATAGATCGGTTTAAGCTGCGCGTGGATGTCGGTCACGTGGATCAGGCTGACGTTGCCGAACGTGTCGAATTCCAGCAGCTTGTCCTGCGTGAGCGCCTGTTGCGCGGCCAGTTTGCCCCAGTTGCCAAAAGAAGACGCACCATACAGAGCTGTTGCAGCCATACTAGCCTGAAGAAAATCACGACGAGAGATCATAGATTGGCCTTTGTGACACGCAATTCATATGCGCATGTTTGAATAACATTGTGAGAAAAAAAACCTGCCTCGCATCAGCAAGACAGGTCTTTTCAGGTTAGTTGCGGACAGAAGGTCCTTCGACCGAAAGCCCGTTGCCACGCGAGCCTACATAAAGCTCCAGAGCCACGAACTCGGGGCTGCCGGGGGCAAAGGTTTCGGCACGGGTGTCGCGCACGCAGCCTTTGAAACGGGCCTGCACCGCGTTCAGCTTGGTGTTTTTCAGACGGTAGGTCGGAAAGCCGTTGATCTGGCCCTGGCTCAAGTGATCCGCGCGGATCATGTTGCCATAGTTGTCTTCGTGGCAATTCGCGCAAGACAGTTCAAGCTGGCCGAAACGGGTATAGTAGATTTCCTTGCCCTGCTCCCATGTGGACTGGGCCGGACCGTCGATGGCGACATTCACCGGCAACCCGCGCGACACCGAAGAAATTAGCGCGGTCATGTTCACCATGTCACCGCCCGTGTATTTCCACTTTTCCGCGCCCATGCGGTTCTCGCGGCAATCGTTGATCTGCATTTCAAGCGTACGCACCTCGCCTGCAGATTCCACAAACTTGGGATAGACCGGACGCACGCCGGCCATCTCGGACGACGCACCGTGACAATCAGCGCAGGATTTACCCTCTTCGCCGTCAGCGGTGTTCCAGGCGTCCTCGGCCTGCTCCACAAAGATCATGCCGGGGTTATCAAAATCATCGGCTTGCATCGCGCGGGTTTCGGTGCCGCGAAACAGCCAGCCCGACATGACCTCGTCGACCGCATCCGACATATGCGCCGGTGCGGCGGTACGGGTCACGATGTCGATGTCTTCGTTGATCACCAGCGTATCGTCAGCGGGTTCAGCAAAGGCCCCCGTCGACATCAGCACCGCAGCAACGCACGCGCTGAGACCTTTTGTGAAATTGCTCATTTCTGTTCCTCCCAAGGATGCGGACGCTTAGCTGATCGTGATGTCTTTGGTTTCCTCGTAGACATCGCCGTCATCGTCATACCACGTGAAAGTGAATGTCCCCGCTTCGGGCACTGTCGCGTCGAATTCGAAATACGGGTTGGTCGAGATCGCAGGTTCCATCGTCACATCGACAACATTCTCACCGTTAAAATCACAGGTAAAACGGTTGATGATCGACCGAGGGATCGTGTTGCCGTCGTCGTCCTTGCGTTGACCGGATTCCATCTTGTGGCTGATCAATGTCTTGATCGTGATGGTTTCGCCAGCCGCTGCTGACTTGGGGACTTTGACGCGGGGTTTTACACCAGATGCCATATTATTCTTCCTCTAAGCCTTAGCCGCCGCAGCCGCCGATTGTTACTTTAATGGTACTGGTTGCCTTGGCAAAAGAGCCGTCCGCCAGCTTGGCAATGGCGATCACATCTTGCGTGCCCGCCAGACGAATGCGCGTGGATGCGTGCTGTGTCGCGGCAAGCGGGCCGAACTTGAAGGTCGCCACGGGCGGCGTGGGATTGCCAAGCGCCAGCACCAAGATTTCGGTCGCGCCGGGGGCGTCTACCTCGATCGGGACAGTATTGCCGTTTTCCGCAATCTCTGGGGCGGTCAGGGTGACACCTGTGTCCGCCATGTCAGCGCCACCGGTAAAGGCAGCAATCGCGTCGTCACCGGCAGCAGCCACCGCCAGCTTGGGCAGGAACAGCGCGGCAAAGGCACCTGCCCCCATCACAATCGCACTACGTCGTGTAAATTCCATTATCATCACTCCTGATCAGATCCCGCGCGGGGGCTCTTAGTCTTTCAATGTGGCAAGATAGGCCACGACATCCTCGATCTGCTGCGCGGCCAGGACTGGCCCCAGCGTGTCGTCGGCGGCCTTGCCGGTATAGGCTTTGCCCGGACGGATATAGCCGCTGTCCTTGTAAAAGGCGGGCATCATCGTCCCTTCGAACATCATCTTGGCGTTGGCAACGATGCCGCGCAGTTCGGCTTCGGTCCAGCGATCACCGGCACCATCTAGCATCGGGCCGATTTCACCCTGCCACGGCACGTCGGGCAAGGCGCTGATCTGGTGGCAGGCAACGCAGTTACCCAACTTTTTGTTGCCAACGATCTTGGCCCCCTCTTCGGGGTTGCCGGGCGTGCCGGTCAGCGATTGCTCGACCGCGCCATAATCGTCATAGGCCACGTCACCGGGGACCACGTCGGCCGCATGGGCAGCCGCCGCAAAGCCAACAGAGGCCACCAAGGCAAATACGGAAACTTTCATGCGTCCTCCCACAGACATTACTTTTGAAAACACTACTGCCCGCGCCGAAATGACGCAACTATAAATTCAACTTTTTGAATTTTTAAGCACAGCAAGCCACTTAGCAATTCCTACCGCCGCTATTTCTGCTCTTCAATCAGCATACGCGCATGATATTTCTGGAATGTCTCGTCGCCCTCATAGCCCTTGTCCACGACCCAGTTCATCATGTGAAACGTCGTCGCCGGACCAAAGGCACCCGGCACGGTCGCGACCGCGGCTTCGACCGCTGTCTGCCCTTCGGCAACGGTTTGTGGGAAATACATCAGCGTCGGCGTGAACATCTGACGCCATTTGCGCACCATATCCTTTTCGGGCAGCGTTTCTCCGTCAAAGTCGGTGACCTCGACATCGCCGAACATATTGATCTGCACGACATAGAAGTTGTCCTTGAGGTAGGCGTCGATCTTGGGCAGCGGAAAGACCTCTTCGTGCATCTTGGTGCAATAGATGCAGCCGCGTTGTTCGATGATGAGCATCAGGCGTTTGCCCTCGTCCGTGGCCTCGGCCAGATCCTCGCGCAGGTCCTTGAAGGTGTCGCGCATCCATGCGGCCTTGTGCAGACCGTCATCGCCCAAGGGTGCAGCCCCACCCGCCGTCGCCAGACATGCCGCGGCCACAAGCGCGGCCAAACTGTTTCGGATTATCTTCATCACAAGGTCCCTCCGGTTGTTAGCCAATGACGCTGAAAACGGGGAAGGTTTCAAGCATCCACTGCGCAATATAGTTGATCGAGTTCGTAGCGATCAGCAGACCAAACACGATCAGCAGTACCCCCATCGCTTTCTCTACCGTGCCCAGATGCTGCCGGAACCGCGCCATCCAGCGCATGAACGGGCCGATGAACAACGCTGCCAGCACGAAGGGCGCGGTCATCCCGATACCATAGGCCAGCAAAAGCAACCCGCCCGTCACTGCCGTTTCTGCGCCGGCGGCGGTGAACAGAATCGCCGCCAGGACCGGGCCGACGCAAGGGGTCCAGCCAAAGGCAAAGGCCAGCCCGATGACATAGGCCCCCCAAAAGCTGGTCGCGGTGGTGCTGCCCGCATCCGCGCGAAACTGGCGGTACAGAAATCCGATGCGGATCACCCCCAGAAAATGCAGCCCCATTGCAATGATAACCGCCGCCGCAACCCATCGCAGAACGTCAAAGTAATCACGCACGATCTGGCCAAAGGTGGTCGCTGCCGCGCCGAGCCCCACAAAGATCGTGATCACCCCCGCCGCAAAAAACAGCGCCGCGATCACCGCGCGACGGCGCACGCCCGCGTCAATCGGCCCGTCTGCGGTGATCTGGTTCATGCCAACCCCCGCCAGATAGCTTAGGTAGAACGGGACAATCGGCAGAATGCAGGGCGATAAAAAGGACAATAGCCCAGCCAGCGTCGCGCCTACAAAGGTAATTTCTAGCATGCAACTTGCCTTTATCTTGTACCATTCACATATTCACATTATGTATTTTGAAATCAACAGGTGAATTCCCTATGCGGCTGCGCACTGCTTTCTTATCCCTATCGGTGGCCGCGGGTCTGGCACTTTCCCCGATGATCGCGGCGGCTCAGACCACGCTGGTCATGGTCGAAGAGCAGGGCTGCATTTGGTGTGCCCGCTGGAATGACCAGATCGCGCCGATCTACCCCAAGACCCAAGCCGGCAAAGCCGCGCCGCTGCGCCGCGTCGATATCAACGATGAAAAACCTGCGGATCTGCACTTCGCGCGCAGCCTGCATTATACGCCCACTTTTGTGCTGATGGACGACGGCAAGGAAATCTCTCGGATCGAAGGCTATCCGGGCGAAGATTTCTTTTGGGGCGTGCTGGAAAAGATGCTATCCGACGCCGACCTGATGCCAGACCCCGCCAAAAGCTAGCGCACTCCTTATGCGCACGCCAATCCCTTCTCTCTACGCTAAGGATTCTAACCTGTGGGTATCCCCGGTTCCGATACAGAAATGAGCCAAGCCGATCTGGACCGTATGTCCGAGAACGCCATACGGGCCTCGAACTTCCTCAAGGCGATCAGCCACGAGGGGCGTTTGATGATCTTGTGCCACCTGTCTGCCGGCGAGAAATCGGTCACCGAGCTGGAGGCGCTGCTTTCGGCGCGTCAGGCTGCAGTATCGCAGCAGTTGTCGCGCTTGCGGCTTGAAGGGTTGGTGACCCCGCGCCGCGATGGCAAGACGATCTATTACCGGTTGGCGGATGACCGGCCCCAAAAGATCATGGAAGTGGTCTACGAGATGTTCTGCAAGCCAGACGCTCAGGACTAGCCCGCGTTCAGCACTGCTCCAGATAGGCCAATAACCGCGCTTCGGATGCGAAAAGGCCCGTTTTGCGGCCCACGTCGATAGCAGGCACGTCTGCACCCGCCAGATCAATCACCGCCGGATGAATATAGCTGTTGCGTGCCACCGTGGGCGTATTGCTCAGCTGTGCGGCAGCGGCTTCGGCCAGTTGCTTGATCGTCGCGTGCCCTTGTTCTGCGGCTTCAAAGGCGGCGACGGTGCCTGCCCAAGTGCGAAAGGTCTTGGCAGTAAAATCATCGCATCCCGCCGCTTCGGCGATATAGGAGTTCAATCCCGCAGAGTTGAGCTGTTGAACCGTGCCCTGCGCGTCCGCCCATGTCAGCAGCTCGGCCCCCGGCAGGTCGCTGACTTTCTCGAGCGTCTTGGCAAGCGTCCGGTCATTGATCTGACGCCGCACCTTCTTGCCCCCTTTTGCGGTGTACCGCAGACGGATCACATTTCCGTCGAGCTTGACGTGTTTCGCCCGCAACGTCAGCGTGCCATAGCTGCCATTCTCGCGGGTGTAGTCAGCGTTTCCCACCCGCAAGGACGCGCGATCGATCAACGTCACAGCGCTCGCCAGTGCAAAGCTTCGCTCGCCTGCCTCTTGATCCAGATCTCGGGCCACAAAGCGCCGCAATCGGGGCAACGCATGGGCGAAATCTATCAGACTGGCGAACTTCGTCTCTGCCTGTGCCTCGGACCATTTCTCGTGATAGCGGTACTGCTTGCGGTCACGCGCGTCACGCCCCGTGGCCAGCAGATGCCCATTCGCGAGCGGCGTCATCCACACGTTTTCATAGGCAGGCGGCACCGCCATCGCCTCGAGCCGCGCGCGTTCCGCCCCGCGGGCAATCATTGTCCCGTCTGGCGCTTTATAGGTGAACCCGCGCCCGTGGCGCTGGCGGGCAATGCCGGGGCGGTCATCCCCGTAATAGGTCAGCCCCGCGCCGCCCATCCGGTCAGGTCGCCTCGACTTCGGAGGAAAGCTTGAGCACCTCATCCCCGTCGTCCTGTTCGATCAACAACGCGGGATCATCGTCAGACCCGTTGCGTGTGACATCTGACCCTTTCAGGGTGCGTGTCACGCTTTTGGTAAACCGTTCCGTCACTTCGCCGGTGGCTGTGCCTTGCCCCCAGTCCCATTTCACTTTCGTGCCTTTGGAAATACCAGACATCGTCGTTCCCCCCCAACTGCTGTGTATGGAGGGATAACCACGGATGCGAGAAACGGTTCCCGCCGCTTAGACGCGCCAGCGCAACACGCGCGTCTCGATCGCCGCGATCACGGCACTGACGCAGACCCCCAGCACCGACAGCGTCACCACGCCCGCAAACAGGCGTTCAAGGTCATACAGGCTGCCGGCCTCAAGGATATATGCCCCGATGCCATATTCCGCGCCCAGCATTTCAGCGGCCACAAGCAGGATAATCGCAATCGCCAAGGAAATCCGCAGCCCCGACAAAATGCCCGGCATCGCCCCTGGCAGAACGATTTTTCGCACGATCGACCACCATGACAGGCCAAAGCTTTGCCCCATCCGGATCAGCCCGCGGTCCACGTTGTCCACCGCCGCATAGGTCGCCACGACCGTGGGCGTGAACGTCCCAAAGGCGATCAGTGCATATTTACTGCCCTCGTCAATGCCGAACCAGATCACGAACAGCGGCAGCAGCGCGATCTTGGGGATCGGGAACAGCGCCGCAACGAGGGGCACCAGCCCTGCGCGCACATAGCTGAACAACCCGATCATAACGCCCACGCCCACGCCGACCAAAGCGCCAAGGGTCGCCCCCACGGCCAGCCGGCTAAGCGACGGGGCAAGATGTTTATACAGCATTCCCGATTGCCACAGCTCGACAAAGGTCATCGCCACATCCGACGGGCGCGGCAAGGTGAGGTTCGTGATAAACCCACTGCGCGTTCCCCATTCAGCAAAGAGGATCAGCAGGACAAAGACCAGAATACCCATGCCCCGCCGCTGTTTCGGAGCGAACCCGCCCCCGCGAAAATCGACGCGGCGGCTGGTTGTGTGTGCTGTGTCAGACATGAATTAGCTCCGCATCGGCGGCAGCGGCTTCTTCGCGCATCAGCCCCCACAAATGTTGTTGTTGCGCCTCAAGGGCGGCGTCGCCATAGGCGCGCTCTGCCAGCGGGGTGGTCAGATCAACCACCTCGCGGATTTGTCCGGGACGGCGCGACAGGACCACGATCTTATGCCCCAGACGCACGGCCTCTGCCAGATTGTGCGTGACATAGACGGCGGTGAAAGGCTGGCGTGTCCACAGGCTGATCAGATCGTCCATCAACAGTTCGCGCGTCTGGCTGTCCAGCGCGCTGAGCGGTTCGTCCATCAACATCACCGCAGGGTTCACCGCCAAGGCGCGTGCAATGGCCACCCGCTGTTTCATCCCGCCAGAAAGCTGTTTGGGCAGGGCATCGGCAAATTCGGTCAGCTTGGTGCGCGTCAGCACATCGTCGATGATCCGCGCCCGCGCAGCGGCGTCCAGCCCGTGATCCTCAAGCACCAGCGCCACATTGCCGCGCACGCTGCGCCACGGCAGCAAAGCGAAATCCTGGAACACATAGGTCAGCGGGTTCAGACAGCCAGCAGGCGGTGTGCCCAGTTGCAGCACCTCGCCCGACGTCGGCTGCTCCAGCCCGCCAAGCATCCGCAGCAGGGTCGACTTGCCACAGCCCGAAGGCCCGACGATGCAGACAATCTGCCCCGACGGTATATCAAGGCTGATGTCGCGCAGCACTTCGGTCTCGCCATAGTAATGGCTGACGTTCGCTAACCTAAGATCCATGAGAACCGTCCTGCAATATCAAAGGCCGGGCAAAGGCTGCCCGACCTTACGTTGGTAAAGGGGACGCGATCAGGCGCCGATGGTGTCGACGAACGACGTGTCGATCAGTGTCTCAAGCGTGATATCCGCATCCACCAGACCTTCGGACTGGAACCACTCAAGCTGGTCGCGCACCGATGCCACGTTCAACGCGGCACCCTCGTTCAGACGCATGGTGCCGTTGACGATGCCCGGTGTCGCGGCCTCTAGCGTCTTGTCGGTATAGACATAGTTGTGGATCAGCTTGACCATTTCGGCCACGCCTTCAGCGCCGGCGGTCTGTTCGATCATCGCCGCGTTGTAGTCGGCAGCCCCCTTGGCATAGGCTGCAAGGTAATCCTGCGTTTGCTGCTTTTCGTCGGTCGCATTCTTGGTCGAGGTAAAGACCGTGGTGACCTGATAGTCGGGCAGATAGTCGGACACGTTCCCGATGATATGTACCGCGCCCGACCCCGCCAGTGGTTTGGCGATATGCGGCACGATCGACCAAGCATCAATCTGGCCGGTTTTCAGCGCACCGATGATTGCACCGACTTTTTGCAACGGCTTGAACGACAGGTTGATCCCCTCGGCCTGCGCCATCTTTGAGCCCATATAGTGAAAAGACGATCCCGCCGTGGTCATGCCATAGCTTTTCCCGTCCAGCATCGCAGGCCCAGTCACACCGGCCTGATAGGCCGCGTCAGAGGCTAGAAACTTCTGCCCGTCGATGCCCTTTTCCTCGGACAGCGCACCGCCAATAACCTTGATCGCGCCCTTGTCCGCTAGCGACACCAACCCGCCCGAAACCGCAGTCACGGCATAATCGACATCACCGCTGGCAATCGCCACGGCCATTGGTTGTGCCGCCTGAAAGAACTTGATCTCAACGTCCAGACCAGCCTGTTTGAAATACTCGCGCTGATAAGCCACGAACGTGCCTGAATGGCTGGTAAAGCGCAGCGCACCCAACGTGATCTTTTTACCTTGCGCAATGGCCGGCGCGGCCAGCCCGACGGCAGCGGCAGCGCCCATGGTGGCCAGTGTCTGGCGGCGGTTGAATGTGGTCATGATATCCTCCCCTTGGATTTGTGCGCACAATGGGTCGTGGCATGACGTAGTGTCAAGCACGCGCCCCGCGAAAACACCCCCTCGCGCCCGCATGACCAGCAACGTAATCGCGCCACGGCGGCTTCCAAATGGCCGCAAATCCTCGCCGAAGGCTCCCCAGATTGCCTCCGACAGCGACATTGCCTATATGGGCGCAAAGGGTGCTCCTGCCCCTCCCCTCCACAAAAGGCCCGATCCCATGACCTTCGACCGTTCGATCAAAATCGCCCCGTCTATTCTTGCTGCCGACTTTGCCAATTTTGGAGCCGAGTGCGAAGCCATCGAGGCGCAGGGCGCAGACTGGGTACATGTCGATGTGATGGACGGGCATTTCGTCCCGAACATCAGCTTTGGCCCAACCACATGCGCCGCGATCCGGCCCCACATCAAGGGCGTGATGGACGTGCACCTGATGATCGAACCTGTTGATCCCTATATCGACGCGTTTGCCAAGGCCGGTGCCGACGTGATCACCGCCCACGTAGAGGCCGGCCCCCACATCCACCGCACGCTGCAAGCGATCCGGGGCGCGGGTGCCAAGGCCGGTGTCGCGCTCAACCCCGGCACGCCTGCCTCTGCAGTAGAGCACCTGTTGGACGTCGCCGATCTGGTCTGTGTGATGACCGTGAACCCTGGCTTTGGCGGACAAAAATTTATCGACATGAGCGACAAGATCCGCACTCTGCGTGCGATGATCGGCGACCGTCCGGTCCATATCGAAATTGACGGCGGCGTTGATGTGAACACTGCGTCCAGCGTGGCGCAAGCAGGGGCCGATGTGCTGGTCGCGGGCTCTGCCGTGTTCCGTGGCGGGTCCGTCAGTAACCCCGCGCCCTACGGCGAAAATATCCGCGCCATCCGCGGCGCAGCCGAGGGCATTTACGTCTAAGCGCCAGCGCAGCAACACTTTCGGACAAAAAGGCCGGCACCCACCACAGGGACCGGCCTTTTTCTATTGGGTATCCCAAAGGCTATTAGGCAAGCTGGTCCTTAAACGTCTCGATCAGCTTGTGCTTGAGAATCTTGCCCGTAGGTGCCGCGGGCAGTGACGTCCCGATGATGAACTGGCTGGGGCGCTTATAACCGGTCAGCCGCTCTTTGACGAAGGCCTTGAGATCTTGCGGGTCAAGCGTGTCACCCTCGGCAATCTGGACAAAAGCCAGAACCTCTTCGTCATTGCCGGTGGACCGGCCGACCACAGCGGCCTGAATAACCTGCGGGTGATCGTTGATCGCGGCCTCGACTTCGGGCGGATAAACGTTGAACCCGCCGTGGATGATCAGCTCTTTCGAGCGTCCCAGAATGTGCAGGTGGCCGTGCTCATCGAAGGTCCCCAGATCGCCCGTGCGCAACCAACCGTCAGCACTCAGTACCTTGGCCGTCTCTGTCGGGTTCTTGTAGTAACCCTTCATCACATGCGCCCCGCGGGTCAGGACCTCGCCCTTGCCGTTGGTGCCCCCCTCGACGGTATCGTCGATCTTGGTCTCGATGCCAGGCAACGAAGGCCCGACCGAAATATCAGGCGATCCCAGCGGGTTGCTGGTGGCCGAGATACCAGCCGTGGATTCCGTCATGCCATAGCCATTCTGGATCGCAACGCCATAGAACCCTTCGGCCTTGCGCTTCCATGTCGGGTCAAGCGGCGCCGCCCCCGACGACACATAGCGCAGCGTTTCGGAGTTCAGCTGCGTGAGCCCTTGTTCCTTGGTGTATTGCATCAACAGCGCGTGCATCTGTGGCACGGCGGACAGGAAATTCACCCCCGTGGTCAGGGCTTGATAGAGTTTTTCGGCCGAAAAACGCGCCTCCAGCCGGATTTCGGCACCGGCACAGGATGATGCGGTCATGACCGAGCACAGACCAAAGACGTGGGTCAGCGGCAGCACGCCATAGACCACATCGCCCGGATTGATCCCGCGCAGTTTCGCCGACGCCTTGCCGCCAAAGCGCACGTTGGCGTGGGTCAGCATTACACCTTTGGGATCGCCCGTGGTGCCCGTGGTATAAAGCAGCACGGCCACATCGCTTAGCTCATCATCGGGGTTGCTTGCGATCGGCGTGGCCAGATGCATCGTGCCAAAGGCGCCGGTGATTTCTGCGGCGTTCAGAGTTTCGGCGTGGACTGTTGCATCAGATGAAGCATGGCAGGTCAGCACCACCGCAGCCGGCGCCGCATGGTCGATGATCCGCTGGATTTCGCCCGCACTTTGCCGTGCATTGACGGGGATAATGACGGCACCGGCTTTCCATGTGCCAAACACGGTCGCCACGGCGGCGGCACAGTTTTCCGACAGCATCAGGACGCGGTCATTGGGCTGCACACCGGCATCCTTGAGCGCCTGCGCGATGTCGTCGCTTGCCTTGTCGAACATTTTGTACGTCCAGCGTACCCCTGTGCTGTCGCTCAGCGCGGGCGCGTCCCCGCGTGCGGCCACTTGATCCGCCAGAAATTGCTCTACACGTACCATAATATTCCCTGCCTCCCCGCAGTCAGTCAGAACCCGGTCAGCGCGTCTGGCTGCGGGTTGGGTCAATAGATCGGTGGCTGAGGCTCAGCCGCCGTAATTCGGTGTGCGCTTTTCCAAGAAAGCGGCGATGCCTTCGGCGGCCTCATCAGCGCCGGTGGCGTGGGCCATGGCATCGCATTCCGCGTCCAGCTGGTCAGCCTCGGACACGTCATAGCCCTGCGCGACCAAGCCGCGGATCACCCCTTGGGCATCGCGGGGTCCTGCGGCCAAACGATCGGCCAGCGCCATAGCAGCATCAAACGCGCCACCTTTTTCGGTGACGACATTCACCACGCCCAGATCATGCATCCGCTCTACCGTCACGGGCTGCGCCAGCAGACACATCTCCATGGCGAGCTGACGCGGCAATGCGCGGGCAAGCGAGGCGGTCAGCCCCCCGTCAGGCACCAGACCCGCCTTGACGTAGGCGGCGGTGAATTTGGCACCGGCTGCAGCAACGACCAGATCGCAGGCCAACGCAAAGGACAGCCCTGCCCCGGCAGCACCGCCTTCGACGGCGGCAATGACCGGCACCGGGCTGGACCGGATTGCGCGGATCAGGCTGTGCAATTCGTTGATCTTGCCGCGGCGTTCATCCTTGGGCATGTCGCGGCGCGCGATCAGGACGTTCAGATCGCCCCCTGCGCAAAAGAAATCGCCTTCGGAGGTCAGGATCACGGCACGGATGCGCGGCTCGGCGGCCATTTCAATCGCTTGCGCGATGCAGGCGTAAAGCTCGGGCGACAATGCGCCCCGCTTGTGCGCGTTTCCGTTCCAGATGACGATACGGTCACCCTTGTCTTCGATCCGAGCGCTCATTTCAGTTTCTCCTGAGGGACGCGTTTGAACACGCCTGTGGATGTCGCAATGACCGTGCCGTCTTCGTGGACGAGTTCAGCGTCGATATACACCAGACTGCGGCCACCGCCCTTGATCGTGCCGGTCGCGGTCACGCGACCTGGCATACCAGCGGCCAGAAACTGCGTCGTCAGCGAAATCGTGAGAAACGGGTTCTGGCCCGTGGGGTCCACGCTGAGCGATCCGGTCATGCCACAGGCGTTATCCAGCAAAGTGGCGGCAATACCGCCATGAAGAACCCCATGGCGGTTAAAGTGCTGCGGACCCAGATCAAGAAAGCAGCGCCCGTGGGCCTTGTCGGATATGTCCACGACATATCCGACAAGGGTTTGGGTGCCTGTCTCGTCCCGGATCAGCTGGCTTTCATCAAGCGGCTGCAAGGGCAATGAAACGCTCCAGATGGTGGTCTGTGTCGCCAAAGCGGTGATCGGCCATGATGATACGCTTGGCGATATGAGCCAGTTCGTATTCTTGGGTCATGGCGATACCACCGTGCATCTGGATGCTGTCTTCGGCAACCAGACGGCCCGCGCGGCCCAGCAGGTTCTTGGCGGCAGAGATATGGGTCTCGCGCGCTTTGTACTCCGCTTCGAGGTGGCCAGCCGCAACGATCACGGCGGAACGCGCCTGTTCCATCTCGATCAGCAGATCGGACATCCGGTGCGCAAGCGCCTGGAAGGTGCCGATGGGCTTGCCGAACTGTTTGCGGGTCATCAGGTATTCACGGGTCAGACGCGTTGCCGTTTCCATGGCGCCCAATGTTTCGGCACAGATTGCGACGTTGGCCGCTGCGACGCGGGCCTCGATGGCCTTGAACGCCTTGCCGGCTTCACCCAGACGGGCAGAGGCAGGCACGGACACATCATCCAGCGTGACTTCGGCGGCACGGCCACCGGCCAACAGCGCATAGCCTTGCAGCGTGATGCCCTTGGCGTCCGCCGGAACGAGGAACAGCGAAATACCGTCTTCGTCGCCTGCCGCGCCGCTTTCGCGGGCAGAGACGATGAGCATGTCGGCGTTTTCTGCGTTGACCACAACAGCCTTGCGACCGTTCAGCACGACGTTGTCGCCATCGGCCTTGGCCGTGGACGTGACCTGGTTCAGGTCATAGCGGCTGGTGGGTTCACCGTGGGCAAAAGCCACCTGCAGCGCGCCGCCGATCAGCTCTTCGATGTGGGCCTGCTGGTCATCATTGCCCAAATCGGCAATCAGACCGCCGCCCAGAATGGCCGTATCAAGGAAGGGTTCGACCACGCCCGCACGGCCCAGTTCCTCGAACACAACTGCGATGTCGAAACCAGCGCCGCCAAAGCCGCCCTGATCTTCGGTGAACAGCGCGCCAATGACACCCAGTTCGGCCAGACCGTTCCAGATATCCGCGGAAAAGCCGGAGTCGCTCTCGAGGATCTTGTTACGCGTTGCCGTGTCATATTTGTCGCGCAGGAAACGGCGCAGACTGTCTTGCAGCATTTGGCGTTCTTCTGTCAGGTCGAAGTTCATGCTCCACCTCCCATCGTTGTTTTGGCAATGATCTGGCGCTGGATTTCGTTCGAGCCGCCAAAGATCGACAGTTTACGGTTGTTGAAATATTGCGCGGCGACGGGGCCGGCATTCAACGGATCAGGCAGGGCCAGGTTCGACCCTTCGATCGCTTCGGATGCGAATGGCATCGCATAGGCACCAGCCGCACGGCGCGCGAGATCGTTGATCTCTTGACGGATGATCGTGCCTTTGACCTTAAGCATAGATGCTTCGACGCCCGGTGCCGCGCCACCCGACGCCGCCTTGGAGACGATGCGCAGGTTTGTGGTGCTCATCGCCATCAGGTCGATCTCGACCTGTGCGACGCGCGCCGCAAAGTGCGGGTTCTGCATCAAGGGTTTGCCGCCGGACATCTCGGCTTTGGCGATGCGCTTGACCGCTGTCAGACCCGCTTGCGAGAAACCGACGCCCGCAATGTTGGTGCGTTCGTGAGTCAGCAGGTACTTGGCGTAGGTCCAGCCTTCGTTCTCTTTGCCAACAAGGTTTTCGACCGGTACTTTCACATCCGTGAACCAGACTTCGTTCACCTCGTGGGTGCCGTCGAGCAGGATGATCGGGCGCACTTCGACGCCGGGGGTTTCCATGTCGATCAGCAGGAAGGAAATACCCTCTTGCTGTTTCACGGTCTTGTCGGTGCGCACGAGGCAGAAGATCATGTTCGCGTGCTGACCCAACGTGGTCCATGTCTTTTGGCCGTTGACGATATAGTGCGTGCCTTCGTCGTTCAAAACCGCTTCTGTTTTCAACGAGGCAAGATCGGAACCTGCGCCCGGCTCGGAATAGCCCTGACACCACCAGTCATCGCCCGCCAAGAGGCGTGGCAGCCAGTAATCGTTCTGCTCTTGCGAGCCGAATTTTTGCAGCACGGGGGCCAACATCGACAGACCAAAGGGCACGAGGCGCGGCGCATAGGCGGCAGCGGCTTCTTCTTCGAAAATGTGACGCTGAACCGCGTTCCATTCGGCACCACCGAACTTTTTGGGCCAGTTCGGGGCCAGCCAGCCTTGGGCGTTCAGGATAGCATGCCACTGTTCCTGACCGTCTTTACCAAGCTCTTCACCCTTGCGGATTTTGTCGCTCATTTCCTTGGGGAGCTTTTCCTCAAGAAAGGCCCGCACTTCGGCGCGGAAAGCCTTTTCTTCGTCGCTATAGCTCAGATCCATTTGTCTTCCTCCGGTTTATATTGTCGGGCATTGCGCCCTTGTTCATTTACTTTGCGGCTTGTTTGTTCAGGTCGTCAAAGGTGCGACCCTCTGCAACCAGCTGTTTCAACAGCGGCGCGGGTTCCCAGAACCACGCGTCATCCTTGGCGTAGCCTTCGATGTCGGCCAGCAGCGCCGGCAGACCTTGCAGGTCGGCCCATTTCATCGGCCCACCCCAATAGCGCGGGAAGCCGTAGCCAAAGAGCAGCACCATATCGACGTCCAAGGGCCGTTTCGCAATGCCCTCGCCCACAACCTTTGCCGCCTCGTTGACCATCGCGGCCATATAGCGGCGTACGATTTCTGCGTCGGTAAAGTCACGCGGGATGATGCCGCGTTCGGCGCGCTCGGCGGCGATCAGTTCGGGCACCTCGGGGTTTGGCACCCCACCGCGTGTGCCGGCTTCATAGATGTAGAAGCCTTTGCCGGTCTTCTGGCCAAAGTTGCCGGCTTCGCAGATCTTGTCGGGGTATGTCGGCACGCGTTCGGCAGGGTGGCGCGTGGCCGCCTTGCGCTTGCGTGTGGCCCAGCCAATGTCGAGACCGGCCAGATCGCCCACGGCAAACGGGCCCATGGCGAAACCAAAGTCGACCAGCGCCTTGTCGATCTGGTATGGCGACGCACCATCCAGAACCATATGATCGGCCGCGGTGCGGTAAGTGGCCAGAATACGGTTGCCGATAAAGCCGTCGCACACACCGGCGCGTACCGAAATCTTGTTCAGCGCCTTGCCAAGGGCGAAGCCCGTGGCGACCACATCCGCTGCCGTCTTTTCGGCGACGACCACTTCGAGCAGCTTCATGATATGCGCAGGCGAGAAGAAGTGCAGCCCGATTACATCCGCAGGGCGCGAGGTGCTGGCGGCGATCTCGTCCACATCCAGATAGGACGTGTTGGACGCCAGAATAGCACCCGGTTTGCACACGGCGTCGAGCTTGCCGAACACCTCTTTCTTGACGTCCATGTCCTCGAACACCGCTTCGATCACCAGATCGACCGAGGCGAGGCTGTCATAGTTGATCGACACCTCAAGCGCGGTGTTGGTCATCGCATCGTATTTCATTTGGGTGATCTTGCCGCGCTTCAGCGCGCCCGAAAGATTGCCTGCAATGCGACCGCGCGCGGCCTCTGCGGCGTCAGCCTTCATCTCGATCAGCACAACGTTAAAGCCTTCCAACAGCGCAGCCGTGGCGATGCCTGCCCCCATGGTGCCGCCACCGATGATCCCGATGGATTGCAGCGCGCGTGGCTCTACGCCCTTAAGCTCCGGCAGGTTACCAACCGCACGTTCAGAGAAGAACGCGTGGATCATGCCCTGCCGTTGGTCGGTTTCCATCAGTTCCATGAAAATCTTGCGCTCGGCCCGCATGCCTTCGTCAAAGGGCAGCTCTGCAGCGGCCTGAACAGCGCGGACCGCCTGCGCCGGAGAAATCTGTCCGCGGCCTTTTTTCAGCGTCCCGTCATAGGCCGCATCCCAGTCGATCGGCGCCGGTGCGGCCATCTCGCTCACGGGGCGGCGCGGCGCGTTTTTGGCAATCAGGGTCTCGGCATAGGCGACGCCTACGTCCTCGGGGTCGCCCTCGGTCACCTGATCGACAATGCCAAGGCTTTCGGCTTCGGCCGCTTTGACCTGACGGCCAGAGGTGATGAGATCAAGCGACGGGTCCACACCGATCAGACGCGGCAAACGCTGGGTGGCACCGGCACCGGGGATCAGGCCCAGATGCACTTCGGGCAGGCCCACTTTGGCCGACGGCTGCGCCACGCGGTAATGCGCCGATAACGCGATCTCGAGCCCGCCACCCAGCGATACACCATGCATGGAGGCGACGACGATCAACGGGGAATCCTCGATCCGTTTGCAAACATCAGGCAGGAAGGGTTCTAGCGGCGTTTTGCCGAATTCGGTGATATCCGCGCCGGCGATAAAGGCACGGCCCTCCCCGACTATAACAACGGCTTTGACGCCTTCGTCCGCTTCGGCCTGTGCCATGCCGGCAACCAGACCTTCACGAACAGCATGGGACAACGCGTTGACCGGGGGGTTCTTGATCCGCAGTACGGCCACGTCGCCTTTGCGGGTATATCCAATCTTGTCAGTCATTTAGCATATTCCTTGGTCTAGTCTTGTTTCAGTCGCGGCGGCTCAGCGCAGGCGTGCGCCCGGTGCGCTGTTCAAGCGCCCGCACCAGTTCACGCAACGCGGGGCCGACCTCTTGCACGATACGGGAATCGGGCAAATCATGAGGCATGGCACCGGCGGTGAACGATACCGGTTCGCCGAACTCTTCGGCAAAATAGGGGACACTTACGGCGTTGATCGTGCTGGCATATCTTGTGCCTTCCAACGCGTAGGCGAACCCTTGTTCTATCAGTTGCGAATATCCCTCCGCCTGGAACCTTCGCATATCCGCTTCGGGCGTCAACTGCTCAAAGCGCTCTTCACTAAGTGACGCCACGACGGCCATGCCAGAAGACGACCCAATCAACGGAATCCGGTGTCCCGGCTCCAGCCAGATGGTCGATGCATTCTGCGGGCGCCATGTGCGCACCAGCATCATCTTTTCGGCGTCGCGTACGGCGACTAGCGTAAGCGTGCCCGTATCATCGGCCAGCTGCTGCATCGCATCCGACACCAGATCCAAAAAGTTGACCGCCACCGACGCGACAGAGCCAAGTGCGATGGCCGACGGCCCCAACCGAAAGCGGTCATTGCGCCCGCCGTGGCTAAGATACCCCAGCTCGCATAGCGTATAGGTCAACCGCGACACCGTGGGTTTCGGCAGCCCTGTACGATCCGCGATCTGCGCGTGGGTCAGCCCGCTGTCACTGGCGCGAAAGGCCCGCAATATAGCAAGCCCCCGCGCCAGAGTATTGGCAAATTTCCGATCTGTGGTGTCGCCACTCATCGCGCCGCCATGGGAATAAGCAACGAGATCATCGGGAAGGACATGATCAGCACCAGCACGATCACGTCGACGCTCAGGAAGCGCGTGATACCGGCAAAGATCTTGTCGATCGGAGCCTCTTTGCCCACCACATTAGCGATGACAAAGACGTTCAGCCCGACGGGCGGTGTGATCAAACCGATTTCCAGCAGCTTGATCACCACAACACCGAACCAGATCAGGTTCATGTCATAGCTTTCGACCAGCGGGATCATCAGTGGCAGGGTCAGAACCATGATGCCAATCGGATCAAGGAACATGCCAAGCAGCAGATAGATCGCCGCAATCGCCAGCAGCAGGACCACGGCCGACAGCTCGGCCTCGGCCACTACATTCACAATCATCGGGGCGACGTTGGTCAGCGCGATAAAGGCCACAAAGATCTTGGCCCCCGCCGCGATAAAGAAAATCGCCGCGGTCTGGATGCAGGTTTCTTTCACCGCGTCCCACAGGCCTTGCAGCGTCAGTTTGCGCTGCGCAAAGCCGATGAGCGTTGCCGCGACCACACAAACAGCCGCCGCTTCGGTTGCGGTAAAGATGCCGCCGTAGATGCCACCAATGATCAGCACGAACAGCATCACCGCAGGCCAGCTTTCCGCAGCTGCAGCGAACCGTTCCTTTGTGGAATAACGCGTCGCTGTGGACGGTGCGATTTCAGGCGAGTGCCAGACCCAGACGGCAATCACGAGGATAAAGCCCGCCAGCGTCAGCAGCCCCGGCAGAACACCGGCCAGAAACAGGGACGAAATAGAGGTCTCGGTGAAGATACCGTAGATGATGAACAAAACCGACGGCGGGATCAGTGACCCCAGCGTGCCCCCTGCCGCGACCGATGCCGTGGCAAGACGTGGGTCATAGCCCATGCGCAACATCTCGGGTGTGCAGATTTTCCCCATGGTCGAGGCGCAGGCAATAGAGCTGCCGGTGATCGCCGAAAACCCGCCACAGCCCATGACGCTTGCCATGGCAACACCGCCGGGCAGACGCGTGAGCCAAACCTTGGCTGCATGGTAAATCTTGGTCGTGATGTCGGCGCGATAGGCGATATGTCCAAGCGCCACGAACAGCGGTATCATAGATAGATCGTACGAGTGTATCAGATCGAAGGAGTTCGAGAACACCATCGACGTGGTCGCGCGGATGGCACGTTCTGGCATAAAGGTGCCGGTGCGGAACGCGAAGATAAAGAAGGTGGCGATCGTGGCCACACTGGCCAGAGCAAACGCAATCGGCACCCTAAGCGCCAGCAGGATCAACACTGCGGCAAAGGCAATCAGGCCAATGGTTGACGCGTCCATTACAGCACCTCTTTTTCAGCAAGGAGTTCGATTGTGTGATTTTCTTCGTCCGAGACCGTACCGCCGGACAGGATCGTGCGGACATCGCGGATCGCCAGTTCGGCCAGACGCAGCCAGCAAGCGGCGATGCCGATCACAAACAACAAACGTCCGGGCCATTTGGGCAGGTTCAGGTCGCCGTAGAAAAAGCTGCCCTTTTCCCAAACGCTCAGGAATTCGCGGCCGCCGGCATAGATCAGACCGCCCAAGGCAATCATTCCCATCACCGATCCCAGCACGATCAACCAGGACCGCAACTTGGGCCCGAACCGGTCGGACACAAAGGCCACGCTGACGTGCGCGCGGTTGGCAGTTGCTGCTGCAAGGGGCAGGAGGATGGCCGCGACCATCAGCTCCCGCACCAAAGTAACGCTGTCGGGTACGCTAGATGCGAAGACGGCGCGCGCGACCACGTTGGACGTGATCAAGATCCCCAGCAGGATGACCGCAGCCGCGCCCAACCCCAACAGGATTTTCTCAAGTGGTACCAACATGGTCCCTGCTCCTCCCAAAGCTAATGCTTAGTTGTTATCAGCTGCCCAAGGGTAACCGTTCTCGTCGCGCTCGTTCGTGTATTTCACGATCAACGCCTTGTAGTCTTCCAGCAGCTGTTCGCCGGGAAGGCCGGTGCGGTTGGCTGTCTCGATCCACTCGGCCAGATACTTTTCGCCGCCGGCCACCAGTTTGGCGCGCTCTTCTGCGGGCAGTTCAAGAACCTCGACACCTTCGTCTTTCATCGCTGCAATGGCGTCATCATTGGCGATCGTGATCATGCGACCGAATTCATCGGACAGGTCGGCACCAGTGGACAACAGTACCTGCTGCTGATCTTCGGACAGACCATCGAACATGTCTTTGTTCATGAAGATGCCGACACCACCAACTTGGCCCCAGTTCAGCAGGGTGTAGTTGTCCATAACTTCGGCCTGCTTCAGCGCTGCGACGGCGTAGGAATAGCCCTGGCTACAATCGATCAAGCCAGTGTCCAGCCCTTGGTACGCGTCATAGATGGACATGTTGACCATGTTCGCGCCCTCGTCGCCAAAGACTTTACCGTAGGCCCCTGTACCACGTACTTTTTTGCCCGCGATATCGGCGATCGAACGGATCGCGTCGCCTTTACAACCGATGTTCACCTGGCTGGTGGTCCATGTCCCGATGTAAACAAGGTTCTTGTCTGCCAGATTGTCCGCAATCGCCGGGTTCGAACGCATTAGCTCGTCCGTGGCGCGCATACCGACCCAAGCGTCGGGGTTGCTGACAGGCAGGTCGGCGATGCCATAGGCCGCCATTTCTTGCGGGTAATAGACAGCGATCACGGATCCTATGTCCGCCACACCGTCACCGATGGATTGAACCGCCGCGTTCGCTTTGAACAGCGCACCGCCCCACTGGATGTCCAGACGCAGATCGTTTTCCGACCGCTCGGCCACTTGGTCCGCAAACCACTGCAGCGCGTTGGCGCGGGCACCGCGATTCGGGCCGGCTTCGCCGTGGATCAGGACGGTTTCGGCACCGGCGACAGAGGCTGCAACGCTCAGTGCGGCTGCGAAGGATAGGTTTTTCAAAAAGGACATGTAATTCCCTCCCAAGAATTGTTTCACCATGCGAAACATCGTTTCACTATGTCTCGGGCGCACACTAGGGAGGGGACTTGGAACACGCAAGCGAAACTTAAAACGGCACCGAAATACCGGTGCCGTACAATATTTTACAAATCAATTACAATTACTTAAGCCAGATCAAGACTTGTCACGGCGGTACATAAAGCAGCGTCCGGCGACCGCTTCGGACGGCAAAGCAATTTCGGTCAAATTGTCGAAATACATCCTATCGCTCGACACCATCACGCCTCCAACAGCCAACAAAGGCTCGATCAGAGGCGAAAGAGCACGCGCAAAAGCATCGTTCTTCGCGAGATTATGACCGCCGAGGTCCGCGTGAATCAGCGCGGCATTTGGCCCGAACCGGTTTAACGCGGCCGGCAAGGTTTCATGCACATCGCCCAAAATCAGCTGATGGTCCTCGGGGGTACTATCGGGGTTAGACGCCACGGCCCGTTCGAACACGAATATATCGCGCTCGGGCAGGGTTTCGCGGATGTGGTGAAACGTCCGTCCGTTGCCCAACCCCAATTCAAACACTGGCCCCGTCAATGTCTGCGTCAATGCGGCGGCATGATCGATACACGCGCGCTGTGACACCATACGGTCGATAAAAATTTCCAGGCGGCTCATCACGGTTCTCCTTCGGGTTGGGTCGTACTGATGCAACATGGGGACGCAGCCGCCAATTGTGTACCGCTGACGCTTGGTTTTCACGCTGCCCCCCTAGACGCTTAGGCGTTTATCGGCTTCACTCGATTGGTAATTTTCGCTTTGATGCGCTTGGGATGACCATGGCCCCCCTTCTTGAAGTAAATGATCTGTCGATCGGTTTCAGTGCCGGCCCGTTAGTCGTGGATGGCGTCAGCTTTGCGCTGAATGCAGGCGAAACCCTTGCGCTGGTCGGCGAAAGCGGGTCTGGCAAAACGCTGTCGTGCCGGTCTGTGCTGCGTTTGCTGCCGGATGCAGCGCAGATGCGCGGTGGATCGATCCGCTTTAACGGAGCGGAAGGCCCGGTCGACCTTTTGGCGCTACCCGAGAAAAAGATGCGCGCCATTCGAGGTGACCGCATTTCGATGATCTTTCAGGAACCGATGCGGTCCTTGTCGCCCTTGCACCGCATTGGCGACCAAGTCGCCGAGGTTCTGCGTCTGCACCGCAACATGGGGCGCGGTGCCGCCAAACGCGCGGTTTTGCAGCAGTTCGAAAAGGTCGGCTTTGCCGATCCGCTGCGGGCGTGGCGCAGCTATCCCTTCGAGATGTCGGGCGGGATGCGCCAACGTGCAATGATCGCAATGGCAATGGTCGCCAAACCCGAGCTGCTGATCGCGGATGAGCCGACAACCGCGCTGGACGTGACGACGCAAGCGCAGGTGCTGGGGCTGATCCGGTCGCTTCAGGCTGAAACCGGCATGGGCGTGATCCTTGTGACCCACGATCTGGGCGTCGTGGCTAATATGGCGCAGAAAGTCGTCGTGATGCACAAGGGGCGCGTGATGGAACGGGGCAATGCACAAGATGTGCTGGGCAGCCCCGCCCACCCCTATACCGCCAAGCTTTTCGCCGCCGCCCCGATGATCCCGGCCGTTGCGGCCCCCGCGCCTACGTTCTCGGCCGCCCCTGACGACGTGATCCTTGAACTGCGCAATGTATCCAAGACCTACACCATGCGGGCGGGCGGCTGGCGCAAACCCGTAACCGTATCCGCCTGCCAGAACGTCGACCTGCAACTGCCGCGCGGCAAGACGCTGGCGATTGTCGGCGAAAGCGGATCAGGTAAAACCACCTGCGCCCGCATCGCGATGGGGGCCGAACGCCCCGATGCTGGCGGCGAGGTGCTGTTTCGCCCTGACCCCGCTGCCGCGTCGCTGGCCGTTCATGACCTGTCCCCCGCCGAGCGGAAAGCATTTCAACGGCAGGCGCAAATGGTGTTCCAGGACCCGTATTCATCGCTCAGCCCGCGCATGCGCGTACAACAAGCCCTGACCGAACCGATGGAGGTGCACAACATCGGCACAGCCCGAGACCGCCGCGAAAAGGCGGCGGAAATGCTGCGTTGGGTCGGGTTGAACCCCGATATGCTCGGCCGTTTCCCTCACGCCTTTTCAGGCGGGCAGCGCCAACGTCTGTCGATCGCCCGCGCGCTGACGCTCGATCCGAAGCTGCTGATTTGCGATGAACCCACCTCGGCGCTGGATGTGTCGGTTCAGGAACAGATCCTGACCCTGCTCGAAGACATCCGTGACCGTGCCAACCTGAGCTATCTGTTCATCAGCCATGATCTGGCCGTCGTTGCCCGTATTGCGGATGAGGTCGCGGTGATGCGCGCAGGCGTTATTGTCGAACAGGCCTCGCCCGATACGTTGTTCTACAACCCCCAACACCCCTATACCCGCGCCTTGATTGCGGCACAGCCTGAACCCGATATCAGCCGCCCCATCGACCTTGATCTGGTCGCCAAGGGCGCAGGATCGCCCACGCTTTGGCCAGAGCAGTTCCGCTTTGACGGCGCCCACGCCCCTGCCCTGCGCGAGCTTGAGCCCGGCCATAAGGTACGTTGCCATGCGTAAGCTCTTACTCGCCCTCGCCGCTTCTCTCGCACTTGCGCCCATTGCCGCCCACAGCGACGGCCCCGTGCTGCAGGAAAGCAGTTTTTGGGCACAAGAGGTCAACTCCGGCAACCTGCCCCACGTCGCTGACCGCATTCCATCAGAGCCGCTGGTCGTCGATCTCGAAGCCAAGGGCCGCAGCTTTGGTCGTCAGGGCGGTACACTCCGCACGCTGATCTCGCGGACCAAGGATGTGCGGCAGATGGCCGTCTACGGCTATGCGCGGTTGGTCGGGTACCAATCCGATTACACGCTCGCCCCCGATCTTCTTGCCGCTGTTGATGTGGAAGAAGGCCGCAAGTTCACGCTCCGTCTGCGCCCCGGCCACCGCTGGTCCGACGGCGTGCCCTTTACCTCGGATGATTTCAAATACTGGTGGGAGAACGTCGCCAACGATCCCGATATTACCCCCAGCGGGCCGCCTGATTTTATGATCGTGGACAACCGGCTGGGCAAGGTCACCTTTCCCGACGCGCAAACGGTCGTGTTTGAATGGCAGATCCCCAATCCGAATTTCCTGCCGCTGCTGGCACAGGCCAGCCCGCCGTTCATCTACCGGCCCGCCCACTATCTGTCACAGTTCCACGTGAAGTTCGCCGACCCTGACGCGCTGATCGAAAAGGTCAAATCCGCCCGCGTCAAAAGCTGGGCCGCGCTGCACAACAAACGCGACAACATGTACAAGTTCGACAATCCCGCGCAGCCAACGCTGCAGCCGTGGATCAACACGTCGGACACGGACAGCTCGCGCAAACTGTTCGTGCGAAACCCCTATTTCCACCGCATCGACAGCCGCGGCGTGCAACTGCCCTATATCGACGTGGTGCAGATGACCGTCGTCGGCGGTGGGCTGATCGCGGCCAAGGCAAACGCGGGCGAGGTCGACCTACAGGCACGCGGGCTCGATTTTCCCGATGTGGCGATCCTCAAAAAGGGAGAGGTCGACGGCGGCAAATACCGCACCTTGCTGTGGGCCAATGGTGCCGCCAGCCAGATTGCGATTTACCCCAACCTGAACTTCGCCGACCCTGTCTGGCGCGAAGTGATGCGCGACGTTCGCTTTCGCCGCGCACTGAGCCTTGGCATCGATCGGCGGATGATCAACCGCGCCCTGTACTTTGGTCTCGCCAGCGAAGGCGGCATGTCCGCCCTGTCCCAAAGTGCGCTTTATGACGAAGACAACACCCATTCATGGTCAGCGATGAACCTTGCCCATGCCAATGCGCTGCTTGACGATATGGGCCTGACAGAACGAACCCCCGCCGGCCTGCGCGAACTGCCCGACGGCCGCCCGATGGAGTTCGTGATCGAGACCGCAGGCGAACGCAGCGAGGAAGAAAACGCGCTGGCGATCATCACGGACACATGGCGAGATCTGGGCATCCGTCTGATCATGCGCCCGCTGGACCGCGACATCCTGCGCAACCGGATCTATGCGGGGCGGACGATGGCCTCGGTCTGGTATGGTTGGGACAACGGGCTTCCGGGGCCGTCGACGTCGCCATCCTATCTTGCGCCCACCAATCAGGAATTCTTTGCTTGGCCGATGTGGGGGCAGTATTATCAAACGGTTGGCCAAGCCGGATCGCCCCCTGACATGCAGCCGGCCAAACGCCTGATGTTGCTGGCGAATGACTGGAACCACACCGACGATCCGCAGGTCCGCGAAGACATCTGGAAACGGATGCTGGCCATCCATGCCGAACAGCAGTTCGGTATCGGTATCCTCTCCGAAGCGCCGCAGCCCGTCGTTGTATCGAATGATCTGATGAACGTGCCGGAAAAAGGCATTTGGGCCTTTGATCCCGGCGCGCATTTCGGCATCCATCGTATCGATGAATTCTACTTCAAAGACCCCCATGTGCAGGTAAGCCGATGATATTCCTCAGATACGCCGTCTGGCGTTTCATCACGATGCTGCTGACCCTTTTGGTGGTCTCACTGCTGGTGTTTGTCATTATCAACCTGCCCCCCGGCGATTACCTGTCGAACCAGATCGCTGAGCTGCGTGCCACAGGTCAGGCCGAAGGCGTCGCCAAGGCCGAGTTTTTGCGGCACGAATACGCGCTGGATCAACCGATCTGGAAACAATACCTGATCTGGGTCGGCATGGTGCCGGGGCCGCAGGGGTTTGCGGGGCTGATCCAGGGCAATTTCGGCTGGTCGTTCGAATTCGACCGCCCCGTTGGCGAAATTGTCGGGGACGCCCTTTGGATGACCGTACTGGTCAATCTGGCCGCCGTATTGTTCGTTTATCTCATCGCATTACCGCTGGGGGTGCTCGCCGCGGCTAAATCCGAGACGTGGGTCGATTATACCGCCGGTTTTCTGGGCTACCTCGGGCTCGCGACGCCGAACTTCCTGCTGGCGCTGATCTTGTTCTATTACGGGCATAAATACTTTGACCTGCCGATTGGCGGGCTGATGGCCCCCGAGCTTGAAGGCCAGCCGATGTCATGGGAAAAAGTACGCTCTGTGCTGCTGCACCTGATCGTACCAACCTTTGTGATCGGCACAGCGGGCGCAGCCGCGATGATGCAGCGGCTGCGGGCGAATATGCTGGACGAGCTTGATAAACCCTATGTCGAAACCGCCAAAGCCAAAGGCATGGCCCCCGCACGGCTGCTGTCAAAATACCCGCTACGTGTGGCGTTCAACCCGTTTGTCGCCGATATCGGCAATCTGCTGCCCGCGATGATTTCGGGGTCGGTGCTGGTATCGGTTGTCCTAGGCCTGCAAACAATCGGCCCCTATCTGCTGGTTGCGCTGAAGTCCCAAGACCAATTCCTCGCCGCCTTCATCCTGATGTTCGTGGCCCTGCTGACGCTGATTGGCACGATGATCTCTGACATGCTGCTGGTCCTGCTTGATCCGCGCATCCGTTACGGGGCACGCACCACATGAGCATCCAGCCCGACAACCGTTTTGTTGACACGACCCCTTGGATTGATGATGCCGACCTATCTGCGCCCGAACGGGCCGAGATGGACGCCTCAGTTGCGCGGCTCATGTGGCGCAAGTTCCGCCGACATAAGCTTGCCCTCGTGTCGGGGCTGTTTCTGGCGTTCTGCTATCTGATATTGCCGGTGGCGGGGTTCATCGCGCCCTATACGCCCAACGAACGCAATGCCGAACACATCTATGCGCCGCCGCAAAGCATCAACCTTTGGCACGATGGTGCCTTCATCGGCCCCTATGTCTACAAGACGACGGGAACGGCGGATCTGGTCAATTTTCGCTGGGTCTACGACACCGATACCAGCAAGCCGCGCAAGATTGAGTATTTTTGTAAGGGTGAAACCTACCACCTCTTTGCCCTCATCCCAACCGATACCCATCTGTTCTGCGCCCCGGATGGGGCCACGGTGTTTCTCTGGGGCTCGGACCGGCTGGGCCGCGATGTGTTCAGCCGCATCCTTTATGGCGCGCAGCTGTCTTTGACGGTGGGGCTGATCGGCATCACGGTCAGCTTTGTACTGGGCATCTTTTTTGGGTCACTGGCGGGCTACTTCGGTGGCAAGACGGACTGGCTGGTCAACCGCGCGATTGAAATCCTGCGGTCCTTGCCCGAGTTGCCGCTCTGGTTGGCGCTGTCGGCGGCGGTGCCGTCAAACTGGGGGCCGGTGTCGGTGTTCTTTATCATCTCGATCATCCTCGGAATTCTGGACTGGCCAGGGCTGGCGCGCGCCGTACGCTCCAAATTCCTGAGCCTACGCGAAGAGGAATACGTCAAGGCAGCCGAGATGATGGGTGCCTCGCCCGCGCGGGTGATCCGCAACCACCTGCTGCCGAATTTCATGTCGCATCTGATCGCCAGCGCGACCCTGTCGATCCCTGCGATGATCCTTGGTGAAACCGCGTTGAGTTTTCTTGGACTGGGCCTGCGCGCGCCTGCCGTGAGCTGGGGCGTCATGCTGAATGATGCGCAAAACCTCGCGAGCATCGAAATCTACTGGTGGACCGCCATCCCCATGATACCAATCATCGTGGTGGTTCTGGCGTTCAACTTCCTAGGCGACGGCCTGCGGGCCAGCCTTGACCCGTATAAATCCTGATCCGGTCGGCTTACCCTTTCAGATGGCCTAAATCCCAGGGGGTGCGGGGGGCTGCCCCCCCGCTGCGCTGGCTTAATACCATTCGCCCATTTTGACTTCGATCCCTTCGCCGACCATTGCGGCAAAGGCGGCGGGGTCTTGCGTGCCATCATCGCGCCCGCGGTAGTGATAGGGGTAGACGAACGCGGGTTTGAAGGTCGACACCGCAGCGGCAGCCGAGGTCGCGTCCATGGTGAACGGCAGGTTCATACAAACAAACGCCAGATCGATGTTTTCCAGCGCCAGCATGTCCGGCGTCGCTTCGGTATCGCCAGAGATATAAACGCGGAAGTCGGCGAGGTTCACGATATAGCCGTTGTCGCGGCCTTGCGGGTGGAACTGCTTGCGTTCTTCGGTGGTGTTATAGGCGGGGATCGCTTCGATCGATACTTCGTTGAACATCGCATTCTCGCCGTTGGCCAGCGCGTTCGCCTTGGCCTTTAGCGCGGCGGGCAGCATGTCGAATACGGCGGGATTGGTGATGATTTGCGTGTTGTCACCCACGATACCGGCCAGCGTTTCGGCATTATAGTGATCGCCGTGCTCGTGGGTGATCAAGATCAGATCGGGCGTGGCAAAATCACTGTAGTTCGCAACGTCGCCCACGGGATCGCAGTAGATCACGCCGGCTGGTGTCTCCATCACAAAGGACGCGTGGTCGACGGGGTGAACTTTGACCTCGCCACCGCTGACGGGGAACATGTTGCCGCCGTGGGCTGCGGCTTGTGCGGCATAGGGCAGTAGCGTCACGACACCGGCTGTAGCAGCTGTGGTCGTCAGGAATTGGCGTCTGGACTGTTTCATCGGAACTCTCCTGTTGCAGATGCCTAGATGCTAGCGCCAGCGGAGCCCGTTTCAATGTCACAACTGCGTCAAACGCGCTTAACGGTCGTCCTCGCTTTGCGCGGGGCCTGCGTCTGCCTCTTCTTCCATCGATGCCTGTGCCGCGGCGGTCACCGCATTGCGTTCCTCATCGCTAAGGTCCTGCACCTTTCCATCCGCCAGACGCACCGTGACTTCGCGGTGCGCAAAACGGATGCCTTCGCGTTCGAACAGGGCGCGAATTTCCTCGTAGACCTTCTTGCGCACCAGCCATTGATCCCCCGGTTTGGTCATAAACTTGACTCGGATAATCATCGCAGAGTCCTGCATTTCGATGACGCCCTGCGATTTGAGCGGCTGGATAAAGTTATCGCCGATCACCGGATCATCCAGCAGTTCGATGCCGAGCTTTTGATCAGCTTGCGAACCCGTTCGACATCCGTGTCATAGGTCACACGCAAGGGCAGCTTCATAATCACCCAGTCGCGGCTATAGTTCGTCATCACCTGCAGCTCGCCAAATGGGATGGTGTGTAGTGCGCCCAGATGGTGGCGCAGCTGGAATGACCGGACAGAGATTTTCTCTACGGTGCCCTTCACCCCGCCCACGTCGAGGTATTCGCCTTTGCGAAAGGCGTCATCGAACAGGAAGAATGCACCGGCAAAGATATCGCGCACCAGCGCCTGACTGCCAAAGCCGACAGCAACGCCGACGATCCCTGCGCCGGCAAACAAGGGGCCGACGTTGATCCCGAATTCCATCAACACGATCAGGGCGATGGTCACGATCAGGACGATCAGCACAAAGTTGCGAAACAGCGGCAGCAGCGTTGCCAGTCGGCTGGCCGAGGACGCCCCGCTGCCTTCGTCGCCCAACTCTGCCTCCGGCTGATCGGCAGTTTCGGCTTCAATCTTGCTATCAATCCAGATGCGGAAGGCGTGATAGATGACATAGCCGATAAACAGGATCACCATCACGTCCAGCAGCTTGTCCGCGTGGCTCTCGACCATCACCGTGGCCTCGGTGTCCCAAATAAAGAAAAACGCGTAAGCCCCGCTGACGAAAGCGAGGATACCGGCCACCCGTCGGGCCAAGCTCTCGAAACTGGTCAGGCTCTGACGCGGTGCCAATGCGGCCTGTTCAGCGGCCGTATCCAGCGCATTCGTGCCATCCGCGCCCGTGATATCTGCGGCTATCGCATCGCCATCGTCCGGCAAAATACCGGCCTGTTTCTCGCGGCGCAGCGCGTTCAGGCAGCGCATCATCCGTGCGCGCGCAAAGCCGCGCTCGATGGCATAGTTGATCACGCCATAGACCACGATGATCGACACCAAGATACCGTAAGCCCCCGCGATCAGCGGCACAGAGCTAGGGTTTTCAAGCACCAGATCATAGGTCAGTTCGACCCAGGCGAAAAGCGCATAGGCCACCACCAGCGGGGCCCAGACCCGCGACATGAAACGCCCAACCGCGCTACATTCCGAAGCGGGTTTGCCCTGCCGAAGCGCGTTTGAAATGGCCCGCCGGTTGACCCAGATCATCAGGATATTGGCGACCACAATTGCCGCTGACATCAGCGACGCAATGAACGCGTAGACGTCGTAGTTCAGTCCCAGCTCTCCGATCCATATCCCGAACAGGATCGCGCAAGTGTCTAGGCTGGCCATCATCCACAGCCAGCGATGCAGGCGTTTGGCATCGCGGTCGCTGAACACCGGAATACGGTATTGCGTCAGGAACGGCGACAGGATCATCCGCCACAGCCCTGCCGCCACGCGACAGACAAAATAGCCGATGTTGATCAACGTCGCAGTGAACTGGATCGCGGTATCTTCAAGTGGGCCGAACAACAACGCCCCGAGGACATAGGCGACCAGCATCGACACCAGCACGCCGATGATACCCATGAAAAAGCGAAACACCAGGAACGGCATCTTTTCGGCATAGCCGACGGGGGCCTCCTGAACCTTGGCGGTAACAAACCTGCGCGCGATCCGTTTGCCAAAAACCTCTACCTCGACCACGACCCCGACAGCAAAAAGCGCGAGCGCAATCAACAGCGTCTTACCAAAGGCCCACAGCGTGCCATCCGGGCTTGCGGCGCGCAGGATATAGACGACCTCGTTGATCGCGTCGGGCAATTGCACGATGCGCTCGATCAAGGCGGTGCGGAATTGGTTGCCGCGTTCTTGCAGGTGCATCAGCGGAGAGGTGTCTTTCGCCAGCACGTCCTCTGGCTGCGCACCCTCGCCTGTTTGGGCAGGGGCGGGCTGGTTCAGCAGCCCGCCTGCGCTGTCGACGACCACCACGCTCACGCCGCTTTCGGCAGCCTGTTTGATGACCTCTTGCAGCCGTGCGGCGTCGGTATCTGTGTCGCTGGCGGCTTTTTCTTGCGCTTTTGGCAAAAGGGATAGAACCCCTTGCGCCGTTGAGGCGTTAGCTAGGGATAGGAACCAAAGCGACAAAAAGAGGGTGAAGATAAAATGCCGCATATGTCCTCGCTCGTGATGTGGGGGAGCAGGAGTAGAACGCTATGCGACCCCCGTTACCATTGCAATATGAACCCCGCGGCCCCACCTAGTTCCCCTGACGATGAACCGCGAAGGAAGACGACCATGACACGCGCCGCATCCTCCGGGCAGCCCGCCCCCCGTATCAACACTGGCCAGCCGGCCGCATTCAAGGACCGTTGGGTCGGAACGTGCTGAAAAGCATGACATGTTCGCCTTAGATGCCTAAGGTATTTCCAGTGGCCTGCTGCGTCGGCAGACCAAGGTGAATTTGCAAGGTGATTTAGTTTATCCGGTTTCTGGGTGCATCGGGCGGGACGGGTTTTCCTGCCTTTGACATTAATACGCTTTCTCGCCGCCGACACGATCTGCGCGGCCACGAATGATTTACCAAGTTAGGATCGGCCCATGCGCCAGACGGTCTCGAAGAATACCCGCAACGGCAAACCTGCGCGGCGGGTCCTATTTTACAGTCATGACACTTTTGGGTTGGGGCACTTGCGCCGCTCGCGGGCACTGGCCGCTGCTTTGATGGATGGGGACGAAGACGCCTCGGCCATCATCCTGACCGGATCCCCTGTAGCAGGCCGGTTCACCTTCCCAAAAGGGGTCGACCACATCCGTCTGCCCGGCGTGACCAAGTTAGTTGACGGCAGCTATGTGGCGCAGTCGCTGCATCTTGATATCGACCAGGTAACTTCTTTGCGGGCCAACCTGATACGCACGGCCCTCGAGGAATATACCCCCGACCTGCTGATCGTCGACAAAGAGCCCACTGGCTTCCGCGGAGAGCTGCTGCCCAGCCTTGACTGGTTGCGCGAGAACGGCACGACCAAAGTCGTGCTTGGCCTGCGCGACGTATTGGACGAGCCGGATGTACTGGCCGCCGAATGGGAACGTAAGGGTGCCGTCGAAGCGGCAGAGAAATACTATGACGAGATCTGGGTCTATGGCATGCGAGACGTCTATGACCCGACCAAGGGTTTGCCCCTGTCACAGGCGACGCACGACCGGATGCACTGGACAGGATATCTACGCCGCGAAGCCCCCGATGAAACACCCCCGGCCGAAGAGCCCTATGTGCTGATCACGCCGGGTGGCGGTGGTGACGGGGCGGCGATGGTGTCGCTTGTGCTGGACGCATACGAGCAAGACCCCGACCTGACCCCCAATGCCAAGCTGATCTATGGGCCTTTCCTTTCGGGCGACGTGCGCGAAGCCTTTGATGCGCGGGTGGCCAAGCTGGGTGGACGCGTAACCGCGCTTGGTTTTGATAGCCGGATTGAGCAGTTGTATGTCGGTGCCGAGGGCGTGGTTTGCATGGGCGGCTATAACACCTTTTGCGAAGTGCTTTCCTTTGACAAACGCGCCGTGATCGTGCCCCGCACCGTGCCGCGCCTGGAACAATGGATCCGTGCCAGCCGTGCCGAAGAATTGGGGTTGGTCCGCATGCTTGACGAAACCCGCGACGGCATGACGCCACAAGCGATGATCGCCGCGATCCGCAACCTGCCCCATCAGAACAAACCATCCGAGGCGGGTGCGAACGGGCTGCTGGACGGGCTGGACGTGGTTGTCGAACGGGGCCGCGCCCTGATGGATGGTGCCGCATGAACGATACCCCTGCCCCCCTCGCCATTGTCGTCAAAGGCTGGCCGCGCCTGTCAGAGACGTTCATCGCGCAAGAGCTCGTCGCGCTGGAAGAAGCGGGATTGCGGTTTGACATATGGTCTTTGCGCCACCCGACCGATGTGAAGACCCACCCCTTGCACGACCGGCTGAAGGCGCGTGTGCGTTACTTGCCCGAATACCTGCGCGACGATCCCGAACGCGTGGCCGCAGCGCAGGAAGCCGCGCAATCCATGCCCGGCTACGCTGCCGCGTGGGATGTCTTCCAGCAGGATCTGGCACGCGATGACACGCCCAACCGGCGTCGCCGCTTTGGTCAGGCCTGTGTCATGGCCCACGAGCTGCCCGCCGACACGCGGGGCATCTATGCCCATTTCTTGCATACGCCCTCGTCTGTTGCGCGATACGCGGCGATCCTGCGCGGCCTCCCATGGAGCTTTTCTGCACACGCCAAGGACATCTGGACCTCGCCCGAGTGGGAGCTGCGCGAAAAGCTTGACCCCGCCAGTCACGGAGCCGCCTTCGGGGCCACCTGCACAGATTTCAACGCGCAACATCTGCGCAGTCTCTCTGGCGATCCCGACCGGATTGATCTGGTCTATCACGGGCTTGATCTGGCACGTTTCCCCGAACCGCCAACGCGGGTCCCGCGCGGCAAAAGCGACCCGTTCCAGATGATGTCGGTCGGGCGCATGGTAGAGAAGAAGGGCTTTGATAATCTGATCGACGCGCTGGCGCTGCTGCCAGACAGCTTTGACTGGCACTGGACCCACATCGGCGGCGGTGACCTGTCGGACACGATGAAGGCGCGGGCAGAGTCGCATGGAATCAACGACCGTATTACGTGGCGCGGGGCCTGCGACCAGCCAGAGGTGATCGACGCCATGCGGGCCGCCGACCTGTTCGTGCTGCCATCGCGTATTGCCAAAGACGGCGACCGCGACGGCCTGCCCAATGTGTTGATGGAGGCCGCGAGCCAGAAGCTCCCTATGCTCAGCACGCCAGTGTCAGCCATCCCCGAATTTATCACCAGCGGCAGTACCGGCATACTCAGCGATGACGCCCCCGCCGCCTTGGCCGATGCGATGCGGCGTTTCGCCGATGACCCTGCGCTTGGCCCGCGACTGGCCGACGCAGCCCACGATCGGCTGCACGCCGAATTCACCATGGCCCCCGGCATCCGTCAGCTGCACAAACGGCTGACCGCAATGCTGGCACAGGGCGGCTGATGCAGCTCGCGTTCTACGCTCCGTTGAAATCGCCGGATCATCCGGTCCCGTCGGGGGATCGGGCGATGGCGCGGGGTTTAATCGCAGCACTGAAACGCGGCGGCGCGGCCGTAGCGATGGCCAGCACCCTGCGCAGCCGCGACGGCGCGGGCGATGGCGCGGTTCAACGCGACCTCATTGACGCCGCACAGACCGAAATCACAAACGCAATCGCCCGCGGCCACGCCGAAGGCTGGCAGGCGTGGATCACCTATCACAATTACTACAAGGCCCCCGACCTCATTGGCCCCGCTGTCACACGGGCCTTGGGCATTCCCTATTTGCTTGTCGAATCCAGTCGCGCGCGCAAACGTCTGACCGGTCCTTGGGCCGGTTTTGCCCAAGCCGCAGAGGCCGCCAGTGACGCGGCGGATGTGATTTTTTATCTGACCCACCGGGATGCGGAAACGCTGCGCCGCGACCAGACGCCCGACCAACGCCTTATCCATCTGCGCCCGTTTCTGGCGCAAGAAGCCTTGCCACCGCCCTCGACGCTGGACGGCCCCATGCTGGCAGTCGGCATGCTGCGCGGGGGGGACAAGCGCGCCTCTTACCAAATTATCGCCGACACGCTGGCGCTGCTTGCCCGTGACACCTGGCGTTTGGACATCGCAGGCGACGGCCCCGCCCGCGCAGAGGTCGCGACATTGATGGCCCCCTTTGGCAACGCGGTCCGGTTTCTGGGCCAGCTCGATGCGCCGGCGATGGCACAGGCCTATCAACAGGCCGCGCTCTTGTTCTGGCCCGGTGTGAACGAGGCCTTTGGCTTGGCCTATCTGGAGGCGCAGGCCGCGGGTCTGCCCGTCGTGGCCCAAGACCGTCCCGGCGTGCGCGATGTTCTGGCCCCTGCCGCCTATCCCGCGCCTCAGGACGGGGAAGCGCCGCTGGCATCCCAGATCACAGCGCTGCTGACGGATGACGCGATGCGCCAGCAACGCAGCACTGCCGCACGCGCCTTTGTCGCCGGCCAGCATTTGTTACCCTCGGCGACGGCGACCTTGCTGGCGGGGCTGGCCGAATGCGGGGTGCACCCGTGATCCGCCTTGCTCTCTTGCGCCACGGCCATACGGCGTGGAACCGCGCTGGCCGGATTCAGGGGCGCACGGATATCCCGCTGGACGACGAGGCGCGTGCGCAACTGGCCGCGCAACAGCTACCCGCGCCTTGGGACCGCGCTGATCTGGTATCAAGCCCCTTGGCCCGCGCGGTTGAAACCGCCCAGCTTGTCGCAGCGCGCACGCCAGAGACCTCCTTTGCCCTAATGGAAATGAACTGGGGCCAATGGGAAGGGCTGCACGGCACCGACCTAAAGGCGGACCCGGCCGGTGGATTTCGCGACATCGAGGATTGGGGCTGGCACTATACCCCGCCGGACGGCGAAAGCCCCGATAGCCTGCGCAAACGACTGATCCCTTGGGCGGGCAGCCTGACCGGCGATACCGTTGCCGTCTGCCATATCGGCGTCATGCGCGTACTGCTGGCCCATGCGATCGGCTGGGACTTTGACGGCCCCGCCCCCTTTCAGATCAAGCGCAACCGCTTATATCTCCTAGAGATTTCACCGAGCGGCTGGTCCGCCCTGCCCGACCCGATCCGACTGGAGCCGCGCTTATGAAGGTTAGCATCGTCGTCACCCATCTGCTGGGCACCGGTCATCTGGCCCGCGCCCTGACCCTTGGCCGTGCCTATACGGCCGCGGGACACGATGTGCAGGTCGTCTCGGGTGGGATGCCTGCGCCACAGTTAGACAGCGATGGCGTCGATATGGTCCAATTGCCGCCCCTGCGGTCCGACGGGGTGGATTTCGCGCGTCTGCTGGATGATCGCGGGGACGTCGCCTCGGACGCGGTCATGACGGCACGACGCGAGATGCTGGTGACACATATCAAGTCTCGGCGGCCTGATCTTCTGATAACAGAGCTGTTCCCCTTTGGCCGCCGCACGCTCAAGGCAGAATTCGTCGCCCTTCTTGACGCTGCGCAGGCGCTGCGCGTGCCGCCCCTGATCTGCGCCTCGGTTCGGGATATCCTCGCCCCGCCGTCAAAACCCGCCAAGGCGCAGCTGGCAGATGAGCTGATCGCGCAATACTATGACGCGGTGCTGGTGCACGCAGACGGGGACGTCACACCGCTGTCGCTCAGCTGGCCAGTGTCACCCGCGTTGCAGGCCAAGCTGCGCTATACCGGCTTCGTTGCACCGCCCGCCGCCAGCCCCCATCCCGACCAGCTGGGTCACAATGAGATTATTGTCAGCGCTGGTGGCGGCGACGTGGGGGCGCATGTCTTTGACACCTGCCTTGCTGCTGCTACGCGCGATCCGGATAGAGTGTGGCGCTTGCTGCTTGGCGGTCAGGACGCTGCGCGGCGCAGCGCCGAACTGATGCAGAATGCCCCCCCGAATGTCATGATCGAACCCGCCCGCCCCGAGTTCCGGCAGATGCTGTATCACGCCGCCGCTTCGGTGTCGCTGTGCGGGTACAACACCGCACTGGACGTGCTGCAAAGCGGGGTGCGCGCCGTGTTTGTGCCCTTTGATGCTGGCAATGAGGTAGAACAAGGGCTTCGGGCCGATGCCCTCGCCGCGCTGCCGGGGATCGAGGTGCTGCGCAGTGCGGCCCTGACGCCGGATGCCTTGCTGTCAACCTTAGGCATGGTACTGGCCGATGCGCCTCGCCCTGCACAGACCGACGGGTTTGACGGGGCGGCGATGACCGTCGCCTTGACCGAACACATAAGAAAGTCAGCGCCATGACAGTGGATTGGACCAGTCTGGGCACGGAGCTTGCCGTCTGGCGCGCGCAGGGGCTGACCCTGCCGCTCTGGTGGCGTGACGATGATGCCATTGCGCCGACGCCCGCGTTGGACCGTCTGGCTACAATGGCCGGTGACCTCTCACTCCCCGTGCATATCGCCGTGATCCCGAAACATGCAGACCCCGCGCTGGCACAGCTTTGCCAAGAGCGCCCGCTGGTCCGCCCGCTGGTCCACGGCTGGCAACACATCAGCCACGCGCCCGAAGGGGCGAAAAAGGCAGAGTTCGGCCACCCCCGCCCTGAAGCGGCACACGAGCTAACCCAAGGGTTAGACCGGATGCAAAGCCTGTTTGGCGACGACCTGCTGCCGATATTTGTGCCGCCGTGGAACAGGTTGGACGACGGGTTGCTGCCGGTTCTGGCGCAGGCGGGCTATGTCGGGGTGTCGACGTATCTGCCGCGCGAGGGCCGCATGGCAGCACCGGGTCTGGTACAGATCAACACCCATATCGACCCGATTTACTGGCGCGGCACACGCGGGCTAGTTCCGCCAGAGACGCTGATCGCGACGATTACCAAACTGCTGCAAGACCGCCGCAGCGGGAGGACAGACCCGCACGAACCGCTGGGGTTTCTGACGCACCACCTTGTGCATGACGAAGATATCTGGGGGTTCACACACGCCTGTCTGTCGCGGTTGCTAGACGGTGGGGCGGTGCCGGCGGATATGCGCAGCCTGCCCTAATCGTTCGAAAAAAGGGGCGCTTGATGCCCAGCCCCTTACGGCAAATGTTGATAGCCCTGACTCTTTAGTCAGGGCTATTTCCGTAGCAAGTAAATCGTAGCCATTTCTTCAGGACAACTTAAATGAGGAATCTAAAGTGACTACTGAAGAGAATTTCTACGGCGGGTTTTACGAAATTGCGGAAACTCTGGCGAACTTGAAAACTAAACCGTTAGCAGCGAAATCGGGAGTAAGGATCCGATCGCGTTCAAAAAACTTGGAACTTGCTATCCGGCAGAAAAATTCTGCATCTACTCAATATTCAGTTTCCGATGTTGAAATTGACCTGAAGCATGAGGCTGTCATCGTAAAGCAGTATGAAGACGATCAGTATCCGTATTTTGCTATCTATCCATTCAAAGATATCGAAGTCATCAACTTCTGTGAAGTTGTTGACGTGATCGCAACTACATAAAATCGCGCTCATAAATGCGTCCGCGTGCGAGGCCTATCCGCATCGCGGGCGTTTTCTTGTCAGCACCTGGATCGCACCAGTTGTGATAGAAACGGTAGATTTGAGCAATCTTCGCTAACATCTCTGGTTTGTATAGATATTGCTTGTCCCAAGTATGGCCGACGTTTCGGTAATCCCCCCATTTTTAATGAGGTCCAGCGGTAGAATTCAGGCGGCTGTTTTCAGTTTCATTGCGGGTGTTATGCCGCCGATGCCCATGTTGGGTCGTTCGTTGTTGTAAGTCCAGAGCCATTCCGTGGCCTGATCCTGTGCCTCCTCGATGGTTTCAAAGATGTACTGGCTGAGCCATTCGCCGCGAACCGTGCGGTTGTAGCGTTCGATATAGGCGTTCTGTTGGGGCTTTCCGGGTTGGATGTATTCCAGCCTAACGCCTTGTTTTTCTGCCCATTCCATGAGCTTTCCACTGACATATTCGGGTCCATTATCAATACGAATAGCCTTGGGTTTTCCACGCCATTCGATGATCTGGTTCAGACTCCGCACCACGCGCTCGGCTGGCAATGAGAAGTCGACTTCGATGCAAAGGCCCTCGCGATTGAAGTCATCCAGGACGTTCAGTGTCCGGATCGACCGGCCGTCAGAGAGCTGATCGGCCATAAAATCCATCGACCACGTCTCATTTGGCTTGTCAGGCACAGCCAGCGGTTCTGGCTTGTCGCGCTTCAGCCGTTTCTTGGGTTTGATCCGTAGATTCAGCTCCAGTTCGCAGTAAATCCGGTACACGCGTTTATGGTTCCAACAATAGCCCTGCACGTTGCGCAGATACAGAAAGCACAGGCCAAAGCCCCAGGTGCGCTTGTTTGCCGTCAGACGTTCCAACCAATCGGCGATCTCCTCGTTCTCGGTGCTCAGCGTTGGACTGTAGCGATAGCAGGTCTCACTGATCTGGAACGTGCGGCACGCCAGCGCGACACTGACCCCATGCACCGCCACCATCTTCATGGCCATCTCTCGTCGATGAGACGGCCTCAAGACTTTTTTCCGAGGGCTTCCTTGAGCAACTCATTCTGCATGCTCATCTCCGCATACATCTTCTTGAGGCGGCGATTCTGCTCGGCCATGTCCTTCATCTCTGCGATGAGCGACGCGTCCATACCGCCAAATTTAGCCCGCCATTTGTAAAAGCTGGCACTGCTCATCCCGTGCTCCCGGCAAAGCTCAGAGACCGGCACACCGCCCTCCGCCTGCTTCAACACAGCCATGATCTGCGCATCGCTAAATCGTCCGTTCTTCATCGTAAATCTCCTCAGATATCTTGCCGAGAAAATTCTACTTTTGAACACCACTAATTTTAGGGGGGATTACCTTTCCAGTTGAAATCGCGGGCCGCGATGCGAAACGGACATTACACCGAAACTTGTGAAAATAGGAATCGACGCTGCGCAGGGTTGCTCTCCGGACGAGGCGAGCCGCGGATTTCCCTGAACGCCCGGGTCGCCAAGTCGGGACCTTTACGACCTTGTTCGGTTCAGATTTCCGAGAGAATGGAAAGCTAACGCCCAGATTAAGTGGCCAGCCCATCAACTGCCAAGCTAAGATGAAATCGACGAGCTGGGCATAGTCTTTATTTGAAAGTTTTCGGATGTCTGGCAGGCTCATCCCTGACATACGTGACAGGCGGACCTGTGCGGCTGCGGCGACCTGATTTCGCATATCATTGGTCATCCCCTTATCGAAGCTGACAACAGCCAGGTCTGCACGGTGAGAACTTATCTCATCAACGAATGCTGCCTGAAAAGCTTGCTGCAAGCCTCGATCGTCGTCCATCACCAACAGGAGTGGCACATCGGTCCCTGAAAGCATCTCCCGCACCCTGAGCGCGTGCGCATATTGGAGGATGTCATAGCGCACCAAAACCCCCTCGTGGGGCAACTGGTAGAGTTGAATGGTCTTTACCCGCTTTTGCTTGCGCAGGCGGGTCAGATGCCCTTGGAACTCCGTCTTTGTCCAGACCCGAGCATGCCGACGAAAGGCGACGGAGAGATATTCTTCATCGGCTGCAGATGACAGATCTTCCGCCTCATCCATCGTCATCGTGGGGTCGAACTGAATAGCCGCCTCCATAATGAAACCGGAGCGCGCGTGGGCGGTGCAAAGGTGCTGAACTGCTACAGGTGTCCGCTTTCGCCTTGTAGGCCAGTTTAACATCAGCGTCTGACTGTCGGTGCCAAACTTGGACCCCACCTCACGGAAATCGACCTTCGAGAAGTCCTCTCTCTGCGCAACGAAACTTTGGATTTGATCGTAGAAAAAGTTGATCTTGCCGTAGAGATCCCGGTAGGAAATATCCGCAATCTTGCTGATTTTTGACAGCGAGACATCGTTGCAGAGCATCTGGAAGATGATCCGGTTCTTGTCGCTGCGTAGGTGTCGCCTGGCCGCCTTTCCGATAGAGAAGGTTTTGAAGCAAAGGCGGCACTGGAAGCGAGGATCCCCCTTCGCCGTCTTCCCGAAGCGACGGTAGAACTCGGGACTGGTCTCCGGCGCCATTCCGTGCGCGAAGCAGCCATCCGACTGACAGGATGGAACAGTCGGATCATACTCTTGCAAATACTTGAGACGCTTGTATTCTTCGACTATCGCGCGGTTGTTCTTTATCCGTGAGGTTTTAGTGCAGGTAGGGCATTTGAAGAACTCTTCGTGTTTCTTGCCCGCAACAACACCTCGAAGCACGTCCGGCGGCGCAGGTTCTGTGCCGTTGGGTCGCTTGAAGGGGTCAGGAAAAACGCCGTAGGTCGCACATTGCGGGTTACGACAGAAGTTTATATCGACACCCTCAAACGGCAGCGGAAATCGCCGTTCCAAGCAGGGTATTTCTGTCGAAGATATTTTCGAGCCATCGAGCACTTGTCACCTCCATCAAAAAGTGGGTCAAGATACTGTTTTGATGGTAATGTTGGCCACTTAATGGCCAACAGAAGTATTTATTTCAACATTTGCCGTAAGGGGCTGGCGCTTGATGCGCCCCCTTTTTGAATAATCTGCCTTAGTTGTCCATCTTGAGCGCGGAAATGAACGCTTCCTGAGGGATGTCGACCTTGCCGAATTGGCGCATCTTTTTCTTACCCGCCTTCTGCTTGTCCAGCAGTTTGCGTTTGCGCGAGGCGTCGCCGCCGTAGCATTTCGCGGTCACATCCTTGCGCATCGCGCTCAGGGTTTCGCGCGCAATCACCTTGCCGCCGATGGCCGCTTGAATAGGGATCTTGAACATGTGGCGCGGGATCAGATCCTTGAGCTTTTCAACCATCGCACGGCCCCGCATTTCGGCACGGTCACGGTGCACCATGGTGCTGAGCGCATCAACGGGTTCGTCGTTCACCAGAATAGACATCTTGACCAGCGCATCCTCGCGGTAGCCGATCATCTGGTAGTCGAAAGAGGCATAGCCCTTGGTTACCGATTTCAGCCGGTCATAAAAGTCAAAGACGACTTCGTTCAGCGGCAGGTCATAGACCACCATGGCGCGGCTGCCCGCATAGGTCAGGTCAATCTGCATCCCGCGGCGGTCCTGACAGAGCTTCAGCACATCACCAAGATATTCATCGGGCACAAGGATCGTCGCTTTGATGCGCGGCTCTTCGATGTGATCGACAAAAGTCAGGTCGGGCATGTCGGCGGGGTTGTGCAACTGCTCGACCGTGCCGTCTTTCATGTGGATGTCATAGATAACCGACGGCGCGGTCGTGATCAGATCGATGTCATACTCGCGCTCGATCCGGTCGCGGATCACCTCGAGGTGCAGCAAGCCGAGGAAACCACAGCGGAAACCGAAACCAAGAGCGGCAGATGTTTCCATCTCGAAGCTGAACGAAGCGTCGTTCAGTGCCAGCTTTTCGATGCTGTCGCGCAGGTCTTCGAATTCGGCGGCGTCCACGGGGAACAGACCACAGAACACCACAGGCTGCGCCGGTTTAAAGCCCGGCAGCGGGGTTTCGGTGCCTTTTTTCTCGTGCGTAATCGTATCGCCGACCCGCGTGTCACGCACCTGTTTGATCGACGCGGTCAGGAACCCGATTTCACCGGGGTTGAGGCTGTCAATCTCGGTCATGGCGGGGCGGAAAACGCCGATGCGCTCAACATGGTGCACCGACCCGTTCTGCATCATGCGGATACGGTCGCCCTTTTTCAGCTGGCCATCCATAATCCGCACCAGAACGATCACACCCAGATAGCTGTCGTACCACGAATCCACCAGCATCGCCTTTAGGGGCGCGTCCTGCGTGCCCTTGGGCGCGGGCAGCTTGTGCACGATGGCTTCGAGCGTTTCGACAATGCCCTGACCCGTCTTGGCCGAGACACGGATCGCTTCGGAGGCATCAATGCCGATCACGTCTTCGATCTGTTCGGCAACACGGTCACAGTCTGATGCGGGCAGGTCGATCTTGTTGAGAACCGGCACGATGTCATGATCCGCGTCAATCGCATGATAGACGTTGGCCAGCGTCTGCGCCTCTACGCCTTGGGTACTATCGACAACCAGCAGCGATCCTTCGACCGCGCGCATGGACCGCGAAACCTCGTAGGCAAAATCGACGTGACCGGGGGTATCGATCAAGTTGAGGACGTATTCCTCGCCATTCTTGGCGGTGTAATTGATCCGCACTGTCTGGGCCTTGATCGTGATCCCGCGCTCGCGCTCGATATCCATCGAGTCGAGCATCTGCGCCTTCATATCGCGCAGGGAAACGGTGTTCGTCTCTTGGATCAGGCGATCGGCGAGCGTGGATTTGCCATGATCGATGTGCGCGACGATGGAGAAATTGCGGATATGTGAAAGTGGTATCATGGATCAACGATATGGTGCGGATTCATGCGCTGGTCAATGGGCTGGATCGCCTGTTCCCGTTGATCCTTGGGGCAGCTGAGACTCATCGGCGGATTTACCTGCATTCTGATCGCGGCTGTCAAAGGGGGGATGCGATTTTTTCGCGGGCATCTGGCATGCAAATTCCGCATACCGCCGTTCGAGCCAATGTAGCAAGGCAGTTTGCAGTACCGGGCGGTACCCGCGCCCCACGCAAGGATGCAACACAGGCGTTTAGTATGGCTGCCTTACAGCTTTACCGCCCTCAGCTTCCCGTTAGAGGAACCTTCTCAAATGATCTGCACCCTCGCAGATCGGGCGAATAAGGAATTTTGAGATGAAGATGAAACACCCTCTTGGAACAGTGACCGTTGCAGCTCTTGGCTTGGCGTCGCTTCCCGCGTTGGCTCAGGCCTAAGAAGGCCCCGTCTGGGACGTTTACGGCCAGCTGAACTTTGGCGTTCTGAGCGTTGACGACGGCGTCGATACAAACACCACGTTTATCGACAACGACAACTCCAACAGCCGCGTCGGCCTGACCATGACCCAAGCGCTGCAAAACGGCTCTGAATTGCGCCTGACCTTCGAAGCGGGCCTTGGCCTGACCGGGTCTTCCGCAATCAATGGTTCCGACGACAGCCTGGACGTCGACTACCACCGCACCGAGCTGCGCAAGCTGGACCTGACCTACCGCACGCCAAACGCGGGCATTTTCTCGTTTGGTCAAGGCAGCACGTCGACTGACGGTTCCGCCGAAGCCGACTTCTCGCGTACCGGCGTTGCAGCCTATGTGGGCATCAGCGACATCGCGGGCAGCCAGCTGCTGCGTTTTGCAGACGGCACCCTGTCGTCCGTCGCAATCGGGGACACCAACGGGTCGTTTGATGGCAGCCGTCGTTTCCGCGTCCGCTATGACACCCCAGTCTTCAACGGCTTCTCTGCCTCCGTATCCTACGGTCAGGAAGTCCTGAGCTCGGGCAATGACAACGACTATTACGATGTTGGCACACGCTACGTTCAAGACTACGGCGACTATTCGGTCGACGCACGTCTGGGCTATTCGTTCCGTGACACCACCAACGATCTGGTCATGGGCTCCGCCGCTGTTCTGCACCAACCAACCGGTCTGAACCTTGCGGTTTCCGCTGGCCGCAAAGTCGCGGGTGACGCAGATTATGCTTACATCAAAGCAGGCATCACGCGCGATTACATCGCCGCGGGCGCGACATCCTTCTCGGTTGATTACTACGACGGCAACGACTTTGTCGTCGCAGGTTCCAGCACGTCTTCGGTTGGTGTCGCCGTTGTGCAGCGTCTTGATGCGTATAACACCGAACTTTACGCGACACACCGCAGCTATGACTTCGACGACTCGTCGGCCTCCTATCAGGATCTGGACGTGACCTTCGTCGGCGCACGCTGGAAGTTCTAAGCAACATTCGCCTTTGCCCGATCCCTTCGGGCAAAGGCATTTCCGTTTGCATCATCAATCGTGAATTGCCCAACCTGCAGTTTTACGGCATAAATGCCAGCAGCAGTTAGGGCAGCCTCGGGATCAACCCGGCGTCCAAGAGATGAGGCAAAACGATGGTACGACTTTTCACGATTTTCTGTGTTGTTGGCACGCTGGCCGCTTGCGGTGGACCGCGCGGCTATAACCCCAGCGGCGGACTTGGCCGGGGCGCCGTGCTTTTTGCCACGGGGCCGATTAATTCCGCATGCTTGCAGTCGGGTCGCAAACAGGCCAGCGTCGCACGCTGCGGATGCATTCAGGCCGTCGCCGACAGAGAGCTTTCCTCCTCCGATCAACGCCGCGGTGCGCGCGTATTCGACGACCCGCACACCCTGCAAGAGGCGCGCCAGTCGGACAGCAAAAGCGACAATGATTTCTGGGCCGTCTGGAAAGCCTACGGGCAGACCGCATCGACCCTGTGCAGCGCCACCTGAATATTTAACGCTCCGGCGGCAGGGGGACGCCCCCTGCCCTAGGGCTTTGTGCGCGTTGCCGGGCCGAAACGATCGATCAGGCGATCCTTGATCTGATCGCGGGCCGCCCGATACTGTTCTATCTTGGCGTCACGGGTTTCACCCAAGCCCGTCGGATCAAGAATTGGCCAATATTCCACCGTCAGATGATAAAAGCGTGTCAGCTCCAGCGCGCGGCGCTGGCTGGCAGGGCTCAGCGCGATGATCAGGTCAAACGAGCTTAGATCATCGCCCCAATTCTCCATCTCGTCAAAGCTGCGCGACCGATGGCGCGACAGTTCAACGTCCAGTTCTTGGCACACGGCAATGGAAAAACCGTCGATCTCGAGGTCGTTCATCACGCCGACGGATTGCACATAGGTGCCCGTGCCGTAGAACTTTTTCATCAACCCTTCGGCCATAGGCGACCGCACCGCGTTGTGATCGCAGCAAAACAGCACCGATTGGGGCAGTTTCTGGGTCATCTAGCCGCCGTAGTGCAGAACGCAGATCAAGGTGAACAGACGGCGAGCCGTGTCGGTGTCGATCTCGGCCTTGCCTTCAAGCCGTTCTTGCAGCACCCGAGAGCCTTCGTTGTGAATCCCACGCCGCGCCATGTCGATGGTCTCGATCTGTGCTGGCGCTGATTTCTTGACGGCTTCAAAGTAGGATTCGCAAATCTGGAAGTAGTCTTTGACGACCTGCCGGAATGGCCCCAGCGACAGATGGAATTCTGCCGCCTTTTCAGCGGTTTCAGTGTTCACATCAAACACCAGCCGTTTGTCACGGATCGACAGTCCCAGATGGTATGGCCCCTGTGGCACAGGACGGTCGTCGCGCACTGGCAGGGTAAAAACGTTATCCTCCAGCAGGTCAAACATCGCGACCTTGCGCTCTTGTTCTATCTCGGGCGTGGGTGGGGGCAGGTTCGCGTCGTCAAGCGCAATATGCGTGATCCGGGACATGGGGACGTCTCATTTAGTGTCAATCCCGCCGACCTTAGACCGGGCGGCGGGGTTCTACAATTGGCATCGGCAGACCGAACATGGGGCCGTTGCGTCAGTCGTTCAATTTGCGCAACCGCGCGGTAACCGACAATCCGTGTGCCTCGAGGCTTTCGGATCGCGCCAGTCGTTCTGCCGACGGGCCAATGGCGCGCAACGCATCCGGTGTCATCCGCGCCAAAGTCGTCCGCTTCATGAAATCCAGCACGGACAGCCCGCTGGAAAACCGTGCAGAGCGTGCCGTGGGCAGCACGTGGTTCGGCCCGCCAACGTAATCGCCAATCGCTTCTGGCGTCCACTGCCCAAGGAAGATCGCGCCCGCATGGGTGATTTTCGCGCTCAGCGCATCCACATCCGCGACGCAAAGCTCAAGGTGCTCAGGCGCGATACGGTTGCTCAGCTTTGCTGCCGTCGCCACATCCGGCACGGTGATAATCGCCCCGTTCTCGCGCCAGCTGGTGCCCGCAATCGCGCGCCGTTCCAGCGTTTCCAGTCGGGCATCTACGGCATCCGATACAGCACGGCCAAAAGCGGGGTCTGTGGTGATCAGGATCGACTGGGCGCTTTCATCGTGCTCGGCCTGGCTGAGCAAATCAAGTGCGATCCAATCGGCGTCATTATCCCCATCCGCGATCACAAGAATTTCCGACGGCCCCGCGATCATATCGATGCCAACCTTGCCGAACACCCGCCGTTTCGCGGCAGCAACATAGGCGTTGCCGGGGCCGGTGATCTTGTCGACGGGCGGGATCGTGTCGGTCCCATAGGCCAGCGCGGCCACCGCCTGCGCCCCGCCGATGCGGTAGATTTCATCGACGCCGGCCAACCGTGCGGCCAGCAGCACCAGCGGGTTCAAAACCCCATCCGGCGTGGGCACAACCATCGCAAGCCGTTCGACGCCCGCAACCTTGGCAGGGATCGCATTCATCAAAACAGAGGACGGATAGCTCGCCAGACCGCCCGGCACATAAAGCCCTGCGGCAGAAACCGCGCTCCACCGCCAGCCGAGCGTTGCACCCGTGTCGTCCTGCCATTCGGCATCCTCGGGCAATTGGCGCGCGTGGTAGGCGCGGATACGCGCGGCGGCAAGCTCAAGCGCGGCGCGGTCCTCGGTCGATACTTCGGCCACGGCCGCGTCAACTTCGACTACCGTGATGCGCAGGGTCTCGGGCGTCAGGGCGATACGGTCGAATTTCTTGGTCAGTGCGATCACAGCGACATCACCCGACGCGCGAACCTGCGAGATAATGTCGGCGACCGTGTCGTCCACATCGGGACTGTCTTCGCGTTTGGCCGACAGCAGTGCTGTAAACACCTGTTCAAAATCGGGCTGATCAAAGTCAAGGAATTGGGGCATCGGATGTCCTTTGCGCGGCGCAATGGGCTTTGAAGAATCGTCGCACAGTCAGGCTGCGCGACGAGGGACAAGAAAGAACGCTTAGGCCGGATGTTCCGGAAGCTTGCGTGACGGGGCCGCATAGGGGCGCGTCACATCTTTCAACGTCACATCCAGCGCTTCGACGGTCAGACGGATCACGCCGTCCCCTGCGAGGGTCAGCAGCACGTCACCCGATGGCGCGTCGGTTTCGGTGAATTCGATCTGCAACAGCGACAGGATGGTATCCGCATCGCCCTTGTTCACGCCCTGGCTTGAGACGCGCTGCACGTTGCTGAACATCAAAATGGTTTGCACCCGCTCAGGGACGTGACGCGACTTGCCGGCGTCCTCCCAGCGAACGCGGTTCAGCAGCAAGGCAAAGCGCCCTTCCTTTTGCAGCCAACGCATTTCCGACCCCGGAAACACAGCATCCTGCGCCAGCGACGAGATCACCTTGAGGTCTTCGACGTCCAACGCGCCGAGGTTCAGCGGGGCTTCGCGCCCGTCTTCGAAACGTGCATCTTCGGTCATTCTTTGATCCGTTCAATATTTGCGCCCACGCCGCGCAGTTTTGCCACCACATGTTCGTACCCGCGATCCAGATGGTAAACGCGGCTGACGCGTGTTTCACCTTCGGCGGCCATACCGGCAAGGATCAACGAGATCGACGCCCGCAAATCGGTCGCCATCACCGGCGCACCTTTCAACTTTTTGACGCCATGAACAGTCGCGGTGCCACCATGGACTTCAATATTTGCCCCCATGCGGATCAGCTCCGGCGCGTGCATAAAGCGGTTCTCAAAGATTTTCTCTTCCAGCACCGAAGTGCCGTCCGCCGTACAGAGCAGCGCCATCATCTGCGCCTGCAGGTCGGTTGGAAAGCCCGGGAAAGGTTCGGTCGTCACATCAACTGCGCTGATTACACCATTGCGCCGCGCGACCTTGAGCCCCTTGTCGGTCTCGGTCACATCGATCCCTGCGGCATCCAGCTTTTCACAAAAGGCCGATAGCAGGTTGATGCGCCCGCCAAGCAGTTCGACTTCGCCACCGCACATCGCGGGGGCAAGCATATAGGTGCCCAGTTCGATCCGGTCGGTCACAACCCGGTGGGTGGCACCATGCAGACGGTCCACGCCCTGAATCTCGATCCGGCTGGTGCCGTCGCCGTCAATCTGTGCGCCCATAGCGCGCAGGCAGTCGGCAAGGTCCACGATCTCGGGCTCGCGGGCGGCGTTGTTAATCACCGTCGTCCCCTTGGCCAACGTCGCGGCCATCATGATGTTTTCCGTGGCCCCGACAGAGGCAAACGGAAAGTCGATAACCGCACCTTTCAAGGCCCCGCCTCGCGCCTTGGCATGCAGATACCCGTCGCGCAGGTCGATTTCAGCGCCCATCAGCGCAAGACCATCAGTGTGAATGTCCATCGGACGCGCACCGATCGCGCACCCCCCGGGCAATGACACCTGCGCGTGCCCTTCGCGGGCCAACAGCGGGCCAAGCACAAGGTTCGACGCCCGCATCTTGCGCACGATGTCATATTCGGCGCGTGTGTTGATCTCTCCGTGGCATGACATCGCCAGAACCTGACCGTCCTGCATCGACGTCACCTCTGCGCCCAGGGACCGCAGCAATTCGGTCATCGTGCGAATATCGGACAGGCGCGGCGCGTTGGTCAGCGTCAGCGGCTCTTCGGACAGAAGGGTCGCGGGCATCAACGTCAGACAGGCGTTCTTGGCCCCCGCAATCGGAATTTGTCCGGACAGCTCACCGCCGCCTTTGACCACAATAGAATCCATCCTTCAGCCTTCCTTGCTTTGGCCGGTCGGGCCGTTATCTGTCTGCGTGCTATCATTCTGCGCGTCGTCGCTTTGGGTTTTGTCGCTGCGCGCACGCGCTTGTGCCTTGCGTCGGCCCATATTGGCTTTCAGCGCGGCCTTTAGCCTGTCTTCCCGCAATTCATTGGGTTTTGGCGGCTTTTGAGGGGCGGTATCCTTTGACATGTCGATTGTCTAGCGTAGCGAACCGATATGGTCCAGATTGCGCTTGCACCATATTGCGAATGGGGCTAATCACCCGCCCACAGTGCTGGAGTAGCTCAGTGGTAGAGCGCGTCATTGGTAATGACGAGGTCGGGAGTTCAATCCTCCCCTTCAGCACCAGATCCCCCTTATGCCAATGGAGCATAAGCGTGCAAATCGACGCTATTCGATGCAAATGACTGTCAATAGATTTGTTTGGTGCGTTCAGAAATTTTAGCCGAGCGGAAACGGCCCAGTCCTGCAGTTGGCCAGATGTCCAAGCTCTGCTGCGCGGCTTCACCGAACCGGACTTTCGCACATCGCGCAGCATTTCGACCACCGGATGACCGCTGGGCGGATTAAGCGGAGATTCAGCCTACTGAAGGCAGATGGCTGTCGGCAGGAATATCAGGGGTTTTGCGAACGATGTCGTCAACTAGGCGTGGCTGAGGATTCACCCCGAAACGATTCTTGATGAACTGAAACTGACCTTCGTCACAACCATAAACGAAGCGCCGAGCCCCTTCCACGATCTGACGGTTGCTTTCCTTTACTAGCTTGATCTGATCGGCTTGCAAAAATGAGCTTAGAAAGCCGGGATCTGGGGTTGCTATGAAAAGGAGGCGGGGGCTGATCGGAAGCCCAAGGTGTGCGCCTGTCCCATGAAGATTATTGGTTCGGAAGATCGGCCTATCGGAAGTCAGAAAAGTCGGAGCAGACAAGGGGGACTCCCAAACCCGCCAATGCATTTGATTAATCTTTGCTCCGACCAATTCGTTGTCAATTAAGTCGTAAAGTGATTGGAATAGCTGCTGCTCTTTCGTAACCACTCGATTGGGACCACCTGCCTGATCTGCTGATGATTTGCTAAGAGACGTGCTTAACGACGTCGTTAGCGACGTGTCTTAGGTGGGGGTCGGCTATGCGTGGTGAGATACTGGGGTTTGAACGTCGGCGGCGCTGGAGCGACGAAGAGAAGCTTGGAATTGTCATGTCGGTGGACACGGATGGTGCGACGGTCACGCAGGTGGCGCAGCGCCACGAGATCACGCGGCAACAGATCTATGCGTGGCGGCATGATCTGAAGAACAAAGGACTTTGGTCGCCTGACGCAGGTGCGCTCTTCCTTCCTTTCGATATTCCTGAACACGGCGTTCCCGCCATCGCTGACACACCCACCGTCGCGGCCCCGATGGCGGTCGAACTGCGCTTGCGCAACGGCCGCAGCCTGCACTTCGACAGCAACATGGCTGCCTTGGCGCTGACGCAGCTAATCCGTGCTGTGGAAGCAGTATGATTGGTCCGGGCACTGGCGTTCGCGTCTACGTGGCTTGCGGTGTCACGGACATGCGCAAGGGCATTGCTGGTCTTGCTGCGCTGACCCAGGATGTCCTGCGCCAGAAGCCGACGGGCGGTGCGGTCTTCGCCTTTCGCGGCCGCAGGGGAGATCGGCTCAAGCTTCTGTATTGGGACGGTCAGGGCTTTTGCCTCTATTATAAAGTCCTGGAACGCGGCCGCTTCCCTTGGCCTGCAATGACCGAGGGGGCCGCCCGTCTGACGTCCGCGCAGCTTGCAATGTTGTGGGAAGGCATTGACTGGCGCAGGCCGGATTGGGGCGCGCCGCCCGCTCGCGTGGGCTGAATATATAGGCTAAAACGCTTTGTTTTTATGGCGCTATCACGTGCATTGTGGTAGCCATGTGCATGTCGAATGTAACGCAAAACCTCCCCGATGATCCCGCCATATTGAAGGCGATGATTGCGGCTTTGCAGGCGGAAAATGCCAAGATCTCGGCGACATTGCGGGTCCACGACCAGCTGGTTCAGGCCCTCCGCCTGCGGATCGCAAAGTTGCAGAAGCTGGCCTTCGGCAAGTCATCGGAAAAGATCGAGCGCGAGATCGAGCAGCTGGAACTGGCCCTTGAAGACTTGCTACTGGCCGTGGCCGAGGGCGATGAAGCGCCCATCGACGAAGGTCAGGACGAGCCGGCACCGGATGATCCCTCTGCGCCCGCGCTGCGTCGACGTCCACGTGTCTCGGATGCGACACCGCGCGAGCGTCGTGAACTTGATCCCGGCACATGCTGCGCTGACTGTGGCGGCGATCTGCGCGTGGTGGGTGAGGATGTCAGCGAACTGCTGGACATGATTGCAGCCCAGATGAAGGTGGTTCAGATCGCCCGGATCAAGAAGTCCTGTCGCCGCTGCGAGCGGATGGTGCAGGAGCCTGCACCCAGCCGTCCGATCCCAGGCAGCATGGCAGGCCCGAACCTGCTGGCTCATATTTTAGTCGCGAAGTTTGACGATCATCTTCCCTTATATCGCCAGCACGAGATCTTCGCCCGCATGGGCGCAGACATCCCCGAGACCACCCTTGTGGGCTGGTGCGGGCGGGCCATGAAGGCCTTGTCGCCACTGATCGAACGGATCGAGGCTGACATCATGGGCAGCGACCTGCTGCATGCGGATGACACGCCGATCCGGGTGCTGGACCGATCTTTGCGCGACAAAGGGCTTGGTAAAGGCGTCAGGCAGGGACGGATCTGGGCCTATGTGCGTGACCAGCGCCCATGGGCGGGGGATGCGCCACCTGGAGCCGTCTATCGGTTTGCGCCGGATTGGAAGGAGGAGCATGTCTTGGACCACCTGGCTAATGCCAGCGGTATCCTTCTAATGCCAGCGGTATCCTTCAGGCAGACGGTTACAAGGGTTATGCCAAGCTTTACGCGCCTGGGTAATCCCCCCTAAAATTAGTGGTGTTCAAAAGTAGAATTTTCTCGGCAAGATATCTGAGGAGATTTACGATGAAGAACGGACGATTTAGCGATGCGCAGATCATGGCTGTGTTGAAGCAGGCGGAGGGCGGTGTGCCGGTCTCTGAGCTTTGCCGGGAGCACGGGATGAGCAGTGCCAGCTTTTACAAATGGCGGGCTAAATTTGGCGGTATGGACGCGTCGCTCATCGCAGAGATGAAGGACATGGCCGAGCAGAATCGCCGCCTCAAGAAGATGTATGCGGAGATGAGCATGCAGAATGAGTTGCTCAAGGAAGCCCTCGGAAAAAAGTCTTGAGGCCGTCTCATCGACGAGAGATGGCCATGAAGATGGTGGCGGTGCATGGGGTCAGTGTCGCGCTGGCGTGCCGCACGTTCCAGATCAGTGAGACCTGCTATCGCTACAGTCCAACGCTGAGCACCGAGAACGAGGAGATCGCCGATTGGTTGGAACGTCTGACGGCAAACAAGCGCACCTGGGGCTTTGGCCTGTGCTTTCTGTATCTGCGCAACGTGCAGGGCTATTGTTGGAACCATAAACGCGTGTACCGGATTTACTGCGAACTGGAGCTGAATCTACGGATCAAACCCAAGAAACGGCTGAAGCGCGACAAGCCAGAACCGCTGGCTGTGCCTGACAAGCCAAATGAGACGTGGTCGATGGATTTTATGGCCGATCAGCTCTCTGACGGCCGGTCGATCCGGACACTGAACGTCCTGGATGACTTCAATCGCGAGGGCCTTTGCATCGAAGTCGACTTCTCATTGCCAGCCGAGCGCGTGGTGCGGAGTCTGAACCAGATCATCGAATGGCGTGGAAAACCCAAGGCTATTCGTATTGATAATGGACCCGAATATGTCAGTGGAAAGCTCATGGAATGGGCAGAAAAACAAGGCGTTAGGCTGGAATACATCCAACCCGGAAAGCCCCAACAGAACGCCTATATCGAACGCTACAACCGCACGGTTCGCGGCGAATGGCTCAGCCAGTACATCTTTGAAACCATCGAGGAGGCACAGGATCAGGCCACGGAATGGCTCTGGACTTACAACAACGAACGACCCAACATGGGCATCGGCGGCATAACACCCGCAATGAAACTGAAAACAGCCGCCTGAATTCTACCGCTGGACCTCATTAAAAATGGGGGGATTACCACAGAAGCTCACCTTCGCGAGGCTCCGGACGCTGCGGTAATCTACCAAGATCTAATTATGTCGACACGTCGCAAGCTGCACGACCAGCTAACAAGAATTGGCGTCGAGAATAAATTGCCCCGCAGCTATTCAACATTTGAAGAGTGCGAAGAAAAGGCCCGGCACGTGTTCAGGGGCGTCCGCATTGAACAATCAAACTCCGAACACAAAACAGTACGACCTGGAGAAATCACCTCTAGCAACGGCGGCCCAGGCGTCTATCCACTTGGCGCGGACAACAGCCCAACTGCGACGCCAAAGCCGTCCGTAGAGGTCGCAGAGGCTCATAAAATGGATCAAGTTGATACGGAGCTCCTCCCAGCTGCCACAGCTTCAGTTTCGAAGAGCGTAAAGCCGGATACTGACAAGAAACACCAACCTATCGGACGACCCAAAAGAAAAGGTAGTTTTAAATGAGCTTCGTGAACCGCGAAAGGATTGCGCTTTTGACGGAGCTTAAGGCTCCACATTTCGAGTTCCCTCGAGAAGCGAAGTTAAGATCGGCCTTCGAGAGGTGTGTTGAGGAACATTTAACCGCCCAGCAGATTGGGGGCCTAGAAGTTCGCGGCCTGCTGGTCACTGGTCAGTCTCGTATTGGGAAATCCAGAGAGTTGAATTCACTCATCCGAAAATTCAATGAAAGTGAGACTTTGATGCCAAACGGACGGCCAGCGAAAATTGTAAGTTGTCTTCTTTCTGGTCGTGTCACGTTCAAGGATCTTGGCATCAAAACACTTAGGGCGCTTGGATATGATCTTCACCGGACCCGGACACAGGAGTACGTTTGGGAAAGAGTTGTAGATCAAGCCGAGAGACAAGGTGTCATCGGTGTTCATTATGATGAATGCCAGCATGTCTTTATCGATGGCGCGAAATCTAACAAAATTTTTCTTGATAGCTTCAAGTCGATGATGAAAGAACCGCGTTGGCCAATGATGCTGATTTTGTCGGGTGTTCCGACCCTCTCCGATTATATTCGTTCGTACGAACAGCTTGAGAAGCTCGTTGACCCAGTCCATTTTGATGAGATTAGACTAAAACGGGACCGTGACCAACTCGTGAAACTCTTGTACTGCTATGCCGATAGAGTCGAGATGAATATCGACGAACTTGTTACCCCAGACTTTTTGGCGCGCCTTGATCATGCATGCTCCCACCGGTGGGGGCTTGTAATCGAGTTGTTGATCAAGACGTTAGTAGAAGTAAAACTATCTGGTAAAAATGAGCTTGAGGCAAATGACTTTGCCGTACAGTTCGCCGCAAAAACAGGCACTTTGATGCGATCCTCGCCATTCACCGCACCCGATTTCCTAACGGCGTTCGACTCCCAAAGACTATTTGAAATCAATTCATAGCTAAAATTACCCCAGTTCTTCCAAAAAAATGCTCGCCCTTGGCGGGCATTTTTTTGGCATGCACGTTTATTCTCCCCGGCTGCATGCTTATGATTGAAGATGAATTTGGAGCTTCAATTAACCCTATGATTAAAAACGTTTTTTTCAGGGGTATGCTTGCCGATTAGTGATCCTTTGCACGCTTATGCCCAATTGGCACCTTAATGATCATATCTTATTGCCTTTGCCTCTGTTCGGCTTTCGCAGCTCAGTTGCCCATCTGATCGACGTTCCGCTGACCGGCTACTGTGCCGTGCACACTCTCGCGAATCGCCGATGGAATAAAAAAACCCCGACCACTTGTGCAGCCGGGGTTTCAATTTTCACGTTATGCGGATTAACCGCGGTATGTCAGACCGGCAAACAAGCGGCCTTGGTCGCGGTGACGGCCACCGTGGACAGACCCTGCAACCGATGCGACACCGGCGATCAACGACGCAGCAGCCAGAACGAAGGCTGTCAGAATGGCCGCGTTACGGGCCGCCTGAGCTGCGTCGATTGCAGCTTCTTTCGCCGCTTCAGCAGCTTGCTCGGCTTCGGCCTTGGCTGCGGCGATTGCCTCTTCGGCCTCTTGGCGCGCTTCCTGCGCTTCGGTCACGACCGTATCGACACGTTTCTTCGCCTGTGCTTGTGTCAGATCGGTACGTGCAGCGACGGCACCGGCAAGATAGGTCCGATCCTCTTCGCTCACTTCACCCGTGCGGTAGACATTTGCCATGATGCTGGCTGTCTGCTGTGCCAGCTCTTCTGGATCAGCGGTGGTCGGGTTAACCTGATTTGGACGCAAAAGCTGGTTCGACAGATAGTCGGTCGGATCATTCTTTGCCTCGTCCGGAATCGCCGCACCAGCAGCATCAGCCAGACCAGCTGCAGCACCGCCCACGGCAGAGCCCGCAGCTTCGACAACAGTACCGGCTGCTTTGCCTGCACCAGCAGCAACATTGCCTGCGGTGTTGGCGGCAAATGTAAAGGCAGTGGACAGCATAACGGCAGTGATAACCGACCCGAGGCCCCAAACAACCAGACCATTGATCCCGTCACGTGCAGTCACTTCGTCTTCCGTCGCGCTTTCAACACGGCGGCGCATACGGCCAGCGATATAGCCCCCTGCTAGGTAAGACGCGATCAGCGTGATCACCAGCCACAGCGCCGTCAGCACCAGTTCAAGTGTGGAAGAATTGTCTGTCCCGTCCAGCGTGATCGACGACAGGCCAAGCGCCGCGCCAAAGCTGGTCAGCAACAGGCCAATGGCCACAGCGACAACGGTACCTGCGAAAATTGCAGGCCAGTCGACATATGATCCGTCGGGTGTTTTGTCAGTAAGTGTCGTATTCATGTAATTGCCTCCCCGGCATTGAATTACGCTAGGCCGATGAGCGAAAGAACCGCCATGACAACAACCACAAGACCTACGAGATAAATGATACCGCCCATTTGAAATAATCCTCTGTTAGCGCCCGCGCGACATACGCAGGCTTCAGAGGGGGAACGTCATGGAACCGGCAAAGTTCCGCCAGTTGCTCAAATATTCGACGTGTCCCATGACACAGGGGGAATACCCGCCTAGGGGTCACCCTGCCATTTGCCGTCAAAGATCATTTCGTCCACGGGGAGCCGCTTGCTCCAGCCCTTCACCTCAAGCTCGGGCGTTTGATACATCTCGTCGACGTGCCCCAGACACAGGTAGCCGACGATCTCTATGCGGTCGGGGATACCCAGCAAGCTGCGCAAATCCGCATCGTGGAACACGCTGACCCACCCCATGCCGATGCCTTCGGCGCGCGCGGCAAGCCAAAGGTTCTGGATCGCGCAGACGGTGCTATAAAGGTCCATACTTTGATTGTGGGTGCGGCCCAGTACCACCTTGCCGCCGCGGCTGCGATCACAGGTCACGCATATATTGACGGGAGCCTTGCGTATGCCTTCGAGCTTGAGCGACCGGTAGGTCGTCTGCCGATCCCCCTCAAACATCTGGGCGGCTTCCTCGTTCGCGGTGTTGAAGGCCTGCCAGACCTGATCGCGCGCCTGCTGGTCGCGGATCACGATGAAATTCCACGGTTGTGACAGGCCGACCGAGGGCGCGTGGTGCGCGGCGGTCAAAATTCGGTGCAGGACATCGTCTGCAACGGGATCGGGCAAGAACTGATCGCGCACATCACGGCGGGTAAAGATTGCCTTGTACACGGCGTCGCGTTCAGCATCTGAGAAAGGCGCGGCGGGTGCCAGCGCGGACGATATCGGCATTGTTCATTCCCCAACAATACATTTCTGCGCCTATCCCGCTGTCCACGCGGGGCAAGCTGTACTGTCTGGCCGGTCTTCTGACTTAGGGTCGTCTGGTCTGCACGCCTTCCCGGATATCTCCAGTGGCCTAGGCGCAAACCATCCCCATTACAGCGTTGGGCACGTGCAGGACTTTCACCCGCTTCCCGATTCTTCCGCCACGCGGACACCAGACCGTCCTATTGGGCCACGGCTATCCGCCCGGAACAAGCCCTATCGCGGGATCAGCTGCGTTTGGTCGCGAAAATCTTTCTCATGACGGCGTCAAACTCGTTCCATGAAATGACCGCCTTATTGCCGGCATAGCCGTGATAATAGGACCGCCCGCTAGCAGTGGGAAACCCGGCCCAGATACGCGCAAGGTTTTCCATAAAGCGGTGGCGGCTGATCTCGCCCTTCTTGAAGGACACGAACCCTGCATCGGCCAAGAGAATATCCGCCAGCCCGTCCTGCAGCTTTGGCGTAAAGCGGTCGTTTTTGCTGAGCCCTGCCTGACGCACAAGGCTGCGCAAGGTGGCAGGTATGAACTGATACCGCCCAATGGCGTGTTGCTGTCCGGGTGTGCGGTCGATCCAGCGATAGATTTCGCCGATGGTCATCTGTGTCGGGCGCTGCGGCGGCAGGCGCTTGGCCCCGTACTGCACGGCGTCGTACCCTTTGGGGCCGGCCTCGGCCCAAGCAATGAGGCTTTTGAGGTCAGCCGCAGTGCTGACACCGCTGAACGCCTGAAAGGAACGGCTGCGGCTGCTGATGGTGGGGGTACGAGCCTGCGCTTTGGGCTGGACCTTGTGGCGCAGTTTGATCTGCCCCTGTCCCGCGGATTGCATGGCGTTAAACGAAATATCGCTTTGCATGGCCGACCGGGCCCCCGAGAGGCTGAAACTATCAGCGCTGGCAGCGGTGGCGGCCATCAGTGCGGCCGTGGCAAGAATTGGCAGTGTGTGTGTAACTTTCATGTCATCCCCCATGATGAAAAATTGTCATGGACCTATCGTGACCGCTGACGGCTGCGCTTTCATTTGCGCAAGCAGGTGGGTCGGGGGCATCGACGGATAGGGGGCGGTATCTTTTGGGATAGAGGGCTATCCCGCCGTGCGGTTGCCCCCTTCGTTCAGACGGGATTTGGCGGCGCGACACGTCAGACCGCCCGCCGCGAACGTCTGGCACCCAAACAGGGGATTCGCGGTAAATCGGGGTAAAAACGTATACCCCATGACCCCCTTCCGAGCCGTCAAGCCTGCTTTCAGAACCTAAACCATGATATTCACTTGCTTAATCCGACCCGCAACGGTGGCTGTTTTGTCGGAGTTGCGCTATGTTCGGTCGCATATACTTTAGAATGGAGTGCATCTCATGACGGATGAAACGTCGCCGGGTATCCCGACACCCGACGGGGCCGCTGCCGTAATCGATACCAATTACGAGATTGGCCAAGACAACAAAGAAGGCAACGTCGGGCCCTTCGGCTTTGACATTCACAACCCGGTCTTTGCGATCTCGGGCGTGTTCATCATCGCCTTTGTTTTCTACACGCTCGCCTTGCCCGAACACTCGGGCGCATTGTTCACCTGGCTGTTTTCGTCAGTGACAAAGGGCTTTGACTGGTTCTTTATCTCTGCCGGCAACGTGTTTGTAATTTTCTGCCTGATGCTGATTGTCACGCCTTTAGGTCGTGTGCGTCTTGGCGGTGCGGATGCGATCCCCGACTATACCTACCTTGGGTGGTTCTCGATGCTATTCGCAGCGGGCATGGGCATCGGTCTGATGTTCTATGGTGTCTCCGAACCGCTGTCGCATTTCTCAAGCTCTATGGGCGGCACCGCTTTGGGCGAAGATGGGCTGCGCAGCGATTGGGCACCTTTGGGTGGAGCGGCAGGCGATCAGGTCGAAGCGACACGTCTGGGCATGGCGGCAACGATCTATCACTGGGGTCTGCATCCTTGGGCGATCTATGCCGTCGTGGGTCTGGCGTTGGCGTTGTTCAGCTATAACAAGGGTCTTCCCCTGACCATCCGCTCTGCGTTTTACCCGATCTTGGGCGAACGTGTTTGGGGCTGGCCGGGTCACCTGATCGACATCCTTGCGGTATTTGCCACGCTCTTTGGCTTGGCGACTTCGCTGGGTCTGGGTGCCACGCAAGCCAACGCGGGTCTGAACGAGCTCTTTGGCCTGCCAGTCGGCCCGACGGCTCAGGTTCTGTTGATTACCGGTATCACCGCGATTGCGACAGTATCTGTGCTGCGCGGCTTGGACGGCGGCGTCAAAATCCTGTCCGAGATCAACATGGGTCTGGCGTTCCTGCTGCTGGTGTTCGTCCTTCTGGTGGGGCCGACATGGGCGATCCTGTCGACCTTTGGGTCATCCCTGGTGGCATATGCCGAATACCTGCCTGCCCTGTCCAACCCCGTTGGCCGTGAAGACGTGAACTTTATGCAAGGCTGGACATCGTTCTACTGGGCATGGTGGATCAGCTGGTCGCCTTTCGTGGGTATGTTTATCGCCCGCGTAAGCCGTGGCCGTTCCGTGCGTGAATTCCTCACCTGCGTTTTGCTAATCCCAAGCGTGGTCTGCGTTTTGTGGATGAGCGTCTTTGGCGGCATAGCGATCGACCAAGTGGTCAGCGACGGCTACACCGCCGCGCAAGATGCAGAGCTGCCGCGCCAGTTGTTCGCGATGCTTGATGCGCTGCCGCTCGCCGGGATCACATCGCTGATCGGCATCGTGCTGGTCATCGTGTTCTTTGTGACCTCGTCGGACTCCGGCTCGCTGGTGATCGACACGATCACGGCAGGCGGCAAAGTCGATGCGCCCGTGCCACAGCGCGTGTTCTGGTGCATCTTCGAAGGTGCGGTCGCGATCGTGCTGCTGCTTTCGGCAGGCGGGCTCAAATCGTTGCAGTCGATGGTTATCTCGACCGGTTTGCCGTTCACCGTGGTTCTGCTGTTCTTGTGCTATGCCATAATTCGTGGCCTGCTCGACGAGATGAAGTCGCAGTAACACCTGAACCTGATGCGTTCATTATCTGAGCGTCGACAAGATCAATACCCCCCGTGGCCCTGCGCTGCGGGGGGTAATTTTATGCCCCGCCTCGGGGCAATATCACTGGCACTCCTCCACCCTCTATATTCCGACTAAAACTGTCGGATTGACATACCCTATTATTTCCATCAGGTTTATCGCAACGTCTAGCCACCCCGCGCACGATCACGGGGACGCCCGACACATTTGATGTGAGGAGTCCCATGATGATCCCAATTCCCAAAACGCATATTGCCGTGATCCGACAGGTCTGCGCCAGCGGACCGCCTGATCTTGCGTGCCGCGTGCCGCCCCCCCTATTCACGCCAACCGATAGAGCAGCCCTATGACCTTTCACGCCCCCCCAAAGACCCAGACCCCGATGAACGCGCTTCCAACCTATTCCGCCCGCGACCTAACCGAAGGCGGAGATCTGGCGCAAATCGTGCTGGATACCCAGACCTACACGTTGCGAATCACGCGTGCTGGCAAGTTGATCCTGACCAAATGAGGGATGCACATCAGCACCCCGGCGGTGCGCCGGTAGGATTTATCACAGAGCTAAACAGCCTTCAGGCTGCGTCGGTTATCTATTTGCGGATGTGGTGTGACGGGCCCGATGCGCAGGAAAAAGTCGGCAGCGATCTGGCCAGCGTTCTGGGTCACACCAGCGGGTCCAAGGCGCTTGCCACGTTTGAACAGCTCTGCTCACTTTGTGCGCGGTTCGGTCGCCGTCCTTTGATGCGCCACTCTGTGACGTGCAAATGTCTTGGCGCTGATGAATCCTGCTTTGCGAATTTCATCTCCACAGCCACCGAGGGCCAGCGCGAAGATGCAATGCTGATCGCAACCCTGCTGGTACGCGCAGATATGGCCCCGTTGGTGGCATCGCTTGCGGCTGATTTTGGCCTCGCGCTCAAGCGAATGCACCTGAGTGCGCCACGCGACATCGCCCGGATAGAGGCAGCACCAACGCTGCATTGATCAACGCAGGCCTGGGCCTTTCGCCGCAAAACGTGCAGGGCGGCAACCCTTCGAAAATTTCATAAGGCAACTGAACATTAATACTTGATTGTTTTTATCAGCTTTAGTACCCCGCCCTAGAACAGGTAGCCAATCGTCGTGACCAGCCCCCTAAAAGCAGCCCGAATGGGCAATGACGAGGGCGATATGACACAGACGAAAACACCCCACAGCTTGCGGGGCCACACGGCCAGCCGCAGCATCGGCATGATGACCGCCGCCGCGATCAGTGCGGCCTCTCCAGCAGCGCTTTATGCGCAATCCAGCGACGAGCCGCTCCTGCTCCCCGGGATCGAAGTTGAAACCTCTGAACCACAGGCCGCCAAGCCCAAGCCGCAACCCGCCAAGAAACGCGCGGCCGCGCCAGCGCCACGCGTGACACCTGCACCTGCCCCCGCGCCTGTCGTAGCCCAAGCCCCCGTGGTCGCAGCCCCCGCCGCACCTGCCGCGCCGGTTGCCGGCGAGAACGGCCTGTCGCCCTACGCCAACCCCGAAGCCGGATATCAGGCCGTACAATCGGGCAACTCGCTGCTGACGCAACCGCTGGTCGATACACCGCGCACCGTCACCGCAGTCACCCAAGAAGTGCTGCGCGACAAGAATGCAACGTCGGTCCGTGAACTCGCCCGCACCACACCCGGCATCACATTGGGCACCGGCGAAGGCGGCAACGCATTCGGCGACGTTCTGTTCATTCGCGGTTTCCGGTCCTCTAACGACGTCTTCATCGACGGCGTGCGAGATTCCGGCGTTGCCGTGCGCGAAACCTTTATGGCCGAACAGGTCGAGATCACCAAAGGGCCGTCCGGCTCCATCGGTGGGCGTTCCACCACAGGCGGCGCGGTCAATCTGGTGACCAAAAAGGCGCAAGATACGGACTTCGTCAAAACCACCACAACCCTTGGCACCGCCGATCTGGCACGGCAGGAAGTGGACTGGAACAAGGTCTGGAACGACCGTTTCAAGACCCGCATCGGTGCCGTCGCCCAAGTCAGCGACGTTGCAGGCCGCGATGGTAGCAAAGACGACCGTCTGGGTCTGTCGGTTGCCGCTGAATACAAAGCGACCGAGCGTCTGACGCTGGATTTCGAAGCCTACCAGCTGCAGATGAAACAGATGCCTGATTGGGGTGTGCCATGGGATGGCACCAACAACGTGCCCTTCACCGAATCCGCTGCCGGACGTCCGACGCTGGATCGCGACACCTTCTACGGTAACCCCGACCGCGATTTTCACGATGCGACACAAAGCGTTGCCACCTTTGGCGCGACCTTTGAAATCGCGCCGGGCATGACCTTTAACAACCGCAGCCGACTAAGCCGGACCGAAAACGACTATATCGTGTCAGCTCCTGAAGGCCCCGACACCTCGGATGCCGATCCGCAGAACTGGACCCTGACCGCCTCCCCCAAGAGCCGGTATCAGGTGAACGAAGTGGCCTCCAACACCAGCGAGCTGTCTTTTGGTTTTAACACCGGATCGGCACGCCACGACATGATCGCGGGCTTCGCGCTGTCGCGTGAAGAGATCAGCCAGCGTGGCTATGTCGGATTGTCCTCCGAAGTCGGTGGCGGCACCGCAGAAGACCGTCTGGCAGGGTGCACTGTCTCGATCTACAACCCCGACACCAGCGGCTGTTCCACAGCGACACCGGTACGCAGCGCGGATGCGACGCTGACCGATGTCACCACGCGGTCGCTGTACCTGAATGACACGATCACGTTTAACCCGCAGTGGCAGCTGAACCTTGGTGCCCGTCTGGATGATTACAGCGTCAGCCGGACCACCACCCAAGCCGGTGCTGAAACGCTGTCGCGCGATGACACCTTGTTCAACTGGAACGCCGGTGTTGTCTGGAAGCCACGTGAGAACGGGTCGGTCTACCTGTCCTATGCCACCTCATCCAACCCTGTCGGGGACGAACTGGATGCCGGGGGCGGTAGCTACAACGGGATCGATTCCTCGAACCTTCTGCTGGAGCCCGAAGAAAACACCGCGATCGAACTGGGCACCAAATGGCAGTTCGGCAACCTGACCGCCACCGCAGCGCTGTTCCAGACCACCAAGGACAACGCCCGTGAAAGCTCCGGCGGTCGCGGCGCGCCTGTTGTGACCACGGCGACCGGTGAATACCGCGTCCGCGGGATCGAACTGGGCTTTGGCGGCAACATCACCGAAAAGCTGAGCCTCTTTGGCGGTGCGACCCTGATGGACAGCGAAGTGCTGAAAAGCAGCAACCCCGACAACGTTGGCGAAGAGTTCGCGAATATCGCACACGAGCAGTTCAACGTACTGGCCCGTTACGACGTCAACGACCAGTGGAGCTTTGGCGGTCAAGCCACATGGCGCGGCAGTGTTCAGGGCGGCACATTCGCGGCCACCAACGGCAACGAGCTGTCCAGCCACTGGCGCTTTGATCTGATGGCGGACTACCACATCACGGATGATGCCTCGGTCAACTTCCGCATCGATAACGTGCTGGACGAAACCTACTATGACGCGCTGTACCGCTCCGGCACGCCGTTCGTCTATGTGGCGCCGGGTCGCTCTGCGTCGATCTCTGTCAGCATGAAGTTCTAAGCTACACACCACTGGCTGGCGGCGCAGGCCCGCGCCGCCAGCCGATCCCCTCGAAAGGATACACCATGTTGCTCTGCGTCGAAAATATCCTGTCACCGCAGGAAGTTGCCCACATCAGATATGTCATTGATACGGCCCAATGGGATGATGGTCGCAACACCGCCGGCGCGCAGTCGGCGCAAACCAAACGCAACCAGCAAATTCCGCTCGACAGCCCCGTTCTGCCCGACCTGCAGACATTGGTGCTGCAACGGTTGATGGGTCACCCGACGTGGGTTTCCGCGGCCCTCCCGCTGCATGTGCTGCCCCCGATGTTCAACCGCTACGAAGAGGCGGAGACCTTTGGCGTGCATGTCGACAATGCCATCCGCGTGAACCCGCAAACCGGCCAGCGCCTGCGCACGGATCTATCGTGCACGTTGTTCCTGAACGACCCCGAAGACTATGACGGCGGCGAACTGGTCATCGAAGACAATTACGGCACCCAATCGGTCAAGCTGCCTGCGGGGCACTGTGTGCTCTACCCGTCGACCTCGCTGCATCAGGTCACACCCGTCACCCGTGGCGCACGCGTCGCATCTTTTTTCTGGGTCCAATCGATGGTGCGCGACGGCGACCAGCGCGAGATCCTGTTCGATCTGGATCAATCCATCCAAGAGCTGTCAGCCAGCGCGGGCCTGAACGACCCGACCGCCGTGCGCCTGACCGGCATCTATCACAACCTCATCCGGCAATGGGCAGAGACCTAACATGAAATTTCCGAGTATCCTTCTGGCGGCTGTCCTTGTCGCAACGCCGCAACTGGCCGCAGCCGACACCGCGTCGGTCAATATCGCGCTGATCACATGGGTCAATGAATGGATCGGGCCTGCCCTGTCCGACCCCATGCGCATTGCTGCGCAGCAGGGCGGTCATTCTCCATTAGCGATGTTCATGGGCGCGGATATTGTCGTAAAGGCGGTGATGTTCGGGCTGGCGATTGCCTCGGTTCTGGGCTGGGCCGTGTGGGCGGGCAAGATTGTACAAGTCAGCTGGGCCAACGCACGGCTGCGCCGGTCCTATCGCAAGCTCGCCAAGGCAGGTGCTGTCAAAGGCGCTGCTGCGAAATCCTTTTCCGGGCCTATGCGCGCCATGGTCCGCGCCGCTTTGGCAGAGATCGCTATCTCTGACGGGTTGAACAAGGCCGGCATCAAGGAACGCGTCGCATCCGAACTTTCGCGGATCGAGGCCGGTGCTGCACGGTCAATGCAATCGGGTGCGATGGTCCTCGGCTCCATCGGGTCGACAGCGCCGTTCATCGGGCTTTTCGGCACGGTCTGGGGCATCATGAACAGCTTTATCGGCATCGCGGAAAGCGGCAGCACCAGCCTGACAGTTGTGGCCCCCGGTATCGCCGAAGCGCTTTTGGCCACCGCCATTGGTCTGGTCGCCGCGATCCCTGCCGTGCTGCTGTACAATCACATTACCCGCGTCGTGACCGGCTACCGTGCGCGTGTCGGTGATGCGGCGGCCTTGGTTGAACGCTGCTTGTCGCGCGATCTGGACCGCGCCGAGCGTATCACCGACGTGCCCCACACCACCGCCGATATCGCCACCAAACTGGCAGCGGAGTAACCCCCATGGGCGTGCGACTTTCAGACGGCGGCGATGACCTACCCCCGAACGCAGATATCAACATCACCCCGTTCATCGACGTGATGCTGGTGCTGCTGATCATTTTTATGGTGGCGGCCCCGCTGTCCACCGTGGACGTCAACGTGGAACTGCCGGTCGCCACCGGCACCCCCACGCCGCGCCCCGATGATCCGGTCTTTGTTACCATTCATCAGGACCTGAGCCTCAGTGTCGGCGAAGAGGATGTATCCTTGGGTGATCTCAACATGCGTCTTGGTATCCTGACCCGTCTGGATCTGGGCACGCGCATCTATATCAATGCTGATCGCTCTGTCCCTTATGGCGAAGTGATGGCGGTGATGAACCGCATGCGCAGCGAAGGCTATCTGAAGATCGGGCTGGTCGGGCTTGAGGAGGAGGGCGGCGCGGCCCCCGCTACTGCTGGCGACCTTGCGACTTTTCCGCCTGCCGCCGCTGCGCAGGACGCACCCGAATGAGCTTTGCCTACGCCCCGAAATACGGAGCCGGTTTGATGCTGGGTGCGGGGCTGAGCATCGGCCTACACGGTGCGCTGGTCGCACTGTGGCTGACGCAGGCCTCTGCCTACGAGCCGCCGGAAGAAGCGGGCATTCAGGGCCGCGAGCTGATTGATCTGGCCGAGGTCGAGATGATCATGGCTGCGCCCGAAACGGACCTGCCCGATGGCCCGCCCGCCGAGGATAGCCAAGCCACATTGGAAAGCCCTGCCGAGCGCGAAGAAGCCAAAGCATCCAACGACCCGCTGCTGGCCCAGATCCCGCACACTCCCGACGACCCCGAGCTGCAGTTCAAGATCGCCAACCCCGATCAAGAGGTCGACACGGACAAAGAAGCGACAGAAACGCCGACCGAGTTGCAGGAAAAGACCCAAAACGAAAACGCCGCGCAAAGCACCGCAGCGGCCCCAAAGGCGAGCCCCGGTCAGGATGAACAGGATCAAAGTTCTGCCAGGGAACAGGGTCTGACAGACGCAGAGCGGGCAGAGATCACCGATTGGCAAAAGTCGCTGGTACTGGCACTGAACGCCGCCAAGGATTACCCCCGCCGCGCCCGCGACGCCCGAGCCGAGGGCACAACGACGGTGGCGTTCGCGCTGGATGAATACGGTCAGATCAAAGCGCGCGAGGTGTCGAAATCATCGGGCTGGCCCGTGCTGGATCAAGCCGCGTTGAACATCTTTGACCGCCTTGAAACCCTGCCACGTCCGCCATCGACGATGGGGGCCGGTCCGTTCAATCTGGCGATCCCGATCAGCTACCGCTTCCGCTAGGGGCGCGACTCTTTGAACGGGGCGAGCATGTCGGGGGTAATGTCTGCAACCGTCGCGCAGCCACAAAGTGCCATCGTCACCTCTAGCTCGTCACGCAGACGCCGCAGCACCTGACTGGCCCCCCGCGCCCCGTCGACGATCAACCCATGCATCACGGGGCGGCCGACCAGCACCGCTTCGGCCCCAAGCGCCAGTGCTTTGAACACATCGCTCCCGCGCCGGATGCCGCCGTCCAGATAGACCGGCACATCCTGCCCCACCGCTTGCACCACGGCGGCCAGCCGCGTCACCGGTGCGGGCACGGTATCCAGCACCCTCCCCCCGTGGTTCGACACGATGATCCCCGCGACACCGGCATCGACAAACCGGCGGGCATCCTCGGCACGCAGGCACCCCTTGATGATTACCGGAACGGGGCTGTCCGCGATCAGTCGTGTCAGATCCTTCCACGTGGGCGCAAAGACCATCATGCCGTCGAACACCACGCTTTGCCCGTCCTGCAACTGAGGTCGATGCGGTTGCGGCAGAGGATCCAGCATCACGGGGCGCACCCCGTCCGGCAGGGCGAAACCGGCCGCGACTTCGCGGTCGCGCAGGCCATTAATCGGCGCGTCCAGCGTGACCACCAGCGCCTCCGCTCCGCAGGCAACGGCGCGGGTGACCAGAGACATCGTGCTGTCATGATCGGCTTGCATATAAAGTTGAAACCAGCGCCGTCCGGGAATGGCTGCGATCTCTTCGGGCGCTGTGCTGGTCTGGCAGCTCAGCACCATCACCGCATCCTGAGCGGCAGCGGCCAGTGCAGTCGCATTTTCGCCCTGCGCATGGAAAAGCCGCTGAAACGCCATGGGTGCGACCATGATAGGATGCGCGGCAGGTTGCCCCAGTATCGTGACGCGCGTATGCCCGCCGCCGCAATCGCCCAGCAACTTGGGCAGCAAGCCAATCCGGCCAAAGGCGGCACGGTTCTGATTTAGCGACAGCTCTGCCTCCGCGCCGCCTTCGAGGTAGGCAAACACGTCATTGGCAAGGGTCGTATGGGCGGATTGTTCGAAGTCTGACAAGGTAATAGGCATGGCCCATAGATCGCGCAAAACAACCGCCACTACAAGCGACTAAAACGCTCAGGTATGTGGCTTATACGTCTTTAACAAACTCCAGCATGGCGTCATCGATCTCGTCCCCACACAGAACAGAAACCTCGCCCGTCGTCTCGAACACCGCTGCACGTACATCGCTTAATCGCGAGACGTTGGATTCGCGCAGTTTCTCCATCAAGTCGCTACGCGACACACGCTTTACCCGCATGGCTTCTTCGCAGATTTTACCGTCCTTCATCAAATATACCGGCGCGTTCTGAATGGTATGAAGCACCGTCGAGGAGCGCCGCCGAAAATACGATAACGTAAACTGGAACAGAAACAGGCACGCCGTCGCGACCAACGTCTGGAAGAACGCCTTCCAGTCCGATGCCTGCGCCGCCCCCGCCAACAAAGAGCCGAAGGCGATTGTCGTCACAAAGTCGAAATTGGTCATCTTGGAGAATGAATTCAGCCCGACAATCCGCACCATCAAGATGATCCAGAACAACGCCACACCGCTTAGGACAAAGCCGCGCGCCAGAACGTCGAGTACCGTGTTGTCGAAAAACATGTAATTCCTCCTCTGATGGGGTCGCTAGGCGTTGCTGGATCGGTCTTGTGGCTTTTGTTCGTCGCGTTTCTGGGCACGCGATTTCGGAACGTCGCCCTCGCCCGCGGGCCACCCTTCGCGCTGAGCACGGCGCTTGCCGTCTGTTTCCTCTGTCTGGTCGTGGAACAGATGCACCTGGGTTGGATAAGGCATGTCGATCCCCTTTTGATCCAGCGCCTTGTAGACCGCCTGCAGCACGGCCCCGAACGTATGGATTTGCGACGCGCGGTCAGATTTCGTCCACCAGCGCAGTCGGATAATATTTGCTGAATCCCCCAGCTCGACGGGGATTGTCTCGGGTGCGGGGTCTGTCTCGACGCCCTCAACGCCAGCGCAGGCGTCTTGCATGACCTTGCGGGCCGTATCCCAGTCATCATTGCAGCCGACACCAATGTCATATTCGGACCGTCGCGTGTCAAAGGCAGTGTTGACCACCACGCTGTCGGTATAGATGTCCGAGTTGGGGATCACGACGCGACGACCATCATAGGTTTTGATCATCGTGGCGCGGGTTTCGATCTTTTCGACAGTGCCCTCATGGCCCCCCGACACGATCTGATCGCCAACCTCGAACGGTTGACGCAGCAGGATCAATATACCGGCGAGCATGTTCTGTAAAATATCCTTGAACGCGAAACCAATCGCAACCGAACTGACGCCGAGCCCGGCAATCAGATCCCCCGGGGTGACGGTTGGCGCGATGATGGTGACGGCCAGCATAAAACCGACAACCGTTACGGCCCACCGCATCAGCGATCCGCCAACGTTCCCCAGATTGTCACGCCCACGCCGCCCTGCGGTCTTGCGGATCAATGCACCGATGCCAATTCCCAAGAACCAGAAGACGACTGCCACCACCAGTGCGACCCCGATATTTGGTAGCAATCGAAAGAAGCCGTCCAACCAGCCATCGAGTTTATCAAAAATCAGGCCGGGGTTCGCATCGACTTCTTCCATAAGGGCGGTCCTTAATTGTTCGCGACCAAGCCTAAGCGGTTCGTCTCGCAGAACCTATGTGGCTTTTTAATCACATTTCAGGGACAAACGACGCGACAACCCCGCGGGTTCCGAAATACCTCTGGGATATGCTCCCAAACTACGACCAACGCTGCGCAGGCCTTGTGTGAAATGCGCAACAGCGCCATAATTTCGCCAGTTTCCCCACCCAATACGTGACAAAGATACCTTTAACGACCCAGAGCGCCCGACCCACGGCGCTCTCCTTGATGACAGGGCAAAGATGATAATTCCGCGCAAGCTCGCACACTTTCAGCTGATCACCCTCTGCGTCTGCCTGGGCTTATCGTTCCTGTTCTTTTTCGTCGCGCGCAATACCGTGCACGTTCAGGCACAAGACCGGTTCCATGCATTGGTGGACCAAGGACTAGCCGCTATGCTCAGGCGCGCCGGAGAGTACGGCAGAACGCTGGACGGCGTGGCTGGGTTTATTGCGGCCTCTGACGAAGTCACAGAGCGGGATATGTTGGCTTATGCCGCGTCTGTCCATATCGGCGACGGGTCCTATGTGCTGGATGCCATCGGCTTTGCCACACCAACGAGCCTGGATACGGCTTCCACCCCCGCAGAACTTGCCGTTCGCCACGTAGCACCCTTGGGGGCGTTCAAAGGTTTGTTAGAGGAAAATTTTTCCGACCATCGCGATGCGCTGGCCACCGCCATTGCGGCACGCGATAGTGGCGAAACCCTGTCTACCTTGCCGATGAAGCATGGAGACAAATGGCATTCATTGTTGATCAAGCCGATTTTCCTGTTTCGCCCGGGGGGGCAAAGTACGCCCGATCGTGAGGGATCCTTCTTTGGGTTTGCATTTGCGATGGTGGATGTCCCGGAAATCTTTCATGATCTATTTCCAGCTCAAAACGACCTCATTGATCTAGAGGTGTCTTTCTATCGGTCTGACAGCACGGCCTTTCAGCCCGGAACAACAAGCGCCTATCCAGATCACGTTCCCCAGTTTTCGTTCAAGCGCGATCACTATGGCTATGGTCAGCGTATGACAATCAAATGGGGCAGCACACCGACCTTCGAAGCGGCGCAACCCAACAGGGCCAAGTGGATTGTGCTAGGGCTTTCACTGGTCATTACCACGCTGATCCTCGTGATCCAGTCGGTGATCCTGAAACGCAATCTGACGATCAGCCAGACCGTTGCCGACAAAACCCGCGAACTTGAGACGCAGCATCAGGAAAAACGCTCGATTCTCGAGAACGCAATGCTTCCCATCATCTCGGTGCGGCAGTCGGGAGAGATCCTGCATCTCAACAATGCCGCCCGCCGGTATTTGAACGCCGCAGGCTTTACCAAGGATGCCACCGGCGATTTCATTCAAGACCATCTGCCCCAAGTCAACATCTACCGCGCGGATGGCGGCACCAAGATCGTCGTGCCGCCCCTGCCCGGCAGCAACGAGCCGCGCACGCTGGAGGTCGAGAAAAACACCTGGCTCACCGCAGACCAAGAAACCCGCATTACGCTGATGCTGCGTGATATCACCGACAGCCAGCGCCGTGCGCTCAAGATCGCTGAAACCGAACAACGCTGGAGCCTCGCGCTGAGCAGTGCGCATATCGGTGTTTTCGACATGGATCTGGAAAACGACACGTCGGTGGTATCGGACACATGGCGCGAGATCATGCAGTGCCCTGCCGACCCCAATCGCCCGAACCCCTATGCCAGCAAGATGCAGCATATACACCCCGACGACATCGCAATTGTCGAAAAGACCGAAATGGCCTGCATCAACGGTATGACCGACCGCGCCGAGGCCCGCTTTCGCGTTCGGGTCGGTCGCGACAACTGGCGCTGGATCAAATCTGACGCCGTCGTGGTTGAAAGAGCTGAGGACGGGACCGCGCTGCGGATGCTGGGCATCCAGATCGATATAACCGAAACCTACAAGCTCGAGCAGATGAAGCACGACTTTGTCGCCACCGTCAGCCACGAACTGCGCACGCCGCTAACCTCTATCAGGGGCGCATTGGGCCTGCTTGAAGCGCAAACTCAGAACGACCCGAACGCAAGTGCTGTTCGTCTGGTCCAAATCGCCTCGGCCAACTGCGACCGTCTGGTAGCGTTGGTAAACGACATTCTGGATATGGAAAAGATCAACGCGGGCAGCATGAGCGTTGCCCCCAAACCCGAAAAGCTTGGTGATATTGTCGCACTGGCAGCCGAGCAGGTCGAACCCTATGCCACCGAATGGAAGGTCGAGATCGACGTCGCCCCTCCTGCCCCCAACCACCACGTGCTGACAGACAAGAACCGCATCATGCAGGTGCTGACAAACCTGCTGTCGAACGCGTGTAAATTCGCCTATCCTGATACTGCCGTGACCGTGACCACCACCCCGATGGGCGACATGACGAAAATCTCGGTCAGCAATTTGGGCAACGGCATCTCGGACGAATTCCGCGAGCGTATCTTCCAACCCTTCTCGCAGGCCGAGACCTCTAACACGCGGCAACGCGGCGGGACCGGGTTGGGGCTCAATATCTCGCGCCATCTGGTCGAGGCAATGGGCGGCGAGATCGGGTATGATAGCGTCCCGGGCGAGGAAACCGTGTTTTGGTTCACCTGTCCCTCCACCGACGAAGACCCCGACGTCGCGCTTGTTGCCTAAGTGCGCGGGCTAAAGCGCCAGATCGGCAATCAACATGTCCTTGGTGTAATCCGCCTTTAGCTTGCGCGTGCCGTTGCGCCCGCCCTCGACCACGATAAAACTATCGCCCAGCGCATAGGCGAAATCGGCGTTCTGTTCGACCAGCACAATCGCCATATCACCTTGGGCGCGTAGCAACCGAAGGGCATCGCCGATCTGCTGGATCACATTGGGCTGGATGCCTTCGGTGGGTTCGTCCAGCAGCAAGACCCGAGGCCGCGTGATCAGCGCCCGCGCGATGGCCAGCTGTTGCTGTTGCCCGCCCGACAGATCGCCCCCGCGCCGCGCCTTCATGTCGCGCAGGACGGGGAACAGATCGTAGATATGGTCGGGAATCTGATGCTCGGCCTTGGGCAGGCAGGCAAACCCCGTCTCAAGGTTTTCCTCGACTGTCATCATCGGAAAGACCTCGCGCCCCTGTGGCACATAGGCAATGCCCGCGTTCGCCGCCTGAAAGGCTGTGGTCATCCGCACGGGCGTACCGTCCACGGTGATCGTCCCGCCAGAGGCCGGATGCCGCCCCGCTATCGCCTTGAGCGTGGATGTCTTGCCCACCCCGTTGTTGCCGATCAGCGTCGTGATCTGCCCTTTGGGGGCCTGAAACGACACTTCGTAGAGGATGCGGCTTTGGCCATAGTGCAGGTCCAGATTTTCGACTTCAAGCATGGCCACGCCCCAGATAAACTTCGATCACTTTCGGGTTTGATGTCACGTGATCCAGACTGCCTTCGGCCAGAACTGACCCCTCGTGCAGCACCGTGACCTTGCAGTCGAGCCTGCGCACAAATTCCATGTCATGTTCCACCACGATCACCGCGCGGGTCTTGGCTGCGCGTTTCAGAATATCGGTGGTCTTTTCGCGTTCCTCTACGGTCATGCCCGCGGCGGGTTCATCGACCAACAGCAGACGTGGTTCCTGTGCCAGCAGCATCCCGATCTCCAGCCATTGTTTCTGGCCGTGGCTTAACTCACCGGCAATACGGGTCAGGCTGTCGGTCAGGCCGATCTCTGCCGCGATGCCTTCTATCCGCGCGGCATTCGATGCCGTCTTGCGGTGCAGCAACACTGCCAGCGGCCCACGTGGGTTCTTGAGCGCCATGGCAAGGTTCTGTCGCACGGTCTGCGCCTCGAACACGGTGGGTTTTTGAAACTTGCGCCCCACCCCTTCGTTGGCGATATCCGCCTCTGACATACCGAGCAGGGAAATGTTGCGTTCCCCCCAGACGACGTGACCGCTGTCAGGTCTGGTCTTGCCCGTGATGATGTCCATAAAGGTGGTCTTGCCCGCCCCGTTGGGGCCGATCACGGCGCGCAGTTCGGGCTCTGCGATCTGGATCGACAGGTTGTTGATCGCCTTGAACCCGTCAAAGGATTTCGACACGCCCGAAACTTCCAAAAGGGTATCGTTCATGACGGTTTCCTCACCAGATAGTCAAACAAGCCGCCGATCCCCTTGGGAAAGAACAAGGTGACGCAGACAAAGGACACGCCGAGCAGCACCAGCCACCAGTCGGTCCACAGGATCGTATAAAAACCGAGGTTGATGGCAGGGGCACCGCCGCCCGTGAACCAACTGGACAGCAACGACACAAACGCCGCCCCGATCACCGCCCCATACAGCCGCCCGCGCCCGCCAATGGCGACCCAGACGGCCAGATAGATCGACGCAATCGGCGCGATCTCTGCGGGGTTGATGATGCCCGCCTGCGGATAGTAGAGCGCCCCGGCAATCCCTGCGACAACAGCGGTCAGCGTAAAGATGAACAGCTTGTAGCGCTCCACCCGGTAGCCAAGGAACCGCACGCGGGCCTCGTTGTCGCGGATGCCTTGCACAACGCTGCCCATCTTGCCCGACACCACCCATGCGAACAGGATATACCCAAGCCCGAGCGCCAGTGCCGATCCCATAAAGAAAACAAGGCTGATGGTTGCTTGCGAAGTGTTCTCGTAGCTTGGAATATTCTGCAAACCCGACAACCCGTTGTTGCCGCGCAAGCCGCTGTCATTTTGGAACAGCCACAGTGACAGGGCCAACGTCATCGCCTGCGTCAGGATCGACAGGTAGACACCCGTCACACGGCTGCGGAACGCCAGCCAGCCAAAGACCAGCGCCAGCAGCCCCGGCACAATCACCACCATTAGCAGTTGCAGAAACAGACTGTCCGAGAAAGCCCAGAGCCACGGAAAGTCAGAGCTGCCAACGACGCCGAAAATCTGGTTGCCGATGGCGTCCTGCACCTCTTGCGGCGTGGGCGGGATAACGTGGCCTTCGAGACTGGTCATAACGATGCCTTCGGTCCGCGCATACATCAGCCACATGCCGATGGCGTAGCCGCCGATGCCGAAGAAGGCGAAGTGGCCCAAGCTTAGGATACCGCAATACCCCCAGACCACATCCATTGCGATGGCGATCAAGCATAGGCACAGGGTCTTACCCAAGGTCTTGACCATCGACGTGGAGATCAGGCCGGTGCCTGTTGCCTCTGACCCGATTGCGACAGCCAAAGTGAACAGCCCCAGAAAGGCGATGAACCACATGACAGAGGGGTTTTGTGAAAGGAATGTTTTACGCATGGATCAATCCGCCGCTGACCGCCCCTTTTGAGCAACGATGCCCTTGGGACGGAATTGAATGAACAGGATGATGAACAGCACCATATAGGTCTGTGCTGCGAGGGTATTGGACGGGTTGAACCATTCGATCCCCTTTTGCAAAAAGCCGATCAACGAGGCACCGGCCAGTGTGCCCCAGACGTTCCCGACGCCACCCACGACCACAGTCATGAAGGATTGCACAATGTAGTCGGCCCCCATCTCAGACGTGACTTTGGCATAAAGCCCGATGGCCACCCCCGCGATCCCCGCGATGCCGGACCCGAGGCCAAAGGTCATCATATTGATCCGGTCGGGGTTGATCCCCATGCTGGCCGCCATACCGGGGTTCTGCGTCACGGCCCGCACCTCTAGCCCCAGTCGCGTGCGTTTGAGGACAAACAGGATCAGCCCCAGAAACAGCAGTGCCAGCACGAAGATAGCAATGCGGATATAGCTGATCTGGATCACATCCGAGATCACCCAAGCCCCGTCCAGCCAGCCCGGAGATGTAAGTGGCCGTGCCTGCGTGCCAAAGATGTTCTTGGCCAGCTGTTGCAGCGCGATCGAGATGCCAAAGGTCGCCAGCAACGTCTCTAGCGGGCGGTGGTAGAGATGTCGGATCACCAACCGCTCCATCACCACACCAGCGGCAAAGGTCACGGCAAAGGCCAGCGGCAGGGCGATAATGATCGACAGCGTGTAATCCGGCACGAACAGCTGAACGACGTAGCCGGTATAGGCCCCCATCATAATAAACTCGCCATGCGCCATGTTGATCACCCCCATCACCCCAAAGGTGATGGCAAGACCAATCGCCGCGAGGAAATAGATCGACGCGAGCGACAATGCATCCAGCGTCAGGTCAACGGTTTGCGCGGCGGCGACGCGGGTCTCGATGCTGTCCAATGTGACACGCGCAGCAGCGGTCACGGCGCTGTCAGGCTCGTCATAGGTTTCAAAAAACGTCATCTCTGCCACGGCGCTTTGCTGGTCCAGCTCTGTCACAAGCGGCGGCACGGTGCCTGCCGCGGCAAGTGCGGCATAGGCTTTGGCGCGTCCGGCATCGGTATCCAGCTTTGCGGTAGGAATGCCCCCGACCCGCCCGCCAACGACATGAGCAGCCAAGGCCTCGCGGATTGCAGCGGCGGAAATAATGGTCGGTGCAAGACCCGCTGCCACAAGCTGGGCATAGGCATCAGCCTGTGAAAGATCATCGCCTGATGTCAGCACCCGCGCGACATTGCCCGAGGGCGTTTGAGACGGGGTTGCCGTCTTCGTCGACAATATCTGGTTCATCACGGCCCGCGCCTCGATCGAGGTATCGGTCGCCATTGATGTGATCGCCGCGATGCGGTCCTCGGATGTGTCGCCAAAGCTGGCAGAGAGGAAATTGGTCAACTGTATTTTTCGCGCCTTCAATGCCGCGTCCGGCTCTGCCTCTATCGATGCGCGTAGGGGGCCAAGCTGGTCGGCCTCGGGTCGGCGGGCGATGGAGTCAACGGCGCTTTGGCGGCGCGCAAGATCAGGATCGGTTAGCTGGAATTGCACCAAAGCCGTCCCGATAAGGCGGCGCACACCGCCATTGGGCTTCAGCTGCGAAAAGCCATCTGTCGGTGCCGAACTTTCCGCACCGGTGTCGATATCGCGCAAGGTCAGATCATCGCCTGTCTCGACCCCGAAAAAGAACACATCGTCAGCCTCGCGCTGCCAGACCCCTTTGTCCTGCCACTGCTCTAGAAAAACACTGACCTGTGGCGCGCCAGAGGCGGCCAGATCGTCCAGCGCGACAGACACAGAGCTGCGCGAGGGTTTGGCGATTTCTTCGGCATGGGCTTGAAGCACGGGCTGCAAATCTTGCGCCTGTGCCGCGCCCACGATGCCCACCCAACAGAGGAGCATTAACAGGTGGCGGAACATAGGAAACCCTTGTGGTAAGTCTGGTGAATAAGATGGTGGGGGCGGCCAGACATGCTGCCCGCCCCGACGTTCAGGATCAGTAGTTAGAGGTCAACTGAACGCAGGTTTCCGTTTCAGTGTTGTACATGCCGCATTCCAGCTCTTTCCAGTCAGAGGTCAGCACAGCGCTTTCGGGCAGGAAATCTGTCCACGCATCGCCTGCGACAGGATCAGTCTGGCTGATGATGTCGAACTGCCCGTCGGCTGTGATCTCGCCAATGAGGACGGGCTTGGACAGGTGGTGGTTCACCAGCATCTCGGCGGTGCCGCCTGTCAGGTTCGGGAAGGTCTGCCCGTACATGGCGCTGCGCACGGCATCGACATCGGTGGTCCCGGCTTGTTCAACCGCGTTCACCCACATGTTAAAGCCGATGTAATGCGCCTCCATCGGGTCGTTCGTCACGCGTTTTTCGTCGCCGATGGATGTTTTCCACTGTTCGATGAACTCGGCGTTCGCGGGGGTATCTGCGGACATAAAGTAGTTCCACGCCGCCAGATGCCCGACAAGGTTTGACGTATCGAGACCTGACAGCTCTTCTTCGCCGACCGAGAACGCGACAACCGGAATATCATCCGCCGACACATCCGCCGCTGCGAGTTCCTTGTAAAAGCCGATGTTCGCGTCGCCGTTGATGGTCGATACAACGCCGACCTGCTTGCCGTCCTCGCCCAGTGCCACGACATCGCCCACGATCGTTGCCCAATCGGATTGACCGAACGGTGTGTAGTTCACAAAGATATCTTCTTCGGCAATGCCCTTGGACATCAGGTAGGATTTCAGAATGTTGTTGGTGGTACGCGGGTACACATAATCGGTACCCAGCAAGGCAAATTTCTCGACGCCCAGTTCTTCGAGGAAGTAATCAACCGCAGGGATCGCCTGCTGGTTGGGGGCAGCACCGGTGTAGAACACGTTCTTGGACGATTCCTCGCCCTCATATTGCACGGGGTAGAACAGCAGGCCGTTCAGCTCTTCGATGACGGGCAGCACGGATTTGCGCGACACGGATGTCCAGTTGCCAAAGATCACATCGACTTCGTTCACGGTCAGCAGCTCGCGTGCTTTCTCCGCGAACAAGGGCCAGTCGGAGGCAGGGTCAACCACGACCGCCTCGATCTGACAGCCCAGTACGCCGCCTTTTTCGTTCTGCGCGTCGATCAACATCAGCATGGTGTCTTTCAACGTCGTCTCGGAAATCGCCATGGTCCCCGACAGCGAGTGCAGCACGCCGACCTTGACCGGATCGGCACAGTCCTGCGCCATTACCAGCGAGGTGGAGCCCATCAGCGCGGCAGTCGCGCAGGCAGCGAGTTTGGTGAATGTTGTCATTTTCTATCCCCTGTTGGCGCTGCTACCCCTTGCGTCAGAACGCACTTTTCCGGGGCCCCCAAGCACGTTAAACAGGAGGCGCAGCATATTGTTGTGATCGTCGCATGGCTTGTTACATCTGCCAGGATTGCTGGCCGTGCGACGGTGTTGCCTTTCTCGGCACAGAGCCAAGATGCCTAGGGCAGCGGCAGAGTCGCTAGAAAAAATGGCATGTCACCAGACACACCACCGCTCGCGCCTCATTTTTTGGCGATAGAGATCAGGAACGCTTAAAATATAGCCTACAGACGCACGCAGGTGCGGGCCTAGGCATGGGCGCGCGCCACCTTGCGCGCGCCGGGGGCCTTTGGTTAGGGCATCACGCGCGCCGCTGATGTGGCTTGCCACGCACGCATCATGGGCAGCGCACATAGGGCGGCACCAAGGATAAAGGACAGGCTATAGCCCAAGCCGGCCAGATCATTCTCGGGCATCGCAATCAGCACGCCACCAAAGAACAGCGCGACCCGCATCGGCAGCGCGGCGCGGCCCTCGATCGGACCGACAAGGCTGATATAGCCCTGCAATGCCGCCGAGATCAGCGTCACCCCGATCATCGCACAGCTCAGCGCGACGACAACCTCCCACGCGGGGGCTTGGCCGATCAACGCAGGGTTTAGGACGAAGAAGAACGGTGCAATATAGATCACCCCGCCTAGGCGCATTGCCTCGAACCCCGTGGAAATCGGGTTTGACCCCGCCATGGTAGAGGCGGCAAAGGCCCCAAGGGCGACCGGCGGCGTGATGTAGCTGACCATACCCCAGTACAGAATGAACAGATGCACAGCCAACTGGTTCAATCCACCTGCCTCAAGCGCAGGGGCGAGCACCACGGCGAGGAAGATATAACAGGCCGTGACCGTCATCCCCATGCCAAAGATAAACGCGGTGATCGCGCCCATCAGCAACAGGACCAACGTGCTGTCGCCGGCAAGGAACACCAGTTCATTTACCAAAGTCCCCGCCAGTCCGGTGGCCGAGAAAGACCCGACGATCAGGCCGACACCCAGCAGGATCGCCGTCAGCTCTGACAGCCCCATGCCAACACCGACGATCATATTGCCAAGTCGGCTAAAGTTCAGACGGTGGCTGGCGCGGAACTGGTTCACTACCAGCAGCAAAGCCGTGGCATAGAACGGGGCAGAGGATTCCTTGCGCAGGCCGATCATCATATACAGCAGCAGCGCGAAGACGAAGATATAGGGCCAGCCTTCGATCATCACCTGACGCAGGCGCGGCAGGTCGGGCTTGGGCAAACCACGCAGCCCGCGTTTCGCGGAATAGGCGTCGATCTGGGTAAACAGCCCCCAGTAGAACAACACACTGGGGATGGCGGCGGCCAAGGCGATTTCTACATAAGGACGTGACAGAAAGGACGCCATGACAAAGGCGGTCGCCCCCATGATCGGCGGCATCAGCACCCCGCCGGTAGAGGCGCAGGCCTCTGTTGCGGCAGCGGTCTTGGCCGAGAATCCGGTCTTGCGCATCGCGGGAATGGAGACCGCCCCCGTGGTCAGCACGTTGGAAATGACAGAGCCCGACATGGAGCCCATAAAGCCGCTGGCAAAGATCGACACTTTCGCCGCCCCGCCGCGGTAGCCGCCCACAAGGCCAAGGGCCAGATCGTTGAAAAATTGCCCGCCGCCGGTCCGTTGCAGCACCGCGCCGAACAGGATGAACCCGATCACGACGCCGCCAAACGCCTTCATCGGAATGCCGAAAGAGCTTTCGGCAGAGTAGATGTGGTAAGGTACGGTTTGCAAGAACGTGCTTTGGAAGCCCGAGAACGGGTCCGGCACATGGCCCGCGAACGTTGGATAGAACGCAAAGAGCGTGACAATCAAGAACAGCACCAGACCGCCTGCCCGCCGCGTTGCCTCTAGGATCAGAAAGAAGAAGACGACCGACACATATTGCGCGGTATCAGGGGCCGCATATTCCCACCCCTGCGACAGGTTCTGCTGCGCAGTTTGCGACAGATAGACCGTGGTCCCGACCGAAGCCGCGAAAAACACCCAGTCTAGCAATGATGGCTCCCCGCCTTTGCCGCCCTTCGCCTGAAAAATCAGAAACGTCAGCGCCAGAAACATGCCCCCGAGGATATAGAGATACCGTCCGTCAATCAGGACGATCCCCATAAGCTGAAGGTTGAACAGCTGGTTCACCACCAACACCAGCGACAGCAGCGTCGTGATGACCACAACCCAACGCGCCAGCCCCGAGATACGCTCGGCCGGGGTGGCACCGTCAATCGCCACTTCCTCAAACTTTGGCTGCGGGGCACGCGATGTGTCGGGATCGGTCATAAGTGGGCTCTCTTGTTTGGGGATACGGGCCGGCAATGAGCATAGCAGGAACGGGCCGACACAACGGTCAGCCCGCCCTTAACTTTGGCAAGGTTTAGAAAACGACGGAGAACCCGCCATCTTTCAGCGCCTTGCGGCGTGCCTCGAACCAGGCGGCTTCCCAATCAGAAGGGTTTGCTGCTTTGGTCGCTTCCCACGCAGCCGTCAGCGCTTCTTGGCGTTGTACAAGCTTGTCGTTATGCGCCTGCGCCGTATCGGACCACGCATCTACCTCTTTGAAGTAGCGGATCGCCCCTTCGTGGTAGGGCACCACCCATTCCATGTTCTGTTTGTCCAGCGCCCAGCCACCGATACCGGGGGAATTGCCGTCGTATTTCGGGAACAGCTCTACCATCGCTTTGGTCATGTTATAGACCAGTCCTTCGTCCGTGGCCGCAATCGCGGTCAGCACGGGATAGGCATAGCCGGCCCCCTGATAGCCGTCGGTGCCGTCAATGGTGGCCCCGACCTTGGCTTTGTTGATATTAAAGAAGGGCGCGATCTCTTGCATACGGGCAAAGCCGTCGGTGTCTTCGGGATCAATCGGGGGCCAGAACAGCCCGCGCGGACCGGCCTCGGCCTCATAGGCTTTGCCGGAGTTGGTGGATGCAAAGGCCGCATCGACCTGCCCTTCGATCAGACCGGTCCAGCTGGCACCAAAGCCACCGAAATCAACCCGCTCCACATCGTCCCATGTCAGGCCGCCATAGGCCAGATAGGCTTCGGTGTTCACGTTCAAAGCAGGTGCGCCAACGATATAGGAAACGCGTTTGCCCTTGAGGTCAGCGTAGGTTTCGATCCCCAGATCGCCCGCGACACCGACCGCGAGGTTAATCGCGCCACCGTTGTTCGCCAGCAGCACGCGGATGGGCTGCGGGCCCCAGTTTTCGGCACCGAAATCAAACACACCTTCCTGCGCCATAAAGCTGCCGCCCACGCCCGTGGCCGAGAATTCAACCCGCCCCTGACGCAGAGGCTCTGTGCGCGACACGTCATTCTTGCCAGGCAGAACCCGCAGGTTGACCCCTGTCGCATCTTGCAGCGCGGCACCAATCGCCACCGCTTGGTTATAGCCCGCAGAACCGGTGTCATAGGCCGTCCAGCTCAGCTGTTTGGGCAGATCAAAATCCTGCGCAGCCGCGATAGAAGCCGTAAGACCAAAGGCCACGACCGTCGTTGTTAATACGTTCATATTTTCCTCCCAGAAAATCCTGCCGCGCAAAACATTCGCGTCTGCGGCAGGGTTAGCGGCCCGTTTTCTTGTGAAACGTGGTTCCGCCCTGTGGAAAAGGATAAGTGCGCAGCTTTCGTCATGTCAACAAAAGACCGCGTGAAAGACGCTGCCGCGGGGCGTTGTCAATCTGGGGTAGAGAAAAGATGCGCGGCCTCGGGAACCCCCGCCTTTTGCGCCGCCTCTGACAACTGCGCCAAAGTGCCCGCATCAAGCGGGATCCCGTTTGCTAACCGCTCTGCCGTGCTGCGCCGTTCAGGGTCCCCCGGAAACTGCACGCCGGATGTATCAGGTGCCGCCGGCGACGCCTTGACCCAATCGGTATAACTGTCCACATCCACGCCAAAGCTCTCTGCCAGACCAAAGACATTCGGATCGATCAGGATCGCCATCATGTTATTCACGATCCGGTCCGGCACTTCGCGGGTCGGCGCATAGGCCCCGCCCCCGCTGAACGATCCACCCAAAATATCCCCCAGCAAGGCCAAGCCAAACCCCTTGTGCTGTCCAAACGCCGTCAGCGCCCCACCCGCACCATCAAACACCACCGACGGATCGCGCGTCGCGACACCCTGCGCATCGATCAACGCCCCCTCGGGTGCCGGCTTCCCGCTCAGCTGCGCAACACGTGCCTTGCCCATGGCAATCGTGCTGGTCGCCATATCCAGCACAAACATTGGGTGCTTTTCGGTCGCAGGTATCGCGGTACAATAAGGATTGGTGACAAAACGTGCATCACTACCGCCAAACGGCGCGACAAGAGGCCGCGAGGACTGAACATTCGCGTACAGAATGCAGATAAAGCCCGCCTCTGCCGCCATGGTGCCCCAATCCCCCAGCCGACCCAGATGAAAGCTGTTGCGCAAGGACAGCACCGCAAAGTGGTTGCTTTGGGCGCGGTCAATCGCAAGCGCCATCGCCTGCTCTGCGATGATATGACCAAAGCCCCGATGGCCGTCCACCAGCAGGAATGGCCCTTTGTCCTGCACCAGTTCAATGTCAGCCAAAGGGTCTAGCTGCCCTGCAAGGATGCCATCCACATACGCAGGGATCATCCCGACACCGTGGCTGTCATGCCCCGCTAGATTGGCGCCAACCAACCGTGCGGCAACCTTTTCGGCCCTGTCTTTATCTTTACCTGCATGCGCCAGAATTGCCGTCGCAAATTCTCTTAACTGATCTGCATCAACCGCCATCAAAATTTCCTCCCGTTTATACCCTCAGCCGCGCCGCTTCTCCCAAAGCGCGTACCCGACACTGACCTGCAACCTCGCGCCAAGACGGATGAACTGCAAGCTTTTGCGATATCGGAGATACGTAGTTGCGTGCGGGGGGGATACAGAGGGGGCCGCTGAGCTGATTGGGAACTGCCGAGGGCTCTGTTTGTGGAGGAATACCGCGCGGTTTATGTTTTTGCGCACGGGCGCTATAAAAACCTCAGGTATAACCGGAGCAGTTCAGTGTGCCACTCGGTCAGCCGTCAAGATGACCTTAAGATAATCTAAAAGATCATCGCGCAGTTCCTCGCGGGCCAACCCAAAGGAGACCGTCGCCTGCAAGAACCCAGATTTAGAGCCGCAGTCGAAACGCTGGCCCTTAAAGCGGTAGCCGTAGACATCGTTGCCTTGGGTCAGCTCCGCCGCGATGGCATCTGTCAGCTGGATTTCCCCGCCCGAGCCGGACTTTAGCTGGTTCAGGTTCTTCAGCACGTTCGGCGACAGGATATAGCGACCGATCACGGCAAGGTTTGACGGTGCGTCTTCGGCTTTGGGCGTTTCGACCATGCCTTTGACCTTGACCAAGGCCCCATCGGATTGACCATCATCAATGTCCAACATCCCGTAAGAGGAGGACTTCTCAGGGTTCACTTCCATCGCCGCAACCATGTTGCCGCCGGTTTCATTGTAGGCTTCGATCATCTGTTGCAGGCAGGACTTATCAGCTGCGATCACGTCATCAGGCAGCATCACCGCAAAAGGTTCGTTGCCGATCAGACGACGGGCGCACCATACGGCGTGGCCCAGACCAAGTGCTTTACCCATGCTCCCTTTTCCGGGATGTGCCGCAACGGCAGCAACGCCGTGCGTGTTGCAATATCCGGGAATAGCTCAAGAATTTCAGCGCGCGCATCTTCGGTCACGGCTTTCAAAGCTTCGGGCCCCGTGAACAGACTTTCCGTCGCGGCGCTGTTGGAAAAGATGATTTCGTGTTGATCGAACAGTATGTGAAAATACTCCACACTATCGGCGTCTTCGACCACTTCGATCCCCGGCAGTCCAACTAGTTTGATAGCGGCTACTAGAATTTCCTGCACATCGAACATGCGCTCTGCGATCACTGAACGAACAAGGATTCTATGCTGCCGCGAAACGACCAGATCTTTCATCGGCGTGCCATTTCCAAGCGCCCCTGCGGAAATCTTGATAGGTTTCAGCTTTGGACGTGCAGTGAGCCCTTGCGGACCAAGCGCCCTACTCCCGATCCTACGCACAGGCTGCATCCCCCGATCCATTGTCAGCACCTGAGCACCAACCGCTAGGTCTTCGACATTTACCGGACCTTCTGACGTTATGATTTCCGTACCCGCTGCAAAACAGATAATTTCAATCCCGCTAAAGGTAAGCGTTTCGCCAGTGTCGAAGTTTACAGTGCCCTTCAGCGCGCCGCTGTCTGCTGTATCTTCGGTTGCATTGATGGTGTAGCTGCCGCGATCCAGAACGCTAAGGTCGATGCGGTCTTGATCGGTCGTATCATCAGGGCCCGTCCCGCCGATGAAAACATCGCCCTGAGCATGAGCGGCAGACTGCACAACGAATGTATCGTCCCCTGAACCACCCCTTAAAATATCTGCGCCCGCGCCCCCATCGATGATATCATCGTCATCTCCGCCATCAATTTGATCGATGCCTGCACCGCCGTAAATTTCATCTGCGCCGGTACCACCGGACAGCGTATCATCACCTGCTTGAGAGCCGATTCCAAGGAAACCGCCGGCATCGTAATCAGTAATTCGGTCACCATCGCCATCTTCGTAGTCGCCGGGACCTTCATAGACATCCATATTGTCATCGCCGCTTGTACCATCGACGATGCCGGGGTTGCTTGGCGATAGATCAAACGACGCGGACGTATCTATCGATATGGTGGTCGCAAGACCGCTCGCTACGGGGAAGCCAACGGGCGCGTACAGATATAACCCCGTCGACGTTTGGAAAACAGCGGCTTCCGTGGACCCAAGCAGCGCACCCAGCACCCCACCCAATAGGCCTGAATCGTAACCGTTAAAAGTAGCAATACCGACATAAGTCGCCGCCTCGGCGGAACCGTCGATGGAGATCGTGGTGGCTTCAGCGGGTGCAAGCATGCCGTCATCATCTGTGATACTTATATCCCCGGATACGTTTCCGAAGTTAGGCAGAACTGTAACGTCGACGAGTGATTTTAGATCTCCGCCATAGGAATATAGGTCACTAGTGATATCAAGCGTTTCAGATATTCTTCTTATCCTCGAATTAATTCAGGGGTAGCGTATATTCCGTAGCGATACGCCGGCCGCAAGTATTCCACCCCACTCAGATATGTGAATATGGCAGTATGTTTGTTATTAGAGCTTCCAACTACACCCATTTGGATGCAATTGAGTAGAACGCCCTTAAGCGCCTCGAAATTAAAGGGAAAAAGAAGAAAAGTTATTGATACCATACCCGTTCAACCCTACTGGCCCATGCGCGGCATTCTTTGTGCACTGAAATAGTTTAGAGTTAACTTTGCACTCAATTGACGTATTATAAGTATTGTCGGGTTCAATTGATCTGTCTTGCAAAAAGTCATGCAGATAAAAGGGAAAAACCGATAAATTCCGAATTGCGATACTAGCGCCCATAATTCGATAGTGAGACCCCGTGGGAAGATATGAGCGGCTAAGCTTTACAGATGGAATTCACTGGATTCATATCACACCCGGTAAATCTCATCGCGAATAGGCATATCTCGCGCCAAAAGTAGCGCCGACCTACGCAGCGTTTCAAAGCCAACAAATGCCGTACAACTATCTGGACGTGGCCTTACCTTCACGCCAGCTGTCGAGGCCGCGGCACTAAAGGTTCCATTTCGACAGGCACGCCGAGTGCCCTCCAGACCACCCGAGCTTTTCGGACTATTGTGGTTGGCCTGGGTGTCGCAACCACGAGCGTAAAGCCTGCACCAGTAACATCCTCGGCGCGCACGTTGAGGTGCTCCCCATTCCTTGGACAGGATCTGGCGCTTTCTAAGCTCTGATTTGCTCCTGCTGATCGGGTTGCGTTGCTTCGATTTGTAGTGAGTAGACCACTGCCGGTGGTCGGCCGCCAAGGGCTTTGTGCGGGCGGGGTTGATTGTAGAACTCCATCCAGTTGCGGACACCGGCGCGTGCCTGCGATCCGGTGTCCCAAGCGTGCAGAGAGACGCACTCGTATTTCAGGGTGCGCCACAGGCGTTCGATGAAGATATTATCTAGGTAGCGACCCTTTCCGTCCATTGAGATGCGGATACCGGACCGGCGCAGGCAATCTGTCTAGGCAAACGACGTGAACTGAGATCCTTGATCGCGGTTCATGATGTCGGGCGGTCCGAACCGATAGATCGCCTCGTTCAGTGCTTCGACACAGAAATCGGCCTCCAGCGTGTTCGAGATCCGCCACGACAGAACCATCCGGGTATGCCAGTCCATTCCTCTCGGGACATCGCTTCGCGATGCCCTGACGGACAGTGGATCGCCACCAGATAAAGGAACCCGCAACGCATCGGCAGATAGGTGATGTCCACGCACCAGACTTGGTTTGGTCTGTCCACACGTAGCCCCCGCAGCAGGTAGGGGTAAATGTCAATCGCGGCGTAAAAATGGACCAGATCACGGCGTAAAAAGGGTCCACTGCGTTTGATGCTGTGTTGCGCTTTGTCTTGATTTTGGGCTGACTATTGTCTGTTTTTGCGACTGTGTTTGAGGCGGTAGCTTTCGCCGTTCATCTCGAGAATGTGGACGTGATGGGTCAAACGATCCAGCAACGCACCAGTTAAGCGTTCCGAGCCAAAGACCTCGGTCCATTCGTCGAAGGGTAGATTTGACGTGATGATGCTGGAACCGCGTTCATAGCATTGTGATATCACTTCGAAGAGCAATTCTGCCCCAGATTTGCTGAGCGGCACGAAGCCCAGTTCATCGATAATCAACAGGTTTTGGGTGGTCAGCTGCTTTTGCAGGCGCTGCAATCTGCGCTCATCCTGGGCTTCGATTAGATCGTGCACAAGTGTTGCCGCCGTCGTGAAGCGTACTTTCAACCCGCGTTCACATGCAGCCAATCCAAGTCCGAGAGCGACGTGGGTCTTGCCCGTATCTGATGGTCCAAGGGCGATGATGTTTTCCCTGCGATCGACGCAATCACACCGTGCAAGCTCCATCGTGAGCGGCTTGTTCAAACCGGGCATGATCTTGAAGTCAAAGCTGTCGAGGCTTTTTGTGCTGGGGAACTTCGCGGCTTTAATGCGCCGTTCAATCATCCGGCGTTCGCGGTCAATCAGTTCCATCTCACACAGCCGCGCCAGGTAGTGCACATGATCCTTGTTCTCGGCTGCACCGAGCTGCGCCTGTTTGGCATACTCGCCTTGGAACGTTGGCAGACGCAGCTTTTTGAGGTGGTGGTGCAGAAGGATTTGAGGCGCGTCAGTCATGCCGCTGTCCCTCCGATCAGGCTCATGTAACTGGATGGGCGGGTCATGCCGACATTGGCTTTGGGCAGATAAGGATAGAAGTCCGAATCCAGTCGTGGCGGCCGTTTCTCAACGCGGCATAGCACGAGGTGTTTGACTGCATCATAGCTGACCTGCCCCCATATCAATGGCCTGGCTGATCGCGCTTTGTACGATGTCCAAATCGAACGTCTCCATAAGGCGCAGGACTCGAACGTATTCCCGCTTGCCCGGTTTACCCATCCGAGCTTCAAGCAACCGATGCAGGGTCGCGAAGGCGTCCGGCAAGTCCCAGCCCTGCAAAGGCGCTGCCTGATCTAAGGCCCCCACCTTCTGTTCAATCAAAGGCAAGAAGTGAAGCGGGATCAAAGATCATGTCTGCGGATGCATAGGATCGTTTGTGCCGCGCAATCACTTCGTTTCCACAGCCGATAATGACCTCATGCACAAAGCCTCGCACATGAACGTCATGGTGGGCGTAAGCCACCGGCACCGAGTAATCATTGCTGCGATAGCGGACCATTGAGATTGATGCGGCCCGTGTGCTGACATGATCGCAGGCCTCATATTCTGCGACCGTTGCCCGGCAGGGCATTGCAAAGAAATGTCCCGAGAGGGGGCAATCCCATCAGTGCATCAAGGTCGGTCATCAGACGCGCGCCTATGGTTCTGTCGTGGCCACGTAACGTCTCGCCCTGACGCGCAAGGCACTTGGCTTCCAAATGTGCGTTCAGATCATCGAAGCTGTCAAAACGCGGCGCGGGCACCATGACGTTGCCCCTCTCGGCAGATTGCTTTGCAATCGCCTGTCGGGCAATGGGACGGGTGTAACCTACCATCCCTTCGACGTTACCCTTGTCATTCCCACGTGCAGGCCTGCCAAACTTGTCATCAAACAGGTAATGCGATTGCAGCTCTGTAAACCGCTGGGTGCGGACACGCGTTTTATCTCCTAAAATGCGGGCCACAGCGATCTTGGTATTGTCGTACAGAATGGATTGAGGGATGCCGCCAAAGAAGTCGAAGGCTGACACATGGCCATCACAGAAGGCTTCCGGTGTCTCTGCTGGATACCCCTTCACAAATACCGCATCAGAATGCAGCAGGCTCATCACGAAGAAGTGGATCTTGCATTCCAAGCCGGCAATCACTCCGATGGTCTCACCAAAATCAACCTGTGCATGGCCCGGTCCATGCGACAACGGCACATACACTTCTTTAGTCTGCCGCTTTTTCTCGCGAACGTAATAGGTCACCGTTGTTAAGCTGCCCGCATATCCACGTTCGTCGCGCAAACGCTCAAATATGCGCTTTGCTGTGTGGCGCTGCTTTTTGATCAAGGCTCTGTCAGTCCGAAGGATCTCATCGATCACGCCAACAAATCCATCAAGCGTCGGGCGGCGCGGCGGTTCTGAACGCTGATACCCCGGCGGCAGCTCATGGCGCAGCATCTTGGCAATCGTCTTGCGATCCTTGTTGAAGTAACGCGCGGCCTCCCGCGCTGACATCCCGTCCTTCAAACACGCGCGGCGCACCCGGCTATAAATGTCCAAATAATACATCTCCCGCCCTCCGCTTAAACGAAGGGCACAAACTGGCGGACTTTTACTCCGCTACAACTGCAAAACGCAGCCGCTTCTGTGGCCCAATATTGCTCCGCGTTTTGCATCTCGCAATCGGGCATCAGGACACCGACATTCTTGGGCTTTCATTGCCTGTCGGGACTAAGCTGATTGGTGCGACCAGTGATCATCTTGTCGTTGGAACGAGCCGATCCCCGCTGCCGGTGGGTTCCGAGGTGAAAATCCAGATGAACTATAACGCGTTGATGCATGCTATGGCTGTGCCAGACATCGACATTAGCCTTCTAGACCATCCACCCACAGGATTTCCAAGGCGTACCGAAGGTAAGTTCGAACACTTGGTGCAGGTTTGAAAGGGCTCGTTTGGGCCACCTAAGCGTAAACCACAAAGGAAACTGAAAATTGTCAAAGCATACAAAAAAGAATCTGTCTAAAGTCTATGATTCCAAACCGGAAACCCCGATGGAAAAGACAACGCGTGTCGTGAGACAAATGGTCGACGAAGAAGCGGAGCAGCGACATGCGAAGAACTCTAGATTGCGTACCGCTCGCCTTGAAAGAGAAGCGCACACGCCATCCGAGACGACAATCAAACCAGTGCGCAAAACGCGCCGCACTGAAACTGGTTCATAGCGGCAATCAGGCTCCGGCAGCCTTTCTTTAAGTCAGATGCTGAACTGCGCAACCGACACTTCAAGCGCACCGAAATTGGCTAGGCCGCACTATGATCTTTTATTTCAACAAACCGTCTTTGAGGTCCCATTCATGACAAACCCCGAGCATTCATCAGAAAAAATCCACTATATCTGCCAAACATATGTTGAAGTAAAAACCGGACGCAATGGGCAGACGGTTTTGAAAATTGACAAGCAATTTGAGTATTCCTCAGCGCAGGAGGCCCAGAACCGTGCCGAACGAGAGGCCTTATCTGACGATTGTGCGGGTGCCGACGCTTACGCCATCGTTGAGGATCAGGACAGTGGCGAAGTTGCCGATCCAAGCTTCCTTGTAAGGCTGGGAAACGTTCCGGGGTTTGACGAATTTTAGAACTCTGAAGATGCCCGCGGCTGGTGCGACGGCGGTAAGTCTTGACCCCTGAACACTTTCTGCTCGGGCGTCGTGTCATGCAACACGTAAACACTGCGATTGATGCCCTTCGTCCGGCCAACGTGCGGTCATCATTCTAAGCGCGCAACATGGGTTGGTGGCGCAGGAGGTTTGCGGCCTGCTTGGCAGTCGCGAAAGCAACATGCGCGTTTTACTCCATCGGGCACGTTTAGGGGTGCGAGCCGCACTGGATGACTTGATGATCTTGGTCATGGCGATGGCCGGGGCCGGCTTGTTCGGCATGCCCTTTGGGCTGATGGGGTAATCCCCCCTAAAATTAGTGGTGTTCAAAAGTAGAATTTTCTCGGCAAGATATCTGAGGAGATTTACGATGAAGAACGGACGATTTAGCGATGCGCAGATCATGGCTGTGTTGAAGCAGGCGGAGGGCGGTGTGCCGCACGTTCCAGATCAGTGAGACCTGCTATCGCTACAGTCCAACGCTGAGCACCGAGAACGAGGAGATCGCCGATTGGTTGGAACGTCTGACGGCAAACAAGCGCACCTGGGGCTTTGGCCTGTGCTTTCTGTATCTGCGCAACGTGCAGGGCTATTGTTGGAACCATAAACGCGTGTACCGGATTTACTGCGAACTGGAGCTGAATCTACGGATCAAACCCAAGAAACGGCTGAAGCGCGACAAGCCAGAACCGCTGGCTGTGCCTGACAAGCCAAATGAGACGTGGTCGATGGATTTTATGGCCGATCAGCTCTCTGACGGCCGGTCGATCCGGACACTGAACGTCCTGGATGACTTCAATCGCGAGGGCCTTTGCATCGAAGTCGACTTCTCATTGCCAGCCGAGCGCGTGGTGCGGAGTCTGAACCAGATCATCGAATGGCGTGGAAAACCAAGGCTATTCGTATTGATAATGGACCCGAATATGTCAGTGGAAAGCTCATGGAATGGGCAGAAAAACAAGGCGTTAGGCTGGAATACATCCAACCCGGAAAGCCCCAACAGAACGCCTATATCGAACGCTACAACCGCACGGTTCGCGGCGAATGGCTCAGCCAGTACATCTTTGAAACCATCGAGGAGGCACAGGATCAGGCCACGGAATGGCTCTGGACTTACAACAACGAACGACCCAACATGGGCATCGGCGGCATAACACCCGCAATGAAACTGAAAACAGCCGCCTGAATTCTACCGCTGGACCTCATTAAAAATGGGGGGATTACCATGGCACCGATCATGACTTTGGCGTTGCATATCATTTATCACGCTGTTCTGGGTCTTATCTTTGACCGGTTGGTGACACCAGAGGTTACCTACGCCTGACAGACGGCTACCGCGCAAACGAAGCTTCAAGGTAGTATATTCAGTCCGAACCCCCAGACTGCGAGCGGCACGGGTAAAACTGCCAAAGCGAGGGTCAGGGCGACACCGAACGGTCGAAAGAGGCGGCTGAGACCTGCAAGAAACAGGATGCCGCCTCCGCCTCCGATGATCGCATTGCCGGGCAGATTAATGAGCGCCGCGAGGAAAAAATACCGATACCGCGAAATGACAGGTCGCAACCACCTCGGCGCATGCTCACAGAGCATCGAGACCTGCTCTTCGCGGGTCATCTGGTGCATTTTATCGAGCAAGTCTGAAGCGCGGCGCATGTGCAGATCCTCGAACATCCTGCGCAGCCGTCTGTAGGGCATCCATTCACCCGCGCTATAGGCGATCAAAAGCCCTGCAACCGAAGCCAGATAGATCCACGGCGCGATCCACGATCCGAGAGCCGCAAACATCATCAGGCCGATCTCGATCCCCGGCACGAAGGGGATAGCGATTAACAGCGCATAGACCAGTAAGACGCCCACCAGCATGCTGATCTGCACCCCAGGATGGATATTAGCCGTCCGGGCAAGGAACCAGTCGACCAGCAAGTGAATGCCATAAATCAACAGCAGCAAGAGGATCAGGCGCAGGCCCAACCAAACCCACCGCACGCGTCGGCTGGCCGGATGGAGGTCGGAGGACCTACCCATCTCGCTTCAAGGCGACGTGGCAATCGGTGGGCTTGGTATGGGTCATACTTCGCACGGGTGATCTCCCTTTTTGCAATCAATCTTGGCCCGCGATCCGGTAAGCGAAGACAAGTACTATCCTATCAAGAAAACCTGCCTTTGAACGAGAAGGATTAGATTTATCCCTGCCTGTCCTCACGGAATGGTGTCACCCCATGGTGAAACGTTCCGTGTGTTCAGATGTCACCCATCTATGACAACAAGGAGGATGACAAGTGAAACGATCGACGATGACCGGCACGTTGGTTCTGTCTTTGGCTGCGACGGGGCAGTCGCGCAGGGCATGCCTTTCGGCTTAGAAGAAGATTTGGACTTACCTGGACGAAAGTAAACTCGCCGGGCCGGGCATGATCCGTGCCACACCCTATGAGGGCACTGATCCACATCGCATGATGCTTGAGACCCCTACACCACCGCAGAGATCGACGGCCACGAGCGCGACCTCATCGTAAAGCGGAACTTTGGCCCCAAAGGGGTCACTGAAGACGAAGTTATGCGCAACCCGGATGAGCACTTGCCTGCCTATACAATCATGTTCCGTCGCGCCGCCGACTATGACCCCGAGAATGCAGATTGGTACTGGGTCAAACACCTGCCCGATGGCGCGCTTGATCAAACACCTGATGGCGTCGCGATGGCACGGCAGGTGGCTAAGGGAATGGACGAGGGCTGCATCGCCTGCCACAAGTCGGCAGGGGAGGATATGGTTTTTGCTTCCGGCCACCTCGCTGCCCTATCCATTGCTTCTAAGCAGTGGATAGGGAGACCTGCGTCTGACCGGCGCGGGGCGCTCTGCCTCATCGGGGTGAGAACGTGACCCCGACCTGTAACCGGAGAACCTTGATGCCATCTATGTTGAAAAATCGCTGCGACAGGTTGCTCAGCCGGGTTGGACGACGCATGGCGCGCGCTCTGAACCGGCCAAGCGTCGGCTATGCCCCTTTTACCCCGTCTGATTTCAACACCCTGTGCCAAACTTTGCGTCCCGGCGATGTGCTGCTGGTGGAAGGACAGGAACGCATTTCAAACGCCATCAAGTATCTGACCCAATCCACTTGGTCTCATGCGGCGATGTACATCGGGGACAGCCTTGACACCCTTTCCAATGACGCGGAGCCCCATCGCCTGATTGAGGTCAATCTCGGCGAAGGATGTGTCACTGCGCCGGTATCGAAATACGCGCGCTTCAATACCCGGATTTGCCGCCCCGTTGGCCTGACGCCGCAGGAGTGCCGCGCGGTTACCGATTTTATGAAAGCGCGTGTGGGAATGAAGTACGACTTGCGGCACATCTTCGATCTCTTGCGCTATTTCTTTCCGACCCCGCCAGTTCCGGTCAGGTGGCGCAGGCGCATGCTGGCGTTCGGGTCGGGCGACCCGACGCGGGCCATCTGTTCGTCGCTGATCGCGCAGGCGTTTCAATCCGTCCGCTATCCGATCTTGCCCGATGCGCGCACCATAAAGGCGCGCCAAGGATCGCGGTTCGCCCGCAAGGAGGTCCTGCATATCCGGCACCACTCGCTATTTGCACCGCGAGATTTCGACCTATCCCCTTATTTCCAGATCGTAAAACCACGCCTGAACGAGGGCTTTGATCCTCACCTTTTGGCATGGTCCACTGAAGAGGCTTCGTCCGCGCAGGTTGTCGGGGCTCCGGCAGATTAAACGAACGGGGGGCGACACGCAGATGGGCCGAGCAAGCGATGTTAGCTAATCTGTCAGCTGCAAATCCCGTCCCGCATCAGACGCGCAACCCCCCTTCTTCACTGTAACAAATCACACGGACGATGGGCCTGCGCGGCGCTGTGGTGGGTCACGATCCCGCGACAAAATCCATATCGGCTTGGCAACGTGGATTGCACGAAATAGCTGGCCATGAATCTGCCTCCAGCTGGCGCTCAAGCCATCGAATAGTAATGCAATTAATGGAACCTCTAAATTGCTACATTCTCGTCTCGCCGGTATCGTAGCGACACGGATCGGTGAGCCGAGTTGCTTTGTCAAAAGCCGTACCGGCTACGAAGACCTCCGTCTTGATACCTCCGTTACCACCAGCGTCGTCCATGCCGAAGGCGCCGGCCCTACTCGACCCGATAGCCGCCCCGGCGACCTGCGGCTCAAACCTTCACGCGAGGCAGTCACCCAACGGCCAACCTCTCCACCCGTAGCGCTGTCAGCAGTATGGGCGAAGGTTCCCCCTAAGGCGGCTTTGGAGCGGGCAACGACCCACGCTGGCCTGCCCCCCAGCTTCAACGCGAAGCTTTCTGGGTCGGGGCCGAAAGGTGCCGGACCCTTCTTTCGACCGACTGCCAAGAGCCAAAAAGGATCATGTTGACTTGGGAAAGCGGTGAAGCAGCGAATAACAGTCAATGGCGCGCGTCTCTATAGCATCGAACCGATATCCGATGCCCCCGTTGGATAGGCCGCCGGCATCATCTTGATTTGATCGACGGTGAGCCCCAACTTGATCGCCAAAGAAAAGATATTGATGAGCTCCGCGTAGTCCGGACCGAACATATGTGCGCCCAAGATCTTGCCCTCTGTATCCGAGATGATCTTGGCACCTGCATGGGTCTCGCCCAAGCGTTTCTGAGAGAACCAGCCGGAAGTATCCGTGAATGACACCTCTACATCGCCGGTCTCGCGCGCTTCCTCTTCCAACATGCCGACCCGTGCGAGTTCGGGAATGGTGAATACCACGCTGGGCACGCCCGTGTAATCCGGCTCGATCTGCTTGCCTTTCAACATGTTGGAGGTGGCGATCTTGCCTTCGAGGACAGCCACCGGAGTCAAAGGTTTGCCCGGAGAGGCCGCGGCGTCTCCGGCGGCGTAGACGCGGGGGTTGGAGGTGGATTGCAGCCAAGCGGTGACCTTCACGCCGCTATTATCCGTGTCGATCCCCGCAGCGTTCAGATCCAACCCATCGACAGCCGGCACTCGACCTGCGCCGTGGACCACGAGGTCGGCCTCTTTGACATGAGTATTGCCGTTTTTGCTGTAGAAGATGCGCTGCGCCTTGCCTGCATCCTCAATCTTTTCGGGGGTTGCTCCGGAAATGATTTCGATCCCCGCCGCGCGGCTGCGCTCCAGCAGCATATCGACAAGATCAGGATCGAACATCTTGAGCTGCCGTGCGCCGTGATCAAGGATCGTGACCTCGGCACCCGCACGGACAGCGATATGAGCAAATTCTAAGGAGATGTAGCCACCCCCAACGAAGATGATGCGCTTTGGCAGTTCCGGCAGGTTCAAAAAGTCTGTGCTGTCGATGAGGCACTCGGCACCAGAAAGATCCAGCAGCCGCGGTTTGGCACCTGTGGCGATCAACGCATGACCGAATTTGATTTCTCCATGGCCTTCGATCGCGATCCGATCCTCTGCGGTGAAACGCGCCGCCCCATGCAAGGTTTGCACACCGGCCTTCTTCAGCCCGTCTTCCATGTTCTCCGGCACCGGGTTGGTAAAGCTTTCCTTGTGCTTCATCAGCGCGGGCCAATCGATCCGCGTTTCACCGGCCACTCCCTTGCCGCTCAGCATTCGCGCGGCGTCGACCGCCTCGGCCCCGGCGCGCAGCATCTTCTTCGGATCACAGCCCCGCAGGGCGCAGGTGCCGCCGTAGGGCAATTCGTCCACGATGGCGACGGACCAGCCCGCGCGCGCGGCCTTCTTTGCGGCGTTGACCCCGGCCATGCCGGCGCCGATTACGATCAGATCAACAGTTTCAGTCATGAAATTTCCTTGTATTCGAGAGTCCGGAAGGCGTCTGTTGCAAGCTCAACTATATTGGCCGAGCATTCGTTCACTGAGCCACCAGATCACAGCCATCCCGAGACCCGTCGTTAGGCCCAACCAGAGCCAGCCCTGTTCCCCAAGCGACAGCAAGCCGGACCCATGGCCCAGCACCGGCAGGATCATGGCCAGAAGAAACGGGCCGGTATAGCGGCAATGCACACGCCCGCAGCGGCGAGAGTTTGCCACGCAGGCCCCACCCATCCAAGCCAGCGCGGCGACCCAGATGACAGTTTTGACCCCATCGCCAAGGGGGATGGCTAACCAGCATGGCACCAAGCGGCAGCCACCACGCAAGGATACTGTTTCGCATCGTGCCGAGCAGGTCTTTCGAAGATCGGTCTATCATGTCTTCACCCCGCGCAGCAGGACAGGGCGGCCACGTCCTTCTCAAAGGTCAGTGCCGCCAGTTTCAGCCCTTCGACGGTGGTGAGATAGGGCATGATCGTATCGCCAAGTTCCTCGTAAGTCAGCCCGGCCTTCAGGGCCATGGCCGCGGTCTGGATGCTGTCGGCCCCTTCCGGCGCGATGATCTGTGCGCCGAGTAGACGCTTGCTTCCCGCTTCGGCCACCAGCTTGATCAACCCGCGCGTATCGCGGGCCGCCAACGAACGCGGCACGGCATCAAGTGGCAGAACGGAGGTCACGACCTCAATCCCATCTGCGCGGGCCTGCGCCTCACCAAGCCCGACACCGGCCACCTGCGGATCAGAAAAGACGACCCAAGGCATGGATGCGTTTTCGTAGCTGCGTGTTCCACCAGCCACGGCATTTTGGGCGGCGATCTTGGCACCATAAGCCGCCATATAGACGAACTGGTCGCGGCCGGTGACATCGCCTGCCGCCCAGATGTTGGGGTTCGTGGTGCGCATCTGGGGGTCGGTCTCGATGCTCCCGCGCGCATCAACCGCAATTCCTGCGGCAGCGAGGTTCAGCCCGTCACTGTTTGACACGCGGCCAGTTGCGAAGACGAGCTTCTCTGCTGTCAGCACGGGACCTTCTGACAGATGCAGCGCGATGGCGGCGTCTTGCTTGGAGATGCGATCATAGCTTTTTGCACGCACCAGTCGGATGCCCTCGTCGGCCAAGTAGCCCTCAAGCGCCGCCGAAACCTCGGGCTCCGCTTCGGGAAGCACGCCACGGCGGCTGACAAGTGTTACGTCGACACCGGCGCGCGCGAAAAGCTGCGCCAGTTCCACACCGATATAGCCCGCGCCGAGGACCAGCATGGAGGCTGGCAGAGCGGTCAACTCCAGCGCTGACGTGCTGTCGAGCGTATCAACTTCTTCAATCCCCGGGATCGCCGGCACATGCGGGCGGGAGCCGGTGGCGATGATGACTTTTCCCGCTGGGAAGAGGCTGCCATCGACGGTCAACTTGCCTTCATCATCGAATGTCGCCCGACCTTCGACGTAATCGACATTCTCATGACGGGGCAGCACATCGGCGTATTTCGCCCTGCGCAACTCTTCGACCAGCGCCTGTTTCTGCGCAACTGTAGCCGCCCAGTCGGTCACGCGGGCCTCGGCCTCAATTCCATCAAATCGACCCGCCGCACGCGTGTGATGCAGGCTCTCGACCGCGCGGATCAGGGCTTTGGACGGCACGCAGCCCACGTTGACGCAGGTGCCGCCGATGGTGCCTGCACCGATCAGCGCCACGCGGGAACCGGCCTCGGCGGCGGTAATAGCGGCGGAGAAGCCAGCGGAGCCGGCACCGATCACGGCGAGATCATAGAGGCCGTTCTGGGGTGAATTGCTATCTTTCATGAGGGGTTCTCCGCATTGCGGCGCTTCCAGAGCGCGTAAATTGTAATACCGACAAAGATGGCGAGCGCGGGCACCAGCACGTAGTCGAGCCAGCCCAGCATCGCCGAAAGTCCAACCACGCCGAACAAAATGACCAGCACAGGCGTGAAACAGCAAAGGGCGACAATCACCGTGCCGATAAGACCAACCTTGGGCAGACGGCTCTGGTTGTCGGGTGCCTTTGCCTCGTTCACGATCCGCTCTCCGCGGCCAATGACGCGCCATAGCCAACGCCAGTCACGGCAGCGACGATGGCCTCCGGGTCGGTGAGCACATCATCATAGCGCAGGACATAAAGACCGTTTTCCGCATCGCCCTCAATGAACTCAAGGATTTCGACGCTTTTCACGCGCTTCATGGCGGTGGCGACGATGTAGCTGCACGAAGGGCAAGTGAGCCCCTCGACATCGACGCGTGTGGTGGCCTCTGCGGCCATTGCTCCGCCGGCTGAAAGGATAAGCGCAGTGGTGGAGATAAGAAGTTTCATGGGAGACCTCATGGTCAGAATGTCAAAAGGAAGGGCGAGAGTGCCGGAAAGGTCAGGGCAAGAAGCACAACAAGCGAAGCGCCCCAGAGCAGCCCGCGCATCAGCCCGCGATCGATCGGGCGCGCACAGGTGCCGTCCGCGCAGGCGTCAGTAAGGACCGGGCGGTAGGCTTTCCAGAACCCGTAGGCGAGCGCCACTGCCGCGAAGCTCAAGGTCACCCACTTGTAGGCATAAAGGGCAGTAAGTTGACCGATAAAGACCCCGGTCACACCCAGACTGACCAGAACGAGCGGCAGGATGCAGCAGGAGGTCATAGCGAGCGCGCCGACCACGCCAGCGCCTGTGGCGAACCAACCGGATCGGCCCTCGTGCTGGTCTGTGGTCGCGGTGGTGTGATCTGTCATCGCTTTGCTCTTTGTTGCCCTGTGATGACTTGCAAGATAGGGTCTGTAGCAACTACAGGATCAAGGAGAAAAAGCATGGCTGATGATCACGGTGTTGTGAGTGACCTTAAACGCTCCGACCTTGCGCGCCTGACCGGCTGCAACCTTGAGACCATCCGCTATTATGAAGGCGTCGGTCTGATGCCCGACCCACCGCGCAGCCCCGCCGGACACCGCCGCTATGGGCCGGCGCATGTAGACCGACTTGGCTTTATTATGCGGGCGCGTGAGCTGGGGTTCACAATGGAGGAAATTCGAGGTCTGCTCAGCATGGTAGATCGCGGCAGCCATACCTGCGCGGAAGTTGAGAAGCGTGGGCGGCATCATCTCGACGTCGTGCGCGCTAAGATAAGTGATCTTCAGAACATCGAAGCTACCTTAGCGGAGACAATTGCGAAGTGCAGCGGTTCGGACACGCCAGAATGCCCGCTCCTCACCGTGCTATCAGATGGCGCAGTGGCCGAAACAGCTTGATTTTCTCTGACTGAAATATCGAGGCGAGAGTACGCAGAGTGTGAAGCTGGAGCCCAATAAGAGCTTGGAACTGATCTGGTTGAACGTTCGTTGTCCCTTTGAAATATAAAGGAACGTCTAAATGGGAAATTCAAACTCGAACATCGAGATCGACAAGAAATCTGCCGCTTTAGTTGTGGTCGATCCCCAGAATGACTTTCTTTCTGAATCCGGTGTCGCATGGGATTTGGTCGGAAAAAGCGTTCAGGAGAACGGAACTGTAGAGCACCTCGGCCGATTACTTGAGACTGCCCGGGAAAACAATTTCCTCATATTTATTTCGCCGCACTACTATTACCCTTTCGACCATGAATGGAAATTTGGCGGCGTTCTCGAAGAGAAAATGCACGAAATCGGTATGTTTGATAGAAAGGGTCCTCTTTCAGTCGAAAACTTTGAGGGTTCTGGTGCCGATTGGGTTGAAAGCTACAAACCAATTATTGACCATTCGGATACAGTGGTTGTCAGTCCCCACAAAGTTTATGGACCTCAAAGCAACGATCTGGTTTTACAGCTTCGAAAACGCGGCATTGATACCGTACTGCTCGCTGGGATGTCGGCAAACTTGTGTATCGAGTCGCATATGCGAGAATTGCTTGAACAAGGCTTCAAAGTAATTGTGATTAGCGATGCAACTGCCGCCGCACAGCACCCAGAAATGGGCGACGGATATGAAGCTGCCATGACCAATTTTCGCTATATAGCGAATGAAGTCACAGTCACCTCAGAAATTATCGACAAGATGAAACAGGCTTAAAGGTATTGGAGCCTATCGCTTGGCGGAGTTCTTTTTTATTGCACCGACTGAAATTCCCACGTTTTGTCTCAGTCATTCCGACGCGCTACGCGCAACCTGATTGCCAGCGATGCAGATTGTGAGCGGGTAAGCCGAAACGACGACCAAGCCGATAGTCGAACAGACCCCATTTTTGATGCGTTTAACTGAGAGAAACAGTCAGGAGGCTGAAATGGCCAATGACACATATGAAGGATCAAATTATGACCAATCTCAAAAGTGGCATCGTGGCCGGTTTCGCCGCAACCGTCGTTTTATCGGTGCTGATGGTTGCAAAGGGGATGATGGGCGTGATGCCAGAGCTTGATGTTGCAGCGATGCTTGCCACGATGATGGGAACCTCGATTGTTGTCGGCTGGATCGCCCACTTCATGATCGGAACGCTGGCGTGGGGCGGCGGGTTTGCGATTCTATATAGTGCAATTCCCGGCAACACCGCTGTGATCAAAGGCATCGTATTTGGTATTGCGGCCTGGTTGGGCATGATGATTGTGATCATGCCGATGGCTGGTGCTGGCCTGTTCGGCATGAGCTTTGGCATAATGGCACCCGTCATGACGCTGGTATTGCATCTCATTTTTGGGGCCGTCCTTGGCAAGGTCTATGCAGCTTACTCCGCTACTGGACACGTTGCCTGAACCACCCAATATCACCTCACGCCAAAGGAGTACCCCTAATATGACTTTGAACGAGACCCAGTCAAAGCTATGCGATGATAACCAAACCGACTTTTCGGACTTAAAGGCCGTCGTTTTCAACACAAGCCTAAAACGCGAAGAAGGAAAATCGCATACCAAGCTGCTGCTCTCTGTGGCGGGCGAGATCATGTCTCGCAATGGGGTCAGCGTGGAGCATATCCACGCGGCCTCTCACCAGATCGCCTACGGCGTCTATCCGGATATGACCGAGCATGGGTGGGATCGGGACGACTGGCCCAAACTTTGGGAAAAAGTCGCCGCAGCCGATATCCTGATCATCGGAACGCCGATCTGGTTGGGCGAGGAAAGCTCCCTTTGCCGTGTCCTGATTGAGCGGCTTTACGGAATGTCGGGCATGCTGAACGACAAGGGGCAAAGCATCTTCTACGGCAAGACCGGTAGCGCGGTCATTACCGGCAACGAAGACGGGATCAAGCACTGCGCAATGTCGATCCTCTATGCGCTTGGCCATCTGGGGTATATGATCCCCCCGCAGGCCGATTGTGGCTGGATCGGAGAGGCAGGCCCCGGCCCCTCTTACGGCGATGAGATCGAAGGCGGCCCGGCAGGCTTTGACAACGATTTCACACAGCGCAATGCGACAATTATGACGTGGAACCTGATGCACACCGCGCGCATGCTGAAAGATGCGGGCGGTCTGCCCAATCACGGAAACGACCGCAACGCCTGGAAGGCAGGTTGCCGGTTCGATTACGAAAACCCCGAGCATCGGGTATGAACCTACCGGTATTGGGCACGCGCTTAGAACAGTCGCGCTGATTGGAACAGTTACCGCTTCTTTTCATCGCCATTTTCCTCATGGCGTTCTGCTTGTTGGGCAGATGGTTTGCCCGAACAATCGTCACGGCCCCCATGCTTGCGCTGGGGTTCGGGGCGTTTTTGGCGTGGGGTAATCTCGTCCCTGAGCAGATCGCTAAGGCGCACCTGCATGTATTGGCCGAGATTGCCCTCGTCATTTTGCTTTTCTTGGATGCCGCCCGCATTGATATTCAAAGCCTGCTCAAACGCCATCGCTGGCCATTACGCACCCTCATTATCGGCATGCCGCTGGCCTTCGTCGGTGGTACCGCAGTCATCTGGCTGCTCTTTCCTGGATGGCCACTTGCCGTGGCCGCATTGCTTGGGGCAATTCTTGTGCCGACCGATGCTGCCCTTGGCCGATCCGTCGTGACGAACAAGGATGTTCCTGAACGCCATCGCCGCGCGATCACCATCGAAAGCGGTCTTAATGATGGGATCGCCTTGCCGATGATCTTGATGTTGGCGGCGCTAAGTGCTCCGGCAGCGGCCGCGCCAACCGGTGGCTGGATATTATACACCGTACTGCAGGTGACGCTCGGGCCACTGGTCGGCGCAGGGCTAGGTGTGCTGGGAGGGATCGGGTTGCTTGCGGCGCAGGAGCGCGACCTGACATCCCCATTGTATGAAGGAATAGCCACATTGTCGCTTGCCGCTGCGGCTTATTTCGCGGCGACTGCAGTCGGCGGAAACGGGTTTATCGCGGCGTTTGCAGCCGGTATCGGGTTCGCCTGCATTGTCCGGGACCGCTGCCAGTTCGTGTATGACTTTAGCGAAAGCGAGGGCCAGCTGCTTTCATGGGCGGCGTTCTTCGGCATCGGTGCTTTGCTCGTCCCCGAAGCAATTGCGAGCCTCAACGTTCCAATGGCCGCAGCCATAGCTCTCAGCCTTGCGGTCGTTCGACCCCTGGCCATTTGGATATCTCTGATCGGCTCGGATGCAGATCCGTCTACCAGATTGTTTATCGGTTGGTTTGGCCCGCGCGGACTGGCAACGGCGCTCTTTGCGTTATTGGTGGTCGAAAAGTTCGCTCCTGAGCTTGGAGACTTCGTTCTTCATTTCGCTATCAATACAGTCTGGATAAGTGCCCTGCTGCATGGTGTCACGGCAGTGCCGATGGCAAAAGCCTTCGCCGCGCACCAGAGAATGAAGACATCGCAGCGGTAGCCTTTTATGGAAACTTGATTTTTGTCTACGCGCTTGCGCCAAGCTTCATCGGCGGCAAAAAGGGCTTGCGAGAAGCCTATTCAATGTAGCTCAGTCAGACCCATATAAATCTTCGAAAATCGAACCCATTCGCTAGAGTCCGTACATGTCTACAATTGCGGGCTTTATCAGCAATGTTGGCAACCAATGGATAAAACAGACAACCTTTAAACACCCATCCGCAGATTTCACATCCCGAGAGCACGTTAACGAGGCTCTCAATCTTCATCACTCTTTTATGAGATAGCAATATCGCGATATGCACATACTGCTTGGGACTGCTTACGCACCGATGGGTAGAGCATCGGATATAACGATGCAGTTCGAAAAAGCTAAAACCACTTTTTTAACAGTAGCTCTGATTTAAGTTGATTGCTTCTATGACAAAGGTCCCGATAGACTTTCAGGGCTGCAAATCCACAATGCAGTCTCTGCGCAGTCACACCCAACTCTAATCAGAGATGAATAACTGGCCGAACTCAAAGCTCTTTATGTCGAAGTCAAAAATGGTGCCCAGGGGCGGAATCGAACCACCGACACGAGGATTTTCAATCCACTGCTCTACCCCTGAGCTACCCGGGCACCGGAGACCACCGTAGTGGTCGGGTGTGCGCGTTCTAGGATTTTGCGGCGGGGGTGTCCAGAGGCTTTCGCCATGTTTGGCAAAGGTTTTTTCGGAAAGTTCTAATGTGGCTTGTCCGGAGCGTTTAAAGCGGCCTCGCTGGCCTCTAGTGCGGCCTCGACATCTTCGGGATCACGGCTTGGTGTGGCGTAGCTGCCGTTTAGCCACTTCGCCAGATCCACATCCGCGCAGCGCCCCGAACAGAAGGGGCGATACTTTGGAGCGGTTTCACCGTTACAGATCGGGCAGGTCACTTTAGCACCTCTGCCAGGGGCATACGGGCGCGTTTGCGCTGCAGCTCGTAGTGCCCCAGCGGTGTCCAACCCACCAACGTGGTTTCGACGTCATCGGCGCGAAACGCCTGACGCAAGGCGGTCTCGAAGGGGCGGCGGTCTTTCTTGGGCATGGGTGCAAGATCCAACGTGATCTGCCCCCCCAGACCGCGCAGACGCAAGGCACGGGGCAAGGCGCGGGCGCAAGCCATGTTGGCCTTGATACCAGCCGCGAGCGACACATCAGCCCCTGTATTTACATCAACTGCGACCAAGGCGCGTGTCGGCTCCACAAACATGGAGGCACCGCCGTCAAGAGCGACGCGCGGCTGCGAAAGACTATCGACAGTATCCAAAACGCCATGCGTGTCGAACCCGCCGGGATCGGTCACAATGTCGGCAGGCGCTACCCAGTCGCGCCACGCCAGAATATGCGGGCCGTCGCCTTCGGACAACAGCTCCATCTCGGTGGAAGAGTCGTCCAGCACCTTGTCGGCCAGCGTCAGCATCGCGTCGATATCATCAGCGATGTCATCCGCATCTGCGCCAGTGCAAGAGGAACGCAGAATCAGCCCGTGCGTGGCCCCGTCTGCGGCCTCATGGGCGATCTCGAGCAGCCGGTCGCGTTCTTCCTCGTCGCGAATGCTGCGCGAGATATTGGTGCCGGGCGCGCCGGGGGTCACGATAGCATAGCGGCTTTTGAACAGTAGCTTTTGCGTCACCGGAATGGCTTTTCCCGGTTCGGCATAGCCCGAAACCTGCACAAGAATTGGCTGTCCGGGTGCCAGCCCCTTGATCTGGCGCAAGAACGCAGAGCCATCAGGCGTCTTGAGGAACATACCCCCCTGCCCTTTGACCGGACGGTCCGCAATGGCGCGGTAGATCGTGCCGGGGCGCGGCCCGTCACTGTCGATCAAAAGATCGTCCAGCTTGCCGTCCACGATCAGCGCGGCGGCTTCGGTGTCGCCAAAATGGTCCAGAACGATCGTACGGCCCTTCATGAGGTCTCTCCTGCGAAAACATATCCTGCAGCACGCAGCAGGTTTGCGGTTTCGGCCAATGGCAGGCCGACGATGCCGGTGAAAGATCCGCTGATCCAAGGGATCAACGCGCCAGCCGGTCCTTGGATGCCATAGCCGCCGGCCTTACCCTGCCAGTCACCTGTTGCCAGATAAGCCGAGATTTCAACATCAGACAGGCGTTTCATGCGGACGGTGCTGACCACATCACGCTGCCACAGCTTGTCACCGCGCTTGACCGCGACTGCCGTGATAACTTTGTGACGACGCCCCGACATGAGACGTAAAAAGCGGATCGCCTCGGCCTCGTCTTCGGGTTTGCCCAAGATACGGCGGCCGACAGCGACGGTTGTATCGGCACAGAGCACGATATCATCCCCCCCGGCCTGCACGGCGGCGGCCTTTTCACGGGCCATGCGCGCGCAATAGGGGCGCGGCAGTTCGGCAGCCAGCGGGGTTTCGTCAATATCGGGAGCGCGAATATCGTCTGGGACAACGCCAATTTGCGCCAGCAATTCCTTGCGGCGCGGGCTTCCTGATCCGAGGATGAAACTCATATGGGATCCTAGATCGCTGCCCGAAAACCACGAGGTGATTTTCGGATAAGCATTTTATTTAAAGCGGTAATTGATCCGGCCTTTGCTCAGATCATAGGGGGTCATTTCCACCTGTACCTTATCGCCAGCCAGAACACGGATGCGGTTCTTACGCATCTTGCCTGCCGTATGCGCGATGATCTCATGGCCGTTTTCAAGCTCGACCCGGAACGTCGCGTTCGGCAGAAGTTCTTTCACGATACCGGGGAATTCGAGCGTGTCTTCCTTGGCCATGGTCTCTCCTTGAACACTTTGTCCTGCAATTTCAGGACGCAGGCTTAAATGGGCGCAATTTTCCCTTTTTTCAAGGGGTATTCACATCAAAGGCACGTTTATGGCCGTTGCGTCACGCCCGAACTGGTCCTCCCAGTGGTTTCGGTTCAAAACCACCCCATCTGCACGCACGCGGCTGATCTGTGCGATGTCGACCTCGGCAAAGGTCCAGCCGGGCACGTTGATCTCTGCGGCGGCAAGTACGCCGGTTGGCGGAAATCCAACATCCGGCGGGCAGAATATGCCGCCTGCCCCATAAGAATCACCAAGCGCGTCGGACCAATCCGCAGCCCCTACGCAGGATGACATGGCCGTAACGCATTGATTCTCCAGCGCGCGCGCCATGGATCCAATGCGGACGCGCCAGTAGCCTGCTAAGGCTTCGGTCACACTGGGGACGGCGATGATGTCGCAATCTGCCAAGGCGCGACCCAGCAAAGGGAATTCGCTATCATAGCAGATCAGGATGCTGATCTTGCCCAAAGCCGTCTCGAAGATGCGCAAAGGCTCTCCACCGACCACGCCCCAGACCTCACGTTCGAATCGGGTCATGATCTGTTTGTCCTGCACCCCGATTTGCCCCGAAGGCGTGATCAGGCGGGCGCGGTTTACCGGACGGGGGGCTGCATCGGTGACCGCAGGTCCGGACGCTGCGACGATATGCACGCCATATTCAGCTGCAAGTTTCTGATGTGTCGCATCTGCATCCGCCAGCCGGTCAGATACAGCGAACAGCGACGCCTCCAGGTTGCCAGCTACATCCAGCCCCGCGAGCGTGGCCAGTTCCATCGCGCCATATTCGGGGAATACCAGCAGCTCTGCCCCACTGGCCGCCGCAGTTGCGACCCAGCCTGCCAATTTATCTTCGTAATGTGCCCAGCTGGACAAAACGTCCAGCGGGTATGCGGCTGTTGCGATTTTCATGAAAGCCTCCGGTGCGTGATGAGCCATATGGTGCGCTGCGCACGGGGCAGCTTCAAGGGGAACGCGTGTTTTCCGCAGTTCATTTCAGTTTTGTGAAACCAATGCTTAGAAATACGCACGAACCTTGCCAAAATATTGGTCATGCTTCACTAAATCCGAAAGGACCAAGGGCGGGACATCATGATCAAAAAGGGCATCACCCTACGCGGCATAGAAGTGTTCGAGGCATTGGCCAGCCGTGGGTCTGTGGCGCAGGCCGCTGCGTTGACAGGGCTAAGCCAACCCGCCGTCAGTCAACAGATCAGCAACCTCGAAGCCGCTATGGGCGCAGCGCTTGTCGATCACAGTACGCGCCCGATGAAACTGACCGCTGCGGGCGAAAGCTTTCTGCGTCACAGCGGTGCAGCGCTTGCCCACATCCGCTTGGCGCAATCCGAACTGACGGTGATGGACCTTGCAGACCTCAGCGACCTGAGCCTCGGGGTGATCGACGATTTTGACAATGACCTGACCCCCCGCCTCGCAACGCTTCTGGCCGACAGCATGGCAGGCTGCCGCTTCCGGATGGTCACCGACGGCAGCAAGGGGTTGATTCAGGCGGTTCAGGACAAATCCCTTCACATTGCTATCGCCGCCACCAGCGGGGATGCCAAAAGCGGGCTCATCGAAATTCCGCTGGCACGCGACCCATTCGTGATCGTGACCCCTGCCGGTTTTGAGGGTAACAGCGCGGACCTAATGGCGGGGCGATCGACTTTGCCGTTCGTGAAATACGCCACCGACCAGCTGATTGCCGACCAGATCACCAACCACCTCACCCGCAGCAATATCACCCTGCCCTCCCAGTTCGAGATCGGCAGCCACCTTGCCCTGATGGCGATGGTGGCACGGGGCATCGGCTGGGCGATCACGACGCCTTTCGGCTATTGTCGCGCCCAACGGTTTCACCAACAGCTCGCGGTGCATCCCCTGCCCGTACCGGGGCTGTCGCGTCAGATTTCCCTGTTCGCAGGGTCGGATTGGACGGGGCCTGTGCCGCAGAATATCGCTGCTACGATGCGCCAACTGCTCCGGTCGCATATGATCGCGCCGACGGTCGCGCAATTGCCGTGGCTCGCCCCCAGTTTTGACACGTTAGCGGGCTGACCGCTTGCGCAAGACGTGCGAGACTGGTTCACTCAAGCCAAGAATACAGGGGCTGACATGAGCAAAATCGTTATTCTGACAGGCGCAGGCATTTCTGCGGAAAGCGGCATTGAAACCTTCCGTGCCGAAGACGGGCTGTGGGCGCAGCACCGCGTCGAGGACGTCGCCACCCCCGAAGGCTTTGCCCGTGACCCCCAGCTGGTCGTCGATTTTTATAATGGCCGCCGCAAGCAGGCAGCAGAGGTATCGCCGAACGCCGCGCACCAGGCGCTGGCCAAGTTGCAGCAGCAGTATGCGGGTCAGGTCGTCATCGTGACCCAAAACGTCGATGACTTGCATGAACAGGGCGGTGCGCGGGTGATCCATATGCACGGCGCGTTGAATTCAGCACTTTGTGCGGCGTGTGATCACCGCTGGCCCGCTCCTATGGTGATGGCTGTGGGGGATCCCTGCCCCGCCTGCCAAGCCCCCGCCGCGCGACCTGACATCGTGTGGTTCGGCGAGATGCCCTATGACATGGATGCAATCTTTGACCATTTGGCCGAAGCCGATATTTTCGCGGCAATCGGCACATCGGGCAACGTCTACCCCGCCGCCGGTTTCGTCGCAGAGGCCCGCCGCAACGGGGCACACACGATAGAGCTGAACCTAGAACGTTCCGCCGTGGGCAACCAGTTTGCAGAGCACCGCACCGGCACCGCGACCCGCGTCGTCACCGACTGGGTAGAGGAATTGCTGGGCACCCCCGCAAAACAGCGGCCTGCGTTCTAACAAACGCCGGGCCGCCGCCATTCGTGTGTGGAAAAGACTTTAGTCTTTCGGCATGTCGTGACCGGAGTGTTCCATGTCACCATGTTCCATCTGGTCGTGCTTCATCTTGTCATGGTTCGGCTTGCGGTCCTGATCGACCATCACCTCGACCTCGACCGCGCCCGCGTTTTCGAACTCAAGCGTGACGGGCACCATAGCCCCTTGCACCAGCGGCTTTTGCAGCCCCATGAACATCAGGTGATCGCCGCCGCGTTTAAACGCGTGCATTTCATCCGCAGCGATGGCCACGCCGCCTTCGATCTCGCCCATTCGCATGATGCCATTATCGTCAGAACGGTGCGAATGCAGCTCGACCTTATCGGCCACGTCAGATGACGCACCGATCAAACGGTCATCTGCGCCACTGTGGTTCATCACTACCATAAACGCCGCACCAGATGTGGATTTCGCGGTAGAGCTGCGGATGTAGGCGTCATCCACCATAATGCCTTCGGCGGCGAGAGGGGCAGAAAAGAGAAACAGCGCGCAAACGGCGCGGGTCAGCAAAGCAGGTGTCATTGATGTATCCTGTCGTAATATTCAAAATGTCCGTGAAAGTCGTACGTCAGGCAGCGACAGGCGGTGCTCTGGGGTCATAGCGCGTTTTGCGTCGCGGCACATCAGCTGTCAGGACCTGCAACGATGGTGCGACAAAGGCCACGATCCGCGCCGGCGCAGCAGCCAGAGCCACGGCATCTGTCAGGTCAACGTTTAGCGCCGAATCAGGACATATATGCGGGGCCGTCGTGGGCTTACCCTGCGCGTCCACATAGATCGCTACGGGACCAGCGCCGGTACACAGCACGATCTGACCCGTGGCGGCCGACGCCCCACGTGCAACGGCCATGCCTTGCGCCGTCAGGGCCAGCATCAACGCCAACAGCAAAGTTGAAAGGGAACGCAGGGTCATGGGCCGCACCCTAGCCAAAGCTGGTGAAAATACACCTGCCCAAAACGACGCAGCCCCGGCCAAGGGCCAGGGCTGCAACATCGTAACGATTGAAAAGTCTTACGACAGCGCTTCGGCTGTGACGCTGGACTTTGCAATTGCTTTCTTAACTTTCAACGCGCTGACGGACAGCTCGGTGTCCTTTGCCTTCGCCATGAACTTGTCCAAACCACCGCGGTGATCAACAGTGCGCAGAGCAGCTGCCGAGATGCGGAACTTGAAACCACGGCCCAGTGCTTCGGACTGAAGGGTAACATCGTTCAGGTTTGGCAAGAACCGGCGACGTGTGCGGTTCTTGGCGTGGCTTACGTTGTTGCCCGTCATCGGGCCTTTTCCGGTCAATTCGCAAACGCGCGACATGGGTCTATCCTTTTGCTGCGGGGCATTTTCCGGCGATCCGGAGCAATACCCATATGGGCCGCGCTACGGCAAACCCTGAAATTGGTTTTCTGGCTTTAGGCGGAATCGAGAGCGGGGTCAACCCAAGCCTGCACGGCATCGCACGCTTTTCCTTTTGCATCCGTCTAAAAGATTTGCCATCTGTCGCGCATGAACATTCATTCCCGCGCCCTTCTCGTCCATCTGTTTACTGCAACGGGTGCGATTTTCGCCATGCTGGCCATGCTCGCCGCCGCCGAGGAACGTTGGGACATGATGTTCCTCTGGCTGGTGGTTGCGTTTTTCGTAGACGGGATCGACGGGCCGCTGGCGCGTAAATATAATGTAAAGACCAACGCGCCCGAGTTTGATGGCGTACTGCTTGATCTGATCATCGACTACCTGACCTATGTCTTTATTCCGGCCTTTGCGCTGTTCCAATCCGGCCTCATGGACGGGTGGAGCGGCTGGGTCATGATCATCATCGTCACCTTCGCCAGCGCCATGTACTTCTGCGATACACGCATGAAAACAAAAGATAATTCCTTTTGGGGTTTTCCAGGGTGCTGGAACATGCTGGTGCTGGTGCTGTTTGCCCTGTCGCCGCCGTGGTGGGTATCGCTGGTGCTGGTGACGGTTCTGGCCGTGACCATGTTCGCCCCGTTCAAGTTCGTGCACCCCGTCCGGACAGAGCGTTGGCGCGCGGTTACATTGCCGATGGCGCTGGCTTGGACCTTCTTTGCAGGCTGGGCCGCTTGGGTCGATTTCCACCCGCAAAGCTGGGCACATTGGGGTCTGGTCATCACCAGCCTGTACCTGATGTTTGCCGGTGTGGCGCAACAATACCTGTACGATCGCAAGGCCTGAACCGACGCCCCGCGATCAACGTTACGGCACATAATTTCAAGATCTAGATCAGCAGCCCTGCGGCCCCTTCATGGCGCAGCAGGGCGACTTTCGTTTCCACCCCGCCGTCCCCAGAATATCCGGTCAGCCCCTTTGCCCCCATCACGCGATGGCACGGCACAATGACGGGAATCGGATTGTGCCCGCACGCCTGTCCCACGACCTGCGCAGGAATCGCCAGCTTTGTGGCAATGTCGCCGTAGGTCACAGTATCCCCAAAAGGGATCGCCGACATCTCTGCACAGACGGCGCGCACTGTATCACTCCCCCCGATCCGAAGCGGCAGGGTGAACCGTGTCAGCTGTCCAGCATCATAGGCGCGCAGCTGCGCCTCTGCGTCGTCCAGCAAGGTGCCAGCGTCAGCATGTAAGGGACCCTGCCCCCAATGCAGGTGGGTGATCGCGCCTGCATCCTCGGTTACGACCAAGGTACCAAACCGCGTGGGGATACTGCGCCACTTCACCCGAAACTCCGGATAAAGCGGCGCAGCGTCATTTTAGGACACGGCTTCGTCACAACGGGCACAAACGCCCGCGTGATCGTGTGTGCCAACGTCGGGCAAGACCTTCCAGCAGCGTGCGCATTTCTCGCCCGCCGCTTTCTCGAACACGACAGCAACGCCGTCGGTCTCGGGCATGCGGAATGCCTCTGCCGGAGCGTCATCGCCGGTGATCGCAATGGCTGACGTGATACAGACGTCCTCGAACGCCACACTCTCAAGCGCTGCACGCTGCGCATCATCTGCGACGAACACCATTGGTGCTGCCTCGAGCGAGGCACCGATCACCTTTTCCACCCGCTGCACTTCCAACGCAGATGTCACGACCCGCCGTGCGGCACGCACTTTGGCCCATTTCGCCGCCAGATCAGCATCCAGCCACGCTTTGGGCGTTTCAGGGATATCCGTCAGGTGGATCGAACTTTCATCGCCGGGGAACCGCTCTAGCCAGACTTCTTCCATGGTGAACACCAGCACAGGTGCCAGCCATGTCGTCAGACGGTGGAACAGGATATCGAGCACCGACCGCGCAGCACGGCGGCGCAGCGTGTCGCCATCGCAATACAGCGCATCTTTGCGCACGTCGAAATAGAACGCCGACAGATCAACGGTGGCAAAGGTGAACACCGCTTGGAACACACCTTGGAAGTCATAGCGCGCATAGCCTTCGCGCACGACCTGATCCAGCTCAGCCACACGGTGCAGCACCCAGCGTTCAAGCTCTGGCATATCTGCAGGTTCTGTCCGGTCGGCATCGGTAAAGTCGGACAACGCCCCCAGCATATACCGCATGGTGTTGCGCAAACGACGATAGCTGTCGGCGGTCCCTTTCAGGATTTCCGGCCCGATCCGCTGGTCCGCGGTATAGTCCGTCTGAGCCACCCAAAGGCGCAGAATATCGGCGCCATACTGTTGGACAATCTTTTCGGGCACGATGGTGTTGCCGATGGATTTGGACATCTTCATGCCCTTCTCATCCAATGTGAACCCGTGCGTCACGACGTTGCGGTAGGGCGCGCGGCCCGTGGTGCCTACGGATTGCAGCAGCGACGAATGGAACCAGCCGCGGTGTTGGTCGGTGCCTTCCATATAAACGTCTGCGATGCCGTCCTCAGAGCCGTCTTCACGGTCGCGCAGCACGAACGCATGGGTTGAACCGGAATCGAACCACACGTCCAGAATGTCGAACACCTGAGTATACTCGTCAGGGTTCACGATCCCGCCCAGGAACCGCTCTTTCGCACCATCTTCGTACCAGACATCCGCGCCGTCGACCTCGAACGCGTCGACGACGCGCTGGTTGACCTCGGGGTTGCGCAGCAAGAAGTCATCATCCGTCGGCAGCGCGCCGTTTTTGGTAAAGCAGGTCAGCGGCACGCCCCATGCACGTTGACGCGACAGCACCCAGTCAGGGCGGGCCTCCATCATCGAATGCAGACGGTTGCGGCCCTTCTTGGGCACCCAGTTGACGTTGTCGATCTCGGTCAGGGCACGTTCACGGATGGTTTTGCCAAAGGTGTCCTGCCCGTCGCCAACGGGCCGGTCGATCGCAGCAAACCACTGCGGCGTGTTGCGATAGATGACCGGTGCCTTGGAGCGCCAGGAATGCGGATAGCTGTGCTTGATCTTGCCACGCGCAAGCAGCCCGCCGACCTCGACCAGCTTGTTGATCACGGCTGCGTTGGCGTCGCCTTCCTTGCCGTTGGGCTTGAGGATCTTTTTGCCGCCAAAGAACGGCAGATCCGCGCGGAAGGACCCGTCTTCGATCACGTTATAGGTGATCACCTGGTCCAGCATCCCCAAACCACGGTACAGTTCATATTCTTCGAGACCGTGGGACGGCGCGCAATGCACAAAGCCCGTACCTTCGGTGTCGGTCACAAAATCAGCGGCGCGGAAGTCGCGCAGATCATCCCATTCGCCATTGCTGCCTTCGGCACCAGCCAGCGGGTGCTGCAACGAGATTTTAGCCAGCTCGTCCTGCGTTACATCCCGCAGACGGCGCACCATGGTTTCGTCCAGACGCGCACGCCCGAACACATCCATCGCCATGCTGTCCGACAGCAGATAACGGTCACCGATGGTGACCCAGGATTCCTCGGGGCGGGCAGTGACTTCGTACAGACCGTAAGAAATTTCCTCGCCATACACGACAGCCTTGTTGGACGGCATGGTCCACGGCGTTGTGGTCCAGATCACGACATTTGCACCGTCAAGCGAGGCATCATCGGTGCCCACAACCTTGAACTTTACCCAGATCGTAAAGCTTTCCTTGTCGTGGTATTCAACCTCGGCCTCGGCCAGCGCGGTCTTTTCGACCGGGGACCACATCACGGGCTTGGACCCTTGATACAGTGTGCCGTTCATCAGGAACTTCATGAATTCTTCGGCGATCACACGCTCTGCGTGGAAATCCATCGTCAGATAGGGATCAGCCCAGTTGCCGGTGATGCCCAGACGTTTGAATTCCTCGCGCTGCACGTCGACCCAGCCGGCGGCAAACTTGCGGCACTCGGCGCGGAAATCGTTGATCGGCACGTCATCTTTGTCGCGGCCTTTTTGGCGGTACTGCTCTTCGATCTTCCATTCGATGGGCAGGCCGTGGCAGTCCCAACCGGGGATATAGCGCGCATCAAAGCCCATCATCTGGTGTGACCGCACGATCATGTCCTTGATCGTCTTGTTCAACGCGTGGCCGATGTGCAGATTGCCGTTCGCATAGGGGGGGCCATCGTGCAGCGTAAAGGGGGTGCGCCCCTGCTTTTCACGCAAGCGGTCATAGACGCCGATCTTTGCCCACCGCTCCAGCCATTCGGGTTCGCGTTTGGGCAGGCCCGCACGCATCGGGAAATCGGTTTTCGGCAGGTTCAGCGTGGATTTATAGTCAAGCGTTTCGGGGGTGTCGGCGCACATGGCGGGCGTCCTTTGGCAAAGGAATTTCGGAATGGTGAATGTTCGGATACGATGCGAAGAACTCAAGCACCTCTGCCCGGCGTCTCGTCAATCAGAGCGCCGGGAAAATAATTCGTATAATGATCGCGGAGTTCCGGGTCATATTCAGCCTTATAGGCCGCAGCAGATCGACCGACAAGCCCCCTCTCCCGGGCACCTAACTGGCCTTGGAAAACAGCCCCGACAGCGCGCGTTTGATGATGCTGCGCACCTTGGGGCGGCGTGCTTCAGAGAACGGCATGGGCCGGCAGACCTCCATCGCGGCGACACCGACACGGGCGGTCAACGCGCCGTTCACCAGCCCCTCGCCAAAGCGGCGCGACAGTTTCGCCAGCATCGTCCCGCCCAAGATAGGTTCCAGCATGTCGTCGCCCACGGCCACAGCCCCCGTCGCCACCAGATGTGACAAAACCACCCGCGTCAGGCGCCACGACCCGAAAAAGCCCGACCGCCCACCATAGACCTCGGCCACACGGCGGATCATGCGCAGGTTGCTGGTCATCGCCGCAACCACATCGGCCAACGCCAAAGGCACCAGCGCCGTCACCGTTGCAACCTGACGAGCCGCGGCTTCGACCTCGCGGCTGGCGGCAATATCCAGCGGCCCCAGCAGCTCTGCCTCGGTCAGGGCCAGCAACGCTTGTGCATCCAGTTGATCGCCGCGCAGCTCTGCCAGACGGTCGCGTCCCCATCGGGTATCTTCGCGTCCCTGATACAGCCCAACCAGCCGATCAGTGACTGCCCGAGCGGACTTGAGGTCATTCTGTGCCAGCGCCTCGCCGACGTCGTGATGCAATCCGTCAAGCCGCGCCAGACGACTAAAGGCCGCAAGTTCGCGCAGGCACAAAAGCACTAAGACGAGCAGCACCGCACCAATCAGGACGGTCATCACCATCCCCAACAACGGGTAACTCGCCAGCAGCCCTATGACGAAATTCCACGCCGCAATCGACACCAGCGCCCCGATCAGCGTGGTCAGCAGCCACCAGAACAGCCGCACCAGCTTTGACGGCTTGCGCGCTGCCAGCCGTGCCGCGATCTGCATTGCCTGCCCTTGCGGTGCGGCTGCACCGTCATCCGGCACCGGCGGCGCATCCGATACAGAGGGCCGCGTGGCCGTGTCTTCCTCGAGATCAAATAAAACCGGACCCTTGGCCATCACGCCGCCCCTTTTACCCATTCGAACCGCACATCCGGCAGCCCGAAATCATTGCCTGAACCGTCGCTACGCGTTACCTCGACAAACCCTGCGGCACGATAGAACCGTGTGGCACGCAAGTTGGCCTCAAAACTCCAGAGCGCAAGACGGTCGCTTTGCGCCTTGGCGCCGTCCAGCAAGCGCTGTGCAATGCCTTTGCCCTGCGCCTTGGGGTGCAGATACAGCCCGTGAATCTCCGCCGCACGACGTGCCAGGAAGCCCACGACATGCCCCTCTGTCCGCGCGACCTGCACCCAGCCGACGTCGATCATATCACCCAAGGTGCCGATCTCTTCGGCGCGGCTGTGGGCTTGGGGCAGCCAGTCGTGGTCCGCGTTGGCGCAGGTCATCACCACTGACAGGCGACCGGCATCCAGCACCCGTGCAGGCGCGATGGTCACTTCATCAACGGTCACAGACGGTCCCCGATCAAGAATTCAGCGGCGCGGTCCAGTCGGATATGGGGCGGGCCATCGCCGGGGCGCAGATTCAGCCGCGCCGGTGCAAAGCGCATGATCTGATAGTCCCGATCCAGCCATTTAGCCGCCCCCGCCCGCGCCGGGCTCAGCAGATGCGCGGGGTCCTTGGGCAGTTCGCCGGGATAGAACGCCGCCTCTTTGCCAGTGTCCAGCAAGCTGCCGCGCACGACATCCAGCGTCTCTCCGTTGTGGGTCATCGTGGCCTCGGTGGTGGCCCGCAACGATGCCAGCGACATCGCCGATGTCCCCGCACCGGCAAAGCGCGCCCGGTCGCGGGCGTCGCGGGTCAAAGCCTCCATGATGGCTGTTAGACTGGCGTGCTGGCTGTGATGCAGATGGTCGGCCTTGGTCGCCGCGAACAGAATTTTCTCGACACGTTTGCCACGGAGTAGCTGGGTCAGGAAACCGTTGCGCCCGGGCTTAAAACTGCCAAGGATATCGCTCATGGCGCCGCGCAAATCCTCGACGGCGCGAGGGCCTTGATTGATCGCGCCAAGCGCATCCACCAGCACGACCTGACGATCGATCCGTGCAAAGTGATCGCGGAAAAAGGGTTTCACCACCCGCCGTTTATAGGCCTCGAACCGCCGCGCCATTTCCCGCAAAAGCGACCCGCGCGGCCCCTCACCGCTGGGCAAGGGCGCGAAAGTCAGCACCGGCGATCCGGCCAGATCACCCGGTAGCAGGAACCGCCCTGGCGTGCAGTCGGAATAACCATTTGCACGGGCGGTCTGCAGGTAATCGGCAAAGCTGGCCGCCAACGCTTGGGCGACGGGTTCGTCCAACGGTCCGTCGGCGTCAGTGCCGGCCACCAGCGCGCGGTAGCCCGCCGCCTCGTCGCGATCCACGATACGGGTCAGCACCTGCGCCGACCACGTGGCATAATCCACATCCATCAGCGCCAGATCCAGCAGCCATTCTCCGGGGTAGTCCACGATATCCAGATGCACCGTACGCGGCCCCTGAAATCCGGCCAGCAGGCCATTGGGCCGCACCCGCAAGGACAGGCGCAGCTCCGATATGGCGCGGGTGCTTTCGGGCCAATGCGGCGTGGGACCGGTCAGCGCGGCAAGGTGGTTTTCATACTCGAACCGCGGCACGGTATCGTCGGGCTGGGGTTGCAGGAACGCAGCCTCGATCCGGCCTTCGGATGCGGCCAGAAGCCCCGGCATTCGACCCCGATCCAGCAGGTTCGCCACAAGCGAGGTGATGAACACGGTTTTGCCGGACCGCGCCAGTCCGGTGACACCCAAACGGATCACGGGTTCGAAAAACGTCTCGGACACACCGTCCTGAACATTTTCAACCTGCCGCCAAATTCCATCGGCAATTCTTGAGAGTACCAAAGCCCGTGCCCGCCTTAACTTTTCGTTAAGGGGTAACATAGGTGCGCGGGTCAGGGATTGCCAGATCAGCCGCCCCCATGTAAACGCCCGCCATGCAACGCTATGCCCTTAAGATCGAATACCACGGCGCGCCCTTTGTCGGTTGGCAACGCCAGATCGGCCTTGCCTCTGTGCAAGGGGCGATCGAAGACGCCTTGGCCAAGATCGAGCCGCGCGTCCATAATATCGCCGCCGCAGGGCGCACCGATGCGGGTGTTCACGGGCTCGCGCAGGTCGCCCACTGCGATATGGAGCGTGACTGGACCCCGTTCCGCCTGTCCGAAGCGATCAATTATCACCTGAAACCCCTGCCGGTTGCGGTCGTCGATTGTGTGGCTGTGGATGACGACTTTCACGCCCGTTTTTCCGCCCAAGAGCGCCGGTATCTGTTTCGCGTGCTGGTACGCCGCGCGCCGGCCACTCATCAGGCGGGTCTGGTCTGGCAGGTCAAAAAGCCGCTGGACATAGACCTCATGCGTGAAGGCGCATCCCATTTGATCGGCAAGCACGATTTTACCACCTTTCGTTCTACGATATGTCAGTCACAGACACCGGTCAAAACGCTGGATCTTCTTGAGATGAAAGAGGTGCCGGTGAGCGGCGGCGTAGAGGTGCATTTCGACGTGCGCGCGCGGTCTTTCCTGCACAATCAGGTGCGCAGCATCGTCGGCACGTTAGAGCGTGTCGGCGCGGGGTCTTTTGCGCCCGATGATGTCAGAAAGATTCGCGATGCCCGCGAACGTACCGCCTGCGGGCCGGTGTCACCGCCGCACGGGCTTTACCTGTCGCATGTGACCTACAAGACAGACCCTTTCGCGCAGTCGACACTGGGGCAGCAATAACCCTCGCGTCATCAGCCCCGAGAAATCGCGTTCCACGTCCCGTGATGTGCCCCTGCGATATCGCCGCGTTCAAATCCGTGCGCCCCGAAAAAGTCGCGCTGCGCCTGTATCAGATTGGCCGATCCGCGTGCCGTGCGGATCGTATCGTACCAAGCGAGTGACGCGCTGAGCGCAGGCATCGGGATACCCAAAGATACCCCTGCCGCCACCGTCTTGCGCAGCCCCGCCAAATGATCGCCGAGCATCTCGCGAATTGCAGGCGCGAGGATCAAGGCCCCCTCTGGCAACCCCGCGTGAAAGGCGTCGGCCAGATCATCCAGCAAGGCAGAGCGGATGATACATCCCGCGCGCCAGATCTCTGCGATGCGAGCCATATCAAGGTGCCAGTTGAATTCATCGGACGCGGCAGCAAGCACGCGAAACCCTTGGGCGTGGCCCAGAATACGCGCGGCCAGCAAGGCGGAGTGCAAGTCCGCGTCTGAAGGTAAATCGCCGCCAGTCACCGCATCCGGCAACAAGGGGGCCGCCGCAACGCGCAGCGCCTTTTCGCTGGACCAGCCTCGTGCGCCGACTGCCGCCTCGATCGCGCTGGCGGATTGACCAAGCTTCAGCGCCTCTATCAAGGTCCAGCGGCCAGTGCCCTTCTGCCCCGCCTTATCAAGGATCAGGTCCACCATCGGGGTACCGCTGTCTGCATCGACGGTTTGCAATGCCGCGGCAGAAACCTCGATCAGATACGAGCCGAGAGGCCCCTTCTGCCAGCACTCGAACAGGGCTCCGATCTGCGGCGCGCTTTGCCCGCCAGCATCCCGCAGCAGCCCGTAGACTTCCGCGATCATTTGCATGTCGGCATATTCGATCCCGTTGTGCACGGTCTTGACGAAATGCCCCGCCCCATCCGGCCCCAGATGATCGACGCAGGGCGCGCCCTGGAACTTTGCCGCAATCGCGCCGAGCATGGGGCGCAGCTGGGTCCAGCTGTGATCCGTCCCGCCCACCATCATCGATGGGCCGTGCCGTGCGCCTTCTTCGCCGCCCGAAACCCCCATACCGACGAAATGCCGGCCCGTGCCGTTGAACGCAGCCGACCGACGGCGTGTATCGTGGAAATCGGCGTTGCCACCGTCGATGATCGTGTCGCCCTCGTCCAGCAATGGCATCACGGCGTCGATCATCGCATCCATCGGTGCCCCCGACGGGATCATGAACAAGATACTGCGCGGCGGCGCGATGCTATCGACAAAATCCTCAAGCGTGGTGTGGCCCGACAGGTTTGCAGCCAGCGTGCCGGCTTCTTCGATAAACGGCGCAATCCAGTCTGCCTCGCGGTTGCTGACCGCCACACGAAACCCCTGCTCTGCCAGATTAAGCGCCAGCGCACTGCCCATTGTGCCCAGACCATACACGCCAATATCTGCGGCCTTTATATCTGCGTCCATCGGCTTATCTCCTGTGGGTCAAGGGTTCGTCAAACTTAAGGATGCGCACCGGTGCTGCACAAGGGTGCGGGGCAGCGAAATTGATTATCGTATCTTTTTCAGTTAAGATGTCGGGATAAAAGCAAGAACAACATATTTACAGGTTAACGGTATAGAAATGCTACAAGAACTAAAACGCGCTTGGGAGGGAATGATCCTCCCCATCTGGCGCCGCCCGAAACGTATTCAGGTCGCCGCATTGTGCTACCGCGAAACGCCCGATGGCAAAGAGGTGCTGATGATCACAAGTCGGGATACCGGCCGCTGGATCGTGCCGAAAGGCTGGCCGATTGATGGGCTGGACGGCGCTGGCGCTGCCCTGCGCGAAGCTTGGGAAGAAGCCGGCGTATCCAAGGCCGACATCGAGTCCGAGCCGATGGGGTATTACGATTACGACAAGGGCCTGTCCGAGGGTCTCACCACGCCCGTGATCGCTCAGGTCTATCTGACGCGTGTGCGCCACATCGAGGATGAATACCCCGAGGTCGACGTCCGCACGCGCCGCTGGATGCCCCCGAAAGAAGCAGCAGAACTGGTTGCAGAACCTGATCTTCGGGAAATCCTTCTGAAACTATAGCCGCTCTGCGGCCTTGCGTAACCTTTTTCGCTGTGCCACGAGCGCATGGTTCAAGAGAATGAGGCAGCAATGACCGACGGACCCAAAGGCCAACAGTGGAAAACACTGGATTCTGACCTGAACCGCATCTCGCGGGTGGAACAAGCAACGACGTATGTCGCGCGGCCTATGGTCGGACTTGGCATTGCGCTTGCCTTTATCGTCTTGGCGGCACTGATCGCCGGCCTTTTCCTCGGTGCGCAGCCGTCGAACTTTGTGGTGATCGCCGCTGCGGCCTTCGGGGCGTATATGGCTGTGAACATCGGCGCCAATGATGTGGCCAACAACATGGGCCCCGCCGTCGGTGCCAAAGCGCTAAGCATGGGCGGGGCGATCATCATCGCTGCGATCTGCGAAAGCGCGGGTGCATTGCTGGCGGGCGGGGACGTTGTTTCGACCATCTCGAAGGGGATCATCGATCCCGCGTCGGTCGCAGATTCCCAAGTGTTCATCTGGGCGATGATGGCCGCGCTGATTTCATCCGCGCTTTGGGTCAATCTGGCGACATGGGTGGGCGCGCCTGTGTCGACCACACACTCTGTCGTGGGGGGTGTTATGGGCGCGGGCATCGCGGCTGCGGGAATGGCAGCCGTCAACTGGCCTTCCATGAGCATGATCGCCGCCAGCTGGATCATCTCGCCCGTGCTAGGTGGCGCTGTCGCGGCGATGTTCCTCGCGCTGATCAAGTCGCAGATCCTGTACCAAGAAGACAAGATCGCCGCGTCGCGCCGGTGGGTGCCGATCCTGATCGGGGTCATGTCCGGCGTTTTCGCCACCTATCTGGCGCTCAAAGGCCTCAAGAAGATCATCGAGATCAACATGGGCTCTGCCCTGCTGATCGGTCTGGCCTGCGGTGTTCTGGCCTATGCCATTTCCTACCCCGCGATCCGCCGCGCCTCCGAGGGAATGGAGAACCGCAACAAATCCGTCAAAGTGCTGTTCGGCCTGCCGCTGGTGTTCTCTGCCGCGCTGCTGAGCTTTGCGCATGGGGCCAATGATGTGGCCAACGCGGTCGGGCCGCTGGCCGCGATTGTTCACGCCTCTGAATTTGGCGGCTTCGAGGCAAAGGTCTCTATCCCGATGTGGGTGATGGTGATCGGGGCCTTCGGGATTTCCTTTGGTCTGTTCCTGTTCGGACCCAAGCTGATCCGCATGGTAGGCAGCCAGATCACCAAGCTGAACCCGATGCGCGCCTATTGCGTAGCGCTATCCGCGGCAATCACAGTGATCATCGCCTCGTGGTTGGGTCTGCCCGTTAGCTCGACCCATATTGCAGTGGGTGGCGTTTTTGGTGTGGGCTTCTACCGCGAATGGCACATGGAGCGCCGCCTGCGTCGCCCCGGAGCCAAAGCCGGCGAGGTGAAACGCATCGCCGTAGAGGAACGCCGCCGCCGCAAACTGGTGCGCCGGTCCCACTTTATGACCATCGTAGCCGCATGGGTTATTACCGTGCCTGCCGCGGCGACCATGTCAGCGATGATCTTTCTGGGCCTGAACGCGCTGGTGAACTAAGTCCCCGTGCGACGTCGCCTTGGAAGCCGCCTTGGCGGCTAGCGCAGATCGGACGGGGTAAGGTTTGGCAGCCCCGGCCCGCGCGCCTGCGCCTCTTTCACCAGATCGCGCACGCGTTGACATAGCGGGGTGGCCACCCCTTCTTGCGCGCCCATCGCGATGATGCGCCCCTGCAGCGCGTCAATCTCGGTCGGTTTGCCCGCCTCTAGGTCATACGACATCGAGGTCCGCGCCATCGGGTCAATCGTCAGCATCCTGGCCGCGACGCGCGAAAACAGGGGTGTCGGCAAGCGTAGCACCCAAGGGATCAACCGTGCAGGCAGCGGCGTCGAGGACGCGGGGTAGATACCGTGGGCTTTCAAGACGGCAAGCGCCTCGGCCATCTGCGCGGCCATGACACGGCGCCAGCGCCGGTCAAACAGTTGTTCTTGCAATGTCAGCCCCGACAGGGCGTTCAGGCCATTGTTCAGGTTCAGCAGCAGCTTGCCCCATTGCACGCCATTGATAGCCCCCGTTCCGATCATGCGCAGCCCCGGCACCGACAGGTACCCCGACAGCGGCATCCGGCCTGTTTCGACCACAATATCGCCGCTTGTCGCGCGGTGATATCGCCCGTCCCTATGCGGCACCACGTTGAAAGGAACCATACCCGCGCGCACATCATGCAAGGGCAGGAGCTCGCGCAGGATCTCTGCCGCGTCGAGACCATTTTGCAGGCTCAGCACGGTGGACAGCGCAGGGGTGTGCTGAGCGATCAGACGGGCCATGCCCGCCGTATCGGCAGTCTTGACCGTGACCAGCACAATGCCCGCCCCCGCCAGACAGGCAGGGTCTTGGGACAGGGTCAGCTTTGACGCCGGCACATTTTCATCCAGCCCGTCGAAGTCCGTCAGGCGCAGGCCATGCGTTCTGATCTGACCGGCCACGCCCGGGCGGACCAGCAGCGTTACGTCGTGGCCGTGGGCGGCCAGCATGCCACCCACAAAGCAGCCAATCGCCCCCGCACCTGCGACAACGATCGGCCGCCGGTCGGTCATTTCCCCAAGCACCAGCGCATGACGGATTTTTGCGCGTGCAACCGGTTCTCGGCCTCGTCAAAGATAACCGAGCTTGGCCCGTCCATGACGGAACTTGTGACCTCGTCATCGCGGTGCGCTGGCAGGCAGTGCATGAACAGCGCGTCGGGCTTTGCCTTGGCCATCAGCGCGTCATTCACTTGATAGCCGCGCAGCTGGTTGTGTCGACGTTCGCGCGCCGATTGGGGGTCATGCATCGACACCCACGTGTCCGTGACCACCAGATCAGCGCCCTCGACCGCTTTGTTCGGGTCGCGTTCGGTGGTGTAGAGCCCGTTCAGCGCGGCCTCCGGGTCCAGCGTTTGCGGGCCGGTGAACACCAGTTCAAAGTCGAACGCCTTGGCGGCATGGGCAAAGCTGGCAAAGACGTTATTGCCGTCACCGGACCAGACAACCTTTTTGCCTTTGATCGGGCCGTTATGCTCTTCGAAGGTCATGATATCGGCCATGATCTGGCAAGGGTGCGTGCGGTTGGTCAGACCGTTGATCACCGGCACAGAGGCGTATTCCGCCATTTCAAGCAAAGTCGCCTCTTCGAAGGTGCGGATCATGATCAGATCAACATAGCGGCTGAGCACGCGCGCCGTATCGGCGATGGTTTCTCCGTGGCCCAGCTGCATATCCGCGCCGGACAGCACCATCGTCTGCCCGCCCATCTGACGCACGCCCACGTCAAAGCTGACCCGTGTCCGTGTCGAGGGTTTTTCGAAGATCAACGCGACCATGTGATCCTTGAGCGGCTGGTCATCATCAGGTGCACCGCGCGGACGACCCAGACGGGCTGCCTTCATCGTGGCGGCGTTATCAATGATGCTGCGCAGGTCAGCCGGGTCGGTTTGGTGAATGTCGAGAAAATGTTTCATAGGTATTCTTTTAATTTTTCCCAGAGTTAGGGGGGCCAGCCCCCCGGCCCCCCGGAGTTTTTAAGGCAAAATGAAGGTTAGCCGGCAGCAAGGCTGCTGGCGGCCTGATCAAGGCGGGAGACGGCCTCTGCGATGTCTTCATCGGTGATATTGAGCGGAGGCAGCAGGCGGATAACGTTGTCCGCCGCAGGCACTGTGATGACCTGATGACGGTAGCCCGCAGCAACGACGTCGCTGTTGGTGGCGGTGCATTTCAGGCCCAGCATCAATCCGCTGCCGCGCACGCTTTCGAACACGTCGGGGTGGCTTGCGACCAGACCCTCAAGTTTTTGCCGCATCAGGCCTGCCTTGCGGTTCACGTCCTCAAGGAACTTTTCGGTGCCGATGATATTTATCACCGCATTGCCCACGGCACAGCCCAGAGGGTTGCCACCATAGGTCGACCCGTGGGTGCCCGCTGTCATTCCTGATGCTGCGGTTTCTGTGGCCAGCACCGCGCCCAGAGGGAAGCCGCCGCCGATGCCTTTGGCGACCATCATGATGTCGGGTGTGACCCCTGCCCATTCGTGGGCGAACATCTTGCCGGTCCGGCCCACGCCGCATTGTACCTCGTCAAAGATCAGCAACAGACCGTTTGCTTCGCACAGCGCGCGCATCTGCTTGAGATCAGCATCGGGAACGGGACGGATACCGCCCTCGCCCTGAACCGGTTCGATCATGATCGCAGCTGTCGTATCGGTAATGGCAGCTGTCAGCGCATCCATATCGCCAAATTCGATATGCTTAAAACCGGGTAGGAGCGGGCCGAAGCCCTTGGTCATCTTCTCAGACCCCGCCGCCGCGATCCCCGCCGAGGACCGCCCGTGGAAAGAGCCCGAGAAGGTGATAATCTCGGTCCGGTCAGGCTGGTCCTTGTCGTAGAAATACTTGCGCGCCATTTTGACAGCCAGCTCGCAGGCTTCTGTGCCGGAATTGGTGAAAAACACCGTATCAGCAAAGCTGAGCGCGACCAGCCGGTCGGCCAGTTCTTGCTGCTGGGGAATCTCGTACAGGTTCGAGGTATGCCAAAGCTTGCCAGCCTGTTCGGTCAGCGCGGCCACCAGCGCAGGATGCGCGTGGCCAAGGGCGTTCACCGCGATGCCTGCGCCCAAATCCAGAAATCGGCGGCCGTCCTGTTCAATCAACCACGAGCCTTCGCCTTTGACAAAGCTCAGGGGGGCACGGGAATAGGTCGGCAGAACAGATGGGAACATCAGGATCATCCTTATAGGTTGGCCGCATCAAAGGCACAAAAGGCCATGAGTGACGGAGAGGGTCAATATGATTTGAAGGGGAGCGACGCAATTTATGTCGCAAATGATCAAAGCCGCGCCCCTATGCAGGGGCCGGTGTCGCCAATTAGCCTTGGCGTCGTCGCAAAGAAGATGTTGAACGGTTGATCATGTCGTTTGCATAGGCAGCTTTTTGCGCCTTGCAAAGCAAAAAACATGCCCGTGATGGCCGCAAACCGTGGCGCGGGCCGTGCTGCAGGTCTTTTGCTGTTGTTTTAAAGGAGCGATTGGCCTCAGCGCAGGCCCAATCGCCCGTTCCCGCCTTGCACCCAAGCTGTCAGTGATTAGTATAGGGACTTGAGATTTTTCCAAGGCGGTCCTGAGAAGGGCCGCTTGATAGCTAAGGACGCCAAATGTCTTGGACCGATGACCGCGTAGAGATCCTGAAGAAAATGTGGGGCGAGGGCCAATCCGCAAGCCAGATTGCAAAGGAGTTGGGCGGCGTGACCCGCAATGCCGTAATCGGCAAGGTGCATCGTTTGGGCCTGTCCAACCGGACCGCAACCGCAGCGCCCGCGGCCGCCCCTGCTGCTGCTGCCGCCAAGCCCGAAGCCAAGGCCAAGCCAGCAGCGAAGCCTGCCGCCGCTAAGGCAAAGGCAGAACCCGCCCCCGAAGCGGCAGAGCCCGAAGCAGCAGAGGCCGTGCCAGCGCCCCGCCCCAACCTGCCAGCGCGCGCCAAGATCATTCCCGCCGGCCAGCCGCTGCCCCCGCAGCCTTCGGCCAACGAGATCAGCCCCGAAGCATTGGCGAAAGTCAGCGAAGTCGAGAAAAAGTCGAAGAAGATCGGCCTGATGGACCTGACAGAGCGGACCTGCAAATGGCCTGTCGGTGACCCCGCGACAGATGATTTCTGGTTCTGTGGTCTGCCTGTGCAGCAAGGCAAGCCCTATTGCGAGGCCCACGTTGGCGTCGCGTTCCAGCCGATGAGCGCGCGGCGCGACCGCCGCCGCTAAACCGCAACGGACATCAGACAAACGAAAGGCCAGACAGCGATGTCTGGCCTTTTTCGTGTTCGTACGGTGCGTGGAAGGCTTTTCTACCCCGCGGCGGTTTTGCCCCGTCTGTCGCCGCGCAGCTGCGCATAAAGCACATGGGTTCGCCAGCGACCGTCGATTTGCAGATAGCTTTGGGCGACGCCCTCGTATTTAAAGCCGGTTTTTTCCAGCAACCCGCGCGAGGCGATGTTTTCAGGCAGGCAGGCGGCCTCTACCCGGCTGATGTCCAGACGGGTGAATGCGTGGTGCACTGTCGCTTCGATCGCTTCGCGCATATAACCACGGCGAGCGAATTGTTCGCCGGTCCAATAGCCCAATGTCCCCGCCTGTGCGGGACCCCGGCGGATGTTATCAAGCGTGATCGCACCGATCAGCATGTTGTCTTTGCGCCGGATTAGGAACAACGGCAGCGCGGTGCCCGCAGAGACAGAGCGGTTCGCCCAATAGACCCGATTGGTAAACGCCTTGCGCGACAGATGGTCCGGTGCCCAAGACGGCTCCCACGGGGAAAGATAGGTGCTGCTGTCCGACCGCAAGGTTGCCCAAGGGCGGAAGTCAGCATGCACCGGCGGGCGCAAGGTCAGCCTTTCGGTTTCAATGGCCAGCTTTCGTTTCAGCAGTTGCATCAGGCAGCGCGACGCTCCTGCAGCTCTTCCAAAGTGGGGGCCCCATCGACCGGACCATAAAGTGCCAGCGCGGCAGGTGCGCTTGCGGCCATGTTCTGGGCAAAATCACGCACGTCACCGGTGGTCACGGCATCAATCTGCGCGATGGTTTCTTCCAGCGGAGGCACGCGGTCCCAGATCTGGATCAGACGCGCCAGTCGTTCGGCACGGTTTGACGGGCTTTCCAGCCCCATCAGCAGCCCTGCTTTCATCTGCGCCCGTGCCCGCGCGACCTCGGCCGGGGACATGTCAGAGGCAGCGCGCTTCATCTCGTCAATGGTGATGCCTGCAAGTTCGGGCAGCTGTTCGCCACTTGTGCCGGCATAGACCGTCATCATGCCTGTATCGGCATAGGCCCCTGCCTGCGCAAAGATCGTATAACACAGTCCACGGTTCTCGCGGACCTCTTGGAACAGGCGGCTGGACATGCCGCCCCCAAGCGCGGAGGCATAGATTTGCGCGACATAGATATCATCAGCGCGGTAGCCGGGGGATTCGAAGCCGAGCGCGAAATGGGCTTGCTCTAGCGGTTTCAATTGGCGCACTTCGCCGCCGCTGAACTTGGCCGCATCGACATCGAACAAGGGTTTGGGTGGCATATCACCAAACAGCTGTTCGGCCAGACGCACGATCTCATCGTGATCGACGGCACCGGCTGCGGCGAGGATCATCTGGTCGGGACCGTAGTGCTCGCCGATAAAGCCTGACAGGTCCTCGCGGGTGAAGTTCGACACGCGCTCGGACGGCCCAAGAATGGTGCGTCCGATGGGCTGGTTGGGATAGGCCTTTTCCTGCAACCAATCGAAAATCACGTCGTCCGGCGTGTCTAGCGCTTGGCCGATCTCTTGCAGGATCACGCCGCGCTCTACCTCTATCTCACCGTTATCAAGCACCGGATTGCGCAGGATATCAGCGATCACATCCAGCCCGAGCGACACGTCGTTTTCCAGCACGCGCACGTAGTACGCCGTCACTTCGCGCGAGGTATAGGCGTTGATATAGCCGCCTACGTCTTCTATCGCCTCGGCGATTTGCAGCGATGTGCGCTTGGCCGTGCCTTTAAACGCCATATGCTCAAGGAAATGCGCGATACCGTTTTGCGTGGCCGTTTCATGCCGCGCACCCGCTGAGACCCAAACCCCGATAGACGCCGACGCGAGCCCAGGCATATGTTCGGTTACAATGCGAAAGCCGTTGGACAGGCGGTGTTGTTGCAAGCTCACTGAGCAATGCCCCCTTTGATAATATCTTTAAGCGCCTCTAGATCGTTCGGCACGCGGGTCACGCGTTCTTCGCGGTCAAACAGATCGGCCATGTGTTCCGGCAGCGGCGGGCGCACGCCAGTGGCGGCTTCCACGGCATCAGGGAACTTGGCCGGATGCGCAGTGGCCAGCGTGATCATCGGCGTCGCGGGATCGCGCAATGCGGCCCCCACACGCACACCGATGGCGGAATGCGGGCACAGCAGCTCGTTTGTGTCGGCGTAGAAAGCCTTGATCGTTTCGCTGGTTTCGTCTTCGGAAACGCGGCCCGATTTATAGGTGTTCTGTAGATCGCGCAGGGCATTGTCGCCTACGTCAAACCCGCCCTTGGCCAGATCGTCCATCAGGGTGTTGATCGCGTCACTGTCCTGCCCATAGGCAAAATACAACGCGCGTTCAAAGTTGGAGCTCACCTGAATATCCATCGACGGGCTGATCGAGGCATGGACCTCGCCCTTGTGGTATCCGCCCGTGGTCAGGCAGCGGTGCAAAATGTCGTTCTGGTTTGTGGCGACCACTAGATCAGCAATCGGCAGCCCCATTTCACGCGCGATATAGCCCGCGAAGATATCGCCAAAGTTGCCTGTAGGCACGGTAAAGCTGACTTTGCGGTCCAACGCGCCCATGGCCAGCCCTGCGGTAAAGTAATAGACTACCTGCGCCAGCACGCGGCCCCAGTTGATGCTGTTGACCCCTGCCAGTTGCACCCCGTCGCGGAAGGCGTGATCGTTGAACATATCCTTCAGACGCGCCTGACAATCGTCGAAATCACCGTCCAGCGCCAGCGCGTGAACGTTGCTTTCGGATGGCGTGGTCATCTGGCGACGCTGCACGTCGGACACCCGGCCATGGGGGAAGAGGATAAACACATCGACGTTGTCCAGCCCGCGAAACGCCTCGATTGCGGCAGAGCCGGTATCGCCAGAAGTCGCACCAACGATGGTCACCCGTTCGCCCTTGCGTGACAGCACGGCCTGAAACATGTGGCCGATCAGCTGCATGGCGAAATCCTTGAACGCCAGCGTGGGGCCGTGGAACAGCTCTAGCAGGAAGTGGCCCTGTTCAAGCTGTACCAATGGGGCACGAACGGTGTGATTGAACCCGGCATAAGCCTTGGCGATCAGCGCCTTGAATTCCTCGTCGCTGAACGTGTCACCAACAAAGGGTTTCATCACGCGAAAGGCGACATCCTCGTAGGACATCGTGGCCATCTCGCGCAGTTCATCGGTGCTGAGTGTCGGGATCGTTTCGGGCACATACAGACCGCCGTCACGGGCAAGGCCGGTCAGCAGCGCCTCTTCAAACGACAAAACGGGGGCGGAACCACGGGTAGAGACATAACGCATAGGGTTGGTCAGCTTTCGGTTTTGGGTGCGCGGCGGCGGCGCAGGAAGAAAAGGCTCATCCCAAGCCAGATCGCGGCAAGAGAGAACCAAGTGATCGCATATTGCAAGTGATCGTTGGGAATTCGGGCGGTATCAACAGGCAACGGGCTGATCCCCGCTGCCGGCGGGGTGCTGCTGCGTGTGACCAGCAGCACGGGCTGCGTGCCAAGGGTTTGGGCCATGTCTGGGACATCGCGGGCAAACCAGATGTTGCCCTTCAGGTCGGCCTCGGGCGTGAAGCTATCGGTTTCCTGCGGCCATTGCAGATTGCCAGTGATGGTTGCGGGGCCATCGGAGCGCGCGGCGTCCTTGGCGCTGGCCACCGCGAAACCGCGATCCACCATGATCCGGCGACCATCCTCAAGAACGAAGGGTGTGATGATCCGGTAGCCTGCACCGACGTCCTTCTGGGACACGAGCACATGCACCTCACCCTGTTCGAACGCGCCCGACACGGTCACGGGCAGATAGGCGTCAAGGTCGCGGTTCACCGACGCAGGCAAGTCAACCGGTGCGGCAGCGATGCGGGTGTTGATGTCGGCGATGATCGCCTCTTTCCAGGCCAACCGCTGAAACTGCCAAACGCCCAGCCATATCAGGATAGCGGCGCCGCCAAGGCCGACAATCAGCAGGAATAGCGTGCGACGCATAAAGCTCTCTTGAGGTTGGCACCCGTGGTCGGGTGGCGGCAATGCAAAGGCGCGCAAGGTCCCCCTCGCGCGCCTTTGCTTTTAGTGATTGCGGCCCGATTTGCAAGCCGACTGCGGGCTTAGATGCCCCACATATAGACGGCGAAGAAAAGGAACAGCCAGACCACATCCACAAAGTGCCAGTACCAAGCAGCGGCCTCAAAGCCGACGTGCTGCTCTTGGGTAAAGTGGCCTTTGATCGCGCGGACCAGACAGACCGCCAAGAAGATCGTACCGATTGCAACGTGGAAACCGTGGAAACCCGTCGCCATGAAGAAGCTGGAGAAGAACAGGTCTCCCCCGAAGGTCCAATCGTCGTGGACCAGCAGTTCGTAATACTCATAGGCTTGGAACGCGGTGAACAGCATGCCCAGAACGATCGCGATGGACAGGCCGGCGATCAGGTCTTTGCGGTTGTTCTCGTGGACCAGCGCGTGGTGCGCCCAAGTTACGGCACAGCCCGACAGCAGCAGGATCAGCGTGTTGATCAGCGGCAGGTGGAAGGCGTCAACCGGGATGATATCCGGCTGCACATAGGTGGAGCCCGGAAATTCGTCCATCGGGTACAGGGCTTCTTTGAAGAAGGTCCAGAACCACGCGACAAAGAACATCACTTCGGACATGATGAACAGGATGAAGCCATAGCGCAGACCGATGCGCACGACGTTGGTGTGATCGCCGACGTGGCTTTCGGCGACAACCTCGGACCACCATCCGAACATGCAATACAGCACAGCAACCAGACCACCCAAGAAAACGAAGGGGGTTACATCGTGCATCCAGAAAACACCACCAACCAGCATGACGCAGCCGGCAATGGAGCTGAGCAATGGCCATGTGGACGGCGGCAGAATGTGGTAGTCATGGTTCTTTTCATGGGCCATTGGTTCAGTCCCTCACCTTTTTCTTAATTCAGGTTTATCGCGCTGTCCTGATCGGGGGCTTCATAGCCCTCGGGCAGGTCAATTTCATAGAACGTATAAGACAGTGTGATCGTATGTACATACTTGCCATCACGGTCTTCGACGATTTCGGGGTCAACAAAGAAGCTGACGGGCATTTGAACACGCTCACCGGGGGCGAGCACCTGTTCAGTAAAGCAGAAGCATTCGATCTTTTCAAAAAACGCCCCGGCGGCATAGGGCGTCACGTTATAAGACGCCTGCCCCGCAACCGGGTGATCGGTGGGGTTATAGGCCTCGTAAAAGGCTAGCCCTGTTTCACCGATGCGCAGCGTCATCTCGGTTGCAACGGGTTTGAATTCCCACGGCATGTTGTCGTTCAGGCTACCGTCAAAACGTACGGTGATCGTCTGGTCAAGAACGTCGCCGTCTGCGCTTGCGACCTGACCCGGCGTCCCGCCAAAGCCGGTGACGCGGCAGAACCAGTCGTAAAACGGAACAGACGCCCACGCGAGGCCGCCCATCAGAACCACTACAGTGACGGTCTGCATGACAGTCTTGGCGGGTCCGGACAAAGCCATCAGTTGCTCTCCTGCGTTTGGATGTCTCCACCCGGCAGATCGTTGAAATCGATGTTGGTGATTTTAACAAAAGTCAGCGCCATGACCAGCACAACAAAGCCAGCCAAAAGCAGACCAACGCCCAGGTTGCGCCCGCGACGACGGGTGTGAATTTCGTGTTCTGCTCGAATGCCCATTACCAGCCTCCCATGCCATAGCCGCGCAGGGTCGCCTCTACCAGAATGGCCCCGAAGTGCAGGAAAAGATACCACAGGGACAGACGGAAGAACTTGCGCTCTACGCGGAAATCATCAGCTTCGCTGTCATCTTCGTCACGCTTCCAGATACGGAACGCGCCAATCAGGAACAGCAGGTTCAAAACGCCGGCGGTGACCAGATAGATCGGCCCACCGATAGTGGTAAAGCCGGTACCGACAGCCAGAATGACCAGCAAAACAGTATAAGCCAGAATGTGACGACGGGTAGAGCGGCGACCGTGGGTCACGGTCAGCATCGGCACCTTCGCGTCGTCATAGTCATTGCGCATAAACAGCGCCAAGGCCCAGAAGTGCGGCGGTGTCCACATGAAGATCAGCGCGAACATCAGCCATGCCTCGACAGAGAAGCTGCCGGTGGCGATAATCCAGCCGATCACAGGCGGGAACGCACCCGCAGCCCCACCGATAACGATGTTCTGCGGTGTCGCGCGCTTGAGCCACATGGAATAGAAAACAGCGTAAAAGAGGATCGTGAACAGCAGCATGCCTGCGGCCAGCAGGTTTGCGGCCAACCCGAGCATCACAACCGACATCCCCGACAGCGTTACGCCAATCGCCAACGCTTCGCCCGGCTGGACGCGGCCCGACGGAATCGGGCGGCCTTGGGTCCGGCGCATGATCGCGTCGATGTCAGCGTCCCACCACATGTTCAGCGCACCAGAGGCCCCTGCCCCGATAGCGACGAACAGGATCGACGCAAAGCCAACAACCGGATGAACAGAATTCGGCGCGGCCAACATGCCGACAAGCGCGGTAAAAACCACCAGCTGCATGACGCGCGGCTTCATCAGGGCAAAGTAATCCCCGAACTGCGCTTCGTACTCGCCCGCAGGTGTCGTGCTGGTATCAGTCATGCGATCTCTCATACAAAAGGAACCCGGGGCGCGCACGTCGCGCACCCCGCATCAGCAATTGTGCCTTACTTGGACGCAACGGTCAGAGCTTGCGGAATGCCCGCATACTCTTCTTTCGCGTTACCCAGCCACTGTGCGTAAACCTCTTCCGAGACGACTTTCACAGTGATCGGCATATAGGCGTGGGCGTTGCCGCACAATTCGGAGCATTGGCCAAAGTACACGCCTTCTTTCTCGGCGGTGAACCATGTTTCCGCCAGACGGCCAGGTACAGCGTCTTGCTTTACGCCGAAGGCAGGCATTGCCCACGAATGGATCACGTCGGACCCCGTGACCTGAACCACGATCGTTTTGCCCACGGGGATCACGACAGCGGTATCGGTCGCCAGCAGGAACTGGCGCTCGGTATAGCCGGCGGCTTCGAGCTGGGCGATGACCTCGGGTGTTTTGCGATTTTCACCACCAACAGCAGGCGCACCGATCATGTAGCTGTCAAAGCCAAAGCCTTCGTCGACATAATCATAGGACCAATACCACTGGTTGCCCGTTGCCTTGATCGTCAGATCGGCTTGGGGAATTTCCTGTTGGCGGAACAGGATTGGCAGCGAATAGGCCCCGATCAGTACCAGAATCAGGATAGGTGCAACGGTCCAAAGGATCTCGACCGGCGTGTGGTGCGTAAAGGAAGCGGCAACAGGGTTGCGCTTCTTATTGTAGCGGAATGCCACCCAAAGGATCAAACCGGTGACGAAGATGGTGATCAAGGTGATGATGATCAGGATAAGATAGTCCAGATCGTGGATGTCTTGCGCCACGCGGGTGACGGCTGGCTGAAAGCCCATCTTGCCGTCAATCGGCTCACCAATGATTTCCAGCCCGTCGATGCGAAGGTTTTCCTGCGCCATTGCTGGCACGGCGGAAAAAGCGGCCATGAGACCCGAAAAAGAGAGAAGATGTTTCATATGTCGTCCTGATCTTGTGACCATTGATAAGCGAATCCCAGCACCACCCCGCAAATGGAGTCAGCTGTCCCGTTGTAATCTTTGCGCTTACAATCATATTCTAACTTCAAGATAAAGACTTCTGCTTGCGTCAAACGGACGCGAAGCGATTTTTATGACACGATTCAAGGAACATTTTTATGAGCCAGCCGCCTTTCAACCCCTTTGAGGCGCAGCTTGACCGTGACGCCGCACTGTCCATCCTGCGTGACGCTGTTGCAGGTGCCGATGACGGGGAACTGTTTTTCGAGCGCCGCCGCTCCGAAGGGTTGGTGTTTGACGACGGGCGACTGAAAACAGCGAGCTACGACGCTTCCGAAGGGTTCGGGCTGCGCGCCGTGCGCGGCGATGTGTCTGGGTATGCCCACTCGACCGAGATCACAGAGGCCGCTTTGCGCCGCGCAAGCGAGACGGCGCGGCTGGCCGTGGGTGCGGGAGGTGGCACTTGGGCGGACGCGCCCGCAGCGACCAATCAAAAGCTTTATACCGACGAAGACCCGATCGCTGGCGCGGCCTTCCCCGTCAAGGTCGACACCCTGCGCGAGATCGACGATTTCGCCCGCAGCCTGGATTCCCGTGTCGTGCAGGTCTCTGCCTCTATTTCTGCCTCCATCCAAGAAGTCGAAATACTGCGCCCCGAAGGAACATCCGTCCGCGATGTGCGCCCCATGACGCGGGTCAACGTGTCGGTGATCGTAGAACAAGACGGACGCCGCGAAAGCGGAACCGCGGGCGGCGGTGGCCGTGTCGGGCTGGACGGGCTGCTGGACCCCGCCGACTGGCAGGCCAAAATTCGCGAGGCTTTGCGCATCGCCTGCGTGAACCTGCGCGCCGTGCCTGCCCCTGCGGGGATGATGGATGTGGTGCTTGGCCCCGGCTGGCCCGGTATCTTGTTGCACGAGGCCATTGGCCACGGGCTGGAAGGCGACTTTAACCGCAAGGGATCAAGCGCGTTTGCAGGCCTCATGGGGCAGCGCATCGCGGCCAAAGGCGTGACGGTGCTGGATGACGGCACGCTGCCTGATCGGCGCGGGTCTATCTCTATTGATGACGAAGGCACGCCCTCGGCCAAGAATGTGCTGATCGAGGACGGCGTGCTGGTCGGCTATATGCAGGACCGGCAGAACGCGCGACTTATGGGGGTTGCCCCGACCGGCAATGGCCGCCGCGAATCCTATGCACACGCGCCGATGCCGCGCATGACCAACACCTATATGCTGGGCGGTGACGTGGCCCCCGGTGATATCGTCGCCGACCTGAAGGACGGTATTTATGCTGTCGGCTTTGGCGGCGGTCAGGTGGATATCACCAACGGCAAGTTCGTGTTCTCCTGCACCGAAGCCTACCGCGTGCGCAACGGGGTCGTGGGCGATCCGGTCAAAGGGGCCACTCTGATTGGCGATGGTGCCACCGCGCTGCAGCAGATTCGCGCCATCGGCAACGACCCCGCGCTCGACCCAGGGATGGGCAATTGCGGCAAAGCGGGCCAATGGGTGCCCGTTGGTGTTGGACAGCCGACATTGATGATCGGCGGGTTGACCGTCGGCGGTGCCGCCGCCGCATAATGGGCTAAGGGGCAACCGGATGGGCGGGGGTGACGCGCTCCATCCGGTTGATCCAACATGGCCGCGAGATCAGCGGCGTGAGATCAGGGGCGTGAAGGTCCACAAACTCTATTCAAGTCAAATTAGTTCGACGCCGTTCATACTCTGTTAAGCAGCTTTGCCTAAAACTGGTGGAGCAACGGACGGAGACACGGGATGACTGACAGGAACAACGCTCCTTCCTCTTCCACGCCCCCCATGGTCCCAGCCACCTTGGAAGACGACAGCTTTGCCCAGCTTCGTCTGTTGCGCTCGCGCCGCGTCGGCGTCGTGACATATTACCGGATGCTGCGTGAATACGGCACAGCCCGCGCCGCGCTGGAGGCTCTGCCCGAGGTTGCACGCGCCGCAGGCGTGAAAGACTATCGCATCTGCCCCGAGAACATCGTGCAGGCAGAGTTGCGCGCGGCCAAAGGCGCTGGCGCGCGGCTGGTCACCCACGACAGCGTAGCCTACCCCCCTCATTTAGCAGAACTCGACGACGCCCCCCCGTTTCTATGGGCCATCGGAGATATCGACCTGCTGCACCGCCCCTTGGTGTCAATTGTGGGCGCGCGGAATGCCTCCTCCCTTGGGACGCGCATGACACGCGCCTTGGCGCGCGGCTTGGGAGAGGCGGGGTTTACTGTCGTATCAGGGCTGGCGCGGGGCATCGACGCCGCGGCGCATCAGGCCGCGCTGGATACCGGCACCATCGCCGTTCAGGCGGGTGGCGTCGACGTGATCTATCCGGTCGAGAATACCGATCTTGCCCACGATATTGCCACCCAAGGCCTGCGCCTTTCGGAACAGCCCATGGGCTTGCAACCGATGGCGCGGCATTTCCCCAGTCGCAACAGGATCATCGCAGGGCTGGCCCGCGCAACCGTCGTGGTCGAGGCGGCGGCGAAGTCGGGCAGCCTGATCACCGCCCGCGATGCGCTGGACCAGGGGCGCGATGTGCTGGCGGTGCCCGGCCACCCGTTCGATGCACGTGCCGCGGGCTGCAACATGTTGATCCGTGACGGGGCCACGCTGGTGCGCAATGCCGCAGATGTGATCGAGCTTTTGGGCCCGGCTCGGCAAGAGCAGCCCGTTGCGCCGCCCCTCCACAGCCCACCACCGTCACCCGACCGTAACACTGCATCCCTGCACATCGAGATATTGTCGCGCCTCGGCCCCAGCCCCGTCGCCGAAGATCAACTGTTGCGCGATTTGGCCGTGGCACCGGCTATTGCCACACCTGTTATGGTAGAACTTGAGTTGAACGGCCGCATTCTGCGCCATGCGGGCGGTCTGGTATCTCGGGCTGACTGAACACCGCGCAACCGCCGCTTGGGGGCCAGCCCCCGCCTTGGATTTCATCCAAAGCTCCCCCGGGATTTTGGACCATTTGGAAGGTGGCGAAGAGGCGCGTTCAGGTCGTCAAATCGGCCTCAGGCGCTGCTTCAAACCCCGTATATCAAAGGGGTCGCGCTGTTCTGCGGATTGACAAACTTCGCTTCACGCCACATGTCACAGCATAAGCCACGCGAATTAATTTGATCCAAGGTGCCGAATTTTATGCCAGTTGTCGTCGTCGAATCACCTGCAAAAGCCAAAACGATCAACTCGTATCTGGGCAGTGATTACATCGTGCTTGCGTCTTACGGCCACGTCCGCGACCTGCCCCCCAAGGACGGATCGGTCGACCCCGACAACGGGTTCGACATGACTTGGGAAGTCGCCGCAGCGAGCAAGAAACACGTCAAAGCCATCGCTGATGCGCTGAAAGACGACAACGCATTGATCCTCGCGACTGACCCCGACCGCGAAGGCGAAGCGATCAGCTGGCACCTGCAAGAGACGTTGACCAAGCGCAAGTCGATCAAGAAGGACACGCCGGTCAGCCGCGTGGTGTTCAACCAGATCACCAAAAAGGCCGTGACCGAAGCGATGGCGAACCCGCGTCAGGTGGATATGCCGCTGGTCGAGGCCTATCTGGCACGGCGTGCGCTGGATTATCTGGTGGGGTTCAACCTGTCGCCTGTTCTTTGGCGCAAACTGCCCGGCGCAAAGTCGGCGGGGCGCGTGCAATCGGTCACTTTGCGGCTGATTGTCGAGCGCGAGATGGAAATCGAAGCCTTCCGCAACCGCGAATACTGGAGCGTGAAGGCGCTGTTCGCCACGCCACGCGGGCAGGAATTCGAGGCGCGGCTCGTGACAATGGCCGGCAAGAAGTTGGACCGCTTTGATCTGACCAATGAAACGCAGGCCGAAATGGCCGTGCAAGCCATCACCAGCCGCGATCTGACCGTCACCAGCGTCGAGGCAAAGCCTGCCAGCCGAAACCCCTCGGCCCCGTTCATGACGTCGACGTTGCAACAGGAAGCCAGCCGCAAGTTCGGCATGGGTGCCCGCCAGACCATGAGCACGGCGCAGCGCCTGTATGAAGCCGGTCACATTACTTATATGCGGACCGACGGCATCGACATGGCCCCCGAGGCGATTACGATGGCGCGGGATGCGATCACGGACCGGTTTGGCGCGGAGTACGTTCCATCAGAGCCACGTATCTACAAGAACAAGGCTAAGAACGCCCAAGAGGCGCACGAATGTGTGCGCCCGACTGACATGACCAAAGATTCCGCCGCGTTGAAACTGACGGAATCGGATCAACGCAAGCTTTATGACCTGATCTGGAAGCGGACGCTGGCCTGCCAGATGGAAAGCGCGCGTCTGGAACGCACCACGGTCGAGATCGGCAGCAAGGATGAACAGGTCGGCCTACGCGCCACCGGTCAGGTTGTGAAATTCGACGGCTTCCTGCGCGTCTATGAAGAAGGCCGGGATGACGTTGTGGACGAAGACGACAAGCGTCTGCCGCAGATCACTCAAGGCGACAAAATGGACAAACGATCCGTTACGCCAGAGCAGCACTTCACCCAGCCGCCCCCCCGCTATACCGAAGCGACATTGGTCAAACGGATGGAAGAGCTTGGTATCGGGCGCCCGTCGACCTACGCCAGCGTTGTCACCACCATTCAGGACCGCGAATACGTCCGCAAGGAAGGCAACCGCCTGTTCCCAGAGGACAAGGGCCGTTTGGTCACCGCATTCCTCGAGAATTATTTCCGCAAATACGTGGGCTATGACTTTACCGCCGATCTGGAAGACCAGCTGGATAAGGTGAGCTCTGCAGACGCCAACTATAAAGATGTGCTGAGCCGCTTTTGGCAGGATTTCTCGGCTGCGATTGCCGAAACGGCCGATCTGCGCATCACCGAGGTGCTGGAAAAGATCAACGAGGTACTCGAGCCGCATCTGTTCCCGCAAAACGAAGACGGCAGCGACCCGCGCTTGTGTCCCAATTGTGAAATCGGGCGCTTGTCGATGCGCACAGCACGGTCCGGCGGCGCGTTTATCGGGTGCTCTAACTACCCTGAATGCCGCTATACCCGCCCCTTCGGCCCGCCCGACCCCGAGGCAGAAGCCTCGGCGATCCCGCCGGATGGCAAGCTGTTGGGCGAGGATATGGGCGAGGAGATTCGTGTGTTCAAAGGGCGCTTTGGCCCCTATGTGCAGCGCGGCCCCGTCACGGAAGAAAACAAGAAGCCGCCGCGTCAATCGGTGCCCAAGGACTGGCCCGCCGAAGAGCTGGAGCTGGAACGCGCTGTCATGCTGCTATCGCTCCCGCGGGAGATCGGGCCGCACCCTGAGGATGGCGTCATGGTCTGGGCGAATATCGGGCGCTACGGCCCCTACATCAAGCACGCCGAAAGCACGTCGAACCGTGGCGGGACCAACGCCAACCTTGAAGGTCTTGACGAGGTGTTCACCGTCGGCATGAACCGTGCCGTACAGTTGCTGGCTGAAAAAGTCGCCAGCCGTGGTGGCCGTGGCAAAGCTGCCATGCCGATCCGCGAGATGGGGGAACACCCTGATCTGGGCGGTGAGGTGAACATCATGGAAGGCAAGTATGGGCCGTACGTGAAGTGGGAGAAGGTCAACGCCACCATCCCCAAAGAGGTAGAGCCTGCTGATCTGACCATGGAACGCGCCGTTGAGCTGATCGAGGAAAAGCTGGCGAAATCCCCCGCCAAGCGTAAAGCCGCGACCAAAAAGCCTGCGGCAAAGAAACCCGCTGCGAAAAAGGCGGCACCCAAGAAAGCAGCGGCAAAGAAGGCTCCGGCCAAAAAGGCGACCGCCTCTAAAACCGCGACCAAAGCGGCCTCGACTCCAGACGCGTAAGAGTGCAACTCACATATATGTCATTTAATGAATATGTGAGTTGCCACACCCTGCCCGCGATGCTTTTACCTGTGGCAATCGCCACGGTAGAAGGAGATCAAGATGGCAGAGCAGACATTTTCACGACGCGGGTTGATCCTGACGGCAGGCGCGGCGCTATTTACGCCCGCCGTGTTGCGCGCGCAGACGCCGACACCTGAAGTCATCGACGTGGTACGCCACAACACAAACGGGTTCTCCAGCCAGAACTGGCAGGACCACTTTGACACCCTGGGTAAGGCCGCCATTGTCGCCGATACCTCGTCACGCGCGCTGCATTATTGGGGCGGCGATGGTGACACCTACAAAATCTACCCGACGTCAGTCCCGCGCAGCGACGAGCTGACCAAACGCGGCTACACAAGTATCGTGCGCAAACGTGTTGGCCCGGACTGGACGCCGACCTCCAGCATGATCGAACGCGATCCGGACCTGAAATACATGCCTCCGGGGCCGGACAATCCGCTTGGGACCCACGCGATGTACCTCAGCTGGCCTGCCTATTTGATCCACGGCACACATGATACGCGCAAGATCGGGCGGCAAAGCTCTGACGGGTGCATCGGTCTTTACAACCACATGATCGAGGCCCTGTACCAGATTGCCCCCATCGGGACGCAGGTCCGTATCGTCTGACACGGTCACTCCCCCCTTTGAATAGAGGTGCCTGCCCTACGCTGGGGCAGGCCACCGAGATTTAGCAAAATACCAGTAGGCTCCGCTGGTAGCGCTGACAGCCGGTGCGCCGGTTTGACACGTTCGTTACGCCACGTCATAGAAGTCGTATAAATATAAACGACAGGGCCGTGAGCCTCTCGTGAAAGGAGCCGGAATGAAAAAAATCTATGGAAGCGCTGCCGAGGCGCTGGAGGGCGTGCTGCAGGACGGCATGCTGATCGCGGCAGGGGGCTTTGGCCTGTGTGGTATTCCTGAATTGCTGCTGAACGCGATCCGCGACGCGGGCACCAAGGATTTGACCTTTGCCTCGAACAACGCGGGCGTGGACGACTTCGGCATCGGTATCCTGCTACAGACAAAGCAGGTCAAAAAGATGATCAGCTCTTATGTCGGCGAGAACAAAGAATTCATGCGCCAGTATCTGGGGGGCGAGCTTGAGCTGGAATTCAATCCCCAAGGCACCTTGGCTGAACGCATGCGCGCTGGTGGTGCTGGTATCCCTGGCTTCTATACCAAGACCGGCGTCGGCACGGTGATCGCCGAAGGCAAGGAGCACAAGGATTTCGACGGCGAGACCTATATCCTTGAACGCGGTATCGTTGCGGATCTGGCGATCGTCAAAGCGTGGAAAGCGGACGACACCGGCAACCTCGTGTTCCGCAAGACGGCCCGCAACTTTAACCCGCCTGCGGCCATGTGCGGCAAAATCTGCATCGCGGAAGTCGAAGAGATCGTGCCACGCGGCAGCCTTGACGGCGACGCGATCCACCTGCCCGGCATCTATGTACACCGCATCATTCAGGGTGATCACGAAAAACGCATCGAACAGCGCACAGTGAGGACTGCATAATGGCTTGGGATCGCAATCAAATGGCGGCACGCGCCGCGCAAGAACTGCAAGACGGTTGGTATGTGAACCTTGGCATCGGGATTCCGACGCTTGTGTCCAACTACATCCCCGAAGGCATGGATGTGACGCTGCAATCGGAAAACGGCATGCTTGGCATGGGTGCGTTTCCGATCGACGGTGAGGAAGACGCCGATTTGATCAACGCCGGAAAGCAGACAATCACCGAGCTGGATCGCACCTCGTATTTCGACAGTTCGATGTCTTTCGGCATGATCCGCGGCGGCAAGATCGCCATGGCCATTCTGGGCGCGATGGAAGTTGCTGAGAACGGCGACCTTGCCAATTGGATGATCCCCGGAAAGCTGGTCAAAGGCATGGGCGGCGCGATGGATCTGGTCGCGGGCGTCGGTCGTGTTGTTGTGGTCATGGACCACGCCAGCAAGCATGGCGACAGCAAAGTGTTGAAGGAATGCACGCTGCCGTTGACCGGCAAAGCTGTCGTCGACCGCATTATCACCAACCTTGGTGTGCTGGATGTCGTCGAAGGCGGGCTGAAGATCGTGGAATGCGCCGAAGGCGTGACCGAAGACGAACTACGCGCGGCGACCGAAGCGACCATCATCTAAACGCCGATACGAGAGACCAAAGAGGGGCGCTGCCAGCATTGGCTGCGCCCCTCTTTCACGTCCTGCACTCGATCGAGGGGCGTGTCAGTTCATTGCGGCAAAGACGCAGCCATCAGAAATAAGCTCGGGCGGGGTTTGGCAAAGCCCCTTGGCGACCTGAAAAGCAGCCAGCACCTTGGGCACATAATCGCGTGTCTCGGCAAAGGGGGGCACGCCGGCGTGTTTGCGCACCGATCCTTCGCCCGCGTTATACCCGGCCAGCACCAGTATCGGGTCGCGGTCAAATTCGCCCATCAACCAATCAAGGTATTTCACCCCGCCCGCGATGTTCTGCGTCGGGGCCATGCTGTCAATCACGCCAAAACGCGTCGCCGTATCCGGCATCAACTGCATCAACCCCTGCGCCCCTGCCCCGCTGATGGCATCAGCACGCCCGGCGGATTCCACAGTGATCACCGCCAGCACCAACGCGGGCGAGACCTGCGTGCCGATGGTAGAGCGAAGAATGTCGATACCGTTTGCTTTCGCGATCTCTTGCATCTGTTGCATGCGCGGCGCGGGGATCTTGCTGCTGGCCGTAGCAAGCGTCACCATTGCGGTCTCCAGCCGACCCGGGCCGGATTTCTCGACCGCCGGAGACACCCGATCCCAGAACCAGTCATATTGACCAGGTGAGGCCGGCACGATGGCACCGGACGCGGTTGCCACGACCTCGGGCACATCAGCGACCTTGGGTTCGATGAAGACGTTGATGCGATTGGTGCTGCCCGCCTTGGGCGGCTTCACCCGCTTGGCCTCGAATTTGGGAAACGGTTTGGGCACGTCAGCCCAGGCAACAGAAGCCGCCAGCATCCCCACCATCAAAGATACGGTCAATCGTCGAAACATCACTGCCTGCACTGGTTTTTTGATTGCTCTTTTTCAGCAACCTCGCACGGAATCTGCTGTCAGACCAACCAAACATGGCAAGGAACATGGCGATTTCGCCTTAATTGATGCAATCCTGCCCCGCTTTGAGACTGGGCAAACAAAAAATGAAGGAGGAGAATCCTTTCAGATCAGTCGCCTAAGTGATTTTTTTAGGAAAGTGACGGCAATAGGCTAAAAGTCACATTTGCCGCCAAATTCGTGCCCCAATCGCAGGGCTATATAGGCTCATACCAAGTCAGCCAGATGCGGAATTGAGAGAGAAGCATCGAAACGGACGACACGGTTGAGATTGAAAACTTTATGATCCTTGGAGGGACATACCATGATGAACTTTATCAAAAACTTCAAAAATGACGAATCCGGTGCCGTGACTGTTGACTGGGTTGTTCTGACCGCCGCCGTTGTTGGCCTGGCCGTCGCAGCCTACTCCTCGATCGAAGACAGCGCGTCGGACCTGACAGCGAGGACCGCCGCTGTAATGACTACGCACCAAACCGACACTTTGGGCGAATAATAAATCTTACATAAGCTGCTGCAATCAATTCCCTGATTGCAGCAGCTTTACGTTCTAGGCGTAGTTCGGCAATCACAAGCGATCACCCCCATGCGTTTAAAGATTCAAAAATTTAGCAAGAGCCAATCCGGAGCCGTCACGGTTGACTGGGTCGTTCTATGTGCCGCGGTCGTTTCCTTGGCTGTGTTGACTATCGTTGCCATGACCACGGGGACCGTCGAACTGGCTGATAAGCTGATGACCCAGACGCCGGGCGGCCTCTAACCCCCCCCCTATAATGACCCAGCTTGGTCGCGGATTGTTCATAGTCTGAACACAATCACCGCCTATCCATCGGTATACGTTTTACGCCGTGTCCCGGACCGGCACCCACTCAAGAGAGGTAAGTAACATGCGGATGGTTTTTGGACTGGTCTTGCTCGCCGGTATCGCCTTGGCAGGTGGTGCTGTGTATCTGGCAAAGGGCCGTATCGGTGAATATCAAATGGCGCACCAACAGGCACAAGAAGCCCTGGCGCAAATCGTACCAACGGTGGGCGTCTATGTCGCCACCGGACCGCTGAAATATGGGCAGCGTCTGACCCGCGAGGATGTGCGTCAGGTAAGCTGGCCTGAAAACGCGATCCCCGAAGGCTCCTTTATCGAAGAAGCCGCGCTATTCCCTGAAAACAGAGATGACCTGCGGGTCGTGCTGCGCGCCATGGAAAAAGACGAAGCCATCATGGCTGTGAAAGTAACCGAGCCCGGTGCAGACATTGGCCTCACCTCGCAGTTGGAACGCGGCAGCCGTGCGTTCGCCATCCGCGTCGATGTATCCAGTGGCGTGTCAGGCTTCCTGCGACCAGGTGACCGTGTCGATGTTTACTGGACGGGCCGGATCAACCGGGGCGGCAACGACCGTGGCGACACGGGTGACGTCACCAAGCTGATCGAGGCTGGCGTCAAGATTATCGCCATTGACCAAAGCGCCGGCGGGGAACGCAGCGAAGCTGCGATCGCCAACACCGTGACTGTTGCAGTTCAGCCCTACCAAGTGGCAGCATTGGCACAGGCACAATCTACCGGCAATCTGTCCCTGTCGCTTGTCGGGGCAGAGGATGACACGGTTGCTGCAGAGATCGAAGTCGACCAACGTAGCCTTCTGGGTCTCGCCGAAGAAACCGTCAAGGTCGAGGCAACGACACAGAAAGTCTGCACCATCCGGACACGCCGTGGTGCCGAAGTGCTCGAAATTCCGATCCCCTGCACCAACTGATGTGCTCTTGAACAGGGCCTTCCAAAATTATGTCCGCGCCGCGCAGCCCCCTGTGCGGCGTTTGGCATTGCGCGGGTATGTTGCCACGAATCCACAGGTTACTGCGGCTCGACGTCATTGATTCTTGCAAAAATACCAAAAGAACCGCAGAGTGTCGCAAACGGCGGGCGCAAAGACCCTATTTTGAGGCGTGATCACAAAGGCAGGTCACATGAAAATTGATAAATTTATCAAAGCAGTCCTATTGGGATTGACGATTGGCGCGATGCCGATTGCATTGACCGCCCCGCTTGACGCTCAGGCGAACACGCTGCGCGTGGTCAAAAAAGGTACCAACCGCGTGTTGGAAGTCCCGATGAACCGCGCTGTAGTGGTTGAAAGCGACATTCCCTTTGCGGAGCTGAGCATTGCCAACCCCGGTATCGCAGATATTTCGTCGCTCTCGGATCGCACGATTTATGTTCTGGGCAAATCCCCCGGACTTACAACGCTGACACTGCTTGATGCCGCGGGGCAACTGATCACGAACGTTGATGTGCGCGTCGCAGCGGATGTCTCCGAGTTCAAGGAACGCCTGCGTCAGATCCTGCCCGGTGAAAAGATCGAAGTCCGCACGGCGAACGACGGTATCGTGCTGTCGGGCATCGTGTCCTCGACCCAACGCTTGCAGCGGGCCCTTGATCTGGCCGAACGCTACGCCCCTGAACGCGTGTCCAACCTGATGAGCGTCGGTGGCATCCAGCAGGTGATGTTGAAAGTTCGTTTTGCCGAGATGAGCCGATCCGTCTCTAAGTCCCTAAGCGCATCACTGGCGCTGAACGGCCTTGTGGGCAGCGATCTGGCATTGAATGGCGGCACCAATTCGACGAACACATCCGGCGCAATCGCCAATTCGCTTGGCGGGTCGACCCCGGCATCGAATGGCAACGCAGGGGCGGTTTTGTTTGGCTTCAACGCCGGATCGACGCAGGTCGGTCTGCTGCTTGAGGCGCTGGAACAAAAAGGCGCGGTGCGTTTTCTGGCTGAACCGAACCTCGTGGCGCTGTCGGGGCAAGAGGCGACTTTCCTCGCGGGGGGCGAATATCCTGTCCCCGTGGCGCAGACCGGCGACCAGATTTCGGTTCAGTATAAACCCTTCGGCGTAGAGATGAGCTTTATACCCCGGGTCGTGGACAAAGACCTGATCAACCTCGAACTCAAGGCGGCCGTATCGGCGATTGATGCCAGCAACAGCGTGTCCTTGGGCAACGGATTTGATATTTCCGCATTTACCCGCCGCGAGACCTCGACCACGGTTGAAATGCGCGACGGCGAAAGCTTTGCGATCGCCGGACTGCTGACAGATGATTTCACCGACACCTCAACACAATTGCCCTGGATCGGCGACGTGCCTGTATTGGGCGCGTTGTTCCGCAGCGCAAACTACCAGCGCAGCCAAACCGAGCTGGTGATTATTATCACCGCACACCTTGTGACCCCGACCCGTGGCGAGGCCTTGGCCCTGCCCACCGACCGGATCAAGCCGCCCACCGAAAGCGAATTGTTCCTGTCTGGCCGCACGTCCAAAGGCAGCACGGCCCCCACCAAAGGGGCCGCTGGCGAAGTTGCCAAGCAGGACTTTAGCGGGTCGTATGGCTATGTATTGGATTGATCAGATGACTTCAGCGATCGCTTCGACAGGCAAAATCACCGGGTTATGCGTCGCCTTGGCCATGACTGTTACAGGCTGTGTCAGCAGCCCTGATCCGGTCTTTACCCAGTTTCACCGCGAAGCAGGGTCGCTGACCGATCTGGGCACCTTTGGAAACGCGACTTTGAACAACCGCTTGGTGATGACCGGTGAGCGCCAGTATACATTCGATCTGGCCAACCGCTTTGCCGGCGAAGTCGAATCGACCGTCACCTTTGCTTTTAACTCTGCACAACTAGACGGGGTCGCGCAGTCGGTTCTGCGACGTCAGGCCGGATGGATCCGCCAGTTCCCCGAAGTCCGCTTTCGCGTCTATGGCCATACTGATGCCGTCGGGTCGAACAGCTATAACAAAACACTGGGCCTGCGCCGCGCGCAATCCGTTGTGGCCTTCTTGTCCACACAAGGTATCAGCCGCAGCCGCCTAGAAGCCGTTGTTTCCTTTGGCGAAACACAGCCCCTGATCGTGACCCAAGGTCGCGCACGTGCAAACCGCCGGACTGTGACCGAAGTTAGCGGCTTTGTCGGGCGTCATCCGACTGTGCTGGACGGGAAATATGCCCAGATTATCTATCGCGACTATGTCGCCAGCGCCGTGCCGCCGACCCTGCTGACAGGCGGTGCCGCCCCCACCGGCGCTGTGGGAGAATAACCGCTTTTCAAACTTTTCGAGAGGGCCTGATCGTCGCTGACGGTCGGGCCTTTTTCGTTTCAATCTGCTTAAACGGTGCGGATCGTTTCAAAAGACCAAACAATAGAAACTATTTGGCCCCAATCTTGCCCCAGTTAGCAGGGATATTCACTGCAATAGGACAGTTGCGTCCGGCCATTGTGGTCTGGATGCAGGGGACCGCAAGGCAACAAAGGGTAACACCCGACCAGCCCTTGCCAGCGCCCGCATAGAAGAAGGGGAAGTTTCGGTATGAGCAGCCATATACCACAGATTGACGCGCCACAGATCATCGCGTGCACCGTCAGCCGGGATGTGCAGAACTTTGACCTGCTGATCGAAGATATGGAATCAGCTTTGGGCGAGGCCTGGGGCGATCTGGGCTTCTCTGAAAGTCTTGCGTTTTTCAGCCAACCCGAAGCGGCGACGCTTGAACTTATTGCGCTGGCGCTCGATTCGAAAGACGAAGAGAACCTGCCAATGATGTCCGAGATCATCGCGCAGGCAAAAGCACGTCATATCAAAGTGATCCTGATCGCCGAAGACATGTCCCCCGCCTCGCTCCATTCGTTGTTGCGCCAGGGCGCGGATGAATTTGTCCCCTACCCTCTACCCGAAGGTGAATTGGCCTCGACTATAATTCGTCTGCGCGCCTCCCCCGAACCTATGGTGGCACCCGCGGAGACAGGCCCCAAGCTGAAACCCGGCACCCAGAAGGATGGTGCTGTGATCGTGGTGCACGGACTGGCCGGCGGCACCGGTGCCACCAGCCTTGCGGTGAACCTTGCATGGGAACTGGCGACATCTGACAAAAAGAACCCGCCCAAAGTGTGCTTGCTTGATCTTGACCTGCAATTCGGGGCCGTGGCGACCTATCTGGACCTGCCGCGTCGCGAAGTGGTCTATGATATGCTGATCGAAACCGACGCGATGGACGAGGAAAGCTTTGGTCAAGCCCTGCTGACCTACGAAGAAAAGCTCCAGGTTTTGACCGCCCCTGCCGACATGCTGCCGCTTGATTTGATCACCTCGGAAGATGTGACACGGATCCTGAATATGGCGCGCAATCAGTTCGATTATGTGGTCGTCGATATGCCCTCGACGCTGGTGCAGTGGACAGAAACCGTACTGACCAATGCACATGTCTATTTTGCCATGCTCGAACTGGATATGCGCTGCGCCCAGAACGCCTTGCGCTTCAAACGCGCCCTGCAATCCGAAGACCTTCCTATCGAAAAGCTGCGGTATGTCATGAACCGCGCGCCGAAGTTCACCGACCTGAACGCCAAAGCGCGCGTCAAACGGATGGCAGAGAGCCTAGGGATTTCGATCGATGTGCAACTACCCGATGGCGGAAAACAGGTAACCCAAGCCAACGACCACGGTCTGCCGCTGGCCACCACCGCCGCGAAAAACCCCCTACGCCGCGAGATCGCCAAGCTCGCCGGTTCGATCCACGATCTCAAGGCTGACGAAGCCAAAGCCGCCTGATCCGGCCCTAGCGCCAGATAATTTAGAAAGAGTAATCAGATGTTCTCGAAGTATAAAAAGCCAGGTGACGTTGCCGCAGCCACACCCGCGCCAAAGGCGAAGGCGCCTGCCCCCCAGCAACAGCCAGAGGCCGCGGTCGCCCCCAAGCCCGTTAGCATGCGCCGCGTGGCCCAAGCCGCATCCGTCGCGCCACAGGATCGCGACGTAAAGCGCAAGCAACGCATGAGCGAGATCAAGCTTGAACTGCACCGCGCCCTACTTGAGAACCTGAACCTTGCAGCTCTTGAACATGCGTCTGAACAGGATCTGCGCAGCGAAATCAACGAAATATCTGCAGAAATTCTGGCCGAGAAATCCATCGTCCTGAACCGCGAAGACCGGATTCAGCTGAACTCCGAACTTTATGACGAGGTGACCGGCCTTGGGCCGCTGGAAACGCTGCTGAAAGACGACACCATCAACGATATTCTGGTGAACGGGCCCCAGCAGATCTTTGTCGAACGTGACGGCAAACTGCAGCTGACCGACGTGACCTTTAAGGATGAAAAGCACCTGCTGCGGATCATCGACAAAATCGTGTCCGCCGTTGGCCGTCGTGTCGACGAAAGCAACCCTTACGTCGATGCGCGCTTGAAAGACGGCTCGCGTTTCAACGCCATGGTGCCGCCGATTGCCGTGGACGGCAGCCTTGTGTCCATTCGTAAGTTCAAAAAAGACAAACTGGGCATTGACGATCTGGTGAGCTTTGGTGCCTTCTCGGAAGAGATGGCCGCCTATCTTCAGGCCGCCGTGGCAACCCGCCTGAATATCATCGTATCGGGTGGTACAGGGTCCGGTAAAACCACCACGCTGAACGCACTGTCCTCTTTCATTGCGAACGACGAACGCATCCTGACCATCGAAGACACCGCCGAACTTCAACTGCAACAGACCCACGTGGGCCGCATGGAAAGCCGCCCGCCCAACGTCGAAGGCAAAGGCGAAGTATCGCCGCGCGATTGTCTCAAAAACGCTCTGCGGATGCGTCCGGACCGGATCATCGTCGGCGAGACACGTGGCGAGGAAGTCATCGACATGCTGCAGGCCATGAACACCGGCCACGACGGGTCGATGACCACAATCCACGCCAACTCTGCCCGCGACGGTGTGAGCCGTCTGGAAAACATGATTGCGATGGCCGGTATCGAAATGCCGTTGAAAGCGGTGCGCAGCCAGATTTCATCGGCTGTGAACCTGATTGTTCAAGCGTCGCGTTTGCAAGACGGCTCGCGTCGTATGACATCGATCACCGAAATCACCGGTATGGAAGGTGATGTTATCTCGATGCAGGAAATCTTTCGGTACCAACGCGTCGGCCTGACACCCGAGAACAAGATCATCGGCCATTTCACCGGCACCGGCGTGCGCAGCCACTTCTCTGAACGCTTCAAAATGTGGGGCTATGACCTGCCGTCGTCCATCTACGAACCCGTTGTGGTCAAGTAAGGATTATCAATCATGAGCGCAGAACCCATTATCTATGGCCTGATCTTTATCGGTGTCCTTGTGCTGGTCGAAGGGCTGTACCTGGTCGCCTTCGGTAAATCCATCAGCCTCAACAGCAAGGTCAACCGCCGGCTGGAAATGTTGGAAAAAGGGGCCGGCCGCGAAGAGGTTCTGGACAAGCTGCGCAAGGAAATGCAGCAGCATATGGATAACAAATCCATTCCCATCTATTCAATGCTCGCCGCAAAAGCGCAAAAAGCCGCGATTGCCTTTGCGCCAAAACAGCTAATCATGATTATGGCCGGGCTGTCCGTTGTCGCCTTTTTGGGCCTGACCATCGGTACCAGCACCGAAGTCCCCGTGCGTATCCTGATCTCTGTCGGCATCGGGGTCGGGGCGGTTTATTTCTGGATCTCGTCCAAAGCTAAAAAGCGCATGGATCTGATCGAAGAACAATTGCCTGATGCGGTCGAACTGATGGTGCGTTCGCTGCGTGTCGGCCACCCGTTCACAAGCGCCATCTCTATTGTCTCCAAGGAAATCCAGGACCCGCTTGCGTCGGAATTCGGGGTGATCGCGGATGAAACCGCCTATGGCCGCGACATTGGCGAGGCGCTCAAGGATATGGCCGAACGGCTTGATATGCAGGATATGCGCTTCCTTGCGGTTGCGGTGACCATCCAGCAGCAATCCGGCGGTAACCTCGCTGAGATCCTCGCGGGACTGGCCAAGGTGATCCGCGCCCGTTTCCGCCTGTTCCGCCGCGTACGTGCCATCACGGCCGAAGCGAAATGGTCGGGCAAGTTCCTTTCAGCCTTCCCCGTTGTTGCGCTGATCGTGATCAGACTTGGCGACCCGCATTACTATGACGAAGTCATGACCCACCCGCTGTTCGTTCCCGGCTGCATTGCCGTGGTCGTGTTCCTGTCGCTTAACCTCATCGTCATGCGCAAGCTGACCGATATTAAAGTCTAAGGGGGCTTCACTGTGAATTTCCTGACCACACTCGACACCACACTTGGTCCCATCGGCTGGATCGCCGTTCTGGGCGTACTTGGCCTGACCATGGTCGGTGCCACGCTGATCATGATCCTGCGCCAGCCCGAAGATCCGCTGGCCAAGCTGAAACGCAGCCAATCCGAATCCTCTGACGCAGGCAAACAACAGCGCTTGCGCCAGTCAGACCGCAACGAACAGCTGCAAAAATTCGCCAAGTTCCTTGAACCCGAAAACATGGAAGAGCTCAGCGCCAAGGCGCTGCTACTCCGGCAGGCGGGCTATGGCTCGCGCGATGCAGTGCGATTCTTTCACTTTGCGCAGATGGCACTTGGTATTGCAGGCTTGGTGATCGGCACCGTTTACGTCAACTTTCTTGGCGGTGGCGAAGGCCTGAGCACCAATAAGATGATGATCTATACAGTCGGCCCCGGTGCGATCGGGTATTTCCTGCCCCGCTATTGGGTGACCCGCCGTGTCGAGGAACGCAAAGAGGAAATCACCCGTGGTTTCCCCGATGCGCTCGACATGATGCTGGTTTGCGTCGAGGCAGGGCAATCGCTGGACCAATGCATCGTCCGTGTCGCTGCCGAATTGCGCGCCTCTTATCCTGCGTTGGCCGAAGAATTCGAAATCGTCGCCCAAGAGATGAAGGCCGGCAAGGACAAGGTCAGCGTATTGAACGCCATGGGCGAACGCTGCGGTGTGCAAGACGTATCGTCCTTTGTCACGGTGCTGGTGCAATCGGCGGCCTTCGGGACATCCATCGCCGACGCCCTGCGGGTCTATGCCGCCGAGATGCGCGACAAACGTGTGATGCGTGCCGAAGAGGCCGCAAACAAGTTGCCAACCAAGATGACACTTGCCACAATGATGCTGACCGTTCCACCGCTGCTGATCATTCTGGTCGCACCATCGGTGATGAACATTACCAAACTAGGTCAGTAAGGCCCCGCATGTTCCACACCTCCAAGCGCGCGTACCCCGCTAAGCTCGCGCTTTGTATGACCCTGATCGCCGGACTGGCCGCTTGCTCTGCAGGCGGTCTTTCCGCGTTGGGGGGCGAACGCACCACATCTGACAGCCCCTTTGCCCCCGGCGTTAACACCCGCAAAGACGCCGAAGACGGGGTAGAGGTCGCCCACCGTTTGATGCACGCCGGTGAATACGAACTCGCAATCCGCGCTTTTAATCGTGCCGCGCTCGCCTCTGAACTAAATGCCGAAATCCTGTCGGGTCTGGGCAGCGCCAATCTGGGACTGGGGCGTTTGGGCCAGGCCGAAAGCCTGCTACGAGATGCCGTCGAAAAGGATGAAACTCACCCCGAGGTCTGGAATAATCTCGGCGTTGTGCTGATGGAAAGCGGCAAACTCGCCGAAGCCCAACTGACCTTCCGTAAGGCATATGCTCTCGATAATGGCGAAAGTGACGCAATCCGTGACAATTTACGCTTAGCACTCGCAAAATCGGAAAACTCTGTTACGATCCCAGAGCAAGAAGACAGTTATAAATTGGTGCGGCGCGGCTCGGGGGACTATCTGGTTCGGCCAGCATCATGACGAGGCAGAGCAGTAAAAGGACGCAAAAATGCGCCACCCTATCCTATCGGCCGTCTGCATTGCAGGCGTCGTCGCACTAGCAGGCTGCGGCAAAAAATCCGGCGAGGACACAGTGACTCGCGCGTTCCAAGACGTAAACGTCGTGGATGAAAGCAACCTGAATGATGTGATGTTGACTGTCGCGGACCCGAACGAGGCCGTGAGCTATTTCACCCGCACCGCACAGGAAAAGCCCGATCGCATCGACATCCAGCGCAGCCTTGGCAAATCGTTGATCCGCGCCAAGCGCAACCAAGAAGCAGCTGTTGTTTGGGGCAAGGTCGCGGGCTCAAAAGATGCCACCGCCGATGACAAGATCGATTACGCCGATGCGCTGATCCGTGCAGGCGATTGGGCCAAGGCCGAAAAGACACTGGATTCTGTCCCGCCAACCCATGAAACCTATAATCGCTACCGGCTCGAGGCGATCGTCGCCGACAGCAAGCAGGAATGGGACAAGGCCGACAGCTTTTACGAAATCGCCATCGGACTGACCACCAAACCCGGTTCGGTCATGAACAACTGGGGCTATTCCAAGCTCACCCGCGGTGATTATCAGGCGGCAGAACGTCTGTTCGGTGAAGCCGTCAAACAGGATCCGACCCTTTTTACCGCCAAGAACAACCTGATCCTCGCCCGTGGCGCGCAGCGCGAGTACAGCCTGCCGCCGATAGAGATGGACCAGACCGAACGTGCGCAGTTGCTGCATACGCTTGCTTTGTCCGCGATCAAAAAGGGCGATGTTGAAACGGGCAAAGGCTTGCTGCGCGACGCCATCAGCACCCACCCGCAACACTTCGAAGCCGCTGTCCGGTCCCTGCGCGCACTCGAAAACGCAGCCTAGCCCCGGTGGAGATCACCAGCTATGCCGCGCTTTGGTTTTTACCCTTCGCGCTGCCGCTTTGCGCCTATACGATCTATACCGATCTCGCCTTTATGCGGATCACCAACGTCACGGTGATCGCGCTGGCCGGCGTGTTTGTCATCATCGGCCCCATCGTCCTACCGTTTGACAGCTATCTTTGGCACCTGCTGGCGATGGCCATGGCGCTCGTGGTGGGAATCTTTATGAACGCAGGTGGGTTGATGGGTGCAGGCGATGCGAAATTCATTGCTGCGGCCACCCCGTTCTTCGCGCTCGGGGATCTTCAGTTTCTGATGGCGCTTTTCATGACCACGCTGATCGCGGCCTATATCATTCATCGCGCTGCCAAATACTCCCCCCTGCGCAAGCTCGCGCCGCAGTGGATCAGCTGGCATGAAGCCAAAAAATTCCCCATGGGTCTCGCGCTTGGCACTGTGCTTGGCGCATATTTAATGCTCGGTGCCTACTTCGGGGCCTGAATTTGCCATATTCGGCCGCTATGACGTGGGGCAAGCCTGTACCTCCATGAAAGTAGCCCTTCGTGAATATGCAAAAGAGCGCCGTCATGGCCCCTCCTCCGCCACGCACCATCCAAGAAATGAAGCTGCCCGTGGTGATGATGCGCGACATCATGATCAAGACGATGTTCCGCAAGAATGTCACCATGGTCAGCGAGCTTGCCAAAGCCATATGCCTGCCCTTGCAGGTCACGCAGGAATTGGTGGACCTGGCGCGCGAACAACGCCTTCTCGAAGCGACGGGCACGCTCAACGCGAATAGCGGCACCGAAATGGGCTACCAGCTGACCGATCTGGGGAAGAACCGCGCGCTGGATGCATTGGCGCAATCGGAATATTTTGGTCCGATGCCAGTGCCGCTTGATGTTTACCGTGAACAGGTCAAACGCCAGTCGGTGCGCAACATGCAGATCACCCGCGCCCGCCTCGAAGCCGCGATGGGCCATCTGGTGCTTCCTCCGGAATTGATTGGCAATCTGGGCCCGGCTGTTACGGCAGGCCGATCCATCTTGATGTACGGCCCCCCCGGAAACGGCAAGTCCAGTATTTCAAACGGAATCCGCGATGCGCTTGGCGACAAGATCTACGTCCCGCGGGCCATCGAATATGCCGGACAGGTGATCACCGTCTACGACCCTATCGTCCACTCCGCTGCGATCGAGGAAGAACAAGACCCGACATCGTTGCGCCGCGTTACCCGCTTTGACTCCCGCTATGTCAGATGCGAACGCCCCACCGTGATCACCGGGGGCGAGCTGACGCTTGATATGCTCGATCTTGTCTATAATCCCACCGCACGCACCTATCAGGCACCGCTGCAGCTGAAATCCACGGGCGGCATCTTTATCGTCGACGACCTTGGCCGCCAGTCCGAACCACCGCAGGCATTGGTCAACCGCTGGATCGTGCCACTGGAAGAAAACAAAGACATCCTGGCCCTGCAATCAGGCGAGAAATTCGAAGTGCCCTTCGACACGCTGGTGGTGTTCTCGACCAACTTTCACCCCAATGAAATCTTTGACCAAGCCGCCCTGCGCCGGATCTTTTTCAAGATCAAGATCGATGGCCCCAATCAGGAAATCTTTCTCAAGATTTTTGCCATGGTCGCCAAAAAGCGGAACATCAAGCTCGACGAGGCGTCGCTGATCCACCTGCTAAAAACCAAATACCCCACCATCGACAACACCTTTGCCAACTACCAACCGATTTTCCTGATCGACCAGATGATCGCGATCTGCGACTTCGAAGGCATTCCCCACCAGATGCGCCCCGATCTGGTTGACCGCGCATGGGCCAATATGTTCGTCGCGGATGAAACCATCGTCAGATAGGCCGCCGCTGGCACTCGGGCGTGTCCCGCCCTTCATTTTGCCTTGTAAACTCCGGGGGTGCGGGGGCTGGCCCCCGTCTGCAAACACCCTATCTTGCACCCCATGCAAACCCTACCCCCCAAATTCACTGACTGGTTCGCCACCAAAGGCTGGACTATTCACCCGCACCAGCAGGATATGCTGGACCGCGCCGATGCCCCCGCGCTGCTGCTGATCGCCCCCACGGGCGGTGGCAAGACGCTGTCAGGCTTTCTGCCCACGTTGGTTGATTTGGCGGAGGGCGAGCATGACGGGATGCACACGCTTTATATCTCACCGCTCAAGGCACTGGCGGCGGATATCAAACGCAATCTCACCACCCCTGTGACCGAGATGAGCCTCCCCATCCGGATCGAGGACCGCACCGGCGACACCTCGCAGACCCGCAAACGGCGGCAACGCGCGGACCCGCCTCACATCTTGCTGACCACCCCCGAAAGCCTCGCGCTGCTGACCTCCTACGAGGACGCGCCACGCATGTTCAAAGGGCTCAAACGCGTGGTGATCGACGAGATCCACGCGCTCGCCGACAGCAAACGCGGCGATCAGCTGATGCTGGCACTGGCGCGACTGCAACGCTTATGTCCGGGCCTGAAACGGGTGGGCCTGTCGGCCACGGTCGAAGACCCCGCAGCCATCGCCCACTTTATGGCACGCCACCCCGATCCTTGCCCGATCCTGCTGGCCGACCCCGGACCGGCGCCCGATATCCAGATGCTGCACACAGACGCGGCCCCGCCGTGGTCCGGCAACGGCGCCGCCTATGCGATCCCTGCGGTGCTCGAACAGGTACGCCAGCATAAAACCACCCTGATCTTCCACAACACCCGCGCCCAAGCCGAGATTTTCTTTCACAACCTCTGGCTTGCCAACGAAGACAGCCTGCCCATCGGTATCCACCACGGCTCTCTTGACCGTCAGCAACGCGAACGGGTCGAAGCCGCGATGGTGCGCGGCGACCTGCGGGCCATTGTCTGCACCGGCAGCCTCGATCTTGGGATCGACTGGGGCGACGTCGATCTTGTGATTCAGATCGGTGCCCCGAAGAATGTGAAACGTCTCGTGCAACGCATCGGGCGCGCTAACCACCGCTACAACGCCCCGTCCAAAGCGCTGCTGGTGCCCGCGAACCGGTTCGAAGTCGTTGAATGCGTTGCCGCGCTCGACGCCGTATTGGCCGGAGAGCTTGACGGCGACCCGCGCGGCCCCGGCCCCCGAGACGTATTGTGCCAGCATATCCTGATCACCGCATGCGCCGGTCCCTTCGACGCCGATGCGCTATATGCCGAGGTGACGTCGGCCGGCGCCTACGCGGGCCTTACCCGCGCAGAGTTCGACGCCTGCCTCGATTTCTGCGCCACGGGTGGCTATGCGCTGCGGGCCTATGACAGGTGGCAACGGCTGCTGTATACGGACGGTAAATGGCACCTGCGCGACCCCCGCAGCAGCCAGCGCATCCGCATGAACATCGGCACCATCCAAGATACCGATACACTAAAGGTCCGGATGAAACGCAATCGCGGCGGCAAACCACTGGGCGAGATCGAAGAGGGCTTTGCTGCATCGCTGAGCGCAGGCGACACATTTCTGATTGGCGGGCAGATCGTCAAATACGAAGGCCTGCGCGAAATGACCGTCGAGGTCAGCCGCTCTGCCGCCAAGAAACCACGCGTTGCCACGTTCATGGGCACGAAATTCGCCACCTCCACCCAGCTTTCGGCCCGCGTGCAACGCATGTTTACCCAAGACAGCTGGCCCGATCTGCCGCGTCATACTGCCGAATGGCTTGCGCTGCAGCGCGACGTCAGCCAGCTGCCGCAACCGGGGCGCTTGCTGATCGAAAGCTTCCCCCACGATGGCCGCGCCCAAACGGTGTTCTACGGCTTTGCCGGTCGCAACGCGCAACAAACTCTTGGCTTGCTGCTGACCAAACGGATGGAAGAGCTTGGCCTTAACCCTCTGGGTTTTGTCGCCACTGACTATGCCACGCTGATCTGGGGGCTTGATCCGGTTGATGATCCGGCCCCGCTTGTTGATGCCACGGCACTACATGACGGGCTTGACCTTTGGCTGGCGGGCAACGCTGTAATGAAACGCACCTTTCGCGCTGCCGCCACGATCGCTGGGTTGATTGAACGAAACACCCCACAGGCCCGCAAATCAGGCCGTCAGGCGACCTTCAGCTCGGATATTCTCTACGATACACTGCTGAAATACGAACCGGATCACCTGCTGCTCGACATCACCCGCGAAGAGGCGCTACGCGGACTGGTGGACTTTGGCCGCATCGAAGAGATGCTGCACCGGATCAAGGGCCGTATCGATCACCGCAGCCTCGACCGTGTCAGCCCGCTGTCAGCGCCACTGTTTTTGGAAATGGGACGTGTGCCGGTCAAAGGGCAAGCTGAAGAACGCCTTCTAGCCGAGGAATCCGCCCGGTTGATGGAGGCCTCGGGCCTCGCGCAGATCACCCCTGCGCCTGACAATATCCCCCTTAAGCGACGTTAAACCCCGCAACCGTCCGGCATATGAGTATTTTCAAAAGGGTGAATTAACCTTGGATAACGGTATCTCTGCCAAACATACCCCGCGGTACAGGCTGGAGAGCCGATGACCGTAAAGGGTGAAGATGCCGCCACCCGCAGCCTCTGTGCGTGTCGGGGGTGCCTTCCGCTTCACCCTTTTACAAATACTCCTGCGCCCCTGCGTCACACCAAAACTTCGGCCCGCGCCCCTTGCGCCTGCGGGTAAACTTGGTGATGAACGCAACATGAACACCGGGTATGCCTTTGACTTTTGCGGCGCGCGGCTCACCGCGCTTGGGTCTGGCGCACTCTGGTGGGCCGAGCATGGATTGCTCTGTGTCTCTGATTTGCATCTGGGCAAGGCAGAACGGGTCGCGCGGCGCGGCGGATCTGCGCTGCCCCCATACGAGACAACCGATACGCTGATCCGCCTTGCAGCAGAGCTTGATCGTTTACCGGTGCGCGTCGTGATGTGTTTGGGCGACAGTTTCGACGATCTGCAGGCGGCCCATGCATTGCCCGAAGCAGCGCGGCTGACGTTGACCCAGCTTCAAGCAGGGCGGCAGTGGTTGTGGATCGAGGGCAACCATGATCCCGGACCTGTTGCATTGGGCGGGGAACATCTGGCCGAGGTCGCAATCGGCCCCTTGCGGTTTCGCCATATTGCGCAACCGGATACGCAGGCAGAGGTATCGGGGCATTACCACCCCAAGGCACGGCTGCGACTACGCGGGCGTGCGGTATCCCGCGCGGCTTTTCTATATGACGACCAGCGGCTGATCATGCCGGCGTTTGGTACCTATACCGGCGGGCTGTTCAGCGACGCCCCGGTGCTACAGGCATTGATGGGGCCACGGGCCTGCGCCATACTCACCGGACCGCAGCCCACCGCGATCCCCATGCCACGCTAGTCGCAGTCACGGGGCCGGATATCGACGTTGAAAGAGGCCCCATGACTCCGCAAGAAATCGCCCGCATCCGCGACAGCTTTGCCGCACAGACCATGATGCAGACCCTCGGCGCAGAATTGAGCGATGTGTCCAAGGGGCTGATCCGGATCGAAGCCCCGATCCTGCCCGGCACGCGGCAGCAGCAAGGGTTCGGGCATGCGGGTCTGACTTTCTCTATCGGTGACAGCGCTGCGGGCTATGCCGCGCTGACGACACTGCCCTTGGATACCGAGGTCGTCACCGCCGAGATCAAGATCAACCTGCTGGCCCCCGCACGCGGAGATAGGCTGATCGCGATTGGCAAGGTGGTCAAACCGGGCAGGCGGCTGTGTGTGGTCACGGCAGAAGTGTTTGCTCAAAGCGGCGACCAGCAGGTGCTGATCGCCTTGTTGCAAGGCACGATGGTGCCGGTTCCAGCGGCTGTGGACTAGGCCGTCAGCCCTTCGGGTTCAGGCAGATCATGGGCGCGGCAGCAGGCCGTGACCGTATTGGCCAGCAGGCAGGCGATCGTCATCGGCCCTACGCCCCCTGGCACGGGCGTAATGGCACCGGCCATCTCGACGCAGCTATCAAAGTCGACATCACCCACCAGACGGGTCTTGCCTTCGCCCCGCTCTGGCGCGTCCAGGCGGTTGATGCCTACGTCGATGACGGTCGCGCCCGGTTTGATCCAGTCGCCGGGCACCATCTCGGGTCGGCCCACGGCCGCAATCACGATGTCAGCGCGGCGCACGACGGCGGCGAGGTCCTTGGTCCGTGAATGGGCAATGGTGACGGTGCAGCTGTCGTTCAGCAGAAGCTGTGCCATCGGCTTACCGACGATATTGCTGCGCCCGATCACGACCGCATCCATCCCCGACAGGCTGCCGTGGTGGTCGCGCAGCATCATCAGACAGCCAAGCGGCGTGCAGGGCACCATGGACTTCTGTCCTGTGCCCAAAAGCCCTACGTTCGAAATATGAAATCCGTCTACATCTTTGGCCGGATCAATCGCGCTGATCACGAGGTCTTCGTTCAGGTGATCGGGCAAGGGCAGCTGCACGAGGATGCCGTGGATCGTGTCATCGTTGTTCAGGGCGTCGATCAGGGAAAGCAGTTCCGCCTCTGATGTTGTGTCCTCAAGCCGGTGTTCGACCGACTTCATGCCCACTTCCTTGGTCATCTTACCCTTGGATTTGACATAAACCTCGGACGCGGGATCGGCACCGACCAACACCACAGCCAGCCCCGGCGTGATCCCGTGATCGTCTTTCAGCCGCGTCACATGCTGGGCGACCTGCCCCCGCACCTGTGCTGCAAATGCTTTGCCATCAATGATCGTCGCTGTCATAGGGACCGTCCTTTGTCTGTAGTGGCGCTGGTATCACCTGCTACAGCAGATGACGGCGCGAAGGAGCGATCCTCCGCGCCCTGTTCATACGCGCTTAGAACAGACCTTCAACATCGCCGATGTCATTGAGACGAATATTTTCGGCAGAAGGCACCCGTGGCAGGCCCGGCATGGTCATGATCTCGCCGCAGATGGCGACGACAAAGCCGGCACCCGCGGACAGACGGACTTCGCGCACGGGGATGGTAAAGCCGGTCGGCGCGCCGCGGGCTTCGGGATCGGTGGTGAAACTGTATTGCGTCTTGGCCATACAGACCGGCAGATCGCCATAGCCCTGCTCTTCCCAGTCCTTCAGCTGATTGAGGATTTTCTGGTCCATGACCGCCGCGTCGGCGCGGTAGATCTTTGTGGCGATCGTGTTGATCTTTTCGGCCAGCGGCATCGCGTCGGGGTACAGCGTGGTGAAATTGGATTGCCCCTTCTCGATCGTCTCGACGACCTTTTGCGCCAGATCAGCGGACCCTGCGCTGCCCAATTCCCAATGGCGTGACAGCACGGCCTCGGAGCCCTGCGAAGCGACGTAGTCCTTGACCGCTTGCACTTCGGCATCCGTATCTGTGACGAAATGGTTGATCGCGACAACGACGGGCACGCCAAAGGATTTCAGGTTCTCGATATGGCGGCCAAGGTTGGGGCAGCCGGCCTGCACCGCGTCGACGTTTTCAGCGCCCAGATCGGCCTTGGCAACGCCCCCGTTCATCTTCATCGCCCGCACGGTGGCCACGACCACAACGCAAGACGGCGCAAGCCCCGCTTTGCGACATTTGATGTTCAGGAATTTTTCAGCCCCCAGATCGGCCCCAAATCCGGCTTCGGTCACCACGTAATCTGCCAGTTTCAGCGCGGTGGTCGTCGCGATGACAGAGTTGCAGCCGTGGGCGATATTCGCAAAGGGCCCGCCGTGTACGAAGGCAGGATTGTTTTCCAGCGTCTGCACAAGGTTCGGCTGCATCGCGTCTTTCAGCAGCACGGTCATCGCGCCGTCTGCCTTGATATCGCGCGCATAGATGGGTTTGCGGTCGCGGGTGTAGGCTACGATCATATCGCCAAGACGCTGTTGCAGATCGCTCAGGTCTTTGGCCAGACAAAGGATCGCCATGACCTCGGATGCGACTGTAATGTCGAACCCCGTTTCGCGCGGGAACCCGTTAGAGACACCGCCCAGTGATGCCGTGATCTGCCGTAGGGCGCGGTCGTTCATGTCGACGACACGACGCCAGACGACGCGGCGCAGATCGATTTCAAGCGCGTTGCCCCAATAGATGTGGTTGTCGATCATCGCGCTCAGCAGGTTGTGCGCCGAGGTGATCGCGTGGAAGTCGCCCGTGAAATGCAGGTTCATCTCTTCCATCGGAACGATTTGCGCATACCCACCCCCTGCGGCGCCGCCCTTCATGCCAAAGTTCGGCCCAAGCGACGCCTCGCGGATGCAAACGGCAGCGTTCTTGCCGATGCGGTTCAGCCCGTCACCCAATCCGACGGTCGTGGTCGTCTTGCCCTCACCCGCGGGGGTGGGGTTGATCGCCGTAACCAAGATCAGCTTGCCATCGGGCCGGTCCTGCACAGAGTTGATGAACTTCTGCGATACCTTTGCCTTGTCGTGGCCGTAGGGCAGCAGATCATCGCTGCTGATCCCCAGTTTTTGCCCGATCTCTTGGATGGGGCGTTTGCTGGCTTCGCGTGCGATTTGGATGTCGGATTTAAATGTCATATGTGCTCCCTGATGCGCCGTCGGCATTCTGTGTTTGTTATTTCCTCAATATGCCTGCGGGGCCATGGGCAGAGGGCGCAATTCCGACATATCCGGCTCTTGATGCGGCGAGACGGGCGGGCGTGCCGCGGTTTTGCCCGTTGAAGGCGCGATGATACGCCGCAAACGGGCTTAGCCGTGCTGCCAGGCGGGTTGATCGGGGATGAACAGGCGCAGCGTATCCCCGACCCTCAGCAGCCCCTCGCGCTCGATCCAGGCGGTCACGCCCCGTCGGTGGGCAGCGGCGGACTTGAACTTGGGGCCGTGGCCGGGGCTGTCTTTTTCGATCTCGCGACCGGGCAGCACGCAGGGGCGGTTTTCCGTGTCAATCGTGATCGTCGCACCAGAGGTCGCTTGCAACCGCGCATTGGGCGGCACATGGGTGAAATCGGGGATGCCTTTGATCACCATAGACGTGCCAAGGTGCACGGGGTCCAGCGTGTCCAACCCCATATCTGCCGCGATCAGGGCCATCTCTTCGGCCGACAGGATCGACAGCTGGCGCACATTCCGGATGTCGGTGCCTTTGGGGTAGAGGTTGGTCACCCGCACACAGGACGCACGGGTCAGCCCTGCGTGTACGTCATCTTCGAAACCGGCATAGCTGGCAAAGGCCGCGTCGACGGGTTCTGCGCGGCGACCCTTGGCGAGTTTCGGCACCACGCCAAGCCACGTAATCGTAGCGGTAAATTTCGTTTCTTTCATCGTGGGCATTGCGCACGTCCTTTGTGATGCGTTGTCGGCAATCTGCGCAAAGCCGCACCAAAAGAAAAGGCCCCGCGGGTGCAGGGCCTTTCGTTTCGTTCAAACTAACTTAGCGCGAAAGCGTCAGACGCTTGGCTCAGGCTCCATCCCGCTTGGCGGAGGCGTCTTTTTGCCCTTTGCCTTTGGGATCGCGGTCAGGCTTGGTTTATCCAAACCACTGGTATCCTCACCATCGGGGTCTTGCGGCGGTTTGCCACTCATCACGCGTTTGATCTCTTCGCCGGTAAGGGTTTCGTATTCCAGCAAGCCTTGGGCCAGACGTTCGAATTCTTCCTCGTGGTCAGTGATCATTTTAAAGGCACGGTCGTAACCTTCGTCGATGATCCGCTTCACTTCGGATTCGATCAGTTCCTTGGTGGCCGCAGAAACGCTGAACCCGCCTGCGCCGCCATTGGCCTGATAACCGGCTGCTGCTTCGGAATAGTCGATGTTCCCGACCTTGTCCGACATACCCATGCGCATCACCATGCCGCGAGCCAGTTGGCTGGCCTGCATGATATCGCCCATTGGGCCGGAGGAGACAGTCTCAGCGCCGTACTTGAAGATTTCAGCCGCTTTGCCCGCCATAGTCATAGAGATTTTTTGCTCGGCTTCGTCCTTGAACATCTGCAGCTTGTCCATTTCGGGCAGGCTCATCACCATACCCAAGGCACCGCCACGCGGAATGATCGTGGCCTTATAGACCGGATCACATTTCGGCAGCTTGATCCCGACGATGGCGTGACCGGCTTCGTGGTAGGCGGTCTTTTCCTTCTGGTCCTGCGTCAGGACCATAGAGCGGCGTTCCGCCCCCATCATGATCTTGTCCTTGGCAGATTCGAAATCCATCATCGCGACAAAGCGACGGCCCACGCGGGCGGCGGTGAGGGCGGCCTCGTTCACGAGGTTCGCCAGATCCGCACCAGAGAAGCCGGGCGTGCCGCGTGCGATAATGCGCAGATCCACATCGGGGCCAAGCGGGGTTTTGCGAGCGTGCACCCCAAGGATCTTTTCACGGCCTTTGATGTCGGGGTTGCCCACGGTGATCTGACGGTCAAAGCGGCCCGGACGCAGCAAGGCAGGGTCCAGCACGTCTTTGCGGTTGGTCGCGGCGATGATGATCACGCCTTCGTTCGCCTCAAAGCCGTCCATTTCAACCAGCAGCTGGTTCAGTGTCTGTTCGCGCTCGTCGTTGCCACCGCCATAGCCCGCACCACGGGACCGGCCCACGGCATCGATTTCGTCGATGAATACGATACACGGTGCGTTTTTCTTGGCCTGTTCGAACATGTCGCGCACACGGGAGGCACCCACACCGACGAACATCTCGACAAAGTCAGAACCAGAGATGGTGAAGAACGGCACACCCGCCTCACCCGCAATCGCGCGTGCCAGCAGTGTTTTACCGGTACCGGGAGGGCCCTCAAGCAAGGCACCTTTGGGGATCTTGCCGCCCAAGCGGCTAAATTTTTGCGGGTTGCGCAGGAATTCAACGATCTCTTCCAGCTCTTCTTTTGCTTCGTCGATGCCCGCAACGTCGTCAAAGGTCACGCGGCCATGCTTTTCGGTCAGCATCTTGGCCTTGGACTTGCCAAAGCCCATCGCCCCACCTTTGCCACCGCCCTGCATGCGGTTCATGAAATAGATCCATACACCAATCAGCAGAAGGATCGGCAGCAGCGACATCAGGAATGTCTGGAAACCGGACTGTTGCTGGGGCTCGGCGCGCACCGGAATGTCCTTGGACATCAGCAGGCTGGTGACTTCGGCGTCTTCGGGCCGGATCGTGACATAGTCACTGCCATCGGCACGGCGGAAACGAACCTGTTCGCCGTCCAGCGTGACGTTGCGCACGTCGCCTGCTTCTACAGCGGTCACAAATTCGGAATAGCTGATTTCGCGGCTTTGCATCCCGCCAGTCGAACCGCTGAACAGATTGAACAGCGCCAAAACCAAAAGCATCAATACAACCCAAAAGGCGAGATTGCGCATATTACCCAAAGGAAAGTCTCCTAAATCCGGGGGACGGCACCAAACACAATGCCCGATGTGTGTAAGATAGACACGATCGGCACATGTTCAATGCGTCATATGTGCGGCGAAAAAGGCATCTTCACCGCGTTCGAGCACTGCTTGCCAGTTTTGCGACCGACCGACAAGGGGGGCAGCGACCAGTTCCGCGCCCTGCCACACCGCCGGAGAGGACAATAGCACCCCCCGCGGCACCGCCAGATCGCGCCAATCCGCAAAGCTGCGCAAGGCATCTGCGCCCAAGGGCCGGATGATGGGCTGGTCCGAAGGGGATGACATGCCCGTGCAAGGCTTCATGCGCCAACGCCCATCCCAAAGCGCATCAGCGGGGCAACTGAGGGCCCGCACAGCCTGCAACTCTCTGAAGATCCACAGTTTATCATCTTTCAGGCGCAATTCGCAGCCCTGTACCGTCGCCGCCCCTGCCGCCTCAAGCGCTGCCATCACTTCGGCCAACGCGCTGCTGCGGGGGGCGTAGGGTGCCCCGTTGACCCAAGCGATGGCGTGCGTGACCAGACGGCGGCGGGTCTCTGTCGGGAGGTCGCGCAAACCCTGCCAGTCGATTGCCACCGCGCCGCACTCTATTGTGGCAAGGGCACGTGCAGCGGCGCACATCTGCACATCAAGCGCCCTACGGGCATCCGCAAGGTTACGCGAGACATCTGCAAGTGCCACAGAATCAACGCCCAAATCGGTTAATACGACAAGCGCCTTGCGGATGCGGACCCGCGCGTAACTGTCGTCCTCATTGCTCGGATCTTCGGCCCACGCGATCCCGCGCTGCCTGAGAAGCTGACGCAGATCATCCCGACGTGCGTCCAACAAGGGCCTGTGCCACCGCATTCCGTGGCGGTCAAAGACGGCAGGCATACCCGACAATCCGTCGACCCCTGCACGTCGCCCCAAACGCATCACGAATGTTTCGGCCTGATCGTCAGCGGTGTGGCCAATGCAAACGGCCCCGATACCATGCCCACGCGCCCAATCAGCAAGCAGCTGGTACCGAGCTTTGCGGGCTTCGTTCTGGAGGTTTCCGCTGCCGTCCCAATCTGACCACCGCAGTGTTTCATGGAAAACGCCAAGCGCGTGGCATTGATCGGCAACCATCGCGGCCTCTGCGGCGGCTTCGGGGCGCAGACGGTGATCGACGGTGGCCGCAAAAAGGGGAATGCCCCGCGGGGCGGCATAATCATTCAACAGATGCAAAAGCGCGATTGAATCGCCGCCCCCCGACACCGCCACACCAAGGGCGGCGGGCGGCGCGAGGTCAAAGCTGGCGGCGATCTTTTCCGCCAACCCGACAGTCATAAGATCACTGGCAGGCAAGCACGCTGCGTTCGGATTGGGCTTGGGCGACGAAGGGGCTCGTTGGGAAACGGGACGCGACTTCGCCAAGTGTGACGCAGGCTTCTTGGGTTTGGCCCAGTGCCCCAAGGGAACTGCCAAGCTGGTACAGCGCCTCTGCCGCGACGGGGCCGTTGGGATCGGTGCTAAAGCTCGCAAGATAGGCCCGAGCAGCTTCGCGCGTGTCGCCTAATCCGTCCAAGGCATCGCCGCGCCGCAGATCGGCCTCGGGGCCTAGCGGCCCGCCTGGGTAGGTCTGATTAAAGGTCGCAAACTGGTCCGCGGCGGTGCGAAAGTCACCGTCAGCGAGCGCCGCCTTCGCCCGCTCAAAGTCTGTTTTTTCCCCGACAGCAAGTTCCGCGGTGTTGGTTGTGGTAGAGTTGGAGGTCAAAGGATCAACCGGTGCCGGTACTGGCGTGGCCGGTGCCATGGTCGCAGGCATCTCGCCCCCGCCAAGGGTAGAGGTCTGACCAAGGTTCCCGACGTCACCGCCTTCTAGTTCGACGAGCCGGAATTCCAGATCACCGATCCGGTTGGTCCCATCTGTGACCACCCGGTTGATCTGGTTTTCCAGCTCTTCTGTTTTTGAGGTCAGGCGTTGCAGTTCGCTTTCCATTGCGTTGACACGCTCAAGCACCGATCCACCAGTAACCGCAACGCTTGCGCTGCCACTAGTAGATAGTTCCCGGCGCAGTTTTTGCACCTCGACGTTCAGCACTGTCAGTTCCTGACGCACATCCGCCAAAGTCTGCGCGTCCTGCGCTTGCGCCGTCACCGGCCCAAAGGCCAGTCCAAGCGCGACAATCAAAGCAAACCGCATATTAAATTCCTAACCTATCGTAGACAACTTAGCTGGTCAGACCGCCCGCGAGTACGGTCACGGCCCGACGGTTCTTGGCATAGCAGGCCTCGTTCGAACAAATCTCGATCGGGCGCTCCTTACCATAGCTTACAACGCGCAGACGGCTGGATGCGATCCCGCGAGAGAGCAAATATTCGCGTGCGGCATTGGCACGGCGAGCGCCAAGCGCAAGGTTGTATTCCCGTGTGCCCTGCTCGTCCGCGTGACCTTCGATCACGGCCTGGTAGTCGGTATTCGTGTTCAACCACGCGGCCTGACCGTCCAGCGTCGCCTGTCCTTCGGGGGTCAGGGTAGATTGGTCGATCAAGAACAAGACGCGGTCACCGATGGCTTGTTGGAAATAGGCGGTGGACGCCGGGTCGTTCACGCTGCCAGGAACGATACCCCCGTTGAGGCCCGCGCCGTTCGCGGCCCCGTTGTTCATGCCGTCCGCACCAAAGCGGTCAGGGTTGGTACAGGCCGAAACGGCCAGGGCTGCGATCAATAGAGTTGCGGTAAGAATGCGGTTCATGGACTGTGCCTTTTTGACGATAGCATTTGGTGTGTCTGTTGTGACGGTGGTACCATAGTGCCTTGGTATTGGGAAACACCAAGGCACTATGGCTCATTTTTACTTTTGAAGCGGCGACCAGGACGGATCGGAGCCGCCCTCTTGGGTGCGCACAGGCTTGAGGTTCCGGCCAGAGATATCGACCGAATACAGCGACGACGCTCCGCCTGCCCCTTGGGTTTCGCGCGCAAACATGATGACCCGTCCGTTTGGCGCCCATGTCGGGCCCTCATCCAGGAAGGAGGCGGTCAGCAGACGTTCCTCGGACCCGTCCAGACGCATCACACCGATGTGGAACCGGCCTTTGTTCTGCTTGGTAAAGGCCACCAGATCGCCGCGCGGCGACCAGACCGGCGTGCCATAACGCCCCTCGCCGAACGAGATCCGCGTCGCCTCGCCGCCTGACGCGGGCATGACGTAAAGCTGCTGCGACCCGGAACGATCGCTTTCGAACACAATCCGGCTGCCGTCGGGCGAATAGCTGGGTGCGGTTTCGATCGCGGGCGTATTGGTCAGACGGGTCGATTGGCCCGTGCCGATATCCATCGTAAAGATATCCGTGTTCCCACCTTGGGTCAGCGAATAGACGACGGTATTCCCGGACGGAGAGAACCGCGGCGCAAAGCTCATCGTGCCTTCGGCGCTTTCCAGAACGCGGCGCTGTACCGATCCGATGTCCAACACATAGATCCGCGGGAACCCACTTTCATAGCTGGTGTACAAAATACGATCCCCCGACGGCGAGAACCGCGGCGCAAGCACGATGGACGAGCTGTCGGTCAGATAGCGCACATTGGCCCCATCATAATCCATCACAGCCAGCCGTTTCGCGCGGTCATCCTTGGGGCCCGTTTCCGAGACATAGACGACGCGGCTGTCAAAATAGCCGCCCTCGCCAGTGATGCGCGAATAGACAGCGTCCGCCACCTTATGCGCCATCCGGCGCCAGCCATCGACTGTGCCCGCGAATTGCAGACCCGATCCCAGTTCGGCACCGGAAAACACATCGTACAGACGGAATTTCACGTTCAGCGTATTGCCCGACACGCTTACGGCACCGGTGATCAGCGCTTGCGCGTTGATCGCCTTCCAGTCGGCGTATTGGATCGGCGCGTTAAAATCGCTTACCGTCGAGATATAGGCGCTGGCCGGCACTTCGCGGAATAGACCGGAGCCAACTAGGTCCTCGGACACGACACGCGCCAAATCGACAGCCATCTGCCCGGCGTCACCGCTTTCGGGCTGAAAGCTGGGCACGGCAAAGGGCAAGGGTTCGATGACACCTTCAGTAATCTCGATCCGCAAAGGTCCGTCCTGCGCCTGCGCAACCGAGGCAACACCGCCGATAAGCGCGAGACATATGCTCAGAATTCGTACAATCATTTGATGCGCATCCTTTCAGGATTAAAGGTCATCTCAATATTCTGCCATTGACCGAATTTTTCTACAGGAAGCTGGTAGCCGCGCGCACCACAGCGGATAATTGCCCGCCGTGCAGCTTCGAATGCCTGATCGGCGGCCCCCTGCGACCCGCCTGAACTGCTGGTCAGCTTGATCGAATTGGTCTGTGGCGTGCCATCCTGATTCATGGCGACGCTTACCACAACAGTAGTGCGCAATGCCTCCGAGGAAAGCGAACCGACGTTCCAACACGAAGAAACCGCCACGCGCAGCGATTCTTTCTCACCCGCAGACAAAGGCGGACCGGACGGGGCCGACGGCGCGGGCGGCGCATCAGGTGTACCCATAGCTTCCGCGAGCGCTGCCGCCACGGCGTCTTTGTCCGTTGTCGGCTCAGGCTTGGGCTTGGGGGCCTCGGGCTTGGGCGTTTCCGGTTTTGGGGTCGCAGGCTTGGGCGTCTCGGGCTTCGGCGTCTCGACAGGTTTCTCGGCCACCTGCGGCGCGGGTGGGGTCGGGCGACGTGCGGGTGGGCGGGCCGATTGGTTTGGCGACGCTTTAGGTGCTTCCGCGGCTTCTGTCACGATCTGGGTCGTCGCCTCTTCGGGAGCGGTGGCTTCTTGTGCCTCTTCCACGACTTTCTCTGCCGGTGCGTCCGGTGTCGCCGCTTCGCGCAAAACATCATCGGTGCGTGCCTCGGGGTCCGGCGTCTCTACGGGTTCAGGGGCCACACGTTCTACGGGGCGCGGTACTGCGACGGGGGCCTCTTCGGGTGCGAGAACGGCGACATCTGCCGGCGGCTCGGGCAGTTCCGGTGCCTGCTCGCTCACCTCTTCAGAGGGGGGCGGCGCGACGGGTTCCGGCACGGGCTCTGGTTCGGGCGCAGGCTCCGGCTCGGGTGCGGGCTCGGGTTCAGGTTCAGGCTCGGGTTCGGGCGCGGGCTTCGCTGCTGCCTCTGCCTGCGCAGACTGCGCTGCAGCGACCATCTCGTCATATTGCGCGGCCGAAATGACCGAAACTTCCTGAATCTCCACAGGTTCGGTGCGCGAGGTAAAGATATTACCTAGCAACAGCCAGCCAATGAGCCCCAGGTGACCCGCGCCAGAGATGTAATGCCCCTTGTGCATACTTACCCGCCTGACGCGCCTGTGCCGTCCAACTTTGGCCCGCCGGTTTCAGTGACCAGACCAATGTTGCTAAAGCCACCTGCGTTCAACGCGCCCATGATTTCCATGATTGACGCATAAGGCACAGCCCCGTCAGCCCGCAGAAACACGCGGTCGCTGGCACGCTCTGCCGAAATGGCACGCAGCTTGGACACCAGATCATCGCGGCCGGTTTCGGTCTTCTGAATCTGCACAGACCCGTCAGCCAGAACGGTCACCGTCAAAGGCTCCTCCTGCTCCGAAGGCAGGGCCGTTGCCGCCGTCTTGGGCAGTTCAACCGGCACACCGACCGTCAACAAAGGGGCCGCGACCATAAAGATAATCAAGAGCACCAGCATCACGTCAACAAACGGCGTGATGTTAATCTCTGCCATCGGCTGCGCCCGACCGCGACGACGGCCACGGCCACCCCCGCCTTGCTTTTTCATCACCCCACCTGCCATGGCTCAGCTATCCAGCTGGCGGCTAAGGATGGTGGCAAATTCATCGGCAAAGGCTTCGTAGCCGCCCAGAATGCGGTCTGAATCCGCGCTCAGCTTGTTGTAGAAAATAACTGCCGGAATAGCTGCCAAAAGGCCAATCCCCGTGGCCAGCAACGCCTCGGCGATACCGGGGGCAACGACCACAAGGCTGGTATTTTGTTGTGCGGCGATCTCGATAAAGGAGTTCATGATCCCGAATACGGTCCCGAACAGACCGATGAACGGCGCAGTGGACCCTGTGGTTGCCAACACGGGCAAGCCTTTTTGCAGACGCTCTGCTTCTTTGGCGATTGCCACGTCCATGCTGCGGTCGATCCGCGCGGTGGCACCGGGGATCAGCCCGCCATCCTCGCGATGCGACCGACGCCATTCGGTCATACCGGCGGCGAAAATCTTTTCGGCGGCCCCATCGGGGTTCGAGCCGATTGTGTCATAAAGCCCATCCAAAGGCTCGCCCGACCAGAACGCCTGATCGAACCGTTCGGCTTCGGCTTTGGCATGGCGATACTGGATCATCTTCTGGACAATGATCGACCACGACCAGAAGGACGCAGCGATCAACATGATCATCACGAGTTTTACGGTAATTGTCGCACGGAGAAATAGGCCCAAGAGCGAGAAATCAATCTCGCTCGCCGCCGCCAGCGTTTCTGCTTCCATCGGTCCTGCTCTTTTCGTTGCGCCCCTTAGGGGCTTCATCTGCCTCAACGGCCCTGTTTTCCAAGGCGCTATTTGGCACAAGCTTAGCCGAAGGCAATATCTATTGCTAGGATTATGGGGGCTATCCGCCGGCTAGACAGGGATTGAGCGAAGTTTCGCTGGCAATCGACAGGGTTTACCGGACGCCGCGATACAAACGATCGTGACCACCGCCCGAAACAAGACCACATCGCCGCGTTTGACCTCTTGCTGCATGACCATGCGTGCGGGCGTGATCGACGTGGGCCACGTCACGACATCCAGCATGTCATCAAAGACGGCGGGCTGGATATAGTCGCCTTCTACCCGTCGCACAGCAAAGACCACACCTTCGGCCTTCATCGCCAGCTGGTCGATGCCCATCTCGCGCACCCAATCGCTGCGCGCCCGTTCGATATAGCGCAGGTAGTTCGCGTAATAGACGATCCCCGCCATGTCGGTATCTTCATAGTAAACGCGGATGGACAGATGGTGGGTCACTGTGCGGCTCCGATCCGGGCGAACAGGCGCAATGCGTGCGATGGGTCCTGTGCCACAGCGGGCATCACAGGGTCATAGGCTGCGCGCAACAGCGCTGCGATCTCGGGCTTCAGGATCGTTGCCCCTTCGTGCAGCGCCAGCGGCGATGCCTCACGAAACGCGGCATCAGACCACAGCACAAACGATTGCACGATCTGCCCAAGCGCCAGAGCCTGCGCAGGCATCGCGCTTAGCTGAGCATCCATGCGGAGGAAAACGAAACAGGCCTTGATCGCCCCCGCCTCGTCAAACCGGAACAGACGGTATTGATTGGCACCCACCGCCTCCAGCTTTTGGACCAAGGGGCTAAGGTCGGGGACCAGCCGATCAAGATCGGGGACCTCTGTCAGCTCTGACCAATCCTTAAAGAAGAACATCATCAGATTGCTGCCGAGCTCCGGATCGGTTTCGGACATGCTATGCCCCGCCAGCTGGCATGTCGCCTCTATCGCGCTTTTGACCACGGTCAGCGTCGTATCATCAACGCCAAACACGACAGGCGCCAAGGGGCGGCCCCACCGGGCAAAGGCATAGGTGTCGTCGCTTCGGGTAAACAGCGCTTCGATCTCTTGTGGTGTCATCTCAACTTCCAAATGGTCTTAAATCCTCGCCGAAGGCATCCCCGCCCTCAGCCAAACAAATCCGCCCGCGGCTTGGGCGGGGCCATCCCCAGATGCGTCCAGGCCTTCTGCGCCAGCATCCGGCCCCGCGGGGTCCGCTGGATCAGGCCTTGCTGTAGCAGAAAGGGCTCGATCACCTCTTCCAGCGCGTCGCGCGATTCAGACAGCGCTGCCGACATCGTCTCGATCCCGACCGGTCCGCCCTGATAATTTTCCGCGATCAGGCGCAAATAGCGGCGGTCCGCGCCGTCCAGTCCCAGCTGATCGACTCCCAGACGCGTCAGCGCCATATCGGCCAGTGCGCGGGTCACGCGACCATCACCCTCGACGACAGCGAAATCCACAACGCGGCGCAGCAGCCGGCCCGCGATGCGCGGCGTGCCACGGGCGCGTTTGGCAATCTCGCGCGCGCCGCCCTCATCGGCAGGGGCCCCCAGCTTGCGGGCGTTGCGGTCCACGATGATGAACAACTCGTCCTCGGTATAGAACTGCAAACGCGTAGGAATGCCAAAACGGTCGCGCAGCGGCGTGGTCAACAGGCCCATGCGCGTTGTCGCACCAACCAGCGTAAAGGGCTGCAATTCGATGCGCACCGTCCGCGCAGCGGGCCCTTCGCCGATCACGAGGTCCAGCTCGAAATCCTCAAGCGCGGGATAAAGCACTTCTTCCACGGCGGGGTTCAGGCGGTGAATTTCATCGATAAACAACACATCGCGGGCCTCGAGATTGGTCAGGATCGCTGCCAGATCGCCGGCCTTGGCCAGCACAGGCCCAGAGGTCATCCGAAAACCAACCCCCAGCTCGCGCGACATGATCTGCGCCAACGTCGTCTTGCCCAGACCGGGTGGGCCGTGGAACAGCGTGTGGTCCATCGCCTCGCCGCGCTGCTTGGCCGACTGAATGAACACCTTGAGGTTCGCCCGCGCCTCTGCCTGACCGACGAATTCATCCAGCATCTGCGGGCGTAGGGCGCGGTCACCATCACCGGGCAGCGGGTCCGGCCGCAAAGTTGGGTCACTGTCGATCATCAAATATCCAAGCAAAATTCATCACGAAGGTCACGCGCCTATGCGCATCCTACTCTCTCGGAGCAAGCAGTTTCAACGCCGCGCGGATCAACTGCGGGGTGTCGGCCTCGGGGTTCTCTCCGGCGGCTTGCGCCACCGCCCCTGCTGCATCCCCCGGCCCATAACCCAGATTGGCAAGCGCCGACAGCGCCTCTGACTGGGCGGACTGGTTGGGCGGGGCGACGGGGCGACGTTTGGGTGACGCCGGTTCGATCACCTCCGCCGCCTCTACCTCGCCATGCGCCTCTGCCAAAGTGCCGGTCATTGCCATCACGCCGGGGGCCTTGTCCTTGAGATCAAGCACCACACGCTGCGCGATCTTGGGGCCGACGCCTTTGGCCACTTTGACCGCGTTCCAGTCGCCAAGCGCAATTGCACGGCTGACCCCGTCTGGCCCAAGCGCGCCCAGAATAGCCAAGGACGCTTTCGCCCCCACCCCTTGAACAGAGGTCAGCAGCCGGTGCCATTCTTTTTCCACCAAGGTCTGAAAGCCGAAAAGCTGCATGAGGTCTTCGCGGACCACAAGATCGGTGAACAGGGCTACGACCTCGCCCACGCCGGGCAACGCGGCCATCGTCCGGTCCGAACAATACACCAGATAGCCCACACCGCGCACATCAATCAGCAGATGGTCCGGCGCGCGGTAGTCGATGCGTCCTGTGATCTTGCCAATCATGCGCTTGCCCTTGCGACGGCCTGCGCCAGCGTACTGGCCCCACCATGATGCGCGTGACAGATCGCAATCGCTAGTGCGTCCGCCGCGTCCGGTCCCGCGATTTCTGCCCCTGGAAGCTGCATGCGCACCATATGAAGCACCTGCCCCTTATCCGCGTGACCAACCCCAACGACTGTTTTCTTGACCGTGTTCGGCGCATATTCACCCACAGCCAGCCCCGCCTGTGCGGGCACCAACATCGCGATCCCCCGCGCCTGCCCCAGCTTGAGCGTCCCCGCGCCGTCTTTGTTCACAAACGTCTGTTCCACCGCGGCAGAGCCGGGACGGTAAGTCACCATGACGCGGGTCAACTGCGCGTGCAGCGACAGCAGGCGCGCGGCAAGCTCAACCCCTTCGGACTGGCAAATGCCATTTGCGACATGCGTAATCCGGCTTCCGGCGACGTCGATCACGCCCCAGCCCATATTGCGCAACCCCGGATCAATGCCGATTACCCGTATCATATGCCCATTATCCTCACGTATTTTATTTTTCCAAGGCAGTAGCACGAAACGCGAACATCCACCAAGGGTTTTGCACATCGCCACACAAAAGTCACAATTGAACCAGAAGCCGCGTTTTTGCGGCGGTTAGCGACGCTCGGATCGTCGAAAACGACCTACCTTCGCATCGGCGCAAATCCCTTATCTATAGGCGCGAAACCGCCAAATGCTGCTATGCAGCAAACGCAAGACACACATGCGCCGGTAGGTGTTGTGAAGTGTTTTTATTCTGCCTAATTGCACAGCGCACCGCCGGATAATCCGGCTTTCTTTATTCAAGGATGGCTCTCATGGCTGTTTACTATAATACCCCAACCACCTACGGCACCGCTGCTGCTGTAAATCGCTTTTTCGCGCGTCTTGGCGATGTTGCCGGCAACCTGACCAAATGGAACGATGCCCGCGTGACACGCAACGCTCTTTCCGCACTGTCCGACCGTGAGCTCGACGATATCGGTCTGGTCCGTGGTGACATCGAACGCGTCGCACTGAACCACTTTATCCGCTAAGGTTCGATGACTGATTGCGCCCAAGGGGCTGCCAACCCAAAGCACAAGCCACGCACATCTGAATGATCTGCGTGGCTTCCTTTATTTTACGTCAGTGAAATATGACGGTGCAGCTCACCGTCCCCCAGCGACCCTATCCGCGAAAGACCGGGCCCAGCTTACGCGCCAACGCTTGCGTCACCGGATCGGCCTGCAGAACCCACGCCCCCGCCTGTTCGACAATTGTGCCCTGCGCCAATGTCGTCAGACGCGCATCATAGGTCATGGGGCCGATGGCCGCCAAAACAAACCCTTTGAAGCAGACGAAAAGCAACACCAGCCCAACCAGCAGCTTGGTCGGCACCCGAAGGCCGCGCCGCGCCGGATGCGCGACCACCAGCCCGTCGGCGCGAATGGTGGTGTAATAGCCCTGAGCGAGCCTGACTTTCTTACTTTCTAAACTCTTTACGCGTGATCCAAATTGTTGACGAGCATCAACCATGGCAGCCTCTATTTGCTAAAGGCCCCCACCTCTCGCAGGATCACAATAAAGCAAGAATGTGTCAAATTCTCTGCATTTCGACCTTGTTCGTGGCGAAAAGTGACAAAGATTATGGCATTTTCTGGACAGTCAACGTGGTCCAGTCGCCAATCACCTCTCGATTGACCAGATTGATGCCGGATTGCGCATAAACCTCGACCACGTCGTCTGCCTGTTCGTTTAAAATGCCAGATAGAATCGCATAGCCCTCGGGGGCCAGCGCCTCGGCCATATCGGGGGCAAGCGCGACCAGCGGCCCCTTGAGGATATTTGCGAATACCAGATCGAATGGCGCGCGCGATGCCAGTTCAGGATGGTCAAACCCAGCCGCCTCGACGCAGATCAGACGGTCGGTCAGATTATTCGCGGCAGCGTTAGCGCGGGCCACGTCAACTGCGACCTCGTCAATATCGCTGGCCAACACCGGGTTCGGCCAGATGCGCGCCGCCGCCATGGCCAGAACCGCCGTGCCGCAGCCGATATCCGCCACGTTCTGCCCGACCATGCCGCCGTTCGCCAGCCGGTCCAACGCACGCAGACAGCCCAACGTCGTGCCATGGTGCCCCGTCCCAAAGGCCATCGCCGCCTCGATCAACAGCGGCTCACACCCTTCGGGCACCTTGTCAGCGTCATGGCTGCCATAGACAAAGAACCGCCCCGCCTCGACCGGCGACAGCTCGCGGCGCACATGCGCAACCCAATCGGTTTCAGGCAGTTCCGACACGACGAATTCCTTCGACCCCATGGAGGCCGCCAGAACCGCCAGCGCGGTTTCGTCCGGTGCCTCTTCGAAATAGCCGCCGACCTCCCACAGGCCCGATCCGTCTTCGATCTCGAACACGCCGACGCCGGTAGGTTCCGGCACCAGCCGCTCCATCGCTTCGCCCAAAGCATAGGCGGGCTTGCGTCCTTCGAGGGTCGTCAAAGCTGTGAATGTTGGCATGGGAAACTCCGTCAGGATCGCCGATATCGCCGCGCGACATCAGGCAGGGTCAATGAATGCTACTCGGCCGGGGCGGGCAGCGGATTGGAAAAAATCGTCTCGTTTCCCGGTACGGGATGACGCGGGATCATCAGCGATAACAACAGCGACACCAGCGCCATCCCCGCCGCGAGAAAGAAGACCGCCGCAGGCGACACCAGCCACAACAGGCCCAGCCCCACAGGCAGGAACACCGCCGCTATATGGTTGATGGTAAAGGCCACCGCCGCCGTAGGCGCGATATCGGCAGGGTCGGCGATCTTCTGGAAATAGGTCTTGAGCGCCAGCGCCAGCGCAAAGAACATGTGATCCAGCACATAAAGCGTCGCAGCCACCACCACGCCCCACCCCAGATAATAGACACCACCATAAGCCAGAAACACCAGGATCAGCCCGATATATTCAAAGCTCAGCGTGCGGCGTTCCCCAAAGAACCCCACAGCCCGCCCCATCAGCGGGGCAAAAATCATATTGGCGATCAGGTTGATGAGATACAGCATGGTGATCTCGTGCACATCGAACCCGAACCGTTCGACCATCATGAAACCCGCAAAAACGACAAAGATCTGCCGCCGCGCGCCCGACATGAATTGCAGCGCATAATAAAGCCAGTACCGTTTGCGCAGCACCATCTTCTTGATCTGCGGTGTCGGGGCCTCGAACTGAGGATAGGCCACCAGCGCCACCAGCGCGATCACCGCCGTCACGCCGCCGCCGATCAGATAGACGATGTTATAAGACAGCGACAACGTCTCCCACAGCCCCATGATCGCCAGATAGGCCACAAGCGTCGCCGCCGATCCCGCCGCCATCAGCCAGCCGATCATCCGCGGCGCATCCTCGATCTTCAGCCATTGTAGCTGCAACGACTGGTTTACCGTTTCGTAATAGTGAAACCCGATAGAGCTCAGCATCGTGATGGTCAGGATACCGCCCATCGACGGGAACCACGCGGTCAGCGCCGTCGCGACCCCCAGCAGCACCAGCGACACCAGCCCCAGAACCTGTTCGCGCACAAACAGGATGATCGCAATCACTCCGACCGCCAGAAAGCCCGGAATCTCGCGCACTGTATGCAGCAACCCGATGTCCGATCCGTCAAACGCCGCGACCTCGATCACAAAGTTATTCAGCAGCGCCGACCACGTATTGAACGCAATCGGCATGGCCAGCGCCATGAGGAACAGCAGCGCCACAGGACGTCGCCAGAACGGCTGATGCTTGGCATCTTCAAGGGTCACATATTGGGTCATGGGCATTTCCTTACCCCTGTTCCCACCCCTTGACGAGATCAAATCACCCAGTCCGGCCGGACGCCGGTAGCAACGGCAGCTTCCAAATGGCCAAAAATCCTCGCCGAAGGCATTCTTGCCCATCGGGCAAGAGAGAGCCGCGCCTAGTAAAAGCTCTGCGGGTCAATATCGACAGCGATGCGCACGTCGTTCTTCAACCGCAACTGTGCGACCCATTTTGTCAGCGCCTCTTGCAAGGGGGCGGTCTTCTCGGCTTTGACCAGCAGCCGCACGCGGTGGCGCCCGCGCACCCGTGCGATCGGCGCGGGGGCCGGCCCATAGACCTGCGCCCCGACGGCACGCAGCGGCCCGTCCTGCCTTGCCAACTGGTTGCCAGCATCGAACAGCGCGGCGACATCCGGCCCGCTCAGGATAATCCCCGCCATCCGGCCATAGGGCGGCACGCCCGCGTGACGTCGCTCTCCGGCTTCGGCTTTCCAAAAGCCCTCTTCGTCGCCCACAAGAATAGCGCGGATCACGGGATGGTCAGGTTGAAACGTCTGCAGCAGCGCGGTGCCCGGGGCCTCTGCCCGTCCGGCACGCCCCGCGACCTGCCGCATCAGCTGATAGGTCCGTTCTGCCGCGCGCAGATCCGACCCCATCAGGCCTAAATCGGCGTCGATCACCCCGACCAGCGTGAGGTTGGGAAAGTTGTGCCCCTTGGCGACCAACTGCGTGCCGATGATGATATCCGCCGCCCCGTCGGCAATCCCCGCGATCTCGGCCTTCAGCGCGCGGGCCGATCCGTACATATCCGAACTCAGCGTCGCGACCCGCGCCTCTGGCCAAAGCGCTGCGGCCTCTTCGCCCAACCGCTCCACCCCCGGACCAACTGCGGCCAGCTTGCCTTCAACCTCGCACGACGGGCAGGCCTCGGGCATGGGTTTGCTTTCGCCGCATTGGTGGCAAACGAGCCGTTTGAGATATCGGTGTTCGACCATACGTGCATCGCAATGGTCACAGCCTATTTGATGACCGCAGGCACGGCACAAGGTCACCGGCGCATAGCCGCGACGGTTGATAAACAGCATTGCCTGCTCGCCACGCTCAAGCCGCTTGTCGACTTCGGCGCGCAGACTGGGCGACACCCATTTGTCGCCAGGCAGAGCTTCGCTGCGCATATCAATCGCGCCCATCGTCGGCATCACCGCCGGACCAAAGCGTGACGTCAGCTCGACCCGCGTATATTTCCCAGCCTCTGCATTGGCCCAGCTTTCCAACGAAGGCGTAGCCGAGGCAAGCACCACCTGCGCCCGGCAGATCGACGCGCGCAGTACGGCCATGTCACGGGCGTTATACAGCACGCCCTCTTCTTGCTTGTACGAGGTGTCATGTTCCTCATCGACAACGATCAAGCCAAGGTTCTGAAACGGCAAAAACAGCGCCGATCGCGCGCCAATCACCACCTGAGCCTGCCCCTGCCCCACCATCTTCCAGATCCGGCGACGCTCTGTCGTTGTCGCCCCCGAATGCCACTCGGCAGGCTTCGCGCCAAACCGCGCCTGCACGCGGTGCAAGAACTGTTCGGTCAGCGCAATTTCCGGCAGCAGCACCAAGGCCTGCCTGCCGGACTTTAGCGCGGCGGCCACGGCCTCCAGATAGACTTCGGTTTTTCCCGATCCGGTGACACCGCGCAGTAACGTGGTGCCGTACTTCCCCGACGCCACACCCGCCGCCAACAGCACCGAGGCCGAGGCCTGATCGTCTGTCAGCTCTTTGCTGGGCAGGCTGGGGTCCATGCGCATAAACGGCAGATCGCGCGGGCTGTCCTGTTCAAGCACCGCGCCTTGGGTCACCAGCCCTTTGATCACGGAGGCCGTCACCCCCGACATCTCGGCCAGTTCCTTGAGCGTGAACGAAAGGTCGCCATATTCCGCCAATGTCTCGAGCACGCGACGACGCGCATCGGTCATGCGGTCGGGCTCCCCTTCTCCACGCCGGTAGATTTTGCGCATCGACGGCGGATCACCCAACCCCGGCGCGCGCGTCGCCAACCGCAACATCGCGGGCATGGGCGTCAGGGTATAAGCGGCAGCGCGAGTCAAAAAGCTGCGCAATTCTTCGCGCATGGGGGCGGCATCGAGCACACGGATCACAGACCGTATCTTGGACAGCTCGTAATCGCCCTGCCCAGCGCCCCAGACAACACCGATCACCTTGCGCGGGCCCAACGGGACCTCGACGAACGCACCCATATGGCAGCCGCCTTCGGGCGCTTTGTAATCCAGCGCACGGCCCAGTGGCTGGGTGGTCATTACGGCCACCAGCTCGTTTACATGAAAAAATTCTGGCGGTTTCACCAAGTGCTCCGGGCCGGGGTTACGGGAATTAGGGTTCCAGCTTGTCGGATGATGCGCTAAAGCCCTAGGCGACAGACATAGCCATTCCTGCTGCCTATTCCAACCTGAAGGACGTAACATGAAATTCTTCGTAGATACCGCCGAAATCGATGCCATCGCCGAGCTGAGCGATCTGGGCATGGTAGACGGGGTCACAACAAACCCGTCGCTGATCCTGAAATCCGGCCGCAACATTCTGGAAGTCACAAAAGAGATCTGCGATCTGGTCGACGGCCCCGTCTCTGCCGAAGTTGTCGCCACCAAAGCGGACGACATGATCGCCGAAGGCCGCAAGCTGGCCGAGATCGCTGAAAACATCGCCGTAAAGCTGCCCCTGACCTGGGACGGCCTGAAAGCGTGTAAAGTGCTTTCGGACGAGGGTAAGATGGTTAACGTCACGCTCTGCTTCTCGGCAAACCAAGCGTTGATCGCCGCCAAAGCCGGCGCTACATTCATCTCTCCGTTCATCGGGCGTCTGGATGATATCAACCTTGACGGTATGGACCTGATCCAGGACATCCGCACCATTTATGACAACTACGGCTTCGAGACCGAAATCCTTGCCGCGTCGATCCGCACCGTGAACCACGTGCTGGATGCCGCGCGTATCGGTGCCGACGTTATGACCGCCCCACCAGAAGTGATCAAGAAGCTGGCGTCGCACCCGCTGACAGACAAGGGTCTTGAGACCTTTATGGCAGACTGGGCAAAGACAGGTCAGAACATCCTCTGATCGCCTGATCAGGCCCAGACAAAGGGGTACGCGCCACACTTCTGCGCGTGCCCACCCCACCCCGCATGTCACGCGACAGTGCCACATGCGCCCCGGATCAAAGCCGCGCCAACGTTGCCTTGCCTCCGCCCCGCCGTTGCATCGCAAACGGGCGGTTTGACGCCGAAATACCACCCATATACCAAAAGAAAAAAGCAGATTTAGCCTGACGCGCATGCTATGTCAGTGCCAAATATAAAAAAGAGACCCGCATGAGCAGTAACCATAAAATCGAAGATTCCCTTCGGGAAGCGATTATTTCACAGCCCGACGTCATCCTTGACGACAACGACGTGATGCAGGCCCTGATCGCGGCGAATGAACGCGCGATGGGGGGCAACATCGTCGATCTGCGCGGCATCGCCATGGACCGCCTTGAGACCCGTCTGGACCGGCTTGAGGATACGCACCGCAATGTCATCGCCGCCGCCTATGAAAACCTTGCGGGGACCAACCAGATTCACCGTGCGATCCTGCGCATGCTTGACCCCGTTGATTTCGAACCCTTCCTCAAGGATCTTGGGGGCGAGGTTGCCGATATCCTGCGGGTCGATGCAGTGCGACTGGTGTTGGAATCTGCCGAGAATGACGACGATCCCGCGATCAAGCGCTTGGGCGACGTTCTCAACGTGGCGGAGCCGGGGTTCATCGACGACTATCTGTCAAACGGGCGCGGCGGCACGGTGCGTCAGGTTACCTTGCGCGGTGTCCAGCACAGCCCCGAACATATCTACGGCGGATCTGCCGACTGGATCCGGTCCGAAGCCTGCCTCAAGCTGAACTTTGGTGCGGGCCGTTTGCCGGGCCTGCTGATCCTCGGGTCGGAAGACCCCCATATGTTCAGCCCGCAACAAGGCACCGACCTGCTGGGGTTCTTCGCCGGTGTGTTCGAGCGGACAATGCGCCGCTGGCTGTCTTGAGCGGCGCAAACGCGATTTTGATCAGCCCCGCCGCGCGGGACGCCCTGCAAAACTGGCTGGACCATCAGCGCGCGCTCAAGGGCGCGGCTGAAAATACGATCACCGCCTATCGGGGAGATTTGATCGATTTCCTCGCTTTCATGACCCTGCACAAAGGCGACAGCCAAGGTCTGGGCGCGCTGTCAAAGATCACCATCACAGACATGCGCGCTTGGATGGCGCAGACGCGCAGCGCCGATGTCGGACCGCGGTCGATGGCCCGCAAACTGTCGGCGGTCAAAGCGTTCTACCGCTGGCTGGCAGAGCGTGAGGGGTTCGAGCCCACCGCCGTGCTGTCGACCAGATCACCGAAATTCCCCAAAAAGCTTCCGCGTCCGCTGGCAATTGATGCGGCGCAAGCGATGATCGACAGCGTTGAAATGCAATCGCGCCATGCGTGGGTGGCCGCGCGGGATGTGGCGGTGCTGACCCTGCTGTGGGGCTGCGGGCTGCGCATATCCGAGGCGCTTGGCCTCAAGGGTGCCGACGCGCCCCTGCCAGAGGTGCTGCGCATCGTCGGCAAGGGGGGCAAGGAACGGGTGGTGCCTGTCCTGCCCGCGGCACGCGATGCGGTGGACGCCTATTTGCAGGTCTGCCCCTACGGTCGCGAACGCGATGCGCCGTTGTTTCGCGCGGTGCGTGGCGGCCCCTTGGCAGCGCGGGCAATATCGCAGGTCATGGCGGACGCACGGATGCAGCTTGGCCTGCCCGCCAGCGCCACACCCCATGCGCTGCGCCACAGCTTTGCTACACATCTGCTGGACGCGGGCGGCGATTTGCGTGCGATCCAAGAGCTATTGGGCCATGCGTCGCTGTCCACCACCCAAGCCTATACCGCCGTCGATACCGCGCGTCTGATGGATGTCTATAACCGCGCCCACCCCAAGGCGGGCGGCGGCAGTTAACGGTCCAGCTGCGTGACGAAATCCTGCGCCGCTTTGGTCGGGTCGGCCAGCCCCTGCGCCACACGGTCGCTCAGCTCGGTCAGCGCGGCCTTGGCCTTGGGCTTTTCCAACTGCGCCAACAACGCTTGTTTTACCGCCTGCTCGAACCAATAGCGCGCCTGCGTGGCACGGGCGTGTTGCCAGAACCCCTGGGCACGCCGCCAGTCTGTCAGCGTCTCTACCTCTGCCCACGCTTCGTCCAGCCCGTTTTCCTGTAACGCAGAGACCATCATCGCCTTGGGAAATCCCTTGGGATCTTGCGGCCGTTTGCGCAGCAAGCGCAGGGCGCCGGCATAATCGGCACAGGTGCGCGACGCGGCGGGTTTCAGGTCCCCATCGGCTTTGTTGATCACGATGATATCCGCCATCTCCATGATGCCGCGCTTGACACCTTGCAGTTCGTCCCCGCCTGCGGGGGCCAGCAACAGCAAGAACACATCTGACATTTCGGCCACCACGGTCTCGGACTGTCCGACACCGACCGTTTCGATCAGTACCACGTCAAAGCCAGCCGCCTCGCACAGGGTCACCGCCTCGCGGGTGCGGCGGGCAACGCCGCCCAAATGGGTCTGGCTGGGCGACGGACGGATAAACGCATCACGTTCGCGCGCCAGCAAATCCATGCGCGTCTTATCCCCCAATATCGACCCGCCGGACCGCGAAGAGGACGGGTCGATCGCCAGCACAGCCACCTTAAGCCCGCGCCGGATCAGCATCATCCCAAAGCTTTCGATAAACGTGGATTTCCCAACCCCCGGCGTGCCCGAAAGACCAATCCGCAGCGCCTCGCGTCCTTTTGGCAGAGCTGCGAGCAGTTCCGTTGCCTGTGCGCGGTGATCCTCACGCCCGGATTCGACCAGCGTGATCCCCCGTGCCAACGCACGGCGTTCGCCTGCTGCAATGCCCTTGGCCAAATCATCGATGTTCATAGGTTCTGCCCCCTCGCGCCTCTTGCCCCATGTTTTCAATCCCACAGGCGCAAATGTCCAGACCGCAGGCCGGCCCTTGGCCCCGCCGCGGCTTTCGCCCATAACCACGGATATGGCTTTTACCCTTCCCATAGACCACGTCATGCCACAGGTGATCGACGCGCTGCGCAGCAGTGGCCGCGTTGTGTTGCAAGCGCCCCCCGGTGCGGGCAAGACCACCCGCGTCCCACTGGCAATGCTGGACGCAGGGCTGACCGCTGGCCGCATCCTGATGCTGGAACCGCGCCGCCTTGCCGCGCGTGCCGCCGCCGAACGCATGGCAGCGACACTGGGCGAAGAACCGGGGCAAACCGTGGGCTTTCGCGTGCGCGGTGCCAGCGCCATCAGCAAGGCCACGCGGATCGAGGTCGTGACCGAGGGCATCCTGACCCGCATGTTGCAAGACGACCCCGACCTGCCCGGTGTCGGTGCGGTTATCTTTGACGAATTCCACGAAAGGTCCCTCAATGCTGATCTGGGCCTCGCCCTGTGTCTGGAGGTCGCCGAGGCGCTGCGCGATGACCTGTTGATCGTCGCCATGTCCGCCACATTGGATGCTGGCCCCGTCGCCGCGCTGATGGCCGCCCCTGTTGTAACGTCCCAAGGGCGCAGTTTTCCGGTCACATCCAATTGGCTGGACCGCCCCATCGGCAAGCAACGGTTTGAACAGGCCGTTGCCGACTTGGTCGTGCATGCTCTCTCCACCGCCTCCGGCTCGGCGCTGGTCTTTTTGCCGGGCGAAGGCGAGATACGGCGGGTTGAGAGCGCGCTGACCGGACGGCTGCCCGCGGATTGCACGCTTGCTCCGCTCTTCGGCGCGATGGATTTCAAAGCGCAGCGCGCTGCGATTGCCCCCGCCAAAACGGGACGCAAAATTGTGCTGGCGACCTCTATCGCGGAAACCTCGCTGACCATCGAAGGGGTGCAAATCGTGGTGGACGGGGGTCGCGCACGGCGGGCGCAGTTCGATCCGTCTTCGGGCATGTCGCGGCTGGTCACCGACCGCGTGACCCGCGCCGAGGCGACGCAGCGCGCGGGCCGTGCGGGGCGTGTATCCGAAGGGACCGCGTTCAAGCTTTGGACACGCGGCGAGGAAGGTGCGCTTGCCGCCTACCCCCCCGCCGAGATCGAGGCGGGCGATCTATGTGCCTTTGCGTTGGAACTGGCGGTCTGGGGCGCACAGGCCAGCGATCTGAAATTTGTGACCCCGCCCCACGAAGGCCGTCTGGCCGAGGCGCAAAGTGTGCTGCATATGCTCGGGGCGCTGGATGCGACGGGCCGCATCACCGGCCATGGCCGCGTTTTGGCCAAGATGCCGTTGCACCCGCGACTGGCCCATATGGTTGCCAAGGGCGGACGCAGCGCCCCGACCCTTGCTGCGATCCTGTCGGAACGTGACCCTTTGCGCGGCGGTTCTGTCGATTTGGGGCTGCGTCTGGATGCGGTCGCGGGCAAACGTGTTCCCGCCGAGGTCAACCACGCCGCCCTTGCCCGCATCAAACAAGACGCCAAACGGCTGGCACGCGGCCAGACCGGCATCGGCCCCGACACGCTTGGGGTGCTCGCAGCGCTCGCCTATCCCGACAGAATCGCGCTGCGGCGCAAAGGGGACGCGCCGCGGTTTGTGATGTCCGGCGGCAAAGGCGCGATATTGCGCGATGGTGATCCCCTTGCGGGGGAACGTTTGCTGGTGGCGACCGACCTTGATGGCGACCCGCGCGAGGCGCGCATCCGTCAGGCCGCGCGCCTGTCCGACAGCGATCTGCGCGATACGTTCCCCGACCAGATTGCATGGCATCAGGTCTGCGTTTGGTCCCGACGCGAGGGCCGCGTGTTGGCGCGGCAGCACGAACGCTTTGGTGCGCTGGTGCTGGACGACAGGGCTTGGTCCGACGCGCCCGCCGAAGACATCGCAGACGCCATGCTGGACGGGGTGCGCCAGCTGGGGCTGATGCCGGGCAAGGCTGCGGCGCTGTTTTTGGCGCGGGCGCGGCTGATGGGCGACGGTTTTCCCGATTTCAGCGAGGATCATCTGCTCGAGACATTGGAGGATTGGCTGCCGGGGCATCTGACAGGCGTGCGCAGCACCGCCGACTGGAAGGCGTTCGACCTGCTGCCCGCCCTGACGGCACGGCTAAGCTGGGACGACCAGCAGGCGCTCGACCGGGCCGCCCCTGCGCATTTCACCACCCCGTTGGGCCGCAAGATCGCGATTGATTACAGTGCCGCGCACCCCCAGATCGCCCTGCGCCTGCAAGAGGTCTTTGGCACGACGCGCCACCCGATGATCGCAGGCCAGCCCTTACAGGTCACGCTTTTGTCGCCCGCGCAGCGTCCGGTGCAGGTCACGACCGATTTGCCGGGGTTCTGGGCGGGGTCCTATGCCGATGTGCGCAAGGATATGCGCGCCCGCTATCCGCGTCACCCCTGGCCCGAAGACCCGACGCAGGCCGACCCGACGCTGCGGGTCAAGCCACGCGGCACCTAAGCTGCAGGTTTTGTCGCGGCGTGGCCAGCAAGGACCAGCAGCCCGCCCGCAATCGCCCAGTTCTTGACAAAGATCGACATCTGCCACGGATCATCAGGGATAAAGTGAAACACGCTCGTCCCCATAGAATACAGTGCCAGGGCAAAGCTCATCGGGGCAAGCCATAGTCCGAACACGAGGCTAAGTGCGGCCACCCCGTTAAACACCATCGCTGGCCAAACCAGCAATACGGGCAAACCGCGCTCTGCCAACAAGGCTTGCGCTGCAGCGGGATCAACGAGCTTTTGCACACACCCCGCAACAAAAAGGGCCGCCAAAAGCAGGCGGCCCACGTAAATCACAATCGACGACACCTTCGACATCAGGCGGCAGCGGGCGCAAAGGTCATGGCCAGACCGTTGATGCAGTGACGTTTGCCAGTGGGTGCGGGACCGTCGTCAAACACATGCCCCAGATGCCCGCCACAACGATCGCAGTGGACCTCGGTACGCGTTGTAAAGAACCCCTTGTCGGGCATCGTTTCGACGGCATCGTTCAGCGGCGCAAAGAAGCTGGGCCAGCCGGTGCCACTTTTGAACTTGGTCTTCGAGCTATAAAGCGCCTGATCACACCCCTTGCAGTGGAAAACACCTGCGCGGACCTCGTCGTTCAGCGGGCTGGTAAACGCGCGTTCGGTATCACCCTCACGCAGGACCGCATAAGCATCGTCGCCCAGCTGTGCGCGCCATTGATCGGGCGTTCGGCTGACGTCGAACCTTCCCTCTGCCACCGTGCCCGCCTGCGCCGCGGCCCCTACGCCAAACGGAGAAAGCGCTACGGTCAGTGTTGTGCATTTCAAAAAATTCCGGCGTTTCATAGTGCCCCCTTAAGGTTGCGTCTGTGCGATTAAAACTGTGTGTCCGTTGAAAGGGCCGCCGGATGTTGCGCAGGGCGCAGTCATCCGGCGGTACTCGTTACCTGACACAAAGGTGCCGTTACTGGATAAACCCGTTGGCGGAACACAAGGTTCCGCGACAACAAACTTGTTACCAAACCACGCCAAACAAAAACGGCGCGGACCCTCAGCGACATGGGCGCGTTGCCTGTGTCGACCTGAGTTGATGAGATACACGGAAGACGGAAATAAGAAGTTTCGCTGCGAACGAAAAAAATCGCAGCTTTTAGTAAACTTTCTTGAAAACCGTTTATAAACAGAAGTTTCGCCCGCCCTGAAGCGCGCGAAACCCGAGTACATACAGTGGTTAGCCCGTTAAATGCGGGTCATAGTTCAGACATGGCACCTGCGGCCAGCACAGCGCCGGTAGGTGCACCCGTGGGCGAGCCGCCGATCGGTTCGTCCGAAATAGCAAGCGTGATTTGTGCGGCGCGACTGCGTAGTTCTGCCGGTACAAGAATCCGTGTCGTTTCACTGTCTGGCAAGACACCCAGCGATACAGGGGCCTGATCCGGCAAAATCGCCCAAACTTCAAACTCGCGGCCCGGAATGGGCTCGCCCGCGACGCGGCGCAGCGCGATCTCGTGCTTGACGGGTTCGATGACGGCCAACATTTCAAGCGGGCTGCTCTCACTGACCAGCTGCGCCGCCAGAACGATCGGCTGACCATCAGGTCGCGTGTTGGCCTCAAGCAGTTGCACCCCAAGGTAGCCCGCGAAAAGCAGCGATGCCATCGCCACACCTTGCCATAGCCACAGGCGCTGCAGGATCGTCACCCGCTGTTTCGGGAAGACCTGTGCCATCAGCTTTTTCTTAATCCGCGCAGGCGGTGCGACAGGGTCAATCCCGTCCGTCATCGCGGTCATGCGTTCCTGCCAGAACACAACGCGGTCAGCGAAATCACGCTCGGTTCCAATGCGGCGGCGGGCAGCGATCATATCATCGTCAGAGGACAGACCCAGCACCATTTCAGCGGCGAGCAGATCGTCATCGGGTATTTCAGGCGTTTGGGTCATTGGCTCATACACTCCCGCAGGGCGATCAGGCCACGGCGCAGCCATGTGCGCATCGTGTTCAGCGGGACACCAAAGCGTTCGGCCAGATCCGAATAGGTATCGCCGTCCAGATAGGCCCCGCGAATGGCGCTGCCGCGGTCTTCTTCCAGCGTATCAAGACACCCCGAAAGGCGCGACGCCTCGGACGAGGCCACGGCATATTGTTCCGGCGTGGGACCGGGCGACACAAGTTCAAAGCCGGGCGTGTTCACATCCTGATGGCCTTTTTTACGCGCGCGCAGCCGGTCAATCGACGTATTCCGCGCAATCGTAATCAACCACGTCATCGGGCTAAGACCATTGGCGTTGTACTTGTCGGCATTGTTCCAGATTTTGACAAAACTGTCTTGCATGGCGTCCTCTGCTGCGGCGCGTTTGTTCAACACACGCAGACAAACCCCAAAAAGTTTCGCAGAAACGCGATCATACAGTTGGTCAAAAGCCGCGCGGTCGTTCAATGCGACACGGGCAATCAAGTTTTCGATCTCTTGTCGGTCCATTTGCACGGGCCATCTCTCCACCAGAACGTGTTTTCAGCGTTACGCCGAAACCTACGGCACTCACTACATTTGTCCAGCACAGCATTAACATCGGACAGCTTTGTGTACCCCAGCTTCAGCAGTTTGGCCAATGCGTAATCGGTTCGCCGGCCCGAGGCCTCAGAAATGGATGCCCATGTTCACAAGCTATGGACGCAGCGCAATCTTGCGCGTTTAGTCGGGCCATGGCTGGCCAGCGGCGCATCGCGCCAAGGCTGCTTGCAAGTCACGAAAGGAGCATCGCAATGCCGCACCCGACACACCACACCTACGACGTTGTCATCATTGGCGGCGCGATCTTTGGATCGTCGGTCGCATGGTGGCTGACGCAGATGGCCGGTTTTGATGGTAAGGTTCTGGTGGTCGAGCGCGACCCGACCTATGAATTTGCGGCCACCAGCCATACCAACAGCTGCATCCGGCAGCAGTTCAGTTCAGCAATTAACGTGCGAGTGTCGCAGTTCGGGGCCGAATTCATCAAGAACTTCCGCCGGTTTATGGGCGATGATCCAGAGGTGCCGCATCTGGCGCTGCAAAGCTTTGGCTATCTTTACCTCGCTGACACGCCCGAGTTCGCAAAGACGCTGCAGCAGAACCAGAAAATCCAAATGGCATTGGGGGCGGGCACGCAACACATGACCCCCGCCGAGGTCGCCGCCGCTTATCCTTTCTACCAGCTTGATGACATTCTAGCCGCCAATCACAACCGTGTGGACGAAGGCTATTTTGACGGCGGCACCATGTTTGACTGGTTCAAACGCATGGCCCGCCGCAACGGGGTAGAATATCTGCACGACGAAGTGACTGCAATGACGAAAGCCGCCGATGGCAAATCCGTCACCCATGTGACGCTGAAATCCGGCGCGACCGTGGCCTGCGGGACCGTGGTCAATGCCTCTGGTCCGCGGGCGGCTGCGACGGCGGGCATGGCCGGGATCACCCTGCCGGTCGAGCCGCGCAAACGCTATACCTTTGTGTTCGATGCCGCCAAGCCGCTGGACCGCGACCTGCCGCTGACGATCGACCCCTCGGGCGTGCATTTCAGAACCGAAGGGAAATACTATATGGCCGGTTGCCCCCCGCACGAAGACCCTGCCGTGGCCTATGACGACTTCGCCTTTGACCACAGCCTGTGGGAAGACAAGGTCTGGCCCGCCATCGCGACCCGTATCCCACAGTTCGATCAGGTCAAAGTCATCAATGAATGGGTCGGGCACTATGATTATAATACACTGGACCAGAACGCGATTGTCGGCCCCCACAGCGTGGTCGAGAATTTCCTGTGTCTGAACGGCTTCTCGGGTCACGGGCTACAGCAGGCCCCTGCGTTGGGGCGCGGGATCGCTGAATGGATCGCCTATGGCGCATACCGCACGCTGGACCTGAATCCCTATGCCTACCGCCGGATCGAGCAAAACCAGTCACTGATCGAAAAAGCGGTGATTTGATCCGCCTGCCTCAATGACTTACCCATGCCGAGCAACACCCCTTTGCGTCGGCCCATACCATCGCACAGCCGCGCAAAATGACAGTGGAAGGAAGACAACATGATGAAGAAACTGGTTCTGACAGGGGCCGCAGGGCGGCTTGGGTCCTATCTGCGCGAACCCCTGTCCAAGATGTGCCAAGAACTGGTGAGCACCGACATCGTCGATGATATCGGCACACTCTATGAAGGCGAGAGCTATGCCAAGGCTGATGTCGCCGTCTATGACCAGATCGCGCCGCTGCTGGAAGGCGCTGATATGGTTGTCCACTTTGGCGCAATCGTTGACGAAAAACCGTTCGAGGAACTGCTGGGGCCGAACTTTGTCGGGTCTTACAACGTCTGGGAAGCGGCCTATCAGCACGGGTTGCAACGGGTCGTCTATGCCTCGTCCATCCACGCCGTGGGCATGCACAAGAAATCCGATTTCATCGGCATCGACGCGCCCCACAAACCCGATACGTTTTACGGCCTTGCCAAATGCTTTAGCGAAAACCTTGCGTCGATGTATTGGGACAAACGCGGGCTAGAGGCCGTGTGCCTGCGTATCCTCAGCTGCGCACAGGTCAACAACACCCGCGCCCTTGGGTCTTGGCTGTCCTATGACGATCTGATCCAGCTGGTCACCCGTGCCGTTGATACGCCGTCGGTCGGCTTTAGCGTTGTCTACGGCGTGTCCAACAACGACCGCGCCCCAGTGGACAATGCCAAAGCGTCTTTCCTCGGTTACCGCCCGAAAGACAACGCGGAACAGTTCGCTGCAGAAATCCTTGCCCAAGCACCACCGGTCGATCTGAAAGACCCCGGCCAGATGCACCACGGCGGCCCCTTTGCCGCCGTTGATCTGGGCGAAAGCGGCGTGGCGTCGATGAACATCGTCAACGACAAGAAAACCACCTGAGGCCTTAAAAACGGGGCGGCTGATTGCCTGCTGCCCCGTGCTCCACGCGTCCAGCGACCGCTGAGCGATCAACGCATGACAAAACGCCAGCCCCTGTTTCACGTGGCACGAGCGGCACGGCAAGCTACGGCCTGAAGTGCGCCGCGCGAAAACTATGTACCGCGTCGGGGAACGGATCGAGGTCCCTTTCGCTAACGTAAGGGCAAGTGGCATACCACTTGACGGCACGCACCACCGCACCTACCTACCGACCGTCGGTTTGTAAGGTTGATCATGAACACCACAGAGCAAAAGCAGAAACCCAGCGTGCCCAAGCGGCAGCGTATGGCACCGAACGAGCGTCGCGCGCATATTCTGGACGCGGCGCAATCGCTGTTTTTTGCCCATGGCTGGGACAACGTGACCATCGCAGATGTGCTAAAACAGGCGGGCATTTCCAAGGGCGGATTTTACCACCACTTCACCGCCAAGGAAGATTTGCTTGACGGTATCGTGCAGCATTTCACCGGCGAGGCTTTGAAAACCGCGCAGGCCGTGCGGGCCGCAGCAAAAGGGGGCGCGCTGGACAGGTTCAACGCGTTTCTAGCCGAGACGAACCGCTGGAAAGTTCAGCAAGGCGCGCAGCTCAAGTTCTTTATTGATATGATGCTACGTCCCGGAAACGAGATGCTGTCGCACCGGATCACCGCATCGGTCGATGCAATTGCCCTGCCCGTATTGCACGACATTATTTCTCATGGGGTCGATGAAGGTGCCTTTGACGTGCCTGACATAAACCTCGTCGCGGGAACGATCATCGCCATGTCGCACGACCGGCGCAAGGCGCTTCAAAGCGCGGTGCAGACGGCTCAGGCGGGCGACATTGCAGAGGCCACGACCCGTCTGAATGATCGCATGACCGCCGAAGCTGCGCTTATGGATAGGATGCTCGGCCTGCCGCAGGGCAGTATCATGCTGTCTAAACCCTCTGATTACCGGCTGATGCTGGAGGCGATCGTGCACGCATAGCACGCCCTTGCGCCCCCATCGCCGCATGACCCCATCGCCGAATGTGACACCCGCCGCGATCACATCAGTCGGCACTGCATAGGAACGACATAGATGAACGAGACACTTAAAACCGACCGCCAGACGCTTCGCTTTGAAAGCGATGCGGGCTCTAGCCGCTCCCGCTGGGTTGCAGGCGGGCTTGCGGTCGCCATCATCGGGTGGATGGGCAGCGGGTATATCCTGCCGTCCGAAAGTGCAGAGCCCGTCGCCAAGTCCGCGACACCGGTCAAGGCCGTCTCGGTTGCGGTGCGCCAGTCTCAGGCACAGCAAATCGAACAGGTGTTCGTGGCCGAAGGTCAGGCCCTGCCCGACCGCGACACCGCGATCCGCGCCGAGATTTCCGGCCAGATCAAAGAGGTATTGGTCGCCAAAGGGGCCGATCTTGAGGCCGGACAGGTCATCGCGCGCTTTGATACGACCACGCGCCAATCCGACCTCACCCGTGCCGAAGAAGAGCTGAACCGCGCGCAACGTGAATTCGACAATGCCCAAGCGCTGCTGAACCGTGGCGTGTCCACCGTGGATCGGGTCGCACAGGCCCAAGCCACGCTAGCCGCCGCCCAAGCAGGTGTTGCCTCTGCGCAGGACGCCATTGAAAATACCGAAATCCGCGCCCCCTTTGCCGGACGCCTAGAGGCGTTGGACATCAACGAGGGCGAGATTGTGCAAAACGCCAGTGACATTGGCCGCATCGTGGACAACACGCCCCTGTCGATCCGCATCCAGATCCCGCAGCAATCGCTACAAGATATCAAGGTCGGTCAAACGGCCGAAGTGTCCTTTATCACCGGCATAACCAGCACCGGCACCGTGTCGTTTGTCGGCACCAGTGCCAATGCCGAAACCCGCACCTTCACCGCCGATATCGACGTGCCCAACGCCGACGGCACGATCCCCGCCGGCATCAGCGCGCAGCTGCGCATTCCCACGGGCACGTTGACCGCGCATTTCGTGTCGCCTGCGATCCTGTCGCTGGATACCGACGGGACGCTTGGGATCAAGACGGTGGAGGGGGCCAATAAGGTCACCTTCCACGAGGTCGACATCGTGCGCGCGCAAACCGATGGCATCTGGATTTCGGGCCTGCCGGAAACCGCCCAGATCATCACCATCTGTCAGGGGTTTGTGAATGACGGCGAAACCGTTGATCCCACAATCCAGAACGACGACGCGAAGAATGACGATACCCCTGCGCAGCCCCCCGTTACCGCCGCGTCGAAGGCAAAGACCCCCGCCAAGGGCAACGGCCAGATCATCGGCGGCGACGTCGGCGCAGCGCCAGCCGGTAGCACACAGGAAGCCAAACAATGAACGCTCTGATCCAGGCGGCCTTCAGCCGCTCGCGGGTGGTGGTCATGGCCCTGCTTATGATCCTCACCGTCGGGGCCTATGCCTATGTGTCGATCCCCAAGGAAAGTTCTCCGGAGATTCCGATCCCGATTTTCTATGTGTCCACCGTGCTTGATGGTATCTCTCCCCAGGATGCCGAACGGCTGCTGGTCGAACCGCTAGAGACAGAGCTCAGCGCGATCACGGGGCTCAAGCAGATGACCAGCAACGCGGGCGAAGGTTATGCCAGCGTACAGCTTGAATTCGAACCGGGCTTCGATTCCGAAGCGGCGCTGGACAAGGTCAAGGAAGGCGTGGACCGCGCCCAACCGGACCTGCCCGAAGACGCCACCGACCCCACTGTGACCGAAATCAACACGGCGCTTTTCCCGATCCTGACGGTGATACTGTCCGGCCCTGTGCCCGAACGCACGCTCAACACGCTGTCCGAAGACCTTTCGGACCGTATCGAAGGGCTGCAAGGCGTGCTTGAAGTCGATGTTGGCGGGGCCCGTACCGAGCTGCTGGAAGTCCTGATCGACCCCACCGTGTTCGAGACCTATAACATCAGCTTCGAAGAGCTGATCGGTCAGATCAACCGCAACAACCGCCTGATTGCCGCTGGTGCCATCGAAAACGGCGCGGGCCGTATCGTGCTGAAAGTCCCGGGTCTGATCGAGGATGTCAAAGATGTTATGGCCCTGCCCGTCAAAGTGCGTGGCGATACGGTGGTGACCTTTGCCGATGTGGCCACGATCCGGCGCACCTTCGAAGACCCCACCGGCTTTGCCCGCATTGACGGCCAACCCGCGCTGGCGCTTGAAATCAAGAAACGGTCCGGTTCCAACATTATCGAAACGGTTGCAGCCGTGCGCGCGCTGATCGAAGAGGCCAGCGCCGACTGGCCCGAAAACGTGACAGTCGACTATATGCAGGACGAAAGCGAGCAGGTGGAAACAATGCTCAGCGATCTGGAGGCGAATGTGATCGCCGCCGTCATCCTCGTGATGATCGTAATCGTTTGGGCGCTTGGGATACGGTCTGCGCTGCTGGTGGGTCTTGCGATCCCCGGTGCGTTTCTGGCGGGTGTGACCGCGCTGCTGGTCATGGGCTACACAATGAACCTTGTGGTGCTGTTCTCGCTGATCCTCGTGGTGGGGATGCTGGTGGATGGTGCCATCGTGACGACTGAACTGGCCGACCGGCGGCTGCAAGAAGGGGATACACCCAAAGCAGCCTACCGCTTTGCCGCTGAACGCATGGCATGGCCGATCATCGCGTCCACCGCGACCACGCTATCGGTGTTCTTCCCGCTGCTGTTCTGGACCGGTACCGTTGGCGAATTCATGAAGTTCCTGCCGATCACCGTGATCCTGACCCTAACCGCGTCGCTGTTCATGGCGCTGGTTTTTATCCCCGTGGTTGGCGGATTGATCGGCAAGAAGCCCCCGCAATCGGCGGCAGCGAAACAGGCGCTATATGCGGCCGAAAACGGGGACCCCCGTACGCTTGGGGGGTTCACTGGCGGCTACGTCCGTGTGCTGCAATTCGCGATCCTGCGTCCCTGGGCAACGCTGATCATGGCGGTGACCTTTCTGCTAGCGAGTTTCGGTGCCTATGGCCAATTTGGCAACGGCATCAGCTTTTTCCCGTCGGTAGAGCCGGACTTTGCCCAAGTACAAGTCCGTGCGCGGGACAACTTTTCGATCTTTGAAAAAGACGCGCTGGTGCGGCAGGTCGAGGAACGGTTGTTCGACTATGATGAAATCGCATCGGTCTATGCGCGTTCGGGCGGGGGCAATCAGGATGCGGCTGACCTGATCGGCACCATCCAGATCGAGTTTACCGAGTGGGACACCCGACGCACTGCCGCCGAGATTGGCGAGGATATCCGTATCGATATGGCCACTATCCCCGGGATCAATGTGCAGGTTCAAACGGCCTCTAGCGGGCCGTCGGCGGGTAAGCCGATCAATCTGCGGGTCCGGTCAAGCAACCCGGACGCGCAGGCCGCTGCGGTCGAGAGCATTCGTTTGGCTATGGACAGGATTGGCGGGTTCACCGATGTCACCGACACACGCCCCCTGCCCGGCGTCGAATGGCGGCTGGCCGTCAACCGCTCAGAAGCTGCGCGTTTCGGGGCCGATATCTCTACCTTGGGGCAAGCGGTGCAACTGCTGACCCGTGGCATTACCGTGGCGGATTACCGCCCCGATGATGCAGACGGATCGGTCGATATCAACGTGCGCTTCCCGTCGCAGGAACGCACCCTGGAAGAGCTGCAATCCCTGCGCGTACCCACCTCTGCGGGACTGGTCCCGATCTCGAACTTCGTGACCTTCGAGCCAGCCCCGCGCAGTGGCACCATCACCCGTGTGGACCAGCGCCGCGTCATCACGATCGAGGCGAATGTGGCACCGAATGTGTTGGTTAACGATCAGGTGGTCGCGCTACAGGCCGCGATTGACGGAATGGACCTGCCGTCGGGCGTCGAAGCGTCTTTTGCGGGTGAAGCACAGGACCAGCAGGATTCGATGATCTTCCTCGTCGGGGCCTTTGCGACTGCGATATTCTTGATGTTCGTCATCCTCGTGGTCCAGTTCAACAGCTTCTACCAAGCCTTTGTGGTGATGAGCGCGATCGTCTTTTCGGTGACCGGTGTGCTGTTCGGACTGATCCTCACAGGCCGCCCGTTTGGCGTCGTGATGGGCGGTATCGGGGTGATTGCGCTGGCCGGTATCGTGGTGAACAATAACATCGTCCTGATCGACACCTATAACGACCTCAAGAAGACGGGCCTGTCCCCGCTTGAGGCAGCGCTGCGCACAGGCGCACAGCGTTTGCGGCCCGTGGTGCTGACATCTGTGACCACCGCGCTTGGGCTGTTACCTATGGTGATCGGCGTGAACCTGAACTTCTTCACCCGAGAGATCGTTTATGGCGCGCCCTCGACGCAGTGGTGGACCGAGCTGAGTTCGGCCATTGCCGGCGGGTTGGTGATTGCAACGGTGCTGACCTTGATCGTCACCCCTGCCATGTTGATGCTAGGCGAAAAGAAAGCGCAGCGTGCCCAGCCGGCGGGCAGCGCGGCCTAAGCCGCAGCCCCCGCCATCCGGTCGAACATGTCCTGCACCGCGACCTGTGCCAGCTCGGCGCAGTTCGGCAGGCCTTGGGAGAACGGATGCTGCGTCAGGATTTGCGGCATCGCGAGGCAATAGATTGCGCCGCGATCCTGCGCTGGCACATCCAGCCGGAACGGGATTTTCAGATTGTTCTTGGCCGACAGCCCCTTGGTCAACGTCGGGAAGGGCAGCTTGCCCAAAGGTGCTGCCGCCTGCCCGCGTGCGTCGATCATCGCGTCAAAGCGTAGATCGCCGTCCAGCGTTTGCGCGCAGACGCCGCCGTCTTGGGTGTTGCGGAACGAAGCTTCCTCGCCCGTTGGCACGATCCGCAGCACACCCGCATCATACAGCGCCAACACCCGCTTGACCGAAATATGCGGGATCGCGGCATAGCAATCACCAAAGACCGGCATCAGCTTGTCATAGAACCGTGCGCGGTCGTCCTGCGTCAGATGTTCAAGGATCAGGTCAAAGTTCTCGTGCCCGCGCAGCAAGACATATCGGTGCGGCTGGGTCTCCTTGTTGCGCATCGTAGCCACCGCGCTGTTCAACGTATCGCGCAACGCCCGAAGCCCCCCCATCGTCACACGGTGATCGAAATAGGCTTCGGCAAAGCCATCAATCGTCTGCCCCTGCGGGCCAAGTGTTTCGATATACTCGGGGGCATCGGCGTTCAGCTCTGCCATCAGCAGATCAAACACCCGTTGCAGCAGCCCGTCTGACCCTTTGGCAATCTCTGCCGCTACCGCCTCTGCATTGATATGGCGCAGCGGCGCGTAGGGATAGGGGTAGAAGAAGTCCGGCTCTGGCATGATGCCTTTATGCGATACCATCGTGATCAGCGGCACGTTGCTATCGGTTTTGGGGAACCAGCGCACATCGTCGCCTTTATGAATGAAGGTCCCGTGGGTTTGGCCCAGCGTCACAATCACATCAATCGCCGACAAGGACGACCCGAGGATGCCAATCTCTCCGGCGGGAAGTGCGGTGATGTTGGTATAGGGCCAAGGCGACACAAGATCAGCCTCGCCAATATGCGGAGACGCGGGCCAGTCATGGCCTGTCGCGATGACCACCTCGTCAAACTTTGCTGTCTGACTGTCGCCGGCGGCTGTGAAGTGCAGACGCGCGCCCGTTGCCAGCGGTTCGATATCTGTCACCTCGTGACGTGGATAAAGCCGTATGTCATGCCCCGCCGTGCGCCCCGCCTCGCACAGATCAAGAAACGCATCACTAAAGAACGCACCCAGCAACACCCGTGGGTAAAAGTCGCGCGCGTCAATCTCGTCCCGCGTCAGCCCCAAGCCGCGCAGGGCGTCGTCGTCCTGTTCATGCAACCATGTGACCAGACCGCGGGTGATCGGGGGGATCTCGCGGCTGAACGCGTTACAATACATGTAATCCGCGTTCATGCCCGACCGATACGGCATCCCGCAGCCCATCTCTTGCTCTTTGTCGTAGATCGACAGGCACAGCGGCGTTTCGCTCTTGATCAATTCCTTGACCGTATAGATCGCCATCGGCCCCGCGCCGATGATCGCAATGTTCTTGGCGCTTTTCATTGGTTTTCCATCTCTCAAAAGGCAGCCCTCGCGATATGTCGGGCTGACTGACTATTTAAACCGTCACGGCAGAAAGCAATGTGGTACAAGCACAAGACCTGCTGTCGCGGGGCTGGCCGTGCCCTCGTCCCAAGAAAATCTTGAGCATGGTGAGAATGCGGCCTAAGCAATTTGCAGTTCTCTCCAACCATTGGCCCCCCCATGAGCAACCTGTTCCACCGTGATCTTAACGCCGATCTGCCCCGTATCGTTTCCGCCCAAGGCAATTATCTGATCGATGACACCGGCAAGCGGTATCTGGACGCCTGTGGCGGGGCTGCGGTGTCCTGCCTTGGCCATGATCACCCCACCGTTCGGGCCGCCATCAAGGCGCAGGTCGACACGCTTGCCTTTGCCCATACAGGGGCCTTTACCAACCAACCTGCCGAAGACCTCGCCAAATTTCTGATCGACCGCGCCCCCGAGGGCACCGGTCAGGGCCGCGTGATGTTTCTGGGCAGCGGGTCCGAAGCGATGGAGGCCGCGCTTAAGCTTGCCCGCCAGTACCACGTGGAACGCGGCGACACCGCGCGCAGCAAGGTTATCGCGCGCAAGCCCAGCTATCACGGGAACACGCTGGCCGCGCTGGCCACAGGGGGGCACGCCGGACGCCGCGCCCCGTTCGCGCCCCTATTGATCGACGTCAGCCATATCGATGCGGCCTATGACTACCGCATGCGGAACGAGGGCGAATCCGAGGGCGATTTCGCCCTGCGCATGGCCAACCTGCTGGACGCCGAGATCCGCGCCCTAGGGCCTGAAACCGTGATGGCCTTTGTGGCAGAGCCTATCGTCGGGGCCTCGCTCGGTTCCCAGCCCGCCCCTTCCGGATATTTCAAACGCATCCGCGAGATATGCGACGCGCATGGTGTGCTTTACATCGCGGACGAAGTGATGTGCGGCATGGGGCGCACTGGCACGCTGTTTGCACTAGAGCAAGAAGGCATTGCCGCCGACATCACCACCACCGCCAAGGGATTGGGGGCAGGTTATCAGCCCATCGCCGCCGTCATGGCCGCGCAAAAGGTGACGTCGGTCATCGAACAGGGCAGCGGTAAGCTGTGGAACGGGCACACCTATATGTCCCATGCCATCGCCACCGCCGGCGCGTTGGCTGTGCAGAGGGTCATTGAAAATGATGATCTGCTCGCCCGTGTCCGCGAGCTGGGGGCGCAACTGCACGCCGCGCTCACCGCCCGTTTCAAAGATCACCCTCACGTGGGCGACATCCGAGGTCGCGGCCTGTTCTGGAGCATCGAACTCGTCGCCAACCGCGCCGACAAAGCCCCCTTCCGCGCCGCTGACGCCATCGCCCCCCGCATTGGTGCCGCCGCACAGGCACGTGGCATGATGGTCTACCCCTCGCAAGGCTGCGCCGATGGCACAAACGGGGACCACGTGCTCCTCGCGCCCGCCTATACCTCATCCCCGCAAGAGATAGATATCATCGTCCAAACCCTCGCAGACGCTGTCGCAGACGTTATTACGCCGTAGCCCCCGAGCCGTGGCGGCACCCGCATTACTCCAACGGTCGAGCCCGCCTTACCGGTCAAAGCGAAAGGGCGGTATCGATGGCTAACGTCTATTGAAACGCGTCCTCACTGAACCAGCGCACAAAGGCGTCCACAGAAACAGAGGGTCGGCCCCGTTCAGGCACGAGAGCATAGTGGCGTTCTTCCGGTCTAAGGCGGGGCAGCTCCAGTTCAACCAGACGGCCATCCGCAAGGGGGCGGTCCAGAAGGCCGGTCCAGCCAAGAAGAACGCCCTGTCCTGCCATGGCCGCATAGGCCGCGTCCGAATAGCTGGTAAAGTTCAACCCTGCTTTGACAGAGGGCTTGGTCACTCCGATCCGCGACAACCATTGCGACCAGTTGAGCCAGCTTGGCTCCGGCGCGTCGCTTTCGATCAGCGCCACATCCCTCTGGTGCATCAGCTCGTCAATCGAGACCCCCGCAAGCCGTGCCGCGATCTCGGGGGCGCACACCGGCACGACCGTTTCTCGCAGCGATCCGACGATCGACATGCCGTCAAACGGGGGCCTACCATACCGGATGGCCATGTCGATCGTCCGATCAAGCGGGGCGCGCCAATCATCCTCTGAAATGACCCGTACACCGATCTGCGGCGCGGTTGCACGGAAGGAGGACAAGATCGGTAAAAGGCGGAAATGCGCAAACGCGACGGACACGCTGACGGTCAAATCGATGTGGGTCGTGCGCAGTTCGGTAATGGCATCGGCGATCCCGTCGAACCCGCCTTTCACCGCATCATGAAGCGATTTGCCACCGACGGTCAGGCGGACGCGACGGTTCGCGCGCTCGAACAGCGCGAGGCCAAGATCCGTCTCGAGCGCTGCGATCTGGCGGCTGACGGCGGCCTGGCTCACGCCAAGCTCTGCCGCCGCCTGCGTAAAGCTTTCGCGTCGACCTGCCGCTTCGAATGCCACAAGCGCGGTTAGGGAAGGCACACTGCGTCGGATGGGATGGGGCATTGCACTCTCCGGAAAACGACATGCGATTCATAACTTGACCGTATGGATTGACGTTCATTTGTGCGGTTGTCGGTTTCCCCTGTCAAGCGCAGCATAGCATACACGACACCCCGCAACGCGGCGCGCCTGACGCCGAGGAGGCATAATGCTGGATCATGGTTCCCCCCGCACGCAAGACATCGCTGCCCTGCTCGCTTCACGCCGTGCGGGCCATAGCCTTCCCGCGGCTCTTTATACGTCGGCAGCGGCTTGGCAGGCGGATTGCGACGCGATATTCGGGCGGCACTGGATTGCCGTGGGCGTGACCTGCGATGTGCCCGAAGCGGGCGATGTCATGGCCGTCGATATCGGGCCTGTATCGATCGTGCTCCTGCGCGATGACGACGACATGCTGCGCGCCTTTCACAACGTGTGCGCGCATCGCGGTGCGCGTCTGGTGCCACCGGGCCGGTCGGTGGTTGGCAAGCTCGTCTGCCCTTATCACCAATGGACCTACGATCTTGACGGGGCGCTGGCGCGGGCACCGCATATGGGCATCGATTTCGACCGGTCCCTCCATCACCTCAAGCCCGTCGCTCTGCGCGATATAGGGGGGCTTTTATATGCCTGTCTTTCGGATGATCCCCCCGAAGATATCGCGCAGTTGGCGGCGGTGGTTGAACCGCGTCTGGCAGCCTATGATCTTCGCAACGCCAAGGTCGCCTTTGAACAGGACCTCATCGAGGAAGGGAACTGGAAGCTGACGATGGAGAACAACCGCGAGTGCTACCATTGCGCGTCGAACCATCCCCAGCTCAGCCTGTCCTTCCACGCCGCGGATTTCGGCTATGACCCGGAGGGGCTGACCGATACCGAAAAGGCCGAGGCGAATGCGCTTCTGGACGCCTATGCCAGCTATGAAAAATACTGGCGCGACGAGGATATGCCCTTCGAGGCGGTAGAGCATACCGTCGGCTGGCCCACCAACTTCCGCACGCAGCGCTTGATTATCGCAGGGCTTGGCGAAAGCCAGACACCGGACACCCGCGCCGCCGTGCAGATACCTTTGGGCCAGGCGCACAGGCCGTGGATGGGCGATGTACATCTGTGGGGGATCAACTCCTGGAACCACGTGATGTCTGATCATGCCGTAATCTTCACCGCCTTCCCGCTCGGGCCAGACAGGACATTGGTGCGCACAAAGTGGCTGGTCCATGCAGACGCAGTCGAGGGCGAGGACTACGACCTTGAAACGCTTACCGCGGTCTGGAAAACAACGAATGCCGAAGACGCGCATCTGGTCGGGCTGGCCCATCGGGGTGCATGCTCGCCCGGGTATCGGCCCGGGCCCTATTCGCCCTACACCGAGCGTGCGCTAGACGAATTCGCGGGCTGGTACGTCGCCCGTATGCGGGCAAGCGGGTACGAAACATGACCGAGGTAGATCTCGCAGATTGGGGTGCACGGCGGCGGCGGCGGTTCGCCCCTGACCGCTGGGGCACGCTGGTGTGCCGCGCGGTCTGGGACGAAACAGCGGACATGCGCAGTTTCTTTCTGACGCCGCAGGACGGCAGCCGGATCGAACACGCCTCCGGTCAGTTCATGACGTTTCGCATTGATACGCCAGAGGGTCGAATAGAGCGGTGCTATACCATCGCCTCGTCTGCCGCGCGCGACGGCGGGATAGAGATCACGATCAAGCGACAGGCAGGACCGGGTGCGCGCAGGCTTCACGAGATGCTGGTGCCGGGCGCAGAGATAGAAGCCCTCGGCCCGTCTGGCCGCTTTGGTCCGGCCACTTGGCACGGGTCGGCCTATGCGCTGATGGCGGCTGGCAGTGGTATCACACCGATGCTGTCCATCCTGCGCACCGCCGCTGACCGGGGGTTGGATCTGGATGTCGTGCTGTTGCAGGTCGTGTCGACGCCGCAGGACCTTGTGGCGCTGGCCGAGCTTGACGGTCTCGCGCGCCGGCTGCCCCGGTTGGTGCATCTCCCCACGATCACCCGCGGCCCCGGCGGCATGCGTCCTGATGCCGATTTTCTGACCCGTGTCATGCCGGACCTCGCAACGCGCACAGTGCTATGTTGCGGGCCCCAGCCTTTCATGGAGATGGTGCGCGCCGCCGCACAGGCCGCAGGCGTCCCCGATGACCGCTACGGCGAGGAAAGCTTTGATTTCTCCGCCCCCCCACCCGAGGCTCTTGGCGGGGGTGATACGCCGCGCCGGACCGTGACCTTTGCGCGGACGGGCCACGCGTTCGAATGTGCTGAAACCACCACGATCCTTGCTGCACTCAAGCAGGCAGGGCTGCCACTGCCGTCTTCTTGCGCACGCGGCATGTGCGGCACCTGCAAAACGTTCAAACACGCGGGCGAGGTCGTCATGGCCCACGAAGGCGGCATCCGCCAGCGCGAGATCGACCGCGGTTTCATCCTTCCCTGTGTCAGCCGCCCGCTGACCGACATCATCCTCGATTGCTAAAGAAAGTCCCCGCCATGAAAGACCACGTCACCACCGACCCGCTGCTTCAGCCTTATACGCTCAAGCATCTGACGCTGAAAAACCGGGTGATGACCACAAGCCACGAACCGGCCTACCCCGAGGACGGCATGCCAAAGGCCCGATATCGCCTCTATCACGAGGAACGGGCGAAGGGCGGGGTGGCGCTGGCAATGACCGCTGGCTCCGCTGCCGTCAGTCGCGACAGCCCGCCGGTTTTCAACAATATCCTCGCCTATCGCGACGAGGTCGTGCCTTGGATCCGCGAACTGACCGATGCCCTGCACGAACACGGCTGCGCGGCGATGATCCAGCTGACGCATCTGGGACGCCGCACCAACTGGAACAAAGGGGATTGGCTGCCCTCGATTTCGGCAGGCCCGGACCGTGAACCCGCACACCGCGCTTTTCCCAAGATGATGGAGGATTGGGATATCGAGCGCGTGATCGAAGACTATGCAACCGCCGCCGAACGGATGCAGGCCGGTGGCATGGACGGGATCGAAATTCAGGCCTACGGCCATCTGATGGACCAGTTCTGGTCTCCACTGTCGAACAAGCTTAGCGGTCCCTACGGCGCGGATACGCTGGAAAACCGGCTTCGCTTTACGACCGATGTGCTGGACGCCGTGCGCAAACGTGTCGGGCCGGAATTTATAGTTGGCATCCGCTATACTGCCGACGAAGTTCAGGCGGGCGGCATCACCGCCGAAGAAGGGATCGAAATTTCAAAACTGCTGCGTGATACAGGGCAGGTCGATTTTCTGAATGTCATTCGGGGCCGTATCCATACCGATCCGGCGATGACGGATGTCATCCCGATCCAGGGCATGCCCTCGGCGCCGCATCTGGATTTCGCCGGAGAGGTCCGGCGCGCGACGGGCATGCCGACCTTCCATGCCGCCAAGATCCAGGATGTCGCGACCGCGCGGCACGCCATCGCCTCGGGCTTGCTGGACATGGTGGGCATGACCCGCGCGCATATGGCCGACCCCCATATTGTGCGCAAGATCGAGGAGGGCCGTGAACATGATATCCGCCCTTGCGTCGGGGCGAATTACTGCCTTGACCGTATCTATCAGGGGGGCGAAGCCCTGTGCATCCACAACCCCGCGACAGGCCGGGAGCTTTCCCTGCCCCACATCATCAAACCCGCTGCCGACCGTCGCAAGATCGTTATCGTCGGTGCGGGCCCCGCGGGGTTGGAAGCCGCACGCGTCGCCAGCGCGCGCGGGCATGAGGTTGTTGTGCTCGAGGCCGCCAACCGCGCCGGCGGGCAGCTCCTTTTGACGGCGCGCACAAAGCGACGGGCCGAGATGATGCAGATCGTCGACTGGCGCGTTGCACAATGCGAAGCTGGCGGCGTTGACCTGCGCTATAATCTATATGCCGAGGCAGCGGACGTGCTGGCCGAAAGCCCTGACGTCGTGATCATTGCCACCGGCGGCATGGCCAACACCACCCTCTATGAAGGGGACACGCCAGATCACGTCGTATCAGCCTGGGATATATTATCGGGTGATGTAAAACCGGCTGGATCCCTGTTAATCTACGACGAAGCGGGCGACCACAGCGGGCTGCAAGCCGCCGAGATGGCCGTCGACGCGGGCTGCACCGTCGAAATCATGACCCCAGACCGCACCTTTGCACCCGAAGTCATGGCGATGAACCTTGTGCCCTACATGCGCAATCTGCAACGTGATGAGGTGACTTTCACCGTCACCAAACGGCTGCGCGGGGTTCTCAAAGACGGCAACCGGCTGCGCGCGATCATCGGGACCGATTATTCCGACAAGCTGGCGCAAGCAGACTACGACCAGATTGTCGTAAACTATGGCACAATGCCGCTTGATGCGCTTTACCACGACCTGCGGCCGTCCTCGTCGAACGGCGGTGCGATCGATCAAGCGGCCTTTTTGGCCATCCAACCGCAGACAACGGTCCGCAACACGCAAGGCACGTTCCAGCTTTTCCGTATCGGGGACGCCGTCTCTGCCCGCAACACCCACGCGGCGATCTACGACGCGCTACGTTTGATGACTGCCGTTTAACCGCTAGGGCCGCCGATTGGGGACATTCATTCAGAACGCGGCCTTGGCAAGGAAGGGTCTGGCCGGACATGCGCGATGTTTGCACAGCAGATCAATGCGACGTAGGACTGAGACAGGCGGCGCCCATAGACAGTTGCCTCAGAAATCACGCCCCGTGAAAGGCCCTGATGATGTTACCACAACGTATAAGGGATCACCTTTGTAAGATGGCACAGGACGCGCGTCCCGTCACGTATCAGGCACTGGCAAAGACCCTTGGGCTTTCGCCGCCAAATACCATCCACCAGCTTACTGTGGCCCTCGAATGCCTGATAGCAGAAGATGTTGCCGCCGGTCATCCATTGATCTCAGCACTTGTGATCAGCAAGGCAAGAGGCGGCATACCGGCCCCCGGCTTTTTCGAATGCGCCAAGCGCCATGGGCGTTTTGAAGGCGATCCGTTAGGCCCCGAAGCGTCCGACTTTTATGCGGCTGAATTCACTGAAGCTGTCAGATTTTGGTGCTCAATATCGGCGAATTGAACGGCCCCCTGCGAACCGAGGCCAAGAAACAGGTACCTGTACCTGCCGCGGTTCGATACCGCTCCTTTGATAGCAACGGCACCAAAGGAGACTGACTATGGGACTGAAACGGACGGGCGAATTGCGGCAAGATGCGGTGCGGATTGCCCTGACCCGCGGACCAAGCTCACCCCACTTGATGAAACGTCAAGCGGCCTCTGGCGACTGCCGCTGCGATGGCGCGGGAGGATGGTGCGTCAGATACCAGAAAATCGACGTCCGACAGTGAGCCGAGATTCACCAAACCGCGATGCCCGAACTTGCTGCTGTCCACGGCAAGCAAGACTTTTTGCGATCGTCTCATGGCTGAGCGCACCGTCTCTACCTCGGCCTGATCATCGTCGCCAAGATCACCGTCGTCGTCGACGCCGGTGACTGACAGGATTGCCAAGTCGAACTTGAAACCCGTGATGAATGACTGCGACTGCTCTTGGAAAATGCCGCCATCTACTTGACGCACAAAGCCCCCCGGGACGGCGATGGTGAAATCAGTCACTTCACTGAGGTAGGCGGCGATACGCAAGCTATAGCTGACCACGCGCAGGTTGCGACGTCGTACAAGAGCACGCGCAACGGCCTCGCAGGTGGTACCCGTGTCAAGAAAGAGCGACGCGCCGTCCTCGACAAGGTCCGCCACACATGTGCCAATCTGCTCCTTGGCCTGTGCGTTGCGGATGCGCCGATTACGTAACTCGCTTGGTTCAACGGAATTCGAAATCATCGCGCCACCGTGTAGACGCCGCAGTTTGCCACGGCTCTCCAGTTCCATGATGTCGCGGCGTGCGGTTTGCTGGGTCACGGCAAACCGGCTCGCCACCTCGTCCAGTGATATGTAGCGCTGAGCCTCAAGTTGTTTCAATAACAGGCGCTGTCTGTGGCTCTTTTTGTCTTCACCGTCCATGTCAGTGGGCACCCATCTCAACCTTGTCTTCAGGTTTTATCGCCTGCAGACCGTTCATTTTCAATCAAGAGGCCGCGACAGTCTTCTGTCGCGGCCTCTTTATATTGCTTTGTGATAGATCAGAATTTCACTTGCAGACTGGCTGCAAGGTTACCGCTACGCCCCGCATCACCAAATTCACCCGTGTAGCCAACCGTCAGCGCCGTGCTCTGCGTCAGGTCGATACCGACTGAAAGGTTCACTTTGAATACGTCTTTGGCAACATTGGTGCCGCTGACAGTGAACGCATCGCCGCCCGAGAACGCCATGCCTGCTTGTGGCGCATTCGCATCAAAGACATGCCGCCACGCTGCACCGCCCGAAAGGCGGATGGGGGTCGCACCTTCGGAGAGGTGCATCTGCCCCCGCAGGCCCAATTCGCCCACCGTCGCATCAAATTTATTGCCTTGAACGTTCAGCGCAGCATCATTGCCGTTTTCCGAAGCCGCGTCGGTATTAACGGCAACGTGGGCGATGCTACCATAGGGTTGAAGGACCGAGGTCCCAACCGCGAAGTCATAAGACGCCTCGGCAAAGATTTGCGTTGTGTCCGCGCCGTAGCTTGATGTCAGAGTATCAGAAAAGTCTGCAAAAAAGACGCCACGCGTGCTGTCAATTTCGCTGTGGGTCCACGTCGCCCCAGCTGTGATACGGGCCGCGCCGAAATCGCGCCCGGCAACAAAGCCAAGGTTGGTGAAGTCGCTTTCCGATGTATCGCGTGCGCCATCTAAACTGGCGGACCCTTTGCCAAAGCCAAGCATCGCGCCATAGACCCATTCGCTGCCAAGTGCCCCGTTGATCCCAACAAGTGTCCCAAAGGAGGAATGGTTTAGGTCACGCGTTTCTTCGCCGTCGATACTGGCTTGGCCACCATAGCTTTGCATCCAGAATGAAGTCGCGTCACCGCCCTTATAACCGCGCAGTTGCGACAATGCAGCGGAGCGCAAGTCGTTGCCCTGATCTGCGAGGGCCGTCATGCTGGCGGCGTAGATTTCACCCGAAAGAGCGTCGAAGGCTTGGTCCGCAGCCGCCGCATCAAGCATCACGGCCTTATCAAAGAGGGCGTTGCCGAAGCCGAGGCTTTCAACGCCAGCCGCCGTGGCCCCCCGATTTGCCGTTGTCGCGACCTGATCAAAGGCTGTGTCATTACGCTCAAGGCTCAACGAGACATCTTGCACCCCATAGCTCAAGGCTGCGTCGAGAAACGCAAGCGAGGACGTCACACTGTCAAATTGACCTGATACAGCGCCACCAGACTGTAATATGACATAGTCAGTGTGTGGGGCGTAGTCGCCAGCTGCGGCAAGCGCCACCGCTGTTCCGCCACCGATTGTGATATCTCCTGTCGCCGTGACGACGTCGGAACCACCCTGAGCATTCACTTCGACTTCGAAGAGTGCGCCAGCATCTATGGTCAAATCGCCGTCAATATTTAACGTGCCGATACTGTTGCCTGCGGCCAAAATTGCGCCGCTGCCTACTTTCAGTGAGCTGACCGTACCACGACCACCGATCGTCGCGCCATACATGAGGCTAACGCCCGAAGATTGGGCGATCGACCCGTTGACGACCAAAAGGCCATCCGACACAAGAGTTGCCCCAGTGTAGCTGTTATTGGCCTCCAATGTGAGCGTGCCGTCCCCGCGCTTTTCAAGCGCGCCAGTGCCCGAAATCTCCTTGAGCGCGGCGACCGTCGTACCGGTGCCCCGGATGTCGAGCCAGCCGCCCTCCGTACCCTCTAGGCTGACCTCACGATCCAATGTCGCCATTTGCGTGCCGGTGACTGCGAGGCCGCCGTTGTCGAGGCGCAATGTCGCAGCCGAGGTGCCAAGTGCTGCATCCTCGTCAACGCGCACCGTCCCGCCATCTTTGACAAGTGTTTCGGAGATAAAGCTGTGGTCGTCGATGCAATAGTCGCTGACAGCTTGGGCAAGACGGGCATCCGCTGTTCCACAGTCCAACAAAGTCTTCTTTTCACTTTCGCTAAGCCAATCGAGGATTGGATTTCCGTCAGCATCAGAAACCTGACCCAGATAAACATCTTTACGCATGTTGTTGCGCGTCAGGTAGAATTCTCCTTCGCTCTCGTCGAAGACAGCGGCGTCCTCGCTCCACACGAGACGGGTTACTTCGTCATCGTTTTCGTCCAGCTCGTATTCCAGTTTGGGGCCAATCCAAGCAAGATCATGGGCAACGAGCTCGTGATCCGAATAGGCCTTGCCGTCGGCAGTTACGTCAGTCTGGTCCAAGACGCCTGTATATGGATCATCTTCCTGATTAACGATTGCCCACCATTTGCCAAAGGGGCGAGACACCATGAAATGATCAATCGCTCCGCGATCCCAGCTCGGCCAAACGTTGGTATGATCCTCTTCAACCGAGGTCCAGGTCGTGCTGCCATCGGCCAAAATGTGAGGGGCGAACGGCTCGCGCTGCGCTTCTGTCTCAAGAAGGATGAAGTCGTGCTTCATCTTATTCATCGTGACAGGCAAGTTGTCTTGGATCGGATACATCTCGTCTGCGAAGAGCGTATCGGGAATGTCGGCAAGCGCGAGGTTCTGCCCGCTGTGCTCGGAGATGAACTGTGTCATCGCCGCCTGATCAACGGCGTACTGCTCAAGCAAAGTGCCGTAGAAACTGTTGCCCGAACGCAAGTAGTTCTGGAGGATAAGCTTCTGTTGGCTCGCCCGATTGAGCCCACGCTCCGAGGTGTCCGCCGCGTTATAGTCGCCCACGAGCACAACTGAGCGATTGGTCGACTTCGCCCATTCAGCGAGGCCCTCTACTTCGGTCAAGCGTCGCACAGAGGTATCACGATAATCGAGGTGAACAGACCCAAAGACGGTTTCGGGGATCGCATTGCTACCGTCAGTTATCTGATAGGCGATTGAATCGCCCATAGAATTGGTCCCGGTGACGCCCTCCAGGCGGCTGAGAATTCCAGTATCCCCCTTTTTTACATAGGTATACTCTCCAAGTCCTGCATCGCGCAGACGTTGTTGCAATCCGGTCAAATAGGCCTCGCTCCACAATTCCTGAAAAGCGATCACGTCGTAGCCGCCATTGACGAAAAGCGGAGCAATATCATCGAGGTTGTTCCTGAATTGGTCGGCCCATGTATTGAAGGTGAGGACGCGCAGCGCGCCATTGGAATCGGCCACAACTGGCGTGGTGAATAAGCTGGCGATTGCGACCCCGCTTAGCAGGGCAAGTCTCAGGGAATTTTGCGAATACCGCAGCTTGGACTGCGCTTGGGGGGCATGTTGGGTCATTGGATCCTGCTAGATTTGTCTGAACAAAGGGCGGCACCAAACGTCAAAGCGTTGTGGCGTAAAATCCTTCTGACCGATTCTTATGTAACTTATATTACGTGATGTAATATAAGTTACATTTCACCCCCCTGTGAGACCGGCCGAAATGCCACCTTGCGCAAGCGGGCTCTTGTCCCGCAGTGCAGCCCCTTGCGCGATGCGAACCAAAGTTCTGCAATCCACCGCCTTGTGTTTAAATGCTGGGTGTCTGTTTAATGCTACCGATTATCCTGCACCCGCTCACGCTCTTGGTTGATCGTGACGATATCCGCGCTGCCAAGGCCAAAGCCCATACGCAGGAGTGCGCCTTTCTTATTCTTCCAACCGTTGACGACCACACGCACGATCCAGCGTCGCGCACCTGAGGGGCCACCCCCCAGATAGAGCCCACTATCGCCATGCCGCCTACCGCCGAAGCTCTCAACCAGCTTCTTGGCCAATTTGCTGGATAAGGCCAAATATTAGAGGCGACATTCCATACCACTCAAGGAAAGAATGCAGACACCACCGAAAGGAACTCGAGGCGACAGTAAGGCGACATCAAGCCGATGAAAAAACAAGAAAAAGGCCGCTTGAAGCGGCCCATTCAAATCCAACAAAAAGGTATGATGGCGGAGACGAAGGGATTCGAACCCTCGAGACCCTTCCGGGCCTACTCCCTTAGCAGGGGAGCGCCTTCGACCACTCGGCCACGTCTCCGTCGACGCGTATATCCAAGAAAACCCATGGGGCACAAGCGGTAATCTGAGAAAATAGGATGAATGTCGTTATAGCCGGATGCGGGGGCTATCGCTGCTTGTGGGTGCGCGCAGGGCGATGCGCCCACGTGAGCGCCCTCGGGGTCGCCGATCTGCGCAGATGGTGCGTCAGGGGCGGTGCCAGCATCGTTTCGCAGGGAACCGGCGGGCCGTTTGTGACGGGCCCGCCGGTTTGGATCAGGTGTTGAAAAGGAAGTGCAACACGTCACCGTCCTTGACGGTATAGCTTTTGCCTTCGGCGCGCATCTTGCCGGCCTCTTTGGCGGGGCCTTCGCCACCCAGACCGACGAAATCGTCATAGGCGATGGTTTCAGCGCGGATAAAGCCTTTTTCGAAATCACCGTGAATCACACCCGCAGCTTTGGGCGCAGAAGTGCCGGCCTTGATCGTCCAGGCACGGGCCTCTTTGGGGCCGACGGTAAAGTATGTTTCCAGGTGCAGCAGCTCGTAACCCGCGCGGATCAACCGGTCGAGCCCGGCTTCCTCAAGACCCATTTCGTCAAGGAACATGCTGGCTTCTTCGGGCTCCAGCTGGCTGATTTCCTCTTCGATCTGCGCCGAGATCACGACGTGGCTGTTGCCCTGCGCCGCGGCCATCTCGCCTACTTTGGCGGACAGCGCGTTGCCTTCTGCGGCCTCGGATTCGCCAACGTTGCACACGTAAAGCACCGGCTTGGAAGTCAGCAGCTGCAACAGGCGCCAGGCTTTTGCATCGTCGGCATCTATGTCGACGGTGCGTGCGGGATTGCCGTTTTCGATGGCGGCTTGCGCGGCGGCCAGCAGGCGGTCTTGTTGCGCTGCGTCCTTGTCGTTGCCCTTGATTTTGCGGACCAGACCGGCGCGGCGTTTTTCGATGCTTTCCAGATCGGCGAGCATCAGTTCGGTATCAATGGTTTCGGCGTCAGCCACGGGGTCAACGCGCCCTTCTACGTGGGTCACGTCGCCGTCTTCAAAACAGCGCAGCACATGGGCGATGGCGTCTGTTTCGCGGATGTTTGCAAGGAACTGGTTGCCCAGTCCTTCGCCTTTGGACGCGCCTTTGACCAGACCGGCAATATCGACGAACGTCATCCGTGTGGGGATGATCTGCTTGGACCCGGCAATTTCGGCCAGTTTATCAAGGCGCGCATCCGGCACCGCGACTTCGCCGACGTTCGGTTCGATTGTGCAGAACGGAAAATTGGCCGCCTGCGCTGCCGCTGTTTTGGTCAGCGCGTTGAAGAGGGTCGACTTGCCGACATTCGGCAGACCCACGATTCCCATCTTAAAGCCCATGACAAGCATCCTTTATAAGTTGGCGTTGTCCTAGGGTTTCAACTGACTTTACGCAAGTCTTAGCGCATCCGCCGGTCCTGCCGCGTCTGATAAATCAGGATCCACGCAAGGATGATGAACATCGGATGGGTCAACCCGCCCGAAAAGATCACAGCCGGAATCCAGATCAGGAAAACGACAATCGCCGTGAAAATCCGTCCTGTCAGCAGGATGGAAAGCGGCGGCAACAGCAGGGCGAGTACATAATTCATGACGTTGATGTAGGCGGGGGTGGCGCAATTTAAAGGACCGCGCCTCGCGTAGATGCATAAAAACAGCGCCTTGCCGCGAAGTTTTTCAGAAAATCCCCCAAGCACACCCGCGGAGTTGGATTGATTTCCCGCGATATATTCGGCATTGCAGCAGGGTAACGTAAAAAGGCCGCCCTCATGACACGTATCGACGCCAAATTCGCTGACCTGAAATCCCAAGGCAAGAAAGCCTTTGTTGCCTATGTGATGGCCGGCGACCCAGACTTTGATACATCGCTCGAGATTGTGCGCGGTCTGCCCGGCGCTGGCGTCGACGTCATAGAACTGGGACTGCCCTTCACCGATCCGATGGCCGATGGTGCCGCCATTCAGTTGGCGGGGCAACGCGCCCTTGAAGGCGGGATGACACTGGATAAGACGCTGGCGCTTGCCGCTGCTTTCCGCGAACACGATGACACGACGCCGATCGTTTTGATGGGGTATTACAACCCGATTTATTCCAAGGGCGTGGATACCTTCCTTGAGGCCGCCAAAAAGGCCGGCGTCGACGGGTTGATCGTTGTGGATCTGCCGCCCGAAGAAGACAACGAGCTTTGTTTGCCAGCACAAGCCGCCGGAATGAATTTTATCCGGCTTGCCACGCCGACCACCGATGACAAGCGTCTGCCGCGCGTTGTGCAGAACACCTCGGGCTTTGTGTATTACGTGTCGATCACCGGCATCACCGGTTCCGCCGAAGCGGACGCGGGCGATGTCGCCCCCGAAGTCGTACGCATCCAAAAAGCCAGCGGCCTACCCGTAATCGTCGGGTTTGGTGTGAACACGCCCGCCAAAGCCGAGGCCATTGCAGGTGTCGCGGATGGCGTCGTCGTCGGGTCTGCTATCGTGTCCAAAATCGCAGACGGGCTGCCGGTTGAAGACGTGCTGAGCTTTGTCAAATCGCTCGCGGATGGTGCGCATCGGGCCTAAGGCCCCTGCCTGCCGTCCAGGTGTCGTAGCGTAAAGCGATTGATTTCAACGGGCCGTATTGGTTAGATCATCTGACCAATACATAGGAACCTGCCATCATGCCCGTGATCACAACCATCGATGACCTCAAGCGCCTGCATGAACGCCGTGTGCCGCGGATGTTCTATGACTACGCGGAATCGGGCAGCTGGACAGAGCAGACCTTCCGCGAGAACACGACCGACTTTGAACAGATCCGCCTGCGCCAGCGTGTCGCCGTGGACATGAGCGGCCGCAGCACCAAGACGCAGATGATCGGGCAGGATGTGGCGATGCCCGTGGCGCTGGCCCCCGTTGGGCTGACCGGCATGCAGCACGCCGACGGAGAGATCAAGGCCGCCCGCGCCGCCGAAGCCTTTGGCGTGCCCTTTACCCTGTCGACCATGTCCATCAACTCGATCGAGGACGTGGCAGAGGCGACAACAAAACCCTTCTGGTTCCAGCTATATACCATGCGCGATGAAGATTACGTCGCCCGCCTGATCCAGCGCGCCAAGGATGCCAAATGCTCGGCCCTTGTGATCACGCTTGATCTGCAAATTCTGGGGCAGCGGCACAAGGACCTGAAAAACGGTCTGTCAGCTCCGCCCAAGCTGACCGCCAAAACGCTCGCCAATCTGGCAACGAAGTGGAGCTGGGGCATCGGCATGATGGGGGCCAAGCGGCGCAGCTTTGGTAACATCGTGGGCCACGTGCACGGCGTTGACGATACCGCAGATCTTGGCGCTTGGACGGCTGAACAGTTCGACCCGACGCTTGACTGGGACAAGATCGCCAAGCTGAAGGAACAATGGGGCGGCAAGGTCATCCTCAAGGGCATTCTGGATGCGGACGATGCCCGGATGGCGCTGAAAGTCGGGGCGGATGCGATTATCGTCAGCAACCACGGCGGACGCCAGCTGGACGGGGCCATCAGCTCTATCCGCGCACTGCCGTCGATCCTTGATGCGGTCGGCGACCAGATCGAAGTGCATTTGGACAGCGGAATCAGATCCGGCCAAGACGTGCTCAAGGCCATGGCGATGGGGGCAAAGGGCACCTATATCGGGCGCGCGTTCATCTACGGGCTCGGGGCGATGGGTCAGGCCGGCGTCACCTCTGCGTTAGAGGTGATCCACAAAGAGCTGGACCTGTCCATGGCGCTTTGCGGTGAGACCTCTGTCGCGGCGTTGGGCAAGCATAACCTGCTTATTCCAAAAGGCTTTGAGGGCGACTGGCAGCCCTGATCCGTACGCCACCCCTTCCACATACACGTGCCCCCGTTGCTATGCGGGGCGCGTGAAGGGGGGCGCAGATAGCCGGAGGTGCTGCCCGCCAAGGTCGCAAACCACGTCACACTTGCGCAAAATCGGCGTTTTAGCCTTTTCCGCAAGCCAAAACCCGTCTATATGCGCGACTTCACGCGGACATACAGCCTTGGAGGATGTCCGCCCTAAACATATTGGAGATTATAATGGCTGGCGAGATTCCTGATCTTGAAGCTTTCGAACGTACGGGGACAGGCAAGGGCGCCGCTCGTCAAGCACGGCGCAACGGCATGGTTCCTGGTGTTATTTTCGGCGGTGACCTTGATCCCATGCCGATCAACCTGGACTTTAACAAGCTGCTGACCAAGCTGCGCGCAGGCCGCTTTAAGGCGACACTGTTCAATATGAAAATCGAAGGCCAAGAAGACGTTCGCGTCATCTGCCGCGATGTTCAGCGTCACGTTGTTAAAGACCTGCCAACGCACGTCGACTTCATGCGCCTGAAGCGCACCACCCAAATCAACCTCTTCATCCAGGTTGAAGTCGAAGGCGAAGAAGTCAGCCCCGGCATTAAAAAAGGTGGCGTTCTGACGCTGGTCCGTCCCGAGGTCGAACTGGTTGTGACCGCAGGCGATATCCCTGATCACATCACAATCGACGTTTCCGGTCTGGAAATCGGCGACAGCGTGACCATCTCGAGCGTGAAGCTGCCAGACGGTTCCAAGCCGGTCATCGACCGTGACTTTGTGATTGCTCAGGTTTCCGCACCTTCCGGTCTGGCGAGCCAGGACGACGAAGAAGACGAAGACGTTGCAGCAGACGAAGTGCCAGCAACAGAAGTCAAAGAAGACTGATACTGCTATATCCGCCGCGCCAACGGGTGCGGCTGGATCGAGACGGGGTCGCCATGGGCGGCCCCGTTTTTCGTTGGGGCGTTATTTCGTTTGGCTCTACGGTCTGTTATCCTTGGCCAAACAAACGTTTCTATCCATCATAAGGGGTCCGCATGAAACTGATCGTAGGGCTTGGCAATCCGGGCGCGAAATACGCGGGCAACCGGCATAACATCGGCTTTATGGCGCTGGACCGCATCGCGCAGGACCACGGTTTTGCCGGATGGAAAACCAAACATAACGGGCTGACGGTCGAAGGACGCATTGGCGCGGATCGTGTGGTCTTGCTCAAGCCCGAAACGTTCATGAACAACTCTGGCCAGTCGGTGCAGTCGGCGATGCGGTTTCACAAGCTTGAACCGGCGGATGTGATTGTGCTGCATGACGAGATCGACCTCGCCCCCGGCAAGGTAAAATGCAAGACTGGCGGCGGGCATGCGGGGCACAATGGCTTGCGGTCGATCCATGCGCATATCGGCCCCGACTATGACCGCGTGCGCCTTGGCGTGGGGCACCCGGGCCACAAGGACGCCGTCCCCGGCTATGTGCTGCGCGACTTTGCCAAGGCAGACCAGGACTGGCTGGATGATGTTTTGCGCGGTATCAGTGACGGTGCAGCCGAACTGGCGCGTGCCGATATGGCCAAGTTTATGAACGCCGTCGCCCTGCGCGTCGCCCCGCCACGATCTGGTACCGGCACGAAGAAACCGGCGGCTGCGCCGGCCAACCCCCAAGCCGCAGCGCCAAAGCCCCCACAACCAGCGGCACACCCCGAGCCTGCCGCCAAATCAGACGAGCGCAACCCGATGCAAAAGCTACTGGACCGGTTCAAATGACACTGCAAGCCGCCTTTGAACAGCAGGCAGACCATTGCATCGCATTAGACTCTCCCTTCATGGGGCAGCTGATGCGCGTGCTGGCGCGGGACTGGCCCGCAGAAACAGCCCTTGGCCGCAAATTCGCAGCTTTTGAGGGGGATATCGGGCCCTCTGGTGCCTCGCTGCCGCTGCGCATCGCCGGCGGGCTGCATGCATTGGTGTTGAAACGCAAAGCGCCTGCGCTGATCGCCGTTTACCCGCCCCATAAGGCCAGCGACGCCGCCTTGTCAGAGGCCGTGCGCGACGCGATCACCACGCACGAAGCCTTCCTGCTTGACTGGACCGACAGCGCGCCGCAGACGAACGAGGTCCGACGCTCTGCCGCGTTGATCGCAGGTGCCCGCGTCGCTGCGCAGCATTTCAACCTGCCGATCCGGCTGTCCGAACTGGGGGCCAGCGGCGGGCTGAACCTGATGTGGGACCACTTCGTGCTTGAGATCGACGGGCACCGGTACGGTCCGAATATGTCAACGATCCTGCTGTCTCCGGACTGGAGCGGCAAGCTGCCGCCAGCGATCACGCCGCAGATAGAAAAGCGCAAGGGCGTCGATCTGAACCCCCTTGATCCGACGCGGCCCGATCATTTGCTGCGATTGATGTCCTATATCTGGGCGGACCAACCCGACCGGCTGACGCTGACCCGGACGGCTGCTTCGGTCATGGCGGCGCAGGTGCAAGGCGGTGATGCGGTAGACTGGCTGGCGCGCACGCTGCCCAAATCCCCCGAAGGCTGCCTGCATCTGATCCAGCACACCGTCGCTTGGCAATATTTCCCCAAGGACGCACAGGCCCGCGGCAAGGCCCTGATAGAGGCCGCCGGCAAACGCGCCACACGCAACCGCCCGCTGGCGTGGCTGTCGATGGAGCAAGACGGCTCGGGCCTGAAAGGGGCCGCGTTGACCCTAAGGCTCTGGCCTGGTGACATCACCCTGCCCTTGGCGCGGGTCGATTTTCACGGCCGCTGGATCGATTGGACCTACACCGGCTGACGCCAAGTTTATCTGGCACCACCGCAGCCTTCGTGCTTGGGTACCCCCGCATATCAGGGAGGATTTCATGCGCACATTCGGGAAGTGGTTGGGCCGTATTTTACTGGCTCTTGTCGTGGCTATGGTCGTTGTGGGACTGTGGAAACGCGAAGAGATCACGCGGCTGCTGGCGGTGAATTCGCTCTTTGCCGAAGACAAGATCGTGCATAACTTCAGCCATATGGACGCGGCCTTTCTGTCCAAACCCCTGTCGCGCGGCGATGGCCCCACGGCAGAGCTGTCTTACGGTGCCGAATACGCGCCACCCGCCGAGGTCAACGATTGGATCGAGGCGCGGGATGTGACGGCATTGGTGGTGCTGAAGGACGGGCAGATCGTCTACGAGAACTACTTTAGGGGCACCCAGCCAGATGACCTGCGGATCAGCTGGTCGGTCGCCAAAAGCTACCTTTCCGCCCTTGTAGGCATCCTGTTGGACGAAGGGGCCATCGCCTCGATTGAGGATCAGGTCACGACCTATGCGCCCAAGCTGAAAGGCACCGCCTACGACGGGGCGACCCTGCGCAACGTGTTGAACATGGCCAGCGGCGTCACCTTTGACGAAGACTATCTGGACCCGGATTCGGACATCAACAAAATGGGCCGCGCCCTCGCACTTGGCGGAGAACTGGACGACTTTACCGCAGGCCTCAAGGATACGTTTACCACACCGGGCAGCCAGTGGCAGTATGTGTCGATCGACACCCACGTCATCGGCATGGTCGTGCGGGGGGCGACGGGGCGGTCTGTCACCGATCTTTTGTCGGAAAAGGTCATCACACCTATGGGGCTGGAACACGCCCCCTATTACGTCACCGACGGCGCGGGCGTGGCGTTTGTGCTGGGCGGATTGAACCTCACCACCCGTGATTATGCCCGCATGGGGCAGATGTTCCTGCAAAACGGGCGCTACAACGGTCAGCAGATCGTGCCAGCGGAATGGGTCGCCGCCTCTACCGCGCCTTCGGCCCCGACGGCAGAGGGGCAAATCAGCTATGGCTACCAGTGGTGGATCCCCCAGAGTGCGACAGAGGGTGAATTCATGGCCCGCGGTGTGTATGGTCAATACATCTACATCAACCGCGCCGACGGGGTGGTGATCGCGACAAATGCCGCCGACCGCAAATTCCGCGAGGCGGGCGTCAGCGATCAGAACATCGCCATCTTCCGCCAGATCAGCGCAGCCTTGGGGGGCAAATGACACCTGACCACAGCATCAATATCCTTGGCGGCCCGCTGGCCGTCTGTGGCACCGACCCTGTGACGGGCTTTTTCCGCGACGGGTCATGTAATACCTGTGCCGCCGATCAGGGCAGCCACACGGTCTGCGCGATCATGACGGCCGAGTTTCTGGCCTATTCCAAATATGTCGGCAACGACCTGAGCACCCCGCGCCCCGAATTCGGCTTTGCCGGACTGTCTGCGGGGGATGCGTGGTGCCTATGCGCGGGACGGTTCCTGCAGGCCGCCGACGAAGGGTGCGGGCCATTGGTCCATCTTGAGGCGACCCATCAGCGCGCGCTGGATATCGTGCCGCTGCGCGTGCTGCAGGCCCATGCGCTGACCCCTGAGGCAGGGGGCAACTGATGCTGCGGTATGCCTTGACCCTGACCGCGATGCTGGGGGCACTGCCCGCAATTGCGCAAGAGGCGCTGCGCCCGCAGGAACAACTCCGTCTTGACCGGTTCGAAGCCGTCGCGGGCAACGCCTTGCTGCAAGCGCTCCAGAGCGCCAGCGCGGAGGACCTCTCCGCGCTGGCGGGCGCACTTTCCGGCACGCCGCAGGTCGCCTTTGACGAAGGGTTAGCAGGGGATTGGTCCTGCCGCACGATCAAGCTGGGGGGCATGCCGGCGCTGGTGGTCTATAGCCCGTTCAAATGCCGCCTGACCTTTCAGGGCAACGGTTATCTATTCGAAAAGCTCAGCGGATCGCAGCGCACTTCGGGGTTCATCACGCTGCGGGACGGGCAGGCGATCTATGCGGGCGTGGGTTACGTCGCGGGGGAGACGCCCCCCGCTTACGACGCGCTGCCACCCGAGTTTGCCGGTGATGGCACGGTGCAGCCTGATGTGGCGGTGTTTGAACGCGTCAACAACCAGCGTGCGCGGCTGATGTTTCCTGCACCTGTGGTCGAAAGCGATTTCGATATTCTGGAACTGACCCGCTAAAGGCTGCCCAAAAAGCAAAGGGGGCGATGAACCGCCCCCTCTGATCGCCTAGATTTTCATGTCAAAACCAAGCGCCTTGGCGACGGTAAAGATGTCTTTGTCGCCGCGCCCACACATGTTCATGCAGATGATATGATCCTTGGGCAGCTCTGGCGCGATCTTCATCACATGCGCCAGCGCGTGGCTGGGTTCGAGCGCGGGGATGATCCCTTCGAGCGCGCAGCTCAGCTGGAACGCCTCAAGCGCTTCTTTATCGGTGATCGACACATATTGCGCGCGGCCAATGTCGTGGAGCCAGGAATGTTCAGGCCCGATACCGGGGTAATCTAGACCCGCGGAGATTGAGAAGCCTTCGAGGATCTGCCCGTCGTCATCCTGCAACAGATAGGTGCGGTTGCCGTGCAGCACGCCGGGGCGGCCACCGGTCAGCGACGCGCAATGCTCCATTTTTTCGTTCACACCCTTGCCGCCTGCTTCGACGCCGATGATGTTCACGTCTTTGTCGTCAAGGAACGGATAGAACAGCCCCATCGCGTTCGACCCGCCGCCAATCGCCGCAATCAGCGTATCGGGCAGACGGCCTTCGGCGGCATCCATCTGTTCGCGCACTTCCTTGCCGATGATCGATTGGAAATCGCGGACCATGGCGGGATAGGGGTGCGGGCCGGCAACTGTGCCGATGCAATAGAAGGTATCGCGCACGTTGGTCACCCAATCGCGCAGCGCGTCATTCATCGCGTCTTTCAGCGTGCCACGCCCAGACGTCACGGGGATCACTTCGGCCCCAAGCAGACGCATGCGGAACACGTTGGGGGCCTGACGTTCAACGTCATGCGCACCCATATAAACGACGCATTGCAGACCGAACTTGGCGCAGACGGTCGCAGTGGCCACACCGTGCTGGCCCGCACCGGTTTCCGCGATGATCCGTTTTTTGCCCATGCGACGCGCCAGAATGATCTGGCCCAACACATTGTTGATCTTATGCGCGCCGGTGTGGTTCAGCTCGTCCCGCTTCATATAGACTTTGGCACCGCCCAGATGATCGGTCAGACGCTCTGCGAAATACAAGGGGCTGGGGCGACCGACGTAGTGGGTCCACAGGTCGTTCATTTCAGCCCAAAAGATGTCGTCCGTCTTGGCCTTTTCATATTCCGCCTCGAGCTCGAGGATCAGCGGCATCAGGGTTTCCGACACAAACCGCCCCCCGAAATCGCCAAAGCGGCCATTTTCGTCAGGGCCGGTCATGAAAGAGTTGAAAAGATCATTGTCCATGGAGGTGCTCCTTGCGCTTGGCGACCAGCCTTAACGCCCCCGCCGCGGCAGGTAAAGACGGGGCGCGGGCGGCAACGTGTCTGCGCCGCCCGCCACCTGCAAAACGCTGCGGAAAAGCGCGTATCTCGTTGACGTTTCCGACCGCCGAGGCATCTGCCCCTAGTCGAAGAGCTTGAACAAACCGCGCCGCAGCTCGTCTTCGACTTTTTGCTTCAACGCATCCTCGACCGATTGCCCGTCCTGCCGCGACACGCCAAGCTCCTCCTCAAGTTTTTCGTTCAGCTTCTGGCGGGCCTTTTCTTTTTCTTTGGCAAAGTTCATGTCGACCGCCGCCTGCAAATCCGGCTTGATCCGGGGCGCGGCCCACGGTCCGAAGATGCGCACCGGAATGGCCAGACCGCGATCGCCGTTTACCTGCAGCGCCTTGGGTGTAACGGTATAATCCAGTGTCTGTGCCCCCAACCCCACCTGCCCCGTTCCCGTGGCGGTAAAGTTAGGCAGCTGCATTAGCAGGTCATCATTGCGCAGCACGCCCTGATCCATGTCGAATGTCGCCGCAAGTGAATCAAACACAGTCGTACCGCCCTCGGCATCAAAGTTCCCCATCAGCGCGTCCAGATCGATGCCGTCGATATGGCCACGCCCGACATTCACCGCCCCCGATCCACTGAGCGAGCGCATGATCGCGTTCAACGACGCCCCAGAGCCAAGGAAGGACACTTCGGCATCGCCCGTCCCATGGAACCGGCCCAGCCCAGCGGTTTGCTGCAGCAACGGCTGCATGGCGATGGATTGCGCATTCAACGCGCCGCCCACAGACAGGCCATTGCGGTTGTTGATTACGAACTCGCCGCTGATCACACCGGCATAGGCTCTGATCTCGCGCAGTTCGGCCACCAGTCGCGACCGGTCGTTGCGCAGCAGCACACGCGTTGCACCAAGTGACAGCGTGCCCAGATCAATGCTGTCCGCCCGCAGCGCGATTTCGCCGTTAAACCCCGCCAGCGCAGAGGCATCAATCGGCGCGGTTGACCAGCCCGACGACGATGCAGGCGCAGGTGCTGCGGTGCCCGATGCCGGCGCGGGCCTACCGCTGGTGTCGCTTCGTGCAAATCCGGTCAGGTCCAGCGTGCCCACGTTGAATTGCGCGTTCACATCCGGCGTGCCGTTCAGCGTAATATCTGCCGCACCTGTCAACGCATTGCCGCCCAGATCAGCCACCACATCGCGCAGGGCCAAACGTCGGTCCGGCGTCAGTGTCAAGTCGAGCTTTATATCAGTCGTTTTTCCCAGGCCTTGCGGCAGCGCGACGGCACCTGCCCCTAAAGCAGCAAGGAAGCGCTCTGTATTCGACGTCTTGAACCACAAGTCACCTGCAACCGCCCCGCTCAACCCCGCCCGACCGGCCAGCGTGACGCCACCGCCTTTGGTGTCGACACGGGCGCGCAGCGGGCGGATGTCGCCGTTGAGAAATTGGTCAAAGCGGTCAATCGTCGCCTCGATCGTCACGCGATCTGCAGCAGGGCGCAGCGCGGCCTTGATCACGGCCTTGCCCGCACGTTCAGGCCAATCGAGCGACAGGTCGACGCCTGCGAAACGCACCAGATCGGCACCTTCGGCATCATAGATCAAGGTCGCGTCGGTAATATCGAGCCGCTGGATCGTCAGCGGGCGCGGGCTGCGGGCGGGGGCTGTGGGCGCGGTTTCGATTGACGCGGCACCGCCGCCATCGCTGAACTGCCAGCTCGCGCGGCCGTCACGCCGCTGCTCAAGCCGGATCGTGGGGCTTTGGGCTTCGATGTTAGTGATCTTGATCTCGCCCCGGAGCAGCGCCATGGCATCGACGCCAATCGCCGCATTGGCCGCAGACAACATCGCCCCGTCTTTGGCCCAATCTGCGTTGCCGACTTCAAGCCCGCCTGCGGTCACCCCCAGCACAGGCCAGAACGTCAGGCCTACATCGCCCGTAATCGTGACCTCGCGGCCGGTCAGGTTGTGCAGTTGATCCGCCGCGATTCGCGCAATGCGATCGGCAGGCAAAAGAAACAGCGACCCCGCGGCCACCGCTAAAATCAGCAACAGAATGCCAATTGCCCGAAAAATCCACTTCATTGCCCGTCTCCTTGCCCGATGCGAGGCCTTTCCCAGACCCTTTGCATGGCTTATAGCGCAGTTCATGAGCACAAACCCACCAAATCTACGCCCCGATCTTGCGCCCAAGGCACAGATCAGCAATCCGTCCCGCCCCGGCCAGCCGACCATCGGCATGGTATCGCTTGGCTGCCCCAAGGCGCTTGTCGACAGCGAACGGATTTTGACGCGCCTGCGTGCCGAAGGCTACGGCGTGTCGCCCGATTATGGCGGCGCAGATGCGGTGATCGTAAATACCTGCGGGTTCCTTGATTCCGCCAAGGCCGAAAGCCTTGATGCCATCGGTGAGGCGTTGAAGGAAAACGGCAAGGTGATCGTGACCGGCTGCCTTGGGGCCGAGCCGGATTATATCCGCGAACATCACCCCCGCATTCTGGCCGTCACTGGCCCGCACCAATACGAACAGGTGCTGGACGCCGTGCATATGGCCGTGCCGCCTTCGCCCGATCCATTTATTGACCTGCTGCCAGCGCAAGCCGTCAGCCTGACGCCGCGCCACTACAGCTACCTGAAGATTTCCGAAGGCTGTAACCACAAGTGCAAGTTCTGCATCATCCCCGACATGCGGGGCCGCCTGCAGTCACGCCCTGCGCACGCGATCCTGCGCGAGGCTGAAAAGCTGGTGCAGAACGGCGTGAACGAGCTGCTGGTGATCTCTCAGGATACCTCGGCTTACGGCGTCGATATCAAACACGCCGAAGACCGCGGTCACCGCGCGCATATCACCGATCTGGCGCGTGATCTGGGCTCGCTTGGGGCATGGGTACGGCTGCATTACGTCTACCCCTACCCCCATGTACGCAACCTCATTCCCTTGATGGCCGAAGGCTTGGTGCTGCCCTATCTCGATATTCCGTTCCAGCACGCACATCCCGATGTGCTCAAACGCATGGCCCGCCCTGCGGCTGCGGCGAAAACGCTGGATGAAATCGCCGCGTGGCGCGACACCTGCCCCGACATTACCCTGCGGTCGACTTTCATCGTCGGCTATCCGGGCGAGACCGAGGCCGAATTCCAGACCCTTCTGGACTGGCTCGACGAGGCACAGCTTGATCGTGTGGGCTGCTTTCAATACGAGAACGTCGCTGGGGCGCGGTCGAACGCATTGCCGGATCACGTGCCGGACGAGATTAAGCAGGACCGCTGGAACCGCTTTATGGAGAAGGCGCAGGCCATCTCTGCCGCCAAGCTGGAAGCCAAGGTCGGCCGCCGCATGGATGTGATCATCGACGAGATCGATGACGAGGCCGCCACCTGTCGCACCAAGGCCGACGCGCCAGAGATTGACGGCAACCTGTTCATCGACGAAGGCTTTGAAAACCTGAGCGTTGGCCAGATCGTGACTGTCGAAGTCGAAGAAGCCGGCGAATACGATCTTTGGGGGCGCGTGGTCTAGGCCACCGCGCTTATTCCTGCACGATTGGAACAGACGAAGCGCTTTGGCGTTCCTGTTGGCGTTGCTACACCCCACCGCGACAGCACCCTATATTGTGGACAACCAACAACATCGCCCTACATATAGACATGTAGCAGCGCAGAAAGAGCGTTGCTCTTGAAAAAGCATCAACGATGTTCTATATATGTTCCAACCAGAACAAGGGGGTCCACACGATGTCCTACCAACCGCAGTTTCCCGGCATGTTCGATCCCGGCCAAGGGGCCGTACCTGCCGAGACAGAAGATTCCGCCCGCGACGCGCGCGCAACATTGCCGCCAACGGAAAAGCAGATGCACTATGCCGCGTCCCTAAGCCTCAAGACCGGCGCGCCGGTGCCAAAGCAGGTGCAAAAGAACCGCGCCGCATTGTCTGAATGGATCGATGCCCACAAGCCCAAGTCGGTCGAAGGGCCGTTTTCACTGTACCCGTCGTCAAAGCAGGTTGCCTTTGCCGAACGCATCGCGCGGCTAAAGCGGCGCGATATCCCGCAGGAATGTTTTCGCGACAAGACGATGATGTCACGCTGGATCGACGGAAACAAACCCCGTTGATCCGGCTGCAAGCCAATCGTCTTGTGGCGGTGCCTATGCCATTGGATAGGGCGTGATACCAAAGTGACGTGATTTAGGTGAAATCGGATATTGGAATGACATAATCCAGTGCTAGATTTGTTTCATGGCTTATCCGCACCCCACCGCTGACACCCTCGCCGACGGCACGATCCACGTGCTGGGTTTGGGGTTCGCCATACCCGCAACGATCTTACTGACCACCGATGTCGCGGGTCAGGGGGGTGCGCTTACGCCGACGCTGGTCTATGCGGCCTGCTTCGTCATGTCGCTTCTGGCATCTGCGATTTACCATCTTGTGCCCTTTGACCGCCCCCGTGCCCTGTTGGGGCGGATCGACCATGCGGCGATCTATTTCAAAATCGCGGGCACCTACACCCCTCTCGTCGTGTTGATTGGGACGGGTTTCGCCTATGGCATTCTTGCGGTCGTCTGGGCGCTTGCCATTATCGGGGCCATCGCCAAACTGTCGTTCTGGAGCACGGAATCCAAAGCGTCGCTGTATCTGTACCTTGGCATGGGGTGGCTGTCTGTGCTGCTGGTCTGGCCGATGTGGCAAAGCCTGCCCCCTATGGCGCTGACGTTGATTGGCGCTGGCGGGTTGATCTATTCGCTGGGCACTGTGATTTTTGCCCACCCCGGCATGCGTTTTCAGAATGCAATCTGGCACAGCTTTGTGCTGACCGCGTCCATCTGCTTTTTCGCAGCGATCTCTATCAGCCTGTAGCCCGCCTTAGGCTGCATCCAGATAGGCGCGCACACAGGATTGCACATGGCGAAAACGGTCGCCGCCGAGATGTTTGCCGCCATACCAGCGGGTGACCACGATCAGATGATCTTTCAGACCTTCGCGCTCCAACATGCGGATGATGACCATCCCCGCACCGGATTCCCCGTCATCGCCTTTTAGCGGGCCGCCGTCTGACAGCAGCACCGCCCAGGTGTTATGGGTCGCTTTGGCATAGCTTTTATCGCGCTTAAGCTCTTTCAGCGCAGCATACACCGCAGCGCGATCAGATGCGGGGCAGCCCGACACGGCATACTTGGACCCGCGGTCCGAAAGTATCTGGCCAAGCTGCCGCATCAAGTGTCGTTACATCCCTGCCGCTGTTCGGCGCACCGTATCCAGACGGGACGCATTGGGCGGGTGAGTTCCGAGGAAACGGTCGCCGGGATCAGGGATACGGGTAAAGAATTCGGCCCCCCGCAGCGGATTATAGCCGGCACGCGCGGTGATGATGGTGCCCAAAGCATCTGCCTCAAGCTCGAAATCCTTTGAATATCGCCGCGCCCCCACCTGTGCCCCAAGTCGCTGCGCCGATTCGACCGCAGTTGGATCGCCACCGCTGAGTGTGGCAAGACCGGCAAAGATCACCGCACCGGCCACCGCGTTTTGTTGCTGGCGCGCTATATGGCCTTCGATGTGGTGGGCGGCTTCGTGCCCCATGACAAAGGCGAGCTCGTCCTCGTTCCGCGCATCCGCAATCAGCGCGAGGGTAAAGGCAATAACGGGACGCCCCGCCTTGTCTTCGGTCTGATAGGCGTTGGCAGGCTGGCCCGGACGGTCGTCTACCACAATGTTGAAATCGCAATTGACTTGCGACGTGCGCGTCCGACATTCGCGTTCCGCGACGGGTTCGACGGTTCGCAACACGCGGATAAAGCTGCGTGCCGATTCATTGGCCGAAAAGCCTGCGGGTTGCCCCTGATCAGGTTGGGTGGTGACAGGTCCCGACAGTGTTGTCGGTTCACACGCGGCGATGAATGCCACTGCGGCCAGAGCAAAACAGTATCTCAACATTACGTAACGTATCCTCAAAAGGGCACCGAATAGAACTACCACTGGTTTAACGTGGCAGCGCTGATTTGAACAGACGGTGCAGTGCTGCTCTTGCATTGGACCGCCGAAAGAATACTGTGCCGGCATGTTTACGATTGAACACGAATTCGATGCCAGTGTGATCACGCTGATCGACGAAGGCAAAGCACCCTTGCGTGAAGACGTGACGGTGCAGGCTTTTGCCAGCGTCATCACAATCGAGCAGTGGGACCCGCGCACAAACTCTGTTTCCAAGATCAGCCTCTCGCCAGAGCAGCTGAATGATCTGACAGCTGCGCTGAACCTGCCCGAAGGCATCTACCGCACCGCGCCCAAGCGGTAGTTAAAGGAAAGAAAATGGCCACCGGCACACATATCAAGACGTACTTCGAAGGCAGTTGGCACGAGGGCGACATCTCTGTCATCAAGGCCGCTGACCACGGCGCATGGCTGGGCACGACCGTGTTCGACGGCGCCCGCCTGTTCGACGGACTGAGCCCGGATCTGGAGGCCCACTGCGCCCGGATCAACCGGTCTGCCGAGGCGCTGATGATCACCCCCACGGTCGAGACAGACGATATGATCGTGATGGTGCGCGAAGGTCTGAAAAGCTACCCCAAGGACGCCGCCGTCTATATCCGTCCGATGTACTGGGCGCTGGCGGGCGATGAATTGGGCATCGTGCCACTGAAGGACGCGACCGGTTTCGCCATCAGCCTTGAACAGATCCCCATGGCCGCACCCGATGCAGCCACCACCCTCACGCGGACTCGTTTCCGGCGTCCCGTGCTCGAAGATAACGTGGTAAACGCCAAGGCGGGATGTCTGTATCCGAATAACGCGCGTATGATGGTCGAGGCACGCTCCAAAGGGTTTGGCAACGCGCTGGTGGCTGACGCGATGGGCAATGTTGCGGAATCGGCCTCTGCCAACGTGTTTATGGTCAAGGATGGCGAGGTTTTCACACCGATCCCCAACGGCACGTTTCTGGCAGGTATCACACGCGCACGGCACATGGCGAACATGCGCGCCGACGGGATCAAGGTGCACGAAACCGTCCTGAGCTTTGATGATTTTCACGCCGCAGACGAGGTGTTCTTGTCCGGCAACATGATGAAAGTCACGCCGGTAAAGGCCTTTGATGACACCCAGTACAACATCGGCCCCATGACCCGCCGCGTGCGCGAGATGTATTGGGATTGGGCGGCCTCTGACCGTGGCTGATCCCGCGCCCCGCTGCTTTGCAGGAGAAAGCTATGCGTAAATTTATGGTCGTGCTGGATGACAGCCGCGAATGCCTGAATGCCATGCGATTTGCCGCGATGCGGGCGTCCAACTCTGGCGGCGGCGTCGTTGTGCTATCGGTCATCCCGCCGGATGAATTCAACCACTGGATCGGTGTGGCCGAGGTCATGCGTGACGAGGCCCGCGATCGGATCGAGGTGCATTTCGAGGTCTTCGCGAAATGGATGCGGGACCGGCTGAACGTGGAACCCACTTTGGTCATTCGCGAAGGTGTGATCGTGGACGAGATCATCAACCAGCTGGACGAAGACCCCCAAGTCGGCGTGCTGGTGCTTGGCGCGGGTACGGATAAGAAATCCGGCCCCGGCCCCTTGGTCACCCAGCTGTCGCGCAATGCAGGCTCGCTGCCGGTGCCGATTACGATCGTTCCCGGCGACATGAGCAAAGAGCGCCTAGAGATGATTACCTAAGGCGGCACGGCAAGCCTCCGCCAACTTAGAATCGTTCCAAACCTTGACTTGGCCGCGTTCAAGTCGCATATCTGCATCAACCCTTTGAGGAGCATGTGATGTTTATTCAGACCGAATCCACGCCCAACCCCGCAACGTTGAAATTCCTGCCCGGTCAGACCGTGCTGGAAATGGGCACTGCCGATTTCCCCGCCCCCGAAGCAGCAAGCGCATCGCCCTTGGCCACGCGTCTGTTCGCCGTCGAAGGTGTGACCGGCGTGTTCTTTGGCACTGATTTCGTGACCATCACCAAGGCCGACGGGATCGAGTGGGACCACCTGAAACCCGCCCTGCTTGGCGCGATCATGGAGCATTTCCAATCCGGCCAGACCGTGATGGAAAAGGGCCATGACCACGCATCGGGCCACGCAGAACACACCGGCGAAGACGGTGCGATCGTAGGCCAGATCAAGGAACTGCTGGACAGCCGCGTGCGCCCTGCTGTTGCCCAAGATGGCGGCGATATTACTTTCCACGGCTTTGAGCGCGGTGTTGTATACCTTCACATGCAAGGGGCCTGCGCTGGCTGCCCATCGTCCACATTGACGCTGAAAATGGGCATTGAAAACCTGCTGCGTCACTACATCCCCGAAGTGACCGAGGTACGCCCGGTTGCCTAAGACGCCTCTTATCCTGGCGTTTGATACATCGGCCGCACATTGTGCGGCCGCTTTGCTGTCAGGTCAGCAGATTATCGCCAGCGTTCAGGAACCTATGAACAAGGGCCAGGGCGAACGTCTGCTTGGCCTTTGCGCCGAGGTTCTGACCAGCGCGGATGTGGCCTATGGCGATCTGACCGCGATCGGCGTCGGCGTCGGGCCGGGGAATTTCACGGGCATCCGCATCGCCGTCTCCGCCGCACGCGGGCTGGCGCTTGGACTTGGGGTGCCCTCGATTGGCGTGTCGCATTTGCAGGCGCTGGCCTATGGGCATGACGGTGTGGTCATCAGCAGCATCGATGCCCGTCAGGACAAGCTGTTCGTGCAGGTATTCGGCACCATGGACGACCGCGAACCGGTGATGTGCAGCCTTGATAATTTGCCCGCAGTGCCATCGCGTGCCGACCCGATCTGTGTGGGGCATCAGGCTGACCTGATAGCAGCGCTGTGCAATGGCACCGCCCTACCCCCGCGCAGCCCCGTGGCAGAGGCGACGGCGCATATCGCGAGGGCCCGCTTGGGCACGCAAAACCCGCGCCCTGCTCCGCTATATCTGCGCCCGGCCGATGCCGCCCCCGCCCGCGACAAGCCGCCAACGATCCTTGCATGACCCCGCAAACCATGGCGCAGATCCATGCTGCCGCTTTCATCCATGACCGCAGCTGGGGCGCGCAAGAGTTTGCTGATCTGCTAAGCTCCCCCTTTGTGGATCATCTGGCAGAGCCGCACGGCTTTGCCCTGACCCGCCTGATTGCGGGCGAAGCAGAGCTTTTGACCCTCGCCGTTGATCCCGCGGCACAGCGTCAGGGCATTGGCCGCAGGCTGTTGCAACGCTGGCTGGACGGGCTCGAGGGGCGGGCAGAAACCGCCTTTCTTGAGGTGGCCGCAGATAACGCTGCCGCCATCGCGCTTTATACGGCGGCGGGGTTTAGCCAAACGGCCAGCCGACGCGGGTATTATCTGCGTAAAGATACGCCGCCAGTTGATGCGTCGATCCTTTCGCGATGCTTTACGCAGGGTTAACGCGCAATATCATCTGCCCCCGCTTGAGAATCCGGTTGACCCCACCCATGGGCTACGCAGTATCGTACATCTGATCAACGGAGCCGTGCACAAGTGCGGACCTGCGACCGGGCAAAGGCTCCTTGCTTGCGCCCCAACACAATAAACCGGGAGACACTCCATGACCCTTATGACCAAATTCCTCGGCGCCGCTGCGGCAACCGCGCTTAGCGCCGGTGCTGCTTTGGCCGAACCTGCCCTGATCTTCGACCTTGGCGGCAAATTCGACAAATCCTTCAACGAAGCCGCCTTTGCCGGCGCGCAACGCTGGGCCGAAGAAACCGGCGAAAGCTTCCGCGAGATTGAACTGCAGTCCGAAGCGCAGCGTGAACAGGCCCTACGCCGTTTCGCCGAAGCGGGCTCCAACCCCATCGTGATGACCGGCTTTGCCTTTGGTGATGCGCTTGGTCAAGTGGCCGGCGATTACCCCGACACCGATTTCGTCATCATCGACATGGTTGTCGATGCGCCGAACGTTCGGTCCGTGGTCTTCAACGAGCACGAAGGGTCCTATCTGGTTGGCATGATGGCGGCGATGGCGTCCGAATCCAACACGGTCGGCTTTATTGGCGGCATGGATATCCCCCTGATCCGCAAATTCGCCTGTGGCTATGCCCAAGGTGTTCTGGCCGTGAACCCCGACGCGACCGTGATCTCGAACATGACCGGTTCGACTCCTGCTGCATGGAACGACCCCGTAAAAGGGTCCGAACTGACCAAAGCGCAAATCAGCCAAGGTGCTGACGTTGTGTATGCGGCTGCTGGCGGCACAGGCGTCGGCGTTCTGCAAACCGCCGCTGACGAAGACATCCTGTCGATCGGCGTGGACAGCAACCAAAACCACCTGCACGCAGGCAAGGTCCTGACCTCGATGATCAAACGCGTGGATAACGCTGTGTATGACGCGATGTCCGACGGCCCCGGCATGGAAAAAGGCTTTAACGTCATGGGCGTGGGCAACAAAGGCGTGGGCGTTGCGATCGACGAACACAACAAGCCGCTTATCACAGCTGAAATGCAAGCCGCTGTCGACGAAGCTTCGGCCAAGATCGCGGACGGGTCGCTTGAGGTACATGATTACATGTCCGACGACAGCTGCCCGAGCCTGAGCTTCTAAGCGTGAGCACTGCAACACAGACGGAGCGGCAGGAAACTGCCGCTCCGGCGATCGAGCTGAAAGGCATTTCCAAGGCCTTTGGTCCGGTACAGGCCAACAAAGACATCTCTATCCGCGTCATGCCCGGTACAATCCACGGGATTATCGGTGAAAACGGTGCGGGCAAATCGACGCTGATGTCGATCCTTTACGGATTCTACAAAGCGGACAAAGGCGACATTTTTATCGCCGGCAAAAAGACCGATATCCCTGACAGCCAGGCCGCGATTGCCGCAGGCATCGGGATGGTGTTCCAGCACTTTAAACTGGTTGAAAATTTTACGGTTCTGGAAAATATCATTCTGGGGGCCGAAGACGGACGGCTGCTGAAACCGTCGCTCGCCAAGGCGCGCAAGTCGCTGCTGAAACTGGCGGATGATTACGGGCTCAAGGTCGATCCCGATGCGCTGGTACAAGACATCGGCGTGGGCATGCAGCAACGCGTAGAGATCCTCAAGGCGCTGTATCGTCAGGCAGATATTCTCATTCTGGATGAACCCACCGGCGTGTTGACCCCTGCCGAAGCGGATCAATTGTTCCGCATCCTCGGGCGTCTGCGCTCTGAGGGAAAGACGATCATCCTGATCACCCACAAGCTGCGCGAGATCATGGAAACGACCGACACCGTATCCGTTATGCGCCGTGGCCAGATGACCGCCACCGTCAAAACCGCCGAGACCTCGCCCGCCGAACTGGCCGAGCTGATGGTCGGCCGCAAGGTCCTGCTGCGTGTGGACAAAAAACCCGCCGCCCCCGGCCCTGTCATTCTGGATATCGAAGGGTTGCGCGTCGTTGATGAAAAAGGCGTAGAGCGTCTGCGCGGCATTGATCTGCAAGTCCGTGCGGGCGAAATCCTTGGCGTCGCTGGCGTGGCTGGCAACGGGCAATCCGAACTGCTGGAGGTTCTGGGCGGCTACCGGCCCGGCAAGGGCAGCGTGCGCGTCAATGGCACGGCGCTGGACCTCACCGGCAATAAATCCGACGGCCAGTCGCGCCGCAATCATGGCATCGCCCACGTCCCCGAAGACCGCCAGCGCGAAGGTCTGATCATGGACTATCAGGCGTGGGAAAACACCGCTTTCGGCTATCACAAAGACCCCGCCTATCGCAGCGGCCTGCTGATGGACAACGCGGCGATCAAAGCGGACACTGTCGAAAAGATGGAACGTTTCGACGTGCGCCCCCCCAACCCCAAACTGGCGGCCAAGAACTTTTCGGGCGGCAACCAGCAAAAGATTGTTTTGGCCCGCGAGATCGAACGCAACCCGGACCTGCTGCTGATCGGTCAACCGACCCGTGGCGTCGACATCGGTGCGATCGAATTCATCCACGAACAGATTGTCGCCCTGCGTGATCAGGGCAAGGCGATCCTACTGGTGTCGGTCGAGCTGGAGGAAATTCTGGCGCTGAGCGATCGGGTTGCCGTCATGTTCGACGGTCAGGTCATGGGCATTCGCGACGCCAGCAAGACCGATGAAAAAGAACTGGGCTTGTTGATGGCCGGCATCACCGATACCGATGCGCCCCATTCCATCGACGAAATCGAAGACAATCTGGCCCATGCGGGCGGCGATCCGCATAAGGAAGTGTGACATGGACGTAATGCCAAAATGGGCCGAGGTCGTCCTCGTGCCTTTGATATCGCTTTTGCTGGCAGCGATCCTGTCGGCGCTGGTCATTCTGGGCATCGGTGAAGACCCCGTTGCAGCCGTCAAACTGATGGTAACCGGCGCTTTGGGCAGCACCTATGGGTGGGGCTATACGCTGTATTACGCGACCAACTTTATGTTCACCGGCCTGTGCGTCGCCATCGCCTTTCATGCGCGGCTGTTCAATATCGGCGGCGAAGGTCAGGCAATGCTGGGCGGTTTGGGTGTGGCGCTCGCCTGTTTGTATATCCCGTGGCCCCACTGGTCGCTGGCGCTTTTTGGTGCCACTGCGATGGCGGCTGTCTTTGGTGCCGCATGGGCCGCGATCCCCGCGTTCCTGCAAGCCAAGCGCGGCAGCCATATCGTGATCACAACGATCATGTTCAACTTTATTGCCGCCGCGGCACTGAACTATATTCTGGTCAACATGCTGCGCCCCCAAGGCAGCATGGACCCTGCGACCGCCCGCTTTCCTGACGCGACAAAACTGCCAACGTTGCACGATCTTCTGGCCCCGCTCGGGATCGAATTTTCCAAGGCGGCACCGGCCAATATCTCGCTTTTGGTGGCGGTTGCGGCCTGTATCTTCTTGTGGGTGCTGATCTGGCGCACGCGGCTTGGCTATGAAATCCGCGCCTATGGCCATTCGGAATCGGCTGCGAAATACGCCGGTATCTCTCCGGTCAAGATCACCATGATCGCGATGACCATCTCGGGTGGTCTGGCGGGGATGATGGCGATTAACAACGTCATGGGCGAAGCCGAACGGCTGGTCTTGAACGCCACGGAAGGCGCGGGCTTTATCGGCATCGCTGTTGCACTGATGGGGCGTAGCCATCCTTTGGGCGTGTTCCTTGCCGCGATCCTGTTCGGGTTCCTCTATCAGGGCGGCGCGGAACTGGCGCTCTGGACCTCGATCCCGCGCGAGCTGATCGTCGTGATCCAGGCGCTGGTGATCCTCTTTACCGGCGCATTGGACAATATGGTGCGTATGCCGCTCGAGAAAATCTTTTTGGCGCTGCGCGCCGCCCGCGCCCCCAAGCCTGAACGCAAACCGGTGGAGCCAGTTGAATAATGGATTACATCACGCTCATCCAACTGTTCGACAGCACCGTGCGCCTTGCGACACCATTGCTGCTGGCGTGCCTTGCCGGTCTGTTTTCAGAACGTGCAGGCATTTTCGACATCGGCCTTGATGGCAAGATGCTGGCGGCGGCGTTCTTCTCGGCGGCAGTGGCGTCACTGACGGGTAACGTCTGGCTGGGGCTGTTGGCGGGGATCGCGGCGTCGATGGCGCTGAGCCTGCTGCACGGGCTTGCATCGATTACCTTTCGGGGCAACCAGCTGATTTCAGGCGTTGCGATCAACTTTCTCGCGGCGGGGCTGACCGTTCTGATCGCGCAAGACTGGTTCCAGCAAGGCGGGCGTACGCCGTCGCTGATCGGCGGGGCGCGGTTCAGCCCGATCACCCTGCCTTTCGCTGACGACATTGCTCAGACACCCATCATCGGACCGCTCTACGCCGAGCTGATCTCGGGTCACTCGATCCTTGTCTATATGGCGTTCCTTGCGGTGCCTGCGACGTGGTGGCTGCTCTATCGTACACGTTTCGGCCTGCGCCTGCGCGCGGTGGGTGAAAACCCTGCGGCAGTCGATACGGCGGGGGTTTCCGTCGTTGGCCTGCGCTATGCGGCGGTGTTGATCTGCGGCGTGCTTTGCGGCGTTGCGGGCGCGTATCTTAGCACAGCGCTTCAGGCCGGCTTTATCAAGGACATGTCCGCAGGCCGTGGCTATATCGCATTGGCGGCGCTGATCTTTGCGAAATGGCGCCCGTGGTACGCGCTATGGGCGACGCTGCTGTTCGGCCTGTTCGGTGCGCTTGAAACCCGCCCCGACGTGATCGAGGCGCTGGTGAACTTCAAGGTTCAGGGGCAGTTGCTCGCGGCCCTTCCCTATGTGATGACCGTGATCATTCTGGCGGGCTTTGTCGGCAAGGCGATCCCGCCGCGTGCCGGTGGCGAGCCCTACGTGAAAGAACGCTAACTCTCGTTGCGCCGTTGCAAATTGCGGCGGCGCAGCATCCACGATTGATTTCAACCTTTCGATCGGACTAACTGCGTCTATGCAAATTTATCTGCCCATCGCCGAATTGTCGGTCAACGCGTTCCTCCTTTTGGGGTTGGGCGGGATTGTGGGCGTTCTATCCGGCATGTTCGGCGTCGGAGGCGGGTTTCTGATCACGCCCCTGCTGTTTTTTATCGGCATCCCCCCAGCGGTGGCCGTGGCCACAGGCGCGAACCAGATTGTGGCGTCGTCGTTTTCGGCGCTGTTGGTGCATCTTAAACGCAAGACGGTTGATCTGCGCATGGGCAGCGTCTTGCTGGCGGGCGGTCTGGTCGGGGCTGCGGCTGGTGTCACGATCTTTAACTACCTCAAATCGCTGGGCCAGGTCGATCTGCTGGTAAACCTTTGCTACGTCGTTTTCCTTGGGATCATCGGCGGGCTGATGTTGGTTGAATCGCTGAACGCGATGTACAAGACACGCACCGGAAAACGCCCCCCGCGCAAGAAACACACGTGGATACAAAAGCTGCCATTCAAGATGCGTTTTCGGGTTACGGGGCTTTATATCTCGGTCATTCCGCCACTGCTGGTCGGGGCCTTTGTCGGGCTTCTGGCCGCGATCATGGGGGTTGGCGGCGGCTTCATCATGGTGCCCGCGATGATCTATCTGCTGGGGATGCCGACCAAAGTCGTTGTCGGCACGTCGCTGTTCCAGATCATCTTTGTCGCAGCATTTACCACGATGTTACATGCCACCACCAACTATACCGTCGATATCGTGCTGGCCGTGCTGCTGCTGATCGGCGGCGTCATCGGCGCACAGTTCGGCACCACCCTTGGGACCAAGCTCAAGGCGGAACAGCTGCGCATCCTGTTGGCGCTTTTGGTGCTGATCGTCTGCGGCAAGCTGGCGCTGGACCTGCTGTTGCAACCGGCTGAACTTTACTCCATCGGGTTCAAATCATGATCCGTTGGCGTGCTTTAATCGCTGCAGTCCTGACCTGCATCGCGTTCTCTGCGCTCGCCGAAGAGGCAATCGTTTTGGGGCTGAACCAAAGCGAAGTATCTATCTCGACCAACTTTAACGGGTCCGAGATCATCATTTTTGGCGCGGTTAAACGCGAGGAGCCTATCCCAGAGGGCCCCGAGCTTGAGGTCGTGGTTACCGTTTCGGGCCCGTCTGCCCCCGTGACAGTCCGGCGCAAGGAAAAGACTTTTGGCATCTGGATTAACACCGCTGCCGTAGAGGTGGACCGCGCCCCCAGCTTTTACGCCGTCGCCACCAGCGGCCCACTCCAAGACGTCCTGAGCCGCACCGAAGACCTGCGCTACAAAATCTCTGTGCCCCGTGCCATCCGATCTGTCGGGGCCCCGATGGATATCGAGGATTCCGCCGCCTTTTCAGACGCGCTGATCCGTATCCGCAGCAACGCAAACCAGTACCAGCTGGACGAAGCAGGCGTGAGCGTTGACGAACAAACCCTGTTCCGGGCGACGGTACAGCTGCCCGCATCATTGATAGAGGGCGACTATAATACCCGCATTTTCCTGACCCGTGGCGGATCGGTCGTGGCCCAATACGGGACGTTAATCGACGTGCGCAAGGTCGGGTTGGAACGTTGGCTTTACAACATGTCGCGTGAAAACGCGCTGCTATACGGGCTGATGTCACTCGCCATCGCTATTGCCGCAGGATGGGGTGCATCTGCCATCTTTGGTGCGCTGCGCCGCTAAGTGGCGGTGCAGGGAGCAGCCAAAACCAGCCTTTATGCGGCGGGGTCATCCGTCTGCACATCAAGGCTGAGCGGTGCCGCAGGGGCTGCACGCAAGTCATCTACTCGCAACACGCCCGACGGTTTCGACAGACGGTTACGCACCACCCAAATCAGGCGCTCCTGCGCACGGGTGATCGCCACATAGGCAAGGCGCTTCCACAGGGGTTGCCCCGCCTCAGACCGGCCCATACGCGCCGCTGCGAACAGATCGGGTGCAAACACCTGCACTGTATCCCACTGGCTGCCCTGCGCCTTGTGGATGGTGACGGCAGCCCCGTGCAAGAACGTGGCCCCCATGCGCGCGGCAAAGGGGATGAACGGCTCTTCCTCGTCCGGTTTTTCGATCTTTACGATGGACGCGGCAGAGATCTGAGGGTCTTCGGCCCCCATCACATGCAGGCGGCTGAAGCCCGGCTTGCGACCATTGCCCAGATAGACGACCTGCGCGCCTTTGATCAGGCCTCGTGCTTCGAGGTCGAGCCGTTTCTTGCGGTGTTTCAGTGGCAGCTCGATCCCGTCACAAATCAGCGGCTCGCCTTCCAGCAGCGCGTCTTCTGGTGCCCCATAAACCGCCCGGAATGCGTTGATCAGCCGGATGCGCGTCGCATTGCGCCAGACCAGCACAGGCGAACGCGCCATCAGGTCAACCTCTACCCGCTGGCCCCAGACCACGCGGTCATCTTTCTTTGACGCGTCTTCGATCATGCGTTCGAACTGCTCGAATGTCAGCGCCGGATCGGCAAGCGCGTGCGCCAGATCAAGGATCGGGTTGTCGGCCTTCTGCCGGTGGATACGGCTCAGGTTCAACACGCGTTCTTTGGGTAGTTTTTCGAACACCATCGTGCCGGACTGCCCCACGGGGGCCAGCTGTGCCGGATCGCCAAATAGCAGTAGCGTCGGGAAAATCTCTTTTAGATCCTCGAACTGCTTGTCATCCAGCATAGAGCTTTCATCGACGAAACCGATGTCGAGCGGTTCTTCGCGGCGTTTCCATCCGGTGATGAAATCACTGCCGCGCAGCCCCGCTGCAGCCAATGCGCCGGGGATTGATTTGTTTTTCTGATAGAACGCCAGTGCCCTATCCAACGCAATCTCGTTCATCCCTTCGATCACCGGACGGTCGCCGTTGCCTGCCAGCCACTCTGCGATGCGTTCATATTCGGGGTCATACACAGGGGTATAGAGGATACGGTGGATCGTGGTCGCCGGCACACCGCGCAAACGCAGGACCGATGCCGCCTTGTTGGTGGGCGCGAGGATCGCCAGCGTGCGCTTGTCTTTCTTTTTGCGTTCATAGTCACCCGACACGATGTCGACGCCCGCGTTTTCCAATGCCTTGTACAGCTCTGCCAGCAGCAGAGTCTTGCCCGACCCCGCCTTGCCGGTCACCGCCAGCACCTGATCTGCACCGCCCGCAGGCGGCATCAGCAAGTTGTCATCAAGATCAATGCCCGCATGGCGCAACATTTCGGCTACGCTATCAAAGGCAGCGGCCTGATCGTCGGAATAGGTAAGGGCAGGTACTGTCATGGCGCGACCCTAATTGAGCGCCGCGCCGGGGGCCAGATGGCATCACGGTTATTCGCACATTCAGCTTGCGCCACAACGTCCCTGCGAGGCCCGAAACGCAAAACACCCGCACGCCGGGATGCGGCGCACGGGTGTCTGGTCAGTGCCCCCGCGAAATGAGCTGTCTGATTATTTTTTCGCGTCCAGCGCGTCTTCGAGAGTGCGCAGGCCGGTTTTAGGCGACTGCACCAGCACCGACATGTTGCCGGGCTTGTGTTCGTTTGCCAGCATCTTCATGTGCGCGTCAGGCAGATCGGCCCAAGTGAACACTTCGGACATGCATGGATCAAGACGGCGTTCGACCATCAGCTTGTTCGCCGCCGACGCCTGCTTGAGGTGGGCAAAGTGGCTGCCCTGCAAGCGCTTCTGGTGCATCCACATATAGCGCACGTCGAACGTCAGGTTAAAGCCCGAGGTCCCCGCGCAGATCACGACCATGCCGCCCTTTTTGCAGACAAAGGTGGATACAGGGAATGTCGCCTCGCCGGGGTGTTCAAATACCATATCGACGTTCACACCCTTGCCGGTGATCTCCCAGATTGCGGCACCGAATTTGCGCGCCTCTTTGAACCACGTGGCGTATTCGGGCGTGTTCACGGTGGGCATCTGGCCCCAGCAGTTGAAATCCTTGCGGTTCAACACGCCTTTGGCGCCCAGATCCATCACAAAGTCACGCTTGGATTCGTCCGAGATCACACCGATCGCATTGGCACCTGCGGTATTGATCAACTGGATCGCATAAGACCCCAGACCACCCGATGCGCCCCAGACCAGAACGTTCTGACCAGGTTTCAGATCGTGCGGCTCGTGGCCAAACAGCATCCGGTACGCAGTGGCCAGCGTCAGCGTGTAGCACGCCGCCTCTTCCCATGTCAGGTGCTTGGGGCGTGGCATAAGCTGCTGCGCCTGAACGTTGGTGAACTGTGCAAACGACCCGTCGGGTGTCTCGTAGCCCCAGATGCGCTGGCTCGGGGAATACATCGGATCGCCGCCGTTGCACTCTTCGTCGTCGCCGTCATCCTGGTTGCAGTGGATCACGACCTCGTCGCCGATCTTCCAGCGCTTAACCTTGTCACCGACGGCCCAGACGATACCGGACGCATCAGAGCCCGCGATGTGGAAGGGCTGCTTGTGCCCGTCAAACGGGCTAATCGGTTTGCCCAACGCAGCCCAGACACCGTTATAGTTCACACCCGCTGCCATCACGAGGACAAGCACTTCGTTACTGTCGAGCGTCGGCACGTCCACGACTTCTTCGAGCATCGCCGTATTGGGATTCCCGTGACGTTCCTTGCGGATGGTCCATGCGTACATCTGCTTGGGAACATAGCCCATCGGAGGAATTTCCCCGATTTCGTAAAGGTCTTTTTCCGGAGCGTCATATTGCGCGATATTCGTGTCCAAGGCCATGTCGGTCTCCACAGTCAGAATAGGTTTGTGCCGCAGTGCAGAATCGCGGCGTCTACAGGTGGAATATGATCCTTGACGCAACAATGCAACACCAATTGCCCTCCAATTGTAACTTTATGACTTTGCAGTCGCAGCAATTTCACCTGTTTGACCTATCGATCAAAGAAATGCGCGATCGAGTTCGCATAGAAGCGCAGCACCGACCGCTGACTGTCAGCAGGGCGATATCCCCGCTCTACCGCTGTGATTATCCCGCGTTGCAACAGATGTTGGCGTGCCTTGACCACATTGGTGCCAAACCCTTCGTCCCCTTCGAATGTATTGACCGGAGCAAGGGCTGCCGTACGGGCCATCTCTTGTTCAAGCGCCACACCGTCCAGCGGCACTTCCGCCAACAACAACACCCGTGCCAGCAAGGGTACAAACAGCAGCGGCATCTCGTGTTCGATCCGGCCCATCAGGTCCTGCGCGATCCCGTCGACATCGGGGGTGCTGCCATAGTCGCGCAGATGCACCGGCGTGCCAAACACCACCACGGCCTCTCCGAAGCGCAGGAACTTGCCGCGCATACGCAGCCAGACCTTGCGCACAATGAACTTCAGAATGACCGAGATTTGCGCGTCGAACCGCCGCGTGCCCGCCTCATCCGCCGAGATCAGGACGCGATCCTCCAGTACCCGGTCATAGTTGATCGCCACGGGCACAAAAACGACATCGCGGTCTTTCAGGTCGGCCTCCAGTACATAGCCGAGCAGCCCCATCTTGGGCGGCATCAGCTTGCCATTCAGGCTCAGCCCGCCTTCGGGGAAGATCGCTTGGGTCACGCCGCCTTCGGTCGCCATCTGCACATAGCGCGCCAGCACCTTGCGATACAGCGCACCGCGCGATTTGCGCCGGATGAAATAGGCCCCCATTGACCGGATCAACCGGCTTAGGGGCCAGACCCGCGCCCATTCCCCCACGGCATAGCTCAGCGCGGATGCCTCCCCCGCGAGGTAGGTGACCAGCACGTAATCCATATTGCTTCGGTGGTTCATGATAAAGATGACCGTGGCGTCTGACGGAATACCTTCGATCACGGCGTCATTTTGGGTACCCGTGCGCACATCATAAAGCGCGTTCGCCAGAAACCGCGCCAGCCGGATGCCAAAGCTGAAATAGGCAAAGGCGCTAAAGCTCGGGACAATTTCGCGGGCATAGCGTCGCGCCTGTTCTGACGCGACGTTTTCAGGGATGCCGTTGGCGCGGGCGTGATCCACGATGGCCTGACTGATCTGCGGATCATAAATCAGCCGCTGGATCATATCGTGACGCCGCGCGAGCTTGAACGGCTCGATTGGGCGGGTCAGCCGCGTGTTCAGTTGCGCGACAGCCTTTTCCAGCCGTCTGCGAAAAAACCACCTGACCGAGGGCAGTAAAAAGTGGCTCAGCGCGGTCACCGCGGCGAACAGCAGGATCACGGCGAAAAGCCAAACGGGAAGTTCAATAGTTTGCGTCATTGCCCAACCCTTGCAGGAGGCGCACAGTCTGGGCAACACAAAAGCAAAATGCGCTGCGTTAAGAAGACCCGAAAGAACGCCATACCCGCCGCCGCCTAAGGCAGCGCGAAGCCTTTAGCTGCCATGCCGCGATGCAGCGAATTGACAGCGCCCGATTGTTTCACGTATCAATCAACCAGCGCAACAATATTACCCATTCGATTCACGAAAGGCCGCCCCATGTCGCAACCGCAAAAAGACCGCCCCTGGCTGATCCGCACCTATGCCGGACACTCTACCGCCGAGGCATCCAATGCGCTGTACCGCGCAAACCTTTTGAAAGGGCAAACCGGCCTGTCGGTCGCTTTTGATCTGCCCACACAGACTGGCTATGACAGCGACCACATCCTGTCGCGCGGCGAAGTCGGCAAGGTGGGCGTGCCCGTGGGCCATTTGGGCGACATGCGCAGCCTGTTCAAGGACATCCCGCTTGAACAGATGAACACGTCGATGACGATCAATGCCACCGCCCCATGGCTGCTGGCGCTGTATATCGCCGCAGCCGAGGAACAGGGCGCGGACGTGTCCAAGCTGCAAGGCACCGTACAAAACGACCTGATCAAGGAATACCTGTCGCGCGGCACCTATATCTGCCCGCCTGCCCCGTCGCTCAAGATGATCGCGGATGTGGCCGAATACTGCTATACAAACGTGCCCAAATGGAACCCGATGAACGTCTGTTCCTACCACCTGCAAGAAGCCGGCGCGACGCCCGAGCAAGAACTGGCCTTTGCCCTTGCCACTGCGACCGCCGTGCTGGACGCTCTGCGCCCCCGCGTCCCCGAAGAAGATTTTCCGAAACTCGTTGGCCGGATCTCCTTCTTTGTGAATGCCGGCATCCGTTTCGTCACCGAGATGTGCAAGATGCGCGCCTTTGGTGATCTGTGGGACGAGATTTGCCTTGAACGCTATGGCGTCGAGGACCCCAAATACCGCCGCTTCCGCTATGGTGTGCAGGTGAATTCGCTGGGACTGACCGAACAACAGCCCGAAAACAACGTCTACCGTATCCTGATCGAGATGCTGGCGGTGACCTTGTCAAAGAACGCTCGCGCCCGCGCCGTGCAGTTGCCCGCCTGGAACGAAGCGCTTGGCCTGCCACGCCCGTGGGACCAGCAGTGGTCAATGCGGATGCAGCAAATCATGGCCTACGAAACCGACCTGCTGGAGTTCGACGACCTGTTCGACGGCAACCCCGCTGTGGACCGCAAAGTCGAAGCGCTGAAAGAAGGCGCACGGGCCGAGCTTGCCAACCTTGACGACATGGGCGGCGCAATTTCCGCGATTGACTACATGAAGTCGCGTCTGGTCGAAAGCAACGCCGACCGTCTGGGCCGCATCGAAGCGGGCGAGACGATCGTGGTGGGCGTCAACAAGTGGCAGCAGGGCGAACCCTCGCCGTTGATGACCGGCGATGGTGGCATCATGGTCGTGGACCCCGCGGTTGAGGCAGACCAGATCAACCGTCTGAATGCATGGCGCGACAGCCGCGATCAAGCGGCCGTAGACAAAGCCCTTGCCGATCTACGCGCCGCCGCCGCCGAAGGTCGCAACGTCATGGAGCCGTCGATCGCAGCCGCCAAAGCGGGCGTCACAACGGGCGAATGGGCGGAACAGATGCGTAGCGTCCACGGGGAATACCGCGGGCCCACAGGTGTCGCATCAGGCCGGTCGAACAAGACCGAAGGGCTGGACGATCTGCGCGACGCCGTTGACGCCGTCAGCACCCGTCTGGGCCGCCGCCTGAGCTTTCTGGTGGGCAAGCCGGGGCTGGACGGCCATTCCAACGGTGCCGAACAGATCGCCGTGCGCGCACGCGATTGCGGTATGGAAATCGCCTACGAGGGTATTCGGCTTACCCCCTCCGAAATTGTTTCCGCCGCCCTGGAGGGAGAGCATCACGTCGTCGGACTTTCCATTCTTTCGGGATCGCATATTCCATTGGTCGAGGATTTGATGAAACAAATGCGCGACGCCGGATTGGCGCATATTCCCGTAATCGTAGGTGGAATTATTCCAGAAGAAGACGCCAAAAGATTGCGCGCCATGGGTGTTGCCCGCGTTTACACGCCGAAGGACTTTGAATTGAATACGATTATGGCAGACATCGTCACACTGGCCGATCCTGAAACAGTGGCCGCGGAATAAAAGCCGCTTATTCAATAAATACTTTTTTTGTTCATTCTTTTGGAGTAAAGCAACGAATGGCTTTTCGACAAAGGAATGAGCGAAATGAGTATTGATCTGAGCACAATGTCCCACAAAGAGCTTGAACAGCATTTGGAAGACGTGAAGATGGCGATTAAAAACGCATATGAACGCGACCGTGTAGAAGCCCGCAAAGCAGCTGAAAAAGCAGCCGCCGAATACGGCTTTTCGCTGGACGAAGTTTCCAGCGGCGCGAAAAAGGGCAAAGCTGCAAAAGCTGCCGCGAAATACGCCAACCCCGAAGATCCTAGCCAGACATGGACCGGCAAAGGCCGTCAGCCCAACTGGTTCCGCAATCTTGTTTCCAATGGCACAGCACCGGAATCCCTGGAACTGTAAGTAAACTTGGACATCGCACCCCTTGCGATGTCCGTGCCCCCGCGGCGCATCCTCTTGGCTTTGGAAATAGACGAGCATCCTATGACAATTCATATCGGCGCAAAACCCGGCGACATCGCGGAAACAGTTCTCATGCCGGGCGACCCCTATCGCGCGAAATGGGCGGCGGAAACATTTCTTAAAGATGCAAAACTTGTGAATGAAGTCCGCGGCATGTTGGGTTTCACGGGCACATGGAATGGCAACCGCGTCACGTTTCAAGGCTCAGGCATGGGGATGCCGTCGCTCTCGATTTATGCCAATGAATTGATTTCCGAATTCAACGCACAAACCCTAATTCGGATTGGCTCTTGTGGCGGGATGCAACCGCAAGTTGGTATTCGCGATGTGATTATTGCCATGACGGCGACGACAATTACCTCACCTTCTTCCGGTATCTTCCGCGAGATGAATTACGCCCCTTGCGCCGATTGGTCCCTGCTGCGTGCCGCTGTGAATGCTGCCGAAGCAAAAGGCACAAAAACCCATGTCGGCGGGATCTATTCCTCGGATGTATTCTATGCCGAACGCCCTGATCTGGACGAACAGATGACCCGCCACGGCATTCTGGGCGTCGAGATGGAAGCAGCTGAACTCTATACGCTTGCCGCGCGTCACAAGCGCCGTGCGCTGGCTGTGCTGACCGTTAGCGACCACTTGCAAACCGGTGAGGCGCTGCCTGCGGAAGAGCGTGAGAAGTCGTTTGGCGATATGGTAGAGATCGCGCTGCAGGCGGCGTTCCCGAACAGCTGATGCGTCTTGATCCCCCGTCGGACGCTCCGCGGGGGATTTATTGCCATTTTGAATTATCAGGCCGGTGTCGACCCTAGCCCTCAGCCCCCGTGGCTGCGGTCGTATCCGTTAGGCTGCGGGCTTTGCCAGCCGTCAAGCGTGCCACTTGCGGGGGCAAAAACCTCTACCAGCAGCGGATAGCAAGCGGCGGTATCGGCCGAATGCTTCGACGAACAGTCGCCGCCCGGACAAGCGCTGAGCGCGCCGAGCAGGTCGATCTCGGCAAAAAACTCGAGGTAATCACCGGGGCGCACCGGGCTGGCCTTCATGAAATACTGGCCGGTATCACGGGTAAAGCCGGTGCACATAAAGACGTTCAGCACATCATGCACAAACGGCTCTGCTTCGGCGTAGGATATACCCTGATTGTCCGCCAATGCCCGGATCAGGTTTGAATGGCAGCAATGGTGATACTGCCCGCCGGATAAAAGCTGGTTGGTATAAGGATCGCAACGCGTGCCGATCACATCATGCACAGAGCCGCCAAAATCATCGATACCGTACCAATCCAGCGTATCATGGGTCAGGGTCGCCATGGGGCGCAGCGTAGGAAAGCTGGACCACATACGCTGGCCTGTGGTGATATGCGTGCCATGCAGCGCGCGCGTCTTGCCGGAATAGAACCGTTCAGACAGGTCGTGCTGTGCCCAAAGGTTCAAATCGCCGACCTGCGGCCCTTCGACTGAAGTGATGCGAAAGAAATGCCCCGCGGGCACGGTAAAGCAGCGCGCGTCGCGAGGCGCGACCAGGACCTCGTCTACCTTGGTCAGCGTTTCGCGCGCACGGCCATATTGTGCCATGTCAGGCGCGGGCAGGGTTTCAACGGGGTAGCAAATCACGGGCGCGACAGCGCGGCGGGCATCCGCATCGATGGGCATGGTCATAGGGGGTATCCTGTCTGCTAGGGTTCGATCCCGTGCCAAGCTTTCGCGACATCAGAGCGGCCGGCCGCCAACGTTGGCCTTGCAGTCGCGGGGCGGGCCATTGGTGCCGGTATAGGCTTCGGCACCGCACGCAACGCAGTGATAGAACTGAAGGCTGCCTTTGTCGCGGTTGCTGTCCTTGCGCCAGCGGCACCCGCGCACCGCTTTATCGCGGTAGGCAAAATAGGCGACAATCGCAAAGGCGATAACAAAGGCAATGAGGATCATAAGGGGCACTTGTCACGGCCCCACGCGCCAATGGCGGCGGGGGCCGTGGGTTGCGATGGGATCAAACGGTGCGTTCGACCATCATCTTTTTGATATTGGCAATGGCTGCGGCAGGGTTCAGGCCCTTGGGGCAGGTTTTGGCGCAGTTCATGATGGTGTGGCAGCGGTACAGTTTGAACGGATCTTCAAGTTCGTCCAGACGTTCGCCTGTGGCCTCATCGCGGCTGTCGATGATCCAGCGGTAGGCATGCAGTAATGCTGCTGGCCCGAGGTAGCGGTCGCCGTTCCACCAGTAGCTGGGGCAGGATGTCGAGCAGCAGGCGCACATGATACATTCATAGAGCCCGTCCAGCTTGGCACGGTCATCGATTGACTGCTTCCATTCCTTGGCGGGTTCAGCTGTCTTGGTTTCAAGCCACGGCTGGATCGATGCGTGCTGCGCATAGAAGTGCGTCAAGTCGGGGATGAGATCCTTGACCACGGGCATGTGAGGCAGCGGATAGATTTTCACCGCGCCGTTCACCTCGTCCACGCCATAGGTACAGGCCAGCGTATTGATCCCGTCGATGTTCATCGCGCAAGACCCGCAGATACCCTCGCGGCAGGACCGGCGGAAGGTCAGCGTCGGGTCGATCTCGTTCTTGATCTTGATCAGCGCGTCCAGAATCATCGGGCCGCAAGTATCCATATCGACGAAATACGTGTCGATCGCCGGGTTTTTCCCGTCATCGGGGTTCCAGCGATACACCTGAAACTGCCGCAGATTTTTGGCACCTTCGGGTTTCGGCCATGTCTTACCGGTCGTCATCCGGGAGTTCTTGGGGAGCGTGAGTTGAACCATATCGCTTCTCCTGGTCTGTCGGGCAGATGCCCAGTTCGTTACAATTCTGGCGCTTACGTCTTTCGGATGTAAAGCGCATTTCCTTCGGCGCGCAGGGTTTGGCGGTACCCGCAGGCCAGTATTTCTGCACACAAGTCGGTGTCCCATTGGTCCGCGTGGCGGACCTCTATCAAGATCGCATCGGGCAGCCAGCCGCCGGATTTGCCCTGCGCGAGGATCGGCTTCAGCACGACTTCTTCGGCCCCCTCGACGTCAATCTTGAGGATCGCCGCATCGTGGTGCCGTGCGGCGTGTGTAAAGGCGGACAGGGGCCGGGTGGGCACCAGAACGCCGCCGTTTTGTTGCTTACCCTCGATCGGGAGCAGCGATGCCTGACCGTAGTTATGGCCACGGAAGTTCAGCATCGCCTCGCCGTCGCGGTCGGACAGTGCGCAGCCTTCGATGCGGACTTTGTCGGCCAGATTGTTCAGCGCGATGTTCATTCCAAGGCGGCCAATCATCAGCGGGTTGGGTTCGAACGCAACGACGCGCGACCCTTCGCCCGAAGCCATGGCCAGCGGGATCGAATACGCACCGCAGTTCGCACCGATATCAAAAACCAGCACGTTGCGATCTTCGACCAGTTCGACCAAGGCGACCAGCGATTTAATCTCTGGCGGGTATTCGTTCAGCCAGATGCAGGTTTCGGTGTAATTGTCGCGCGGGTCCACCACCATCCGGATGTCGGCAAACTCAACCTCTGTGGGGCCAAGCTGCGACTTGATACGGGTGCGCACATGGGTATCGCCCTCTCGGAATTGCGCGCGCAAATCGGCCATATGGCCCGCATCTACGACGTCCGCATCTGAGGTGGCAATCGGGTGACCCATTAGCCCAGAAGCCCCGGGACGCCGCTGGCAGAGCGCGACAGACATTGCACAGTTTCGGGGCGCGACAGAACCGAGCGCACAGTGGCGACGGTTGTATCATCCACGCCGATCACAGCGGATTTGGCGAAAACGCGCACCTCTAGGGCGTCGGCGTTGTCGACGATGCAATTGGTAAACGGCGTAATCAGCTGCTTGGGCACCTGCGGAAAGCGGGTGGCAAGGGTTTCGGTGATGACCCCTTTGGCGGCTTCGCGGCCGATGCTGTCAACCTGCTGCGTTGCTTGCGCACAAGCAGACGCGGCCAGGATCATGGTCATAGCGATAAACTGTTTCATGTCGCCTGCCCTCCGCCTTGCAGGACGGGGGCAAGAGCCCCCAGTTTGGTCCCCTGCCCCCAAAAGCGGGAGCAGGGTTTAAGATCAATACACCCGTGCTTTGGGTGCGATCTTTTTCATATCGATGCCGCCTTCGGCCTCTGTCGTCAGCGGATCAAGGTGCACGCCACGGTAGCTGAGCGTGGCATTGTTGCCGTCGAAATACGCGAGGCTGTGCTTGCGCCAGTTTGCGTCGTCACGATCAGGGTAATCCTCGTGCGCGTGGGCACCGCGGCTTTCCTTGCGTGCGGCAGCGGCGGTGATGGTGGCCACGGCGTTCGGCATCAGGTTGGTCAGCTCGAGCGTTTCCATCAGGTCAGAGTTCCAGACCAGCGATGTATCGGTCACGTGCAGATCAGCGATCTTGGCCGCGACTTCATCCATCTTGGCCTTGCCTTCGTTCAGCGTCTTGTCGGTGCGGAAAACGGCGGCGTCGGCCTGCATGGTTTTCTGCATCTCGAGGCGCAGCTCGGCTGTGGTGGTCTGGCCCTTGGCATAGCGCAGGCTGTCAAAGCGTTCAAACGCGGCGTCGACCGATTTCTGGTTCGGCGTTGGCACGGGGGCCTCTGCGTCGACGACATCTTTTGCGCGGATCGCAGCGGCGCGGCCAAAGACCACAAGGTCGATGAGAGAGTTCGAGCCCAAACGGTTAGCGCCGTGCACCGAGGCACAGCCAGCTTCGCCCACGGCCATCAGCCCGGGTGCCACGCGGTCCGGTGCGTCGTCGGTCGGTGCCAGCACTTCGCCCCAATAGTTGGTGGGGATGCCGCCCATGTTGTAGTGCACGGTCGGCAGAACCGGGATCGGTTCTTTGGTCAGGTCCACACCGGCAAAGATGCGCGCGGACTCAGAGATCCCCGGCAGACGCAGATCCAGCGTTTCTTTGGGCAGGTGGTTCAGGTGCAGGTGGATGTGGTCTTTGTTCTCGCCCACACCGCGGCCTTCGCGGATTTCCATCGTCATACAGCGCGAAACAACGTCACGGCTGGCAAGGTCTTTGTAGGTGGGGGCATACCGCTCCATAAAGCGTTCGCCTTCGGAGTTGGTCAAATACCCGCCTTCGCCACGTGCGCCTTCGGTGATCAGGCAACCCGCGCCATAAATGCCGGTGGGGTGGAACTGCACGAATTCCATATCCTGCAATGGCAGGCCTGCACGTGCCGCCATACCGCCGCCATCACCAGTGCAGGTGTGCGCCGATGTCGCCGAGAAATAGGCGCGACCGTAACCACCTGTCGCCAGAACAACCATCTTGGCGCTGAACAGGTGCATGGTGCCGTCATCCAGCTTCCAGCACAGCACACCCTGACACACACCGTCATCTGACATGATCAGATCAATGGCGAAATATTCGATGTAGAATTCAGCATTATGCTTCAGCGACTGACCATAAAGCGTGTGCAGGATCGCGTGGCCGGTCCGGTCGGCTGCAGCACAGGTGCGCTGCACGGGGGGGCCTTCGCCGAATTCGGTGGTGTGGCCACCGAACGGACGCTGGTAGATTTTACCCGCTTCGGTCCGCGAGAAAGGCACACCGTAGTGCTCAAGCTCGTACACGGCCTTGGGGGCTTCGCGCGCGAGGTATTCCATCGCATCCGTGTCGCCCAGCCAGTCCGACCCCTTAACGGTGTCATACATATGCCACTGCCAGTTGTCGGGGCCCATATTGGACAAGGACGCCGCGATGCCGCCCTGCGCCGCAACTGTGTGCGAACGGGTCGGGAAAACTTTGGTGACGCAGGCTGTCTTCAGCCCCTGCTCGGCCATGCCAAGTGTCGCACGCAAGCCAGCACCGCCAGCCCCCACGACAACGACATCATATTCATGCGTTTCATATTCATATGCAGCCATGTCTCGGTCTCCGGTATAGCGTAGGCGTGTGTTAAAGCGCGATGCGGGCGATGGCGAAAACGCCAACCGCGGCCGCACCATAGCTGAGGCAGGTCATCAGGATGATCGCAACTTTCTGCGACAGCCCGTGGACGTAATCCTCGATCAGCACTTGGACACCGTCATTAAAATGTTTGAAGCCAACGATCAGCGTCAGGGCAGCGACGATCGCAGGGAAGGGCCTGCTGTAGTAGGCGATGATCGCTTCGTAGGTGCCACCCAGGGCGGACCCGAAGGTGAAAACGAACAGGGGGATCAGGATCAGCAGCGCAACAGAGCTGACTTTCATCGCCCAGAAATGTGCGGTGCCCGATTTGGCCGAGCCCAAGCCCATAGCGCGTTTGCGGTCTGTCAAATAAGCCATGTGTCTATTCCTCAGATGATCAGCGCGGTGATGATGGTCAAAACGACGGAACCGATCAGCGCGGCCCAGCCCAGCTTTTCAGCCGTCGGGATGTCCAGCGCATAGCCGTTGTCCCAGATCAGGTGCCGGATGCCGGCTAGCGTGTGATACCACAGCCCCAACAGCGACATGAACATGATCAGGTCACCGAACCAGCTGGTGATGAAACCGTTTACAAAGTCGAAATAATCCGCCGACGTCGCAGCTGCCAGGAACCACCATACGATCAGCAGCGCAGCGATCAGCATTGCGTTGCCGGTGATGCGCGTCAGGATCGACGTCATGGAGGTCAGTTGCGGGCGATAGATCGTCAGGTGGGGTGACAGCGGGCGGTTGCCCCGGTTCACATCTGCCATGATGGATTCCTTTTCTCGTCAGGTTACGGTCATAGATAACGGTATTTTCCGCACTGTCACGTCCAGAGGCGTGATTTTGCAACGGTTTATTGGCCCAGTTGCCGAAACCCTTCGGTTAGCGCCGGACATTGATGATATTTGTGATCACTAATTTTGAAAGTGTGATCACAACTCCGGAGAACCGTGAATATAGCTGGGCTGAATGCCAGAAAATGATCCGGAAACTGTGAGATGCGGTTGGGTCAACAGCGGCATCTACGCCGAGTGGCAGAGCAATTCGGGCACTGGTGGTCCCGGCGGCTCTGTCATCGAAAAACGGGCGCAGCGGGTGGTACTGGAGGATATTACGCCCCCGCCCGCTGCGCCCCGTCACATTATTTCAGCGATTCATCGATGCCTTTGCACGCATCGACCAGACCTTTAACGGCGCTGACAGAGTTGTCGAACATCGTCTGCTCGTCTTTGTTCATAGAAATCTCGACAACACGCTCTACGCCGCCGGCACCGATCACGGTGGGCACGCCGACATAGAAACCGTCCAGACCATAGGCACCATCAACATAGGCGGCACAGGGCAGGACGCGCTTTTGATCTTTCAGATAGGCTTCGGCCATTTCGATTGCCGAAGTAGCAGGCGCATAGAAAGCCGAACCGGTCTTTAGCAGGCCAACAATCTCGGCACCGCCATCACGGGTGCGCTGAACGATCGCGTCCAGTTTGTCCTGTGTGGTCCAGCCCATTTTCACCAGATCAGGCAAAGGGATGCCCGCAACGGTGGAATAGCGCGTCAGGGGGACCATGGTGTCGCCGTGGCCGCCCAGAACGAAGGCCGTAACGTCTTTCATGGAAACATTGAATTCCGACGCGAGGAAGTGACGGAAGCGCGCCGAATCAAGAACGCCAGCCATGCCACATACCTTGTGGTGCGGCAGACCGGAGAATTCGCGCAGCGCCCAAACCATAGCGTCCAGTGGGTTGGTGATGCAGATAACGAATGCGTCTGGCGCGTGGGCTGCGATGCCTTCGCCAACGGATTTCATAACCTTGAGGTTGATGCCCAGCAGGTCATCGCGGCTCATCCCGGGCTTGCGGGCGACACCGGCGGTGACGATGCAGACGTCTGCACCAGCGATTTCGGAATAGTCGTTCGCGCCGGTCATCGTCGCGTCGAATTTGGCGGATGGGCCTGATTCTGCGATATCGAGGGCTTTACCCTGTGGGATGCCTTCGGCGATATCGAACAGGACAACGTCGCCCAGTTCTTTGATTGCTGCGAGGTGGGCAAGCGTGCCCCCGATTTGCCCTGCGCCGATAAGCGCGATCTTGGGTCTGGCCATGTGGTATACTCCGACAGGGTTACATTTCGCCTCGGGATACCGAAATGCGGCGCACCGTGCAAGTTGCGCGTCAACCTGCGTCACGTCACCATCGCGAACGTCATAAAAAACGGGACCGTTTCTTGCGAAACGATCCCGTCTGATCAGCTTTTCAGCAAGTTATTGCTGAGGTTTGCTGGGTCGAAAGCTTAGCCTTTGTATTCGGGCTGTGCTTCCAGAGCTTCTTCGCTGCTGTCGATGTAGATGCGGAAGTCGTCGCCTTCAGCGTTCTTCATGATTTGCAGCTCGTCCCATGTAACGGCTACTGGCTTTTCGCCAATGCCCAGGAAACCACCTACGTTGATCACAACCTGGCTTACTTCGCCGTTGTCACCCATCACCAAGGCTCCAATTTCACCAACAGTTTCGTCGTCAGCACCGTAAACATAGGACCCTTCCAGATCTTCTGCGGTCAGCGCATTCCGGTCGTCAACTGTGGCGTTGGCATAGCCTTCACGCTCAACCGCTGGGGCTGTCAGCATGGGGCGGTCCATGTCGGCTTTTTCAACGTCGTTCGCTTCTTCGTTCAGCTCGGTGGTTGCTTCGTCAACGGCCTTTTCGGTGTCAGCCGCAGCTTCTTTTGCTTCCATTTCAGCTTCGTTTGCCAGTGCTTCGGCATCTGCTTCAACTTCGGTCTCGGTGTCGACGTCAGCGTTGGCGTTGGCGTTGGCGTCTACATCTGCTTCTTTAACTTCAGCATCGGCCTTCATGTCGGCGTCAGCGTCCACTTTCGCTTCTTTGTCCATGTCCGCGTCGTCGTCCATACGTTCGAAAACGGGGGCTTGCTCAAGCATCTCTTTGCTTGTGGTGACGACAAGGAAACGATCGCCCATGTCACCTTCTTCGGTCACGATGCGGATTTCGTCCATATTAACGCTTACGTCGCGCTCACCCATGCCGAGGAAGCCACCAATGCCAAGAATAACAGCTTTTACGTTGCCTTCGGCATCCAGCAGAACATCATTGATTTCGCCAATGTCGTCCCATTCTTTTTCGCCGTCAGCAGCGATGGTGGAGTTCGCTTCGACTTCGGTCTCGGAATTGTAGATGCGCATGCCGATCAGGTCGGACGCAAAGAAGTCAGTTTCTTGCGCTGTCACGGTACCAAAACCAGCAGAATGTGCGTCTGCAAATGCGGGGCCAGTCAAGCTCAGGATGATTGCGGTTGTGCCAAGAATACGTTTCATTGATGATACTCCTTTAGAAGTTCCGGGTGATAATCACTCCGTTGTGATATCAACCAAGATCAGGCGATTGCGTTCCGACGCTCCGCATCTTTTTTCGCAAATTTATTAATCTATGACGTATCAAATGGCGTCATTCCCCTTTGTTTGTTGATCATCCATCGAAGAAGAATTTCTAACGAAAATCGTCACTCGATCATCCGCAGTACACATCAGCACGGCTGCTGACACATCTTGCGTCAACGCGACCACCGCCGCCGCGGCCGTCGCCAGCCCGATGAGATTAAAAAACTTTATCATTCTCGCCCCTTTCCACGTGGCACCACGCGTATTTCGCCAGCCTAGACGACACCCCTCATGATCCTGCCGGGTCTTTGTGGCGCAGAAAGCTGAAGGTCAGGTTAAAGCCGCAAAAAATCCGACGCTGCGCTGCGGCGTGTTTGAGCTTGAAGTTTTCGTCTAAAAATGCAGACCTGCACGCAACATTATTTCTTGGAGACTCGCAAATGTCGAAAATCACCCGCCCCCTGCGTTCTGTTCTATATATCCCCGGCTCCAAGGACCGTGCGTTAGACAAAGCCCGCGGACTGCCAGCCGATGCGATTATCTTTGATCTCGAAGACGCCGTAATCCCCGAAGAGAAAACCGCTGCACGTGAAACACTCGCCAAGGCGCTGAAAGACGGCGGCTATGGCACCCGGTTCAAGGTAATCCGCATCAATGGGCTGGACACCGAGTGGGGGGCCGACGATGCCCGCGCCGCTGTCGACATGGAATGCGACGCCATTTTGCTGCCCAAAGTCGGCAGCCCTGCCGATCTGGACGCGTTGGCCGAAATCACCGGCGACATCCCGCTTTGGGCGATGATGGAAACGCCCGGCGCTATGCTGAACGCTGCCGCGATCGGCGCGCATTCGAAATTGCAGTGCATGGTAATGGGCACCAACGACCTAAACAAAGACCTGCAAACCCGCGTGCGCCCGGACCGGCTGCCGCTGATGACGGGGCTTGGCCTATGTGTGCTGGCCGCCAAAGCCAACGGCATCGCGATTGTGGATGGTGTCCATAACGCGTTCAAGGACGACGAAGGTCACCGCGTCGAATGTGATCAGGGCCGTGACATGGGGTTTGACGGCAAGACGTTGATCCACCCCGCCCAGCTGGACGTCGCAAACGAGGCGTTCTCCCCTTCCGAGGCCGAGGCCGATCTGGCCCGCCGTCAGATTGCAGCGTTTGACGAAATGCAAGCGACAGGTCAGGGTGTGGCGGTTGTGGACGGGCGGATTGTTGAAAACCTGCATGTCGCCACCGCGCGCGAAACATTGGCAAAACTGGACGCAATTGCGGCCCTGCAAACGGAGTGAATTTGATGATGGCGCTTTTGATCCTTGGTCTGATCTTATGGGTCGGTGCCCATTATTTCCGTCGCTTCATGCCGGACCAACGCGCCGCCATGGGTAAAAAGGGCAAAGGCATCATCGCTGTCGCCATCGTGGTGGCGCTGGTGTTGATCATCATCGGATACCGCGGGGCCGAGTTTATCCCCGTCTGGACGCCTCCGGCCTTCCTGACGCATCTTAACAACCTGTTGATGGTGCTGGCATTCTGGGTCTACGGGTCCAGCGCCGCCAAAGGGGCCAAGGCATGGCCCGCGTCGAAAACCCGCCACCCGCAGCTGATGGCCGTCAAAATCTGGGCGGTCGCGCACTTGCTGGTGAACGGCGATGTTGCGTCTATCCTGCTGTTTGGCTCTATGCTGGCTTGGGCCGTCGGGTCCGTGATCCTGATCAACCGCGCCGAACCCAACTGGACGCCCCCTGCCCCTGCGGGCAAAGCTACCTATATCCGCCTTGTGGTGATTACGCTGGTGATGCTGGTTGTTGTGACCGCGATCCACACCCTGCTTGGCGTCTCTCCCTTTTCCTGAGTTACTGAAAGAACCCCCATGAAACTCTATCGTTTCCTGTCCGAAGAGGACACTTCCGCCTTTTGTCACAAAGTCACCGACGCGCTGAACAAGGGTTGGGAACTATACGGCACGCCCACACAGACATGGGACGCGGCGGCGAATGTTATGCGCTGCGGTCAGGCCGTCACCAAGGAAGTCGAAGGCACCTACACGCCGGATACAAAACTAGGGGCGCATTGATGGCACAGGCAAAAACCAACAAAGGGCGCTTCTTCGAGGACTATAAAGTCGGCGAGACACTGCACCACGCGGTGCCGCGCACCGTCAAAGATGGCGAGCGGGCATTATACCACGCACTATATCCTGCGCGTCATGCGCTTTATTCCTCTGACCAGTTCGCGCAAAGCTGCGGCCTGCCCGCCAGCCCGCTGGACGATATGATCACCTTTCACATCGTGTTCGGGAAAACTGTGCCTGATGTATCGCTGAACGCAGTCGCCAACCTTGGCTATGCGCAGGGTCGCTGGCTGGCACCGGTCTGGCCCGGCGATACCCTGCGGTCGGAATCCGAAGTGATCGGGCTCAAGCAGAACTCCAACGGAAAAACCGGCGTCGTCTACGTACGCACCACCGGCTTTAACCAGAACGACACCAAAGTGCTGGAATATGTCCGCTGGGTGATGGTGCGCAAACGCGATGTCGATGCGCCTGCCCCCGAAACGGTCGTGCCCGACCTGCCCGACGCGCTGGCGGTTGCCGATCTGTCGATCCCCGAAACGCTCGATTTTAGCAATTATGACTTTACCCTCGCGGGCGAAGCGCACCGCTGGGACGACTATACGGTGGGCGAGATGATCGACCACGTTGACGGCGTTACTGTCGAAGAGGCCGAACACATGCTGGCCACCCGCCTGTGGCAGAACACGGCGAAAGTGCACTTTGACACCTTCGCCCGCCCTGACGGGTCGCGGCTGATTTATGGCGGGCACGTGATTTCGATGGCCCGTGCGTTGTCGTTCAACGGGCTGGCCAATGCGCAAATGATCGTCGGGCTGAACGGCGGGGCCCATGCGAACCCTTGCCTGTCCGGCGACACCATCCGCGCCTGGACCGAGGTTCTGGACAAAGCCGATACCGACAAACCTGGCGTCGGCGCGCTGCGCTTGCGTCTGGTCGCGACCAAAGGCGGGGAGCCGTTCAAGCTGAAGGGCGAAGACGGCAAATATCTGCCCGATGTCCTGCTCGACCTCGATTACTGGGCACTGATTCCCAAGTAAGACGCCCCCTTGACGACACCAGATCGGTCGCAAAACAAACAACTATATGTCGCGTTCGGCCCTTAAAACTTGGGGATTTCGAGCGCGACAGCCGTTGCATCGGCAACATTCCGCAGATTTTACACCGTTAGCGCTAATTTGTGATCACACGCGAAATTCGTGTGATCACAAATGTCGCTTTTCTCTGGATAATCCTGTATTTCTCCGAAAAACTGTTTACCGAGTATCAAGACTCAATCGTATACCGCGATTAGACTGGAACAAAGACGGGACCGTTTTTTATGAACATCCATGAATATCAGGCAAAAGCCCTTTTGCGTAGCTACGGCGCGCCAGTATCCGAAGGCCGGGTCGTGCTGAAAGCCGAAGATGCGAAAACAGCCGCAGGCGAGATGGACGGACCTCTTTGGGTCGTCAAGGCACAGATCCACGCAGGTGGCCGCGGCAAGGGTTCTTTCAAAGAAGCCGACGCTGGCGACAAAGGCGGTGTACGCCTGACCAAATCGGTTGAAGAAGCCGCCGAAGAAGCCAAGAAAATGCTGGGCCGCACCTTGGTTACGCACCAGACCGGCCCCGCGGGCAAACAGGTCAACCGCATCTACATCGAAGACGGTTCGGGCATCGAAACCGAATTGTACCTCGCGCTGCTGGTGGATCGCCAGACGTCGCGCATCGGGTTCGTCTGCTCCACCGAGGGCGGCATGGACATCGAAGAAGTGGCCGAGTCCACTCCTGAAAAAATCATCAGCTTTTCTGTAGACCCCGCCGCGGGCTTCCAGCCCTACCACGGCCGTCGCGTTGCTTTCGCCCTTGGGCTTGAAGGCAAGCAGGTCAAACAGTGTGTCACCCTGATGGGCCAGCTGTTCAAAGCATTCGTCGAAAAAGACATGGAGATGCTTGAAATCAACCCGCTGATCGTCACCGACGGCGGCGACCTGAAAGTGTTGGACGCCAAAGTCAGCTTTGACGGCAACGCAATGTATCGCCACGGCGATATTGCCGACCTGCGCGACACCACCGAAGAAGACCCCAAAGAGCTCGAGGCGTCAAAGTACGACCTGAACTACATCGCTCTGGACGGTGAAATCGGCTGCATGGTGAACGGTGCCGGTCTTGCGATGGCCACAATGGACATCATTAAGCTCTACGGTGCCGAGCCCGCGAACTTCCTTGATGTTGGTGGCGGTGCGACCAAAGAGAAAGTGACCGAAGCGTTCAAGATCATCACCTCCGACCCGCAGGTCAAAGGTATCCTGGTGAACATCTTCGGCGGCATCATGCGCTGTGACGTCATCGCCGAAGGCGTGGTTGCAGCCGTAAAAGAAGTCGGTCTGAAGGTTCCGCTGGTTGTCCGTCTGGAAGGCACGAACGTTGAAGAAGGCAAAGCCATCATCAACAACTCCGGCCTGGACGTGATCGCTGCGGACAACCTGAAAGATGGCGCGCAAAAGATCGTGAAAGCGGTCAAGGGCTAAAACTGGCTGGAAAGCTTGGATGATGCATCGTCTCGCCTTTTGTTTTTCCATCACGTTGCTGGCTGTCCCTTTCGGGGCGGCCAGTAGCGCTATGGCACAGACAACGCGCGCGGCGGACATCGCCCAAGCCTTTGCAGACCATTGTTTCAGCCCGCGACTGACGGCCTGGACGGCGCTGGCACAGCTTGGCACCACAGGGGCGCGGGTCGATTTCTATGACCTGCGTCCCTTTACCTCGGCACCTCAGTCTCCGGTGACGGGCGCGGCTGCAACAGCGGGCACGGACCGTCGCTGCGAAGTGTCCTTTGACGGGGCTGAACCGCAGGCTGCGCACCAAGGGATCACGACCGGATTGGCACAGGAAAACCTGACTGATCTGGTAGACATCCCCGCAGGGTTCCCCACCACGACGGGGGCCACCTATCGCGCCGCCGTTATGCTGAACCCCAACCGCATCGCTGTGGTGCAATCGGGGGTCCGTGACGGGGCACGAGGCGTCGAAACCTTTGCGCGGGTCGAACGCTTGATCCCGCTGAACGAGGCAAACCAATGACTACAGCCCCGCAAAACACCGTCTTGGGTGGCAAAACCATCGTCCTTGGGATGACCCTTCTGGTTTTCGCAATGATGGCGGTTGTCGCGCAGCTGCCCTTGCCAATGCAGGGCTCCCTGCTGGCCGAAGGCGGCCCGTTCGAGACGCTGTCTGTGGTCGGCTATGGCCTGTGCATCTTGATGATGTTCGCGCTGTGGCCAAAGGCATCGGTTGCGCGTCGGTGGTACTTTGCGGTGTTCATGGCCCTGTTCGCTGCCCGCGAGCTGGACTTGGATAAAAAGCCGTTCACCGAAGGCCTGCTGAAAGCGCGCCAGTTTTCCAGCGATGGCGTCAGCCTGATGGAAAAGGGCATTGCCGGCATCATCCTGCTGACAATCATCGTGGCGGGTCTGATCCTGTTGCGTCGCGAAACGCGGGGCTTCATCCGTGGGGTCGTAAAAGGCGCGGCACCGCAGCTGGCTGTCCTGATCGGCCTGCTGTTCATCGTCGTCTACAAGCTGACCGACGGGCTGGCCCGCAAGCTGGAACCCTTTGGCATCACGCTCGGCCGCGAACAGATCGACCTTGCCTACGTCATCGAGGAAGTCGGCGAACTGGGCATCCCGCTGATGTTCGCCGTTGCGATTTATCTGACATACCGACTGCCGCGCATTGCGGCGGCGGCCCCTTCCACCGCGCCCTGAGACCGGCGCCACCTGAATTGAACTTGAGAAGAAAGCACATAACATGGCCGTACTCGTAAACGAAAACACCAAAGTGATCTGTCAGGGCCTCACCGGCTCGCAGGGCACGTTCCACACCGAACAGGCCATCGCCTATGGTACCAAAATGGTCGGCGGTGTGACCCCCGGCAAAGGCGGCCAGACGCACCTTGACCTGCCCGTGTTCAACTCTGTCCACGAAGCCCGCCACGTCACCGAAGCCAACGCGACAGTCATCTACGTGCCGCCCCCCTTTGCAGCGGATTCGATCCTCGAGGCGATCGACGCCGAGATGGAACTGATCATCTGCATCACCGAAGGCATCCCGGTTCTGGACATGATGCGCGTCAAGCGCGCGCTCGAAGGGTCCAAGTCGCGCCTCATCGGGCCAAACTGCCCCGGCGTGATCACGCCTGACGCCTGCAAAATCGGCATCATGCCCGGCCACATCCACAAGCGCGGCACCGTCGGGGTTGTCTCGCGCTCGGGCACGCTTACGTACGAGGCTGTGAAACAGACATCCGATCTTGGCCTCGGCCAATCCACTGCGGTTGGTATCGGCGGCGACCCCATCAAAGGGTCCGAGCATATCGATATCCTCGAGATGTTCCTGGCCGATCCAGAGACACAGTCGATCATCATGATCGGTGAAATCGGCGGGTCCGCCGAAGAAGAAGCGGCACAGTTCCTGGCCGACGAAAAGAAAAAAGGCCGTTGGAAGCCAACAGCCGGTTTCATCGCGGGCCGTACAGCCCCTCCCGGCCGCCGCATGGGCCACGCCGGTGCGATCGTCGCAGGCGGCAAAGGTGACGCGGAATCCAAGATCGCAGCCATGAAAGAAGCAGGCATCGTCGTTGCGGACAGCCCCGCAACTTTGGGCGAAGCCGTTCAGGAAGCCATCAACAACGGCTAACGCCAGATGGTCGGGCCTGCATTCGTCAGGCCCGACCGCTATTACTTAAACGTCGCGCTCTCATCAGAGGTATCGCCATGACAGACCAACCGAAAAACGCCCAGTTCCACGATACCTCCTTTCTTGAGGGGCAGAACGGCGAATACCTAGAGGCAATGTATGCCCGCTATGCAGACGACCCCAATGCGGTTGATGGCGCATGGCAGGCATTCTTCGAAGCGATGGATGACGACCACGCCGACGTGAAGGCCGAGGCCGCTGGCCCGTCCTGGGCACGCAGCGACTGGCCCCCCATGCCCCAAGACGACCTGACTGCGGCGCTGACCGGCCAATGGCCCGTCCCGACCGAAGCAAAAGCCGCCGGTCAGAAGATTACTGAAAAAGCGTCCTCCAAGGGGATCGAACTGTCTGATGCGCAGGTGCAACGTGCCGTGCTCGACAGTATCCGCGCGTTGATGCTTATCCGCGCCTACCGTATCCGTGGCCACTTGGCCGCTGACCTTGACCCGCTTGGCATGCGCGACAGCGACACCCACCCCGAACTGGACCCTGCCGCCTATGGCTTTGGTCCAAAGGACATGGATCGCCCGATCTTTATCGACAATGTGCTTGGCCTGCAGATCGCGACCATGAAGCAGATCGTCGATATCGTCAAAAGCACCTACTGCGGCACCTTCGCGCTGCAATACATGCACATCTCTGATCCCGAACAGGCCGCTTGGCTGAAAGAGCGGATCGAAGGCTACGGCAAGGAAATCCAGTTCACCCGTAATGGCCGCAAGGCCATCCTGAACAAGCTGGTAGAAGCCGAAGGCTTCGAGAAATTCCTGCACGTCAAATACATGGGCACCAAGCGCTTCGGCCTTGATGGCGGTGAATCCCTGATCCCCGCGATGGAACAGATCATCAAGCGCGGTGGTCAGCTGGGCATTCAGGACGTTGTCATCGGTATGCCGCACCGCGGCCGTCTGTCTGTGCTGGCAAACGTCATGCAGAAACCCTATCGCGCGATCTTTAACGAATTTCAGGGTGGCAGCTTTAAACCCGATGATGTCGATGGGTCCGGCGATGTGAAATACCACCTTGGCGCGTCCTCTGACCGTGAATTCGACGGCAACACCGTCCACCTGTCGCTGACCGCCAACCCCTCGCACCTTGAGGCCGTCAACCCCGTTGTTCTGGGCAAGGTCCGCGCCAAGCAGGACCAGTTGAACGACAAGGAACGCACCTCCGTTCTTCCCATATTGCTGCACGGCGATGCCGCGTTTGCCGGTCAGGGTGTTGTAGCCGAATGTTTCGCGCTGTCGGGTCTGCGCGGTCACCGCACCGGCGGGACCATGCATATCGTGGTGAACAACCAGATCGGCTTTACCACCGCGCCGCATTTCAGCCGCTCCAGCCCCTACCCCACCGATAACGCGCTGGTGGTCGAGGCACCGATTTTCCACGTCAACGGCGACGATCCCGAAGCGGTCGTACACGCCGCCCGCGTGGCCACCGAATTCCGCCAGAAGTTCCACAAAGACGTGGTGCTGGATATCATCTGCTACCGCCGCTTTGGTCACAACGAAGGCGACGAGCCGATGTTCACCAACCCGGTGATGTACAAAAAGATCAAAAAGCAAAAGACCACGCTGACGCTCTATACCGAGCGGCTGGTCAAGGACGGTCTGATCCCCGAAGGCGAAATCGAGGACATGAAGGCCGCCTTCCAAGCGAAGATGAACACCGAATTCGAGGCCGGGAAAGAATACCGCCCCAACAAGGCTGACTGGCTGGATGGCAAGTGGTCGCACCTCGATAAGGCGAAAGAAAAGAAATACCAGCGCGGCAAGACGGCCATCGCGCCCGAAACCATGGCCGATGTCGGCAAGGCGCTGTCCACCGCACCCGACGGGTTCCCGCTGCACAAAACTGTCGCGCGCCTGCTGGATGCCAAAGCCGAGATGTTCAACTCCGGTACAGGTTTCGACTGGGCCACCGCCGAGGCGCTGGCCTTTGGGTCCTTGCTGACCGAAGGGTACAAGGTACGTCTGTCCGGTCAGGACTCCTCCCGTGGCACGTTCTCTCAGCGGCACTCGGCCCTGATCAATCAGGAAAACGAAGACCGCTACTACCCGCTGAACCACATCCGCGAAGGTCAGGCAGAATACGAAGTCATCGACTCCATGCTGTCGGAATACGCGGTATTGGGCTTTGAATACGGCTACTCGCTGGCTGAACCCAACGCCCTGACCCTGTGGGAAGCCCAGTTCGGCGACTTTGCCAACGGCGCGCAGATCATGTTCGACCAGTTCATCAGCTCAGGCGAAAGCAAATGGCTGCGCATGTCCGGCCTCGTTTGCCTGATGCCGCACGGCTATGAAGGCCAAGGGCCCGAACACTCTTCTGCCCGTCTGGAACGCTTCCTGACCATGTGTGGTGGCGACAACTGGATCGTGGCCAACTGCACCACGCCTGCGAACTACTTCCACCTGCTGCGCCGCCAGTTGCACCGCAGCTACCGCAAACCGCTGATGCTGATGACGCCGAAATCGCTGCTGCGCCACAAACTGGCTGTCAGCAAGGCCGAAGAGTTCACAACCGGTTCCTCGTTCCACCGCGTCCTGTGGGACGATGCACAACAGGGCAACTCCGACACGACACTGGCGGCAGACGACAAGATCAAACGCGTCGTGATGTGTTCGGGCAAGGTTTACTACGACCTGCTGGAAGAACGCGACGCGCGTGGCATCGACGACATCTACCTGCTGCGTTTTGAACAATTCTATCCGTTCCCTGCACAATCCGCGGTAAAAGAGCTGGAACGCTTTAAGAATGCGGAAATGGTATGGTGTCAGGAAGAGCCCAAGAACCAAGGGGCCTGGACCTTTATCGAACCCAACATCGAATGGGTTCTGGGCCGCATTGACGCCACCCACACCCGTCCGACCTATGTCGGCCGCGCCACTTCGGCCTCGCCTGCAACCGGCCTTGCCTCCCAACACAAAGCACAACAAGCAGCCCTCGTTGACGATGCGCTGACCATCGAAGGAAAATAACCATGACAAGCGAAGTACGCGTCCCTACTCTGGGTGAATCCGTGACCGAAGCGACCGTGGCGACATGGTTCAAAAAGCCGGGCGATAGCGTCGCAGTTGACGAAATGCTCTGCGAGCTTGAGACGGATAAGGTCACCGTCGAAGTGCCCTCTCCCGTGGCGGGCACTCTGGCCGATATCGTTGCTGCCGAAGGCGAAACCGTCGGCGTTGATGCGCTGCTGGCCAATATCTCCGAAGGGGACGCCGCACCGGTCAAGAATGACGCGCCGAAATCCGTCGATGCCGGTGCCGAAGACGTCAAACCCCGCGATGCCGCGGATGATGTCGATGTCATGGTCCCCACACTTGGCGAATCCGTCTCTGAGGCGACAGTCAGCACTTGGTTCAAAAATGTCGGCGATCACGTCGAAGCAGACGAAATGCTGTGCGAGCTGGAAACCGACAAAGTCAGCGTCGAAGTCCCTGCGCCGGCCTCTGGCACCTTGACCCAGATCATCGCCGAAGAAGGCAGCACCGTCGAGGCAAACGGCAAGCTTGCGGTGATCAGCCAGGGCGAAGGCGGCAGCGCCAGCGCCCCTGCTGACAAAACCTCCGAGCCCAAAGCCGGCGGTCAGGTGTCTGCGCCAGGCAACGCCCCCTCGGGCGACGTCGAAGACGCGCCATCCGCCAAGAAAGCCATGGCCGAAGCAGGCATCAGCCGTGATCAGGTCACCGGCACCGGCCGTGACGGACGTGTGATGAAGGAAGACGTGGCCAAGGCCGTCGCCGCGGGGACCAACGCCGCAAAACCCGCAGCCGCCGCGCCACGCGCGCCTTCCGCCCCCCAAGACGCCTCCCGCGAGGAGCGCGTCAAGATGACCCGTCTGCGCCAGACCATCGCGAAGCGTCTGAAAGAAAGCCAGAACACCGCCGCGATGCTGACGACCTATAACGAGGTCGACATGACAGAGATCATGGCCCTGCGGAACGAATACAAAGACCTGTTCTTGAAAAAGCACGGCGTGAAACTGGGCTTCATGTCCTTCTTCACCAAGGCCTGTATCCACGCCCTGAACGAAGTCCCCGAAGTGAACGCCGAAATCGATGGCACCGATGTGGTTTACAAAAACTACGTCAATATGGGCATCGCGGCTGGAACACCAACCGGTCTGGTCGTGCCTGTGGTCAAGGACGCGCAAGCGATGTCCTTTGCCGCCATCGAAAAGGAAATCGGTGAACTCGGGGCCAAGGCCCGCGACGGCAAACTGTCGATGGCCGACATGCAGGGCGGCACTTTCACCATCTCCAACGGCGGTGTCTACGGCTCGCTGATGTCGTCGCCAATCCTGAACCCGCCGCAGTCGGGTATCTTGGGGATGCACAAGATCCAGGACCGCCCCATGGCGATCAATGGTCAGGTTGTGATCCGTCCGATGATGTATCTGGCGCTGAGCTATGACCACCGTATCGTTGACGGCAAAGGTGCTGTAACCTTCCTTGTGCGCGTCAAAGAAGCGCTCGAAGACCCACGTCGCCTGCTGATGGACCTGTAATCCACGCATTCCACCGCCCAGAAAGGACATATGATGACAGAGACCACGATCCTCGCCGCTTACGGCCTGCTCGTTATGCTGACAATCTTGCTTCAGGTTCTGGGCGGTGTCCAACAACTCAGCTTGGGCTATCTGATCTCGTCGCGCGACGAAGGCCGCTCGATGACAGGTATGACGGCCCGGGTGAAACGTGCGCTAGACAACTCCGTCGTGGCGCTCGCCCTTTTCGCGCCTGCGATCCTGCTGCTTGAACTGCTGGACCGGACCAATGCAACGTCATTGCTGGCGGCGCAGGTCTTCTTGCTTGCGCGGATCATCTACCTGCCGGTCTATGCCCTCGGCGTGCCGGCAATTCGTACCCTCGCTTGGCTGGCAGGCTTTGCGGCCACCGCCATTCTCTACTTCCTCGCTCTATAGCGGAACGCGCCCATGACACCCGAACTTACCGTTCTCACCCTTGCGGCGCTGCTTCAGGTCGCGACGTTCGTTGCCTATGCGATCCCCGCCAACCGGCAGCTTGGACCCGGCTACACCATGTCCGCGCGCGACCGTGAACCGTCAAAGTCGCTGTCCGACAGCACCGCCCGTCTGGGCCGCGCCTTTGATAACATGTTCGAAGCACTTGCTCTGTTCGCCGTTGCTGTGGTTGTGCTCCACCTGTCTGGCCAGAACACGACCTACACCGCGATCCTCGCGTGGGTCTTCCTCGCGGCCCGCGTCGCTTACGTGCCGGCCTATGCATTTGGCCTGCGCCCCGGACGCTCGCTGATCTGGGCAGTTGGCCTTGGCGCGACAGTGCTGATGCTGCTGGCCGCGCTCTTTTGATCTTCCAATTGGCATAGATCCCGGGGGCGTGCGCTTGCGCACGGGGGCAGCGCCCCCTAGCCTTGGCCACATCACGCCCCGCCCGCCTATGCCCTGACCGCCCACACCTTCCCGATTACCCACTTTCCGACCACCAAGGAGACCTTCCATGTCCAGCTACGATGTCATCATCATCGGCTCCGGCCCCGGCGGCTATGTATCCGCGATCCGCTGTGCCCAACTGGGCCTTAAAACCGCCTGCGTCGAAGGCCGCGAGACGTTGGGCGGCACGTGCCTGAACGTCGGCTGTATCCCGTCCAAAGCGCTGCTGCATGCCACCCATATGCTGCACGAAGCCGAACACAACTTTGCCGACATGGGCCTCAAGGGCAAAAGCCCGTCGGTCGACTGGGCGCAGATGCAGACCTACAAGCAGAACACGATCGACACCAACACCAAGGGGATCGAGTTCCTGTTCAAGAAGAACAAGATCGACTGGATCAAAGGCTGGGCCACCATCCCCGAGGCCGGCAAGGTCAAAGTCGGTGACGAGGTCCACGAGGCCAAGAACATCATCATCGCCACGGGCTCCGAGCCTGCCTCCCTCCCCGGCGTCGAGGTCGACGAGACTGTCGTCGTGACCTCCACCGGTGCGCTGTCGCTGAACAAGGTCCCCAAGAAACTCGTCGTGATCGGCGCAGGCGTGATCGGGCTCGAGCTTGGGTCCGTCTACGCGCGCCTCGGGACCGAAGTGACCGTCGTTGAATATCTGGACGCGATCACCCCCGGCATGGACGGCGAAGTGCAAAAGAACTTCATGCGCATTCTCAAAAAGCAAGGTGTCAACTTTGTCATGGGGGCCGCGGTGCAGGGCACAGAAGCGAGCAAAACCAAAGCCAAAGTGACCTACAAACTGCGCAAGGATGACAGCGAACACACGCTGGACGCCGACGTTGTTCTGGTGTCGACAGGCCGCAAGCCGTTCCACGACGGGCTGGGCCTTGAAAGTCTGGGCGTCGCGCTTACCAAACGCGGCCAGATCGCGGTGAACGACACGTGGGAAACCTCTGTCAAAGGCATCTACGCCATCGGCGATGTGATCGAAGGCCCGATGCTGGCCCACAAAGCCGAAGACGAAGGCATGGCCGCCGCAGAGGTCGTGGCGGGCAAGCATGGTCACGTGAACTATGGCGTGATCCCCGGCGTGATTTACACCCACCCCGAAGTGGCCAATGTCGGTGCCACCGAAGAGCAACTGAAAGAAGAAGGCCGCGCCTATAAGGTCGGCAAGTTCAGCTTTATGGGCAACGCCCGAGCCAAGGCCGTCTTCGCGGGCGAAGGCTTCGTCAAGCTAATCGCCGACAAGGAAACCGACCGTATCCTTGGCGCACATATCATCGGCCCCGGTGCCGGCGATCTGATCCACGAGGTCTGCGTCGCGATGGAATTCGGTGCCTCTGCCGAAGATCTGGCCATGACCTGCCACGCGCACCCGACCTATTCCGAAGCGGTCCGCGAAGCCGCACTGGCCTGCGGGGACGGTGCAATCCACATGTAAGGCAGCCGCCTGCAGTGAAACGACAAAGGGTGGACCGATAGGCCCACCCTTTTTTATTGTGTTCTAATTGTATTGCGCGTCGATCCGTGTTGGCAGCGCCTATGTCGGTTGAAATGCCTTGAAGCCCGCCTCTGACAGCAGCGCGTCTGACCGTGTCTCGACCGTTTTTTCGAGAATTTCCATGAACGTGCCCCGCTCCAGCCCCGGCGCAATCGGGGTCAGGAATTCGACCACCGCAATACCCGGTCGCCGGTACAGCCCGCGCCTTGGCCAGAAGTATCCGGCGTTGGTAGCAACGGGGATGCAGGGCTGGTTCATCTGCTCGTACAGCGCGGCAGTGCCCGCCTTATAGGGCACGGACAGGCCGGGGGCGACGCGTGTGCCCTGCGAATAGATAACGAGCTGGCCCGGTTCCGCTTCGCCCGCTTTAACATCGGCCAGCATCTTGGAAATCGCCGCACCGCGTTTGCCCCGATTTACCGCGATCATCTGCATGCGTTTAGCGTATTGCCCAATCACCGGCGTGAACAAAATTTCACGCTTCATGATGAATTTCGCGCGCGGCAGGGCATGGAAGATCATCAGGATATCAAGAAATGACTGGTGTTTAGCGGCAACCAGCACAGCCCCGTCCGGCACGTCGCCGCGGACCTCGCACCCCAGCCCCACGATGACCTTGGCCATCCACATGGTCCCTGCCGCATAGGCCTTGCACGCGGCATAGGCCCCCCGCCGCGAGAACATGGCCCAAGGTGCGTAAAACAACCCGATCATGGGCATATAGACGGTGGCCAGCACGATGAAGGTGATCGATCGTACCCACTGCAACATCATGCAAGGTCCTTCAGTGTACGGCGCGCCGCGGCCCCTGTCGCGGCAAACGCCACCCCACCAGAGAGAAACGGGATCACCAACGGCACAATCCAGTGCCAGCCCTGAAAGCCCAAGCCGGTCAGAAAGCCCCCTGCGTCCGCGGTGCTTGGCAGCAGCAGAATGGCAAGCAGCCCCAGCCCCGTACCCGCCGCAGCCCCCGATAGCGCACGCAGAGTGAAGCGCCGGATGAAAGCCTGTGCGATATAGCTGTCGGTCGCGCCCACCAGACGCAGCACGGCGATGACCTGAGCGTTGGCCGACAGCGCTGCATTGGCGGCAAGTGTCACCATCGCGGCAAGGGTCGCGATGATCAGCGTCATGGACACCCAGCCCAGAAGCTTCAGCCGCGATGCCGCTTTGACCAGCGGTGCGCGCCAGCGGCTGTGGTTGTCCAGCACCGCCCCGGGCACCTCTGCCGCAAGGCGCAAGCGCAGACCGTCGGCGTCCATGCCGTCGTCTTCTTCGATAATCTCGATCAGGCGCGGTACCGGCAGGGCGTCAATCGCCAGCTCTGGTCCGAACCAAGGGGCCAGCAGTGATTGCTGTTCTTCATCGGTCAATGCACGCGCCGTGGCGACGCCTTTGGTGGTCTCGAGGATGCGCAGCGCGGCGTCGGTCTGGGCACTGCGCTGGTCAATGGGCGCTACGACGCGGATCGTTGCGGTACGCGCCAGCTCTTGCCCCCAGATATGCGCCAACCGCCCCGACGCGAGCGACAGCGCCAGCGCAAATACCGCCAGAAAAGCCATTGTTGCGGCAGCAAACAAGGTCAGCTGCGCGGTAAATCCTGACGGTGGCACCACACGGTCCGCTTGACGGTCGCCGTTCCACAGTGACGTCAGCGCAATGCGCAATATCTTCATAGATCCGCCCCCGCCAGCTGGATGCGGCGGTTCGCGATGCGCAGCACCCGCGCCTGCACCTGTGCCTTGGTGGCGCGGATAAGTCCCAGATCATGGGTCGCGATCAGCACCGTCTTGCCCATGCGGTTCAGCTCGACCAGCAGGCGCAACAACCGCTGCGACATCTCCCAGTCGACGTTGCCAGTGGGTTCATCCGCAAGCACCACATCGGGCGACATGATCACCGCACGGGCCAATGCGGCCCGTTGGCGTTCACCGCCCGACAGTTCTGGTGGCAGCGCATCGGCACGGCTGCTGAGCCCGACCCAGGACAGCAGCTCTTGCAGATCTTCACCGCCGGTTTCCGCATGGCGGCCCGAAACGGTCAGCGGCAGCCCGATGTTTTCGGCCACCGGCAGATGGTTCAGGAACTGACAGTCCTGATGCACCACGCCCACACGCCGCCGGATCATCGCAATGTCGTCGCGTTCCATTGTGCGGACGTCCTTGTCAAACAGCGACACATGCCCTGCCGTCGGCAGCAGCGCACCATAGCACAACTTCATCAAGGTGGTTTTGCCAGAGCCGGACGGACCCGTCAGAAAATGGAACGATCCCGGTGCCAGCTTGACCGAGATATCGGACAAAAGCTCGCCCCCGCCATAGCTGTAGGCCACGTTTTCAAACTCGATCACACGCATATCCCGCTTGGTTTGAACTGTTGTGCCCCAGCACCGCTTGGGTTTCAATGCACCCCGGCGCAGGCATTGCATGAAGATTGCACTTTTCCTACGGTTTTCTAGGACATAAGGTTGATCTGACGTGAAAACAAAGAGGTTTCCAATGGCTCGGTGCGCAACATGAGACTGATCTGTCCCAATTGCGATGCGCAGTACGAAGTGCCGGACGAGGTGATGCCCTTGTCCGGGCGTGATGTGCAATGCTCCAACTGCGGCCAGACCTGGTTCCAGCATCACCCCGATTTCATGCCCCTTGACGAAGAGGATGGCGGCCGGCTTAGCACTGTCACCGCTGCCGTGTCGCAGCCCGATGAGGATACCCCCAAGGTAAACCCAGCCCCCGCTGACACGCCCGCAGAGCCGGAACCGGCACAGCCAGCCCCTGTGCCTCCTGCCGCGCCGCCCCGCAAACAGCTTGACCCCTCGGTTGCTGATATTTTGCGCCAAGAGGCCGAAGCCGAACAGGAAGCCCGCCGTCGCCGTCAGGCAGAGCCGCTGGAAAGCCAGCCCGAGCTGGGTCTGCAAGAGGCGGATCACCCAAGCGAGAGCGACCGTGCGCAGCAGGCCAAGGTCCGCATGTCGCGTCTGCGCGGCGAGGCGCAACCCAGCGTGGCCGAAACCAATGCGGCGGCGGCTGTCGGATCGCGCCGTGAATTGCTGCCCGACATCGAAGAAATCAATTCGACCCTGCGCACCGGATCAGAGCGACGCACAATCCCCAATGCCGGTGGCGACGCCGCACAGCCTGATCCGCAAAAGCGCAGCGGGTTTAGCCGCGGTTTCGTGCTGATCGTGCTACTCGCGTCGGTGCTGGTGCTGCTCTATGTCTTTTCGCCGCAGATTTCAGAGGCTGTTCCTGCGTTGCGCCCCTATCTTGCCAGCTATGTGGCGCAGGTGGATAACGGACGGCAATGGCTTGACGGTGCATTGCAGGTGTCGCTGCAATGGCTCGATGCGCGGGCATCCCAGTCAGGCAGCTAGGGCCGCGCGGGCAGCCTGCGCTGACGCCTAGACTGCAACAAGCGTATCAGAACCGGTCAAGCAGACGGCGCAGGTAATCGCGTTCAACCTCTGGCCGTGTCGCCTCGCCCGAGCGACGGCGGATTTCGTCCAGCAGTTCGCGTGCACGGCCATAGGCGTCATTATCAAGCGCAAGTTCGCCCTCTGACCCCTGTGGGCCATTGGCACCCTGTTCACGGCCCAGAGGATCCTGATTCTCGGCACGGCGGTTGCCTTGGGCTGTGCCCTGCCCCGGTTCGGACGCCTGCTGGTCTTGATCCATCGCCTCGCCCAAGGCGCGCATCCCCTCGCGCAGCGCTTCCATTGCCTGCGACTGGTTGTCGATCGCTTCGGCCAGATCATCGCGGCGCAGCGCCTCTTCGGCACCGTCCATGGCACGACCGGCGCGGTCCAGTGCATCACTGGCAGCGTCGCCTTCGGGGGTGCCGCCACCGGGCAGACGCCCCTCTTGGCGGCGCAGTTCATCGCGCAGTGCCTGCTGGCGGTCCGCAATTGATCCTTGCCCCTGTCCGGGTTCGCCTTGGCCGTTGTTCTGACCGGGTTGCTGCCCCGGTTGGCCCGGCTGGTTCCCGTCCTGCGGCGGGCCGGACTGTTGGCCCTGTTCCTGCCCCTGCTGCTGGCCGTCATCCGCGTTGGGGTTGAAACGGTCCTGCAAATCGCGAAACGCCTGATCGCTCAGCTCTTGCTGTTCGCGCAGACTGTCGGCGAGCCCCTCCATCGCCTGCTCACCCGGAGATTGCCCACCTTCACCCGGCGGACCTTGGGTGACGCGCATGTTCTCCATCATCTCTTGCAGCTCGCGCAGCGCCTGTTCAGCCTCCGCCATCCGGCCCTCTTCCATCAGCTCTTGGATGCGGTCCATCATGCGTTGCAGGTCGTCCTGCGTCATCTGCATGGTCTCGCCCTGCTGCTGTTCGCCGTCTTGCCCTTCTTGCGCCTGCTGGCGTTGCAGCTGGCGCATGTAGTCGTCAGTGGCGCGGCGCAGCTCTTCCATCAGCTCTGCGATCTCGGCATCCGAGGCACCGTTCTTCATCGCCTCTTGCAGACGTTCTTGCGCCCGGCGCATCCGGTCGAGCGCATCGGCCAGCACGCCCTCTTCCAGTTCAATCGCCAAATCCCACAGGTCATCCGCGATCTCGGTCTGCACCTCGTCTGGCAATCCATAGCGGGCGCGAATTTCGATCCGTTCAATCAGCCGCCGCAGACGCAGCGCTGCCGTGTCAGAGCGGAACACATCCGCAGGGCGATAGGACACCGCCCGCAACACCTGCGCGAGACTGTCGGCATTGCCTTTGGACCACAGCAGATCGCGCCGCTGTTCGATCACCGCCGCCGCCAGCGGGTCGAAAAAGCGCCGACCCGGCAGGATCATTTGCGTCGGTGGAGTGGTCGCCTGCTGCTCTGATGCGTCCAGCACGCTGAGCGAAACCTCGACTGGCAGGTTGGCCCAAGGGTGTTTCGAAAAATCGTCGATCAGGTTTTCTTCGAAATCGCGGCGATCCCCCGCAATGGGCAGCGACAGTGGTACGATCAGCTTTGCACGCGGGTCAGGGGCGATGGTCAGCCCATAGCGCCGATCCACGGCGGTCAGATCCAGATCGATCCGCGCCTCGCCCGCCTCTACGCCATAATCATCCCGCGCCACGAACGGCAGCTGCATCTCGCCAAGCGCGGTCACGTCCGGCGGTCCGGTAATTTCAATCTGCGGCTTGGCATCGGGCAGCATTGTCACGTTCCACGCCCGCCCGTTCGGCCCCTCGATGGCGATCTGCCCGCTTTGCGTGACCTTGAAATCCTGCACGATTGCGGGGGCGTCCCCCTTTGGTTGGGACTTGCCCGAAACGGTCTCGGAAACAGACAACGCACCGACTTCGCCATACATGCGCAGGGTGATCAGCGTGCCCGCAGGCAGGTTCAGCGGCCCTTCGGCAAGGTCTGACAAATACAGCGTCGGCTTGCCGGTATAGCGCGGCGGCTCGGCCCAGCCTTCCCAGACCGGACCCGAGGCCAAAGCCCCCCCGCCCGCGGTCAATCCCGCCACCGATCCGATGCGCAGCACCGATCCGAAAACCACCGCGGTCACAAAGGCCAGTAGTGCCACATAGCGCAATGCGAAAGGGTCACGCCCTGCGACGCGCAAATCTGCAGGCACCGCCTGCGCGGTCGCTGCACGGGCGGCCATGCGGCGCTGGTGCGCCTGCCACACCGCGGCAGAGGCGTCATCCCCCGTACCGATCGCCTGCACATCCATCAGCGCTTGAATAGGACGTCCGGGCAGGCTGGCGTCAAGGCGGGTCAGCGCCTCTATCCGGCGGGGAAACCGCAGGTGGCGCAGTGCATAAACCAGCGCCCCCACCCCCGTGAGCCCCACAACGACGACAGCGCCCATCACCACGGACATCGGAACGCTATCGAGCAACCCCAGCATCAGCACAGCCAGCACCGCCAGCACCAATGCCATCAGCGGCCAGAACGCCTGCACCACTACCTCTGCCCAGATACCGGCCCACGTCAGACGCAAGGGCCAGCGGATCGCCTTGAGACCCTGCTCGGGCGTGGTGTCGTGATCCTTGGCGGTGAAAAGCGTCATGCGGGCCCTGCCTTTAAAAGCCGGACACGCAAAGCGCGGTCACAGCCATTCAGGAATGGTATCGCGATTTATCATTTCGTCAAAGGTCGGGCGTCGGCGGATAACCGCAAATTGATCGCCATGGACCAAGACCTCGGGGATCAGCGCGCGCGAATTATATTCGCTGGCCATCACCGCGCCATAGGCACCTGCGCTGCGAAACGCCACCAGATCGCCTGCAACCAGCTTTGGCATCATACGCTGTTTGGCAAAGGTATCACCGGATTCGCAGACTGGTCCGACGATGTCATAGGGCTGCTGCTCTGCCCCCGCCTCGGCTTCGACGACGGGCACGATGTCGTGGTAGGCGTCGTACATGGCGGGGCGGATCAGGTCGTTCATCGCGCCGTCGATGATCAGGAAATCGCGGCCCTCGCCAGATTTGACATAGATCACCTCGCTCACCATCAGGCCCGCGTTGCCCGCGATCAGGCGGCCCGGTTCGATCTCGATTTCGCAGCCCAGATGGCCAAGCGTCTTTTGCACCATCGCACCATAGTCTGTGGGCAGTGGCGGGGCCGCGTTGCTGCGCTCATACGGGATACCCAGACCCCCGCCCAAATCCAGACGGCGGATGGTATGCCCGTCGGCACGCAGCTGTTCTGTCAGCTCGGCAACCTTCTGGTACGCGAGTTCGAATGGCGTCAGATCGGTCAACTGGCTGCCGATGTGCACGTCGATGCCCACGACCTCCAGCCCCGGCATCGCGGCGGCCATGCGGTAGACTTCGCGCGCACGGGCGATGGGGATGCCGAACTTGTTCTCGGACTTGCCGGTGGCAATCTTGGCGTGCGTTTTGGCGTCGACATCGGGGTTCACACGGATCGTGATCGGCGCGACCTTGTTCATAGAGCGTGCGACGGCGTCCAGCACCGCCATCTCGGGTTCGGATTCGACGTTGAACTGCCGGATGCCGCCTTCGAGGGCGAGCCGGATTTCCGACACTGTTTTGCCTACGCCTGAAAAAACGATCTTGTCACCCGGTACGCCTGCCGCCTTGGCACGCAGATATTCGCCCGCCGACACCACATCCATGCCCGCACCGGCCTGTGCCAGCGTTTTCAGAACCGCCTGGTTTGAATTCGCCTTCATCGCGTAGCAAACCAAATGGTCCATCCCGTCGAGCGCATCATCAAACGCCTTGAAGTGGCGCAAAAGCGTGGCGGTTGAATAGACGTAAAAAGGCGTGCCGACCGCGGCTGCGATTTCGGATACGGCGACATCTTCGGCGAACAGCGCGCCATCACGGTACAGGAAATGATCCATGTTTTCGGGCTCCTAAGCTTTTCCCGCCGAAAGCTGCCGGCGATATTTTAAAGGCGGCGGACCGCAGGAAAAGAGACAGCGGCAGACCATTGCCTACCCCAATACCAAAGGGCGCGGGAATGGCAATCAACGCCAGTCGCCCCAAAGGTCAGAACGTCTTGGAAACACCGACATCCACATGCCCCGAGACATGCACCCCGGGTTGGTAGTTACTGCGGTTCTTGCGGGTGCTGGTGTCCGTCGCGGGGGGGTAGGCGCGGCTGTCATAGGCAGGTGGCGCATGGGCTTGCGGGCCGTCACAGCCCGCCAGCACCGCCACCGCGATCACAGCCAGAGCCGCCGCGCGGATCATAGCGCCGCCCCCAGACCCAGCCGGAACGGGCCGCGGCCAAGGGTGACTCCTGTCCCGACCGACATGCCTGACGACGACAGCGTCACCGTGCTATTGACCTGCGGCGGCACGGGTTCCCCGTCCACACCACAGGCGGCGAGGGTCAGCAACAAGGCAATAACGGCGACGGGTTTCATCCGATGATCCCTTTCCAACGGGCCACCTGCGCGCGCACTTGGGCAGGTGCGGTCCCGCCATAAGACATACGCGAATTGACAGAATTTTCCACGCCCAAAACGTCAAAGACGTCCGACGTGATGTCGCCATGAGCGGATTGCATCTGCTCCAGCGTCAGGTCCGGCAGGTCGCAGCCGTTCTGTTCGGCCAGTGCTACCAACGATCCGGTGATGTGGTGCGCATCGCGGAACGGCAGCCCCAGCACGCGGACCAGCCAGTCGGCCAGATCCGTCGCGGTGGAAAAGCCCGACCCCGCCGCTGCCGCAAGGCTTTCGCGGTTGGCGGACATATCCTTGACCATGCCTTCCATCGCGGCCAGTGCCAGCATCAGGTTGTCGGCGGCGTCAAAGACCTGTTCTTTGTCTTCCTGCATGTCCTTGGAATAGGCCAGCGGCAGCCCCTTCATCACCATCATCAGCGCCACATTGGCCCCCATGATGCGACCGATCTTGGCGCGGATCAGCTCTGCCGCGTCGGGGTTTTTCTTCTGCGGCATGATGCTGGACCCGGTCGAGAAACGGTCCGACAGGGTCACGAAACGGAATTGCGCCGACGACCAGATCACCAGTTCTTCGGCGAAACGGCTCAGGTGCATGGCGCAGATCGACGCCGCGCCTAGGAAATCCAACGCAAAGTCACGGTCGCTGACCGCATCGAGCGAGTTGGCCGACGGGCGGTCAAAGCCAAGCGCCTGCGCCGTCATGTCGCGGTCGATTGGAAAGGATGTGCCAGCCAGTGCCGCAGCGCCCAGAGGCGATTCATTCATCCGTGTCCGTGCGTCCCGCATACGGCTCAGGTCGCGGCCAAACATCTCGACATAAGCCATCATGTGATGGCCCCAAGTGACCGGCTGCGCGGTTTGCAAATGGGTGAAACCGGGCATTACCCAATCGGCCCCGGCCTCTGCCTGATCCAGCAACGCCTTGATCAACGCCAACAATCCGCTTTCGGCGGCGTCGAACTGGTCGCGGGTCCACAGCTTGAAATCTGTCGCCACCTGATCGTTGCGCGACCGGCCCGTGTGCAGACGCCCTGCCGGTTCGCCGATAACTTCTTTCAAGCGCGCCTCGACGTTCATGTGAATATCTTCCAGCGCGGCCGAATAAGCGAAGGTACCGCCCTCGATCTCTGACAACACCGTGAGCAGGCCTTTTCGAATGGCGTCGGCATCGTTATCACTAATGATGTCTTGTGCAGCCAACATGGCGGCATGGGCGCGCGACCCGGCAATGTCCTGGGCGGCCATACGCTGGTCAAACGAGATCGAGGCGTTGATCGCCTCCATGATCGCGTCTGGTCCGGCGGCAAAACGGCCACCCCACATTTTGTTCGAAGTCGTTTCGGTCATCAGGCAACCCCTCGGAGGGAAAATGAAAAAGATTATGCTCGCGCTCGTTTATACGGCCCTTGCCCTTGGTGCAAACCCCAGCTTTGCCCAAAGCGCCGACATCAAGACCCTTCGCGACGGTGATATGAAGAAACTGGTCGTCCACGGTTCCCCCGTCGCCACGTCGTCTGTCGCATTCCAGCTTGAGGATGACGGCGGCGAAACCACGCTTGAGGCATGGCAGGGCAAATATGTGCTGGTCAACTTCTGGGCCACATGGTGCGCGCCGTGCCGCAAGGAAATGCCCCAGCTGAACGCGTTGCAAAAGGAATTCGGCGGGGATGATTTCGAGGTGCTGACAATTGCGACAGGCCGCAATACGCCTGACGGGATCAAACGGTTCTTTGAGGACGCGGGTGTCGACAGCCTGCCCCGTCACCAAGACCCCAAACAGGCGTTGGCCAGCCAGATGGGCATCTTCGGGCTACCGATCACCGTGGTGATGGACCCTGAAGGCCGCGAGATTGCCCGCCTGCGCGGCGATGCGGATTGGTCCAGCGACAGTGCAAAAGCCATCGTTCAGGCGTTGATCTCGGGCAAGACAGACAGCTAACCCCACTGCAAAGCAGGCGGTCCGGCGACGTCAGGCGGCGTGCGCCAGGATCGCCGCTTCGGACATCGAAAGATTGCGCCGCGCATAGCCGCCATAGGTATGCGGATCGGACCCGATCTGGGGGAACTGGTCCAGCAGACGCGCACGGTCTGCGGCGTCTAATGCTTCCAGCGCGGCAGAGGCCGGGTGAAAGCTCTCGGTCTCGACGCCGTTGGCCCAAAGCACCTCGTGGAAATCAAGCAGCAGGTGGATATAGGTCACCTCGCGCGCGTGGGCATCGATGGTGACACTGCGCCCGTTCACCAGATCACGTGCGGTGACCAAGACCTCGTCGGTGTTAAACAGCGCGTGTGCGACGGGGCCTTTCACCAGCATCCGGTGGCTGGGCGACACCAGCAAATCCGCGTCAGGCCGCGCAGCCCCCAAAGCATTGGCGCGAAAGCGGACAGGCCGCAGCTGAGGCATGGCGAACAAACGTGCGCCGCTCATCCGGCGGCTGCCAATCCAGCGCACGGGTTGCAGGCCGTTGTCCTTGGTCTGGATCAAATCGTCTTCGCGCAGATGCTCGATGAGGCGGGCACCGTCGGCGGTGCGGATCATCGTACCGGGGGTAAAACAGATCACCCCGCTGCTATACTGCGCCGCGCGATCTGCAGCGGCTGTATTCAGCGTATGCGAAACCACCCACAAATCAGTGTTACGCGGCGGCAGTGCGTCGAGGAACATCAGCAGCGGCTGGCTGCCCTGCCCGACTTCGATCACCGTCACCAGATAGCTTTGCGCCCCGTCGGTCACGGTAAAACTGTTGTCCATCAACGGGGTGTCACGGTCGCTGGCAAAGGTCCGGTGTGGTGGCACGGTGCCGTCCAACGCAGTCCCCACCAAACGATGCACCATCCGCGCAGCCCGTCTGCGCAGGTCACCTGCTTCGTCTGCCTGATCCAGCCGCAACACGTCATTCGGCCCGTCAACGCGAAGTGAATCGCCTCGCCACGCCCAGGCTGCCCCCACTTTCAGGGATTGCACCGGTGCGGCGTCCAGCCCGTCTATTTCTGTCTGCGACCAGCTTATGACAAACGTGCCTCGAAAGCCCGTTTTGACCACTGCTCTGATGCCTCGTCGTATTATTTCGCATTATTATTGACGCAACGGTATCAAAGCCATCGCCAGCTGGAAAGAACGAATCAACGCGCAGGCCGCGCTTTGAGGGTCAGAATACCAGTTTGAGGCGCACCGAGCCCACCAGCTGGTTGTCGGGCTGCGTCTCGTATTCCTTGCCCAGCCACGTCAGACCATAAAAGGCCGACGCACGCTCGCCCTGCCAATGCACCCCCGCACGCACACGATCCCGGCGCGATGTCAGGTCATAGCCACGGTCCGACGGCAGGAACACACTGTCGCTGACACGCGCCATATCCGCCCCGATAACAAAGCCGAACCCCGTCGCGTCAGTGTTCTGCACCACGCGGTAACGGTGGCCGGTGGTGCTGTCGCGCACCAAAAGCTCGCCCCGCGTGATGTCGCCAAAGGTCAGATCAAAGCCCACGCGCATGAATGTCTCTATCCCCGCTTGCCCTTCGACAAAGGGGCGCAACGTTGTCCGCGCGCCAATCGGAAAGCTGCGAGCCGCCTCGACCAGAACCGTGGGGTGAAAGCCGTCTTCGATCTGGTTATCCAGCACCCAATCCGAGGGCGAGGTCGCGTCGATTAGATCGTGAAGCCCCCGTTGCAGGTCATCCAGATGGGTCTGCGGACCTGTGGCATAGATCGCGGCCCCGACCGAATATTCGACGCTGTCACGTTCGAAATGCGTGTGCACCCCGGCAGACAACGCACCGGCCCAAGGGCGCGATCCAGGTCGCGGGCGACGCAGGCTCGCGGGGGCCAGCAGCTCTACCCCCAAACGCAGCTCGATCAACTGCCCAAAGCGGTCTGGCAAGCGACCTGTCCATTCTGGCCCCCAGACACGCGAGGACACGTAGGAACCGGTCCGCTCGCGATCGCGGAACTCTGCGATGGCGTCATTGGTGATCAGACGGCCATAGCCAAGGCGCATCCGTTCTGTCGCCTGTGCATCCATGGGAAGAAGCAAAAGCGCGGCCAATACCGGCATAAGAAATCGCAGCATCGTCTATCCTATCGCAAAGGCTGTGAGGGTCGTCGTCCGTTGTCCCTTTGCTAGCGTGCCCCGCCGCGTCACGCCATCCTTGCTACATTTTTCTCGGGCGGGCGTGTCCTTGGCGCACAGACCGATTGCGCCATACCGACAATACGCTAACATAACGACAGTGAAAACCAGTCTCGAGGCCCCGATGTCAGACCCAAAATCGCACCCATCCCGCCGTATCGTATCGTCCCGCCACCTTGCCGAGGGCGAAGGATGGGAGGCGTCCGAGCTCGAATACGGGATGATCATTGCCTACAACGCCTTCTCCCGCTGGATGTCGCGTTGCATGGCGGCGGCGGGCAATGCCGATCTGACGCCGCTTGAAATTCTGGTGCTGCACAACACCAACCACCGCGACCGTGAAAAGCGGCTGACGGACATCTGTTTTTTGCTGAACATCGAAGACACGCACACGGTGAACTATGCGCTGCGCAAACTGCTGAAGTCCGGCCTGCTCGATGCAGAGAAACGTGGCAAAGAGGTTTTTTATCGCACCTCCGCCAGCGGGGCCGAGCTGATAGAGACCTACCGCGCGGTGCGCAACACCTGCCTGATCGACAGCATGGGGCGCACCGATATCAAGGGCGACGACCTGCGCGAGATCGCGGCGCAGCTGCGCGCGATCTCGGGTCAATATGATCAGGCCAGTCGTGCGGCGGCGTCGCTTTAACCGCGGCTGCCAAGGGTGCTGGCGGCGCGGGCCAGTTCGGTGATCGCCGCCCAATCGCCCTTGCGCATCAGATTGTCCGGCGCGACCCAGCTGCCGCCCGCGCAGACGACATTCGGCAGCGACAGATAGCTTTCCGCATTCGCGGGGCTGACGCCGCCTGTGGGGCAGAACCGCACCTGTGGCAGTGGCGAAGACAGCGATTTCAGAAACGGCGCCCCACCCGCTGCTTCGGCGGGGAAGAATTTCAGCATGTCATAGCCACGTTCATACAGGCGCATCGCCTCTGACGCGGTGGCGGCACCGGGCAGCATGGGCAGCCCCAGATCTTCGGCCGCCTGCAATAACTTGTCCGTGGCACCGGGGGACACACCGAATGTCGCCCCCGCATCCACCGCACGCTTGACGTCATCAGGCGTCAGCAACGTGCCCGCCCCAACAATGCCGCCTTCGACCTTTGCCATTTCGGCAATGACCTCAAGGGCGGCATCCGTGCGCAACGTCACCTCTAGCGCGGGCAAACCGCCGGCGACCAACGCTTCGGCCAAGGGACGGGCGTGCAGCACGTCATGCACCACCAATACCGGCACGATGGGCGCACGTTTACAGATGGCATAGGCAGCGGCGCTGGCGTCTTGCGGGGTCATCGGGTCATCCTCTGGTCAGGTTCAAATGCTGCTGGCGCCGGTATCGGCCGTGCCAACTGTGTTGCGGAAAGTGGCAAACAGCTCGCGCCCCTGCCCGTATTCATTGCCCGACAGATCAGCCGTGGTGATCGGACGCTCCATCGCGCCGGGGGTCAATACCGTCAGCTGCCCGTCGCGGGCATCGACACGCACGATATCACCGTCTTGCAAACGTGCAATCGGTCCGCCGTCCACCGCTTCGGGGCAGACGTGGATCGCGCTCAGCACCTTGCCCGACGCGCCGGACATACGCCCGTCGGTGACCAGCGCCACCTTCAACCCGCGCGCTTGCAGGTTCGCCAGCACCGGCGTCAGGCTGTGCAGTTCGGGCATGCCGTTGGCTTTGGGCCCCTGAAAGCGCACGACGACGATGACGTCTTCGTTGAACTCACCGTTGCGATAGGCGTCTTTCACGCTTTCCTGATCATGGAACACGCGGACCGGCGCTTCGACAATGTGATGCTCCGGCTTCACGGCAGAGACCTTGGTGACCGCATTGCCCAGATTGCCCGCCAGACGTTTCAACCCGCCCGTGGGCTGGAAGGGGTCGCCAATGGGGCGCACGATCTTTTCGTTGAGCGTCTTGGTCGGCCCCGCCACCCATTCGACAGCACCGTCTTTGAGCTTGGGATCTTGGGTATAGCGCGACAGCCCCTCGCCCGCGATCGTTTTGACCTCGTCATGCAGCAAACCGCCCGACATCAGCTGCCCGATCATAAAGCCCAAGCCCCCCGCCGCGTGAAAGTGGTTCACGTCGGCCAAACCGTTTGGATAGACCCGCGCCAGCAGGGGCGTGACATCAGCCAGATCTGAGAAATCCTGCCAGTCCAACACGATACCACCGGCCCGCGCCATGGCGACAAGGTGGATCAGAAGATTGGTCGACCCGCCCGTCGCATTCAGCCCGACGATGCCGTTCACATAGGCCTTTTCGTTCAGGACATCGCAGACAGGCGTATATTCATTGCCCAGATGGCTGACAGCCAAAGCCCGCTGCGTGCCCGCCACCGTCAGCGCATCGCGCAGGGGCGTGTTGGGGTTCACGAAGGACGCGCCGGGCAGGTGCAGGCCCATGAATTCCATCAGCATCTGGTTGGTGTTGGCCGTGCCGTAAAAGGTACAAGTGCCCGGCCCATGATAGGCCGCCATCTCCGAGGCCATAAGCTCTTCGCGGGTGGCTTCGCCTGCGGCAAACTTCTGGCGGACGATCGCCTTGTCATCGTTGGAAACACCCGATGTCATTGGCCCCGCTGGCAGGAAGATCGCAGGCAGATGACCAAACGCCTGCGCGGCGATGACCAACCCCGGTACGATCTTGTCGCAAACCCCCAGATAGATCGCGGAATCAAAGGTGTTGTGGCTCAGCCCGACCCCCGCCGCCATGGCGATGATATCGCGCGAAAACAGGCTCAGCTCCATCCCCGGTGTGCCTTGGGTCACGCCGTCGCACATGGCAGGCACGCCGCCCGCAACCTGTGCCGTACCGCCCGCGGCACGCGCTGTATCACGGATCAACGTGGGGTAGCGTTCAAACGGCTGGTGCGCCGACAGCATATCGTTGTAGGTCGTGATGATCCCGATATTGCCCGCCGACTGCGTCGCCAGTGCCGCCTGATCCTGCCCCGCACCGGCATAGGCATGTGCCTGCCCGCTGCACGACAGATGCGCCCGCGCTGGCCCGTCTTCGGCGGCGCGACGCATCCGTGCAAGATAGGCATCACGGCTTGGCGCGCTGCGTTCGATGATCCGGTCGGTGACGCGGGCTACGGTCTCGTTCAACATCAGGCTTCCCTTCGCGGCGGGGGTTGACCCTAGGGGCCTCCCTGCAAATACGTGAGTATGTTAGCGCTAACTTATCACACCAGAGTGCCGTTTGCAAACCCGTTGCCGTCACGGGCAAACCGAAGGGTGAAAATTGTCTTTCCCCGCCAAAACAGGTGGCCTACACAATTCGAATGACACAAATTGACCCTCCCTTTCTGATCGGCGTTGATGGCGGCGGCACCGGATGCCGCGTCGCTGTTGCCACCCCCGATGGCCGTATCCTTGCCGAAGCCACAGGGGGTCGCGCGAATGTCAGCACAGACTGCGCCGCCGCAATCGACAACATCCTGACCGCCACCCGCGAGGCAGTTGCGCAGGCGGGTCTGGACGTGTCCCATATGTCCCGCGCCGTGGCGCATCTGGGGCTCGCAGGGTACACAGGGCCCGAATTGGGCCCGCGCGTGCAGGCCGGTCTGCCCTTTGCCAAATCCGTCGTGACCGAAGACACGACCACCACCCTCGTCGGTGCCGTGGGTGCGCAAGACTGCTATCTGATCGCGCTTGGCACAGGCACTATTGTGGGCCGTCAGAAGGCAGGTGTGCAAACATGCATCGGCGGCTGGGGCTATCAGGTGTCGGATCAGGCCTCTGGCGCGTGGCTGGGGCACGGGGTGCTGGAACAGACGCTACTGGCCGTTGACGGAATCACCCCCGCCAGCCCGCTTTCACAACAGATGCTGGATAGGTTCAGCGGCGGCACGGGCATCGTCCAATTCAGCCTCAAGGCGCGACCCGGCGACTTCGCCACCCTCGCCCCTGATGTGGTACAGGCCGCCGCAGAGGGCGACAGCATCGGGCGGGCGCTGATGGCACGCGGAGCTGACTACCTGACCCGCGCCCTAATCGCGCTGGATCACCGGCCCGACGACCATCTGTGTCTGACCGGAGGGGTCGGCCCGCACTACGCCGCCTATCTGCCCGAAACCCAGACCGCTCATCTCATCGATGCCAAGGGCCGTGCACTGGACGGGGCGATCGCGCTGGCCTTGCGCGCAGCCCACGAAGGAACCCGCCCATGATTGCCTTTACCGGAGCCCGTGTGTTCGACGGCCAGACGCTGTTGGTCGATCATGCGCTGGTGGTCGATGCCGGCGGCGCGACCAACATCATGCCACAGGCCGAGCTGCCACAGGGTACCAAGACACATCCGCTTGCAGGCGGCATCCTGTCGCCCGGTCTTGTTGATCTACAAGTGAATGGCGGCGGCGGGGTGATGCTGAACAGCGCCCCTGATCTGGCCACGCTGCGTATCATGGCCACAGCACACCGGCGGCTTGGCACCCATGCGCTCCTGCCCACGCTAATCACCGATACGCCCGCCCACAGCCGCGCCGCCATCGCCGCCGTGACCGAGGCGCTGCACCAAGGCATTCCCGGCATCGCGGGCCTCCACCTTGAGGGGCCGCATCTGTCCGTTGCCCGCAAAGGGGCGCATGATGGTAGCCTGATCCGCTCTTTGACGGCTGACGATATATCGATGCTGACCGACGCTGTCGCGCAAATCCCGAACCTGATAATGACCCTCGCCCCCGAGAACGCCACCCCCGACCAGATCGCGGCGCTGACCGAGGCAGGCGTGCTGGTATCGTTGGGGCACAGCGATTGCGATTACGACACGGCGATGCGCGCCTTTGATGCGGGTGCCCGCATGGCGACGCATCTGTTCAACGCCATGAGCCAAGCCAACGCCCGCGCCCCCGGTCTGGTCGGGGCCGCGCTGGATCATCCGCGCGTGGCTTCAGGGCTGATAGCGGATGGCGTGCACGTGCATCCTGCGATGATCCGCGCAGCACTTGCCGCCAACCGTGGCGCGGAGGAGGTGTTTCTGGTGACCGACGCAATGGCGACCGGCGGCTCTGATCTCACCTGCTTTACCCTGAACGGACGCGAGATCTTGCGCCGCGACGGACGGTTAACACTGGCCGACGGGACGCTGGCAGGGGCCGACCTGAGCCTGCTTCAAGCCGTGCGGTACATGCATGAAACGGTGGGCGAGCCTCTCGAGCGATCCCTTGCCCGCGCCACGGTGATCCCTGCCGGCATCCTGCCGAAACCTCCGGAACTGGACCACGCCAAAGCGATGATCTGGATCGCGGATGACCTGACATCTCTGCGCTGGCTGTCCGAGCTCTAACACCCGCCCACGAGAAAGGCGGCGCAGGTTTCCCCGCGCCGCCTCATATTTTTGCGTCAGTCACGCGTCGCGCAACGCCCCGATGATCTGGTCGAACGCCTCGCGGGCCTTGGCCCGCATTTCGTCGTCCGTGGCATCCTGAATAGGATGCGGCACCAGCACATAGCGCGCGCCCTCCATGCCTAACGCCTTGCGCTGCGTTTCAGCGGCTTGGCCGAACACGCTCGAAGCGATAGAAACAGACGGGATCCCCTGGATTTCAAACCAGACTGTATCGTGCATACTGCACGTGGTACATGATCCTCAGTCCGCCAGCCCTTCGACCAGAAAATCGCATTCATCGCGGATCTGGTGGCGCAGCGTGTCGGGGCACGGTTTGGCGAAAGTCGGCTTGGTATAGTGCCGGATCTCAACGCCGGGTGCGTTTTCGGTCAGCAACCTGTCCAGTTCATCCAGCAGGATATTGCCACGTGGCTTGCTGATATTCAGCAGCCCGACAACCCCCTGCACCGAACCGGAACGTTCGCTGATCTGACGCGCGACGGGGACACGTTCGTCCGTCGGGTCAAGAATTATTGTCATTCACGTCCTCCTCTGCTGTGAAACCTAGCCCAGATCGATCTTTCTGGAAACGGAAATCGACCCCACTTCGCCCGTGGCCCACCCGTGGAACGCGGACGAGAATTTGCCCGCATCCCCACCAGCCACGACGATATGGATGTATTCCTTGCTTGCGAATTTGGGGGCAAGCTGCGCCAGCTTCTCCGGCCCCATGCGTTCGGCATCCGCCACGGGGATACCCGCACCCGAATGATCGTCCTGCACCATCTCGGACAGCGGGCGCGCGGTGACCTCCTGAATGCGGTCGCGCAGCCGGTCCTTGGAATAGGGGCCATCGACGGTCAGCGTGTTGATATGTTCAGGGCAGACCACCAGCAGCGCGTCGATGGGCAGGTTGTGCATCTTGGACAGAAAAACCCCTTCAAGCCCCTGCCCCAGCGACCCTGCAATCTGGTCCGGCTTGCGCGAGGTCTGGTCCACCAGATGCACCGGCCCACCGGTCATGGCAAAGACGGTCACGACAGACTCCTCCGCCTTGAACCCCCGCTCCACATGCAGCGGCTCCCAGGGGGAGCGTTCTTCGTTCTCGGCAAAGCACATGGTGTATTTCATCGGATTGCCCAAAACCGACCGTTCGACGCCGCCCGTAGTCGCGCCGCCGACATTGCGAATGATCAACCGCAGGGCGCGCCCGATGGTGGCGTTGGCGCGGTTGCCGGCCCCCAAAGCCCCTAGCCCGCCATTCAACCCGATCTGGTCCACAATCGGTCCGTTGACCACCATCACCGTGGCCGCGCCCATGGTGGTGGCCGTGACCCCGTGAATGTTGAATTCGTCGGTGCAGACGGCCTCTACCGCGGCGATCACTACGGGCAGATATTCGGGCTTACACCCTGCCATCACCGCATTGATCGCGATCTTTTCGACCGTGGCGATGCCCATGTTTGGCGGCACCGTGGCAACGACATCCTGCGGATCACGGTGCGTCCCCTCTAGCATGCGGATCACCCGTTCAGGCGTCGGCGGCACCAAGGGCAACCCGTCCGAAAAGCCCTGATCGAACATGAATTCCGCCATGTCATCCCCGCTGGCGACCTCTACCTTGCGGGCGCGCAGACGGCTGCCGTCGGCCTCTGCCCGCAGGGTGTCATACACCTCGGGGTCAAAGTGTTTCGACCCGCATCCAGGGCGCCAGGCAGGCAGGCCGTCCCAATCAATCTGCGCCGCAGCTCTGCCCGTGGCACTGGCCATCTGATCAGACAACGCCTGCCAGTCATCGCGCACGAAGCCTTCGAAATGAGTCACAACCTCGCCGCTTTCGTCGATCCAGTACACCGCCGGCACGATCTCGAAATCCCAGTTGAACGAGGTCTTGCACCCCGCATCCTCCAGCACCGGCATGGTCAGCCCGTGACGCTGTGCGAAATCGGCGTTCTTCTCGCCCGACTGCCCCGGCACCAAAAACCGGACAGCATCGCCATAGGCCTGCGACAGTGCTTGCAGAACAGGCCCCGCGATATTGCAGGTCTCGCAATCCTCTTTCACAAAACAGATCAACGCAGGGCCCGTGCCGTCAAAACGATGGGCTGCCCCCTCCAGATCATTCAGCGTAAATTCCGGTTTCTGATCGCTCATGTCGCCCCCTCCCAAGTATGCCGCTGCATACTGTGGGGGATCGAAGGGCATGTCCAGACGGGTTGGCGGAGACGGATGGGAATCGAACCCACCACACGCCGTATCGACGCGTCCATGGTTTTGAAGACCAGGGAAGCCACCAGACTCCGGTCGCCTCCGCACTGAGGGCAGACTAGCGGCGGTGGGGTGCGGGGGAAAGTCTAATGCGCAGGCTTTACCATGTGCCGTGTGTCGTCCTCCCGCAGGGTGATACCTTGGGCGTCCAGATGCTCAAGCAGCGGCACGATAAACTTGCGGCTCGTCGCCAAGGCACTGCGCGCCTCGCCGGTGGTAAAGACCATGGGCGGAGGGAAGGCCGCCGCGAGGGTCCGCTGCGCTTGTCTGATGGTCGCTTCATGAAACACAACCTGCTGCTTCAGCGCGATATTAGGCAGCGATACCAGCCGCCCCTGACCCACCATCAGGGCAATCAGATCAGCGTCGTCCGGCGCATCGAACTGCCGCAGGTCAGGGGGGGTGGTGCCGCCGGTACGAATACTCTCTTCAATCTCCGTCAGGCGCGCCGCCTGTTGCGCGGCAAGTGCTGCAAAGGGATCATGCTGCGCCAGACCAATCAAACCATCGCGCAACATGACCTCGCCCGCCTTGACCAGCGCGGCTTGGGCAAAAGGCACCAGCGCCCGCAGCGGCGTCACCTGTTGTAGCAAAGCAGGCGCGGCCCCCTGCTTTATCGGATGTTCGGCATGAAATCCCCGCAACGCCCCCAGCAGCGCCTCTTGCACCGCGGCAAAATCATCGGTCAACGCGAGATGATCTGCGGACAGGGGCACAGTGCCCTCTGGCAAGCCTACAGTCTCTGCACCACGCGCCAGTCGCATCATATCAGCCCGAAACGCTACACCGCGCCCTTGACCACATAGCGCTGCCGCGATGGCCGCCGCGTCTTGAGTGTGTGCCGCCTGCAGAACCGCAAGCCGCCGCTTGTCGCCCGCCCCGACCGCAGTGGCTTGCGGGTCCAGAATCACCGCACCCGCCAGCGTCGCCGCGGGCGAAAGCTGGCGCAGCACCGCCGCCTGCCCCGCAAAGCCGACCACCGGCTGTTTAAACCGAAGCTGCCCCAGCCCCGTCCCACCCGGCGCGATCTGCCCGCCGCCCATCAGCCGCAGTGTCGCGACCTCATGCGCGGTGCCCCAGAGCACGCGTAGCTTTTGCATATGTTTGACCGGTCGCGCCGCACTGGCAGAGACGGTCAGCGCCACGTCCATACATGCAGACGGTGCGTATGCGGTCCCACACAGGACATCACCGCGCGCCACCTCTTCAACCGAGATGCCGCGCAGGTTCACGGCAACCCTCTCGCCTATCTCGACCCGTTTCCGCGCAGTACCGCGCGATTGCAGCCCGCGCACGACCGTTGCTGCGCCGCGTGGCTGAACCACAAGCGCATCGCCAACAGACAGCGCCGCCCCAAGCAACGTCCCCGTCACCACCGTGCCACGCCCCGCCAAAGTGAACACCCGATCCACCGGCAGGAAAGCGCCCGCCGGAACCGCCCGTGGTGGCAGGTCTGAAAACTGCGCCGCCAGCGCCTGTCTCAGCCCGTCCACCCCGCCAGCGGTCGTGGCTGAACAGGGCACCAGTTCGGCCCGCGTGACACCCTGCGCCGCAACGGCATCGCCAATCGCGGCCAGCCGCGCTGGCAGATCGTCAGCAGGGATCAAATCGGCCTTTGTCACCGCGACGACAGCTACTGGGACCTGCAACAGCTGCGCAATCTGCACATGCTCGCGCGTTTGCGCAGCGACGCCATCCACAGCAGAAACCACCAGCAGCGCGCCCTGCGCCCCGCTTGCGCCAGACACCATCGTGCGCATGAAATCCTCGTGTCCCGGTGCGTCAATCAGGTCAAGTGTACCGCCTGCCATCTCGCAATGCGCAAAGCCCAGCGCGATCGACAGACCACGGGCTTTCTCTTCGGCCAGCCGGTCCGTTTCCATGCCTGTCAACGCCCGCACCAACGCCGTCTTGCCATGGTCCACATGGCCGATCACGATCACACAGGCCGATGTCATGGGGCGGCAATCGTACCGAGTGCGGCAACGATATCAGGCAATTCCGCATCGGTGACTGTGCGCATATCCAGCCACAACTTTCCCTGATGGATGCGCGCGACGACCGGCACCGGCCCCCCGCGCAGCCGGTCGCTAAGCGCTTCCGGTGAAAGGGGATCACAGGCCACCACGACGCTTACGCTTTCCAAGTCCTGCTGTGGCAACGATCCGCCACCGACATAGGCAGCGGACGGGGTCACCGATGCTGTGACGCCATTCATAGCTTCTACAGACGCCGCCAGTTTGTGCGCCCGCACCTCGACTTCAGCCAGGGGCTGCGACAACGCTTGCAACACAGGCACCCGTGACAGCGGATTATGGGGCGGCAGGTACAGTCGCAAAGTTGCCTCAAGTGCGGCGAGGGACAGCTTATCGATCCGCAAAGCCCGCAGCAGCGGATGCTTGCGCAACCCTGCAATAATGTCGGCTCGCCCCGCAATGATGCCCGCCTGTGGCCCGCCCAACAGCTTGTCACCCGAGAACATGACCAGATCGACGCCCGCTTTCAAAATATCCGCCACCACCGGTTCATCCCGCAGACCGAAGGGCGACAGGTCAATCAGCACGCCGCTGCCCAGATCTTCCATCAGGATCAGGTCCCGCTCTGCTGCCAATTGCGCCAAAGCCGTGCGTGACGGGGCAGAGGTAAATCCAACAATGCGAAAATTGCTGGTATGGCTTTTCAACAGAACCGCCGTGTCCTCATCCACCGCGTCGGCATAATCGCTAAGCCGTGTTTTGTTCGTGGCGCCGACTTCTTTCAGGACTGCCCCGCTTTGAGCGATGACGTCGGGCAGGCGGAATGATCCGCCAATTTCGATCAGCTCCCCCCGCGACGCGATCACCTTGCGCCCCGACGCGGTTCCCATCAACGCCAGCACCACCGCCGCGGCGCAGTTGTTCACGATCAGCGCCGCCTCTGCACCCGTCAAATGGCAAATCAGCGCCTCGGCATGGTCATACCGCGATCCACGCTTGCCGGTAGCAAGGTTCAGTTCAAGGTTCGACGGACGCGCACCGATGTCGCGCATCGCTTGCAAGGCTTCGGGCGCAAGGCGGGCACGGCCAAGATTGGTGTGGATGATGATACCCGTCGCGTTGATCACGGGACGCAGGTTTGGCTGGCGGGCCACCTCGATCCGATCTGCAAGGGTGCGGGCAAAACCCTCGCTGGTAAAATCAGGCAGCTCGACAGCCGCGCCGCTCAGGATTTCGCCGCGCAGCGCGTCCAGTGTCAGCCGCAGGGCGCTGCGCACTTCCTCGTGGCTATAGGCGGCGACCACCTGGGCAATCGGTGGCTGCTGCAACAACGTGTCGATCTGTGGCAAATGTCTTAGCTGGCTGTTCACGCGTCGCCCCCCGATGGCTGGAGGTGCAGTGTATTCACGCCCGCCCGGGGGGCAAGCGAGATCGGTCACCGCATCAGCGCCGCGCGGTACAGCAGCACACCACCACCACCGGCAAACCGCGGCCCATTACATCGCCAATGCTAAGCCGCCGTGGCCTCGCGCACAGCGATATCGGCCATTTTCCAAGATAGCCTCGCGGCTGTCGGCAACCGCAATAAAACGACCGTTGTGACAGAACTTGGCCCCCTTTACGCCGGACGCCTCTTCAAGCGCGGCGTCTTTCAGGCCAGCCCATGCTACCGGCAGATCTGCACGGTTTTCGAAGGTATCATCCCCCGACCGGATCGTCGTCAGCGTCCATTCAGACCCACGTGGGTGGATGACAAACAGCAGGTGGTCTGCACCCGCCTTGATCACCGGCCCCCGAAACGGCATGCCCATCGGCAAGTCCAGCACATGCCCGTCACCCGCAGCGTCAATCGCGGCCATTACCATCGCTTCGGCACGGAATTTGGCGGCCTTTCGGCGGATGGAGGCTTCGACAAAGGCGCGCGCAATGGGCAAGGCGGCGGCAAAGGCACGGTCGTCCACACCCTCTTCGCGGTCATCGAACACGGGCTTGAGGCTTTCCAGCAGTGCCGGCAGGGTAAGACCGGCAAACAGCGGCCCCGCCTCTGACGCGTTGACGGCACCATTGTCCAGCAGGTCGATCGGCAGGACAAACCCGCGATCAAAGCTGTCGTAAATGGTGATTACATCCGCCTCGGGCACATCAAGCGCGCGCAGATAATCGTGCCCGTAATGCGCCCAGATCAGCCCGAATGAACTGTAGGGCTGGCCGTCTTCGCGCAGTGGATTGGGACGTTGGTGGTGGTCAAATATCCCGGCTTCAGCGTCAAAGTCGCCGCCCACATCATAGATGATGCGCCCTTCCGCCGGCGTGATCAGCGCCGTGTCGCGGCTGCGCAGGATCGTTGCATCGGGGAACAGCCGTGTCAGGATGACTGACGACAATAGCTCGTCCGCATGAAAGCCGCCGGAGTGGGTCACGAGTTGGGTGATCGTCATGAGTTTGTACCTTTGCGCGTCTGTTCATCGGTCGAAAAGAAAACGGGCGACCTTGGAAGGGGCCGCCCTGTGTATTGCGTCTCGCTCACACCGCCCACATCGGGCCTAACATGAGAAAAAGTAGAAAGTGTTAATGCGTCCAGGACCCGCGGCGCGCTGTGGCAAAGTTTTCGCCATAGCCACCAGCACGCACATTCGCGCGGCGCTTGTTGGGGTCTTGAACCATCGCGTCGATATTGTGGTCACGGGCGTATTCGACCGCTTCTTCCTTGGTCGCGAACTGCAAACGCACCTGTGTTTGCGTGTCTTTCGACGAGGTCCAGCCCATCAGCGGGTCAATTTCGCGCGCGTGCTCCGGGTCAAACTCAAGCAACCAAACACGGGTTTTGGCAGTGCCCGAGGACATGGCAGTTCGGGAAGGCTGATAAATACGCGCGCGCATCGCTGAATCTCCGCTGTGATTAGGCGGTTTATCAGCCAAATACAGCCAAGGATCAAGGCATCACGGTGAATTGTGACAAATTCGGGTTACATATGCTGCGGCGCAGCATAAGCTGGTCCCATGCAATTGGAGCACATCCCATGAACCCTCTTACCCTGATGACGCTAAATACCAACCTCGCCAAGCTGATGATCGACACCCAAGCTGTTATGACGCTTAGGCTTTTGGGGATGGCCGGTGCCCTACCGCAGTCCCGCGGAGAAAACGCCCGCATGGTCAATGAAAAGGGCCCTGCCATGGCAAAAGCCTATGAGGCGGCCACCAAAGCAGCCTTTGCAGGCGGCACACCGGACCAGATTCTTTCGGCCGCGATGGCACCGGTTAGCAAAAAGGTCAGTGCCAACCGCAAGCGCCTGACCAAATAAGCCTGCGACGAAAGCGACATATGCGCCTCGCGCAGGGCTACGCCCCTTGAACCCGCGCAAAAACATGACACCTTAGGGGCACCCCCAAAGGACGATGTTATGGCCTACGCCCACTCTGATAGTTTGCCCGAGCGCAAAGACGCCTATCTTGCCAACCCCGCGCCCAATGTGCGCGACCGCCCCAAACTTGAGGGCGGCAAGAAGTTCATGCTTTCGACCGAATTCGAACCCGCAGGCGACCAGCCCACCGCAATCAAGGAACTGTCCGAAGGGGTGCGGTCAGGCGAGCGCGATCAGGTCCTGTTGGGGGCCACGGGGACGGGCAAGACGTTCACGATGGCCAAGGTGATCGAGGAAACACAGCGCCCCGCCATCATCCTTGCGCCGAACAAGACGCTGGCAGCGCAGCTTTATGGCGAATTCAAAGGGTTCTTTCCCGAAAACGCGGTTGAATATTTCGTCAGCTATTATGACTACTATCAACCCGAAGCCTATGTCGCCCGTTCTGACACCTTCATCGAGAAGGAAAGCCAGATTAACGAACAGATTGACCGGATGCGCCACTCTGCCACGCGGGCGCTGCTGGAACGCGATGATGTGATCATCATCGCCTCTGTCTCGTGCATCTACGGTATCGGCTCTGTCGAAACCTATGGCGCGATGACGCAGGATTTGAAAACCGGCAGCTCTTACGACCAGCGTCAGGTGATCGCCGACCTGATCGCACAGGCTTATAAACGCAACGACGCCGCCTTCCAGCGCGGCACCTTTCGTGTGCGCGGTGATAGCCTCGAAATTTTCCCCGCTCACCTTGAAGACCGCGCCTGGCGTCTGTCTTTCTTTGGCGAAGAGCTGGAAAGCATCACTGAATTCGACCCTCTTACGGGCGAGAAAACCGGTACCTTCGACCAAATCCGCGTCTACGCCAACAGCCACTATGTGACCCCAAAGCCGACGATGAATCAGGCGGTGATCGGCATCAAGAAAGAGCTGCGGATGCGGCTTGATCAATTGGTGGGCGAAGGCAAACTGCTGGAGGCGCAACGGCTTGAGCAGCGCTGCAACTTTGACATCGAAATGCTGGAAGCCACAGGCGTGTGCAACGGGATCGAGAACTACTCGCGCTATCTGACGGGCCGTGCCCCGGGCGAACCGCCCCCCACCCTGTTCGAATTCATTCCTGACAACGCCATTGTTTTTGCAGATGAATCCCACGTGTCGGTCCCGCAAATCGGTGGCATGTACAAGGGTGACTTTAGGCGCAAGATGACGCTGGCTGAACACGGGTTCCGCCTGCCCTCTTGTATGGACAACCGTCCTTTGAAGTTCGAGGAATGGGACGCCATGCGCCCGCAATCGGTGTTTGTCTCGGCGACGCCCGCAGCGTGGGAGATCGAACAAACCGGCGGTGTCTTCACCGAACAGATCATTCGTCCCACTGGACTGGTCGACCCTCAGATCGAAATTCGCCCCGTGGAAATGCAGGTCGACGATTTGCTGGACGAGGTGCGCAAGGTCGCTGCCGACGGCTTCCGCACGCTGTGTACCGTGCTGACCAAGCGCATGGCCGAAGACCTGACAGAATACATGCACGAACAGGGCATCCGCGTGCGCTATATGCACAGCGACATTGACACGATTGAGCGGATCGAGATTCTGCGCGACCTGCGGCTCGGCGCGTTTGACGTGCTGATCGGGATCAACCTGTTGCGTGAAGGCTTGGACATCCCCGAATGTGGGCTGGTGGCAATTCTCGACGCGGATAAAGAGGGCTTCCTGCGCTCTGAAACCTCGCTGATCCAGACCATCGGTCGTGCCGCGCGGAATGCCGAAGGCCGCGTGATCATGTACGCCGACCGCATCACCGGCTCGATGGAACGCGCCATGGGCGAAACCGATCGCCGTCGTGCCAAGCAAGTCGCCTATAACGAAGAGCACGGGATCACGCCGACCACAGTGAAAAAGAACGTCGATGACATCCTTGCCGGTCTCTACAAAGGCGATGTCGACATGAGCCGCGTCACCGCCAAGATCGACAACCCTTTGGCGGGCGGCAACCTGCAAACCGTGCTCGACGGGTTGCGCACCGACATGCGCAAAGCGGCCGAGAACCTTGAATTTGAAGAAGCCGCACGTCTGCGCGACGAGGTCAAACGGCTTGAAGCCGTCGATCTCGCCATCGCCGATGATCCAATGGCCCGCCAGTATGCGGTGGATAAAGCCGTTGACAACGCGCAAAAAAAAGCATCGGGCCGGTCAACCGGTGGCCGCGGCGGGATGCGCGGTGGTAAATCCCGTTACGGTGGCAAAAAACGCTAAGAGGCGCGCGCCTAGTCTTCGACCTCGTCCGGCAATCCATCATGCTCGGTCGAGGCCATTTTCTCCAGCTCGTCCTCGGACATGCTGTCGTACATATCTTTCGACGCGCCTTGCAGATCGTTCACCTTTGTCTCGCCCCGTTTTGCAGACAGGGCCGCGCCAGCGGCACGTTGCTGGGATTTTGATTGGGCTTTCATCGCTCTCTCCTTTCGGCTGGATGTAGCGGCACAACACATCGAACAGTCCGCAGTTCCCCGACATCACATGACGCATAATTATTTTCATGCACCCGTTGTCAGGTGATTGCTTTGCACCCGCGCCCACCCCACATTCGGAATCTGCGCTTTATCGGAGGATCCCAAATGCGCCTGATCGCCCTTGCCACCCTGGGCCTGACCGCCCTCTCTGCCCCCGCCTTTGCCGACGAAACAACCGGCACGATCCTGGCCTACGATCGCTTGGCCAATATCATTGTTCTGCAAGACAAATCATCGTGGACCTTGGATGCAAAGACCCTTGTTCCGTCTGACCTGATGGCAGGCGACAAGGTCACGCTCACCTTTACATCTGACGGGGACAACGGCGCGAAACCTGCGTCTAAACTCACCCGAAACTGAGACCAACCAGACATGAAAAAACGCCCCCTGACCAAATCAGGGGGCGTTTTTTTTCGTTGAAACTGATGCGTATTATCAGTCGTTCGACGGCGGCGTTACTTCAACACCGGGAACTTTGATGGTTTTCTCTTCGGTGGTGATTTCGACGTCAGGAACTTTAACATCGACCTCTTCTTCGGTCACGTTAACCGAACCGGTATCGGCGTCGAATTTAGGAAGGTTTCCCCCTTCAACAGAGACGTCGACATCAGGCAGCGCGCCTTCTTCTGTCTGATCAATATCGATGAAAAAGATTGCAAATGCGATCACCAGAATAGCGGCGAGCCCTGCGATAACTGCTGTAGAGGTCTTCATAGTATTTCCTTCAAATTACACTGTCCCGTCAGGGCTATCGGGAGAGCAACTCGGTCGATCACGAAAAAGTTCCAACAACAATTTCGGGAACATCTTTCGAAGATACGAAGTTGTGACCCCAGACAGTAATTCAGATTACAACTCAGGAGCTTTACAATGGAATTCGGCATTCTCGGACTAATCATTCTGATCGCAGACATTTACGCGATCTACCAAATCTTCACCTCCGGCGCTTCGGGCCTTGCGAAAATCCTCTGGATTCTCGGCGTCCTAATCTTCCCCGTCGTTGGCTTTATCGTATGGCTGATTGCTGGCCCACGCGGCAGCAGCGTCAAAGTCTAAACGGCCCTACATGATCTAACGAAAAAGGCCCGTAGCAACGCTACGGGCCTTTTTGCATGCCGTCGTCACCGCGCCCCCGCCCTCAGTTATAAGTAATTTATTAAGCATGAAGCGCCAAGCTACCCGTTGAAAGGGTACCCGATGCGCTTATGGTCAATCCTCCTTATCCTCCTCACTTTCCCAGCCCCCGCCCACAGCGGCGCTTGGTTACGGGAAAAAGGCAAAGGCTTCAGTTCAAATACTGTCAGTGTCACGCAAAATTATGACATCTCGGAAAGCACGTTTCTCGAATACGGCGCCCGCGATGACCTCACCCTCGGGGCAGAGATCAGTTTTCTCGCAAGCGCTTATGGGCTGCAGTCGGGGTCCGCTACCTTTTTCCTACGCCGTCCGTTGGGCCGACGGGATCGCCCAAGCGTTTGGTCCGCCGAACTGGGCATCGGCGCGGCGTGGGTGGGGGATGTGGTCACTCCGAATGTAAAAGCGGGGCTGTCATGGGGCCGCGGCTTCACGCTCGCGCAGAAAAACGGCTGGATCACCATCGACAGTTCGCTTTCGTGGGACGTATATCTTCAAGAGCATCTGGCCAAAGTGGACAGCACCTTCGGGATCAACTTTGGCGATAGGTTTTCAGGGATGCTGCAAATTTTCTACGCGTCGACCTCTGCCACCACCGCGACCTCTGTCGCGCCCTCCATCGTTGTGCGTCCGATCAAAAGCCGCCCTGATATTCGCCTGCAAATCGGGGCCGAGACGCTGATAAGCGACAGTTCCAACCCCGCGCTGAAACTGTCGATTTGGCGCGAATTCTAGCGTTTATCCATCCGCGCCTGCATAAAGATCGATCCTTTGACGCTGGTGCTCCAGACCAGATGCAACAGATCACGCTCCGTTCCCTGATCTGTCAAGACATAGGGTGCGCTGTACTGCGCTACGTTCGATCCGTCGCGCACCGGCCCATCCATTGTGATGCTGTCCACCGCGATCGCCCACCCGCCAAAGGGGAAACGGCCGGCAATATCCACCACCCAGGTCTTGGCCAAACTGCCTTCGGTATGTTCGACCTGCACGGGATTAGAGACCGGATTGCTGATGCCGTGAAACGAATTGCCGGTCATCTCTATGTTGCGCATGCGCGAGAAATCCATATCGGCAAAGCTCGTGTCGATACGCTCCACCCGATCAATAAACCCATTGATGCTGCGGAAACGGTTGTCGTTGATCGTAAGCCCGTTGATCACATGGCCCGCCCCATGGGGTTTGATCACGATATAGCTGAACCACGGGGCGACTTCGCCCGAAAGAAATATATTGCCGCTGATCGACAGGGAGCTGAAAGAATACTCGCTGCTGTATTCCGGCGCGGGGTCTTGTTCGTTGGTCCATTCGACGAAACAATTGTCGATGTAATTTCCGCTCACCACGCTCGCCGTATGCTGCGCCGCAAGGATCAACCCAGCAGAGCGGACGCCGTTTTTGACCGTATCCCCCTGAAAGAAATGGTTCCCCGTGACGATATTATTCTGCCCCGCAAGCAGCGCAAAGTGGCGAAAGCGCGTGGCACGGTTATCGCGGATCTTGACGTCATTGGCATTACAGTTGATCGCAATCGTGGTCCGGTCCGGCACGTCCAGCGCGTCTTCGGCGGACAGAAACTGGCAGCGATCCACGAACATCCCCTGACACCCGCCGCCGCTCGACGTGATCCCCCGATCCTTGGGTCGCGAGATAAAGCAGTCGCGCACATGGAAAATCGTCCCCGACGGCGCAAGGTTGATCCCGCTGGCCACGTTGTTGCACTGGATTTCGATGTCATCGAGGACGAACTTGCTTAGCTGGCTATAGTTGCCGAAATCCAGCAGATACTGAAACCGCGTAAAGGTAAAATTCTGTGTCCCCGCCGCGTCATACAGCGGTGCGTTCAGCGTGATCTCTCGTGTGGCGACATTCTTGGCCCGCACATAAATCTCGCGCCCCACCCCGTTGCCGGTGATCAACGCCCCCACAGGCACATTCGCGACGTTCACGACATTCGTCAGCTTGCGCGCATCCGAGGGCGAATAGCTTGCCTGCGAGGTCACCGTTACCGTGTCCCAATCGCCATTGCTCGCCGCCTCAAGCTGGCCGTTGCGGATTACCCGTCGCGTGGCATAGCTGGTGCGTTCAGGCGTCGCCGCCTGCATATCGATCGGGCCGGTAACGTTGACCTTGCGTCCGCCCAGATCAAGCGATTCATGATCCGCATTATTCAACAACGCCTGAAACGCCTTGCGAAACGCGATCTCTTCATTCCCGAACGCCTCGATATAATGGGGCAGATCGAAATTCCGCCGCAGCAGCAGGATCGCGCTGGCGGGCATGGTCACCGTCCCTTCAAACCGTGTCGGCGCGTCAAAGGTCACATCACCGTTCAGCAGATACGTCCCGCTCGGGATCAACACGCTGCGCCCCTGTGCACCCGCATTCGCCGCAACAAAGGAAGCCGTATCATCCGTGCTGCCATCCCCCACCGCGCCATAGTCCCGCACGTCGACCTGTGCCAGCATGTCGCGCAGGAAAACGCTGGTCACATCCTCGATCCGCACATCATCAATACGAACGACACCGCCGTTCTGCCCCGTCAGATCCAGTCCAAAATGCCCGTAGACCGGCGCGTTGCCCCAGACCATATCGACACCGCCGCGCAGCCCCGACCCGACAATCGCGCTGACCTCGACCACTTCGCCATAGCTCGTAAGCGCCACCGCCGGCCCCACTTCGACCAGCCCTCCCACACGGGTGCCATTGCCAAGCGCCGGATACCCCGCGATCCGCACCGAGGGTAAATTCCCACCGATCGCTTTGACCCGCGCCGTAATCCGCAAATAGCACCCCGGTAAAAGCGGCGTCTGCCCCATGTACCGCAGCTTTTGCGTAGATTGCGTCTTGATCAGCTCAAGCGCCCCGCCAAAGTCCTGATCCGCAGGGATAAACGCCGCATTTATCGCATTTTCATAGGTGTCAGACCCCGCCGTGCCATCCCCGCTTGAATACACATCCAAGCCTTGTGCAAAAGCCGCAGGTGTCAGCAGCAGACCGTCCGTGATTGCCTTGTTCATCGTCATCCCCTTCGCCGAGGGTGCGATGTCGCCCCCCATGAATTGCAAAACTCCGACGCTTGGCCGGCAGGGGGATAGAAATATTCACAAGTGGTTAATCACGGCTAACCGCAGCGTACGGCGCTCGGGGGCAACGTCACGCCGAAACGCTTGGCGCATCCAGCAGCTGAACAGAGGCAATGCGCCAGCCCTCCGGCGTCTCAACCATCTGATAATCCAGCAAATAGGTGAAACCCTTCAGGTCCGTCACCTGCACCTTCTGCCACTGTGCGCCCGCGATCTCGCGTAGGTCCAAAAACCGCACTTCGGTGTTTTTCCAGACCATCGGATAGCCCGAGGTCACCATACGTTTAAAATTTTCGGTGGATTGAAACATCATCTGCAGATTGGGACTCGCATATTCGAACGCGCCCTCGAAATCATCTGCCTTAAAGGCCTCGAACTGGCCGGTGATCGTGCTTTCGATATCCGACTGCTGCGCCGTGGCACCAAACGCCGTCGCAAAGGTCAAAACCATCCCGAAAAAGGCCGAAAGAACCGCGCCACGCATGAGAATGCTCCCTATGATGTGTTGGACTTAACTTAATCCACGCACACCATAGGGCAATAGTTTCACGCCGTGGTCAGCTTGCCTGCCAGCGCGTCGTCGATCAGTGCGACAGTCTCATCCACACCATAAAGCGCGATGAAGCCGCCGAAACGCGGGCCTTGGCTTGCGCCCAACAACACTTCGTAAAGCGCAGTAAACCAATCACGTAGCGGGTCGAAACGTTCTTTCCCGACAGCGAAAACCATCGTTTGCAACGCCTCGGCATCCAGCCCGCCGTCCCATGTTTTCAGCTGGTCACGCAGGTCTTCCAGCGCTTCTCGCTCCAGATCGGTGGGCGCGCGGAACACTTTGGTGGGCTTCACAAAGTCGTTGTAATAGCGCACCGCATGTTCGGCCGCCGCATCCATACCGGGGTTGCCTTCGGGCGTCGCATCAGGCGCATAACGCTGGATAAAGCCCCACAGCTGCGACTTTTCCTCGGCCGAGGAAACAGACGCAAGGTTCAGCAGCATCGAATACGGCACGATCATATCCGACTTGGGCACATCGCCCCCGTGGATATGCCAAACAGGGTTGTTTAGCTTGCCCTTGTCATCCTGCGTCTCAAACGCGCGCAGCTGTTGGTGGTATTCATCAACCGCCTTGGGGATCACATCGAAATACATGCGCTTGGCCGTCTTGGGCTTGAGATACATGAAATACGACAGCGATTCCGCGCTGGCGTAGGTCAGCCATTCATCGATGGTCAGCCCGTTTCCCGACGACTTGGAAATCTTGTGCCCGTCCTGATCAAGGAACAGCTCGTAGGTGAAATGCTCTGGTGGGCGGTTGCCCAGAATGCGGCAAATTTTGTCATAGATCGGCGTGTTGGTGCTGTGGTCCTTGCCGTACATCTCAAAGTCGACATCCAGCGCTGCCCAACGGGCGCCAAAGTCAGGCTTCCACTGCAATTTTACGTGGCCACCGGTCAGCGGCAAGGTCATTTCTGTACCGTCTTCGTCGTCGAAAGTGATCGTGCCTTCCTTGGCGTTGACCTCTTTCATCGGCACATACATCACCCGCCCCGTTTCAGGATGGATCGGCAGGAAGATCGAATAGGTCTGGCGGCGCTCTTCGCGCAGCGACTTCAGCATCACTTCCATGATCTCGCCATACTTCTCGGCGGCGCGCAGCAGCACTTCGTCGAACTTGCCCGACCCGTAGAATTCGGTGGCCGAGATGAATTCATATTCGAACCCGAATGTATCAAGGAACCGGCGCAGCATCGCGTTGTTATGTGCGCCAAAGCTGTCGTGCGTGCCGAAAGGATCGGGCACAGATGTCAGTGGTCTTTGCAGATGTTCGGCCAAGGCTTCGGGGTCCGGCACGTTGCTCGGCACTTTGCGCATCCCGTCCAGATCGTCCGAAAAGCACACCAACCGCGTCGGAATGTCGCTGATCAGCTGAAAAGCGCGGCGGATCATCGTCGTGCGCGCAACTTCGCCGAAGGTCCCGATATGCGGTAGACCCGACGGGCCATAGCCGGTCTCGAACAAGACATGCCCCTTCTCGGGAGCCTTATTTGCATAGCGTTTCAACACCCGACGTGCTTCCTCGAACGGCCACGCTTTGCTGGTTAGGGCTGCTTCACGCATCTGCGACATGTCATCAATTCCATCATTTTCACCCCGCACCCAATGCGCGCAGGCAGGCTGTACCTATTGCGTCCCTGTAGGCCCGTCAATAATCTGCAGATCAACGCAATAACCGAACGGAAATGCGCATGATTGACGACACCTCCCTCAGCTTAAGCGCGCAAGACTGTCTTGTCGCCATTATGATCGCGGTCTCCGCTTCGGACGAGGACATCCGCACCACGGAACTGCTCAAGATTCAGTCGGCAGTGAATATGCTACCCGTGTTCTCAGGTTATGATCTGGACCGCATTAGCACTGTCAGTTCCATGGTCTTTGATCTGTTCGAACAAGAGGACGGGCTGGATGCCCTGTTCGGGCTGGTCAAAGCCGCGATGCCTGACCGCCTAAACGAGACGGCATATGCCTTGGCCTGTGACGTGGCCGCAGCCGACGGCACCCTCGAAGAGGCAGAGCTGCGCCTGCTCGAAGAAATCCGCTATGAACTGGATCTGGACCGTCTGCACGCTGCCGCCATCGAACGCGGTGCCCGCGCGCGCCATGTAAAATAAACCAGTTGGTCGGGCCGATCCGCTAAAGCGAGGCTGTATCCTTGGCCTGATGAAACGCCCCCCAGCGTTCAATCAGCCCCTGCTGCAGCCGTTTGGCCCGCCCATTCCAGGCCCGCCCCCCGTCAGGGCGTTCACGTTGCGCGCGCGTCAGGGTCGCGCGACGGGGCGTGTCGGCAGTGAACACGGCAAACGCCATCACCCGCCCGTCTGGTGCCGTCAGATATCCTGCCAGCGCCGAGACAAAGTTCAACGTTCCGGTTTTTGCCTCGACCTTGATCGGATGGTTTTGCACGGGGCGGCCTTTGGAATCCCGCAAGGAAATCGACTTGAGCAAGGGTTTCAACGTGCCTGACCCGTGGATCCTGACCAGCGCTGTCACCATGTCCTGCGAAGACACGCGGCTGTCTTCACCCAGACCGGAATGATCGACCAGCGCAGGCGCATTCATGCCCAGATTGGCCTTGGCCCAAACGTTCATTTCTGCCGCCGAGGCCCGCAAGGAGACCGGCGTTCCGGTGCGATAGACCGTGGCAGAAAGCCCCGCCATCTCAGCGATCAGGTTGTTGGAATACTTCAACATATCGCGCAGGATATCGCGCAAAGGCGCACTTTTTCGGGCCACCAGAACCTCGCCCTCTGGCAGGCTGGTGATCAGGCTCATGTTGCGCAGGCGGATGCCCTGTGATCCTGCCAACGTCTTGAATATGTCGCCCGCATAAAGCCCCGGTTTGCGCACAGGCAACCACCGCGACCCGCCATTCCCCAAGGCGCTTTGGGCAACGCTCCAATCATCGCGCGTGCCCGCATCGCGATAGGTAAATACCGGTGCGCTGCGGTCGCTGATCTCCATCGCGGCCATTGCGACATCGGGGCGGTAAGACCCTGACCGTCCGTCCATCGTGACCGCATAGCTGCCGTTCTCGCGCTTCCATTCGAAATGCACGCGGTTAAAGTTCAGCGCCAGCCCCGACACTGCCGGATTGTAACCCACGTGATCCGGCTGGTCGGCATCAATCAACGGGAACATCGGCAGGCTGTGTTCATAGACTTTCAGCTCGCCTTTGACGCCTATGATCCCGGCCGCTTTCAGGTCGTCCACCAGCCTCGCGAGCCCGGCGGTATCCAGCGTCGGATCGCCCCCGCCCACAAGGATCAGATCGCCCTGCACTTCGCCGCCCACGACACCGCCGGTCGCCATGATCCGCGTTTCGAACTGATGCGCCGCGCCAAGCGTGTCCAGCGCGTACAGCGCGGTAATCGCCTTGGTTACGCTGGCAGGGGGCATGCCCTCAAGCGGGCCATGTTGTTCAAGCACCGCACCGGTTTCGGCGTCTGCCAGACTAAAGGTCACCATCCCGTCGAGCTTGGCTTTGTCGATCAGCTCTTGCGCAGAGGGGATCGACTGCCGGAACAGATCATCCCCGCGCAACACAGGGCGCAGCGATTCAGTCGGCGGGGCCGCAAACGCAGCCGGCGCGATAATGCCCGCCGCAGCGGACCCCAGAAAGAAACGACGTGATAAAACAGTTTTCATGAGGCGACTTAAACCTGACAGGACCCAGTGACACAAGCAGTAGCAAATCACATTTTCATGGGCAACGGGGCCATGGAAACGGACGGGACACGCAACGGGCCATTTTGATCATGTTTGACGCCCTGTCACTGATTCCCGCAGGCGATTTCCTGCCAATCGAGCTTGGCGCGGGTCCGGCATCTGCGCCGAGGTCCCTTTTGCCTTGGGCAGGGCGGGACACGATCTAGGGGCGGGCGTCGCCTTTTGCAGACTGCGCTGACCATTTGCCCGCAGCGCGGATCGCGCTTGAACTGACATCGACCATCGGCACATTCACAAAACACCACGCCGGCGCTTGCGAGCGCCCCAAGAGCTGGCTGTGCCGCCCCGCAATCCGGTAGGGCGCATACAGCGTCGCCGCGCGGCTCATCCGCGCCGAGATCCGCTGGCCGGGTCGCGCAAGAACACCCAAGGGCACCGTTTCTATGATCTGCTGCCAGTCTTGCCACAGGTGGAACTGCGCCAGATTATCCGCGCCCATCAGCCAGACGAACCGCACGCCGGGATAGCGCGCACGCAGCGCGGCAAGGGTCTGCGCGGTATAGCGCGTGCCTAGATGGGCCTCGATGTCCGTGACCTCGACCCGCGGATGCTGCATCACCTGCCGCGCCATCGCCAGACGCTGCTCCATCGGGGCCGGACCTTGTGCCTTCAACGGGTTGCCGGGGCTCAGCATCCACCACACGCGATCCAGCCCGAAACGCTTTATCGCTTCGCGGGTGATATGCGCGTGCCCCTCGTGTGCCGGATCAAACGACCCGCCCAGCAGTCCGATCACCTGCCCTGGGGGCGCATATGGAAATGGATAACCCAACGAAAACGGCCCCCGATATACATCAGGGGCCGAAAGAAGGGCAGCAACGCCGCTTTGTCAATCGCGTAGTCCGTGCGTTAATCGACGAACTTCTTGATCTCGCCGGATTTAAGCCGTGCGAAATAGCTCTTCATCTCGCGTTTGACGATCGGCATCAGGAAGTACAGCGCCGTGATGTTCACAACCGCCATAGCAAAGATCATCGCATCAGAAAAGTCGATGACCGCCCCAAGATTGGCCGCAGCCCCCACGATGATGAACAGGCAGAAGATCACCTTGAACACGATCTCTTTGGTTTTGCCTTCGCCAAACAGATAGGTCCACGCTTTCAGCCCGTAGTAGGACCAGCTGATCATGGTGGAAAAGGCGAACAGGATCACCGCCACAGCTAGGACATAGGGGAACCAGCTGAACCCGGTCGCAAAGGCGGCGGATGTCAGCTGCACGCCGCTGGACCCGTCAACGGTCTGGATCGCGGTGCCTGCCTCGTTCAGGATGAAACGCCCTGTTTCGGGGTCCATAACCAACACGCCAGAGATGGTGATCACCAAAGCCGTCATCGTACAGATCACAACGGTATCGATGAACGGCTCAAGCAGGGAAACCACGCCTTCGGTCACCGGCTCTTTGGTGCGCACGGCAGAGTGTGCGATCGCAGCCGATCCCACGCCCGCTTCGTTAGAGAACGCCGCCCGTTTAAAGCCCTGAATCAACGCACCGACCAGGCCGCCTGCAACACCCAGACCGCTGAATGCGCCTTCAAAGATCTGGCCAAAGGCCCAACCGATCTTGTCGTATTCAACGATCAGGATAATCAGCGCGGCCCCGACATAGATCACACCCATCAGCGGTACGATCTTTTCAGTCACGTTGGCGATGGATTTGATCCCGCCCACGATGACCGAAAACACCACGGCGGCAAACACGATGCCCGTGATCCATCCGGGGTAGTCCCCGATGATACCGGACAGCTGCGCATGTGCCTGGTTGGCTTGGAACATGTTCCCGCCGCCCAAGGCGCCGCCGATGGTAAAGATCGAAAAGACAATCGCCAGAAAGCCGCCCAAAGGCAGGCCGCGTTCCTTAAAGCCCTTTGTCATATAGTACATCGGACCACCGGACACGGTGCCATCGGCGTATTCATTGCGGTATTTCACACCCAGCGTACATTCGGTGAACTTGGATGCCATGCCCAGCAAACCGGCCAAGATCATCCAGAAGGTTGCGCCCGGCCCACCGATGCCCACGGCCACCGCGACGCCCGCGATGTTCCCCAGACCGACAGTCCCCGACAGCGCCGTCGTCAGCGCCTGAAAGTGGCTGACCTCACCCGCGTCGTCGGGATCGGAATAATCGCCTTTCACCAGCGATATCGCATGCGAGAACGCCTTGATCTGAATAAAACCAAAGTACAGCGTAAACACAGACGCCGCGACCACCAGCCACAGCACGATCCACGGGAAGTTGGTGCCCGGCAGCGACATAAAGATCAGGTTCACGAACCAGCCCGTCGAACCGGCAAAGATATCGTTGATGCGTTGATCCATGCCCACGGCCTCTTGTGCAGAGGCAACCATCGGCAAGGCAGAGACAGCAGCAGCCCCCACACCCGTTGTCAGAAAGTTTTTCATGATATGACCTTTCAAGGAATGATCGTCAAAGGCACGCGGGAGGCGACGGCCAAACGGCCCGTCACGCCACCGAACATACGCTCTTTCAAACCGCGCAAACCGACACGGCCCACGACGATCTGCTGTGCGCCATGCTTTTTGGCCAGATCGTCCAGAATATCGGCAACATCGCCGTGCTTTACGATGCCCTGAACCGTTACGCCCTTTTCGTCCGCTTTTTTCACCGCCGGATCGACAATGCGTTCACGGGCAAGCGCCAGCTCTTCTTCTCGCCGTTTGTGACGCTGGTCATTTTCCTCTGAGGTCTGGAAACTGAACGGAGACCATTCGATCACATACACGAGCTTGAGCTCGCAATCCCCGATCAATCTGGCCTGGGTCATAGCGAAATCCAAAGCGCGCGCTCCGGCCTCTCCCCCGTCCAGACCAACTATAATAGTCGAAGCTGTCATGTATTTATCCCTATGTTGAGACACGGTCTTTTTGCGGCCGCGTTGAATCGGGGCGCCAAACACACCCGAGTCTGCAGAATATAAACGAGGTCTGAAATTTTTTTCGACTGAATTTCGTATAAAATGCGGTCAATCGTCCCCATTTACCGGCTTTTGCTCAGTTAAAACGGAAACCTGCTGCCAAAACTCCGCTGACGGGTCGTCGGGCCATGATCCAAAGCAAAGCGCACCACACCCTAAAAGCGGTCCCTCGGCGGCGGGTCTTCAAAACCGCACGAGATGCCTTATATATGAGCCTAATATATTGAACGTTTGCTCTTGCCCGCCAGTGGCGATATTGCACGCTCCAAATCGTATTCAGCTTATCCGAGGATTCTCAATGGCCGCCTTTCAATATGTCTATCACATGTCCGGTGTCTCAAAGACCTATCCGGGCGGTAAGAAATGTTTCGACAACATCAACCTGAACTTCCTGCCGGGTGTGAAAATCGGCGTCGTCGGTATCAACGGTTCGGGTAAGTCGACGTTGATGCGGATTATGGCCGGTCAGGACAAAGACTTTTCGGGCGAAGCATGGGTCGCCGAGGGTGCCAAGGTTGGCTACCTCGAGCAAGAACCCTACCTCGACCCCGCTTTGACCGTGCGCGAGAATGTCATGCTGGGCGTCAAAAAGAAGAAAGATATTCTGGATCGCTATAACGAACTGGCGATGAACTATTCCGACGAAACCGCCGACGAGATGGCCGCGTTGCAAGACCAGATCGACGCAGAGAACCTGTGGGATCTCGACAGCCAGATCGACGTATCGATGGAAGCCCTGCGCTGCCCCCCTGATGATGCGGATGTCACAACCCTTTCTGGTGGTGAAGCCCGCCGTGTTGCCCTGTGCAAACTGCTGCTTGAAGCGCCTGAAATGCTGCTCCTCGATGAACCGACCAACCACTTGGACGCGGAAACCATCGCTTGGCTGCAACAGCACCTGATCGACTATAAGGGCACGATCCTGATCGTGACCCACGACCGTTATTTCTTGGATAACATCACCAGCTGGATTCTTGAGTTGGACCGCGGCAATGGCATCCCTTACGAAGGGAACTATTCCAACTGGATCGACCAGAAAGCCAAACGGCTTGAGCAAGAAGCCCGCGAAGACAAGTCCAAGCAAAAGACGCTGTCGCGCGAACTTGAATGGATGCGTCAGGGGGCCAAGGCCCGTCAGGCGAAATCCAAGGCACGTATTAACGCCTACAACGAAATGGCCGACAGCTCAGAGCGCGAGCGTCTGACGCGCGCTCAGATTGTTATCCCCAACGGCCCACGCCTGGGCAACAAGGTGCTTGAGGTCGAAGGCCTGTCCAAGGCTATGGGCGACAAGCTGTTGATCGAAAAGCTGGACTTTACCTTGCCACCGGGCGGGATCGTCGGCGTGATCGGGCCCAACGGCGCGGGTAAATCGACCCTGTTCAAAATGATCACCGGCCACGAACAACCCGACACCGGCACGATCGAGCTTGGGAACACGGTTGATCTGTCATACGTCGACCAGTCGCGCGATGACCTGAACCCGGACGATAACGTCTGGCAGGCCATCTCTGGCGGGGCCGAGATCATCAAACTGGGCGACGCCGAAGTAAACTCCCGCGCCTATTGCGGTGCATTCAACTTCAAGGGCGGCGACCAACAGAAGAAAGTCGGCCTGCTGTCAGGTGGTGAACGCAACCGTGTGCACATGGCGCGTCTGCTCAAAGAAGGCGGCAACGTACTGCTGCTCGATGAACCGACCAACGATTTGGACGTTGAAACGCTCCGTGCGCTCGAAGACGCGCTGGTCGACTTCGCGGGCTGCGCCGTGGTCATCTCGCACGACCGCTTCTTCCTTGACCGGATCTGTACGCACATCCTTGCATTCGAAGGCGACGCACATGTCGAATGGTTCGAAGGTGGCTTCTCTGATTACGAAGAAGACAAGAAACGCCGTCTGGGCGAAGACGCCATGGAACCCAAGCGCATGAAACACAAGAAATTCTCGCGCTGATCCAGCCGTAGGTTTTAATGACAAAGGCCCCTGCAGGAAACTGCGGGGGCCTTTTCGTTTCTAGTGGGCATCGCGAGTGCGATGCAAAAAAGGGGGGGCGATTATACCCCGTCGGCCAGCTCGGCATAGCCGTCGGTGCGGTCCGTACTGGCGCTGTCTGGTACGGTTTCACGGCCCAGAAAGTCGCGCAGCGTGTTGCAGGCAGACAGCCCCGACCACAGCCGCTGGTTCGACACGAGCTTTACGGTTACATCTGCGCTAAAGTCCCCCCCAATCCGCACCGCAGTGCCGTCATGGGAGAGGATATCCTCGATGTCTTTCTGAATTTCATCCGGCTTGATCCGGTGGCGGCCGATCACGGTCCCCACGATGATTCCGTCGCCCGCATAGCCCATATAGCATTTCTCGTGCACCAGCGCCGCGACAGTGGCCTGCGCAACCAAACCCATCTGGCGGCAGAATTCAGCCGGGCTTGCCGCGTCAAAGATATTGCGGATTTGTGGGAGCTTCACCGCGAAAAGGCTCATGGCATAGCAGCCTTCGGGCAGGCGCAGCATGTGGTTTTCGAACCCGTGCAGATCATCGACCCCCACGACGTTCAGATCAAAGCTTTCGTCCACGCGGACCTTCATTAAGCCCGACAGTTCCGCCAGCGTGTGGGCCGCCTCGCGTTCACGGCGCAGGCTGTCGCTGAGCATCCCCGCCATGTTGATCCGCGCGCCCAGCTCGATACCGTTGAGCGGCTTGAAGATGAAATCGGTCGCCCCTGCACGGAATGCCGTGTCCATCAGATCGTGTTTGCGGCTGCCGGTAATCATAATAATCGGCGCGCTTTTATAGGCCTGCATGGTGCGAATATCGTCACACAGCGTAATCCCATCGACGCCGGGCAACATGATATCCAGCAAGAAACAGTCAAAACTTGCCCCGTGGTCTTCGATCTTGGCCATCCCGTCCTCGGCCGAGACGGCACAGACCAGATCAAACCCAAGCGACGGCGTGAGGCAGTCGCGCAGGAGGTCGAGGATGGTAGGGTCGTCGTCTACGGCAAGGATTTTCATAAGGGGGCTCACTCGTTGTCGGGTTACCAGAAAGGGGGAATCGTTAAGTTTGTGATACGGCTCGGAACAAAATCGCAAAAGAATCTGTCAGCAGTGGGGCAAAATGAGCCAAGGCGTTAACCGTTTTGAGGTTGCAAACGGCCAACATCTATTGGCGTAAAACGCCTTCGCCGAAGGAAGTGAGGCAAGAATGTGCCGAAATAAGCGATGAACGGCCTGTTTTTTAACGCCCATTGACAGCCTCTTGCGCGAATCTCTGCGACCTGCCATATCGAAGGAGCTAACGTTATTCTTTTTCGACCAACTGTCTCCCTCATACGGCGTTCAGACTTCGATCCAGACCGACAACGCCGAGCCATCGCACGACGCGGATGGCATACTAGAGGAGACTACGGATATGGCCACTGGCACCGTAAAATGGTTTAACACAACTAAAGGCTTCGGCTTTATCGCACCCGATGGCGGCAGCAAAGATGTATTCGTACACATCTCCGCTGTTGAGCGCGCAGGCCTGACCGGTCTGGCCGACAACCAGAAAGTGACATTCGACATCGAAGCTGGCCGTGACGGCCGCGAATCCGCGTCGAACATCGCACTGGCATAAGCCATGCAGGGCCTTAGGCCCGCACCATGAATTTGCCGGCTGACCCTCACGGGACAGCCGGTTTTTTTATGCCCTCAGGGTTGCCAAACCCAACCCAAGTGGCAAAATACCGTCATCATATCCTAAAGGAGCCCCCCATGCGCCGTCGTCAGTTTATCGCAGGTTCTTTGGCCGCCCTCGCCTTTCCGCACGCGCTGTTCGCCGCGGGTGCCGCCTATGATCCCATGCCGCAAATGGTGTCGATCAAACCGCAATATGCCGTGGGTGAACTGCTGATCCTGCCCCGCAGCCACTACCTGTATCTGGTGACCGCCCCCGGTCAGGCCATGCGATACGGTGTGGGCGTCGGCAAAGCGGGTCTGGAATTCACCGGCACCGCGACGATCGACGTCAAAAAGGAATGGCCCACGTGGCGCCCCACGGACGAGATGATCGAACGCGAACCCAAATCCTATGCGCGGTTCATCGGGAACACCGACGCGCAGCCGGGCGGCCCCAGCAACCCACTGGGCGCGCGCGCGCTGTACCTGTTCCAGAACGGCAAAGACACGTATTTCCGCATCCATGGCACCACCCAACCTAGCAGCATCGGGCGCTCTGTCTCGAATGGCTGCATCCGGATGCTGAACGAACACGTCAAGGACCTTTACCAGCGCGTGCCTATCGGCACCAAAGTTACCGTTCTTTAAGTATCGGACTCGCAACGTAAAAGGGGCTGGCATCACTGCCAGCCCCTTCTCGTTTCGGCATACCCTTAGGGATATACCCTCTTAGTTCAGCGCCTTGTCAGTGATCGCATGGGTCCAGGCTCCCGACGGCTCGGCTGTGATGACGGGATCGGAGCCACCAGACAGCAGCGATTGTACCGTCCGCTCATAGTCTGCCTCGTCCAATGCGCCGTTGCTGCCTGCGGTCAGCTTGGCCACTTCGCCCATCATGCGTTTCTGATGCTCTTCGGTCTGGGCACCGGAAGCGTCATTGTCCAAGACGATTTCCGCGGCTTCATCAGGATTTTGCTCGGCGTATTTCCAGCCCTTCATCGACGCCCGCACAAAGCGCACCATCTTTTCCTCGAACGCCGGATCGGCAAGGTTCTCTTCCAGAGCGTACAGCCCGTCTTCCAATGTGGCGACGCCCTGCTCTTCGTATTTGAACACGTTCAGATCATCTGGTGTCAGACCTGCGTCGATCACCTGCCAGTATTCGTTATAGGTCATGGTCGACACGCAAGCCGCCTGATTTTGCAGCAGCGGGTCCACGTTAAAGCCCTGCTTTAGAACGGTAACCCCATCCTCGCCGCCTTCGGTGGGCAGCTCAAGCTTGTTCATCCAGCTAAGGAAAGGGAATTCGTTGCCAAAGAACCAGACGCCCAAGGTCTTGCCCTTAAAGTCGTCGGTGGTCTCGATCCCGGCGTCCTTGCGGCAGGTCAGCATCATGCCAGACGACTTGAACGGCTGTGCGATATTGACCATCGGCAGGCCTTTTTCACGCGCGGCCAAAGCGGCAGGCATCCATTCAACGGCAACATCCGCTCCGCCACCGGCCAGAACCTGTGTTGGCGCGATATCCGGACCGCCCGGTTTGATCGTGACGTTCAGGTCTTCTTCTTCATAGAACCCCTTATCCTGCGCCACATAATAGCCCGCGAACTGCGCTTGCGTGACCCATTTCAGTTGTAGCGTCACATCATCCGCAGCTTGCGCCATGGTCCCCATCAGGCCCACAGCGGCCCCGGCGACATATGTTGATAGTTTTTTCATTATTATATCTCCCTCTTGGTTGGTTGGTCGTTTTGGTTAGTTCCGCTGGCTGGGGTGCCAAAAGGTCACCCGCCGTTCAAACAAGGACATCGCGCCATAGAAGGCGGAGCCGGCAATCGCCGCGACAACAATCTCGGCCCAGACCAGATCAAGCGCAAGCTGACCGACCGAGGTAGAGATGCGAAACCCCATTCCCCGCACGGGAGAGCCGAAAAATTCAGCAACAATCGCCCCGATCAACGCCAAGGTCGTGCCGATCTTGAGACCATTGAACACGAAAGGCATCGCAGCAGGCAAGCGCAGCTTGAACAACGTCGCCCAATAACTGGCTGCATAGGTCCGCATCAGATCGCGCTGCATCGCATCCGTCGCTTGCAGGCCCTGCACGGTGTTCACCAGCATCGGAAAGAACACCATGACGACCACCACGGCGGCCTTTGACTGCCAATCAAACCCGAACCACATGACCAGAATAGGTGCCATGCCAATCACCGGCAGTGCCGCGACAAAGTTACCAACCGGCAACAGCCCGCGTTGCAAAAACGGAAACCGGTCAATCGCAATCGCGATCAGGAAGGCCGCACCGCAGCCCAGAACATAGCCCGACAGCGCGCCCTTCAGCACGGTCTGCACAAAATCCACCCAAAGGATATCGACCGACGACACCAACCGCAGCGCGATCAGCGACGGCGCAGGCAGCAAGACCTGCGAAATCTCGAGCCCCCGCACGATGCCTTCCCACACGGCGATCAGCGTCGCCCCAAAAACCAACGGTGCCGCCAAAGACACCCACCGCGCCGGACGCAACCGCGCCAGCCGAATGTTGACCCACATGCCGAAAGCCCACGCCAGCGCTGCAAATACCAGCCAGATCATCGCGCCATCCCCATCCGTTTCAACGTCACCCGTTGGATCAGACCAATGATCCCCACCAGCAGCGCCGCCAGCGCCGCCGCCATAATCAGCGCGCTCCAGATCTGGATCGTCTGGCCATAATAGCTGCCCGCCAGCAACCGCGCCCCAAGTCCCGCGACCGCCCCCGTTGGCAGTTCACCGATGATGGCCCCGACAAGGGACGCCGCCATAGCAATCTTGAGCGAGGTAAAGAAATACGGCATCGAGGCAGGCAAGCGCAGCTTCCAGAACGACTGGGCCGTGCTCGCATGCCAGGTGCGCATCTGGTCCAGTTGCATTTGGTCAGGGCTACGCAGCCCTTTGACCATGCCCACGACAACGGGGAAGAAAGACAGGTACATGCTGATCATCGCCTTGGGCAGCAAGCCCGACACGCCCACGGCGTTCAGCACCACGATAATCATCGGTGCAATCGCCAGAATGGGAATGGTCTGACTGGCAATGACCCACGGCATTACCGACATATCCATCACGCGGTTGAACACGATCCCCACGGCCAACAAGACGCCAAGCAACGTCCCCATGCCAAACCCCAGAAGGGTCGCGCTCAGCGTGACCCACGAATGATACACCAAAGACCGTTTCGACGTGATCTTTTTCATCACCGTCGTATCCCAAATCTCGGACGCAACCTGATGCGGGGCGGGCAGCTTGGGCTTTTTCTGCGACCACGTGTCCGCGACCAGCGATGTCGTCGTCACCACCTCACCCGACCGCGTCGCCTTGTCATAGGTCCAGTCCGAATTCAGCCAGATTGCCGCCGCATACCACAGCGCAAACAAAACCCCGACCACGGTCAGCACAGGCAGAAAGCTCGCCCTCATCGCGCGCCCCCTTGCTTCCAAATGGTTTGCAAATCCTCCCCGAAGGGCTGGGCTGCGGCAGGTGCGCGATCAATCATCCGCATGCCCTGCCCGCAACCCTTCGCGCACCCGATGCGCGATCTCCAGAAATTCCGGTGTTTCGCGGATGTCCAAAGGGCGCTCTCGCGGCAGCGTACTTTCGATCACATCAGCAATCCGTCCCGGGCGCGGGCTCATCACCACGATTTTTGTGCTCAGATACACCGCCTCGGGGATGGAGTGGGTGACAAAAGCGATGGTCTTTTGCGTGCGCGCCCACAGACGCAAAAGCTGTTCGTTCAAATGGTCACGCACGATCTCGTCCAACGCACCAAAGGGTTCGTCCATCAACAAGATATCCGCATCAAACGCCAAGGCCCGCGCGATAGATGCCCGTTGCTGCATCCCGCCCGACAGTTGCCAAGGGTACTTGCGCTCGAACCCCGCCAGCTCGACCAGCTCCAGCACCTGACGGACACGCGCCGCCTTATCCGCCTTGGAATACCCCATGATCTCGAGAGGCAGACGGATGTTGCCACCGATCGTACGCCATGGATAAAGCCCCGCCGCCTGAAACACATAGCCATAAGCCCGCGCCCTGCGTGCCTCGGCAGCGCTCACGCCATTCACCGTTATCTCGCCACCCGTTGGCTGCTCAAGGTCCGCCATACAGCGCAGAAACGTCGTCTTGCCGCAGCCCGATGGCCCGATAAAGCTAACGAAATCGCCCTTTTCGATATCAAGCGAGACGTCTTTCAGCGCGTGGACAGGGCCGTCGTTCGTTTCAAATGTCAGGGATAGGTTCTGGGCCGAGATCACGGGCGCGGTGCTCATATGCTGCGTCCCTCTTCTGCCGTACAACGTGCTCGCATTTATGCTGGCCTTTTTCTTCATATGTCAGCGCGGCGCAACCGCCGCGCCGCTTTGGCGGGTCCGCGTTCAGATCCCCGCAGGGATGTTCAACGGATCGCGTTTGATCAGTTTCGGCGCAGTCAACTCTTTCCACTTGCTCAGCGCAAGGTTGGCCGACGGGAAGGCAGGCCGCGGCACAAAGCGTCCGCGTCCGGGGTTGGGCTGCGAATTCTGCCCCCAGGCCCAGATGACCTCGCCGCGACTGAGAGTATAGCGTGCCTGTGCCTTGACCTCAAAGCCTTCAAAGACGTTGTAATCCAGAATGGAATGGTGGTTCGCGGTTGAAATCGTCTTGCTGATTTTTGGATCCCAGACGACGATATCCGCATCCGCCCCTTCGACGATGGCCCCTTTGCGCGGGTAGATGTTCAGGATTTTCGCCACGTTGGTAGAGGTCGCGGCGACGAATTCATTCGGTGTCAGCCGGCCCGTCTCGACGCCTTCGGTCCACAGAACTGCCAGACGCTCTTCCAGCCCGTTCGACCCGTTGGGGATGATGCGGAAATCGTCCTTGCCCGCGCGTTTTTGCTCGGTCGAGAACGCGGCGTGGTCCGTCGCAACCACCTGCAACGATCCCGACTGCAAGCCCGCCCAAAGGCTGTCCTGATGGTCCTTGGACCGGAACGGCGGCGACATGACACGGCGTGCGGCGTGATCCCAATCCTTGTTGAAATATTCTGATTCGTCCAAGGTCAGGAACTGGATCAGTGGCTCGCCGTAGACCCGCATCCCCTTTTGCCGCGCACGGCGGATCGCCTCGTGGGTCTGCTCGCAGGACACATGCACGATATAAAGCGGCACCCCTGCGGCATCTGCGATGGTGATCGCGCGGTTCGCGGCTTCGCCTTCCAGCTCGGGCGGACGGGAATAGGCGTGCCCCTCTGGCCCCGTGATCCCCTGATTGAAATACTTCTCTTGCAAGGCCGCAACCAGATCACCGTTTTCGGCGTGCACCATGGGCAGCGCACCCAGTTCAGCACAGCGCTGGAAGGATGCAAACATCTCGTCATCCTCGACCATCAAGGCACCCTTGTAGGCCATGAAGTGCTTGAACGAATTCACCCCCATCTCGACGGCGTCTTTCATCTCGTCAAAGACATTCTCGTTCCAACCGGTGATCGCCATGTGATAGCCGACGTCCGAACAGATCTGCGGTGCGGATTTGCGGTGCCATTCATTGATCGCGTTCTTGATCGACCCATCCGCACCGGGCAGACAGAAATCGACGATCATCGTGGTCCCGCCCACAGCCGCGGCCCAAGTCCCCGTCTCGAAGGTTTCGGCCGCCGTGGTCCCCATAAAGGGCATCTCGAGGTGGGTGTGCGGATCAATACCGCCGGGAATGACATAGGCCCCTTCGGCGTCGATGTATTCGTCGCCCACCAGATCCTCGCCGATCTGTTTGATGATCTCGCCCTCGATCAGCACATCCGCTTTCCAGGTCCGATCCGCCGTGCAGACCATGCCGCCCTTGATAACCTTACTCATTTTTCCCTCTCCCCTATCTGTCTTCCAATTGGCCTAAATCCCGGGGGTGTGGGGGCTGGCCCCCACTGCGCAATAGCTGCGGCCCCCGCCCGGATCAGCCCACAATCTCGGCTGTTTCCAGCACCGCGTGCAGCAGTACATCGGCACCCGCTTTGGCCCAGTCTTTGGTGATTTCTTCGGCCTCGTTATGGCTTAGCCCATCGACGCAGGGGCACATGACCATTGCTGTCGGCGCCACCCCGTTGATCCAGCAGGCATCGTGACCGGCCCCCGAGATGACATCCATATGACTATACCCCAGCCGCTCTGCTGCAGACCGGATTGCGGAGACGCAGCCTTCGTCAAACGTTACGGGATCAAAGCCGCCGACCTTTTCAAAGGCAACCTCAAGCCCCATGTCATCGGCGATCTTCTGGCCTTCGACCCGCAGACGCTTTTCCATATCTTCGATCACGCTCAAATCAGGCGACCGGAAATCGACGGTAAAGATCACTTGGCCCGGAATGACATTGCGCGAATTCGGGTAGACCTCGAAATGCCCTGCGGCACCAACCGCGTGGGGCGCGTGGGACCATGCGATCTGGTCCACGGCCTCAAGCATGCGCGCCATGCCAAGCCCTGCGTTCTTGCGCATGGGCATCGGGGTTGATCCGGTGTGTGCATCCTTGCCGGTCACGGTGACTTGGGTCCACGACAGCCCCTGCCCGTGGGTGACGACACCGATATCCTTACCTTCAGTCTCAAGGATCGGGCCCTGTTCGATGTGCAGCTCGAAAAAGGCGTGCATCTTCCGGGCGCCGACCTCTTCGTCGCCTTGCCAGCCGATCCGCTCGAGCTCATCACCAAAGCTCAGGCCCTCGGCATCGGTCTTTGCATAGGCCCATTCTTGCGTGTGGATGCCGGCAAAGACACCGGACGACAGCATGGCGGGCGCATAGCGGGTGCCTTCTTCGTTGGTCCAGTTGGTCACGACCACGGGGTGCTTTGTCTTGATCCCCAGATCGTTCATCGTGCGCAGCAATTCCAACCCGCCAAGCACGCCCAATACGCCGTCATATTTCCCGCCCGTAGGCTGCGTATCCAGATGCGACCCGACATAGACCGGCAGTGCATCGGGGTCAGTGCCATCGCGCTGCGCAAACATGTTGCCCATCGTGTCGAGACCCATGGTGCAGCCGGCCTCCTCGCACCATTTCTGGAACAGGGCGCGGCCTTCGGCGTCTTCGTCGGTCAGCGTCTGGCGGTTATTCCCACCTGCCACACCGGGGCCGATCTTGGCCATCTCCATCAGACTGTCCCACAGACGATCAGGGTTGATCTTCAGGTTTTCACCGGGCGCGGCCATAGCGGTTTCCTTTGCGTTTTCTACCTTGTGGAAGGTGTAAATTTTTACCATTTGGTAAATCCACGATTGCGGCTAGGGTTAAGTCTGTCAAGAAATGCTTTCCTTGGGGCCACCCGTCACTGGCGGACTGCCGCATTTTCAGGCACTTACACCGGAAGGGACCGCGCCATGCCCGACGCCACCGCCAAGAAAAAGCCCAGCCGAATCCAAAGGCGCAACCGGCGTGTCATACTGGACGCCGCGCTGGATGTGTTTTCCAGCTACGGATTTCGGGGCGCAACGCTGGATCAGATTGCCACAGAGGCGGGGCTCAGCAAACCAAATATATTGTATTATTTCAGTGGCAAAGAAGAAATTCATACGACCCTTCTCAGCCAGCTTATGGAAACATGGCTGGACCCTTTGGTAGAGCTCGACGCCCACGGTGACCCGCGCACAGAGCTGTTGGATTACGTGCAGCGCAAGCTGGATATGGCGCGGGATTTGCCCCGCGAGAGCCGGCTGTTCGCTGGTGAAATTTTACGCGGTGCGCCGCATATGGGCCCTCGATTGCAAAGCGATCTAAAGCCGCTTTTTGATGAAAAATGCGCCGTCATTGCGGCCTGGATGGACGCAGGAAGGATCGCACGGATGGACCCGCGGCATCTGATATTCTCGATCTGGTCCACAACGCAGCACTATGCGGATTTTGCCCCACAGGTGGCGCTGTTGCTTGAGGGCGACGCCGAACAGCATCAACAGGCGTCGGATCATCTACGGCTGATGTTCTCTACGTTGCTGACCCCCGCCGCACCGGCAAAATAGCGGCGGGGGCCAAGGTTCACTCTGCCGCCGTGGCGGAGGGGTTGTTCGGGTGCGTCGTCCAGTTGGCATACGCCGCTTCGACCGTTTTTCCGGTACGCGGGTCCGTGGTGCCCGTGGCCAGTTCCACCATAGAGATGCAATCCTCGACAGGGCAGACATTGACGCACAGGTTGCAGGCCACGCATTCATCGTCGATCACGCTGAACGTCCGGTCTTCGGACATGGCAATCGCCTGGTGCGACGTGTCTTCGCAGGCTGCAAAACATCGCCCGCACGAGATGCACAAATCCTGATCGATCTTGGCCTTGGCGACATAGTTCAGGTTCAGCTGGTTCCAGTCGGTCACGTTGGGCACCGCGCGGCGGACCAGTTGATCGACCGACGTCATCCCCTTGTCGTCCATATATTCTGACAGGCCGCTGATCATTTCCTCGACGACCTTAAAGCCATAGGTCATCACGGCGGTACAGACCTGCACGTTCCCCGCCCCAAGTGCGAGAAACTCTGCCGCGTCGCGCCATGTGGTCACGCCGCCGATACCACTGATCGGCATATCAGCCGTGGCAGGGTTGCGGGCGATCTCGGCCACCATGTTCAGCGCAATGGGTTTCACCGCCGGACCGCAATAGCCGCCATGGGTGCCTTTGCCGTCGATTGTCGGTTCGGGCGCGAACAGGTCCAGATCGACCGAGGTGATAGAGTTGATCGTGTTGATCAGGCTCACCGCATCCGCACCACCGCGTTTCGCGGCCTCGGCGGGATAAAGCACATTGGTGATGTTCGGCGTCAGCTTTACGATCACCGGCATCCGCGTGTACATTTTGCACCAGCGGGTCACCATTTCGATGTATTCAGGCACCTGCCCCACGGCAGACCCCATGCCGCGTTCGGCCATCCCGTGCGGGCAGCCAAAGTTCAGCTCGATCCCGTCGGCACCGGTGTCCTCCACATGCGGCAGGATCGCTTTCCACGCCTCTTCCTCGCACGGGACCATGATCGAGGCGATCAGCGCACGGTCGGGGTAGTCGCGTTTGACCGCTTTCATCTCGCGCAGGTTCACTTCAAGCGGACGGTCGGTGATCAGCTCGATGTTGTTGAGCCCCAACAGCCGCCGGTCCGCCCCATAGATGGCACCGTAGCGCGGGCCGTTGACATTGACGACCGGCGGGCCCTCCATGCCGAGCGTTTTCCACACGACACCGCCCCATCCCGCCTCAAAGGCGCGGCGGACGTTGTATTCCTTGTCCGTTGGCGGCGCGGATGCCAGCCAGAACGGGTTCGGGCTTTTGATGCCCACGAAGTCGCTTCTTAGATCAGCCATTTGCGTTCTCCTGTAGGGGCTTAGCCCATCAATACCATGTGAATGTCCATCGCCGCGTCGCGCCCTTCGGCAACGGCTGTCACGGTCAGGTCATCGCCGCCGCTGGCGCAATCCCCGCCTGCCCAGACCCCATCAACGCTAGTGCGTCCGGTGCCATCGACCTTGATCTTGCGCGCCTCAAGCATCGGCAGCGCGTCGCCCTGCAACGTCTGGCCGATGGCCTTGAACACTTGATCCGCAGCAAGGCGCAGGGTCTGACCCGTGCCCTGCATCTGGTCATCCACATACTCGAATTCGATCTCGCGCACGGCACCGTTGCCGATCACGGCGACCGGCGTGGCATGGGTCACGATCCGCACCCCTTTAGAGGCGGCAAGATCCTGTTCAAACACGCTGGCGTTCATCCGGTCCCGCCCGCGGCGATAGACCAGCGTCACATTCAACGCCCCCAACAGTTTCGCCTGAATGGCCGCGTCGATCGCGGTCATCCCGCCGCCAATCACCACAACGTCGCGGCCGATTGGCACGGCGGCTACATCGCTGGCCTGACGCAGATCGGCGATGAAATCGACGGCATCCAGGACGCCGGCCTTATCCTCGCCCTCAGCACCCAAAGCGTTCACACCGCCAAGGCCCATACCAAGGAACACAGCGTCATAGTCGGCCCGCAGGTTGTCCAGCGTCATTGCCGCACCGAGGGCCGCGTTATTCTGCACGGTGATGCCGCCGATCTTGAGCAGCCAGTCGACCTCTGCCTGCGCGAACCCGTCTGGTGTTTTGTAGGTGGCGATCCCGTATTCGTTCAGGCCGCCGGGCTTGGGTCGCGCGTCAAAGACGGTGACATCATGACCCATCATCGCCGCACGGTGCGCACAAGAAAGCCCTGCCGGACCCGCTCCCACAACCGCGACCCGTTTGCCCGTCGGTGCTGCGCGTTTAAACGGATGCGACCCCTTGGCTTGCAGATGGTCCGTGGCATAGCGTTGAAGCTCGCCGATCTTGACCGGCTTGCCCTCGGCCGCTTCGCGGACGCAAGCCTGTTCGCACAGCTGTTCGGTCGGACAAACGCGGGCACACATGCCGCCCATGATGTTCTGGCTCAGGATGGTCTTGGCCGCAGCATCCGGTGTGCCGGTGGCGATCTGCCGGATGAACAGCGGAATATCGATGTCCGTCGGGCACGCCGTGATGCACGGCGCGTCGTGACAGAAATAGCATCGGTCTGCGGCGACCAGCGCCTCGTGCACATCCAGCGGCGGGTGCAAATCCGAAAACTGCGCGGTGTAGGCATCAGCGTCCAGCCTTCCGGCAGCGACCCCCGGTTCAAAGATTTTCTGCGACATTTTTTTATCCCTGCTGTCACTATTTATTCAGAAACGCTCCCACGGAATGATTTTTTTATCAACTGGTAAAATTATTTCACTGTTGTGAAATTTCATGCGCAAACGCCCGCCTGTTGTGAATTTGCGGGCAAAAACTCTTGATTTTGTCCTTTTTGGCGCCAAAATCAGAGGTGCGACGCGAAAGACTTTCGACCCCTCAGCCCTTAGGCGCTGGTGCGATCAAGTTCTGACCGAGCCACGCTGCCGCATAATGTGGGCAGGACAAACACAGGAGTAACGGGGCATGGCGACTGGCACCGTAAAATGGTTCAATACTACAAAGGGATATGGCTTTATCGCGCCTGATGGCGGCGGCAAGGATATCTTTGTTCACATCTCGGCGGTTGAACGCGCTGGCCTGACCGGGCTTGCCGACAACCAGAAGGTGACATTCGACATCGAGGCAGGCCGTGACGGCCGTGAAAGTGCTGCAAATATCGCACTGGCCTGACCCGGCCCACGCCGGATCATAATAATTTTGACGACGGGCGCTTCGGTGCCCGTTTTTTGTGCAAAGTTACCGGTTCTCGTTGATCTGATCGATCAGGGTCAGCACTTTGGGCCCCAGTGCATCGACGATTCTGGTGACGCCCTGCGCGTTCGGGTGCACACCGTCTGCTTGGAAAAAGCTCCGTGCCTGCGCCAGATCAGGCTGTTTGCCATTCTCTGACAGACCGTCGAAAAAGCTGCCCATCAGCGTCGCGTCATACTGCGCGGCCAGATCGGGATAGATGCTGTCAAAAGTCGTTTTATACTCTGGCCCGAAGTTGCCCGGTGCCGTCATGCCGACCAGCAGCACCTCGACCTCGGCGTCCTGCGCGGCCTTGAGTATCCCGTCCAGATTGGCACGGCTGACCGACGGATCGATCCCGCGCAAAAGGTCGTTCCCGCCAAGCGTCACGATCATGCCATCCACCTCGGGCGTCATGGTCCAGGCAACACGTGAAAGCCCGCCGGCGGTGGTATCCCCAGACACGCCCGCGTTGATGACCGTCACCTCGGCCCCGTTCTGATCCAGCCAGTTTTGCAGTTGAGGCACGAACCCGTCTTCGGCAGGCAGACCGTATCCCTGCGTCAGACTGTCGCCCAATGCCGCAAGAACAAGCGGTTCCGCCAGTGCGGGGCCTGCTAATACTAGAACAAGTGCCGTCGTAACCTTGCGCATCATGGTCGAACCTCCATATCCAACAGGGACCGTATTTCAAAAGGCAGCCCTATGACCGACCCGGTGTTCCAGCTTCAAGATGCATCCCTGAAACTGAATGGCAACGCCGGAAAGGTCGACATCCTACATGGGATCACTCTGGACGTCGCACAAGGCGAGACGGTCGCCTTTACCGGCCCGTCGGGGTCGGGCAAGTCTTCGCTGCTGATGGTGATGGGCGGGCTCGAGAGGGCCACAGGCGGTTCCGTGCGGGCCTTGGGTGAAGACCTCAGCACGCTGTCCGAAGACGGGCTGGCCAAGTTTCGCCGCGGACGGATGGGCATCGTGTTCCAGTCTTTCCACTTGATCCCCACAATGACCGCGCTGGAAAATGTCGCCACCCCGCTTGAACTGAACGGCGTGGCTGATGCCTTTGACCGCGCCGAGGCCGAATTGCACGCCGTGGGTCTGGGTCACCGGCTGAACCACTATCCCGCACAGATGTCGGGCGGCGAACAGCAGCGGGTTGCATTGGCCCGCGCCTCTGCCCCGCGACCGGCGATCCTGTTGGCGGATGAACCAACCGGCAATCTCGACAGCACCAACGGGGCCGCGATTATGGAGCTGTTGTTCGATCTGCGCGAAAAGCATGGGGCAACGCTGGTGCTGGTGACCCACGCCGATGATCTGGCCGCCCGCTGTGATCGGGTGGTGACGCTGACCGACGGGCGCATCGTCGGCGGGACCGGCGCATGAGCCTGCGTCTGGCCGGCCGTTTTGCCCGCCGCGAGATGCGCGGGGGGCTGCGCGGGTTCCGTCTGTTTCTGGCCTGCCTCGCCCTTGGCGTCGCGGCGATTGCCTCCGTAGGGTCTGTACGGTCCGCTATCGAAGGCGGGCTGCAACGCGAAGGCGCGGCCCTGCTGGGGGGCGCGGCAGAGATTGATTTCACCTATCGTTTCGCCACCCAAGACGAACGCGACTGGATCGAAACCCAAGCCAGCGCCGTGTCCGAGGTCGTCGAATTCCGGTCCATGGCCGTCGCCGGTGACGGCTCCGCAGCAGACCGTGCGCTGACGCAGGTAAAGGCGGTCGATGATCTGTACCCGCTGGTGGGCGACATGGTGCTGGAACCCGCGATGCCGCTGGAACAGGCGCTTGGCATAGAAAACGGGCTGTCGGGTGCCGTGATGGAGCGCGCCTTGTCCGACCGTCTGGGCCTATCCCCCGGCGATACCTTCAAGCTTGGCGTCAAGGAGTTCCGCCTGTCCGCCCTGATCGCCCGCGAACCCGACAGCGCCGCCAGCGGCTTTGCCCTTGGCCCCCGTACCCTGCTGCGCACCGATGCGTTGGAGGGTGCCGGCCTGCTGGCCGAAGGGACGCTGTTCAACTCTAAATACCGGATGCTGCTCCCCCCCGAAACCGATCTCGATCAGCTTAAGTCCTCCGCCCGTGCGCGGTTCGAAAACAGCGGGATGCGCTGGACCGATGCGCGCAATGGCGCACCGGGGGTATCGCGCTTTGTCGAACGGCTCACTGCGTTTTTGATCCTTGTGGGCCTGTCCGGTCTGGCTGTGGGCGGCGTCGGCGTGTCGGCTGCTGTACGGTCTTATTTGACCGGCAAGACAGAGGTCATTGCCGTGCTCCGAGCCCTTGGGGCAGACCGTGCGACGATCTTCCAGACATACTTTATCCAGATCGGCGCGCTATCGCTTTTGGGCGTCGCCATTGGCGTGGTGTTGGGGGCCGTGGCCCCGCTGGTTTTTGCGCCACTAATTTCCGCGCGGCTGCCGATCCCTGCGGCCTTTGCCATCTACCCCGCACCGCTGGCCGAGGCGGCGATCTACGGGCTGCTCACGGCGTTTGCCTTCACGCTCTGGCCACTGGCGCGCAGCGAGAACATCCGCGCGGCGACCCTGTTTCGGGATGCATGGGACGGGGCCGCACGCTTTCCCGCGCCGCGCTACGTGGCGGTCATCTTGCTGACCGTCGCGCTGCTGGTCGGGCTGGCGGGGTGGTTCAATGGCAGCTGGTGGCTGACGCTTTGGACCTTGGGTGGCATCGCAGGCGCGCTCGGGATACTCACGCTGGCTGCACTGCTGGTGCGTTTCCTTGCGCAACGCGCTGCCGTTCTGGCACGCGGACGACCGCGGCTTCGCTGGGCCTTGACTGCGATTGGCGGCAGTGGCGAAGGGGCGGGTGCCGTGGTCTTGTCGCTCGGTCTTGGCCTATCGGTACTGGCCGCCGTGGGGCAGATCGACGGCAACCTGCGGCAGGCGATTTCGGGCAACCTGCCCGATGTTGCCCCGTCGTATTTCTTTGTCGATATCCAGAAAGACCAGATCGAGGGCTACACTAAACGGCTAACCGATGACCCGGCTGTGCGCCGCATCGATAGCGCACCGATGCTGCGCGGGGTCGTCACACAGATCAACGGCAGGCCCGCCAAAGATGTGGCAGGCGATCACTGGGTTGTGCGGGGCGACCGCGGGGTGACCTATGCCGAGGCCCCTGATGACGACACGGTGATCACCGCGGGCGAATGGTGGGCACCTGATTATGACGGCCCGCCGCTGATCAGCTTTGCCGCCGAAGAAGCCGAAGAGATCGGGCTAGAGCTTGGTGACACGCTGACCATCAACGTGCTGGGGCGCGATATCACCGGCACCATCGCCAGCTTTCAAGAGGTCGATTTCTCGTCCGCAGGGATCGGGTTTATCCTGACCATGAACCCCGCCGCGCTGACCGGCGCACCGCATACCTATATCTCGACCGTCTATGCCGACCCCGAAGCCGAAGCACCGATCCTGCGCGATCTGGCCACGGCTTACCCCAATATCACCGCGATCCGCGTGCGCGATGCGATCGACCGCGTGGCGGCGGTGCTTAGCGGGTTGGCCGCGGCGACATCTTACGGCGCGGCGGCTACTCTTTTGACCGGCTTTCTGGTATTGATCGGGGCAGCCGCGGCAGGGGCAGACGCCCGTCGCTATGAAGCCGCCTTGCTGAAAACGCTCGGAGCCTCGCGCCGCAGCATCGCCACCAGCTTTCTGTTGCGCGCCGCCCTGTTGGGGCTGTTCGCAGGGACCGTCGCGCTGCTGGCAGGTATTTTGGGCGGGTGGGCCGTCAGCCGCTTTGTGATGGATACCAGCTTTGCCGTGGTTTGGCCCTCGGCACTGTTGATCATCACCGGCGGTGCACTGGCGTCGATCCTTGCGTCGCTTGGCTTTGCGATCAATGCCTTGAACGCCAGACCCGCACAGGTGCTGCGCGCCCGCGAATAAGATGGATCCGATAGACCAAAAAGGGAAACGACAATGACGCAGACGACCCAGACGCTGCCCGCCCCCCTGCCGCCGGTGCTGACGGCAGCCCAGCAAACCCATGTGATAAATGTCCTGCGCCGTGCTGCGCGGGCCGAGGTTTTGCCGCGTTTCCGCAATCTGGCACCGGCTGACATTGACACCAAATCCGGCCCGCATGATCTGGTCACCGCTGCCGATCTTGCTGCCGAAGCGATGATCACCCGCGCCCTTGCCACGGCCTATCCCGACGCGCTGGTCATCGGCGAAGAAGCGGTATCGGCGAACCCCGGATTACTCGACAAGATCGCCGAAGCCCCTCTGGCCTTTATCCTTGATCCCATCGACGGCACATCGAACTTCACCCACGGGCTATCGACCTTCGGCATGATCCTTGCGGTGACACGCTTCGGTAAACCGGCCTTTGGCGTGATCTATGATCCGGTGAACGATGACTGGGTGATTGCCGATGATACCAGCACCCCGCGCTTTGAACGCGCCCTTGGGCTTTCGCGTCCGCTGCGCGTCGGCATGGGCAAGCAGATCGAAGAGCTCAGCGGATTTGTCCCGCTGGGAAACTTTACCAAGGAGCTTCGGGTCAAGGTTGCCGCCACCCTGCCGAGCTTTGCCAAGGTGAACTCCCTGCGCTGTTCGGCCCACGAATACCGCACCGTCGCCCAAGGCCATGCCGATTTCATCCTAAGCGGCACACTGCACCCTTGGGACCATGCCGCCGGTGCCTTGATCTGCGCCCAAGCCGGTGCCCACGTCGAGATGCTGTCGGGCGGCCCCTATGACGCGACCCTGCGGACGGGGCATATTCTGGTGGCACCAGACAAGACCACATGGAACCGCCTGCGCAAGGTCTTTGCCTTTCTCGCCGACAGCTAAGGCCGCCCCACGCAAAACGGGCGCGAGGTTTCCCCGCGCCCGTTTTGTCACTCATATCTCTTGAAACTTACTCAGCCGCCTCTGCGTATTCCTCCATCGGCGGGCAGGTGCAGATCAGGTTGCGGTCGCCATGCACGTTGTCGACGCGGTTGACCGGAGGCCAGTATTTGTCGACGCGGAACGCACCGGGGGGGAAGCAACCCTGTTCGCGGGTGTAGGGGCGATCCCATTCGCCGACCAGATCTTCGACCGTGTGCGGCGCATTCTTCAGCGCGTTGTTTTCACGCGGCATGTCACCGTTTTCGATCGCGCGGATCTCTTCGCGGATCGCCAGCATCGCGTCGCAGAAACGGTCCAGCTCGGCCTTGGTCTCTGTCTCGGTCGGTTCCACCATCAAGGTGCCAGCGACAGGGAAGCTCATCGTGGGCGCGTGGAAGCCCGCGTCAATCAGACGTTTGGCGATGTCATCCACCGTCACGCCTGCGCTTTCCTCGAACGGGCGCACATCGAAAATACATTCATGCGCAACCCGTCCCGTTGGCCCTTTGTACAGCACCTCGAACGCCCCTTCGAGCCGCTTGGCGATGTAGTTGGCGTTCAGGATCGCGACGCGTGTGGCCTGCGTTAGCCCGTCACCGCCCATCATCAAACAATACGACCACGAGATCGGCAGAAGCGACGGCGACCCGTAGGGTGCAGCCGAAACAGCGCCTTCACCACCGTTCGGATGGCCCGGAACATGCGCGATGAGGTGCGATTTCACACCAATCGGACCCATGCCGGGGCCACCGCCGCCATGCGGAATGCAGAATGTTTTGTGCAGGTTGAGGTGGCTGACATCGCCGCCCACATCGCCCGGACGCGCCAAACCGACCATGGCGTTCATATTCGCCCCGTCGATATAGACCTGACCGCCGTGATCGTGGGTGATTTTGGTCACCTCGGTCACGGTTTCCTCGAACACGCCGTGGGTCGAGGGATAGGTGATCATGCAGCCCGCAAGGTTTTCGCTGTGCTTTTCCGCCTTGGCGCGGAAGTCGTCCAGATCGATATCGCCGTTGGGGGCGGTTTTGATCACAACAACCTTCCAGCCAACCATATTTGCGCTGGCGGGGTTGGTGCCGTGGGCCGACATGGGGATCAGGCAGATGTTGCGATGCCCTTGCCCGTTGGCACGGTGATAGGACGCAATCGCCAGCAGACCCGCATATTCACCCTGCGCACCCGAGTTGGGCTGCATGGAAATCGCGTCATAGCCGGTGATGTCACACAGCTTGGAGGACAGGTCGTCGATCATATGCTTATACCCAAGCGCCTGATCTTGCGGCACAAACGGGTGGATCATCGAGAACTCGCGCCAGCTGACGGGCATCATTTCCGCAGCCGAATTCAGCTTCATCGTGCACGACCCCAGCGGAATCATCGCACGGTCCAAGGCCAGATCACGATCGGCCAAACGACGCATATAGCGCATCATTTCGGTCTCGGCGCGGTTCATGTGGAAGATCGGGTGGGTCAGATATGCGCTTTCGCGCAGCATGTCGTCGGGGAAGCGATATTGCGCCTCGAACTTCTCATCTGTGCGGCGAATACCAAAGGCACGCCAGACGGCTTCGATCGTGGCAGGCACGCTGCGCTCGTCGAGGCTGATGCCGACGCGGGTCTCACCGACGCGGCGCAGGTTGATGCCCTCGTCCACGGCAGATTTCATCACAGCGGCCTGCAAGGGGCCGACATCAACCGTCACCGTATCAAAAAAGGATTTCGGATCGACCTTGAAACCGGCTTCTTCCAGCCCGTTGGCCAAGCGTACAGCCTTGCGGTGAATACGCTGTGCAATCGCCTTTAGACCGTCTGGCCCATGGAAAACCGCATACATCGACGCCATCACCGCCAGCAGCGCTTGCGCGGTACAAACGTTCGACGTCGCCTTTTCGCGGCGGATGTGCTGTTCACGCGTCTGCAGTGACAAACGGTAGGCACGGTTGCCGTGGGCATCAATCGACACGCCAACAATGCGGCCGGGCATGGCGCGCTTATAGGCGTCCTTGCAGGCCATATAGGCCGCGTGCGGGCCGCCATATCCTTCGGGCACGCCAAACCGCTGGGTGGACCCGACAGCGATATCCGCGCCCATGGCACCGGGTTCTTTCAGCAGCGTCAACGCCATCGGATCAGCGGATACGACACCCAAAGCACCAGCGTCATGCAGCGCAGTCATATGGTCGGTAAAGTCGCGCACATGGCCGTAGGTGCCGGGATACTGGAACAGGGCACCGAAAACAGCGCTCGCGTCCATTTTGTCCGGATCGCCGATGATCACTTCGATATCCAGCGGGGCCGCGCGGGTCTGGATCACGGCGATGTTCTGGGGGTGGCAATCGCGGTCGACAAAGAACGCCTTGGCCTTCGATTTCGACAGGCGCATCGCCATCGTCATCGCTTCGGCACAGGCCGTCGCTTCGTCCAGCAGAGACGCGTTGGCGACCTCGAGGCCGGTTAGATCGCTGATCATAGTCTGGAAGTTCAACAGCGCTTCAAGCCGGCCCTGACTGATCTCGGGCTGGTAGGGCGTGTAGGCGGTGTACCATGCGGGGTTTTCAAAAATGTTGCGCTGGATCGCAGGCGGCGTCACCGTGCCGTGATAGCCCTGCCCGATCAGCGAGGTCAGCACCTTGTTCTTGCCCGCTACCACGCGCATGTATTCTAACACTTCGCGCTCTGACATCGGCTTGCCAAAATCCAGCGGCTCTTTCTGGCGAATTTGAGCGGGCATCGTGTCATCGATCAACGCGCCAAGGCTCTGCGCGCCGACAGTTTTCAACATGTCCGACATCTCTGCCGGAGAAGGCCCGATATGTCTGCGGTTGGCAAAATCATACGGCAAATATTCGGTCGGTTTGAAAACCATGGCGCAGGGCCCCTCTTCCAAATGGTATAAAATCCCCGCCGGAGGCTCCGGCGGGGCAGCGGGCTTTACCCGATGAACTTTTGATAGGCGGCTTCGTCCATGAACTCGTCCATCTGGCTCGGGTCGGACGCCTTCATCTTAAAGAACCACGCCTCGCCCTGCGGGTCGTCATTCACCAGGGCGGGGTTGTCGGACAGCGTGCTGTTGACCTCGATGATCTCGCCATCAATCGGTGCCAGAATATCGGACGCCGCCTTGACGGATTCGATCACGACAACTTCGTCGTCCTTGCTGACAGTCGTGCCTTCATCGGGCAGCTCGACAAACACCACGTCGCCCAGCTGTTCGGCCGCGTGAATGGTGATGCCAACGACGATTTCGTCGCCTTCAACCCGCAGCCACTCGTGTTCTTCGGTAAACTTCATACTTCCATCCTTCACTAGATTATCTTTTAAAATTCGCCGCAACAAAGGGCAGCTTGGCAACGGTCACTGGCAGACGCTTGCCGCGGACTTCGCCCCACAGCATCGTATCAATACCCGCCTGCGCCTCACTGACATAGCCCATTGCGACAGGCCCGCCTACCGTCGGCCCGAAACTGCCCGACGTCACTTCGCCCACCTGCGTGCCACCTGTCGCGGCATCAAAAAGCGGTGTGCCGTCGCGCATGGGGGCACGGCCTTCGGGGGCCAGACCGACACGCTTGCGCGCCGTGCCAGTTTCGAACGCGGCCTGCACAGCGTCGGCACCGGGGTAGCCCCCTGCACGGTCACCACCAACGCGGCGGGCCTTCTGGATCGCCCATGTCAGGCTTGCCTCCACCGGGTTTGTGCCCGCATCGATGTCATTGCCGTACAGACACAACCCCGCCTCGAGCCGCAGCGAATCCCGCGCGCCCAGACCAATCGGCGCGACGCCCTCGATCTCCAGCAAACGGCGGACCAATGCTTCGGCCTGCGCTTCTGGTACAGACAGTTCGAATCCGTCCTCGCCGGTGTAGCCCGACCGCGAGGCCCAGACCTCTACGCCGTCCAGCGTCAACGTCGCAAAATCCATGAACCGCATCGCGTCTGCGGCCGGATCAAGCGTGGCGATGGCCGCGCCTGCGGTCGGCCCCTGCACAGCAATCAAGGCACGGTCGGTGATCGGTGTAACGGTGAGCTCAGGCTCAAGCGCCGCTTTCATCCGCGCGATGTCGGACTCCTTGCAGGCCGCATTCACGACAACAAACAGGTCATCGCCACGACGCGCAAACATCAGATCATCCTCGATCCCGCCCGCGTCATTGGTGAAAAACCCATAGCGTTGACGCCCGTCTTCCAGCCCCAGCACGTTCATCGGCACCAGCGTTTCAAACGCCAGTGCTGCGGCCTCCCACGACGGGCCGGTCACCATCACCTGCCCCATGTGGCTGACGTCGAATACGCCCGCAGCGGCACGGGTATGCAGGTGTTCCTTCATCACGCCCATCGGATACTGCACAGGCATGGAATAGCCCGCAAAGGGCACCATCTTGCCACCCAGTTCCAGATGAAGATCGTATAGCGGTGTCTGTTGCAAATCGCTCATGGTCACGCGGCCTTTTCCATATCCAGAAGGCCATTGACCATACTGGCACCCAGCAGACCGCAGGAATGCAGCCCGTCAAATGCCCCCTCTGTCCTTTCGCCTGAGATCGTTATCCCTTCGGCGGACGCTGTTGCGTCACTCTCCAGAGTTGTTAGGTCCCGTTGCGGTCCTTGCGCCTGAGAGTTTCCGGGGCGGTTGCTCCTTCGGCACCGGCTTGCGCCGGTTCTCCCGTAACGGTGTGGGCAAGTGCTATGCCGGATCGCGGCGCTGCGTCAAGCAAAGTTGACAGCGCAGCGCTAAAACTTTCATCCCGTGCCGCGATATTGAGCAGCCTACCGCGACCTGCAGGCGCAAGATGTGGACATCAGCGCCGCACGGCGCCAAAACACGCGCATGACACCATATTTTTTCGGCTATGGCAGCCTCGTAAACCGCAGTACCCACGCCTACCCCGACGCCCGTCCGGCGCAGTTGCACGGGTGGCACCGGCTTTGGGTTCGCATCGCAGGGGCATCGCACGTCTTTCTCAGCGTGCTGCCTGAAAAAGACACCGTCATCGACGGGTTGATCGCGGCGGTGCCTGGTGCGGACTGGGTGGCGCTGGATACCCGCGAAACCAACTACAACCGCATCGGGTCGAACGGGGCTGTCGTACACGACATCATTCCCGCCCCCGACATGGCGCATTATTCAGTGCCGACGGACACCCATGTGACATCCGGCGACCACACCATTTTGCTCAGCTATATTGATGTCGTGGTCCAAGGGTTCCTGCGCGAATACGGGGTCGACGGCGTGCAGCGGTTCTTTGACACGACGCGGGGCTGGGACACGCCGATCCTGAATGACCGCGCCGCGCCGAAATACCCGCGTGCACAAGCGCTTACCGCGCAGGAAACCGCGCTGGTGGACGACAATCTGACCCGCCTATCGGCGCAGGTGCAGTAGCGACATCAACCGCCCGTCGCGGGCAAAGACCTCGGGCTTGGCGCGTTTGCGCTGCCCCCCTTGCGCGATCATCCGACGCGCCAGAAGCCACGCCAGCGTCCCAAAGACCACCCCCGCCGCCGCCTGCCCGATCAGCACGCCGGGCGCGCCGAACAGCAGGCTGCCGGCCCAGACCAAGGGAATCATCCCCAGCGTGTTGCGACCCCAGTTGGTGACCGTCGAATAATAGGGGTGGCCCATATTGTTGAACGCTGCATTCGACACGAACAACACGCCGTTGAAAAAGAACGCCAGCGAAAGCGGGCCGCAGAACAGATAGATCAGCGTCAACGTAATGCCTTCGGCGTCAAACATCGCCGCCAGCGGTGCGCGGAACGCAAACAGCGCGGCGGAAATCGCCACGATCACCAAGGCGGCAAAGCTGACCCCCGCGGCATAGGTCCGTTTGACCCGACCCAGATCGCCCGCGCCAAAATTCTGCCCGATGATCGGCCCCACCGCTCCAGACAGGGCAAAGATCACGGCAAAGGCCACAGGCATCATCCGGCTGACAATCGCCATGCCCGCCACCGCGTCTTCGCCATAGGCCGCCATGGCGCGGGTGACATATGCCTGTCCTACAGGCGTTGCGACCTGCGTCAGGATGGCAGGCACCGCGATGGCCAACACCGGCAACAGATCGCGCCACAGCCCCGAAGGACGTGGCATCGCGATCCCGCCATAATGGCGCACGATCGGCATCAACGCGGTATAGGCAATCACCACCCGCGCGACAAAAGACGCCCAGGCGGCACCGGTCAGGCCCAGGTCGAAGGTAAAGATCAGGATGGGGTCAAGAATGGCATTCACGATACCCCCCGCGATCGTTGCCATCATCGCGCGGCGTGCATCCCCATGCGCCCGCAGGATGGCGCTGCCCATCATCCCAACCATGAGGAACGGGACGGACGGCACAACAATCTGCAAGAAATGCACCGCCAGTGTCGCCGTCTCACCGCGCGCGCCGACCAATCCGACCAGAACATCCAGCGATAGAAACACACACAGCGCAAAGATCACGCCGAAAAACGCCCCATAGCACAGCGCATGGGTCGTACGTTCTCGCGCAAGCTGCGCATCATCCTGCCCCAAGGCCCGCGCGACCAAAGCACCGGCCGCAATCCCCAGACCAATCCCGAAAGACGTGGTGAAAAACAAGATCGCCCCGGCATAGCCGATGGCCGCCGCCAGCTCGGCCTTGCCCAGCATAGAAATGAAAATCATGTCGACGAAATCGACAAGGAACACGGCCACCAGCCCGACAGAGGCCAGCAAAGACATGTTGGCCACATGGCCGAACAGGTTGCCCGATAAAAATTTGGCGCGCCCATCAACCATGATGGACGCGCCTTATGTCAGCCGACAGCGGCTTCATTTTGCCAGATAAACTCTCGCCGAAGGCTCCCGAACTTGCGCCCGCGAACCCGACCCGTTTCACCCGCGTGCCTTCACGACTTGCAACAACGGCAGCACGGCGGCCATATCCGGCCCGTGGGGCTTGCCCGTCAGCGCCAGACGCAGCGGCATGAACAGCCCTTTGCCCTTGCGGCCTGTCTGCTCTTTCACTGCGGCAGTCCATGTGCTCCATGTGCTTTCGTCAAATTCGCCCTCGGGCAACAAGGCCAAAGCCTCGGCGACGAACTCTTTGTCTTCGTCCGCGATCACCGGCTCCGCGCCCACGCTAAACATCTGCCACCATCCCTCAAGATCGCGAAGTGTCGTGACGTTTTCGCGGGTGACCTGCCAGAATAGTGCAGCCTTGTCGTCTGGCACACCAAGGGCTGCGATCTCATCAGAGACCGCCTCGAGCGGGAGGGTCTGCAAATAGCGGCCCGTCATCGGGAACAGGTCTTCGACGTCGAACTTGGTCGGCGCAGACCCAAAGCGTTCGATGTCAAAGCCATCGATCAAGGCCTCCATGTCGGTGCGCAGCTCGACCGGATCAGACGACCCCAGACGCGACATGATGGACAGCAAGGCAAACGGATGCACGCCGCGTTCGCGCAGATCGCGCAGCGCCAGCACGCCCAGACGTTTCGACAGCGCCTCGCCTTGCGGACCGGTCAACAGCGAATGGTGCGCAAAGGAGGGAACGGTGCCGCCAAGTGCGTGCATGATCTGAATTTGTGTCGCCGTGTTGGTCACGTGGTCGGACCCGCGCACAACATTGGTCACGCCCATCTCTGTATCATCCACGACTGACGCCAGTGTGTACAAAATCTGGCCGTCACCGCGGATCAAAACGGGGTCCGAAACCGACGCCGCATCAATCGAGATGTCGCCAAGGATGCCGTCCTTCCATTCGATCCGTTCCTGATCCAGCTTAAAGCGCCACACGCCCGGGCCGCGTTCGTCGCGCAGCTTGGCTTTTTCCGCATCCGACAGGTTCAGCGCAGCGCGGTCATAGACCGGCGGCTTGCCCATGTTCAGCTGTTTCTTGCGCTTGAGATCCAGTTCGGTCGGCGTTTCCCACGCTTCATAGAAGCGCCCGATCTTGCGCAGCTCGTCCGCGGCGGCGTGGTATTTCTCCAACCGCTCGGACTGGCGTTCAACGCGATCCCAATGCAGGCCCAGCCACGTCAGGTCTTCTTTCAGACCGTCGACGTATTCTTCCTTGCTGCGCACCGGATCGGTGTCGTCGATCCGCAGGATGAACTCGCCGCCGTTTTTGCGGGCGATCAGATAGTTCATCAGCGCCGTGCGCAGGTTGCCTACGTGGATATAACCGGTCGGGGACGGGGCGAAGCGGGTGATGGTCATTGGGTTCTCCTGATTGGCCGCTGGCTTGTCACAGCGCGGCGTCATTGTCTAGATAACGTGCAGCAGCTCGCGCGCGATCAACTGGGGTCGCGCCAGCGGTTCACGATGGGATAGCGGCGGTCCAACCAGAACGCGCCTTTGGTCAAACGGGGACCGGGGGCGGACTGAAACCGCTTGTATTCACTGATATAAAGCAGGTGCTCGACCTTTTTGGCAACATCGCGGTCAAACCCCGCCGCCACGCAATCGGCGATGGACCCATCGTCGTCGACAAGGATCGTCAGCATCGCATCCAGATCGGGATAATCTGGCAGGCTGTCGCTGTCTTTCTGGTCTTCGCGCAGTTCGGCTGTCGGCGGCTTGTCGATGATACGCGGCGCGATCACCTCCCCTGCGGGGCCCATCATCCAATCGCGATGGTTTTCATTGCGCCAGCGGCAGCTGTCAAAGACGCGGGTTTTGTACATATCCTTGATGGGGTTATAGCCCCCCGCCATGTCGCCATAGATCGTGGCATAGCCCACCGCGACCTCTGACTTGTTGCCTGTGGTCAACAGCATCTCGCCGAACTTGTTACTGACCGCCATCAACAACAGCCCGCGCAGGCGCGACTGGATGTTTTCCTCGGTCAGGTCGGGTTCGGTGCCATCAAACAGCGGGGCCAGTGTGTCGGTGATCGCCGCGCGCCCCTGCGCAATAGGCACATAGTCATAGCGGCAGCCAAGCGCCTTGGCGACGGATTCAGCATCATCCAACGAGGCTTGGGACGTGTATTCGGACGGCAGCATCACACAGCGCACATTGTCAGCGCCAAGCGCATCCACAGCGATCGTTGCCACAATCGCCGAATCGATGCCGCCCGACAGGCCCAGCAACACTTTCTTAAAGCCAGTCTTGCCCATGTAGTCGCGCAAGCCCTGCACCATCACGCGGTAGTCCTGTTCAAGCTCCGATGGCATCGGCACCTTCTCGCCCTCGACCACGCGCCAGCCTTCGGCGGTTTGTTCCAGATCGACATGGGTGATTTGCGCGTCAAAGGCCGGCATTTGAAACGCCAGCTTGCCGCCGGGGTTCAGCGCAAAGCTCGCCCCGTCAAAGACCTGATCATCCTGACCACCCACCATATTGAGGTAAATCAGCGGCAGTTCAGTTTCGACCACACGGGCAACCATATGGTTCAACCGCGTCTCGAACTTGCCGCGATAATAGGGCGATCCGTTGGGCACCAGCAAGAACTCCGCCCCGGTTTCGGCGAGTGTTTCGGCCACATCGGGGTGCCATGCGTCTTCGCAGATCGGGCTGCCGATGCGGGTATCGCCGACGGCGTACGGCCCACCCAAAGGCGCGCTGTCGAAAATACGCACCTCGTCAAAGACAGTCTCGTTTGGCAGGTTGTGTTTGAACACGCGGCTGGCGATCTTGCCGCCCTTGAGGATCACATAAGCGTTATAAAGCTTGGCCCCTTCGACCCAAGGTGCGCCAATGGCCAGCGCGGGCCCGTCGGCACAATCAGCGGCCAGCGCTTCGAGGTGGGTCATGACATCCAGCTGGAACGCCTGCTTCATCACAAGGTCTTGGGCATTGTATCCGGCAAGGAACATCTCTGGCAGAGCCACCAGATCGGCATCGGCCTCTTTGCCTTGGGCCCAGGCATCCCGCGCGAGGTCTGCGTTTCCGGCCAAATCCCCGACGGTGGGGTTCAACTGGCCAAGCGTGATGCGAAAACGCGATGTCATGAGGCGATCCTTCGATAATCTACGCAAGTGATGTAGCAGATCACGCGCCAAGTAAAAGACCAAGGCGCACCGCCGGGCAAAAGACGATTGCCCCCTCGCAGGCCATTGAATAGGCTAAGCGTTAACAAACTCGCCCGCCGCTCTTGGCCGCACTCTCTTTTGAAAGTTGCTGTATGACGAAATTGAACCTGACCCCGCTGATCCTTTGCCTTGGGCTGCTGCCCTTCACCGCACTTGCGCAAGATGGCGACGTACAAAGCAAGCAATACGACGATGGTGGCGTCTATGAGGGGACGTTTAAAGACGGCGTTCAGCACGGGACAGGCACCTACACGCTGCCCAACGGCTATGAATACGAAGGCAATTGGGTCGACGGAGAGATCAAAGGAAAAGGCGTCGCGCGTTTTCCCAACGGATCGGTCTACGAGGGCAACTTTGAAAAGGGCAAGCCGGACGGATTCGGCAAGATCACCTTTGCCGATGGCGGCACTTACGAGGGCGAATGGGAAGCCGGCGCGATCACCGGTCAGGGCATCGCGCAATATGCCAATGGCGTGCGCTACGAAGGGTCGTTCCGCAATGCCAACCACCACGGCAAAGGCGTTATGCAATCCCCCGGCGGCTATGAGTATCAGGGCGACTGGGTGGACGGCGTCAAGCAGGGCGTGGGCAAGATCACCTACCCCGATGGCGCGCTTTATGATGGTGAAATCGTCGATGGCGACCGCAATGGCACCGGCACGCTGACCATGCCCGACGGGCTGACCTATACCGGCCAGTGGCAAGACGGGCAGATCGACGGCACCGGCACGCTGACCCAGCCCAATGGCGACATCTACGAAGGCGATCTGGTCGCCGGCCAGCGCCAAGGCACCGGCAAAGTGACCTACGCCACGGGCGACATCTACGAGGGCAGCTTTGCGGAAGACCGCCGCGAGGGACAAGGCACATTCACCGGCACCGATGGCTATGTCTACACAGGCTCTTGGGTTGCGGGAAAGATCGAGGGGATGGGCAAGGTAACCTACCCCGACGGTTCAGTCTACGAAGGCAGTTTTCGCGATGATCTGGCAGACGGTCAGGGCAAGATCACCTATCCGGACGGATCAACCTATGAAGGATCATGGGTCGTTGGCGTCATCGAAGGCGAAGGCCGAGCGACCTATCCCAACGGCATCGTCTATGAGGGCGGGTTCAAAAATGCCCGCAATGATGGTCAGGGCGTGATGACCTATGCCGACGGCTATAAATACGATGGCAGCTGGAAAGATGGCCAGCGCAACGGCATGGGCACGGCGACCTATCCCGATGGCACAGTCTATACCGGCAGCTTTGCCGACGGGTTGCGCGATGGCACCGGCAAGATCACCATGCCCGACGGGTTCACCTATGACGGCCAGTGGTCCGGCGGAGAGATCGACGGCGCCGGCACCGCGACCTACCCCAACGGTGATATCTACGAAGGGTCGTTCGAGGGCGGCAAACGTCAGGGCCAAGGCACCATGCGCTATAAGACGGGCGAGGAAGTCACTGGCCAGTGGGTGAACGGTGCATTGCAGGAAACGGGCGCGCAGGAAACGGGCGCGGCCCCCGCGAGTGATGCCGACACCGATACCACGCCCAAGGGAACGGCTGAAATACCAGCAGAGGCTCCTGCGGACAGCACGACCGACGCAGACAGCAACGACGGCTAGACCACCTCGCCCGCGTCCAGACGGGCGAGCAGGGCATCGCCTTCGGCCAGAACCGTCTTGCGTTTGTCGGCGTCCATCCGGTCCCATGTGCGGTACATATTGCCCATACGTGGATTGTTCGAGAACCGGTCGCGATGCCGGTCCAGAAAGTGCCAGTACAACAGATTGAACGGGCAGGCTTTGTCGCCCGTTTTCGCACTGACCGAATAATGGCAGCTTTTGCAGTGGTCCGACATGCGGTTAATGTAAGCCCCCGACGAGACATAGGGCTTGGACGCGATGACACCGCCGTCGGCAAACTGGCTCATGCCGATTGTGTTCGGGGCCTCCACCCATTCGAACGCGTCGGCGTAGACGGCCAGATACCATTCATGCACCTGCGCCGGATCAATCCCCGCCAGCAGGGCAAAGTTGCCTGTCACCATCAGCCGCTGGATATGATGCGCATAGGCTTGCGTCTGGGTCTGCCCTACCGCCTTGGCCACACAGTTCATCCGTGTTTCGCCACCCCAGTAGAACCACGGCAGGGCGCGGTCATGCCCTAGGACATTGCGACTGGTATAGTCAGGCCCCTCGAGGAAATAGATGCCGCGCACATATTCGCGCCAGCCAATGATCTGCCGGATGAACCCTTCGACCGCGTTGATCGGCGCATCGCCTGCGGCATAGGCGTCGGCGGCGGCCTCGCAAATCTCGGTCACGTTCAACAGGCCGATGTTGAGGTAAGGCGACAGGATCGCATGGTAGAGAAATGCGTTATCGTTCAGCATCGCATCCTGATAATCGCCGAACTGTGGCAGGGCGTTGGCGATGAAATGGTCCAGCGCCTGCAAGGCCTCTGCGCGAGTGGTGGCGAACCAGAACGGCTCCAGATCCCCGAAGTTATCGCCGAAACGCGCCTGCACCAGATCAAGCACCTCGCGGGTGGTGGCATCCGGTTCAAACCGCAGGGGGCCATCGACGGTCACGTCATCGGGCGCGGCCTTGCGGTTGTCGTGATCAAAGTTCCACTTGCCGCCAGCGGGTTGGTCTCCGTCCATCAGCAGGCCAGTCTTGCGGCGCATTTCACGGTAGAAATACTCCATCCGCAGCGCCTTGCGCCCCTCGGCCCACGCCTCGAATTCGGCATGCGATGCGAGAAAGCGGTCGTCGGGCAGGATCTGCACCTTCAGCGGGGCGTCTTTCAAATTGTCGATCAAACGCCATTCCCCCGGCTCTGTCGCCAGCACATCGCTGGCACCGGTCTGCGCGGTGCGGCGCAGCAATTCCCCCACGATAGAGCCCGCGTTTTCCGTGTCGTCCAGCTGCGTATAGGCGACGGTCCAGCCGTCCGCCTCTAGGGCTTGGGCAAATTTGCGCATCGCGGCAAAGATCAGGGCGATCTTTTTAGGGTGATGCCTGACATAGGCCGCCTCGTCCGCGACTTCGGCCATGACGACGGTGTCATGCGTTTTATCCGCCTGTGCCAACGCGCTAAGCGTTTGGTTCAACTGGTCGCCCAAGACCAGCACCAAGCGCCCTACCACGGCACCGGCTTTCCTGACCAATCAAAGAACTGGCCTGTGTCTTTCGGCGTCAAACTGTCCACCACACCCAGCAAATTCCCCGCTGCCTCTGATGGCTCCACAGCCGGATGACGGGCAAGGTATTTCGCAGTGAAACCGGTCTTGACCGTGCCGGGGTGCAGTGCGACACAGATGCTGTGCCTGTGGCTGCGCGCCAGTTCAATCGCGGACGTGTGCACGATCTGGTTAAGCGCCGCCTTGGCGCTGCGATAGCTGATCCAGCCGCCGATCCGGTTGTCCCCGATCGACCCCACCCGTGCCGAGAGCACGGCAAACACGCACCCCTTGTCGCGCCGCAGCAGGTCGCCCGCATGGCGCAACACCAGCGCGGGGCCGACGGCGTTCAGCGCGAACTGATCCATCATCCCGTCGCGGCTGATGGATTTGATAGATTTTTCGGGCGCAGCGCCGTTTATCTCAAGCGCGCCGGTGGCGACCAGCACCACGTCGAACGGCCCGCCCACAGCGGTGATGTGGCGATCCACGCTTGTCTCATCGGTGATGTTGAACCCATCCACCGACCGAGACAGCCGCGTGACCGCATCGCCGCGCGCCGCGTAGGCGGCGGCCAAGGCGGCACCGACACCGCCCGAGGCCCCTATAATCAAAACCTGTTTCATGCAGGGAAACGTAGCGGAAAACAGCCCCCCTTCAAGCGCGGGAAAAAGGGCGCAGAAAAACCCTTCCCATTTGCGAATGCGCGGGTATAACTTGTCGCCATGACACACGCCGATCATATGTCGATCCTGCCGCGCCGCTGCGCGACTTTCCTGCGTGCCAACCTACTGCTCCTAATCCGCCTCTGAGCGTGCCATCCGGCGCGCCCGCTCAGAGGGATGTGCCGCGCGCCACGGATTTAGACAGCAGAATGAAAGAACCCAAAAGATGACAGATACTACACAACAAGACCGCGTCTTGATTTTCGACACGACATTGCGGGATGGCGAGCAATCCCCCGGCGCGACCATGACCCACGCCGAAAAGATAGAGATCGCGGGCCTGCTGGACGAGATGGGCGTTGATGTGATCGAAGCCGGTTTCCCCATTGCTTCCGAAGGGGATTTCGCCGCCGTCAGCGAAATCGCGAAACTGTCCAAGAATTCGGTCATCTGCGGCTTGGCCCGCGCCCAGCTCGGCGACATTGACCGGTGCTTTGAGGCGATCAAACATGCCGCACAGCCCCGCATTCACACGTTTATCGGCACCTCGCCGCTGCACCGCGCCATTCCGAACCTCACGAAGGACGAGATGGCGGACCGCATCCACGAAACGGTTACCCACGCCCGCAACCTGTGTGACAACGTGCAATGGTCCCCGATGGATGCCACGCGGACAGAGCTGGATTACCTTTACCGCACCGTGGAAATCGCGATCAAGGCAGGGGCCACCACGATCAACATCCCCGATACCGTGGGCTATACCGCACCACGCGAAAGCGCCGATCTGATCCGCAAACTGTTGGAGAACGTGCCCGGCGCGGACGACATCATCTTTGCCACGCACTGCCATAACGACTTGGGCATGGCGACCGCCAACAGCCTTGCCGCCGTCGAAGCGGGCGCACGCCAGATCGAATGCACGATCAACGGCTTGGGCGAACGTGCGGGCAACACCGCACTGGAAGAGGTCGTAATGGCCATGAAGGTCCGCAACGACATCATGCCGTTCCAGACCAAGATCGACAGCACCAAGCTGATGAATATCTCGCGCCGCGTGGCTGCGGTGTCTGGCTTTGCCGTGCAGTTCAACAAGGCCATCGTCGGCAAGAACGCCTTTGCCCACGAAAGCGGCATTCACCAAGATGGCATGCTGAAAAACGCCGAAACATTCGAGATCATGCGCCCCGAAGACGTGGGCCTGACCGAAACCAACATCGTGATGGGCAAACACTCTGGCCGTGCAGCGTTGCGTTCAAAGCTTGAAAACCTCGGCTATGAATTGGGCGACAACCAGTTGAAGGACGTCTTTGTCCGCTTCAAGGAACTGGCCGACCGCAAGAAAGAGATCTACGACGACGATCTTATCGCCTTGATGCGCACCGCGACCGACCCTGAAAGCGACCGTATTGTGCTAGTCAGCATGACTGTGGTCTGCGGCACCGAAGGTCCGCAAAAGGCCGAGATGTCCTTGAGCGTTGATGGCACCGAAGCAAAAACGTCGCAGACTGGCGATGGTCCTGTGGATGCGTCGTTCAACTGTATCAAGGCGCTGGTCGAGCATTCGGCGCGCTTGCAGCTGTATCAGGTACACGCCGTGACCGAAGGCACCGACGCGCAGGCGACGGTTTCTGTACGCCTCGAGGAAGACGGCCGGATCGTCACAGGGCAGTCAGCGGATACCGATACGGTTGTCGCATCGGTCCGCGCCTATATCCACGCGCTGAACCGCCTGCTGGTGCGCCGCGAAAGAGGCGGCACGGACAAGCGCGAGATCAGCTATAAGGACGTGGGCTGAACCATCGGCACCACGGCCCCGAAGATGCAAAAAAGGCCCCCGATTTCGGGGGCCTTTTCTTTGTCTGTCGTCTTGTTAGCGCAGATTAGAAATCTGTCAGACCTGCAAAGGAACCTGTCGCGCTCGAGAAGATGTTGCCCAACGAACGACGCTTGGATGTGCGGCGGCCCAGTTCGTAGTTCACGCCGAATGTCACTTGATCGACGTCTGCGCCGTTGTCGAAGTCCAAGCGGCCCAGGGCCAGCTCTACGTTCGCACCGGGGGTGAATTCATACTGACCACCGATGGTGATCGCACGTACATCTTCGGAGCCCAGATCAAGGAACCCGACAGAACCGATGGCCGAGAAACCGTTGGCGAATTCATACCCGCCAGCAACGGCTACGATGCTCAGATCGTCCAGTTTCACCAGATCGGCCTGCACGTTGTATTGCGCAACGTCATAGTCGGCGTAGGCAGCGTACAGCGTTTCGTCTTCGATGTGAACGAGGTCCAGACCGACGGTGCCTGTGGGTGTTACATCCCAAGCGGCGAAAATGCTGAAGGTCATGTCGTCCAGATCAGAGGAATCACCGATCGCGGCACCAAAAGTGTGTGCGCCGGACTGATACATCCCGAAGAGGCTGGTCACATCGGCATCCATCCCCGCAAGGTCGAAACGCGAGTAGTCCAGACCGATGTTGAACCCGTTGGCCAACGCGTATTCAACGCCCACGGTGCCCAGTTCAATGTCGACGCCTTCGATGTCGATGTTCGACAATTCGCCCGAGAAGATGAAGTTGTCGTAGCGGTATTCGATGCCACCGCCCAAGGATTTCACGTCGATCGTGCCTGCGCCGTCAACGTCAAAGTCGTGAAGCTTCGCGAATGCTGCGCCGTAGGTCAGTTCGGCTGCAGCGGCGGTTGCCGACACGCTCAAGACGGAGGCGATAAAAAGATTACGGATCATGCTGGTTCCTTCGCACAATTTATGATTGCTCGTGTGGCAGCTCTTAGGCGCGGCGGAATCCGCCTGCAACCACCAAGAGAAATCACCGTCATGATGCGTTTGAATGTGGTATTTTTGACCCGCCTGCGTTTGACCCGCCTGCATCGGTGCCGGACGGCCTTTAGCGATAGGGGTTCTTTGCGCTGCGATCCTCCGACAGGGACCTCTGCGAGCGCTCTACGATCATCACGGTGGCATCGGCCAGATGCTGGCGTTCGATGTGGTGATCGCCACGTGCAACGCGCAATTTATGCGCTTCGAGCATGACCTCGGCATGGGATGACCCGCGCGGCGGAATAAAGGTATAGCAGGCCAATTCGATCAGGAATCCAAGCGGATCTTTGAAATAGATCGAATGCATGAACCCGCGATCCTTGACGCCGGAATTGCCGATCCCGCGTTCCTTGAGCCGATCCAGAACCTGGTCGAACATGGCGCGGTCGACCTCGAACGCGACGTGGTGCACGCAGCCTGCATCGGTCGGTGTGCGGTTGTGCACGGGTTTGCGGTTTTCATTGGTAAAGATGGTGATCAAACGGCCATCGCCGGGATCAAAGTACAGATGCCCTTCGTCGGGATCGTCCAGATTTGGCTGATCGAAGATAAACGGCATGCCCAGCAACCCCTCCCAGAAATCAATACTGGTCTGACGATCCGCGCCCATCAAAGTGATATGATGCACACCAATAACTTGAATCTTCTGCATTTCTCGCATCCCCGTATATCTGCCCTGACGGAAACCATAGCGCAGCGGCGGCATCATGCCACCCCAAAGGTCAACCCCCCTTTCGTCTTTGACGTCATCAGCCTATAAGCCGATGAGCCCGGGACTTGTCAGAGTCGACGGGCCAAAATGAATTTTTGCAAGGTCCACTGCTCATGTCCTTTTTTGATCAATTCCGTGGTATGTTCTCGTCCGATATGGCCATCGACCTCGGGACCGCGAACACGCTGGTTTACGTCAAAGGCAAGGGCATCGTTTTGTCGGAGCCGTCGGTCGTGGCCTATCACGTCAAGGACGGCGTCAAAAAGGTACTTGCGGTGGGTGAAGACGCAAAGCTGATGCTGGGCCGGACCCCCGGCAGCATCGAAGCGATCCGCCCCATGCGCGAAGGCGTGATTGCCGATTTCGACACCGCCGAAGAGATGATAAAACACTTCATTCGCAAGGTGCATAAACGGTCGACCTTTTCTAAGCCCAAAATCATCGTCTGCGTGCCACATGGCGCGACGCCGGTCGAGAAACGTGCGATCCGCCAGTCGGTGCTGTCTGCAGGTGCACGCCGCGCCGGTCTGATTGCCGAACCGATTGCCGCCGCGATTGGTGCGGGTATGCCGATCACTGATCCGACCGGTAACATGGTCGTCGATATCGGTGGCGGTACAACAGAGGTTGCGGTGCTGTCGCTGGGCGACATCGTTTACGCACGCTCTGTACGTGTCGGTGGGGATCGCATGGACGAAGGGATCATCAACTACCTGCGCCGCCAGCATAACCTGTTGATCGGCGAGACAACTGCCGAGCGGGTGAAAACCTCTATCGGGACGGCGCGGATGCCTGACGACGGACGTGGCACCTCGATGCATATCCGCGGACGCGACCTGTTGAACGGCGTACCCAAAGAGATCGAAGTGACCCAAGCCCAGATCGCCGAAGCGCTGGCCGAGCCGGTGCAGCAAATCTGCGAGGCCGTGATGACCGCGCTTGAGACCACTCCGCCCGATCTGGCGGCCGATATCGTAGACCGCGGCGTCATGCTGACCGGCGGCGGTGCGCTGCTGGGAGATCTGGATCTGGCGCTGCGCGAACAGACGGGGTTGGCCATTTCTGTGGCGGACGAGCCGTTGAACTGCGTGGCTTTGGGCACCGGCAAGGCGTTGGAGTACGAAAAACAGCTGCGCCACGCCATCGACTACGACAGCTAACCCAACAGCCCGGGATGCGGCAGGACGGCGCGGCCCTCGCGGTAGGAAACGTATAACGCATGGCCATCGACCGATCCTCTTCGAACGATTTTGGGCGCCCGTTGCGCCGCTTGTTGCTGGCCGTGATCGTGCTGGTGCTGGCTGGTATCTTTCTGCTGTGGCGGATCGACAGCCCCCGTGTGGAACGGTTTCGGGCCCAGATCACCGACCGCTTTGTTCCAAATCTGGAATGGGCCATGGCACCGGTCACCGGTACCGTAAACCTGTTTCGCGACTTCCAAAGCTATCAACGGCTGACCGTGCAGAATCAGGAACTGCGTTCCGAGCTGCGCAAGATGCAGACCTGGAAAGAAGCCGCCTTGCAGCTTGAACAGGAAAACGCCCGTTTGCTGGACCTGAACAAGGTTCGTCTGGACCCGCGCCTGACCCATATTACCGGCGTGGTGCAGGCAGACTCGGGTTCGCCCTTCCGGCAATCGGTGTTGCTGAACGTCGGTGCGCGGGATGGCATCGTTGATGGTTGGGCGACCGTGGACGGCATCGGGCTTGTGGGCCGTATCTCTGGTGTGGGTGAGAATACCGCGCGCGTGATACTGGTGACCGACACCTCAAGCCGGATACCAGCCGTGATCCAGCCGTCGGGGCAACGGGCGATTATCGCGGGCGACAATTCAGCCGCGCCGCCGATTGATTTCCTCGAAAACCCTGATTTGGTACGCCCCGGCGATCGTGTTAGCAGTTCGGGCGACGGCGGTGTCTTTCCTGCCGGTATCTTGATCGGACAGGTTGCCGCCGACCCGGGCGGGCGGCTGCGCGTGCGGCTTGCGGCTGACTTTGAACGGCTAGAGTTCCTGCGCGTCCTGCGCCACCATGGGTCCGAAAAGGTGAACGAAGACGCGGCGGTCATCCGCGAAGACGGCCCCCGCCTGATCGCGCCTTTGCCAATTGCACCTGAGACTGAATGATGGATGATCTGTCGACCCTGCGGTTATGGCTGATGCGCGCGGCGTTTCTGCTGTTGGCGCTGGTGCTGCTGTTTTTCCATCTGCTGCCGCTTGATACCCAGCCGATCGCGTTGTTCGCACCCGACCTGTCGCCCCCCCTTGCGACCATCGACCCCGCAGAGGCGCGGTTGCGCGCTTTGCTGGATCAAGGCAGCGACCGCATCTGGATTGCCCCTGATCTGTTGATCGCCTTTGCGTTGGCGTGGTCTGTGCGGCGGCCCGACTATGTGCCTGCGGTGCTACTGGCTGTTGCGTTTCTGCTGACCGATCTGCTGTTGCAACGTCCACCGGGCCTATGGTCGCTGCTTGCGCTGCTGGCATGCGAAAACATGAAGACCCGCGGACGCACCCTGCGTGACAGCACCTTCGGCGCCGAATGGCTGGCGGTGTCGCTGTGGCTGATCGGTATTTTGATGCTGAACCGGATCGTGTTATCTTTGCTGTTGGTCCCGCCGCCACAATGGTCGCTTAGCCTGCTTGAGCTGGGCATGACGATCCTGACTTATCCGGCTGTGGTGTTCGTGACCCATGCGCTGATGGGCGTGCGCAAATCCGCCCCCGGTGATCTGGACAGTATGGGCGGTCGCTCATGAGGAGAGCAGAATGAGACGCAGCAGAGCCGATAGCGACGCCAGCCACTCAAAGCTGAGCCGCCGTGCTGTATTGCTGGGCAGCGCGCAGCTGTTGTTCATGGGCGGGCTGGCGGCACGGATGAACTATTTGCAGGTGGATCAGGCCGATCAGTTTCGCCTGCTGGCCGAAGAGAACCGGATCAACATCCGGCTGATCCCGCCGGCGCGTGGAGAGATTTTCGACCGGAACGGGGTGCGGTTGGCGCAGAACGTGCCGTCCTACCGTATCGTGATTGTGCGCGAAGACGCCGATGATGTCGACGCGGTGATGCAACGTCTGGGCGAAGTGATCGACCTTGACCCCGAAGTGCGCGCACGCGCGATGGCCGAGATCAAGCGATCTGCCCCGTTCCTGCCTGTCACGGTGGCCGACGATGTCAGCTGGGATGAAGTCAGCCGCGTGTCGGTGAACGCCCCTGCCCTGCCCGGTGTCAGCCCCGAAGTCGGCCTGACCCGTGTCTATCCGCGCGGATCGGATTTTGCCCATATCGTTGGCCGTGTGGGCCGCGTCAGCCAAGCCGATCTGGACGCGCTGGAAAACCCCGATGCGGTTCTGCGTATCCCGCGGTTCCAGATCGGCAAGATCAACGTAGAGGCCCGCCAGGAATCCCTTTTGCGGGGTTCTGCCGGTACCAAACAGGTCGAAGTCAACGCCACCGGCCGCGTGATGCGCGAACTGGCCCGCCGCGAAGGGCAGTCCGGTGCTGACATTCAGCTGACCATCGATTCCAATCTGCAGAACTTCGTACAGGCCCGTCTGGGTAACGAAAGCGCTGCGGTGGTGATCATGGATTGTGATAACGGCGATCTGGTCGCAAACGCCTCGTCGCCCAGCTATGATCCGAACCTCTTTATCGGGGGGATTTCTTCAGCGGACTACAACCCGCTGCTGCAATCCATCTATCGCCCGCTGGTGAACAAGACCGTGCAGGGCACCTATCCGCCCGGATCGACCTACAAGATGGTCGTCGCCATGGCCGCACTTGAAGACGGCATCGTCGGCCCCGAGGAAACCACATACTGCCCCGGGCACCTCGAAGTGGGCGGACGCCGGTTCCACTGTTGGAAACGCGCAGGGCACGGCTGGATCGACCTTGAAAACTCGCTCAAGCAATCCTGCGACGTCTATTACTATGATCTGGCGATGAAAGTCGGGATCGAGAAAATCTCGGCCATGGCAAACCGCTTTGGACTGGGGTGGAAACATGATCTGCCACTGTCCTCTGTTGCGGCAGGTCTGGCCCCGACGAAAGCATGGAAACAAAGCGCGCGTGGCGATTCATGGGTGATCGGGGATACGGTGAATGCCTCTATCGGGCAGGGTTTCACGCTCAGCTCGCCACTACAACTGGCGGTGATGACGGCGCGGATCGCGACCAACCGCGCCGTGGTCCCACGGCTGATCAAATCGATCGACGGCGTCGAACAAGCCAGCGGCGCGGGCGAGACCTTGGGCATGAACGAAAACAACATGCGTCAGGTCCGCAAAGGCATGTATTCGGTGGTCAACGACCGGCGCGGCACGGGCTACCGGTCGCGGGTCATCGCCGACGGGGTGCGCATGGCGGGTAAAAGCGGCACCAGTCAGGTACGCAACATCACCGCCGCCGAACGCGCGCGGGGGGTCAGCCGCAACGAAGACCTGCCATGGGAGCGCCGTGACCACGCGCTATTCGTCGCCTTCGCGCCCTATGACAAGCCGCGCTATGCGGTATCGGTGCTGGTGGAACACGGCGGCGGTGGATCGACCGCAGCCGCCCCCATCGCCCGCGACGTCATGCTGCAAGCGATCTATGGCGGAGAGCCACCGCTGGACGCCTACCCCACCGCCGACCGTGGCCGCATCGCCGAACAACAAAAAGCCCTGCGCGCGATCCAGCCCCAAGCGGATTTCAGCGGGAAAGACCAAGCATGAGCTATCTTGAATATACGGTCAAACATGTCCCCACAGGCTTTGCCAAGATCCTGCATCTGAACTGGCCGCTGACCATCCTGCTGGCCGCTGTCTCGGGGGTGGGGTTCTTGATGCTGTACTCGGTCGCGGGGGGCAGCTTTAACCCTTGGGCCGAACCGCAAATGAAACGCTTTGCCTTGGGGATCGTGCTGATGATTGCCGCCGGTATGGTGCCGATCTGGCTTTGGCGGAACCTCGCGGGCGTGGCCTATTTCGGCACGGTGATCCTGTTGATCGGGGTCGAACTTTTCGGTGCCGTCGGCATGGGCGCACAGCGCTGGATCGAGCTCGGGTCGTTCCGCCTGCAACCATCAGAGCTGATGAAGATCACACTGGTGATGATGCTGGCGGCCTATTACGACTGGCTCCCGCCCAAGAAAACCTCGCGGCCGCTGTGGGTGTTGTTGCCGGTCCTGATGATTCTGTTCCCCACAGCGCTGGTGCTCAAGCAGCCCGATCTGGGCACCGCGATCCTGTTGATGGCCGCCGGCGGCGGGCTGATGTTCCTTGCAGGGGTGCACTGGGGCTATTTCGCCGTCGTTATCGCAGGCGCGGTGGGACTGGTGACGGCGGTATTCCAGTCCCGCGGCACCCCGTGGCAACTGATCAAGGACTACCAGTTCAGGCGGATCGATACCTTCATCGACCCCAGTACCGACCCGTTGGGCGCGGGCTATCACATCACCCAATCCAAGATCGCGCTAGGCTCTGGTGGTTGGACCGGCCGCGGGTTCATGCAAGGCACCCAGTCGCGCCTGAACTTCCTGCCCGAGAAACACACCGATTTTATCTTTACCACGCTGGCCGAGGAATTCGGCTTTGTCGGCGGCTTTTCCCTGCTGGGCCTCTATGCGCTGATCATCGTGTTCTGCGTCGCGGCGGCCTTGATCAACAAGGACCGTTTCTCGTCGCTGCTAACCCTTGGTATCGCGCTGAACTTCTTTTTGTTCTTCGCCGTGAACATGTCGATGGTGATGGGGCTGGCACCTGTTGTCGGTGTGCCGCTGCCGCTCGTCAGCTATGGCGGATCGGCAATGCTGGTGTTGCTGCTGGCCTTTGGCCTTGTACAATCGGCGCATGTCCACCGCCCCAGATAGGAAACCTATGTCCCTGAACGTCCTTTTCGCCGCCCGCCCCGAACGCTGGGTGACGTATGAAGCCCCCCTACGCCAAGCGCTCGACGCCGCAGGGATCACGGCGCATCTGTCAACGGATATTCCGGCCCAAGATGTCGACTACATCGTCTATGCACCCAATAGCACGCTACAGGATTTCACCCCCTACACGCGGGCCAAGGCGGTGCTGAACCTCTGGGCGGGGGTAGAAAATATCACCAACAATGACACGCTGCATATCCCGCTGGCTCGGATGGTGGATCCGGGCCTGACCAAGGGCATGGTTGAATGGGTCACGGGCCATGTGATGCGCTATCATCTGGGGCTGGACGAGGACATTCGCAAGACGGACACCGATTGGACCCCGCGCACCCCGCCGCTGGCACAGGAACGTCAGATCACCATTCTGGGCCTTGGTGCCTTGGGCGCGGCTGTGGCCGAGACATTGGTGTCTCTGGGCTTCAACGTCACCGGCTGGTCGCGCAGCCCCAAAGAGATTTCAGGCGTAACGTGTCTGCATGGGAACGACGGGCTAAAGGATGCCCTACGCAGCGCCGAGATCGCGGTACTGCTGCTGCCCAACACCCCTGATACCGAGAACACGCTGAATGCCGAAACCCTAGCACAGATGCCTAAGGGCGCGTTTATTATAAACCCAGGCCGCGGGGCGTTGATCGATGACGACGCGTTGCTGGCTGCGTTGGATACCGACCAGATCGCCCATGCCACGCTGGATGTGTTCCGCGTCGAACCGCTGCCTTCCGAGCACCCCTATTGGGCGCACCCCAAGGTCACTGTTACCCCCCATATCGCCGCTGAAACCCGCGCCATCACAGCAGCACAGGCCGTCGTGGAAAACATCCGCCGCGGCGAAGCCCAAGAGCCTTTTTTACATCTGGTGGACCGCGCCAAAGGCTACTAAGCCGCCCGGCCGCTGCCGCAGGATTTGAGTTTATTTGGCAAAATGAAGCAGCGAGCGTCGCCCCTTCATTTTGCCTTTTAAACTCTCGCCGAAGGCATCTTTGCCACGCGCGCTCAGGCCGCGGTAAGACCCCGCCCCTTTAACAAGGCCTCTACCCCCGGCAATCTGCCGCGGAACGCCTTATAGAGTTCTGCTGCGTCCTGACTGCCGCCGGTCGACAGGATGTGCTGCTCTAGCGCCGCCGCGCGGTCGGGATCAAAGGCGCTGCCGGCTTCTTCAAAGGCGGCAAAGGCGTCTGCGTCCATCACTTCGGACCACATATAGCTGTAGTAGCCGCTGGAATAGCCATCGCCTGAAAAGACATGGGCAAACTGCGGCGTGGCGTGGCGCATGGTGATCGCGTCGGGCATACCAAGATCGGCCAGCACCTGTGCCTGTTTCGCCATGGGGTCAACGGGTGCCGCGCCATCGTGGAATTCAAGATCCACCAGCGCAGAGGCGACATATTCGACCGTGGAAAACCCCATATCAAAGTTTGCAGCCCCTAAAACCTTTTCAAGCATTTCTGCCGGCATCGGTTCGCCTGTCCTGGCGTGGGTGGCGTACTGACTCAGGACCTCGGGCACCTCCAGCCAATGCTCGAACAGCTGGCTCGGCAGTTCGACGAAATCACGGGCGACCGATGTACCGCTAACGGATTCATAGGTCACGTCCGACAGCATCTGGTGCAGCGCATGGCCGAATTCATGAAAGAGCGTGCGCGCGTCGTCGTAGGACAGCAGCGCGGGCGATGCTTTGGCAAAGTTGCACACGTTCATCACCACCGGCGACTGCACATCGGGAAATTTCGCCTGCGACCGCATGGCGCTGCACCACGCGCCCGACCGTTTTGACCCGCGCGCAAAATAGTCACCGATGAACACAGCCACATGTGCGCCGTCTCGTGTGACCTCCCACGCGCGGCAATCGGGGTGATAAAGCGCGACATCGAGGGGTTTGAATTCGAGAGAGAAGAGCCGTGTGGCGCAGTCAAAGGCCGCGTCGATCATCCGGTCCAACTGGAAATACGGTTTCAACGCGGCTTCATCGAGATCATGTTCCGCCACCCGCCGTTTTTGCGCATAGTAGCGCCAGTCCCACGGGGCCAGATCGCCGTTTACGCCATCGTCGTGCATCATGCGGGTCAGCACCCCGGCGTCTGCCTCTGCCTGTGCTTTGGCAGGTGCCCAGACATCCATAAGCAAGTGACGCACGGCCTTTGGTGTTTTCGCCATCTCTGTTTCCAGCTTGTAGGCGGCAAAGTTGTCATAGCCCAGAAGCTTGGCCCGTTCCTCGCGCAGCGCAAGGGTTTCAGCAGCGATGCCGCGGTTGTCGGTATCGCCGCCGTTGGCCCCACGCGACTGCCACGCCAGAAACGCTTTTTCGCGCAGATCGCGGCGGGGAGAGGATTGCAGGAACGGCGTGATCAGCGACCGCGAAAGGGTGATCACCGGCGTGCCTGCCTCTTTTTCTTCGCCAGCAGCGCGGGCGGCATCGATGACGAAGTCGGGCAGCCCTTCCAGATCGGATTCTTCCAGCGGCATGAACCAACTGCGTTCATCGGCCAACAGGTTCTGGGTGAACTGTGTCCCCAGCACGGCGAGCCGGTTCTTGATCTCTTTCATCCGCGCATCGGCCGCCCCGTCCAGCGCCGCGCCTGCGCGGACAAAGCCGCGGTGGGTCAGCATCAGCACCCGTGCCTGCTCTGGCGTCAGGTCAAAGCTGTCGCGGTTTTCCCAGACCGATGCGACCCGCGCGAACAGCGCCTTGTTGCTTGAGATTTCAGAGAAATGCGCCGACAGCAGCGGCGAAAATTTGCGTTGCAGGTCTTCGCGCACGGGGTTGCTATCTGCCCCTGCGACGGTGAAAAACACGCCCAACACGCGGTCAAGCTGGCTGCCTGCTTCCTCGAGCGCCTCGATCGTGTTTGAGAATGTCGGCTCGTATTCGCACTCGGCGATGGCTTCGATTTCCATGCGGTGCGTCTGCAGTGCCTCGTCCAGCGCGGGGGCGAAATCATCGTCGGAGATCTGGTCGAAGGGGGCAATCTCGAACGGGGTGTCCCAATCCTGTAGCAACGGGTTTGTCATGGCGGTCTCCTTTACGGGTCAAGCTATGCACTGCAGCAGGGCAATACAATCGCAATACCCGCGCGCGGAACCCCCATGACGGGTCGTCTATTCGCCCGCGTCGCCACAGATCGGGCAGTCGTCGCGCTTGGATACGCCGATCACTCGGTTCTCGCCGTAAAGCGCGTCATACATCAGCATTTGCCCACGCAAGGGGGCACCGGCACCGGTGATAAGCTTGATTGCCTCGGACGCCATCATCGCACCAATCACACCGGGCAGCGGGCCGATCACACCGGCCTGCGCGCAGCTGGGGGCCAGATGTGCCGCAGGGGCCTGCGGGAAGATGCATTGGTAGCAGGGCGCACCCTTTGAAGGGTCAAAGATGCTGAGCTGCCCTTCCCATTGCGACAGTGCGCCCGAAATCAGCGGCAGCCCTGCGGCGACGCAGGTGCGGTTCACCAGATAGCGGGTGTCGAAATTATCGGTGCCGTCCAGCACCAGATCGTAGTCGGCGAAAAGCTCTGCCGCGATGTCGTCGGTCAGGCGGCGATGGTAAGGACGCACGGTGACAAAGGGGTTCTGTGCCTCCATCTCGGCCTGTGCAGAGAAGACTTTGGGCGTGCCGATGGCGCTGTCCTTATGGATCACCTGCCGTTGAAGGTTGGCGTTTTCAACGATGTCGTCGTCGATCACGCCAATGGTCCCGGCACCGGCAGCCGTCAGATATTGCAGCACCGGTGCCCCAAGCCCACCTGCCCCGATGACCAGTACCCGCGCTTGCTTGAGCGCCTTTTGACCCGTCCCGCCGACTTCGCGCAGCACGATATGACGGGCATAGCGGTTTAGCTCGGTCTCTGAAAACGTGCCGGTTTGCGCGGCGGGTTTGGTGTCGCTTGCGGGTTCGGCCCGCGCACGCAATCGGTTCAGCCCCCAGCTATAGCCAAAGATTAGCAGCAAAAATCCGGTCAGCAGCAGCCAAGGCGCCGCCGTACCCCCCGTCGCGACACGCAAGGGATGCGTCGCCGGCAGCAACAGGTTCAAGCCGATCACCAGACCAAACACCATGCCCAACATCACGACCCGTCGTTCGCGTGGCTGGCCAAATGCGGCCCCCGCGCCCCAGATCAGCGCGGCCAGTCCCAAAACCAGCAGCATCAGGCGGCCCCGCCTGTGGCGCGCAGTTTTGGTTGCGTGTGTGATTGGCGCATAAGGCCCCCGCTTTGTTTTTCAGGTATTCAGACCCTAAAGCGGCAACCTAAGCATTTTTCCGCCGACACCAACCCAAAACGTAAACGGACAGGCCCACAGAGCGGCAAGCGTCGCTCCGCTGCATCAGGTTAAAAGACACGCGCCCCCTCGACCCATGTTTCGTGCAGGATCGGCAACCCGTCGAGCCGCGCGAACCGGATCACATCACCACGTGCCCCGACTTCAAGCGTCCCGCGATCCGTCAGACCCGCACGATGCGCCGGAGCGCGGGTCACCGTCGACAGACCACGCGACAGATCGCCCCAAAGATCTCCCAATTGTAGCGCCGCGATCAACAGCCCCGCGGGCACATAATCCGATGACAGAATATCAAGCCGGTCTGCCTTGGCCAGATCAAGCGCTGCGACATTGCCGGAATGGGACCCCCCGCGAATGACATTCGGCGCGCCCATAATCGTCGCGATCCCGTTGGCGTGGCAGCGGTTGGCGGCCTCTACGGTGGTGGGAAATTCGGCCAGCCGTACCCCGTAGTCGTGACTGGTATCGACCTGCTCTGCCGTGGTGTCGTCGTGACTGGCCAGTGCCGCGCCATAGCGGGCGGCAGCCGCAACCGTCGCGGCCTCATGGGCTTTGCCGTACTGCTTTTGCACGTCGTAAAGATACGCGACATGGCGCTGGAACGCGGCTGCGTCAAAGCTGTGTTTGCCGCGCACGTAGGCCTCGAATTTCGACAGGTCCCGAAACTGGCGCTGACCAGGGGTGTGGTCCATCATCGACACAATGCCCACGCGATCCTCGGGGCCGAACTCTGCCAGCTCTTCGGCCAGCGTTTCCGAACAAATCTCGGCGCGCAGGTGGATGTGGTGGCTGATCCGCAAGGCGCGGGCATCGCGCATGGCCAGAATGGTATCAACCATGCCGCGCGCGTATTTCTGATACTGATGCTCGGCCGAAATCATCGACCCCACGCGAATCGCATCAAACACCGTGGTGATCCCGGTCCCGGCGAGCTCTCGGTCATGGGCGAGGATCGCGGCGCGGTGCGGCCAGTCGACCTTGGGGCGCGGCGACATGTGCCGTTCAAGGTTATCGGTATGCAGTTCCACCAGACCGGGCGCGATGTAATCCCCCTGCATGTCCCGCGCGCGCTTTGGCACGGCGGCCCCGGTATCAATATCGGTGATCACCCCATCTGCAATGCGGATCGCGCCGGTTTCGACCCTATCGCGCAGGATCAGACGGGCATTGGCAAAAATCGTCTCTTGGGTCATGGCTTTATCTTCTGACTGGATTGGCCAGCCGTACAGGCTGTTTGGGAAAGATGCTGGCGTATAGTGGTAACGGTCTGCGCCAGCGGGCCGTTGTTGCAGATTACATGGTGGCGAATACCCGTCGGCATCGCGAAATCCGCCCGCGCCAAGCGACGCTCGATCTCGTCTGCGTCCTCGCGGTTTCGCGCGGTCAGACGGGATGCAAGCACATCGCGATCCGCGCACAGCAGGATGACACAGAACCGCGCGAACAAAGCCTGCGCCTGTGGCAAGACGGCACGCGACAGGTTCACCAGCACGTCACGCCCCTGCGCCACCTCCAGTGCCACAGACTGCGGGATACCGTAGTGCCACCCGTGCGCATGCCAGCTGAGAATAAACGCGCCGTCATCCTCGGCCTTCCTAAAGGCACGTTCTGACACGCCGTCAAAATCCTCGCCGCCCAGCGCGGTGGGACGCGAGATCACGCGTCGGGCGAGCAAGAGCGACGGGTCTGCCGCAGCCAAACCTTCCATCACGCTGTCTTTGCCAACGCCCGAGGGGCCGACGACAGCAATAAACCGTCCCGTCATGCGGCGCGCCCCGGCGTGTACTGCGTCACATCGAACTGGCGGTCACATATCTCATCGCGGGCGGCGTGGTCATGGAAGATACCAATGATTGCAGCGCCCCGCGCCTTCGCCTCGGCAATCATCGCAAGCACGGTGGCACGGTTTGTCGGATCAAGACTGGCGGTAGGTTCATCTAGCAAAAGCGCCGGATAGGGATAGGCAAAACCGCGCGCGATATTCACGCGCTGCTGCTCCCCGCCAGAGAAGGTCGTGGGGCTCAGCTGCCACAGGCGTTCGGGGATGTTCAGTCTGTGTAACAGGGTTTTTGCCTGCGCCTCGGCCGTCGCCCGGTCCGATCCGGTCGCCATCAGCGGCTCGGCCACTACTTCCAGTGTCGATACACGCGGCACGACCCGCAGGAACTGGCTGACATAGCCCATCGTCGTGCGGCGCAGCTGGATCACCTGGCGTGGTGCCGCGGTTACGACATCCAGATCGCCTACCATAATCCGGCCCGACTGGGTCAGATAATTGCCGTAAATCATCCGCATCAGGGTCGATTTACCGGCCCCCGACGCGCCCACCAAGGCAATACATTCCCCCTTTGCGACTGCTAAAGAGGCCCCCGCCATGACAGAGATTTCAGCAGCCCCCTGATTGTGCAGCACAAAGGATTTCGACACGTTTTCGACAGTAATCATCGGGCTCATACCTGTAGGACAGAGGAAACAAGAAGCTGCGTATACGCATGCTGCGGATCGTCGAGCACCTGATCGGTCAGGCCGCTCTCTATGACATGGCCGTCTTTCATCACCATCAGCCGGTCGGCGAGCAATCGCACCACAGCCAGATCGTGCGTCACGATGATGGCGCTCAGCCCCATTTCGCGGACCAGCCCGCGCAGCAGGTCCAGCAATCGCGCCTGTACGCTGACATCCAGACCGCCAGTCGGCTCATCCATAAAGACCAAACGAGGGCCCGTCACCAGATTGCGCGCGATCTGCAGCCGTTGCTGCATCCCGCCGGAAAAGGCCGTGGGGCGGTCGTCAATCCGGTCGGCGCTGATCTCGACCCGGCCCAGCCAATCGATTGCCTTGTCGCGGATGTCTCCGTAATGGCGCGCGTTCACGGCCATCAGCCGTTCGCCGACATTGCCGCCCGCACTGACGTTCATGCGCAACCCGTCGCGGGCATGTTGATGAACGAATGCCCAGTCAGTGCGCGACAGCATGCGACGTTCGGGCTCGCTCATCGTGACAGTATCGCGCAAGCCCTCAGTGCGGGTGTCAAAGCGCACCGCACCTGCGTCGGGCTGCAAATGCCCCGCCATACAGTTCAGCAAGGTCGACTTCCCCGACCCGCTTTCCCCGACGATGCCCATTACCTCGCCCGGATAAAGATCAAAGGACACATCCGTGCACCCGATCCGCGCGCCGTACATCTTGGCGATGCCTTCCACTTGCAACAACGGGGTCATGCCGCGTCCTCCGCCAAAGGGGTGCCCTGGGCGCCACAATGCCCTGCAGCGCGACGCGAGCCGCAGTAATCCGTATCCGAACACATGAACATCCGACCGCCGGCATCATCCATGATCAGCTCGTCTAGATAGCTGTCTGTCGCGCCGCACAGATCACAGGCGTGATCTGCTTTGGTCGGCTCGAACGGGTAGTCATCAAAATCCAGACTGACGACCTTGGTATAGGGCGGCACCGCATAGATGCGCTGTTCACGGCCCGCGCCGAACAGCTGGATACCTGCCATCTCCAGCTTTGGGTTGTCGAACTTCGGGATCGGCGACGGGTCCATGACATAGCGCCCCTCTACCTTCACCGGATAAGCATAGGCGGTGGCAATCGCACCATGCTGGCTGATGTCCTCGTAAAGTTTCACGTGCATCAATCCGTATTCCTCAAGGCTGTGCATCTTGCGGGTCTCTACCTCTGACGGCTCGAGAAACCGCAGCGGTTCGGGGATCGGCACCTGATAGACAAGGATCTGGTCCTCGCGCAGGGGCGCTTCGGGGATGCGGTGACGGGTCTGGATCACGCTGGCCTCGGTGGTGGCTTCGGTAACGGCGACACCCGCCGTTTTCTCGAAAAACCGCCTGATAGAGACTGCATTGGTGGTGTCATCGGCCCCCTGATCGATCACCTTGAACCGGTCTTCGGGCGTCAATACCGCCGCCGACACCTGCACACCGCCCGTGCCCCAGCCATAAGGCATCGGCATCTCGCGGCTGGCAAAAGGCACTTGGTAGCCCGGGATCGCCAACCCTTTCAGGATCGCGCGGCGGATCATGCGTTTGGTCTGCTCGTCCAGATAGGCGAAGTTATAGTCGCTCATGACGCCACCCCTTCCTTCATTTTGCCTTTTAAACTCCCCCCGGAGGGGCCCTCCCCTTCGGCTTGTCCCCCCGCCTGCGACCCTGCCTGCGCGTCACGGCGTAGCTTGCGGATCAGCTCCAGTTCGGATTGGAAATCGACGTAGTGGGGCAGTTTGATATGCTCCAGAAACCCCGTCGCCTGAATATTGTCGGCGTGGTACAGCACGAATTCCTCGTCCTGCGCGGGTGCGCCCAGATTATCCTCGCCCAACTCCTTCCAGCGCAGCGCGCGGTCAACCAGCGCCATAGAGATCGCCTTGCGCTCGGTCATGCCAAAAACCAGCCCATAGCCCCGCGTGAACTGCGGCGGCTCCGTCTTCGAGCCGGTGAACTGATTGACCGTCTCGCATTCGGTCAGGGTGATTTCACCGATGTCGATGGCAAAACCCAATTCGGGTATGTCCATCTCTACGGCCACGGCACCGATGCGCAGCTCTGCCACAAAAGCGTGGTTGCGTGCGTAGCCCCGTTGGGTGGAGTAAGCCATGCCAAGGATAAACCCCTCATCCCCGCGTGTTAGAGCCTGCAATCGCAAGGCACGGCTGGCCGGAAGCTCCAGCGGGCTGCGGGTCAGATCGTCAGGTTTCTCTGCTCCTGCGGGTTCCGTTTGAATCAGGTCCTCGCGGTCAAGAAAGCTCATGATATGAGGCGTTTCACCTACATTAGGCTCTGTTTGCGGCGTCTCTGCGACCTCGCCATCGGCGGCGAGTTTGAAGTCCAGCAGACGGTGGGTATAGTCGAATGTCGGCCCCAGGACCTGCCCGCCCGGTGCGTCCTTGAACGTGGCCGAGACACGGCGGTCACACGCCATCGCAGCGGTATCCACCGGATTAGAGCCGCCAAAACGGGGTAGCGTGGTGCGGTAGGCCCGGATCAGGAAGGTCGCCTCTATCAGATCGCCGCGCGATTGTTTGATCGCCAGCGCGGCAAGGTCGGGATCATAAAGCGACCCCTCCGCCATCACGCGATTGACGGCCAGCGTCATCTGTTCGCGGATCTGATCTACGCCCAGTTCCGCCACATCCCGATCACCGCGCCGTTCCTCGGCCAGCCACGCATGGGCGTTGTCGATGGCGCGTTCGCCCCCTTTGACTGCAACATACATCAGCGAACCCTCGTCGTGCGTGGCAGCGCAGCAAGCCGGTCTGCGCAGGTGAGAATGAAATCCAGCCCCAGTGGGAACAGCGTGGCATTCGCTTGAAAAGCGGCGCAGTCCGGCAGCGACAGGCCGGTACTGTCTTTGATGCCCGGCCCGCTCAGGGTCGCACCATGGGGGGAAAGTTCGGGCATCTCGACGATCAGCGTTGCTGACCTGTCGGGGTATTCTGCGGTGCCGATGGCGAACTTTGCGAGAGGCAGATCGTCCCAGCCCCCCACGGCAAACATCGCCTTATCGGCAGGCGCAAAAGGCGCGCCGGTTTGAAAGGTAATCCAGTCGCGCACATCTTGCGTATCACAGGCCGCCCCCAGATAGATCGGCGTATCGGGATCACACAGCGTCAGGATCGCGGTACCTGCTGCCACGCTAAGCGGCGCGGGCGGGGTGGCACCTGATACGTCACAAATCGTGCCGGGGCGGGCCATGGCGGTCATCAGCCCGCGAAAGGCGCGGGCGGCGTCGATTGGGGCGTTGGTAAAGCCGCCCTCCAAAGCATGGGCCTGCATCAGTCTTCCCCTCGTACCATTGTAAAGAAATCAACCTTCGTTGCAGCAGCCTTGGCCGCGCGGGTGGTTTTGGCCGCGTCGCGCGCCTTGCGCAGCGGTGTGAGAATGGCCGCCTCTACTTGCCCCGCCGCGTCGGTTTGCATCAACGCATCAATCAGTGCGGTCCGAAGCGCATGGTCCTTGCTGCGCCCTTGCACATAGCCGTGCCCCACCGTGCCACAGCCCAGTTTCACCGAGGCGCGGGTGACGGACATTTCGCCAAGGTTAAACGCGGCCCCCACGGCTCCTGCCCGCCCGCGCACCATCACGCCGCCAATCTCTGGCGCGCGCAAAATACTGTGATCGGGGTGGGTGTCATAGGCGGTCCACAGGCGTGCGATCTCGGCTGCGGGGGATTTGGCCAACAGGCCTAACCACGCCTTACGCTCCGCATTAGGGTCGATTTGTGTGTTCATCATATTCATCTAGACACCTTTTCGAGTTGTCTACACAACTAGACAAATACTAGCCGCCGCGCGTACCAGCGCCAAGCCCTCCTTTTGCGAAATATTTGTGACATGCCCCAACGCACCCCGATCTGGACCGCCATCGCCCATAGTCTGCGCAGTGATATTGGCTCTGGCGTCTATGGCCCTGATGACAAGCTACCGACCGAAAGCGCGCTTGCTGCGCGGTTCGGGGTGAACCGGCATACGGTGCGCCATGCGATAAAGGCGCTGACTGACGAAGGGCTGGTCCTGCCGCGGCGCGGTGCGGGGGTGTTTGTGACCTCTACCCCCACCGATTACCCCATTGGCCGCCGCGTCCGTTTTCACCAGAACCTCACCGCACAGGGGCGCATTCCGGGCAAGGAGTTCCTGACGCTGGAAACCCGCACCGCACGGCCCGAGGAAAGCAGCGCGCTTGCCTTAGCCGAGAACGCGCAGGTGCAGGTCTGTGAGGGGCTGTCCTTTGCTGATGATCAGGTGATTGCGCTGTTTCGCAGCGTCTTCTCTGCCGCGCGTTTCCCCGACATGCTGGCGCATCTTGAGCAGGCGCAATCCGTGACGGCGGCGCTGCGGCTGGGGGGCGTGACAGATTATACCCGCGCCTCGACCCGCATCAATGCCAAGCTCGCCAGCGCCACCCAAGCCTTGCATCTGCGCGTGGCCGAAGGCGCGCCGATCTTGCGCACGATCAACCTGAACGTGGATGATCAAGGCCAGCCGCTGGAATACGGGCGCACGTGGTTTGCGGGGGACAAAGTGACCCTAACACTGGCAGATTCCTGAGGCGGCCGGCGTTATTCGTATCGTTCCAGAAACGCCTCTGCTGAAAGCGATCGGAAGTCCCCAATCGCGCGGTGCAGCGCGTCGTGGGGCCAGTCCCACCACGCCAGCGCCATCATGCGGTCAGCGATACTTGGGCTGAACCGCGCGCGCAGCGGCACTGCAGGTATGCCCGCGACGATCATATAAGGGGCGACGTCCTTGGTCACGATCGCCCCGCCCGCCACAACGGCCCCGTGGCCGATCGTTACCTCTGGCCGGACCTGTGCGCCGTTGCCCAGCCACGTATCGTGTCCAAGGGTGACGCGCCGCCCACGGCGGTGCGCGAACCAAGCGTCATCGTCAGTCGCATCGTCAAAGTAGTCGCCTGCACGGTAGTGAAAGTGATGCAGGCTGGCTTTCTCCATCGGGTGGTCTGTGGCCCCGATCCGCACATAGGCCGCGATGTTTGCAAACTTGCCCACGGTGGTGTTGGCAATGTCGGCGTAGCGGTCGCAGTAGCTATAGTCACCAAACTGGCTGTGCGCGATACGCGACCCGCGTCCAACCTCTGTGTAGGCTCCGAATGTGGCATCTTTGATCTCGCAGTCGGGGTGGATGAAGGGGGTGTCAGCAGTGAGACGCGGCATCAGTGACCGCCCTCGTCGCCATTGATCAGCTTGCGGCGCAGCCAGCCCGAAAAGCTGTCCATCGCCATGACCATCAGCACGATCAGCACGATGTAGTAGGTCACCTCTTCCCAGTCCTTCTGGGTGGCAATCGCCTGGGTCAACAGCAAACCGATGCCGCCACCGGTGATCGCCCCGATGATCGTCGCGGACCGCGTGTTGGATTCAAGGAAATACAGGATCTGGCTAAGCAGCACCGGCACGATCTGCGGCAGGACCCCAAAGCGATAGCGTTGCAGCGGTTTCGCCCCGGTGGAGGTGATGCCTTCGATCTGTTTGCCGTCGACGTTCTCAAGCGCTTCCGAGAACATCTTGCCGAAGGACCCCGTGTCGGTCAGCAAGATCGCCAGGGCCCCCGTCAGCGGCCCCGGCCCAAAGGCCCGCGACAGCACGATGGTCCAGATCAGCCCGTCAACCCCGCGCAGAAAATCGAACATGCGCCGCGCCGCAAACCTGAGCGACCGCAGCGGGGTAAAGTTCTTGGCGGCCAGAAACCCCAGCGGCAAAGCGATGATCGCTGCGCCAAACGTGCCAAGGAATGCCATCAACAACGTCTCGTACAACGCCCAAGCCACATCGCCATGACGCCACATGCGGTTGGTCCAGAAATCGTGGAAGATCGCGCCGGCTTCGCCGCTGACCGCGCGCCCCAGCAGTGCAACAGGGCCAACCCCGTGATAAGGGCTGTCGAGCGTGAAAAAGAACAGCTCCCAGCCGTAGTTGTACTTGAACACCTCGGTCCGGTTGCGGGTGAGCGTCAGGCGCCCTGCATCCGTGTTAATCATCACACGGTTCTTGGATGCGCTGATATAGTCGGGGATACCGCCGGGCGGGAATGTCGCCTGAACGCCGCGCTGTCCCGGTTCGGCCACCACGGTGCCGTAGCCCGGGATATCATAGGTCACCTGCGGGCCGAAGGTCACGATATGCCCGCCCCCCAGATCAGCAACGGGGTGATCCCCCAGCGTGACCCAATCGGGGGCCGTACCGGTTTCATATGCGCCTTTCCGCTCGCCTTCGATTGCGATGGAAAATGCGCCGTCGCGGTTGTCCTGCGTGACATGGGTTTTGTAGCTATAGGTATCAGACACCAGCGTGCGGGCGTTGCCGACGTTGATCCGGTCCCCCAGCCCCGCAATATCAAAGGCAAAGAAGATATAGACGAAATAGGCCAGCGCGATCAGGGGCAGCGCCAAAGCGGTCATCCGCTTGCGCGAGAAGTGCACCATCGTCTGGGCATGAAGGGCGGTCGCGGTCATAGGGTCACCTTTGCACTCGGCAGTCCGTGGGTCAGACGGTTACGAAAAACGGAAGAAAGCTGATCGACGATAACAATCGTCAGGAACAGCAAAAGGAAGATGGCGGCAGCCTCGTCGAATTTGCCCTGCCCCCAGCTCATGGTGTTGCGCAAGTCATAGCCGATGCCACCGGCCCCGACGAAGCCAAGGATCGCAGAGGCGCGGATGTTGATCTCAAAGCGCAGCAGGGCATAGCTGACGTAGTTCGGGGCCACTTGCGGGATCACCCCCAGCCACATGCGCTGGCTCCAGCTGGCCCCGACAGAGGCAAGACCTTCTACCGGTTTGAGAGAGGCGTTTTCATTCACCTCGGAAAAGAGTTTACCCAACGCACCGATGGTATGCAGCGCAATGGCAATCATCGCGGGCACCGGCCCGCCGCCCAGCATAAAGATCAACACCAGCGCGATGACGATCTCGGGGACGGCGCGCAACAGGTCCAGCACGCGGCGCAAGGGACCGACCAGCCACGGCACAGGGGCAAGCCCGCGCGTGACCATCAGCGACAGAAACAGACCGATCATTGCGCCCAGCAGGGTCGACGCCGCGGCAATATTCACCGTCTCGATTAACGAAGGCAGGTATTTCGCCATATATCCGGGCAAAAGGTGCCCGCGTTCAATCGCTTCGCCGATCACGTCAGCGGGGAAATCGAGAACGTTCGGCAGCCCGTCCCAGAACCCGCCTGCATTGCGGTCGCCCGCGGTATTAAAGCCGCCCACCAGCAGCGCCACAAAAAGGATCAACAGCACCAGATTCATCCAGCGCTTCGATCTGGCCAGCGCCAGATAGCTGTCCTGAATCCCTGCTCGGTCGGGGTTGGTATGCGATGTCGCAGTCATGGGAAGCCTTTACGTAAAAATGCTGACCCCGATGAGGATCGGAGCCAGCGACAGTGCTTAAATTACTTTAATCAATTCGATTTTGCCTTGCGTGCCTCGATGATCGACACATAGGCGTCATGGGTGATCGGATCGAAACCAAGGCTGTCCCCTGCGGCAACGCCATAGGTACAGTCGGGGTCGATTTCATACAGGGTGTCCACCAGCGTGGTCATCTTGTCTTTGACGTCCTGCGGCAGATCACTGCGCAAAACGACGGGGCCTTCAGGGATCGGCTTGGAGCGCCAGATTTCCACCAGATCGTTCATATCAACCAGCCCCGAATCCACCGCTTTGCGCAGCGCCCCCGAGTTATAGCCGTCTTCCCAGTTGCCCTGACCGTCGGCCCAGGTCACCCCTGCGTCGATGTCGCCATTGTTGACCGCAACGATTGTCTGCTCGTGACCGCCGGTGAATTTGACCTCACCAAAGTAGTCACCGGACTCCATGGTGATCCCTTCGCCCATCTGCGGGATCTCGATCGACGGGATCAGATAGCCTGAGGTCGAGTTCGGATCGCCAAAGCCAAAAACTTTGCCCTTGACGTCTTCGAGCTTGGTGATGCCGCTGTCGGCGCGGGCAAACCCGATGGAGTGGTAGCCATAAGACCCGTCCACGTTCATTTTAACCAGTACAGGCTCGACCGCTTCGGGGTCTTGCAGATAAACCGCCGCATAGCCCGAGGCACCCAGCCACGCCATGTCCAGCGTGCCGCCCAGCAGACCCTGAATAACGCCGTTATAGTCGGCAGGGGCGAAAATCTTGGTCGGCACACCCAAAGCATCTTCGGTCATGACGCGCATACATTCGTTAGAATTCATCCGGTCCTGAGCGTTCTCGCCGCCCAGAATACCGATGCGGAACTCGGAGATGGCTTCGGCCTGTGCAGCCGCACCCGTCGCAAGGGTTGTCGTCGCCAGAGCAGCAGCAAGTAATTTGTTCATCGGTCGTCTCTCTTCTTTTGTAGATAGGCCCCCAAAGATCGGAGGCAGGGGTGATAGAAAAAACGGGGGGGGCTATAGCGCCGCCACTACCTTGGGGCGGGGCTCAAGCGTTTCGATCTGGGTCGATGTCGTTGCCTCGGAAAAACTGGCATCGGCACCGTAAATGTCGCGTGCCACACCGGTGGTCAGCTGCGCAGGCGTGCCGTCAAACACGATCCGTCCCTGCCGCATGCCGATGACGCGGTCGCAATAGCGGCGGGCTGTATCCAGCGTGTGCAGGTTCGCGATGACCATGCGCCCGTCTTGTTCGTGGATGTCGCGCAGCGCCTGCATAACCAGCTGCGCATTCATCGGATCAAGCGAGGCGATGGGTTCATCCGCGAGGATAATCGTCGGGTCCTGCATAAGCGCGCGCGCAATGGCGACACGTTGCTGCTGCCCGCCCGATAGGGCCTCGGCACGTTTGGGCGCGTGTTCAGCGATGCCCAGACGATCAAGGATATCAATGGCGCGGACAATGTCGTCTTGGGGAAAGATGTTGAACATCGTCGACAGTGTAGACCGGCGGTTCAACGTGCCGTGCAGCACGTTCGACACCACATCCAGCCGCGGCACCAGATTGAACTGCTGAAAGATCATTGCGCAGTGGGATTGCCAGTCACGCTTCTCTGATCCGCGCAGCTTGGTGATATCACGCCCGTTCACCAGTATCTCGCCCGAGCTGGCGGGGGTCAGACAGTTCATCATCCGCAGCAGCGTCGATTTACCGGCACCGGAACTGCCGATGATCCCGATCATCATCGGGCGGTCGACGGAAAAGCTCGCTGCGTGAACGGCTGTATTCGCGCCAAATGTTTTCGTAACGGCTTGAAGCTGAAGCATTCGGTTCCCCTTTTTTCGGGAAACCTACGACTGCATTAAGTCACATTCATTTCAGCTATGTTAAAGTTTCGCGACAGCGCAACCCTTTGCGATCAGACCCTATTTCAGCCCCGTAGAGCCGAATCCGCCACCGCCTCGTGTCGTATCCGACAAGGCGTCCACCTCGACACAGTCGTATTGCTGGACTTGCGCAATAACAGCCTGGGCAATGCGGTCGCCGTGTCGCATGACGAAAGGCGCATCCCCCACATAGTACAGCCCGACCATCACCACGCCGCGATAGTCCTCGTCCACGGTCCCTGGCGCGTTGGGGATTAAAAACCCGTGCTTCAATGCAAGACCGGACCGCGGCCTGATCTGCATCTCGGTCCCGCGGGGCAGCTCCACCGAGAACCCGATCGAAATCAGACTGATCTGCCATTTGACAAAAGTTAATGGCCCATCCGGCAGGAATGCACGCAGGTCCATCCCCGCCGCCCCCGCCGTGGCATAAGCCGGAAGCGGCAGGTCATCATTTCCGCTGACACGTTTGAACTTGATCTCGGCCATCACTCGCTCCGCTACGCCCGCTCGGGCGTTTTCCAAATGGTTCAAAATCCTCGCCGAAGGCAAGAAACGCCTAGCCCAAGGCCTGCGCGATCCGTGCGGCCAACTGCTGCGCCACCTGATCCTTGCCCATGCGCGGCCAGCTTTCGGCGCCCGCGTCCGAAATCAGGGTCACGGCGTTTTCTGCCCCGCCCATAATCCCCGTCGCTGGCGACACATCATTGGCAACAATCCAATCACAGCCTTTGCGCAAACGTTTCGCGGTGGCATTTTCCACCACATCATTGGTCTCGGCGGCAAAGCCCACGACCAGTTGCGGACGCCGTGCGCCTACTGCGCTGACAGCCTTCAGAATGTCGGGGTTTTCCGCAAAGCTCAGCACCGGCAAGCCGTCTTTCGACTTTTTTAACTTTCGGTCGCTAGCATTGGCCATACGCCAATCGGCCACAGCTGCCGCAAACACGCCTGCGTCCACGGGCAATGCCGCCTCTACCGCCTCTTGCATCTGCTGTGCCGTTTGCACCCGGATCACCTCTACCCCGTCGGGGGGGGGCACATCGGCGGGACCGGTGACAAAGATCACATGTGCCCCCAAAGCAGCCAGCGCGCGGGCAATCGCCGTGCCCTGCGCCCCCGACGACCGGTTCGCGATATAGCGCACAGGATCAATCGGTTCATGCGTCGGGCCAGAGGTCACCAGAATACGCCGGCCCGTCAGCGGGCCATCCGCCAGCTTCGCCTCTATCGCCGCAACGATCTCGAGCGGTTCGGACATACGGCCCGGGCCGAATTCCCCGCAGGCCATATCACCGTCGTTGGGTCCGACTACGCTGATGCCGTCACCGCGCAATACCGCGAGGTTGCGCTGCGTTGCAGGGTGATCCCACATGCGCACATTCATCGCTGGCGCAATCAGCACCGGCGTATCCGTCGCCAACAGTAAGGTAGAGGCCAGATCGTTCGCTGCACCCGTCGCCATCTTGGCCATCAGATCAGCAGTGGCAGGGGCGACAACAACCAGATCAGCGACGCGGCTCAGTTGGATATGCCCCATCTCTGCCTCGTCACCCAAATCGAATAGGTCACGATACAGCTTTTGCCCCGCCAGCGCAGAGACCGACAAAGGCGTCACGAACTCTTCGCCCGCGCGGGTCAGCACAGGTGTGACAACAGCACCGCGTTCACGCAGACGGCGGATCAGATCAAGGGATTTAAAGGCAGCAATACCGCCCCCGATTATCAGCAGAATATGTTTTCCAGCCAGCATGATCGCCCCCATCGTCGGTGTTTGGCCAGACAATAGGGGGGCGGGTCATTTTGCGCCAGCCCGTTCCTGCGCAATGCGGCACAGAAGACAGGCCAGTGCAACCGGTGCAGACCGCCGGATCACATCAGGAAATGGCGCACCTCGGACGACTGCGTCTCAAGCGTCTTGCGCATCTTGCCAAAGGCAGCGGCCTCAAGCTGGCGCACACGCTCTTTTGACAGGCTCAGCTCTGCGCCAAGGCTTTCCAATGTGCGGGGCTGGTCACGCAATTTGCGTTCGCGCACGATAAATTGCTCGCGCTCGTTCAGCGCCTGCATCGCCGAGAACAACCAATTGCGCAGCGTCAAAGTGTCGTGACTATCCTCAACCCGTTCGGCGGCTTGCGCGCTGTCATCGACCAGCGCATCGATCCATTCGCGACCCTCGTCCTCGGCAGATTGCGTCGCGTTCAAGGAAAAGTCTGATCCCGACAGGCGGCCTTCCATCATCTCGACGTCATGCATCGGCACGCCAATCTCGGTAGAGATCATCTGCCGCAGCTGGTGGCGATCCAATGTCTCGCCCGCGGCCTGAGCTTCACGCTCCAATCGCGCTTGGACACGGCGCATGTTGAAAAACAGGGATTTTTGCGAGGACGTCGACCCGGTACGGACCATCGACCAATTGCGCATGACGTGGTCTTGAATGCTCGCCTTGATCCACCAAACAGCATAGGTGGAAAAGCGCACCCCGCGATCAGGATCAAACTTGTCGGCGGCTTTCATCAGGCCCAATCCGGCCTCTTGAACAAGATCATTCATTGATGCGCCATAGCGCTTGAATTTACCCGCCATCGAAATAGCTAAGCGCATGTAGGCCGTGATGAGCCGGTGCAGCGCTTGCTCGTCGCGCTGGTCGCGCCAAGCATATGCGAGCCTCAGTTCCGTCTCCGCATCCAAAAGCTCTGCTTTCATTGCGGTGCGGGTCAAAGAAAAGTCACGTGATTGCGCCAGCGTCATGATGTCCATCCCTACAAACTAGGCACATGTCCTTGCGCCTTTTCATGTAAACGCGGAAAACCGCCAGTTGGTTCACGCGGATTCGAAAAAGAATTGGTTTTTCACACGCCGCCCGCTTTGACTTTGGCGCAGCAACGCTAAATAAATCGCAAACCACCTTCGGCAAAAGGCGCTTTGATCATGACAATTTGGCATTGGGTGCGCCACGGCCCGACTCACGAGAAAAACTTTGTCGGCTGGCGCGATGTCCCTGCCGATCTGTCCGATCACGCGTTGATCGCACGGCTGAACGCACATCTGCCACAGTCCTCGGTTTTGATCTCTTCCGATCTGATCCGCGCCTCTGCCACGGCCGATACGCTCGCCTCGGACAGCCGAATGCGCCTGCCGCACGACCCTGACCTACGCGAGCTTGATTTCGGGCTGTGGGACGGCATGCACGCCCGCGATGTGTCACAAAGCCATCCGGAGCTCAGCCGCGCCTACTGGACCACCCCCGGCGATATTGCGGCCCCCGAAGGCGAAAGCTGGAACGACGCGGCCCGCCGCATCAACGCAGCCGTTGACCGGATCACCCAAGCCCACCCGAACACGCACATCATCGCCGTGGCGCATTTCGGCGTGATATTGACCCAAGTCCAACGCGCGCTTGGCGTCGATGCCCATGCCGCAATGGCGCATAAGATCGACAACCTCTCTGTCACTGATATTCACATCACGCCACGCGGCTGGGACATTGGCACCATCAACCATCAGGTCTGACGGTCACCCGCGCCCTGCTTCATTTTGCCAAATAAACTCAAATCCTCCGGTTTCCGCATCCGTTAACGTTTCTTAAACACCCCCGCCCTACCCCTGAAGGCATTAAAGGACAGCAGGGGAACAATGGTCGCACGGGCATATACGGTCGCATTCCAAGGCATCGACGCGCGCATCGTCGAGGTGCAATGCGCGCTGTCCGCTGGAATGCCTGCATTTTCGATCGTGGGCCTGCCCGACAAAGCGGTGTCAGAAGCACGTGAAAGGGTGCGCGCCGCCCTTGGCGCGATGGCGATTGCCTTGCCCAGCAAACGGATCACAATCAACCTCAGCCCTGCCGACCTCCCCAAAGAGGGCAGCCATTTTGACCTGCCCATCGCGCTGGCGTTGTTGGGGGCGATCGATATCCTCCCGCAGGATGCGATCCAAAGCACCGTGGCTTTAGGCGAACTGGCACTGGACGGCAGCCTGATCCCTGTGATCGGCGCGCTGCCCGCTGCGATGGCAGCTGCAGAAAACGGGCGCAGCCTGCTCTGCCCCGCCGCCTCCGGGGCCGAAGCCGCTTGGGTGGGCAATGCACAGGTGATCGCTGCTCCGAGCCTCGGCGCGGTCGTGCGTCACTTTACCGGACAGTCCCCCCTCCCCGCGGCCACGCCGGGCGAGGTGACACAAAGCCCCAGCCGTCACGACCTGCGCGATGTCAAAGGGCAGGAACGCGCCAAACGTGCGCTTGAAATCGCGGCGGCGGGGCGACATCATCTGATGTTCGTCGGCACCCCCGGATCGGGCAAATCCATGCTGGCGGCACGGTTGCCCTCGATCCTGCCCCCGCTCACCCCACAAGAGGCGCTTAGCACCTCTATGATCCATTCGCTGGCGGGGCTGATGGACGATGGTGGCATCTCGCGCGTGCGGCCCTTTCGCGAACCGCATCACACAGCGTCTATGGCGGCGATCATCGGCGGTGGCCGTCTCGCCAAACCCGGAGAGGTCAGTCTGGCGCATAATGGCGTGTTGTTTATGGACGAATTCCCTGAATTCCCCCGCACCGTACTTGAAACCCTGCGCCAACCGGTTGAGACGGGCGAGGTGATGATCGCCCGCGCCAATGCGCATGTGAAATACCCGTGCAAATTCATGCTCGTGGCCGCAGCCAACCCCTGCAAATGCGGCTACCTCAGCGATCCGGCCCGCGCCTGCAGCAAAGCACCTGCCTGTGGCGAGGATTATATGAGCCGCGTGTCCGGCCCCCTACGCGACAGGTTTGATCTGCGGATTGATGTACCACCCGTGGGGTATACGGATCTGGAACTGCCCCCCAGCGCCGAAGGATCGGCCGACGTGGCCCAGCGTGTACTTGCCGCGCGTTGTCGCCAGCACGACCGGTTTGCCGGACATCCCACCGCGACATTAAACGCCGATGCCGAAGGGGGTCTGCTCGAACAGATTGCCACACCTGACACAGAGGCCCGCGCCCTGCTGTCGCGCGCGGCAGAGCGGTTTCACCTCTCCGCCCGAGGGTATCACAGGGTCTTGCGCGTCGCGCGCACTATCGCGGACCTGGAAGGTGCTACCGATGTGCGCAAACCGCATCTTGCCGAAGCGCTCAGTTTTCGTCTGCCGTCGATGGCACTTTCTTGATCCACTGTGCCAGCGCATCCAGCGTGGCCCGCGCCTCTGGCAGAGCGTTGTGAAAAATCGGCCAGACATGGGGAAGATCATGTTCTTCAACCAACGTCACGTGAACCGATTGATCCTGTAGATACGTCGACATGCGTCGCGCGTCATCACGCAGGATTTCGGTCGAGCCGACTGTGATCCAGACTGGCGGCGCACCGCGATAATCGGCGCGCAGCGGGCTGACGGCAGGGTCGCTCGGGCTTGCCCCCGCCAAATACATCTCTGCCATAAGACCGGCCTGCGCCGCCGGCAAAACGGCCTCGCGGGCCGCGTTCTCGCGAAAGCTGGCCCCCTCGTGCAGGAAATCCGTCAGTGGTGAAAACGCAAAAAGCGCACGCGGCAATGGACCTGCGTAAGCGCACAAACGGCTCAGCAGATTGAACGCCAGCGCGCCCCCCGCGCTGTCGCCACCGAGGATGATGTTGTGCGCAGCCACGCCGCTGTCCAGCACCGCCTGATAGGCCGCGGCGACATCTTCGATCGCGGCGGGGAATGGTGCTTCGGGGGCAAGACGATAATAGGGCAGCACCGCCGCCGCGCCAAGTCGCTGCGCCAATGCGCCCAGCATGGCACTGTGGGTATCGGGGCTGCCGAAGACAAAACCACCGCCATGGATGTAAAAGAGGACCAGATCTGATCGCGTCTGTGCTGGGGATACCCGCAGAACCTCGCCCGCGCCGGTCAAACGGCTGCGCGTGATCTGCGTGCCGCGCGGCGCCCGAAACAGCAGCCGCGCGGTTCTGGCGAAATCACGCCGGATCTTGTGAACGTCGCGCGTCCGCGCCAGCTTGCGCTTCTCTACCAAACGCAAATAGCTGTTCAGCAGAGGGCGCAGCAGGCTCATGCGCGTTTGCGCTCAATTGCTTCCCAGATTTTACCGGCGATGTTGGTGCCGTCGAACCGTTCAAGCTCTTGGATACCGGTGGGGGAGGTCACGTTGATCTCTGTCAGATAGTCACCGATCACATCGATGCCGACAAAAATCTGACCCTTTTCACGCAGCAACGGCCCGATTGCGGCACAGATTTCCAGGTCGCGCTCTGTCAGGCCCACCTTTTCAGGACGGCCCCCAACATGCATGTTCGACCGTGTTTCACCCTCTGCCGGGACACGGTTGATCGCACCGACGGGTTCACCATCGACGAGGATCACACGTTTATCGCCCTTGGACACGGCGGGCAGGAATTTCTGCACAATCAACGGCTCGCGCGAGAAACCGCTGAACAGTTCATGCAGTGAGCTCAGATTTCGGTCATTCGCATCCAAACGGAAGACACCCGCACCGCCATTGCCATACAGCGGCTTGAGGATGACGTCTTTGTGCTTGGCTTTGAACGCTTTGATCGTGTCCAGATCGCGGGCAATGGTCGTGGGCGGGGTGAGCTGCGGGAAATCCAGCACCATTAGTTTTTCGGGATAGTTGCGCACCCAGAACGGGTCATTCACCACCAGCGTTGTGTCTTTGAGACGGTCCAGCAAATGCGTAGAGGTGATGTAGTGCATGTCGAAGGGCGGGTCTTGGCGCAGCCAGACCACGTCGAAATCTGCCAGATCGACTTCGCGCTCGGGACCCAGCGTGGCATGGTCACCTTGCACACGCTGTACGGTCAGGTCATGGCCCCGCGCCGTGATGCGCCCCTCTTGATAGGCGAGATGGTCGGGGGTGTAGTAGAAAAGCGTATGCCCGCGGGCCTGCGCCTCCTCTGCGAGACGAAAGCTGCTGTCCGCGTTAATGTTCACGTCCCCGATCGGGTCCATCTGAAAGGCGATTTTCATAAGGGGTCTCCCTGTTGTTCCTCTTTAGATGGCGCAGCAGGGCGTGGGGTGCAATGGGTCAGTCGTGCCCGAAGGCGTTTTCAAGGATGCGCAGGTCACCGGTTTGATCGACCAAAGCCACGTCGAACCGTACGTCCGTCAGCGCGCCTTTGGGTTCGCCGCCGATGAATTCTTCGGCAGAGCGATAGATACGGCGCATCTGTTTCCGGTTCAAACGCTGCAGGGCGCTGTCGTGGCTTTTACTTTTCTTGACCTCGACAAAGATGATCCCGTCGCCGTCGCGCAGGATCAGATCAATTTCACCCGCCTTACCGCGCCAGCGTTCGTGGGCCAGTGCAAAACCGCGCCGACGATAATCCTGCGCGACCTGAAGCTCGGCCGCGCGGCCCGCGTGATAGGACACCGCCCCTTGAACAGATTTCGCCAGTGTCGCCAATGTTTTGGTCATCTTACGTATCTTTCCCCAATTCCAACGCCGCCTGATACACCTGACGGCGCGGCACGTCGTATGCCTGCGCCACCATATCGACGGCATCGCGCATCGAATTTGTTTCCAATGCGTTCGCAAGGTCAGAGGTTAAATCAATTTCACTAACAGACGGTAAACGCCCGCGATCAATCAGCACCACGATTTCACCTTTGGGGGATTTGCCGCTGTAGCGCTCGGTCAGCTCATCAAGGGTACCGCGCTGAATTTCCTCGAATTTCTTGGTCAGCTCGCGGCATACAGCAGCGGGGCGTTCCCCGCCAAGCGCCTGTGCCGCGTCCCGCAGCATAGCCCCGACGCGTTTGGGTGATTCGTAAAATACCAGCGTGCCTTGCACCTCTTTCAACTTTTGCAGTGCCGTCAGCCGTGCCCCTTTCGCATTCGGCAGGAAGCCTGCGAAAAAGAACGCATCGGTCGGCAAACCTGCCAATGCGAGCGCCGTGAGCACCGCCGAAGGGCCCGGCGCACAGGTCAGCATCACGCCCGCCTCGCCTGCGGCACGCGACAGTTCGAACCCCGGATCAGCAATCAGCGGCATCCCTGCTTCAGACGCATAGGCGACAGATTGCCCATCGCGTATCGCGGCCACGAGCTTGTCCTGCACGCCGCTGCCAGAGTGGTCGTGCAACGCAATGATTCTGCGCCCGTTCAATGGGACTCCGTGGATATCCATCAACTTACGCAGGCTGCGCGTGTCCTCGGCGGCCAGCACATCGGCCGAGGCCAATACGTCCAGCGCCCGCAAGGTGATGTCGCGGGCAGTGCCAATGGGCACCCCGACAAAATAAAGCCCCGCCGCAAGGGGAATCTTTTGGTAATTCAAGCTGGACCCGCCTTTCGCACTCTCTATGATCGGTGCATATGTGCCCAGGGCCATTGCCGCCGACCTGCCACCAATGGAGTGACACTGTTATGATCGCTGTTTTCAACATCCTTCGCAAGCCACTGAGGCTTTTGATTCTGCCCCTTATCGCTTTAGCGCTCGCCGCGTGCGAGCCTGTGGGGATGTCCAATGTAAACGGGGCCAAAGGCCCCAAAGTGGATACTACCAAACCTATTCCGGTGGCCTTGCTGATCCCGCGGGGCGGATCGGCGGCAGATAATCTGCTGGCGCAAGAGCTTGAGAACGCCGCGCGTCTGGCGATCCGCGATTTGGCCGGCGTGCAAATCGATCTTCGGGTCTATGGTACCGGCGGTAATGCTGCCACGGCAGGCACCACGGCGGCGCAGGCCGTGACGGATGGTGCGCAGATCATTCTGGGCCCGCTTTACGGTGAGGCTGCAAATGCCGCAGGCAACGCGGTTGCGGCACAGGGTGTGAATGTCCTGTCGTTCTCGAACAACCCCAGCATCGCGGGCGGTAACGTCTTTGTACTGGGCCAAAACTTTAACGATACGTCGAACCGGCTGGTGCGTTATGCCAAGACCAACGGCAAGGACCGGATCCTCGTGCTGCATGGCCAGGATCTTGCGGGCCAGCTGGGCCGTGATGCGATCCTCAGGGCGATCGCCGCAAATGGAGCCACCTCTGCCGGTACCGTCGATTACGCCCTTAGCCAAACCGCTGTAACCGCTGCCATACCCCGTGTAAAAGCTGCCATTGATACCAACGGTGCCAATGCGATCTTCCTCACGACGTCCTCGGCCAGCGCGCTGCCACTGTTTGCCGAACTGCTGCCAGAAGCCGGCATCAACGGCGCCACCACACAGTACATCGGTCTGACACGCTGGGACATCCCTCCGCAAACACTGGCGTTGCCGGGTGTTCAAGGCGGCTGGTTCGCAATGCCTGACCCTGGTGCCACAAGCGCCTTTACGCAACGCTACAAAGCGGCCTACGGCAACACGCCTAGCCCGGTTGCAGGGCTTGCCTTTGACGGGATCGCAGCCGTAGGGGCCTTGGCGAAATCCGGTAAATCCGATGCGCTGTCCGCGCGGCGTCTGACGCAGGGCGCGGGCTTCCGTGGGGCCAACGGCGTGTTCCGTCTGATGTCCGATGGCACGGCTGAACGCGGTCTCGCCGTCGCCACGATCCGCGACAAGCGCGTCGTTATCGTCAGCCCCGCGCCCCAGGCCTTTGGCGGGGCCGGTTTCTAAGGGACCTCCGTACGTGAAACCCCTTGTTGCACCAGCACAATCAGGTGAGGCCACCGCGCGTCACCTGATCAGCACCCCGACACGTATCTTTGACGAAGCTGCCGTCTCTGCCGCGCTGAGCGCAGCCCTGGACGGGCTGAGCGACCCGACAGAGTTCCAGGCGGCTGCTGTTGCAGTGCTTCAGGACGCGCAGAAAAACGGGCGCGCGGAAATCGCGCGCGCCTTTGCAGCATCGCCGTTCAATGCGCGGCCAATGACCTCGGCCTATTGCTATCTGACCGATCAGCTTGTTCGCACCACCCTGCAGATCGCCGGCCAGCGGCTGCACCCGCTAGAGGCGCCTGGACCCAACGACAGGCTCGCGGTGATCGGCGTCGGCGGCTATGGCCGCGGTGAGATGGCACCTTTTTCCGATGTGGACCTGCTGTTCCTCATCCCTCAAACCCCCAGTCAGCGCACTGAAAAGCTGATCGAATCCATGCTCTATATGCTGTGGGATCTGAAGCTAAAGGTCGGGCATTCAACGCGCACCATCCGCGATTGCGTGACCCTTGGGCGCGAAGATTTCACCATTCAGACCGCTTTGCTGGAACACCGGTTTATCGCTGCAGATACCGCGCTGGCACAGAATCTTGACGAAACGCTCAAGACCGATCTGTTTGCAGGCACCGGCCGCAGCTTTATCGAGGCCAAGCTGGAAGAGCGCGACGCGCGGCACCGCAAGCAGGGTCTGCGCTATGTCGTCGAACCCAACGTCAAAGAGGCCAAGGGGGGCTTGCGCGATCTGCAATCGCTGTTCTGGATCGCGAAACACATCTATAGCGTCGAAAACGCCGCCGATCTCGTCGACCGCGGCGTATTTCTGGAAGAAGAGTTCAAAACATTCGTCGCCGCCGAGAATTTTCTTTGGGCGGTACGGGGGCATTTGCACCTGCTCTCGGGACGCGCGACAGAGCAGTTGACCTTTGACATGCAGGTCGCCGTGGCCGAGGCCATGGGATACCGCGACACCCGCGGTCGCCGCGGCGTCGAAGTGTTCATGCAAGCCTATTTCCGCCACGCCACTGAAGTTGGCGAGCTGACGCGCATCTTCCTGACCAAGCTCGAAGCCCTGCATGTTAAGGCCGAACCCTTGCTGGAGCGTATCTTTCGCCGCCGTCCCAAGCTGCGCGATGGTTACGAGGTCGTGGGCGGGCGTCTGGCTGTCACCGATGGCCAAGCGTTCATCAGCGACAAGCTGAACCTGCTGCGCATCTTCGAAGAAGCGCTGCGCACCGGTATGCTGATCCACCCCGACGCCATGCGTCTGGTCAAATCGAACTTGGCGCTGATCGACGAAGACATGCGCAACACACCAGAGGCGCGGCGGATCTTTCTGGATCTGATGCTGAAACACGGCAATCCCGAACGCGGACTGCGCCGGATGAACGAACTGGGGGTGCTGTCGGCCTTTATCCCCGAATTCGAACCCATCGTGGCGATGATGCAGTTCAACATGTACCACAGCTACACCGTCGACGAACACACGATCCAATGCATCACCAACCTTGCCCTGATTGAAAAGGGCGAGCTGGAAGAAGACTTGCCCGTCGCCTCGTCGATCCTCAAGCATGGTGTGAACCGCAAGGTGATCTACGTCGCGCTGCTGCTCCATGATATTGCCAAGGGCCGCCCCGAGGACCATTCGATTCTTGGTGCCCAATTGGCCCGCAAGATTGCCCCCCGTCTTGGCCTCAACAAGGCAGAGGTCGACACCGTGGAATGGCTGGTGCGCTATCATTTGCTGATGTCGGATATGGCGCAGAAACGCGATATCTCTGACCCACGTACGGTGCGGGACTTTGCCAAGGCCGTGCAAACCGTCAAGCGGCTTGATCTGCTGTGTGTGCTCACCGTCTGCGATATCCGGGGCGTGGGACCGAACACGTGGAACAACTGGAAAGCCGTGTTGATCCGTGGATTGTACCGCCAGACCAAGCGGGCACTTGAAACCGGACTCGAAGACCTGAATCGCGAGAACCGTGGCGCAGGAGCTAAAAAGGCGCTGCGTGCCGCGCTCGCCCATTGGCCACGCAAAGACATTCAGGCTGAAACCGCGCGCCACTACCCGCCCTATTGGCAGGGGCTTCATACAGCATCGCAGGTCGTGTTCGCCGAACAGCTGCGCGACATTCAGGATGGTGAAATCCGTATCGACCTGCACCCTGATGACGACCGCGACGCCACCCGCGCCTGCTTTGTCATGGCGGACCATCCGGGCATTTTTGCACGGCTTGCGGGTGCGCTGGCGCTTGTCGGGGCCAATGTCGTCGATGCCCGCAGCTACACCACCAAAGACGGCTGGGTGACCGATGCATTCTGGATACAGGACGCCGACGGCAACCCCTATGACGTCTCGCGCCTGCCGCGCCTGCGGCAGATGATCTCCAAGACGCTCAAGGGTGAAATTCTGGCCCGCGATGCGCTGAAATCCCGCGACAAGGTGAAAAAACGCGAAAAGGTGTTCAAGGTCCCGACGCATATCACCTTTGATAACGACGGGTCGGAAATCTACACGATCATCGAGGTCGACACCCGCGACCGTCCCGGCCTGCTCTATGATCTCACCCGGTCGCTATCTGAATCCAACGTCTATATCGCCAATGCAGTGATCGCGACCTATGGCGAACAGGTGGTCGATACCTTCTACGTAAAGGATATGTTCGGCCTGAAATACTATAGCGAAAGCAAGCAAAAGACGCTCGAGAAACGCTTGCGCGCGGCGATCATTGACGGCGTGGCACGGGCGCAAGACTGACATCGGCGCTTTCATGCAGCACGCGAGGGCTGTCCGCATTTCCCTGATTGCGCCGCGCTTCGCCAACCGCTAGGCCATTTGCACCGCAGTTACGGGGCAACATCACCATGAAACCTATCCGCCTTATGTCCGGCTTCTTTACCGTCGGGATCTGGACCCTTCTCAGCCGCGTTATGGGGTTCGTGCGCGATGTGATGATTGCCGGCTATCTTGGGTCCGGCCCCGCAGCCGAGGCGTTTCTGGTCGCCTTTTCCCTCCCCAACATGTTCCGCCGCTTCTTCGCCGAAGGCGCGTTCAACATGGCGTTTGTGCCGATGTTCTCGAAAAAGCTCGAAAGCGGTGACGACCCCGAAAAGTTCGCGCAGGACGCCTTTGTCGGGATGGCGTTCATTCTGACCCTGTTCACCATCATCGGGATCGTCGCGATGCCGGGGCTGGTGTTGTTGATGGCCTCGGGCTTTGCGGGCGACGAACGGTTTGATCTGGCGGTCGAATACGGGCGTCTGGCCTTCCCCTACATCTTGTTCATCTCCCTTGCCGCCCTCGTGTCGGGCGTGCTGAACGCAACTGGGCGATTTATGGCAGCGGCAGCGGCCCCTGTGGTACTGAACATCGTTTTCATCCTTGCTGTGCTGATCGGGGCCGCCCTTGGCCGCGACGGATCAGAGGCGATCGGCATGGGCATCGACAAGGCGCTTGGGCTGCAAATCGGCGATACGCTGGCGCTGTCTGTCCCGCTCGCGGGGATCGCGCAGCTGGCGCTGGTCTGGTGGGCGGCGAAACGCGCAGGTTTCACGCTGGGCTTCAGCCGCCGCCCGCGCCTGACACCCGAACTCAAACGGCTCGCCATCATCGCCGCACCCGCAGCCTTGGCGGGCGGGGTCATGCAGATCAACCTGCTGGTGGGCCGTCAGGTCGCCAGCTTCTACGAAGGCGCTGTGGCGTGGCTCAACTATGCAGACCGGCTCTACCAGCTGCCCTTGGGCGTGGTTGGGATTGCGATTGGCGTGGTATTGCTGCCCGACTTGTCGCGCCGGCTCAAGGCGGGGGACGAACAGGGATCGCACACGCAGATCAGCCGCGCTGCCGAAGTGTCACTGGCGTTGACCATCCCCTCTGCCGTTGCGCTGATGGTGATGCCGTTCACGCTGGCAACGGTGCTGTTCCAACGCGGGGCAACAACCACGGATGACGCGGCTGCGATTGCCATTGCCGTGGCGATCTATGGCCTTGGCCTGCCTGCCTTCGTTCTGCAAAAAATTCTGCAACCACTGTATTATGCCCGCGAAGACACCCGCCGCCCGTTCTACTTTGCTGTGGTGGCGATGGTGGTGAACGTGGTGGTGGCCGTCGGTCTCAGCCCCGTCATCGGCTGGATCGCCCCTGCCATCGCGACGACACTGGCAGGGTGGGCGATGTTTGGCCTGCTGGCCTATGGCGCACGCGGCTTCGGGCTGGCCGCAAAATTCGACGCGCGGTTCCATAGACGTATCTGGCGGATCATGGCAGCTTCGGCAGTCATGGGCGGCACACTGTGGATCGGCAATCTGGCGCTGCAGCCCATGATCGCCGAACCCTGGTGGCGCGGTATTGCCCTATTGATACTGATCGCCCTCGCCGCCATCAGCTATTTCGGCACAGGCCAACTGATCGGCGCATTCAAGCTCGGCGAATTCAAACGCGCCCTCAAACGCGGCTGACCCAGCCTACTTCCAAATGGACGTAAATCCCGGGGGTCAGGGGGCTGGCCCCCTTTCCGCCCCTTCGACATGCCTTAACGGTGCCGGATACGGTCCCGCAGCTTGCCCCATTCGCCCGGCGCAAAAACAAAGCAAAGTGCAAAGCCGCAGACAAAGCCCAAAAGCTCTGCCAGCCACTGCGTGCCCGCGTCAAAGAACACGCCCCAGATCAGCTGCAGCCCCATCAGCACGGCAATCAGTGAAAACGCGCGATATTGCTGTTCCCCTTGCCCCGCCAGCTTGCGCCACATGACAAAGGAATAGCCACCAATCAGCCCATAGACCGACGGGTAGGCCCCGACCAACCAGACCGGATCATCAAGCACCAGCGCATAAACCACCGCGCCAAAGATGCCCGAGACAAAGAAAATCGCCAGAAACGCCACCTGCCCCATTGCCTCGGCCACCATCTTGCCAAGCGCCAGCAGCAGCACGCAGGCAAAGATCGCATGGGTGAACCCCAGATGGATGAAACTGTAGCTGGCCACGCGCGACAGTTCGCGCAGGGGGAATTGCACATTCGCAACCATCCAGTCGAACACATCGCCCGAGAACCCGTAGTCGCGGATCAACGCCAGACGCCAGCCCACCGCCGCAGGGCCGCCGACGATCCCGGCCTCGGCCAACGACAGCACGATCTCTATCCCCGCCAGCGCCAGAAAAAGCAGCGTTACGGTTGCAGGCATCGGGTTCACGGGGGGGTGAAAATCTGGGTCTTCCATAGGGCCTCCTTGACGGGCATGGTGCGCATGGGTAAGCCCATCTGGCCGTAGTTTCCAGCCTTATCGGAGCATCCAATGACCGACACCACTTTCACCCCGCGTGTGTTTTCCGGCATCCAGCCGTCGGGCGATTTGCATCTTGGAAACTACCTGGGCGCGCTAAAACGTTTCGCCGATGCGCAGACCCAGGGGGTTCAGTCGATCTACTGCATGGTCGATATGCATGCGATCACCGTCTGGCAGAATCCGGCGGACCTCAAAAAGAGCACCCGCGAGCTTTGCGCCGGTTTCATCGCGTCGGGCATCGACCCCAATAAATCCATCCTGATCAACCAAAGCCAGGTGCCAGAGCACGCGCAGTTGGCGTGGATCTTTAACTGCGTGGCGCGCATGGGCTGGATGGGGCGCATGACCCAGTGGAAAGACAAGGCCGGCAAGAACGCCGAGGCCGCCTCGCTGGGGTTGCTCGCCTATCCAGCGCTGATGGCCGCCGACATCCTGATCTATCACGCGACCCATGTGCCTGTTGGCGAGGATCAGAAGCAACACCTTGAACTGACGCGCGATATTGCAGCCAAGTTCAACCATGACTACGGGGTCGATTTCTTCCCGCTGACCGAACCGGTTATCGAAGGGGCCGCAACCCGCGTCATGTCCCTGCGCGACGGGTCCAAAAAGATGTCAAAATCCGACCCCTCGGATGCCAGCCGCATCAACCTGACCGATGACGCCGATACGATTGCCAAGAAAATCCGCAAAGCCAAGACCGATGCGGATGCACTCCCTTCCGAAGTCGACGGCCTCAAGGACCGCCCGGAGGCACGCAATCTGGTGAACATCTTTGCCGCCCTGAACGACCAGAGCGTTGAACAGGTTCTGGCCGATGTGGGCGGCCAGCAATTTGGCACATTCAAGCCCGCGCTGGCCGAACTGGCCGTATCGAAAATGGGCCCGATCACCCAGGAAATGTCGCGCCTGATGGCCGACACAGCCGAGATCGACCGCATCCTCGCCCACGGCGCGACCCAAGCACGCGAGATCACTGCACCGATCCTCAAGAAAACCTACGAGATCGTGGGCATGGTAGGCTGAAAACGCGGGGGCGGACCCTAACCCCCTAAGCCATCGCCCCTCTGATTAGGGCAGCCGGCTTGCGCCCCTGCCCTTCACCCTTTTCCAAATACTCATCCCCGCGCACCGCACCACGGCTGCGGCCCCTGCCCCATGGACAATCCTTTGGCGTTGGGCCAGCTTTGACCCGAAACCTCGGGGGACACATCATGACGACCGGCTTTTTCATGGATGAACGGTGCTTCTGGCACGCGGGCGGCAACTATGCCTTTACCATGCCTGTGGGCGGCTTGGTGCAGCCTCTGGCCGCGGGTGGCCTGCCCGAAAACCCCGAAACCAAACGCCGCCTGCGCAACCTGATGGAAGTGACGGGCCTGATAGCAGAGCTGGACGTGCGTAGCGCGCCGCTTGCCACCCGCGAAGAACTGCTGCGTGTCCATCCTGCCGCCTATCTCGACGACTTCAAACGTCTATCCGACGCGGGCGGCGGAGAGCTGGGCCTGCGCACACCTTTTGCCGCCGGTGGGTTCGAGATCGCGGCGCTCTCGGCAGGTCTGTCCGTCGCCGCGGTAGAGGCAGTCGCCAAGGGCGATCTGGCCAATGCCTATGCGCTCAGCCGTCCCCCCGGACACCATGCGCTGCCTGATTTCCCCAACGGGTTCTGTTTGCTGGCCAATATCGCCATCGCGATCGAGGCGGCAAAAGCCAAGGGGCTGGTGGGCCGTGTTGCCGTTCTGGATTGGGACGTACATCACGGCAACGGCACGGAAGCGATTTTCTATGACCGCGACGATGTGCTGACGATCTCCCTGCATCAGGAAGGCAACTACCCGCTTGATACGGGCGCGTTAGCGGATCGGGGCGACGGGGCCGGGACGGGTTACAACATCAACCTTCCGCTGCATGCGGGGTCGGGCCATACCGCCTATCTGCATGCGTTAGACCGCGTCGTGATCCCCGCGCTCGAGGCATTCGCGCCCGACATGATCATCGTCGCCTGCGGCTTTGACGCCTCTATCGTCGATCCTCTGGCGCGGATGCAGGCCACAGCCGAAACGTTTGCCGATATGACCCATCGTATCAAAGCTGCGGCGCAAAAACTTTGTGGCGGCAAGCTGGTGCTCGTCCACGAAGGCGGCTATTCAGAGGCCTATGTCCCCTTCTGTGGCCACGCCACAATCGCAGCCCTCGCAGACAGTGACATCACAGCGCCAGATCCCCATGCGAAGAACTTTCGCATCCGCCAGCCCAGTCCCAAATTCGACGCGTTCCTGCGCGCGTCCATTGACGCGATGGCGCAAGAGCTGAACCTATAAGAGAGACCCCAATGCCGACACCAAACCCCGACGCGCTGCATTTCCTGCAAACCCGCCGTTCGCGCCCTGCAAAGACGCTGACCACACCAGTTCCCGACCGCGACACGCTGACCGAGCTGCTGGCCGTCGCCTCGCGTGCGCCAGATCACGGGATGCTGGAACCATGGCGTTTTATCGTGATCGAAAAGCCCGCGATGGCGCGTCTAGCCGACATTGCCGAAGCGCGCGGCACCGCCTTGGCGCTCGATGCGGAACAGATCCAGAAAGGTAGCGGCCAGTTTGATCAGGGCAATCTGGCGGTGGTTGTGGTCGAGGTGCAAAAGCCGTCGCCCAAGATACCGCCGCTGGAACAGACCTATGCCGTGGGCGGGGTCTGTCTGTCGCTGGTCAACGCCGCGCTCGCATCGGGCTGGGGCGCGAACTGGCTGAGCGGTTGGGTCAGCCATGATCGTGGCTTCATGACCGAGGCTTTCGGCCTTGCGGAACATGAACGCATCGCGGGCATCATCCATATCGGCACCGAAACCTCCGCCCCACCCGAACGCGGGCGCCCCGACATCGCGGCGATCACCACATGGCAATAGCACAGATTTTTCGCGCCTTCGGGCTGGCGGTTAGGCAAGTCGGCGATCCAAGCTTTCGCCGCGTCCTGCTGCTGGGTGTCGGATTGGCGCTACTGTTGCTGGTCGGCGCGTCTGCGGGCTTTGTCTGGCTGATCGACTGGCTGACCGGAGAAGACAATTGGCTGCCCGTTCTGGGCGAGGTGTCCTGGCTGGACGATTTGTTCAGCTGGGGTGCTGCGCTGTTGCTGATGGTGCTGTCGGTGTTCCTGATGGTGCCCGTCGCCTCGGCGATCACATCAATGTTTCTGGATGATGTGGCCGATGCCGTCGAGGCCGAACATTACCCCCATCTGCCGCCCGCCACGCATGTGCCCTTTGGCGATGCGCTGCGCGATACGGTAAACTTTATGGGGGTGCTGATCGGTGTGAACATCGTGGCGCTGGTGCTTTACCTGATGTTCGCCCCCTTCGCGCCCCTGATCTTCTGGAGCGTGAACGGCTTTCTGCTGGGGCGCGAATATTTCACGCTTGCCGCGATCCGACGGGTGGGCCGGACCGAGGCAAAGCGTCTGCGCAGCAAACATGGGCTTACGATCTGGGCCGCCGGTTTCCTGATGGCGATTCCCTTGTCCGTGCCGCTGTTGAACCTTGTGATTCCGATCTTAGGTGCTGCGACCTTTACCCATTTGTTCCACCAATTGGCGTCGGGGCCCCGTGCAACAGACGTTCTACATCGGCCACGGTGAACCAACCCGACAGGATGATCCCTGCGATGATCGCCCAGAGAATGACCGAGATACCTGTGGTCCACAGGGCCTTTTTCTTGAGGTGGTGATGTTCGGGGGCCCCTGCATGGGTGCCCTCGACGATCTGCCCCAGATCCCCTTGGGTTTGCACCCGCACCGGCAGCAGGATCATAAAGACCATCGACCAGATCACGGTGAACAGAACGATGCCTGACATGACGGCCATGGTTACACCTGCTCCAGCTCGACCAGCGCGCCGTTAAAGTCTTTGGGGTGCAGGAAGATCACCGGCTTGCCGTGGGCACCGATCTTGGGCTCTCCGTTGCCCAGAACGCGTGCGCCGCTTTCTGTCAGACGGTCCCGCGCGGCGATGATGTCGTCCACCTCGTAGCAGATGTGGTGGATACCACCGGCAGGGTTCTTTTCCAAAAACCCGTTGATCGGGCTGTCCTCGCCCAGCGGGTACAGCAATTCGATCTTGGTATTGGGCAGTTCGATAAAGATCACCGTGACGCCGTGGTCGGGCTCGTCCTGCGCGGGACCGACATTCGCGCCCAAAGCGTTGCGGTACTGATCCGCCGCGGCCTCAAGGTCCGGCACGGCGATGGCTACGTGGTTTAGGCGACCGATCATCATTCTTCTCCCTCAAATCAACACTTGATCCGGTTTATGGGCTGCTGAAGCCGCAAGAGCAATGCGTCACGTTAACACCGTATTAGCGAAGCGCGCCTAACCTTAGATCACCCATAAGGCATAAACGGAGGAATCATGGATACGCTTGAACATCAGGCCCAAAGCTTGCCCGCCCCCACGCCCGACCGCCCGCTTTTGGGCCTTACCGCGCTGGTGATAGAGGACAGCCGCTTTGCCTGCGAAGCGATGCGGCTGCTGTGCTTGCGATCCGGCGCACGGATCAGGCGGGCTGACAGTCTACGCGCGGCGCGGCGGCATCTGCAGGTCTATCGCCCGTCTATCGTGATTGCCGATCTGGGGCTGCCCGACGGAAACGGCATTGATCTAATTGCAGAACTGGCCCGCGCGCAGCCCCGCGTTGATGCCCTGCTGGCCATTTCGGGCGACTCCCATCTTGCAGCGGATGCGCTGGCCGCTGGGGCGGACCGGTTCATGAGCAAACCGTTGCAATCGCTGTCGCAGTTTCAACAAGTCGTGTTGGCCGCCCTGCCCCCACATCACCGCCCACCAGGCCTCGCTGCGCTGAGCGATGACACGGTTCAACCCGACGATATCGCGCTGCAGGATGATATGGCACATATGGATGACGTGCTCACCGGCCCCTGTACGCCAGAGACGCTGGATTACGTCGCGCAGTTTCTGGCAGGCGTGGCGCGCAGTGCGCAGGACACGGCGCTGGAACAGGCCGCGACGGCACTGGCGGAACGGCGTGCCATGGGGTTGCCCGCCACCGACGAAAAACGCGTGATCCGGTCGGTGCTGCGCCAACGGCTGACACGCCAGATCGCGATCTAGCTGCGGCGGGTCACGTCAACGGGTCGCTTGATACCCGCACAAGGCTGGTCAGGTCGCCCAGACGTTCGCGCTGCTGGCACTCTGCGTCGAAATTGGCTGGGGAAAGCCACGCTTCGAACGCTTCGCGCAGGCCGGGCCATTCAGCATCGATCGCGGCAAACCATGCAGTGTCACGGTTGCGCCCCTTGGCGACGGCAGCCTGCCGGAAGACGCCCTCGTAGCTGAACCCCAACCGCTGTGCCGCGCGGCGCGACGGCAGGTTCAACGCGTTACACTTCCATTCATAGCGACGGTATCCGGCCTCGAACGCCCATTTCATCATCAGATACATCGCATCCGTCGCTGCCCGCGTACGTTGCAACGCCGGCCCATAGGTGATTGACCCGACCTCTACCGACCCTGCCTCTGGTGCGATGCGCAGATAGCTGGCCACCCCTTCGATGTGCCCTGTCTCGAGGTTTTTGATCGCGTAGAACAGCGGATCGTCCTTGGTTTCGACCTCTCGGACCCAGCGATGAAACTGGGCAGACGATGAAAACGGCCCGTCGTACATGTAATGCCACAGCTGGTCCTGCCCCTCAAAGGCGCGAAACAACAATGCAGCGTGGGCTTCTGCGTTCAACGGTTCAAGCTGGGCATACCGGCCCGTCATCACCGCCCGCGGCGGGCATGGCGGCACAGTGAAATTCGGGACGGGGGCACCAAGTGGGCCAGGGGGGTGGTCATCTTGCTTCATACACTTACGTTAGGGCCAAGCACCGCCACCGCCAAGGCCCGAATGTCATACGACATTACCCAATCTGACGCGCAAAAATGACCTTCTTTCGCCACAAACGCCTGCAAACTTGGTGACAACCACAACGGGCACCAACCCACGCCATCCATCCCAAGGGGGCACGATATGTTCGCCAAGCTACGCCGCATCTATATCAAAGAGACCCGCTTTGACTGGACCGTCTTTGCGGCGAATGTAGTGGGTGGGGCAATCGTTGTTTTGGCGTTTACCCAAGCACGGGCGAGCGGCGCAGATGCGATCGTGCAAATGGCCCACGCCGGTTTCTAACCAGCGGTGCCGCGTGCGGAACCCCTGCCGGACACCACGCGTTAATCCCCGATACAAATCGCACCAGGGGGTTAAGCCATGACATCCATCTATGACGCAATCAAAGCCGACCACGAAACGCACCGCGACCTGCTGAACAAGATCGCTGAGACATCGGGCGACAGCACAGAGCGGCAGACCGCGTGGAAAGAGTTCTATGAGGATGTAAAATCCCATGCCGCGGCCGAGGAAGAGACGTTCTATTCCAAGCTGCTCCACGAAACATGGGGCCAAGACGCCGCGCGGCATTCGGTCTCGGAACACAAAGAGCTGGACGATCTGATGGAAGAGCTGAACGACACGGATATGTCGTCGTCGGGCTGGCTTAGCAAATTCAAGACCCTCAAACACGACTATGAGCACCACATGGACGAGGAAGAGGAAGACGTGTTCAAACGCGCAAAAGACGTGATCGGCCAAGAGCATAACGACGCCTTCGGCCAACGTTTTGAACAGCGCAAAAAGGAAGAACGTGGCCTGATCGCCCAGAAACGCAAAGACAGTCTGGAAGACTAGGTCGACCATGTCCAAACGAAAAAGCCCGCCGTTGATCTCTCAACGGCGGGCTTTTTAACTATATTCTAAAGCGCTTAGTCCTGTGGAATGACCCGCAGACCCAGTTCCATCAATTGATCCGACTGTGGCTCGCTTGGCGCGTTCATCATCAGGTCTTCGGCGCGTTGGTTCATCGGGAACAGGATCACCTCGCGGATGTTCGCCTCTTCGGCCAGCAACATGACGATCCGGTCGATCCCGGCCGCGCAACCACCGTGGGGCGGGGCACCGTATTGGAAGGCGTTAACCATGCCGCCGAACCGCTTTTCAACTTCGTCCTTGCCGTAACCCGCAATCTCGAACGCTTTGAACATGATCTCTGGCTTGTGGTTCCGGATGGCACCAGACACCAATTCATAGCCGTTACACGCAAGGTCATACTGATAGCCAAGCACCTCAAGCGGGTCGCCCATCAGCGCGTCCATCCCGCCTTGCGGCATGGAGAACGGGTTGTGTTCAAAGTCGATCTTGCCGGTTTCTTCGTCTTTTTCGTAGATCGGAAAATCGACGATCCAGGCAAAGGCAAAACGGTTTTCGTCCGTCAGACCCAGCTCGGCACCGATGACGTTACGGGCGCGGCCTGCGACCCCTTCGAACGACTTGGGTTTGCCGCCAAGGAAGAACGCGGCATCGCCGACGGTCAGACCCAGCTGCTGGCGGATCGCTTCGGTCCGTTCGGGGCCAATGTTCTTGGCCAGCGGGCCTGCCGCTTCCATGCCGCCTTCGACTTCGCCGGCTTTCAGCTTGGCCTGGGCCTCTTTCACAGTGATGCCCAGCTCTTGTGCGACGCTATCGGCGGTTTTCTCGCGCCAGAAGATATAGCCCATGCCGGGCAGACCCTCTTTTTGCGCGAACGCGTTCATGCGATCACAGAATTTGCGGCTGCCGCCTTTGGGCGCGGGGATGGCGCGGATTTCGGTGCCTTCCTGCTCAAGCAGCTTGGCAAAGATGGCAAAGCCCGAACCGGCGAAATGGTCGCTGACGATCTGCATCTTGATCGGGTTCCGCAGGTCGGGCTTGTCAGAGCCATACCACAGCGCCGCGTCTTTATAAGAGATCTGCGCCCATTCCTGATCCACGACTTTTCCGCCACCGAACTCTTCGAAAATGCCGGTCAGCACGGGCTGGATGGTGTCGAACACGTCTTGCTGTTCAACAAAGGACATCTCGAGGTCGAGCTGGTAGAAATCGGTCGGGCTGCGGTCGGCACGCGGGTCTTCGTCACGGAAGCACGGCGCGATCTGGAAATACTTGTCAAAGCCCGAGACCATCAACAGCTGTTTGAACTGCTGCGGGGCCTGTGGCAGCGCATAGAATTTACCGGGGTGCAGACGCGACGGTACAAGAAAGTCGCGCGCGCCTTCGGGGGACGACGCAGTGATGATCGGCGTCTGGAATTCTTTGAATTTCCGGTCCCACATGCGTTTGCGGATCGACGACACAACGTCAGACCGCAGCACCATGTTGTTTTGCATCTTTTCACGACGCAGATCGAGGTAGCGATAGCGCAGGCGCGTTTCCTCGGGGTATTCCTGATCGCCAAACACCTGCAAAGGCAGCTCTTTCGACGGGCCAAGCACTTCGATGTCGCGCACGAACACTTCGATTTCGCCGGTCGGGATCTTGGCGTTCACCAGATCATCGGCCCGCGCCTTCACTTCGCCATCAATGCGGATACACCATTCGGAACGCACCTTTTCCACATCCGCAAAAACGGGGGAATCGGGGTCGCACAGCACTTGGGTGATACCGTAGTGGTCGCGCAAATCGATAAACAGGATACCGCCGTGGTCGCGCACACGGTGCACCCACCCGGACAGGCGCACCTTGTCGCCAACGTTTTCCTTGCTCAGATCGGCGCATGTATGGCTGCGATATGCGTGCATGACGGGTCCCTTTCGAGGGCTAGAATTGTTCGGGGCAGGTACACCGTTTGAGACCGCGAAAGTCAAGAGTTTCCCGTGAAAACGGCACAAACCGGGGGCAAAACAGCCCTTCAAAAACGGCACTGCGGAAAATAGATGGGCCGCCTGCTCCTCCCAAAGCAGACGGCCCTTCCCGCGCGACGGTGATGATCCTCTTACAGGACCAGTACATCAAGCGGCGGAAACCCGTTAAAGCCGACCGAACTGTACGAGCTTGTGTAAGCGCCGCAGTTCTTGATCATGACTTTGTCACCGTCCCTTAGGTCAAGTGGAAGGTCAACCGGATTCTTTTCATAAAGCACATCGGCGGAGTCGCACGAGGGGCCGGCCAGCACGCAAGGCCCTGTGGGTTTGCCGTCATGCGGGGTCACGAACTCATAGCGGATCGCCTCGCCTTCGGTTTCGGCCAGACCCGAAAAACGCCCGATGTCCAGATAGACCCAGCGGCGCGCGGCCTCTGCCGATTTGCGCGACACCAGCAGCACTTCGGCTGCAATATGCCCTGCTTCGGCCACCATGCCCCGGCCCGGTTCTGCCATAAGAACCGGAATATCGCCAAAGCGTTCGTTGACAGCACCGACAACGGCAGCGGCATAGCCGCGAGGCGCATCAACGGGGTCACCGTGATAGGCAGGGAAACCACCACCGATATTCAGCAACTGCAGGTCATGACCCGCTTCTTTCGCCGCGTGCCAAAGGGGTGCAACCTGATCCAGAACAGGGTGCCAGTATTCCGCCCGACGGGTTTGCGAACCAACGTGGAAGGACAGGCCATAAGGCACGAGGCCGACAGCCTTGCTGTAGTCAAGCAGGCTTGGCAACAACGAGCCTGCGCAGCCGAATTTACGGGTCAGCGGCCAGTCAGCCATCGAGTTTTCGACGATCAGACGGATATAGACCCGTGCGCCGGGGGCGTGCTCTGCGATTTTGTCGAGCTCAGCCTCGCAGTCGGCGGCGAACATGGTCACACCGATGGAATGGGCAAACGCAATGTCCACGCCACGTTTAATCGTATTCCCGAAAGAGATCTTTGCAGGGTCCGCCCCTTGGGACAGGCACAGTTCGATTTCCTGACGCGACGCCGCATCAAATCCCGAGCCCCGTTCGACCAGCATACGGATCACTTCCGGCGCAGGGTTTGCCTTGACCGCATAATGGATGCGGGCATCGCCCAAGCCCGCCTGAAGCGCGTCATATTGCACACCCACGCGGGCGCGGCTGATGACGAGGGTCGGTTTGTCGAAGCTGTTGTTCCAGATGTAATCAGCCGCTTCGTCATGGGTCGATGCTGCGGATGTGTTCACGGTGGCGGTAGCTGTGGCGTTCATGGTCATCTCCAAAGAGCAAGGAAGGGCGGGAGTACCCTAACATGTCGTTTCAAGAGACGTTACCGTCGCTGCATAGGCGCGGGGTCGATCCGCAGACAGACGAACCGGCCAGAGGCGCGTGCGTTGGCGTCTGTAAACGCGCATTTACGCTGTTTTCAGATTCGCGCAAGTGGTAAAATTCTTGATACGACAATTGATTATTCAGGTGGGCACGCAAGGCGCTGCGTGCCCAAAGGTCGGGACGGATCGGGGTTACTTTTCCCAGTCCGTGCCGATGGCTTCGCGGTCCTTTTCGCGCTCCTCGTCCGCCATTTCCCGCACCTCGGCGCGTTCTTCTGCATCGCTTTGCTCGGGTGTGGAATTCGCCTCCGGAACATCCGTCAACGCAAGCGAGAACAGGATCGGAAAGTGGTCGGACCCGATGTTGGGCAGGCGCGACATGCGGATCAGGCGAAACTCTGCATCGTGGAACAGATGGTCAAGTGGCCAGCGCATGATGACGATACCGGCGTGGAAGGTGTTGTAGAACCCCCGCCCTACACGCGGGTCCAGCAGGCCCGACAAGCGCTGAAAGCGACGGGTGGTGGTGGACCAGGCGACGTCATTAAGATCGCCGGTCACGATGGCGGGCACGTCATCCTTGCTGGCCTCGATCCCGACTAGTGCAATCTCACCGTCGCGCCCCTTTGTATCGTGGTTGGGCACAGGTGGCTCGGGGTGGACGATATACAAGCGCCAGACCCGACCAGACGGCATCGCGACTTTCGTACGGATGGACGGCACATCATCGACCAGCAAGTCGCGGACCTGCGTCTCTGACAACACCATCTTGGACATCAGCACCACGCCATAGGAATTGTCTTTGGGCACCTTCACCCAATGGGGATACTGATCGTGCAACCCGTCATACAGGGCATCAACCCATTCCGGATCGACCTCAAGCGCCGTGGCGACATCGGGGTCTTCCTTACGGATCAGATCAACGAGCCGATGATACTGCCGGTTTGATTGCTTCACGTTTGACGCCAGGATCGTCACGCGATTGCGTTCATCCGCAGCCTGTTCAGGGGTAGCATCAACCGACTGGCGCGGCCAAAGCGGCGTGAATTTCAGGATGTATCCGGTGTGGATCGCGGCGATTATCGCAAGGATCGCCAGGGCATAATTGCGCGGCTCGGGCGCAAGCCAGAAAAGCGCCCCGACAGCCAAAACGGCGGTGAGGATAAACAGCTGTTCACGCGGGAACGCCATGCCCCGGATGGCACCATGGGGTATCTTGCTGAAAGGAAGAACGCTGACCACGGCAATGATCGCAACAACGCCCCAAAACAGACTGAGTAATATCGTTGCCAGCATCCATGCCCCCTAAATCAAGAAAAGGGACGCAGAGCGATTGCCCTACGTCCCTAGCCCAACACGAGATTAGGCGGAATTGTTCCGAATACGCCGCGATGGCGGAACCGAATTACTTGTCTTCGTCTTCATCTTCGTCATTGCCACCCTCGGGCAGCTTGAAGAAACTGTCGGCGTCAGAGTAGTCGCCGTGATCTTTATCGTCGTCATCCGCAGGATTGCCGGACAGCGTGAATGTTTCCAGACCTTCGATGGCCGATGGCATCTTAGGGTCGGTTTCCATGCCAAGCGATTGCTCGGTGCTGACCAGACGACGGCGTTCGTCATCGCTCATCAGGCCGCCTTCGGCAGCTTTCTTGGCAGCGGCTTTCTGGACGGCGGCATCCAGTTCGGACTGCTTGCACAGCCCCAGCGCCACGGGATCAATCGGCTGGATGTTTGCAATGTTCCAGTGGGTCCGCTCGCGGATCGCTTGGATCGTCGGCTTGGTGGTGCCGACCAGCTTGCTGATCTGTCCGTCGGACAGTTCAGGGTGGAATTTAACCAACCAGTAGATCGACGCCGGACGGTCTTGGCGTTTGGACAGCGGCGTGTAGCGCGGGCCGCGACGTTTCTCTTCGCCCTGAGCCGAAGCGTTGAACTTGAGCTTGAGCTTGTGCATTGGGCTTGCCTGACCCTTTTCGATCTCTTCTTCGGTCAGCTGGTTATTGGCAATCGGGTCAAAGCCCTTCACACCTTGTGCCACGTCACCATCCGCGATGCCCTGCACTTCAAGCTCGTGCATCTCGACGAAATCCGCGATCTGCTTGAAGCTCAAGGTTGTGTTATCCACCAGCCATACGGCAGTGGCGCGGGCCATAATCGGTTTTGCCATCTCGGTCTCTCCTTAAACGCACCTTCCCCGTCGCCTGAAATAGGCTGTCCTGCGGGGCAGAACGGTTTCCATTGTGGGGGAACTTGAACGCCTTATACTCAGCCAAGCAAAATAAGGGAAGACCTGAATGCGATTGCTGATCCTATGCCTCCTCCTCCTGCTGGCCCCGATGCCCCGCCCTGCGGTGGCAAAGGGCGAAATCGCGGGGGAATTCGACTATTACGTGCTCGCGCTCAGCTGGTCGCCGAACTGGTGTGCGCTGGAAGGCGATGCGCGCAATTCCGCGCAATGCGACGCGCGCCACGATCACGGCTGGATCATGCACGGTCTCTGGCCGCAGTTACATCGGGGGTTTCCATCCTATTGCCGCACCGCTGAACGCCCACCTGCCCGCAGCATGACCGCTGCGATGGCTGACATCATGGGAACGCCCGGTCTGGCATGGCATCAATGGAAGAAACACGGCAGCTGTACCGGCCTGCCCGCCGCCGGATATTTCGATCTGTCCCGAAAGGCCTACGAGGCCGTGACCCGCCCCGCCGTCTTTCGCAAGATCACGGGCGACATCCGCCTACCTGCCTCTGTCGTGGAAGAGGCATTCCTGAAAGCCAATCCGACGATGGAGCCTGATGGCGTCACCGTCACCTGCAAAAGCGGCTACATTCAAGAGGTCCGTCTGTGCCTCTCCAAAACGCTAAAGCCCGTGCCCTGCGGACGTGACGTGATCAAGGATTGCACGCTGGATGACGCGCTGTTTACCCCGATCAGATAAAGCCCGCGTTGCGGGCAATCATTGCGGCGTCGGTACGGTTGCGGGCGTCCAGCTTGCGGCACAGGGTCTTGACGTGCAGCTTGATCGTGACCTCTTGCAGCTCGAGATCGCGGGCGATTTCCTTGTTCGATTTCGCCTCCATCAAACCACGCAAAACCTGACGCTCCCGCTCTGACAGGGCTTTTTCAAAGTCTGTTTCTTCGGGGTCATCCTTGCCGGACATAAAGTTCACCGGTGCGTAAATCTCGCCCGCGGCCATAAAGCGAACCGCGTTGACCAGTGACTTCGCAGGCAACGTCTTGGGCAGGAACCCGATCGCCCCCATCGCCAGCGCCTGTTCTGCAATCAGCCGCGTCGCTGTGCCCGAAATGAGCCCGACCGGCTTGTCTTCATTGGCTTTCATCACCTTCGGCAGCGCCTCAAGCCCCTTCATGCCCGGCATGGTATAATCAAGCAGGACCAAATCGAATGGCCCATCCGCTTCGATCTTGGCCATTGCTTCGGGCAAATCGCATGCAGCAACTGTCTCTGTCTCGCCATCTGCGTCCAGAAACATTGCAATCGTTTCCCGAACCATATCGTGATCGTCTGCTATCAGTATCCGTAATGCCATCTATTCGTCCCTTCCCTCATCACCACCTCAGTGCTGCTTAAGTATTTGTAGACCAACTTTAAGGCGAAGAATAGGAAACATGAGGATATGAAAACTGTGTCAAATTTTTTGCGACTATACCTTCGTATAGTTAAAATACCCTTAATCTTCGTCGCGCCACTAAGCACGTTAACCTAAGGTTGATGGTACAACACAGGGGAAGGATACCGAGTTATGACATTTCACGTTTTTACCAAAACGATCACCACCGCATTGTGCGGCATCGCATTGGCCACTGCTGTTAGCGCCCAAGAAGAAGCCGTTTTGACGGTCACAGCTGGCGACGTGGAACAAAGCTACACGATGGAGCAGTTGAAAGAGCTGCCCTCTTCCAGCTTTACGACCGAAACCATCTGGACCGAGGGCGCCCAGACCTTTCAGGGTGTCTCGCTCAAAGATTTGCTTGATACACTAGAGGTGAGCGATGGCATGATCGAGGCGACCGCGATCAATGACTATGCCATTGAAATCCCGATTGAGGATGCCGTGTTGGATGGCCCGATCATTGCCTACGCCAACAACGACAAGGAAATGTCGCGCCGTGGCAAAGGCCCGCTGTGGATTGTCTATCCCTATGACAGCGACGTAAAGTACCAGACAGAGACGATCTATAGCCGCTCTATCTGGCAGTTGAACCGGCTGGCGATCAAATAAACGCAAGGCAAGATCACCATGGCCGATTTGATGCACCACGGCCCGCAGCGCAGCAGGGTAAGATACGTTCTCGCCCTGGCGCTGATGGTTGGCATCTTGCTGGCTGGCTATCTTGCGTTCAACGTTTGGGACCGTGTGCGTGCGCTTGACGGCGCGCAGCAGGACCATGCCGAATGGGTGTTCTCGCAGCTTGAAATCGATTTCCTCAAACTGAATGGCGCGGTCGAACCGGCGCGCTCGGGCGACGAAAGCGATCTGGCCAACCTGCGCAAACGTTTTGATATCTTCTACAGCCGGACCGAGGTCGCTGAACGCGTGCAGCAAAGCGGCGACCTGACCCGCGAAATTCGGGAAATTCAGGCGGTTCTGGATACGCAGATACCCCTGATTGACGGTGATGACGCGACGCTCTTTTCCGGCCTTTCGGCTCTCTCCGACGCGCTGCGCAGCATAGAAAATCTGCCCCGCAATATCGGCCTCGCCTCTATCACCTTTGCCGCCAAAGCCGCAGAGGCCGAGCGCAAGGAGATCGCCCAGCTCATCGAAATCCTTCTGGTGATCGTGGTGACAGTGACCATCGCGCTGCTGGGGGCGATCCTCCGGCTGTCGCGCCAGACCATCACCCTGAACCGCGCCTCGCGCGAGGTCGAACGCAATCACTCGCAACTTGAAACCATGCTGCGGGCGTCGCTTGACGCGGTGATGGTTCTGTCTGTCGATGGCGAGATCATCGATTTCAACGGCTCCGCCGAAGAAGTCTTTAGCATCTCGCGCGATCACGCGCTGGGGCGCAGCTATATCGAACTGCTGGTCCCGCCCGAATTGCGCAACCGCCAGCGCGACAACATCGCGCATTTCAACGCCACGGGTAAAACGCGACTGGCAGAAACAGGCCGTCACGAAACAAAGATGGTCGACGGCAAGGGTCGGATTTTTCCTGTCGAACTGTCCGTGTCCTTGGCACGGTCGAACGACGCACCGGTTTTTGTGACCTACATCCGCGACATCACCGACAAGCTCCAAAAAGAGCAGGAAATCATCCGCGCCCGCGACGAAGCGCTGGATGCCTATCAGGAAAAATCCCGCTTTTTCGCGATGATGAGCCACGAGATGCGCACGCCGCTGAACGGAATCCTGTCTGCAATCCACCTGCTGCATGACGACCGGCTGGACGCAGAGCAGCGCAACTACGTGGAGGCCGCGCTGAAATCCGGTGACATCCTGCTCGGCCATATCGACGACGTGCTGGCGATCGAACGCAGCGAAGCCGAGACCAACGCGCATGAATTGCAAGCCAGCGATATGGTCGCGCTGACCTCGGGTATGATCAACACCATGACGCCCCTGGCGCGAACTTCGGACACGCGGCTGCATCTGGATCAAGACGGGCTGACGGATACGCCGATCCTGACCGACCTGCGTGCCGTGCAGCAAATTCTGGCCAACCTGATCAGCAACGCGATCAAATTCAGCCCCGACGACGACATTGTGCTGAGCGCGTCCTATGACATGGAAGAGGCCGAAGCACCGATTTTGCACATCGAAGTGGCCGATAATGGCCCCGGTATCCCACCCCACGACCTAAAACGCATCTTTGAAGATTACGTATCGCTCGACAGCCGGTACGAGCGGCGCACAGGGGGCACCGGGCTGGGCTTGGGCATCGTGCGGCGCCTAGTGCACCGGCTGGGCGGCACCATCACCTGCGTCTCGGAAGTTGGTAAAGGGGCGCGTTTTATTGTGCGGCTGCCGGCGAAATTCACTGCAACGGAAACACCGCTGTCCGTGGCCCCCCTGCCGCTTGAGTGCGAAGACATGCCAGCGATGACCCTGCTTGTTGTCGATGACAATGAAATCAACCGCGACCTGCTTAAGGCAATGCTGGCCCGTCTGGGTCACACGGTCATGCTTGCCGACAGCGGCCAAGAGGGGATCGACCGCGCGGCAGAACACCGTTTCGACGCGATCTTGATGGATATTTCCATGCCGGGGATCAGCGGGATTCAGGCAACACAGGTGATTTTGCAAGGCGAAGGCCCCAATGCCAACACCCCGATCATGGCCGTCACCGCCCATGCCCTGCCCAATGAACGCGCCGCCTTTACGGCCGGCGGCATGACCGGCTTTTTGCAAAAGCCCATCAACACCCAGACCCTGAAAACCGCGCTTAGCGAACTGGTACAGCCCGCCGCTTTGGCGCTATCAACGCCGAATGACGCACAGACCCCGCCGCTGCGTCCGGTGCTGAACAGCCATCAGGTTGACGAATTATTCGAGCTTCTGGGACCTGAGAAACTTGCCGACCGGATCGGCGACCTGCGCCAACGGATTGAGGGGCAGTTGCCCCCGCTCGCCTCTGCCCAAGACGGTGACGAATTGCAACGCAAGACCCACGACCTTGCCGGGCTTTGCGGGATGTTCGGGGCAGAACGTCTGCACGCCCTTCTTGCCACAATAGAGAATGACTGCAAACTGGGCGACGTCCAGAAAGCCCGCGACCAGGTTACCAAAGTCCCTGCCGCCTGGGCCGAAACCCTTGATGCTTGGGAAGCGCGCCTGTCGGCGTAACGCCCCCTGAACGACAAAGGGCGCCCTGATATCAGAACGCCCTTTGCTATATCTCATTGCTTGCCGGTTACGCGTGGGCGTCAACTTTCAACACGATCTTGCCGATATGGCCGCTCGTTTCCATGCGGGCGTGGGCCTCGCTTGCGTTCTCGAAGGCATATTCGCTGTCCATCACCGGAGATATCTTGCCCGCGTCCAGCAGCGGCCAGACCTTTTCGCGCAGTTCTTCGGCGATCTTGGCCTTGGCCAAATCGCTTTGCGGACGCAGGGTGCTGCCTGTCATCGTCAGACGGCGTGTCATCAGCGTGGCAAAGTTCACCTCTACCTTCGGTCCGCTAAGGAAAGCGATCTGCACAAGGCGACCGTCCTCGGCCAGCGCCTGAAGGTTGCGCGGGATGTAATCGCCACCGACCATATCGAGAATCAGATCCGCGCCGCCTTCGGCTTTCAGCACGTCAACGAAATCCGTGTCGCGGTAGTTGATCGCGGCCTCGGCCCCCAGTTTCGCACAGGCGTCACACTTGCTGTCTGTGCCCGCCGTGGCGAAGACCCGTGCGCCGAATTCGCGTGCCAGCTGGATCGCTGTCGTCCCGATGCCCGACGACCCGCCGTGCACCAAGAAACGCTCGCCCGCTTTCAGACCGCCGCGCATGAACACGTTGGACCAGACCGTAAAGAAGGTTTCGGGCAGGCAGGCGGCTTCTTTCATGCTCATGCCTTTGGGCACGGGCAGACAATGGGCGGCGGGCGTTGCGACATATTCCGCATAGCCACCACCGGGCAGCAATGCGCAAACCTTGTCGCCCACGGCCAGACCGCTAACGCCTTCGCCTACCGCGAACACCTCGCCCGACGCTTCAAGGCCCGGCAGATCGCTGGCGGTGGGGGGCGGTGCGTACATGCCAGCGCGTTGTAGCGCATCGGGGCGGTTCACACCGGCATACGCCACCTTGATCACAACCTGCCCGTGGGCTGGCTGCGGCATCGGCCGGTCTGTCGGCTGAAGCACTTCGGGACCACCCGCTTTGGTGATTTCTATCGCGCGCATTGTGTCTGTCATTGTCTACGTCTCCTCCGTAAATCTGCGTTGCCGCACCATAGGCACGGATTTCGCGGCATACAATGCGAACTGACAGACGTCAGGCCGGCACGGTGTTCCGCGTCACAACCCACCGCGGGCGCGCAGCGCCTCGGCCACATGTTCAGCGTCATCAATTGCCAGCACAGCAAACGGAATGATCATCCGCCAGCCGACCCGTTTGGTCGACCGCGCGCGCCAAGACTGCGCCAGCAACTGACCTTTTTGTGCCAGCACGGGTGTAAAGCGGATCACCAGAGCGATGCCCAGTTCGATGGCGCGGGTTTGGATGCCCAGGCGGCGCAGCGGTGTGGTCAACCATGTCACCACCGCCACCATCTCCGCCAGCTTTGTCGTCATCGTCACCAGATTGGCCAGCGCCACCGCCGTCATCATCCGCAGGGTAATTGTCGCGCCCGCCATGACGTCGTTGGTGATGATGTGCCATACCATGATCAGCACGACGAACGGCAACAACACCCGCAGCCGCGACAGTCCGACCTTGAAAAAGCGCCACCCCGGCAACGCGTAAAGCAGCAGGGTCAGCGCCAGTGCCGCCGCCTGAAGCGCAGGATAGGTCAGGCTGAACAGCCCCATCGTTGCGATACAAAGCGCCGCCAGCTTGGCCCCCGCGGGCCAACCGTGGGCGCGAGTCTCAACCGGTGAGGTGAGTGAAATCATCGCTTTCCCCGATATCATGCATCTTTGCCACAAAGGTGTCGGTCACGTCCGGCACCGTCCCGTCCTGCACAATCCGCCCCTGATCAATCCAGACCATCCGGTCATAGGTGGCAAGATGCGCGGGATCATGGGTGATGTGAATCAGATGCGCCTCTACCGCGTGCAATACCCGCGTCAGATGCAGCATCGTCGGGATATCGAGCCCCGCAAACGGTTCGTCGAGGATGATCAAACGCGGCTCCATGGCGAGGATCGACATCAGACAAACAAGTTGCCGCTGCCCCTGCGATAGCTGATGAATCGCCGCCTTGGCCCAATGGCTACGGTTAAAGCGGGCGAGGATATCTGCCGTTTTCTGCGCCGCCTCTTTCGGTGATTGCTTAAGCTGCGTCAGACCAAAGCTGATCTCTTCCTCGACTGTGGGAAAAATAATCTGGTGATCGGGGTTCTGGAACAGGATACCGACCTGACGCAGCGCGGCCTTGCGATCCTTGACCACATCCACCCCGTTGATCCGCAGCTTGCCCGACGACGGTGCCACCAGCCCCGCCAACACCCGCGCAAGAGATGTCTTACCCGACCCGTTGCGCCCCACGATACCTATCCGCCGCTCGGAGGCTCGCAGTGTCACATCACACAGCACATTGACGCCGTCAGGCGTGTAGGTGACGTCATCGAGATCAATCAGAAACGGTTGCATGTGTGTGAATACCAACTAGCCGCGCCCGCGCCGGGTGCGGACGCGCAGCACCTAGCAGGTCTGACCTGACGAGTGAAGCCAGCCTAAGAGCGCGGCCCACCCCAGCTGCCGGGCAGGTCGCTGCGCGCCGTGCGCGAGGGCGCTTTTACGTGGGAAAGCAACCAGTTGGGCCCCGCCATCAGCATGCTCAGCGTGGGGCTACTGTTGACCTGCGCCTTGACCTTTTCGATCTGCATCACGTTTTCTATCCGGCGATCAAGGAAGGCCCATGTCTCTGCATGGCCTTCGCTAGTGTCACCCAGCCAGAACAGCACGGTCGAGGAATAGACCGCGCTCAGCGTGGCGCGTTTGGTGTACCAGTTCACGTCTTCGGACGTGTCGCCCAATGCGTTCCATATGGCGTCGGCAGTACCCCAAACCAATTTGGCCCCCTCGGGTGCATATTGCGGTAGGGCAAACAGAGTTGTCCCACGACGTACCGCTTCCTTGTCTGTCGCAGCTTCAAGCCGGAAGCGGACCATGGCGGCGACCTTGGCCGAGAACTTCATCTGGCTCATGTCTTCGGACTTCATGCGGTCAATCATCTGCTGATCGCCGCGTTTGTGATAGGCAACGGCCAGATCAACGGCACCACGCGGACAAACGGCGCGGGCGACGGTCGGGTCCATGCCTGTGTCGCGGACAGCGGCCTTGAACGTTGTCTCTGACCAGCCGTCAAACGCGACATGGATCAGTGCAGCATCCAGCAGTTGCTCTTTCGGTGTCTGGGACGTGTTCGTCATAGCGGCCTCCTCAAGGTGATTGGCTTTGCTCTAGACAATATAGGTTTCAGTTGCTATATGGCCAGCTCCTGCAAATCCTTGCAACTTCAAACTAGAAAGGTGGTGAAAACCACATGCAGGTAAGTGTTCGCGATAATAACGTCGATCAAGCGCTGCGCGCCCTGAAGAAGAAACTTCAGCGCGAGGGTGTGTTTCGTGAAATGAAGCTCAAGCAACATTTCGAGAAGCCTTCCGAGAAAAAAGCACGCGAGAAAGCCGAAGCGATCCGCCGTAGCCGCAAATTGGCACGGAAAAAATTGCAGCGCGAAGGCATGATGTAAATCATCCAAGCGACGCATAAGGATATGAACCCCCGTTACCTTTAGGTGCCGGGGGTTTTCTTTTGTCCGCCTTCGCCTTTGTGGTGACGTACCGGTACGGTGGACAGTGCCCCGCGACTGCGCCTATCGCGGAACGGCCACGACACAGGACAGACCATGACCCAGCCAACCTACCCCAGCGTTGCCCCGACACACCGGCGGGCTGATCTGATCGTTCACCTTGTCGGCTTGGCACTGATTCTGGGCGCGGGCGGCGCGCTGGTGGTGAAAACCGCCACGTCACTGACCACGGGCGTGACCGTCGCAGTGACGGTCTATGTCCTGTGTGCGCTGGTGTCGAACCTCGCGTCCTGCGCCTATCACTTCGCGCCGTGGCATGACGCCCGCAAGCTGATGCGCCGGATTGACCACGCCGCGATCTACCCCAGTATTGCAGGTACCTTTACCCCGTTCTTCGTGCAGGCGGGCACCACATGGACGATCACATTGCTTTGTGTGTCATGGGGGCTGGCCCTGATCGCGATGTATAAAAAAATCACCGACCCGCAGGTGCAGGGCAAATGGTCTACCGCGTCATACCTGGGTCTTGGTGCCGTTGGCCTAGGCGCCTTGCCGGACCTGACAGGCGTACCGCTGGCGACGCTCTGGAGCATCATAGTGGGTGCCTTGGCTTACGTCATCGGTGTCGGATTTTATGTGCGCCGTGCCATGCGTTTTCGCTATGCGATCTGGCACGCGTGGGTGAACATCGGCGGAATCGCGATGTTTGTGGGCATCTGGATGGCGCTGTTTCCGCCTGCGGGTTAACCGACCGGCAGCGCCGTGGTGTTGCACACGGTGCGCAACGCAAAGCTTGATTGCATCTGCCCGACGCCCGGCAACCGCGCCAAATGTTGACGATGGATACGGGCGAAGTCTTCGGTGTTCTCGGCCACGACCTTGAGCAGATAATCCGCCGCCCCTGCCATCAGATGACATTCCAGCACATCGGGAATACGCGCGACCGCTTTTTCAAAGGCGTCCAGCACCTCATCCGCCTGCCCCTGTAGCGTAATCTCGACAAACACCGTTGTCGGCACCCCCATTTTGCGTGGATTCAGCAGGGCGACATAATCGCGGATGTAGCCGTCGGTTTCCAGCCGCTGCACGCGCCTGTGACAGGCCGAGGCCGACAGGTGTACCTTTTCCGACAGGTCGGAATTTGACATACGCCCGTTGCGTTGCAAGGCGGTCAGGATGCGGCGATCAATGTCGTCAAGGTTCATGCTACACAATACTTTCGCGTGGAATGGCACAAATACAACGTTTTATTCGAACAGAGCAAGGGAGAGCGCAGCGTAAACCGTGCTTAATTGCGCAATCAGAGGCGTACCGTAAACCACATTCACCCTTTTAATAGGCCAAACAGTATGAAAATCGGTTGCCCGAAAGAAATCAAACCACAGGAATTTCGCGTCGGCATGACGCCGAACGCCGCCTACGAGGCGGTGACCAAGGGACATGAGGTCGTTATAGAAACCGGTGCCGGCGTTGGCGCGGGCTTTGATGACGCAGCATATACCGATGCCGGCGCGACAATCCTTGCCACTGCACAAGAGGTATTCGCCAGCGCCGACATGATCGTCAAGGTCAAGGAACCCCAAGCGGCAGAACGCAAGATGCTGCGCGAGGGGCAGATCCTGTTCACCTATCTACACCTCGCCCCTGACCCCGAACAGACAAAAGATCTGCTGGCTTCTGGTGCGACGTGTATCGCCTATGAAACCGTTACCGACCGCAATGGCGGATTGCCCCTGCTGGCACCGATGTCCGAAGTCGCGGGCCGTCTGGCCCCGCAGGTGGGGGCATGGACGCTGCAAAAAGCCAATGGAGGGCGCGGCGTCTTGCTGGGCGGCGTGCCCGGTGTTGGCCCCGCCCGCGTGGTCGTGATCGGCGGTGGCGTTGTTGGCACCCATGCGGCCCGTATCGCAGCGGGCATGGGCGCGGATGTGACCGTGCTTGACCGGTCCCTGCCGCGCCTGCGCTATCTGGATGATATCTATGGCGGCGTTTTCAGCACGTCTTATGCCTCGGCGGGGAATACCATCGAATTGGCGCGCGAGGCCGACATGATCATCGGCGCCGTCCTGATCCCCGGAGCCACAGCACCGAAACTGATCAGCCGCGCGCAACTGTCCGAGCTTAAGCCCGGCGCAGCGCTGGTGGACGTGGCCATTGACCAAGGCGGCTGCTTTGAAACATCAAAGGCGACCACGCACCAAGATCCGGTGTACGAGGTCGACGGCATCATGCATTACTGCGTTGCCAACATGCCCGGCGCGGTCGCGCGGACCTCTACCATCGCGCTTGGCAATGCCACGATGCCCTTCATGCTGACGCTTGCGGATAAAGGCTGGAAGCAAGCCTGCGCCGACGATCCCCACCTCAAGGCGGGGCTGAATGTCCATGCGGGCCAGCTGACCTATGCCGCCGTGGCCGAAGCGCTTGGACTAGAGGCGATCACTGCCGATCAAGCCATCGCCGGTTAAGCGATCGCGACAACAAGGAAAGGCCCGCAGTGAACCTGCGGGCCTTTTAGATTTCGACAGTTGAGCCGGACTTACTTTTTGGCAAGCTCGTCGCGGATTTGCAGCAGCACGTCCAACTGGCTCGGGCCGGTTGCCACCTCTGGTGCCACATCATCGGGGCGTTCTGCCAACGATTTGATCCGGTTGACAAATTTAACCAGCATAAAGACCACAAAGGCGATAATCAGGAAGTTGATGCAGGCGGTGATGAACGCGCCATAGGCAAAGATCGCAGCACCGGTTTCGCGGGCGGCATCCAGCCCGGAGTCTGCGGGCACATCGCCGGACAGCACGACATACATGCTGGTGAAATCAACGCCCCCAAGCACCAGACCGATGACAGGGTTGATAAGGTCGCTGACCAGCGAGCTCACGATCGCCGTGAATGCGGCACCGATGATGATACCCACCGCCAGATCCATCACATTGCCCTTGGCAATGAAATCCTTGAATTCTTGAAGCATATTCGTCCCTCGCAAGATTAAAAGCCGTGCCTGTTACGTCGCACGACATACTGCAGATGCGTTAGCACAGGTTTTCAAACGAGCGAGGTCTTTTTGTCGACTAAGCACAGTTTTCCCCTGCATGGAGGCGAAAACCGCGCAATCCGCGCCAGCGTCTGGCTATACGGGTAGGTTGCCCGTCAGGACATAGCGCAAGATTTGAACGACTTGCGCGGGGTCGTCGGCAACTGCCATCGCTGCAGCGTCGACTTCCTTCAACGCGTGCGCATGATCAGCGCCATGCAGAATGACCAAAGATTTCCCCAGAGCCGCCGCATAACCCGCATCAAACGCCGCGTTCCACTGTTTGTACTGATCGCCAAAGCGGACGACGACGACATCCGCCTCTTCGATGCCCTTGCGGGTGCGGATCGCGTTCAGCTGAGCACCCTTGCGGTCGTGCCAGAACTTGTCCGCCTCGGCACCCAGAATAGCCACACCGCAATCATCGCTGGCCGCGTGGTCGGTGACAGGGCCGGTGAACACGACATCCAGCTCCGCCGCGCCATCAATGATCTGATCGCGCCAGTCGGTGTGGATTTCACCCGATAGATAAACATGCAACGTCATACCGCCTCCGTTCGCTTTAACCGCGCAGCACGCCGCCGCTGGCTTTGGTGACTTTGTCGATCACCTTGGCACTCACAGCTTCGATATCCGCGTCTTTCAGTGTCTTGTCGCTGGGTTGCATCCGCACGGTCAGCGCGAGCGATTTTTTGCCCTCGCCCAAAGTCCCGCCGATAAATTCATCAAACACGCGCACATCGTCGATCAGGGCCTTGTCCGCCCCCATCGCCGCATTGACCAAGGTCAGCCCATCCACCTCCGCGTCCACCACAAAGGCAAAGTCGCGTTCAACCGCTTGCAGCGCGCTGACGTTCAGCGCCGGACGGGTGGATCCCGCTTTGCGCGGCAAAGGCACTTCGGCGGGCCAGATGGTAAAGCCCATTGCAGGCCCTTTCACATCCATCGCCGCCAGCACCCGCGGGTGAATTTCACCAAAGACACCAAGCACCTTTTTCGGGCCAAGGCAGATTTGACCGTGACGGCCCGGATGGAACCAGTCGGACCCGTTGCGGTTGATCTGCACTTTGGTCGGGGCACCGATAGAGGCAAGCACCGCCTCGATATCCGACTTTACGTCGAACACATCGACAGGGCGCGATGCCCCATGCACGTCTTTGGGGCCCGTACGACCGATCAAAAGACCGCTGATTTGCAAATGCTGGTCGCCCGGTTCTCCGCCGGTGAACACAGGGCCGACCTCGAACAGGGCCATATCGGGGAAGCCACGCGCCTGATTGCGGGCAGCGGCTTGCAACAACGCGGGCAACAGCGACGGGCGCATGTGGCTCATGTCGGTGCTGATCGGGTTCTCCAGACGGGTGTCATCGGTGCCGCCACCAAACAGCGCGGCGGATGGCTGATCGATAAAGCTGTAGGACACACATTCGTTATAGCCCAACGCGGCGCAAGAACGGCGCGCGATGGCCTCGCGGCGCTGCATGGGCGACAGGACAGGCTTGGGCACGCCGGCGGTCAAACGCGGCAAGGGGCGTCCTTCGAGCTTGGTCAGCGAGGCAATCCGCGCGACTTCCTCGACCAGATCGGCTTCGCCTTGCACATCGGGGCGCCAGCTTGGCACATGGGCCATATCGCCTTCCAGCCGGAAGCCAAGCGCTGTCAGTGTCTTGCGCTGTTCGCTCTCCGAGATGGTCATCCCCACCAGCGACTGCACGCGGGCGGCGTCCAGCTTATAGGCGCGGGAAAAGTCTGGCACCTTACCGGCCACCACGACCTCGGACGCTTCGCCGCCCGCGATGTCCAAAATCATCTGCGTGGCATGTTCGATGGCATAGGGCGTCCATTCGGGGTCGATGCCCCGTTCGAACCGGTAGCGCGCATCGGAATTGATCTTGAGCGCGCGCCCTGTGTAGGCGGTGCGGACCGGATCAAAATAGGCCGCCTCGACAAACACATTCACCGTGTCCATGGAACAGCCGCTTTCCGCGCCGCCCATTACACCCGCGATGCTTTCGACCTTTTCGGCGTCCGAAATCAAGGTCATGCCTTCGCTGAAGGTGTATTCCTTGTCGTCCAGCCCCATCAGCGTCTCGCCGCCCTTGGCGCGGTGGATGCGCAGGCTGTTGCCCGCGACCTTATCGGCGTCAAACACGTGCAGCGGGCGGTTGCGGTCATAGGTGAAGAAGTTCGTCACATCGACAAGGAACGAGATCGGCCGCAGCCCGATGGCGCGCAGCTTGTCCTGCAACCAGACGGGCGACGGGCCGTTTTTGACGCCACGGATCACGCGGCCGTAGAACACCGGACACTGATCCAGCGTGTCATCGTCAATCGACACGGTGATCGGGCACGGGAACTGCCCCTCTACTGCGGCCACATCGCGCTGTTTCAGCTTGCCCAAACCACGGGCCGCCAGATCGCGGGCAATCCCGCGCACTCCCAGAGCATCGGGGCGGTTGGGGGTAATCGCGATCTCGATCACGGGGTCGACCTTGGCGGGGTCATTTTCCGCCAGCCAGTCGATGAAACGGTCGCCGACGTTGCCCGAGGGAAGCTCTATGATACCGTCATGTTCTTCGGACAGTTCAAGCTCGCGCTCGGAGGCCATCATGCCAAAGCTTTCGACGCCACGGATTTTGCCAACGCCAATTGTTGTATCGATGCCCGGCACATAAACGCCCGGTTTCGCCACGACCACGGTGATGCCCTGACGCGCGTTCGGTGCACCGCAGATGATCTGCTGGACGCCTTCGTCGGTATCCACCTGACAGATCTGCAAGCGATCCGCGTCAGGGTGCTTTTCAGCCGACTGCACGTAGCCCAGCGTAAAATCCGCCAGCTTTGCGCCGCGATCCTCGACGCCTTCGACCTCGAGACCCAGATCGGTCAACGCATAGGTGATTTCATCAATCGACGCGGTCGTGTCGAGATGTTCCTTCAGCCAGGACAGTGTGAATTTCATGGCGGTGATCCTCATGCAATGCTTGCGCTAGGGCGTAGCGTTTAATCGGCGCGGTTTCAATGCGGTGCGGGTGCGTTTTGCGCCTAGCCCGGTGTTTTGGACATCAACCCGTCCAGCTGGTAGCCAAGCCATCCTGTCGGGATGAAATGCCCGCCTGTGTGGATGTCCAGTGTGACGCTACGATTGCCTGCGCAGGTGTCCCACGTGAAATGCGCGAACTCGACCCCCGGCGCCAGCGTCAGCGCACCGTCCAGCCGCCCTGCGCCACAGCGCAGCGCCTTGCGCCACAGCGCGACGACGTTGGTGGCATCATGGTCCGGTCCGCGTGGCAGGCTCATCCACAGATCGTTCAGCCCGTGCACATGGCGCACCTGACGCGGCGGGTTGGCGCAGGTGCTGGCCTGCTTGATGGTCCCCGACATGGTCATCAGCCCCGCGATCCTGTCGCCGCGCGCGCAGGCATAGCGCCACGCCATCGCCGCCCCGAAACTGAACCCCGAGATGTAAATCTGGCTTTGATCCACCGGAAAGCGCTTGGCCACATCCGCCAGCACCGCGTCGGCAAAGTCGATATCCGCCGGATCTTCCTGCCAGAACCGCCACGCCCGATGCTGCGCCGAAGGGGCGACCAGCATCACGCCACGCGGCTTTGTTTCAGACCCGATACGCGGATGGTTGATCACGGTACGCCCACGCCGCAGGAAAGCGTGGAAATGCATCATAACAGGCAAAGGCGTCACGCCGTCCCAGTCGTCGGGCATCAGGATGCTGTAGCTGCGGTCACCGACCTTGCAGACCGTATCGCCGCCGCAGGGCGGGAGGGACTGGGCGGTGGTGGGCGAGGCGAGGAGCAGACACAAACAGAGCAGAAGCGAGAGGTATTTCACCGGCGTACCTTACAGCGAATTTTAATCTTATTTAGTTCTGTATCCCGCAAAAACCGAGATGGATTGTATTATTGGGCCAACTAAAGCTATGCCTTAATTGATCTGTGGGCGTTGATAGCTATGCATAATTACTTCTGCTAAGTAAGCGACGGCTTTCAAACTCTCCTCGAATAAAACCCGTAGCATTTTATGCTGTTTCTTCTTCCACGGGTGTCATTGTGAAAAAAGCATTTATTGCAACTTGAGCCGCCTCATCAGTTTCATCAGCAATGTCTTTTCGGATAGCCAAAATGGCGAATCTTCTTGCTCTTTGTGATGATGGTATGAATGCTTCGCGCCCCTTCGGATGCTCTTTGCTAGCACGAGCATGTTTCTCAGACCCCAGCGCACCCAACACGTAGTTTTGGTATTCCAACAAGGTTTCGAGGTATTTTTGGCATGCGGAGATAACACCCGGCGGTCCGTAAAAAATTACCTCATAGCTTGCAGCAACCACGTTTGGATAAGCCGCAATTATTCCGCGGTCTTCCCCCTCATATAGACTACTTGCAAGCAAAGAGTGGTGGGAGGTGACAGCAAAAACAAAGCGCTGATATGCAGCTAGCTTTTCACTATGCTCTTTGAGCTTCCGGTCTTTCTTCTTTTGATAAGGGTATGCAACAAAGGCGATTAGTAAAGCAGTTCCTGCGGCAACCAATGCCGCTGCCAACGTCCACCACATCTACCTACTCAAACCACCATGCAGCGTCGGCTGGTCCAAGCTCGCAAACCCGTAATGCCGCAGCCAGCGCAGGTCTGAATCAAAGAACGCGCGCAGATCGGGGATGCCGTATTTCAGCATCGCGATGCGGTCGATGCCCATGCCAAAGGCAAAGCCCTGCCATTCGTTCGGGTCGATCCCGCCCGCTTGCAGCACCTTGGGGTGGACCATGCCGGAGCCCAGCACCTCCATCCAGCCGTCGCCTTCGCCGATGCGCAGCTGGCCGTCGACCCAGGAACACTGGATGTCGACCTCTGCCGAAGGTTCGGTGAAGGGGAAGTGCGAGGCGCGGAAGCGGGTTTTGATACCCTCGACCTCGAAGAACGCGCTAAAGAATTCCTCGAGCGTCCATTTCAGGTTCGCCATAGAGATGTCTTTGTCGATCGCCAGACCTTCGACCTGATGGAACATCGGTGTGTGGGTCTGGTCATAGTCGGCACGGTACACGCCACCGGGGCAGATGATGCGCAAGGGCGCGCCTTCGGCTTCCATCGTGCGGATTTGCACGGGGCTGGTGTGGGTGCGCAGCACGTGGGGCGGACGGTCGTCGCCCTCGCACGCGCCATATAAAACGTATCCATCTCGGCACGCGCAGGGTGGTGGCCGGGGATGTTCAACGCGTCGAAGTTATACCAATCGGTGTCGATGCGCGGCCCTTCGGCGACGGAAAAACCCAGCTCGGCAAAGATCGCGGTCACTTCTTCGGTCACTTGGCTGACGGGGTGAATCGTGCCCTGCCGCGTCGCGCGCGTGGGCAGTGTGACGTCCAGCCATTCACTGCGCAGGCGTTCATCAAGTGCGGCATCGCCCAAAGCGGCTTTCTTGGCGGCGATGGCCGATGTGATCTCGTCCTTGAGCGCATTTAGCGCTGGCCCGACCGTCTGGCGTTCTTCGGGCGTCATGCGGCCCAACTCGCGCATCTTCAGGGCGACTTCGCCCTTTTTACCCACCGCGGTCAGACGGATGTCCTCCAACGCGGCTTCGTCGGCGGCACCAGCGATCTGGCCCAGATATTTCGCTTTCAGGTCGTCCATATCGGCCTCATGTCTTTTGCTCGGGCTGGTGCTAGCAGAATTGGGCCCGAATACAAGCGGCAGGGCTATCTGATGCGGGTCTTGTGATGCCGAAACTGCGGGCACATAGTGCGGCAAACCACCAAAAGGGAGCAGAGCGTGGCAGAGACTTCACCCCCCATAGGTAACCTGACGCTTCCCCGACCCGTCACACGGCCTTGGCTGGCGCTTCTGGGACTGACGCTCGGGGTGACCGTCACCAACGGGTTTGCACGCTTTGCCTACGGGCTAATCCTGCCCGCGATGAAGACCGAGCTGGACTGGACCTATGCGCAAGCGGGCTGGCTGAACACGGCGAATGCGCTTGGCTATATCATTGGCGCGGTGCTGACGTTGCTGCTGATCGGGCGCATCGCGCCGGCGCGGCTGTTCAGTTTTGGTATGGTCGCGACCACGCTGACCCTGCTGGCCACGGGATACGAGGCGACAATGGGCTGGCAAACCTTCTGGCGGTTCGCGGCAGGCGTGTTCGGGGCGATGTCATTCTCTACCGCTGGCGTGCTGACCGCGCGGCTGTTTCCCGGCGATGCCCGGCGCAATGCGCTGGCGATTGCGATCCTGTTCGGCGCGGGGGGCGGCATCGGGATCATGCTGGCGGGGGCGTCCCTGCCCCTGATGATAGAAGTCTGGGGCACCGGATCATGGCGCTATGGCTGGTATATCATCGGCGCAATCAGCGTGGCCTGCCTGCCCCTGTCCCTATGGGCCGCGGCGCGGCTGTCGGTCCCTGCGCAACGCAACACGGCAGCGGGCGGCATCAAGCTACGCCTGATCTGGAAAGAGCTGGCAGGCTATATCGGCTTTGCTATGGGGTATATCGTGTATCTGACATTCCTGTCGGCATGGATGACCGACCAGCAGGCGCCAGCGCTGCTGATCTCGGCTGTGTGGATCATCATGGGGGTGGCCCTGATCGCCTCGCCTTTTGTGTGGCGCGGAGTGTTGGCGCAGCACGCCTCCGGCAAGCCCTTGGCGATGATCCTGACCGGTATCGCAATCGGGTCGGCGCTGCCGCTGGTCTTGCCCGCAGGCGGGGCCGTTGTGATTTCGGCTATCGTCTTCGGGCTGTGCGTTTTCATGGCCCCAAGCGCGATCACCAGCTTTATCCGCCAGAACCTGCCCGCAGAAAGCTGGGCCGCCGCCATGAGCCTGTTCACCGTTGTCTTTGCCGTTGCGCAGACCGCAGGCCCTTTTGCCGCCGGTGCCTTGGGGGATCTGACCGGCAACATCGGATCGAGCCTGCTGGTCGCAGCTGCGATCCTGCTGATGGGGGCGGCTGTCGTTGCCTTTCAAAAGCCCCTGACGGCGCAAGACCCCGCTTAAACGAAAAACGCCGCCCCGGTGTCAGGGCGGCATTCTAAAACTCTGGATCGTCAAAGGGCGCTTATGCGGCCAGTGCGTCTTGTGCTTGCTTTACGATGGCACCGAATGCTTCGGGCTCGTTGACTGCCAGGTCGGACAGAACCTTCCGGTCCACTTCGATACCAGCCAAGGACAGACCGTTGATGAAGCGGCTGTATGTCAGTGCTTCGTCGTGGCTGCGCACAGCGGCGTTGATCCGCTGGATCCACAATGCGCGGAAGTTCCGCTTGCGGTTCTTACGGTCGCGCGTGGCGTATTGGTTGGCTTTGTCGACCGCCTGACGGGCGACCTTAAAGGTGTTCTTGCGACGGCCGTAGTAACCTTTGGCTGCCTTGATTACCTTTTTGTGACGGGCGTGGGTGACCACACCACCTTTTGTACGGGACATATCGGCTCTCCTATCTTAGCGGTCGTAGGGCATAAAGCCCTTGATGATCTTGGCGTCGGGAGCAGACAAAGCTGTTGTCCCACGCGCGTCACGGATAAATTTCTTAGACCGTTTGATCATACCATGCTGTTTGCCAGCCTGACCGCCGATGACCTTGCCGGTCGCCGAGATCTTAAAGCGCTTTTTTGCACTCGATTTCGTCTTCATCTTGGGCATTTCCGTCTCCTTAACTTGAGTTCGGTAAGTGCGCGACTCGGCATGCCACGAAGGCCGGACGCGCGGAACGAAGCTGGCGTATAGGAGGGACCGCCCCTCAAAGCAAGGGCAAAAGCGCGAAACGCGGGAGGTTACCAGAACTTATAGCGCGCAACGACATGCAGGACGGAGTTGGGGATATCTTCCAGCGCATAGCCACCCGGATGGGTGTTAATCGCATAGACGATCATCCCGCCCGCGATCAGAACCGTCAACGCCGACGCCCGCGGCGCACGGCTATCGGAAAAGGCCGACACCACAGACGGGATCGATAGAACTGCAAGGGCAAGACCAATCACCAAAATCAGATCAGTATCCATAGTCTTTGCCCCTGCTCGATATATTTTTATTAGCTGATCAGAGGTTATTCCGGATCGGTATTAAAAATCAATCGTTCGTCGCAAGGAGCGACGCGCAGGATATTGGTGCTGCCCTCGACGTTAAAGGGTACGCCTGCAGTGACCACGATCATGTCTTCGGTCCGGCATAGCCTTCGTCACGGGCGACCCGTGCAGCGCTGACCACAGCCATCTTGAACCGCTCCAGCGTGCCGGTCTGCACGCAGTTGACGCCCCAGGTTAGCGCCAGACGACGTGCGGTCCTGACCAATGGCGTCAGCGCAATGATCGGCACCCGTGGCCGTTCGCGCGCTGTCAGCAACGCCGTGGTGCCGCTTTGCGTGAAGCAGCAGATCGCCTTGATGTTCGCGGTTTCCGCAATCTCGCGGGCAGCGGCAACGATACCGTCCGCCACCGTCATGCGGTCTACCTTGCGTGACGATTCGATGATCTGGGTATAGGTCGGGTCCTGCTCTACCTCGGTGGCGACGTTGTCCATCGTGCGCACTGCCTCGACCGGATAGGCACCGGCAGCAGATTCCGCCGACAACATCACGGCATCCGCGCCTTCATAGATCGCGGTCGCCACGTCCGACACCTCGGCCCGTGTGGGGACCGGGCTTTCGATCATCGATTCCAGCATCTGCGTCGCCACGATCACCGGCTTGGCCGCCGCGCGGCACTTGCGCACCAGTCGTTTCTGGATCGGCGGCACATTCTGCACCGGCAGCTCAACCCCCAGATCACCGCGCGCCACCATGATCCCGTCACTGACAGCAAGGATATCCTCGAACCGGTCCACCGCCGACGGCTTTTCAATCTTGCTCAGCAGTGCGGCACGGCCCTTGGCCAGTTCGCGCGCCTCGGTCACATCTTCGGGACGCTGCACAAAGCTCAACGCCAGCCAGTCGACCCCCAGATCGCAAACAAATTCCAGATCCGCACGGTCCTTTTCAGACAGGGCGGCAAGCGGCAGAACCACGTCAGGCACGTTCACGCCCTTGCGGTTAGAGATCACGCCGCCGATCATCACTTCGCACTCCGCGAAATCGGGCCCGCATTCCTTAACCTTCAAACGGATCTTACCATCATTGACCAACAGCGACGCACCCGGTTCGAGCGCTTGAAAAATCTCTGGGTGCGGCAGGCACACGCGGCGGGCGTTGCCCTCTGCCTCGTCCAGATCAAGCCGGAACGACGCACCCTCGACCAGCAGTTCGCTGTCACCAGCGAAGACACCCACACGCAACTTCGGCCCCTGAAGATCCGCAAGGATACCGATCGTGGAACCCGTTTCCTCTTCGATCTGGCGGATGATCTTGTGCTTGATCCTGATCTCATCATGGCTGCCGTGGCTCATGTTCAACCGGAACACATCCGCGCCCGCTTGAAACAACGCCGAGATCGTCTCGTGGGTATCCGAAGCCGGACCCAAGGTGGCAACTATTTTGACATTTCGCGTGCGTTTCATACTGGTGACGTCCCTTTTCATCTGTGGGCTTTGGCAGCCCCCGCGCTCTGATTACCTTGGTTTAACACGCGCAGCGATCAGAGTGGATAGCAAATAAGTTAGCGTTAACATTTAGCGAAGCTCGCCCATTCCGTCTATGCGCACGTCAATGTGACAGCACCATGACGATTGCAAGCACACCGCAAGACACGCAGACAGGCACCCGCCTTGAACCCGCCCCGACCAACCCATAGCTTTACGGCACCCACACCGAGGAGAGCATAATGCCTACACAACAGGAAATCGAACTGCAGGCTGCGGCGTTCCGCCGGCTGCAACAACATCTGATGCAGGACCGCACGGATGTTCAGAATATCGACATAATGAATTTGGCCGGATTTTGCCGCAATTGCCTGTCGCGCTGGTACCAAGAGGCCGCGAACGAACGCGGCATCGACATGGGCAAAGAAGAAGCGCGTGAATTGTTCTACGGCATGACCATGGACGCATGGAAAGCCGGCTATCAGACCGACGCGAAAGACACGCAGAAAGAAGCGTTCAAAGTTGCGTTTGAACAGAACGTGGAAAAGGGCTGACCGCACGCGGCCAGCCCCTTGGCAAGGCGGGTTACACCGCCGCCTTGCGCATTTCTTCCAGATAGATTTCGCGTAGACGCGGCGCGACCCGGCCCGGTGTACCATCACCTAAAGCCACGCCGTCGATCTCGACCACGGGCATGACAAAGGCGCTGGCTGATGTGGTGAACGCCTCATCCGCCTGCTGCGCTTCGTGGATGGTAAAGTTACGTTCTTCCACCACCATCTGCGCTTCTTTTGCGAACCGCAGGACTGCGGCGCGGGTGATGCCGTGCAAAATCTCGTTGCTCAGCGCGCGGGTGATGATCTTGTTGCCCATGACGATATAGGCGTTGTTGCTGGTGCCTTCGGTGACAAACCCGTCCTCGACCATCCACGCATCGTCACAGCCCGCTTTCTTGGCCATCATTTTGCCCATCGACGGGTACAAAAGTTGCACCGTCTTGATGTCGCGGCGGCCCCAGCGGATGTCCTCGATGCTGATGACCTTGGCCCCCTTCTTGGCGGCGGGGCTGTCGGCCATACCGGGCTTGGATTGGGTGAACAACACGATCGTAGGCTCGGTTGTGTCGGGATCGGGGAAGGCAAAGTCGCGGTCCCCGTCCGACCCGCGCGTGATCTGCAAATAGATCAGCCCCTCGTCGATCTCGTTCACACGGACCAGCTCGCGATGCACCTCCAACAGATCCTCTTTCGAGATCGTGTTGCGCATCTGCAATTCATTCAGCGACCGGCTCAGCCGGATGGCGTGGCCGTCAAAGTCGATCAGCTTGCCGTCCAGCACGCTGGTGACCTCATAGACCCCGTCCGCCATCAGAAACCCGCGATCAAAGATCGAAACCTTGGCTTCGGTCTCGGGCAGGTATTCGCCGTTCACATATACAGTCCGCATGTCTTATCCCCAAAGCTTGGCCGCAGGCGGATGCACCCCGGCGGCGTCAAATGTCAAAGCGTCCTCGCGGTCTTCGGCCAGAAGCAGCGGGCCGTCAAGGTCCACCACCTTGGCCCCCTGCGCCACCAAGGTCGCCGGTGCCATTGCCAGCGAAGACCCGACCATGCAGCCAACCATCACCTCAAAGCCCTGCGCGACAGCGGCATCGCGCAGCGCCAGCGCCTCTGTCAGGCCGCCGGTCTTGTCCAGCTTGATATTGACCACATCGTATTTACCCTTGAGCGCAGCGAGGCTCGCACGGTCATGACAGCTTTCATCCGCACAGACCGGCACAGGACGATCCATCCCGACCAGCGCATCATCATCGCCTGCAGGCAAAGGCTGCTCCACCAATGACACTCCAAGCCGTACCAGATGCGGCGCCAGATCCGCATAAACCTCTGCCGACCAGCCCTCATTCGCATCGATGATGATCTGCGCATCGGGGGCACCGGCGCGCACGGCCTCAAGGCGAGGCATATCGTCCGGCGTACCAAGCTTGATCTTCAACAACGGACGATGCGCATGCAATGCAGCCTGTTCGCGCATTTTTTCGGGGCTATCCAACGACAGGGTAAAGGCCGTGACCTCGGGCCCCGGCTGGGCCAAACCCGCCAGTTCCCACACACGTTTGCCTGCCTGCTTGGCCTGTAAATCCCACAAGGCACAGTCCACCGCATTGCGCGCGGCCCCGGCGGGCAGCAGATCGTACAGCGCCTCGCGGGTCAGGGACCCGCTTAACGCTTCAATCTCTGCCGTGACCGATTCCAACGTCTCTCCATAACGGGCGTAGGGCACACACTCGCCCCACCCCGTCACGCCGCCTTCGGTAATCCGAACCGTTAGCACCTGCGCCTCGGTCCGCGACCCGCGCGAAATCGTAAAGACCTGCGCCAGCCGGAACACATCCCGGCTTACCTCGATACGCATATCCGCTCCTTCATTTTGCCACTTAAACTCTCCCCGAAGGGCCGATCAGAGGGCTGCCAAAGCATCCGCCAGTTTCGCGGCACCTTGGCGGAACGGGTCCACGGCTGGCAAGCCCAAGCGTTGCTCAACCTCGGCAAGATATGCGTCTGCCTCTGCTTCCGACAGATGCTGCGTATTGATCGAGATGCCGACCACCTGACATCCGGCATTGGCGACCCGTGCAAGCGTCAGCGCCACGTCGCGCACTTCTTCTAGCGTGGGCAGCGTATAGTCGGGCAGACCGCGCATGGTCTTGCGGGTTGGCTCGTGGCACAGGATCAGCGCATCGGGTTGGCCGCCGTGGATCAGCGCCATGGTGACGCCGGAATAGGACACGTGGAACAGGCTGCCCTGCCCTTCGATGATATCCCAGTGGTCGTCATCATTGTCAGGCGTCAGATACTCGATCGAACCAGCCATGAAATCCGCGATCACGGCGTCCAAGGGCACGCCTTCGCCGGTGATCAGGATACCGGTCTGGCCTGTGGCGCGGAAGCTGCTTTTCAGCCCCTTTTCCTTCATCGCCGTGTCCAATGCCAGCGCGGTATACATCTTGCCGACAGAACAATCGGTGCCGACCGCCAGCACCCGCTTGCCGCTGCGTTTGACACCGTTCGCGATGGGATATTGCACCGACGGGATACGCACATCGTGCAAGGTGCGGCCGTGTTTCTCGGCGGCGGCAACCAGTTCTGGTTCGTTGCGCAGCAGGTTGTGCAGGCCGGACGCCAGGTCAAAGCCGGCCTCCAGCGCTTCGACCAGCACGGCGCGCCATGTGGCGCTGATGGTGCCACCGCGGTTTGCGACACCGATGACTAACGTCTTTGCGCCCGCTTCTTTCGCCTGCGCTAGGGTCATATCGGTCAGGCCCAGATCCGCCTTACACCCGTCCAGCCGCAATTGGCCGACGGCATTATCGGGACGCCAGTCCTTGATGCCTTGCGCTACTTTAGCAGCAAGATGATCTGGCGCGTCGCCCAGGAAAAGAAGGTATGGTGTTTTGATCATGATCACATGCTCCTGTAATTTGGCTTTGGCTCAGTTTCGCAGCCTTTCGGCGCGATAAGGTTGCAAATGAATGGCCGACGCAAGAGAAACCGCGGAATATTTGCAAAGATTCGCCCATCAGCGCAAGAATTGTGCATAGAAATTTAGCGTCCGATGCTGCAGCTGCGAGATCACTCTTGCAGGGCGCAGCGCAATTTAATACCACCCAAGGCAATCAAGTCGTAACTTTATTACTCAAGGAGTTCGCATATGAGCTTTCGCATCCAGCCCACAGCCCCTGCACGCCCCAACCGCTGCCAATTGTTCGGCCCGGGTTCGCGCCCGGCAATCTTCGAGAAAATGGCAAGCTCTGACGCAGATGTCATCAACCTGGATTTGGAAGACAGCGTTGCCCCCTCGGACAAAGACAGCGCCCGCGCCAATATCATCAAAGCGATCAGCGACGTAGACTGGGGCGACAAGACGTTGTCCGTACGGATCAACGGCCTCGACACACCTTACTGGTACCGTGATGTCGTCGACCTGCTGGAGCAAGCAGGCGAGCGTCTGGACCAGATCATGATCCCCAAAGTGGGTTGCGCGGCAGACGTCTATACCGTTGACGCGCTGGTTACTGCGATTGAAGCCGCCAAGGGCCGAAGCAAGAAGATCTCGTTCGAGGTCATCATCGAATCGGCGGCGGGCATCGCCCATGTCGAAGAAATTGCGGCTGCCAGCCCGCGCTTGCAAGCGATGAGCCTTGGCGCGGCCGACTTTGCTGCCTCTATGGGGATGCAGACGACCGGCATCGGCGGCACACAAGAGAACTATTACATGCTGCACGACGGGACAAAGCATTGGTCCGATCCGTGGCATTGGGCGCAGACCGCCATTGTCGCTGCCTGCCGGACCCACGGTGTGCTGCCGGTCGACGGTCCATTCGGTGATTTCTCGGACGACGAAGGCTACCGCGCGCAGGCACGCCGGTCGGCAACTTTGGGCATGGTCGGCAAATGGGCCATCCACCCCAAACAAATCGCCGTCGCCAACGAGGTTTTTACCCCCTCGGACGAAGCCGTCGCCGAAGCCCGTGAAATTCTGGCTGCGATGGAAACAGCCAAGGCCAACGGCGAAGGTGCGACCGTCTACAAAGGTCGTCTGGTCGATATCGCCAGCATCAAACAGGCCGAGGTCATCGTGCGCCAGTCCGAGATGATCGCCTCGCGCTAACCCCGCAATACGACACAGCAGCGCGGGCCTTGTTCCTGCGCCGCTGTTGCCCCCCGGTAGCGAAGCGGGCTTGGCATACCCTGCGGCTTGGGGCATCAAGGCGGCATGTCCATTGATGTCCTTTCCGCACTCGCGCTTTTCGCCCTCATCACCTCTATCACGCCGGGGCCGAACAACCTGATGCTGATGGCGTCCGGGGCGAATTTCGGCTTTGCGCGCACGGTGCCGCATATGCTGGGGATCACTCTTGGCTTTATGGTCATGCTGCTGCTTGTCGGCTTTGGGTTGATCCGCGTGTTCGACGCATTCCCCGTCATTTATACTGTGCTCAAGCTGCTGAGCCTGATCTATCTGGCTTTCCTCGCCTTCAAGATCGCCACCGCTGCGCCGGTACAAACCGCCGACCCGAACGCCAAGCCGCTCAGCTTTCTACAAGCCGCTGGGTTCCAGTGGGTCAATCCCAAGGCCTGGGCTTTCGGGCTGAGCGTCATCACGATCTATGTGCCTTCCGCCGGCTTTTTGCCGCTGGTGATCACGGCGCTTGTCGTGGCGGTGATGGCGCTGCCTTCGGTAACGCTTTGGACCCTTCTTGGCGGGCAGATGGCCCGTTTTCTGACGAATCCCCGACGTTTGCGGGTGTTTAACGTGACCATGGCCGCGCTGCTTGTGGCATCGCTGTTGCCTGCCCTTTCGCCGGCCAGCTGACAGGTCACGTTGCAAAGACCGCAAATCAACGCCATATAGCCCTGAACAAAGCGCGGAGCAGGTGATGACACAGTATCTGGATTTCGAAAAACCACTGGCCGAAGTTGAAGGCAAAGCGGAAGAGCTGCGCGCACTGGCGCGGACCTCTGAAGGGATGGACGTCAGCGCCGAAGCCAAGACGTTGGACGAAAAAGCCCATCAAATGCTGGACGATCTGTACAAGTCGTTGACGCCGTGGCGCAAATGTCAGGTGGCACGTCACCCCGACCGCCCCCACTGCAAAGACTACATCGAAGCCCTGTTCACCGAATTCACGCCGCTGGCGGGCGACCGGAACTTTGCCGATGATCTGGCTGTCATGGGCGGTCTGGCGCGGTTCAATGATACACCTGTCGTTGTGATCGGCCACGAAAAGGGCAACGACACCAAATCCCGCATCGAACGCAATTTCGGCATGGCCCGCCCCGAAGGCTACCGCAAGGCCGTGCGCCTGATGGAGCTGGCGGATAAATTCGGCCTGCCCGTGATCACGCTGGTCGACACCCCCGGTGCCTATCCCGGCAAAGGTGCCGAAGAGCGCGGCCAGTCCGAAGCCATCGCCCGTGCGACCGAAAAATGTTTGCAAGTCGGCGTGCCGCTCGTGTCGGTCATTATCGGCGAAGGCGGATCGGGCGGGGCTGTGGCCTTTGCCACGGCGAACCGTGTCGCCATGCTGGAACATTCCGTCTATTCCGTGATCTCGCCCGAGGGCTGCGCGTCGATCCTTTGGAAAGACGCCGAAAAGATGCGCGAAGCCGCCGAAGCGTTGCGCCTGACAGCGCAAGATTTGAAACAGCTCGGCGTGAACGATCGCATCATCCCCGAACCCCGTGGCGGCGCGCATCGTGACCCCGAAGCCGCCATCGCATCGGTACGCAGCGCGATTACCGCGATGCTGGATGACCTGTCAGGCAAAGACGCCAAGGCACTGGTCGCGGATCGCCGCCAAAAGTTCCTCGGCCTCGGGGCCAAGGGACTGGCGGCGTAACTCTACGCCGCCCCGCAGGGCCTTACGACACCAGCATCCGCAAGCCTTGCGTCACATCCGTACGCACCGCCAGACGCAAACCGGGTTCATCCCCGGCGCGCAGGGCTGCGATAATCAGCTTGTGAAAATGCGGCGGCTCTGTCCGTCGCAGCCGGCCATAGAGCGCGCGCATCGTCGGGCCCATCTGCAACCAGACGGTCTCTGCCATCGCGAGCATCGCGGGTGCCTGCGCCCGCAGATACAACGTGCGGTGAAATTCGAGGTTCATACGGATATAATTCACGGCGTCGCGATTGTTCACCGCGTCGGAAATAGCATTGTTGATCGCCTGCATCCGGTCAATCAACGCAAGGTGGGCACGGGGCAAGGCACGACTGGCGAGCTCTACCTCGATCAGCGCACGTAGCGCGGCCAGTTCCTCGATGCGTTCGTTGCTCAGCTCGGGTGTGGAAATCCGGCCCGACGCGGACATGGTCAGCGCCCCCTCTGCCGCCAGCCGCCGGACGGCTTCGCGCGCAGGGGTCATCGACACCTCGTATTCCTTGCCGATTCCCCGCAGGGTCAAAGCCTGTCCCGGTGGCAGATCCCCGTACATGATACGGGTCCGCAACTGCCGGTACACGCGGTCATGCGCCAATGGATGCGCATCAAGAGGACGAGGGTTCAGGTTCATATCGCCGTTGTGATCACAAATCGCCGGTGCGTCAATGTGGTAAACACACCGAGGCGCTGCGCTACGCGGTAAACTTGAACCGGTGCAGGTCGCTGCCATGCCTGCGCAACCAGCCACGCGCCTCTTGATAGGGTCCGTAAATCCGTTCGACCTCGGCCCAGAAGGCCGGAGAGTGGTTCATCTGCGCCAGATGTGCGACCTCGTGGGCGGCGACATAGTCCAGCACGTCGGGCGGGGTCAGGATCAACCGCCACGAAAACATCAGCCCCCCGTCAGAGGTGCAGGACCCCCACCGCGACCGCGTATCGCGCAGCGTCAGCTTGGCATAAGGACGCCCCAGCAACGCGCTATAGTCGTCACAGGCCCCCGTCAGCCGGTCGCGCGCAAGCTCCTTTAGATGGGCAGCCAGCCGCACGGGCACGCGATCCGCCGGACCGGGGACACAGATCGTATCGCTCCCCAGAACCACCCGCCTGCCCTGCCCTGCCTCGACTCGAAGCATCCGCCCGCCCAAAGGAAATTCTGCCCCGATGCCCACCACCACATCCTCGCTGCGCGCGTCGAGATGCTGCCGAATCCACGCCTCTTTCTCGCGTGCAAAGGCGATTCCCTCGGCCTCTTTCAGACGTTTTGGCATGGTCAGGGTCACCCGCCCGTCCAGCTGCGATATCCGCAGCGATATGCGCCGCGCCCGCGCAGAGCGGCGCAGGATCAGCGGGATAGGTGGGTTTCCGGGCAGGACAGGATCAGGCATTTCAGGGTTCCGGGTCGCGATGGGGTGGCGATTGCCTTTGACAGTGCCTATCTCATATGGCACTTGGCCTGAATCATCTATACGCAACAACACTTTCAAAAAGGGGTCTTCGATGCCCAATGAAGAATGGGGAACCAAGCGCCTGTGCCCCACAACGGGCAAACGGTTCTACGACCTGAACAAAGATCCGATCATCAGCCCATACTCCGGCGAAGTGGTCGAGGTAGATAACTCCAAATCCCGCATGATCGCCGCCGATAGAGAAGACGCCGTCACAGCCAAATCCAAGAAAGGCAACTCTGATGATGAAGAGTCGCTGGTGGATGATGACGACGTAGACGTAGATCTGGACGACGACATTCTGGACGATGATGACGACGATGAGGATACTGTTCCTCTCGAAGAAATCGCGGACGTTGCCTCCGAAGACGAAGATTAATTGAATTTTGCGATGGCGGGATAGATTTTCCTCTTGATCCCGCCCTCGCGACCGCCTATTCAGCGGCGCATCGGCCTTACACGGTTGATACACTTCCCGGATCCCTGATCCACGATGGGGCCTTAGCTCAGCTGGGAGAGCGCCTGCATGGCATGCAGGAGGTCAGCGGTTCGATCCCGCTAGGCTCCACCATTACACCTACCAAATATCCAGCATAAACGTTTCGCACCCTTCGGGGCTGACTGACGCGCGTCCGCGAGGCGTTACATGTGCTGCGCATCTTTAGCGCGGTTCGACGCTGACAAAGATATTTTCCCCCTGCACTAGACGACCGGTCTAATAGCACCTATCTCCCTACTATGACAGAGCAAAAGAAATCAGATCAAACGCGGCAGAAGATCCTGACCGCCGGACGATCGCTCATCAGCAAGCACGGGTTCGGCGCCGTCGGGCTGGCGCGCATCCTCAAGGAAAGCGACGTTCCCAAGGGGTCGTTCTATTACTACTTTCCGTCCAAGGACGGCTTTGGTCAGGCGCTATTGCATGATTATGTCGCCGACTATCTGGCGCGCATCGATACGCTGTGCTGCGGGGCGGGGTCTGCGCATGACAAGCTTACGGCCTTTTGGTCAGCATGGCTGGCGCATGCGCACTTCGAAGGGATCGCCAACCAGTGCCTTGTGGTCAAATTGGGTGCCGAGGTCGCCGATTTGTCAGATGACATGCGCCGTATTCTGAATGACGGCGTGGCAGAACTTGTGACCCGTATTGCGGACCTGTTGGTTGCCGGAGCGAAAGACGGCTCCGTCCCGCCGATCAGTGATCCGCGTGCGACCGCGCAGATGCTTTATGCCAAATTCCTAGGGGCCGCGATCCTGTCAAAACTCTCGCAGGATCAAATCCCGCTACAGCAGGCTTTGTCAGAAACCACCGATTTTCTAGCCATACGATAAACACAAGAAAGCGAGACCCCTATGAAAGCAGCAGTCCACAACAGCTTTGGCGAACCCATCGACGTCATTGAAAGCACCCAAGTCGACACCCCCACCGCAGGCGCGGGCGAGGTTCTGGTCAAGATGACCCTGTCCCCGATCCACAACCACGATCTGTGGACGATCCGCGGCAACTACGGCTACAAACCCGAGCTTCCCGGTGCGATTGGCGGGAGCGAAGCGCTTGGCACGGTAGAGGCCGTTGGCGAGGGCGTGGATGAGGCAATGATCGGCCAGCGCGTGTCGATTGCGGGCGTGCATGGCACATGGGCTGACTACTTTGTTGCCCCCGCCACTGGCGTTCTTCCCCTGCCCGACGCGATCTCTGATGTCGCCGGTGCGCAGTTGATCGCCATGCCGTTCAGCGCGATTTCCTTGCTGGAAACGCTGAAGGCAAAGAAGGGCGACTGGATCGTCCAGACCGCTGCGAACGGAGCCGTGGGCAAGATCATGACCACACTCGCCAAAAGCCGCGGCATCAACCTGCTGAACCTCGTTCGCCGCGAAGAGGCGGTGAAAGAGCTCACCGATCTGGGCATCGACAATGTACTGTCGACCTCCGAAGACGGCTGGCAGGACAAAGCCCGCGCGATCATCGGTGAAAAGGGGGCCGCATCTGCAATCGACTCTGTCGGTGGTGACATCTCTGCCGTTCTGGTCGATTTGCTGGGACTGGACGGCGAGCTTGTCGTTTTCGGGACAGCCACCGGTGCGCCGATGCCGCTGAATTCGGGTGCGCTGATCATGAAGCACATCACGGTAAAAGGCTTCTGGGGTTCCCGCGTGAGCGGTGAGATGGACCCCGAAGAGCGCAAGCGCCTGATCACAGAGCTGGTGACGCTGGTCGCCAAAGGCGAGCTGGTGCTGGAAGATGGCGGGCAGTTCGGGTTGGACGATCTGTCTGGCGCACTGAAAGCGTCGCTGACACCGGGTCGCTCTGGTAAAGTGATGATCCGCGGCTAAACGCAGCTGCACCGAAAACAAAGACGCGGCCCGCCCCCTGATCATGCGTCAGAGGGCGGGCCGTTTTCGTATCGCAGGTCGATCTTAGGCCGCGATTTTTAGAACGGCAGCCCTGTATAATTCTCGGCCAGATCCCGCCGCGCCGTTTCGCTTTGTGCCAGATGGGCAAGCGACGCCCGACGCATCTGTGGTGCAAAGCTGTCTTCGCCCTCGAACTGGTGCAGCATGGTCGTCATCTGCCAGCTGAACCGCATCGCCTTCCATATCCGCGCCAGCGCATGTGCCGAATAGCCATCAATACCGCGCTTATCCCCTCGCTTGAGCGCGGCGATCAACGCGTCGTGCAAATAGAACACATCCGACACCGCAAGGTTCAGCCCCTTGGCGCCGGTCGGGGGGACGATATGCGCAGCGTCGCCCACCAGAAACAGATTGCCCCACCGCAACGGCTCGCTCACAAACGACCGCAGCGGCGCGATGGATTTTTCGATCGACGGACCGGTGATCAATGCGCTGGCCACGGACTGAGGCAGCCGTTGCTTCAGCGCCTTCCAAAAACGGTCATCGCTCCAGTCTGCGACGTTCTCTGAGGAGGACACCTGAATGTAATACCGGCTCAGACTTTCGCTGCGCATAGAGGCAAGGGCGAAGCCGTGTTCGGAGCTGGCATAGATCAATTCGTCATTCACCGGTTTCGTACGCGACAGAACCCCCAGCCAGCCAAAGGGGTAGACCCGTTCGAATTCCTTGCGTTTGGCGGCAGGGATCGTCTTGCGGCTGACACCGTGGAATCCGTCACAGCCTGCGACGTAGGTGCAGGTAATCTCTTGGTGTTGACCATCCTTGAGAAAGGACACCGTGGGCGCGTTGGTGTCTGCGCCGGCAATGACCACGTCCTCGATCTCGTGGATGATCGTCGCACCCATTCTGTCCTGAGCCTCGTATAGATCGCGGGTGACTTCGGTCTGGCCATAGACCATGACCTGTTTCCCGATCAGCTTTTGGAAATCGATATGCACCATCAGATCGTTGTCGGTCAGATAGCAGCCCTGATGCGCCAAGCCCTGCTGGTCCATCCGCGCGCCCACACCGGCGTGGCGCAGCAGGTTCGTCGTGCCGTCTTCCAACACACCGGCGCGGATTCGAGACAGAACATGGTCGCGGGTGGTCCGTTCAAGAACGACAGTGCTGACACCTGCATTATTCAGCAGTTGCGACAACAACAGACCAGATGGTCCACCACCGATAATGACGACTTGAGTTTTCATTTTAGGTTTCCCTGCCCGACTGTCGAATTAACCTATTGTACGAAACGTGCAGGATGAATGGATCGCGACTGCATTTGCTGGTACTATTCGTGCATGACAAAGCTTTCCCCGATCCCCAGCTATGCGCTTTTTGGTGAAACGAAAGGGTTTCCCGATGTGCTGCATTGCGAACGGATCAAGGACCGCGCACCGGATCACGCTTGGCATATCGCGCCGCATCGCCACGCTCGGCTCGCGCAGGTGTTGTATATTCTGTCGGGCGGTGGCACCGCAAATATCGAGGGTGACCGCTTTGCCCTGACACAGGGTTCGGTCGTGTTTATTCCACCGCGCATGGTGCATAGCTTCGACTTTACCCCCAACACCCAAGGCATGGTGCAGTCCTTTCCCATCGCGATCCTGCACAGCATAGGGCCGCTAAATGCAGAACTGGGCAAAGCGCTGTCCAAACCCACGGTCGGGCGGGCGGCCGGCACCTTGGTTGCGCTGATGACACAGCTTGAAACCGTGACCGCCCAGACCGGCGCCCCGTTTCGGGCGCAGATCGCTGTGGGGCTAGGGCAAGCGGTTCTGTCCAGCATCGCGGCATGGGGGACGACGCAAAAGGGCGGCAGCGCCCCGCTCGACGACCGGCTGTCGCGACTGGACCAGTTGATCAGTGATCCGGCCAGCGCGGGCTGGACGGCCAAGGATTTTGCCGGCAGCATTGGCGTCAGCACCGGACATCTGTCGCGCCTGTGCCGCGCAGCCAAGGGCCAGTCCGCCACCGCCTATATCGAAGCCCGCCACGTCGAAGAAGCCTGCCGCATGTTGGCATTCACGCGCCTTTCAGTGGCCGAGGTAGGCTACCGTCTGGGCTTTGCCGACCCGTCCTATTTCTCGCGGCGATTTCGTACCGTTCAAGGCGTCACCCCGTCGCAATACCGCCATCAGTTCGCAACCTGACCGCTGTTTCCCTGCACCACAGGTTGAAGAGTCGGCAATTCCGCGCCCCAAAACTGACAAACGTCAGATTTATTAACCGTTATCGCTAACAGCCGTTTGACCTCCCCCTGACGATGCGTGAAGGTGACGTCAGGGAGCCTGCGCAAATCGTGTTGCGCAGAATAAAGAAACCAAAGTTTCTGGGAGGAAATAGAATGACTAAAGGCAATATGAACCGCCGCACCATGCTGCGTGGGGCCGCTCTTGGCGCGCTGGCAACACCGGCGCTGGTTGGCAAGGGTATCGCACAAGGTAAGGTAAACTGGCGCGTGCAGGCGCATTGGCCCAAGGCGTCCAGCTCTTTCAACGACAGCCTTGGTAAACTGGCAGAAGTGCTTGAGGCGCGCACCGAAGGCGCGTTCAAGATGGATTTGCTGGGTGCGGGCGAATTCGCCAAAGGCCCCGACATCTACAACATCGTGCGCAAAGGCGTTGTGCCCATGGGGACGGTCAGCCCGTCCTATGTGCAGGATCAGGCGCAGGCCGCGTCCTTCCTGTTCGGCATCCCCGGCACCTTCCGTCAGGCGTGGGAAATGGAACACGCGATCAAGAACCTTGGCCTTGAGGCGCTGGTGAACGAAGACCTGAACGCCGACGGCGTGATGATGAAGACGGAAAAAGTACTGCCCGTCGAAATCGTCGTCTCGAAAAAGATCGAATCCGCCGAAGACTTCAAAGGGCTCAAGCTGCGGTCGTCGGGGACGATGCTGGATTACCTGCAGTCCGCCGGTGCCGCACCGCAATACATTCCGGGGTCCGAGCTTTATCAATCGCTCAGCTCGGGCGTTGTGGATGGCGCACACTGGGGGGCCGCCGTGGGGGCGCAATCCATGTCCCTGTGGGAGGTCTGCAAATACCACTACAAACCCGCGCTTGGTCAAACCACTGACGCCTTCATCCTTAACATGGATGCCGTCGACGGGCTGGAAGACGATCTGCGTACCGCCCTGCTCGACACGATGGAGACGCGTTTCTTCCAACGCTCGGCCGAATATCAACACGCCGAAGCCATCGCGATTTCCGAGGGCGTTGCCGAGAATGGCGTAGAGGTGTTGCAACTGCCCGACGATGTGCTGGCAATCCTTGCGGATGCGTCGTCCAAGATCCTCGATACAGAGGCGCAGAAAGGCGAACGCGCGGCGAAGGCGGCAGACATCTACAAAACCTTGATGACCGACCTCGGCTATCTTTAAGCGTCTGATCCGGGGGGATACCCCCCGGTAAGGCCGCGCTGAAAATCATTGTAGCCGCCTGATATGTCCTTGCATTTCTGGCGGCTCGTTTTTGTCCTGAGGGAGAAACGTTTTGTTTAAACTTGCGCGCTTCATCACGCAATTGAACCGCATTATCGGCTATTGGATCAGCTTTTGCGTGCTGATTATCTTTGCCCTGCTCTTGGCCGATGTGGTCATGCGCTATCTGATCGGACAGCCCGCGATCTGGACTGCCGAACTGGCAACGCTGATCTTTGGAGTCTATGCGATCATCGGGGGCGGGTACCTGCTGACCGAACGCGGTCACGTGAACGTCGATATTATTTATGGCCAGTTTTCACCCAAGCGCAAAGCGCTGGTCGACATCGTAACATGGCCGCTGTTCGTGATCTTTGTCGGTGTGCTGCTGTGGCAGGGCTATGACATCGCGTCAGAAGCCATCGCCGATATGGAGCGGTCGAATTCCGTCTGGAAGGCCCCGCTGTGGCCGACCAAATCCCTGATCCCCGTCGCGGCGCTGCTGCTGCTGTTGCAGGGGTTCGTACGCCTTTGGGCCGATGTGCGCACCCTGATGGGACTGCCCAATGATCCCGCAATTTTTGGTCAACCCGCTACCGGTGACACCGAAGCCGCCCAAGCCGCTGGAGGCCACTCATGAGCGTCGAAATTCTGACCATGCTATTCTTTGGCGCGCTGCTGCTGTTTGTGATGCTCGGCACGCCGCTTGCCTTTGCCCTTGGGGGGATTTCGGTCATCTTCCTGTACGCCGAAATGGGCGATCTAGGGTTCTATCTGCTCGCCTCTAAAATGTGGGAGACGATGCAATCACCCACCCTGATGGCGATCCCGCTGTTTGTCTTCATGGCGATCCTGCTCGAGAAATCGGGGGTCGCGAATGACCTTTACGATATGATGCACGAATGGTGGGGCGGCCTGCGTGGCGGTCTGGCCATCGGCACGGTGCTGATCTGCGTGATCTTTGCCGCCATGTCGGGCATCTCGGGTGCGGCGGTTGTGACAATGGGGACCATCGCGCTGCCCAAGATGCTGGAACGGGGCTATGACAAAAAGCTCGCACTCGGGGCGATCAACGCGGGCGGCGGCTGGGGCATCCTGATCCCGCCCTCGATCCTCATGGTGCTCTATTCGCTGCTCACCGAGGTGTCTGTCGGTCGGCTGTTCGCAGCGGGCATCGGGCCGGGGCTGCTGCTGTTTTTCCTCGTGTCCGTCTATATCGGCGGGCGCTGCTGGATGCAGCCCGAACTCGGTCCTGCCCTGCCAAAGGAAGAACGCGCAAGTTGGGGCCAGAAGTTCCGCTCTCTCAAAGCGGTAATTTTGCCAATCCTGATCGTGGTTATCGTACTTGGTGCCATCTTTGGCGGTTTCGCCACACCGACCGAAGCCGCTGCAATCGGTGTTTTTGGGGCGATGGTCGCAACCGGCATCAACCGGCAATTGTCGTGGGTCGTGATCCGCGACGCATCGGTTGCGACGCTTAAGCTGACGGCGCTAATCATGTGGATCCTGTTTGCGGCGCACGCCTTTAGCACGGCCTATACGGCGCTTGGGGCACAAAGCCTGATCCAGGACATGATGAACCTTGTGCCCGGTGGGCGTTGGGGGTCGCTGATCTTTATGCTCGCGGTTCTGTTCATCCTTGGCATGGTGCTGGATCCGGTGGGGATCATGTTGATCACCCTGCCCGTGTTCTTGCCTGTGGTGCAGAGCTATGGCTTTGATCCGATCTGGTTCGGCATTCTGTTCATCATCATGATGGAGGTCGGGTATATGACCCCGCCCTTCGGCTTTAACCTCTTTTACCTCAAAGGGGTGGCCCCGCCGGATGTGACGATGGGCGACATCTATGCCTCTGTGACGCCCTATGTGATCGTCACGCTGATCGGGGTCTTGCTGATCATCCTGATCCCCGAGATCGCGACCTATCTGCCCAAGTACTTCTACGGGTAGGCCGACCGCAAAACTGCTTTGACCCGCGCCCAAGCTGCGGGTCAAAGCCACTGACGGGATATGCCCAAATTATAGGCATCCGTCGCGAAGCAGCCTCAAATTGCGCCAAAAATGCCCGTTTCGGATCGCACCCGACGGGAATCACGCTATCCAGATGGGAGTTATTTTCAACTGGACGAGGCCCCCCATCAACATCGCCGCCCATACCGATCAGGCTTTCGCCGTGCCGATGCAACCCCGCGCCCGCGGGGCGTTGCGCATCAGCAGCAAGACCTATGGCGAGACGTCGGTGATCGACGATCTGTACCAGCAGGGCTGCTTCAAGGCGCTCTTTCCGCGGGCGGCGGCGGGTGGTCTGACGGGGGTCTTCCTCAACACTTCGGGCGGGATGACGGGCGGCGACGAGCTGTCGATCCACGCCACTGCCGGTGCGGACAGCCGCCTGACCCTAACCAGTCAGGCTGCCGAACGTGTCTATCTGGCGCAACCCGGCCCGATGGCACAGATGACGACGCGGCTGGTCGCAAAAGGCGGGGCTCGGGTCGATTGGTTGCCACAGGAAACGATCCTGTTCAACGGCTCTGCCCTGCGTCGCAAGCTGGACGTAGATTTAGCTGACGATGCCTGTTTCTTTGGCGTCGAACCGCTGGTCTTTGGCCGCGTGTCCATGGGCGAGACGCTAACTGACGCGCGCTTTGCCGATAACATCACGATCCGCCGCGACGGGCGTCCTGTCTTTGCCGACGCCGTGCGCCTGTCTGGCGATATCCACGCGCAGCTGGCGGGCACCGCCACGGCGGGCGGAAACTGCGCTATGGCCAGCGTGATCTATGCCGCCCCCGATGCCGAGGCGCTGCTTGCCCCCCTGCGCGCCCTGCTGCCCGCCAGCGCCGGTGCCAGCCTGATCCGCGAGGGCATTCTTTATGCCCGCATCCTCGCGCCTGACAGTTACATCCTGCGCCAGTCGCTGGTGCCGGTCATCGCCCGCCTGTATGGCGCGGCCCCTCCCAAAACATGGATGCTTTGACATGCAGCTGACCCCCCGTGAAAAAGATAAACTGCTGATCGCCATGGCGGCCGAAGTCGCGCGCAAGCGCTTGGCCCGCGGCGTCAAGCTGAACCACCCCGAAGCGATTGCCCTGATCACCGATACCGTCGTCGAAGGCGCACGCGATGGCCGCAGCGTGGCCGAGATGATGCAGGCCGGTGCCCAAGTCATCACCCGCGACGACTGTATGGAAGGCATCGCCGAGATGATCCACGACGTGCAGGTCGAAGCCACTTTCCCCGACGGGACCAAGCTGGTCACCGTGCACAACCCCATCCGCTAGACCCCATTCGCAAGAAAGGCCCCCGTTATGAAATATCTGATGATCCTGCCCGCCGCCCTTTTGGCCGGCCCGGCCCTTGCCCACCCCGGTGCGCACATCGCCCCCCATGGTGCTGAATGGATGCCTGTCTTTATGGGCCTTGCCGTCATCGCCACCGCCGCGATCGTCGCCCTGCGCGGGCGGACCAAGGCCCCCCGCAAGGCGCGCCAATGATCCCCGGCGAAGTGCTCTGTGCCGCGGGGGACATCACCCTGAACGCGGATCGCACGGCCATCACCCTGATGGTCGCCAATACCGGCGACCGTCCGGTGCAGGTCGGCAGCCATTATCATTTCGCCGAAACCAACCCCGCGCTTGATTTTGACCGCACCGCTGCACGCGGCCACCGTCTGGACATCGCCGCAGGCACCGCCGTGCGCTTTGAACCCGGTCAACGCCGAGAGGTGCATCTGATCGCGCTTGCCGGTGACCGCAAGGTGTACGGGTTCAACGCTGAAGTGATGGGCGCGCTCTAAGGCGCTTCGAGGAAAGAGACACCGATGACCACCACACTCCCCCGCTCTGAATATGCAGCGATGTACGGCCCCACCACGGGCGACCGGCTACGGCTGGCTGACACCGATCTGATCATCGAGGTCGAACGCGATCTGACGACCTATGGCGAAGAGGTGAAGTTCGGCGGCGGCAAGGTGATCCGTGACGGCATGGGCCAGTCGCAGGTCACGCGGGCGAATGGTGCGGTGGATACCGTGATTACCAACGCGCTGATCGTCGACCACTCCGGTATCTACAAGGCGGATGTGGCGCTGAAGGACGGGCGCATCGCGGCGATTGGCAAGGCGGGCAACCCCGACACCCAGCCCAACGTCGACATCATCATCGGACCAGGAACCGAGATCATCGCCGGCGAAGGGCGCATCCTGACCGCCGGCGGTTTCGACAGCCACATCCACTTTATCGCGCCCCAGCAAATGGAGGACGCGCTCCATTCCGGTGTGACCACCTGCTTTGGCGGCGGCACCGGTCCTGCGCATGGCACGCTCGCCACCACCTGCACCCCCGGCCCATGGCATATCGGGCGCATGTTGCAGGCGATGGACGGCGTGGTGATGAATATCGGCCTCGCGGGCAAGGGCAACGCAAGCCAGCCCGGTGCCCTGATCGAAATGGTGAACGGCGGGGCCTGTGCGCTGAAGCTGCACGAAGATTGGGGCACCACCCCCGCCGCGATTGATTGCTGCCTGTCGGTCGCGGACGACATGGACGTGCAGGTGATGATCCACACCGATACGTTGAATGAATCCGGCTTTGTCGAACATACGCTCGGCGCGATTAAGGGCCGGACGATCCATGCCTTCCACACCGAGGGCGCAGGCGGCGGCCACGCCCCCGACATCATCAAGATTTGCGGCGAAGAACACGTGCTGCCGTCATCGACCAACCCCACGCGCCCGTTTACGGTGAACACGCTCGAAGAGCATCTGGACATGCTGATGGTCTGTCACCACCTCGATAAATCCATCCCCGAAGACGTCGCCTTTGCCGAAAGCCGGATTAGACGCGAGACGATTGCCGCCGAGGATATCCTGCATGACATCGGCGCGTTCTCGATCATCGCTAGCGACAGCCAGGCCATGGGACGTGTGGGCGAGGTGCTGATCCGCACGTGGCAAACCGCAGACAAGATGCGCAAGCAGCGCGGGCGCTTGCCCGAAGAAACCGGCGACAACGACAATTTCCGCGTCAAACGATATATCGCGAAATACACGATCAATCCGGCAATCGCCCATGGTGTCAGCCGCGAGGTCGGCTCGATAGAGGTCGGCAAAAAAGCCGATCTGGTGCTGTGGAATCCCGCCTTCTTTGGGGTGAAGCCTGAGATGGTGTTGATGTCGGGCATGATCGTCGTGGCCCAGATGGGCGACCCGAATGCGTCGATCCCCACGCCGCAACCAGTCTATACCCGCCCGATGTTCGGGGCCTATGGCAGTGCGCTCCAGCATTGTGCGGTGACCTTTATCTCGGAAGCCGCGCAATCGAACGGTCTGCGCGACAGACTTGGCCTGCGCAAACAGACCATCGCGGTGCAAAACACCCGCAACATCGGCAAATCCGATCTGATCCATAACTCGGCCACCCCCAAGGTAGAGGTAAACCCCGAAACCTACGAAGTTCGCGCAGATGGCGAGCTGCTAACCTGCGCGCCCGCTGAAACCGTCCCCATGGCGCAACGCTATTTCATGTTCTGAGGCCCCAAGATGACCGATCTCCCCCCCGCCCATACGATCAAACGCCACGGCCAGTGGGACCACGCGGATGACAGCTGCGTGTTGACCTACGACGACCGCTTTTTACGCCGCAAGCGGTTGCTCACCAGTCACAATCGCGGCTTTCTGGTGGATCTGGCGCATACGGAATCGCTGAACCACGGGGATGCGTTCGAACTCGAAGGCGGCCAGATCATCGAAGTCATCGCCGCACGCGAAGCCCTGCTCGAGATCACCGGCGCCGATCTGGTGCGTCTGGCGTGGCATATCGGCAACCGGCACTGCCCCTGCCAGCTTGAACCGGGTCGGCTGTTGATCCAGAACGACCACGTGATCCGCGACATGCTGACCAAGCTCGGCGCGACGCTGCGCGATGTGTCCGAACCGTTCATTCCCGAAGGCGGTGCCTATGGCCACGGGCGCACCCACAGCCACGCGCATTAGGCCGCTTTGACGATGCAGACCCAAGCGCTGATCACATTGGCCCAGTGGCTGTCGCCCAGCTTTCCCATCGGCGCATTCAGCTATAGCCACGGGCTTGAGATGGCGGTGCAGGATGGCACTATTCACGATGCGGCCAGCCTTCAGGCTTGGCTGGCAGAGATCATCGCCCACGGTGCAGGCCGGACCGATGCGATCCTGCTGAACGCTGGCTTTGCGGGCGACGGGGTGCACGAGGTGGATGCGCTGGCGCGCGCGCTGGCACCATCGTCGGAACGACTGACCGAGATGACCCAGCAGGGCGCGGCTTTCGTACGGGTGGTTAATGACGTCTGGCGGCATGACTTGCCCGACCTGACCCTACCCATTGCCTTTGGTGCGGCCTGCACAGCACAGGGCTTGCCCGTAGAGCAAGGCGCGAACCTGTTCCTGCATGCCTTTGTCAGCGCGCTGGTCTCGGCCGCGATCCGTGCGGTGCCTTTGGGGCAAACGGACGGGCAGCGGGTGATCACCGCGCTCGCCCCTTTGTGCCACCAAACAGTGACACTGGCCCTGTCACAAACCGTCGACGATATCGGCAGCGCCTGTTTTCTGGCTGATATCGCATCGATGCAACATGAAACGCTTTACTCTAGGATGTTCCAGACATGACCTCTCCCCATGGACCGCTTCGCATTGGAATTGGTGGCCCCGTTGGCGCGGGCAAGACCACGACGACCGCCGCGCTGTGCCGCGCCATGCGCGACCATTGGTCAATCGGCGTCATCACCAACGACATCTACACCCAAGAAGACGCCGAAGCGCTCATGCGGCTTCAAGTCCTGCCGCAAGACCGGATCATCGGTGTCGAAACCGGCGGCTGCCCACATACTGCCATTCGCGAAGATGCCTCGATCAATCTTGCCGCCATCGCGCGGATGCGTGATCGCCATCCCGATCTGGACTGTGTGCTGATCGAATCCGGCGGCGATAACCTGTCTGCGACCTTCAGCCCCGAGCTGGCAGATGTGACGCTTTACGTGATCGATGTAGCCGCAGGCGAAGAGATTCCGCGCAAAGGCGGGCCCGCGATTACAAAGTCAGACATCCTGATCATCAATAAAACAGACCTCGCGCCGCATGTGGGGGCGTCGCTCGAGGTGATGGATCGTGATGCAAAACGGATGCGCGGCGATCTGCCCTATCTCTTTGCAGAGATGAAACACGATAAGGGCGTGGCAGCGCTGCTGGACCTGATTGTTAAGATTGGTGGCCTCCGCCCGGTTCCCGAAAATTAACAATTTGCAATAATAGTGGCGGAATTTTGCCCAAAAAAATCCCGGCACTATGTTTTTCGGCAAGAATCGCGGAATGTCTGCCGGACTTTACTGGGACAGTAAGGTGAGTGAAACGAGCAGCAGGACAGATAAATGAGCGTGAAACGCCAGTGGACGTCGAAAATCGGTATTTCAATTCTGTCCGCAGCCCTGCTGCTGACAGCGGCCTGTGCCCGCGGCCCGGTTGAGGTTCAAACCATCAGCCAAGCGGGCATCAACCCCGACCTACACGCCATGGCGATCCGCGAAGTTCGCGTTCTGCAATCCAAAGGCCAGCGCGTTTGGTGCGTACCCTTCGCGCGCAACGCCAGCGGTGTTCAAATCCGCGGCAACGCCAACACTTGGTGGGCCAAAGCCAACGGCCTTTACGAGCGCGGCACAAAACCCGCTGTCGGCGCAGTGATGGCGTTCAAAGGCACCCGCCGGAACCCGATGGGCCATGTCGCCGTGGTCTCCGAAGTTGTTTCCCCCCGCGAGATCAAGGTTGATCACGCCAACTGGAAGCGCAACAAGATCTCGCTGGCCATGACCGTCAAAGACGTGTCGCCCCGCAACGACTGGTCTGATGTGCGGTTGGAAAGCCAGGCTGGATCATTTGGCAGCGTTTATCCTATCAACGGGTTTATCTATCCCAACACGAAAAAGGGCCCGTCCAACGAGATGGCCCAGGCCCCCGTGTTCGCATTTTCAGCGACACCGACACAAAGCAACTAATCAGCGGGGCGGCAACGCTCCTCATGGTTGCAAATCTGCTGACACTGGCGTTGGGTAGGCACACCTAGATAACAGGATGCCCCCAATGACCCAGCAGCAAAACGCCTCTTGGCAGATCACCAAACCCGCGACCCGCAGCCGCAAAGGCATCGTCGCGTCGCAAAGCCGTGTGGCGGCTCAGGTCGGGGCGGATGTCATGGCGCAGGGCGGCAATGCGGTGGATGCCGCCATTGCCACCTCCTTTGCGCTTGGGGCGGCTGAGCCGTGGATGAGCGGTATGGGTGGCGGCGGCTTTATGGTCGTGCGTATGGCCGGCGAGAAGACAGCCAAAGTCATTGAGTTCGGAATGAAATCCCCCATCGGGCTGGATGTTGCCGACTATCCAATCGTCGGTGGCAAGGCGAGCGATCTGTTTCCGTGGCCTTCCGTGCTGGACGACCGCAACGTTTTCGGGGCCAAGGCGATTGCCATTCCCGGTCAGGTCGCGGGCATGGGGCTGGCGCATGAACACTTTGCCACGAAACCTTGGGCCGATCTGCTCGCCCCTGCGATCAAGCTTGCCGATGCGGGGCTGCCCGTCGATTGGTACACGCAGCTGATCCTGGGCGGATCGGCCAAAGACCTCGCCCCCTTCCCTGCTTCGGCTGAGACCTTCCTTGATGAAGACGGCTTTCCGAAATCCTCGGGGTGGACCGCCTTGGGCGAGACGACATGCGACCTGAGCCGTCTTGCGGCATCGCTGCGCACCGTGGCGACAGACGGGCCGCGTGCATTTTACGAAGGGCCGCTGGCGCAGTCGATTGTCGCGGATTTGCAAGCGGCGGGCGGACACCATGCGGCCGAGGATCTGGCGCAATATCAGGCGACACTGGTCGATGCGATGCACTATACCTACCGCGACCACGAGGTGATCGCCACGCCGACGCTGACCGCAGGCCCCACCATGCGCCGCGCACTTGATCTTATGACGGCTTGGCAGCCCGGCACTGACACCCCCGACGCCGATGCGTTCATCGCCTATGACCGCGCCATCCGGCAGGCCAATCAGGAACGTTATGACACGATGGGCGATACCGAACATGAACCTGATCCGTCCTGCACCACACACTTTAGCGTCGTGGACGAAGCGGGCAATATGGTCGCCGTCACGCAAACGCTGCTGTCGATCTTTGGCTCGCGGATGATGCTGCCGCAATCCGGCATCCTGATGAACAACGGTATCATGTGGTTCGACCCCGAACAGGGCAAGCCTAACTCGCTCGGGCCAAACAAGCGTTGCCTTGCCAATATGTGCCCCACCCTGCTGCACCGCGCTGATGGATCGCAATTCGCGCTTGGCGCATCGGGCGGGCGCAAGATCATGCCCGCGGTGGTCGAGCTGACGTCGCTCCTGCTCGATTACGGGATGGATCTGGAAACCGCCTTTCACGCACCGCGCACGGATATGAGCCTTGCCGACATCACCATCGCGGATCAGGCGCTCCCGCCTCAGGTGATCGCGACGTTGAAAGAGACGCTGGAAAACGTCGTGACTGCACCGCGCACGATCTTCCCCTATCACTTCGCCTGCCCCTCTGCTGTCGGCCGAAAGGGTGATGAAAACACCGGCGCGACAGAGGTGATGTCGGCGTGGGGGGATGCGATCAGCGCCTGAAAGAAAGGCGGCGGAGCATAGCCGCTCTGACCTGTGCGCCTGACAAAGAGATGTACATTCGCGTCATAACCGACTAGGGACGGGCGCAACACGTGGCTGGCGTATCCGCTTTTGCCGCGACGCGCGTATTTGTAGCGCGACATTTTCTCAGACAGGACAATCCCTTGATCCAAACCATCGCAGACGCGCTTGCCACCCAAGGCTATGATTCGCTAACTCCCGTCCAAGAGGCGGTCACCAATCCCGATCTGGTCGAAGCCGACCTTTTGGTATCGGCCCAAACCGGGTCGGGCAAAACAGTCGCCTTTGGCCTGGCCATCGCGCCAACCCTTTTGGGTGACGCTGAAAAATTCGGCCACGCGGGCGCGCCGTTGGCGCTTGTTATCGCACCGACACGCGAACTGGCCATGCAGGTCAGCCGCGAACTGACATGGCTTTATGGCAAGGCCGGTGCCGTTGTGACCACCTGCGTTGGCGGTATGGACACACGCACCGAACGCCGTGCACTGGACCGTGGCGCGCATATCGTCGTCGCCACACCGGGCCGCCTGTGCGACCACATCAAACGCAACAACATTAACCTGTCCGACATCCGCGCCGTGGTGCTGGACGAAGCAGACGAGATGCTGGATCTGGGTTTCCGCGAGGAACTGGAATACATCCTCTCGGAAGCGCCGGAAGAGCGCCGCACCCTGTTGTTCTCGGCCACCGTCCCCGCGGCGATTGCCAAGCTGGCGAAATCTTACCAGCGTGACGCACAGCGCGTTGAAACCGTTGGCGAGCAAAAGCAGCACTCCGATATCGAATACCGTGCGCTGAACGTGCACCCGCGTGATACCGAAAACGCCATCATCAACGTGCTGCGGTACTACGAGGCAAAGAACGCCATCGTATTCTGCAACACCCGCGCCGCCGTTGCGCGCCTGACCACCCGCTTTACCAACCGCGGCTTTTCGGTCGTGGCGCTGTCGGGCGAGCTGTCGCAGTCTGAACGGACCAACGCGCTGCAAGCGCTGCGCGACGGACGGGCCCGCGTTTGTATCGCGACAGATGTGGCCGCACGTGGCATCGACTTGCCCAACCTTGAACTGGTTGTGCATGCTGATCTGCCGTCAAACTCTGACACATTGCTGCACCGGTCGGGCCGTACCGGCCGTGCGGGTCGCAAAGGTGTGTCCGCACTGATCGTCCCTGCCAAGCTGCGCAGCAAAGCCAACCGCCTGATTGGTGGTGCCAAGCTGAAAGTCGAATGGGCCAACCCGCCCTCCGCCGAAGACGTGAACGCCGAAGACGAAAAGCGCTTGCTGGCCGACTCCGCTTGGTCGAACCCGATCCCCGATGATGCAACGGGCTTTGTTGCGAACCTCGTGGAGCAGTTCAGCCCCGAGCAACTCGCGACCGCTTTTGTGAACCTTTATCGTGCGCGCCAGTCCGCGCCCGAGCAATTGGCAGAGCCCGGCACCCCCGCCGATGAACGCCCCCGTGGCGACTTTGGCCCGTCGGTCTGGTTCTCGATCTCGATCGGGCGCAACGACGAAGCCGAACCGCGTACGATCTTGCCGATGATCTGCCGCATGGGCGATCTTACCAAGGATGACGTGGGCGCGATCCGTGTGCAGCCAAGCCATACCTTTGTCGAAATCCTCGCGACGTCAGCCGATAAATTCACCAACGCACTTGGCCCCGACATGAAAGTCGAAGACGGCGCTGTTGTGACCAAGCTCGACAAGGCTCCTGATCTGTCGCGCGGGCCCAAGCCCGGCGGCCGCGGCCCGAAACCCCAGCGTGGCGGTTCCCGCTTTGATGACAACGCGCGCCCGGATCGCGGCCCGCGTCCGGACCGTGCACCTTTCGATCCCGACGCGCCAAGCGCACCGCGCAAACCGCGTGCGGCGGGCACCGAAGAGGCCTCGGTCTCTTATGACAAGCCACGCGGGCCACGCCCCGACAAAGGGTTCGACAAACCGCGCGGCGACAAGCCCAAGTTTGACAAGCCAAAGGCCCCCAAAGGTGAACGCCCGCCCAAGTCGCACAAGACCGAACGGACACCAATGAAGCCCGGTGCCGCACCGAAACCAAAGTCTGCGGGCAAGCCCGACAGCTTTGACAAGCCCAAGGCCAAAGCTGTCTGGAAAAAAGACAAGCCGGCGGATCGCGCGGCTGGCGACAGCAAACCTGCGGGCGACAAGCCGTTCAAGGCGCGTGCCGCTGACCCGTCGAAACGCTTTGTCCCTCCGGGCAAAGTGGGTGCCAAGCCCAAGGGTGGAAAGCCTGCGGGCAAACCCGCCGGTGGCGACGCATCCCCCAAGCGCGGCAAGTCGAGCTTTCGCCCGAAATAAGCGCATAAGCGCACGCCCCGCTTAGAACCGGGGAAATATAGATCAATCAAATGCTTAGAGGCTGGAATTTTAATCAATTCCAGCCCCTTTTGCGAGCGTCACCCCCCCAAAGCTCCCCTGCGGGGCAGGTTTTTGCTTTTCAGAGGGGGACGTTGCTCCTAACAATCACTGCATAGGGACCGAAACTGGCGCAGGACGCCTGCGTACGGGCCGTTAGAAACAGGGTGCTTTGCCACCCGTCCCAATCCCAACCTCGGAAAGGTCACGCACATGGATGGTACATTTAGCGAAAACGATATCTCCCGTGTGGTCGAGGCAGATCGCGCGCACATCTGGCATCACCTCAGCCAGCATAAAGCCTATGAAACCACCGACCCGCGCATCATCGTTGAAGGCAAGGGCATGCGTGTCTGGGATCAAAAGGGCAAAGAGCATCTGGACGCTGTGTCCGGTGGCGTCTGGACGGTCAACGTCGGCTATGGCCGCGAAAGCATCGCCAATGCGGTACGCGACCAGCTGATCAAGCTGAACTATTTCGCGGGCTCTGCCGGGTCCATTCCGGGATCGATCTTTGCGGAAAAGCTGATCGCTAAGATGCCGGGCATGAGCCGTCTCTACTACTGCAACTCCGGCTCTGAGGCGAACGAGAAAGCCTTTAAGATGATCCGCCAGATCGCCCACAAACGCTATGGCGGCAAGAAGCACAAGATTCTCTATCGCGACCGTGATTACCACGGCACGACCATCGCTTGCCTGTCTGCAGGCGGTCAGGACGAACGGAACGCGCAATACGGCCCGTTTACCGACGGCTTCGTCCGCGTGCCCCATTGTCTTGAGTATCGCAAGTTCGAACAGGACGGCGCCCCCGAGGATAACTACGGCATTTGGGCAGCCGACCAGATCGAGAAAATCATCCTTGCCGAAGGCCCCGATACCGTGGGCGGGCTCTGCCTTGAACCCGTTACAGCGGGCGGCGGTGTTATCACGCCTCCGGACGGCTATTGGGAACGCGTGCAGGAAATCTGCCGCAAATATGACGTTCTGCTGCACATCGACGAAGTCGTCTGTGGTATCGGGCGTACCGGCGAATGGTTCGGCTATCAGCACTTTGGCGTCCAGCCGGATATGGTCACAATGGCCAAAGGCGTCGCGTCGGGCTATGCGGCGATCGCCTGCCTTGTGACAACCGAAGAGGTGTTCAACCTGTTCAAGGACGACGCCAGCGATCCGATGAACTATTTCCGCGACATCTCGACGTTTGGCGGCTGTACCGCAGGCCCCACCGCCGCGATTGAAAACATGGCCATCATAGAGCGCGAAAACCTGCTGCAAAACACCTGCGACATGGGGCAATATATGCTCGAAGAGCTCGAAGAGCTGTCGGACAAATACGATGCCATCGGGCAGGTGCGCGGCAAGGGTCTGTTCCTTGGTGCAGAGCTGGTGCAGGACCGCAGCACCCGCGTGCCAGTGGTCGAAGCGCAGATACAAGCCGTGGTGGCCGATTGTATGGCCCAAGGTGTGATTATTGGGGCGACCAACCGGTCGGTACCCGGCAAGAACAACACCCTTTGCTTCAGCCCTGCGTTGATCGCGCAAAAAGACGACATCGATCAGATCATTGCGGCAGTGGATGGTGCAATGGGACGTGTGTTTGGCAGCAAATAATCAACTGCCTAGGCACTTTGTCGCCGATTAATTTATTCTTGCTGGAACCATACCCGTTCCATGACGTTAAGTACCGAAGCTAGTATGGAGTATAATATGAAAAAGCTACTTTTGGTCCTGCCTATGGTTGGCGCACTCGCCGCGTGCGAAACGCAGACCCAAACTTCTATCACCGGCGCTGCCGCTGGTGCTGCACTGGGTGCTTCCGTTTCCGGCGGAGATGACAAAACCAAAGGCGCCATTATCGGTGGCCTCGCTGGTGCTGCTGCAGGTGCATACCTTGGTCGCGGCAAAAACGGCCAGTGTGTGTATCAGAACTCTGCAGGTCAGCGTTACACGGCTGCTTGCCCATAAGCCTTTTCTGCTCCCGAAGGCAGATATTCAAATTAGGCCTCGGCAATTTGCCGGGGCCTTTTTTTATGTCTCGCGGGCGGAATGCAGAACGCTAACGTCCAATTAAAAAGGGCGGCTCGATGCCGCCCCGTCATGGGTCATGTCTTAAAATGTCACGTGCTCTAGTCGATGAGGCCAGCATGCTTTAGTCCGCGATCCACCAGCGCTTTGGTCGCATCCGTCAGCGGTACCAATGGCAAGCGGACCTCGTCCGAGCACAAGCCAAGACGTGCCATGGCGTATTTCACGCCGACCAGCCCCGGCTCTGTAAAGATCGCGGTGTGCAATGGCATCAGCTGGTCTTGAATTTTCAGCGCCGACGCATAATCCCCCGCAAGGCAGAACGCCTGCATCTGGCTCAGCAGTTTGGGTGCCACATTCGCTGTGACCGAGATACAGCCGACGCCGCCTTGGGCGTTGAACCCGTGCGCCGTGGCGTCCTCGCCCGAGAGCTGGACAAAATCCGGCCCGCACAGCATCCGCTGGTCACAGACCCGCGCCAGATCGCCGGTGGCATCCTTGACACCGATGATGCGCGGCAGCTTGGAAAGCTCGGCCATGGTTTCGGGCAGCATATCAACGACTGACCGGCCGGGGATGTTGTAGATGATGATCGGCAGACCGCAGGCTTCGTGGATCGCGGTGAAATGCGCAATCAGTCCGGCTTGGGTCGGCTTGTTGTAATAGGGTGTGACAACCAGAACCGCATCCGCGCCAACGCTTTCAGCGTGCTTGGCCAGACGGATGCTCTCGGTGGTATTGTTCGAACCGGCACCTGCAACGACAGGGATACGCCCTGCGGCGGCTTTAACAACTTCTGCGACGACAGTTTCATGCTCGGCATGGGTCAGGGTGGGCGATTCACCTGTGGTTCCGACAGGCACCAGCCCGTTCGATCCTTCGGCGATGTGCCACTCAACCAGCTTCTTGAGCGTGTCCAGATCCAGCGCGCCGTCCGTGAACGGCGTGACGAGTGCAGGTAGTGAACCTTGTAGCATATGCACGCTCCTATTCTTGCGTTGCTGGGCAAGCGCCCAATTGCTGATAGCGGCAAGGTGAGTTGAAACCCTCGCGCCGTGACGTATGTTGCAAGGCTGTAGCCTTTGACCAGTAGGAATTGCAAGTGATGAGACGCGCCTTGGCGACGCTGACGATGGTTTTTGCCCTCTCCGTTCCGGCATATGCGGAACGGCCCCGCCCGCTTGGCTGGGCGATGGATGCAATGCGTTCGGGCAGTTGGGACAACGCGGCGCTGATCGCGCGGCGCGACGGGGCCGTGGCGGTAGATATTATCGAATGGCATCGTCTGAGGTCGGGACGCGGCACCTATGCCGAAGTGACCGACTTTCTCAAGCGCCGCCCCGATTGGCCGGGCGAGGCTTATTTGCGCAGACAATCCGAAGACGCCGTCCTACGCGAAGGCGACAAAGCGGTGCTGGATTTCTTTACGTCACAAGGCCCCCAGACCCCCGATGCGGTGCTGGCCCATGCGGCCGCACTGGTCCGCGCTGATCGTTCGGGCGAGGCGCAGGCGCGGCTGGTACTCGCCTGGCGTACCCTCCCCATGAGTGGGAACGAACAGGCAAAATTCATCGAGGCGCATGGCGCCCTGCTCAAGGACCATCACGCCGCCAGACTGGAAGAGATGCTGTGGCAGCGCGAACACGCCGAGGCCCGCCAGATGTTCGATCTGGTCAGCGACGGCGGCAAGGCATTGGCTGAAACTCGTATTGCGTTGCAGAACCGCGAAGGCGACGTGAACGCGTTGATCGAAGCCCTGCCCGCCAGCAAAAAAAGCGATCCGGGTCTGCAAGCCGACCGGTTCGAGTGGCGCATCCGCAAAGGATTTAGCGACAGCGCCAAGGATTTGATGCTGTCGCAGTCCACCAGCGCCGCGGCCCTAGGCCAGCCCGCGGCATGGGCCAACCGCCGCCGCGCCCTTGCCCGCAATGAAATGCGCACTGGTGATCCCGCCCGCGCCTATCAGATGGCATCGAAACACTTCCTGACGGAAGGATCGCACTTTGCTGATCTGGAATGGCTGTCTGGCTATATCGCCCTGCGCTTCCTTAAGGATCCAAAGCTGGCACTTGGTCATTTTCAGGCCCATGATGGCGCGGTTGAATCGCCCATCAGCCAAGGGCGTGCAGGCTATTGGCAAGGCCGCGCGCTTGAGGCCATGGGCGATGCCGAAGGTGCCGCCAAAGCCTATGCGCAAGGGGCCAAATTCCAATCGTCGTTCTATGGCTTGCTTGCCGCAGAACGCGGCAACCTGCCGTTTGATACCAGCCTTGCAGGACCGCGCCCCGAACAGGACTGGCGTTCATCCGCGCTCGCTCAGGCTCCGCTGTTTCAGGCCGGATTGCTGCTGCAAGCCTCTGGCGAGCTGTCGACAGCGGAACGGTTCTGGACCCATCTGGCAGAACAGCTGATCACTGAAGACGCCACGCTGTTGGGTCAGGCCGCAATGGATGTGGGCCAGCCGCATTTGGCGGTCATGATCGGCAAACGCGTGGCACAGCGGGGCATCACCATCGCAGGGCCCTATTACGCGCTGCATGACGCGATCAAGCTCGACCTGAATATGGCACCTGAAATGGTACTGGCCATTGCCCGCCGCGAAAGTGAATTCGACCCCGTGGTGCAAAGCCATGTGGGCGCACGTGGCCTGATGCAGCTGATGCCCGCCACGGCTAAGGATGTCGCACGCGATCTGGATATCAGCGCCTTACACACCACTGACCGGCTGACCGCCGACCCGGAATACAACGCTTTGCTCGGGTCCGAATATCTGTCGCAGATGGCGGGGCGGTTTAACGGGAATGTCGTGATGGTCTCTGCCGCGTATAACGCTGGCCCCTCGCGCCCGACGCGCTGGATGGACGCCTATGGCGACCCGCGCGAAGGCGACATTGATATCGTCGACTGGATCGAGATGATTCCGTTCCGCGAAACCCAGAACTATGTGATGCGGGTGACGGAAAGCCTCCCCGTCTACCGCGCACGCATGGGCAAAGACCCCCTGCCCCAACCCTTTACCGAGGAGCTAACGGGCACGACCCTTTTGCCGTTCGCGCCAAAAGGTGAATAGCCCCGCTGCGACGATCAAGGCCGCACCGATGGCGACATTGGTGCGTACCGTTTCGCCAAAGATCGAAATTCCGATGATCGCGGCAAACACCAGCTGCAAATAGGCAAAGGGCTGGACGGCGCTGGCCTCAGCCACTTCATAGCAGCGGATCAGCAGCCAGTGCCCGGTGACGCCGGTGATGCACAGGCAGGCCATGATCAACCAGTCGCTGGCGATCATCGGCTCCCAATACCAGATGCCGGTGGCCGTCATCGCCACCGAACCGGTCACGCCGGTCCAGAAAAAGCTCGTTGCGGTTTTGTCCTTACGCCCGACATAGCGCGTCAGCAGCCCGTAGACCGCGAACATCGCAGCGGCCAACAGCGGGATCACGGCGGCAGGGTCAAAGACGTTCATCCCCGGCTGCAAAATGATCAGCACCCCGATAAAGCCGACCCCGATCGCCGCCCACCTGCGCCAGCCGACGCTCTCGCCCAAGACGGGGCCGGACAATGCGGCCACCAGCAGCGGATAGCAGGTAAAGACCGCGTGGCTTTCTACAAGGCCAAGGATGGTGAAGGCAACAATCATCACGCAAATCTCTGCCGCCAGCAGCAATCCGCGAAAGATCTGGAGCACCGGCTGGCTGGTCCGTGCGGCAGCACGCAGCCCACCCGCATGGCGTTTGGCCAGCGCAATCACAAAGGCCGCAAAGAACCAGTAGCGGATCATCACGACCATCATCACATTGTATTCAGACGCAAGATGCCGCGACAGCCCGTCCTGCACTGCAAAGACAAAGGTCGTGATCACCATCAGGGTGATGCCAAGCGGGATGTTGTTCGACTGCGCCGACGCAGCCGCGCGGTTGGTTGCCATGCTCATACGCGCACGGCGCGGGTCATATGCCGTTTGCGGCCATAGCCGGTCGTGCGTTCCACCGCGAAGCCCGCGCTTTCCAGTGCTCGGCGTACCGCACCGGCGGCAGTATAGGTCGCAGCGGTCCCGAATGGTGCCGTGTGACGCGCCACATCATGCAGCAGGTCCGGCTCCCACAGCTCGGGGTTTTTGGCGGGGGAGAACCCGTCAAGGAACCATGCATCCGCCAGACCGCCCCATGCCGGCACCGCGCGTCGCGCATCGCCAATAACCACAGTCAGCACCACATCGCCAAAGCGCATCTCTCCGCCCTTGGGTGACCACGCGGCAAGCAACGCGTCACGCTTGCCGTCGAAATCGGGAAAAGACTGATGCGCTTGCGCCATATCTTCGGACGACAGCGGGAAGGCTTCGAACGAGGTGAAATGCAGCGCGCCTTTCGCGCCGTTGCGCACCCATGCGTCCCAGGCCACGAGAAAATTCAGCCCTGTCCCGAACCCCAACTCTGCGATGCGGAACCCGTCGCGGAAGCGGTTGGCCAGATCGTTGCCCTCGATAAAGACATGCTGAGTTTCCTCTACCCCGTTATCAAGACTGAAGTACGGATCATCGAATTTCGAGGACACCGGAACGCCGCTGTCTTTCCATTCAATCTCAGCTGTCTGGTTCTCCATGGGATGGCCTTGTGCTATGGGCTTTGCCGAACACTGCGCAAAAAGGGCAAGGATTGGCAATGGCCGAAATCACGATACGCGGCGCGGGGATATTCGGCCTGTCGGTGGCATGGGCCTGCGTGCAACGCGGGGCTACGGTGCAGATCGTTGACCCTAACGGGCCAGCTGCAGGCAGCAGCGGCGGCATCGTCGGCGCGCTGGCCCCGCATGTGCCCGAGAACTGGAACGCCAAGAAAGCCTTTCAACGCGACAGTTTGCTGATGGCTGAAGGCTTCTGGCAAGAGGTTGAACAAGAGGGCGGTGGCATCGCGGGTTATGCCCGCAAGGGGCGACTACAACCCGTCGCGGATGACGCAGCACTGGCACTGGCGCAGCAGCGGACCGAAACGGCCAAGGCGCTGTGGCAAGGTCAGGCCACATGGTCCGTGATCCGCGCGACTGATACAGAATGGCAGCCCGACAGCCCGACCGGCTGGTTGATCTACGACACGCTCAGCGGCCTGATCCACCCCCGCCGCGCCTGTGACGCGCTGGTGCGGGCACTGGCGGCCAAGGGCGTGACTGTACAGGCCGAGGGTGCGGATCGCGGACAGGTGCTGTGGGCAACAGGCGTCGTCGGGCTAGAGCAGATGACCGCCAATCACACGCGCCTTGTGGGCGCTGGTGTCAAAGGTCAGGCAGCGCTGTTGCGGTATGACGCAGGCGGCCTGCCGCAGCTTTTTGCAGGGGGCGTGCATATGATCCCGCATAGCGACGGCACTGTCGCCATAGGGTCGACCACCGAGCGGAACTATACCACGCCCGATCAGACCGATGCACAGCTTGATGATGTGATTGCGGCGGCGCGTGCTGCGGTGCCCGTCTTACGCGATGCGCCGGTCATCACCCGCTGGGCCGGTGTGCGCCCGCGCAGCCGTAGTCGTGCCCCGATGTTGGGCGGCTTGCCCGACAAACCCGGCCATTTCGTAGCCAATGGCGGGTTCAAGATCGGGTTCGGCATGGCCCCTAAGGTGGCTCACGTCATGGCTGATCTGATGCTGGAAGGGCGCGATATCATCCCTGACGGGTTTCGCGTCGAAGACAATCTTTGACCCTGACGCAGTGTCCCACCATTTTTCACCGCAGCTGAAACGCAAAAGGGCCCCGGCATATGCCGAGGCCCTTTCAGATGAGTGACGCCAAAGCTTAGCCAGCGTTTGGCAGGATCACGATCTCAACGCGGCGGTTTTGTGATTTGCCGGCTGCGTTCAAGTTGCTTGCAACCGGCTGGCTTTCACCGCGGCCCACAGACCGGATACGGCTGCCTGGGACGCCATTCGACACCAGCACGTTTGCGACGGCGCGCGCACGGCCTTCGGACAGTTGCTGATTATAGGACGCTTGGCCATCGCTGTCGGTGTGACCGATGACTTGCAGCGTGGAGTTGCTGTACACGTTCACGTTGCGTGCCAAGGCGGCCAAGTCGTTCTGCATGCCGGACTGAACCTGCGTGCTGTCTGTCGCGAACAGAATGTCCTGTGGCAGGGTCACAATCAGGCGGTCACCAGTGTTGGTGATGATGACGTCGGAATCCAGCTGACGGCGCAGGTCGGCCTCTTGCTTGTCCAGCGAATAGCCATAGCCAGCGCCCAATGCACCGCCCGCAACCGCACCGGCCAACGCGCCTTGTGCGCGGTTGCCGTCACCTTTGGACAGCGCGCCGATCACGGCACCGGTACCTGCACCGATCAGCGCACCGTTACGTGTGTTGGCGTTCGGGTCGTTGGGGTTGCCACCAATCGGACCGGGTTCACAAGCAGCCAGCGCCAGAACGCTTGTCAGAGCTACAGCAATGGAGGTTTTCGAAAATGTCATATCTTATTCTGCCTTTAAGTTGTGGCCCCGTTCGGGCGAGGCAATCTTCACATAACGCCTTACACCAGCCTTTGTTCCCGTTGAACCGGCAGGATTATGTGCATAGGCAGCAACCCGCCGACGGCCTGTCAGGCATCAGCGCGGGCAGATTCAAACGCCAGCATGACACGCTTGACCGGCAATCCCCAGTGATAGCCTCCCAAGCCGCCGGATTTGCGCAAGGCGCGGTGGCAGGGGATCAGCCAGCTGATCGGGTTGCGCCCCACCGCTGTGCCCACGGCCCGCACCGCTTTGGGCGTGCCAATTGTTTGGGCGATCTCGGAATAGGTGGTGACATGGCCCGACGGGATCGCCAGCAGCGCCTCCCACACTTTGATCTGGAACGGCGCGCCGATCAGATACATCGGAGCCTTCTCTGCCCCGCCCCCCTGCACGCCGAATGCAATCTGCACCCAGTCCTGAAGCAGTGCCGGATCTTCGCAAAAACGCGCCCCCGGCCAGCGGCGGCACAAATCCTCCATCGCGGCGTCGGTGCCCATTTCTGCCGAAAAGGCGAGCCCGCATATTCCCCGTGGCGTGCCCATGACCAGCGCAGGGCCAAAGGGGCTGTCGAACCACCCCCACGATATCACAAGCCCCTCACCCTTACGGGCAAAATCACCGGGGCTCATCGCCTCCCATCGCAGGAACATATCGTGCAAGCGACCCGAACCGGACAGCCCCAGCTCATGCGCCGTGTCCAGCGTGGTAAAGCGATCGCGCAGCAGTGATTTGGCGTGATCCAGCATCAGGTATTGCTGATAGCGTTTGGGCGACACGCCCACCCACTGCGAAAAAAGCCGCTGAAAATGGGCCGGGCTCATCCCCATTTCGCCAGCAATCTGGTCCAACGCCAGCGGATCGGCGGCGGCGTCTATCAGATCAATCGCCCGCCGCATTACGCCGTAATGGTAGGCGCTGTCGCCTGCGGTGGCGGCTTCATCGGGGGCGGGTGTCTGGGGCTGGGGTTGCGTATGTGTCATGCACGCAGACTACGGCAGGGCCCGCGCGCGCGCGACCCGAAACATGCGCCTAATGGCCGGCACCATCTACCGCAGCGACCGCGCGAAAATCGCCCTGCGCGGCTTGCCCTAGGGGGCGAAACCACGCATACCTTGGCGCATGGCCAAAACCCTTGATTATCACACGATCCGCGAGATTTTCACCCGCTTTCAGAACGCCGAGGCGGAGCCAAAAGGCGAGCTGGATCACACCAACGTCTATACGTTGCTGGTCGCTGTCGCGCTGAGCGCGCAGGCGACGGATGCGGGGGTGAACAAGGCCACGAAATCCCTGTTCGAGATCGTCGAGCATCCACAGCAGATGCTGGACCTCGGGCTGGACGGGTTGACCGAACATATCAAATCTATCGGCCTGTTCCGCCAAAAAGCCAAAAACGTCATGAAGCTCAGCCAGCTTCTGGTGGATGACTATGACGGGGTCGTGCCCAACAGCCGTGCGGCGCTACAATCGCTGCCGGGTGTGGGCCGCAAGACGGCGAATGTCGTGCTGAACATGTGGTGGCAGTATCCGGCCCAAGCGGTCGACACGCATATCTTTCGCGTTGGCAACCGCACCCTGATCGCGCCCGGCAAAACCGTGGACGCGGTAGAGCGCGCCATCGAAGACAATATTCCCGTTGATTTCCAACACCATGCCCACCACTGGATGATCCTGCACGGGCGATACCATTGCAAAGCACGCAAACCTTTGTGCAGAACCTGCATCATCCGTGACCTTTGCCCCTATGAGGAAAAAACCGAATGACCCAATACGAAGTGGTTGGCATCGGCAACGCCGTTGTCGATGTGATCTCGCATGCGGATGACACGTTTCTGAACGACAACGGCATCGAAAAAGGCATCATGCAACTGGTAGAGCGTGACCGCGCCGAAAGCCTTTATGCCACGATGCAGGACCGACTGCAGACCCCAGGCGGGTCGGTCGCCAATACCATCGCGGGCATCGGTGCGCTTGGCCTGTCCACGGCCTTTATCGGGCGGGTCCGCGATGATGAACTGGGCCAGTTCTATGCCAAAGCGATGACCGACATCGGCATCGATTTTGTCAACGCCCCTGTGGCCGAGGGCGAGAACCCAACCTCGCGCTGCATGATCTTTGTGACCCCGGATGGGGAACGCTCGTTGAACACCTATCTTGGCATCTCGACGGGGCTTACCCCGGACGACGTACCGCAGGCGGTGACGTCCAAGGCCAAGCTGATGTTCCTCGAGGGCTACCTTTTTGACCACGACGCCGGCAAAACCGCATTCCGCGAAGCGGCGCGGGCGGCGACGGCGGGGGGCGGCATGGCGGGGATCGCTATTTCCGACCCCTTCTGCGTGGAACGCCACCGGGATGACTTTCTTGCGCTGATCGAAAACGATTTGGGCTATGTCATCGGCAACGAAGCCGAACTCCGCGCCCTGTGGGAAACCGACGATACCGAAGTCGCTCTGGCCAAAACGGCCGCGATTTGCCCGCTGGTGGTCTGCACCCGCTCGGGCGACGGGGTCACGCTGATGCGCGGCGAGGAACGCGTTGATGTGCCCGTCGAAAAGGTCGTGCCAGTCGATGCCACCGGCGCGGGCGATCAATTCGCGGCAGGATTCCTCTATGGCATGGCCACGGGTCGTGACCTCGAGACATGCGGCAAGATGGGCAACATCTGCGCGGCCGAGGTCATCAGCCACATTGGCCCGCGCCCGCAAACCTCGATGATGGCCCTGTTCAAAGAGCAAGGGCTGGTCTGATGCTGACGGACGGATACCACGACGTACCGCTTGGCAAGCTGGCGATGGTCGTCACGCATCTTGAGATGCGCGAGGCCGCGCCCTTGCGCGATGTCCCCGCCCCCGAGGGCCTGACCTTGCGCGCGCTGACACCAACGCTGGACTGGTACCGTGATATCTTTCGCCGTGTCGGTAAGGACTGGCTGTGGTTCGGACGTCTCACAAAAACCGACGCCGAATTGCAGGCGCTTTTGTCGGACGCGGACACGCAGTTTTTCACGCTGACGAAAGACGGTCGTGACGAGGCGCTGCTCGAGCTCAAGTTCACCGCCGACGGCACCTGCGAGCTGGCTTATTTTGGCCTAACGCCCGCGCTGATCGGGTCGGGTGCAGGGCGCTATCTGATGAACCACGCGATCCGTACCGCCTGGGCGCGGCCGATCTCGCGGTTTCATCTGCATACCTGCACGCTCGACAGTCCGCAGGCACTGTCCTTTTATATCCGCAGCGGGTTTGCCCCGTTCAAACGGCAGGTCGAGGTCGCGGATGATCCGCGCTTGATCGATCTGCTGGACAAGGATGCAGGGGCGCATGTGCCGACTATCGGCTAGCGCCCCCCGCGCCGATCACCCCATCCGTTCAGAGGCGTAGGACCCCGGCGAGGCAGGAAAGACCACCGTCTTGTTGCCATTCACAAACACGCGCCGGTGGATATGCGCGTGGATTGCCCGCGCCAACACCTGACTTTCGACATCTCGCCCGAGCGAAACATAGTCTTCGGCAGATTGCGCATGGGTGACGCGCACGATGTCCTGCTCGATGATCGGCCCTTCGTCGAGATCGGCGGTCACGTAATGCGACGTCGCCCCGATCAGCTTTACCCCGCGTTGGAACGCCTGCTTATAGGGGTTCGCCCCCTTGAAACTGGGCAGGAACGAGTGGTGGATATTGATGATCCGCCCCGACATCTTTTGGCACATCTCGTCCGACAGGATTTGCATGTAACGCGCCAGCACAATCAGCTCGGCCCCCGCGTCTTCGACCACCGCCATGATCCGCGCTTCGGCGTCGGCCTTGTTTTCTGGCGTGACCTTGATGCAGTGGAACGGGATGTCGTTGTTCACGACGACCTTTTGATACTCCATATGGTTGGACACCACCGCGACGATATCAATCGGCAGCGCGCCGATGCGCCAGCGGTACAGCAGGTCATTCAGGCAATGCCCAAAGCGCGAGACCATGATGACGACTTTCATCTTTACCGCCTCGTCGTGGAACTCATAGGCCATGTCAAAGGGCCGCGCCGCATCGGCAAAGCCGTCCGAGAGCGTCGCCAGATCAACGTCGGCCTCGCTTTCAAAGCTGACGCGCATGAAGAAACCGCCGGTTTCCTTGTCGTCGAACTGAGAGCTGTCAGAGATGTTGCAGTCTTGATCGGCCAGATAATTCGCGATCGCCGCGACGACCCCACGCGCAGAGGGGCATTTCACGGTCAGGGCATATGTCTTCATCGGGTGTATCCTGTGGCTAGACGGTCCGACGTCGCGCGCCGATAGCCACCTGTTTCCTATCTGTCCCTGCCCCGTCAAGTTCGCGATGCGCAAAAAAGGGAACGACCGACAGTGGTACCCGCCAAATCAACGCAATCGGTTTCCGATCATGCACATTGGACCATATCCGCTACGCAATCGGGCAAAAGTCGAACGTCGCGCGCCCGTGTGTCAGGCGTTCGCGAAATGGTCTGCAAAAGCGTTGACCACGGCGGTATAGACCTCGCGCTTGAAGGGTACGATGTTGTCGACCAGATCGTGCACCGGCAGCCAGCGCCAGTCAGAAAATTCGGGATGTTCGGTATCAAGGTTGATCTCGTCGTCCGACCCGTGAAAGCGTAGCAGGAACCATTTCTGCTCTTGCCCGCGGAACTGGCCTTTCCAGATGTTGGGCACCAGATCGACCGGCAGGTCATACGGCAGCCATCCCTCGGTCTGTGCCACCACTGTGACAGAGCTTGGGGGGATGCCGGTTTCTTCCTCCAGCTCGCGCAGGGCGGCGACTTCGGCGTGTTCACCCTTTTCGACGCCACCTTGTGGCATCTGCCATGCGTCCTGATCGCGGTCCCGACGCTGCCCGACAAACACGTGCCCGTCGGCATTGACCAGCATGACCCCGACACAGGGGCGATAGGGCAGTTGGGCGATTTCGTCTGGCGTCATGTCAGGGGCCTTTCGCGGCAAGAGAAGTCCCACGGGCGTTAGCACGAATCCCGCAGCCATGTATATTGGCTTACGCAGCGTTGTGCGTGACAGGACCGCAGGCTTGGGGTGAACTGCAGCACAGAACTGCCCAGTACCATACATTCAGCCCTCGAAAGGTTTGCCAAATGTCCGACTATCCGCACCTTCTTGCCCCGCTTGATCTGGGGTTCACGACGTTGAAAAACCGCGTGCTGATGGGGTCTATGCATACCGGGCTTGAGGAAACGCAGGATTGGAACCGCGTTGCCGAATTCTATGCCACCCGTGCACGCGGGGATGTGGGGTTGATGGTCACGGGTGGCATTGGCCCGAACCCCGAAGGGTCGGTCGCCCATGGTGCGGCAATGATGGTCTCGCAAAAGGACGTGGACAACCACAGCATCGTCACCGATCGCGTCCACGAGGCCGGCGGCAAGATCGCGATGCAAATCCTGCACGCGGGTCGCTATGCCTTTAGCCCCGACTGCGTGGCCCCTTCGGCGATCAAATCCCCGATCTCGATGTTCGCCCCGAAAGAGCTGGACGCCGACGGCATTGAAAAGCAGATCAGCGATATCGCCGCCTGCGCCCTGCGTGCCAAACAAGCGGGCTATGACGGGGTAGAGGTGATGGGGTCCGAAGGGTATTTCCTGAACCAGTTTCTTGTCACCCACACCAACAAGCGCGAGGACGAATGGGGCGGGTCATACGAGAACCGCATGAAGCTGCCCGTCGAGGTCGTGCGCCGCGTGCGCGAGGCCGTGGGCCCTGACTTCATCCTCATATACCGTCTGTCGATGATCGACCTGATCCCTAACGGATCGACATTCGATGAGGTCGTCCAGCTTGCCAAGGCGGTTGAGGCCGCAGGGGCCACGATCATCAATACCGGCATCGGCTGGCACGAGGCGCGCATCCCGACGATCCAGACCTCTGTGCCGCGGGCGGCCTTTGCATGGGTCACGAAAAAGCTGATGGGTCAGGTGGGCATCCCGCTCATCACCTCCAACCGGATCAACACCCCCGAAGTCGCCGAAGAGGTTCTGGTGGACGGCTGCGCTGATATGGTGTCGATGGCGCGTCCCATGCTGGCCGATGCCGATTTCGTCGCCAAGGCAGCGGCAGGGAAGTCCGACCAGATCGCACCATGTATCGCCTGCAATCAGGCCTGTCTGGACCATACCTTTGGCGGCAAAATTTCTACCTGTCTGGTCAACCCGCGCGCCTGCTATGAAACCGAACTGCGCGTCGATCCCGCCGATGCGGTCAAATCCATCGCTGTGGTGGGGGCCGGCCCTGCGGGTCTGTCAGCGGCCATCACCGCGGCAGAGCGCGGCCACAAGGTCACGATCTTTGACCGCGCATCAAAGATTGGCGGCCAGTTGAACCTTGCCAAGCAGGTCGCCGGCAAAGAGGAATTCTGGGGCCTCGTCGACTGGTACCGCGCGATGATCAAAGAGCATGGCGTCGCGGTCCAGTTGAACACCGAAGTCTCGGCCAACGATCTGGGCGATTATGACGAGGTGATCATCGCCACCGGTGTTGTCCCACGTGATCCGCAAATCCCCGGTCAGGACGCAGGCAATGTCGTCAGCTATATCGATATCCTGAACGGCACCGTTACGGCGGGCCAAAAGGTCGCCGTGATCGGTGCGGGCGGCATCGGGTTCGATGTGTCTGAACATCTGGTCCACGATGGTGAAAGCACCACGACCAACCTACCCGAATGGATGAAGGAATGGGGCGTCACGGACCCTGCCGTACACCGCTCTGGCCTCGCGCCCGAAGGGCCGCAACCCCACGCCCCTGCCCGCGAAGTCACCATGTTGCAGCGCAAGACCACCAAGGTCGGCAAAGGCCTGGGAAAAACGACCGGATGGATCCACCGCGCATCCCTGACCATGAAAAACGTGCAGATGATTGCGGGCGTGAACTACGAAAAGATCGACGCAGCGGGGCTGCACATCAGCTTTGGCGAAGCGCGCGAAAAGCCGCAGGTGATCGCGGCCGATACTATTGTGCTTTGCGCGGGCCAGCTGTCGGACCGGTCGCTTGCCGATGCGCTTGAAGCCAAAGGCATCCCTTGTCACGTTATCGGTGGCGCGGATGTCGCGGCTGAGCTTGATGCGAAACGTGCGATTGACCAAGGCACCCGTCTGGCCGCCGCGCTGTAAGCTATCGTTCCGACATTAGGGCAGGCTGTGGCGGCCTGCCCTGCCCTTTGCCTGCCTTACCCAAGCAGCACGGCTTGCGCCTCGGCTCCGGTCTGTCAAAATGCGCGGAATAGATAGTTGTTTCAGGGTGTGGCCATGCCGATTTGCGTTTTCGATATCTTTGCCGACGGCACGACCCAGGTGCCCGCCAATACAAAGCTGACTGGGCCGGGCATTTATCGCTGGTGGCACTTTGATCTGGCTGACCCGATGCTCGACCCTTGGGTGCGCGAACATCTGCATGAAATCCCCGCCGGATCGCTGATCCAGAAACAGACCCGCCCGCGCTGTGACCGCTTTGAAGGCGGGCTGATCCTGAACCTGCGTGGCATTAACATGAACGAGGGGCAGGACGCCGATGAAATGGTATCGGTGCGGATGTATGTGGATTCCGACCTGCTGATCACCGTGCGCCGCAAGAAAGTCTTTGCCATCGACGCGATCCGCCGCGACGCCGAAGCGCAAAAGGCCCCTCCCAGCCCTGCCGAGTTCCTTGAGGAATTGGTGGGCCGTCTGACCCAACGGGTGCAAGAACACGTCGCGGGGCTGGATGAACAGGCGGAGTTCTTTGAGGACGATCTAGAAGACAAGAACACCCCGATGCCGCACGAACTGCCCGAAATCCGGCGCAGCGTGATCCGGCTGCGGCGCTATCTTGATCCGCAACGGGTGGCCCTGACCAAGCTTGCAGCCTTTGAGATTCCGTTGATCCCTGACGACAGCCAGCTGGAACTGCGCGAACAAGCCAACAGCGCGCTGATTGCCGTCGAAGAGTTGGACGAATTGCGCGACCGTCTGGTGTCGGTTCAGGAAGAGCATGACGCCAATACGGCGCAACGGCAGGCGCGGCATGGGTATGTGCTTTCGGTGGCTGCCGCGATCTTTCTGCCGCTGGGGTTTCTGACCGGTCTGTTCGGGGTCAACGTCGGCGGGATGCCGGGTGTGGATCATCCATGGGCCTTTGCCATTTTGTGTCTGGGCATGGTCGGACTGGCGCTGCTGATGTTTCTGGCCCTGAAACTGGTGCGCTGGATCTAGTCCCCGCCTGTTTCCCCGCCGCGAACGATCCCTACAAATACCTCTCCACTGTCTCACCACTGCCGTGATCCTGCCTGATTTGGCCGCCATACCATTTTCAGACGCAGATGATGAAAGGGGACGGGTATGGACCGCCTGACAGAGATGGAAGCATTCGCCACGGTCGTGGACCAAGGTGGCTTTACCGATGCTGCCAAAAAGATGGGTATCTCCAAATCCGCTGTATCCAAACATGTCTCATCGCTAGAGGCGCGGCTTGGGGCGCGGTTGCTGAACCGGACGACCCGCCGTGTCAGCCCGACAGAGATCGGCCTTGCCTATTATGACCGCGCCCGCCGTGTGTTGAATGATGCGGGCGAAGCCGATGCGCTGGTGACGTCGATGCAATCGGCCCCTTCAGGGCTGCTGCGCATCTCTGTTGCGACCGATTTTGGCGTCAATCACCTGTCGCCTGCCCTGTCCGACTTTCTGGCCGATTTCCCCGATATCACCGTCAACATGGTGCTGAACAACCGCTATGTTGAACTGATCAGCGAAGGCTTCGACATGGCTGTCCGTATCGGAGAGCTGGAAGACAGCACCCTACGCGCCCGCAAACTGACCGAGACGACCAAACGCATGATCGCGTCGCCCGGTTATTTCGAGAAATACGGCCGCCCCGAAAAGATCGACGATCTGAACGATCACAAGCTGCTGCATTATTCGAACCAATCCAGCGGCAATATGTGGAAGCTGACCTCCCCCTCGGGCGAAAAGCGTCAGGTGCGCACGGCGGGCTGGCTATCGGTCAATGATGGGCAATCGCTGCTGAATGCCGCCATCTCGGGTCTTGGCATAGCCTATCTGCCCAGCTTTCTTTACGCTGACGCGATGGAAAAAGGGCTGGTCGAAGATGCGATCCCCGATCTGCCGCCCGAAACCCAAGGCATCTATGCCGTCTATCCTCCGGGTCGGTTCACCCAGCCCAAGGTGCGCGCTTTCATTGATTTTCTAGCCCATACCTTTGCCGAAAAAGGTCCTACGGACTGGTAACACGAGATCACCAACTGCCCTCGGTGAACTTGGCCCGCATGTGGCCGACCCCGCTCCCTTTTCAGGGCAGCGGGGATTTTTCTGTGTGCGGTATTCAGCTGGCGGGCAACAGGACGGCTTCGACACGGCGGTTGGCATCCCGCCCCGCTTCCGTTTGATTAGATGCAATCGGCGACAGATACCCCATGCCCTGCGCGTCGATCCGGTCGGCCGCGATTCCATGCGCTGCGATCAACCGCTGCCGGACCGCTGCCGCGCGGTTTTTCGACAGCGTGATATTGCCCTGTAGCCCCCCTACGCTGTCCGTGTGCCCCACCAGAGCAATCCGCAGATCGGGTTGATCCTTCAGCACCGCCGCAAGATTGACCAGCGCGTCGAACTCCCCCTGTCCCAAGGCCGCAGTGCCGGTATCGAAATCCAGCGCCGCGAGCACGACATGGCCGAATTTCTCCAACGCAGATGCCATCTTGGACGGGCTTTGCGCCGGAGCGTTGGGGGCTGCGGGTTGGGGATCTTGGGTCACAATCGAGGCCACAGGACCGGCTGCGCCCCCTTGGGTATCGGCTTGCACGATTTGAAGATAGGCAGAGGTATCGGTGGTGCTGATCAACAGCGTCACAACCGCGTCTGGCGCTTGCAGCGATCCTTTGACGGCGGTGACAAACTGGTACTGACGCAGGTCGACATACATGTTCGGCGCGGGCAGTGTTTCAATCGCAAAGCGGAAATCAAAGCCCCCGCAAACCGCAGCACTGCAATCGAGCACGATCCTGTAGTCCGCGGCTTCAAGCTGCGTGCGCAAGGGCCGCATGACCTGCAAGGGGGTCAGGCCGGGCGCTTCCAGCCGCCAAGCCGATCGCGCGATGGCCCCTTCGATTGTGACGCTGGCAAAGCCGCCGTCCTCATAGGCAGAGGTCGGCGCAAGGTAGCTGTCGGGACCGGTATCGCGTGCCACGGTTTGCCGCGCCGCTGCGGGCAAGGACAATTCCAACGCATTTGCCCCGCCCGCCAGCAAAAGCCAGATCAGCCCGGCACGCCAGCTGATCATCTGAATTGCGCGTGATAGCCGTCGTTCGGCTTCATCTCGGTGGCGCTGGCGACGCGGTTGGTCATGTTGAAGAACCCCGTGACCGATGCGATGTCAAAGATGTCGCGGTCCGAAAAGCCCACATCCCGCAGCGCCTGACGGTCCGCCTCGGTTGTTTTGGCGCTGGCAACGGTCAGATGTTCGGCGAACGCCAGCATCGCGGTTTGGCGTGCGTCCAGATCAGCGACGCGCCAGTTCATCACCATCTGTTCGCCAAGGATCGGGTTGCCCGACAACTGCCGCACGGCCGCGCCATGGGCCGTCAGACAATAGTAGCATTTGTTCACCGACGACACGACGACCGCGATCATCTCGCGCTCGAGCTTAGACAGGTTCGACGCGCCCAGCATCAGGTCGTTATACATCGCGGTAAACGCGTTCAGCTTGTCCATGTCAAAGGCATAGGCCTGCAGCACATTCGGCACCATCCCCAGCTTTTCCTGACAGACATCAAAGTATTTCTGCGTGTCCTCGGGCAGCGGATCAACCATCGGCAGGTTCAGGGCAGTGGGGGTATCATGCGCCATGGGGCGGCTCCTTTAGTCAGGGAATTGACGGTAATGATAGTGCCCCACCAGATCAAAGCCCAGACCCTGATACAGGCGGTTCGCGCCCGCGTTCGTCTGTGTGCAAAGAACCGCCATCTGCGTCGCCCCCTGCGCCTGTGCCCAGAAACCGGCGCTGCGCATCAGCCATTTGGCGACGCCCTGCCCGCGCTGGTGTTCCAGCACCTCGACCGCATGGACCATGCACACCCCGTCATGCAGCGCGGCAAAGGCCACGCCACCGGGCATCTCGTTCCAGCGGGTCAGGATTGCGGTTTTGGTCGCGGCGCGGTGCATCACGTTGATCCGTTCGGGACCGACGCCGCCCTTGGCCCAAATCTCGGTCATGATGGCCAGCGGTTCCCATATCTGGAAGGCGGTCACACGCGGCATTGGCACATCGGTCAGCTTGCCCACAGGTGCCACATAGAGGTTGACCGGATCGACAATGTCATACCTACGCGCGGCAAGCTCTGCGTCCAGCGTATCGTCGCCGTCGCGGATCATGAAAATGGGCCGCTGGTCCATCGCCCGCATCGCGGCCTCGGCCTGACCGACATCGGCATTGGGCCCGGCCATCGTAGCGGCTGAGACGCGCTTGCCGCCGCCCTGCCCGTCACGCAGGGTCCAGCCTGTTTCAGTCCAGATTTTTGCAGCGGGCCACGTGTGGTCGATGACGTGATAGAGCTGCGCCAGATCGGTCATGGGAACACCTTTGCAAGTTCGGCAATGGCCGCGTCGATCTCGGCCTGATCATTGCCACGGATCACGATATGCGCGCCGTATTTGCCGTCTTTCTGGAACGGATAGGACCCGATGGCGAGGGTCGGATAGGCCGTTGCCAGTTCCCCCAATGGGCCAGCAATATCGCCCTCGCCCCGTTCGATCCGATGGGTGGCGCTGATCAGCGGCGCACCACCGGTCAGCGTCGGTAAAACGCTGACAACCATCGCTTCGAACACCGCGGGCACACCAGCCATGACATAGACGTTCTCCAGCTTGAACCCCGGCGCGGCGGACACAGGGTTATCGATCAGCGTGGCATCATCAGGGATCCGCGCCATGCGCAGGCGGGCGGTGTTCAGCTCGGTTGCGCTTTTGGCATAGTGTTCGGCCAGAATAGCGCGGGCATCCTCGCGCACATCGATATTCTTGTTGAACGCAGCGGCAATGCAATCGGCGGTGATGTCATCATGGGTCGGCCCGATGCCGCCACTGGTGAACACGCTGTCATAGACCCGCGACAGTTCCTGCACCGCGGCGATGATGGTGCCGTTCTCGTCGCCCACCACGCGGACTTCCTTTAGGTCGATCCCGACGCTGGTCAGTTGCCCCGCCAGATGGTGCATGTTTGAATCGCGGGTGCGCCCCGACAGGATTTCATCGCCGATGACGATCATCGCAGCAGTGGGATTGGGCATGGCTGTCTCCTTGAGGGGCCGTTGATTGAGGTATAGGTCACACCCCATGCGCTTTCAAACCGAACTTGTCCCCGCCCGCCTGATCCGCCGCTACAAACGGTTTCTAGCCGATTGCCAGCTAGAGGACGGCACCGAGGTGACGGCCCATTGCGCCAACCCCGGGTCGATGATGGGTCTGGCGACACCGGGCATGAAAATCTGGCTTGAGCCCAATGATGACCCCAAGCGCAAGCTGAACTATGGCTGGCGGCTGGTTGACCATGAAAACGGGCATTTCACCGGCGTCGATACCGCGCTGCCGAACCGCGCGATCAAGGCCGCATTGATGGATCGGCAGATCGCCCCCTTTGCCGGTTACACCACCGTGCGGCCCGAGGTGAAATACGGTGAAAACTCGCGTATCGACTTTCTGCTGACCGAAACCGGTCTGCCCGACGCCTATATCGAGGTAAAGTCTGCCACCCTGTCACGTACCGACGGTTTGGTCGAATTCCCCGATAGCGTAACCAAACGCGGCACCAAGCATCTGGGCGAACTGGCGCAGATGGCGCGTGACGGGCACCGCGCTGTGCTATTGTATCTGGTGCAGCGTACCGATTGCAGCGCCTTTTGCGTGGCCGCCGACATCGACCCCGCTTATGCGGCGGCCTTTGCCGACGCCCGTGCCGCCGGACTGGAAACCCATATCATTGGCACCCATATCAGCCCCCAAGGGGTCAGCGTTGCAGGTGCAATCCCCCTAATCGACCCGCCTGCACTGGTTCTTGGGAACCAAGCGGGTTAGACAACATCAAATTCATATGACGGAGACAGCGGTGATGAACGAACACCGAGGACGCCAGACCAAAGATGGCATTCGCATTTACGACCCCTCGGATTTTGCGGGGATGCACGCGGCGGGCAAGCTGGCGGCGCAAATCCTTGATGATATTGCCGAACATGTCTTTGTCGGGCAGACCACTGGCGCCATCGACGGCGTCATCACGCAGATGGTCGAAGACGCAGGCGCGAAATCGGCCACCATCGGGTACAAAGGCTATCAGCACGCCAGCTGCATCTCTTTGAACCACGTCGTATGCCACGGCATCCCAGGTGACAAAAAGCTCAAGGATGGCGACATTCTGAACATCGACGTCACCGTGATCGTCGATGGCTGGTTTGGCGATACCTCGCGGATGTATGTCGCAGGCAAGCTGTCGCGCAAATCAGAGCGGTTGATCAACATCACCCATGACGCACTGATGCGCGGCATAGAGGTCGTGAAACCCGGCAATACCTTTGGCGACATCGGTCACGCGATCCAGTCCTTTGCGGAATCCCACCGGATGAGCGTTGTCACGGATTTTTGCGGTCACGGGCTAGGGCGCGTTTTCCATGCCCCGCCAAACGTACTGCACTATGGCCGCCCCGGCACCGGTGCGGTGCTAGAGCCCGGCATGTTCTTTACCATCGAACCGATGGTCAATCTGGGCCGTGCCGAAACCAAGGTACTGGCCGATGATTGGACAGCCGTGACCCGCGACAAATCCCTGTCAGCGCAGTTTGAACATTCGATTGGCGTGACGGAAACCGGCTGCGAGATCTTTACCCAATCCCCCGGCGGCATGTTCCACCCGACCTATAGCCAGGGCTGATTTTCAGCCCCGGCGCTTGGCGATCTCAAGCTCGATCACGGCCCACAATACGCTGCCTGCATAGGCAAAGCAGCACAGGACCAATGTGGCCCAGGGAAAGCTGACAAGACAGGCGATGAAGCCGGTAAAGAAGATCAGGAAATAGGTCACGTTGGTCCGCGAAAAGCTGACCGACTTTAACGACCATGTCGGGATGCGGCTGACCATGACCCAGCCGACCAGCACGATATAGAGGCAAGTCAACGCATCCGGCATCGCAGCACCGGGGCCAAAGGCATAGGGCAGGTAGATCGGCAACATCACCAGCATCGCGCCCGCAGGCGACGGCACGCCGGTAAAATAGCCACCGTCGTCCAGCGGGTCTTTGGTACGCGAATCCACGTTGAACCGCGCCAGTCGCATCACGCAGCAAATCGCAAAGACCAGCACGCTCAGCCAGCCCGCGCGGTAGAAATCCTGCAGCCCCCAGAAATACACCACCAAGGGCGGGGCGACGCCAAAGTTCACGAAATCCGCGAGACTATCCAGTTCGGCACCGATCTTGCTGTTGCTGCCCAGATAGCGCGCAGTGCTGCCGTCCATCCCGTCAAGGATGCTGGCCAGCGTAATCAACGCGACGGCCAGCGAAAAATTCCCCTCGGCGGCAAACCGGATAGCCGAAATACCTGCACAGATCGCGGCAATGGTCAGCATGTTAGGTAACAGCTGCAGCAGCGAAAATTCGGTTTTCACTTTATCGGGTGCGACGGGGGGCATATCTGTCATTTAGGAAAGCTCCGCCAGAACGGTTTCGCCTGCGACCATGGTTTGCCCGATGCTGACGCGCGGGGTGACGCCTTCGGGCAGATAGACATCAACACGTGACCCAAAGCGGATCAGGCCAAAGCGCTGACCCGCCTGCGTATGCGCGCCTTTCTTAGTGAAGCAAACGATACGACGCGCCACCAGTCCGGCGATTTGCACGGCTGCCACCTCGCGGCCATCGGCCATTTTGATACGCAGGCTGTTGCGTTCGTTGTCCTCGCTCGCTTTGTCCAGCGAGGCGTTGAAAAACTTGCCGGGGCGATAAGCGATTTCGGTGATCTCGCCTGCGACGGGCGCGCGATTCACGTGGCAGTTAAACACGTTCATGAACACGCTGATCCGCGTCAGGGGTGTGTCTGCCATCCCCAACTCTGCGGGCGGCACGGCAGGTTCGATCAGCGATACGATGCCATCGGCAGGGCTGATGACAAGGTGGTCGCCCTTGGGTGTCACACGTTCTGGGTCGCGGAAAAAGTAGTAGCACCACACGGTTGCGCCGACACCCAGCCACCCCAGAGGTTCAGCGATGATGAAAAGCACCAACGTGATCGCCGCAAATATAGCCACGAACTTGCGCCCCTCGGGGTGCATCGGCTTGATGAAGGTGCTGGTCATGCTCAGGCTCATGGCGGTCTACTTTCCTTTAGGTCTTTGTGTAGCACATAGGCCGCAGCGCCCCGAATGCAAAGCGGCATCTAGCAGCGGCCCTGTCGGCTACGCTGGTGTCAGCAGCGTGATCCATGTGTCGCCATATTTGCGCTTGTCTTCGCGGGTGAACCCTGGGGGCGGATCAAGCGGGGCATTCTCCTCGCAGACGATCATGGCATTGCGGGTCAACCAGCCGCCTGCACGCGCCTTGATCAACGCGGCCTGCCCCATGCCTTTGCCATAGGGCGGATCAAGAAAGACCAGATCGAACGGCGCCGCGATCCAGTCGCCAAGCGCTGTCGCATCCGACCGCATCAGCGTCGTTTCACCCTCGACCCGCAGCTTTTTGATGTTCTCGGTGATCAGCTTTTGCCCGACGCGCCCGTTCTCGATGAACACGGCTTCGCGGGCCCCGCGCGACAGCGCCTCTAGGCCCAAGGCACCCGTGCCTGCGAACAGGTCCAGCACCCGCGCGTCGTTGATGACGTTGTGATGGGTCAGCATGGAAAACAGGCTCTCGCGCACACGATCAGAGGTGGGGCGCAAATGCGCTTCGGTGTCGCCCTTGCCCACATCAGCCAGCTGCGTACCACGGTGTTTGCCGGCGATGATCCTCATGATTTCAGCAGCGCTTTCATGTCTGTGGCGGGGTCTTCGATCAGCGCGGGCGCTGGGGATTTGCCCGCCTCGATCAACCGGCGCCCGATCATGAACCCGCGCGGATCGTTCATCGCGTCCACCGCCAGAAGTTCGTCCCCGCGATAGTACCAAAAGGCCACACTATCGGCATCGGTGCGGCGGGTGATGACACGGTCATAGCCCATGTTCAGCCCTGCGATCTGCAGTTTTACGTCATATTGGTCGGACCAGAACCACGGCTTTGCGACATATTCCTTATCCGCACCCATGATATTCTCTGCCACCAATTCGGCCTGATCGATGGCGTTGGGGACGGATTCCAGCCGGATACGTCCGCCGCGATAGGGGAAGGACGCGCAGTCGCCTGCTGCCCAGACATGCGGCGCAGAGGTGCGGCCGTGCGTGTCCGTCATGATCCCGTTGTCATTCACAATGCCTGCCGCATCGGCCAGCGCTGTTGCCGCCCCGATACCAACGCCGACGATCACGAAATCCACCGCAAGTTCAGACCCGTCCGACAGCTGCGCGCCGGTGACATGGGTATCGCCCGTCAAACGTTCCAGACCAACGCCCTCGCGGATGGTCACCCCATGCGCGGCATGAAGGTCGCGGAAAAAGTCAGAGGTCTGCGGCGCTGCAACCCGTTGCAAGATGCGGTCGCCCATTTCTACCAGTGTCACCTGCAACCCAAGCTTGGCCGCAACCGAGGCCGCCTCTAGCCCGATATAGCCACCGCCTACGATCAGCACCCGCGCGCCTTTGGTAAAGCGCGGCCCCATCGTATCGACGTCCGTTAGGTCGCGTACCATATGCACGCCCTCCAGATCGCCCCCGATGCTGGCAGGCAGGCGGCGTGGGAACGATCCGGTGGTCAGCACCAGATCATCATAGGGCATGTCCCCGCCGTTCACCCGAATGGTCTGCGCTGCCGGATCGATGCTGTCGACAGTGGTGCCCAGCATCAGGTCGATCCCGTGATCGGGATAAAAGCTTTCGGGCCGCAGATAGAGCCGTTCAAGCGCCATGTCGCCCAACAGATAGGCTTTGGACAGGGGGGGGCGTTGGTAAGGGGGCACGGTCTCCGCGCCGATCAACGTGATTTTCCCTTCAAAGCCGGAGTTGCGCAGCTTAGCCACACAGGATGACCCCGCCTGCCCTGCCCCGATCACCACCACATGACCCATCCTAGCCCCTTTCGAAAAAACCGTGTTCCTGCCTGCGTGCAAAGCCTATATCTTCCTTGAAGACAAACGCAATGACACGAAAGGTCTCGCATATGACGATTTCCCAAGGCGACACGCTGCCCGACGCAACGCTGGTGCAAATGGGGCCGGACGGCCCAAAGCCTGTGCAGATGGCTGACAAGCTAAAGGGCCGCAAGGTCGTCGTCTTTGCCGTGCCCGGTGCCTATACGCCGACCTGTGATTCCGCGCATGTGCCCAGCTTTGTCCGCACCAAGGACCAGTTCGACGCCAAGGGCGTGGACGAGATCATCTGCGTATCGTGCAACGACCCGTTCGTCATGGCGGCTTGGGGTGAATCAACCGGCGCGACAGCGGCGGGCATCACCATGCTGGCCGATGCCAGCAGCGCCTTTACCAAAGCAATCGGCATGGAATTCTCGGCCGAGCCCGCGGGCCTGATCTCGCGCTCCAAACGCTATGCGATGCTAGTGGATGATGGCAAGGTCACGCTGTTCCAAGCCGAAGTGCAAGCCGGCGTATGTGACATGTCGGGCGGCGAAGCGCTGCTGGACAACATGTAAACCCGCGATACGGTAAAAACGAAAAACGCAGCCTCGGGAGGCCCGGGGCTGCGTTTTTCTTTGGTAACGGTGACTGTGTCTGTGACTGGGCCTGTGACTGGCGGTTTAGCCCGCTTTGACCTCGCCCATCAGCCCGTCCATCTTACGCGCCAGCTTGGCGTCGAGCGAGCTTAGGCCGTCAACGTCATGTGTCGTCAGGGTGACGATGACCTTGTTATAGACGTTCTCCCACTCTGGGTGGTGATTCCACTTTTCGGCCCAGATCGCCGCGCGGGTCATCCAGCCGAACGCATCCGCAAAATCATTGAACTTGAATGTTTTGACGATGGCGTCGCGGTCATCCACCATGGCCCAGCCTGTGCTGAACAAGGGTGCCAATACGGTTTTGCGCGTCTCTTCGCTTAATCTTTCGCTCATTCCTGTTCCTCAACCTCGACCCTTTTGAACGGGCCGTAATCTGTCAAAATATCTATCTCTTCGTCAACGGCTGCCCGTTCCTGTACAAGATAGTCTTGAACAGCCCGCATAAAACCCTCGTCGCGCATCCAATGGAGCGACCACGTCGCCTGTGGCAGGTAACCGCGCGCCAACTTGTGTTCACCCTGCGCCCCTGCCTCTACCGTAGAAAGACCCAGTTTGATCGCGATATCGATGGCCTGATAATAGCACAATTCAAAGTGCAGGAACGGGTGATGTTCGCTGCAGCCCCAGTAGCGCCCATAAAGCGCATCGGCACCGATAAAGTTCAGCGCCCCCGCCACCCACTCACCGTCCCGCTTGGCCAGCACCAATGCCATGTCGTCGCGCAGCTGGTCTTGGGCAATGTCAAAGAAGGCGCGCGTCAGATAAGGCGTGCCCCATTTGCGCGCGCCGGTGTCCTGATAAAAGCGCCAGAAGGCATCCCAATGTTCAGGACGCAGGTCATCGCCGGTGAACACCTCTATCTCGCCGCCGAACGCCTGCGCCTGCTGGCGTTCCTTGCGGATGTTCTTGCGCTTGCGCGAGCTGAGCGTGTCAAGGAAACCGTCGAAATCAGCGAACCCGTGATTGTGCCAATGGAACTGCTGGCTTTTGCGGGTCAACAAGCCCAGCTGCTCGGCTGCTGTCGCCTCTGCTTTGGTGCAAAAGGTGATGTGAAGCGATGACAGCCCGTTGGAATCGGTCAGCTGGACCGCCCCTTGGATCAGGGCTGCGGTGCCCGACTCTTCGAACCCCGGACGCGTTAGGAACCGGCGGCCCGTAGCGGGGGTGTGGGGCACGGCGATCTGCAGCTTGGGGTAATAGCGCCCGCCGGCGCGTTCGAACGCATGCGCCCAGCTGTGATCAAAGATGTATTCCCCCTGACTATGCGCTTTGGCGTACATCGGGGCGACCGCGATGACCTGCCCGTCGATAACGGCACTGAGGTACTGGGGCTGCCAGCCTGTGCCGGGGCCGACACTGCCGCTTTCCTCTAGCGCCGACAGGAGGCGATAGGTGGTGAAAGGGTCCGCAGGGCGCCCCCCTGCTGCGACCTCGGGGCAGGCACAGGCGTCCCACGCGTCCTGACCAATTTGCGCGATGCCCGAAGCAATTCTGATTTCGACGTCGCGCGCGTTCATTCTGGGTGTCCCGTTGTCATAGTCCTTATCTGTGGCCAAAGCCCGACGGTTCAACCTTGCAGCGGCGCGTCATAGCCTTCGAAGGTGATATTATGCGCAAATTCGCGCGCGCCGTTTTCGACCGATAAACTGCGCACTGTCCAGCAGCAGATCATGGCACCTGCCTCGCGCAGCTCTGCCACGCGGGGGCGGGGCAGGTCGTCGACCTCGTGGCTGATAAAACAGGCCCCTGTGCGGTCGTAATCAGGGATCTCGCGCAGGTGGTCACAGGTGGCTTTGGGCAGCGGCCATTCGACATAGCGATAGGCGCTGGTCACCAAACCGCGCGGCACATCCGGCAGCAGGTCTGCCATGCGCGCAACGCTGTTGGGGTTGAACGACATAACGGCGACATCACCACCGTAGCCCCGCAGCGCATCTGCTGTCGCTTGCTCTAACGGGCCGATATCCTTGCCCATGGCACCGTCCTGATCCTTGATCTCGATCAGCAGGGGCACGCGCCCCGCGACCAGCGCCAGTACCTGCGGCAAGGTGGGAATGGTGTCGCTGCCGCCCGTCAGCGCAATCTGGCACAGGTCATCGGCATCGAACTGCCGGAGGGCTCCGGTCTGGGCCGTCAGACGGTCAAGCGCGTAATCATGAAACACCAGCGCCACACCGTCGCGCGACAGCTGCACGTCAAGTTCGATCCCATATCCGCGATCCATCGCTGCCTGAAACGCGGCAAAGCTGTTTTCGGGCCGTCCGGCATCGCGGTGATGAAAACCGCGATGCGCTATAGGGATCGTATAGAACGCCTCGGGTAGGGTCATTCGATTTCAAAGATGCCTTCGATTTCGACCGCGACACCCAGTGGCAGGGACGCTGCAGAGACTGCCGACCGTGCATGACGGCCCGCGTCGCCCAAGGCTTCGACCAGAAAATCAGAGGCACCGTTGACCACTTTGGGCTGGTCGGTGAAATCGGCGGTGGAATTCACAAACGCCGTCAGCTTGACCACCCGCTTGAGCCGCTCGATATCGCCACCACAGGCCGCTTGGACTTGCGCCAGCAAGCTGATCGCGCATGTCTTGGCCGCTTCGGCACCAGCAGCCACGTCCATATCTGCACCCAGTTTGCCCATGATGAACCCGTCCGGCCCGTTCGAGATCTGCCCCGACACATAGACCGTGTTTCCTGTGACCACAAAGGGCACATAGTTCGCCGCGGGGGCCGGTGCGTCAGGCAGGGTAACGCCAAGATCGTTCAAACGGCTGGTGATGCTCATGGGAGGCTTCCTTGAAATGAGTGGTCGTTGGCGGGACGATAGCGCTGCGATACGCAAACGAAAAGGGCCAAGAGGGACGAACGGCAACACCTGCCAGCAACACGGGGGCGACCAAGGAGACTCATGTTGCGTATTTCAGGTACCCTGCGCATAACAAATCATGTTTTTCACGTGTTTTCGGGATTTTTACCATGATTAAGGCCACAACCCTCTCCACATCGCTGCGCGCCCTTGCGGGTGTCACTTTGGTTGCGGGCCTTTCGGCCTGTAGCGGTGCCTCGCGCACCCAGCCTGCCGGGATCAATGACCCTCACGAGCCCAGCAACCGCAAGATACATGCGCTCAATCAAAAGATCAGCGGCTCTGGCAAACCGAACCGCGTGGCGGCTGCGGTCCCGACCGAGTTCCAGTCTGTCATTCACAACGTGTCTGAAAACCTGTCGATGCCACAGGCCGCCGTGAACAGCGCCTTGCAAGCCGACTTTGCGGGCTTCGGTTTGGCGACATACCGCTTTTTGGTGAACAGCACGCTGGGTATGGGTGGCCTCTTTGACGTGGCAAGCGACTTCAAAGTGCCCGAGCATGATACGGATTTTGGCGAAACGCTGTATGTCTGGGGTGTGGGCGAAGGCCCCTACTACGAACTGCCGGTGCTTGGCCCGTCGACCCGCCGTGACACCGCCGGTCGCGTGGTGGATCTGTTCACCAACCCGCTATCCTATACGCTCGATAGCCCCGAGAAATACGTAGGCACCGTCACCGGCTATGCCGATAGCGTGTTCGAAAAGAACCGCCGTATCGTGAATGGCCAGCAGGTGCCTATTTCGGCCGCTGGCGACAGCTATGCCCAAGCGCGCCAAGAGTATCTGCAACAGCGCCGCGCAGATCTGGCCCGTCCCACCAGCATCGCCGCCACGACCGGCCCGCGCAGCACCAACTAGGGTAGCCCTCTGCGGGGGGGGGGCGCTCGGGCTGAAAGCCGGTGCTAGCCGCCAAGCCGTATTATAGAATCAAGAAGGGAGGCCGGATCGTTCCGGCCTCCCTTCTTTCGTTTCAGTGTCCCCTAAAGAGAGGCGTGTGCCCGTTACCCGCCAAAGATATCGCGGAGCACCCTGTCGATGACCCCCAGCGGGTTGTCCTGACGCGGTAGGCGCTGCGGCTGCTGCGGTTGTTGTGGCTGCGGCGGCGGTGCCTGAACCACGGGCGGTTCGGGCACAATCATCGGCAGCGGCGTGTTGGGCAAACCGTCATGCACCCGCACCATGACCTGCTTCCAGATCTCGGTCGGCAACCCGCCCCCCGATACGCCCGTCAAAGGCGTGTTGTCGTCATACCCCATCCAGACACCGGCCACGTAATCAGCCGAAAAGCCGATGAACCACGCATCACGGTTGGCCTGTGTCGTACCCGTTTTACCGGCCAGCTCGCGCCCACCGAACTGTGCGCGCTGACCGGTGCCGGAGGACACGACCTTTTCCATCATATAGACCAGCTTCAGGGCGGCATCTTCTTGAATGACCCGCTCACCGATACCACCGCCGGTACCCATCACCGGTTCGGTATCCCCCTGCAACTTCAGATCAAGCAAACCGTAAGGTTTGACCGAAGACCCGCCGTTCAGGATGCCCGCATAAGCCCCCGTCATCTCGAGCAGCGTGCTTTCGGAGGCGCCAAGCGCCAGTGCCGGACCGGCAGCAAGATCGCTTTTGATACCGAATTGCTCTGCCACTTCGCTGACCAGATCGCGCCCGACGCCTTCGGATACTTTGACTGCCGGAATGTTAAGTGAATCCTTCAGGGCGTCGGTCAGCGTCACATTCCCCTTGAACCTGTTGGTATAGTTCTTGGGACACCACTCGCCCGACCCGGGGATGTTCAAACAATATGGCGCGTCCTCGATCAGATCGTTGGGCGAATACCCCAGATCCAAGGCGGCGGCGTAGATAAAGGGTTTGAACGCGGACCCGGTCTGGCGCATCGCTTGGGTGGCGCGGTTAAAGGCACCCGCGACCTTGGTCTTGCGCCCGCCAACCATACCGCGCACGGCACCATCTGCAGACATGATCACTACAGCGGCCTGCGCCTTGGACCCGTCACGCACTTGATTGTCAAAAACCCAGCTGAGCCCCTCTTCGGCGGCGCGTTGGATTTTCTGGTCCAGCGTGGTTTTGATCACCACATCTTCGGTGGTGTTGCGGGTAAAGAACTCAGGGCCGGACGACATTACCCAATCAGCGAAATACCCGCCCGCTTCGGCCTCTGCGGCCTCGGACAGCTCTGCGGGGTTGGCGATGGCGTTATCCGCCTCGGCCTTACTCAGATAGCCCTGATCTTCCATCAAACGGATCACGGTGGCCGCGCGGCTTTGGGAACGATCAAGGTTATTGGTGGGTGACAGCGTGGTGGGGGCCGTCAACAGCCCCGCAAGCATCGCACCCTCGGCAGGCTTCAACGCCGCCGCCGGTTTGCCAAAGAAACGCTGTGCGGCAGCTTCGGCCCCGAACGCACCGCCGCCCATATAGGCCCTGTTCAGATAGATAGAGAGGATGTCATTCTTGGAGTACTTTGTCTCCATCGCCATGGAAAACAGCGCCTCTTTGCCCTTGCGCGACAGTGAGGACCGGCGGCATTCGGATTCGTATTCCTTTTCCGTTTGCCCCGATGTGGCATCATAGGGTTCACCCAGACACAGCAGCTTGGCGACCTGTTGCGTGATCGTCGACCCGCCGTGGCCCGACAACGGCCCGCGCCCTTCGCTCAGGTTGATCTTGACCGCAGACGCGATGCCGCGCGGACTGATACCAAAGTGCTTGTAGAACCGTTTGTCTTCGGTTGCGATGACCGCGTTTTTCAACGCAGGCGATACGCTTTCGGCGGTCACGATCCCGCCGAACTGATCGCCACGCCACGCAAAGACATCACCATAGCGATCCTTGAGCGTGACAGACCCGCGGGCGCGCCCGTCCAACAACGCCTCGAGCGGGGGCAGCGTGGTGTAGAAATAGCCAACAGCAAGCGCGACCATCAGCACCGCGACAGCCGTCACACGCCAGATGATCGTCCAGATCAAACGGAACACCCACCGCACCAACGCGGCCAGCCAACCGATCGGCCCCTTGGGGCGCGCGGGGGCGCGCCGCGCGGGCTTACGTTTGGCGGAGGCCTTTTTCGCAACGGGTTTGCGGGGCGGATTGCCGCCTTTGCCCGCGGTGCGCTTGTCGGCAACCAAGGGCCGCTTCCGTTTGGATGAATCACTCATATGCTGCTCACTGAACCGTTCTTTTTTTCGCACTCTATCCTGCAGAACGCGGTTTGTTTAGCGTCGACGCCACTTTGCGCCACCTAATTAACGCCCAATAATAAGGCACCCTCCTTCGGGATGCCCAATATTTACGCAATCACACCCTCTACCAGAGGGACTAAGCGCGATGAACCCTTCCTTCAAGGGCCACCGGCCGGTCTTTTGTTCAAGGCATACCGCAGGAGATACCTGCCATCTGGAAGAGGGATTATAGGTGAAACTCATTATCGCAACAATCAAGCCATTCAAGCTCGAGGAAGTGCGTGAAGCACTGACCGAAGCGGGCGTGCGCGGCCTGATGGTGACCGAGATCAAGGGCTTTGGTGCCCAGTCCGGCCACACCGAAATTTACCGCGGCGCAGAATATGTCGTGAACTTCGTGCCCAAGGTGAAGCTCGAGCTGGTGGTCGCAGACGCGCTGGCCGACCAGATGGTCGAGACAATCACCCGCACCGCGCATACCGGCAAAATCGGCGACGGCAAAATCTTTGTGCTCGACGTTGAACAGGCCGTGCGCGTGCGCACTGGCGAAACCGGCGAAGACGCCATCTGACCCCCACGTCCGAGGAATTGACGACATGACATCACGACTTCTTATCCCCCTTGCCGCCGCAGCCACGCTGCTGCCGTCCTTGGGTTTCGCGCAGGAGGCCGAGTATGCAACCGCGGCTGACACTGCTTTCATCTTCAACACGATCCTTTTCCTGATCGGCGGCTTCCTGGTGTTCTGGATGGCAGCGGGTTTTGCCATGCTCGAAGCGGGTCTGGTGCGATCCAAGAACGTGACCACACAGCTGACCAAGAACATCGCGCTGTTTGCGCTGGCGGCCATTCTGTACTGGCTGGTGGGCTATAACCTCATGTACCCCGGTGACGCATGGATCATTCCCGGCGTATTCGGCACCTTTGCCACCAAAGACATCAAGACGGCGATCGATGCGGGCGGCTATTCCAACGCGTCCGACTTCTTCTTCCAGTTGATGTTCTGCGCGACCACCGCGTCCATCGTTTCGGGCACCTTGGCCGAGCGTATCAAGCTGTGGCCCTTCCTGATCTTCACCGTTGTGCTGACCGGCTTTATCTATCCGATCGAAGCAAGCTGGCAGTGGGGCGCAGGCTGGTTGTCTGACGCGGGCTTCAGCGACTTTGCGGGCTCGACTTTGGTGCACGCAGCTGGCGGCTTTGCGGCTCTGGCAGGGGTGCTGGTTCTTGGCCCTCGTATCGGCAAGTACAAAGATGGCCGTGTGATCCCGATGCAGGGTTCGAACCTGCCACTCGCCACTTTGGGTACGTTCATCCTGTGGCTGGGTTGGTTCGGCTTTAACGGCGGCTCGCAGTTGGCCATGGGAACGATGATCGACGCCGACGCTGTTGCGCAGATCTTTGCCAATACCAACATGGCCGCAGCTGCGGGTGCCATTGCCGCGCTGGTCCTGACGCAGATGCTGTACAAAAAGCCCGACCTGACAATGGTCCTGAACGGCGCGCTTGCCGGTCTGGTGTCCATCACGGCTGGTCCGCTTGACCCGACCCTGTTTGGTGCGCTTTGGATTGGTGCTGTCGGTGGTGCGATCGTGGTCTTCGCGGTGCCCTTCCTTGACAAGCTCAAGATCGATGACGTGGTCGGTGCGATCCCGGTTCACCTGATGGCGGGCTTCTGGGGCACTTTGGTCGTGCCGGTTTACACCGAAGGGACATCCTTTGTGACACAGATCATCGGCTTTGCCTCTATCGGTGCCTTTGTCTTCATCGTGTCGCTGATCGTCTGGATGATCCTGAAAGCCACCACCGGCATCCGCGTGAGCGAAGAAGCAGAGATCGTTGGCCTTGATGTGTCCGAACTGGGCATGGAAGCCTATCCCGAGTTCTCGAAAAGCTAAGGCCTAAATCACTGCAGGCAGGTGCCCGGGCGTTCGCGCCCGGGTTTTTCTATGGGTCGAGGCTGCGTGTGACCCGCTGTGCGCTTAAACAAAAACCGCCGCGCTGAGATATCAGCGCGGCGGTTCGAGTATTTTTAAAAGGGTGAAGCAGCGTTTAGATGCCGACCTCGATGATCGCTTTGGCGAGGATCGGTACGGTTTCAGCGTTCAGGCCGGCGATGTTCATGCGGCTGTCGCTCACCATATAGATGCCGTGGTCTTCGCGCAGCTTGTCGACCATTTCAGACGTGGTCCCAAGGCGCGAGAACATGCCGCGGTGTTCGGCGAGAAAGCCAAAGCGGTCCGAGCCAGACAGACGCTGAAGCTCGCTTGCGAGTTGGGTGCGCAGGCCCAGCATGGTGTTCCGGATGCCTTCGAGTTCTGCCATCCAGTCGCTGCGCAAGGCATCGTCGTTCAGGATGGTGGTGACGATGCGAGCACCGTGATCTGGCGGGAAGCTGAAGTTCTGGCGGTTGAGAAAGGCCAGCGTGCCCTGGTTCAACTTTTGCGCCGAAGTGTCCGCCGAAAGCGCCATTAGGATGCCGGTGCGTTCACGGTAGATCCCGAAGTTCTTGGAGCAGCTTGCCGCGATCAGACACTCCGGCACCGCTGCCGCGACCTTGCGCGTGGCCGCCGCATCAGCGTCCAGCCCGTCGCCAAAGCCCTGATAGGCGATGTCGATCATCGGGGTGGCACCGGTGTCTTGCAGAACCTTGATCACCGCATCCCACTGCGATGCGTTCAGGTTGGCACCAGTCGGGTTGTGGCAGCAACCGTGCAACAAGACCACATCGCCTTTTTGCGCGGTCTTGAGGTCGGCGATCATACCATCGAAATCAACGCCACGGGTGTCGTCGTCGAAATAACGATATGGCACCATCTCCATCCCCAGATACTTGAGGATCGACAGGTGGTTCGGCCATGTCGGGTTGGACACAAAGACCCGTGCGTTCGGGCGGGCCATCTGAATCAGTTCAAACGCCTGGCGGATCGCGCCGGTACCGCCCGGCGTCGCAGCCGCAGCCACCTGGGCGCGGGGGACTGCATCGCCAAGCACCATCCGCACCATCGCATCACCGAAAGCAGGATCTCCAGCCAGACCGGTATAGGCCTTGCTGTTCTGGGTTTCCCACAGCTGGTGTTCGGCCGCTTTTACCGCGCGCATGACGGGCGTCAGCCCCGTGGCATCCTTGTACACGCCCACACCAAGGTCGATCTTGGTGTCGCGGGGGTCGTCCTTGTACATCTGCATCAAGGCAAGGATTTTATCGGCGGGCTGCGCCTGTAGGGTTTCGAACATTATGCGTCTCCGGTCGCAACGGGCACGGTGGGAAACATCCCCCATTCTGCCCAAGATCCATCGTAAAGGGACCAATCGGTGTGGCCCATCCGTTCCAATGCCAACGCTAGTATGGCGGCAGTGATGCCCGACCCGCAGGTGGTGATCACGGGCTGCGACAGGTCGATCCCTGCTGCCTCGAATGCAGCCTTGGTCTCGGCTACGGATTTCAGTGTTTTGTCGTCGTTCAGCAGCTCTGTGTAGGGCAGGTTGCGCGAACCGGGGATGTGACCTGCACGCAAACCTTCGCGTGGTTCGGGGGCCTCGCCGCGGAAGCGGGCGGCTGCGCGGGCATCAACGATTTGTGGTGCCTTGAGTTTCGAAGCTTGTGCCACCTGTGTCACGTCGCGCACCAGCTGGTTCTGGAACCGCACGGTCATGTGACGGTCGCGCGGGATCGGCGGCATGTCTTCGGTCGGGCGGCCTTCGGCGACCCATTTGGGCAAGCCACCGTCCAGCACGGCCACATTTTCCTGCCCCATCAAGCGAAACAGCCACCACACGCGCGCAGCAGACAACAGCCCTGACCCGTCATAGATCACCACCTGATGCCCGTCGCCCACACCCAAAGCACGCATCCGCGACATGAACTTTTCCGCAGGCGGTGCCATATGCGGCATGTCCGACCGCGCATCCGAGATTTCATCGATGTCAAAGAAGCGGGCACCGGGAATATGCGCTTGGTTGTATTCGGCTTTGGGGTCACGGCCCGCATCGGGCAAATACCAAGATGCGTCCAGCAAGCGCAGGTCCGGATCCTTAAGGTGCTGCGCCAGCCAATCGGTTGAAACAAGCGTTTTCGGATTGTCAGCCATGGGTCCACCCCCTTTTAGAACAGGTTTTTCAATGCCTACCCGCGACGGCCGCCGCAAGCAAGAGCCCGTGGCAGTGCACATGCAGCATAAGCCGAAAATGAATAAGGAGTTACCAGTTCAGCAGGGCAAACGCCAATTAGCAGGCGTCAGCCGTGGTCTTTCAGCAGACGTTGTTTTTGCCGTGACCAATCACGCTTGGCGGCAGTTTCGCGTTTGTCGTGCAGTTTCTTACCCTTGGCGATGCCGATCTTGATCTTGGCCATGCCACGGTGGTTGAAATACATCACCATCGGCACCAGCGTCATGCCCTTGCGTTGGGTTTCATTCCACAGGTGCGACAACTGTTTTTTGGACACCAGCAGCTTGCGGCGACGGCGCTCTTCGTGGGTAAATGTCTTGGCCTGCTTATAGGGCGCGACGTAGGAGTTCACCAACCACAGCTCGCCATCTTCCACGGCAGCATAGCTTTCGGCGATGTTGGCACCGCCGTTGCGCAGGGATTTCACCTCGGAGCCTTCAAGGATGATGCCGCATTCAACGTCGTCGTCGATAGCATAATCAAACCGCGCACGGCGGTTTTCTGCGATGACCTTGTAGTTCGGGTCCGATTTGGAAGATAATTTAACCTGTGACATGCCAAGGATGTAGGGCGTCACGGCGCTGCGCGCAAGATGCAGCTGCGGGGTTTGCGCGGCGGGACCCCGAGCGTCCCGCCGACAGTTTAGTCACCCAGCTTGGCATGCACCTCTGCAAGGTCGATCTCGCCCGTGGGCATCTTGTTTGCAGGGTTGTCGAAGTCGTATTTGAACAGCTCGAAATCCCGTTTGAAGATTTCGCGCACCAGATGCATCGACAGATCGTCAAAGTAGTCTTCTACCGGATGGGCACGCTTGGGGCCGTGGCCTTCGGATTCGTTAAAGCGCGGGATATCACCGAGATTTACGGGATGGGGCGTGTCGATGGCGTCCAGAACGCTTTGCATGCCGTCGTTGAATTTCTCGGTCCAGATGATCTTGTCATAGGTGCCGCCGTTCACAATGAACGTACTGACATGACCCGATTGCGCCGACCAGTGAATGTCGGGGTCCATGGGCCGGCGCCAGCGGATGGTGTCGCGGGCGAACAGCAAGAACCGGCGGAAGCTGGCGATTTGGTCAAACTCTTGCTTGCCGTCATCGCCGCCGACTTCGATCCCGTATTTCTGCATCAAAAGCGGCACCAGATTGCCGCGGTACCGGCGACCGTTCCGCTGAATACCGCAAATCTTGTCAAAGAAAGAGCTGAGAACCCGCGTGTAAGGGTTGCGCACGCAGGTGAACGCGAAGGAATTGTGGTTTTCCACGTTGTTCGTGATCAGCGGCTGGGACGCGTCTTGCGCCCATTTGTGCATCCCCGATTTTGAATCGTGGATATCCCCATCAAAGAATTCGCCATGATCCGAATAGAACATGATTTGTCCAATGGTCGAGCAGGCGCATTTGGGCACCACCCGGTACACCACGCTCTCGCTTTCTGTCATCCACGTCCCTGGAAAACCCATATTCGGCTCGGCCTCCTAAATTTTTTTGTACTTATGCTGCCATTTATGGCGACAGAATGGCCCAAATAAAGAAAAAGCAAATATTCGTGGTTTATTCAATCGCTGTTCGCCTTTATCTAACAAACTCGTCCAGAGCAGAGGGGATGCGTGTTTCACGATGGCCAGCATAGCCTATATCCTTTTGTGTCATAAAGACCCCCTTGCCGTCATCAAGCAAGCGGAGAGATTAACGGCGTCTGGTGACTATATGTCGATCCACTTTGACGCCTCGGCCAGCCCGTCTGATTTCGCCCAGATCAGCCAAGCGCTTGGCAAGAACCCGAATGTGACTTTTGCCAGCAAACGCATCCGCTGCGGCTGGGGGGAATGGTCGCTGGTGCAAGCGACGCTCAACGCGGTCGAAAGCGCGATCGACGCCTTCCCGCGCGCCACGCATTTCTACATGCTGTCGGGCGATTGCATGCCAATCAAATCCGCCGAATACATCCACGATTACCTCGACGACAATGACTACGATTTCATCGAGAGCTTTGACTATTTCGAAAGCGACTGGATTAAGACCGGCTGGAAAGAAGAACGGCTGATCTATCGGCACTGGTTCAACGAACGCACCCAGAAAAAGCGGTTCTATGGCATGTTTGAGCTGCAAAAGCGCCTTGGCCTGACGCGCGAGATACCCGCGGATCTGCAGATCCAGATCGGCAGTCAGTGGTGGTGTCTGCGCCGCCAGACCGTCGAAGCCGTGATTGCATTCACCCGTGCGCGCAAGGATGTGATGCGGTTCTTCAGGACTACCTGGATCCCGGACGAGACGTTTTTCCAGACCATCGTACGCCATATCGTGCCCGAAGCCGAATTACGCGTGCGCACCCTGACGTTCCTGATGTTCACCGATTACGGAATGCCGGTGACATTTTATAACGATCACTACGATCTTTTGCTGTCGCAGGATTATCTTTTTGCCCGCAAGATCAGCAGCGAGGCGCTGGACCTCAAGCGCCGGCTGGGACTGTTGTATTCGGCCCGCGATGTCGAGGTTCAGATCAGCAACGAGGGGCGCAACCTGTTCAAGTTCCTCACCAATCGAGGCCGGATCGGGCGGCGTTTTTCAACCCGTTTTTGGGAAAAGGAAAGCACGCTGGGGCGCGAACGCGAGCTGCTGATCGTGGTGTGCAAGAAATGGCATGTGGCCAAACGTGTGCTTGAACAGATGCGTCAGGCGACCAACCTGCCTGCGCTCGAATATCTTTTCAGCGAACAGGACACCGCCCTGCCCGATCTGGGCGGCATCCAGAACTCTTTGGGCAAACGCACCCGTCACCGTCGGTCTTTGATGCGCATGCTGTTTGATTATTACGACACCGACCAGTTGATCGTCTGCATGGACCCTGGTGATATCGATTTGCTGAACGACTTTGCCGCTGACAGGTCAGTCACGCGGGTGCTGGAGATCGAATGCCAGTTCTCGGATGACTACCTTGTCGGACACGCCAAACGTGTCGGGCTGGCGGGCGAGCGCACCTCTGTCGACACACTAGAGCGGCTTTTGCCCACGATCCGCAATGATCTGACGCTGGAATCCGATCGTATCCGCGACGCGCAGTTCGAAAACTACGCCCGCGTGCGCGAAACAGCCTCGGCACAGGAAAACACCGAAGCGCTGGCCGCCTTTCTGCGCATATCGCCGGAGCAGGCACGCCCCATCGCCGAGACCCACCATCTTTTTACCGACTGAGGACTGCCCATGGCCTATACCTACGACGATCAGAACATCTTTGCCAAAATTCTGCGCGGCGAAATTCCGAACAACACGGTTTACGATTCCGAACACGCGCTGGCGTTTCGGGACATTGAACCGCAGGCCCCCACGCATGTGCTGGTGATCCCCAAGGGGCCGTACATCAGCTTTGACCACTTCGCCGCAGAGGCAACCGATGCCGAAATCGTCGGCTATGTCCGCGCTATTTCAGAGGTGTGCAAAGCCGAAGGCGTCACTCTGGATGCGGGCGAAGGCTTTCGCATGATCGCCAATGCAGGCGCGCATGGCGTCCAAGAGGTTCCGCATTTGCATGTGCATATCCTGGGTGGCCGACCCATGGGGCGCATGGTGGCGCGCCCCAGCTGACCACCACCACTCCAAGAACAAGCGCGACGGGCGCGGCGTGATCTCGCGCCGCGCTTATTTGTTTTTGCGGCCCGCCCGCCAACGTGCAAAACGCCCCTGCTTTTCGGCGATATCGTCTTCCAGCCGCTCGAGCGTCGGGTCAATGCGGGCGCGTCTGAACCGACGCCAGCGCACCCAGATCGCATACACCAGCGCCGCGAACAGGATCAGGATGATGATGTTCAGGAAACGGATGCCCTTGCTTGCATCCGGCCCGTCCACTGGACGTACAGACACCGCATTGGGGAAGATCGACAGGAATTCATTCCGCCAACCATAGTGTTTCAGCGCGACATACTTCGGGGTCCCCGCGGCAGATTTGAGATCCGATGCCTCAGCTTGCAGGTTCGTCGTGTCGAACTTGAAATACGGCGGCCAGCCCCAGCCGGTGTCTTCGTTGCGGTAGACCATGACGTCGCCCTTGGCCCGGCGCGACTGGATAAAGAACACGTCGCGGTTGCCTACGGCGGTGCTGTTGCCCACATCAGCGTTCGACCAGAAGATCGAATTATCGCCAAAATCGATGCGCTTTTCATAGGTGTCGGTGATCCGCACGATATCGACCTGAGGCAACGTATAATGAAAGAACCCGGCAATGATCAGCCAGATCACGCCCCAGAAGGCCCATTTGATAATCGCCATCGGCGTTTCCCCTTAATTAAAGTTGGTGAGGTAGACGGTCAGGATGACCAGCCCCACCGGGACAACATAGACCCCAAGGATCAGCTTGCGGCGGATTGACCCGTCATATCGTTTGAGCCCTCGTTGCACGAATGTGTCGCGATCCACAAGGCGCGGTCCCGCCGCCCACTTCTGGTGCAGTTTGCCCCGCCGGACCCGACGAGAATAAATCGACAGCGCGATATAGAGGATGGTCAGAACGACAAAACCGATAACGATCAACTTTAGCAAAGCCAGCATATGCCTGAGCCTCTTTCGTGTCGCGTGCTAGTCGGTCAACGGCCAGATGACCTTTAACTCGCCGCCGCTTTCACGTTCGGGCGTTACCAGCTCTCCGCCTAATTGTTGTGCCGCGGCAAGCAGAATGCGCATACCAAGGCCTGTGCCGGTTGTCTGATTGTTGGGAATACCGGGGCCATCGTCAATGCAGCTCAGGTGGTAAAAACCATCCTTGCGTTCACCGCGCAGCTCAAACGTCCCGCGTTTGCGGCCCTCATAGGCGTATTTCGCAGCATTGGTCATCGCCTCGTTCACGATCATCCCGACAGAGGACGCGCTACGCGACGACAGATGCGTCGTTTCAACTTCTACGGTGACATGCACCCCATCTGGCATCTGTTGGCTGGTGGAATGCGCAACCTTTCTCAGGAAGGCCGCGATATCCACTGCCGCACCGGTGTCGGTCAGATACAAAGCTTCGTGGAGGCTGCTAATGGTCGAAAGACGCCCCTGAATGGTGTCGAGTGCTGCGCGGGCCTCGGGGGATTTCTCGCTTCGGATCTGGATGCGGATCAACGCCTCCAGCGACTGGAGCGAGTTTTTCACGCGGTGATCCACCTCTTTGCGCAAGACTTCGGCATCGGCCAGCGCCTTGTGCAATTCGATCTGCCGCATCGCCTGCCCCGCCAGAACCTTGAGAGCACGCCGTTGAAAATCGTTCAGCTGGTGCGGTTTTCTGTCGAGCACACACAATGTACCAAGCGGCAGGTTCCTGTCGTCTTCCAACAGCGCGCCCGCGTAAAACCGGATAGAGTCGTCGCCGGTGACGAAATTATTGTCAGCTGTGCGCGGGTCGATGGTGGTGTCGTTCACCTCGAGATAATCATCCCCGGCAATGGCATGGGCGCAAATGCTATCGGTGATGTCGCTGCCATCAATCTCAAGCCCGATCTTGGATTTGAACCACTGGCGATCATCATCCACGAGAGAGATCAGCGCAATCGGCACCTCGCAAATCTCTGCGGCGAGGCGGGTAATGTCGTCGAACCCTTCTTCGGGCGAAGTGTCTAGAATGTTATACCCTCGCAGCAACGCGAGGCGCATTTCTTCTTGCTTAATTAAAGATGCTTTCATCGACAATACTCACGAAACGGCGTGCAGAAAGCACTTTTTACAAACCCCACAGATCGGAGGACAGAACGCAAATGGCCTGACACCCCACCCTGCGACAGCGATGGGTCAAAATATCTACGTTATGGTATACGTCAAGCCGTATTCCCGATTTGTCCCGCCGGGGTCGTCCGCCCCCCTGGGCAAACGGGTGCCCCCCGAAAAATGGGGGGCACTGCATTTATCCTACGACGTTGAAATCAGGGCCATAAGGGTAACCTGTGATGTTGTCGTTGCCGTCTTCGGTAATCACCAGAATGTCATGTTCGCGGTAGCCGCCCGCGCCTGGCTGGCCTTCGGGAAGGGTCAACATCGGCTCCATCGAGATGACCATACCGGGTTCAAGCACCGTATCGATGTCCTCGCGCAGCTCCAGACCGGCTTCGCGGCCATAGAAATGCGACAGCACGCCGAACGAATGGCCGTACCCAAAAGTGCGGTATTGCAGCAGGTCACGTTCTTCGAGGAAGGCGTTGATCTTGTGGGTGACGTCGGCGCAGCTGACACCGGGTTTCAGCAGGCTCATCCCGTATTCATGGGCCGCGACGTTGGCTTCCCAAATCTTCAGGCTGGCGGGGTCCACCTCTCCGGCGAACAGGGTGCGTTCCAGTGCCACATAATAGGCCGAGATCATCGGGAAGGTGTTCAGCGACAGGATATCGCCGCGTTCCAGCTGCCGTGCGGTGACCGGATTATGCGCGCCGTCGGTGTTGATGCCAGATTGGAACCACACCCATGTGTCGCGGTATTCGGCGTCAGGGAACCGCTTGGCAATCTCAAGCTCCATCGCGTCGCGGCCGGCCATGGCGATGTCGATCTCGCGGGCGCCAACCTTGACGGCATCGCGGATCGCGTAACCGCCCACGTCGGCCACCTGAGCGGCCTGCCGGATCAACGCGATCTCTGCCGGAGATTTATGCATCCGCTGGCGCATCGTCGTCTCGAACAGGTCGATCATCACCACCGGCTCGAGGAAATCCTCTAGCTTGTCGCGCTGCATCAGGGTCAGGTGGTCGCCCTCATAGCCAATCGTCGCACCCTTGCCCGTGACCGACGTCACAGCGCGCCAGTAATTGTCGCGCTGCCAGTCGGTATAGGTGATGTTGTCGGCAAAGCTGCGCCGCCACGGCTGGCCTGCGTCAATGCCCGCCGAAATGGTCACACATTCCGTCTCCGTTACCACCAGCCCGTAGGGACGGCCAAAGGCGCAGTACAGAAAGCCCGAATAATAGGCGATGTTGTGCATCGACGTGAAAACCGCAGCCGTCGCACCGGCCGCATCCATGCGTTCGCGCAGCTCTTCCAGACGCGCTTCGTATTCGGCGGCGTCAAACGGCAGCGGAGACTTCGTGCCGTTGTGGAAACGGTACATATCGGGACGTGCGGTTTTGGATGTATTGGTCATATCAGACCCTCCTTCTCAGAAAGGTCCCGGCGTGCAGGACGCAAGGGCCGTGAAATGCTGGACGACGCCATCGTCCAAACCCGCCCCCTGTCTCGCCGATTTGCGCCGTCCGATCAAGGCTCACTTTATCCCAAGCAGCGCTTTCACCATATCGCTGTCCGGATCTTCAAGCAGATCGATAATATCAAAATGGTGCCGCCCCTCGACGACGAACTGCTTGGCCCCCCAAACGCGCGAGAATTGCTCGGCTTGTTCAAGGAAAGCGGGACGTTCATCGGCACCGACCCAAATCGTGACATTCACCCCATGGGGCGGGGTCATGTTGACGGGGCTTTCAGCGGTTGCTTCGGCTTCGTCCAGTTTCAAGATCTCGTTCATAGAGGTCTGCAGCAGCGGCATCAGATCGGCCACCGGCGAGATGGCGACGATATTATCAATGCGGTCACGCACGTCTCCGGACAGGATCAGCGGGTCGGTCATCCGTGCGACCTGCTGCCCGCCTGCGGAATGCCCGACCAAAGCCAAAGCGCCTTGCGTACGTTTCGCGATTTCACTGATGGCACGGGCGACCTGCCCTGTGATCTGAGCGATCCGCACATCGGGACATAGATCATAGCCGACCATCGCAACCGCATAACCGCGCGCCAATGGACCAGCGGCCAGATGCGACCAATCGGCAGGGGCGAAGGCCTTCCAATAGCCGCCGTGGATAAAGATTACGGTGCCGCGTGACACGCCTTCGGGTTCGAAAAGATCAAACACCTCGCGGTCCGTCGGCCCGTACGAGATATTCTTTTGCGCACGAAATCCCAGCTTCTTGCGGAATGCCGCTGCGGCCTTTTGCCAGCGGGGCGGAAATGCCTCTGCGTTCTCGATATAAGCGGCGTTTGCATAGGCGTCGTCTAGCTGCATGTGGTCCTCCGTCAGCGTCCCTTAATGATGTGGAACTAGACAATCATAGCGAATGTTGCTTTGGGTACCACAGACAAAAGCGGAGAGATCAAAATGACTGACGCAAAGACTGACCTAAAATCAATGCTCAAAGATCCCAGCCTGTTGGAAACCCGCGCCTATATCGGCGGTGAATGGGTCGATGGCGATGATGGCACCTTTGATGTGGTGAACCCCGCCCGCGGCGACGTGATCGCCAAGGTTGCCAACCTTAGCCGTGCGCAGGTGGCCGGTGCCATCGCTCAGGCAGAAAAGGCGCAAAAGGAATGGGCCAGCTGGACCGGCAAGGAACGTGCCGGCGTCATGCGCAAATGGTTCGACCTGATGATGGAAAACCAGGACGATCTGGGTGCGATCTTGACCGCTGAACAGGGCAAGCCCCTGGGCGAAGCCAAGGGCGAGATCGCCTATGGTGCGTCCTTCATCGAATTCTTCGGCGAAGAAGCCAAACGTGTGTACGGCGAAACCATCCCCGGCCACCAGCGCGACAAGCGGATCACCGTAATCAAGCAGCCCATCGGCGTTGCCGCGTCGATCACCCCGTGGAACTTCCCCAACGCAATGATCACCCGCAAGGCCGCGCCCGCGTTGGCCGCCGGTTGCGCCTTTGTTGCGCGCCCTGCTGCGGAAACACCGCTGTCAGCGATCGTCATGGGTGTGCTGGCCGAACGTGCAGGCATCCCCGCGGGCGTGTTCAACGTGGTGCCATCCTCGTCCTCCTCCGCCGTGGGCAAGGAATTCTGCGAAAATCCCGCCGTGCGCAAACTGACCTTTACCGGATCAACCGAAGTGGGCCGCATCCTGCTGAAACAGGCTGCCGATCAGGTCATGAAATGCTCGATGGAGCTGGGGGGCAATGCGCCGTTCATCGTGTTTGACGATGCCGATCTGGACGCCGCTGTCGAAGGCGCGATCCTGTGCAAGTTCCGCAACAACGGCCAGACCTGCGTCTGTGCAAACCGCATCTATGTGCAGGCCGGTGTCTATGACGCCTTTGCCGCAAAGCTGAAGGCCCGCGTCGAAAAGATGAAGGTCGGTGACGGCTTTGAAGACGGCGTTGATCTGGGGCCGCTGATCAACGGCGATGCCTCCGAAAAAGTGAAAGAGCATGTCGAGGACGCGCTGTCGAAAGGCGCTGAAATCCTGCTGGGCAGCAAAGAAGAGAAGATGGGCGGCAACTTCCTTGCGCCGACCATCATCACGGGTGTGACGCAGGATATGAAGGTCTCGAAAGAGGAAACCTTTGGCCCGCTGGCACCGCTGTTCAAATTCGACAACGAAGACGACGTGATCGCAATGGCCAATGACACGATCTTTGGCCTCGCCTCCTATTTCTACGCCAAAGACCTGAGCCGCGTGTACAAGGTCGCCGAGGCGCTGGAGTATGGCATTGTAGGTGTGAACACCGGCATCATCTCGACCGAGGTCGCGCCGTTTGGCGGCGTCAAACAGTCCGGTCTGGGCCGCGAAGGCAGCCACCACGGGATCGAAGACTATCTGGAAATGAAATACATCTGCATGTCGGTCTGACCTGCGGATATTGGAAATGTGAAAACGGGCGACGGGATCATCCTGCCGCCCGTTTTCTTTGGAAGTCAGCCGTTTAGCGCACGGGTGATCAACTGCCCCAATCGTTCGATACCCACTGCGATCTTGTCTTGGGTCGAGGTCGAATAGCTCAGCCTTAGGGTATTGCGCCCCGACCCGTCCGCGAAAAACGCATGGCCCGGCACAAAGGCGACCCGTTCGCTTTCCAGCGATTGCTTCAGCAGCTCGGCCCCGTCCAGCGTGTCGGGCAACGTCACCCAGATGAACATGCCGCCTTCGGGCTTGGTCCAGCTCACGCCTTTGGGCATATGGGCTTCCAATGCCGCAAGCATCGCATCCCGACGGGCGCGATAGGCGCTGCGGATCGTGTCGATATGGCTGTCGAAATGCTGCTCTGCGACTGACGATATTGCGATCTGGTTCAATGTGGCACTGTGCAGATCGGCGGCTTGCTTCATCAACACCAGCTGCGAGATCACGGGCATGGCGGCACAGACCCACCCAACGCGCAGCCCCGGCGACAGCGTTTTGGAAAAGCTGCCACAATAGATCGTACGGCAGGCTTCAAGATCACCACCTTTACGCGCCGCCTCCAGCGCGAGGATCGGCGGGATCGGGTCCCCGTCGAAACGCAGCGATTGATAGGCCGCGTCTTCGATCACCGCGATCTCCATCTCCTCGGCCAGATCAATCACCCGTTCGCGCGCGGCGCGGCTGACCGTGGCACCGGTAGGGTTAGCAAAATCGACGGAGAGATAGGCGAACTTCGCCGCCCCGCCTGCATCCTTCGCGGCCGCGGTATAGTCCGCGCCGCTGCGGTTGCTAAGCGGATCGAGCTTGTCATAGCGCGGCTCGTAAGCGTTAAAGGCCCCCAAGGCCCCCAGATAGGTCGGCCAGCCCACCAGCGCCGTATCGCCCGGCGACAGAAACAGCTTGCCCAGATAATCCAGCGCCTGCTGCGAGCCTGATGTGATCAAAATGTTGTCCGGCGTCGCAGGAATACCGATCGCCTGCATCTGCGCCGCGATCCAGACGCGCAAAGGTTTGTGCCCCTCGCTGGTGGAATACTGCAACCCCTGCGCCGCCATCGGCCCGCTCAGTGCCTCGGCAAAGGCGTCCTGAAACGCGGCCTTCGGGAACAGATCAGGATCGGGAATGCCACCAGCAAAAGAGATAATATCGGGCTGATCCAACAGCTTGAGAAGCTCGCGAATTTCCGACGCCTTCATGCGTGTGGCGCGTGTTGCAAAAATTTCCTGTAGTGACATCCCGCGCTCCTCCCCCGACTGGATCGGGGCACTCTGACGGCAGCGGTATTTTAAGTCAATAACTGTGACCTAGCCGCCGCTCGGGTACAAAAAAGCCCGGCGCAAATGCACCGGGCTTCGTCTAACGCACTGGAAGGGCTTAGTTGACGGTATTCGCGTCAACTACATCCTTTTCGATCGCTTTGCGCGCGCGCGAAATCTGGATCTGGCGCGGCTTCAGCGCTTCGGGCACCTGACGCTCAAGGTCGATGTGCAGCATACCATCGGCATGGGCCGCACCAGTAACCTGCACGTGATCCGCCAGATGGAAACGGCGTTCAAACGCACGGGTAGCAATGCCGCGATGCAGATAGGTTTTATCCGTATCCTCATCGACTTTACGGGCCGACACGATCAGCGACTTTTCACGCACTTCGACGCTAAGATCACCTTCGGTGAATCCGGCGACGGCGATGCTGATACGATAGGAATCGTCGTCCAGCTTTTCGATGTTATAGGGGGGATAGCTCGGCTGGGGCGCGTCGCTGGCCATCACGCGGTCCATCAGGTTGGCGATTTGGTCAAAGCCGACAGTCGAACGGTGCAGCGGTGCAAAATCAAAACTACGCATAGGTATTCATCCTCGTTTGAGCGATAATATGGTCAGACCTTCCATCTTGGACAGGCCTTGGGTTGCTGTCCGAAACCCTTTCAAAGGCGTTCCGGTGAGATGAATGTGGGGTTGGGTAATTCGCGTTTCAAGGGCCTACAAAAGGCGCGCGATACCTGAATCAGGGTTTGATGAATTTCGCGCCTGTGGTGCGGCGGCGATCCTCGGAAGTGATGCGCTTGCTGACGACGCCACCGCTTTGAAACACCCCTTTGCCCGCGACCAGATCGGCCTGAAGACGGGCCAACGGCGCGCCAAGTGCAGTGCCAAGCGACACCTCCTTGTTGTCGACATTGGCCTTGGCAGAGACCACCGACACAATCTGCGGCACACCGTTTTCGAAGGTAAAAATCGGCGCACCGCTGGCTCCGAAATCGACGGAGCATGTGGTCACCAGCACGCCCTCTTGGCGGGCCAAAACGCTGCAGACCTCTTGCAGGGAGGGGGCCTCGGAGCGGTCCTTGGCATAGCTGACGACACCCAGCTGGTCGCCTTGTCGCGGGCGGCGGGCTGTGTCGAAAGGTTTGATCGTGGTGTTACGGATCGGGCGGTCGAGCTCCAGCAGCGCCAGATCGTTGCGCACGCGGTCCGACGACACGACGCCATCATAGACATAGTCGGGATGTACCACTGCGCGGCGCACGTTCCGGTACGCGCCCGCCCGGCCGTTGCGCCAGCCTGCCAGAAATTCGACTTCTGAGTGGTCAATGCGTTGTTTGCTGTCTTTGTCATACAGACAATGCGCTGCCGTCAGCACCAGCCGGGGCGCGATCAACGCACCGGTGCAAAAGCCCTTGCCGCGGATATCCAGACGGCCCACGGCCTCCCACGCGCCGGCATCCACCCCCGTATCCAGCCTGCGCAGACGCGCATCCTGAGCAAGCCCGGCGGTTGCCACAGTCAGACACATAATAGAAATAGCTACCCAACGGCGCACGGATATCGCTCCTACTTCGGCAAAATGAGGTCTTATGAAGTCCCTCGTATTTCCGAGATAAGGCGAAAATGCGGCGAAACCGCTATCTCAACCGAGGAATCTGCAAGTTTGCGCCTTTTTCTTGCGACAGCGCCGGAGGCTTCGGCCCACCCGAGGCCCAATCCAGCAGCTCTACCGTATGCACTACAGGGACGCCCGCCGCCGATCCGATCTGCATCATACAGCCGATATTCCCCGCCGCGATCACATCGGGGTTCTTGGCCATCAGGGTTCTGACCTTGCGATCTTTCAACTGCTTGGAAATTTCGGGCTGCATCAGATTATACGTCCCTGCCGACCCGCAACACAGATGCGAATCCGCTGGTTCAACGACGCTAAAGCCCGCACGTTTCAGCAAATCCTTGGGATAGCTTTTGATCTGCTGGCCGTGCTGCAACGAACAGGCGGCGTGGTAGGCGACCGTGATGCCGTGGTGCGCGGGCGTTGGGGCCTTTGCTGCGTCAATGCCCGCGATATCGCCCTTGGCGGGGTTGGGCACCGCGCTTGGGTACGCGTCCCCCGCAAGATCATGCAGTACCTCGGATACGTCCTTTGCGATCGCCGCCACCCGCGCCGCATCTGCCGCCAGCGGATCGTTGCGGAACATGTGGCCGTAGTCTTTCACCGTGGTCCCGCAGCCCGACGTGTTGATGACGATGGCATCGAGCCCCTGCCCGTCCATCTCGGCGCACCACGCCTTGATGTTGCGCGCGGCCGTCGCATGGCTTTCGCTGGTTTTGCCCATGTGATGGGTCAGCGCCCCACAGCACCCCGCGCCTTCGGCCACGACAACCTCGCAGCCCTGCCGTGTCAGCAGCCTGATGGTGGCGTCGTTGATATCGGTGTTCAGCGCCTTTTGCGCACAGCCCGTCATCAGCGCCACCCTTTTGCGCGCTGCCCCTTGGGCGGGGAAGCTTTGCGGATCATCGTTGCGGCTGACCGGCGGGATCGTCTTGGGTGCCATCTCGAGCATCGCACGCAGCCGCGCATCGGGCATCAGCCGCGCAAACGGACGCCCTATCTTGGCCCCCAGCAGCGCCAGCCGAAAGCGTGTGGGATAGGGCAGGATACGCGCCAGAACCCACCGCAAGGCACGGTCGCTGAAGGGCCGTTTGTAGCGTTTTTCGATATAGTCGCGGGCGTGATCCACCAGATGCATATAGTGCACGCCCGAGGGGCAGGTCGTCATACAGGCCAGACAGGACAGGCAGCGGTCGATATGTTTGACCGTCTTTTCATCCGGATCGCGGTCATTCTCGAGCATGTCCTTGATCAGGTAGATGCGCCCGCGCGGGCTGTCCAACTCATCGCCCAAAATCTGATAGGTCGGGCATGTGGCAGTGCAAAAGCCACAATGGACACAGGCACGCAAAATCTCGTTGCTGCGGGCCGTTTCGGGGTTTTTCAACTGTTCTGCGGTGAATGTGGTTTGCATGAAAGCTCCGGCATGGCGGGCGCGAGACCCTAAAAACATGAGTTAGGTTAAGCGGCGAGTGCACTGGCCCAGATCAGGCCGAACCACGGCAGTGTCGTGCCCACGATCCCCAGTACATTTGACCACCGCCGCGTGGTGGCTCCGGGATAGGCATGGCGCAGCACCTGCGCGACAAAGGCCAGAACGGCGATCCAGCCCAGCCAGATGCAGGCAATCCCCCCGATCGACGCAAGCAGGTTTTCGCCCCAGTACTGCGCCACGCCATAGCGTATCCCCACCCCAGCCACGGCACATAGAAAGGCCAGCAGCACCAGCCTGCGCAAGCTGCGACGGCTGGGTTCGCCTCGCACTAAGCCCAGAAACACCAATGGCCCGCCGATAAAGACGATAAGAAAGACACCCAGCAAGGTCATGCGACGCGGTCCAGCTGACCTGCGTTGAAAATGCCCTTGGGGTCGAACTGCGCGCGCAACGCGTTTGTCAAACGCGCCACGCCTGCAGGTTCGGGGTGGAACACGCCCAATCGGGCCTTGGTCTGCGCATCGGCCCGCACCAGCGTTGCATGTCCATCCATCAGCCCGACAGCCGCGCGCAAATCATGGCCCGCAGCGGTGTGCAGCCAGATCAGCCCGCCCGCCCAGTCATATGTCCATTCTTCTGCCCCCGATCGCGCCGCGATACCCGGCGCATCAGAGGGTTTGCACGACACCCGCCACACGTCGCCCTGCCCGCCGTGAAACGCAGCAACGTCGCGGATACCGGACCACAGGTCCTGTGTCGCCACACTGTCGCGCTGTTCGATCTCTGCGCTGGTTTTGGACAGTAGCGATTGAAGCTGACCCAAACGATAGGCGACCGATGCCTCGAACCCTTCAATCCGCAGCGCGGTTTCGCGCGTGGCGGGGTCGTGGGCGGCCCCTGTGACCTCGAACGGACTGCCAAGTGCCCCCGCCATCGCAGCGACAGCGGCTGCGTCCTCAAGCCCGTGCAAAACCAGCGTCGCCTGCGTCTCGGGACGCGGCAGCACCTTCATCGACACTTCGCTGAGCACACCAAGGGTACCGAAAGACCCGGCCAGCAGCTTTACCAGATCATAGCCGGTCACGTTCTTCATCACACGCCCGCCGTTTTTCACCACGGCACCGCGCCCGTCGACAAAGCGCACCCCCAACAGAAAATCCCGCGCGGCCCCGACAGAGATGCGGCGCGGCCCGCTGATGTTGCCCGCCATGACGCCGCCGATGGTGGGCGTGCCGGTGGTGCCCAACAGCCCGCGATGGTCCATCGGCTCGAACGCGAGGCGCTGGTTCTCGGCGGCCAATGTCTTTTCGATCTCGGCCACCGGCGTGCCGGGTTTCGCTACCAGTGTCAGCGCGCCGGGCTCGTACAGCGTGATCCCCTCCAGCCCCGCGACGCTAACAACCTGACCCGTTGCAGGAATACCCCGCGTGCCGCCGCCCTGAACCGACACCGGCCCTGCGGCCCCTTTGATCGCATCGACCAGTGCTTCTTCGGATGTGATCGCCATAGCTGTGGCTCCTTCGTTGTCAGTGTGATCGGCTTGCGATCATCGGTTCATCGGGTATCGAGGGGTTATTGTGCCGCCAGCGCCACGGCGCGGCGGGTTTCTGACGCGTCCAGCGGAAAGACTTTGGCGGGGTTCAGCAGCCACGCGGGGTCGAACACGTCTTTCACGGCCATCTGCGCCTCAAGGTCGTCGTATGCGTATTGCACATGCATCAGGTCGCGCTTTTCGATGCCGACGCCATGTTCGCCGGTCAGACAGCCGCCCACCTCTACGCAGAGTTTGAGGATTTCAGCGCCGAATTCTTCGCACAGCTCCAGATCACCGGGCTTGTTCGCATCGAACAGGATCAGCGGATGCATATTGCCGTCGCCCGCGTGAAAAACGTTCCCGACCTTGAGCCCATATTCATCGCTCATCTCTTTGATGCGCTTGAGCACGAAGGGCAGCGACGTCACAGGGATGGTGCCATCAAGACACATGTAATCGTTGATCTGCCCCATCGCCCCAAAGGCCGATTTGCGACCCAGCCAGATTTTCGCGCTTTCCTCCGCGGATTTGGATTGCCGCAGCTCGACCGGATTATGGCGCTGCGCAATCTGAGATATCAGGCCCAACTGATGGTCGATCTCTGCGTCAGAGCCTTCGACCTCGATGATCAGCAAGGCTTCGCACATGGGGTAGCCGGCTTTGGCAAACGCCTCTGTCGCTTCGATGCAGGGGCGGTCCATGAATTCGATCGCGACGGGCAACACCCCCGCCTTGATGATGTCAGAGACGCATTCCCCCGCGACCTCGTTATCGTCGAACCCGATCAACACGGGCCGCGCGCCTTCGGGTTTGTGCAAGATGCGCAGGGTGGCTTCGGTCACGACCCCCAATTGCCCTTCGGAGCCGCAGATCAGCCCCAAAAGATCCAGTCCGCCCGCGTCCAGATACCCGCCGCCGACCTCGATCACCTCGCCGTCCATCAACACCATGGTGACGCCCATCAGGTTGTTTGTCGTCACGCCGTATTTCAAACAATGCGCGCCGCCCGAATTCATCGCGATATTGCCCGCGATGGCACAGGCCAGCTGGCTGGACGGGTCCGGCGCGTAAAAGAAGCCATCCTCTTCGACCGCGCCGGTCACGCTTAGGTTGGTCCGTCCGGTTTGCACCTTGATGATCCGGTTGGCGTAATCGGTTTCGATCACGCCATTCATGCGGGCCACGCCAAGGATCACGCAGTCGGCCGTGGGCAGCGCCCCACCCGCCAGCGATGTGCCAGAGCCGCGCGGCACCACCGGCACCCCTTCTTCGTGACAGATGCGTAGCACATCCGACACCTGCTGCGTTGTATAGGGCAGCACGGCCACCATCGGGGCGCATTTATACGCGGTCAGCGCATCACATTCATAGGCGCGCGTCTCGCGTTCGTCGGAAATCACAGCATCATCTGGCAAGACCTGACGCAGCCGTTCAACGACACGCGCCTTGCGAGCGATTACAACCTGACTGGGAATAGGCATTTCCATGACGAACCTCCAATTTGGTAAAATAATATGACCAATTAATAGCATTGGCAACACAGAACCAGTCGGCGTATGCAGCTTAGCATGACTTGGATGGATCGCATCGCCCTGTTTCAACCGCTGGATTATGCCGCTTTGGCAATGATTTTTTGCGCTTGGCTCGCCATTGGTTGGCGCATCGAACACGCCAATCCCGCAAAGCCGTCAGTGTCGCTTATTATGGCGCAATACCGGCGCGAGTGGATGGCGCAGATGGTCACCCGACAGCCCCGCATCTTTGATTCACAGATGATCAGCACACTACGTCAAAGCACAGCGTTTTTTGCCTCTACCAGCATGATCGCATTAGGTGGGACGCTGGCGCTTTTGGGCAATAGTGAACGGCTGTCCACCGTGGTCGCAGACCTTGCGCTGACCGACCTGCCAACCGTGGTGTGGGAATTCAAAATGCTGTTGCCGCTGTTCTTTTTAACCAACGGCTTTTTGAAATTCGTCTGGTCAAACCGGCTATTCGGGTACTGCTCTGTCTTAATGGCCGCTGTTCCCAACGACCCGAATGACCGCCGCGCACGGCCGCTGGCGTCCAAAGCGGCAGAGATCAACATCACCGCCGCCCGCAGTTTCAATCGGGGGTTACGGTCGCTTTATTTCGCGATGGCTAGTCTGGCGTGGATCATCGGCCCGATCCCCCTGATTATTGCCGCCATTGTCACAGTGATTATCATCTGGCGCCGCGAATTCACGTCACTGTCAAGACGCATTCTATTGGAAAACGAGGACGGCTAGTCTATATGTTTGTTTTTAAGGCATTGGTGTAGTCATGTACAAATTGATCCTTTCCATCCCGCTGCTGATTGCAGCACAGGTCGCTTCGGCTGACCCTACCGCGATTAATTCGGTGCGCGTCTCGAAAGAGGGCGGCCTGTATAAATTCGACGTGACCATCAGCCATGGCGATACTGGCTGGGATCACTTTTCAGACGCCTGGCGCATTTTAGACACCGACGGCAACCAGCTGGCGATCCGCGAGCTGATCCACCCCCATGTAGATGAACAACCACTGACACGGTCGCTGTCCGGCATTAAATTGCCAGCCGGCACGACCGAAGTCGGCATTCAGGCACGCGAAACGCAATCCGGCTGGGGCAAAGAGATCAGAAAAGTACAGATCAAGTAAGGCCGACGGCACGCTAGACGCGGTGGTACGGTCCGCCCGACAGGATAGAGGCTGCGCGATACAGCTGTTCTGTCAACATGACGCGCACCATCATATGCGGCCAGACCATCTTGCCAAATGACAAGGCGTGATCTGCCTCGCGGCGCAGCTCCTTGTCGATGCCATCTGCCCCGCCAATGACAAAGCACAGGTCGCCCCGCCCTTGATCCCGCCAGCCTCCCAGACGGTTGGCAAATTCGGGTGACGTTTCGACACGGCCTCGTTCGTCCATCACACAGATCAGCGATCCTGCCGGAATGGCACGGCGCAACAAAGCGGCTTCGGCGGGCATGCCGCCGTTTTTCTTGTCCTCAACCTCGATCACGCGCGCGGGCCCAAGGCCCAGCGCGCGACCGGTTCGATCAAACCGGTTTAGATAATCGTCAATGAGGTCTTTTTCCGGTCCGGCGCGTAAGCGCCCGACCGCACAGATGTGAACACGCATGAAGCCTACCGGAGAGGCGGCTTAATGCGGCATCACGGCTGGGGCTTCTGTGGTCATCCACATCTTCTCCAGCTGGTAGAATTCACGGACTTCCGGACGGAACACGTGAACGATCACATCGCCAGTGTCGATCAGAACCCAATCACCGGTTTCCCTGCCTTCTACCTTGGGCGAACGGCCATAGTCATCCTTGACCATCTGTGCCAGCTTTTCCGCGATTGCAGAAACCTGACGCGAAGACCGGCCCGTGCACACGACCATATAGTCGCCGATGGCCGTTTTGCCGCGCAGATCGATCTGCACAATTTCTTCGGCTTTATCGTCGTCGAGCTGGGAAAGAATTGAAGCCAGCAATGCGTCGCTTGTGGCTGTGTTTTGATCAGCAACCATCAGGGCTGCCTGCGGGGTAGCAGTCGGAACTGCATTTGAAAGCGTTGACAGGACATTGTCCTCCTTTAGACGCGCCGACAGTCCCCCGGCGCTGGGGATGTCCTAGAATAGGCGTGCCGAAGTGAAATTTCAATGACAAGCAGTCCAGACAGGCATTTACTGGCTCTTTACTGTCACGATTGGCGCTTTGCCCGCTGCCCAATTCAAGCAACGCGGCGCGCAAGGTCGTGAAGGAGCCGAGCACCCGCCATAGCGGCAAGGGCCGTGTTCCGCCGAAAATTTTCTTTTCTGGTAACGCTTTGCCGTATCATGCCAAGGCAATCCCCGCCGCATAGCCCCCAGTGCTTGACGATCTATGGCTCACGCGCCCCGTATGACTTATTGGGCCACACGAAAGACGTGGGGTCACAGCTATTTATCATAAAAGACCAACTGCCACCTGCGCTCTTCCCGTCACAGCGCACCCCAGACAACGGAAACCCACGACTGATTCCCGTTGCAACCAAAGCCTCGTACCGCGCCATCGATGTTGGCCTTAGCCCTCGCCCTCAGGACCTTCAGGTGCGATGCGCGACAAGGCCAGCTTGCTGTCATCCAGCATTTTAACCTCGCGCTGCGGGAAGGGGATGGAAATGCCGTTCTCTTTGAACGTATCCCAAAGCGCGAGATAGACATTCCCCCTGATGTTGGTCAGCCCGCCGGTCGGGTCCTTGATCCAGAACCGCAGTATATAGTCGACGCTGCTGTCGCCAAAGCCAACAATGTGACAGACCGGCGCTTTAAAATTCAGCACCCGATCTACCCCGATCGCCGCATCCACGGCCAGCTTGCGCACCACATGCGGATCATCGTCGTAGGCCGTGCCGAAATAGATATCGAGCCGTACAAAATCATTGGAGTGGGACCAGTTCACCACCTGCCCGGTGATCAGGTCTTCGTTCGGGATCAAGTATTCCTTGCCGTCCCGTGTCACAACGGAGGCATAGCGCGCACCCAGCGTCTGGATCCACCCAAAGGTATCGCCAAGGCTGATCACATCCCCCGGCTTGATGGATTTGTCGATCAGGATGATGATCCCCGACACAAGGTTCGACACGACCTTTTGCAGACCGAAACCAAGGCCAACACCGATCGCCCCCGACAGAACCGCAAGGCCGGTCAGATCGATCCCGACCGCCTTGACGCCCATAAAGAACGCAATGCCATAGAGGGTCAGCTGCACCCCCTTTACGGCCAACACCTGCATAGAGGGGCTGATGTCTTCGTTTTTGCGGATCGTGGCAGCGCTGGTCTGACTAATGATCCGCGCAACGGAAAAGAACATGCCAATCACCACCAGCGCTGTGATCACGGTCAGCAGCGACAGGCGGAAATCACCAACAGACAGCGCAACTTGGTCCAGAAACGCCGAGACATCATCGACGACGTTCAGCGCATAGAGCGTGGCATAGATCCACAGCCCCCATGTCACGAGCCGCCGCATGGGCCGGTTGCGCACCAGCCGCGCGGCAAAGGCAATACAGACCCAAACCGCAACCAGCGTCGCGAATATACCAATCAGATAGGACCGCGATGGCCAAGTGATATTCTGCATCACCAGATACACCGCACCCGCCAACGCTGCGAACCACATCAGCCCGAGCCGGCGTTTGACCTGTACCACCATGCGCAGTTGCCATTTCGACCACCCCTCACGCGAGCGGACCCAGTTTTGCAACCAGTTGCCCGACGCGTGATGCAGCCCCCAAGATGCCAGTGCCAACCCCAGCAGGATAAACATCTGGTACTGCCGCCAGCCGGGTTGCATCAGGCTCTCTGCCAGCCCGATGCCCCCCGTTATCAACGCCTGAATGCTTTCAAGGAAGTGGGCAAAAGGGTCTGGGGTCATCGTGAACTTTCTAAGCAAGAAACATATACCGCGCTGCAATGGTGGGACAATCCCGAGCACCGCGCAAGAACCGATCCCCGCCCCGACGTATAAGCATGCAATCCGATGCGCCCCCGCCACCGCCTTGCGCCGTCACACACCTTGATCACAGGGTCGAAAGCGGCTAGCAAAGCCGATATGACACATGTTTCAGACGATCTGTTCAACATTTGCGACCGCGCCCGTTTGCGCGAACGCTTTTATGGGGCAACCCACACTGTGCTGGCGCGACTATAAACGCCTGCCTGCGCCTTGGCGCTCGTCTTTCGTACACCCCAATACCTTGCTTACATAACATACGGGAGAGGACCACATGTCCCCCAAAACGCTTTATGATAAAATCTGGGATGCCCATGTCGCGCACGAAGCCGACGATGGTACCTGCCTTTTGTACATCGACCGTCACCTCGTCCACGAAGTGACCAGCCCGCAAGCCTTTGAAGGGCTGCGGATGACGGGCCGTACCGTGCGCCGCCCCGACCAGACAATCGCCGTGCCCGATCACAACGTGCCGACCACGCTGGACCGCGCCAACGCCGCGACGATGACCGAAGACAGCCGCGTTCAGGTTGCTGCGCTTGATACCAACGCCAAGGAATTCGGGCTGCACTATTACCCCGTGTCCGACGTGCGTCAGGGCATCGTGCATATCGTTGGCCCGGAACAGGGCTGGACCCTGCCCGGCATGACTGTTGTCTGCGGCGACAGCCACACGGCGACACATGGCGCGTTCGGCTCGCTGGCCCACGGGATCGGCACCTCAGAGGTCGAACACGTGCTGGCGACGCAAACGCTGATCCAGAAAAAGTCCAAGAACATGAAGGTCGAGATCACCGGCAAGCTTGCCCCCGGTGTGACGGCCAAGGACGTCACCATGACCGTGATCGGTGAAACCGGCACGGCGGGTGGCACCGGCTATGTCATCGAATATTGCGGCGAAGCGATCCGTGATCTGTCAATGGAAGGCCGCATGACCGTCTGCAACATGGCCATCGAGGGCGGCGCGCGCGCAGGCCTGATCGCGCCCGATGACAAGACGTTCGAATATTGCAAAGGCCGCCCCCACGCGCCCAAAGGTGCCCAGTGGGAAGCTGCGTTGGACTGGTGGAAAACGCTTTACTCCGATGACGACGCGCATTGGGACAAGGTCATCACCATCAAGGGCGAAGACATCGCGCCAGCCGTAACCTGGGGCACCTCGCCCGAGGACGTTCTGCCGATCACCGCCAAAGTGCCCGCCGCATCTGACTTTACCGGCGGCAAGGTCGACGCGGCGAAACGCGCGATTGAATACATGGGCCTGACCGAAGGCATGGCGTTGACCGACATCGAGATCGACACCGTGTTCATCGGGTCCTGCACCAACGGCCGCATCGAAGACCTGCGCGCTGCCGCGGCAGTCTTGAAGGGCAAGAAGATCAAGGAAGGCATGCGTGCCATGATCGTTCCCGGGTCGGGGCTCGTGCGGGCACAAGCCGAAGAAGAAGGCCTTGCCGATATCTTCAAGGACGCTGGTTTCGAATGGCGGCTTGCGGGCTGCTCGATGTGTCTGGCGATGAACCCTGACCAACTGGCACCGGGCGAACGCTGCGCATCGACATCCAACCGCAACTTCGAAGGCCGTCAGGGCTTTAAGGGGCGCACCCACTTGATGTCACCCGCGATGGCTGCCGCAGCAGCGCTCACCGGACGTTTGACCGATATCCGCCAGCTTGACGCGTAAGCGGCCAGCAGATCAAAGGACAACAAGACAATGAATAAATTCGACAAGCTTTCCGGGATCGCGGCCCCCATGCCGATGGTGAATATCGACACCGATATGATCATCCCCAAGCAGTTCCTGAAAACGATCAAACGGTCGGGCCTTGGGGTGAACCTGTTCGACGAAATGCGCTATGACCGCGACGGCAACGAAGTGCCTGATTTCATCCTGAACAAGCCGCAATACCGCGAAACACAGATTCTGGTAGCAGGCGATAACTTTGGCTGTGGCTCTTCGCGCGAACACGCGCCTTGGGCGATTGCCGATTTTGGCATCACCTGCGTGATTGCACCCAGTTTTGCGGATATCTTTTACAGCAACTGTTTCAAGAACGGCATCCTGCCCATTGCCCTGCCGCAAGAACAGGTCGATCTGCTGATGAAAGACGCGGATAAGGGATCTAACGCGCGGATCGAGGTGGACCTTGAGGCGCAGACGATCACCAGCTCTGATGGCGAAGTCTTTACCTTCCAGGTCGACGCGTTCAAAAAGCACTGCCTGATGAACGGTCTGGACGATATCGGCCTGACCATGGAAAAAGCGGCTTCGATCGACAGCTTCGAATCTGCTGCCGCACAGGCGCGTCCTTGGGTGTAAAACCTTTGGCCGCGGAACTTTGGGGCCGCTGGCTTGACCTAACCGTGGGTTGAGAGTTATAAATAGTTGTGGGCGTCGCGTGAATGCCCACAACATATCGTGGGTAGCGTTATTCGCGCCGCAGTAATGATGCAATATCGCACCATACCTGCGCCCTAATTGCCTCAGGTCCATCGCCATTGTCAGGAATCCTCTTGAGGAATGTGGCGAAAGAAGACACAATTGAGGCAATTCTGAGGCAGGCCTTCGACACCCGAGGGCATCAAGTTGGAACAAGCACGCGGCAAAGTATCGTGGCTGGCCAGTTTGGAAGGGTAGTTTTGTGATTGCACGTATATCCGGCGCGGCAGCGCGTGGCATTCTGGTGGCATTGCTGATCGCAACGCCGGCCCTCATGTTACCCGCTGTGCTTAATGATGCCAGTCAGATCACCATGCTGGTGGCGCTGATTGCCTGTTCCCTCACGTTTATCGAATACAATTCCAATTTCCCCAGCATCATCGAATTTCGCGATGCCGCGCCGTTCAACCGGCTGCGCTATGTCTGCCTGCTGGTGACGGTCATCGTGTTGACGCTGATCCTGAAGCAAAAGGTCAGCCCGTCGGTTCTGGGCGGGGCGATGACCTCTATCGGGACGATCCTCGGCAACGCGATGGACTTTCCTTTCTCACCCGTGCGTATGATTGTTCTGATGCTGCCCGAAAACGCCAGCGACGCGCTGGTCGCGTCGGTGCGCACGTCGGCGGGCATGGCCTATCTGATCTCGCTGATCTCGATGGGCGCGTTTCTGGTGCTGGTTCGCATCATGAACTGGCCTGTGCGTCAGGGGGCCTTTAACGTTTGGGTGAACCTGCCATTGTTTGACCCAACAGCGGGCGGAGACGTCATCTATCGGCTGCAACGGGATGCACGGGTCAATATCGCGCTTGGTTTCCTGCTGCCCTTCCTGATCCCCGCGGTGGTCAAAGCGGCCTCTGATCTGCTAGACCCGATTACATTGCAGAACCCGCATACCCAGATCTGGACAGTCGCCGCATGGGCCTTCCTTCCTGCCAGTATCATCATGCGCGGCATTGCCATGGGCAAGATCGCCGAGATGATCGAAGAGAAACGCCGTCGCGCCTATGCCGACGACGCGGAAAAAGACCACGGCTTGCAGCCAGCCTGATCGCGGGCTTCCTGCTTGCCGCGACAGCCGCAAACGCGGACCCGCTGCGCATCGCCACCTTTAACACCGAATTATCACGCGCCGGACCAGGTCTGCTGCTGCGGGATCTGGCCAAAGGGTCGGACCCACAGATCAGCGCCGTGATGCGTCTGCTGGCGAATGTCTCTGCCGATATCATCGTGTTGCAAGGCATCGACTATGACCTCGACGGGACCACGCTTGGTGCTTTCGCAGATGTGCTTGGCGAAAGCGGTCCCGTCTACCCCCACCGTTTTGCGCTGCCCCCCAATGCCGGACGCCCCACGGGGCTGGATATAGATGGTGATGGCCAAACAGGCGGCGCACGTGATGGTCAGGGGTATGGGCGGTTCTTTGGCGCGGGCGCGATGGCGATCCTGTCGCGTCATCCGTTTATCGACACTGGCGTGCAGGATCATACCGCATTTCTGTGGCGCGACCTGCCCGATGCGCTGCTGCCCCGAACAAAGAATGGCCCCTTCCCCTCTGATGCGGTGCAACAGGTGCAGCGCCTTGCGTCGCACGGCGCGTGGGTCGTACCGATCGCCATCCCCGATCAACCGCCCGTAACCTTGCTGACCTTCTATGCCACGCCCCCTGTGTTCGACGGACCAGAGGATAGAAACGGCAAACGCAACCACGATGAAATTCTGTTTTGGGATCACTATCTGGCAGGCACCTTTGGTCCACCGCCAAACGAACGCGTTGTCCTGTTAGGGGATGCGAACCTTGATCCGACCAAAGGCGAAGGGTTGAAAGTCGCAATCCAGACCCTGCTGGATCACCCCGCCCTGCAAGACCCGCTGGCGGATCAACCCACCGTCACCTTCGACAGTTTGGGGGACATGCGCGTCGACTATCTGCTGCCCTCGACCGACTGGCGCGTTGTGGCGTCGGGTGTTGCGCGTGACCCCGCTGCCAGCCGTCACGGCGTGGTCTGGGCCGATCTTGACCGCTAGCCGTTCTTGACCCCTCCCCCTCCCCGCGCTACGCCGCTGTGAACGTATTTTTCAGGAGACATCGCATGGCCAACCCAACATTGCTAATCCTCGCCGGTGACGGCATCGGCCCCGAAGTCATGGGCCAAGTCGTTCGCATCATCGACTGGTTTGGCGACAAGCGCGATCTGGCCTTTGACGTGGAACACGATCTGGTTGGCGGCGCCGCCTATGACAAGCACGGCACGCCCTTGCATGACGACACGATGGCCAAAGCACTGGCGGCGGACGCTGTTTTGCTTGGTGCCGTCGGCGGGCCAAAGTACGACGCGCTTGATTTCAGCGTCAAACCCGAACGCGGCCTGCTGCGTCTGCGCAAGGAAATGGACCTGTTCTCGAACCTGCGTCCGGCACAATGCTTTGACGCGCTGGCAGATTTCTCCTCGCTGAAGAAAGAGCTCGTCGCCGGGCTCGACATCATGATCGTGCGCGAACTGACATCGGGTGTCTACTTTGGCGAACCGCGCGGAATATTCGAAGAAGGCAACGAGCGCGTCGGCATCAATACGCAGCGCTACACCGAATCCGAGATTGACCGCGTCGCACGGTCGGCCTTTGAACTGGCACGTCGTCGGGGCAACAAAGTCTGCTCGATGGAAAAAGCCAACGTCATGGAAAGCGGCATCTTGTGGCGCGAAGTCGTGCAAAAAGTGCATGACGAAGATTACCCCGATGTCGAACTGTCCCACATGTACGCCGACAACGGCGCGATGCAGCTGGTCCGCGCGCCCAAGCAGTTCGACGTGATCGTCACCGACAACCTGTTCGGCGATATCCTGTCCGACTGCGCCGCGATGTTGACCGGTTCACTGGGGATGCTGCCCTCTGCGTCGCTGGGTGCCCCGAATGCCGATGGACGCCCCAAGGCGCTTTACGAACCTGTCCACGGCTCCGCGCCCGATATCGCGGGACAGGGCAAAGCGAACCCCATCGCCTGTATCCTCAGCTTTGCCATGGCGCTGCGCTATTCCTTTGACCAAGGCGATGAAGCCGCGCGTCTGGAAAAAGCCGTCGAACAGGTTCTTGCCGATGGTGCGCGCACCGCAGACCTGATGGGCCCCGAAGGCGGCTCCCCTATCTCGACCTCGGAAATGGGCGACGCCATCCTCGCAGCGCTCGACGCGAGCCTGTAAGACAAAGAACGCAGCCCTGCCGGACCACCGGCTGGGCTACTCCGATCCCCGCTGCACCGCCGCGATCGCGAAATCGGCTTCGTCATAGCCAGACGCATCAGACGCCGCCGCGCAGCACTTTCCCTAAATTTCGTGAAACCCGCACCCGCCCTAACCAAGGGCGTAGGTAGCAATGGTGACCCCGATTGGATTCGAACCAATAACCTGCCCCTTAGGAGGGAACCGTTCATAGCGTTATTCCTTCTTTGATTTCTGTGGTTTGGGTGTTTGTACAGGGTCTTCCTGTACATGGTTTGTACGAAAACGGGCCCTGACATCGGCCTCATCCGTCTCTGCGTGGGCATAAATGCGCATAGGCAAATTGGGGTCAGCCCAGCGACCAGCTTTGGCCGCAGTTACGGGATCGACACCCTGCCGGACAACTAATTCGGTGAAGAACCCATGACGCCCTGCTTGGTGCGCGGATAGGTATTGGATACCAGCCCGCTTGCAGATGGTCTTCCAGCGTGTGTTGTATCCGGTCGAGCTGCCATAGCCAAAAAGGCGGGGCTTCATGAATTTGCCGGTCTTGCGGTTCTTGGGTCGCTTCGGTGGCAAGGCGAGCAGCTCGTCCATCATCTCTGGCGATACCGTGATCCAGCTCTCGGGGTGTCCCTTCTGGGCCTTCACCTTGACCTTGTTCTCGGCGGGCCGCAGATCATGAGCTTCTAACGAAACAGCCTGATCGATCCGCGCCGCCGTCTCGAACATGAACCGTACCAGTGCCGCGTTGTATGGATCAGCTGCGCTACAGAACGCTTCGATCCATTCCTTGTCCGCAGGGGTACGCTCAACGCGGCTCGGCTTGTCGCGCAGTTTGTCCTGCGAAATACGTTCAAATTTATCATAGGGCTTTACGCGGATCAGAGGCGTCCCCAACAACTGGTGTGCATTATTGATGACAGCACTTGCTGGAACGATAATTTCCCTCCACCAAGTATCGGTCGATGCCATCGGCTTCCAATCTGGCCCAAACCCCTTCAACAAAGCGCCTGTGATGGTTGTCAGCGGCATGGCCCCAATTGCTTTGACAATTGGAATGAGTCGCTCAGCGTCTTCTTTGGAGGCGTTGTAGAGCAGGATTGCATCTGAAAATGTTTTGCTGATCTCATCGCCAACAACATGTCGACGTATCTGCATTTCGGTTTCAAGCGCTACCCAGTCCCGTGCGCCCGCTTCTGTAGATGCCTTAGTGCTTCGCCGGTATGGGCCTGCGATGCGCCTGCCGTTATACTCGACCCAGCCCTTAACCCAGTAGAAGCGACCCCTCTTGTAGATTTGGAGCGGCATGACTGACCTCCTTCAAAAATCGTGTCGATCTGCGCGGGCGTGATCAGCATGGTGCGACCAAGCCGATAAAATGCGCCTGTATCATTTGCCCGTTCGCGCAGTGTTCGCTCGGAAATCTCAATCTCTCGCTCGGCCATGATCTCGACCCATTGAGCTGGCGTCTTGCCAAGCCCAAGGATTTGCGAGCTGTCTGTTTTGTCGATTTCCGCCATTTCAGTCATCCTTATCCGTTCGGGTTGAGTTTTCTGTACGCATGGAATCGCTTGTTCTGCACCTTCTGACGTGGTCAGATGGGTTGAAACGTAAATATACGTCATTTTGTGCTATGTTTATACAAAAGTGCGCAATGGTCAATTAGGAAACTTGCATGCCGCGAGAAGATGCTGATTTGTTTGCTGAGATAGGCGCGCGCTTAGCGATCTGTCGCAGCGAAATAGGCGTCTCTCAGGCCGCGATGGCCGAAGCCATTGGGGTCTCGCATAGGGCTTATCACAGCTACGAAAAAGGAAAGCGCGGCGTCCCTGTCGAAGCCCTGATCAAGATGCAGGTCAAGTACGAGGTTGACGTCGCTTGGTTGCTGCTTGGCACGGAATCCATCCGCGCAGGTCACGATTTCGATGCGCTGAAACGAATTGAGACGTCTCTCGATCAGTACCTGGAAAGCGCCAACATCAAGATCAAAAGTGAGAAGCGCGGGGCAATCGTCGCGCGTTGGTATGAATCACACGTCAAGGGTCGGGAAGTTTCAAATGATGAAGTCCACACCTGGATTGAATTCGCAAGGGAGTAACCAGATGCAATCACCAAGCGATAACTGGAAGCGTATACGCAGGGCCGCTTTGGAACGGGCGCAACGAACCGCTATCGACCCTTTGTCCCCAATTTATGACTTATACTTGGGCGCCTGTGCCGTATATCTCGCGGGTTTTCTTCATTTCAAGTTCTTTGCCAGCGGCACCGACTTCAGCTTGTTCGCGGCATGCCTACTCATCTGTGTTGGTGTGGCGGGCGCTCTTGTTCCTGTGCTGACAGGCGCAGTTCTTACCTTGCATTTCGCGAGTCGACGGCTTGAGAACTTAATCGCTGAATAGTCAAAAGAGCCTGGAAGCCCGCACCGAAACCGCTTCCAAAAAAAGGTGAGGCTACTTAATGTTTCAAGAGTTTTGTCGATTGTCATTAGACCGCCCAAAGGAGTTAGAATGCCAAAACGTGAGAGCCATAGGTCGGGAAGTGAGTTATTCATTGTCGACAATAGCGCCGAAGATTGGAAGGCGCTCAGATACCTGCACGACTGGTGTCAGCTCTCGAAAACGATCGATATTGCAACCGGTTATTTTGAGATCGGAGCGCTGCTTGCACTTGGTGACGAGTGGCAAAAGGTAGATAAGATACGGCTTCTGATGGGTGACGAGGTTTCGAAACGGACGAAGCGAGCTTTCGAAGCTGGACTAAAAGAAATCGTCTATCGCCTCGACCGAAGTATCGAGCAAGAGAAGGACAAGAACCACTTCTTAGAGGGCGTTCCGGCGATCGTAGAAGCGATTAGATCAGGAAAGATCGAATGTAGAGTCTACCGAAAGGATAAGTTTCACGCCAAAGCCTATATTACCCATGCGCGCCTAGACGTGGTAGGATCAACTGCACTTGTTGGCTCATCAAACTTTACGGTGCCCGGACTAACGCAGAATATCGAGTTGAATGTCCAGATCACCGGATCTCCAGTTGCCGTACTGCAGGAGTGGTATGAAGAGAGATGGGAAGAAGCCGAAGATGTTTCCGTAGAAGTCTTAGAAACCATTGAAAGGCATACAAAGGAGTATCGGCCCTTTGACGTGTATGCGCGTTCCCTTCAACTTTACTTCGCTGGGCACGAGGAGACTGCCACCGAATGGGAGAAAAATACTTCAAAGCTCTATCCCATCTTAGCGAAATACCAGCAAGATGGATACGGCGCACTCTTAAAGCGAGCTGGCAAATACGGCGGCGCGTTTCTTTGCGATGGGGTCGGGCTTGGCAAGACATTTATTGGACTGATGTTAATCGAGCGATTTGTTCAGCATGAGTCCAAAAATGTTGCACTATTCGTCCCCAAATCAGCGAAAGCGCCGGTTTGGGAACGCGAGCTCAGAAACCGCCTGCCTGACGTGTTTAAGGGCTTTAGCAGACTAAAAATATTCAGCCACACGGACTTGACCCGCGAGAAGATGCAAGAGGAGCTAGAGCAAGTTAAAGCTCAAGCCGATGTCATAATCATTGATGAAGCTCATCATTTTCGTAACACGGGAACACGAGGCGAAGACGGTGCGAAGCGCAAGTCTCGCTACTGGCAACTCTATGACCTTGCTGAAGACAAGGAAATCTACATGCTTACCGCCACGCCAATCAACAACAGCCTCCTGGACTTCCAACACATGGTGGAATTGTTCTCAAGGCACCGTTCAGATCATTTCGCAGATGCTCCTTTAGGCATCCACTCGTTAGCTGGCCATGTTCGCCAACTGGAAAGGTCAATTGAGAGTCAGTTGCGCTCGGGTGGTGACGAGGAAGTTGCAGAGATCAATAGCGCCGACATCGGGGATCTATTTTCAACAGACTCATTATTTGACTCATTGGTTGTTCAGCGAAGCCGAAACTATGTGAAAGCCAGCATGCAGCGTGAGAGCGGAGACGCGGTAGTGTTCCCCGAGCCTCGAAAGCCTAAAGTTGCAGAGTACTCCGTCAAGCAGACATACGGGAAGCTACTCGATATGGTGGCCGACGCTTTCCACAAGCGTGTTCCTCTATTTACGCTCGGCATCTACAACCCATATGCCTACTATAAAGGTGACGATCCTGAGATTATCCCAGCGATGGAAAAGGGCCGTCGTACGCAAGTCGTTGCCCTGATTCGAACAAATTTCTTGAAGCGATTTGAAAGCTCGGCAGAAGCTTTCAGGTTGTCGTGTTGGAGACTGCTTTACAAGCTCCTCGCTTGGTTGGATGTCAACGCAGGGTCCGATCATGAACGTGAGGCTGTAGAACGGTGGAAACGACGCAATGGAAAACTAATTGGGTATAGGCCGCAGCTTGATTTATTAGACGAAGCCGATAGCGAAGAAGACCTATATCCTGAAGAGCTACGGGAAAGCGTAGAAAAGCTTTCCCGCGTGGACTTCGATGTTGAAAAGATTGTCCATGACACGATCCAGGACTTAGACCAGTTAGCTGACTTCTTAAACGAGCTCGAAAAATTCAAACCATCACAAGATAAGAAACTAAATGAGCTCAAGAAGCTACTTAGAAACGATCCTGTCCTAAAGGACCAAAAAGTTATCATCTTCTCGGAATTTGGTGAAACCGCGCGTTACATCGCGGAACAACTAAAAGAAGCTGGAATCGATGGCGTGGATCAGATCGACAGCGGGACCAAGGGTGACCGCTCCAGCATCATACAACGGTTCGCACCGTATTATAATGAGTCTAGTTCTGAAGACCTAGCTTTACGTGGGCAACGCGAAATTAGAGTGTTGGTTTCGACAGACGTACTTTCTGAAGGCCTGAACCTTCAGGATGCCACGAGACTGATCAACTATGATTTACACTGGAACCCAGTAAGGCTCATGCAAAGAATTGGCCGCGTGGATCGTCGAATGAACCCGGAGATCGAAAAGCGAATTGTAGCTGATCATCCTGATCAAACGAAGCTGCGTGGAACCGTAGGTTACTGGAACTTCCTACCACCAGACGAACTTGATGAACTCCTTCGGCTTTTCAATCGAGTTTCACACAAAACGCTTCGAATTTCTAAGACACTCGGCATTGAGGGTAGGAAGCTTCTGCGTGAAGACGACGACTACGAAGACCTGAGAAACTTCGCAGAACAATATGAAGGAACCGCCAGCCCGGATGAACAGATGCATCTGGAATGGCAGGATCTGATCGCCGCCGACCCTGAACTTGAGACGGTGCTAACGGCCCTGCCCAACGGCGTGTTCTCCGGAAGACAGCATTCGCAAAAAGGAGCACAAGCAGTGTTCTTTTGCTTCTCTCGGCCCGCTTACGACCCAGACGCCTCGAGCAGGGAAGGAACGGATGTTTGGACTGCTGATGCTGGAGACACGAAGTGGTATTTGTATGACCTAGAAGGTGAAAAAATATTGGACGATGCCGCCAAAATCATCGAATTTGTCCAGTGCGAGCCAGATACCTCCAGACGCGTTCGGCTTGATTCCGATCTTCTGTCGGAAGTCCTGAAGTCTGTAGAGAAGCACATCGCCAAAACATACTTGCGAAAGGTCCAGGCCCCTGTTGGGGTCAAACCTAGCTTGAAGGCATGGATGGAATTGAATTGAAGGTACTTATTAAATGGTCAGTCTAACCGCCTCCGACGTCGAGAACGTTTCCAACTTCGAGCAACTGGTTGAGCTGTTGCGTGATCACCTAGAGTGGCCAATTGGCGAGGACTATGGCTTCGATGACATTGTTTTCGAATATGAAGCCGATGAACTTGGCCTGAAGAAAGACGAAGTAGCAAAGATCCGCGAAATCCATCAGCTCCGCCCGCTGGCAACCAATCAGCCTTGGGGAATCTTCTTCATTTCAATGGAAGACAAAGTGATTCCTGTCACGGTGTTGCGCCGCATCCTGAAGGCACTCGTCGTCAAGAAACGTGCAGGCGCACAATCCTCAGAGCGGCGCGCGTGGGATAAGAGTGACCTAATCTTCGCCGCCAGTTTCGGCCAGTCAGGCGCGCGTGAACTCGCTTTTGTTCACTTCTCGGACGGCAAAAGTACAGGCGATCTGCCCGTCATGAAAGTGCTCGGCTGGAATGCTCAGGACACAAAACTCCACAACGAACATGCGGCCAAGCTCCTTCGCGAAAAACTGATCTGGCCCGATGATGCGGAAGATACTGAAAGCTGGCGGGAAACTTGGGCGTCGGCTTTCGAGTTGCGCTTGAACGAGGCGATCCGAACGTCCAAAGATCTGGCGTTGCAGCTTGCCGAACTGGCCTCGGATATAAGAGCGCGGGTAAACCAGCTCCTTAAGGCGGAGGAAGAAACGGGGCCGATGCGGACTATGCTTTCCGCCTTTCGCAAGAACCTTATCCATGACCTCGATGATGATGGCTTTGCGGACATGTTCGCCCAGACAATTTCTTACGGGATGCTTGCCGCTCGGATTTCCCGACCCGAGGGTATTATCGCCGACAACCTGGCGGATATGGTGCCAAAAACCAACCCGTTTCTCAAAGAACTCTTTGCCAACTTCCTAAAGATTGGCGGGCGTGACAAAAGATCAAGCATGGACTTCGACGAGCTTGGTGTGCGCGACGTGGTCGACATGCTGAACGCAGCCAATATGGAAGCAGTCCTGCGAGACTTTGGGGATCGTAACCCCAAGGAAGACCCGGTCATCCACTTCTATGAGCTGTTTCTTAAGGAATACGATCCGCAAAAACGCATGCAACGTGGGGTCTTTTACACTCCCCGTCCGGTTGTGAACTTCATCGTGCGCGGTGTTGATGAAATCCTGCGAAACGAATTTAGTTTGCCTTTGGGTCTTGCCGACACGAGCACCTGGGCCGAAGTCGCGGCCCGGAACGACCGCATCACCCTTCCAGATCATGTGCAGCCTAACGCACCATTCGTCCAGATCCTCGATCCGGCCACCGGCACGGGCACTTTTCTCGTTGAAGTGATAGACTTGATTTACAATCGGATGTGCGAGCACTGGAAATCCGAAGGCATGTCGGGGGCCGAGGTCAATGACGCCTGGAACGCCTATGTGCCAGCGCATCTCTTACCGCGACTGACAGCCTTTGAACTGATGATGGCACCTTACACAATCGCGCATATGAAGGTGGGGCTGAAGCTGTCGGAGACGGGCTATGCCTTTGGGTCGGATGAGCGAGCAAGGATTTTTCTTACTAATGCGTTGGAACCGGAGCGTGATTTGGACATGGAGTTTGACTTTATGTCCGAGGCGTTGGCGCATGAGGCCCATGCGGCAAACCAAGCTAAAGTTCACCCTCGCTTCACGATTGTACTTGGGAACCCACCATATTCGAGAGAATCGAAAAACCTAACTAACGCGCAAAAACAACTAGTTCAGAATTTCAAGCTAATTGAAGGGACTCCGGTAGTTAAGCGTGGTCATCTTGAATTGGAAAGGGCCGTTCAAAATGATTACGTGAAGTTCATCGCCTTGATGCACCAAAAAATTCTCCAAGCAGGTGCCGGCGTTTCTGGATTAATCACTAGCAATTCCTTCCTGGAGGCACCTCTACTGTCTGGCTTACGGTATCATTGGAAAAAAGATTTTTCTATTAGTATCGTTGATCTGCATGGATACAGCCAAGGTCAAGCAAACGATTCCTTGGGAGACGAAAACGTATTTGACATCCTTGAAGGCGTAGCGGTCCATTTCGGAACACGCTTGGGGAAAACAGAGAGCCGCAAGACCCATATAGACGGGATAAAGGGGTCTCGGGAAGAAAAGTTCGAAAGATTGATCAGTGCTGAGCTTTTGCGAGGAGAAGAGATCTTCCCCAAAGCGCCAAACTACCTTTTTGCAATTGAAACGTCGAGCGAACGCAACACCTACGAAAGCTGGGGATATTTGGAATCTATTATGCCGTTAATTCGGGGCGCTATCGTGACAGCGCGTGACAAATTCGTAATAGGGTACGAAGCCAACGAGGTGGTGGAGCGGATCATTGAGTTTCGCGACTCGGACGAAAGTCTTGAGAGAAGATCAGTTAAGCTTGGCGCGCGTTGGTCAGGCTCATGGGCGAACGAAGGTAAGGCCTCATCAGCTTTGTCGAGCGTCCGAGGCATGGAAGATCGCAGGATTGCAGGTTCGGTTTCAAAACTCGCGTACAGGCCATTCGACACTCGGCATTTATTCTATATGGATAATTTTCTGGATACTCCGGCTCGGGCTGTAATGGCGTCGATGCTACAGCCCCAAGCACTTGGCCTAAGCCTTGGAAAATCAACGCGGAACCCTTCGCCTGAGCATTTCCTTGCGGTGGATCATCCGGTAGAAGCCAAGTGCGCAGAGAGCACGAAACAATGTCATCTTGCGCCGTTGTGGCTCTCTCCTTCAAATGGTGAAGATCATCTTCGTCCAAATATTGATCGACGTGTAGCAAAGAAATTCGGAGAAACCGTCAATCTATCATATGAAGATGGTTTGCCGCGTGGCGCGCAATCAAGCCTTGGTCCTGACTTTCAGAAACTCAGAGCTGAGCAGCTTGGCTTGCTTGACGTTCAGTGGGACGGGCGCGGAGACTTGAACACAACCTTCGGACCCCGTGATCTTTTTGATTACATTTATGCAGTGCTCCACAGTCCAGGCTATCGCAGCCGATATGCTGAATTCCTAAGGTCTGACTTCCCACGCATCCCCACTCCCAAAAATCGTACCACGTTCGCCGATCTCGTCCAGATTGGCCATGACCTTGTAGATCTGCACCTACTGCGCTCAGAGGAGACGCCAGGCTTAGAAACACCCAACATTCGCTTTGCCGGGACCGGCGAGGCACGGGTGGAGAAAAGTTATCCAAAATTTGAGAACGGTAAGATCATGATCAACGGCTTCCGTTGGTTCGAGGATGTGCCTAAAGCCACGTGGGAATTCCATGTCGGCGGGTACCAGGTCTGCCACAAGTGGCTGAAGGATCGCGCCGGTAAGGGTGGCAAGAACCCGCACCCGGGTCGCATCCTGTCGGATGACGACATCCTGCACTACCGCCGGGTCGTCGTCGCCCTCACCGACACGCAGCGTCTCATGGACGAAGTCGATGCCGCAATTGAGAAACATGGCGGCTGGCCGGGGGCGTTTTATCAATCGCCCCCGCCGCCCCCATCTGTGGAAGATATCATCGTAGCGGACGAGAGCAGGGATCTTGAGTTCAAGAGCACTTTCCAATGGGATATGCGAGAGGGAAAGCAAAACAAGTTACTTCAGAAACAGGTTCTGAAGACGCTCGCAGCATTTATGAACGCAGATGGCGGTACTCTTGTAATCGGGGTGACGGACGACAAAGAAATCATTGGCCTAGAGCATGACCTAAAACTAGTCAAAGACAGCCTCGATGCGTTTGAGAACAGGCTCTTGAGCGTGTTTTCTTCAGCTATTGGTGCGCCATATACCTTGCACTGTAAGATGCGTTTCGCTGATGTGCGAGACGAAAAGATCGTTTGCGTGATCGATGTCCTTGCTGCGAAGGAGCCAGTATTCGTCGATTTCCAGAGCCAACATGAATTCTTCATCCGCCGTGGGAATGCCACCGTCAGCTTGAATGCAAGTGAACAACACACTTACATCCGGCAGAGGTTCGCTAGTTGATCAAGGTAACAATCAGCGGCCCTCGCTGGTCCGAGAATTCACCGAATATCACGTGAAAGTAGCACGTCGGTGGCTAACGGCCCTGCTTATGTCGAGATTGTCGATTACCATTGAGAGAGGATACGCTGATGAGCATGCTTGAAGAACCAATGCACCCCGGTGAAGTCCTGAAGGAGCTTTACCTTGATCCCCTGGACATGGGGGCAATCGCGTTTGCGCGGCGTCTGGATGTGCCTCGGACGCGGATTGAGCGGTTGATCAAGGGCACGACTGGGATCACGCCCGACACGGCGCTGCGGCTCGCCCGCGTGTTCAACACGACTCCGGCTTATTGGGTGAACTTGCAGACGAATTACGACATGGCAGTAGCGGCCAAGGAAATTGATGTATCTGACATTGAACCGCTTGTGATAGATTTCCTAGAGTCAGTTTTGCTCAAATGAAGGAGACATGTACTAGGTCATTTCCTGCACGCGTAAATTTGGGCATCCGATAAATATCAAGGTAACTTCATCTCAATGGAAGCGATCAAGTCAGTGAATTCCTTGGGTGCCATGGCCAATACTAGTCGACATACGTCTTCACGAACTCTATCGACATCAAGTTTTACAAGTTCTGAAAGTTCAAAAAACTCGTTGTGCTTGTCGGCTAAGTTAGCTTCCTGCAACAAAACTAAGAGTTCTGCGTCGCCAGCTAATCCCCAAGCTTTCGCTGTACCGCTAGGATCACCAAGTAGGTCATTCTCAAGTGCTTTGATTGCCGTTTCTAGTAGCCAGTTTTCAGGCCACGTGTCTCCGGGCAAGTAGAGAATTCTGTCCTTCGCCCAATCTGAAACTTTTGATTTTTCCTCTGCGGTGCTTGCTTCGGAGCCGTCTACGACCTTCTTGGTAGCTTTATCGAAGGCGCTGGATTGATCCCCGTCAAGAATACAAATGCTGTTATCAACTCCCTCAAGGTATCGACTCGTTATTTGGCGCAAGACCGCACTGTGAGAGCCAATTGCATGGACTTTACACCGCTTTCGAACCGAAAGCGGTAGAGCTTGTTCAACTATCGTTGCGGCGTTGCCATCTTCTACAAATATGTCGAGTTCCTCCGCGTTAGGCTTTCCCATCTTGCCACATGCGAAATCTGCTGAAATTCCTTTGGTTACAAGGGTAGATGAGCCAATATTCTCGATGAAGAAGCGTCCCTCCGGAGGCAAACTACTTAAGACAGCATGCGAATGGGTCGAACAGATAACTTGGCATTTCAGTTCCCAACACAGCTTTTTGAGTTGTTCAAGTAGCCTTATTTGAGCTTTTTCGTGTAACCCGAGCTCAATCTCATCAACGATGATTAATGTTCCGGACCCAGCTTGAAACAGAGCAGTTAGGATTTCGAATACAGCACTTTCTCCGGCTCCCATATTGAAGCCTGAGTAGGAAATTCCTGCCGAGGTTACGCGGGGCAGGGAATATTTACCGTGCTCATAGCTGTCGAAGTCGGCATACGACTTCCCGATTATTCGCCCAGCAATCTTCGCAATTTTTAGCTTCGTTTCTTTTGGGAGTGTCCCAGGCTTGAAACGGGAGCGGTAGGATTTGTGAACGCTGCGTTCAAAATGCGGAACGACTCTTTGGACCCCAAAGTAAATAACATTTCGCTTGACCCTCGTGTTGTAGTCGTTCCAGCGCCCGCCCTTTCTCTTGGTCCGAACTTGAAAGCCCAAGCGTTCCTTCTTTTTTCCTCTCCAAGCGTTGTGACGAATTCCATAACGTATTTCTACCCCTTGGACCGGCATCTCGTCATCCGACTGGATGAAGAAATCTTTGAAAGTATAGTAGGTTTGTGCCCGCAATGACGGCGTGTAACCCTTGGGGTTGTTGTGGAAGGCACATGCCGCCATGGCCAATAGTGTTGACTTGCCTGATCCGTTGGTGCCAGCGATTGCCGAAATGGGATATTCGAAATCTAACTTGCAATTCTTGATGCCGCGTATGCTACCTTTGGAAAGTCCCATGCTGGCTAAGGTGGCTTTCGAATGGTCGTTTGCGAACCAATCTGAATTCTTCTTGTCCAAACTAGATTTACGATAGCTCAAGTTATTCCCACTTATCCAATCACACAGTGGTTGTAGTAGAATACTCAAACGGTGTGGGAGGCAAGCAGACGCTGGGGTAATAACCCGGAAAGCCTATTTTGTCCGGCAAAGCCGACCTGAGCGAATCCTAATGCGTCAGCCCCCTGTCCATCTCGACCTCCCGGTCTTCTAGCTCTGTCTCAGCCTCTCTTCGGCGTCCTTCACTAATTTCAAGCTGGTCTCGAGTTGCGTGCGCAGCCTCGCGTAGTTCGAGCCCTCGCTCAACAAGCCGTGCAACGCAGCCACGGACGCCGTTTGCGATTGAATGAGCACCGACACGGAGGCGGCCAATCCATCCATCTGGCTCTGCATCTTGGTCGTCGAGCGTTCCTCTAAGCCGCTCAATTCCTTTGCTGAGACCTCGCAGGCCGTCACCAACCGCTCGACGCAGGCGAGCAAGTCGCGTTCCAAGGCTGTCAGGGGTGTCGTCATCTAATCCTCCTCGATCTTGATGCAGGTCACTGATCTGCCGCCCATTGTGCAGGTTCTCAACCGCGTCTTGGTCGGGTCCAGCACCAGCCAGGTCCCGTCCTCCCTGTCGATCCGCGTCAGGCCCAAGTCCGTCAGTTCCGAGCTGGTCAGTATCAGCGTCCAGAGCAAGCTCGCGGCCATCATCGAGACGATCCCCGCCAAGAACGTCCCCGTGATCAGCCAGGGCGAGATCGTCAGCCAGCTCTTGTTCTGTCGCAGAAAGGTGCGGGTATCGATCTCGATTGTACGCTGCGCGCTGGTCGCAATGCTGTTCAAATCGGTCCTGAAGTTCTCCAATTGGGATGCCATCGAGGCGGCGTAGTCCTGCCGTATCATGTCCAGTTCCGCGTTCAATTTCTCGCTCAGTCGGGTCGGCTTGCCAGTCTTCATGAAAAATATCTCCTTTTAGACGCCAGCGTTCGTCCGTGTCGGGATCGCGGGCGGTCAGGTATGCTTTACCGACGCGCGGCAGGTCGTAGCCCGCGTCTGTGAGGGCATCGATCATGGTTGCGCGGTCTGTGATCAGGCCGACGCTGATCTGGTCCTGTAGCCATGCGTGCAGCTCGTCGCGGCCTTGGGCGCGGGTTGGGGTTTCGATGGTGTCGCGGACCTCTTGGGTGCGCTCCAGTTCCATCGGATCGGCCCAGCCGTGGCGCTGGTTCATTACGTCGCGCAAGGAATCGAACGCGTTCTGATAGCCGGGCGGCGCGATGTTCAGGCTCCGCCCCGAGGTCAGTTCCAGGCGCGGCGTGCAGAAATGAAGCTCGACACGGTCTTCGTGGGTATGTCGGACCCAGAGCACCTCATATTGCGTCGGGTCCAGCCCCGCGAAGGCCAGATACTCGAACCCGTCCATGACCTCGGCCTGCTGTTCCTCTGTTGGGGCATCCTCGGCGGCAAAGCTGATCACGCCCGCGCGGTAGGTCCATTGGTGGCGGCTGGCATCGATCAGGGCTTCGGTGCGGTCGGGATTGCCGCGCAGGACCTCGGGCAAGGGTTCCCGCTTTACGGTCATCGGTTGGCCGTCCGCATCGCGGATCAGGTCGCGGTTCTCGTCGTGGGCCAGCACCTTGTCCGCGACGAGGTAGCCGACCGGACCCGCGCCCGCGCCTTTGCCGTTGCGAAAGAACTTGATCAGCATCGGCGTGCAGCCTCGACGATCTGGGCCAGCTGGCGCTCGATAGTCAGCAGGCGGCGGGCAACGGTGAGCGCGTCAAGATCAACGCGGCCCGCTAACATCGCGCGATTCAGCCATCGGGCGATCTGGTTAAGGTTGCCGCCAATGCGCCCGACGGCCAGCACCAGCGCTGGATCGACGCGGGGAATGGGCTTGCGGCGGCGCGCCTCGGTCAGGCCAAGCGCCTCGCGCAGCAGGGTCGCAGCGGGCAGGCCAGCGGCCTCAGCCTTGGCGCGCAGCTGAGCCTTCTCCGCCGCTGAGCACCGAAAGACAAACGTCTCGGTCAGCGGCTCTTTGGTGCGGGCTTTGCCCGCGCCGGTGGGGTTCGAAGGGGAGGCGTGCCGCCCCTCGCAAGGTCCCGTGTCAGCAGCGCCAGCGTATGACATGGGTCGCCTTGCTGTTTGCTCTTCGGTGGGATCGGTTGCGGTCATGATCTGAGGCCTGCGGCTTGGACTTGCGCCTGCGTTACCAGCTTTGAGGCAAGCAACGCCGTCACCTGCGGGGCCGTGATGTGTTTGCACATCGGGCTGCGGTCGCTGATCCAGCAGGCTAGACGCGCATGGTGATCGGCCTGCAACGCCGCTGTCTTTTCTCGGTCCTCCGCCTGATTCTCAACATAGGCTTGCCAACGCCGCGTCTGAAACCAGTTATCGGAAAAGCAGACCTTGGAGCGGGTAAACCCAGCGCTGTCGTTTGCGTAGGCTTGGACGGCCTGCCGCAAGTCCTCCGGTGCAATCCCTTCCTTCACGGCCTCTTCGATCTGGGCAAGGCAGGCCGCTTTGCCACGCAGTCGGTCGGGCGGATACGCCACCAAAATCTTCTCAGCCTCTTCATCCTCCACCGCCTCGCGCCTGCGCGTAGGTGGTTTATGGATGGTTTTAGGATGGTTTGGGGGCCGTGGTGGCCCCGGTACCCCGGCCACAGTGACCCCCGTACCGGGGCCAGACTGGACGGGGGCCACTGTGGACCCCGTCTCAATCTCGGGCTCAAGGGAAGGCTCAAGCGCCTCCACCTTCGCAAGATCGATACGGTAAACGACGGTGAAACCGTTCTTGCAGGTGCGTGCACCGGTCTCGACTAGGATACCTTCTTTGAGGAACTCGCGGACGGTTCGCTTGACTGTTGTTTCCCCTAGCTCGGTATGTCGCTGAATCGTGCCCTTTGAACACCAGATGCCCGAACCGTCATCACTCGCCTTATCAGCCAAGAACATGATGATCTGCTTGCGCGTTGCGCTGCCGAACTTCCGTTCCGCGCATGTATTCGCAACCCGCCAGCTCATTGGAAGGCTCCAAAGTGCGCAAGGACGTGCGAATTTTGTACAGGTTTTGTACGAGATTTCTGCCGTTTCAGCAGAATTCGGCGCGAAAGCTCACGGGACTTTCTGCAAGCATCTGCAGAACCCCTTACAAATAAGCCATATTTTTCAGGTGTTTTTGGTGACCCCGGCAGGATTCGAACCTGCAACCTGCCCCTTAGGAGGGGGCTGCTCTATCCAGTTGAGCCACGGGGCCACGGGTTTTCCTTAGCGTAAAATGCGGTGGTGATCCAGTCACAGAACCTGACATCTCGGCAGCTCTGAGGCGGGGTGCTTGATATGGTGATTGCCTGTGATCATGGGACGCACTACGCTGTTGATAGAATACCACTTTCAAGCAGGACAAGCGCCTTTGACACAGCCTCCGAAACGCCCGTTGACCCTTCGTGATGTATCCGATGCCTGCGGGGTGTCGGAAATGACGGTCAGCCGGGTCCTGCGAAAACGCGGCGATGTCTCCGATGCGACGCGGCGGCGGGTGTTGGCGGCGGCCAAGGAACTGGGATACGTGCCCAACCAGATCGCCGGATCGCTGGCATCCCAGCGGGTCAATCTGGTCGCGGTGATCATTCCGTCGCTGTCGAACATGGTCTTCCCCGAGGTGCTGAACGGCATCAATCAGGTGCTGGAAGACACGCCGTTGCAGCCGGTTGTGGGCGTGACGGACTATATGCCCGAAAAAGAAGAGCGTGTTTTGTACGAAATGCTGTCCTGGCGGCCCTCGGGCGTGATCATCGCGGGACTGGAACATTCCGATGCGACGCGTGCCATGCTCAAGAACGCGGGCATCCCCGTGGTCGAGATCATGGACGTGGACGGACGTCCGATTGATGCGATGGTGGGCATCTCGCACCGCCGCGCAGGACAGGAAATGGCCAAGGCGATCCTCAAGGAAGGCTATGAACACATCGGGTTCATGGGCACCAAGATGCCATTGGACCACCGCGCACGTAAACGGTTCGAAGGGTTCACCGAAGGGCTTGCCAAAGCAGGAATAGAGATCGAGGACCGCGCGTTCTATTCCGGCGGCTCCGCGCTGGCGAAAGGGCGCGAGATGACGCAAGACATGCTCGAACGGTCGCCCGAACTGGATTTCCTGTATTATTCAAACGACATGATCGGCGCAGGCGGGCTGCTGTACCTGATCGATCAGGGCATTGATATTCCGGGGCAGATTGGCCTTGCCGGCTTTAACAACGTGGAGCTTTTGCAGGGCCTGCCCCGCCAGCTTGCCACGATGGACGCCTGCCGGCTTGAGGTCGGACAGGCCGCTGCGCGTATTATCCTGAATGATACGCTGGATGAACCGGACCCGGATCTGCAAACGCAAATCACTCTGACACCCACCTTGTCGCTGGGGGATACACTGCGCCGCAACCGCAAGGTATGACCCTCGCCACGCTTGGCAATCGTGACGCGCGTCGCATCTTTTTGCACCGTCACTTGCTCGGCGATGCGCCGCAAGGCCCCGCCGGCGGGGACGCCCTGTTGCAGCTGATCCGCGGCTTGGGGTTTGTGCAACTGGACAGCATTAACACAGTGGCGCGGGCGCATGACCTGATCCTGTTTTCGCGCCGGCAACGCTATCGTCCGCAGGCGCTGAAAACCCTGTATGAACGCGATGGTGCGCTATTTGAACACTGGACCCACGATGCCGCTGTGATCCCGATGGGCTTTTACCCTTATTGGGAATTGCGCCGGCAGCGCGACGCGCAGATGCTGCGCAAGCGGTACAAAAACTGGCACAAACATGATTTCGAAGGGCGGTTCCAAACCGTGCTGGACCAGATCCGGTCAGATGGTCCGGTGTCGTCGTCTGATGTCGGGCAGGACGAACCGCGCTCAAATGACGGGTGGTGGGATTGGCATCCGTCGAAAACTGCGCTGGAATATCTGTGGCGCGCCGGTGCGCTTTGCGTGGTGGGGCGCGACGGCTTTCAAAAACGCTATGACCTGACAGAGCGGGTGATAGACGCGGGGCTTTGCGACCCGTGGCAGGCACCGGATGAGGCACAGACCATCAATTGGTGTTGCAGCGGGGCGCTGGACCGTTTGGGTTTTGCCACACCGGGCGAACTGGCTGCGTTTTGGGCACATATTACCCCCGCAGAGGCGAAAATGTGGGTCACCCAGGAACAGGCTGCCGGTCGGATTGAGCAGGTCCAGATCGCGGGCGCCGACGGCACGCCTCATCGCAGCTATGCCCGTCCGGGTCTGGCACGCGACCCCGCGATAGACATTGCCCCCACCGCGCGGCTGCGGGTGCTCAGCCCCTTCGACCCTGCGCTGCGCGACCGCAAACGCGCCGAACGTCTGTTCGGGTTTCGCTACCGGATAGAGATGTTCGTCCCCGCACCAAAACGGGTTTATGGCTACTATGTGTTCCCGATCCTGCAAGGCGAGAGCATCATCGCCCGCGTGGACATGAAGGCGCACCGCGACCGCGATACGCTGGTGGTACGCGCCCTTTGGCCAGAGCCGGGCACGCGTTGGGGTAAAGGCAAACAGGTCGCGTTTGAGGCTGAACTGGCCCGTATTGTCCGGCTCGCAGGCGTCACCCACATCACATTCGAAGACGGCTGGCTGCGCTGAACCGACCGGTTTCGCCTAACGCATTGGCACTGAAACCTTGAGTGCGCGCTAACGATTACAATTTGTAAACATTTTGTTGACGTATTGCTTTTCCCTGCCAAAGTAAGCGGAAAGGAATCAAGAACCATGCCGCACCACCTTTGTTTTCATCCGATGGGTCGCCCATGACACGCCATGTGGTCGTCGTGGGGGCGGGTATCGTCGGTGTGTCATCGGCCATCTGGCTACAACGCGCAGGCGCGCAGGTCACGATCATCGACCGTGCGGCACCGGGCACAGGCACGTCGCATGGGAACGCGGGCGTGCTGGCCGCTTGTGCCGTGGCACCGGTCACAGCGCCCGGCCTGATTGCCAAAGCGCCCGCGATGCTGCTGAACCCCGATGTGCCGCTTTATCTGCGCCTGTCCTATCTGCCGCGCTTGTTGCCGTGGCTGGGCAAATATCTGCGTGTGGCGAATGACCGGGACACCCGCCGGATCGCGCAGGGTCTTGCGCCTATCGTGGGTGACAGTGTCGAGCAGCACAAAAGCCTGACCGCCGATCTGGGCCTGTCCGACTGGGTGACAGACAGCGACTATGTCTTTGCCTATCGCAACCGCGCGGCCTTTGACGCCGAGGCCTATACCTGGGCGCTGCGGGCGGATGCCGGCTTCACGCCCGATCTGATCGAAGGCGGGCAGGTGCGCGAGTATGAACCGACCCTTGGGCCGAATATTCACCTGCTTGCCACCATGAAGGACCACGGCTTTATCCGCGACCCCGGCGGATATGTGACCGCTTTGGCACAGGCCTTTGAACAGGGCGGCGGCACGATACTGCAGGCCGAGGTCAAGGACTTCGACCTCTCAGCCGGCGCGATCTGTGGCATAGAGACAACCCAAGGCCGCGTGGCCTGTGATGATGTCGTGCTTGCCACCGGCGTCTGGTCAAAACCGCTGATGGCCAAGCTGGGGCTGAATGTCCCGCTGGAAACCGAACGCGGCTACCATGTGATCTTTGAGGGCGCGACGGGCGGGCCAACGCGCCCTGTGATGATCGCCAGTGGTAAATTTGTTGCCACCCCCATGGCGCAGGGCCTACGCTGCGCGGGTATCCTAGAGTTCGGCGGACTTGACGCCGCCGCTTCCAAAGCACCGCTGGCGCTGTTGCGGCGTCAGGCCAAGGCGGCCTTTCCGCAGCTGACTGCCGCGCGTGAAATCGAATGGCTGGGGCACAGACCTGCCCCCAGCGACAGTCTGCCCCTGATTGGGCAGGTTGGCACAAGCCGGGTCTTTACCGCCTTCGGGCATCACCACATCGGGTTGACAGGCGGGCCCAAAACAGGCCGCCTTGTTGCGGGATTGGTCATGGGGCACCCCGTGAACACCGATCTGCAGCCTTATGCACCACAACGGTTTAGCAAGGGTTAACCCTGCAAGCCAAAGACCAACCAACAAGGAGAGAACCACATGAAACGTACGACAAAATTGATGACAGGTGCCGCAACCGCGGCCCTGACGCTCACCACCGCCCTGCCCGCCTTTGCCGCGGAAAAGTGGGACATGCCGATGGCCTATTCGGCATCGAACTTCCATTCCGAGAACGGCGTTGAATTCGCCAACTGCGTGACCGAAGGCACCGCAGGCGAAATCGAAATCACCGTACACCCCGGCGGGTCGCTGATCGCGGGTGCCGATATCAAACGCGCGATCCAGACGGGTCAGGTCCAGTTGGGCGAACGCATCCTGTCGGGTCACCAGAACGAAAACGCGATCTTCGGCTTTGACTCGATCCCGTTCCTTGCGCCGTCCTTCGAGGCGTCTGACAAACTGTGGCAAGCCGCCAAACCCAAGATCGAAGAGCTGCTGGCAGAGCAAAACCTGACCCTGCTGTATAACGTGCCATGGCCGCCACAGGGCCTGTACTTCAAGAAAGAGGTCAACACGGTCGAGGACATGAAAGGCGTCAAGTTCCGGTCCTACAACAACGCGACCAGCCGTCTGGCAGAGCTGACAGGCATGCTGCCCGTCACCATCGAAGCCGCCGAGCTAAGCCAAGCTTTCGCCACCGGCGTTGCGGAATCGATGATCTCCTCCGGTGCGACCGGCTATGACCAGAAAGTCTGGGAAAGCCTGACGCATTTCTACGAGGTCGACGCTTGGCTGCCGCGCAACTACATCATGGTCAACAACGACGTGTGGAACGATGTCTCGGAAGAGAACAAATCCATCATCACCACCTGTGCCAGCGATGCGGAAACACGCGGGCTGCAAGCCTCCAAGGACTATACACAGTTCACCTATGAAGGGCTGCGCGAAGGCGGCATGACCGTGGAACCCGCCAGCGAAGATCTGATGTCCGGCCTGCGCGACATCGGCGGCACCATGACATCCGAATGGCTGGAGAATGCAGGCGAGTACGGTCAGGCGATCGTCGATAGCTACAAATCCATGCAGTAAATCCGCAGACGGCGGCACCCCACACCGGTGCCGCCGTTTTCCTGCGATCCGCCAAACCGGAGACCTTTCTCATGAACATCCTGCGACGCCTGCTTGATTTCATCTATTTCGCATCTGGTGCCTTGGCTGCCGTCAGTCTTGTCGCGATCCTGCTGCTGATCGTGGTGCAGATGATTGCACGATGGACCGGCGAGGTTTTCCCCGGTGCGGCAAGCTATGCTGGCTATGCGATGGCCGCCTCCAGCTTTCTGGCCTTTGCCAACGCGCTGAACCGCGGCGCGCATATCCGCGTGTCGGTGCTGCTGAACGCCCTGCCCGCTGGCCCGAAACGGCTGCTTGAAATCTGGTGTTTTGGCCTTGCCGCCGCCATCGCGTGGTATTTTACCTACTACGCCTATTGGTTCGTCTACTGGTCATGGAAGTTCAACGAAGTCAGTCAGGCACAAGACGCCACGTCCTTGTGGATTCCGCAGTCCGTGATGGTTGTGGGTGGCGGTATCCTTGCCGTCGCGCTGACCGATAACCTGCTATATCTGATCGTAAAAGGCGAACACCGTCTCACCCGCGATCTTGTCGATCAAAGTTTTGGGGAGTGACGCTGTGACGGAACTTTATGCGATCATTCTATTTATCACCGTCCTGTTGTTCTTGCTGGGCTCCGGCGTCTGGGTCGGTCTGGCGCTGATGGGCGTCGCCTGGTTCGGGATGGAGCTGTTTACCACCCGCCCCGTTGGCGATGCCATGGTCACGACGATCTGGGCCTCGTCCAGCTCGTGGACGCTGACCGCGCTACCGCTGTTCATCTGGATGGGCGAAATCCTGTTCAGGACACGACTATCCGAGGATATGTTCAAAGGGCTGTCGCCGTGGCTGGCAAAATTGCCGGGCGGGTTGGTGCATACCAATATCGTCGGCTGCACGGTCTTTGCCGCCGTATCGGGATCCTCTGCCGCGACGCTGTCGACCGTGGGCAAGATGTCGATCCCCGAACTGCGCGCGCGCAACTATCCTGAAAAGATGATCATCGGCACCCTTGCTGGTGCCGCGACCCTTGGGTTGATGATCCCGCCGTCGCTGGCGTTGATCGTTTACGGCGTGACTGTGAACGAAAGCATCACCGAACTGTTCTTTGCCGGCGTCCTGCCGGGGCTTATTCTGGCGCTGATGTTCATGGCCTATGTCGCCTTTATCGCGCTGACCTCAAAGGACTGGAACCCCGACGTCGAAACGGGGATGAGCTTTGCTGCCAAGCTGCGCAACTCGCGTTTTCTGCTGCCGGTCTTTGGGCTGATCACGGTGGTGATCGGGTCCATGTATCTGGGCTATGCCACCGCGACAGAGGCCGCTGCTATTGGCGTGCTGGGATCACTGGCGCTGGCGCTGATGCAAGGGTCGCTGAACTGGACCAGCTTTCAAGAAAGCCTGATGGGCGCAATGCGCACCTCTGCGATGATCGCGCTGATCCTTGCAGGTGCTGCCTTTCTCAAGCTGTCGATGGGCTTTACCGGCCTGCCGCGTGCGCTGGCGGACGGGATTGCCGCGCTTGAACTGACGCGCTTTCAACTGCTGATGGCGCTGCTGGTGTTCTATATCGTGTTGGGCATGTTCCTTGATGGTATTTCGTCGGTCGTGCTGACGATGGCTGTGGTCGAACCCATGGTGCGCGGCGCGGGGATCGACTTGATCTGGTTCGGTATCTTTGTTGTGGTCGTCGTTGAAATGGCGCAGATCACGCCGCCGATCGGGTTCAACCTTTTCGTCATCCAAGGCATGACGGATCACGAGATGGGGTATATTACCAAAGCCGCCTTGCCGATGTTCCTGATCATGGTGGTGATGGTCTTTGTCCTGATCTTTTTCCCCGACATCGCGACATGGCTTCCCGACAACCTAAGGCAGGTGCCGCAATGAGCGACTTCCCCCTAATCCAGACTGTTGGCCTGTCCGGCGTGCTGGTGCGCTTTGCTGACACGATGTCAGAGCCCGCGAACCGCGCTGCCCTGTCATTCCGCGCCGCCGTAGATGCCGCCGACTGGCCAGAAGTGGCAGAGACAAGCACATCGCTGGTCTCGACCTTCCTGCAAATCGATCTGGTGGCCGTGTCGGTGGACACCATGCTGGACCGGCTGCACGACCTGCTGGCGACGCGCGACTGGTACACCTCTGATCTGCCGACAGGGCGCACGCTGTGGCATGTGCCCACGGTCTATGGCACCGACCTTGCGCCGCAACTGGAAGAAGCGGCTGAGCTTGCGGGGCTGGACCCCGACGCGGCGATTGCGCAGCTGTCGCAGGCCCGTGTGCGCGTGCTAACCATCGGCTTTGCCCCCGGCCAGCCCTATATGGGCGAGCTGCCGCAGAACTGGGATATTCCCCGCCAACAGGGGCTGACAAAATCCGTCCCCGCCGGCGCGTTGATTGTGGCAATCAGACAGCTGATCATCTTTACCAACGCGTCGCCCACGGGATGGCGACACATCGGGCAAACCGCATTCAAAACGTTTCGGCCGCGCAGCGACACGCCCTTTGCGCTCTCGCCGGGGGACGAGCTGTGCTTTCCCGCCATTTCGCGCAGCGCTTATGACAAAATCACCGCCTCTGACGAAACCGGTCAGGGCGGTGCAGAGACAGAGGTACTGGCATGACCGTGACCCTCACCATCGCCCAGGCCGGCCCCGCCCTGACGATACAGGATATGGGCCGACCCGGCTGGCGTGCCCAAGGGCTGACCAAGGGCGGCGCCGCTGATCCTGTCGCAGTTTACGAAGGGGCCGCCTTGCTGGGCCAGTCCCCCGACCTTGCTGCGATAGAGATGACGGGCACCGGCGGGACCTTTACCGCTGACGCCAACATCCGCATCGCGCTGACAGGGGCCACAATGGCCGCTAGCATCGACGGGGATGCCATCGTCTGGAACGCCAGCCACATGTTGCCCGCAGGGGCCAAGCTGACCATCGGCGGCACCACAGGCGGCACCTATGGCTACCTGCACGTGGGCGGGGGCATTGCCTCTGATACACTGCTGGGGGCCCGTGCCAGCCACCTGAGCGCCGGTCTGGGGCAGCCCTTGGCCGCGGGCGACGCGCTCTCCCTTGGGGCCGACAAATCGCGCGAGACGGGGCTGCAACTGCCGCGTGACGGCCGCTTTGACGGGGGCACCGTACGCGTCGTGGCCAGCATGCAGACCGATCACTTTACCCCCGAAGAACGCCAGCGATTTGAAACCACCGCCTTTACCCGTGATCCGCGTGCCAACCGCATGGGCGTGCGCATGGATCACGACGGGACAGGTTTCAGCGCCGACGGCGGGCTGACCATCCTGTCCGAAGTCATCGTGCCCGGCGATATCCAGATCACCGGCGACGGCGCGCCCTTTGTGTTGATGGGCGAATGCCAGACCACCGGCGGCTACCCTCGTATCGGGACCGTCATTCCCCGCGACCTGCCACGCGTGGCGCAAGCCGCATCTGGCACCGCGATCCAGTTCGAGTTCATCACCCTCGAAGATGCCATCACGCTCGAGACGCAGCACCGTCGCGACATCAAGGCGCTTGGCGGCCAGATCACCCCGCTGATCCGCGACCCCGCCAAAATCCGCAACCTGCTGGCCTATCAGCTGGTGGGCGGTGCGATCTCTGCCACCGACAACCCCTTTGAAGAGGAGCATTAAATGCCGACCGTCGATCTAAACGCCGATATGGGCGAAAGCTATGGCCCATGGAAAATGGGCGATGATGCCGCTTTGCTGCAAATCATCAGCTCTGCCAACATCGCCTGTGGTGGCCATGCAGGCGACGCCGATGTGATGTCAGCCACAATGACGCTGGCCCGCGATAACGGTGTCGGCATTGGCGCGCACCCCGGTTTCATGGATCTGGCCGGCTTTGGCCGCAATCGCATGTCGGTGCCACGGGGCACACTGCAAAATCAGGTCCGCTATCAGGTCGCCGCCAGCGTCGGCATGGCCCGCAGCCTTGGCACATCGGTCCGTCACCTGAAACTGCACGGCGCGCTGGCCAATATGGCGTCAGAGGATGAAGTGTTGGCCCGAGACCTTTACGAGGCCGCGCTCAGCGTCGCGCCTGATCTGATCGTCATGGTACTGGCCGCCACAGCGCAACAGGACGCGGTGCAATCGCTGGGCTGCGCCTGGGCCGGAGAAATCTTTGCCGACCGCGCCTATAACGACGACGCGACGCTAGTCGACCGCTCTAAACCCGGCGCGGTGATTCACGACGCAGCGCTCGCGGGCGAGCGTATGGTGAAAATGGTCAAAGCAGGCGCGATCCTGACCGAGGGTGGCAAAACGATTCCAGCGGCCATCGACACGATCTGCCTACACGGCGACACCCCCGAAGCGGTCGACATTGCCCGTGCGGTCAAATCATCGCTGCAAGATGCAGGGATCGCGCTGAAAACTTTTGAAGGCCATCGCGGCTAGTTTCTAACCCCCTAGCCCGAAACGAAAAACAGCGCCCCGAGGGACGCTGTTTTTTTCGTTCCAGTTAAACTGGAAAGGTAGTGGTGAGCCCGTCCGGGTTCGAACCGGAGACCTACTGATTAAAAGTCAGTTGCTCTACCAACTGAGCTACAGGCCCACTAGGCGGCTTACTAGAAAGGTGTGGCGTTGGGGTCAAGCAGAAACGTACGAAAAACTTCACTCAAGCTGGATTAGTTTCAAATGCCGCGTTATATGCGCCGAATGTATAGTGATTTGACCAACGGTTTGCCCTTCATGAAGATGCATGGGCTGGGAAATGATTTTGTCGTGCTGGATGCGCGCAAAAAGGTCGTGCTGGATGCGCGCCAGAAAGATGTGCCGGATGCGGGACTTGAGGGCGTGCCTTCTCTTCCAGAGGTAACTCCTGCCCTCGCGCAGGCCATCGGGCATCGCCAGTTCGGTGTGGGCTTTGATCAGTTGGCAGTTATCACGGATGGCGCGGCAGACGCCCACCTGACGTTCTTTAACGCCGACGGGTCCACCTCTGCTGCTTGTGGCAATGCCACCCGCTGCATCGCGCGTTTCCTGATGGACGAGACCGGCAAGACGCAGCTGCACCTGACCACGGACCGCGGTGATCTGGCGGCGCGGGACGCGGGGAACGGGCTGACAGCCGTGAACATGGGCCACCCCCAGCTTGAATGGGACGAAATTCCACTGGCCCGCCAGATGGATACGCTCGAGTTGCCGATGGATGGTGCCCCGACGGCCACCGGCATGGGCAATCCGCATTGCACCTTCTTTGTCGACGATGTGGACGCGATTGATCTGGCCGCTTTTGGCCCCGGCATAGAGCATCACGCGCTCTATCCCGAACGCACCAACGTGCAGATCGCGCAAATTGTCGGCCCCGATCATATCCGCATGCGCGTGTGGGAACGGGGTGTGGGCATTACGCTGGCGTCCGGCTCCTCCAGCTGCGCGACGGCGGTTGCAGCGTCTCGCAGGGGGCTCACAGGGCGTGCTGTGCGCATCGATCTGGACGGCGGCACCCTGCACATCGACTGGCGCGAGGATGGCGTCTGGATGACCGGCCCGTCGGCCCATGTATTCAGCGGCGTGCTGACCCCTTCTTTTCTGGAAAGCCTGACATGAGCACCCCGATCTTTTCGAATCACGGTTGCCGCCTGAACGCCTATGAGACCGAGGCGATGAAGGAACTGGCCGAGCAGGCGGGCCTGAAGGATGCGGTGATCGTCAACACCTGCGCCGTCACCGCCGAGGCCGTACGCAAGGCGCGTCAGGACATCCGCAAACTGCGCAAGGCGAACCCGAATGCACGGCTGATCGTCACCGGCTGCGCCGCGCAGACCGAACCGGATACCTTTACCAAGATGGCAGAGGTCGACGTCGTGATCGGCAACACCGAAAAGATGGTTGGCGCGACGTGGCAGGGACTCGCGGCTGATTTTATCGGCGAGACAGAGGCGCTTCAGGTTGACGACATCATGTCGGTCACCGAGACGGCAGGCCACTTGATCGACGGCTTTGGCACGCGCAGCCGCGCCTATGTTCAGGTCCAGAACGGCTGCGACCACCGCTGCACCTTCTGCATCATCCCCTATGGCCGTGGCAATTCACGGTCGGTCCCTGCGGGCGTTGTCGTGGATCAGATCAAGCGGCTGGTCGACAAGGGCTTTAACGAGGTCGTGCTGACCGGCGTGGACCTGACCAGCTGGGGCGCGGACCTTCCCGCGACGCCCAGGCTGGGGGATCTGGTCATGCGCATCCTGCGGCTGGTGCCCGACCTGCCGCGCTTGCGGATCAGTTCGATCGATTCCATCGAGGTGGACGAGAACCTGATGCAGGCCATCGCCACCGAACCGCGCCTGATGCCACACCTGCACCTGAGCTTGCAGCACGGTGACGATATGATCCTGAAACGGATGAAGCGCCGCCACCTGCGCGACGATGCCATCCGCTTTGCCCAAGACGCCCGCAAGCTGCGCCCCGACATGACCTTTGGCGCGGACATCATCGCAGGCTTTCCGACAGAAACCGACGCTATGTTCGAAAATTCGCTCAAGCTGGTGACGGAATGCGATTTGACCTGGCTGCACGTCTTCCCCTACTCCGCCCGCGAAGGCACCCCCGCCGCACGGATGCCGGCGGTGAACGGCACCGTGATCAAGGAACGCGCCGCACAGTTACGCGCCGCCGGCGAAGCGCAGGTCAGCCGCCACCTTGCTGCCCAACAAGGGCGTGCGCATCAGGTGTTGATGGAAAGCCCCACCATGGGCCGGACAGAGCAATTCACCGAGACCCATTTTGCCATCCCCCAAACCGAAGGCGCGATTATTCCCGCCACGATCACCGGCCAGACTGAAGGCCATCTGCTGGCTGTGTGAGCCGTCGCAGTTTGTAAACCTTTCTCCACTAGGGTGATTCCCTAGTGAGAAAGGGTAAGTATGAGCGAAATTATCGAATGGGTCCTCGAAATGGACGTGCGGGACGGTCAGGATGATCATGTCCAACCGCTGCTTGAGGACATGATAAAAGCCGCGCGGGTAGATGAGCCGCGCACGCTGCACTGTGAATTCTATATGTCCGATGACCGTCGCAGCTGTACCGCGCTGGAACGTTACGCCGATAATGCCGCCGTGATGGCGCATTTCGCGCAGTTCGGCGGGCGCTTTGCCGAAAGGTTCACGCAGCTCTTTATACCCGCACGGCTTACCGTCTACGGGCCGGCAAACGTTTCCGTTATGATGGCGCTGGCAGGCTTTGGTGCTACTAGAATGGATCGGGTCGCGGGATTTCATCGCTAACGCAGTGGCTTCGATACGGGCGGATACCGAAAGCCGCACGGACGTAAAACACCCATCGACCCAAAGAAAAGCCCCCCGGATCGCACAGGATCCGGGGGGCTTTCATCAGTCGTTAGCCTTGTGAAAGACGATTAGTCTTCCTTGTGCTTCACAGGGGCCCAAAGACGTTTGTTGGTCAGGTACAGCAGGACCGACAGAAGCGTCAGGAACAGAACGCCCGCAAAACCGGCTTGCTTGCGTGCCATCAGCTTGGGCTCGGCTGTCCACATCAGGAAGGCCGCGACGTCTTCGGCTTCGTGGTGGAGATCAGACTCGTGGCCGTCGTTATACGTGACGTCATCGCCGTACAGTGGCGGTGCCATCGCGATCCAGCTGCCTCCAACTGTGGCGTGGCCTTCTTCGTCCTTGCAGGACTCGGGGAAGCCGCCGCTCGCGAACGCAGTGTTGTAGTGACCGGGGAAATCCTCGGGGGCGCAGGCTGGGGCTTCTTCGTAGCCGGTCATCAGGGACGCGATATATTCGGGTCCGCCCATGCCTTTGAAGAACTGGTTGATCCCCAGACCGTAAGGCCCGTGGAAACCGGCGCGCTTTTTGGCCATCAAGCTAAGGTCTGGCGCGGTTTCCAGCGCAGACCCAGGGAAATGGTCGACCGGCGTGCCGGGGCGGATATCGTCCAGCTCGGCGTCAAAGATATCAAAGTTCGCTGCATAGGCGCGGACCTGATCTTCGGGAAGTTGAGGGCCACCATCATCCGCAAGGGTACGGATCGGCACGAACTTCATACCGTGGCATGCAGAGCAGACCTCGGTATAGATTTGCAGACCGCGTTGCAGCTGGTTGGTATCGAAGGCCCCGAACGGCCCTTCGAAAGAGAAGTCGAAGTCTTCGATATGCGCTTCACCACCAGCGGCGAAAGCAGCGGAACCTGCAAAGCCCAGGGCGACAACAGCCGAAAGGAAGGTTTTCTTGATCATTGTCATGGTCCTTACTCTGCTGGCTTGACCAGCGTCTTGGTGCCGCCGGTTTTTGGCGCGTAATGCGCGTCAAAGTCGGCTTCGATGGTTTCAGGCTGCGCGCCCGGCTTTTCGATCACACCCAGAAGCGGCAGGATCACCAGGAAATACGCAAACCAGTAGGCCGACGCGATGAGAGAGAAGCTAGCATAAGGTTCTTCCGCAGGCATGGCACCCAGCCACATCAGCGCGAAGAAGTCGATCACCAGCAGCGCAAACCACCATTTGAACATGGGACGATAGCGGCCCGAACGCACCGAGGATGTGTCCAGCCAAGGCACCAACGCCATCACCGCAATCGCACCGAACATCGCCAGAACACCAAAGAACTTGGCGTCGATGATGCCACCGGTCACGAAGGACGCAATCTGAACGACCCAGACTTCGGCGGTAAAGGCACGCAGGATCGCGTAGAACGGCAAGAAGTACCATTCAGGCACAATATGCGCAGGCGTCGAAAGCGGGTTTGCCTCGATATAGTTATCGGGGTGGCCCAGATAGTTCGGCATGAATCCCACGATCGCAAAGAACACAACCAGGATCACGGCCAGCGCGAACAGGTCTTTCATCACGAAGTAGGGCCAGAACGGCAGCGTATCTTTTTTCGCGTCTTCCTTGCTGGTGCGACGGACTTCGACACCTGTGGGGTTGTTGTTCCCGGTGGTGTGGAACGCCCAGATGTGGACGATCACCAGACCGGCAATCACGAAGGGCAGCAGATAGTGCAAGCTGAAGAAGCGGTTCAGCGTGGCGTTATCAACCGCAGGCCCGCCCAGCAGAAGCGTTTGCAGGCTTTCCCCGATGAACGGGATCGCACCGAACAGACCGGTGATAACCGTTGCACCCCAGAAAGACATCTGACCCCAAGGCAGAACATAGCCCATAAAGCCGGTTGCCATCATCAGAAGATAGATCAGCATGCCGATGATCCAGGTGATTTCACGTGGCGCTTTATACGACCCGTAGTACAGGCCGCGGAAGATGTGCGCGTAGACCGCAACAAAGAACAACGAGGCACCATTCATGTGCATGTAGCGCAGCATATAGCCGCCGTTCACGTTACGCATAATGTGCTCGACGCTCGCAAACGCCGCATCAACGTGAGGCGTGTAATGCATCGCCAGAACGATGCCGGTCACGATTTGCAGCGCCAGACAGAACGTCAGAACAATGCCCCAGATCCACATCCAGTTCAGGTTCTTCGGTGTCGGGATCATCAAAGTGTCATACAGCAGCCCAACAACGGGAAGACGGCTATGAAGCCACTTTTGCCCGTTTGTTTTCGGCTCGTAATGGTCGTGAGGAATTCCAGCCATTCCAGTTCTCCCTTAACCTAATTTGATCGTGGTTTCATCCACGAATTCTGCGACGGGCACCAGCAGGTTGCGCGGTGCTGGCCCTTTGCGGATACGGCCCGCAGTGTCATAGTGAGACCCGTGGCAAGGGCAGAACCAGCCGCCAAAGTCACCCGCGTCGCCCAGTGGAACGCAACCCAAGTGGGTACAGACCCCAACCATGACTAGCCAGTCTTCCTTGCCAATCATCGCCCGATTTTCGTCTGTTGCGGCAGCACCGTTTGCAAGGTTGTTGTTCTCTGCACCTGCGTCCGGCAGATCAGCCAGATCAACCGATCTCGCTTCGTCGATTTCTTCTTGGGTGCGACGGCGGACAAAAACCGGCTTACCCAACCATTTGACCGTGAGCTGTGTACCCGGCTCGACCGCGGACACATCGACGCGGATGGACGACAGCGCCTTCACATCTGCGGACGGGTTCATCTGATTGACCAAAGGCCAGACGGCTGCGCCGACGGCGACCGCACCTGTACCAGCTGTGGCATAATAGAGGAAATCCCTCCGGGTGCCTGCGTGATCTTCTGCTTGGGACACGGGTTAACTCCAAATCGAGGGCCTGACGGCCATTAAATCAAGGGGCGGCGCTGACGCACCTCCCACAATTCTTTTGGTTACTAGCGGGCTGCGTCGCGCACGTCCAGATACCTTTGTCGCGCAAACCGTCGCAGTGTTGCATTCCTTCAAGGGTGACGGTTGGAATTTTTGCGCTTTTATCCGGCCGGAGGCGCGGTTGCCTGCATGGATGCACGCGAATCAAAGCGGCGCGCCCAGTCGGCCAGGGCGTCATTGCCCTTGCGCCAGTTGCGAGCGTCATGCCGGAAATCAAGGTATCCCAAGGCGCAACCGACCGCGATTTGCCCCATATCCAGCGGACCGGAAAGCTGGCTGATCCAGCGCGTGTTCAATGCAGCGCAGGCGCGGTCGATCTTTGCCCACTGGCCTTCGACCCATTCAGGCATCTGCTTGTCCGCCGGACGCATCCGCCCTTCGTACACCATCGCCAGCGCCGCATCCAAAATGCCGTCCGCCGTCGCCTCGAGCGTCAGCGTGTCCCAGCGGCGGCTGCCGGTCGGGTACAGCTTGCCCCCTGCGCGATCGTCCAGATAGGCGCAAATCACGCGGCTGTCGTACAGCGCCGGCCCCTCGTCGCGCACCAGCGCGGGCACTTTGGCGAGCGGGTTATTGGGCAGCAGCGCCGCATCAGCTGCAAGCGGCGTGGTTGTGATATTCTCAAGCGTGAGGTCTTCAAGCTGGCCGGTTTCGTGCAGCAACACCATGACTTTGCGGACATAGGGCGATGTCGGGGAATAGGATAGTTTCATGCGTGTCTCCTCCTCAGGGTTCGGTCGGACTATCAACGTCAACCGCGCCCTGTGCAATCGCTTGTTGATCAGGTGTTTGTCGCCGCACGCATCTGGCGGGCGAGCGTGCCTGTTCCAGCGCCAAAGCCGTGCGCCTCCACGCCATCTGCAGCTGCAAGCCGCACCGCGTCCGGTTTGTTCTGGCTCAGCTTCCACGTGCCATCGACACCGGTGATCCGCATCCGGCAGGGCACGATCATGCGCATCATTTTTTGCATGGTCAAAGGTGCCATCTTGGCAGTGGTCCAAGGTGGCTTGGGCAGCAGACGATCTTCGAACCAGGCGGATTGGCGATCTAGCAGGTCCAGCAGCTCTTCTTGCGGACGCAGTTCCAGCGCGCCGGTCAGATGCACAGCCACATAGTTCCATGTCGGCACCTGATCGTCGATGTCGTACCAGTCGGGCGAGACATAGCTGTCGCCCCCGCTGATGGCGAGCTTCACCGGCAACGCCGACGTTAGCGCCCGCGCAATCGGATTTGATCGGACCAGATGCAAATCCACCTGATCCCCCGCTTCGTTCAGCAAAAACGGGATATGGCTGATCAATGGCCCATCGTCGCCAGTGGCAGCAAGCACACCAAAACTGCGGTCGCGCGCAAAGGCGATGTTCTTGGCGGTGTTGGCGTCGTGGTAAACGGGATTGGGGTGCATAACGTAGGGTCCAAACTGCAAACGCACTTTTGGTATTGCAGACCTGCCCCCGCCTTGGCAACGTACAAGCATTCTCAGGGCGGGGCGCAATTCCCCACCGGCGGTATGTGGCCCCAGTGCCACGAGCCCGCGAGCGCAACGCGCCCCTAACGGGACGCTTGGTCAGCAGATCTGGTGAGATGCCAGAGCCGACGGTCATAGTCCGGATGAAAGAGAATGCGTTTGCTGCGGCCCCACGGGGTCCGTCCGTAATCGTGATCGCCTTGGGTGACTTGTGTCGCTGACGAAAAAAAGGAGATCACTATGACACACACCCGCTACGCCTTTGTAAAAGCACGCTGGCACGCCGATATTGTGGACCGCGCTTATGACGGGTTTGCAGAAGCCATCCCCGCCAGCCAGATCGACGTGGTCGATGTCCCCGGCGCGTTCGAGATGCCGCTGATGGCACAGACCCTCGCCAAATCCGGCAAGTATGATGCAATCATCTGCGCCGCCTTTGTGGTTGATGGCGGCATCTACCGTCATGATTTCGTGGCTGCAGCCGTGGTCGACGGGCTAATGCGCGTGGGCCTTGATACGGGCGTGCCTGTGCTATCCGTGTCCCTGACGCCGCATCACTATCAGGAAACCGACCACCACAATGCGATCTATCGCGCGCATTTCGTCGAAAAGGGCCGCGAGGCAGCTTCGGCGGCGCTTGGCATTGTGGCAGCGCGGCAATTGCTCGACGCCTGATACCCCTTTATTGCGCGGGCCTGAGCGTCAGGCCCGCTGCGCCCCGATGCTGGCAATGCCCAGAACATCCAGCACTTTGGCTTCGATGTGTTCGGCGTTCATCCCCGCGACCGCGTACATATCGGCAGGGCTCGCCTGATCGATAAAGGTATCGGGCAATACCATCGACCGGTACTTCAGCCCCTCGTCGAACACGCCCTCATCCGCCAGAAGCTGCGCCACATGGCTGCCAAAACCGCCCACGGCCCCTTCTTCGATGGTGATCAGCGCCTCGTGGTCGGCCGCCAACGACAGGATCATGTCGCGGTCCAGCGGCTTGGCAAAGCGTGCGTCGGCGATGGTGGGCGTGATCCCCTTGGCCCGCAGCGCCTCGGCGGCTTTTTCCACCTCGGACAGGCGCGTCCCAAAGGACAGCAGCGCCACGCGCTTGCCTTGGGCGATGATGCGCCCTTTGCCGATCTCCAACGGCACACCGCGTTCTGGCATCGTCACGCCCGCGCCTTCGCCCCGTGGGAAACGGAAGGCAATCGGGCCATCGTCATAGGCCGCAGCCGTCGCGACCATATGCACCAGCTCTGCCTCGTCCGCGGCGGCCATCACGACGAAACCGGGCAGGTTCGCCAAAAACGCCACATCAAACGCACCCGCATGGGTGGCCCCGTCGGCCCCGACCAGTCCCGCGCGATCAATCGCAAACCGCACCGGCAAACGCTGGATCGCCACGTCATGCACCACCTGATCGTAGCCGCGCTGCAGGAACGTTGAATACATCGTGCAAAACGGCTTCATTCCGCCCGCCGCCAATCCGGCAGAGAATGTCACCCCGTGCTGTTCCGCAATGCCCACGTCAAAGCACCGGCTGGGATAGCGTTCAGCAAAAAGGTTCAGCCCCGTCCCGTCCGGCATCGCGGCGGTCACGGCGCAAATCTTGTCGTCGTTCGCCGCTTCGGCAATCAGGCTGTCCGCAAAGACGCGGGTATAGCTTGGGGCGTTCGACGGCGCTTTCTTTTGCTCGCCTGTCAGCACATTGAACTTGGCGGTCGCGTGGCCTTTATCGCGGGCGGCTTCGGCGGGGCCATAGCCCTTGCCCTTTTTGGTGATCACATGGATCAACACCGGCCCCGTCGCCCGTGCCTTGACCGTGCGCAACACGGGCAGCAATTGGTTCAGGTCATGCCCGTCAATCGGCCCGAGATAGGAAAACCCAAGCTGTTCGAACAACGTCCCGCCCACGGCCATGCCCTTGAGCATATCTTTGGCGCGCTTGGCCCCCTCGCGGAATGGGCCAGGCAACATGCTGACCGCACCCTTGGCTGCGGCCTTGAAGTCCTGAAACGGTTCTTCGGCGTACAAACGGCTGAGGTATGTGGACATCGCCCCCACAGGCGGCGCGATCGACATTTCGTTGTCGTTCAGAATAACGAACATCCGCTTTTTCAAATGGCCCGCGTTGTTCATCGCTTCATAGGCCATGCCTGCCGACATGGACCCATCGCCAATCACCGCAATCGCATCGCCCAGACCTTCGGGCACATTGCCCCCCAGATCACGCGCGACCGAAAACCCAAGAGCCGCGCTGATAGAGGTCGACGAATGCGCCGCACCGAAGGGATCGTAGGGTGATTCACTGCGCTTGGTAAAACCGCTCAACCCGTCCTTCATCCGCAGGGTGCGGATGCGGTCGCGGCGTTCGGTCAGGATTTTATGCGGGTAGCACTGGTGGCTTACGTCCCAGATCAGCTTGTCCTTGGGTGTATCGAACACCGAATGGATCGCGACCGTCAGTTCAACCACCCCCAGACCCGCGCCCAGATGGCCGCCCGTCTCGGACACGGCAGAAATCGTCTCTGCCCGCAGTTCATGGGACAGTTTCACCAGCTCTGCGTCCGAGAAATTCTTCAGATCGGCAGGGCGGTTTACACGGTCCAAAAGGGGCGTATCGGGTCTATCGGTCATCTGGCTCTCCACCGGATCAGCTTTTGCGGGCAATAACGAAGCGGGCTGCGTCTCGCAAGGTTTCCCCGTCTGTGCCGTAAGGGGACAGGGCATCACAAGCAGCATCGACAAGATCACGGGCACGCGCACGGGCAGGGTCGAGCCCCAGCAACGATACAAAAGTCGCCTTGCCCGCATCGGCATCCTTGCCGACGGCTTTGCCCACCGTGGCGGCGTCGCCTTCAACGTCAAGAATGTCATCGGCAATCTGGAACGCCAGCCCGAGGTTGCGCGCATAGCTGCGCAGGGCGGCAGGATCATCGCACGCCATCACCGGCCCTGCTGTCGCAGCCCATTCGATCAGCGCACCGGTCTTGCCGGCCTGAAGCGTTGTGATCTGGTCCAGCGTCAGCGGTTGGCGTGCGGTTTCGGCGGCGATGTCCATCGCCTGCCCACCGACCATGCCCCGCACACCGGCGGCCCGCGCCAACCCAGCCACGAGCGCAACCCGTTCAGCATCGCCACAGCCCGTCGCCGCGACCAGTTCAAACGCCAGTGTTTGCAGCGCATCGCCAGCCAGAACCGCCGTCGCCTCGTCCCACTTTAGGTGCACTGTGGGCTGGCCCCGACGCAGCGCGTCATCATCCATGCAAGGCATATCATCATGCACCAGCGAATAGGCGTGCAACGCCTCGATGGCACCAGCGGCGGGGGCGGCCTGCGCGCCCATCACCCCGTGCAACCGCGCGCTTTCGATCACCAGAAACGCCCGCAGACCCTTGCCGCCTGTCACGGCATAGCGCATCGCCTCGGCCACAGTGCCGTCCAGCCCGCCAAGTCCGTGCAGGATTTGGCCGATCGCCAGATCCGCAGCCTTTGGCAACGCCTCTGCAAAGGGCTTTCGCGTCAGCTCGGTCTCAAGCGAGATGTCAAACCCCGTCAACAGGAGTCACTCCGACAGGGTTGCCGTCGCCGTCCAGCGTGATCTGCGCAACTTTCTCTTCGGCTTCCTTGAGCTTGGTTTCGCAGCGTTTCTTGAGCTTGGCACCGCGTTCGTACAGCGAAATGCTTTCGTCCAGCGCCACATCGCCCCGCTCTAGCTGGCCCAGAACCTTTTCCAGTTCCGCCATCGCCGCCTCAAAGCTCATCTCTTCTACCGGAGTATCTGTCATTGCCGTGAATCCCATCAATCAAACTTGGCCCAAACATAGCCCGCCCGCGCTTTGGCTTCCAGTGACCGTGCCGATTTATTGGGCGCAAATTCTCTTGCGCCAATTTTGCGGATCAAACCCCCTGCAGCTAGGGGGCGTCAGTCGGGTGCCAGCATATAGCCCGCGCCGCGTACGGTTTGCAGATAGCGGGGCTGTTTGGGGTTATCTTCGATTTTGCGGCGCAGACGCGTGATCTGCACATCAACCGCGCGTTCCTGCGCCTGCCCGCGGTCGCGGCCTAATTCTTCGACCAGTTTGGACCGGCTGAGCGCCGCCCCCGGCTGGGCGGCAAAAATCCGCATCAGCTGGATTTCGGTGGCGGTCAATCGCACCAGATCGTCGCCCTGCCACAGCTCGCCGCGTTCGATATCATAGCGGATCGCGCCCATCGACAGGACCTTGGGCGCTGCATCTGCGACGCGGGTGTCCGGCATACGGCGCAGGATCGCGTTGATCCGCAGCAGCAGCTCCTTGGGTTCAAACGGTTTGGCAAGGTAATCATCCGCCCCTGCTTCCAGCCCGTCGATGCGGTTTTCCGTCTCGCCCTTGGCGGTCAGCAGCAGGATTGGCGTTTGCATGGTTTCGCGCAGACCACGGGTCAGGCTCAGCCCGTCCTCGCCCGGCATCATCACATCCAACACGATCAGATCAAAATCCAACCCCGCCAGAATGCGCCGTGCATGGGCCGCGTCGCGGGCCGTGGTCACCAGAAAGCCATGCCGCATCAGAAACTTTTGCAACAAAGACCGGATACGTTCGTCATCATCGACGATCAGCAGGTGCGCATCTGCCTCTTTCATGCGCCATTCTCCTTTAGGCGCGTGTAGCTGTGGTGCATTTCAGGGTCCATCATCGCCTCCAGCACGGTGCGGAAACCCGCAACCGCTTCTGGTCCGGCATCGCGGAACGCGCTGCGCATCCGCATCCGTTGTGCATCAGACAATGTCTGTTCGAGCGCGCGCCCTGCGTCGGTCAGATACAAATGCCGCTCCCGCTTGTCGGTTTTTCCCACTTGGCTTTTGACAAGACCATCGGCGATCAACGTGCGCAAGACACGATTAAGGGATTGTTTTGTAACACCCAAAATCCCCAGCAGGTTGTTCACCGTCGTGCCCGGTGCACGGTTGATAAAGTGGATTGCACGGTGGTGTGCGCGACCATAGGCCATGTCCACCAGTATCTTGTCGGGGTCGGCCGTGAAACCACGGTAGGCAAAGAACATCGCCTCGATCCCCTGACGCAGCTGTTCATCCGTTAGGAATAGCAGGTTCTCGCCCGTGTGTGATGATGGGCCGCGTCCGTCCGCCATTGTCGTCTCCCGTTGCTGCGCCAAGAGCTTACGTCAGCGTTGTTGACTTTCCAAGTGTCAAAGGCTATCGAATCCCATGTTTTGCGTAATTATATGTCTGCACGCAGCGGGTTTGACGCAATTTTCATAAACCCCAAGGTGCTTTGAGGAAGGATACATCATGGACGGCGCATATGACGATCGCGACGGCAAAATCTGGTTGGACGGCAAAATGGTCGATTGGCGCGAGGCCAATGTCCATATTCTGACCCATGCCATGCACTATGCGTCATCGGTGTTCGAAGGCGAACGCTGCTACAACGGCAAGATTTTCAAAAGCCGCGAACACTCTGAACGGCTGCGGAAATCGGCAGAGTACCTCGATTTTGAAATCCCCTATTCCGTCGATGAAATCGAGACCGCGAAATACGAAATGCTCAAGGCGAACGGCTGGACCGACGCCTATGTCCGCGCAGTCGCATGGCGCGGCGCGGGACCTGATATGGGTGTTTCGGCGGCGCGCAACCCTGTGCGGCTGGCCATCGCCGGCTGGGAATGGGGCAACTATTATGGCGACGCCAAGATGCAGGGTGCCAAGCTCGACATCTCCAAATGGAAACGCCCCTCGCCCGAGACGATCCCCGTGCACGCCAAAGCGGCTGGTCTGTATATGATCTGCACCACCTCCAAACACGCGGCAGAGGCCAAGGGTTGTTCTGACGCGCTGTTCATGGATTACCGCGGCTATGTGGCCGAAGCGACCGGCGCGAACATCTTTTTCGTAAAGGACGGCGAAGTGCACACGCCGCTGGCCGATTGCTTCCTCAACGGGCTGACACGTCAGACCGTGATCGGGATGCTCAAAGACAAGGGCCTGACCGTGCATGAACGCCACATCATGCCCGAAGAGCTGGAAGGCTTTGAACAGTGCTGGCTGACCGGCACCGCAGCCGAAGTCACGCCCGTCGGCCAGATCGGCGACTACACCTTCGAGGTCGGCGCGCTGACCCGCGAGATTTCGGAAGACTACGAAAAGCTCGTCCGGGCCTGAACCGGCCCGCATACGCAAAACGGCGCGAGGGTTCAGCCCCCGCGCCGTTTTCATTTACGCGATGCGCGTGAACCTAGCGGGTCAGTAAAGCGCGACCGGATTGATCATCGCCTGCACCGTGCCTTTGATCAGCGGCTGTCCCAGCACGAACATGAACTCTTGCACCCCTTCAGCGACCAAGGGGCCCGTGTTCATGGTTTCCAGAATATAGATGCCATTGTCCTTGAGCAGCGTGACGTGACCATAGAACACCTTGTCACCCTCTTTCGGCGGAATGGACTCTAGGCCCCACGTGTCTGCGCCCACGGCCATCGGATTCATCGCTGCGACAAACACCGCGCCTTCGTTATTCAGCCCCGGTTCGGTCGACCCCCACGCGCTTGGGTCGCTTTCCATCATGCCATCGGTCCAACCGGTGTGAAACAGGACGATATCGCCTTCGTTCACAGTGACCTGTTGCGCTTCCATCGCGGCGGTGATCTCTGCCTCGCCGAAATGCTCTCCGGCGGCCAGCACGTCCTTGCCCATATGCTTGGCCATATCAATGATCACAGCGCGCCCGACCAAGGGCGGCACAGCGTGGGTCCCCAATTTTGTCAGGCCGCTGATTGCCGAGATTTCCTTTTCGTCCAGACAGTTATAGTACATCCCGTTTTCCCCGAGATGCCCCAGCCCGTCCAGCTGCGACCCGATTCCGATCCAGGTTTGCAGCAAGTCGTCATTATAGTTGCCTTCATAGCCAAAGGACGACAGTTTTTGCCCACCGTGCTGGTTGGGCTGAACGATTTGCAGGTTCAAAGACCGCGGCGGAAAGGCAGGGGTGTCCGGTCCGATCACGATCCCCAGCGGCATGGATTTGCCTTGTTTGATCAGTTTGGCCGCCTCTAGCGTGCGGGCGTCGCTGATCAGGTTGGCCGATCCCAATTGATCCTCTGCCCCCCATTGCGACGGGGCGCAGTCTTGCGCCCATGCGGCAGTTGCCCCGAAACCGATGGATACGGCAGTAGCAATAATCTTGGTTAATTTCATGTTTCCCTCCCAGAAAGCAGGGCGCGGAACACTCAGGAGACCTGCGATTCCACACCCCAGAGGGTCAGGCTAGCACGAATTGCAATCCTGACACGCATTTTCGCGTGCTGTCAGCTTGGGGTTCCTTGGGGGGTGCTGCTCGCCTTGGACTTGGACCGGTCCAGCCCCAGTTGGCGTTCCCGCCAGATGATCGCGGCACCGCCCGCAATGACCAGACCGGCCCCGATCAGGATCGCAGGTGTCGGGATTTCGCTGAACAACACCCAGCCGATCAGCACCGCGAAAATCATCGAGGCATAGTCGAATGGGGCCAGCATCGACACTGGCCCATAGCGATATGACGCGGTGATCATGATCTGCGACACCCCGCCGATCATGCCCGACAGGATCAACAACGCCGAGACCTGCCAACCGGGATTAACCCACCAAAGCGGCTCCCAATTGATCACCATCCCTGCGGGCAGGGTAAAGAACGAAAGGCAGGTCGCGGTGAGTGAAAAGTAGAACACGATGGCCGCCGTGCTGTCGGTTTGCACCAGACGGCGCACGTGGATCTGGACAAGCGCACGCATGATCGACGCAGCCACCACCATAATCGCGCCCATCATCGCCAGTTGCGACACGCTATCCCCCTCCACGGTGAAGCGGGGGTACAGAACGATCAACACCCCGATCAACCCGATCGCCACAGCGGACAGGCGGAACACACGCACCTGTTCGCCCAATAATATCGCGGCAAAGATCACGGTGAAGAGCGGCGTGGCATAGCCGATAGCCGTCACCTCTGGCAGGGGCAGCAGGCTTAGCCCCGCAAAGGTCAGCGCCATCGCCGTTGTCCCGAAGATACCGCGCCAGACGTGCCCCATCAGGTTGCTTGGCTTTAACCCGTCGCGCAGGTCACCGCGTTGCCACAGCCATAGGATGATCATCGGAAAGGCAAAAAACGACCGGTAGAACACGGCTTGGGCGGCGGGCACGGTGTCCGTCGCGATCTTGATGAGGGCCGCCATGACCGAGAACAGAAAGACCGCCCCCAGTTTAAGGGCGATGGCCCGGCCGGGGCGGTGCTCTGTCGTGGTGCTTTGCATGGCGAATACTTGCGCCTGTGCGTTTCAAGTTGCAAGACCCGGCGTCAACCTGCGCGTGTTATTCCCGCCCATGTGCGGAAAATCCGAGCGTCCTGCGCAACTTAGCCGATGACGCCCTGATTTTCGCCGACCTGACCGCGATGCAGCAGCATATGATCCAGCAGCACACAGGCCATCATCGCCTCGCCCACGGGCACGGCGCGGATACCAACGCACGGATCGTGGCGACCCTTGGTGATGATCTCTGTGTCTTCGCCGGATTTTGTGATCGTTTTGCGCGTGGTCAGGATGCTCGACGTCGGTTTGACCGCGAAACGCAGCACGATGTCTTGGCCGGTGCTGATGCCGCCCAGAATACCGCCCGCATGGTTCGACGAATAGACAGGGCCGTCGGCGCCCATGCTGATCTCGTCTGCGTTCAACTCTCCGGTCAGCATGGCGGCGGGCATGCCTTCGCCGATCTCGACGCCTTTGACGGCGTTGATGCTCATCATCGCTGCGGCCAGATCGGTGTCGAGCTTGCCATAGACCGGCGCGCCAAGGCCCGCGGGCACGCCGCGTGCCGTTATTTCGATGATCGCGCCAACGGACGATCCTGACTTGCGCAGACCGTCCAGATACGCGGCCCAGTCGTCAGCCGCTTTGGCGTCGGGCACCCAGAACGGGTTCTGTTCGATCTGGTCCCAATCAAACGTATCTCGGTCGATTTTATGCGGGCCCATCTGCACCATGTAACCGGTGATCTGCACTTTCGGGGCAATCGCCTTGATCGCCTCGCGGGCGAGTCCGCCTGCGGCCACACGCGACGCGGTTTCACGTGCCGATGACCGCCCGCCGCCGCGATAATCGCGGATGCCGTATTTCTGGAAATACGTGATGTCGGCGTGACCGGGGCGGAACTTGTCCTTGATGTCGCCGTAGTCCTTGGACCGCTGGTCGGTGTTCTCGATCATCAGCTGGATCGGTGTGCCGGTGGTGACGCCTTCGAACACGCCTGACAGGATCCGCACCTCGTCCGCTTCGCGGCGCTGCGTGGTGTATTTGTTCTGGCCGGGTTTGCGCTTGTCCATCCACTGCTGGATCATCTCTTCGGTGATCGTCACACCGGGGGGGCAGCCGTCAACCGTGGCCCCCAAAGCAGGCCCGTGGCTTTCGCCCCAGGTGGTCACGCGGAAAAGATGGCCAAAGCTGTTGATCGACATGGGATGTGCTCCTTTGGCGGTGATCCTTAACGGGGGCAGGACCATGCCTCAAGGGGTTTCACCTTGCGCGTGGGCCACAGGCGTTCTACCGATAAGGCACCTCGGGGGGCCAATAGGCTGAGATGTGCGCGCACGGACCCGTTGAACCTGAACCGGTTAACACCGGCGGAGGGAAGGTCTGGACACACCTCCAACGCTTTCTGACGCCGCATTTTGGAGGATGCCATGAAGTATCTTACACTTGCTGCCACCACACTTTTCGCCACCTCGGCGCTGGCCGATACGCCTGAACTGGTGGTCTATACCTACGATAGCTTTGTCGCCGAATGGGGCCCCGGCCCGGTGATCGAAGCTGCCTTTGAAGCAGAGTGTGCCTGTGATCTGAAATTCGTCGGCATGGGCGATGGCGCGGCGCTGCTGGCGCGGCTCAAGCTGGAAGGCGCGCGTTCTGACGCCGATCTGGTACTGGGGCTTGATACCAGCCTGATCGCGGCGGCCAAGGAAACAGGGTTGTTCGCGACTGCCACAGTTGATGCGGATTACGACCTGCCCGTCACATGGGAGGACGACAGCTTTGCCCCCTACGACTGGGGCTATTTTGCCTTTGTCCATAACGCCGATCTGACACCGCCTGCAAACTTTCGCGCGCTGGCCGACAGTGACCTCAAAATCGTGATCCAAGACCCGCGGTCCTCTACCCCCGGTCTGGGTCTGCTGATGTGGGTCAAGGAGGCTTACGGCGACGAGGCCCCCGCGATCTGGGAAGGTTTGGCGGATAACGTCGTGACCGTGACCAAAGGCTGGTCCGAAGCCTACGGCCTGTTCCTTGAAGGCGAGGCCGACATGGTGCTGAGCTATACCACGTCCCCCGCCTACCACCTGATCGCCGAAGAAGACGCGACCAAAGCCGCCGCCGCCTTTGACGAAGGGCACTACATGCAAATCGAAGTCGTCGGCAAACTGGCGGGCACCGACCAGCCCGCGCTGGCCGATCAATTCATGCAGTTCATGGTATCTGACGCCGCGCAATCTGTGCTGCCCACGACCAACTGGATGTACCCCGCCGTTACGCCCCAAGGGGGTCTGCCAGAGGGTTTCGACCAGTTGATCCAGCCGGGCAAGGCGCTGTTGATCCCGAACGATGACGTGCCCGCCCTGCGCGAGGAAGCATTGGCCGAATGGCTTTCCGCTCTCTCGCAATAAGCACCAAGTCCGGCATCAGCGCCGCCCTTTTTGTGGCAGCGCTGATCCTTGTTGCGGTAGTGGCCGTGCTGTGGCGGGCCGAGTTCGGCAGCGGGCTTGGCCCCGCCGATTGGGCCGCGATCCGGTTTACCGTGCTACAAGCCGTGCTTTCTGCGCTGCTTTCTACCGCGCTGGCGATCCCTGTGGCCCGTGCGCTGGCGCGGCGGCGCTTTGTCGGGCGCGGGCTGCTGGTGACGCTGCTTGGGGCGCCCTTTATCCTGCCGGTGATCGTCGCCGTGCTGGGGGTGCTTGCGGTGTTTGGCCGCGCGGGCTGGCTGAATGCGGGTCTGGCGCTGGTCGGACTGTCCGGCATCTCTATCTACGGGCTGCACGGAGTCGTGCTGGCACATGTCTTCTTTAACCTGCCACTGGCAACGCGACTGCTGTTGCAGGCGTGGCAAACCGTGCCCGCTGAGCGTTTCCGGCTGGCAGCGCAGCTTGACCTTACCCCCCGCGCCGTGTTCCGCAGCATTGAACTGCCCCTGCTCCGCCAGATCCTGCCCGGCACAGCGGCGTTGATCTTTGTGATCTGCCTGACCAGTTTTGCCGTGGCCCTGACACTGGGCGGCGGCCCCCGTGCCACCACGATCGAGCTGGCAATCTATCAAGCGTTCCGTTTCGACTTTGACCTGAACCGCGCGGCACTGCTGTCGCTGGTGCAGCTTGGCCTTGCCGGTAGCACAGCGGCGCTGGCGTTGTGGATCATCCCCGTCATCAGTCTGGGGGGCGGGCAGGACCGCCCGCTACAACGGTGGGATGCACGCGGCGGGCTGCAACGGGGGCTGGATGCGCTGTTCATCACACTGGCGGCGGGGTTTTTGTTGTTGCCACTGGCCTCGGTCGTGCTGCGAGGGGTGATCGGTCTGCCGCAGATGCCTGTCAGCGTATGGCAGGCAGCGGGAACCTCTGTCACCGTGGCGTTGATCAGCGTGGGGGTGTTGCTGGTGCTTGCCCTGCCCCTCGCGGGCTGGATTGCAACCCGCGCCCGCGGCGGCATAGAGGCAGTGGGCCTGTTGGGTCTTGCCGCATCGCCGCTGATGATCGGCACCGGCTGGTTCATTCTGATCAACCCTGTCGCCAGCCCTTTTGCGCTGGCCTTGCCCGTGACGGCGCTGGTCAATGCGCTGATGGCCCTACCCTTTGCTCTACGAATTCTGGTGCCCCGCCTGCGCGACACGGTTCAGGTTTACGGCAGGCAGGCGCAAATGTTAGGGCTGCGCGGTTGGCCTCTTTGGCGTAGGCTGATCATGCCACGGCTGCGCCCGCAGATCGGATTTGCCGCAGGGTTGACCGGTGCGCTGTCGATGGGCGATCTGGGGGTCATCGCCTTGTTCGCTGACCCTGACAGTGCGACCCTACCGCTACAAATGTACCGGCTGATGGGGGCCTACCGGATGGAGGCCGCCGCCGGTGCGGCACTGATCCTGTTGGCGTTATCGCTCGGGATTTTCTGGATATTCGACAAGGGAGGGCGCTGGCATGCTGACGCTTGAGACCGCGCAGATCACCCAAGGCAGCTTTGCCTTGCACGCCGACCTGACCATTGCGCCCGCGCAAACCTATGCGGTGATCGGCCCCTCGGGGGCGGGGAAATCGACACTGCTGGGGGCGCTTTGCGGATTTATACCGTTGAGCAAGGGCAAGCTGCTCTGGCAGGGCGCGGACATCACCCACGCCGCCCCCGGCGCGCGACCCATAACGATGCTGTTTCAGGACAACAACCTGTTTCCCCACCTCAGCGTCTTGCAGAATGTCGGCCTTGGCCTGCGCCCCGACCTGCGGCTGCGCAGCGCCGAACAATCCCGCGTAGAAGATGCGCTTGCACGGGTCGGGCTGCAGGATATGGCAACACGCAAACCTGCGGAACTGTCGGGCGGGCAGCAAAGCCGTGTGGCGCTGGCGCGTGTGCTGGTACAGGCGCGCCCGCTGGTGTTACTGGATGAACCCTTTGCCGCACTTGGTCCTGCCCTGCGCAACGATATGCTTGATCTGGTGGCAGAGCTGGCCGCAGAAACCGGCGCAGCGCTGATCATGGTGACCCACGCCCCCGAAGACGTGCGCCGTATCGCGGATCAGGTGATCTTTGTCGAAGGCGGCACTGCGCAGGCACCGCAGCCCGCTGCAGCACTTATGGATAATCCGCCCGACGCGCTGCGTGCCTATCTTGGGTGATCAGAACACAATGGTGTAAAAGCTCAACGACGTGATCAGGATCATCAGATAGCCGAGCAGCACATAGAGCCCGTCGCGGGTAAACAGGCCAAAGGCAAATAGCGCCACAGTGCCGCCGCCAAGCGAAGAGGCGAAGGGTACGAATTCCAGCAACGGCCAAGCGACCGGCATAACCACGCAAGTAACCAAAGTCAGCAGCCGCATCGGCCCCGTGGTCAGGAACTGAAGCCGCTTGCCCGAGTGACGGTCGAAAAACGCCGCGGGCTTGCGCAGCCACTTGACCCCGAACTGCAATCTCGAAGATTTCACTTCGCGGCGCAGCAGGAACTGCGGCAGCCACAACCGTTTGCGCCCATAGACCGCCTGCGCCGACAGAAGGATGATGACCAGCGCCATAAAGCTGGACACGCCGAACACCCCTGATAGGGGGGACACCAGCAACAACGCCGCCAACAGGATAAACGGAAGCAGGGACCGCTCTCCGAATTCATTCAACACGTCGTCTATCGTTACGGTGTCGTGGCGGGCTGCATGTTCCACTCCATCCAGCAGATGGGTCAGACTTCGCTCGTCAGTATCTTGCATCTGCCCCCCAAAGGTCAGCCGTCTTGTTCAATCAATGCCGCAAGCCCCGATCGATAGGTCGGATACTGCGGTACCCAGCCCAACGCCTGCTTGGTGCGGTCGTTCCGAACCTTCTTGCTTTCCGCGTAAAAGCTGCGGGCCATCGGGGTCATATCGGCCTCTTCAAACGGTATCGCGGGGGGCACGGGCAGGCCGAGCAGTTCCGCCGCGTGAGCGATCACATCCTGAGGCGGCGCGGGGTCGTCGTCGCACAGGTTATAGACAGCCCCCGCATCGGGTCGCTGCAATGACAGCTCAAGCGCTTGGGCAATGTCTTCGACGTGGATGCGGGAAAACACCTGCCCCTGCTTGATGATCCGCCGCGCCGTACCGGCACGCACCTTGGCAAAGGGGCCGCGCCCGGGGCCATAGATGCCCGCCAAACGAAAGATATGCAGCGGCAAATCAGGGATCGCCTGCCACCGCGCCTCTGCCGTGACCCGGGCACGCCCGCGCTTTGTCGATGGTGTGAGTGGCGTGTCTTCGTCCACCCAATCGCCCGCGTGATCGCCGTAAACGCCCGTGGTCGACAGATAGCCAACCCACCGTAGATCGATGGCCGCGCGGGTGACCGCATCTTCCACCGCATTCAACACAGGATCGCCAGCACTGTCCGGTCCGGCGGAGACAAGCACGTTGGGAAACTCTGCGATCAACGCGCCCAGATCAGCGCCGGGCCAAACGATCGGCTCTACACCCGTGGCGGCAATGGCGTCGGCCTTGTCAGCGCTGCGCGTGGTGCCGACGATACGCCAGCCATGCGGCACCAGACGCGCCGCCAATGCGCGCGCGCTAAAACCGTGACCGATTGAAAGCAGCGTTTTGTCCATGGGACGTCCTTTCTATGTCGTCGTCTTGGGCAGGTTGATCCGCTGGCCTTTGGGGACCAACGCATTCATCTGCGCGATATGTTCCGGCAGGCACTTGGACAAAAAGTCATACGTCTTGACCACATGCGCCCGTGCCGCAGGCCCTAAATGCGCATATCGCGTCGGATGGGCCAAGACTTCTGCCACCTGATCGCCCAGCGCATCGGGATCAAAGAAATCGCACAGCAGGCCGGTTTCGCCATGGGTAATCGCCTCGCGCACGGGGGCCACATCAGAGCCGACAATCGTCGCGCCCATCGCCATCGCTTCGAGCAGAGACCACGACAGCACAAACGGCATCGTCAGATACAAATGGCAGCGGCTGATCTGCACGACCTTCTGGTAATCCTCGTAAGGCAGCTTGCCCAGAAAATGCACGCGGGACCAATCCACGTCCTTGCCAACCTCTGCCTCCATCTCGGCGCGCAGCCCGCCGGGGTGTTTGCTTTTGCCGCCATAAGACGTGTCATTCCCGCCCACCACCAGCACCCGCGCATTGGGCCGTTGTTTCAGGATGCGAGGCAGCGCCCGCATGAACACATGGAATCCCCGCGTGCGTTCAAGGTTGCGCGATACGAAGGTCAGCACCTCGTCGTCCTTCGTCAGTACGTGGTCCAGCCGCCCCAGTTTCAGCGTCACCGACGGGTTCGGGCGCAGCTGATCGGTGCGTATCCCGTCGTGGCAGACATAGAGCTTGCGATGAAAGCTTTGCGGGAAACGGTCGCGCTGCCAGTAGGTCGGGCTTAGCCCCACATCAACGGTTTCGATATTCGCCAGCGGCACGGCGTTGCGCGCATGCAGCAAAAACGGTGTGTTCTCGGTCACGGGCTCTTCGGGGTCAAAGCCCACGGGCCCGCCGGTTTCGCTGTAATAGTATTCGAAAAAGCCGATGATCGGGACATCGGGCCATATCTGTTTGAAAAACGTCAGCTCCCCCCACCCCACGTGTCCCACGACAATATCCGGCTTGAACCCTTCGCTGCGTTCGATCTGCTTGGCCGCACGGGCAGCGCCCAAACCGTTGCCCGTGGATTCCTCCCAGTTCTTTGACAGCCCATAGGCGTCCTCTGCCGGTCGGTGATGAGTCTTGTAGACCCGCGTTTCGACGCCATCAAAGCGGGGCGGGTTCTTGCGTTGGGTCAGAAAATAGATCTGGTGCGCACGTTGGTCGGCCAGCCATTGCACCAGCTCGCGGTATTGGCCGGGCATATTCTGGTGCACAAACATAATCTTCATGGGATAGCCTTACGTGCTGTTGGTCGCCCACAGTTAGCCCAGTCGGCATGGACAGTGCAAACGCCACAAAGCCTCGTGCTTGAACCTCGGGCAATCTTCGTGTCAACGTCAGGTATGAAAGAACACACATTCCCCTCATGGCCCGATGTGGCTGAACAACTGGTCGCCGTCGCAGCGGGACGCAGCGCTGCGGATACGATCATCACCGGCGGTATCTGGGTCAACGTGCATACGCGCGAAACCCTGCCGGACCATGACATCGCGATCAAGGCGGGCCGCATCGCCTTTGTCGGGCCGGACGCCAGCCATTGCAAAGGCGATGCGACCAAGGTGATCGAGGCCAAGGGCCGCTATATGATCCCGGGGCTATGCGACGGGCATATGCACATCGAAAGCGGCATGTTGACACCTGCGGAATTTGCCCGCGCCGTAATCCCCCATGGCACCACGTCAATGTTCACCGACCCGCACGAGATCGCCAATGTGCTGGGGCTGGAAGGCGTGCGCATGATGCATGACGAAGCCTTGATGCAGCCGGTGAATATCTTCACGCAAATGCCATCCTGTGCGCCCTCCGCCCCCGGCCTCGAGACCACCGGCTTTGAAATCACGGCAGAGGATGTCGCCGAGGCGATGCACTGGCCCGGTATCATCGGTCTGGGCGAGATGATGAACTTCCCCGGTGTGACGGCGGGCGACCCCAAGATGCTGGCCGAGATCGCGGCGACGCAACGCGCGGGCAAGACCGTGGGCGGGCACTATGCCTCGCCCGATCTGGGACCTGCCTTTGCTGCCTATGTGGCGGGCGGTCCGGCGGATGATCACGAAGGCACCTGCGAGGCAGACGCGATTGCGCGGATGCGTCAAGGGATGCGGTCGATGATCCGGCTGGGGTCTGCTTGGTACGACATCGAGACGCAGATCACCGCGATCACCGAAAAGGGGCTGGATTCGCGCAATATGATCCTGTGCACCGATGACTGCCATTCCGGCACCTTGGTGAATGACGGCCATATGAACCGCGTGGTGCGCCATGCCATTGACTGCGGCTGCGACCCTTTAATTGCGCTGCAAATGGCGACGATAAACACCGCGACGCATTTCGGGCTTGAACGCGAGATAGGGTCGCTGACGCCTGGACGACGTGCAGATGTGATCCTGACCTCCGACCTGAAAACCCTGCCCATCGAGACGGTGATCGCGCGCGGTCAGATCGTGGCCCAAGATGGTGCCTGTCTGGTGGCGTGTCCGCATTACGACTGGCCGCCCCATGCCCGGCAAACCGTAAACATGGGCAAAGACCTTGGCGCCGATGATTTCCAGATCACGGCGCCTGCGGGGGCCAATGCTGTTACCGCCAATGTGATCGGCGTCGTCGAAAACCAAGCCCCGACCCGTGCGCTGAAGTTCGAACTGCCCGTGACCGAAGGGCGCGTGCAATCCACGGGCGAGGTCTGCCAGATCGCGCTGGTTGAACGGCATCGCGGCACGGGCACTGTTGTCAACGCGCTGGTGTCTGGCTTTGGGTATCAGGGGCCGATGGCGATGGCGTCTACTGTGGCCCATGACAGTCACCACATGATCGTGGTGGGCACTGATACCGACAATATGGCGATGGCCGCGAACCGTCTGCGCGACGTCGGAGGCGGGATCACCATCTTCAAGGACGGCGGAGAGCTGGCCATGGTCGAACTGCCGATCGCTGGCCTGATGTCCGACAACCCCGCATCCGATGTCGCCGCCAAGACCGAAGCGATGATGCAGGCGATGCGCGATTGTGGGTGCACGTTGAACAACGCCTATATGCAGCATTCCCTTCTGGCACTTGTTGTCATTCCCGAATTGCGCATCTCTGACCTCGGACTGGTCGATGTGCGCAGTTTTGAATTTATTCCTTTATTAGAGCCTGTTTCATGACCAAAATCCTGACCCCAGATGCCCGCCCCGCCGAACAATTCACCGACGCTGCCGCCGCCGTTGCGCGCCTGATCGAACTTTACAGCCAAGCAACGGGTTTCCTGAGCGAACATTTCCAGAAAGCGATGGACAATGCGGCCCCCGAAACACGGATCAGGGCGTTCTACCCCGAGATCCGGTTCACCACCTCCAGCTATGCGCAGGTGGATTCGCGGTTGTCCTTTGGTCATGTGTCGTCGCCCGGCACGTTTTCGGCGACGATCACGCGGCCCGAACTGTTCAAACACTACCTAACGCAGCAAATCGGGCTGCTGATTGAAAACCACGGTCAACCCGTGACGATCGCTGTGTCGGATACTCCTATTCCGGTGCATTTCGCGGTTTCCAATGATGACAGCGTGACGATCCCGCAGGAAGGCGCTGCCGATTTCACCCTGCGCGATGTGTTTGATGTGCCGGACCTGAGCACCACAAATGACGATATCGTAAACGGGACCTATCTGCCCGTGGACAATGTACGCCCGCTGGCCCCCTTCACCGCGCAGCGTGTCGATTATTCGCTGGCACGGCTAACGCATTACACCGCCACCGATCCCGACCATTTCCAAAGCCACGTATTGTTCACCAATTACCAGTTCTACGTCACCGAGTTCGAGGAATACGCCCGCGCCATGCTGCGTGACCCTGATAGCGGCTACACGTCCTTCGTCTCTACCGGCAACGTCGAGATTTTGGACGGCGACGCGCCGCTGCATGCGTCAGTCAAAACACCGCAGATGCCGACCTATCACCTGAAACGCGCGAACGGGTCGGGCATCACGCTGGTTAATATCGGCGTCGGACCGTCCAACGCAAAAACCGCGACGGACCACATTGCCGTGCTGCGCCCCCATGCGTGGCTGATGGTTGGTCACTGCGCTGGCCTGCGCAACACCCAAGCGCTTGGGGATTTCGTGCTGGCGCATGGCTATCTGCGCGAAGACCACGTGCTGGACGACGATCTGCCGGTCTGGGTGCCGATCCCTGCGCTGGCGGAAATCCAGATCGCACTGGAAGACGCCGTTGAACAGGTCACCCAGCTTGAAGGCTACGAGCTAAAACGGATCATGCGCACAGGCACCGTCGCCACCATTGACAACCGCAACTGGGAACTGCGCGACCAATCCGGTCCGGTGCAGCGGCTTAGCCAGTCCCGCGCCGTGGCGCTGGATATGGAAAGTGCCACGATCGCAGCCAACGGCTACCGGTTCCGTGTGCCCTACGGCACGTTGCTTTGCGTCTCTGACAAACCGCTGCATGGCGAGTTGAAACTGCCCGGGATGGCGTCGGATTTCTATAAAACGCAGGTTGCGCGGCACTTGATGATTGGTATTCGGGCGATGGAACAACTGCGCGATATGCCGTTAGAGCGGTTGCATAGCCGGAAATTACGCTCTTTTGACGAAACTGCCTTTCTCTGAAGGTCGAAATCGGCTGAAAACAGCATGTTTTCACGGTTTCTTGCGACCTATTCGTTGTGTTCATACACAACATACCGTTACATTCTGCCCGTGAGGCCCTAATCCGGGCGGACGAAGGAGAAAAACAAGATGGCAACTAAACCAATGACAAAAACCCAGCTCGTCGCGGCTTTGGCTGAGGAAATGGGCGAAGACAAGAAATCGGCAAGCGCGGCACTGGACGCGGTTTGCGCGTTGATCACCAAAGAAGTTTCCGGCGGTGGCGCTGTGACCCTTCCGGGCATTGGCAAAATCTATTGCCGCGAGCGCCCCGAGCGTATGGTGCGCAACCCCGCCACTGGCGAACAGTTCAAGAAAGAAGCGGACAAGGTCGTCAAGATGACCATCGCGAAAGCGCTGAAAGACAGCGTTAACGAATAAGACTGTTCACAGTCTATTCTGACAAAGGGTCGCCCGCGGGGCGGCCCTTTGCGTTTGTGGCAGGTCAATGTTGCATCAAAAGCGCTTGCCCCTTCGGACCGACTGCGAAACTCTACGGCACCATACCGACCTGAAAGGCTTCCTCATGGATATACGCGCAATTCTCATGGGGCTGGCTTTTGCGGTGATGTGGTCGTCGGCGTTCACCTCGGCCCGGATCATCGTCGCAGATGCGTCCCCCCTTATGGCGCTGTCAGCGCGGTATCTTATTTCCGGCCTGCTTGGGGTAGGGATCGCGCTGGCGCTTGGCCAGACATGGCGGCTGACGCGCGCGCAATGGCGCGCCACCATCGTCTTCGGCATCCTGCAAAACGCGGTCTATCTGGGTCTGAACTTTGTGGCGATGCAAACGGTGCAGGCGTCATTGGCCGCGATTGTCGCCTCGACCATGCCGCTTCTGGTCGGACTGGCGACATGGCTGTTTCTGGGTGAAAAGCTTAGGCCGTTGGGCATCGCAGGGTTGGTCGCCGGTGTGATCGGGGTGACAATCATCATGGGTGCACGGATTGGCGGCGGCGTTGATTTGACGGGACTGCTGCTGTGCGGGGTCGGTGTGATTGCGCTGTCCGCCGCGACCTTGCTGGTGCGCGGTGCTACATCCGGCGGGAACTTCATGATGGTGGTCGGCTTGCAAATGCTGGTTGGCTGCGTCGCGTTGACCTTTGCAACCGTGCTGTTTGAGACGCCACGCATCACCCCAAGCTGGCCGCTGGCGCTGGCGTTCCTGTACACCTGTCTGGTGCCGGGGCTGTTGGCCACGGTGGTCTGGTTCTGGCTGGTCAACCGCATCGGGGCGACCCGCGCTGCGACCTTCCATTTTCTCAACCCGTTCTTCGGGGTCGCGATTGCCTGGTTGTTGCTGGGCGAACCTTTGGGCCCCCAAGATATCCTTGGCGTGGCCGTGATCGCCTTGGGTATCCTTGCAGTGCAGGTCTCGCGCCAGCGCCGCACCTGACCCCGCGCCCCTTGGGCTGATCAACCACAAGGGGGTCACAGATCAGTGCGCCGGTGCAATACCCCTTTGAAAAACGCGCGCAGGCCCCATTTAATATATCAAACCGCAAAGGAGCCCTTCCATGCCCACCTATGAAAAGACCGACGCCGCCCTTAACGCTTTGTCGCCCGAAGAATTCCGTGTCACCCAGCAAGACGGCACCGAACGCCCGGGCACGGGCAAGCTACTGGATAACAAAGAACCGGGCATCTATGTCGACATCGTCTCGGGGGAACCGCTGTTCGCGTCCTCTGACAAATACGAATCCGGCTGTGGTTGGCCGAGCTTTACCAAACCCATCGAACCGGCCCATGTCAGTGAATTGCGCGACGCATCGCTGGGGATGGTCCGCACCGAAGTGCGCAGCGCCCATGGCGACAGCCATCTGGGTCACGTCTTCCCCGACGGTCCCGCAGACCGTGGCGGACTGCGCTATTGCATCAATTCCGCCTCGCTGCGCTTTATTCATCGTGACGACATGCAAGACGCAGGCTATGGCGATTATATCAACCAAGTGGAGGATGTAGCATGAGCGAACAACGCGCAGTACTGGCCGGAGGATGCTTTTGGGGCATGCAGGACCTGATCCGCAAACGCGAAGGGGTTGTGTCGACCCGCGTGGGCTATTCGGGCGGCGACGTGCCCAACGCCACCTACCGTGACCACGGCACCCACGCCGAGGCGATCGAGGTGACGTTTAACGACGACGTAATCAGCTATCGTGACCTGCTGGAACTGTTCTTCCAGATCCACGACCCGACAACCATGAACCGTCAAGGCAACGACCGCGGCCTCAGCTACCGTTCCGCGATCTATTTCGTAGACGAAGATCAAAAAGCCACGGCGCTGGACACGATTGCAGACGTCGAAGCATCGGGCATCTGGCCCGGCAAAGTCGTGACCGAGGTCGAACCCGTCAGCGATTTCTGGGAAGCAGAGCCAGAGCATCAAGATTACCTTGAGCGTATCCCAAACGGCTATACCTGCCATTTCCCGCGTCCCGATTGGGTGCTGCCCAAACGCGCGGCAGCGGAATAACACGGCAAAACGGCGCAGCCTCATAGGGTTTGCGCCGTTTTCTTTGAGGGGTACCTAGACCAATGCGACCCTCGGTCGGCCCGTCGCTTCAACCGTGAGCACCGCTTCGATAAAGACCTTGCGGCTTTCGACTTCGGCATAGCGGATATCGCGCTGCACCTCGGTTTGCATGTCGACCACGCCCGCTGCCCGTGCCGCTGTCTCTGCCTTTTCCCGCAGCATGTTTTCAAGCGTTTCAAGCGCCTGTGTCTGATCGCTGAAATCCTGCGGCCCGTCGGTCAGATACACTCTTAACCGCCCCTCTGCCGGGGACGTCACCGTGCCGCTTTCCCGCATGGTCACCCGCCCGACGACAGCGCCAATGGCATTTGCCACTGCGGCGTGTTCAGGCAGGATCATCTGCGTGCGCAGCCGTTCGCCCACCGCCGGATAATAGGCCGCAGCAGAGGCTCCAAGCCCGATCACCGGCACGTTCAACGCGGCTTCGATCCGCACAAGGCCTGCGTGACCCCGCAACCCGCGCTGCAACAGTTCGTGCCGGGCAAGCGTTTCGGGTTCTGCATCAAACGCAGTGTCTTCCTCGGCCAGCGCCGCCTCTAGCAACGCCAGACTGGTCTGTTCGGTCAATTGATCCACGATCATCTGCGCCATAACGGCAGGATCAGGGGCCAACATCTGCCCCGCCCCTGTACGCCGCCGCCCGAACAGCCGCAGCGCCTTCTGCGCGGCCTCTGCGTCCCACGCATCCACGCGGCCCAGCGCATGGCTCGCATCCGAAGGGGTGACGCCGGCAAGTTGGACCAGCCCGCGTTCGACCAACCGTTTGAGGGCACCGGTTTCGATCCGCGCGCGCACGATTTCCGCCATCGGGTGCAGCCCATCGCCGATGCGTTCCAGCAAGGCTTCCTCGCGCACGGTGATCCCCTCGCGGGTTTGTCCGGCAACCGCACGCACAAAGCGCCCGTCATATTCGCCAGGCGTGGTGCTGCGCAGCTGTGCATCCAGTGCGGCGTGAACAACATCCGGCGCCTCTGTTGCGATCAAGGCCACGGGCAAGACCCGCTTTGGCCCCAGCGTCACGCCGCCTTGCAACCCTTCGGTCAGGAAATGGACCTCGCTGTCGCCCCCCAGACCGGTGGTGCGCATGGCGACGGCCTCTACCATCGTGCGGTAGCTGCCGACGCGGGCACCTGCGGGGTCAATCGCCGGCCGTCCTTCGCGCAGCAGTGCCACATCCGTGGTGGTGCCGCCGATATCACTGACCAACGCATGTGCCGCGCCGGTCATCCACCGCGCCCCGACAATCGAGGCCGCAGGCCCGCTGAGAATCGTTTCAATCGGTCGCGCACGCGCCTGTGCCGCAGAGATCAGTGCCCCATCGCCGCGTACGACCATCAACGGGGCCGTCACGCCGACGTCAGTCAACACATCCTCGGCGCGGCCAATCAACCTGTCGATCATCCCGATGAGCCGCGCATTCAGCACCGCCGTCAGCGCCCGTTTCGGCCCGTTGAGCTTGGCCGACAGTTGATGCGAGGCCGACACAGGCCGGCCCGTCACCTGCGCCACAAACGCAGCAACCCGCTGTTCGTGGACAGGGTTGCGCGTCGCAAACTGACTGGCGACCGCGAACCCGCTGACCTGCGATTTTTGCGCGGTCAGAAACGCGACCAGCGCGTCTTCGTCCAGCGGGGAAAGCTCTGCGCCTGCGTGGTCATGTCCGCCGCCCAAGATCAGATAGGGATCACCGTTCAGGGCCTCTGCCAGCCCGTGCGCCTGAAGGTCACGTTCTTTGAAACCGACATAGATCAGCGCCACGCGCCCGCCCTGCCCTTCGACCAATGCATTGGTTGCCAGCGTGGTGGATAGCGACGCCATCGCCACCTGACCCGCTGAAACATCAGCAGCCTCCAACACGCGGCGCACGGCTTGCCCCACACCGATGGCCAGATCGCCGCGGGTGGTCAGCGCCTTGGCCGAAGCGATCACCGTGGTTTCATCCCGGATCAGTACCGCATCCGTATAGGTGCCGCCCGTATCCACCCCAAGCAAAAGCGCCATTCAATTATCCTTGCACCGTTTTCCTAGGGTTTACCTGTTCCCGCGCAGCGGTCCAGCCCTGTCAGCCGTGGTTTTCGCCAAGACGCGTCACAGCCCATTGTGCAGCATCAACAACTGTGGCGTCAGGATCGTCCAGCAGACCCTGTGCCACAGGGACCAGCCGCGCCTGACCGGAGTTGCCAATGGCGTAAAGCACGTTGCGCATGAACCGGTTGCGCCCGATCCGCTTGATCGGCGACCCACTGAACCGCAGCCGGAACGCGGCATCATCCAGCGTCGCCAGCTCTGCCAGATCAGGCGCACCGACATCGCCGTGATAGCGCAGATCGCTCGCCGCGACGGCGAACTTGTTCCACGGGCAGGCGGCAAGGCAATCGTCACAGCCGTAGATGCGGTTGCCCATCTTGCTGCGCAATTCCAAATCGACCGGCCCGTTGTGTTCAATCGTCAGATAGGAAATGCAGCGCCGCGCATCCAGTTGATAGGGCGCGGGGAACGCATTGGTCGGGCAAGCCGTGAGGCATGACCGGCACGACCCGCAGTGATCCACCTCTGGCGCGTCGGGGGTGAAATCCAATGTGGTGAAGATCGCGCCAAGAAAGGCCCAGTTCCCCCAGTCGCGGCTAAGCAGATTCGTGTGCTTGCCTTGCCAGCCCAGCCCCGCCGCCTGCCCCAACGCCTTTTCCGGCACGGGGGCTGTATCGACAAAGACTTTCACCTCGCAAGGTTCTTGCGCCACCAGCCAGCGCGCCACCCGCTTGAGCCGTTTCTTTACGATGTCGTGGTAATCGCGTCCCTGCGCATAGACCGACACGCCTGCCTTGTCGGGGTGGTTCAGCACCTCGGTCGGATCGTATTCAGGCGTATAGCTCTCGGCCAGCATGATCACCGACCGCGCTTCGGGCCAAAGCGCTGCGGGGTTGCCGCGCCAGGCTATGCGGTCGGCCATCCATGACATCTGCCCGTGGTACCCTGCCTCGACAAAGGCCTGCAGCCGTTCGGGCACCTCGGGCACTGCATCGGGTCGGCATATACGGCACGAGACAAAGCCCTCGTCCAGCGCCTGCGCCACCAACCGACCCCGCAGGGCGTCCGTATCAACCGCCGGTGTCACAGACATCCGGCGGGGTGCCGATTAGAAATCAAGGTCATTGTAGTGTTTCGGCGGTGGGAAGCCGGGCACCTGATCGGCCAGCAACGACCGGAAGGCCGGGCGGGATTTGATCTTGGCATACCAGTCCTTGACCACGTCGGACCGGTTCCAGTCCACATCCGAGATATAATCAAGCGAGGACAGATGCGCCGCCGCTGCGAAATCGGCCAGCGTCATCACGTCGCCCGCCAGCCAGCGTCGGTGGTCCAGCAGCCACGCCATATAATCGATGTGGTATTTGATCGCCTTGGCCCCGTCCTTGACGTTGCGGCTGTCAGGAAACCCCTGCTTCATCACCTTTTTATTCACCCGCTCGTACAGCAGCTTTGAGGTGACTTCGTCGTGGAACTTGTCATCGAACCAGCTGACCAGACGGCGGACTTCAAGCCGCTGAATCGGATCACTGGGCATCAGCGACGGTTCAGGGCGGGTTTCTTCGATGTATTCACAGATCGCAGCGCTTTCGGACATGATGATGCCGTCGAGCTGTAAGACGGGGACTTTACCCGCAGGGTTGCGACGCATGAAATCTGGGTCTTGCTCCCAATACCGCTCTTCGACGCGTTCTACCTCGATCTTCTTCTCGGCGAGGCTCAGCCGGACTTTGCGGCAGAACGGCGACAGCGGGACGTGAAACAGGCGGGCCATAAAGGGGTTCCGGTACTAACAAACAAGGGTTTCATCCTCATGCCCGTCTTGGTTGGGTTTTTCAACTCTCGAAACAGGCTGCCCGCCCGTCCTTGCTGATTGTCGCCGCACCATCACGGATTTGGGCACTGCGCTTGCGCACCGAAGCGGACGGTCGCGTGGCAGAGCGCGTTTTGGGCGAGGGCAGGATCGCGGCCAGCCGTGCGGCTTGTGTCGCCGTCAGCTTGGCGGGAATCACCCCGAAATAATGTTGCGCCGCTGCATCGATACCAAAGATGCCTTCGTCAAACTCGGCGACGTTCAGATAGACCTCGATGATGCGTCGTTTGGTCCAGACGGTTTCGACCAGCGGCGTGATGCCGGCCTCAAGCGCTTTGCGCAGCCAGGTGCGCCCGTGCCACAGATAGACATTCTTGACCGTCTGCTGCGACAGGGTAGAAGCGCCACGGTTCGACCCTTCGGCAATAGCGCGCTTGATCGCAGCCAGATCAAAGCCCCAATGATTGCAGAAATTCGCGTCTTCTGCCGCCACCACAGACCGTGCCATGACAGGGGCCACTTCTTCCAGCGCGACCCATTGCTGGTCGACGCCCCCCAACCTGCGGCCTTCGCTGAACATATAAGGCGTGGTTGGCGGGTTAAGCACCGCAAACAGCAGCACCATTGCGACCAACAGGCCAAGCACGGTCAGCACCAGCTTGAACGCGCCCCTGACGACGCGCCGCTTCAACGACCGCAGCTGCGCCGCGGGTGAAGGCGGCTTTGCCCTGGTCTTGCTTTTGGATTTTGAAGATGCGCGTTTTGCCATAGCCATCAGCTATATCGCGCAACGCGCTTATTGTGAACGGGCACTGCGGGCGGAAATTCCTTTTGCCAGATAGGCCCCGATCAGCGCCGATGCCTTGGGCGACGGGTGGGTGTTGTCGCTGGCAAAGAGGCTGGGGTCGTTGCGGTCGATCACCAATTCGGAATCAAGAAACGTCACCCCCGGCGTCTGTGCGGCAAACCGTGCAATGCGGCGTTCCAGCAGCACCAGATCATCGCGGCAGCCTTCGAATGACCCTTTGCCGTTGCCGGCGTAATATCCCATCCACATCACCTGCGCACCGCTGCTGCGCAAGCGGGACAGAAAGGCCGGAACCTCTCCGCTGGCCGCATCCGCACCGATCAGCGTGTCGACCACCGGCGTGCAAGCCCCGCATTTGCAATCGTTGAACCCCAGATCATTGGCACCGCCATTGACGATAATCCAGTTCCAGCGCCCGCCGGGGTATTGGTCCTGAATGTCGAACCCCACGGCAGACAAAAGCGTGCTGTCATTGCTGAACTGCGCGCCCGGGACGGCCTTGCTGATCACATCACGATCAAGCGCTGTCGCCATCGCATCGGGGATCGCCTGATCGTTCGATCCGTTCCACGCCATCACGGAATCGCCGATCACCAGAATATCGCCGCCGCCCTTGGGCGTGCGGTCGGTACAGGCCGACAGGGTCAGCCCCAACATCAGCACAGCCATTAGCCCTGCGCGCGAGAGTATAGATTTGATCATCGTCCAACTATAGACCGCATCCGGCCGCGGTAAAGCGTATCAACCCGACAAAAGAAATCGGGCGCGAGGTTGCCCCCGCGCCCGATTCTTTCACTCGTTGCTTACTCCGCCGGTATCGCGTGCTCTTCGACGCTGAGAGGGGCGGGCAGATGGATCAACATCTCTTTGGGGCAAATCTGGACAAAGTTATCCTTTTCGATGTCCCAATGCTGCAGGATGTCTTCGGCCTTGCGGCTGTTGGTTTCCTGCAAGTGCCGTTCGATCAGGCCCTTCAGCTGGTTTTCCCAATGCGCCACTGTGACGGGGCAGGTCACCAGTGTTTCACGGTTCAGCATTTTCTCGACCTTGCCATCGGGGTTGTACAGATAGGCCATACCGCCCGTCATCCCCGCGCCAAAGTTTGCGCCGATCTCGCCCAGGATCACGGCCACGCCACCGGTCATGTATTCGCACCCGTTGCTGCCGCAGCCTTCGATCACGACATGCGCACCAGAGTTGCGGACCCCGAAACGTTCACCTGCACGGCCCGCTGCGAACAGGAAGCCCTTGGTCGCGCCATACAGCACGGTGTTGCCGATGATGGTGTTCTCAGAGGCCACGATGGTGCTTGCCATCGATGGACGCACGACGATGGTACCGCCCGACAGGCCCTTGCCAACATAGTCGTTCGCATCGCCCGATACTTCAAGCTTGAGCCCCGGTGCCGCGAACGCCCCCAGCGACTGCCCCGCCGAACCGGTCAGCTTGACTGTCAGGTGATCGGGCTGCAGCTGGTTGTTCATACCGAAGTTGCGGATGATGTGGCTCGAGACGCGGGTGCCCACGGTACGGTGCGTGTTCTGCACCGCATAGCTGAGCTGCATCTTCTCGCCATCCTCAAGGAACCGTGCGGCGTCGCGCACGATTTCAGAGTCCAGCGTGTCCAACACAGCGTTGCGCGGCTTGTTGCGGTCATAGACGATCTCTGCCGCGCCATCGACGGTGATAAGCAGCGGGTTGAGATCAAGATCGTCAAGGTGGGCAGAGCCACGGCTGACCTGCGCCAGCAGATCGGCACGGCCAATCACGTCATCCAGACTACGCGCCCCGATAGAGGCGAGCAATTCGCGGACTTCGGTGGCGTAGAAGGTGATCAGGTTCACAACCTTATCGGCGTTGCCGGTGAACTTGCCACGCAGCGCTTCGTCTTGGGTACAGACGCCGACGGGACAGGTGTTCGACTGGCACTGACGCACCATGATACAGCCCATCGCGATCAGAGCGGCGGTGCCAATGCCGTATTCCTCGGCCCCCATCATCGCGGCCATCACGATGTCACGGCCTGTGCGCAAACCACCATCGGTGCGCAGGGTGACGCGGTCACGCAGGTTGTTCATTGCCAGAACCTGATGCGCTTCGGTTAGGCCCATTTCCCATGGCAGACCCGCATATTTGATCGAGGTCGCAGGCGATGCACCCGTGCCGCCATTGTGGCCCGAGATCAGGATGATGTCCGCCTTGGCCTTCGCCACACCGGCGGCAATCGTGCCAACCCCCGACGACGCCACCAGTTTCACGGTCACCTTACAACGCGGGTTGATCTGCTTGAGGTCATAGATCAGCTGCGCAAGGTCTTCGATGGAATAGATATCGTGGTGCGGCGGAGGAGAGATCAGCGTCACCCCCTTGGTCGAATGGCGCAGACGGGCAATCAGGTCAGTGACCTTCATACCGGGCAGCTGGCCGCCCTCGCCGGGTTTGGCCCCCTGGGCGACCTTGATCTCAAGCTCTTCGCACTGGTTTAGGTATTCGGCGGTCACACCGAAACGACCCGACGCCACCTGCTTGATCTTGGCCGACGGGTTATCACCGTTGGCCTCGGGCACGAAGTGCGCCGGATCTTCGCCGCCTTCGCCAGAGTCTGACTTGGCCCCGATGCGGTTCATGGCAACGTTCAGGGTCTTGTGTGCCTCGGGCGACAGCGCGCCAAGGGACATGCCCGGCGTCACGAAACGCTTGCGAATAGAGGTGATGGATTCGACCTCTTCGATGGGCACAGGGGCCCCCAGTGGCTTGATATCCAGCAGGTCCCGCAGATGGATTGGCGGATTGCTTTGCATCTTGGCGCTATACTGCTTCCACATTTGGTAGGACGCTTTGTTGCAGGCCATTTGCAGCATGTGCATCGACGATGCTTCCCATGCGTGGGTCTCGCCGGATTGACGCGCTTTGTAGAAGCCGCCGATGGGCATAACGACGCCGTCGCCCTGCCAGCCACGATCGTGGACCGCCTCGGCCTTGCGCTGGATACCGGTCACACCGATCCCGCTGATACGGCTGGTCATGCCAGGGAAATATTCCGCACACATGGCGCGGCTTAGACCCACGGCTTCGAAATTCAGGCCGCCGCGGTAGGACGACATGACGCTGATCCCCATCTTGGCCATGATTTTCAGCAGACCTTGGTCAATCGCCTCGCGGTAGCGGGCCATCGCGGTGGTCAGGTTCATGTCCAGCAAACCACGACCGATGCGATCCGCCAGCGAATCCTCGGCAAGGTAGGCATTCACCACGGTCGCGCCGCAGCCGATCAGCACGGCAAAATAATGCGGGTCCACACATTCAGCCGCCCGCACGTTGAGCGAGGTAAACGTCCGCAGGCCCTTGCGGGTCAACTGGCTGTGCACGGCAGATGTCGCAAGGATCATCGGCATCGCCACACGGGTCGCGTTGCTGAACTGGTCGGTCAGCACGATGTGACCGGCACCAGAACGAACCGCGTCCTCGGCTTCGTCGCGGATGCGGCGCAGGTTTTCGCTCAGATTGTTGCCGCCTGCCTCGAAGGTACAGTCGATGGTGACAGAGTTCGCGTTGAATTCGGTCATCAACTGATCAAACTGCGCGTTCGCAAGGAACGGGCTGTCGAGCACAAGAATCTCTGTCTGCGCGCTGGATTCGTCCAGCACGTTCTTGAGGTTCCCGAACCGCGTTTTCAGGCTCATGACGCGGAATTCGCGCAAGCTATCGATCGGCGGGTTGGTCACCTGGCTAAAGTTCTGGCGGAAGAAGTGGCTGAGCGGGCGGTACTGGTTCGACAGAACTGCCGACGGCGTGTCGTCGCCCATAGAAGCCAGCGTCTCTTTCGCATCTTCGGCCATCGGGGCGAGGATTTGTTCAAGGTCTTCGATGGTGTAGCCCGCTGCCACCTGACGGCGGCGCAGTTCGTCGCCGGAAAACAGCGCCTTTTCCTCGACATCGCCAAGCGCTTTGTCCAGCTCGTTGATCTTGCCGACCCATTCGCCAAAGGGGCGCGACGCGGCGAGCTTGTCCTTGATTTCGGTATCGCCGAACATTTTGCCTTCTTCGATATCGACCGCCAGCAACTGACCAGGGCCAAGCGCGCCTTTGCGTACGACATTCGCCTCGTCCTGCGGCACCATGCCCGCTTCGGAACCGGCGATCAGCATGCCGTCAGCGGTGACGACGAAACGCATCGGGCGCAGGCCGTTGCGGTCAAGGCCGGCGCAAACCCAGCGGCCGTCAGTCATTGCCAGCGCTGCAGGACCATCCCAAGGCTCCATCACGGAGTTGCAGTAGGAATACATGTCGCGCCACGCCTGAGGCAGCTCGACCGCTTGCTTTGACCAGCTTTCAGGCACCAGCATTGTTTTCGCCATCGGGGCTGAACGACCCGCGCGCACCAGCACCTCGAACACCGCATCCAACGCGGCAGAGTCGGACGACCCGGCGGCGACGATCGGTTTGATGTCTTCGGCCATTTCGCCAAACGTGCCCGACGCCATGCGGATCTCGTGGCTTTTCATCCAGTTGATGTTTCCCTTGAGCGTGTTGATCTCGCCGTTGTGGGCCAGCATGCGGAATGGCTGCGCCAACCACCACTGTGGGAAAGTGTTGGTGGAATAACGCTGGTGATAGATCGCAAACGCGGATTCAAAGCGTTCGTCCATCAGGTCGGGATAGAAGTTGGCCACATCCTGCGCCAGCATCATACCCTTGTAGATGATCGACCGGCAGGACATCGACGCGATGTAAAGGGTCGGCACCTGTGCGGCCAGCGCGGCTTTTTCGATGCGACGACGGATGACATAAAGCTCACGCTCGAATGTTTCCTCGTCCACGCCCTTGGCGTTCGAAATCAGGATCTGTTCGATCTCGGGGCGGGTCGCGTTGGCCTTGTCGCCCAGAACCGACGTATCCACAGGCACGTGGCGCCAGCCGTAGATATAGTAGCCCATGCGCAGCACTTCGGTTTCAACGATGGTCCGGCAGGTTTCCTGCGCGGCAAAGTTGGTGCGCGGCAAAAAGACCTGACCGACGGCGATCAGTTCGCCTTCGCGGGGGCTGTGACCGGTGCGGCGCACCTGATCATAGAAAAAGTTGACGGGGATCTGCACGTGAATGCCTGCGCCGTCGCCGGTTTTACCGTCCGCATCAACAGCCCCGCGGTGCCAGATCGCCTTGAGCGCCTTGATGCCGTTTTCAACAACCGCACGGCTGCTGGAGCCGTCGATGTTCACGACAAGGCCAACACCGCAGGATGAATGCTCTTCTTCTTCGGAATACAGACCGTTTTCTGCCATGAAAGCGCGTTTTGCTTCTTCGCGTGCTACCCAGGCGTCATCATACTTGGTCATTTGGAATCTCCTAAATCGGGCGCGCCCGAGGCGCGAAATATCAACTGAAAGGGGCGTTTATTCGGCGGCGATGGCCACGCTGGCCCCCATCTTTTCAAGGATCGCCTGCGCACAATCGCGCCCGTCCTTGATGGCCCAGACCACCAGTGACGCGCCGCGCACGATGTCACCCACGGCATAGACACCATCCAAATCGGTCGCGCCGGTGATATAGTCGGCCTTGATCGTGCCCCAGCGGTTCACCGGCAGCTCTGGCGTGTTCCACAGTTTGGGCAGGTCTTCGGGTTCAAAGCCAAGCGCCATGATCACCAGATCGGCCTCTTCGACATAATCAGCGCCCTCGATCACCTCGGGGGCCTGACGGCCAGAGACATCAGGCGCGCCAAGACGCATCTTTTGCACCATCACACCGGTGACCGGATCGCCGACGAATCCTTTGGGCGCGGACAGCCATTCAAATACCACGCCTTCTTCTTCGGCGTTCTGCACTTCGCGTTGCGAGCCGGGCATGTTGGTGCGGTCACGACGATAAAGACATTTCACCGACGTGGCCCCCTGGCGGATCGAGGTCCGCACACAGTCCATCGCGGTATCACCGCCGCCAATGACGACGACCTTTTTACCCTGCGCGTTAAACCGACCGGAGTCGAATTCTTCGACCGCGTCGCCAAAGCTTTTGCGGTTGCTCACGGTCAGGAAATCAATCGCGCGTTCCAGACCCACACCGCCAACGCCGGGGGCCTGAATATCACGTGTCTTATAAACGCCCGTCGCGATGATTACGGCATCATGCTTGGCGCGGATATCAGCAAAGCTGATGTCGACACCCACATCGCAGTTCAATTCAAAGTTAACGCCACCTTCGGCCAACTGATCGTTGCGGCGCATGACGATATCTTTTTCCAGTTTGAATCCGGGGATACCATAGGTCAGCAAGCCACCCGCGCGGTCATAGCGATCATAGATCGTAACCTGCACACCCGCACGGCGCAGCACGTCCGCAGCGGCCAGACCGCCAGGCCCTGCGCCGATGATACCGACGGATTCGGCACGTTCGGTCTTGGGCTTGATCGCCTGCACCCAGCCGTTTTCCCATGCGGTATCGGTGATGTATTTCTCGACAGAGCCGATGGTCACAGTGCCGTGGCCGGATTGTTCAATCACACAGTTGCCTTCGCACAGACGGTCCTGCGGGCAGATGCGGCCGCAGATTTCGGGGAAGGTGTTGGTGGCCTGACTGATCTCGTAGGCTTCCTTCAGGCGCCCTTCGGCGGTCAGGCGCAGCCAGTCGGGGATGTTATTGTGCAGCGGGCAATGCGTCTGGCAATATGGAACGCCACACTGGCTACAGCGGCTGGATTGCTCCTGCGCTTTCTCATCCGCGTATTCCGCATAAATCTCTTTAAAGTCTTCACGACGAAGATTCGGCATCCGTTTTTCGGGCATATCCCGGGAAACCGTTGTAAACTTGAGCATTGGCTGCTTTGCCATCTTGGATCTCTCCGCATGAAACACGTTGCTGCCCCCTCATACACAGGCTCTTAAAGGATATAAAGGCAGCATTGCTGACCTATATACATATTATTTTCATTCGCACGCATTTATCTGGCGGATATATCCCCATTTTATGTCCGATTCGGCCTTAACAACCTACTTCCCTTCCATCCCCCCAAAGTTGTAGCCCTATGGCACCGAGAACGTTTCAAAGGCCGGCCCCTTCATGACCCTGTTTCAATTACTGCTCGTCGCAATCATTCAGGGGCTGACAGAGTTCTTGCCCGTCTCGTCCTCGGGTCATCTGATTTTGCTGCCCACGCTCACCGGCGGACCCGATCAGGGGCTTGCCATTGATGTGGCGGTGCATGTCGGCACGCTTCTTGCTGTGGTTCTATATTTTCGCACCGAAGTCGCAGAGGCCACTATAGGACTTGGCCGCTTGCTACGCGGCAAGATGGACACCCCCGGCGCGCGGCTTGCGGCGCTTTTGATTATTGCAACGATTCCGGTTCTGGTGGTCGGGCTGGTGATCAAGCTGCTGGGGATCGACGAGATGCTCCGCTCTGTTGCGGTGATCGGCTGGACGATGCTGCTGTTCGGGATTGTACTGTATTGGGCCGACCACACAGGTCGCAGCGACCGCAACACCGAAGACTGGAACATGAAAGGTGCCGTCTGGATGGGGCTCGCGCAAGCCATCGCGCTGATCCCCGGCACCTCGCGGTCGGGCATCACGATCACCGCGGCACGCAAACTGGGCTATGATCGCGCCAGCGCCGCGACGCTTTCCATGCTGATGTCGATCCCCACGATCCTCGCCTCGGGTGCACTTTTGTCACTGGACGTGATCGGAGAGGCCGACGCGCAGCTTGCCCGTGACGCATCCATCGCCGCCGCCTTCGCCTTTGTCGCGGCACTTGCGGCCTTGACCTTGATGATGCGCCTGCTGCGGAGCGTGAATTTCACCCCCTATGTGATCTACCGCATCCTACTGGGGGCCGCGCTGCTGGTGTATGCCTACAGCTAAAGAAAAGGCCCCGCCGTTGCCGGCAGGGCCTTTCTGTATTCCGAATGCTACTGGCTCAGGTCCGCAGATTTTTCGCGGATTTCTTGATCTCGTCGTACTGACCCGACGGGCGGAAACGCCACAGATACTCGGGCAGCACCGATCCCATAGACACAGGGGTGATCCCCAGAGCGTCAAAGCCCCGCGCGCCCTCGCCTACGACGTTATCATGGGCCAGGTTCTTGATCTGATCACGGGTCAACGTGTTGTTCTTGATCAAACCGAAGGTCACCGATTGCAGCACATCCAAACCAAAGGCGATCATCCGCGCGACAAACGTTGGCAATGCGATGACCAGACGACGGCGGTTTACCACACCCAGCATACGCTGCATCAGGCCGCGAAAGCTCTCGACCTCGGGTCCGCCCAATTCGTAGATACCCGCCGGGGCCTTGCCCGTCACCGCCAGCTCTGCCGCATGGGCGACGTCATCGACATAAACCGGCTGGAACAATGTATCCGCACCCACCGCAGGGATCGCAGGGCTGATCCGCGTCATACCAGCAAAACGGTTGAAGAAGTCATCCTCGGGCCCGAACACGATCGAGGGGCGCAGAATAACGGCATCGGGCATGTATTTCAGCACGCCGGCCTCTCCCATCGCCTTGGTCTGGGCATAGTCGCTATCGGCCTCGGCATTCGCACCGATGGCAGAGATCTGAACCAAGCGCTGCACCCCTTCGGCTGCAGACAGGCGCGCAATACGCTCAGCACCGTCAGCCTGAATCGCGTCAAAGGTGTTCTTGCCAGCCTCGGCCAGGATCCCAACGCAGTTCACCACCGCATCAGCGCCCCGCAACACATCGCGCACAGATGCATCATCGCGGATGTTGCAAAAGACCGGTTCGACCTGCCCAACGGTGCCATAGGTACGCACGAATAACGCTTCGTTCGGGCGACGCACCGCAACGCGCACACGCCATCCCGCCAATGCCATGCGGCGAACGATATACCGCCCCACAAACCCGGAACCGCCGTAAACCGTGACCAGCTTTGCCATGATGATACCCCTGACCAGAAAATCTAGGGCAACAGATACATCCCCCCCCCTTGAGGAACAAGCAGCAATTCCGGCCCAAAGTGCCGCCCACAGCCGATCCAGCGCAACAAATCGCGCCCCTCGCCAATTATTCTGTCGTCACTTCGTTTTGTTGCGAGAATCCAATTGACACCCCCGCCCCACAGCAATAAACGCTCCCTCACAACCCCCCTGTGCCCAGGTGGCGGAATGGTAGACGCGCTAGCTTCAGGTGCTAGTACTGGCAACGGTGTGGAGGTTCGAGTCCTCTCCTGGGCACCAAAGTCAAGCAAAAAAACCCTTGAAAACTTCGGTTTTCGGGGTTTTTTGCTTTTTGAGCCTGAAAAGTGCCCCACAAAGTGCCCTATAGTGGGTTGGGACATTCAAACTTTCATCTTCAACACACGCGTGCGATCAGGCTCGTTCAAGTTGGCAGGGATAGCGTTTTTAACGCTCTCTCCATACCACCTGCTACTTTATCAAAACGCGATTTCAAAACTGCAAAAGATGAAATGGCACCGTCTTAGTCGGACATTCTTTGACCAAGGCCCCTGCCAAGCATTGCCGCGGGATCCCGCAATGTGTCTGAGGTTCGACAGTTAAAACTTCGAGAAGAAGCGGTCTGCCAACCCTCGGATATAAAGTAGTCAAACCTAATCTTCCGCCAGAGAGGAAAAGATCAGCTTATTGAGTAGCTCGTTACCGGGGATCGCTAAATGAACCGAACTCCTTCTAACACGCACTCGTTGGAAGAAATATGAACCCGTCATCTGAAAGCCTAAATAAAGCACTAAGCTTTATGATCCAAGTCGTCACCAATCGCTCTGATGGAGTAGACTACGTCCCAGTCGTGCTCCATCTCGAGAGGCAGATAGCGGCGCTGATGAGCACCGATACTGAATATGAGCGGATTATTCGACTGGCGAAAAATTCCTAACGTTAAGGACACCAAAGTTGGTTTAACGACTGCGGAAAGCAGGTAACCACCCAAATTGCCATCCATGACCTAATGCTGGCGCACGGAGGGAATTGCATCCTAAAGTTCTTTGACGAGCCTATACCTCGCGGCTTGTGTTTCGCGAGGAACTGCTTTGGGTTATTGAGCTGCCCCGCCCCCCCTAAGTGGCGAACGCCGCACAGAATGCGGTCATTCCCATGCGCAAGGCTCAAAGCCATATGACGGCGACGGCATAGCGGTATGGCGAACGCAGCTGAGCGGTTGGAGCAGGTGCTCGAGCAAAATACAGCGACAACCCAAACTGCTAATCAAGAATTAAAGCGGATTGCCAAGGTGGTGCGCCACTCCAGCATTGAGACACCCCTACCCTGATGGTGATCTACCTCGTTACTAATGCCACGGCAGTTCTTCTCGAACACAACGTTCATATGACCACCTACGGGCGCACTTCTTCCCCCGAAACTCATTCCATAAAGTCGCGGTCCAACCGCGGGCCTCGGATTTTACTCTCTCCCAATCTTCCTTGAGCATGAACGGTGAGTGACGAACGAATTTTTGTTCCTCCCTACGAAACTCATCTCCTGCCCCCTCTGCGGCCCAAAAAAGAATCCTAAGATGCGTGATGAGGTTATTGTCGATGCCACCATCGTCTGCAGGGTTTAGCTGCAACGATATAAGGGAAGTGAGGCCATCGGCTCTATTTCTCTTTTCATCATACGCTCGTTTACCTTCAGTTATATTAGATATTGCTGCACACACTTGCAGCAGTTCCGCGATATTTGACCGCAGCTTTTCGATCCACTTAGACCTTTCGGCCGTAACCGATGATATATAAACCGACATGCGACAGGTCACAAAAGCACTGAACGCGGAAAAAATCACGCCGCATACGGCGATAATAGCGGCGCTGACAGTCGCAGCCGCCGCTGGATTAGACTTAATCCATCCGAATAGTTCATTCAGATATGCAGTCATGGATCACCCGCCTAACACTTCTCCATCGCTGTCTATGCTTTTGATGATTGAAGAGAACGGCACTCGTGCATCAAAACCATCTTTGCAGGTGCGGCGCTCGCGGAACAGTGCTTACCTCGCGTAGAGCGCGCCCATTCTGCTCATTCAAGATATCCGTAGGCAACTGGGTGGGGATCTGCGAAATGCCGACAAACTTCACCAGAAATAGGCACGCTGCCGGATATTTCATTGACGCGCAACGTCAGAACACAACGGGGAGTTTCTGCGTCATTTTGGAGAATTTTTGCGTCATTTGGGGGAGTTTCTGCGTCGTTGCGGGGAGTTCTTGCGTCAGAATGCGGATTTACTGCGTCAAAGTCTCTGTAAGCTATTGCAAGGAATGGCTTAATCCGGCCCTGAATCAATTAGAATCTTGAATCTATAGAAAGAGGCGGCGCAAAGATCTTTCGACGGCGCTTTTTCGTTGCTGAAAAAAGAACCATATACCTCCTGTGCCAAGCAGATGCATGCGCCCGATGGGATGCTGCAGTCAATCATTGCGGCGCGCAGCAATGCAGAAACTGGGTATCTTGTCTCAGCACATTTGTCGCTTCGGCGACCATGCGAGAGCTTAATCCCCTTTGCAGGGGGCTAAGCGATCTGGGGCCGGCCGCCTCAGCAATATGGCTAAGTTCCGGCCGGGAACTTACGGGAAAACGAGCTTTTGTGGCGCGCGCCGAAAGCCCGTTTTCCGTTCCATTCCAACAGTAATGCAGAATTTATTCTACTTGGGAAGAAGGGGACAGGGGTGCTTAACTAAGTGCTGGTTCAACTCAGTCTGAATGAGGAAATTGGGATATCAAACTCCTCAACCGTTCAGAGTTCCAACAGACTGCCTTGGCAGCGTAGAAGTTGAGATCACGCGCGAGGCGGTCGAGTGCTGAAGATGGCTGTTCTGCAAGAATTTGCAGAATATCGCACAGTGTATCCCTGACATGGTCGTGGTCCGGAAAGGGGCCAGACAGCACCTCGTGAAGGGAACCGAACGCATCAGAGTCGAAGGTTTCGTCCAGGGCTTCGAGTAGCTGGCAAAGATTCGCTCCGTGTTGACGGAGGTGCTCTCGCGTAGCGGCAATTGCTCCACAACAGTCTTGGTCTTTTGTGGGTGTAGTATTAAGCATGTGGCTTTCCTTTGCATGCGTGAACCTTTTGGCATTGCCTAATTCTTCGGCTTCATTGCTCGTGCGGTGCGGGAGAAAGTTACTCTAAGCCTTTGTTGTCTCAGTGGTGTCTGTCTGCGACCGTATTACCAATATTGGTCAAACAAGCTCGTCACGAAGAAAAAATGTTCGAAAGGGCGGTATGTAATCTTCCGCGGGAGACCGGATCAATCTTGACACGAAGGGTCCATCTGACCGATTGAGAACAAAATAAGAACAAACTAGGATTCCCATGCCCATGCCCATGCCCCTGCACCGCATCGAACGACCTGTCATTGCCAACAGTTTTCCGATGCGTCTTGTCGCCATGCTTGCAAGTGCTGGGTTTCCGTCACCCGCCGGCGATGATCTGGAAGATGAAATCGATCCGATAGCATGGGTGGTGCGGCATCCCGCTTCAACCTTCTGGTGGCGTGTCGAGGAGGATTGCCTCTGGGATGTGGGGATCCGCGACGGTGATATCATTGCTCTGGATCGCGCTGGAAAACGACGCATCGGACGCGCGGTCCTTGCCGTGGTAGAGGGCGCGGTGACAGCGAAGATCTTACGGAAACGCGATGGCAGGTATTATCTCGCTCCGGCCAACAACCGCGAACAGTTCCCCGACATCGAACTGACCGAAGACAGCGAGATCTGGGGTGTGATCGCAGGCGTCGTGCGGCGCTACGACCTCGCATGAAGCGACCAATCGCAATCAGCGACAGCGCAAACTTCTATGTGAGCGCCGAACGGATCTTCGATCCGTCTCTAAAAAACGTGCCGGTAATCGTCTTGTCAAACAACGATGGCTGCGCTGTGGCAAGATCGGATGAGGCAAAGGCGCTCGGGATCAAGATGGGCGAACCGCTCCATCTGATCCGCGACAAGATCGAAGCACATGGCGTGCGCGTGTTCAGCTCGAACTACACGCTGTATGGCGACATTTCCCGCCGCGTCGTCGAGGTCTATGAAGACTTCACGCCGAACGTAGAGATTTACTCTATCGATGAGTGTTTTCTGGACTTCGGCGGCTTTAAGGATCTCACCGAGCACGCGCGCGCAATGCGATCAGCGGTTTTGCGGCGTATTGGTGTGCCGGTGCGGGTTGGTATTGCGCCGACAAAGACGCTGGCGAAATGCGCGAATGATATTGCCAAAAAGAACCCGATCTTCGCAGGCGTATTAGACATGATGGATGACACGCTGGCCGACTGGTTGCTGCCAATGGTCCCGGTCGGAGACATATGGGGGATCGGGCGTCGAACCGAAGCGAAGCTCCACGGCCTCGGTATCCGCACAGCGGCAGAACTGCGTGATATGCCGATCCGGCAGGCGCGCGCCCTCGGCACGGTTGTGCTTGAGCGGACCGTGTTAGAACTCCAGGGTGAGCCATGCCTCGCCTTTGATGACGTTGAGCCGCAGCGCAAAGGCATGGCTGTGACCCGCTCGTCCGGAACACCCATGACGGATTTCGAAACGCTTTTTCAGGCAGTTACAGCGCATGCAACGCGTGCGGCGGAAAAGCTACGCCTGCATGGTTTGGTGGCCGGAACGCTGACAGTGTTTTTCCACACTAACCGGCACCGCCCCGATCGGCCGCAATACTCAGGCTCACGCTCAACTCGGATGATGCCCATGTCGTCCGACACTTTCGATCTTGTCGGTGCTGCGCGGCGCTGCGCGCAGGCCGCGTGGCCGAAGGGGCAGGCGGGGCTATTCGGGTTCACGAAGGCGGGCGTCATGCTTGATGATCTGCTAAGAATGGAGGATCGCCCATTGACACTTTTCGATGCCCCAAAAATCAAATCCCAAGCGCTAATGGAAGCGCTCGATCAGGTAAATGATCGGTTCGGCAAAAAGACCATGGTGCTGGCAAGCGAAGGAATGAAAAGGTCTTGGAAGCTACGGTCCGACTACCATAGCCCGCGATACACTACACGGTTATTGGACCTGCCAGTCGTTCGATGAATCACAAACTGCGCGCCATGCAACCGGCCGCTAACTTACACCTTTGGTTGGATAAGGGATTAGATCAAATTACTCTTTCCGCAGTAGACGAACTGTAGATCATCGTTTCGCAGAGGGGTTCCTAATCAATGGCAGATTGGTTTCTAAGGCACTCGAAGCGTTAGCACTGCCTCAATGTCCAAACTTGAGACCTTCAAGTTTACTAAATTGGCCAACCTCTTTGTCCGGTGTCAAACTTCGATCGCACGCCTGATTTGGCGGTTGTTTAGTTGCCCAAGGCTGCGTTTCTCTAACTCTCCATGAGGATTCTCAAAATTCGTCGAAACTCTACGTCGTCGGACGAGCCTTTCCAAAAGTTCGCAAACCGGCAGACAACTTGAAGGTTTCCGATCTCGTAATGACCATTACTATTGCAACGATCCAAAGAGGCGAACATCGCGGAGTCACCGCTTCTCTCGTCAAGTTCCAGCGGAAGACCTGTCAACTCACAGCGGCCTTCTTGAGCTTTAATAAGCTCAACTATGTGATCTTGGAGGGCTGCCGCTGTGGGGAACTTGAGGTCCTTTCTCTTTATCACTCGCTCCACAGTTTGACCGTTAGCGGCCTTGGTTGTCTTCATCGCCATGCGAGCCATTCGTTCGGCCGCGTCAGCCGCGTCAGCCGCGTCGAAGAGCTCTGATGCGCGTTGATACGCAACCTTGTCGGCATGCGTTCCATAAGTGACGGGTGAGTAGCTATTTTTCGCGGTCTCGCTCCGCTCCTGCCATAAGGGGCTGTTATGCCAGAAACTTAGGTCGTCCCCCGCGAGTAAGGCGAGCGTATAGTCGCGGTAGGATGGACTCAGCGACTGAAGCGTCGCTTCCGTAGATAGGAAATCCTTCGCTTTGGGGTGCAGCTGGTTCCAAAGAAGTGGATTCCCTAATCTGTCCTTTTTTGACCACTGCTCGCACGGCTTGTGACAGACTACGACCTCACGTCCTCGATCAATGGGTTCGATCTTAGTTTCAAAAGTTGGAGTATCGTGTCGTGACGTCGTCCACCACAACTCGTTACCATCCCTATGGACCCATATATCACCTGCTGTTTCTGCGACAGCGGTCATCAAGTTGAACCAACGAGATGCAGTTGCGCGGGTAGGTTTTTCCCCTGCCGCTGTAGTATCATTGGCCATTCTGTTGGTGATGTATGCTTCTCTATCGCTGGCTTCCCAAAACCGTTGGACTGCAACAGCGTTCATGGTGGCAACAGTGCCTCGGTCTCGACATACTGGCCATTCGTAATTCTGCCGGCCGAAATTTGCGATGTAGACTTTCATTGAAGTTCTCGCCCAAATGCATGTGTCTGATAGGTTTTTTAGCTTAAAAATTCTTCAATACGTCGCCTAAGATGGTTCGGTCGGCGGTAGCTACTCCCCGCGCACTTTGTCGATCAACCGGCGAAACTCGGCGTCCAGGCTGTCGCCCTTCCAGAAGTTAATAAAGCGGGCCACGACCTGCAAATTTCCTTTCTCGTAATGACCCGAGCTATCAATACGATCCAAGGACGGCCAGAGCTGCTTATCCTGCCCATCGAATTGCAGGCCAAGTCCCGTAATCGCGCAGCGATCACCGGTTTCGTCAAGGAGTTCAGTCAAGTGCGCAATCAGCGCCTCTTTTGTTTGCCGAAGATCCTTATTCTTTAATGTCCGCTCAACGATCTGACCGTATGATTGTTTGGCCGTCTGTTCGGCCTGATTGGCCATATGCCAAACGGCCTTGAACTTTGCATCTTTGTAATGCCCGGTGTTCTTACGTTCCAGGCGGCTCATCCACCAAAGAGCGTCCAGTGTCCAAAGATCAACTTCTAACTCTTCGGCCAATTTGAGCAAGACTGAATTGACGGCTTCATATTTTTCACCGACTGAGGAACCCGTTTGGAAGGAGGGCCAAAGGCCTCGTTCGCGCATTTCAGCTTCACTGGTTCCATTCCAAACGCCGTAGCGTTCAGGGTAGGCAACAAGCAAGATCGGAGTAAATGTTGCTGGGCCCACGCCGCGGACGGAGGACAATGCGCCGTCTAACCTTTCGGAAAGCCTCGCATCCTCATTTACTAATCGAGATATAGCAGCACTGAGATTGTCCATATCTTCGGCAGCTCCACGACCGAGGCGCTCTAATCCAGTCCAATGATGATTGTGCTTAAAGCTAAGAAAATCGAGGTAATCTTGCTGGGTCAGAACGGATGGATTTCGGAAGATGGGTCCAAAGCGCGTCAGCACCTCAGTGCGCTTGTCTACAATTTGACGTATTTCGGGGAGGCTAAGTGCCTTGTTCACTTCAAATATCATGCTGCGCCAATCAACGTATCTAAAAGTTTATTTCCGGCCCTCAGGACCCATGGAGAATACTGCAAAAAAGGACAGTCCCTAACGTTTGCCCATTCGTCCTCAACATCACAAGAAATCTTGTTGGGACGCAATGCGCTTAAAGTCTGACGGTCCTGGAAAGGGTAGCAACCGTGATGGTGGAGAGACGAAAGCGGATCACAAAGCCGAAGAAAGCCGCCGAGCAGCCCCGGTTCCTACAGATGTGCGAGTTTTGTGCCAAAGTGACCGAGCTATGATAGTTCGGAGGATGCCAGCGCTCGATTTCTTAAAATTACGTTTGCCCGCCAAGCGGACAGCGAGAGCATTAACGGCGACTCGGCTTTGAGCGAAATCCCACCCCCGGTCCTCCGTAGTTGCACCTCGCGCATTCTGGGCGAAGGTTTTCGATCCCGTCAGAGCCTCCCCCGGACAAGGCCACGATATGCCCCTTAGTGAATGGAAGGCGCTGCCCGTTCGGACGCTCGACTGTTTCCCAAGACCTGCCGCAGCCTGGACAGTGCGAAAAAGTCGCAGCGAGGGTAAGCCATTCCGACTCAGTGTGGGAGCCCGGCGCTGCTGCCTTGCGGGCGCGATAGGCTGCGGCCGCGCGCCGATGGCAGGCTGCGCAGTTGCCGCGGGGGCGGCGCTCAAGGGAGCCACAGACCAACCCGTCAGGCAGGGAGTTACGGCAGGGGGTTGACGCAGTAAGTGTCATGGCGATCTCCGATCGGTTCATGCTTGTGATATGGAAACGCGTTTAGCCAAGCAGCTTGATTAGGCGGCCGTCATTCCATCTGAGTGAAACAAACCTGCCTGACGCTCGACTGCCGCCCGCTGGCTCTCACTGAACTGAAGGGCCTCCATCAACTCGTCGACCAGCCCGACGGGTTCTGGATAGCGAATGCCCGTGTTCGCATTCCAGCTACAACACTCAGGTGGCGCAGCGGCGATCAAGGCCCTCTCGAGACTTTCAATCTCACTCTTCGTTCCGTCCAGGGCGATCCAGACTGCACGGCAATGGTCAGCGATGAAGGCGCTGCGCAAGTCCTTAGAAATCTTGGCGTCTGGACTCTCACGATGCAGAACGGGATCACGCCACATCCGGCCAGTATTGTAGACCTTGGAAAAATAATGGCTCCGGTTTTCCGAGCCGGTCCGGTGTCGTTGATGGATGCGCTTACGGAAGTTCTCCGCAGTTGAGCTCGTCGAGCCAAAATAGCGCAAGCGTCCTTCGTGATCAGCGAGACCATAGATCCCGACCTTGTCCCGGGGCAGGTCAGCCGTGCGCTGAAGCGGCATCGTCGTCAAATGGTGAAGAATATCAGAAACAAGCATAATGATGCTCCAAAAATTTGGGTGATGATTAGCAGGGCAGCTTGCCATTCATGAGGTCGGCTCGCTCGATACGGATCAAGTCATTTTCTTTCACAATTCCCCAGTCCCCAGCCGCATTCGGTCGGCGCCACCGGGGGCCTCTCATATTTAAGAGCTGACGAAGGACCTCGTCAAAATCTTCAACTTGGCGTTCATGACCCTTCGCTCCGATTGTGAAGTGACCATTGCGCGCGAGACCGGGGTGAAAAACGCTGCCGTCGCTTGCGCGCGGCACGAAAACAGCGTCTGACATATCAGCGTTTGGCTCGACGAGCTCTGCATCTTCTTCCTGCTCCCAAATGGACGCGTAGTAACTTTCCCGATTTGCAAGCCACTGTGCTGCGCTTCGGGCGCTGACCTTTCCGCCAGTGTTTTCGAAGATACGGTCTGCGCCGGTCATCATGTTCCGAATCCGCCCCTCGGACAGACCGCCAAGAATGGCGAGTGAAACGGGGTCGATGTCTCCCTCAAGATTATCCAGATTCCACCTTGCCCGTGCAAGCCGAGTGATCTTTGAGACTTCATTCCCCGGACCACCGATCCTTTCGAGGTCGGATCGCCCATAGAATTCCTCGATGCGCGTAACGAGACTTTCTAAGAACGCGCGGCGCTCGCTGACGGGGATGTCTCGGTGCGTGACGCCGAAACGAGCGTAAAGAGAAGCATCTTCGAAATCGCGCCCAACTTGCCAGTTTTCCCAGATGCCGCCTCCAAACTCCTCCAGAATGGGACGCCAAGTTTCGCGAGTGTATCCTCCGATCTGCATTTCATCATGGAGGAGGTCGAAGAAGGGGGCGGCAACCTTATCATAACCCATGATGTCCTCGACCACGGTCAGGTGGGAAAGCAAGAGTTCGACCAGCCACTTGGAATGTCCAATATGAGCGGTAAACCACAGGTTGCACCTTCACGTCGTGGCGTGCTTAAACTCGCGGCGTTGCAATCATTATACCATGTTGTGATTTTACAAAGCAGGTTGCCGAGAATGTCCGTTTCATCCCACGAAGACGTTAGCCCAGAAGAGCGCGGTAAAATCTCTCACCTCCTCGGCTTTGCTGAGGAGCTTCTTGTAGCCCGCAGCGATGTTCAAATGGAGATGAAGGCCGGACTTGGTGTCTTCCACGAAAACGAACTCGCGAACCTTCCAAAACTTGAGCTGAACTGCGAGGATGGCGCGTGGTTGCGCATCGCACGTCAGCAAGAATCCCGTCCCGCACAGCCACCTGAGCATGTCGCAGCGTTTCTGAAGCAGCCGCCGGTTGACCCCTATAAATCCCCCGTCCTAAAGTCCGCCATCTCCATTGAAGTCCCGATCGAGGAGGCTTCTGACCTGATTGAAATGGGCCTTCTGGATTCAGAAGATGTCCACATCGTCGTCGAGGACGAAGTTGAGGTTGAAAGCCGCGTCAAGGTCACCTTGCATGCAGAGAACTGCTCGGAAATGCGTCGTGATTTCGAGACCTATGTCGGTGGGCCGTGGGCTGACTGGTCACATAAGGAGAAGCCTGTTCGTCGGGCCATGAATGCCTACAATGATCTCTTCAAGATCCATTCTGCGATCCACACCTCAGAAGGCGCTCCCCCTGAACTTATCTGGGGAATCGGTATCGGCCGCTGGAAGAAGAGCGGCAAGACAGTCGATATGCCTATAATGGAGCAGAGTCTCGATATCGAGGTCGAGAACGAAGGCGCGATCGCTATCAGGCCCCGTGACCTGAGACCTACATTTTCTCTCAAGCCGTATATCCAATTGGACATCGACGGCACGCCAAGGCTTCAACGCGAGCTCCAAGAAAACCTCGAACAGTTTCTGCGCGGCGACATCGAGTTCTCCCCTTTTACGACCATCTGGGAGCCCTTGCTCGATACTACTGCCAGCAACATTTCCAGTGACGGTGTCCACATCACACGCGATGAACTGGATGAAGGCGAAAAGATTGAGCCTGTCTCCGATTATCTGAGGATCACATCAAGCTGGGCAATCTTCGGTAGACCGCGCTCTAATGAGTTCCGGGTGCACGACATCCAAAAGCTCCGCAAACAGGTCGAAGACGAAAAAGCCGATGTGCCTGCGCCAATCCGCGGTTTCACCGCCTCCCCGAAGGAGGAAGCACCTAAGGACATCTCGGCCTTTGGTCTGGATTCCTCTGTTCTATCGGGTGCCGCAGAGAACAAGTGGGAGCCATCTGCAAGTGGCGATGTAGGTGCATCCCCGCGTAATCCTGTCGGAGCTTCCGGTGCATCAAACTCCGGCCGCACGGAAGCATCCTCAAAAGTTCACTTCTTCCCTCTTCCCTTTAACGAAGAGCAGGGCAAGATTTCAGATATGATCGACGATCCATCTCTGGACGTCGTCTGTGTATCAGGGCCGCCAGGAACCGGTAAGTCGCACTCGATCGCCAATATTATCAGCCACGAAATGGCGATGGGGAAACGGGTTTTGGTCACAGCTCGAACTCCGGAAGCTATTGCCGCTGTCCGGGAGAAACTCCCCAAAAGCCTCCAATCTTTGGTCATCGCCTCCGTTGGGACTGACCGCGAGAGTGCGCAGCAACTACAAGTGGCTGTCAGCGAACTTTCGAGCGAAGTCGTAGGCCTTGATGTTGACGAAGCTCAAGCCCAACGCAGAAAACTCGAGCAAAAGATTATCGACTGTGATGCCGAGATCCGCGATGCGGATCGTGAGCTTGCAGAGATCGCACGCGTAAACCTTGCTGAAATGGAATGGAACTCCGGCAAGCACTCTCCTATGGAGATAGTCGAGATACTCGCAGCCGATGAAGCAACGCATGGCTGGTTCATTGATCGCCCCTCCAAGCAGCCTCCTTCCCAACTTGACGACATCCTCGGAAGGTTAAGGGAAACCCTCCCCGAGCTCGCTCCTGATATCGTCTACGCCGGTGCAAGGCTTCCTAAAGCAGAAGACCTCCCCAGCACGGCGGACATTGTTGCCGCCCATAAAGCCGAACTGTCATGGCATAAACGTGAGAAAGTGGACCCCACTTCGGCGCCGACAATGGCAATAGACGGAACTGCTACTGAGGAACAGGCGCGAGCCATCTTGCGCGAGCTTTATGGTCTCCACGAAACCCTTTGCGATACGCCCGCCCACATCAAAAAGCTTGCCGTCCAGTGCCTTCAAATTGATGCAGCGATTGTCAAAAAGAATATCGAGGCAACTGCTGACTACCTCTCCGGTTTCAAGCGCCTCATCGAGGCGAAAACCGTCCGCTATGATCTCGGCGACTGTCGTCCTGACGACTTCAAGAATGCATCCTCCAGAGGGCTTGCCGGCCAAAAACCTGTGGGGTTCAGCATCTTCAATAAGTCGCTGAAAGAAGCGGTTGCGAGCATCCGAATTGAGGACACCACACCGACACGTCCCTCTGACTGGCAGCACATCCTTGACGTTTATCGTTTGCAGGAAGACGCACGTCGCATCGAAGACACCCTGAGGCCCCTGATCGACGTTGGACTATTTCCGCCCATGCCGACCAAGCCCTGGGATATTGCTGACTACCTTCTTGATCGCCAGTATGACTTGGAACATGCGCTATCGCTTGCAACGCGCGCAAAACCCGTCGTTGATGGTCTGGGCTCCCTGTTTCCAGTTGATTTGGACCTGGATGCTCTTTGCGCGACACTGGAATGCCAACCTGCCATCAATGCGCTACGGGCCAATCTTCCTGACAAATACGAGATGCCCGCCGCACTTGCCGCACTCAAAGCCGCGGCCGGCGACGGCTCGCTTCCCATTCTTTGTGCTCTTTCGGATCTGGCAGGCGCGATTGGGAACGAAGAAACGGAAGGTAGCGATCTCGTCAAAGCCCGCGCAGAGATCACCAAAGAAGTGTCCCGGCTGAATGAGGTCTCCGAGAAGCTGGACCGCCTGGGGATTGACCTTGCCGCTCTTTGTGAGTGCGAGGCCCCTGATTGGGCCGACCGCCTTAAACAAGCCCCAGAGCGTGCCTTAGAGCTTATTCCAAAAGGCTGGCAAGCGTCATGGAAGTGGGCTGTGATAAAGGGTCGCGTAGACCGTATCGTTGACCTCGGCAATGGGGATGAGCACCGCAACCGCAAAGCGGATGCGACTAAGCGCCGTGCTAAAGCCCTCGAAGAGCTAATCCGTGTAAGAACACTGATTGGCCTAAAAAGCCGAATGACAAAGCCGGTGCGACAAGCCATGGAAGCTTTCACACAGGCCGTCTCAAAGATCGGCACAGGAAAGGGCAAGAAGGCTCCGCGGTTCATTCGTGCGGCGCAAGACGCCGCCAAGCAGGCATCCAGTGCAGCACCAGTCTGGATCATGCCTGAATACAAGATCCCGGAACAGCTTCCAGCCAAGTTTGGCGATTTCGACCTCGTAATTCTCGATGAGGCCTCACAGAGCGACATCACAGCGCTGGCAGCTCTCGCCCGTGGTAAGAAGATCCTCGTGGTAGGTGACGAAGAACAGGTTAGCCCATCTGTGGTGGGTATCGCGGTTCAGAAGGTAAATGCCCTGCGCGCAGAATACCTTGATGGCCTGCCGAGCGCCGATCTCATTGATGAAAACTCGTCCATTTTCGAGATCACCAAGCGCATGCATCCTGAGAGCCATGTGATGCTGCGCGAGCACTTCCGCTGTGTGGCACCTATCATCAATTTCTCGACGCAGTTCTACAACAACGCCCTCGTCCCGCTCCGCGTCCCGAAAGCTTCTGAACGCTTTGACCCACCCCTTGTGGACGTCTATATCCCCGGTGCCACCAGAGATGGCGGCATCAATGATGCTGAGGCCAAGTGGATCGTCGATGAAATTGCCCGCATTATCCATGAGCCAGAACATACTGGCCGCGACATCGGCGTAATTTCCCTAATCGGTGCGGCCCAAGCTGATATGATCGGGCGCATGTTGATGGAAGACCCAAGAGTCGGGACCGATAAGATCAAAACGCGTCGTATCATCTTTGGAGATGCTCGAACCATGCAAGGCCAAGAGCGATCTATTGTTTTTCTTTCAATGGTGGCCGCCCCGGGTCATGCGCACGCTCAAACGAGCAAGGCAGATCAGCAGCGCTTCAACGTAGCCATGAGTCGTGCGAAGGATCGCCTTTACCTCGTGCGCTCCGTAAGCCTCGAAGATCTGAAGTCAACCGATATCAAGAGCAAGGTTCTCCAGCACTTTGCTGATCCGATGCCGGATGGCCGCTCCCACACGAAAGGCGAAAGTCTTGATCTTATAGACCTCTGTGAGAGCGGGTTTGAGCAGGAAGTCCTGCTGCGTCTGATGGAAGCAAACTACCGTGTTCGACCCCAGGTATCAGCCGGCAAGTTCCGCATTGATCTGGTGGTCGAGGGTGCCGAAGATCGCCGCCTGGCGATTGAACTTGATGGAGACGCCTATCACGGGCCCGAGGTCTGGGATCGTGACATGCTCCGCCAATCTGCCTTAGAGCGCGCGGGATGGGTGTTCTGGCGCGTCTTTGGTAGCCAGTGGGCAACGAGCAAGGAATACTGGTGGCGCAACCTATGCGAAACGCTCTCGCGCCTTGGCATTGAACCCATTGGAGCTGCTGCTATCGACGAGCGCTTTACTGAGACGATCACCTTCTATCCCGAGGACGATTGGGATCCAGAAACCGCTCAGGCCGCCACCTTTCAGGAGGAAGACATCGACGCGGAGAGCCCCGATGCCGAGGTCAAAGTATCCGCTGAGGCCAAGCCTGAGATACAGGTGCATTCTGCAATAGCGGATCAACAGGGCGACGATGTCAATTCCTCTGATGAACACGAGGAAGACGAGCCGCTAAACGATGCGGCCAATGAAGAGCAAGCTACCTCACAGCTTTCCGAGGCAATTCAAGATCCTGACCGCCAGGCCACCTTGCCCCTCGAAAGGGACCTCTTTTCGCCGCGTGAGGCTCGCAACGAACCTTTGTCTTCCATTGGGACGAAAGAAGAGACGGACAGGCTGGACGGCACTTTTAAGGTTGCCCAGATCGGAACTAAGATCCGCCTGGAAAAACTCGAAAAAGGTGGCGGCAAAATGGAGGTGACCCTTGTCAGCGAACGGGATCATGACGCCTCCAAAGCGCTGATCGGCGTCCATACTCCACTTGGAGAAGCCCTACTGGATAAGGAAGTGGGGGAGACCGCCGAGTTTACAGCCGGCGCTTACGTCAAAGAGGTGCGGATTATCGATTTCCTCTAATGCACTCGCAGTCAGGCGTATTGTGCGGCGATCCAATCGGGAATGCTTTTCAGGTCGGCGCACTCACCAATACTAATGGAGTTGGGACGATCTTTTTCAACAAGCTCTGCTTCCCTTTTAATGTCTCGGACCATTACGAGCGGCCGTCCGACTAAATCACCGCAAGACTTTCAAATTCTCCTGTTGCTCAATAGCGGCTGTTCGTCAAATCCTATGTTCTTATAGAGCTCTGTATGTGGTAAGGTTGCCCATTCCGCAAGCTCAGGGAGCCAACGATTGCAGCCGTTTGAGATCATCCTGTCAGTTATTTCGGTAGTGTTAGCCGTGGCCAGCCTTTTGCTCGTTTATTGGATCGTTAGAACCAGTGGTCGCGATCGGCCCCGTGACCCGGCACGAGTTCAACGTCTGATAGATAAGACAAATAGGTATGATGCAGGTGAGGTAGATCTCTCAGATTAGGGCAGTCTGGGGTTCTTTCACCGTGAAATATGGCACCCATGGGATTGGCATTGCTCAATGAAAACCTTCGGCCATGCAGATTACGCAATCAGACGAAGGTTACGCACGGACCACTCCATGTAACCAAGCGGCCAAATTAAGATACATTCAAAATATACTATATAAGCATATATTATATAGGATAAATTTCATTCAAGGCTTTGGTATGAAGGCACTTTGAGGTTCACCCATCGTGAAAGATGGCACCCTTGGGAGTGGCATTGGTCAATGAAATCCTCGGCTACGCAGATTTCGCAATCAGACCAAGGTTACGCACGGACCACTCCATGTAACCATTTGACCGCTACAGAACATAAAGTGAACTAACAAGAATAACCCCACTCTCTGGGATCTCAATCGCTTTGTTCGTCATTAGCATAACTTTTTTGCGATCCAGATTTCCGACGTTGCCTAAGTCCTCCGATATTATCGGGAATAGGAGATGACAATGTCTAAACACGAAACTTTTTTCCCGAAATCCAGCATCGATGGAGAGGTCTCTGTTGCGGACCTGGGGCACCATCTCGGCGTTTCCCGCAATAGCGTTTCCACTATTGCCGCAATGTTTGGCCTCACCCAGCTCGCCAAAGGATACCGAAAATTCGATGTCTTCCGCCAAATTCATGGCATCGAACCTCTGTTGTTGCCCGCCAGACTGGCAGAGTTGAAAGCAACAAACTGCGGTCCGGACAGGGCTGCAGATGTTGGCCAAGGACAGTCGAGTTTAATTCCCGAGATTCTCGGCATCTCTGATCTCACTGAAACTCTCTGGGAACAGGGGTTGGTCCACCGGGCGGATTTCGCTTTTGAGTATGGCTTTGCCCGGGGCACTTTTTGCAAGAAGCTGAAATCAGGTGGCATCTCACTTCCACCAGTTGCAGCAATTCAACTGAGCCCAAACCGGGAGATGTATCGTCCGCTCGATGTCATCCTGTGGCATCGTCACAACATCGCACTCACTTTGCCGCGGGCCATTCTTCATTCACTGATCGGACCCTTAGCTCGGCCTCAGATGATGTTGGCAAACTCGCCCACTGCCCATCAGGATCCTGAGGCTGTGGACCAAGCCGTCTTCGCCTTAGCGGCCGCAAGCGTTGATGAAAAAAGCGATTTTAATACGTGACCTGCCTCTTTCGCAGACGCGATGCACAACCGGCGTCTTAAAGCGAAACCCCTGCCACTTTGGGGGGTCGGAAAGACGATAGGAGTATCGCTTCGCCTGCACAAAAAGCGGCATTTATGCACAAAAACCGGTTTTTCCCCCACTCATTCAACTCTTAAGGACACCATGACAGACATACTTCAGACCACGCCGCATGCCGTCATTTTCGACAACACCCTTCGCGCCTCGACGGTTAGCACAGCTTTGGCCACGGCAATCCAAACCGCCCATGGCTCAGGCCAGCCTATAGCCTTTCAAGAGATCCTGGAATGGACTGCAGCGCATAAGAAGCATGATCTTCAGCACCTTCGGGTTTTTCTCGATAAATGGGGTTACGGCCCCGCCCATCTGCTCTCCCTTTCAAGCGATGCCCCGGACAGACACACACCCGCGCCCTCTGCCTTTCAGAGCCTGCTGGACTGGTTTGACGCCGCCTTCCCAAAATCAGGTCGTAATCTGCATCCCCGGCTTGATCTGGGCGTGACGCTCGACCGCTACAAGAAGGTTCGCGAAGGGGTGCGCCGCTCGATCCGTGGCTGCATGGGCGCTTATGAAGTCCGCACGGCCAGGAATGCACAGCAAGATGGCTGGGCAGAGGTGTTGGCAGTTTTGCAGCCGCTCACTGAGAACGAAGGTCCTATGGACAAGCGGAGTTTTACGTTGGTGAAGACTTTCTCCGACATCGCACGTCGCGCCAATCTGGAACCTTGGGATTTGACCGAGGATATGTTTGACGCGCTCGAAGGTGCTTTCGTTACTTCGAAGGAACGGGAATTGACCAAAAAAGCGTTCCGAACCCTCAATGAGTGGAACGGGCTTGTAGACTTTGGTGATCTGTTACCAGAGACGCCCATCCCTGCCCAACCCGCGCGACGCCTGACTGACGCTTTACCGCTGCACATAGAGGCGCGGATCGACCACCTTGTTTCGATCGCCGCAACGCGGGTCGATATCAATACGAGCAAGGTTCATGATACAATCACGAAAGAGACGAAGGACTACTATCGGGCTGCACTCCGCTATCACGTCAAGTTACTGCCATATTGCCCAACCGATCCCGATACAGCCTATGATCGGCCTGTCTCCGACCTTGAGGCCGCCAATGATGTCGACGCATTGTTTGCGCCCGAGCATATTTCGGCGACGATCCGCGCTACAGAAGATCGCGAACATCTGCCATCGGCGGTCCAAGCTGACTCCGCTCTGGGCTACTACAAGACAATCCGCATGATCCTTGAAAGGAACGTCGACACCTTCGACACAGACGTCGTGGCCGATATCAAACTGCGGGTAAAATCGAGCGAATACTTCAAAGATGCCGGACGTGACGAAATGCCCGAGCATATTCAAGCTTGGTGCCGCAATCTTGTAAATGATCCTGAAAAAGAGCGGCGGTTTCACAATTTGCATCGCATTTTCCGCGCGAAAGCCGACGAGATCATGAAAAATGGGCTGGACCCGGACGGTTCTTTCGACGCGAACCACCTCAGTGTTCAGGATCAATCCCGGGTGATCCGCCTGGGAGTGTGCGCCGCAGTCTGCGCCATTGTGCTGACCGGCAGACCGCTGCGCTTGCGCAATGCGATTTGGTTGCGCCACCTCGGGCGTCGGGCAAATATCAACCCGCGGGCCGGTTGGGAGTTCTTTATACCTGCCGAGGAAGCTAAGGCCGGCGTGAAGATCCCGGAGATGACCCCTCGCGTGAATCGCCAGGGTCCAGCGGTATTGGACTGGTATCTCAAATCGATCCGGCCGCTGATCGATCCAAAGAACGAAAGCATCTACCTTTTTCCGTCAATCCGGGTGCCCGGCGGGCGCCTTCATCCATCAACTTTTCGCCAGTGGTTTCAGTCGGCGGCCAATGATGCAGGTGTGCCGATGACCTTCCACCGCTTCCGCCACGGGTTCGCCAGTATTCTGGTCCGTATGGGAGAATCCATGCGGAACATTGCCGATATGCTTGCTAACTCCGAGGCGGTTTGCAGCAAGCGCTACGCGTTCCTTGATCCCGACAGCAGCGCCAAGATTGCACAAGACGCGATGGAAGAAGCTGCTGCCGCAGCGGAGCGCACGATCCGGAAAAGGAGCAAAAAATGACGCGTCGCATCCAAGCCATTCTCCGCGCACCACACATGAGGGGCGTTGCCCATCTGCCTGGCATTGCGAATGCCACCGCGGCCGAACTTGAGGCGCTGGAACCGTTTATAGGGTTCTGCGCGCATCACCGCATCATGGCACCGGCAGTAGCGGACATCCGGGCTTTCTTGTCTTTGGCAATCCCCTCCAAGCCTGCAGACCCCAAGGCCGTCGAAATCTGGCAGCTCGATGGGCTCATACAAATCGAAGCTCTAAGCCGAGCCTTACAGGCTCTGGGGTTTAGCCCGGCACTCATCGAAGCCACTACCGCCGCCGGTGAAGAGTTCCAGCATCGCTCGTCTTACCGGACCCACAACCACGGGATACGCCGCACTTATCGACGCACGGTCTCCGTCCCCGTCAGTGAACTGCCAATGGATTGGCAACAGACCTTACGCAAATTGCGGCGCGATCAGACCTACGCCCTATCCATCATAGAGCGCATGGAACGACGCCTTGGCATGTTCGCTTGGTCGGCGGACCAATCAGGAATGCCGATAGATCTTGAGAGCGCTGAAGCCGAGTGCGCACTTTACGATGACCTGATTGACCGCTCCACTGCAAAGGCCATCGAGAACGGTGAAGACCCGGCCGAGGCACAGCCGAGATGGGCTTATCTACGTAGCACTGCTGAAGAGTTACGTCGCTTTGCCACGCACCACGGGGCGTCTCATCCCACCTCGGAAAGGTTCGAACGGAATTACCGTGGCTTCACAGGGCTCGAAAGCAGGCAAACACCAATAAAAATGTTCAATGCTCTTCAAGCCCCTACACTGCCCGTAACACTGGCCACAGCACGCATTCATCTCGAAGAGGCCAATGCCACCTCTAACGTCGCCCACCGCCACCAGCGACGCCTGAAAGCTTGCGCTCGCGGCATCACGGTCGCCTGCCCACCGCGCGCGCGTGATGTCGTCGATCGCATGTTCTGGGGAAAGGGTGTTTTCTACCACGCAGATACGAACAGCTATGCTTTCAAATACACTCAATCAAAGGTTGGAAAGATGCTGAACGTCAATTTCCAGCCCAGTTTCAACATCTTCTTCAACGCATTATTGCTGGGTGACAACGGCCCACGATACCTGCCGCAGTTACGCGATCAAGCTATGACGCAACACCGGCCAATTTTTTTACGCTATGAGGGCGACCCTGTCGCATATGGTTGGTTCGGACGGACTTGGGATGATGCGATTGGATCCTCAAGTCATTTGGCGCGCACATTGTTGCAAACCTTTCTTGCCGATCTGGGGGAGCCGGGCCTGGACTATGGCAAAACCGCTATGGGCCACCGAGGCAATCGCAGCTTTCAAAAATACCGTGACGATCACGCCAGAAAGATTTCTGCTGACGTGGCCGCAGATGCTTTTTCGGCTCGAGCTGAAACCTTTTCCTTAGATGACATAGTGGATTTTTCTTAAACATGAACGCTTTGACACACGTGACTGACTTCACTCCGCACAACGATCAGAAAACCGATAGCCCTGCGCTGCACATTCAAAGGAGCGTGGTCACATTCCACGACCTTAATGCCGCTCTCGAAGACGCGGTTCAGCGCGGACAGCCAAGCCCCGTAGATTGGGTGCACAGGGCGGTGGATTTCAAAATTTTAGCACATATTCTTAAAAATCTTGACCACCCTCTTGAGGCATTCGGAACGCTGTTGCCGGAAGACTGGGCGGCCGTAACGCCAGAAATTCGTCACCGGATACCTGGAAATGCAAGGAACAATCACATGCGTCTGGTTTCCAAATACAGACAGGCCATCGGCTCGTTTCGGCCTGATCTTGATCCTTGGTCTGCTCTTCAGGTGCTCGCGAAAGCTGAGATGACAAAATCCTCCGGGCGCCTGGGCCGCGTAAGGCGTCGGGCAATACCGGACGGTCTGATGCCGATCCAGATAACAAGCGCATGGATCAATCAGCAACTTGTCGGCGTGGAATCGCAAAAAGAAGCAGAGGTCCGTGGCATATTTCTCTTTCTTGTCCGTTTGTCGAAAAAACCGAAAGTGGAGGTCTCCGGATTGCTGCGGTCGGATTTGGCGCTGCCAATAAAGATGCAGCAGCGATAAGGACCCGTTAATCCGCCGGATTGGGTGCAAGGCAATTTTGTAATCAGCTGCTGCCAAGTTCAGAACGCTCCTGAACTGCTTTGGCGCATTTTCGTGTATCATAACCTAACCGATGATACCCCAGTCGACCTGAGGGCTTTGATCTATACTGACGAACTTATCCACGATGCCGCGCAGTGCTTGGAGCCAATGAAAAATAAATACTTGGGGCATTTATATGTAACGCGCACTTAAAACGCTGCTGACCTGACCTGCCCCCATTGGTTCCTCATTCAGAACGAGAGTTTGCAGGGGGCGGAGAACGGGACGAGCGCCATCACTTCCTCTCGGTGTAGGTCTCTACGATAAAGGCAGCCAGGGCGCCGGCCGAGTTCACGGCTAAGGCTGCATGGCGCGCTGCCGGCTTCACGGGAACTTTGCCACCCCTCCCATGGCTATCCGAGAGTCGGTTCCGCAGCGTTCCGAGACCATTCACAAGATTCATAGCCCCGCCCAGGATCGCCTTGATCGGCTCCTCCGTGTGCTGGCTCGGCGCGAGGTTCAATTCCTGTGCGACCATGCCGTAAAGCCTGGGGAGATCCTCCTTGCCGGTGTAGGGCCTGCCGACCTCATCCAAAACGTGCTTGCAGACAGTCTCCAGCAGCGTGCGTGCCGCAGTGATCGCCCCTTCCGGATCTATAGACCGCCTGTTCAGTGCGCGCGCCCAGGCTTCACTTACTCCATCGGCAGAGAAGGCCCTCACCGCATCTGTGACTGTTGCGTCTCCTGGTGTCCGATAGGGCGCTTCAAGGTAGTCGATCAATGGAGTGAAGGCCTCAGTGATCAGTTGCCGCCGACCGGCATAGTTGCCGCATTCTTGTTTGATGTAAGGCCAGAATGCCAAGAGGGTCCGATACTGCCGAACGCAGTGCGGCAGCCGGTCCCGGATATCCGGGTCATTCATGAATTCTGCCCGGAGGACCCCGTAGGACGGGTCTTCGTGGCTGCCGCCAGTTGCCGCGCTGATCAAGATTCCCTCAAGCATTGAAACACGCTCCGCCAGGGTTTCCGGCAATTCTGCCTTGATATTGTGATCCATCATGCCTCTTCCATCAGCCCCCGAATCTCGGTGGTATCCAGCGTGATGATAATCAAGACTTCGTAAGCCGTCTCCCAGAAGTCGTGTTCCCCGAGATGCGTGTCCCACATACCAACGACCATGACGTTGCCCGGCATTTTCATTTCTTCGTAGCCCGCGCCCTCATCCAAGCTGAGGAACCGGTTTCGAATGCAGTCCGGGCTAACAAAATTCCTGTATTGCACCGCCCAAATGAACCTGACAGTAGAGCCGATCAAAACGCCACGAAAGTCCGCTATTGGTAATGGCGGACTGACATGCTGCGCGTGTAGAGAAGGATCGCTTCCCGCCCATCGTGAAGTTTGAGTTTTTCGGGCCATGGCCGACATTCGGAATCAGATTCTTCGCTGCGATACAGCAACTCCAAAGTGGTCGGGTTGGGTGTGTTCAGCTTGGCCGCCTATTGCTTTCCGGTAGCAACGCATCATCAGATAAGTTGAGCGTCGTGCCATTCTCTGATCGAACGGGTCAGGTTTAACAATGCAAACCCTCGATTGGCCCTGACATCGAGCAATGCAAAACCTTCGGCGAACTTCGCAATATCTTCCCCATCTTTAACGAATTCAAAACTTCCGCTGCTGCATTCATTTCCAGGATCGTATTCTACGACACGCCAGGTTCCGAGAAATTCGCCGTCACGGGTTATGACGTCGCCACGCGCCAGTTCAAGTGCGTATCCGCTTGCCAACCACTCATCATGGCCTACGAAGTTTATTGGGTAAATCAAATCCATTTGACGCAAAATAGATGACTCGAAAATCAGCACAAGAGCGTAGTTGTATTTTATCCGAGTTCTTTATTCGGCCCATACTCGATCTTCTCTACATTACCGGACGCTGCAGTGAAGCTTCGCCAAACGAGCCTTTCGCCGCGACCATAATATGGACTTGTAGCCATCCAGAAATATTAGCGCTCACGGCGATCTCGGGCTTAACGATGTCAGAATGGCGGTCTATTCAACTATAGCGACGAAGGGCAACAAGGTCCGCGCAGATAACAATCATGCGACGGGCAGCTAACGACCGCGTTGAGCCCACTTTGCCGCTTTTCGACTGCGCAGCTAAAGTCTGTTACCGTGGTGAGAGGCGACGATGATCAAAAGCGCCTTGGATATTAAACAGGGTTTATTGAAGCGCCAAACGAAGAATTTGTGAGCTCTCCAATGTTTTTTTCGGGAGGCGTGCGAAAATCTACTTGGTTAATGCATTTCATAACTCATGCGAGAATTTCGTAATTCTATAGATTATTTATCCAGACTTTTCCGCGCCAACGCGCTGATCAGATCCGTGCGTGTGACGATCCCTATTAGTTGACCGCGCTCTAAGACGGGGACGGCGTCAACAGCTCCGTCAGCCATCTGGGGAAGCAGCGCCGACAAGGGGGTGTCTGCGGTTGCACGTGGTCCGCCGACGCTCATGATATCAGTTGCTTGCACAGGTATTTCACGGCGGCGGTCAAGCAGTCGGTGTAATGCCTTCCCGAAGCCGCGCTTGAGGCGCAAACTATCCTCACGAGCCCGGTCGATGAGATGTATTTGAAAGATGACCCCCAGAAATCGGTCTGCACCCCCTACGACCGGCAATGCTGTAAACCGGTAACGCCGGAACAAATCTGCTATCTCTGTTAAAGGCGTTTCCGGCTGAACCGTAATCAGATTGTGCGACATGATATCAGCGGCGACCGTTGGCCCCGACCTTTGGGCTGCCACCTGCATTTCCGCAGCACCAAGCAAGCGCGCCAGATCCTCGACCCCAAGATTGAAAGATTGTTTATAGCGGCCCAAAATGTCGGACAGTTCTGCCTCAGTTAATCCAAGACGCTTCATTGGCTCAAGGTCTTGCGTCCCATAACGGTTGGGATCATCGAACTGGCGGAATGGATAGTGTCGCCCTGTCATGCGTCCGTATACCATGGCAATGAGGACCAAAACGACCGTGCCGATCCCAATCGGCATAAGGGCAAAATAAAACCCTAACTCCTGCACCGCGTCAGGGCTCATTGCTACTGTCATCGCGACGGCACCAGCCGGTGGGTGTAACGCACGACACAGTATAGTCACGGTAATTGCCAAGCCCACAGCTAAAGCAATACGTAGAACGGGGTCCTGCACGACCAGACATACCGCAACACCGACCAAGGCGGCGATAACGTTGCCGATAATCGCCGACCACGGTTGAGCCAGCGGGCTGTTCGGAACGGCAAAAAGAAGAACCGAACTCGCTCCGAACGGCGCGACCAAATATAAGCCAAGCGTCAAATCAATCGTTGGTGCGAGAACAAAGGCTCCAGCCAAAGCAAGCCCGACGAATGCACCAAGGCCCGCTCGAAGGGCTTCGACAGGCGAACTTTTCGCGACGGCAGGACCAAATGAACCAAGATGAGACAGAGCAAGAACTTTCAGTTTGCGGTAGGCTCGCTCTTTCAGAAATTAAGAAAATTGGCAACGCCTGCTAAGTCTGCACTACGAACCTTAAACCCCTATAACGCCTGATCCTCTATCTGCAGCTGTGGCGAAGGTCAGCTGTGAGCCCAGATCGTCTGATGCTGCGTAGCGCACGAAGGTCTGCTGTCACGAGGATGTCACGAACCTCCAGCAATCCCGTTGGTTTAGACAGGGTTAATGGCAGCCCCAATCAGCGCGGTTTGGCCCCCTGCCCAAGAAGAAGGTTTGCTGCGCATCGCGGAATAGGCGATGTGTAGACTGAACGTCGATTATAAAAACAGGAACTTTGACATTTTTCTCCCCGTGGCCGATACAGCCCTCATGGTTGAGAAAGACATTCACATTGTCGCCCGTTTGGCCGGTATCCCCATGGCGGGATGCCGGGATGACGATCACGCGAACTGACCACGCCGATTGCCAATCTCGGCCTCGCCCTTTTGGACGAGGCTATTTTGGCGTGGAAAACCTGCTTCGTCCTCCCTTTTACTGGAGATAAACATGGCACAGAATATTTACGACAATCCCGACTTCTTCGCTGGCTACAGCCAGCTTCCCCGCCAGGTAGACGGGCTGGAGGGTGCGCCGGAATGGCAGGCGATCCGAGCCCTGCTACCCGAACTTGCCGGCAAGCGTGTAGCGGACTTAGGCTGTGGATTCGGCTGGGCCTCACGTTGGTTTCGTGACCAAGGGGCGGCCTCGGTTCTTGGTTTCGATCTATCACAAAACATGATCGAACGTGCGAGAGCGGATACGAAGGATGCCGGTATCGAATACCGGATTGCCGACTTGGAAACGCTTGAGTTGCCCCAGGCAGCGTTTGATCTGGTTTATAGCGCTCTGACCTTTCACTACGTGCGGGATTTTGAACGGTTGATCCGCATGATCCACTCATCGCTGGCCATCGGCGGAGAACTGGTTTTCACCATTGAGCATCCGATTTTCATGGCAGCGTCCCATCCGAAATGGACGCTGGACGAAGGCGGCCGGAAGACATGGCCTGTAAATGGCTATTCTATTGAGGGCGAGCGCCGCACAGACTGGCTTGCCAAAGGAGTTCTGAAGCAGCACCGAACCTTGGCAACCACCTTTAACACGCTGATTAGCGAAGGGTTCGAATTGCGCCGGGTGGCAGAGTTTGCGCCTACGAATGATCAAATCGCAGAAACTCCGGAGCTTGCTGAAGAACTGGAGCGACCAATGATGCTGCTGGTTTCGGCGCGCCAGCGCTGACCTTGATCGTCGCCCAGCCTCAATGTCTGGGCGGCGGACTACTGAATGGTCGGCAAAGGGTTTCCGAACCTTTCTTACATTAGTGTAAACCCACTTAGAACGACCATTTTTCATACTGTTCGCCGATGCGGACCTCGATGAATATGCGGCGAAGGTCAGCTTCGTCCCGCCCAGCAGACCTCAGTGCTCGTTGCAGCTTACGTCTTCTTCGAGCCCAAACTGACCACGTGAGGGGCGGAGGTCTCCGCATTTGCAGCATAAGCTGATCCGGCAAGAACGGCCCATTGCCGACCTTCGAGTCTGACGCAACAGATGACCGGTCCCAGCCCAAAGCAGCCTTTTTTCGCCATCAACGCGGTCCTGTGCAGCACTTTTGTTTGCCAAAGCCCAAGACAGTTACCCATAGCTCCCTGACCAACGTTTGCTCGGAACGTAGCTTTGTGCGATTTTTGCAATCTTAGCTTGAACATCCGGGGCGAGTGATTGCGATATCGACGCATATGCACGCGGGTTGGCGATCCAGCGAGCGAGCTGAGCGAGTTCGGCGTCCATTCGCGGATCAAGCTCCAGCGCCTGAAGCGCTAATAAGCGACGTTCAAGGTCCCTGAGAGCGAAGTAGGCAGACCTGCTTCCAGCGCTCGGCGCGTCGATAATCCAAAGCGGGTCGAGCATCTCGACGCTCTTCGGGAAAAATGCCGCCGGTAGGACCTCTAAAGCGGCCTTGACCTTGTCGTGGATCGAGCGATCACCGACGCACTCACCATTACGATACAAGGACTTAAGGAATCTGAGGGAACTCAGCGCCCGCGCGCCGCCTGGGGCTACAAGTCCCTCCGCCTCAAGGCCTTCCGCCACGGTGTTGAATCCGTAGACGTGAATGCCACGCTCCGCCAGGGTGAGCACCCCATGGTTGCGAACACCTACATAGAGTATGTCTGCTGCGAACAACATTCCTCTGCCGCCGGTGGGAACGTTAGCCGCGAGAGTGGCAAATGCAGCATTATCGCTGATTTCCTGCGTGTAGGTTGTTCGAGGCCGAAATTGTGCGAGCAGCTTCGCCAAGCGCCCGTCTGTGTCTCTGCAAATCTGTGCTTCAAGTTTGAGATGCTGAACAAAAAGGGCGCCGTGAGTGGATAGCGCCTTCAACTTCGCGAAAGTGTAAGATGCGACCGACGCGCCCTGCGCCTCCAGTTCTGCCGATCGGGCAACAAGCACCTTGGGATCATCATCAACGATAAGGAAGTCGCGATCGCTATGCGCGTCCGCGTCACCACGCGCAGTGGAGCCGAAAAGCGCCTCAGCTGATGCGGGTCGGATCGATGTTTTTGGAAGCATCAACGCAAGAACCTCTTCACTAAGACTGCTGTAAAGATACCGAGCCATCCAATCGCTGCCAATGCTTCCATAACCGACAGAATCTTAGCAAAGTCGGACATCGGAGTTACGGAAGAAAACCCAAGCACTGTAAGGACGGAAAAAGTATAGAATACCGTATCAATGAAGGAAGCATGTCCTGCAAGCCCAACCTCCCCTTGCAACTCAGACGCTGGCGAGGCCAACGTAGACGCCAAGTCAGTTGCTTTAATAGCGTCCCCGATAAGAGTGTAGTTCAAGTATGACACTGCGAAGAAGAGCACCAGCGTCCAAAAAAGAAACCGCCAAGGGCGATACCCAAATCCGGTTATATAGTCGTGCAAGATGCTACAAACCCAGCCCCATAAAGCCTCTTGAAAAGTTTTCTTCTCTACGCGCAAGTCATGCCAAATTTGGTATCTGGTCCACCGTCGAAACTTGATGTCAGCCTCCATGAAGAATTTATCTTGGCGCTCCTCAGCAAAGTTAGATAGCATCGAATGGTAGGCGGATATTCCCACGTTGGCGGCTTCAACACGAAATCTTTTTGCGAACCTCACCATTTCTGGCCGCAAATAGACCCGAGTCAATCTGACCTTCCATAAGTTACAGTTGACGATCCTGCAGCCATGAAACTCGACCTCATTCAAATGGGCTCCAGTAAAAAGGCAGTCCTCGAACAAGCAATCTGTGAATGTAATTCGTGAAATAATTGTTTTTGAGAAGGCCACGTTGCGAAAGGTGACGTTTTTTATTTTACGTATTGGAGGAATCCATTCTCCTTGGGGAAAGACTTTGTTGCTTACAGTGTCACCCGGCGACATCGGAGGCATCACGCCAGCCACTAAAATTTCTGGCTTTCCATCCAATCTGAACAAGTTATCAAGCAACTATAACTACCTCATTGTGTCTTGAAGTGAGCCACACGCGCGTAGCGCACCTGCGAATGCCGCGTAATCCCTCAACGATCCTTCTCACGTGTGAAGGCGGCTCTCAACATTCCTTAGCTGATTGATGTGTATGCCATCTTGCTAAGCCTGCACGACGTAGCTTCAGGCTTAATTACTCAGAGGTCCTCTACCACGCTTTCTCTTCCTGAATACCCAATCGCTCATAGATTGCAATAGCAGCTTTTTGCGCATCGAGGACGTTCATCCAGAACGCAGCGAACGGCTGCTCTCCGCCCTTTTTCCGGAATGCCGCGGTGGCGGAAATTCGACCCGATTGACTTTTTTTATTATCTTGTTTCTCGGTTCATTACTCCAATGAAGGATTGGGAAACGAACGTTGCCGTGGGCTGCATAGGGTCAACGTTCCGGGCCCCTTCGCCATCAAGCATTACGAAATATTGTTGCGTAGGTTCGAATTGGTTTCTGGAGCCTGACCCCACCGAGATCTGCCACCAAACACACCAGACCGGCACAAATCCACTGGGAGGTTACAGGGCTCAGCTAAACGAAGGCGAAACTCACCATAGCGTTGGCGCGATCGGCCTTTTCCCGACTTTGACCGGCCATCGCATGTCGCGCTGCAGCTTCCCGGAAGCAGACATTACTGGTATTTTAATTTCTCCCTCCACAAGCGGCTCTCTATGCGCAGTTGCACGACCCGCACACTGCATGTTAGCCGGACCACAGCCATTCCTGTGTATGCTGCTCAGGTGTCGGTTAGGGCTGGCTCGGTGATTGCACACCTTGCCAGCCTGAACACAAACGACCACAGCCGACCTTCGTGCCAGGCGCGGCGGGTGACCGGTTTCAGCCCATTTTTACGGTCGTGAGTGGTGCAGGCCAACGGCAGGCACCGTAGCGGCACCCGGCGACCGAAGGTTTGCAAGGTTGCGTTGTGCATTTGCAAAGTTGACCAAATCTGATCTCGGGGCCTCTCGTTCTAAGGAAGGGCCCGCGCGAACATAGGCTATGCTTGAGACGACCACAGGTATTCGCTCGCAGAGCTTTCCACGCCATCGAGATTCAGGCGGTCCAGCAGAAGACGCCCGTCAACAAAATCAATTTTGGGCGCTACATAGACGCCCTTGATTGCTTGGTTTCGGCACCGCATCAGCTTCAGGCTGTTTTCGTCTCGCATGGAGTGTCCGATTACGATAGGACGTGCGGTTTTCAGAACTGACTGGACGTCGGTCCAGAATGAAGAATCCTCGCGCGCGCGTTCTGCATCATATGGATTCAGCACCAGCGTATCGGGACTGCTGATTGACCCATCGATTTTGAAAATTTTTACTTTAGCATCATCTTCCGGAACTTCACCCCCAGGGGTCCTAACGCCGTATGGGATTTTGAGCATCTCGCAGGCGCGCTCGAACAACATGTCGTAATTGGTCGTCAGAATGATCGGGAATCGCTGCACCGCAGCGATATGAGCTGGTGTAGGTTCAACTGGGAGGGGCGGACTGAGCAAGTTGCCAATAATTTGGAGCAGACGGTCACGGCCGAGTGACTTTTCGGCGACTTCGAACAACTGAGCCAAGCTGTGGCGTGTGGTAGTCGACCGGGACAAGCCGAGCTCTCGAGCAATAACCCCCGTCAAAGCGTTGGCGCTCGGCAAACCTGCGCTGAGGGACATGCCCGCGCCGGCAAAAAGGATCTCACGGGTAGCGCATCCTCTGGTCGATGGCGGAATTGGAGCCGGTGCCCAGGATGCTGGTGTTTGACTGATTGCCGCTGGTGTTCGCTCTACCCGGGACTCAACTGCTTCGCGTAAGTATGTCCCGGTTAGAACATCCAGCAATGATTGAAACACTTTGTCGCCGAGGTCTGCAGCTAAATTGAAATCCCCACGAAAAAGACCGTCGCGCCAATCGGAAATTTCCTTGCGAAATTTGTCCCTCAGAATGGCGTCATCACTCGTAGAGTCCGCGCCATACTTGAGATTCTTGAAGAAGGGCAGCACCGGTATCCGTTGGCCGCGGGCAATGTCTATTTCAAGATGAGTAACCGATTTGTTCTGCCCGGCACCGTATCCCTCAGTTGGAACCCAGCCATATCGATCGCCTTGGATTAATATGCAAATGTGACTGGATCGAATTTCCGGGTCGAGAACCTGCCAACTACTCCCTCCGTTCGGAAGAATTCCCTCAGCGTTGACTGGCTCGAAGTTAAGTTGCTCAATCTGTTGCACCACGGCGGCCCGCTCGTTGGCAAGGTCTTCCATAGTGCTACTTACGAACACCCTGATTTTAGTCGGCATGCCTGCCCCTCCGTGTAGTTTGGTGCCACATTCGGTTGCTTGCCACAACACGGCAGCTGGCCACCTCTTTGAGAATTCTTCATTGCGAATACACGAAAAAGCTATGACGCCAATCTGAAATATCCGGAGCGGGCCGGGAACCCAAGAGGCCCCCGATCCGAGCTTGTCTGGAAACTCGTCCTTATCCTGCGCGTTGCTGACCTCTGTGCATGGCGCAGCGAATGTCGGCTCCCCGCCCTTGGTATCGATGCTGGCTTTCAGGCGAATTCAATTTCGCGGTTGCAGCGAAAGTCGGAAAAGTCCGCGCTACCGACTTTGATATGTTGTGCGGCTAATGTCCGGTTCGAGCCCACAATAACGGATGCTGCGGTAGCGACGATGGTCCGTTATACATGAACGTTTGGAAGCTCGATCCCGGGTGCGTGCAGGCCACTGGGCGAGCGTGTGAACACCTCGAAACCGTCCGATGTCACGCCAATCGAATGCTCGAATTGTGCCGAAAGGGATTTGTCACGTGTTACAGCCGTCCAATCGTCTTCAAGCATTTTCACCTCGCCGCGCCCCAGATTGATCATCGGCTCAACGGTAAAGATCATGCCCTCTCTCAGTTCCAATCCGGTTCCAGCTTTGCCGAAGTTCAGGATGTCGGGGGAGTCATGAAAGACCTGTCCTATGCCGTGGCCGCAGAATTCGCGGACTACCGAGCAGCGTTCGGAATATGCGTAGGTCTGTATTGCATGGCCGATATCACCTAATCGCGCCCCAGGACGAACAGCCCTGATCCCCTGCATCATGGCCTCATGGGCAATCTGGATAAGACGCTCAGCCTTGCGTTTCGGCTTTCCGACCACATACATCCGACTTGAATCGCCATGCCATCCGTCCAGGATCAGTGTGACGTCAACATTCACGATATCGCCGTCGCGTAACTTCTTCTCGTTGGGGAAACCGTGGCATACCACATGGTTGACCGATGTGCAGCAGGCATATGGATAGCCTTTATAGCCCAACGTCGCCGGTTTGGCTCCGTGCTTGGCAGCGAAGTTGAGGACGAAGGTATTGATGTGCGATAAGGCTGTGCCAGTGCAGATAAGATCGGCTATGTCGTCGAGGCACCTCGCGGTTAAGTCGCCTGCGCGGCGCATACCCTTAAAAGCGTCAGGCCCATAAAGTTTGATGCTCCCGGTTCTACGGGCCTGCTCCTCCTCAGGTGCAGCAAAGACGTCTATATATCTATTCATAATATGGTCACTCTGAAATTCTCTTCGTGGCAACCGCAGCCAGATTGACCTTGAGTCGCCGCGACATTATACGATTCATATACAATTCATATATACCAAAATTGGGAGACGCGTCGATGGGTATCGTAAAGATTGGGGACGAAATGCATGAGGAACTGCGCAAGTCCAGTTCAGTTATGTGTCGTTCGATCAATGCGCAGGCTGAATTTTGGATGAAGGTCGGCATGCTTGCTGAAGCAAACCCAAATTTGCCATTTACGGAAATCATGGCGCAGCAACTCAGGAACGCAGATGTGCGGGTTCCGGAGATTGAAGCTGCCTGAAACCTGACCTTGCCATTTCAAGGAAGGAAGCAGTCGTTTGCCTTACATAATCAAACGGCAGCTTTGTCCGCGCAGCAGTCCTCGGAGCTCGTTGCAGCTAACGGTGGCTCTGAGCCATTTGTGACCGTGCCGAGTGTGAAGCTATTCGCAGTCGCAGCATCGCATTGTTTTGCAGAGGGCGGCCCCACCCGGACCTCTGCCTGACCTGCCGTTGCCGCACCACGGCATTCCTAAAGCTGCCGTTCCATCCGCGCGTTCGTTAAGATAATAAATTCGCCCGAGACACTATCCCTAAACACCAAGAAGCGCATCAAACCGCGCTTCAACTAATTTCAGAAACTGGTCCGCTATGCGCGACGGTTGGCGCGTGGCTGGTAGAAGCAGGTCATATCGAAATGGCTGAACAGGCGACAATGGGCGCACCAGAATCTTACCGAGATTGCCAAAATGCGTTGCTGTCACAGGCTCTACTATTGAAATGCCAGCCCCAGCGGCCACCAATTCACAGATCGACGCAGACAATTGCGCCTCAGCAACGATCCGAGGACGAGCACTGCCCGCGAGTAAAAATGCATCTGTTTCGGAACGGGTTCCAATTTCTGCGCCGAGCGCGATGAATGGGCGCTGATCGAAATCTCCCGGCAAGAGCACTGTTTTCCGCCCAAGCTCATGAGAGAGGGGTAACACGGCCAACATTGGTGCCGTGAACAACTCACGGCGCAGGACAGCGGGATGGTCGTTGTCCAAGGCAGCAAAGCCGAGATCGAACTGCTGCGAACTCAGATGACGTAGCACCGCCTGAGAGCTTCGGATGCGCAATGATACAGTGATTCCGGGTTCGTCTGCGATGAATTCGGCGATCACATCCGGCAGTAGTTTCAGAGCCAGTGCTGGCATCCCCGCAATCAGCAAGCTGCCGGTCCGAAAGTCTCGAATGTCCTCAATGACGCGGGAAATTTCCGTCATCCCGACGAAAGCCCGCTCAACCTCTTCATAAAGCGCGCGCGCTTCAGGAGTGGGCACGACCTGCCTGCCTTGCCGCTCGAACATCTCAAAGCCAGCCGCGCGTTCTAAATCCGCAATTAGTTTGCTGACCGAGGGCTGCGTTGTTCCCAAGACGACTGCTGCGGAGGTGACCTTGCCGGTCTCCATCACAGCGCGGAAGGCTTCGATCTGACGGTGTGTGAGCCGAGCGAGCATAGTGATTCATAACCTTAGAGAATGCATTACGCAAATATTACGATTATTCTTATGAAGGCAATGCTGCGATCTAAATGGTGGAGGAATCGCATGCATCAACGCACACCTGAAATAACCATCGTCGGCGGCGGCCTTGTCGGCCTTTCTGTAGCGCTCGGCCTGCTATTTTCCGGACGGCGTGTCCGGGTGTTGGATGGGGCAGACTGTGATGCACGTGCGTCGCAGGGGAACTTTGGTCTTTTATGGGGCCAAGGCAAAGGCGCTAATTTCGCACCTTACGCTCATTGGACGATGGATGCGCTGGCGGCTTGGCCCGGCTTTGCGCAGCAGTTGCAGGAGCTATCGGGCATTGACGTGGCACTCGACCAATCCGGGGGCTACGAGTTTTTTACCGATCCGTCAGAGATGGACGCCTTCAAGGCCGAGTTGGAACAGCAAGCAGCGCATCTGGGCGGACGCGCCAGCTATGAAATGCTCTACGGGGATGACCTGCGCAGTCAGTTAAAAGGCATTGGACCCGATGTTGTCGGCGCGAGTTTCTCGCCCGGCGACGGCCATGTAAACCCGCTCCGCTTTCTTCGCGCCCTGCGCTGTTCGGTTCAGGCGATGGGCGGGCGTGTGACACTGGGAGCCACCGTTGCCGCGATCAGGCCACAACTTGGGGGTGGCTTTGCGCTTGCTTTGGCGGATGGGGAGGTCGCTTACACGGAGCAGGTCATAGTCTGTGCCGGGCTGGGCGCTGCCACTCTGGCCCGCGATCTTGGGTTCATCACACAGGTCCGGCCGCAGCTTGGCGAGTTGCTGATCACCGAAAAGCTGGGCGACCGCCTGCCGTTCCTGTCCAGCACCATCCGGCAGGTCGACGAGGGCGGCGTGCAGATTGGCGGCACCAAGGCGAATGCAGGACTGGATGATCGTGAGACTTTGCCCATCATGTCCAAACTCGCTCATCATGCGGTCACGGTCTTCCCTGCGCTTGCCGATGTGCGGGTTGTCCGGGCGTGGGGTGCGCTGCGGGTCATGTCGCCCGACGGCTACCCAGTCTATGCCAAATCGGGCCCGAATCCCGGCGCCTTTCTGGTGACCTGCCACAGCGGTGTCACGCTTGCCCCACTACACGCCAGCGTGCTCGCTAAGTGGATCCTGAATACATCCGCCACCCCTGATCTGGAGGCTTTCGATGAATGTCGCTTCGCGCTTTCGCACGCTGCCTGAGACCGGGGATCGTGTGCAGTTTACGCTGGATGGCGCGCTTGCCACTGCGCCCGCCGGGGTCACTGTCGCAGCGGCGTTGCTGGCCCATTCGGGCGCGTGGACGCGGCGGACTGCACAGGGCGCACCGCGCACGGCCTATTGTATGATGGGTGTGTGTTTTGACTGTCTGGTCGAGGTCGATGGCACGCCCAACACCCAAGCCTGCATGACCCTTCTGCGCGAGGGTATGTCCGTCCGTCGCCAAACGGGCCTGCGTGATTTGAACGGAGGTCACTGTGGCCGAGGTTGATCTGATTATCATCGGTGCCGGACCTGCTGGCATGTCAGCCGCAGCCGTCGCGGCGCGGGACGGTTTGCAGGTGTTGATGTTGGACGAACAGCCCCAACCCGGCGGCCAGATCTATCGCAATGTGGCTCAGAACCGGAGCAAGCGCGGCTTTCTTGGCCAAGCCTACGCCGCAGGGGCGGATTTGGTTGATGCGCTCGACCAACCCGGCATCACCCGTCACTCTGGTGCGATGGTTTGGCGGCTCGACAAAGGGCCGCAGGTGACATGGTCGCGGGGCGGCAAAAGTCGGACTACCTCGGCTGCGCATGTGCTCATCGCAACCGGTGCTCAGGAACGCCCTGTGCCTTTTCCGGGCTGGACGCTCCCCGGTGCGATGCCAGCAGGGGCTGCGCAGATTTTGATGAAAACCGCTGGGATGCTGCCCGAGGATGCCGTGCTCGCAGGGTCTGGTCCGCTGCTCTATCTGATTGCGGCACAGATGATTGACGCCGGAAGCCCCCCACAGGCGCTGATCGAGACACAGTCGTATCGGCAGATGCTGGGTGCATCCCCCCATTTGCCCCGCGCCCTGTTTGGCTTGCCAACCTTGCTGAAAGGGCTGAGCCTGATTGCCAAAATCCGCAAAGCGGCTGTGCCGCGCTACACCGCTGCGTCGGGCTTCCACGCCACCACGACCGAGAGCGGCAATATCCTCTTTTCCTTCCGGGCTAATGGGCGGGATCAAAGCCTTACCTGTGGTCTGCTGCTGACCCACCAAGGGGTTATCCCCGGCACCCATATCACAAGGGCTGCGGGGATCGCGCATCATTGGAATGCCGCGCAGGGAGTCTTTCAGCCCCAACATGATCTTTGGGGTGCGACCGACCAGCCGGGCCTGCATGTGGCCGGGGACGGTGCCGGGATCGGCGGGGCGGAGGCGGCTGCGGCGGCCGGTGAATTGGCCGCGTTAAATATCCTGTTCCAATCAGGCCGCTTAAGCAGCGACACCCGCAACCAGCGTGCCGCCCGCGCCCGCGCCGCGTTGTTTCGTGCCCGCGCCATTCGGCCCTTCCTTGATGCCGCATACCCTCCGCCGACCGATATACTTGCGCCATCAGACAACACCATCGTCTGCCGCTGTGAGGAAGTCTCTGCCGGGGCCATCCGACAGGCCATACGCGAAGGTGCCCAAGGCCACCGCCAGATCAAAACATCCCTGCGCTGTGGCATGGGCCCCTGTCAGGGCCGCATGTGCGACGCCACGCTGCGCGGCCTGCTCAGCGCCGACGCCCCGCCCGACCGCCCTATCGCCCCGCCCCGCGCCCGCTCGCCGATCAAGCCGATTGCCTTGGGCGAGCTGGCCGCACTCTCACACCCTCAGGAGGAACCCGCATGAGCGCCCCCGCAGCCTTGAAAGTTAAAGATCTGCACAAGAGCTTCGGCTCGCATGACGTCATCAAAGGCGTGTCGCTTGAGGCGCAAAAAGGCGAGGTAATCGCTATTCTTGGAGCCTCCGGCTCTGGCAAGAGCACCTTTTTACGCTGCATCAACCTGCTGGAGACGCCGAATTCCGGCGAGGTCTGGCTGGCAGGCGAGCAAATGCGGATGAAGCAGAACCGCCGCGGCGAGATCGTGCCGCAAGACCTGCGACAGGTCGAAGGGATGCGCGCCCGTCTGGCGATGGTTTTTCAGGGGTTTAACCTCTGGTCACATATGACCGTGATGGAAAACGTCATGGAAGGCCCGCTCTACGTTCAGGGAACCCCCAAGGCGCAAGCCCGCGAAAAGGCCGAAGCACTGCTCGCGAAGGTCGGCTTGTCGGACCGGGCGGACTACTACCCCGCGCATCTGTCGGGCGGTCAGCAGCAGCGCGTGGCAATAGCCCGGGCGCTGGCGGTGGACCCTGACGTGATGCTGTTTGACGAGCCAACTTCGGCGCTGGACCCTGAATTGGTGGGCGAAGTGTTGGGCGTTATGCGTGATCTGGCCGAAGAGGGCCGCACCATGCTCGTCGTGACACACGAGATGGGCTTTGCCCGCGATGTATCCACCCGAACCGTATTTCTGCACCAGGGCGAGGTCTGTGAAGAAGGCCCGCCCGCAGAGCTGTTTTCCAACCCGCAAACACCAGAGTTCCAAGCGTTTCTATCGCGCATGAACTGACCAACCACAAAGAGGACCAACCTATGTTTCGTAAAACCATCCTAAGCAGCGCAACTGCCATTGCACTGAGCGCCGTCGCCCTGCCGCTGGCTGCCCAAGACACGCTGCGCATCGGCGTCGAAGGCGCCTATCCTCCGTTCTCCTCCAAGGAATCCGACGGCAGGCTTGTCGGTTTTGACATCGACATTGCAAAGGCACTCTGTGTCGAGATGCAACGTGAATGCGAACTGGTCGAGCAAGAATGGGACGGCATGATCCCGGCGCTAAAAGCTCGCAAGTTCGATGCCATCGTGGCCTCCATGTCGATCACAGAAGAGCGCAAGCGCCAGATTGATTTCTCTGACAAATACTACAAGACCCCGTCGCGTCTGGTGGCCTCCAAAGACGCCGATTTCGAAGGCACGCCCGAAGGTCTGGCCGGTAAGCGCATCGGTGTGCAGCGCGGCGCGACACATCAGTGCTACGCGGAAAAGTTGTTCCCCGATGCCGAGATTGTCCTCTATGGCTCGCAAGACGAAGTGTTCCGCGATCTGGCGCTTGGCCGCGTGGACGCGCAGCTTTCTGACAGCCTGATCGCACAGGAAAGCTTCCTGAGTGCAGAGGCAGGGGCCGACTATGCCTTCCTCGGCGGCGATCATACAGACGTTGAATGCTACGGCGAAGGCGTGGGCATCGCGGTGCGCAAGGGTGAGGACGAATTGCGCGAAAATCTGAGCAAAGCGATTGCCGCGATCCGCGAGAATGGCACCTATGCCGAGATCAACGACACCTACTTCCCCTTCGACATCTACGGCGGCCGTCCCGAGGGAGAGTGAGTTTCCGCCTTACACCATTCATCAGGGTGGCCATGCGCTGCCCTGATGATCCTTTGAGGAACACGCGATGAACCTGCTTTTGGAATACCAATCACAATTGATCGACGGCACGATCATGACGATCAAACTGGCGCTCACATCGCTGGTCATCGCTTTGATCTTTGGCCTGCTCGGTGCTTGGGCGAAACTTTCCGCCAACCGCCTGGCCCAGCGACTGGCTGGAGCCTACACCACCATCGTGCGCGGGGTGCCGGACCTGGTGCTGATCCTGCTGGTGTTCTTTGGCGGTCAGGTGACGCTTAATAATATCGGCGCGATTACGGGCCTCTGGGGCTATGTCGAGATCAGCCAGTTCGCCGCAGGTGCAGGCACGATCGGTGTAATCTTTGGTGCCTATTTCACCGAAACATTTCGCGGTGCGATCATTGCCATCCCGCGCGGTCAAATCGAGGCTGGCATCAGCTGTGGAATGCGCAAATCGCTGATCTTTCGTCATATCATCTGGCCGCAGATGGTCCGCTTTGCCTTGCCGGGCTTTACAAACAACTGGCTGGTGCAACTCAAGACCACGGCGCTGGTCTCGGTCATTGGGCTTCAAGACTTGGTCTATAACGCTTTCACCGCCGGTCGTTCGACGGGACAGCTCTTTACTTTCATGGCGGCAGCATTTGTCATCTACCTGCTGCTGACAGGCGTGTCCGACCTGATGTTGCGCGCGGTGGAGCGTCATTACAACCGTGGCGTAGTGAGAGCGTGATGATGGAAAACCTGCTGACCTATATCCCGCTCGACATCGCACTGATCGCTGAGAATTTTGACCGTTTCCTCTATGGCGTCTGGGTGACGCTTAACCTGACCTTCCTGTCGCTGCTGTTGGGCGGCTTGCTGTCGATCCCCATGGCCATTGCCCGCGTGTCGAAACACCGGGTCTTTAACCCCTTGGTGCAGGGCTACACCTATGTCTTTCGCGGCACGCCGCTTTTGGTGCAAACCTATCTGATCTATTACGGTGTCGGCCAGTTTGAGATGATCCGCGAAAGCTTCCTGTGGAACCCGATCCTGTCCTCGGCTTGGTGGTGCGCGCTCATTGCCTTCACGCTCAACACTGCCGCCTATACGACCGAGCTGCTGCGGGGTGCCATTGCGGATACGCCAACCGGCGAGGTCGAGGCGGCCATCGCCACCGGCCATTCCTACCGCAGCCGCCTGCGCCGGATCATTTTGCCCTCGGCCTTCCGCCGCGCGATCCCGGCCTATTCCAACGAAGTCATCTTCATGCTGCATGGCTCGGCCATTGCCAGCACGATCACTTTACAAGACATCCTCGGCGTTGGGCGCTGGCTGAACGGGCGCTATTACCTCGCTTATGAAGGGTTCATCACCGCAGCCCTGCTCTATTTCCTCATTGTGCTGTGCATCACATGGGTCTTCCGGGGGTTCGAGCGCCGCTACCTGCGCCATCTCACCCGCCGCGACACCGCTGCCCAGCCCGCGACTTCTCCCCTTCCGCCCCCTGAAAGAGTGTAACCGCGCCATTGTTACCGCGGCGATTTAGCTTTGATGCGTGCCACCAGATCGGTGTCATGCACGAAGTCATCAAGGAACTCATGCCAGGTTTTGTTGGTGATACGAGCGGCGCGGATCATGTCCATCAGCTCTTCGATCCCGTCATCGGTCAGTGTGGTGCTTGTTTCGTCGGGTCCGACGTAAACGCTGACGATGTTTCCATAGGTCAGGTTGTCGTCGTTGGAGATGATCGCTTCGAGAAGTTCGGCATCCTCGCCCAACATTTTGGCTACGTAGTCGATGCTGCAGACATGGGTCACGGCCGCCATCAGGTGGCCTGTGAATGGGCAGTGTCCAGCGGCACCCAATTCCACGGCAGCAATTCATCCAGCCGGTTGATCTTGTGATCGTGGATACGGTCGAGGATGTCGGCGAGATAGGCCAGTGGGTCGAGACCATTCAGCTTGGCAGTTTCAATGACGGTCATTGCACGCGCGAGGGTTTCTGCACCGGTATCGGCGCCCGCGAAGAGCCAGTTTTTCCGTCCTATTCCAATCGGGCGCAGGGCGCGTTCAGCGGGGTTGTTGTCAATGGCCACACGTCCGTCGCTTAGGAACAAGCTGAGGGCCTCCTGCCGCGCGAGACCATAGCGGAACGCCTTGGCCAGATCGCTTTTGCCGGGGATGCGCAGGAGCTGTTGTTCAGACCAGGCGAAGAAGGCCGCGACCTTTGGCTGGGTCAGCTTTTGGCGCGTCGCATGACGCACGTCAGCGGGCTGGCCGTTTATATCGCGCTCGATGTCATAGAACTTGCCGATCCGGTCGAGCGCTTCGCGGGCGATCTCGGATTTGGTTGAGGTCCAAAAGTCGTGGAAGTCACGGCGCAGGTGGGCCCAACAGGCCGCCTCGCGCAAGCGCGGTTTACCATCGGGTTCAGACGCATAGAGCTTGGCATATCCCTTATAGCCATCAGCCTGGAGGATGCCGCGGGCGTTGGCCAGATGGCTGAGAACGTGCTCTTCCTTCCAGTTCGGTGCAAACCGATAGACGGCCCCCGGTGGCGATGCACCCGCCCATGGGCGTTGATCGCGCACATAGGCCCAGATCCGGCCTTGCTTGACCCCTTTGCCAAGACCCTTGTCGCGCTTTGAGCGGTCCAGCACCCGGATCGGTGTGTCATCTGCGTGCAGCAGGTCGCTGCCCATGATGTCAGCCTCAATCCATTCAATCAGCGGCGACAAGGTCTTCATGGAGCGTCCGCACCAGCCGACCAGCGTGCTTTCGGGGATGTCCGCGCCCATACGCTCAAAGATCTCGTGCTGGCGATAGAGTGGAAGGTGATCATCAAACTTGGAGACCAGAATATGCGCAAGTAGGTTTGGCCCTGCCATGCTGCCCGGGATCGGGCGGCTCGGTGCGGGTTCCTGCACCATCTTCTCACAACGGCGACAGGATTTCTTGATCCGGGCGATCTGGATCACCTTCATCTGGGCAGCAATCATGTCAAGGAGTTCGCTGACATCCTCACCCACTACGCGCAGATCACCGCCACAGTCAGGGCAGCAGGTGCCGGGGTCCAGTTCACGGCGTTCGCGCGGGGTCGTATCCGAGACACGTGGTCGGCGGCGCAAAGCGGGTGCATCGGCAGCTTCCGGTGACGGTTCATCCTGCCCTTCGTTGATGGGCGCGTCATCTTCCTCAGCAACCGCGACCAGCAGATCTTCGAGCGCCAGCTCCAACTGTTCGATCTCGCGCTCGATCTTTTCTGAGGACTTGCCGAAAGCCAGTTTCTGCAATTTGGCGATCCGTAGGCGAAGCGCCTGAACCAACTGATCATGGACGCGCAACGTGGCCGATATCTTGGCGTTTTCGGCCTGCAAAGCCGCGATCATCGCCTTCAAAACGGCGGGATCATCGGGGAGGTTTTCGGCGTGTTCAGGCATACGCCTGACTACCAAAAGTCAGGTCAAAGCACCATATAAATAACGCAAATCCCGACGCAAAATCACCCCACCCGAGCGGGTGGAGCGCCCCAATCTGGACGCCTCCAATCGATCCCCTCCCACAACATCGCAAGTTGCGCCGAAGTCAGTCGCACAGCTCCATCCTTGGCGCTCGGCCAAGGGAAGCGGCCCCGTTCGAGCACTTTGTAATAGAGGCAAAAGCCCTGCCCATCCCAGAACAGAAGCTTGATCCGATCACCCCGACGGCCTCGAAACGCAAACACCGCCCCACTGGTAGGCTTTTGTCGCAACACGTCCTGGGTCAGCGCCGCCAGCCCTGCGATCCCCTTGCGCATATCCGTGACACCGCAGGCCAGATACACACGCACACCGGTGCCCGGGCCGATCATGCAGCGTCAACCACACGGATCAGCGCCGACAGCGCAGCAGGATCAATCGTGCTTTCAAAATGCAAACTGCGCCCGCCACGCAGGCGCAGTTCAACAGCAACTGGAGGCGGCAGCTCAGCGACCGGGGCCTGCGCCACCGGCACTCCTGCAGTTACGGGCATGTCCAGCGGCAAGAAAAGCGCCCCGCCATCGGGCGACCACAAGCCTTTCTTCTTCAGCTCATGCCGCCACGCGTAAATTTGTTGTCGCTTAATCTCATGGCGCTGCGCAACCTGCGTCACGCTCGCCCCGGCAATCCCAACCGACGCGACAATCTCAAGCTTGTCGTCGTCATGCCAAAAGCGTCGCCGCTCCGCCCCAAGAATTTCGCCACGCATCACAGGCCCCGCATAAGTGACGTCAGTAATGACGTCATTAGCGACGTCTCTTAGATCATCGCTCCAGCCTCAGGCAGGCGGTGCCAATGGCTCGGTTACGAAAGAGTATGATCATGATCGAACGCATCCACACCAATCAACGTATGAGCAAAATCGTCAAACACGGGGGCATTGTCTACCTCTGTGGGCAGGTCGGCAGCGGAACCACAGTGGTCGAACAGACCGAGGACTGCCTTGGTCGCGTCGACAGATTGTTGCACGAAGCGGGTTCGTCGCGCGAGCATATGTTGCAGGCGACGATTTGGCTCGCAGATATGGCGGATTTCGATGCGATGAATGGGGTCTGGGATGCATGGGTTCCCCAAGGTGCAGCCCCAGCACGCGCCTGCGGAGAAGCCAAACTGGCGGATGCCGACCTGCGTGTCGAAATTATCGTGACCGCCGCCGTAGCTGGTTGACGACTGGTTAAGAGCTCACCCTTTTATCGATGACTTCCTTATAATCAACTCATGCTGAATGGCTGCTTAATCCCCGACAACAAGGCCAAATCGCCACAGCAGCGAACGTCCTCTCGCCGCCCTTCCTTCAAGAGGTATTCCCAACTGCCACGGAAACCGTGCGTCGGCAGCAAAGTCCGCATAGCCGACTTTCAGGACTAAAGGGCTGGGTGTCGATGCCGTCGCTTTCCTTGGTGAGTATGCGGGAATTACAATTATGAATTCGTGTTCCTCTGCCCCATAGAAACTTGATGCTTGGATGCCTTTAGCCAGCCAAATGCAAGGCGTGCGCTGTCTGGGCCTGCGCGGTGCGGAGCAGCACGGCGCTCCAGTGTTTCGTAGAGCATATCCAGAGCATAGCCTGAGTATAGTTTCGATGAAATTTCATGATAGTCTCCAACTGGAGGTATCTCGTCACGGCCGTCGGCACGAAACAGCTTAATGAGCCAACGCTTCTCAAACTCTGGAGCGTCCGAAAGAAGGCGTCGAGCCCCAAGAACCTTCGAAAACGCCTGCATCACATCGCTCACCGAGGGCGCAGACTTCAGGTCTGATAAGGGGATATTGTGAACTGCCGCGCTCTGGGGCGACCACTCAGCAAGACTCCAATCCGGTGCAGGGCAGATTAGCGAGCTCCATGTATGAACCCCACCCACATCAAGCCATGACAGAGCAACTTCAATCGGCCAGCTATCGTCTGAGAGACTCGACGCCTCGAAGTCCAATATGGCAAACTTATTCATCCCGTTTTACTCCTCACCGGCCCCCATTATTGAAAGCGAAACATAACGCCAATGCCGCGATTACTTTGGTAGCCATCTCAGCGACAATGAGACTATTCATGCTTTCAAATGAGAGTATTCCAGCATTATTCGATCCTTTAATATAGCCAGAACGACAAGAGGCTGTTGAAGGATCACTTTGATAATCTCGTTTCAGGAACTGAAAAGCTCAGCCAGGCGACTCAAAGCGCTTCTTGATGCTGCCAAGTTGATGATGCCCGCTAACCGAGACGGACCCTTTTCCGTCTAATCCGTTTCTCCTAAAAGGCTGGCTCCTACGTAACTCTGAAGCCAAGTTCGGTAGCCAGTCGGTCGATTTCCTCACGTAGTTCGGCTATTGGTCTGGGCTGCCAGCGATCTGTTGGGAACGATACCATTTCCTGATATAGGGCACGCATCTTAAGATCTGGCGTGGAACCGTAGACAGGCCTTCCACGAATATTCCCGATGGAGTGCCCCATTAGATACGCGCGCTCTTCGTTCGTCATTTTGGCGTAGACCATTCGATCCTCGAAAGTGTGGCGTGTGCAACTCATAGTATATTTGCCGGTCTGTCCATCAGGAGTAGGTGGGAATAGATTGTTCTGACGCATGTATTTGTTAACCGCCGCCGAATAGCCGTCTTTCCCGCGATACCGAGAGAACCCATTGGGATGACGCTTCATCACCTCCAGCGCTACACCAAGCAAAACGACAGGTCGTTTAGAAGCAGCGTTCTTTAGTTCCCGTTTGAATTCAGGATCGAGAACAATTTGGAGCTGTATGTGAGGAATTGGATGGTTGAGATAAATGTCGCTTGGCGGAACGTCAAATATCTCTGACTGTCGGCCTCCACACTCTGCAGAGATAGAAGCGATATCACGAGCCTGGCTATTTAGGCCATCCAACCCCTCCTGTTCGATCAAGACCTTCTGGACCCATGGCATTGGAAATGCCAATTTCCGATCACCGGTTGTCAATTCAACATTCAACGTTTCGATTGAAGAACCGGTAAACGGATTGTTCCTTTGACTTGGAGGCACATCAAACCGCTCATAATAAGCGTTGACAAGCTGACGCATGAATCGAAGTTTTTTGTTTACGTAGTTTGTCGTGATTTCTCCTCTATCCCGCCGCCCTTTCCAATACTTGCGGTATATCAGTGCATCATGCTCCGAAATATCGGGAACGGACTTTTCTTTTACGATCTCTACAAACGATGTAGCGGCTTGAAGATACTTGTTACGCCAAACCCGAAGCTGTCGTTTGTTCTTGGATGAGATCTCAGCCTTTTTCTGTTCTTCGATAATTGATGGCATTTCGGAAATAAGTGTTTTGGGGAACTTTAATGCGCCCAATGCAGCTGGGAAGGCTGCAGATTCGGGACCGAATTCAGCAGCGGCGTCAATGCGCGCCAGAAGTTCATTTATTGGACCTGTGATAAGCTCATCCATCGGCCTGTAAGAGATGTTCATATTTTCCAGCAGTGATAACGCCGCATCGAATGCATCCGGCTTTGTTCCGCCGCCACCACGCGACAAGCGGGCTTCCCAGTCATTCACAAGCGCTCTCTTCTTCAAGACAAACCGGGCTTTGGCCTCATCCTCGCATTTGGTTTTGAGTGACTGATATATCTCAGACCGAGCTTCCACTTCAGCGAACTTTATTGGCACACGAATACGCATCCAGAAACCTCGGCCGCGACGCTTCACACCGTCCACGCATTTGTTTTTGGTATCAATCATAATGCCCCACAAACTGCCCCACAGGGGCCTCTTTCCCAACCAGCTTCTTTCCCTAACTGGAAGAAGCGTTTTCTGTAGTGAATGTGGGTAGATACACTCAGCCACGGAAGAAATTAGTTGTGTAAAGAAATGCCTCTCCTGGGCACCACTTATCCCCGATAAGCAAGTTACCTAGAAAAATCATTTACGGTTTTTCATTCCCCGATCTCCTCTTACGCACTTAGTTTCTGCCTGCCTTTCGTCGCATTGTGCTTGAGATGGGATTGGAAACGCGCTTTCTGGGATTTTTGGAATGTGCCGCACGCCGAGAGGTCAAGCAGGCACAGCCCAATTCGGGATGCGCTACCCTTGTCGCCATTGGGCGAACGGTGGGCCTCAGAAATTTAAATGACGGCGCGAAATCGTAGCAAGTCCAGCTTGTATATGCGCGGCCTATCACGCTAACGCGGCAACATAGTGACCAAATGCTCTGCCACCGAACCACCTTAGCTTAACAAAGGGCAACCGCCCCTCGGGACATCTTGGCTGGCAACGTAAAAAGGCCCGGCAACTGCCGGGCCTCCCTAAAGTCCTAGATCCAGCTATTAGCGGATAACGCTTACGATCGCATTGGTTTCAGGGTTTACGATGACCGTCTGGCCATTGATGTCAACGTAACGGTATTCCGACTGCGAAGGAATTTCGTATAGGACGACGTCCTGAGGTACGCCGGCACCGACCGCGACTTCACCGTCAAGGTAAACTGTCTCTACCGGGTTGCTTTCGATATATGTCACCGTCTCTACAGTGGGTTCAACTGCTGCCGAACCGGCCGCGCCCCCGAGGATACCGCCTGCGATGATGCCGCCCACGGGACCGCCAGCAGCATATGCCGCGAGCGAACCGATCACTGCGCCAGCTGTCGCACCTTGGCGCTCATCTTTCAGAGTTTCACCGGTGTCCTCGTACGTCACTGTGGTGACTTCCACTGCCGCAGGACGTTCCGTTACCACATAAGCCTCTTCTTCGGCTGAAACAGTCAGGTAGGGCGCGTAGGACCAACCCTCAACGCCATCATATGAGACTTTGCACCACGTGCCGTCTGCGACACAACCGTCGAGCGTCGCTGCTTCGCCACCAGGGATGACACCCAGAATGGTGTAGTTATTGGCAGGGCCGCTGCGGATGTTCAGATCGGTTGCGGCGCTTGCATCCATCGCCATCGCCGATACAGGCAGAACGGCGGCCAGCGCCAGGGAAGATACCATTGTAAATTTTGTAAAAGACGTTTTCATCGTTATTCTCCTCACTAGCCGCGTAGCAGTTGATCTGCTGTCACCCTGTTCGGTGCTGCGGCATCTGGGTTGATAACCTCCAGATATGGCGAAGGTTCCACCGTTGGTTCTCACCGTGATTGGACCCCGGCAGAGTTTTGCTTATAGGTCCGGATTCAGTCTGGAAGTTGAGGTATGGCATTCGCAGCTTTGCACCACGCTTGCCGGTCATCGGCCTGAAAACAGGATGGAACTTCGATCTGTCGCGATTCCAGATCCGTCATTTAGCGTCCGTTTTAAATTTTGTCCCCACGAGAGGGGGGCGTCCATAGTAGAGGTTCTTTGGACATCGTTTTATAAAAAAGATTGAGGCGGATCTGGCTACTCAGGCTCAGGATCCTATTGAGATCACACCGGACTTAGCAGCACTCCACCGCGCGGCGATTGACGACATCTCCGACATCCTTAACGACCCGGATGTTGTGCATCGCGCGTCTGAAGTCCTCGGCGCGCTTATCGACAGCATTACAATCCGTCACGATGCGGAGCGTGGCCATACGGCGCTGCTGGAGGGTAAGTTGTTGGGATTGTTGAGCTTTGCGGACAGCAAAAAAGCCGCATCCTATTCGGACGCGGCTTGTGTGTTAAGTTTGGTTGCGGGAGGGGGATTTGGACTTTGGCGAACTAATCTTGAGGTTTGCCGCTGAGCTTAAGCCGGAACTTGCTCGCCAGCCTCTTTGCCGTTTTCCACGACCTGCTTTTTAGCCGCGGCTCGTTCAGCTTCTTCCTTCTGCGTTTTCAAATCGTCCTCAACTTGCTCGACGATACCTGCGGGCATAAGCGCGTGTTTGGAAATACGGCGGCGGTTGCCGACAGAGGCCATCATACAAACCTCATAGTAGAACTGATCGACTGCTTCTGGTTCACTTTCCGTCAGGAAGGCGATCCATTCCTCGATAGTGTCTGTAATCGCTTTACGCGCAGCTTGTTGGGCAGCTTCGTCTTTTCTGGACAAGTTCGCGGCGACGTTTGCGACCTTGAACATCGCGGCTTGCATCGCTGCGCTCATTGGCACTTCAGCGCGCTTCTTGCGGGCGGTTTTGGAAGGCTTTCCTTGCATGCGGTTTTTCATCTAATAATCCTTTGTCTTAGTAAGTTTAGGCCCGGGCGGAATGTCTGGGCTACGTAAAAAAAAGATGGGATAGCAAATCGGGATGCGGTGACTTTTACGGCAACAAAAAATCGGTCAATCTCCTAAACTATTGTCTTTGCTTACACTTCTTTTTTCGGCTCTTTCGTGTGAAAGATTTCCCGCGATAACTGCCTTCTTGAGTCGCTGAGCAAGTTCCGAGAGCGCGCCTACATTTCCGGTGAAGCCATCGCCGAGAGTGGCCCCGATCTTCGCCAGCATTGATGTCGCCTCCTCTAACGTTCGGTTGGCAGCGCGGAACTCATCCGAAACCCGCTCAAAGGCGTCCGTGCGCGCTTTCTTGAACATTGCGCCCCATCCGCGGCGGAAGGCTTTCGCAACGCGCGCTGCGCCCGTGGGCGATTGCCTCGCTTTGTTTTGTGCTCTCAGGAAAGCTGGGTCATTCTCGCGACCCTTCACCGGTGCGATTGCGGCTGTTCCATCAGCCGAGGGATCAACAACGCCGTCCGCGATGGCTTCGGTTATTTCGATAATGGCGTCCGCCTCCGCCGACTTTTCTTCGACCGCGTCAGTTCGAGCATCAAGATCATGCTCACGCTTGGCTAGTTCACTATCCTTCTTGCGCCGCCAGTCCCTCGTTTTTGTATGCATCCGTTTTGGCGGCGGCGTTTCACCTTTGGCGACAGCTTGGCGGAACGCCTCCTTGCGCTTTTCACCGCGTTCCAGACCGATCTCAGAAAACCACGCGCCGACGCTATCCTGAGCGTGCTCGTAGTCTTCTATTACGTCGAACTTTGATGGTTGAAGCATCTTCCGGGTCGCGATGACTTTCTTCTCGCCCGTTGCCTTGTCCGTGCGCATCATCTCCACGCAGACTCGCGGCATGATTATGGCGTGGATGTGATAAGCTTCTTCATCAAGGTCTGCGCGTGCGTGAATGACGTCATCGCCAAACTGTTCTTTCAGCCAAGCAATCGACAACAGCTCGAAATCCGCAATCCTTTGGTTGTTTTCGGCACCTTCGTCAAAGACTGCTGCAGGGTCAGCATCGAACCACTCTTTGTTGGCCGTCAAAATCACCTCACGCATTGGACCGTGCCGCGTAGGACGCCAAGGGTTATGCGGTCCTTCCGCCAGCCGCTTCTGAATGTCCTTCTTGCGGTTACGCCGTTCGAGCGCCTCAAGTTCGGCCGCAAAGTTCTGTGCCTTTATTTCGGCAATCTCAGCTAAAGCTTCAGACGCCCAGTTTTCGGATCCAATCAGACGGCGATTTGGGGCCGGCGGGTGCTCCAGAATGTGACCGGTGTCGCCCCCGACCCGCTTACGGTGCTTTTCGTATCCAGCGAGGTTCTCAGGCCCGATACCCTCGAACCGCAGCACGACCGGGTAGCGGGTGTGAAATTGTGAACCGTCCATCTTTCATCTCCTTGGTGGTGGAGATGAGAAAATGGGAGCGCAAATTTTGGCACCGTAGTTTAAGCGACCATTAGTTTCAGGTGAAAGGACACCCCTTAGAGATAGCCGACTTAAACATTAAAAAACTTCGGTTTTGGAAACACCGTGGACGCATCGGTCTATGAAAAATAGGGAGTACGGGACTACGAGAAACGGTCCATAATCGACTTATCACAAGATTATTCAACCTATGGTCGATCTGACTCATACCAGAAGTTGACTGCCCTTGGAGACTATACTACTTAATTCTCAGTAAACTTGGGAGAGAAAAGGTTATGAAAACGGAGTCTTCAGCTCTAATTGATGCAGTATCATCGCAAAGCCTTCCCAACGAATTTGATAAAATTTTTGGCGCTATTTACGATCTTAAGAACGAACAGTTCCTTCTTCAAGAAAACGTTTTACTTGATTACAAAGAGAATTTTCCATCAGCAAGCGATTCCGATTATCGTTCTGGATTGTTGAAGCTCTTTATATCGCTCTACAACACCTACGGTGGGATTGTTGTATTTGGTGTGCGAAATGAAGACTTCCGACCAGTCGGTGTGCATGGCCAGTTTGATATCGAAAAATACAATGCGCTGCTGACAGACTTGTTCGGCGTGCAAATAGAGCTCATTCGTAAAAGCTATAGCGTGATGGTTTCCGGTGAACGAACAAATATTTCTGCAGTGCTCGTTCCCAAACGCAAATCTGTAACGCCAGTTAGGGCCAATAGAGATTACCATCAAATCAAAAAGGCCACTCTATATATAAGAGAGCGCCATGAAACAAAAAATGCCGAGAGCCATCACCTTCCACTTGCGTTTTCTCAGCGAAGTGATCCGTTTACGGAATCTGAGGGGTATGTATCAGGAATTCAGTATTCGTCCCCTCCGTCACCTTCGACATTGCCAAATTTTATTGGGAGAACTGATCTTGCGTTCAACCTTTGGAATTGGTTCGTCTCCGATCGAAAGCCCAGAATTTATCTATCAGGCGCTGGAGGCTCGGGAAAAAGCACCTTGGCGTATGAGTTTTTGGACCAGGTAGCTTTGAACTGGCAAGGTATAATGCTGCAAAACTGGGAACACTTGGATTTTGCATTATTCGTATCCGCAAAAGAAACGGAGCTAAATCCAAGCACAGGAACTGAGCAAAACTTTATGCTGCGTCAGTTTAACGATTCAGAAGGTCTATATCGCACAATTCTTCTGAACATAGGTGGATACTCAAAGGATGAAGTCGAGGGTCTTCATGTAGGGGCGCTTATCGAAAAAATAGGTAATCTGTTCGACCAGTTCAATGGCTTACTTGTGATAGATGACATTGATTCACTTAGCAGAAGTGGGCATGACACAGGAGAAGAAGACCTTTTCTTATTGTGCAGTCAAGCGAATAAGAAAGTCAAAATAATATACACTCTCCGAAATGATGCTTCTTACGCCAAAAACTCAGCTATCCCAGTGCCTGGTCTGGATCGGAGAGCTGAACTCCCGGCATTCTTAGAAGAATGCTGTAAACTTTTTAATACATCGATGCCCGATGAAGAAATGATCGAATGTATTGCACAGGAAACGTCGTGCCTTCCACTACTGGTGGAAACCATAGTGGGTTTGCGCATGAATAGCAGTTCGTACCAACAGGCGCTTAGGGATTTCAATGAAAAGGGCGGAGACGGGGCAAGAAAATATCTATACCAGCGCGAATATGAAAAGCTAAATGGGTCCGATGGGCGAAGTCGTCAAATCCTTGCCGCGCTTATGGAGTATAACGGTAAACTTGGATTCGATGCAATACGTGCAATTACTAACGCATCTTCGGAACAAGTCCGTTCTGGCATTAACGAGACTGCAAGCATATTTCTAAAGATCTCTACCGACGACGACGGCTCGACGGGATACAGCCTTTCACCTTCTGCGCTTAATTTTGTCCGCACAGCTTCACAGCGGTTGGGGTTCTACCCGGCTGTAAAAAGAGCAGTAGAGCACTTTAGAGCGGATGTGGCCAAGTCTACGCCCCGTGAAGCTGCTAAGATTCTCGAATTTGAGCAGCTTTTACGCGCTCATAAGTTTGATCAAATTATCTCTGAGGTCAATCAACTTAGTCAAACTGACACAATTCGGGTCAACCCTAAGTTCTCTTCCGTCTTAGGTCAGTCATACGTTCAATCATCTCAACCAGATTATTCTAAAGCAAGGGAACTATTCCAATCTGCTGAGAGTTTCGGGTATCAAGATGTCCTTATGATGCGGGCTTGGTTCTATGCGGAGCGAAAAACTGGATATCGCTTTGGCGAGGCCATTGAAGTTTGCCAGAAAGTAGCAAATAGCCCGGCATTTTCTGATATGCATAGATCTGAATTCCATTCGAAGATTGGGGATTGCAGGTCGATGCAAAGCCGAGCGATTTCTGGTGCTGGAAACCCTGACAAAGTTTCGTTATTAGCCCAATCAATAACATCGTACATGTGGGCCATGCATTTCGCGCGCGCGCTGAAGAAATTCGATCGCGAGAAGACCGGCGATTGGTTGATTCGCGTAATGGTTAGCTATGTTGCTTTGACAAATGGCGACTTCGGAATTCTCTACAGGAGTTTGGAGGATTCAGCACGGATTGGCCTGGTCATAGACGTAGAATCTGCGAATGTGTTTTTTGGTCCGATTTCCACAGTTTCCAAATCACGCGATTTGAAACTGTTGCGGACTGCCCAAGGAACGTTGAAGAGTGGCTCGGCTAGGATGCAAAAGACAGTAGGCAAGCGAAACTTCGAAAACATTCGCCCTCTTATCGAGAAGATGGAGGAAGGAATCAAGAATATTGAATTAAGGGTAATGCAACTGAGTTGATATTATTTCCCATATGAATTTTCGCGATTAACTGTAAACCGGCACAGATCTGAATGACATCTGCTGCAAATTTGCTTAGCGCTATTCGAAATATCACATTCAGTGACGTCCGTAGCTCGGTTGAAGATGCATCAAGTGCAACTGAATGCGTCAGTCGTTTACTCACTAAGTAGCTCGCACTCCGGCCCTTCGGTTCTACGTGCGAGCTACGCATTCGCCAGGGGGAAGCCCCCTGGACCCTGGCCGCCTGCGGCGACCTTGGGAGACGTCCAACTCTCCCAAACCCTCAAGGGGCTTTCAGCCCGAGAAAGGGAGGTTTCGCCCACCCCTTTCATCCCCACTCGCAGGGTCGTCGTTCGCCACTCCCCCTGCACCCCCTGGCAGCCTTTCCGTCTGGGACCAAAGATGGGACTTACCTCTCTGGACACTCCAAGGCAAGGACCACTCGCCGTCTGTCCCTGCACCCTGTCTGGCGTCTCCGACGGTCAATCGGCAATTGTTGGTATCGGCCCTTAGCGGACATTTGCCGTAGATTAGGTTGCTGCGATGCAGCTTCCCAAAAGCAGACATTGACAAAATATGCAGCATTCACGGGTGTTGAGACCTGATATGCGGACGTAGCCGCAATTCGTTGTAGGTTTCAACGGTTCTGCTGATCGAAATTCTAAGTCAGTTCTACAATCCCGACCCGATCGCCGATTTGCCACGCCGATGAGATATCAGGTGCCCCGGCAACCTCTTGCCAGCAAGCCCACATATCGTCGGAGAACCGCAGATCGTCAAAGATCACCAAAGATCCTGACTGACTGACCTGCTTTACCAACTCGAATTGAGCCATCACCACAGATTTTGTATGAATGGCGTCTATCAAGGTGATCGTTGCTTTGGGGGAAACCAACGCCAAGTTATCTTCGAATGTCCCTGCTGTGAGCAGGAATTGGTCGCTGATTAACTTAAAGTTCTCACGTGCGATAGAACACCACAATTCGTTTGGCTCGAAGCTGACCAGCTGACCTTTTCCTGAGACGGCGAGGCCTGCCAGCCAATACATACCGCTCGCACCGAAAGCTGCGCCGAATTCCAGGATCGTTTCCGGCTTCTTCTGCGCCGCAAGCCAGGCATAGAACTGGCAGATCCCACGACCTGTCCTTACCTGGGAGATTTTACGCTTTGATGCTGGGCCCGTGCTTGTTGCGTAGTTAGGTATCTGATCGTAACCATCCCAGAGAGGCATCTTACCTCGCTCATCCGTTTTTGAAATCGCTTGTTCGATATTTGCGAACATGTCCTGTTGGCTTGCCGCAAATGCCGCTTGCTGCGTATTGTAGCTCAGAATGAGGTCATCATTGATACCGTGCTCGCCGCGTACCTTCTTTAGGTTCAGTTTCAACTGTGTACTCCGACTGCTCAATTAGGCTTCCCAATAGACGTTGGGAACTTCCGGAAACAGGCTATGCGCTTGAAGGGCAGTGTCCAGTGAAAACATACCCTTGAACGTGACGGATCTTGGTGTTTGAAATTTGATCGGTCATCTGTAGTTTATAACTGCAAGCCGTAAATACATTGAGGCATTTCGAATGGAGCTGACCAAGAGATTACTCGCTTTCGGAATGATTTCAGTTCTGGCATCTGCTGCGACCGATGCGAGTCCATACAGGCCAGCACCACCCTATGACCCAAGCGCGAAATGGTGCGAAGGTGATACTCCGGTAACCGAGGCCCAGAGTTACGGTCCAGATGGTGCCATCGCGCAGGTTGGTCCATATTATTTTCGAATTTGCAGGTGGGGTAATGGAGATAAACATCCATCAAGAAAAGTAATGCATCTCACGTATAATCCTGCTCTGGTAAAAGACCTCTCGACAACCAAGGTGATGGGGGCATTGTTTTTGGTTAGCCACGTTAGCTGGAAAGATCGGCGTGAATTTTTCCTTAAAAATCATGTCGAAACCGGTATCGAAAATATCTCAGGCATGCAGTACAAAGTCTTGATACATGAGTGGATTGGGCAAGCCAATCCTTTCTATCTCTTCGATAGCGGTCCAAAGATTGATGGGTATGAGGTTCCACCCCATTTTTTCAAATGTAATAAGCCGATTGTCCAATCAACCCCGAACAATGCAAACTGCACTATCTATCTTCCTTATCGTCAGATAACGGCACATCTAACAGTTACGGCAAAAAGCACCGCAAAGATACCTGTAGATGGCATTCCGTTGATAGCCATCGAGGCGGAGCGCATGATAGAAACCGCTGATATTACTGATGAGTACGAAACGCTTATCAAAGCGCTGCCATTCATCGAATGATATGTTGCTAAGGGTATTATGCGCTCTTGGCACAAGAGCGGTCGTGCTTCGCTACCCGCCAGAAAGCGTGGTAATCGGGGTCTGCGTCCCGGTAGATAAGCCGCATTTGTCCATGGCGAGTGAGCACGTATGCGGTAACGAATTTTACTCAGATGCATCCCCGCACTTTGGCAAGATTGGGCTTAAACCGAGCCTTCGCTGCGATTGAAAGTGCAACGTGCTGCCGAACGTCTGCTTTCTAAAACGCTGGGTCTATACTTCGCAACCGCAGCGAATGTCTGCTTTCCGCCCATTCAAACCCCCTTAGGGATTTTTTTGACGAGAGGGCTTCCCTCTCGCCGCTCTCCCGGATTTTGTCTCCAATTTTGCTGCGCGGTCTTTGTGACGCGCAGCAAAACTGGAGCCATTTTAGGTCTCCAAAGCTGGTGTCGATTTTCAATCGCATCACAGGAGACCCCATGCGTATTCCGGGGTGATCCGGCCACCTGTACCGATAGCATCCGGCCACCCATACCGATTTGATCCGGCCATGGATTCCGGGGCATCCGGCCACCCCTATTTTGACACGATTTAAGCGACTGCGAGGCGATCTGTAGCAGGGCTACTCTGGCGTTCATTTGAATGAGAGAGAGCCCAATGAAGAGATTGCCAATGCGGAAGATACGGGAAGCTTTGCGGCTTCGATCAGATGGATTTTCAGGACGCCGTGTTGCGCAAAGCCTGTCGGTGGGCCGCGCGACGATATCGGAGTATTTTCGGCGCGCCGATGTTGAAGGCTTGAGTTGGCCTCTGCCAGACGCCTTGTCTGATGCAGACCTCGAGCAGCGGCTGTTTCCCTATAGCCCTGGCGAAGTGCGTGGCAGCGTTGCTCAACCGGACTGGGCCTACGTGCACGCAGAGTTACGGCGCAAGGGTGTGACGCTTTCACTGCTGTGGGAAGAGTATCGCGGGGTTTATCCGGATGGATACGGCTACAGCAGATACTGCGAACTCTATACGCGTTGGGAAGGCAAGCTGTCGCCGGTGATGCGTCAACGTCACCCTGCTGGCGAGCGCCTGTTTGTCGACTATGCCGGCCACACCGTGGATGTTGTCTGTCCCAAAACCGGCGAGGTGCGCACAGCGCAGATCTTTGTCGCAACGTTGGGCGCGTCCAATTACACCTATATTGAAGCGACGTGGACGCAGAGCCTGCCGGACTGGATATCGAGCCATGTGCGTGCCTTTGAGTTCGTCGGCGGCGTACCTGCGCAGTTGATCCCGGACAACCTCAAGGCAGGCGTCACCAGGGCCTGTTTTTATGACCCAGCCATCAATCGCACCTATGCGGATATGGCCAGTCACTATGACACAGCTATTATTCCGGCCCGCCCACACAAACCCAAAGACAAGGCCAAGGTTGAAGGCGCTGTCTTGCTGGCCGAGCGCTGGATTTTGGCGCGGTTGCGTAATCAGCGCTTCTTTGGCCTTGATGAGGTGAACGCGGCCATCCGGCCATTGCTGGATCAACTCAATGGCAAGGTGACTCGCCATCTTGGGGCCAGCCGTCGTGATCTTTTTGAACGCCTGGATCGCCCTGCGCTGAAGGCGCTGCCCGTTGCCCCATACGTTTATGCCGAGTGGAAGCAGTGCCGTGCTGGCCTTGATTACCACGTCGATATTGGCCGCCATTATTACTCAGTGCCACATCAGTTACTGAAGCAAAAACTGTGGGCCCGGATTACCGCACGCACCGTAGAGGTATATTTTAAGGGGCAACGCGTGGCCTCTCACGCCCGCACCTCCGGCAACCGCCAGCACTCGACGCACCGAGATCACATGCCTGCGCATCATCGGTTCCGTGATGACTGGACGCCTGAGCGCATTCGCAGGCAAGCCGTCCGCATCGGCCCAAACGTTGAGATCTTTGTTGATGTGGTCATGCGCAAAAGGCGGCACCCCGAGCAAGGGTATCGCAGCTGTCTTGGCGTCATCAAACTCGCCAAAGCCTTTGGTCATGATCGCCTGGATGCCGCCTGCGCCCGGGCGCTTGAGATCAACGCCCATTCCTACTCATCGCTACATTCCATTCTAAAGAATGGTCTGGATCGCAAGCGCCGCGACCCCACCACGGACGGCCCCGCGATCACTCACCCCAATATCCGTGGTGCGGATTACTTCCACTGAAGAGGACAAGATATGCTTGATCATCCAACCTTGGATCAGCTCAAATCACTCAGGCTCGACGGCATGGCGGAAGCCTTTGCTGAGATGCAAATACAGGACGGTGCAGCCGCGCTCAGCCATGCCGAATGGCTGGGGCTGCTCGTCGACCGTGAGAGCGCGAGCCGAGAAACCAAACGCTTTGAAAGCCGCATGCGCACCGCAAAATTGCGCCACGTCGGCGCATCGCCCGAGGACATTGATTACAAATCCCGGCGCGGTCTCGACAAAGCCGTGTTCCAGCAGATGTTGACCGGGCGCTGGATCAAAGACCGTCGTAACCTGATGATCACGGGCCCCTGCGGCGTGGGCAAAACGTGGTTGGCTTGTGCGCTCGCGCAAGCCGCATGTAGGGACGGCGTCACCGTGCTCTACAAACGTATGCCGCGTCTCTTTGACGAGTTGGAGCTGGCCCATGGCGACGGACGCTTCCCACGCCTGTTCAAAGCCCTCACCAAAACCCGGCTGCTGATCTTGGACGATTGGGGCCCAGACCGTCTCAACGCCAGCCAGCGGCGCGACCTGATGGAGATCGTCGAAGACAGATATGAAGCCGGATCAACGCTGATCACCAGCCAATTGCCCATCGACGCCTGGCATGACGTGATCGGTGAACCTACCTTCGCAGATGCCATTCTCGACCGTCTCGTACACAACGCATATCGCGTCGAACTCGACGGCCAGAGCATGCGAAAAACCAAACTCAAAACAGGTGACGAAAGCGCCCAAAACGGTTAACCAAAAACTCAGGCCTCGCAGCCGCTAAACAAGGGCGGCCGGATACACCGGTTTAGGTGGCCGGATGTTGTCGGAATGACCGGCCGGATGCACCGGAATACGCAACCCCAGATGTATCAATTCCCCAAACCATTCGTGCCCGCCTTCGAATGGCAGAACCTTGTCGAACGCGGCGATGTCGTCTTGTTCCGGTATCCTCTCGCGGACGACGAATACGATGCCTCCACGGACACGCGGCCCAAACGTCGCCCCTGCTTAGTTCTCGACGTGTTTACCAAAGGCGGGACCTGCTTCATCGAACTTGCCTACGGCACGTCAGCACCTACCAATGCGAACCGCGGTTACGAGGTGAGGGTCGGGGAGTTGGCGTCCTGCCACGCAGCTGGCCTGAAGCGGCCGTCGCGCTTTGTCTGCGCGCGTCGGATCATCGTCAGCGTTAATCATTCTGGTTTTGATGACGACGACGATAGCGGAACACTCATCGGTCGTCTGGACCCGCCACTTATCAAGCGGATGAATGCCGTGCAGGCACGACTACAAGCCGACGCTGATATACGGGCAGCCGCGCAAGGAGAACGCCGCGAAGACCGGGCACGATAGTCGCGCGTAGTTCGCGGTTTCCTTTTGGGAACCGCGCCTTCGAGCGACCCCGCACCCCAAATATCAAAGGATAAAGACTATGGAACTACCGTTCACATCAGGCACAGAAGTTACCCCAATGGCAGCGGCCTGCTACCCGCTTGCGCGCGCCGCTGCGACAGGCATTGAACAGGATGTCCTCGACCTCATTTCGCCAAGGCCAAAACGCATGGCGCAAGAGCTCGCGGCGCTTCTTCAGCGTGGGGCGATCTTCGACAAAGGCGTTCTCGCAAAGCTGCACGATCTTGTGGGCGTGCTTGATGCCGAGATCATTGAAGGAACCTATGTCGATACGCATTACGATCACAGCGCGGAGAACGTGTCCGATACGCAGGATTGGGGAGAGGAGCGGATGACGCCGGAAGCCGATCGGCTAACCAACGCACTGGGAGTGCTAGTTGAGCTCTACGTAACGCTTTCGGCTGTGCACGATCTGCTTCGTGCCGAGAAGGCCCTTCAGGGGCTGCGCGCAGCAGCCTGACCGAACATGCGGGTTTAGACACCCCGCATCAGGCGCGCTGGCGACCCTTCTGCTGCTACAGATGTCAGTGCGCTGCCCATAAAGAGACGCCCGCACAGATCATCTCTGTGCGGGCGTAGACGATCAACCCTTAAGGGCCACCGTGTCTCGTCGTGTTGTTGGTTTTGTGTGTTCACAACCGAAGGAGAAGCGAATGACCCTCACAAATCTGATCGACCTGATAGCTGAAGTTGCCGCCAAGCGGGCCACCGAAGAGGGCAGAACGAAGGAAGAAACACCAAGCGCAGTGATTTGGATAATAGTTAAGATTTCGGCCAGATTATGGCAGCCTTTCCACAATCTTTTCAATTTTGGATTGTATTCCAAACAAAGGCGACCCAGATTTGCGGGCCAAGGAGATTCTAAATGACGGTCAAACCTCGCGTGGCAATCTATGCCCGCTACTCCTCGGATATGCAGAACCCGAAGTCTGTTGACGATCAGTTCAGCGAATGCCGTAAATACGCAGAACGCAACGGCTATGAGGTCGTCAAAGAATACGCCGACGCCGGGATGTCTGGTGCCCTACGGGACCGCCCTGGATTTCAGGCGCTGCTCGACGCAGTTCACGCACGCTCATTTGACATCGTTCTGTTCGAACACGTCGACCGCCTTGGGCGTGATCTTGAACGGGCCTCGAACTTCTACAAGGCTGCGACCTTCGCAGACATTGAGCTACACCAGTTGGGCAAAGGCAAACTCGGCCTGCTCGACATCGGCATTATGTCCACGATGGCGCAGATATTTCTTGAAGACCTCGCCCTTAAAACACGGCGCGGCCTGCGCGGAAAGTTTGAACGGGGTCAAAGCGCAGGCGGCAAATCTTACGGTTATGCCCCCCGCATCGGGCAAGACGGTCTGGTCCAGAAAGGCCACGTCAGTATTGACGACAATGAAGCTACTATCGTGCGCCGCATCTTCACGGAATACGCATCCGGCTTGTCACCCCTCAAGATCGCGGCACAACTCAACGCAGACGGCATCCCCTCTCCTGCCGCCAACACCAAACGCGCTACCAGCGGCCACTGGAAGCAAAACACGATCAATGGCAATCCAACGCGTGGCACCGGCATCTTGAATAATGAGCTTTATATCGGGCGTCGCGTCTGGAACCGACTACGCTATTCCAAACACCCTGAGACCGGCAAACGGGTCTCGCGTCTTAACCCTTGCGAGGATTGGGACGTTCAGGAGGTGCCTGACCTACGGATCGTCGACCAAGATATGTGGGACGCCGTCAAGGCTTTGCAGAGCGAGCACAAGAAGGTGCGCATGGTAAAACCAGCAACGGACAAGAAAGGCCTGTCGGTCGGTCAATCGTTTCGGCGACGCAAATATCTTTTGTCTGGGTTGATGAGCTGCGGCCAGTGCGGGGGTAATCTTACCGTGGCAGGCAGTGGCAAAGCTCGCCGTTACTACTGCGCCAACGCCAAAGAGAAAGGCGCGTCAATCTGCACCGGTATGCGCGGACTGAAAGAAGCAGACGCGGCGACCTCGATCCTGTCTGGCCTCAAGTTTGGCCTGATGCAAGATGAGGCCTATGCAGAGTTTCGGGAGAACTTTCTGGCGCGCAAAAAGGCGGAAGCAGAAGAGAACGGTCAAGTGCTCAAACTGCACGACAAAACCATTCACGAGTTGAAGACCAAGATCGCGAACATTGTGCGTTCCGTTGAAGATGGCGATGCGCCAACCTCTTTGACTGCACGCTTGAAATCACTGGAAGCCGACCTCAAAGCCGCAGAAGTGAAACGCAAGGCCATCAAGCCTACCCCGGTCACATTGCCGGAGGACCTCCCTGTCTTTTACCGTGCCCAAATTGACGACCTGGCGGCCACTCTTTCAGATGAGGCTGTCTCGGGTCGTGCGAGCGACGAGCTACATCAATGGGTTGATACAGTGGTGGTCACCTGGGACGCAGAAGCGAAGCATCATGCGCTTGAGCTGCGTGGCAAGCTATTGGAGATGCTAAACGCAACAAGGCCCGCAGGTGATGCGGGCCTTGTTGAATGCGAAAGTTCGCTAAAGTTGGTTGCGGGAGTAGGATTTGAACCTACGACCTTCAGGTTATGAGCCTGACGAGCTACCGGGCTGCTCCATCCCGCGCCGGGTGCCAATGAGTATGTATTGGCTTATTAATTGTCATCGCAGAGAGATACGTTATTTAGAGGTTTTGCTAGGTTTGGCGGTGACCTACTCTCCCACGTCTTAAGACGCAGTACCATTGGCGCAGTAGCACTTAACTGCCGAGTTCGGGATGGGATCGGGTGTTTTGCTTACGCTATGACCACCAAACCGAGTAAAACCTCTAAATGTCCAAGTCAGTACAACTGATTGTATGTGTATGCTTTTGTCTCAGTAGATTAGTCTTTCTTCTACTGGATCAAATCAAGCCTATCGAGCAATTAGTACCAGTCAACTGAACGTATTACTACGCTTACATCTCTGGCCTATCGACGAGGTGGTCTACCTCGGCTCTCAGGGATACCTTGTTTTGAGGGGGGCTTCCCGCTTAGATGCCTTCAGCGGTTATCCTGTCCGATCATAGCTACCCAGCACTGCTATTGGCATAACAACTGGTCCACCAGTGGATCGTTCACCCCGGTCCTCTCGTACTAGGGGCAACTCCTCTCAAGTATCCTACACCCACGGAAGATAGGGACCGAACTGTCTCACGACGTTCTAAACCCAGCTCACGTACCTCTTTAAACGGCGAACAGCCGTACCCTTGGGACCTGCTCCAGCCCCAGGATGAGATGAGCCGACATCGAGGTGCCAAACACTGCCGTCGATATGGACTCTTGGGCAGTATCAGCCTGTTATCCCCGGCGTACCTTTTATCCGTTGAGCGATGGCCCTCCCACTTGGGACCACCGGATCACTATGGCCGTCTTTCGACTCTGCTCGACTTGTCAGTCTCGCAGTCAGGCTGGCTTCTGCCATTGCACTCAACGAGCGATTTCCGACCGCTCTGAGCCAACCTTCGCGCGCCTCCGTTACGATTTAGGAGGCGACCGCCCCAGTCAAACTACCCACCACACAGGGTCCCGGATCCGGATAACGGACCGCGGTTAGACATCAAGCAGAACAAGGGTGGTATCTCAAGGGAGGCTCCACGCAAACTGGCGTTCACGCTTCAAAGCCCACCACCTATCCTGCACATGTTCGGCCTAATGCCAGTGTGAAGTTGTGTAGTAAAGGTGCACGGGGTCTTTCCGTCTAACCGCGGGTAACCGGCATCTTGACCGGTAATTCAATTTCGCTGAGTCTATGTTGGAGACAGCGGGGAAGTCGTTACGCCATTCGTGCAGGTCGGAACTTACCCGACAAGGAATTTCGCTACCTTAGGACCGTTATAGTTACGGCCGCCGTTTACCTGGGCTTCAATTCAGAGCTCTCACCCCTCCTTTTAACCTTCAGGCACCGGGCAGGCGTCAGACCCTATACGTCGTCTTACGACTTCGCAGAGCCCTGTGTTTTTAATAAACAGTCGCCACCCCCTGGTTTGTGCCCCCAGCCCGTACTTGCGTACAGACCGGGCCTCCTTCTCGCGAACTTACGGAGGTATTTTGCCGAGTTCCTTCAACATAGTTCTCTCAAGCGCCTTGGTATTCTCTACCTATCCACCTGTGTCGGTTTAGGGTACGATCTAACGATGGAGCTATTTCCAGGAACCTCTAAGCAGCCCATTCAATCCGATAAGGATGAACTACCTTCGAGATCCGTCACTTCCATCTGGCCCAGGAATATTAACCTGGTTCCCATCGACTACGCCTTTCGGCCTCGCCTTAGGGGTCGGCTTACCCTGCTCAGATTAGCTTTAAGCAGGAACCCTTGGATTTTCGGCGAGAGTGTCTCTCACACTCTTTGTCGCTACTCATGTCATCATTCTCACTAGTGATCTCTCCACGGGATCCCTCACAGGCCCGCTTCACAGAAAGCTCCTTGTGTCCAATTCCACCCGAAGGAGGATAAGGACACATGGAACTATGTCACACTACGCTCTGCTACCATGCACTAAATGCATCCTAAGCTTCGGCTCATGGCTTGAGCCCCGTTACATCTTCGCCGCAAGACAACTTATTTAGACCAGTGAGCTGTTACGCTATCTTTAAAGGATGGCTGCTTCTAAGCCAACCTCCTGGTTGTTTTGGTCGTCTCACCTGCTTTCCCACTTAGCCATGAATTAGGGGCCTTAGCTGTAGGTCAGGGTTGTTTCCCTCTTCACAACGGACGTTAGCATCCGCTGTGTGTCTGCCATCTAGTACTCCTCGGTATTCGGAGTTTGGTTAGGATCAGTAAGCCTGTGGGGCCCCATTACCCATCCAGTGCTCTACCCCCGAGGGTATTCGGATGACGCTCTACCTAAATAGATTTCGCAGAGAACCAGCTATCTCCGAGTTTGATTGGCCTTTCACCCCTAGGCACAGCTCATCCCGATCCTTTTCAACGGATGT